>NZ_BCZA01000005.1 GCF_001598475.1 Pantoea agglomerans NBRC 102470
TGGATGACGGCTTTTGCGACTTTCCGATCTGACCGTGTTCCCTTCGCAGACTCGATCTCACAGCGACAAGGCATGCACTCCAGCAACAATGCCTGCACTCCAGCAACAATCCCTTCTTTTACATAATAAAAAAGCGACCCGAAGGTCGCTTCTTTAGCGTGGAGTTGGACTTACTTCTTACGAGAATATTTCAGGGAATCCAGCGCCACGGCGAAGATGATGATGCCGCCTTTAATGATGTACTGCCAGTAAGGGTTAACGCCGATATAGGTCAGACCATAGTTGATGACGGTGAAGATCAACACACCGGTCACTACGCCCGCCACGCTACCCACCCCACCGGCGAAGGAGACACCGCCGACCACACAGGCCGCAATCGCATCCAGCTCATACATAAAGCCAAGGTTGTTGGTGGCCGAACCGATACGCCCCGCTTCCAGCATCCCGCCGAAGGCGTAGAACACACCTGACAGGGCATAAATCATGATCAGGTTCAGGTTGACGTTAACGCCTGAGACTTTCGCCGCTTCCGGGTTACCGCCGATAGCAAAAATGTTCTTGCCGAAGCGGGTTTTGTTCCACAGCACCCAGACGAAAATAATGGCAATCACGGCGTAGAAGGTGATGAACGAAAGCTTGAAATCACCAAAGCGTAAGAAGCCCTGGGTAAATTTCGAGAACCCTGTATCAAAACCGGCAATCGGTGATGCGCCAACAAAGTCGTAATAGAGTGAGTTGATACCGTAAACGATGATCATGGTGCCCAGCGTGGTGATAAATGGCGTTACCTTGAGGTAAGCAATAATCACACCGTTGACCAGACCAATCACGCCGCCGATGATGCACACGGTCAGAATAACCAGTGGAATCGGCACCGTATCCAGCGTCGGGAAGACCTTGTTCGCGTTATCCATCGCCTGCAGCAGCGTCGCGGCGACCACCGCCGCCAGACCGACCTGACGTCCGGCTGACAGGTCAGTACCCTGGGTCACAATCAGACCCGCCACACCCAGTGCAATAATAATGCGCACCGAAGATTGGGTCAGAATATTACTCAGGTTCATTAAACTTAAAAATGAGGGGTCCTGGAAAATAATAATAGCCAGCAATACCAGCAGCACGACATAAATGCCGCCCTCTTTTAACCAGGTTAGCGCATTCTTTTTTGTAGTCGCTTTCATGTTAACAGCCCTTGCTTCATTAAAGGTGTAATGACGCTAAACGCAATATTTCGTTCTGCGTGGTCGTTTTGGTATCAACTATGCCTGCTACCAGACCATTACTCATTACCAGAATACGATCGGTAATGCCTAACAGCTCCGGCATTTCGGATGAGATAATAATGATGCCCTTTTCTCTTTTCGCCAGCTCAGCAATTAACTGGTAAATTTCGAATTTTGCACCAACATCAATACCGCGAGTGGGTTCATCAAGCATCAGGATTTCAGGCTGGGTCAATAACCAGCGGCCAATAATCACTTTTTGCTGGTTACCGCCCGAAAGCGAACCAATCTGAGTATGGTGGCCTGGCGTTTTTACACGCATAGAATCGATCACCCATTGGGTATCACTCTTCATGCGTTTATTATCCAGCAGTCCCATACTGTTTTTATATTTTTTGATATTGGAAATAAGCGAGTTAAAACCAATGTCGAGGAAAGCATAAATACCGGTTGAGCGACGCTCTTCAGTCACCAGCGCAAAACCGTGGTTAATGGCTTCATTGGCGCTGTGATTATTAATCGGTTTGCCATGCAGTTTAATGGTGCCGCCCGATTTTTCGCGAATGCCAAACAGCGTTTCGACGATATCGGTACGTTTGGCGCCCACCAGCCCGGCAATACCGAGTATCTCTCCTTTACGCAAATCAAATGAGATGTCGCGAATCGATGGCTGACGCAGTGACGTCAGATGACGCACCTCAAGAATCGTCTCGCCTGGCACGTTAGTACGGTCAGGGAAACGCTGGTTCAGTGAACGGCCAACCATCATGGAGATGATCTTATCCATATCCAGCCCTTCCAGCGGCTGAGAGGTGATCCACTGACCATCACGCAGGATAGTGATCTCATCACACAGCTGGAAAATCTCTTCCATTTTGTGCGAAATATAAACAATGCCACAGCCGCGATCTTTCAGCTTACGAATAATCGTGAACAGGTGATTAACCTCTTTCTCGGTTAACGAGGAGGTCGGCTCATCCATAATCACAATTTTCGCGTCGTAGGAAAACGCTTTGGCAATTTCAATCATCTGCATCTGCGATACAGAAAGATTGGCAACTTTATCGCGCGGATCGATATCAATATCCAGCTCGTCAAAAATCGCTTTGGTATCCCGGTACATTTTATCCTGATCGACAAAGAAGCCTTTGCGCGGATAACGCCCAAGCCACATATTGTCCATCACGGTACGCTGCAGGACCAGGTTTAATTCCTGATGCACCATCGACACGCCATTTTCCAGCGCCTCTTTGGAACTTTTATAGTCGATCTCTTTACCCTGAAACAGGATACTGCCGGTATCTTTTTTATAAATACCAAACAGGCATTTTAATAAGGTAGATTTCCCGGCACCGTTCTCGCCCATTAATGCATGAACAGAGTGAGGCCGCACTTTTAAATTCACATTATCTAACGCTTTAACGCCGGGAAATGATTTTGAGACATCCGTCATTTCCAGCAGATATTCTCGCTGCGCGGTCGTATTATCACTGGCCATATTTTACCTGGCTAAAAAACGGTGGTGACATAAAAAAGGCGCGACAGCGGTCGCGCCCGTAATCGATCTTATTTCACGAACTGAGACAGATTTTCTTTATCAACCGGCACGTAAGGAACGCGGACGATCTTATCAACCATCTTGAAGTTTGTTCCGTCGGTGGCAGCTTTGCCGTTAGCCAGATTGTTGGCAATATCCAGCGTTGCTTTCGCCTGGTTTTCCGCATCGTTCAGCACGGTACCGGCCAGCGCACCGGATTTCACCAGCGCCAGCGCTTCTGGCAGTGCATCGACGCCGAAGACCGGGATTGAGGTCATGTTGTGCGCTTTCAGCGCTTCAACCGCACCCATCGCCATCGCATCGTTGTTGGCAATCACCACTTCGATTTTTTTGGCATTCGGGCCTGACAGCCACGCATCCATCTTATCTTTGGCCTGCGCGGTATCCCACATTGCAGTATCCATCGCTAACTGCTGGGTTTTCAGACCATCTTTGTTCAGGGTATCGATCACATATTTGGTACGGGCTTCTGCATCAGGATGGCCCGGCTCGCCTTTCAGCAGCACGAACTGAATCTGACCATCTTTGTTCAGATCCCACGCGGGTGTGGCTTTCCAGTGCTTCTCAATCAGCTGACCCTGAATGATGCCTGACTCTTTAGAGTCGGTACCGACATAGTAAGCTTTGTCATAACCGGCCAGCACTTTGGCGTTAGGTTCTTTGTTGAAGAAGACCACCGGCACGTCGTTGGCACGCGCTTTGTCTACTACCACCGCAGCCGCAGCCGGGTCAACCAGGTTAATCGCCAGCGCTTTCACGCCTTTTGCCATCAGCACGTCAATCTGATCGTTCTGTTTGGACTGGTCATTCTGTGAATCATTCATCAGCAACTGCACGCCACCGATCGCTTTCGCTTCTTTCTCGATGTCTTTGCGTACCATTGACATGAAGTTGTCATCATATTTGTAAATGGTCACGCCGATACGGGTGTCAGCTGCGTGAGCGGTTGCACCAAACATCATGCTGGCAACCAGTGCTGTAAGCGTGAAAACCTTCTTATTCATGGTATCTCCGGTTTTATTATGCAGGGTCTTTTTAGCGCTACCGCGCCATACAGGCGGGAGAGCAATCGGTAAAACAGATCGGCGCGTCGATTAACGTAATGAGAATGTTAAGCCATTGAACACCGTCTAAAACCTGACTTCCCTGTGCCAGAATGCTTCCATGAAGAGGGTATAAACCCTTTAACCGGCTACTGAGACCACAACTGATGCCGTTACACTGGCGTTACATAATGTTTCAGTCCGGTAAGACGCTGCCATCATAGTGAGAGCAATGTTAATTAACTGTGAATGTAATCACAGATTGAAAACGGTTACATGGCTGAATCGCCTGAATTAGTGACGGACTCCACATTTTGCCGCTGCGCCACCGAATGACGCCGCACCAGCGTTGGCATAAAGATGTGCGTTGCCGTGTCATCCAGCAGTCCGGCTGCGCCCTGCAGCGCCAGTTCAGTGGCGATTTTTGCCATAGATACAATGGGATAGCGCACAGTGGTTAACTGTGGGTCGGTGTAACGGGAAATGGGGATGTCATCAAAGCCAATGACAGAAAAATGCTGTGGCACCTGGATGCCGTTGTCTTTCAGCGCAGTGAGTGCGCCAGCCGCCATGCCGTCGTTATAGGCAAACACCGCACTGAGATTGAGATTGCGTCCCAGCAGCTCCACCATCGCCGCTTCGCCGCCCTGCATATCGGGCTCTGCGCTGGCTATCCAGCTCTCCTGCGGCCGGATGCCCTGCTCTGCCATCGCCTGAATCCACCCTTCACGGCGCTGCGCCACATCTTCGATGGGATGGCTGGAACAAAGGTAGCCAATGCGGCTATGCCCCTGCTGTAGCAGGGTTCGTGAGGCCATCAACGCACCCGTGACGTTATCCAGACTGACACTGCGGTGTTCAAATCCGGGCACGATGCGGTTAATCACCACCATGCCCGGAACGTGGCGCATAAAATCCGCCAGTTCAGCGTCAGGCAGCGTTTTCGCGTGTACCACCAGGGCGCTGCAACGCTGACGAATCAGCACTTCAATGGCATGACGCTCTTTCTCTTCCTGATGCCAGGAGTTGCTGATTAACACATGTTTGTGCACGCGCTGCGCCACGGTATCCACCGCTTTAACCAGTGCACCGAAGAAGGGATCCGAAACATCCATCACCACCACGCCAATGGTGTCACTGACCTGCGTCGCCAGCGCCTGCGCATTGGCGTTGGGCCGATAGCCCAGCGCTTCCACCGCCTGTAACACGGCGTCGCGGGTGTCAGAGGTGACGGCGCTGCTCTGATTGAGGACGCGCGACACGGTCGCCACCGACACGCCAGCCTGACGGGCAACATCACGAATTGTTATCATGCAGCAGTTCCACAGAGGAAAAATAAGGCATCACGCCGGGTTGAACACCGGCGCTATTTTGTCAGGGGCAGGAGGCGTACAGCGTGAATTGCGTCACATCAATGAAAACGGTTACATACAATTCTGTAACCTTTGTGATGGCGGTCATTATCTGGCGTTGTCAGTGATGCGCGATTTACCGGCTGAGATCAGCGTGAGCCGCCGCCACAGCCACTCGAGCGGACCCTGTGCGAAGAAATGTAACCAGATGAGTGAAAACAGGATATTGATAAGCCAGACCGCAGGCACCATCAGCACCAGTTCCGGCCGGGTGAAGTGCATATAGAAGCCGAAGCGATAGAACAGCGTGGTGCAGATCAGCGACTGCAGCAGATAGTTGGTCAGCGCCATGCGGCCCACGCACTGAATGGCATAGCTGATGCGCCAGCGCGCTATCTGCGGCCAGTAAGCCAGACAGAGCGCGGCATAGCCCAGGCTAATCAGCGGGCTGGCGAGATCGCGCGGGGTTTGCAGATAAAAAGCGGTCCAGCGGAATTCCCAATGTAACAGCCATTGCGCTGCCACACCGGCCACCGCAATTAATAACCCCATCGTCAGCAGCAGCGCCGCCGCCTGACGGTAATGTTGCGCTGAAAACTCGCCGAGCAGCCAGCCACTGCGCAGCAGTGCGCCACCGATCATCATCAGGCCCGCCAGCTGCCAGCCATACTGCGCCGCCAGCGCCATCAGTCCTGACGAGAGATGATCCAGCCGGTTCTGTATCGCTTCCCAGCCGCCGGTCAGTTTCCAGTACTGTTCATATTGCAGATCGGCAGCACCTGGCAGCCAGGATCGGGTCGGTTCAGGATCGGAGATTGACCCAAACACCAGCAGAACGCCACAGCCCACCAGATAGAGCAGAATGCCGGTATTCATCAGGCTGCGGGTGGAAGGGACATCGCGCACTACCCGCCAGACCACCAACCCGATAATGCCGTAGTCCAGCAGGATATCGCCCTCCCAGAGAAAAACGCCGTGCAGAAAACCGATCAGCACCAGCAGTGAGAGCCGGGCAGTCAGCCAGCGACTGCCGCGTGGCAGCTGCATTTGCAGCCCTGCGCCAAACAGCAGCGCAAACAGGGTGAGGAATTTGAGCTGGGCAAAGGCGTCAGAGATCGCCCATGTCCAGACATCGGACAGGCTGACGCTGCCCTGCCAGGCCGGATTAAGGTAGGCGGCAGAAGGCAGGCCGAAGCCGACAATATTGAGCAGCAGAATGCCGAGAATGGCACATCCACGAATGAAATCCAGCGCGTGATAGCGTTGCATGCGGCACCTGCACCATTGAGGCGGGCAACGTTATGCGCCCGCCGTAGACTCAACTATGGCGCACCGCGCGCAAAAATTCCTGGCGGGTATTCTGGCTGGACTTGAACAGACCGCCCAGAGAGGTCGTCGTGGTGGCGCTGGTGGCATCTTTTACGCCACGCGCTTTCACACAGTAATGCACCGCATCAATAGAAACAGCCACATTGTTGGTGCCCAGCAGCGTCTGCAATGCGACCAGAACCTGCTGCGTCAGACGCTCCTGCACCTGCGGGCGCTGGGCGAAGAACTGCACGATACGGTTGATTTTCGACAGGCCAATCACCTTTTCTTTGGGAATGTAGGCGACGGTCGCTTTGCCATCGATGATCACAAAGTGGTGTTCACAGGTGCTGGTCAGCGTGATATCACGCACGGTCACCATCTCATCAACCTTCATTTTATTCTCAATGACGGTGATTTTCGGGAAGTTGGCGTAGTCTAGACCGGAAAAGACTTCATCCACATACATTTTGGCGATGCGATGCGGCGTTTCCATCAGGCTGTCATCTTCAAGATCCAGATTCAGCAGCTGCATAATCTCGGTCATGTGCCCGGCAATCAGACTTTTACGTGTGTTGTCATCTATATCGCGCGTCGGTGCACGTAACGGCGTTTCCAGTCCACGCGCCAGCAGCGCTTCGTGAACCAGGGCAGCTTCCTGACTTAGGGTGCTCATCTTACTCTTCTCCGGCTGGTGTTGCGCCCGCCAGCTTTTGCCAGCGGGCCCTGTAATCAGGCGCGTATTGTGAAACTTTCTTTGCGGGGAATCCAGCAATCAATCAGATTGGTGATGAAAGCTTTTCACCCGGTTCGCCGCCACACCAGCAGCCCGGCCCAGACCAGGCTAACCCCTGCAACCCACAGGGCAGGCTCCAGCCGATGTAACAGGGCTGTGGAGAGAAAAGAGAGCAGCGGGCCGACCAGCTGCCCGATAGCATAGCCGGTGGTCAGCAGGCCAGCCATGTAGCGCAGATGATTGGGTGCCAGCTCACGGGCGCAGAGCAGCGACAGCTGCACCACGCTGAGGAAACCGCCCCCCACCAGCAGCGCACCGGCCAGCAGGCCGCTAAAGCCTGGCAGCAGCGCCGCGGCAAATACGCCCAGCGCCTGCGCCCACAGCACCAGTGCCAGGCGGACGTGGCTGTGCCCCCAGCGTCGCGTCAGGATCCCCAGCAGGATGCCGATCATCGCCGCGCCGCCAAAAATCGGCCAGACAAACTGCGCGAAGATGCCGTCCGGAAACCGCGTGGCGGCCATCTGCGACAAAAAGGTGGCGGGCAGAATGTAGCCAAAGCCCGCCAGACTGTAACTCAGTACCAGCCGTTTAAGGTTGCGATCCAGCACCAGCGGCTCGGGTGCCTGATCCGGGCGATGCAGTTCGCCCCGACGCGGCAGATTACGGGTAATCAGCGCAATCAGCAGCAGCGCCAGCGCACCGTAAGCGGCCCAGGCCAGACCGGCAGAAACCTGCAATGTGTGCAGCGCTACCCCCAGCAGACCGCTGACAAAAATGCCGCAGCCTGGCCCGGCAAAAACGGCCGCCGACAGCCCTGCCCGGCCATGGCGATGCAGCTGTTCATTGCTCCAGGCCGCCACCAGCACCATCGCCCAGCCGCTGGACCAGCCAATCAGAAAGCGGATTGCGCCGTGCAGCCACGGTCCGCTGGCGAATGCTGAGAGCAGGGTCAGGATCACCGCGCCCCATACGCCCGCCTGCAATCGCAGCTCAACCCGCCGGTGTGCGCGCATGGCATCAAATGAGCCACACAGATAGCCAAGATAATTAAGTGCCGCGACCAGGCTGGCACTGGTGAGTGTCAGCTGGTGTGCCTGAATCATCAGCGGCACCTGGGGCGTAAAGGCAAACCGGCCAATGCCCATCGCGACAAATAAGGTTAAAAACGCGCTGAGCGCGACGCGTAACGCCATTGCTGAACTCCTGTTGTTCTGCCCTGAGATCTCTTCTGACTTGCTAACAGCATGCAGGATGATTAAACTCACGGAAAGTGAATAATTTTAACCAACTTGCTTACAGGAAGAGAATATATGGATTTAGTTCAGCTGCGTATGTTCTGTTCCGTCGCCGAAACGGGTTCACTGGCGCGCGCAGCAGAACAGCTGCATCGCGTCCCCTCTAATCTCACCACGCGGCTGCGCCAGCTGGAAGAAGAATTAGGTGTGGATCTCTTTATTCGTGAGAAACAGCGCATTCGCCTGTCACCAATGGGCCATAATTTTCTGAATTATGCGCAGCGTATCCTGGCATTAAGTGAAGAAGCGATGAGCATGACCCGCACCGGTGAACCGGCGGGCAACTTTGCGCTGGGCTCAATGGAGAGCACCGCGGCGACGCGTCTGCCCGGCCTGCTCGCCGCCTATCACCAGCGCTTCCCCAAAGTGGCGCTATCGCTGATTACCGGCACCTCGGGCGAAATCATCGATCGGGTGCGTGAAGGCACCCTGGCGGCCGCGCTGGTGGATGGCCCGGTCTCCCATGACGATCTCAATGGCTGCATCGCCTTTCGCGAAGAGATGATACTGATCACCGGCCTCGATCATGCGCCAATCGCCACCGCGCGCGACGTGCAGGACGATACCCTGTTTGCCTTTCGCAACAGCTGCTCTTACCGGGTGAAGCTGGAGAGCTGGTATCGGGACAGCCAGACTGCGCCCAACAGTGTGATGGAGATTCAGTCCTATCACGCCATGCTGGCCTGCGTGGCAGGCGGTGCGGGCGTAGCGATGATTCCGGCCTCGGTGCTGAAGCAGATGGCGGATCGGACACGGGTGCAGGCGCATACGTTACCTCCCGCTTATCGCGACACCGCCACCTGGCTGATGTGGCGACGCGACGCCTTTACGCCGAATGTTGAAGCACTGAAGTACCTGATTATTGAACAATTTGACGATCGTCCGCTCAACGATGAGCTGATTTACCCATTACAGGCGGCGGAATAAGCGTTCCACGCTATGTTTAAGAGCCTGACCCACCAGGCTTTGAATCATCACGACCACCCGGCGCCACTGCGCGTCACAATCTGACTGGAAGAGGGATTGCATGAATATGATCAAAACCCGTGCCGCTGTTGCCTGGGCTGCTGGCGAACCGCTGAAAATCGAAGAAGTTGATTTAATGCCACCGCAGAAAGGTGAAGTGCTGGTGCGTATCGTCGCGACCGGCGTCTGTCATACCGACGCCTACACCCTGTCCGGCACCGACCCGGAAGGCGTTTTCCCGGCGATTCTTGGCCATGAAGGCGGCGGCATCGTCGAAGCCGTGGGCGAAGGCGTGACCAGCGTTGAAGTGGGTGACCACGTCATTCCGCTCTACACCCCGGAGTGTGGCAAATGTAAATATTGTCTTTCAGGCAAAACTAACCTCTGCCAGGCGATCCGTACCACTCAGGGTAAAGGCCTGATGCCGGATGGCACCACCCGTTTCTTTAAAGATGGCAAACCCATTTTCCACTATATGGGCACCTCAACCTTCTCTGAGTACACGGTAATCCCGGAGATCTCGCTGGCGAAAATCAGTAAAGAAGCGCCGCTGGAAGAGGTTTGTCTGCTGGGCTGTGGCGTGACCACTGGCATGGGCGCGGTGATGAACACCGCCAAAGTGAAAGAAGGCGATACCGTGGCGATTTTCGGTCTCGGCGGCATTGGCCTCTCTGCGGTCATCGGCGCGAAGATGGCGAAAGCGGGCCGCATCATTGCCATCGACCTTAACACCAGCAAATTCGATCTGGCACGCAAACTGGGTGCCACCGATCTGATCAACCCGAAAGATTACGACAAGCCGATTCAGGATGTGATTGTCGAGCTGACCGACGGCGGCGTGGATTTCTCATTTGAATGTATCGGCAACGTCAACGTGATGCGTTCCGCGCTGGAGTGCTGCCACAAAGGCTGGGGCGAGTCCGTGATTATCGGCGTCGCCGGTGCCGGTGAAGAGATCTCCACTCGTCCGTTCCAGCTGGTGACCGGCCGCGTCTGGCGTGGTTCTGCGTTTGGCGGCGTAAAAGGCCGTTCGCAGCTGCCTGGCATTGTGCAGGATTACCTCGACGGTAAATTTGCGCTGAACGACTTCATCACCCACACCATGCCGCTGGAAGAGATCAACGACGCCTTTGATTTGATGCACGAAGGAAAATCGATTCGCTCGGTCGTGCACTTTAACAAGTAATCAGGAGGCGTTATGGCATCCACTCTGGAGCTACTGGAAGAACACCGTATTTTTGGCGGCTGGCAACAGCGCTGGCGTCATCAGTCTTTGCTGCTGAACTGCCCGATGACCTTCAGCATCTATCTGCCTGGGCCGCACGGTGATGCGCCGCCGCCGGTGGTCTGGTTTCTGGCCGGGCTGACCTGCAACGATGAGAACTTCACCAGCAAAGCCGGTGCACAGCGGGTTGCAGCGGAACTGGGTCTGGTGCTGATTATGCCGGACACCAGCCCGCGCGGCGAAGGGGTTGCGAATGATGAAGGATACGATCTGGGTCAGGGCGCGGGATTTTATCTCAATGCCACCCAACAGCCCTGGGCCAGCCATTTCCGCATGTTCGATTATCTGAGCAGCGAGTTACCCGCCCTGATTGCGGATAACTTCAAGGTCAGTGAACGTCAGTCGATTATGGGTCACTCCATGGGCGGACACGGCGCGCTGATGCTGGCGCTGCGTCTGGGTAACCGCTTTGCCTCGGCTTCCGCTTTTGCTCCGATTGTGAATCCGATGCAGGTACCCTGGGGCCAGAAAGCGTTTCAGGCCTATCTGGGCGACGATCGTGCGGCGTGGCGGGAATATGACAGCTGCCAGCTGATGGCGGAGGTGTCGCATCGGCTGCCAATGCTGATCGATCAGGGCGACAGCGATCAGTTCCTGGCCGATCAGCTGCAACCGGAGCGGTTACAAGAGGTCGCGAATGAGGTGGGTTTCCCGCTGACGTTGCGCATTCAGCCAGGTTATGACCATAGCTACTTCTTTATAGCCAGCTTTGTGGAAGATCATCTGCGCTTCCATGCGCAGCATCTGCTGGCGTAAACAATCAGGGCCGCAATCGCGGCCCTGAACTTTTATGCCTGCTCTGCTGGCTAACGCTCTGTCACAGAGCCAGTGTCCTGCCAGCCTGCCCTGTAAAAATGCCTTTCTCAGAACAGTGATGCTCAGCGCCCTACCGGACGCCTCCTCAATATCAGACCAGTGCCGGGCCGGTCAGCCCGTCGATCATCACCTGCGGGATACCACGCGAGCAGTGTTCGATACGACCATCGACGCCATACACCTTTGCCAGAGTGGCAGGCGTGATCACCTTATCCGGCTGCCCTTCCGCCACCAGCGCGCCCTGCTTCAGCATCAGCGCATGTTGCGCATGACGCAGTGCAATATTGATGTCATGCACCACTACCACCGTCACGATGTTACGCTGGGCGGTTTCGCGCCGCACCAGGTCCATTACGTGAAACTGGTAGTTGAGATCCAGCGCACTCAGCGGTTCATCCAGCAGCAGCAGCTTAGGGCGACGGATCAGTGACTGCGCCAGCCCGACCAGCTGTTTCTGTCCGCCGGAGAGCTGATCGAGATATCGCATCGCCAGATGGGCAATGCCCAGTTGTTCCAGCAGATGCATGATTTCCGCTTCGCTGCTGGCGCTGTGCAGACCACCGGAGGCACGCTGCGCCACGATGATCGACTCCAGCACATGCAGATGTACGCCCGCAGGCAGCGACTGCGGCAGATAAACCACGTTCTTCGCACGCCGGGCAAACGGCTGGGTCATAAGATCTTCACCGTTGAGCCACATCTCGCCCTGGCCTTTATTCAGACCGGCCAGTGCCCGCAGCAGCGTCGATTTACCACAGCCATTCGGCCCCAGCAGCACGGTGATCTCGCCGCGCGGCAGCGGCGCGATATTAAGATTATCAATGACTTTATTTTTTGGGTACCCGGCACTGAAGCCGCGTAACGTCAGACCCTGTTCCATCATACCGTCCCCCGATGACGCAGAATAATACTCAGGAAGAACGGCACGCCAATCAGTGAGGTGACAATGCCAACCGGGATGATTACACCGGGGAGCAGGTTTTTCGAGGCGACCGACGCCAGCGACAGCACCAGCGCGCCAACCAGCGCACTGGCGGGCAGATAGAAACGGTGATCTTCACCAAACATCATGCGGGCGATATGGGGTGCGACCAGCCCAATGAAACCGATCGGGCCGACAAACGCGACCGCCAGGGCAGAGAGGATACTGATGCGCAGTAACGTAGTCAGGCGCAGACGACGCACGTCAATGCCAAAGCTTACCGCGCGGTCTTCGCCCAGACGCAGCGCCGTCAGCTTCCAGCTGCTCATCATGGAAAACGGCACCAGAATGGCCAGCGCCACGCTCAGCACGCCCAGCTTCTCCCAGGAGGCGCGCGCCAGGCTGCCCATGGTCCAGAACACCAGGCCCTGCAGGGTATCTTCACTGGCGATGAACTGCATCATGGATACCAGGGCGTTAAAGGTGAAGACCAGCGCGATACCGAACAGCACCACGCCTGCCGAAGAGACCTGAGTCCAGCGGGTTACGGCATCCAGCATCAGCGCGGCAAACAGGGCAAAGACAAAGGCATTGGCAGAAATTAACCACTGATCGGGAATGCCGGGAATACCCACGCCGAGGATGATGGCCAGCGCGGCACCAAACGCCGCCGCCGATGAGACACCGAGGGTAAACGGACTGGCCAGCGGGTTATTCAGGATGGTCTGCATTTCTGCGCCCGCCAGACCCAGCGACAGGCCCACTACCAGCGCCATCAGCGCATAGGGCAGACGAATGTCCCAGACAATGACGCGCGTGCCGGCATCGACGCTCTCGGGGCTGAGCAGCGTATTCCACAGCGTTTCAAGTGAGAGTCCCGCCGGACCCAGCGTGAAGTCGAGGATCAGCGAGGCGAGTATCGCCAGCAGCAGCACGCCAATCCAGATTAAGCGGCGGCGCAGCACCTGATGATAGTTCTGCATGGTGTGGTGAAGCGTCTCTTCCCCCGCCAGCAGCGAAGTTTCGGTAGTCATGTTTGAACCCTGTGTGGCTATCACGTCAGAAAACGCAGCCACAATAGTGCAGGTGATAATAATTATCAATTCGAGAACATAAGCGAGACGTGAAAAAACAGTAAAAAACGGTGTTGCAGGCAGGAGAATGGCTCAGGGAGCCTGCGCCTTTCGCAAAGACGCAGAACCCGCCATCCCTGGCGGGTTTTGTGCGGGCGATGACGCAGAGTTACTCTTTGTGAACCGGGAACTCCATCTCGCTGTACTTAACGAAACGGCTGCCGCGCGTCAGCTTGTAGCCGAACCAGATAATCAGGAACAGCGGAATGCCGATGTAGGTTGCCGCCACGCCATACCAGTCGATGCTGTCGTTGAGGAATGCCTGGTAGTTCTGACCCAGCGTGATGATCAGGCAGAGCACAAAGGCGAAAATCGGACCCAGCGGGAAGAAGCCGGAACGGTAAGGCAGATCGTTCAGGTCACGTCCCTGGGCCACATAGCCCCGACGAAAGCGATAGTGACTGATGGCAATACCCAGCCAGGCAATAAACCCGGTCATGCCTGAGGTATTCAGCAGCCACAGATAGACTTCCTGATTACCAAATTTTGAGGTCAGGAAGCACAGTCCGGCCACCACGGTGGTGGCCCACAGGGCATTACGCGGCACGCCGCCTTTAGAGAGCTTCGCGAAAATCCGTGGCGCTTTACCTTCGCTGGCAAGGTTGTAAAGCATACGCGTTGACGCATACATCCCGGAGTTACCCGCTGACAGCACAGCCGTCAGGATCACCGCATTCATGACGGCGGCGGCAGAGAGCAGACCGGCGTTCTGGAACACCAGGGTGAACGGGCTGACGCTGATATCGTCGATATCATTGTGCAGCAACTGCGGATCGGTGTATGGCAGGATCAGGCTGATAATCAGGATAGCGAACACATAGAACAGCAGGATACGCCAGAAAATCTGCCGCACAGCGCGCGGAATATTTTTCGCCGGATCTTCAGATTCGCCCGCCGCGATACCGATCAGTTCGGTGCCCTGGAAGGAGAATCCCACAATCATCGCCACCCCAATCATCGCCGCAAAGCCGCCCGCAAACGGCGCGTCGCCCACCTGCCAGTTCTGCCAGCCCGCATGTTCAGCACCGCGCATAATGCCGGTGATCATCAGCACGCCAACGATGATAAAGATAATCACGGTGGCCACTTTAATCAGCGAGAACCAGTATTCCGCCTCGCCAAAGCCTTTGACCGAAATGTAGTTGAGCAGGAACATCAGCCCCAGGAACAGCGCGCTCCAGATCCAGCCAGGCGTGTCGGGGAACCAGTAGTTCATCACCAGCTGGGACGCCACCAGGTCAACCGCGATGGTCACCGCCCAGTTGTACCAGTAGTTCCAGCCGAGTGCGAAACCAAAGCCCTCTTCGACATATTTCGCGCCGTAAGTGGCGAAGGAACCCGATACCGGCATGAACGCAGCCAGTTCGCCGAGGCTGGTCATCAGGAAGTAGACCATCAGGCCGATGAGGATATAGGAGAGCAGTGCTCCGCCGGGGCCAGCCTGAGCGATGGTGGCACCAGAGGCGACAAACAGGCCGGTACCAATGGAGCCGCCGATGGCGATCATCGTCAGGTGACGGGCTTTTAACGCACGTCGTAATGCAGGTTGTTGTGTTGTATTTGAGTCATTATGCATGTGTTAACGCTACGCTGGGTAAAAATGAGGCGCGATTGTAGCAGCCAGATCGCCTCTGTATAGCGAATGCCAACCTGTTATTAGTTAACTTCATGATCGCGCCGGTATTATTAGTAATTACTCGCGACAATAGGAAAAAAACCGCGTCAGTGCTTTGGAAATATGCTTCTGCCGGTGATGGATGCGATAGAGCGTGCGGATAAGACGCGGCAGCGGAATCGTCAGTTCAACCAGCGTGCCCGCCTCCAGCAGATCGGTAATCACCCGGCGCGAAAGACAGCTGATGCCCATGCCGTGCCGCACCGCATGTTTAATCGCCTCGGAATTGCCCAGCTCCATGCCCAGCTGAAAACTCGGCAGATGCGACAGCAGCAGATAATCGACAATTTCACGGGTGCCGGAGCCGCGTTCGCGCAGGATCCACGGGGCGTCAGCCAGGGTTTGTAGCGTCACCGGCTGTTGCAGAATCGCCGCGTCTGGCGCGGCAAACACCACCAGCTCATCTTCGAGCCAGGGCTCGCTGACCAGCTCGGTCATATGGCACGGCCCTTCAATTAATCCGACATCGACGCGGAAATCGGAAACCGCCTGAATCACATCCTGACTGTTGCCGACACTCAGCTCCAGCGGCAGGCGGGGAAAATCGCGACGATAAGCAGCCATCATGCCTGGCAGCAGATAGTTACCGATGGTGCTGCTGGCAAAGATGCGGATCGCGCCGTTATCCTCTTTAAACAGCTGCTCGATTTCGCCCGCCTGCTCCAGCAGCCCTACTGCACGGGGATAGAGCAGCCGTCCATGCTCATTCAGCACCAGCCGTTTGCCGACGCGGTCAAACAGTTGCACGCCGAGCTGACTCTCCAGATCGGCCAGCGCTGCACTCACTGCGGACTGCGACAGCGCCAGCAGTTGCGAAGCCTGAGTGGTGGAGCCGCTCTTAAGCACTTCGGTGAAAACTTCAATTTGTCGCAGCGTAATGTGCATCGTTGCCTCTTAACTCAGTGACTGCCTGACCAGGTAAATGATTAATGCCAGCCAGATCAGCCCTATCGCCACCAGCCAGCCTGCAATCTTTTTGCCACGCGAACGTTGAGACTGCGCCCGCTCGCTGCTGCTGATGCGCACCTCTCGCGGCAGTAAACGCAGCAGCACCATGACGCCCGTCGGAATAATCACCGCGTCATCCAGCAGACCGACAAAGGGGATGACATCAGGAATGAGATCGATCGGGCTGATGCCATAGGCGACCAGCCCCAGCATCCCCAGCTTGTTCCACCAGGGTGTGCGGGGATCGCGGAAGGCAAACCCCAGCACAAACACATCTCTTTTGATCAACGTCGCCCAGCGGCGCAGACGCGAAACTATCATGATTGCTGCCTTATCGTTTATTCTGGTTAATTATAAATATATTATCAATTTCACTTTTAAGCCAGTCGCCGTCATGATCGGGTCTCAACCAGGAGGAGTGACCACCATGACTGAACTGAGCATCGCTAAACCGCATCATCCCGTTCCGCTCTGGATCCCGGGTCTGCTGCTGACCGCCGTGATTGCCGGGGCAGCCAGCTGGCTGGCGCAGCAACCGATGATTGCCGCGCTGGGGCTGGGTTCACTGACTCTGGCGATTATGCTGGGCATCCTGGTCGGTAACAGCATCTATTCGCCACTGGCGTCACGCTGCGACAACGGCGTGCTGCTGGCTAAGCAGAAACTGCTGCGGCTGGGGATCATCCTGTTTGGCTTTCGCATCACTTTACAACAAATTGCTGACGTCGGTTTCAGCGGCATCCTGATTGATGCGCTGACCCTGACCAGCACCTTCCTGATAACCTGCCTGCTGGGCATGCGGCTACTGAAGCTGGATCGCGATACCGTCTGGCTGATAGGTGCGGGCAGCAGTATCTGCGGTGCTGCGGCTGTACTGGCGACCGAGCCGGTAGTGAAAGCCGCGCCGTCGAAAGTTGCGGTGGCTATCGCGACCGTGGTGCTGTTCGGCACGCTGGCGATTTTTATCTATCCGCTGCTGTGGCCGCTGGCGCATGAGCTGTTCCCGGATCTCAGTGCATCGCAGTTCGGGGTTTTTACCGGCTCAACCATCCATGAAGTGGCGCAGGTGGTGGCCGCCGGACACAGCATCAGCCCGGAAGCCGAGAACAGCGCGGTCATTGCCAAAATGCTGCGGGTAATGATGCTGGCTCCCTTTCTGCTCTGCCTGAGCGCCGTGATACGCGGCAAACGTCAAGGAAGCAACGCGCGTCAGGCTGTGACATTTCCCTGGTTCGCCCTGCTGTTTATTGCCGTCGCACTGTTTAACTCGCTGCAGCTGCTGCCTGCCGCGGTGGTGGCTACGCTGAATCAGCTGGCGGGTCTGCTGCTGGCGATGGCGATGGCGGCGCTGGGATTGACCACCCGTTTCGGGGCATTGCGTGAGGCAGGCGTTAAACCGCTGCTGCTGGGTGCGCTGGTGTTTGTCTGGTTAATCGCGGGCGGCGGTGCAATCAATCTGCTGGTGCAACATTTCATGGGCTAGCGGCATCGGGTATCATGCCGTTTCATCCGTGCACAGCCCCAGGAGAAAGGCATGAAATATATTGGCGCACACGTGAGTGCGGCAGGTGGCGTGGATCAGGCAGTGATCCGCGCCCATGAAATAGAAGCCACCGCCTTCGCGCTCTTTACTAAAAATCAACGTCAGTGGAAGGCTGCCCCGCTCTCGACTGAGGTGATTGATGCTTTTCGCGCCGCCTGCGAGACGTACAAATTCGGTCCGCAGCAAATCCTGCCGCACGACAGTTTCCTGATTAACCTGGGTCATCCGGTTGAAGAGGCACTGGAGAAATCCCGCGCGGCTTTTATTGATGAGCTGCGACGTGCCGACCAGCTCGGCCTGACTTTGCTGAACTTCCATCCGGGCAGCCATCTGCATCAGATTGATGAGGAGGCCTGTCTGAAGCGGATTGCGGAGTCGATCAATATCGCCCTCGACCAGAGCCAGAACGTCACCGCCGTCATTGAGAATACCGCCGGTCAGGGCAGTAATCTGGGTTTCCGCTTCGAGCATCTCGCCACCATTATTGAGCATGTTGAAGATAAGTCGCGTGTCGGCGTCTGTATTGATACCTGCCATGCGTTTGCCGGTGGTTATGACCTGCGTACCGAAGCGGATTGCGAAGCGACCTTCGCCGAATTTGAGCGCATTGTCGGCTTTAACTATCTGCGCGGCATGCACCTTAACGATGCCAAAAGCGCCTTCGACAGTCGCGTCGACCGCCATCACAGCCTGGGTGAAGGCAATATCGGCAAAACAGCGTTTAGCTGGCTGATGAAAGATCCGCGGTTCGATGGCATCCCGTTGATTCTGGAGACCATTAATCCTGATATCTGGAAAGATGAGATTGCCTGGCTGAAAGCCGAACAGCAGGGATAGTAAAAGGGAGCCAGCTGGCTCAATGCTGGTCAGTTAAGATTAGATTTGTTAAGGCTGTCACGGTCAGACGTGGCAGCCTTTTTTTCTGGACGAGCGAGCCGCAGTGCGTGCCTGCGCACCTCTGCTGCTGCCGGGCCGTCCTCGCGCCGCTCACGCGGTACCTTCGGCTTTGACGTCGTGCCGACGAACCGTTCGGGGATCGGCCCTCCCTGGCCGGCCCCGAACTGTCCACGCTTCCCGGCGTGGACTTCTGGCCCACCGTCACCCCTCAGCGCTGCGGATAGCCCTTTCAGCAGCAGAGGCGCTCAGGCCTCCACTCTCGTGCCCTTTTTAACAGTACGCACCAGAAGCTTCAGAGCAGGCCGGTGGCGATCAGGAGCAGGCAATCCGCAGCGCTGAACAGAATGAGTCTGCCAGGAGAGCCCGCAGGACGCGGGCGAAAGGCGGGGCGGCACAGGATGTGCCATCCCCGGCGGTCCGTCAGGCAGGCGAATGAAGTGAAGGAACCGCGCAGCGGCGCGAGGACCGCCAGCCCCTGAGCGGCACCAGACTGCGTTATCACCTGTCGCTTAACTGGCTGGCATGCTCCCTTTTCGTTTAGAGAGAACGCTGGCTCAGGGAGCATACGCCTTCCGTAAAGACGCAAAAAAACGCCATCCCTGGCAGGCGCAGCGCGGGCGATTACGCACCTCATCCCTGAGGTGCGCCCGTAGCCGGGCCAACGCTTTGCGTTGTTCAAAAACGCTCCCGGCTTTTTGTCCATGGCCCGCGATGCTTTACTCCAGGCGTATGCTCCCGTCGCTTTGGCTTCGGGAACCGTCTGTAAAAGCAAACAGGGAGCCATCCGGCTCCCTGTTATTTTCACTTCAGCAAATTATGCACTTCAGCAAATCAGGCTTTCACCAGTTGCTCTTCCGGACGTTTCAGTACCGCATAGCTCAGACCCGCAATCGCAGTACCGATGATGATCGCCATCAGATAGCCGATAACCGGGGTAATCGCGCCAGGGATCAGCAGTACGAACAGTCCACCGTGCGGTGCCATCAGTTTTGCGCCAATTGCCATGGAGATCGCGCCGGTGGTTGCACCGCCAACGATACAGCAAGGCAGAACGCGCATCGGGTCACGGGCGGCAAACGGAATCGCGCCTTCAGAGATAAAGCAGAGACCCAGAACCAGTGCTGCTTTACCACCTTCCTGCTGACCTTTATTGAATTTACGACGGGCAACCAGCGTCGCCAGCCCCATCGCCAGCGGTGGCACCATACCGGCTGCCATAATGGCTGCCATTGGCGCATAGGTCTGCGAACTCAGTAACCCGACGCCAAACGCGTAAGCCACTTTGTTTACCGGACCGCCCATATCGGTACACATCATGCCGCCCAGAATGGCACCCAGCAGGACCGCATTCGCCGTTCCCATGTTGGCCAGCCAGTGCGTCAGGCCGTTCATGATGCCAGCAACCGGTTTACCCACTACGTAGATCATCAGCAGACCGGTGATCAGACTGGCGAACAGGGGAATAATCAGTATAGGTTTCAGCGCTTCCATACTCTGCGGCAGTTTAACTTTGCCGCTGATCAGCTTCGCCGCATAACCGGCAATAAAGCCCGCGATAATACCGCCTAAGAAACCTGCGTTAATGCTGGTGGCGATCATACCGCCAATCAGACCCGGCGTCAGACCCGGACGATCAGCGATGGAGAAGGCGATAAAGCCCGCCAGCACCGGCACCATCAGGGCAAAGGCGCTGCCACCACCAATTTGCATCAGCGCCGCAGCCAGCGTGCCCTGCTCTTTAAACGCCGTGATACCAAAGGCAAACGACAGCGCGATGCTCAGACCACCTGCGACCACCATCGGCAGCATATAAGAAACACCGGTCAGCAGGTGACGATAAGCCCCTGCTCCGCCTTTCTTCTCTTCTTCACTGGAATTGCTCTGTCCGCCAGCCGCCGCTTTGTACGGCTTCGCTTCTGCTACCGCTTTATCCAGCTCCTGCGCAGTTTTCTTCAGCGCCAGACCGGTTGAGGTACGGTACATCGGCTTACCGGCAAATTTCGCCAGGTCGACTTCGATATCAGCTGCGACGATCACCAGATCGGCGGCAGCGACTTCTTCCGGTGTGATCGCGTTACCGGCTCCCACTGAACCACGGGTTTCAACTTTCACCCACCAGCCGCGACGGGTCGCTTCAGCCTGAATGGCCTCGGCAGCCATAAAGGTGTGCGCCACGCCGGTCGGACAGGCGGTCACCGCGACGACGCGTTTCTGCGCGCCAGCCTGAGCCGGTGCAGCAGGTGCGCCTGCTGCAGGTGTTGCTACCGCAGCCGGAGCCTGCCAGGTTTTCGCTTCTGCTTTCGCGCGGTTCAGGAAGGTTTCTGGCTCACGTACTGCCAGCTGGATATCGCCCAGCCAGACCGCTTTGCCGTTCAGCGCCGCATCGTCCGGCACGTTTTTACCCAGCACAATCACCAGTTCAGCGTCGGCAGGATTATCAGTCAGGGTCAGGCCCGCCGCAGCGGCGGCAGCCGCCAGACGTTGTTGCGCCATGTATGCGGAAGCCAGTCCCAGTGTAGGGTCTTTAATCAGCAGCGTTTTCATTATCGCTCTCCTGCTGTCAGTTAACGGGTTGTAAGTCGACGCGCGCCATCATTGCGGCCAACTGAGTACGATCGGAAACGCCAACATTGCTCTGGCTGACGGCCATCGCCGCCACGGCAGTCGCAAGACGCAGCGTGTGTTCGCTGGATTCGCGCATCAGCAGGCCATAAATCAGGCCACCAACCATTGAGTCGCCTGCACCCACGGTGCTGACCACTTCGCACACCGGCGGTTTAGCGATCCATTCGCCAGAAGCGTTGACCCACAGAGCACCTTCTGCGCCCAGCGAAATCACCACATGGGCGATACCCTGCTCGCGCAGTTCGTGCGCAGCGCCAATCACATCCTGCAGGGTTGGCAGTTTGCGACCGGCCCAGATTTCCAGCTCACGTCGGTTAGGTTTAACCAGCCACGGTGCCGCCTTCAGTCCTGCCACCAGCGCCTCGCGGCTGCTGTCAAAGATGATGCATGGGCAGTGGGTGCGAAGTTCGGTCATCCAGCGGGTAAAGGCATCGTGGTCGACGCCCTCAGGCAGGCTACCGCTGACGCAGACCATATCGAACTGGCCCAGCCAGGTCAGAGAATCGGTAGTAAAACGATCCCAGTCCTGCGCCGTCACCTGAAAACCGGAGAAATTCAGATCGGTGACGTCACCGGTCTGTTCAGTGAGTTTAACGTTGATACGGGTACGGCCAGGCACGACATGGAAACGGTTGGCTATGCCCAGCTCACTGAACAACTGCTGGAAACCGTCCTGATTCTCTTTCCCCATGAAGCCACCGACGGTGACATCGATACCCAGATCTTTAAGTACTTTGGCTACGTTGATGCCCTTGCCCGCAGCATGCAGCCCGGTGGTTTTCACCAGGTTAACTTCGCCACGTTCAATTTCAGGGGTATATCCCACCAGGTCATACGCCGGATTCAGCGTAATGGTGGCGACGCGTCTGCTCATGATGCCCCCTCACCCAGACCACTGGTGATCGCTTCTTCAATCGCGTTCAGTGCCTGCTGTGCATCTTCACCGCTGGCGGTGAAGCGCAGGCGATGGCCTTTCTTCACGCCCAGCGCAACCACTTTCATCAGGCTGCGGCCATTAGCGGGTTTGCCGCTGCCGTCGAGATTGGTCACGGTAATGTCGCTGTTGAACTGCTTGATCACGCTAACCAGCGCCGTGCCCGGACGGGCGTGCAGGCCGTGTTCGTTGCGAATGGTAAATTCAGCCGTCAGCACGTCAGCCTGCTCATCGACTTCGCTGGTGAGCAGTGCGTAAACGCCTGCAGCATCCGCTTTCAACAGACGATCCGCTTTGCCCTGCTGCAGCAATGCGCTGAGGTAACCCAGCACTTCCAGCGGACGTTCATCGGTCGCCGAAACGCTGATTAACATCGCAGCCGATTCGCCCTGATGGTCGAAGGCATGTTCAGCGCGGCTTATAGCCACGCCGCTGCGCAGGTTGCCGAGGCTGCTGTCGCTGAGCCAGATGCCCTGACCCAGATTCAGCGGAGGCGTTGAAACCACGTCTGCGACGTAACTGGCATCCACCACACCAGCGGACTGCAGCCGACCGGCGTTCATCGCCTGTAAGGTGATCAGATCGCTGGCAGCCACGTTGAGCGTGATTAATGAGGTGTCGAAGCTGAATTCAGCGGCTTGTTTCTCGCCCATCAGCAACGCACGAAGATCTTCAGCAGAGGCGGTTTTTAGCTGTTCTGCAATGGTGTCATCGCTCAGCACATGGGTCAGCTGACGCAGCAGCGCCAGATGTTCATCCGACTTAGCGGCAATCCCGATGGCAACATAGGCTGTCTGATCGTCACCCCAGGCAATGCCCTGCGGAAACTGGAAAACCTGAACGCCGGTTTTCAGCACCAGATCGCGGGTATCGGTGGTGCCATGAGGGATTGCGATGCCGTTGCCAAGAAAGGTTGAGGTCTGCTGTTCGCGCGCCAGCATGCCGTTGACGTACCCTTCGGTCACATTGCCCGCCGCGGTTAACGCGGCAGCAACCTGACGAATGGCCTCTTCTTTATTCTGGGCGCTGGCTCCGGTATGGATGGCCTGCAATTCGAGCTGGAACATAATTCTCCTCGCTTGCTGAGATTGAATCGTTTCAGCTAGTGGGAAAGTTTTTACGCCATGCTGAGAAAAACAGATGGCGCAGTCACCGCTGAAACGTTTCAGGGATTGTGGTACAGCCGCTTTCGCCAGGCAAGAAAATGCGCAAACGGCGTAGCAGATTTTTGACGTTACGCACATTTCGGGCAGGTTTAGGGGATTAGCGGGCGAACAGGCTGACGCTGCTGCTGTAAAGTGAGAATGGGTGGACAGAAAAACTTCAGCAGCGTCAGCGCCTCAGGGCGCGGTATCCGCTTCGGTTTACAGCAGATACGTTTGCAATTGGTGGATGCATTCTGCGCACGTCCTGATGCTGTGCTTTCATGGGATCGCGCAGCGGTAGATGCAACCACTGAAATTAAAGCGGCGCTGGCTGCTGCCGGAACGCCCATTGGTCCCAACGACACCGCGATTGCCGGGCATGCCATTGCGGCCAGGGCTATTCTGGTGACCAATAACACACGCGAGTTTGAACGGGTACCCGGATTGCAGCTGGAAGAGTGGGTCAGCTAACCGCTGACGCTGGATTGAATCTAAGCAGTGGGAGGGTTCTCAGGCACGTGTGCTGGCTTCAAGCTCAATCAGGTAGGTCATGGCTGAGGTACGGTCTGTAAGACACATATCAACTGAAGGTTGCAGACTTCCACATACTTTCGGCCTTAAATCTGAACCGAAAATCATGCACAAATTTTCATCCGATAACTGAATGCATCGGACATTCGCGGGTTTACCCTGCGGCATTCCGGGGATGGGGCTGGAGATTGACGGCGCGATGCAGCAGGCTCCACAATCAATACGACACTGCATTAACACCTCTTACGCGACCTTCAGGATACAACAGACAGTAACAGAACCTCAGAGGGAGCGACACCACACCCTTCAGCTCTTAACTTCCTGCTTAAATCGTTCACTGTCACCCATGCCAGAAATCGGTGAAGATATAGATGACGCTGTGCAACAGGCACCGCCCTGGCTACGGCATTGCATGCTGTGCTCCGGCAGAGAAAGTCGCGGCGACAATAGCAGTCCGGGGCGGCAATTGCCATGAAAGCCGCGGCCTGAGACAAAATTTCACGCCGGTGATATTGCCAGTTTTCATCGGCGCGAGTAACGTTGCGCGCACTTCACTCTCAAGATAGCGAGAACAGCAATGCCAAAAGCCAATGAAATCAAAAAAGGGATGGCCGTCACGCACAACGGTAAACTGCTGCTGGTTAAAGATATTGATGTCCAGAGCCCCAGCGCACGCGGTGCCGCCACCCTGTATAAAATGCGCTTTACCGATGTCCGCACCGGCTTAAAAGTGGAAGAGCGCTTCAAAGGCGACGAGATTATTGATGCGATTTCGCTCAGCCGTCGCAGCGTAACCTTCTCTTATATAGATGGTGACGAATATATTTTTATGGATGATGAGGATTACACCCCCTACTCCTTTAAACAGGAGCAGATTGAAGAGGAGCTGCTGTTTATCCCTGAAGGCGGTATCCCTGGCATTCACGTGCTGACGATGGAAGGTCAGGTGCTGGCGCTGGAACTGCCACAAACCGTGGATATGGAGATTGTTGATACCTCACCAGGCATTAAAGGTGCTTCCGCCAGCGCCCGTACCAAACCCGCCGGTATGAGTACAGGCCTCTCGATCCAGGTACCGGAATACCTCAGCAACGGTGACCGCATCCGCATCCACATTGCTGAACGCCGCTATATGGGCCGCGCAGACTAAATCAGAAGCCTGCTGCCGATCATGATAGTGTTATATTATTACATTATCACGTTATTCCCCGGCAGGAGTCACTCCCATGACACGCGTTAATCTGATTACCGGTTTTTTGGGCAGCGGCAAAACCACGCTACTCTGCCATCTGCTGGCTGCCAGGCCGTCCGGGGAAAACTGGGCGGTGCTGGTAAATGAATTTGGCGAGATCGGGATCGACGGCACCCTGCTGGCCGATCGCGGTGCCACGCTGAAAGAGATCCCCGGCGGCTGCCTGTGCTGTGTGAATGGCCTGCCGATGCAGGTCGGGCTGAATATGCTGCTGAAGAGTAAACCCGATCGGCTGCTGATCGAGCCAACCGGCCTGGGCCATCCTCGTCAGGTGCTGGAGATGTTGAGTGCGCCCGTCTATCAGTCGTGGCTGCAACTGAATGCCACACTAACGCTGCTGGATGCGCGTCAGCTGGCCAATCCTCGTATCGTTGCCAATGAAAACTTCCGCGATCAGCTGGCTGCCGCCGACCTTGTCATCGCTAATAAGCGCGACTGCTGGGATCAGGCGGATAGTCAGCGCCTGGCTGACTGGCAGCAGCAGATGCAGCCTGCGCGCCCTCTGATAGAGACAGAATTTGGTCAGATCCCCCTTTCCCTGCTGGATACACCCCGGCAGCCGCGCGAGCTTCCCGTGCCGCAGCACCATCATTCGTCGGGTCCCACCAGCGGTCTGGCGGCGTTGCGACTGAATGGCGAGGCGCGCTGGCGTCGGGCGCTGAACCACGGACAGGGCTATAGCGCCTGCGGCTGGCTGTTTGATGGTGATACGCTGTTCGACAGCGGCACGCTGCTGGAATGGGTTCGGCAGGCGCCGGTAGATCGCGTTAAAGGAGTGATGCGCACGAAAGAAGGCGCTCTGCGTATCAATCGCCAGGCAAATGAGCTGCAGAGTGAAACACTCCCCTCACCGCCATCCGATAGCCGCATTGAGATCATTCATTCTCAACAGGCTGACTGGAATCGTCTACAATCGGCATTGTTGAAGTGCCGTTTACGCTGACAGAGGTATTGTCGGCGGTTATTTTTAATAATAATGAGTTTAACTATGCGCGTAACTCGCCTTATTACTATCCTGCTGCTTAATGCACTGGGCGTGGTGCTATTTCTGTCATGGTATCTGCCCCCGGAACATGGCTTCTGGTTCGGCGTCGATAAATCTATTTTCTTTGGCTTCAATAGCCAGATGGTGACCCATCCGCTGTTCGCGCTGATCGTCGCTATCACGAATTACCGTGGTTTTGATGCGGTGTCATTGCTGGCGATGGGTCTGCTTTACCTGTCGATCTGGCGGCGCGAAACGCCACAGGCGCAGCGCCGGATGCTGGCAATCGGCATCACCATGCTGCTGACCGCCGTCGTTCTCAATCAGCTGGGCCATTTATTGCCGGTTAAACACTCCAGT
The DNA here is from genome assembly GCF_001598475.1 of Pantoea agglomerans NBRC 102470. Taxonomy (GTDB): domain Bacteria; phylum Pseudomonadota; class Gammaproteobacteria; order Enterobacterales; family Enterobacteriaceae; genus Pantoea; species Pantoea agglomerans. Next base: position 26,533 of record NZ_BCZA01000005.1, read on the forward strand.
CCGACACTGTTCTTCGAGAACGTGCATCGCGTCAGTGAACTGACCGGTATTCCCGCTAAAGATGCTTCGAAAGATAGCTTCCCTGGCGACCACGGTATGATGCTGATCATTTTCGCCTGCTTTATCTGGCGTTATTTTGGTTTCAGCCGCTTTTTAATTGCCACGGCTATTGTGGTGATATTTTCACTGCCACGCATCATGGCCGGTGCGCACTGGTTTACCGATGTTGCCGTCGGTTCAATGTCGGTGGTATTAGTGGGTCTGAGCTGGTGGCTATTAACGCCAGCCAGTGACGTATTGGTTAACTGGTTTTATCGCAAATTGCCGGGTAAATATAAGCCCGTGACGTAAATGTTAAGCGCGGGCGATTTAAACCCCTGGTTTGAACCGCCCGTGCTTATAAAAAACACCCCATCACTATTAGCCTGCTAATTAAATCCACGAAAAGAAAAGGTTATGACCCTGCTGGCAGGTTAAATAGTCGCCAATATCCTCTGTCAATAAAGAAAACTCTAAAAATAGCGGCTATGCCCCGAATTAGCCCCCCTTTAACTCCCTGTTCTCACCATCATTTGACCACAATTGTAGCTAAAGTAGTCAGTGTGTTACGGTTTGATTTCACATCAAAAAAACCTATATGAAATTGATTAAAAGCACTCGCCACGGCGTCTGTAATCAGTTAACCTCAGTCGCAGTGAGGCAAAAGCGGCAGAAAATTCGGATTTTTTACCGTTAAAATGTGTCCATTAACACATTTTAGTAATTAAGGATTTGTCTTAGTCTGTTTCGCTTATTAATCTCCCTGTTTTGTCATCTGGCTGGCGACAATCTTGTCGTAAGGAAATCGAAGGAAAACCCGAATAATGGTCAAGTCTCAACCAATACTGAGATATATCTTGCGGATCGTGCCCGCAGTGGCGCTGGCAACACTCCTCTCAGCTTGTAGCAGTACCCATAGCAGTCAAAACGCGAATAACGAGAATCATGAAGTTAACAACCACAATGGTTTTTTACTTCAGGCGTCTCAGGATGAGTTTGAAGAAATGGTGCGTAATGTCGACGTTAAGTCGCGCATCATGGAACAATACGCCGTCTGGAAAGGTGTGCGCTATCGCCTCGGTGGCGATACCAAACGCGGGATCGATTGTTCCGCCTTTGTACAACGCACCTTCCGCGATCAGTTTGGCTTAGAATTACCGCGTTCTACCTCGCAGCAGCAGGACACCGGTAAAGAGATTACCCGCAGTAAACTGCGTCCCGGCGATCTGGTGATGTTCCGTGCAGGCTCTACGGGCCGTCACGTTGGCATCTATCTTGGCAACGATAACTTCGTTCATGCCTCGACCAGCAGTGGCGTGATGATCTCCAGTCTGAATGATGATTACTGGAAAAAGCGCTACCGTGAAGGACGCCGTGTATTAAGTCGTAACCCGACCTGATAACCACTTTCGATCTTCTCTCAGCCAGAGAACATGAAACGCTGCTTATGCAGCGTTTTTTTTCGCCTTTAATCATTTTTACCAGCAGTTATATAAGACAAAAGCATTCTGATTCAGATTAATAGCAAGACATTTCCCGCCGTCTCGTTATATTCTCGGTCGCTTAAACCGAAGCCGTCGTGCGCAATAACATAATAATAATTTGATTAGGGGAAGCTCCTCATGCCACTGTCGGGGGCGCTACGGCGCCATGCCACCTATCCTCGCCGTATCGCATGGAGTAGTGCGATGGCTGGCGGCTTATTCTTTCTGTTATTTGCTGCACTCTCGCTTCACCAGACCTGGCAGAAGCGCGAACGACAGCATCAGCAACTGCTGGAGAACAGCCGCACGGCATTGCAGCAAACGCTCTCCAGCCTGATTAACAGTACTCTCAGTCCCCTGCTTCCGTTTACCCACACTGCCTGCAATACCATCAATCGTGAACTTACCTCACGCGCCGCCTTTGCCGGAAATCTTCGTGCCATCCTGCTGGTTAAAGAAGGTAATGCCTTTTGCTCCTCGGCCACCGGCAGTTTTAATCTGCCGCTCAATGTAATTGCGCCCCTGAGTGATATTTCGCGTGATATCGATCTGCAGCTGATGCCGGGCACGCCGTTGCAGCCCAATAAACCGGCGCTGGCGTTGTGGATCAAAAATCCCGGCAGCCTGCAGTCAGGCGTTTTCGCGACGCTGAATATTACCCTGGCACCCTATCAGCTGCTGGCGTCCGGGCATCCGGAAATCACCGGTATGGCACTGGTGGCACAACGCAGTGCCTTAACCAGCTGGCAATCCGTCGTCATGCAGAATAAAAACCTGCCGACGCCGCTGCACCGGCAGACGCTGACAGGCTATCCGCTGCAGTTTGTGTTGTACGGTTCCACTCTGGCGTTCAGCGATTATCAGAATATCCTGCTGAGCGGCCTGCTACTGTCGCTGCTGGTTTCAGGCGCTTGCTGGCTGCTGTTGTCGGTTTATAAGCGCCCTGGTAAAGAGCTGATTCGGGGCATGAAGCGCGGTGAATTTCACGTCGAATATCAGCCGCTGGTCACCTCCCATGATGGTCAGCCGTATGGGATGGAAGCGTTACTGCGCTGGACCCACCCGACGAAAGGCCCGATTCCGCCCGATGTGTTTATTCACTATGCCGAGGCGCAGAACCTGATTATTCCCCTGACCCGACATCTGTTTCAGCTGGTTTCCCGTGATGCCCACCTGCTGTGTCATACCATTCCCCGTCATGCCTGCCTCAGCCTCAACATTTCGCCCCTGCATCTGGCTGACAGCGGTTTCCGTCAGGATGTGCTGCGCTGGCTTGATACTATGCCTGCGGACCACTTTACTTACGTGTTTGAGATCACCGAGCGAGCCATGGTGCGCGACGAAAACGTTGGAGAACTGTTTGACTGGCTGCATCAGCAGCAGATCCATATCGCCATTGATGATTTCGGTACCGGTCACAGCGCGCTGATCTATCTGGAACGTTATGACTTTGATTATCTGAAAATTGATCGCGGCTTTGTTCAGAGCATCGGTACGGATAGCCTGACCTCGCCGGTGCTCGATACCGTGCTGCAGCTGGCGAAGAAGCTGAACCTGAAAAGTGTGGCCGAAGGGGTAGAAACCGGCGAGCAGGCTGCCTGGCTGATTAATCGCGGTGTGACCCATCTGCAGGGTTACATCTTCAGCCGTCCGCTGCGGCCGGAAACGCTGATAGACTATTTCCGGCGTCATAACGCCTGACACTACCTGGCCCGAATCGCGCCAGACATCTGACAGGAGAGTGCATGCTGTTTCGTTCCGGACTTCTGCTGCTGTGCAGCCTGCTCAGCGCCCCGCTGCTGGCGGCCTCTGTCCAGCAAAGCTACGCGTTCACCCAGGCCGGTGAAGCGAAATATCCGCCCGGCTTCAGCCATTACGACTACGCCGATCCCCGCGCACCCAAAGGTGGCAGCATCACCATGGCGGTGGTGGGCACTTACGACAACTTCAACCGCTACGCTTCTCGCGGTAATCCGGGCATTAACACCGGCACGCTTTATGATGGACTTTACACCAGCTCAGACGATGAACCTGGCAGTTATTATCCGCTGATTGCCGAGTCAGCGCGCTACGCCAGCGATTTTACATGGATTGAGATCCGCCTTAATCCCCGCGCCCGTTTTCAGAATGGCACACCCATCACCGCCCGCGACGTGGCGTTCACCTATCAGAAATTCATGACCGAGGGCGTGCCTCAATTTCGCGTCGCCTACCGTGGCGTGACCGTTAAAGCGCTGAACGATCTCACTGTACGCATCGAGGCACAGAAGCCGGATAAAGATCTGCTGCTTGGCTTACTGACGCTGCCGGTTATCGCAGAGTCGTTCTGGCGCGATAAGAAGTTTAATGAGCCGTTAAGCGAGCCACCCTTGTCGAGCGGACCCTATCGCATCACTCGCTGGAAGCTGGGACAGTTTATTGAGTTCAGCCGGGTAAAAGATTACTGGGCCGCTGATCTGCCGGTCAATCGCGGACGCTTTAATTTTGATCTAATGCGCTATGACTACTATCTCGATGACAATGTGGCATTTGAAGCCTTCAAGGCGGGTGCTTACGATCTGCGTGAAGAGACATCGGCAAAGAAATGGGCCACTCAGTATCGTGGCCGCAATTTTGACGATGGCAGCATCGTTAAAGAGACCACGCCTAACGATGCCGCTATCGATACCCGCTGGCTGGCATTCAACAATGAAAAACCGCTGTTCCAGGATCGCCGCGTGCGTCAGGCGCTGTCACTGATGTTCGATTTCGAGTGGATGAACAAGGCGCTCTATTACGGTGCCTGGCAGCGCGCCAGCAGCTATTTCCAGAACACGGCGTATGCGGCCAGCGGCGTGCCGGATGCACAGCAGCAGGCCCTGCTTGAACCCTGGCGCGCGCAACTGCCACCTGAGCTTTTCAGCCAGCCTTATCAGCCACACAAAACCGACGGCAGCGGCTATGACCGCGCCAGCCTGTTAAAAGCGTCTGACCTGCTGAAACAGGCGGGCTGGCAGATAAAAAATCGCCGTCTGATCAATGATAAAACCGGTCAGCCGTTTACCATAGAACTCCTGCTGCGCGGTGGCACCAATACCGACTGGGCGTTACCGTTCCAGCACAATCTTTCCCGGCTTGGCATTACGCTGAACCTGCGGCAGATCGATAATTCACAGTATCTGCGGCGCTGGCGCGAAGGCGACTATGACATGATTGCCACGGTCTATGGGGCGATGCCGATCCCGACCTCCAGTCTGCAGATCCTGTGGCAGTCTGACTTTATCGCCTCATCGTGGAATACCGCGCGGGTCAAAGAGCCTGTAGTCGATCATTTCGTGAAACAGATTGTGGCGCATCAGGGTGATCCCGCCGCGCTGCGGCCGCTGGCCCAGGCGCTGGACCGGGTGCTGCTGTGGAATGCGTATATGATCCCGATGTGGTACAACGCAGAGCAGCGGCTGGCGTACTGGGATAAGTTTTCTCACCCTGCCCGCAAGCCAGCCTACAGCGTCGGACTGGAAAACTGGTGGTACGACACAAACAAAGCCGGACGCCTGCCGGCCAGCAAACGCTAAGGAGATCACCGTTGGCCGCTTACTTTCTGCGCAGATTGCTGCTGATCATCCCAACGTTATGGGCGATCATCACGCTTAATTTTTTTATCGTGCAAATCGCGCCCGGCGGACCGGTCGATCAGGCGCTGGCTAACATTCAGTTTGGTCAGACAACCGGTCTGCCCGGCAGTGGCGCAGACAGCGCCGGTTCACGCGCCAGCGTCAGTCATCTCAATCCTGCCGATAATCAGTATCGTGGCGCACGCGGGCTGGATCCCGAAGTGATTGCTGAGATTAAACAGCGTTACGGTTTCGATAAACCTCTCTGGCAGCGTTACGGCGAGATGCTGTGGAATTATCTGCGTCTGGATTTTGGCGACAGCCTGTTTCGCAGTGCCTCGGTAATCGGGCTGATCAAAGAGAGCCTGCCGGTTTCGATCAGTCTGGGATTATGGAGCACACTGATCATCTACCTTGTGTCGATCCCGCTGGGGATCCGCAAAGCGGTGCGCAATGGCAGCGCTTTCGATGTCTGGAGCAGCGCTTTTATTATCATTGGCTACTCCATCCCGGCTTTTCTGTTCGGCATCATGTTAATCGTGCTATTTGCCGGTGGCAGCTATCTGGACTGGTTTCCGCTGCGCGGGCTCACCTCTGCGCAGCACGACACACTGCCCTGGTATGGCAAAGTGCTGGACTACTTCTGGCATATCGCCCTGCCGGTGCTGGCGACAGTGATCGGTGGCTTCGCCACGCTGACCATGCTGACGAAAAACGCGTTTCTGGATGAGATCCGCAAGCTCTATGTGGTGACTGCGCGCGCCAAAGGGGTGCCGGAGCGCCGTATTCTCTATCACCATGTGTTTCGCAATGCGATGCTGCTGGTGATCGCCAGCTTCCCCGCCACCTTTATCAGCATGTTCTTTACCAGCTCGGTGCTGATCGAGGTCATGTTCTCGCTCAACGGGCTTGGACTACTCGGCTATGATGCGACTCTGCAACGTGACTATCCGGTGATGTTTGGCACGCTCTATATTTTTACGCTGATAGGTTTGCTGATGAATATTCTCAGTGATCTCACCTATACGCTGGTCGATCCGCGCATCGATTTCGGGAGCCGCTCATGAGGCTCTCTCCGCTGAATCAACAGCGCTGGCAGCGCTTTCGCCATAACCGGCGCGGCTACTGGTCGCTGTGGATCTTTCTGATCATCTTTCTGCTGTCGATGGGTGCCGAACTGATTGCCAATGACAAGCCACTGCTGGTGCATTACCAGCAGCGCTGGACAGTACCGCTGCTGTTTGACTACAGCGAAACCGACTATGGCGGCGCACTGGCGACAGCGGCGGATTATCAGGATCCCTGGCTGCGGCAGCGCATTGAGCAGAATGGCTGGGCCATATGGGCACCGATTCGTTTCAGCGACAGCACCATCAATTTTGCCACCGAGGTGCCCTTCCCCTCTCCGCCCTCTGCGCAAAACTGGCTCGGCACGGATGCCAACGGCGGCGACGTGATGGCACGCCTGCTCTATGGCACGCGCATTTCTCTGCTGTTCGGACTGATGCTGACGCTCTTCTCCAGCGTCATCGGGATTGTAGTCGGCGCGGTGCAGGGCTATTTCGGCGGCAGGATTGACCTGATTGGGCAGCGGCTGATTGAAGTCTGGTCCGGCATGCCTGCGCTGTTTCTGCTGATTCTCCTCTCCAGCGTGATCCAGCCGGGTTTCTGGTGGCTGCTGCTGGTCACCGTGGCTTTCGGCTGGATGAGCCTGGTCAGCGTGGTCCGGGCCGAGTTTCTGCGTACCCGAAACTTTGATTACATCCGTGCGGCGCAGGCGCTGGGGGTTAGCGACGGCCGGATTATGCTGCGCCACATGCTGCCAAATGCCATGGTCGCCACCCTGACCTTTCTGCCATTTATTCTGTGCGGATCGATTACCACGCTGACCTCACTCGACTTTCTCGGCTTTGGCCTGCCGCTGGGTTCGCCCTCGCTGGGCGAGTTACTGCTGCAGGGCAAAAATAACCTGCAGGCACCCTGGTTAGGCCTGGCGGGCTTTTTCACCCTGGCGATCCTGCTTTCGCTGCTGATTTTTATTGGCGAAGCGGTACGCGACGCTTTTGATCCGGGCAAAGGAGCCTGAATGAACACGCCATTGCTTGCCATCAATCATCTCTCGGTCGCCTTTCGTCAGGGCGAGACGCTTCGCCAGGTGGTGAATGACGTTTCACTGCGCATCGACGCGGGCGAAACGCTGGCGCTGGTGGGCGAGTCGGGTTCCGGTAAGAGCGTCACGGCACTGTCGGTGATGCGACTGCTGCATGAGGCTGCGGTCGTTTATCCCAGCGGGGAGATTCTGTTTAACGGTGAAGATCTGCTGCGCGCGCGCGAGCAGCGCCTGCGCGGGATTCGCGGCAACCAGATCGCGATGATTTTTCAGGAGCCGATGGTATCGCTTAATCCGCTGCACACCGTGGAGAAGCAGCTGTATGAAGTGCTGTCGCTGCATCGCGGGCTGCGTCGTCCGGCGGCACGCGGTGAAATTCTCAGCGTGCTTGATCGGGTCGGAATACGACAGCCCGCCACCCGGCTCAATGATTTCCCCCACCAGCTCTCGGGTGGGGAACGTCAGCGGGTGATGATCGCTATGGCATTGCTGACCGAACCTCAGTTGCTGATTGCCGATGAGCCGACCACCGCGCTGGATGTAACGGTACAGGCGCAGATCCTGACGCTGCTTCGTGAACTGCAGCGGGAGCTGAATATGGGCATGCTGTTTATCACCCATAACCTGAATATCGTGCGTCAGCTGGCGGATAACGTTAGCGTGATGCGCAATGGTCACATCGTCGAACAGAACCGCTGCCAGGTCCTGCTGAATCAGCCGCAACACCCTTACAGCCAGCAGTTGCTGGCCGCCGAACCGGAAGGAAAAGCGCTGCCGCTGCCCGCAGACGCGCCGGTCATTCTTCGGGTCGATGATCTTCAGGTCAGCTTTCCGCTGCGGCGCGGGCTGTTCCGCCGGCAGACCGGTGAGAAACAGGTGCTCTCCGGGCTGAGCTTCAGCCTGCGACGCGGCGAAAGCCTGGGGCTGGTCGGCGAGTCTGGTTCAGGTAAAAGCACTACCGGGCTGGCACTGCTGCGGCTGATTGCCTCGCGCGGCGAAGTCTGGTTTGACGGCCAGCCGCTGCATCAGCTGTCACGTCGTCAGTTATTGCCGCTGCGTCAGCGCATTCAGGTGGTGTTTCAGGATCCCAACTCATCCCTGAATCCGCGTATGACAGTGCAGCAGATCATTGCGGAAGGCCTGGCGGTGCATCAGCCAGAACTTAGCCGTGCGCAACAGGAGCAGCGGGTCATCGCGGTGATGGCGGAGGTGGGGCTGGAAGCGGAAAGTCGCCATCGTTATCCGGCCGAATTTTCGGGCGGTCAGCGACAGCGTATTGCCATTGCGCGGGCACTCATTCTGGAGCCGGAGCTGCTGGTGCTGGATGAACCGACCTCATCGCTGGATCGCACGGTGCAGAAGCAGATTCTGACGCTGTTGCGCCGCTTACAGCAGCAGCGGCAGCTCAGCTATCTGTTTATCAGTCACGATCTGGATGTGGTGCGCGCCCTGTGCCACCAGCTTATTGTGCTGCGTCAGGGAGAAGTGGTGGAACAGGGAGAGTGTGAAAGGTTGTTTGCTTCACCCGCGGCCGGGTATACCCGCGAGCTGCTGCAGTCGGCGCAACTCAACCTGCGATAAAAGTCTCGGCAATCGCTACGCCCTGATTTTTCAGGCAGCAGTTGGTGGCGCTTTCGTCACGACGCTGAATGAACAGGCAGGGCTGTCCTTCGCACTCGGCCACTTTACAATCGACCTGAATATCCGCCAGAACCTCTTTTAGCTGCTGAAGGATCTCCCACGCCGGAATGCCGTCATGGCTGATCAATCGCAGCGCAACGAAATCCTGCTCGTCCAGCGTGGTGTCATCGGATTCGATAGCACTGTGGTGATCGCTAGCCCATCGAAAATGCTGTGGCAGACGATGCACAATCGAAAGTTGCAGCATAGTTTACTCTCCCCGGATGAGTTTATGTCGCAACACAAAGCAGCCCAGCTGGAAGCGGCCTGATAACCGCTGAGTCCGGACAGGGTTTAATGGCCCGTCCGTGTGGATTGCAGAAGCGCATTTTTTGCGACTCACATCGCACTTCAGCCTATATGTACCGCGTTCACACGCCGTTAACAATCATTTTAGCTGCATTGTGATTACTTTTTTAACTAAATATTTTCACAATATCGAAACAAAGTCAGGAGGCGTGCAAGTCGGCAGGTCATTGCAGAGGGAAACCACTGCGCCCGATTACCGGGACGCAGTGCGGGGACGTGAAGCGTAGAAAAAGAGCAGCAGAGAGATTGTCGCGCACAGTGCAATCGTGCCGACCATTGGCCAGGCGCTGTTGAAACTCACCAGCGACAGCAGTGCGCCAACAAATGCCCCGACGCCAAAACGCAGGGTGCCCGCCAGCGACGATGCCGTACCCGCCATATGCGGAAACTCATCCAGAATCACCGCCATCGCATTCGATGAGACCATCGACACGCAACCGATAAACATCGCGATCCCCATCACCAGCGGCAAAAAGCCGAGGCTGAAGGCGCTGACCAGCAGCAACCAGACCCCCATACAGAACTGTATCAGCAGTCCCATCCGGAACATCGCCACCGGGCCAAAGCGGCGCACGGCGCGGCTGTTAATCAGCGTCAGGACAAACAGAAACACCACATTGAGGCCAAAGTAGTAACCAAAGTTTTGCGGTGAAACGTGATTCAGTTCGATGTAAACAAAGGGGCCGGCATTGAGAAAGGTAAACAGCCCGGCAAAGGAGAAACCGCTCGACAGCATGTAACTGAACGCGCGTTTGTGGCGAAACAGAGTTACGAAATTGCCGAGCGTAGTACGCAGATGAAAGCGCTGTCGCTGCTCCGGCTTCAGGGTTTCACGGATCTGCGTGGTCACCAGCACGGTCGTGACTAACGCCGCGCCCGCGAGCGCCCAGAAGATGGCGTGCCAGCTCCAGAGCACCAGCAGCCAGCCGCCGATGATCGGCGCCAGCAGCGGCGCAATGGTGGTAATCAGCATCACAAAGGACATCATGCGGGAGAAGTCCTCTTTCGAGTAACTGTCACGCATTAACGCATTGATCACCACACTGGCTGCGGCAGCCGACAGTCCATGCAGAAAGCGCATCGTAATCAGCTGATCGATGGTTTGCGACAGCGCACAGGCCGCGGCAGCGCAGGCAAAGATCAGGGTCCCGAGCGCAATCACCGGCTTACGCCCATAGCTGTCTGCCAGCGGCCCATAGATCAGCTGCCCAATCGCGAAGCCAAGAATGTAGAGGTTGAGCGACATCTGCACGCTACCGGCTGAAACGCCAAATTCGCGTGCAATCTGCGGCATGGCGGGCAGATACATGTCGATCGACAACGGCATCAGCATGGCTAACAGACCGAGGATGACCACCAGTCCTGTTGGCGAATTCTTTTCCTTACGCACACCCTCTCCTGCCCTTATGGTCGTGATGCGGGCCGCCGGGCCCGTCCGGTTATTTTGTCTGCAGCTCTTTCGGCAGACCGATGCTGGCGATCTCTTCTTCTGTCAGCGCACGATATTCGCCCGGTTCCAGATCGGCGTCCAGTACGATGTCACCGATGCGCTCGCGATGCAGCTCAAGGACCCGATTGCCTACTGCCGCAAACATCCGTTTTACCTGATGATAACGGCCTTCGCTCAGTGTCAGCCGGACGTCTGTCGGGGTGATCACCTCCAGCTGTGCCGGTTTAGTCAGGCTCTTCTCATTGTGCAGCTGCACGCCCGCCGTAAACTGCGCGGCGGTATCGTCACTGACCGGTGATTCCAGGGTCACACGGTAGGTTTTCTCGCAGTGATGACGTGGCGAGGTAATACGGTGTGACCACTGGCCATCATCTGTCAGCAGCACCAGTCCGGTGGTGTCGATATCAAGACGCCCCGCCGCGTGCAGTTTGAATGACATCGGTTCTTCAATGAAATAGATGATGGTGGGATGATCGGGATCGTCGGTTGAGCAGACGTAACCCTGCGGTTTGTTCAGCATAAAGTAGCGTGGACCAGTCTGCATCTGCAGTACGTTGCCGTCATAGACGACTTCGTGGTCGGGCAGCAGTTTAAACGCGGTATCGCGTACGATTTCCCCGTTAACGGTGACACGCTGGCCACGGATCTCGCGATGGGCGATGGCGCGGCTGATTTCCAGTTGCTGAGAGATGAATTTGTCGAGTCGCATGAATTCGTTTTGCCTGTTACTGCGGAGGGAATCTGAAACGGCCTGGTTAACCGTTGAAAATGTGCGGGAAGTATAACGTGATCCGCGCCAGCCTGACAGCGCGTTTACCGCACTTTCATGGCATAATTACCCCCAGTTTTGCAAAAGTGAGCATCATGTCTTTTACCTTACGCCCCTATCAACAGGATGCGGTGAATGCCACCGTGGCGCATTTCCGTCGTCATCAACAGCCTGCAGTCATTGTGCTGCCGACCGGAGCCGGAAAGAGCCTGGTCATTGCCGAGCTGGCACGGCTGGCGCGTGGCCGGGTGCTGGTGCTGGCGCACGTCAAAGAGCTGGTAGCGCAGAACCACAGTAAATATCAGGCTTACGGGCTGGAGGCGGATATCTTTGCCGCCGGACTTCAGCGTAAAGAGAGTCAGCGCAAAGTGGTGTTTGGCAGCGTGCAGTCAGTGGCGCGTAACCTCGACCAGTTCGACAGCGCCTTTTCACTGGTGATTGTCGATGAGTGCCACCGTATCGGTGATGATAAAGAGAGTCAGTATCAGCAGATCTTTAATCATCTGCGTCAGCATAATCCGCAACTGCGTTTACTGGGCCTGACCGCCACGCCTTTCCGGCTGGGTAAAGGCTGGATTTATCAGTTCCACTATCACGGCATGGTGCGTGGCGACGAAAAATCGCTGTTTCGCGACTGTATCTATGAACTGCCGCTGCGCTACATGATTAAGCATCAGTTTCTGGTGCCGCCGGAGCGACTGGATATGCCGGTGGTGCAGTATGACTTCAGTCGCCTGACGGCACAAAGCAGCGGCTTGTTCAGCGAAGCCGATCTTAATCGTGAACTGAAACAGCAGCAGCGCGTGACGCCCCATATTATCCGTCAGATCGTGGAGTTCGCTGAAGATCGGCTGGGGGTGATGATTTTTGCCTCAACGGTTGAGCATGCGCATGAAATTTTGCGGCTGCTGCCCGCTAACAGCGCGCTGGTGTCAGCCGAAACGCCTGCCAGAGAGCGCGATGCTCTGATTCTGGCCTTTAAGGCGCAGCAGCTGAAATTCCTGGTTAACGTGGCGGTGCTGACCACCGGGTTTGATGCTCCGCACGTTGATCTGATTGCGATTCTGCGCCCGACCGAGTCGGTCAGCCTCTATCAGCAAATCGTCGGACGCGGCCTGCGGCTCTCGCCCGGTAAAACCGACTGTCTGATTCTCGATTATGCCGGTAATCCGCACGATCTCTTTACGCCCGAGGTCGGCGCGCCCAAAGGGGCCAGCGACAATCAGCCGGTACAGGTTTTTTGTCCCGCCTGCGGTTTCGCCAACACCTTCTGGGGCAAGGCGACCGAAGATGGCATGGTTATCGAACATTTTGGCCGACGCTGTCAGGGCGTGCTGGAAGATGATGAGGGCGAGCGCGAACAGTGTGACTTCCGCTTCCGCTTTAAAAGCTGCCCCGACTGTGGCGCAGAGAATGATATTGCCGCCCGGCGCTGTCACCAGTGCGACAAAATATTGGTCGATCCTGACGATATGCTCAAAGCGGCGCTGAAGCTTAAAGATGCGCTGGTGCTGCGCTGTGGCGGCATGACGCTGGAACAGGGCCGTGATGCCAAAGGTGAATGGCTCAAGGCGACCTATTATGACGAGGAAGGCACCAGCGTCAGCGAACGGTTTCGTCTGCAGACACCGGCCCAGCGCAAAGCGTTTGAACAGCTCTTTATGCGCCCGCATCAGCGCGCGCCCGGCGTGCCGCTGGGCTGGCAAAGCGCCGCTGACGTGCTGGCGCTGCAGCCGCTGCTGCGTCATCCCGACTTTGTGGTGGCGCGGGCCAAAGGTCAGTTCTGGCAGATCCGCGAAAAAATGTTCGATTATCAGGGTCGCTATCGCCGTGCCAATGAGCTGCGCTAATGAGCGCTATCGGGTCCGGCTAACCGGATGCCGAGCCCGGCTGGCGGGTATATCGTTTGCTACCACCCGGCATAACGGCTATACTGCCGCCCGCTTTTGCATGTGCATCAGCGGTATTGAATAACCAGCCTGTTACTGGGTCGCCTGTAGCAGGAATTAAATAAAGAGATATATTAATGCTCACTATCAATGCAGTAGAACGTAAAGAGCAGGGTAAGGGTGCGAGCCGCCGCCTGCGTACAGCAAACCGTTTCCCGGCCATCATCTACGGTGGTTCTGAAGCGGCTGTTGCCATCGACCTGGATCACGACTCCGTAATGAACCTGCAATCTAAGCCAGGTTTCTACGACGAAGTGCTGACCCTGTCAGTTGACGGTAAAGAAACTAAAGTGAAAGTTCAGGCTGTTCAGCGTCACCCGTTCAAGCCAAAACTGTTCCACATCGACTTCGTTCGCGCTTAATCGCGAACTTCGTTGAAAGCAGAAGGGCCGGTTGCGAAACCGGCCCTTTTCTTTTGGCGCTGCCCGGTGAAATGATCGCCGCGTGCAGGGAATGAAAGCCGGGCTTAGCCCGGCTTTTTTATTTACTGCTGGTACGGCGCTGCAGCTGATCGCGCAGATTGGGTGGTGTGCCCTTAATCGTCAGGGTGTCCGTTGCCGGATCCCAGAAAATGCGTTCGCCCAGCAACATCGCATCGAAGTTCAGGGTCAGTCCCCCGCCGCTTCCGGCAAACTTCGTCAGCTGGCGCAGGGTACTGCGATCCGCCGGAAAGCTCTCTTCCAGTTCATACCCCTGCTCCTGGGTAAAGGCCTGGAACGTTTTTTCACCCAGTGGTGGCAGTTCGCTCGACAACTCTTCCAGCGCAATCTCCTCGCCCGCCTGCAGCTGCTCGTTGCAGTAGCTGTAGACCTGCTGGCGATAGTTCTGCCGCTCCTGCTTATCCAGTTCCGATTCGTTGCAGTAGTCATCTACCGCCTGCAACAGACCGCGGTTCTGCGCCTTGGTGTCTAATCCCACTTCGGCACCCAGGAAATCCATAAAGAAGTCAGCCACTTTACGTCCGACGCGGCCACGCAGGAAAGTCAGATAACGGGTCGATTCCGGGTTAGTTTCCCACTCGGTTAAATCGATGCGTGCCACGATGTCGGCATGATTGATGTCAAGATAGTGGGTGCTGCTGATATCCATCTGCTCGTTGACGCGCATGCTGGACTGGCTGTTCAGCACCGCAATCAGCAGGTATTCCACCGCCAGATAGCGGTAGTGAATAAACAGCACCACGCCGCCTTCAGCGAAGGGGTATTTTGCAAGCTCATCGCGCAGACGACCGGTCGCGGCACGGCTAAAAGCGAGAAAATCATCGTTGCCCTTACGACAATTACGCAGCGCTTCTGCCAGTTCACTCTCTGCATTGAACAGGCCATAGGCTTTGCTTTTTGCGCTATAAACCCGGTGTAACTCCTCCACCATCGCGTTGACCGTGTTGGTGGCAGGCAGCAGCGAATCGCGCAGCGCCAGTTCAAGCTGGTTTTCATCGCGTTTGATTAACTGATGCAGGGCAATCTGGTCGATATCCAGACTCATGGTAGACTCTCCTTTTAGCACAGGCGCGTATTCAAACACCGCCAGCATCGGCTTTCAACTCCATGCGTATAGCGAACGCGCTGCTTTCGATAAAATTGCGGTAAAAAGTGCGCTGTTCCGGTAATATATCGCCTTTTGAAATGAGCTTAGACGACGATATGGCACAATCATCCCGTTACAGTGACGAACGCGTGGAACAACTCCTCGCGGAAATGGCCCAAATCCTGCACAAGGACAAGGCCCCCACCGATCTCTCCCTGATGGTTCTGGGAAATATGGTGACCAACTTAATTAACAGCGATGTCGCTCCGGCGCAACGTCGTTCACTGGCACGATCTTTCGCCGATGCCCTTCAGGCGTCTGTGCGTGACGATAACGCCCATTAATTGGCTGATTTGACTTCATAATATGGTAACCAACCGGCAGCGCTACCGCGAAAAAGTTTCCCAGATGATCAGTTGGGGTCACTGGTTTGCTCTGTTTAACATCTTATTCGCGCTGATTTTAGGCAGTCGCTACCTGTTGGTCGCCGACTGGCCTTCTTCGCTGGCGGGGCGCATCTACGCCTATACCAGCTGGGTTGGCCACTTCAGTTTTGTTGTTTTTGCCGCCTATCTGCTGATTATCTTCCCGCTGACCTTTGTGGTGATGTCGCAACGGCTGATGCGGGTGTTGTCCGCGGTGGTCGCTACCGCCGGGCTGACGCTGGTGATGGTCGACAGTGCGGTGTTCAGCCGCTTCCACCTGCACCTGAATCCGGTGGTGTGGGAGCTGGTCATTAACCCTGATCAGAGCGAGATGGCGCGCGACTGGCAGCTGATGTTTATCAGCGTGCCGCTGATTTTCCTGGTTGAGATGCTGTTTGCGACCTGGAGCTGGCAGAAGCTTCGCAGCCTGAATCGCCGTTCGTTTGGTAAGCCTGTCGCCGCCCTGTTTATCAGCGCCTTCTTTGCCAGCCACCTGATGTATATCTGGGCCGATGCGAATTTCTATCGTCCGATTACGATGCAGCGTGCCAACCTGCCGCTCTCCTACCCGATGACTGCCCGCCGCTTCCTTGAGCGTCATGGTCTGCTGGATGCCCAGGAGTATCAGCGTCGGCTGATTCAGCAGGGCGACCCGGAAGCAGTGGCGGTGGAATATCCGCTGAGCGAGATTACTTTCCGTGATGCCGGCACACGCAACAACCTGCTGGTTCTGACGGTCGATGGTCTGAACAACGCCACGCTGGCCAAAGCGCTGCCGGAGCTTAATCAGTTCGCCAGCGAGAACGTGCGTTTTACCCAGCACTACAGCGCGGGTGATACGCCGGAGAAAGGGTTGTTTGGCCTGTTCTATGGGATCTCATCCAGCTACATGAACGGTATTCTGGCATCCCGAACGCCGTCGGCGCTGCTGGGCGCGCTTAGCACCCAGGGTTACCAGTTTGGCCTCTTCTCCTCAGAAGGCTTTAATCCACCGCTCTACCGACAGGCGTTGCTGACTGATTATTCACTGCCTGCAACGACCAGCCAGCCCAACGCCAGTACTGTGGCGCAATGGCAGAACTGGCTGGAGAAACAGAACGGTTCACAGGCGCCGTGGTTCTCATGGATTGCCCTGAACGGCCCGGACGTCACCGGCGACAGTGCAAAAGCGCGTCAGCGCAGCTATCTGCGCCAGGCTCCTGCCGTTGATGAGCAGATCCACGCGGTGCTCAGCAGCCTGCAGGCGCGTGATTTACTGAAGAACACGGTGGTGGTGATTACGGCGCAGCGTGGACTGGCACTGGATGGCAATCCTGACAGCGCCGGAAACCGCCAGACGCTGCAGGTGCCGTTAGTGATTCACTGGCCTGATACGCCCGCACAGACCGTTGATCGCCTTTCTGATCATCAGGATGTGATGTCGACGCTGATGCAGCGACTGCTGCATGTGCGGACCAATCCAGTGAACTACTCTCAGGGTGAAGATCTGTTTGCTGCGCGCCGTCGCCATGACTGGGTCGTCAGCAGCGAAGAGAATAAGCTGGTGATTACCACGCCGCAGGTGACGCTGGTACTCAACAATAACGGCAGCTATCGCGCTTATGATGCGCAGGGCAACGCCCTGAAAGATCACAAGCCAGAACTGGCGCTGCTGTTGCAGGTATTAACTGAAGAGAAGCGGTTTATCGCTAACTGATTAATAATCAGGCAAATAGCCGGCAGGTATCTTGCATTAATGGTGATAACCAGTAGACTAATCCTCCAGTGTTCGGCACGTAGCGCAGCCTGGTAGCGCACGGTCATGGGGTGTCCGGGGTCGGAGGTTCAAATCCTCTCGTGCCGACCAAATTCTCCCAACGTTTTGTCTGGTGAAGTCCAGAGAGAACCATAAAAAACAGTTTAAACAGTAGGTTGTTGAAACCTGCTGTTTTTCTGTTGTCTAGTGAAATCCTGATTGATACAGTGGAATCCACCTGATTTAGGCATACTCATGGGCATACGTTTCTAAGACTGCCTTTTGATATGCCTAAGCCTTCCGAGGAACAGAATGGAGACTGCTCATGGCAAGACAGACCAAGCCCTTAAACAATACCGAAGTGAAGAACGCCAAAGCTGCTGGACGAGCATTGGTTCTTTATGACGGGGATGGTCTGGAACTGCAGGTAACTCCCGGAGGCTCAAAACTCTGGCGGTTTCGTTATTACAAACCCTTCACTCGTAAACGGGCTATGATCAGCTTTGGTTCATACCCTTCCGTTTCGCTTTCCGAAGCCCGCCAAAATCGTGAATCAGCCCGCGCTCTTCTCAGGAAAGAAGTTGACCCTCAAGAGCACAAAAAGGCAGAGCAACTTCGTCAGAAGAGTGTGAGTGAAAGTACGTTTGAAAAAGTTGCTGCTGAGTGGTTTAAAACCAAAGAGGCAGCAGGATTAACAACTCACACTCTTAACGATATCTGGCGTTCAATGAGTAAATATGTGTTTCCACATATTGGCTCTATGCCTATTTCCAGCATTACAGCCCAACAGTTCATTGGATCCCTTAGCCCAACTCATGCGGCAGGCAGACTCGAAACTGTTAAAAGGTTGAGTCAGCGTATTAATGAGGTTATGGATTACGCTTTGAACTCTGGCTTAGTGACTTCAAACCCAGCGGCAAAAATCGGTAAGACGTTCCATAAACCAAAAGTAAAACACCGCCCCGCCCTCTTACCTGAACAGCTACCTCTGCTTATGAAGAAGCTCGCATTTGCGAGTATTGGCAGACAGACGCGCTGTCTTATCGAATGGCAGCTCCTTACAATGACACGACCGGCAGAAGCGGCGATGACACGCTGGGATGAGATCAACTTCGAGACAAAGGAATGGTGCATCCCTGCCGGTCGCATGAAAATGAAACGCATGCATATTGTTCCGCTATCTGAGCAAGCTCTTGCTGTGCTAGAAGTTATGAAGCCAATCAGCCAGCACAGACCACACGTTTTTCCCGGTTACCGCAATCCACTAGAACCAATGAACAGTCAGACAGCAAACATGGCGTTGAAGCGCATGGGCTTCAAAGATGTCCTTGTTGCGCACGGTATGAGATCCATAGCTTCAACAGTTCTTAACGAGAAAGGGTTTCAACCTGACGTCATTGAAGCAGCACTGGCTCACATTGATACTAATGAGGTCAGGAGAGCTTACAACCGTTCTCAGTATTTGGAACAACGAAGGGAGATGATGGTGTGGTGGGGCAAACATATCCAACTGACTTCATTAGGTACAATGGCAATGTCAACCTTAGCAGAGTTGACAAAAGATCTCGCATAAACTAGATTGTAGTTATGCTGTCTGACTAGAGGGTATTCCCCAGTCACAATAGACGGCCTCTACAGGCATTTAGGTACGTTACTCGCCCCTTTTAGGAGTTTAAAAACTTCTTTAGGGGCTTTGTAATTTTTAGTACCTATAGTTTTTCTGAACCTTCCGCACCTCCTCGTAACCTCATAATTTTCTATTACAATCTTTTCAACCATTAAAAAAAACTGTACTTATCCTTTTAGGAAGGTATCATCTTCTTTAAAACTCTTAAATCAGAATTAACCATGGATAAATATTATTTAGAGCACACATTTAATGCGTATTGTGATGGTAAGATTGATTTCAATGATTTTCTTAATATTGAATTAAAAACAAATATAGAAGAAATCAAAGTTGAAAAACGTGAAGTCGTAAAATGCAGTGAAAAACTAAAAAGAATCCATTCTTTTTTCAATCAATTTATATTTGATAATTTAGAAATACAAGAAGACTGTGTCTTTTCATATCGAAAAAATGTTAATGTTCTTGACTGCATTGCCCCTCACTCCAAAAATAAATTTATTTTCAAAACTGACATACATTCTTTCTTTCATTCCATTTCAAAAAAAACAATACACAACTGTATTTTCACTCAAATTGACAACCAACCATTATCCGACATAGAATCCTATTTAGACCGAATTTGTAATTTAGTAACTTATAAAGATAGATTGCCTCAAGGCTTTTCAACTTCACCTGTATTGAGCAATGCTGTTTTTAATAATTTCGATATAAAAATAAAAAAGCATTGTAATAGAAATAATATGATCTATTCAAGATATGCTGATGACTTACTAATTTCATCAAACAATTATCTTGATAAGGAGGAATGTATACATGATATCGATAACATTCTTAATTCTTGCTTTGAACAAAAATTCAAGATAAATACCTTGAAGACAAAGTTAATAAAAAAAGGCAAAAACATGGAAGTTATGGGAGTTCAGATCCATCCTGATGGCTCTCTTTCTATAGGTAAAAGATTAAAAAATGAAATTGAAACCAAACTATATCTTTTTTTAAAAAACCAAAATGATTTTGTTTCATATTCAAGCCTTGATAAAAATCATGCTATTGCCAGGCTTTCCGGTCAACTAAACTATATAAATACTATCGATCCTAAATATATCGATAAACTAAAATATAAATATGGTAATTCTTTAGTGGACCTTTTTTTTAGGAAGGCAATCTAAAATGAACCTAAACATTAAAATCGAAAACATACAGCACATTGTTTCTATGGAAGTAAAAATTGATCTTCATAATTATAACATGGCTTGTATAGTGAGTAAAAATGGGGTAGGTAAAACAACGCTTTTAAAAGCTTTTTCTATGCTCTATAGACCTTCAATAATTAAACAAACTTGCCCGACGGGAATAATATCTGAAGATAGCAAAATAGAGATATCAATTGACGATAGTATTTATAAATTCTTTTACTCTCCTGTTATTGATTATCTTGAATCAAAAGGGTTTGTAAGAACTAATAAAACATACAGTCTTGAGCTGGCAACTCCATTTGGAGATAGGTTTCAGAAATTCTCAAAACTAAGCGGCCTAGATGATCAGCTAAGAACGAATGTTTTGATAAAAAATTATCAAACCGCAAATGAAATGAGTGATTTTTTGAATTCGATTTATGAAAATACGAAATTCAAAGAGCTAAAAACAACTATGATCGACGGAGTTGATTATTACTTTCTTATTGCAAAAAATGGACGTTATATAAGGGAAGATCATTTTAGCACAGGTGAATACTTCATAATTAATCTGTACCGCCATTTAAGCTCGACAAAAGACATATTAATAATTGATGAAATAGACACCTCTCTGGATGCAGCTGCACAAGTTCGATTAATTACGCACATCAGAGAAATGTGTAAAAAAAGCAATAAGAAAATAATTTTTACATCGCACTCACTCGCTTTACTAAGAACATTGCAAGAAGATCATGAATTACTTTTATTCCTCGAAAATGAGGAAGGATTTGTTAAGGCAACACCATGCTCATATAATTACGTCAAAAGTTCCATGTATGGCTTTGTTGGTTATGATAGATATATTCTAACTGAAGACATTGTCCTTGAAAAATATCTTATTAGGATTCTTTCTACAATTAAAAGCAAAAACTCGTACAAGGTTATATTCATAGGCGGTTGCCAGGGAGTAATTTCTCTAATGGATAGAAATAAGCATCAACAATTCCTCTCAAACCCAAAAAATGTCATTTCCATACTTGACGGGGATGTTAAAAAGGAAATATTAGGTGAAAAGACAAACATCCCTAATATATACTTCATTCCTTTCGACAGTATTGAAAAAGAACTATTTAAGAAATACAGAGATAGAACAAGATATAAATTGCCTAAAGTTGGTTATCGAAATTCGGGTGCCAAACATATTTTCGAAAAATTATCGGACAAATTATCTTTTGATAAAATAATTGGGATTGTTGAAAAAGGTCACAGACAAGAAATTGATTCTTTAAAAAAAATCCTGATAGAATTCATGAGATAAAGCGTTTCGAAATTATACGCGAGGAGATTTAACTTCTTCAGTTGGAAATTTAAATAACCAAAAATCAGCCTGTTACATATAACATTTATCGAAGGAATAAACAATGGATTATACATTTAACATCGTTGAAAATACCGATAAAAAAAATCAAAAAAGTTACCAAGTTTTTGATTCCTTTAATACGTTTCTTGGTTCCTTCAAAGAAATTAGTTTAGCATACGATTTGATAAAAAGTTACTTAAAATATTTTGGAAGTGTTTATTCAGATTCTTATGGTAACGTAGAAAAGCGATTAAAGGAAGTCGAGTATCATAAAAAAAACTTGGAAGGAATAAATTTAAACACTTTCATTATTATTGATGAAGTTACAAATTCTTTATTATCTGCAAGAAAAAACAACAATAAAGAAAACTCACCCTCAGAAAATAAAGCTGTTTTTTCTACCTCGTCAATTTCATTGAACGATCATTTTAAATACGTTTTCGATGAACCAAGCATTAACGAAGTACATAAAGAACTTCTTAGCGAAATTATTAATGACATAGATATTCAAGAAGATTACCCTTCTGAAAGTTTGCGGAAAAAGCTTTTAAAAACATTCAAAGATGATGAGATCACTAGTTATTTTCCTCTTATATCCAATGTCCCCCCAGAAAATGAATCTACCGAATACAAAAAAAATCTTAAAAAATCCATTTAATTTATAATAACTATTGACTTCTCCTTTTTATATATTATTAATTTAATAAAAAGGAGATTTTAAAAAGTGTCAGAAAATTCACTCAACTCAATACATTCAATTTTTTCGGAAGTGGTCAAGCAATATAGTAACCCCCAGCTTAAAAATGAAAAAGGGCAGAATCTAATATTCAGGGATTATGTCTGGAACATAAAAGATCTAGAACATTTAACAAAAAATGGTTTTAATATCAACAGCATTGACAACTTCGGTAAAACACCCATTTTCTATTGTAAAGATAAAATTCAATTCCGATTACTTTTACTTTATGGTGCTGACCATCAGCATGTGGACAATCAAGGAAAAAATCTTTTGTTTTATACCAATGAAACTAAAAATGTAGAATTGATGTTGAAATTTGACATTAATACAAGTATATCAGATAACAAAAATCGCTCCTTCCTATCTTATGAACTCTTTCATACAACCCCGCATATATTTTCAGAACAGCTTGCATCTACTAAAATAAGAGAGGTCGAAGTTTTTCAAATTTACGAGAATACGCACCATTGCCTAAATTTATTAAATAATCATAAAATAAAAATTCATATCCCAAAGAAAGTTCACTTGCATTTTGACCCCTTATCAAACCCAGTGCCGTTTGAAAATTTTAGAAGTGGTTTGACAAAAGCAACAATCCATCAAGATACAAAGTTCACTTTCTATTCTAATGATAGTAATATTTGTACTATATATAGTTTGAAATATTTAGATAGAGCTATCAGCAGCAAGGGCTAACTCAGCGAAGCTGAGTTGCCTTGCTTTTTCTGCCCTTCGGTTGAAAAAGGAAAGTCAAAACCCACATCGTTGACATAATTTATTTATCGGTTATAAATAGATCAGGCATAAGGAATATGCTTATATTTAGAATATGGAGCTTCTATGAGAGATATATACCACCCTCCCCTTGCAAAAAAACTACGCATTCATTGCGTCAGCGTTAGACTAAATAACTCAGAGCTTAATACTTTAGATCATGAACGTAAACAACACGCCAAAGGCGAATGGCTTCGCATGTGTTTGCTTAAGAACCATGTACCTGTTGTCCCAGAAATCAACAGAAGCGCATGGAAAATGTTCGGTGAGATTAATCACAGGCTTAACGAGATCCTAAACCACCTGAATGCTAAACAATCATGCAATCCGCTGACTAAGACAGAGCTCTTTGCTGTGAAGCGGCAAATCAGTGAACTTCGCTCTCGCCTACTTTCCGCTGATCTATGGAGTCCCCCCTCTAATGAAGGGCATGCAGAAGATCAAACGAGGTAAGAGTTTCGCTGGAGTTGTTCTATACACGTTAAAGTCAAAAACGCACCATAAAAGCGACCCGGTGGTCATAGGGGGCAACATGCTTGGCGCTTCAGCAACCAACCTGATTGCTGAGTTCACTGCTTCGGATTCACTACGAACAGACGTGGCAAAACCGGTGTGGCACAACTCACTTCGCCTGCCACAAGGGGACTCCCTCACAGAGGAGCAATGGGCTACGTTTGCTGACGACTATATGAGGTGTATGGGATTCAGTGACACTCACCTACGTTGTTATGTCCTACATGACGATGAGGCCGGCCAGCACATTCATATCATTGCGAGCAGAGTGGATCTTATTGGAGGAAAGCTTTATCTCGGTAGAAATGAAAACCTGATCAGTACGCGAGTAATTCAGGAGCTTGAGTTGACTCATGGCCTGACCAGAACTAAAGGCCCCTCTCCTTCACCTGTCAGAGAGCGCAAGAAGCTATCACGTGGCGAGCAACAGAAGGAGAAGCGTGAAGGTCAGCCAACGGCCAAGACGTTCTTACAAAACACTATCGACGAGATCCTTACGAGTGCCAATGATATCTCGGGCTTCGTTGAAGCACTTGCTGAGAACGGTATAGCGACTATACCCAACATTTCCTCCACGGGCCGCATGAATGGTTTCTCATTCGAATATGGAGGAATTGCTTTCAAAGCTTCCCAACTGGGGAAGACCTACTCATGGGCTAACCTGCAAGATAAGCTTCGCTACGAGCCTGAACGTGACAATCCTCTGCTCTTTGCCTTGAAAGCTTCAGCTATGGGAGGTAATGAGACGAGTGATTCAGTAACAGAAGATACGAAGGAGGATACTATGCTGTCGCTACCGGCTTCGTTAGAGTCAGAAATTATTGCACCTCATCCCCAGCAGGAACATAGAGTAGAGACAGCGAAAACTTGCGAAGCATACACTTTTGCCAGCATTGTGCTTACAGCACCGGGACAGGGCAACAATAAAGACTACCTCATGACGGAAGTCATAAAGTGGCTACTAAGCATTCCTTACCTCGGAGCATTCGTAAAATTGCTCAAAGAGACAGGCAAAACGTTTCTCCACAGAAAATCCTTATTTTCCATTATCAGCGCTGTCAGCTCAGCCGAGCCTGACGTTAAAACCTCAAATGAAACAACAGAAGACTTCATAAAAAACCCATATACGCCTAACTAACCAACCCTCTGAAGAACATCATCTTTCCTGCCTAACCACTTCTAAACACAAAAAAATTGATCGTTTTTACAGATCAATAAAGTTGTTTATGATAGATTATACCTATCAAATAGGATCTATCGATCGGTACAAATGATTTGCTTAAGTTTTGAGCTTGCTCAAAAATGCTCAGTAAAAGCAGTGACCAATCAGCTAGTTACAGACATGACTATCTTCCACTATTGGTTTTAAAAGGGATTCAACATGAGCAGCATGAGTATGAGAAAACCCTCTTACTTCCGTTCAATCAGAGTCTGGTTCACAATCGGCGTAGCCGTTTTAATCGTCCTCAAGTCAAAACCCACTGACGCCATGGGAATGCTTGTTCTGTGGTGTATCCCCGCTTTTTTCTTACTCGTGACAGCTGGTATTAGCTATAAGCATAAGAAAGATAACGTCTCAACTTTCGATAATTTCAACGAAGGCAATGACGGCTTCTGGAGCCATGAATTCAGAGACTCAAAGCTGTTGCTTAACGAAAAGCAGCAAACTATTACTATCAAAAATGGTGCTAACGAAAAAACGTATCCGTTTAGCTCAGTAATCAGTTGGCATTTCAATCTCGACTCAGGCGGATATGACGGCGGCTTTGGTACCGGCGCTATCAGACAGCAGAACCTGAATAACTCAGGCCTTTTTATTGAAGTAAAGGACGTCATGTTTCCCGTGTGGCAGGTGAAGTTTTACCCGCAGAAAGGCAAGTTTCACCAGGATACAGGGTATAACGATGTCAAAATGCAGATTACACGGTGGTTAAGAGTTTTATCTCAAACTATTAATAAGGAATAAATAATGAAAGCTAAGATTGCAGGAGCTTTATTCACTCTTATCCTTTTGTCAGGTTGTGCGTCAACAGCAGGGAATCAATCAATTAAAAATGAGACGCAGCAAAGTATTGCGTCAAAGATCTTCAAAGGTCGAACCACGAAGGAAGATATTCAAAAGCAGTTCGGTGAACCTACTCGTAAGACAACCGTTGATACCAATGAGGACATGTGGTTTTACTCAATCATGAACTCGAATATGTCAGCGATGTCTTACATTCCAATTGTAGGGCTATTCTCGAACGGAACTGATATGAAAAGTAAAAATTTGACTATAACATTCACAGGTGACAAAGTCGAGAACTGGACGTTTAGTGAGAGTAATGATTCGGTTCATAATGGAATCTGAAAGTAAAATGATTAAATCCTCTAAGAGCCGGAGGATTTAATCTAAACATTAAGCAGTTACTAAGAAATACTTAGGGATCAGAAATTATAAGTTCCATTTTTGGTCCAACGTTTGCAAAAATTATCTTGCGAGTCTCGGGATCTGACCAGAACATAAGTCTTAAAGCTTCATGACCTCTAGTCAGGTGGCACCTAAAACCCTTAAGCCCCTCAAAAGTTTTTTGAGTATTTGAGTTTTCTGATATTCTAAACGGTTTAACTTTTAACTCATCGCGTTTACGACATATAGTTTTTATAACTGTATCATATACTAAAGTAGAAAACTGTTGCGTATTAGCACATTGATTATTTATCAATGATTCATAGAAATATTGACCAATGTCAAAATCATCCCATGAAATCAACCTACCTATTTTATTTAAAGATAGGTAGTTTAGTACTCCAAAATAGAATGCTAACTTCAAGCTTTGCGCAGAGTCAGCTCTCTTATAAATATCATAACCGTTAAGCTTTACGATAACATCTTTAACACCACCAAAAACTGTAATATTTTTCTTTATATCAAGTGGTACAGTGCCTAATATCTCAGGTTCAATAAGTAGTATTCCTGTATCTATCTCAATATCGAAGTTTGTGTTGAACATGCTATTTTTTTGAAGCGAAAAAATATAACTTTCCTGCTGTGCTAGAATGGATTGAAATATAACTTTGTGAAACAGATCCTTATAGTGTAATTTTCTAATATCTGAAAGATAAGATAGTATCGGATCAGTAGACTGAGCTTTCCATTCAATCTCATAGTTATCAATAATATTGCTGTATTCAGGAATCGCATTTAGAAGCCTAAATAAAACTCTTACAATATCATTTGCGCTGAATCTTGAATTTATGTCTTGTGAAATTATTTTTTTGAAATGTGCATCTGACGGATAAAAATCAAGAACACGCATTTCTTCAACAATATTACATTCTTTGAAAACCTGAAAACTTTCATCATCAATTAATTCATTAAGTATTCTAAGATCTTCAACATATTTTTCTAAAATATTCCCACTGCAAAACAAAGGCGCAACTAAATATTCAGAGTTAATAATCAGCATTTTTATCCTCCTCTGAAATTCTTTCTTTTTTACTTTTGTTATTAGCCGCTATCAGAATCTTTTCAATTTCCTTATCAGTCTGGTCAAAAAAACCTTCTGGCCAATTTGGTATAGCCCCAAACCTGTTGATATCTACTTTTTCAAAAAAAGAGTTAGATTCAACTTTATTTACGAAATATAAAATATTATTTTTAGTTATTTCTGGATCGGAAGACTGTGCAATTCTAAGCCTTAATCTATTAATAATATATTCACTATGAGTTTCAACAATACATTGTCGCTCCGAAGTGGAAGAGGAAATTATCAAATCGCACAATCTGGATTGTATTTTAGGGTGTAAGTGTAATTCAGGTTGCTCGAAAATAAGAGTGTCATTTCTTTTAGATAATAACAACATGACTATTATAGGTAAAACCTGACTTACCCCCACCCCAACATGACTTAAACCTTGCAGTTTTTTGTCATTAGTATTTTTAACCTTTATATTTAAACCAAGCTCTCCTATATCACCGACCTCAATGTCTGTGATAACTCCTAAATAGGTTAACCAAGAAATGCATGCATTGTGTAAAGTATCTTGTTTTTCTACAAACTTTATATATTGCTCATTATTATATAAAATTGGCGATAAATACGTAATTATTTCATCTTTCTTGTTATATAAGAGTGCAGCTGTGTATTCTCCTTTTAAACCGACAGTTTCTCCATTGTACGGGTTTGTTTCATAAAAAGGGACTGGTCCCTTTCGAAGCGGGCCAAGATACTTTATATTAGTGCTGAATTGATTGTGAAGAATTTTGTTTAATTGAGAAAATATCGGCATCTCATATTCTATTTCAGAAGTGATTTTTTTTGAGTGTTGTAACCAAATCTCCTGCAATAGAGATCGATTCTCGTCTAAAAGAACAATCAATTGCTGACGTTTGTCATATTGTAAATTCGATATAAAATACTGCCATTCTCTTATATGCGTTTTTGTTTTTAAAAAATGTTCGGGAATGTCGGATTGTTTTAATTTGAAGTTTATAGCAATAAAGTTCTCTTTTAAGCTCTCAAGCCCATGAATTAGAACACTTTCAAGCCCGATAAAACGCTTATTGAATTCCTCAGAGGGAACATTAAGCCCATTATTTAAATCATTTAATTTATTTTTAATTAATTCGCAAATTTTAAGCGAGAATTCTTCAGGGATGGTTATATTTGTAAGTTCTCTTTTTTCAACATCTTTAAATGTGCTTTTCTTGAATAAATACTTCTGTTCGTTTACTATCAAAGGGATGATATCTTGGCTAATTTTCTTTGAAACGTTATAAACCAACTTGATTGTCGTTGGTATACATCCATCGAACTTACGAAACTCTGATATTTTAAATTCAGGATAAACCTGTTCTAATTTTTCTTGATCTTCGGTACACAAATCCAAATTGATTAAGGAAGATTGCTTGACCTCAAGTGAAAATTTTCTAATTAAGTCATGTGAGTCACTATCTCTATTAAATGCATCCACTTCAACTCGACTTAACTCGGGGTTAATTCTCCTTTTTTCGCCATCTGATTCACGAATTCCAAATGATAAGCCGAATGAGACTTTATGAATTTCATCACTTTTTTGAATGTCATTCTCAGGAAAAAGGTCGAATGATATTTTTATTTCCTTTGCATCATCTGAATGGCTTAATATATTATCAAACTCACCAAGTTTAACAAGGTTACCATTTAAACTAACCATTCCGCCTTTGAAATCATTAGCTATATTTTGAGCAATTAATAGTACAGCTTGTATAAAAGAACTTTTACCACTACTATTTGGCCCACACAAGAATAGACATGAGCCCATTGCTATTGGATCTAAAGTTTTTAGGGATTTGAAATTATGAATGGAAATATTATTGATCATTTTTACTCCATTATATTATATTGATGAAATCATAGGATATTCAATTCATGAATAACATTGTGGAATTTGTTACAGCCACGGCATTTACCACATGGTATGTTGCTTGTATGACAACTATGCGCCCATAACAAATAACCATGAGGGATATTTGATTTAGTAATCAATTCATGGGTTGTCATTCCAATGGCTGGTGCTTCAAGAATTAAATGACCTTCTTGGAACGCAAGTAGATTAGACATTAATTTAATAAATTCTAATGTTCCATCTTTATGATTAGAATCGCTGCAGACTGTACCAATCAGAAGTTTATCTACATCTTGGCCTATCGCCTTCATTGCAATTAATGTTACCAACATTTGGTTTCGATAAGGCCACCAATCGGTTTCTGGAGCATTTTTATCAGAAGCCTTCCCAGCCATATCACCTGAACCTAAGCTGCTACAATCAACTCTCAAGATATGGTGTTCAATATTGAGTATTTTACAAATTTGAGATGAAGCTTGGATCTCAGCATTGGCTGCTTTTTGTCCATAATCGACAGTGAAAGCAACCTCTGGTTTTTTCCACCATGCAATAGTTAAAGAGTCCATGCCTCCTGATAAAATCAATCCTGTTCTTTTATGCATACGACTCCCAAACTGCTCTGTAAATTGCTGACACAAAGTCTTTAATAATGAAAGTATGTTCCCCAGAAAACATGACTAAATCTTTGTCATCTACATTTTCGTTATAAATGATTACTTTTTTTCCCTTAGCGCTAGCAAACCCTATTTCGAATATTGTTCCACTATCGAGACCATCTAAAATGGCAAATACCATATCTGAATTATCTAAACCTAGGATATCTTCTTTATATATGTAATATTTATCGTTAGTTAAGCCTACATCATGATACGGAGAGAAAACTTCCAATCCCATTTCAATTAAATTGTTCCTAACTTGTTCCACAATCCACAACTGAGCCAAAGTAAATATAGGAGCAGCAAGGTAAACTTTACATTTCTTATTACTGTTGATAATGAGAGGCTTTGGGGCATACAAATTAAGATTTACTTTTGAAGGTAAACATTGTGTTTGGCAATAATAAGATGTAGCTAATGAAGCGTTATAGGCGCTTTCATGCGCAGTTTTGCCTAACAATATCCAATTGAGAGCGAAATGGGCTGAAAAGCAATCACCAGAACCAATTTTCCAGACCTGCTCAGTTAAAAATAAAGGGATTTTTGAAAGTTTCCCATCATTGTAAACCAATGCACCCTTCGGACCTCTTTTTACAACTACAACCTCGGCACTTTCTTTCTCAACGATGTTATATATTACATCTTCTATGCTATTTTGACATTCAGCTTTTGCGAGTGCATATGCTTCTCTTTCATTCAAAACTAAGGCTAAATGTTGTGCTTTAGAACCTGTTTGACGAAAAGATAAAGTTTGAAAAGTATTTTGCGGGTCATATACTGCGTATACTGACTCGGTTCTTGTCTTGCATTCAATCATTCCAAACATCAGAACTGATTCGGTTTGGATAAAGATTTCTGAATTATATTTATTACTACTCGGTGGGATAATATTAGCTAACCCATGTGTATAATTAAATTCCAAAGCTTCATCAGTTTTATGTTGATTAACTGTAAGTTTTCCACTACAAAACTTCGACTCAATTTCAAGGTATTTTTTAAAATCATCATTTACATAAGAGTGTAAATGAATATCGTGTCCCATCTCACATATGGCAATCGCGGCACGTCCTCCAGAACCGAAGATGTAATCCCAGCCTGGATGTAAACATCTTTCACGATAAACACCCCCAATTATTTGCATGCGAGGTCCTTATACAGAATAGATAAAAACTTTGATTTGGCCGTTGTTAATTTCGATTACAGAAGCTTGGTACAATGTACCTCCAGTGAGGCATTTGTACAGACTTTCGTAATACTGAGTAGACGTGACTCCCCCCACTATCTCCCCATCTAAAACCGCACAGATCGAATTATCAATCAAATCAATATCAAGCAGGTCTCCGATCTTTAGTTTCTTTACAACCAAGGGGTTCGGCGAGCGAATATTAGTATAGAATTTAATAACTTCACAGCTATAAAGCTTTGAAGCACTCCCAGATGAAAAACTGCCTGAACCAGACATAGTCAATACTCCTTTTCTGATTTTATGGTTTCAAATAACAATTTGTTCAAAAACACGTAAATTGTCAAGGATTATTAATAGATAACTGCTTAAGACTGGTTTCACGTATTCAAACATAAACCATAGAATACATGCTTATAAATCAATGTATTAGTTAATTACCAGCGATCTTTAACTTGCTGCATCTGGAAAGCAGAATGCAATTGATTCCAAAAAAAATTTATATGACAAGCTCATGCCCTTTGTAAGCAATCTGAAATCTACGACATTAATAATTATGACGATATGACTTATATAGCACTATCAAATTCTTTTACCCCTTCTCTTTCTACGAGCTCCAGATGGCAAATTTGACAACATCGATTTTTCATACTTAACCCTTTCTGCCTGATAAATTCCCTCCGCTTCATGCTCATTATCAATTACGTAATGGATCAAATTCCGATAGAACCAAGTAAGCTCATGTTCATATCCAAGTGTGTCTATGACCCGCTGTGAACTCCCCTTCAGCGCGTTTGAAAGCATTGAGATAATCGTGAAGCGATCAATCAAATGATCATTATCTTGTGTGAGATAGTATTTAATGTAGTAGCCGACGCAGAATAACCAGATATAGCGAATTATCTTGTCCTGTGCAAAACCTGATCTTTTACTCTCTCAATGAGCATCTGCAAAAAAAAATTTTGGCACGATAGTACCTAAGCCAATTTAAATACTTGATATTAGTTTCCACCCACAAAACGCTGAGGATTGATCTAAAAAAACTGTTAACGTTTGGCTTTGTCAAATTTATAGACAAGGAATGAGAAAAATGAACAACCAAAAAAATAAATTGCTATAAACTAACTTTACTTAGTAATGATAACAGATTTGAGAAAAATGAATTAAAGAAAGATGGAGTTAATAGCTTACCATCCTGCTAATTAGCATTTTTACGAATTATTTTTAGCAATCTATTCCATTACACGACTGTGTAAAACTCGAAATTTAATCATAACCCTCGTCATTTTCTATTAATGATATTGACATAATAATGCAACATTTCTACTGAATACTTCCACACCACAAAATGATAAGTAAATGGAATTTATTGATTGAAATGCGGACAGGAAAAATATCATTAAAGATTATCCCGGTGTCTTACTCACTTGAGCACACCATGTCCCACAGCCTCGAACAATACGTAGAGCAAAAACTGCCAGCAGATTTGCTGGAACACGTCGCAGCAAATCGAATACCCATTCGTGTTGAAAACCATGCAGGTACAGGCTTTTCACCAGATCTGATCGATTTCAGTTACCGTCATACGTGCAGAGTAGTTAATAGCTTTAGGCCGACATGGCACACGCACATTGACGAGGAACATAAGGAATCTGTCGTCCTTCGCATCCCATCCGGCTATGACTACATTCGGCATTTTTCATCACTGGTTTTGCATTACCTGAAAGCTCGCATATCACGCCCACAGGATCTAATGACAATTGATTATGACCTGCTTAATGACCGCCGATACCCTGCGCTCACTGGTCTTAACATGCTTGATATTAAACCGGGCGCTCAGGTTGTGATTGGTTGCTGTGATCTACTCATTGAGTATATGAAAGATCAGGTTTTTTCTTTTGAAGAGAATGACTTCTATGCATGCTGGAAAGCCCAGAACAATGTAATTTTCCTGGGCTGCAAGTTTAGCTTCTGGGGTAGGCTTTCTGGCAGTATCGCCCGCTTTCTCTGCGAGCAATTTCAGCCATCAGAAATCATTTATTTTGGAAAGCTGGGAACGCTCACGGCACCGGCAGATATCTATCAGGAAATTTTCACACCTTCTCATTATCAGATGTTTAGCGGTCTGACCCAACTGGGTCCCACTATAAAAATGGAGAATAGTTTTACCGCCTTCAACCCAAGCCACCGTTTAGGCATACATGCATCCGTTCCAACAATCATGGAGGAAACGTTCTCTCAACGTCAACGTCTTGCCATGAACGGCGTTGAGTCTATTGACAATGAAATTGCTTTCATTGCTCGTGAAATTCATCGGTTTAACACCCGAACAGGTTCCCGTGTCAGATATTCGCCGATTCATTATGCAACGGATTACCTGCGCGACATGCACGACTGGTCCCTTCAGGTCCGCCATGACCTTGCGCGAGGCAGATCTCCCTCTTCCCTGCATAAGAAGAAAATCATTATCAGCAGAATCGCTGGAATCATTAAAAACTATCTGTGGTGAATCATGTTTTATCAATTTATGTCTGTATTTCTGAATGCCATTTCCATTTTACTGGCTAAGTTCAGTTTCGGCTGGATCAGTGAAAACGCCTTCCTCATGATTTATGCAGTCACTTTTATGTTGCTGGCGCTGATTCACGCTCGAATGTCTGACATGGTCAGGTATCTGACAACACGAAACGGAATAGCCTCCGCAGTCCTTAACACGCTCGGTACCTGGTGTTTTTATTTGGGTCTGGAGAAGCTGACACCCAGTACGCACTCTTTCATAGCTCGCAGCTACATAATCTTTGGCATGCTCATATCTGTTCTGTGGTTCCGGGAAAAGCTGACGAACGCTAAGGTGCTTGTGCTTGTTACCTGTATTACAGGTGTAGCTCTATCATCGCTGCCAGACACAGAGGGTACAGTTACGCTACAGGCGGTGATTTTTACCCTGCTCTCATCCCTGCTTTTCGCGCTCAATTATGCGGTGCTTAAAAAGAAGACTCAGGATATACACCCCTGCGTGCCACTTGGCGTAAACGGACTGTTCCTGTTTGCACTGGCGATTTTCCTTGGTGCTGGTCAGGGTCAGAAGATGTTTAACGGTCTGGATGTTCAGGGAACAACCTGCAGCGTAGTGAGTGCAGCATTCATTTTTTATTCGATGTTTTCATATATCAAAACAGCTGGATCTGTCGACTTTCATGTCGCCACTGCTTTACGTGCGCTATCGCCCGTGTTTGTTACGCTGATTTCACTACCGTTTTACGGCTATCAGTTTGGCCAGTTCAAGCTGACTGGAGAACTGCTCGTCATCGTTTCGATTATTGCGATGGGAATGACACAAACTATCAACAGGAGAGTGAAATGAAAATTGAACGTGAACGCCCCTACCTGGCCATTTATTGTATCGTCCGCAACGGCGATAAAGTACTTATGCTTCAGCGTTCTAATACAGGATATGCAGATGGCAAGTGGTCTTTCCCTGCTGGGCACGTTGATGAAGGTGAGTCCCTGACATGCGCTGCGAGTCGGGAGCTGAAAGAAGAGACAGGACTGGATCTGGCGCAATCAGATTGGATTTTCCGCACTATTATGCATAGACGCACGGCTGACCGCCGAATCATAGACGTATTTATGGAGGCAACGAACTGGCAAGGTCGGCCTGTAAACACTGAACCCTACAAATGCAGTGCGCTGGAGTTCATTTCACCTGCCAATGCCTCCATTGAACTGGTGGATTACATAACCCCCGTGTTTCATTCATTGTCAGAAAATGTGGTTGAAAATTATCTTGAATGGGGCTGGGGCAATAATAATGATTAAGTCGACAGGGCCTAAATTCATTTCTGAGCGCATGGCAGAAGCATACCAGAACAGCCTTATGAACTACCGGGACTACTCAGGTACCGCAGCTGCTGTAAGAGACTACGAGCTAAAACTGGAAGCCAGGCTTAATGTTAAACATGTCATCGCCGTCTCCTCAGGTACAGCAGCAATCCACGCAGGGCTGGTAGCTCTTGGCGTGGGTAAAGGTAGCCGTGTCGCTGTACCAGCAATCTGTGCGGTTATGACCGTATTACCAGTCCTTCAGCTTGGCGCTACGCCTGTTGTGATTGACACAGATGGCGACTCCTTCTGCCTTGATCCCGAACAATTGGAATCCGAACTTAATAATGGACTGGCAGCCATAATTGCCTGTGGTATGTGGGGTAATCCAGGTACTTCAGAAACTATGCTTTTACTCTCCAGACGTTTCAATGTCCCATTGCTGGAAGATGCCGCACAGTCTTTCGGAGCCTCAACTCCTTGCGGGCAGGAAGGTCTTAAGGGCCACTTAGGTTGCTTTAGTACCCATGAGTATAAGCTGCTCTCAACAGGAGAAGGCGGTTTCGTATCGACAAATGATACGGATCTGGCTGAGCGCCTTCGTGCCTTTATACGACTGGGCTTTGACGGGAATGGATATGGCAATCAGTTCGGTGTGAACTATAAACTGTCAGGTTATCAGGCTATCGCGGGTCTGCATTCGCTGACGGGGCTGGATAATTACCTATCGTCTCGAGAGGCACTATGCTCAGCATGGCTCGAGTCACTCTCTTTGCTTCCCCAGCTTAAATCTTTACCAGTTGCAGATAACGGTAAAGTAGCGCCCTATGCATGTGCTATGCAGTTCAATGATAATACTGACGGGCTGCACTTTGCGGCTGAATTAGCTGCCCTTGGCCTGCTTACAGATCCTTATCGCTATGAACTGAAACCAATCACCTGCTACCCGGTTTTCGCAGAGTATCATCCTGGAGATGATAAACTGCCTAAAGCGATGAAATTTATTCGTCGTCTGCTTATCCTCCCTGTACATGATAATATAAAATCAGCAGATATCGCAGAAGGCTCACGATTGATATCCAGTTTGATAAAAGGCTGATATTTTTCTGCCAGGATAGAATTCTTCATTGGAGACTAGCCTGGCAATGAGCAATCCATGTAAATGCCAACCCAAAATTAGAATAATGACTTAAAAATCCGCCCTCACTTAAGAACTATTTTCGTGTCTTATCTAACGCTGTGAAATATATTAACCCCGTATTTCGCAGTAGGTATTTAATTTAAAACATTATAAAAAATGTATATTCTTTAATTTTTAAATTCTCCTTTTTTTTCTCTTTCTTCTGGCAGCAACAACCTGATTCAGGAGTACAGCTTTCTCATATTTTACCCTTTCCTCACGATAAATATTTTCCGCCTCTTCTTCATTATCAATGGCATAATGAATCATAAAGCGAAAGAAAAACGTGATCTCATGTTCATAGCCAAGGTGCTGAATGATTCTTGGAGAACTCGATTTTAGAGCGTTTGAAAGCATAGATATGATCGTAAAACGATCTGCAAGATCTGTTTTAGATTGTGGAAGGTAGTACTTAATGTAGTAGCCGACACAGAATAGCCACATATAGCGAATTATCTTGTCCTGTGAAAAACCTGATTTTTTTAATCTCTCAATGAACATTTGTAAAAGCAAAAGTAACTTTTCTTCCCTTGAAAGAGCGTCTGTATGTTTCATAGATTGCGTCCTTGCAAAATTGATCAACCACTCCTTGGTTGTATATACAAGATAACATATAATTTAAATTGCGCAACATCTGCGCAATCAAATATTTAATCAGCATTCGTTTCCCTGTCTATCTTGGGCAACCCATTATTAAGTTGTTCAAAACTGATTCCGTGATTTATAGCATTAAACTGCCATACAACAAACCTCTCTTCCAGACTCCTGAGCTCTTCTTCCAGAGTTTTATTTTTGAGTTCGAGATTACGGATGCGCTGTGAGGCGATGTTTAAATTAGCTGGCCGCTTCTCTTCATCATTGCCAGACTTAATATTTTTCTTCTTAATGTTGAAAGCCATGACAATATCTTTGTGAAGCCCCAGTGACTGACGGGTTGGTCGCTTACCAATCAGAGGTTCAAGCCTGTCACAAAGATATTCCCATGAAAGCTTACCTGATTTCTCACTGTCCCAACCTGCTATTGTGTTTTTAATTATGCTGATATCTTTATTATCTAGATGTTTAGCCATATGACTCTCCTTTTAATTATGATTAATCCTTTCATT
The DNA here is from genome assembly GCF_001598475.1 of Pantoea agglomerans NBRC 102470. Lineage (GTDB taxonomy): Bacteria > Pseudomonadota > Gammaproteobacteria > Enterobacterales > Enterobacteriaceae > Pantoea > Pantoea agglomerans. The sequence goes on from NZ_BCZA01000005.1 coordinate 63,108, forward strand.
TCCAATCAGTTCATTTCTGCTCGCGCCTGTGAGATTTTTCATATGTGTAAAATCATCACCCTCCAGTCTTACCAGCGCCCCGTCCTCAAGATTTTTGCTTTTGAGTAACGCTATCAAATCCAGAAGTCTTGCTTGAGTTTTTTCGTGATAGGCCGCCCACTTGTCAGCCCCGTATTCCTCTTCCATATCAACCTTTGCCTTTTCAAGAAGCTGCTCTGTGTAGGCCGCAGTAGCTTCCAGCCTGCCTAGCGAGGCTTTGTCCCCTTTCACGCACACATGATTGCTGCAATTGATACAGTCCCTGAACTTCGTACACGGAGAGATTACGTAGTCATGAGTGCAGTAGCCGAACTCTGTCACGTGAATGGCTGCGTGGCCTGTATCTTTGACATCAATACGCCATGAAGGGTTTGCTATAGCTCTTGGGGTGGTGTTTTCTGGTTTAATGCCGATATTCTGTACACCATGCTTAACTGATTCCCGAACCTTCTCTTCCTGGCTGACGTGGTTATAGGTTCTGTTTTGTGTTTCCCTCACTCGTCCTGACCACTTAGCTAGTTCAAAATCTCCAAGCCCACCACGTTGTGCAATCGTATTGAGTAAGTGTCTTGCCTGGTGACTTCTGAGGGAAAGGCTATTCCCATTTGCCCCTATGTATCCGTGCCTGTCAAAAATTGTTTTAATAGAGTGAGTCCGGCGATACTCAGTGCTTCCCAGATTGGCGCTAACCAGAGTGGCAGTTGGTCTGAAAAGAGATCTTTGCGTCGTTAAACTTGCACTGAGCTGATACCGGAACAGAAGACATAGTGCATTGCTGTATCGAATGTTCTTTTCTTTATCGTACCAGGGAAAATCCGGGTAAAGCTCACGGCCCTTACCGGAAATCTCAATCTCTCTGGCATATGTGCGGGCGTTTTCTGAAAGAGTACTCAGCCTCCTGATAGCTATCTCAGCAACCGGAACCATGACTTCAGGTATCCATTTCACATTTCCACCAAACCCCTTCACGGAATAGAAGCTCAGCCCGTACCTCAGCTTTCCTTCCCTGTCCGCCTCACGGATTTCACAATCAGCAGGGAGCGTCAGGATTTCGGTTACTCTGGAAGGTGCGCACATGAGCAATGCAAAGACGGAGCTTATGAACAAGTCCATTTCTGAAAGCTGATCGTCAGGAAGTGCGAAAATTTCAGCGATAGCATTCAACGACTCTTCGTCAGGTAACTTTGCCTCACGGGCCTCTTGTGCAGTTTTAGTGAGCCTGTTGCTTGCTTCCTGCGCTCTGAGTGGGCTCTTCCAGAGCAGTGACTGCATGATCAGGAATTCTTTTTCTCTGAGAAATGAAACCAGTCCTTCCAGTACTTTACCGCAGGCATGCGCTACTGCTTTGTTGTATGCGCTTCTTAAGGTGACAACGCACTGTTCCAGAACAGTGAGATTAACGTACTGAATATGACTCCGCCCATTGACCTGCAAGAGGGCTGCCTCAAGTGTTCTGAAAACGATATTCAGACGCTGATTGATTTTCTTGCCTCCATTCATGTAGTGGTAAAGGATATAGCTTTTAGCGAACTCAATAAAATTCTTGTCTAATGGCTCATTTACAATAACAGAGCTTTTTTTGACGCCTTTGACAGGGGTTTTAGTGAAAAGGAAAACTTTTGACCAGTTAACCTCCTCCCAGCTCACAAGGTCGTTTTTATTGAGAGTGAACCGACAGTAGCTCACAAAATCATCTATTTTCTGCGCGCAATATTTTTCCCTGCGCGTTTCGAGCACTTTTAACTTATCATTTTTAATATTATCCATTTAACACCTCCGGGTTTGATTTGATTTCTTTGCACTTATTTATCACCTCTGATACTGCAATAATTGTTCTGTCCAGTATCTGTGTAGTCACAGGATCAGACACTATGCACTGAATCCTGTTACGCTCATCGAGTAAATATTCGAGTAATTTTTCATGCGGCCCTTCAACAAAAGGTCTGAAATGCATGCAGGTGTAACAGGGGATGGGCACACATGCTGTGCAGGATTTGCAACTGGCGCATTGCCCTGACTTTTCACCAGTATTGATTCTGATATTGCCGCCGGGATATTTATCCTCACTTTTGTTAATCAGCACTCCCTGAAACATCTTTGCATAGTAGCTAAGCTCAACTGAAACGGCATCTTCGATTTTATTTAAACTATCTGGACCTGACTGAACATAAACGCCTGTATACATTAAAGTGGAATGATCAAGTAATTCGCCTATGACGACTTCTCCATAACCTTCTCTGGCAAGCCGGGTTCCTAAGGTATAGCGAAACCGCCTGGCATTCATATTTATTACTTCACCCGTCCTTTCCGAGATCACGTTCTCTGTTGTAGCTATTTTTTTGAGCGTTTGAGTGCACTTTATCGCATAGGCATGAAGTCTGTCTGAAGAAAGAATCTCATGTAAATTCTCACACTCAACAACCCCCTCAAGCCTTTCCTGACAGACAAACAATGGTAATTCTAATATCTCCTTCTCAGAGAGTTTTCTACCGATCTGCTTGCTAAAACTCTCAGAAACAATACGTGCCTGCTCTTTAAATATGTTGAATAATTCATCTGTAATTCTGAATCGCCTGAATGAGGCTCTATACTTCTCACCTTGCTTTATTCTGGGGATATTTATATAGCATTCGTTTATAGCTCTTTCTTTTATGATATCTTTCGTTTTTATCTGTGTGATTTGTAAACTTCTTCTGCCCGTGTGAATGGTGATTAAAGCCATTGCCAGATCAGAATAGGATATCGTCCCCTTCTGGTATGCGCGTGAGACAGCATCGTAAAAGTTATCAAACTCCATGTCTGTCAGAGGCCCCTGGTAAGGGTCTCGTCTTTTAACCACCTCCCCCTTTTTATTGTCTTTTATCGTCCAGTTATCAACGAGGTCTACACAATTTTTGGTAATCCCCTCAAAACCTAGTTCATACCATTTTTTGATTAGGATTCTGAGACAAATGAGATCCTGATTCGAGAACTTATCACTTGATTTTGTTGTTAGCATTACAGCTTCGTCAATTGAATCAAAGCTCATAAACGAAATGAATTTCATGAAAACCCTGTTAATTTGCTTAACAGAACCAGGGCTGATTTCTTCTGCGAAATATTTCAGTGTATTCACATAGCCGAACCTGAGGTTGCCTGACAACCTTTTAGTGACCTCACCCACATTCAGTTTTATATTTCTACTTAACTCCCAGAATTCATCATCCAATCCAAATGTGTAACTTTCATTTTTTGCATGAAAGATATCTCGATGCGCGTCCAGAAAATTTAATTTATTCATAAGACACCCCACTGCGCTTTTGGAAAATAACTTTCTGAACTGCCAGGGCTGCTTCCTCTGATTTTGAAACGATAAACCGTCTGTTGTAGGTCTGTGCTGTTCCAGAACCCGGCTCCCAACCCATATGGTTGGAACGCATTTTCTCTTGCATCTCTTCACTCACATACTCGGTACTTTCATCCATCAGTTTCGAAAATAAATAGTTCCAGGTATGTCTGAACTTATGTCCAGTCAACTGGCTTAAACCTGAGTCAATGCCTCTGAGTCTGTAAATTATCTTATGGTATGAAGGAATAGACAAAGGATCGCCGCGTGTCTCTCCTTCTTTGTGCGTAATAAAAAGGTATCCATGCTTTTTCTTTCTGATGTTGGCTTTTCTTTCCCCTGTAATATAAGAATGTATAAGTCTGGTAAGTTCGTCAGACATAGGTAAATTTCTTTCAAGCGTTTTTACGAGGGGCTGATTGACTCTTGTGTCCTCAATACTGTCAGGTCTCCTTCTTACGAAAAGCATTTGCGCTGCAAAATCAATATCTTCTACTCTCAGGTTCAATAACTCGCCACATCTTATTCCTAATGAATGTAATATCGTGACTATGAGTTGATTTCTCTGGCGAACTTTTTTGTCGAATGGGTTGAATTCACATTGAGGATCAATAATAGAAAGAAGCATATCTAGGTCTTCTTCTTCGATTGTTTTATAGACGTTGCCTTCTGAATTCCTGTATTTTATCTTCGGCCTTCTGGCTTTTATTTTTCGCACAAAGTAGGAAATTTTCCTGTAGCCATCATCTATATTTCTAATAGTTAGCTGACACAACCATTCGAGATATTTTGCTATGGTCGTAAGCCGTATGTACTTTGTCGCACTGCATACACCAAGTTGATGATCTTTGATACTAATTACTTTCGCAGTTCTCATCCTCTTCCCGACAAAATCCCGCAGAAGATCAATTTCGTTGTTATCCAGGAATGTGGCTGTTTGAATTCGCTCTTCAATGTCTATGTTGTGTATAAAAAGAAACCGATAAAAAAGTGCGATACACCCTGCCTGAGTCTCAATTGTTTTTATCGATTCACTACTGTTTCTCAGTTGTGTAGTAATAAATAAACATGGATAAAATACCGGAATACCTGTTTTCTTGTTTTTTATAATGCAATAGCGCTCACCATTTTTCATTTTAAACGTTTTAATACCAAATCTTTCCATAAACTCTCCTTTTTTTCAGTTAAATTCTTTGCAAAATAAGTATAGGTTAAATATTCAAAAACAATGACCTACAATAATTTTGCAAGAATATTTTATTAATATACCGCTTAATAACTGTCAATAAAGGATGGTACTAAATATTCTTTCCAAATGTTAATAAGGTATATATTAGGAATATTCTATTTACCTGATACCTTCAAAACACTCTGTGCAGCTTGATACAACTAACTTCGCTTTATTTCCGTAAAGAATTTTGCAAAATTTAAGCTGTTTTGGCTTTTAATTCTTTCCATTTTATCGACAACTTTCACGGCATTAATTTTTAATAACACAACTATTTAACTAGTCAATACTTGCTTTTATTTTATAATTAGTTATATATAAATAAAAAATTAAGGAGAGTCTATGATTGACATTAAAAACAACCTGGAAATTATGTGGATATACTTTCCTGAAAATGAAAATGAAATCTTGCATGAATTACATGAATCATCTTCTTTCGAGTTCTACGAACGCTACCTATTGGAGTTATCAGCAAGGGAGTTCATTGATTTCTTCCAATATTTATTAGACTACAAAATCGATAATAATCTTGATGATAAACATTCAATATCTCAGCTCATTAGCTATGGCTTTGATCAAAAATCCACTCTCGACGGAGAACCACAATTCGAAAACTTTCAGTCTATTCAATCACGTGTTGCCGATCTTAGAAACGAACATTTAACCCAAAGGATTAAAAATGAACAGCAACTATTGGGTTCCAATATTGAACAACTAGCAGAAACCATAAAAAAGCAAGATAGGTTGTAATTCATTTATATGAAGGGCCATGCATATGATACATGGCCCCATTCCTATCGCTGTTAAATTAACCCTATAAAAATACGATTTATTTAAAATAATCTTACAACTTAAAATCCTTGAATTCATGTTCAGATTTAAATAAAAGGATCATTTTTGCCAAATTTTCAACATCTTCTTTCTGTTTAAATAAAGTCATCCATATTGAAAAGACCGCGTACTGTATTTTAAACTCAAGTTCAAAAATAGCAGATACTGCCCCCTTTATATTCCCTGAGAGATATTCTCCCAACCAGAAAGCAATGCTTTTAGAAAATTCATCATTACACATGGCTACAACTTCGTCATGTTCGAATTTTTCATCAAATGCTTGTTTATTCATGTCCGCGAAATATTTATTAGTGCTGATAAAATCATTCAGTTTCATAATAAAGCCCTCTTAAAAGGTTTCGCTTCGTGATTTAGAAATTAACATTTCAATCCATTCATCAATTTCACCCTCAATAAATGCCACCGCACGAGAGCCAATCTTGATAGGTTGAGGAAACTGCTTTTGATTGATCAACTCGTAGATCCAAGAACGGCTAAAACCAGTCCTCTCAATCACAGCAGGTAAACGCATTAGTTTCGTATTTTGTGTTTTCATGTTGCTCTCCTCGGTGCAGTTTCGACGAGAGCAAATGTAAGGGAAATATGGAGAGGAGGGTTAGTGCGACTCAAGACAACAGAACCGCTGAAGGATAGGTCAGTTAGAATCCGAGAGTTTCATAACCTCCGAAACTCTCATGTTTTTCAGGTGTAGGTTTCGATTTATGAAGAAGTTGAACTGCCTAATGAAATCTATGGTCGCAGCTTTCATCGCAAGGGGTCTGTCTGCGTCTTTGATATGGTAGTGCAGACGAATAACTGCCTCATCATCTTCGTCTGTGTACAAAAGTCTCGACAGCCTGTCGTCTGAAAGGCGTAGGTCATTCATTTTTGCCCACAGAAGCACGTCGAGCATTGCTATGAGCCGATAAGAGATAACCTTCTTAATTGTGCCGTAGCCGAAGCGCACAGCTCTTGACTCGTCAGCTTCAATCCCCTTCACGCGTCTCCATTGCGGAAGAGCTGATTTGATAGACTCTGCAATTTCATCGTCTGTACCACTGGCAAGGTCGATTTCTAAAAGGACGGTGCTTTCACATATCGCTGACATAACCGTAGATACATATGCTTCATGGTGGGGAAGGTTGACGCAGTACTCGTCACTACCTTGCTCCCAAGAGAACAGATTGACCCGGAGACCAGTTACACTAAGTTGAGCAAGTCTGGTTATATCAGTAATGAAGACGTGAGGAACGCTTTGAAGAGTTTGATCATCTTGCATGTAGTTAAGCTGTTCGGGCTCGAAGAGGAAAGGCTTCCCATTGAAGATCTGTCTCATGTATCCACCAAGACCGACCTTTTCCTCTTCAGTCGGCCATGGCTTAAAAAGAAGGGCTCTTGCCCATAACTCGTGGTATAGCGCATTGAGCGTTGTATCTTCAAAACTTTTATAGTTTTCTATGTTCAGCCAAGCTTTAACTGCTCTTGTATCCTCAGCAGACCAATTTTTCATAATTTTCCTATTTGGTAATAAAGTTCGACTCACGATTAATGCCTATACTTATTAATAACCTGTCTGCTGAGAATTCATATGAATATTTTCATAAGTTCGTTGATATCGGGTTTTGAAGATAAAAGAAAAGCTGTCAAGGATGCCGTTTGTGTTCTTGGGCATAAACCTCTTATGGCAGAGGATTTTGGGGCTAGAGCAAATTCGCCACAAATCACTTGTCTTAACGGTGTTCGTGAATCTGACGCTGTAATTTTGATTTTAGGCTCTCGATATGGAGCGATACAACAGTCAGGCCTATCAGCAACCCACGAGGAAGTCATCGAAGCTCGTAATACCAAGCCCTTGATTATCTTCATCGAAAGTGAAATCAGCGAAGCGGAACCTGAACAGGATAAACTGATAAAGGAAGTAAGTACTTGGGAAAAAGGCCTTTTTAGAGGGGAATTTTCTTCAGCTGAAGATCTAAAAGCTAAAGCTCTTAAAGCAATTCATGACCTTGTACTTGCCCGTGCAGTAGCACCTCTTGATCCTGTGGGCCTTAAAACTAGAGCAGTTGAGAATCTGCCGCGCAGTAACCAAACTTTTTCACAAAGCGCAATCAATCTGGATATCTCAATTGCTGCCGGCCCTGATTCAACCATTATCCGTCCTGCTCAAATGGACTCTAAAGAGCTCGAGGATAAGTTATCAAAAGAAGCTCTTTTCGGCAGGCATGCTATCTTCGACAAGCAATTTGGCACAAATGTATCGCTTGAAAATGGAGCGCTGTGTATATGTCAGACGCTAAACCGGGATCTTAAGAATCTTGTAAAGCTACATTCTAATGGCGATCTACTGATCTCATTACCTTTGTCTTCACCTTCAGGAGGCCTTCCCGCCATCATCGAAGAACAGGTAACTGAGCAGCTCTCAAAAGCTTTAGATTATGCTTTATGGATCTACTCTGACATCGATCCTACACAACGATTAACTCATCTCGTGCCTGCACTAAGCATATCAGGTGGCTCCTCAGCCTCATGGAAAACTCAGGCTGAGTACCTGGCTAGTCCCAATACTATGTATTCATCATTCTCAATGGGACAAGATAAAGCTCCGGTCTTCTTGAACCCTGCTCATGTTGGAAGACAGGCATTTACCTTAGATAAGCTTTTATATGTCGAAGATTTCATAGCCCTCTTACGACGACAATGGAAAAGTAAGTAAATTTCATAAGCACATGTTTTAGGCATATGCATAGGCATATTTAACTTATATATCAGTTTTAAATACCTTTAAATGCATAATGTTAGTTTAACTTTTCAAATCCTCTCGTGCCGACCAAATTCCCTGAAAAGCAGCCCTAAAGGCTGCTTTTTTCGTTTCTGTCATCAAACCTTAACTTACCTCGCACCTTCCACAATTCGTTCTATACTTAACTGCGTGTGGGTAACAAGAGGAGAGTTCATGACATATATTGAAAAAGACGATCCAACAGAAGCACCCGAGTCAGGCGATAAGCAACCTTCCCCGCCAGACCAGAAGTAACCCACGGGGCCGCGTCTGACGCGGCCTTTCTATCTCAGCTTATCTCTCCGTTTAACATTCAGAATAGTCCCGTGTGGCAGTTAACATTCCTCTTACAATCAGCAGGTTAACAGTTGCATTATAATCTGATCTGCTTCACAAAATCGGCTACCGGCTGCGCTTATTCATCAAACTGAAACAAAAATGTCACAGAAAATGCCTACCCTGAAATCCCCAGAAATTGACGGATAATTTTTATGGCGATCAAAGCGAAAAGCCTGAAAGATGCAGAAGCATTGCTGCATTCAGGCATTAGCAAAGTGGAACTGGCGTATGACATTGGCAGCGACGATTTCTTTCGTCTGGCAAGCCACTGGTGCGACCGAGGTGCACGCATCAGCAGGGGTCACCACCATTTCGTTGTTTCTCTGAAGAGTTTTGCCATTCCTCCCAACGACTGATTCCGGCGGGCTGCTTGCCCTGATCCATCGCGCCTGATTTAATGCCTTTTTGGTTTTGATGATGGTCCCGCATGCGCTATCCCGACCTGCCGCTGCCGCCTGTTGCAGGCGGCTTTATCCTTTCCCGGCACCTTAACCGCAGCGATCCTTTGCTGGCGGTGAGTCACTTCGATCCGCAAAAGTATCATGACGGGCTGGCTGTCGAATGGGATATTCCGCTGCCTGCCCGACTGCAGCAGGCTGTCAGTAAACGGCGTGCTGAATACCTCGCCAGCCGTCTGCTGGTCCGGTCAGTGATGGCAGAACTGGGTATTGCTGATTTCATTCTGACTAATGCAGCCGATCGATCCCCCTGCTGGCCCGCTGGCATTCAGGCGTCACTGTCGCACAGTGCAGGCATCGTTGTGGTAGCGGCAACCCGTCAGCCCTGCGCTGTTGGGGTGGATGTCGAGCAGTTCATGTCGGAGACGACGGCGCATGAAACGGCTGAGTTGCTGATGAACGAGCAGGAACAGCACCTGTTACGGACGCTGCCCGTCTCTTTTTGCGCTGCCGCTACCCTGCTCTTCTCCCTCAAAGAGAGCGTTTATAAAGCCATCTGGCCGCAACTGCTTCAGCCGATGGACTTTCCGGATGCGGAACTGGTGTCGGTAGATTTCTCACAGCAGCGCGCGACGTTGCGACTGACTCAGGACTTCAGCGGATGTTTTGCGATGGGGACGTTACTGGAGGCGAGCTTTGTGTGGCGGGATACTCAGGTAATCACGCTAATCACACATCGGCTTTAAAAAAACCGGCTAAACAATACGCGTTAAAACTTTGCGGTTTAGCCGGGGGTAACACAGACGAAAGAAAAGGTTCAGAATGGCAGAAACCGGAGTTTCTGCTGATCGCTAACGTAGCCTGGTTCAGGCGAAGCATGCCACTACGCTTTTTTGCTAAGCTTTGCCAGCTGCCGTTAAAGCCCGGTGTCGGTGCGTTTTACCGAGTCGAGCGTGGCAAGATCGCGCTCATTACCGGTCAGCTCCGTCAACTTGCCTTCACGCATCTCCAGCAACCGATCGGCATGTATGAAGTAGTGATCGTCATGGCTGATAGCAAACACCGTTTTACCCGCCTGCTGTAGCCACGGCAGCAGCTCGCGATAAAAGATACGTCGGAAGTGAGGGTCCTGATCCGCCGCCCACTCATCCAGTAGCAGCACATCGCGCTCTTCTGCCACCGCCAGCAGCAGTGCCAGTCGCTTACTCTGTCCTTTAGAAAGCTGCAGATTCAGCACTTTGTTGCCTTCAATCTTCAGCTTATCCTGCATCTTCAGTCTCTCAAGCCAGAGCTGAACCAGCGCCGGGTTGGCTGCAACCCCTTCCCGCCCCATTAACCGGTCAAACAGGTGCAAGTCGGTAAAGACCGCCGAGAACTGACTGCGCCAAACATCAAGCTCATCCGCCGTTATCGGCTTGCCATCCAGCAGCAGCGTGCCGGACTGAGGCTGATAAAGACCGGTCAGCAGCATCGCCAGCGTCGATTTCCCGCTGCCGTTGCCGCCAATCAGAAAGACCAGTTCGCCCCGGCGCAGCGTCAGGTTAACCGGCCCGACCTGGAAGCCGTTATCACCATAGTGAAAAGAGACGTCGCGCAACTCCAGCGTTTGCCAGTCTGAGGACGTGGAGGCGGAGTGGAATCCTGACTGATAAGGAGCGAGGTCAAAGGCGTTGAGCTTACGGAATGCGACCTGGGCACTGAGCAACGTCGGTAACGCGCCCACCGCGGAGAGCAGCGGTGTGCGTAAAAACAGCAGCGTCAGGGAAAAGGTAGCGGCGACGGCGGTATTGGCCCAGCCCAGGCTGTTGGCCATAAAAAAGACCATGCCGATAGCGCCTAACGTCATGATATTTGACCAGTTGACCGCACTGAGATGATAAGTATCGGCGCGGACAATGTGGTGTCGCCAGGCGCGGGCATCTTCCTGATAAACCGTGTCGTAGACCTGCTGAGCGCGTGAGCGGTTAAGCTGTAGCTCTTTGCGCCCTTCAATCACCGTCTGATAATCACGATAGAGGTTATCTTCGATTTCCCGCAGCTTTGCCATGTGCTGGTAAACCCGCGAGACCAGCAGCCAGCCGCCAACCAGCGTGACACCCAGCCAGACACTGGTTACCAGCAGCATTTTAGGCGACAGCCACGCAAGATAGATCGCCGAGCCAAGCGTAATAATCACACCCTGAAAGAGCTCCGGCAGGCGCACAAAGGCCAGAGTAATGGCCCGCACGTCGCTGGTCAGGCCCGCCAGCAGCTGCGCACTGCCGAGTTGCTCGATGCGTTCAATGCGGGTATCGAGGATACGCTTGATAAATTCGCCGCGCAGTCGCCAGACAAACTGATGGCCAAGCATGGTCAGCGCCAGCTGCGAGGCCAGTGTCACCGCCATCAGCACCACCAGCTGCAACAGAAACTGCGGCAGTACCGCGAATGAGGTGTTGATGGCGACAATCATTTCGCGATTGATAAAGGCGATCATGCCGATACCCAGCACGGCGCTTAACAACGTGAGCGCAATCACCCCGATAAAAGGCCAGCGGAACTGGCGAAAAACAACGCTTAGCAACGTCATGCAGGCAATCCAGCAGTCAAAAAACAGCCTGCAGTGTAATGGGATGCAAAATGATAGCAATAGTTATTCGTACCACGCCGTAACCGGCGTGGTGGGTCAGAAAGCGCGTCGAAACGTCAGGTTATAACGCCAGGCACCCACCAGCGGATGAACGCCTGGCTTAAGTGGCAGGATGCCGTGGTAACGCAGGCGCGACGGCCCGCCCCACACCACAATGTCGCCATGCTCCAGCAGCACACGCTGGGTACTGTCACCCCGTTCGAAACCGCCAAACTGAAAGACCGCCGGTAAACCCAGCGACACCGAAACGATAGGCTGACGCAGATCTTTCTCATCTTTATCCTGATGCAGCGTCAGCTTCGCGCCCGGCTCATAGCGATTAAGCAGGCAGGCATCCGGATTAAAGCCAGGGAACCCCGCCTCAGACGCCGCCTGCTGCGCCAGAGTACGAAACAGCGGCGGCATAGCCGGCCATTTACGCCCGTTCAGGTTGTCCTGCTGCTGATACTGGTAGCCGCGTGAATCCACCGACCAGCAGAAATCGCCACAGTTGGTCATCGCCACCGACATGCGATGGCCACCGGGCGTAATGCGATGGGCAAACGGATTCTGCTCCGCAATTGCCATTATTTGCTGATAAAGCGCCTCTGCATCCTCACGTGCGCGACGCCGCAGGATCACCGCGCCCTCAGCCAGCGTCTCCTGCCAGGGTTGTTCTTCACTAAACAGATCTAACATCAGGGTTCTCCGGATTCAGCGGGGATCAGGAAAGCAGCGAACTGCGGCGACATCCAGCTGACAAATTTATCGCCCTGCTTGCTGATCAGATAGACCGCCAGATGCTGTTCAATCGCCAGCGCCTGGGCTTTTTCCGTGCCAAGTACCATCAGTCCGGTATCCCAGCCATCGGCTTCCAGCGCCGTGGTGGCGATCACCGTGGCGGAAACCAGTTTATGCTCAATTGGCCGTCCGGTAACGGGATCGATCACATGAGAAATGCGTTTGCCGTCCAGTTCATAATAGTTGCGATAGCTGCCGGAGGTACTGATGCCGTGTCCCTGCAGATTAACACGCGCCTGAACCGCATTCTCACGATCGGTCGGTTTCTGAATCGCCACCCGCCACAGCTGCTGCTGCGCATTAAGGCCACGGCTCAGCACGGCGCCGCCCACAGACACCAGATAGTTATTGATGCCGAGCTGCTCCATCAGTCGCGCCAGATGATCGGTGGCGAAGCCCTCGCCCACCGTCGAGAGATCGACATAGAGACCTGGCAGATCTTTCTGCAGCCACTGTCCGTCTGCGCCCTGCACCACCCGCAGATGCTGCAATCCGGTCTGCGCCCGGGCGGCGGCGATTTGTGCCGCATCCGGCGTATGGCCGGGCTGCTTCGTCGGGCCAAAGCCCCATAAGTTGACCAGTGGCCCGACGGTAATATCCATCGCCCCGCCGGTTTTACGGCCAATCCGCAGTGAGGTGGTGACAATATCTGCCATGTTTTCACTCACCGGCTGCGGTGACAGGTCACGGCTTTGGTTGAAGCGCGATAAGGCGGAGTCTGGCTTCCAGGTAGAGAGCTCCGCATCGTCCGCATCCAGCTGCTGCTGAATCCGCTGTTGCAGTTCCGCTCTGCGCTCACTCGCCACACCGGCCAGGCTTACCCGCCAGACGGTTCCCATGGTTTTTCCTTCCAGCACCAGCGCGGATGTGGTCGCTGGCTTATCACAGGCCGTTAACATCAACGCTAACATCGCTATAAACAGCAGATTAATCTGAGAACGCATCTTTCCTCACTTGTAACACTTTATTCAGCTCTGCTACAAAGCATAAACTTCGGGTAAAGACGCTTAAAGAGAGTTGAATATTTCTCTGAAACCTATCAGTATCCACCGGTCATCTACCCTGTATCCGCCTTTAATCAGGCGACTAACGTTAACCAAAGTAAGGAGCGGCAGATGATCTATCTGATTCTCGTCATTGCCCTGGGGCTGTTTATCTTCAGTAGCTATAAAGTCTTGCATCAGCGTCGTCATCGTCACATGACACCCTCACGCCCGCGCCAATAACAGGCTTCACTGCACCTGATTGGGGCAAGATCGCCCTGACGCGCGCGGCAAGTGTACCAAAGTGCGCGCGAGGTCTGTGGCTGTGAGAGCGGTAAAGCTGGCATGAATTCTGCACTGTTGAAACAGTGTTTATCTCTGAGAGGTGCAGAATGAAAAATTCACAGAAGTGGCAGTCAGCATGGCATCACTGGCTAAGCTTTTCAGCCTTCACCCTGGCAGGCGTGGCATTTGAAGGCGCGCGATTCGGCAGCGTGGTGTCGTCAGTGACAACCGCGCCGGAAGCCACCAAGTGGCGAAAGGCTGAAGCGCTCAGCCCGAAAGGTGACGCAGGAGCGCAGCGGTAACTGCGCTCCCGTACAACTCAGAACTGGTAAACCAGACCCAGTGCCACCACGTCGTCGGTATTGATACCGGCTGCGTCGGTGAAAGCGTTGTCGTCCAGCAGGTTGATCTGGTAATCAACATAGGTGGACATGTTTTTGTTGAAGTAGTAGGTCGCGCCAACGTCGATATATTTTTTCAGATTCTGTTTACCCCAGTTCTGAACATCGGTGCCGCGTGAGGTGACGTACGCCAGGGATGGACGCAGGCCAAAGTCGAACTGATACTGCGCAACCAGTTCCCAGTTGTCCGCTTTATCCGCATAGCCATAAGCTGAAGAGTCATTGGTGCTGTCGCCGAAGCGGGTCGCATTGTACGAGCGTGAGTACATAGCCGCCAGATAGACGTTGTTCGCGTCATATTTCAGACCGCCAGTATAGACTTCCGCTTTATCGCCACTCCCGAGGATGCCTGATGTTGCGCTGTTCTGGTCGTTGGTACGGTCAGACTGGAAAGCAGCCGCACCAATGCCGAAACCTGAACCCAGATCATAAGTGGTGCTCAGACCCCAGCCGTCGCCGTTCTGACCCAGTACGTCACGGCCATTCGGAGACTCGGTGCTGTTGCCATTCTTGCCCTGATACTGGACTGCAAAGTTCCAGCCATCCACCAGACCGAAGAAGTTATTGTTACGGTAGGTCGCCATGCCGTTACCGCGCTGATACATAAAGTTATCTGCGCCGTAGGTGTCGCCGCCGAACTCTGGCAGCACGTCGGTCCATGCACCGATGTCGTAAGCTACGCCGTAGTTACGACCGTAGTCGAACGAACCTGCATCACCAAATTTCACACCGGCAAAGCCAACACGGGTGAAGCTGTCAGCCGTACCTTCAGACTCGGCGTTGTTCAGCGCCGCCTGGTATTCCCACTGGCCGTAACCGGTCAGCTCATTGCTGATTTCGGTTTCGCCTTTGAAGCCGAAGCGAACGTAAGACTGATCGCCATCAGAACCATCGTTATCAGAGAAATAGTGCAGACCGTCAACTTTACCAAAGAGATCTAATTTGTTGCCGTCTTTGTTATAGATTTCAGCTGCGTTTGCTGATCCTGCTGCAACCAGCAACGCAGGGATCATCAGGGAGAGAACGCGACGTTTCATTTTATTACCCTCTGTTATGTGCCTTTATTATTTGCCACTGCTAACTGAATGATTAAAAATTCAGCCGGCAGGCCATTGTTGTTTTATAACGGGCAATAATCCACCAGGAAAATGCTACTAAATTTCCAAAAGTGTTTCATACGTCGAAACAGTTATTTCATAATGTAAATAACGGGGAACTAATAACCAGCACGGATCGATAAAAAATGGCGCACAAATCGATAAACCGATTCATAGAGCTATGTTATCAACAGGTTACATAAGAGTATTCCGAAGCACTGAATGATAAAACTTATACGGCATCTGGTAATAGAATAGACCCCGCTATCATCATTTATTCCATTATTACCTTCATTCTCCCCGAATGAGATGTACAACTTATTATTTCCCGCCGGACAAGTTGTCCGGCATTTTTTTGCCTGCTATTTACCGTTGCGTTATATCTTCGTAAACTTTCTTAACCGGGTTAAATTAACTACGGCCTGTTTCCGCACATATTGTTAAAATACGCACACTTTGCGCCCTGGCTGCCCAAATATCCGCCATGTTAATTTATCACCGTAATTAAGCAGGCGGATATTTTAGCTGGTGCGGATTTTCAGCGCTCGCGCATCGATTCGTTGACTTTATTCAGGGGTTTAATCAGATAATCCATAACCGATTTCTGACCGGTTTTAATCTCTACATTGGCCACCATACCGGGCACGATCGGGAATTTTCGTCCGGCACGGTTAGTCAGCTCGGCTTTCTGGGTACGAACATAAACACGATAGTAATATTGATCACGTTTTACCTCATCCTGCAGGGTATCTGGCGACACCGTTTCAACTTCGCCGTGCAGATCGCCATAGATGGAGGAGTCATAGGCGGTCACTTTGACGGTAGCCGCCAGACCGGGCCGGATATAAGCGATATCGCGTGGATTGATGCGCGTCTCAATCAGCAGTTGATCCTCCAGCGGGACGATTTCCATCAGTTTACCGCCAGGCTCCAGTACCCCACCGACCGTGGTGACCTGAATATCTTTAACAATGCCGCGCACCGGTGAATAGAGCGTGGCACGCGTCAGCTGATCCTCTTTGCCTGCAGCAACCTGCAGTTGCGCATCCAGTTCGGCATTATTTTTTACCTGCTCTTCGTGGGCGCGCACCAGATAGTCATTGCGCGCCTCATCGATTTTGCCGCGCAGATCGCTGACCTGACGACGCAGTCGAATCACCTCGACCTGCCCTGCTGCGCCTTTGGCAACCAGCGGTTCCGTCAGGCGCAGTTCATCCTGCACCAGTCGCAGCGACTGCTGCAGATTACTGATGGTTTCGGTGAGATTACGGCGTCGCGACTCGTAGAGCTGCCGTTCGCGCGTCACCAGGTTCGGCTCCTTCAGCGTTTCGGCGCTGAATGTCAGCGGCGTGCCCGACAGCTCCGCCTCCAGCCGCTCGGACGAGGCGCGCAGGGTGCGCACTTTGGCCTGCGCCTCGCCGAAGTTCGACTGGAAGCGTGTCGGATCGAGGGTCGCCAGCACCTGCCCTTTTTCGACAATGTCGCCCTCATGCACGTTAAGCTGTTTGACGATGCCGCCATCCAGGCTGTCAATCACCTGCGCGCGGCTGGAAGGAGTGACTTTACCGGTGCCGACCGTGACCTCATCCAGAATGGCAAAGTGCGCCCAGATGAGAAAAATCGCCAGCGCGGCGGTGCAGAGCCAGATAATCGCCGATGTCCGGCGCTCATGACGGGCAAGATCTTTATCAACAATAACCAGACTCATGCGGTGTCTCCTTTACCTGGCGACGGTGCCGACGCGGGTGTCGTCGCACGGCGCAGGATCTCGTCGCGCGGGCCGTCGGCCACAATCCGGCCGTTATCCATCACCACTATACGATCGACCATCTTCAGCAGCGCCGGACGGTGCGTCACCAGCACCAGCGTCCGGCCGCTGATCCAGCCCTGCAGCTGACGGATCACATGCTCCTCCAGCTGTTCATCCATCGCCGCAGTGGGTTCATCCAGCAACACCACCTGCGGCTGACGCAGGATCAACCGGCTCAGCATCACCATCTGACGCTGGCCGCCCGAAAGCCCGCGCCCGCCTTCATTGATAATGCGGTCCAGGCTGGCGGCATCCTGCTGGACCAGCGACAGCGCGCCACTGATGCGCAGCGCCTGCAGCATCTCCTGTTCGCTGGCATGGGGATTGCCCAGCATCAGATTCTGCCGCAGCGTGCCAAAAAAGAGGCGGGAGTCGTGCGACAGCCAGCCGAGCTGACGACGTAAATCGGTGGGATCGATACGCTCAATATCGACGCCATCGACAATCACTTTGCCCTGGGTCGCCAGCGCCTGACCGGCGAGGATCTTCAGCAGCGTCGATTTCCCTGCCCCGACTTTGCCCAGAATGGCAATCTTCTCGCCGGGCTTAATCTGCAGTTGCTGAACGTTGAGCACATTCTTTTCATTCTCTTCGTCATAGCTGTAGTGCACATTGCGCAGATCGTACTGGCCGGTGAGCGTCGGGCAGTGTGCCAGCGTCGTCGCTTCAGGCTGATCAAGCGGCTTTTTCAGCAACTCATCCAGCCCTTTCATCGCCATTTTGGCGTGCTGCCAGCGCGAGAAAACCATGGTCAGCTGCATCAGCGGGGCGATGGTGCGTGATGAGAGCAGGCTGCAGGCAACCAGCGTACCGGTAGTGATTTGCGAATCGAGCACCAGATAGACACCAAATACCAGCATGCCCGCATAGGTGAGCTGCTGCACAGTCGAGGCCCAGCCGGTGAGACGCGCGCCCCACAACCGCTGCTGGTTACTGATTGAGGCGCTGACTTCGTGCGTCTGCTCCCACTGTCGCTGAAAATAGGGTTCCGCCTGCAGCGCCTTGATATCCTCAATCCCTTCAATGGTCTCCACCAGCACCGCATTGCGCAGCGCGCCCTCGCGCAGCCCCTCTTTGGCCAGCCGCGCCATCGGGATCTGCACCAGCAGACCGGGAATGACGATCAGCGGGATCGCCGCCAGCGGAATCAGCACCAGCCAGCCGCCAACAAACGACATAATAAACAGGAACAGGATAACAAACGGCAGATCGGCCGCTGCGCCTACCGTGGTCGAGGTGAGCAGCTCACGCACCTGGTCGATCTCACGCAGCTGCGAGATAAACGAACCGGTCGATTTCGGACGCGCCTCATTACGTATGCTCATCGCCCGGGCAAACAGCATGGCCGAGACTTTCAGGTCGATGCGTTTGCCCATTAAGTCTGACACCTGGGTCCGCATCAGCCGGATCAGATACTCAATGGCCGCAGCGATCAGCACGCCGACAAACAGTACCCACAGCGTGGACTGCGACTGGGCCGGAATGACCCGATCGTAGACCTGCATCGAAAAGAGAATACCGGCCAGTGCCAGCACATTACTGATCACCGAGGCCAGCGAAATTTCCGTGATACGGCGGCCCATACCGCGAAAATTTTTCCAGAACCAGTGTGGTTCATAAGGCTGAACGAATTCGTCGATGCGCGCATCACGGCCACGCGCCGCTACGCCAATCACGCCGACATCGCCCTGGGCGCGTGCCAGCAGTTCTGATAACGCGCTTTCACGCACCACATCGCCACCTTCACTGAGCCAGTAGCGCGCGCTGTTGTCTGAATCGATGCTCTCCAGCACCGCCACGCTGGCATTCTCCAGCACCAGCACCACCGGGGTGATCTCCTGACGCCAGCGCAGTTTGTTCTGCGGCACCATGGTCAGATGCAGTCCCAGCAGGCCGGAGAGTCGTTCCAGCTGCTGTGACACCGGCAGATGTTCAAACCAGCGCATCTGCTGACGCAGGGTTTTGCCATCGGCAGGTTTACCGAATCGCGCGGCTACGCGCAGCATGGCGGCAATCCAGTTATCGGTATTCAGGGTTGATGTACTCATTATTAATGCCTTATCGCTATTGCAGCGAAGGAAGGAGATCGCCGCTGCTTTGCTGGCGATCGATACCCATGATATCGAGCAGATTGTCTACCGCGGCGGCATAACGCACGGTGGCGTCCCAGCCATCGTAAAGCGCGGTGATACGTGAGCTGTCAGCCTGAAACACATCCTGTTCCACGCTAAGCAGATCGTTCAGGCTGCGCTTACTCAGGCGATATTCATCGGCGTAGACATTACGGGTATGGTCGGCGCTGGCCAGCTGCACTTCCCCGGCAGCCTGCCGCTGCTGCGCGCCAATCATGTCGGCATAGGCGGTAGAGGCGTTTTGATTGATGGCGAGCTTGGCCTGCTGAATAGCGGCCTGCGCCGCTTCACGATCGCCCTCCGCTGACTGGGTTTTCGCATTCACCAGGCCGCCCTGATAAAGCGGCGCTTCCACCTGCAGCTGCACTTCATCATCCCAGTAAGATTGACGATCGTTTTCATAGCGGGTCCGGCCCGCCTGCACTTTAATCGTCGGCCAGTGACCGGACTCTGCCTGGCGCACCCGTTCACGAGCGGCTTCCTGTTTCGACTGCGCGCTGCGCACCGCCGCGCTGCTTTCATAGGCGATTTTGTCGAGGGTGATCTGCTGCTTAAGCAGCGCCTGTGGCAGTTCAGGCAGCGTGGCGGGAACCACGCCGGTCAGCACGGTCAGTTGCGCGGTGGCGGAACGATGCTGGGCGCGATATTGCTCCAGCGTGGCCTGCATCGCGGCGATGCGGGTTTCTGCCTGCAGCACGTCGGACTGGGAATTGAGGCCGGCATCGGCGCGCAGCTTCGCGATATCCCGCACGCGCTTCAGCGAGGCAATATTGGTATGCGCCGTTTCTGCCAGCGCCTGGTAACGTTTGACTTCGAGGTAGGCCTGCAGCGTATCTTCCGCCACGGTGGTCATCGAGTCGAACAGGCTGTAACGATAAGCATCCGACAGCGCGTGCTGCTCATCGATGGCGCTGCCGGTGCGACCAAAGTCGTAGAGCAGTTGGCTGAGTGTGATACCGCCGGAGCCGTTATTGTTCAGGCTCCCGGCTGAGTCGGTCTGATGAGAGCGTCCCGCCGCGCCCTGTAGTGAGATCTGCGGATACCAGGCGCTGCGGGCGGCATCAAGATCCCCCTCACCGATGTGGATCTGTGCCGCCGCTTCCGAGATTTTCGGATTGCGGGCGAAGGCCCGAAGAATGGCGTCGCGCAGCGTTAAGCTGGCAATCTGCTCTTCGGTGGGCGCGGCGCGCCAGTTAAATTCGGCTTTAGGTAAGGGTGCGGCAAAGGCCGCGTGCACTGCAACGCCACTCAGGGCGCACAACAAAAAAGTTAATCGCGCTTTGTTCATTATCCATACCAACAGGGGTTCTTATCATCATGGTGTTTTTCCTGGTGAACAAAGCGAGCAAAAAGGGGTGCTACTCAGCGTCTGACAGATTTATTGCGTTATTTTATTTATGGTTCGCAAGCGAGACGCTAAACGACCTTTAACATTATTAGATCAGATCCCGCGCTTATTCCTGCTAAAAACAGATGAAATCGTTAATATTTCTGCTGAACGGACGAAAAGCAACCATTGAGCGCACTCGCGCCAATCCAGACAGGCTTAACAGACCTGTCCGGAAGGCAGTGCGTTTACTAATGTGTCAGCGTCAGACCAGGGGGTGTGCCGCAGGATGCTGCAGCAGGTGGTCGGCGAGCGTATAAGGAATATCAGAGAACAGATGACTTTCCTGCGGTGCGGCGGCGGCAGAAGATGCCTGCGCCACGTGCGCCGTCTCCGCCTGCTGGGTCAGGCTGACCGTCTCCAGCAGCTGGTCCACCGTCTGACCCTCCAGCGGGTTGGCACTTTCAGTATGTGATGCCACCTGCACCGTCTGGCTGGCACTGGCCAGATTACCGGCGCTGTCTTTGCCGCTGACTGTCATCTGGTACTCACCATCGTCCAGCGGTGCCAGCTGCCCGGCCAGAATGGTCAGCGCCCAGCCGCCATCGGCTTTTACACTGGCGCTGTAGTGCTGATCGCCCAGCGTTAATTCCACCAGGCTGCCCGGTTGCAGATGACTGGAGCTGCCCTGAATCAGATGCCAGCTGTTGACATCGGCAGCATCAATTTTGTTATCACCAAAAGCCGTGTCCAGGGTCAGCGTCGGCCGCTGGTGCACGGCTACGGTAAACAGTTTATCGCTGGTCTGGGTGTCGCTGTTGCCATATTCATCCCAGCGGTGAAAGGTGGCGGCGACCGGGCCATCCGGCAGTGCCAGCAGCTCGCTGGAGGTCAGTGTTACCATACCTTTGGCATCGGGCTGGTAGGTTTTACCGTTGATCTCCAGGGTGTTGGCGCCTTCAACGTAGAAGCTCAGATCGTGCTGCGCCTCCTGATAGTTGAGCGTCATGTCACCGCCGATATCCATTTCGGTGTAGATCGGAATAAAACCGGTGTGGATATTCAGCTCATGCGTGACGTCGATATAGTTTTTGGCCCCGTCGATCGACCAGGCGCGGATTTCCCCAACGTTGATAAAGGCGTGCACATCCGCTGCCGGGATCACCACCTGCCAGTGTCCATCATCGCCTATGGTGGCGGCATAATCTTTCTGGTTGGCACCCGTGATCACCAGGCGATGGCCCGGCATGACGGTGGAGAGCGTGCCGCTCAGTAGCAGGTCCTGCTGGCTTTCTGCCAGGTTTATCACATCGTCCGCAGTGATCTTATCGAAGCTAATTTTTGGCAGGCTACTCAGATGGGTGATCAGCGTCAGATCGTGATATTCGGTGGCGGTTTTTCCATTGGGATCGGTCGCCGTGACTTTCAGGCTGTAGACCCCGTCTTTCAGCGCCTGCATATCGCTTTCATGAAATGAGCCATACCACTTACCGTCATTTCCCATGCTGGCGGTGGTGGTTTGCGTACCCAGCGTCAGTTTCAGCACCGACCCCACCGGCAAGTGCGTTGCGCTGCCGCTAATCTCGACGCCATAAATGCTCTCAGCAATACTCACCGCGTTGTCACCACTGACCGTG
Source organism: Pantoea agglomerans NBRC 102470 (assembly GCF_001598475.1). Classification (GTDB taxonomy): domain Bacteria; phylum Pseudomonadota; class Gammaproteobacteria; order Enterobacterales; family Enterobacteriaceae; genus Pantoea; species Pantoea agglomerans. Next base: position 85,128 of record NZ_BCZA01000005.1, read on the forward strand.
TCCACGGTCAGGGTAGGTTTGATCGTGCGGTCGGTATAGAGACCAAAATCAACGGTAGTTGCCGTGCTTTGCCCTGCTTTATCGGTAATGGTCAGCGTCAGCGTGTGATTGCCATCCGCTACGCCTTTCAGCGCATCAGCCGGCATGGAGGCGTTCCAGTAGCCCCACTTATTGACGGTGCTGTGCCAGCTTTGATCGTTGAAGGTCAGCGTTACGGTGGAGCCCGCTTCACCTTCAGCACGACCGCGCAGATGCACCGGCTTTTGCGCTTCCCAGCCAGCGATCACGCCATCACTGGCGATCGGTTCATAGGGTCGCAGCATAGCGGGCGGCGAACTTTTCACCGCGCTGACAGCCAGTGTGCTGTCGTTGAGCGGGCTGCTATGCAGTGACTCGGTGGAGAGCGTAGTGATCGGCAGGCTCTGGCCCGGCGTGGCGAAAGGAAGGCTCAGACTTTGCGTGGCGGCTGGCGCAATGGCGGGCACAGCGCTATCGGCGACGGCAAAATCGCTCACCGCCGTCTGAAAAATGGATTCAAGCCGGGTAGTACGAAGCGTATCGCGTGATGACATAGGTAACCTCAGTTCAGAACAGAAACGCAGACAAAAACCATCGGATAAACCGATCGTTTAGTCTGACGACATGGTAGTGGGACAGCTGAAGCTGCCCGTTTCCGCTGGTCGGAACCGGTTACCCGCAGGTAACAAGGATTGATAAACAGGACGCTAATAAAAGCGCCAAATAGAGTCAGAATGCTGATTTTAGGGCGTGACGCCGTTTGTTGCGCCTACCCTAATCTTTCATTCTGCTAATGAATAGTGGCGATAATCTGGAAAATGCAATTATCACGTGACTAAAACAAAAAAAAGCGGGTGCTTTCGCACCCGCTCTATTCATCTTCTGAACAGACCTTTCAGTCACTACACAACATGAACCTGCAGGTTCTGCTGCACCAGCACATCGCCCAGGGTGTTATCACTGGTCAGCGCCGAGTTGTGGTAGATCTCAAAGACTCTGCCCTCAACGGTACGCTCGCCCGTCACTTCCCAGATTCCGCCGTTGCTGTTAGCCAGTGTCACCTGGCTGCCATCTGCGCCTTTGATCAGCAAATCGTCACTCTGCTTATCCGTGATATTGAGTGCTTCATTGAGATCGAGCTTCACGGAGTTGGTTCCGGTTTTACCCAAATCGAGCACCTCAATGTGTTCGACCTTCAGGCCCAGCGCGGTGAGATCCAGACTGAGATGCTCACCATTCAGCACCAGGGTATCGGTGCCTGCGCCGCCATCAATATGGGTAAAGTTAAGGTCACTGACCGTCACGATATCCGCCCCGCTGCTGCCGGTCACTGTCGCCCCCTCAATGGTGCTGCCATCGGCCAGCGTAATCACGACGCCGCCGATGGTGTACCCCGCCTCCTCTGCCGGTGCCGCTGCCACCGCGGCGTCATTTGCCGCCGCGTTTTCACTGCTGCCGACGGGTGTCACGGTATCCGCTTCGGTGATCAGCGTGGAAGCCACCGCCACATGGGCGCTGCTCTCGTCGCTGCTGGTGCTGCTGTTATGCTGCGTCTCCGCGCTGGCGACAGTAGCGCTGTCATCCGCCACCGAGAACAGCGCAACCGATTCGTTTGCCGCCAGCGTCACCGGTAGCACGGCACCCAGTAACAGGGTATTGGTGGTCGAGTAGCTGTTACCGGCCGCGTCGGTAATCGTGACTTTCGCCAGCGTTCCCAGCGACAGCAGCAGGCCACCCACCGACAGCAGTGAAGGTGAGAAGTTAACTGCGTAACGCCCCAGCGCATCGGTCGTGGTGTTTAGCGTCGGGCCGTTGTTGCCGTTGGAGAGCAGCAGCGTAACGCTCACTTTCGAGCCCTGCGCGGCATTCAGCGATCCCCCCTGCACCACCAGACCCGCCAGTAAGGAACCGACGATGCTCAGCACCGGATCGACTCCGACCAGCGGCTGATTGTGCGACAGCGCGGTAAAGCTGCTGGTACTGGTTGCGGTGTTGCCGCCAATGTCCGCCACCGTAACGGTGAGTGGATGGCTGCCATCGGCGATCCCTTTCAGCGTCGCTGACGGCACGCTGATGCTCCATGCGCCATTCGCACCAATGGTCGTGGTAAGGATATTACCCGCCACGTTCACCGTCACCGTGCCGCCCGCCGCGTTGGTGCTGGTTCCTCTGATGGTTTCAGTACTGTTGGCTTCCGCAATATTGAGGTAGCCATCGCCGCCAAAGAAGCTGTTGACGCTGACCGTCGGCGTGGTGTGACTGACCACACCCAGCGACGCCGAGGTGTTGCCAATGCTGCCCGCACCGTTGGTCACGCTGGCGGTGACAGTCTGCAGACCGTCAGTAATGGCAGCAAGGTTAGCCGCCGGAACAGAGAGACTCCAGTTGCCGTTGCTGCTCACCGTGGTGCTGTAAGTCTGACCACCCAGCGTGACGCGCACAACCGATCCCTCGGCGTTGCTGGCGGTGCCGCTGATGGTCTGCGCCGTTTTCACATCCACCGCGCTCAGCGCACTGTCACCAAACAGCGAGGTAATGGCGACCACCGGCGTCGACTGACTGATGACGCTCAGCGTTCCGCTGCTGTTTGCCACGTTACCGTAGGCATCGGTGCCGGTGACCGTGACGGTTTTACTGCCGTCAGTGATAGCAACAAGATCCGCTTTCGGGACGGTAATACTCCAGTTGCCGCCGCTGACCACTTTGGTGGTGTAGGTCAGGCCATTCAGCGTGGCGCTGACGGTTGAACCGGCAGAGAGGCTGGACGTCCCGCTCAGGGTCTGGTTAGAGGCCAGATCCGCGGCGCTCAGCACACCATCGCCAAACACCGTATTCACCGACAGGGTCGGCTGGAACAGTCCCAGTGACACGCCCGCGCTGGTGCTGCTGACGTTTCCGACCGGATCGGTGACGGCCGCGCTGACGGTGAAGTTCCCGTTCAGCAGCGTTGACAGAATCGCTGGCGAGACGGCGGTTGAGAAACTGCCATCCGCGTTGACCTGCGCGTCGACGATAGTGTTGCCAATCGTCAGCCTGACGCTGCTACCCGCAGCCAGCCCGGAGACCGTGCCGCTGATGGTCTGAGTCACCAGCGACTCCGCCAGGTTCAGCACGCCGTCGCCAAACAGCGGACTGAGGGTGACTTTCGGCAGGTTGTGAATACCGACCAGTGCCCCGGCCGTGGTGCTGTTGGTGTTACCCGCGCTGTCGGTGACGCTGATGCCCACGGTCAGATTGCCATCTGCAATCCCCTGCAACAGCGCTGGCGTCAGCGAGACGTTAAAGTTGCCATTGGCATCGGTCGCCGTCACCAACTGCTGTGAACCTACCGACACCACCACGCGCGATCCCGCTTCCGCGCCGCCAATCACCCCACCGATCACCTGTGTGACCAGCGAATCCGCCACGTTCAGCAGACCGTCGCCAAACAGCGGATTCACGGTGATGGTCGGCAGCAGCGTATCGACCCGGATACCGGCGCTGGTGCTGGCGGTATTGCCCGCCGCATCCGTTACCGATGCGCCCACCGTCAGGTTGCCCTGCGCCAGCGTGCCCAGAATATCTGGCGTCACCGTGGCGCTGAACGCCCCGCCCGCACCCACGGTGGCGGTCACCTGGCTGTTGCCAACCAAGAGCGTCACCACACTGCCCTGCGCGACGTTGTTCACCACCCCGCTGATCACCTGTCCGGTGGCAATATCGGCCAGGTTCAGCACCCCATCACCAAACAGTGAGGTCAGCGAGATTGATGGCGTCTGAGTAAAGATGCCGATGGATGCGCTGCTGGAGGCGACATTACCCGCCACGTCTCTGACGCTGACGCCCAGCGTCAGATTGCCATCCAGCAGAGAGGTCAGATCGCTGCCCGGCAGGTTAACGCTCCACACTCCACCCGCCTGCACCGTCGTGCTGTAACTCTTGCTGCCAAAGGTGACCGTTACCTGGGAACCCACAGCCGCATTTTCTATCACGCCACTGACCAGTTGTCCGGCAGCGGCTTCCGCAATGTTCAGCAGGTTATCACCGCCAAACAGCCCGGTGAGCGCGCCAACCACCGGCACCGCATCGACAATCGCGGTGACGGTTTCACCGACGGTACGGGTGTTGCCCGCGGCATCGGTCAGGGTGACGTCAAGCGCAAGATTGCCATCGCTCAACAGGCCCAGCACCGAAGGCGGCACCACGATGGCCCATTTACCATCCTGGCCCACTGACGCAGAGAGCGTTGTGCCGCCCAGTACCACCGATACCGTGGCACCCACACCCGCCGAGGTCGCAACCCCGGAGATAGTCTGCGCCACCGTGGTATCCAGCGCGCTGAGCGTGCCGTCGCCGAACACCGAGTCGACCACCAGCGTCAGCGCACTGTTGACCACTTTGTTGACCGTCAGCGTGGCGTCGGTCTGGTTGCCCGCACCGTCATTGACCCGCACGCCAAACACCAGCGCACCGTCAGTGAGACTCGACAGGACATCCGGCGCGAGATCGATGCTCCAGCGTCCGTCAGCACCCACCGTCGCGGTGGCGATCGGCGCGGCATCGCCCAGATAGAGACCGATGGTCTGGCCTTCTGCTCCCTGCGCGCTGCCGGTCAGCACCTGGCTTAGCACCAGGTCAGCGGCGTTGATCACGTTGTCGCCGAGGAACGCGTCGACCAGGACCAGCGGCGCGGCGGTATCGACCGTCACCGTCTGGGTGGTCGTCGTCACGTTACCAGCCGCATCCGCCAGCTGCGCGGTGATCACCGGCGAGCTGCCATCGGGAAGAGCCTGCATCGCGCTGGCAGGAACCGTTGTGGACCAGGTGCCGTTGCTCTGCACCACGGCGTTGTAGGTCTGATTATTGAAGGTCACCACCACCGTGCGACCCACTTCGCTGAGATCGGCGGTGCCACTGATGGCCTGGCTGGTGGCACTTTCATTGCCATTGACCTGGTTGTCACCGGTAAACGGATTGAGAGTCAGTGCCGGTGGCGTAAGGTCGATCAGCACGTTACCGCTGGTGATCACAGGGGTAGTGCCATCGGTAGCATTCACCGTGATAGCGACGCTGCCGTCCGCATTGCCAAAGGCGCTGACCGGCAATGCCGCCGTTGACCAGTTGCCCGACGCATCCAGCGTAGTCGCGTACTCCTGATCACCAATCGACACCGTCACTACCCCACCCGCACCGAGGTTAGCGGAGGTGCCACTCACTACCACACCACCCGCCACGTCCTGAGTGCTGATGATGTTGTCGCCCGACACCGTGCCCAGCGTGACCAGCGGCCCTGGCGGTGGGGTAAGATCTACCGTCAGCGCAACCGTGCCGTTGGCGGTATTGCCTGCCAGATCGGTCACTGCCAGCGCCAGGGTCGTCGATGGACCAAAGGTGGCCATCTGTTCTGGCGTCAGCGTTACACTCCAGTTGCCGTTGGCTGTCACTATCGCGGTGCCAAGCAGCGTGTCATTCAGCGAGATTGAGACCACTGATCCCGGCTCGGCTCCCGCTGCGGTGCCGCTGAGACTCTGCGGCTGAATGCTCTCGGTGTAGTTCAGCGCATTGTCACCGGTAAAGGCGGCAACATTAAGCACCGGCGGTGTGGTGTCGAGCACCAGCGAGCTGTTAATGGTGGTGCTGTTGCCCGCCGCATCGGTTGCCGTCACGGTAACCGGATAGGTGGCATCCGGCAGAAGTGAAAGCTCCGCCGTTGTCAGTGGCACCGTCCAGTTCCCATTGGCATCCACTGTCGCGGAATAGGTTGTGCCGCCAAGCGTAAGCTGCACAGTCTGATTCGCGCTCGCCTCACCGGTGGTTCCGCTCAGCGTTACTCCCGCGGCCACATCGCCGCCATTCACATAACTGCCAAGGAATTCCGGATTGACCGCAGGCTGCGGCGCGCTGAGATCTGCGGTGAACGGCAGCTGCGCCGATGCGCTGTTGCCCGCCGCATCCACGACGTTAACCGTCAGTGATTGCGCACCGTCACCCAGTGAACTCAGGGCGTTGGCAGGAATGTTAACAGTCCAGTTACCGTTGCTTGCCACCGTGCCAGAATAGAGGCTGCCGTTGACATCCACGGTAATGCTGACCGCCTGGTTCGCCCCGACACTGCCGGTGGTGCCGGTCAGGGTCACCCCTGCCGCGGCTTCACTGATGTTCAGCAGGTTGTCGCCGCCAAATGCGCCTGGGTTGAAGGTCGGCACAGGCAGCGCCACCTCTGTCACCACGTTCTGCGCCGTCGCGTCGCTGTTACCCGCGATATCGGTCGCCGTCACGGTAATGGTGTGGGTGCCGCTGGTGAAGGTGGCTAACTGCGCTGGCGACAGGGCCAGAGACCAGCTGCCATCGGTCTGCACCGTGGCTGCCAGCGGCTGACCGTTGTTAAAGCCGGAGATGAGCACCGTTACCGTCTGTCCGGCACCGGTAATGCCGGTTGTGCCACTGAGGATCTGTTCACCGGCCGCCTCTGCTGCGTTCAGCGCACCGTCTCCAAACGGCAGGTTCAGCGTCACGTCCGGCAGCGCATTCACGGCCACCAGCACAGTGCCACTGGTGCTGCCGATGTTGCCGTTCGCATCGGTAACCGTCACGCTCACCGGCCAGTTGCCATCCGGCAATGACTGCAATACAGAAGGCGGCAGATCCAGCGACCAGCGCGAACCATCCGCACTGAGCGTAGCGGAATAGACCGTGCCATTAACGGTCACCGTGACCGACGCGGCGTTATTAATATTCACCGCACCAGTCAGGGATCCGCCTGAGGCGGCCTCTTCAGCATTGATACGGCCATCAATAAATGGCGTATCCAGCGTTGGATTAGCAATCGGCGTAATCGCAGCGACGAACGTTTTGATCGTTTCAATGCTGTTACCGGCCCGATCCGTGGTGGTGAGGGTCAGAGTATGTTCACCGGTTCCCAGGCTGGCAATGAACTCTGGGGGCAGGCTGGCAGTCCAGTTGCCATTGGCATCGACCGTCACCGACAGCGGGATATTGTCATCGCCTACCGTGACGCTCAGGGTCTGGCCCGGCACGACGGTGGAGGTGCCGGTGACCAGCTGAACGGAGCCTGCTTCGCTGATATTAATGATGTTATCGCCGAACAGTGTCGTGTCGAAGGCGGCTGAAACAGGATCACTCTGCAGGATCTCAACGCCTGCGGTAACCTGCGCCGGATTACCGGCACCATCCGCGGCGCTGACCACCACCTGTGTCAGTCCATCGGCCAGGCCCGTCAGCGCGCCCGGTGCCAGGTTCAGCGTCCAGTTGCCGCTGGCATCCGTGGTGGTGCTGAAGTTCTGCCCGCCTACAGAGATGTTCACCACACTGCCTTCCGGCAGATTGGTACTGTCACCACTCAGCGTTAACGCCCCTTCCGCATCTGCCGCACTGATCAGCGCATCGCCAAACGGCGTATTCAGCGTCAGCGCTGGCAGGGTATTAAACGCGACCTCCAGTGACGTGGTGCTGTCTGTGGTGGTATTGCCCGCCGCGTCGGTGACCGAAACGGTAATCGCATTGGGGCCGTCCGCCAGCTGCTGCAGGTCAGCGGTCGGAATAGTAAGTGACCAGTTACCGTCGGCATCGGCCGTGGTGGTATAGCTGACGTTATTCAGCGTCACCGTCACCGGCAATGCGCCCGTGGTGTTGCCGCTGATGGTGAGATCCTGCAGCGACTCCGCCAGGTTAAGGGTATCTCCCGCGTCGACCGTGATATTCGTCAGCGCAGGCGGTGTGGTAATGAAACTGACCTCCTGAGTGGCGGTCGCCGGATTGCCTGCGACATCAGTGGCGGTCACGGTAAAGATTTGCGTGCTGCCCGGAGCCACGCTGGTAAAGGCAGCAGACGGCACATTCACCGTCCAGTTGCCGTCAGCGTCGAGCGTGGTGCTGTAGTCAGTGCCGTTAAACGACACCGTCACCAGCGTACCCGCTGCCAGCAGGGTGCTGCTGCCGCTGACCGCGACATCCGCTGTGGCCTCGGTGGCGTTAATCACATCATCGCCGGCTACCACGTTCATGGTCAGCGTCGGCTGAACCTGCTCGCTGGCCAGCACGACCAGGCTGGTGCTGGCGCTGGCCGGATTGCCAGATGTATCCGCTGAGACCACGACCAGCAGCTGATCGCCATCCGGCAGATTACCCAGATCGGCGGCCGGAACGGTCACCGTCCAGCTGCCATCGGCTGCCACCGTGCCGCTGTACTGAATGTTATTCAGCGTCACCGTCACCAGCTGGCCTTCCACCAGGTTGTTACTGGTGCCGCCGATGCTCAGATCCTGTAGCGACTCCGCCTGATTAAGGAAGTTATCATCACTGATGGTCCCGATGGTCAGGGTTGGCAGGTTCAGAGTGTCAGCATCACGCGTCAGGGTCTGGGTGACCGTGGCCGGGTTGCCCGCGGCATCGGTCATTGAGACAGCAACGGTGTAGCTGCCGTCTGCCAGCCCCTGCACGACGCTGGCTGGCAGTGTCACCTCCCAGGTGCCGTCAGAGAGCACCTGAGTGGTGTAATCGACGTTCTGGAAGCTGACGGTGACCGTCTGTCCGGCATCCGCTACCGACGCACTGCCGCTGATAGCGACCGCTTCCAGCACCTCTACCGAATTGATGATGTTGTCGCCGCCGATGGCATTGACGGTCAGCACTGGCGGCGTGAGATCCACCGTAACGGCGCTGGTCAGCGAACCACTGTTACCGGCGGCATCGCTGGCATTAACCACCAGCGTAGTAACCCCCTCGCCCAGCGTCTGCACCTGATCTGCTGTTAAGGTCAGCGTCCAGTTACCCTGCGCATCCACCGTAGCGGAATAATCGTTCCCGCCCAGCGTCACGCTGACGGTCTGGCCGTTGCCCGCTACACCGGTGCTGCCGGTCAGCGTCTGACCGACCCCCTGTTCCGCCAGGTTCAGATAACCATCACCAAACGGGGTGTCTATGCTGACGGCCAGCGACGCCGTTGCCACGGTGATTTCACGGGTTTCGGTTACCGGGTTACCCGCCGCATCGCTGACCGTCACGGTCAGAATGTACGCCCCGGCCGGAATACCGGCCAGCGAACCCGCAGGCAGCGTCAGATTCCACTCGCCGTTCTGGTCAACCGTGGTGGTCCAGGTCTGGTTGTTCAGGGTAATGGTGACCTGCTGTCCGGCTTCGGCATTGCTGTTGCCGCTGAGAACAATCGGCGCGGTGCTTTCGGCAATATTGATACTGTTATCGCCCGCAACCGTATTCAGTGTCAGGGTCGGTGGCGTCAGATCCACCGTCACGCTGCCCTGGCTGCTGCCGGTGTTACCCGCTGCATCCTGGACTGTGACGGTGTAGTTCAGAAGATCTTCCGGCAGGCCGGCCAGCGCGGAAGCCGGCACGCTGATCTGCCAGTTGCCATTGCCGTCGACGGTGCCGTTGTAGGTTGCGCCATTCAGCAGCACGCTCACCGTCTGGCCGTCACCGGTTATGCCGGTGGTGCCGCTCAGGGTTTGTGCTGTGGCGATCTCGCTGCTGTTGAGCAGGCCATCGCCAAAGGCCGAGACGATCTGCGGTGCTGGCAGCGTCGCCAGCACGCTGAGCGCTGCCTCGCTGCTCAGGGTCGCCCCGCCGCTGTCCGTTGCGGTGACCGTCAGAGTGTAAGGCCCATCGGCGAGCGCCGTCAGTGCCTCAGCCGGAACGATCACTGTCCAGCGGCCGCTGGCCGAGACCTGCGCGGTGTAGCTGATGTTGTTAAACAGCAACGTGACCGTGCTGCCCTCTGTCACGTTCACCGACGTACCGGTGACGACCAGGGCCTGACCCAGCTCCTGCGCATTCAGGTAGTTATCTTCGCTGATGGCATCCATCGCCAGGCCAGAGGCGTTGCTATTGACGTCAAAGGTGAGATTGCTGGTGGTGGTGTTGCCCGCCACATCGCTGACTGCCACGGTAAAACTGGCGCTGCCATCATTAATCGCGGCCAGCGCACCGGCTGGCACGATCAGGCTCCATGCCCCGCTCGCCTGCACGGCGGCGCTGTAGACTGTGCCGTCAACGGTGACGGTCACCAGCTGACCCGCTTCGACGTTGGTGGTGGTGCCGGAGAGACGTTGATCGGTGAGGCGCTCAGCGCCATCGACCACGTTGTTACCGGCAAAGGCATCCAGCGTCAGGGTCGGCAGTGTGCCTGGCTCCACTTTCAGCGCCAGTTCGCGGCTGGTGGTGGTGGCATTTCCTGCCGCATCGCTGGCGGTCACGGTCAGCGGATAGCTGCCGTTGCCCAGCCCGGTGTAAACCGTGGCGGGCAGATCCAGCGACCAGACGCCGTTGACGTCAGCGGTGGTGCTCAGGGTGGTGCCGTTAAAGCTGGCCACAATCAGGGCGTTAGCTTCGCTGCTGCCGGTCAGCGTCAGCGGCTGCTGACTTTCAGCGGCGTTAATGATGCCATCGGATGGCGTAATGAAGTTCAGCACCGGAGGCAGTGTATCCACCACCAGGTTGCCATCAGCCTGGCTGCTGTTGCCCGCTACATCACTGACGACCACGGTGTAGCCACTATTGCCCTGCGGCAATGCAGACAAGACATCGGCCGGAACGGCGACCTGCCAGTTGCCTGCGGCATCGACCGTGCCGCTGTAGTTGTTGCCGCCCAGCGTCACGACGACGGTCTGGCCGTCGCCGGTCACGCCCGTGTTACCGGTGATCGCGCCACCGGCGGCGGCTTCCTCACCGTTCAGAATGCCATCATCAAAGGCCACGCCCGGGGTCGCCACCGGCAATGCGCTGGCGATCACCGTCAGGGTAGCGTCGCTGGTCGCCAGCGGCTGTCCGTTAGCGTCGCTGGCGGTGGCGATGATGGTCTGCGGGCCATCTGCCGTTCCGGTAAAGGTGCCTGCCGGTAAGGTCAGGCTCCAGCTTCCATCTGCCGTCACGGTGGTGCTGACCGTGGTGCCGTTGGCCAGCACGGTGACAATGCTGCCATCAGGCAGACCGCTGGTGCTGCCGCTGACCACGACGGCGCCACCCAATTCCTGCGCATTGAGGTAGTTGTCGTCACTGACGGGTGCCAGCGCGATCGACGGCAGGGTGTTGTCCACACTGAAGTCAAGCGTGCTGCTGGCGGTGTTACCCACGGCGTTGATGACGCTGACGTTCAGCGTCTGAGTGCCTTCTCCCAGTTCAGCCAGGGCGCCCGCAGGCAGAATAATGCTCCAGTTGCCGCTGGCCTCGACCACACCGCTGTATTCGATGCCATTCAGGGAGATGATCACCTGCTGGCCCGGTTCGACATTCGTGCTGCTGCCGCGCACCGTTATCGGCTGCAGCTGCTCCGCTGCCGTGACGATGCCGTCACCGGCGAAGGTGCTGCTGTCGATGGTCAGTACAGGCTGCACGTCCGACGCGGTTGCCACATTCAGATCAACCACCTGGCTGCTCTGATTCCCGTTAGCACTGGTTTCCGTCACCGTCACCAGATTACTGCCTGGAGGTAGTGCCGCCAGCGCTTCAGGGGCGATCTGCAGCGTCCACTGGCCGTTAACGCCAACGGTGGTGCTGTAGAGCTGGTCATTGAGCTGCACCGTGACCACGTCGCCATTCTGACCACTGCCACTCACCACCAGCGGCTCTGCCAGTTCCCCGACGTTCAGCGCGTTATCACCGCTGACCGGCGCGACGACCAGCGGAGGCGGCGTAGTCGCAACCGTCAGGGCACTGTTCTGGCTGCTGCTGTTACCGGCCGCGTCGGTGACGGTGACCACCACCGGGTAGCTGCTGCCATTGGTCAGACCGGCAAGCGCCGCTGGCGGAACAGCCAGCGCCCAGTTTCCGTCACCATCAACGGTGCCGGTGTAGGTCATGCCATTCAGCGTCACACTGACGCGATCGCCTTCACTGCCTGCGCCGCTGAAACTGAACCCTGCCGCCTGCTCAGCGATATTCAGCACGCCATCACCCGCGGGCGCAGCGATACTGAAGTCTGGTGCCGTGGTATCCACGGTAACCGGGAATGGCGTGGTAGCCACGTTGCCACTGACGGTGGTGACGGTCACGTTGAGATCGTAACGGCCATCTGGCAACTGTTGCAGATTCGCAGCAGGCACGGTGGCGGTCCAGCTGCCATCGGCGGCAACCACTGCGTCATAGGTCTGGCCATTCAGCGCAAGGCTGACGCTGCTGCCTGGCGTAACGGTGCCGCTGAGGGTCAGATCGGTGGCGGTTTCAGCCTCATTAATCGTGCCATCGGTAGCAATCGGGTTAACGGTCAGCGCCGGTACGCCGGTATCAACAATCAGCGGCTCGCTGATGCTGGTGCTGTTACCCGCTTCATCACTCACCGTCACGGTAATCGGATTGCTGCCCTGCGCAAGTGCCTGCAGTCTGTCTGCGGGTATCGTCACGCTCCATTCACCATTCGCGTCTACAGTGGCCGGATAGCTGGTACCGCCCAGGGTCACGCTGACGGCCTGGCCTGGCAGCACTGTGCCGGTCAGCGTCTGCGCCGCGCTGGCTTCATCGGTATTAAGTATGCCGTCAGTGAATGGCGTGTTGATTTGCGGGTCTGCCAGCGGCGCGGTCGCCACCAGCAGCGGCAGGCTGTTCTGCACATCACCCGAAGAGACGGTAACGGTGGTCGTGCCCTGCGGCAGCGTCGCCAGATCGGCAGCCGGCACGGTCAGGGTCCACGCGCCGGTTTCATCGGTTGTGGTGGTGTAGACGGTGCCGCCAGTCACCAGCGTTACGCTGATCGGGCTGTTAGCCGGCAGGTTCGCTGAACCGCCGCTGAGGATAAGATCGCTCTGCGCCTCCAGGGCATTCAGCGCATTGTCGTCACTGATTGGGGCAATCGACAGCGACGGTACGGGTGAAGTAACCACGCTGAACTGCCCTTCAGCAGGCAGCGCCGGGTTACCGGCCACATCGGTAATCGCCACGGTGAAGGTTTTATCGCCTGCACCGCCCAGCGATCCGGCTGGCAGCGACACACTCCAGCTACCGTTCGCCTGTACTACGCCATCGTAAGACTGGCCATTGATGGTCAGCAATACCGGCTGACCTGCCGGTACGCCGGTGACGTTACCGGTGACCAGAATGTCGGTGAGCTGTTCAGCGCTGTCGACCTGATTATCGCCGGTCACGGGATTAATGGTCAGCGCCGGCGACGTTGCCGCCAGCACAGTGACGCTGGTCGGTACGGTGCTGCTGTTGCCATAAGCATCGCTGAGTACCACATCCACCGGATAGGTTGCGTCACCCAGCTGGCTGATAATCGCGGCGGGCACCGTAACACTCCACGCGCCATCGGTATCCACGGTGGCGGTGTAGGTCTCGCCATTGAAACTCACCGTGACGGTGTCGCCCTGGGCCCCCCCGCGTCCGTCGAGTGTGAGATCCTGAGTGTGTTCAGCGATATTGATATAACCATCACTGCCCGGCGTGGAGACTTCCAGCAACGGCGGTGTGGTGGCGAAAATCAGTGAACTGCTGGCTGGCGTGGTATTACCATCGGCGTCTGTCGCCACTACCGATACCGGTTGGGTACCGTTGGGCACATTTGCCAGGTCGGATGCCGGAACGGTGACACTCCAGCTGCCACCCTGCGCCACCACGGCGCTGTAGGCCACGTTATTCAGCGTGACGCGGATGATGTCGCCTTCGTCGCCGGTTCCGCTGACGATTAGCGGCTGCTGCGCGTCGCTGACGTTGATCACGCCATCATCACTGAGATCGTTGAGCGTCAGAGCGGGCACCGCGGTAGCCACCCGCAGTTCCGTATTCTGAGTGCTGATGTTACCGGCCGGATCGGTCACGGTGACGGTCACCGGATAGGTCTGATTGGTCAGCGTGCCGAGATCGGCCACCGGGACGGATGCACTCCAGTTACTGTTTTCGTCAACAATGGCGGTGTAGGACTTACCGTTTAACTCCACCGTCACGCTGTCACCCGGTGTGCCGGTTCCGCTGATTTGCAGCGGCGTAGTGAGTTCGTTGTTGGTCAGGACGCCATCACCGCCCGGTGCGGTAACAGTCGCAACCGGAGGCTGCGTGCTGACCGTCAGGGGCTGCGTCTGCGTGGTGGTATTACCACTGGCATCAGTCAGTGTAACTACCAGCGTATAGCTGCTGCCATCTGACAGGGCCTGCAGCGCCGCTGGCGGCAGATCCACCGTCCAGTTGCCCTGCCCATCTACGGTGGCGCTGTAACTCACGTTATTCAGCGAGACAGAAACCACTTCGCCCGGCAACGCACCTGAACCGCTGACCGGCAGACCGGCAGCCACTTCGCTGCTGTTGAGAATGCCATCGCCGCCTGCGACCTCTGCCACAATCAGATTCGGTGGCAGCGTGTCGACGCTGAAGTTGAGCGTCTCGTCCACGCGGTTGCCTGCTTCATCAATCGCGGTAATGATCAGGCTGTTGGCACCCTGTGGCAGTAAGGCGAGATCGGCGGCCGGCAGCGCCAGGCTCCAGCTGCCGTCAGGATTGACCGTGGTGCTGTAGGTTTTACCGTTAAGTTCCAGTTCAACCTGCTGGCCCGGCACGGCTTTGCCGGTGCTGCCGCCGATCAGCAGATCGCTGCCCGCTTCCACCCGGTTGAGAAGGCCATCGGTGATCGCGCTCTCCTCCAGCGTGATTTGCGGCAGCGTGGCTGCGACTACATTCAGCTGAGCGGAGTCGGTCAGCAGTGCGCCGGTGGCGTCGGTGGTGGTGACCGAAATCAGTTTTACGCCGTCGGTAATAGTGGTGAGATCGCCTGCCGGAACGGTGACGCTCCAGAAGCCATTGCTGTTCACTACCGCGCTGTAATTGCTGCCGTTAAAGTTAAGCTGCACTGCCTGGCCCGGGTTAACGCCGACTGCAGATCCGCTGATGATCAGATCGCTGCTCAGCTCCTGCTGGTTCAGGAAACCATCAAGGCTGACAGGTTCACTAATGGAAACCACGCCAGGTTCGCCTGCCGCCGGGGCGACGTTAATATCGCGGGTGTCGGTAGCTGAGGCGCCTGCCGCCGTTGTGACGCTGACCGCGATGGTGGTGCTGCCCGCCGCCAGTGCGCTGAGCGCCGCAGAGGGGATCTGCGTGCTCCAGCTGCCATCCGCGTTGACCAGCGCAGTGTAATTTTGGCCGCCCAGGGTAATGGTGACCGTCTGGCCCGCCTCCACGTTGCTGGTGCTGCCGGACAGCGTCTGGTCCAGCGCTTTTTCGCTGTTATCCAGCAGATCGTCACCGGCAAACAGGGCGATCGTCACCGTCGGCGTACCCGGTTCCGCTGGCGCTTCCACCGCAATCACCCGATCTTCGCTGACTGTTACGCCCGCCTGATTGGTGACTGTGGCCGCGATAGTCGCGTTGCCCGCCGTCAGTGCCGCCAGCGCGCTGGCCGGGACGCTCAGGCTCCAGCTGCCATCCGCGCCGACCGTGGCGCTGTAAGTCTGGTCGCCCAGCGTAACGGTCACGACCTGACCCGCCTCGACATTGGTTGAGCTGCCGCTCAGCAGCTGATCGCTGGTTTTCTCATCGTTGCTCAGCACGTCATCCACGGCGAACTGATCGAGCGTGATAGTGGGCTGGCCCGGCTCGGTAACCGGCGGCTCAACCGTGATCGGCAGCGTGTCACTGACGGTGGTGCCTGCCGCGTTGCTGACCGTGACCACCAGCGAGGCAGAACCGGCTGCCAGCGCACCGAGTGCATCGGCCGGAATGGCAATGTTCCAGCTGCCGTCGGCGCCAACCGTTCCGCTGTAGCTCTGGCCGCCCAGCGTCACCGTGACAATCTGGCCCGCCTCGACGTTGGTGGTGCTGCCGGAGACCGCCTGCGCTTCCAGCTTCTCATCGTTGCTCAGGATGTTGTCGTCAGCAAAGGCATTGAGAGTTAGCGTCGGGGTGCCTGGCCCGGTGCCCGAGGACTCCACCAGGAAGTCGCGGGTTTCAGTGATCTGAGTACCAGACTGATCTGTCACCGTCACATTCAGGGCTGCGCTACCGGCTGTCAGCGCCGCCAGCGAACTGGCAGGAATCGACACGCTCCAGCTGCCATCCGCGCCGACCGTGGCGGTAAAAGTCTCTCCGTTCAGGGTGACAGTGACCTGCTGGCCTTCACCGATATTGGTGGTGGTGCCGCTCAGCAGCTGATCGCTGGCTTTCTCGCTGTTGCTGAGGATGTCATCCCCGGCAAAGGCGTCGATGGTTACGGTGGCTTCACCCGGCTGCGTTACCGGGGCTTCGACAGTGACTGGCTGCGTTGAAGTGACTGTGTCGCCCGCTGCATTACTGACCGAGACGGTCAGTGTGGTGGTGCCTGCTGCCAGCGCGTTCAGCGCGGCTGACGGCACGGCGACGCTCCAGCTGCCATCACCCTGCACGCTGGCACTGTAGGTCTGACCGCCCAGGGTGACCGTCACGATCTGCCCGGTTTCGACATTACTGGTGCTACCGCTGACAAGCTGATCGACCGCTTTTTCGTCGTTGCTCAGAAGGTTATCGCCGGCGAAATCATTCAGGATCAGAGACGGCACGCCCGGTTCCGTTACTGGCGTCTCAACTGCGATATCGCGGATTTCGGTAGTGCTCACGCCATCGGCATTGCTGACGGTAACGCTGATGGTATTAGCTCCCGCAGGCAGATTACCCAGCGCGGCTGCCGGAACAATTACACTCCAGTTACCACTGCCATCGACGGTGCCGAGGTAAGTCTGGCCACCGAAGGTGACTGTCACCGTCTGGCCCGCTTCGATGTTGGTGGTGGAGCCGGAGAGCGTCTGGGCCGTCCCTTTTTCATCGTTGCTGAGGATGTCATCCCCGGCAAACTGACCAATGGTGACGGTGGGTTCGCCCGGCAGTGTGACAGGCGCTTCCACGGTGATGGGCAGCGTGCCGGTCACGGTATCACCGGCCACATTGCTGACTGAAACCGTCAGCGTCGTTTCACCTGCCGCCAGGGCGCTCAGGGCCGCCGATGGCAAAGTAACGCTCCAGTTGCCCTGCGAATCAACGCTGCCGCTGTAAGTCTGGCCGCCCAGGGTGACTGTTACCAGCTGACCGGGTTCAACATTGCTGGTGCTGCCGGTGAGTGTCTGATCGGTGACTTTCTCCCCATTACTCAGCACGTTGTCCCCGGCAAAATCATCCAGCGTGACGGATGGCGGGCCCGGAACGACCGGCGTATCAATGCTGATCGCGCGGTTTTCACTGGCTTCAATGCCAGCCTGGCTGGTGACGACCGCGGAAATCGCCACCGAACCGGCTGCCAGCGCATTCAGTGCCGCAGGCGAGAGCGTGACGCTCCAGTTGCCCTGCGCATCCACTACTGCGCTGTAGGTCTGATCGCCCAGCGTGATGGTGACAATCTGGCCCGCTTCCACATTGGTGGTGGTGCCGCTAAGTACCTGATCGCTGCTTTTCTCGGCATTGCTGAGAATGTCATCACCGGCAAACTGATCGATGGTGATAACGGGCGTACCCGGCTGAGTCAGTGGTGGCTCTACGTTTACGGTCAGGCTACCGCTGGCAGCGGTTCCTGCCTGGTTAGCAACGGTGGCAGTCACCGTGGTGGTGCCGGATGCCAGTGCGGTCAGCGCATCAGCAGGCACGGTAATGCTCCAGCTACCGTCGCCTGCCACGCTGCCGCTGTAGCTCTGGCCGCCCAGTGTAACCGTGACGATCTGCCCGGCTTCGACGTTGGTGGTGCTGCCGCTAAGAATCTGATCGCTGGTTTTTTCTGCGTTGCTCAGCACGTCGTCGCCGGTAAACGGGGCGATCGTCAGGGCTGGCACGCCAGGGGTGGTGTCAGGTGCCTGCACCTGGATACCCAGGCTGGCGGAAGCCGCCGTGCCCGCGGCGCTGGTCACACTGACCGAAATGGTGCTGCTGCCTGCAGCCAGCGCCGAGAGTGCGGCAGCCGGAATTGAGACGCTCCAGCTGCCATCCGCCCCCACAGTGGCGTTATAGCTCTGTCCGCCCAATGTCACACTGACCTGCTGGCCCGCTTCGACATTGCTGGTGCTGCCGGACAACGTTTGTGGCGTGGTTTTTTCGCTGTTATCCAGCAGGTTATCGCCCGCAAACGGGTTCAGGCTAATGGACGGCGCAGCCGGTGTGCCGGGATCGGCGGCCGCGACGGTAATGGGCAGGCTGCCGGTGGTCGTCGTGCCCGCCGCGTTAGTGACGCTGACGTCGATGGTGGTGGTGCCTGCGGCGAGTCCCGCCAGCGCGGCAGCAGGAATAGTGACGCTCCAGCTGCCGTCAGCACCGACGGTGGCGTTGTAGGTCTGGCCGCCCAGCGTGACAGTGACAATCTGACCCGCTTCGACATTACTGGTGGTGCCGCTCAGTACCTGATCGCTGCTTTTTTCCGCGTTATCCAGAACGTCATCGCCAGCGAATGCATTGAGCGTGATAGCAGGCGTCCCCGGCGTGACCGGTGTTCCAGGATCGGTGCCACCATCATTGCCGCCACCGTTACCCCCACCGCCGCCACCACCACCACCGCCGACGCCAACGGCCAGACCGGCTAAGCCGAGCACACCCAGACCGCCCGCCGTTATCACACCCATCGAGGTGTTGGCGTTATCTGCCAGCAGCAGCGGCTCTACGCTGTCGAGTGATTCATAGGTTGGCGTGACCGACGTGGAAGCGAGTTCAGCCCCTTCTGCGGTCTGGGGAAAGAGCGCGTGTTCTGGTGGGTTGACGCCATCATCGAACACCAGTTCGCTGTGCTGGCCATCGGCGTCGTCGAGGAAGAATTTCTGATAGCGGACAGTCTTGCCGTCGCGCATATGCAACACCAGATCGTTACCCTGGCGCTCATACTGCGTCACCATGTCGCGGGTGCCGCTGATGCGCACGACGCTGGGCTCGGTGAGGTTAATGGATTGTGACGAACCGCTGACGGACTGCGAGATGAGTGTGCCGTTTTCGCGCGAGATAATGTCTACACGGCCTTGCGTGAGTTCTGCCATTTGTGACCTCTACTCCACCAGATTAGCTAATATACTGAATCCATAAACATAAAATTATTTTATGCTTACAGTGTTCACACATAGTTTCATCTTCTGAAAATCAGAAGATGTCTTAACCTGGTGTATGTCGAAACGGCAAAGCCAAAGCTGGTCACACGCTCTAATCAGAGTGGCGAGTGACGGTGTTATTGTTAGTTTTACTTGTACAGACTCACGCAAAATGTAACGTTTCTGACAGATTAAGTTTTAGCGTAGCCGTGTTAAAAAACAATTTCAATGTACAGATTTAATTATGTTTTAATCTTCATTACATAAGCCTCACTTGAAAAAAGGTTTTCATAAAATCCGCTTTGCCTTTGTTTTTACATGTCAATTTATTGCTGACTGTTTCCGGAAATGATGCGGAGAGGTTAAAAAACCACCACTACCGGAACATCAGGGCTGAAAAAAAAATTTGTTCATTAAGCGATTCAGCCATCATTTATCAGTGGCCCTGTTCCGATTTTTCAGCAGCAAGTCGTTGAAAAACGACAGTGAAATTTGAGTTAAGTCATTCTGCGGGGCGGTGGTCATGCCAGGAAAGTTCTGGAAAAAATTCGCAGCGCGACAAAAGTCGGTAAACTCCCGGTTTTGTCATTTATGCCATGTTGCAATCCCCTTCCTGATAAGAGGCGCAACGACCACTGACTCACGGCCAGTGCTACACTTTTCCGCTTTACCATTGATGAATCTGACCTATGACCGCACTGGACGCTGCACAACAAAACAAACATCAGAGCCGCCTGAACTGGGGCACGCGCACCATCTTTTTGATCAATGGCTTAGGAATGTCAGCCTGGGCTCCGCTGGTGCCGTTTGCCCGCGATCGTCTGCAGCTCAGCGGCGCATCACTGGGCGCGTTACTGCTCTGTCTGGGTATTGGTTCGCTGACCGCGATGCCGGTGACCGGCACACTGGTGGCGCGGTTTGGCTGCCGTCGGGTGATGTGCTTCTCTACCCTGTTAGTGCTGATGATGATGCCGCTACTTGCCACGGCTGATTCTCATCTGGTTATGGCGGCTGCGCTGATGCTGTTTGGCGCCGGGCTGGGCATGCTGGATGTGGCGATGAATTATCAGGCGGTTCAGGTTGAGCAGGCGGCGGATAAACCGATGATGTCCGGCTTCCATGGCTTCTTCAGTCTTGGCGGGATTCTGGGTGCGGGCACGGTCAGCCTGTTGCTGAGCCAGTCTTTTACACCCCTGGCCGCCACGCTGGTGGTGATGGCAGTGATGTTATTGCTGTTGCTGTGGCGACTGCCGGTCTTAATGAATGAACGCCTGCATCAGCCCGATCAACCCTGGCTGGTGATCCCACGCGGCTGGGTCGCGTTTCTTGGCCTGCTCTGCTTTATCCTGTTCCTGGCGGAAGGGGCCGTGCTGGACTGGGGCGCGCTGCTGCTGTTGCAGAACCCGGAGATGTCACCCGCCTGGGCCGGGCTGGGCTATGCGGTGTTTTCCGTAGCGATGACGCTGGGCCGTTTTAGCGGCGATAAGATCATCCAGCGTTTTGGTCGCTACCCGGTGATGCTGACCGGCGCGCTGACCGCCGCCGCGGGCATGAGTCTGGCCGTCTGGCTGCCGTGGCCGGAGATCGCCCTGCTGGCTTTCCTGCTGGTCGGCTTTGGTTTATCTAACACGGTGCCGATGTTGTTCAATGCTGCCGGGAATCAACAGGATATGCCTGCGAACCTGGCGATTTCTGCCATGACAACGCTGGGATATGCGGGTATTCTCTCAGGTCCGGCTTTAATCGGATTCATTTCGCAATGGATCAGCCTCAGCGGCGCATTTTTAGCGATCGCCCTGTTGCTGTTAGCGGTAGCCGCCAGTGCGCGAAAAGTTGCGCAATAATTCAGGTACCTGACACGCTATGTTGTATAAGTTTCCACTGACCTCCGGCAACGTCACCCGCTTTTTTGTGGTTTTCAATCTGGTGCTCCTGCTGGCGCTGGGCTTTATGGTGCATAACTCGGTGAATGCCTGGCTGACCGGGAAGCGCTATGCCATGGACGATCTGGCTCGTGACGTTCAGAAGCGCATTGATGCCTATCGCTTTGCCACCTGGCAGATCTATGAAAACCTCTCTACCAGTGCGGCAGGTGCAACACCCGGCAGTAACCTGCAGGAGACGCGACTGCGTCCTGACGTCTACTACCTGGAAAAAACCCGGCGTAAAACGGAAGCGCTGATTTTCGGTTCACATGACAGCAGCACGCTGGATATGACCATGCGGATGTCGAACTATCTCGACACGCTGTGGGGCGCAGAAAATCCCACCTGGTCGATGTACTTTTTAAATGGTCAGGACAATAGCCTGATTATGATCTCGACCCTGCCGCTGAAAGATATGGCGACGCGCTATAAAGAGAGCGCCATCAGTTCAATGGTTGATGGCCGTCGTGCTGAGATGTTGCAGCAGGCGAATGCGCTCGATGAGCGCGAGAGTTTCTCACCGCTGCGCCACCTCGCCTTCCAGAACGATCACTATTTCACGCTGCGTACCACCTTTAACCAGCCAGGCCATCTGGCCACGGTTGTCGCCTTTGATCTGCCGGTTAACGATATTGTTCCGCAGAACATGCCGCTGGAAAATTTCCAGCTGCGTCAGGACAGCTCAATGCCTGCCAGCAGCAGTGAACAGCAGGAGGTGGAAAATACCCGCATCTCACTGGTTAATCCCAATATCGAGATTACGGCCACCCTGCCCAGCACCTCGCTGCAGCTGGTTTATCAGGTGCCGATTGGCCGTCTGATTATCGACACCCTGCATAATCTGCTCTGGCCTCTGCTGATTAACCTGCTGCTGTTCCTGCTTTCACTGGCGGGTATCGTGCTGCTGCGCCAGCAGTCGCTGCGTCCCAGCGAGAACCAGAGCGCTGAACTCGATTCGCTGCGGGTATTGAATGAAGAGATTGTGGCCAGTCTGCCTGTCGGCCTGCTGGTGTATGACTTTGCCAGCAACCGCACCCTGCTGAGCAATAAGATTGCTGAACATCTTTTGCCTCACCTCAATCTGCAGAAGATCATTAATATGTCCGACCAGCATCAGGGCGTGCTGCAGGCCACCATCAATAACGAAGTGTATGAGATTCGCCACGCCCGCAGCGTGCTGTCGCCGCATACCCAGCTGTTTATGATGCGTGACCAGGATCGCGAGCTGCTGGTGAATAAGAAGCTGCAAAAAGCGCAGCAGGTGCTGGATCGTAACCATCAGATGCGACAGCAGCTACTGCACAATCTGGGCCATGCGCTGAATCAACCCCTGGAGAAGATGGTGACGCAGCTGGTACAGCTCAGCCAGCGTGATGCCGATGAGACCGTGCTGGACCTGCTCGATGAGAGTCAGGGGCTGGCGCGACTGGTGGATGATATCGTGCTGCTGAACCGGCTTGAGGCGCACGACTGGTCACCCGATGCGACCGTCTTTAACCTGCAGGAACTGCTGGATGAGATCGCGCTGGAAAGCCTGCCGCTGATGCGCCGCAAAGGGCTGTCGCTGGTGGTGAATAATCACCTGGCTAATGATGAGACGCGCTTTGGCGACCGTCGCGCCCTGCGTAAAGTGCTGACCACGCTGATGCACTACGCCCTGACCACCACCCGCTGGGGGAAAATCACCCTGGAAGTTAAGGCTGCGGACAAGCAGGCCGATAGATTGATTATCGAACTGGTGGATACCGGTGCGGGCCTGACGGTGGATGAACTGGCCAATGTCGACTTCCCGTTCCTGGGCGATACCAGTCAGGATCGCTACGGACAGGCTTCTGGCATGGCGTTCTTCCTCTGTAAGCAGCTCTGTAAGCAGATGGGCGGCAGCCTGGATATCGTGGCAAAAGCGGATATCGGCACGCGCTACAACATGCAGTTGCCGCTGGTGCTGGAGCAGAAGCGCGAAGAAGAAGAGGAAAAAATTCTGGATGGCGTTACCGCGCTGGTGGAGATCACCGTGGAGGACGTGCATAAAATTGTTTGCCGCCATCTGGAAAACTGGGGAGCGCGTTGTCTGACACCCGACGAGCGCATTTCCGGTCAGGATCACGATGTGCTGGTGACCGACGATCCATCAAAGCTTAGCGGCTGGGCACTGCTGCTGGCGGAAGATGAACTGGGGCACCATGCACTGAACGACCAGCAGTATCGGGTCAATTTCAATCTCAGTAATGCGCTGCTGGATGCATTGCTGGCACTGATAGAGAAGCAACTGTCGCATGATGTGATGGATAACGACACGGAAGACGACGCGGCCACGCCATTGATGAGCGGCGGCTATTTCCAGCTGTTTACGGAGACAGTACCGGTTGATGTGAAGAGGCTGTATACTGAGTCGGCGGAAAAGGACTACGCCTCGCTTGCTCAGACAGCGCATCGCCTAAAGGGCGTGTTTGCCATGCTCAATCTGACTCCCGGCAAACAGCTTTGTGAAGAGTTAGAACACCACATTAAAGCGTGTGACGATTCAAACATTACAAATACCACCAGTGATATTGACGCTTACGTCAATCAACTGCTGCAGCAAGGTAACCAATAAGATGAATAACTTAAACGTAATTATTGCCGATGACCATCCAATTGTCCTTTTCGGTATCCGAAAATCTCTGGAACAAATTGAATGGGTTAACGTTGTAGGTGAGTTCGAAGACTCAACAGCACTGATCAATAATCTGTCCAAGCTTGACGCCAACGTCCTGATCACCGACCTCTCTATGCCAGGTGAGAAGTATGGCGATGGTATTACGCTGATTAAATATATTAAACGCCACTACCCGGATCTCTCGATTATTGTTCTGACCATGAACAATAACCCGGCGATTCTGAGTTCAGTGCTTGATCTCGATATCGAAGGGATTGTACTGAAACAGGGCGCGCCAACCGATTTGCCAAAGGCACTGGCTGCACTGCAGAAAGGCAAGAAATATACGCCGGAAAGCGTTGCGAAACTGCTGGAGAAAATCAGCGCGGGTGGTTATGGCGACAAACGCCTGTCACCGAAAGAGAGCGAAGTGCTGCGTCTGTTTGCAGAAGGTTTCCTGGTCACCGAGATTGCCAAGAAGCTGAACCGCAGTATCAAAACCATCAGTAGCCAGAAGAAATCAGCGATGATGAAACTGGGCGTGGATAACGATATCGCACTGCTGAACTACCTGTCGTCTGTCAGCCAGACTCAGGTCGAAAGAGACTAAGTTACTTCCTGAGGCGGTGCAGCCTGCACCGCCTCGCCTCTGCCCTTTCCTGCCCTACCCCATCCGCGTTTTACGTACCCGATCAGCATAGATTGCCAGCGTCACTTTCAGCACATCTAACGTCACCGGTTTCGACAGGCAGTTATCCATGCCCGCATCCATGCAACGCTGTTTCTCTTCCGCCAGCGCATTCGCCGTCACGCCAACGACCGGGAAGAGATGGCCAAGCTGACGCAACCGCTGCGTCAGGCGATAACCATCCATATTCGGCATGTTCACGTCGGTGAGTACGATATCAATCTCATTACGACTCAGTACATTAAGCGCATCAACGCCATCCTGCGCAGTCTTCACCTGATAGCCCAGCGTGCCGAGCTGTTCCGACAGCAGCATGCGGTTAATCGGATGGTCATCGACAATCAACACCATGATGTCATCGTTATGCACTTTCTCTTCTACCGGCACGGCCAGCAACAGCGCATCTGCGGCGTCGTTGCCGAGTGCGATCCGATAGATGCGCGCCAGCAGCGCCGGAACCTCGTGCAGCGTGGCGGTAGAGTGGATCCAGCGGCCAGGCTGACGTTCACGCGGCATATCCACATGCGATCCATCGAAAGTGACCAGTGCCCGCAGCGGGACATCAATATCCAGTTCGTAATCGGTCATCACCACATCGTCGTGGCCAGGCTTACCGTTATACTCCGCGACCTGAATGCCCTGCTGCTGAATCTGACGCGTGATAAATTCCGCGAGGTACTCGTTGCGCATCGCCAGCCAGATTTTCTTATCCTGTAAATCCTCCAGCAGCATCAGTGACGGCTTCTGCCCTTTGTAGATTGGAATACGCACAATAAACTGGCTGCCCATACCTGGCTCTGAGTCGACCTCAATGTCGCCATCCATCATATTGATCAGCTTTTCACAGATCGCCAGTCCCAGCCCGGTGCCCTGGAAATTACGCTGCACGCCATTTCCCACCTGGAAGAAAGGATCAAACAGGCGTGGCAGCTCTTTTGCCGGAATGCCGACGCCAGTATCACGGACGCGGAATGCCAGATAGCCCTGCGCAACGTAAGCGTGGAGGATAATACAGCCCGTGTGCGTGAACTTAATCGCGTTATTCAGCAGGTTCGAGATCACCTGCTGCAGACGCAGAGGATCGCCATCCAGCACCTGCGGAACGTCATGCTCAATAAAGCAGTAGAGCGTAAGCCGCTTCTTCACCACCAGCGACAGATAGTTGCCGACGATGTGGGTCACGATTTCACGAGGTGCAAACGGACGCGGCTCAATTTTCAGCTGCTCTGATTCGATTTTTGAGAAGTCGAGAATATCGCTGATGAT
Source organism: Pantoea agglomerans NBRC 102470 (assembly GCF_001598475.1). Lineage (GTDB taxonomy): Bacteria > Pseudomonadota > Gammaproteobacteria > Enterobacterales > Enterobacteriaceae > Pantoea > Pantoea agglomerans. Next base: position 110,619 of record NZ_BCZA01000005.1, read on the forward strand.
TTTCAGCAGCAGGCTGGAGGAGTTGTTCATCGCCGTCACCAGCGAGTCGATACCGCTGGGCAGCTCTTTGGTCTGCAGCAGATCGAGATTCCCGATAATGCCATAAAGCGGCGTGCGCAGTTCGTGACTGACCGTGGCAAGGAACATCGATTTTGACTGGCTCGCCTGCTCTGCCGCGTGGGCCATCTCCTGCAGCGACTGCTCCATCCGCACGCGCGCCGAGACATCGACCAGCACGCAAATCGCCACGTTCTCATTACGATAGCGCGAATGCACAAAGCTGATTTGCAGGTTGGTATTACTGCCGGTGAGCACATCGACAAAGTTGACCTGCTGCCCGCCAATAATCTCATTCAGCCGCAGGCGATCTTCCTGCGTCAGCAACGTCAGATAATTGTGCGCCAGCTCGTTACTCAGAATATTGGTGCCGTCGCTGGTGCGTAAAATACAGATCCCGACCGGCGCAGAGGCGACAATCTTACGGTTAAACTGCTCATGCTCTTCCAGCCGGTGCGCATTCTCCTCCGCTGGCAGGAACATCCGGCGCTCAAACAGCCAGGCGAGGGTAAACAGAATAACGGCGCTGAAAATATTGAGCAGTAGCGCATTAATGATCATCAGCTTGAGCTGATCCACCATCACGTCGGTAGATATCGACCACACCACGTTAAGATCGGAAGGCGGCAGCGGCTTTTTCAGAACCAGCTGACGATAACCATTCAGGTATCCGAACCAGGTTTTATCATCAGGAAGACTATCGAGCGAGAAGCCCAGCCCGCCGCGCCGCGAATTTAGCAGTGGACGATAATTTTCATCGGTAATGGACGCGATAATCGGCAGGCTGCCCGGCTGAATAAACTCATCCAGACGGATATTCTGTTCGACGCCCAGCAGCGCCTGTAACTTATTAGCAACGTAGACGGGCACCACCATAAAGAAGGTTCCGACGCCTGGCTGAGCACTGCTGTTAATCCAGTACATCGGATTGCGGCGATCTTCTTCGCTGCTGTTGCGATAGCGCAGCACATTCTCACGCAGCGATTTCAGGCTGCGTTCCCGGTCAGCATTGCTGCTGCCAATCGTGAAGTCGGCCAGACACTGACTCTCGCCACCGATAAAGAACACCCGATTCAGCTCATACGATGAGGCGAAGTTACTTTTCCAGTAATTGATGTAGTAACTGAGTGAATCGAGCGAGTTGCGCCAGGTATTGCTCATCGAGGTACAGTCGCCATCCGAAAACAGGGGCGTAAACTGCGGCTGAGATGTTTTGCCTGGCATCATACCGGTCAGCACATCAAGACCGCTGCTGGCGTTGGTTAAGCGGTTCTCGGTGATATATTTCAGCTCACGCATCATGTCCGCCGAATGGCGCACATACCACTGTATCGTGCCGTAGTTGCTGGCAAACTCCTGCCGAACCTGCGTCTCTTTATTGTGCAGCACGCTGATAATGTAAAACGCAGTAAGAACGGCGCCCAGCGTCCAGATTAGCAGCGCCAGCGCGCGGAAAAGATAGCGCGAGATGCGAAGCGTAGTGCGGAAAGAGACAGGATATTTCAAAGGTAACTCGCAGTTGGCAAGGTTAGTCGCATCATCGATTTTTAATGCCCATACACTAGCTTTATCGGGCGTAAAAAGCCAGCCAGCCGCAGGCTTAGCGGGCGGTTTGGGAATCTTTTAAGACAGCCAAAGCAACATCTTTATCTTAGGAAGAAGTCGCCGCCTCTCCCCCTCAAACAAATGCACGCACACATCTCCTTAAAGCGACACCACAACCCCAACAAGAAAGGCCTGCTATGCCCGAAGAGCAAAGCGTCTGGCCCGCGATGGCGTGGCCGATCCGCATGGATGCGGGAACCCTTTGCGATCGGGCACAGCAGTCCTTTCGACGGCTCCCATCTGACTGCCATCAGCCAGCCATTTTCCCGCCCCGCCTCTAAGACCTCAAACAACACGCCCATCCCCTCAAAGCGACACCCAAATCCCACCAAGAAAGGCCTGCTATGCCCGAAGAGCAAAGCGTCTGGCCCGCGATGGCGTGGCCGATCCGCATGGATGCGGGAATCCTTTGCGATCGGGCATAGTGGGCCTTTCGGCGGCTCCCAACTCACAGCCACCAGCCATCAGCCACCAGCCACCAGCCACCAGCCACCAGCCACCAGCCACCAGCCATTTTCCCGACCCGCCTCTCACACCTCAAACAACACGCCCATCCCCTCAAAGCGACACCCAAATCCCAACAAGAAAGGCCTGCTGTGCCCGAAGAGCAAAGCGTCCACGCCAGGGATGGCGTGGCCGATCCGCATGGATGCGGGAATCCTTTGCGATCGGGCACAGTGGGCCTTACGGCGGCTCCCAACTCACAGCCACCAGCCACCAGCAACCAGCAACCAGCAACCAGCAACCAGCCTCCAGCAACCAGCCTCCAGCCCTAAGCTCCCTGCTCCTTCCCCATCACACAAAAAAAAACGGCAGGCCGGGTTTCCCCTGACCTGCCGTTTCTGCAACGAACTTCAGCTCACGCCAGACAAATTACTCTTCGTCTTCAGCCGCGTCGTCTTCGTCTTCTGCATCCGCTTCCGGCGCAATCTCTTCATCGTCGTTCTCTGCTTCCGGCGCGATATCTTCCTCGCCTTCCGCCACGCTACCGTCGATTGAATCCAGCTCTTCTTCTTCAACCGGCTCGGCAACACGCTGCAGACCCACGACGTTCTCATCCTCTGCGGTACGAATCAGAATCACACCCTGGGTATTACGACCCACGACGCTCACTTCTGAAACGCGGGTACGCACCAGCGTACCGGCATCGGTGATCATCATAATCTGATCGCCATCAACGACCTGAACGGCGCCAATCACCGGACCATTACGTTCGGTCACTTTGATTGAAATAACACCCTGAGTCGCACGCGACTTGGTCGGGTATTCGCTGTTGGCCGTACGCTTGCCGTAACCATTCTGCGTCACGGTCATAATTGCACCCTCTTCACGCGGCACAATCAATGACACAACGCGATCGCCTTCAGCCAGCCTGATGCCGCGTACGCCAGAGGCGGTACGACCCATCGCACGGACTGCGGTTTCTGCAAAGCGCACCACTTTACCGGCCGCTGAGAACAGCATCGCCTCATCGTTACCGTTGGTCAGCGCCACACCGATCAGCTCATCGTCGTCACGCAGATTCACGGCAATAATGCCCGCGCTGCGTGGACGGCTGAACTCTTTCAGTGCGGTCTTCTTCACAGTACCGAGCGCGGTCGCCATAAAGATATTAAAGCCTTCGGTATACTCACGTACCGGCAGAATCGCCGTAATACGCTCGTTGGCTTCCAGCGGCAGCAGGTTGACGATTGGACGTCCACGTGCGCCACGGCTTGCTTCCGGCAGCTGGTAAACCTTCATCCAGTAGAGACGGCCACGGCTGGAGAAGCAAAGAATCGTGTCATGCGTATTGGCGACCAGCAGACGATCAATGAAGTCCTCTTCTTTGATACGTGCGGCTGATTTGCCCTTACCACCACGACGCTGCGCTTCATAGTCGGTCAGCGGCTGATACTTCACATAGCCCTGATGCGACAATGTCACCACAACATCTTCCTGATTGATCAGGTCTTCGATATTAATGTCAGCCGTGTTGGCAGTAATCTCTGTGCGACGCTCATCACCGAACTGATCACGCATCAGCTCCAGCTCTTCGCGGATCACTTCCATCAGACGGTCCGCGTTCGACAGAATGCGCAGCAGCTCAGCGATCTGCTCCAGCAGCGCTTTATACTCATCCAGCAGCTTCTCGTGCTCAAGGCCGGTCAGTTTCTGCAGACGCAGATCCAGAATCGCCTGAGCCTGCTGCTCGGTCAGATAGTATTGACCATCACGGATGCCGTATTGTGGATCCAGCCACTCCGGACGCGCGGCGTCATCACCGGCACGTTCCAGCATCGCTGACACGTTACCGAGATCCCACGCCTGCGCAATCAGACCCGCTTTTGCTTCTGCCGGGTTTGGTGCACGACGAATCAGCTCGATGATAGGATCGATATTCGCCAGCGCAATCGCCAGACCTTCCAGGATATGCGCACGATCGCGCGCCTTACGCAGTTCAAAGATAGTACGACGCGTCACAACTTCACGACGATGGCGAACAAAGGCGTCCAGAATCTCCTTCAGCGCCATGATCTTCGGCTGACCCTGATGCAGGGCGACCATGTTGATACCAAACGAGGTCTGCAACTGGGTCAGTGAATAGAGATTATTCAGCACGACTTCGCCGACCGCATCGCGCTTGATCTCAATCACGATACGCATGCCGTCTTTATCAGACTCATCGCGCAGTGCGCTGATGCCTTCGACACGCTTCTCTTTCACCAGCTCCGCAATCTTCTCAATCAGGCGTGCCTTGTTAACCTGATACGGCAGCTCATGAATGATGATGGTCTCGCGGCCCGTTTTAGCATCAGCTTCCACTTCGCCACGCGCACGAATATAAATTTTACCGCGTCCGGTGCGGTACGCTTCTTCGATGCCACGGCGACCATTGATGATAGCGGCGGTCGGGAAATCAGGCCCCGGAATGTGCTCCATCAGCTCTTCAATGCTGATGTCTTCATTTTCAATGTAAGCCAGACAGCCGTTAATCACTTCACGCAGGTTATGCGGCGGAATGTTGGTTGCCATACCCACGGCGATACCGGAAGAGCCGTTCACCAGCAGGTTAGGGATTTTGGTCGGCAGAACTTCAGGGATCTGCTCAGTGCCGTCGTAGTTCGGTACGAAATCGACGGTATCTTTTTCCAGGTCAGCTAACAGGTCGTGGGCGATTTTCGACATGCGAATTTCGGTATAACGCATCGCCGCGGCGGAGTCGCCGTCGATGGAACCGAAGTTGCCTTGTCCGTCCACCAGCATGTAACGCAGGGAGAAAGGCTGGGCCATACGTACAATGGTGTCGTAAACGGCGGAATCACCATGCGGGTGATATTTACCGATAACGTCACCGACGACGCGGGCAGATTTTTTATAGGGTTTGTTCCAGTCGTTACCCAGTACACTCATCGCAAAAAGTACGCGACGATGAACCGGCTTCAGGCCATCACGCACATCGGGTAAAGCTCGGCCAACGATGACCGACATGGCGTAACCGAGGTAAGAATTTTTTAATTCTTCTTCGATATTGACCGGTGTAATTTCTCTCGCAAGGTCGCTCATGGAGCCGCTATCCCTCTACTTAATCCCGGATTTTAAAGGTGCGAAAGTATATCACACTGCAATGCTCTGGTGAACGCTAACCACCGATTTCACCCGCTTTTCCTTGCGCCTGAAAGGTGTGCCATCTGCGGTTAAGCGTTTATACTGTGGGCACATTTTGTCAGGAGTTACGATTCAATGAATGCACAACCGCAGAATCATCAGCAGAACGTCGATGCGCAGGAAATTGCCAAGTTTGAGGCCGTTGCCTCGCGCTGGTGGGATCTGGAGGGTGAATTTAAACCGTTGCACCGCATTAACCCGCTGCGCCTGGGCTATATCGCGCAGCACAGCAACGGCTTGTTCGGTAAAACCGTGCTCGACGTCGGATGCGGCGGCGGCATCTTAGCCGAAAGCATGGCGCGTGAAGGTGCCGTGGTCACGGGCCTGGACATGGGCGCGGAACCGCTGGCCGTGGCGCGCCTGCATGCTCTGGAGAGCGGAGTGACGCTGGACTACGTGCAGCAGACCGTCGAAGAGCATGCGGAGCAGCACGCCGGAAAATATGATGTGGTGACCTGCATGGAGATGCTGGAGCACGTGCCGGATCCGCGCTCAGTGGTTCACGCCTGTGCGAAGCTGGTCAAACCCGGCGGCGAAGTCTTCTTCTCTACGCTGAACCGCAATCCAAAAGCCTGGCTGCTGGCGATATTTGGTGCGGAATATGTGTTGCGCATGCTGCCGCGCGGCACTCACGACGTGAAGAAATTTATCCGTCCTTCCGAACTGCTGGGCTGGGTCGATGAAACGGCCCTGCGTGAACGCCACATCATTGGCCTGCATTACAACCCGGTGACTAACCGATTCAAACTGGCTCCCGGCACTGACGTGAATTATATGGTGCACACCCACCGCGCCGTCTGAGTGACCCGCCCGCCTGAATCAGGGCGGGCATCTCCTCTTCTGCGCCCGTTCTCCCTGTGCCGGTCACAGCACTCACCGCGCCAGAGGCATTCTGATGTCTGCCAATAGGTTACATCAGCCCGGTTCCATCCTCTTCAGCGTTACCGCATCCGATTCTCTGCTGACCAGCAACCCGCTAGCGGCTTTTAGCCATTTTTCATCCCTTTTCCTGCTGAATCCTGAGGATTGAATAAGAAACACGCGCCCGATCATAATAAGAAAAAAAAGTGTGATCTGGTTGACATGATGCCAGGCCTTACAAGGCGTGGGCTAAGAAATTTCGCAAGAATTACAACCCCTCCAGCCATCATTTTTTGCTCTTGTTAAGCGGCCGTAAAATACTAAAATATGCCCCCATGTAGTTATGGCTTTTCCCATCACCCCCTAGATGTAGTGTTTATCCACACATTATTCACAATGAATAGGCTGTGTATAAACCGGGATTTCTTTTAATTTTTGGATACTCACGCAAAGGTAAAAACGCGACATGAACCAGAGTCTGCTCGTTACTAAACGCGATGGCCGCCAGGAGCGCATTGATCTCGACAAAATTCACCGTGTGCTGGACTGGGCAGCTGAAGGGCTGAACAACGTCTCAGTTTCACAGGTTGAGCTGCGCTCTCACATTCAGTTCTATGATGGCATCAGAACCTCTGACATTCATGAGACCATCATCAAGGCCGCAGCAGACCTCATCTCCCGCGATGCCCCTGACTATCAGTACCTGGCTGCCCGCCTGGCGATCTTCCACCTGCGCAAAAAAGCGTATGGTCAGTTTGAGCCGCCAAAGCTCTATGACCAGGTCGTTAAGATGGTCGACATGGGCAAATATGATCGTCACCTGCTGGAAGATTACAGCCAGGAAGAGTTTGCGCAGATGGACGAGTTCCTCGACCACTGGCGTGACATGAACTTCTCCTATGCCGCTGTGAAGCAGCTGGAAGGCAAATATCTGGTGCAGAACCGCGTTTCGGGTGAAATCTACGAAAGCGCGCAGTTCCTCTACATTCTGGTCGCCGCCTGCCTCTTCTCCGGCTACCCGCGCGACACGCGTATGGATTACATCAAGCGTTTCTATGATGCGATCTCGACGTTTAAAATCTCCCTGCCGACGCCAATCATGTCTGGCGTACGCACCCCAACACGTCAGTTCAGCTCCTGTGTGCTGATCGAGTGCGGCGACAGCCTGGACTCCATCAACGCCACCTCCAGCGCAATTGTGAAATATGTCTCTCAGCGTGCCGGCATCGGTATCAACGCCGGTCGTATCCGTGCGCTGGGCAGCCCGATTCGCGGCGGTGAAGCGTTCCATACCGGCTGTATCCCGTTCTACAAGCATTTCCAGACCGCTGTGAAGTCCTGTTCTCAGGGCGGCGTTCGTGGCGGCGCAGCCACCCTGTTCTACCCGATGTGGCATCTGGAAATCGAAAGCCTGCTGGTGCTGAAGAACAACCGTGGTGTTGAAGGCAACCGCGTGCGTCACATGGACTATGGTGTACAGCTCAACAAGCTGATGTATCAGCGCCTGCTGAAAGGCGAAGATATCACCCTGTTCAGCCCGTCTGATGTGCCTGGCCTGTATGACGCATTCTTCGCCAATCAGGATGAGTTTGAGCGCCTCTATACCAAATATGAGCAGGATCAGAGCATCCGCAAGCAGCGTGTTAAAGCGGTCGATCTCTTCTCACTGATGATGCAGGAACGCGCCTCTACTGGCCGTATCTACATTCAGAACGTCGATCACTGCAACACCCACAGCCCGTTTGACCCGAGCATTGCGCCGGTTCGCCAGTCTAACCTCTGCCTGGAAATCGCCCTGCCGACCAAACCGCTGGAAGATGTTAACGACGAAAACGGTGAGATTGCCCTGTGTACGCTCTCTGCGTTCAACCTCGGCGCCATCGAAAGCCTCGACGATCTGGAAGAGCTGGCTACCCTGGCAGTACGCGCGCTTGATGCGCTGCTCGACTATCAGGACTACCCGATCCCGGCTGCCCAGCGTGGCGCGATGGGTCGTCGTACTCTGGGTATCGGCGTCATCAACTACGCCTACTATCTGGCGAAGCATGGTGTGCGCTACTCCGATGGCAGCGCCAATGGCCTGACGCACAAAACCTTTGAAGCGATTCAGTATTACCTGCTGAAAGCCTCAAATGAGCTGGCGAAAGAGCAAGGTGCCTGCCCGTGGTTCAATGAAACCACCTATGCGCAGGGCATTCTGCCTATCGACACCTACAAGAAAGATCTGGACGCGATCAGCAACGAACCGCTGCATCTCGACTGGGAAAGCCTGCGTGAAGAGATTAAAACGCACGGCCTGCGCAACTCGACTCTGTCTGCGCTGATGCCGTCTGAAACCTCGTCGCAGATCTCCAATGCCACCAACGGTATTGAGCCTCCGCGCGGTCACATCAGCATCAAAGCGTCGAAAGATGGCATCCTGCGTCAGGTCGTACCGGAGTATGAGCGTCTGAAAGATCAGTACGAACTGCTGTGGGAAATGCCGAACAACGATGGCTACCTGCAACTGGTGGGTCTGATGCAGAAATTCATCGACCAGGCGATTTCGTCCAACACCAACTACGATCCGTCGCGCTTCACCAACGGTAAAGTGCCGATGAAACAGCTGCTGAAAGATCTGCTGACGGCGTATAAGTTCGGCGTGAAAACGCTCTACTATCAAAACACCCGTGACGGTGCTGAAGATGCGCAGGATGACCTGGCACCTTCCATCCAGGATGATGGCTGCGAGAGCGGCGCCTGTAAGATCTAATGGTCAGGCGGGAGAATCTCCCGCCTCATTCATTTCACGAGGCCTGGCTTCGTCTACTTTTGGACAACTTTTATGGCTTACTCCACTTTCTCACAGAACAAAAATGATCAGCTGAAAGAGCCGATGTTTTTCGGTCAGTCCGTAAACGTGGCGCGCTTCGACCAGCAAAAATATGACATCTTTGAAAAGCTGATCGAAAAGCAGCTCTCCTTCTTCTGGCGTCCGGAAGAGGTCGACGTTTCACGCGATCGCATCGATTACCAGGCGCTGCCGGATCATGAAAAACATATCTTTATCAGCAACCTGAAGTATCAGACGCTGCTGGATTCGATTCAGGGCCGCAGCCCGAACGTCGCGCTGCTGCCGCTGATCTCGATTCCTGAACTGGAAACCTGGATTGAAACCTGGGCGTTCTCAGAGACGATTCACTCCCGTTCTTACACCCACATCATCCGTAATATCGTTAACGATCCGGCAGTGGTGTTTGACGATATCGTCACCAATGAGCAGATTCTGGCGCGTGCTCAGGATATCTCACGCTATTACGACGATCTGATTGAGATGACCAACTACTGGCATCAGCTGGGTGAAGGCACGCATCAGGTCAACGGCAAACCGGTTGTCGTCAGCCTGCGCGCCCTGAAGAAGCAGCTCTATATCTGCCTGATGAGCGTCAATGCGCTGGAAGCGATCCGTTTCTATGTCAGCTTCGCCTGTTCATTCGCGTTCGCCGAGCGCGAGCTGATGGAAGGCAATGCCAAAATCATCAAGCTGATTGCCCGCGATGAAGCGCTGCACCTGACCGGCACCCAGCACATGCTGAATCTGCTGCGCAGCGGTGAAGACGATCCGGAGATGAAAGAGATTGCGGCAGAGTGCCGTGAAGAGTGCTTCGAGCTGTTTAAGAAAGCAGCGCTGCAGGAGAAAGAGTGGGCAGAATATCTGTTCAGCGGCGGCTCAATGATCGGCCTGAACAAAGATATTCTCTGCCAGTACATTGAGTACATCACCAATATCCGTATGCAGGCTGTTGGCCTTGATTTGCCGTTCCAGACGCGCTCAAACCCAATCCCATGGATTAACTCCTGGCTGGTCTCTGACAACGTTCAGGTTGCGCCGCAGGAAGTGGAAGTGAGCTCCTATCTGGTGGGTCAGATCGATTCTGAAGTAGGCGCTAACGACTTCGACGACTTCCAGCTTTAATTATGAGTCGCGACGTTGTTATTCTGCGCAGTTCCGGCACCCGGCTGGAATGCACAGACGAGCATACCAATCTGCTGACGCTGCTGGAAGCCAACAATCTCTGCGTGGAGTTTCAGTGCCGCGAAGGTTATTGCGGCTCCTGCCGGATGCGGCTGCTGAAAGGCGAAGTGCATTACCCACAGCGGCCGCTGGCCTTTGTGCAGCAGGATGAGATCCTGCCCTGCTGCTGCAAAGCCAAAGGCGAGATTGAGCTGGAGTTATAACTGAGGTGGAATAAGTCTGGCTTGATTTGCTGTGAGATCGAGTCAGCTTAGGGAACACGGTCAGATCGGAAAGACGCAAAAAGCGTCATCCCTGACAGCTCGGCCCGCGCGATTACGCACCTCATCCCTGAGGTGCGCCCGTAGCCGGGCCAACGCGTTGCGTTGTTCAAAAACGCTCCCGGCGTTTTTGTCCCAAGCGCGGGACGCTTTCCTCCTCTGCCCGTGTTCCCTGCGCTTTGAGCTAATTTATTGCTGCGAGAATGACGCTGTATGGGGGTTAATTCGCAGTCACATACAAAAACGGGCGCCTCAGGCGCCCGTTTTATTTTCACTGATATTACTGTCTGACAGTTTCAACCACATCAATCCAGCCGTGACCGGTGCTCACTTCGCTGCCGTGTAACCAGCGGCGCAGCATGTTCATCGCCATCATTGCCACCACCTTCTGCCGCGTCTCCAGATTATGGCGACCGGTACTGAACTTCACGCGCTGACCAAAACTGCCATCCGGTGTATGCAGCGCCACCGAAATCTCTTCCTGCTCCAGGCTGCCAACAGAGAGCGCCAGCGCAGCCTGCTGCTGTGCAGCAAGTTCGCGGGTGCGGATCACCTGCTGCTCCAGCGTCTCCTGCCGGGGTGGAAAGATGTCAGCGCCACGCAGCGGCACGCTGGCGCCAGCCAACTGCCAGTAGAGCAGTCCGGCGGTGTATTGCTCACTGATTGCCAGCTGCTCACCGCGCTGCTCCAGCTCACGTGCCAGCAGCGCCGGTAAGCCTTCGGTGCCTTCGAAAATGGTGCACTCCGCCAGTTGCAGACGCACCTGCTGCCACACCTGCTCCATCGCCACCCGCTGACTGGCCGGGCCGGTGAGCTTGATCTCAATGATCGGCATGGACGAGCGATATCCCATGACCACGCCTTCCGGCAGCGCCAGCGGCTCCAGTTCGGCGGCAATATCGCTTTCACCGCGACCAAAGGTGGTCAGCCGCAGACAAATCGGTGGCTCGGGCGGCGAAAATTTCGCTTTCAGACGGGGGATGATCTGCTGCTCCACCATCACTTTAAATTCAGACGGCACACCAGGCGTGAAGAACATCCAGCAGCGATTGAGTTGCAGGGCAAAGCCACAGGCGGTACCGACCGGATTATCAATCAGTTCCGCATTGGCCGGGATTTCCGCCTGCTTGCGATTGCTGGCCGCCATCACGCGTCCCCGGCTGGCGAACCAGGCTTCCATCTGTTCCAGCCACTCCTGCTGCACCTCAAGCTCAACGCCACAGGCTCTGGCGGCTGCCAGCGCACTGAGATCGTCACTGGTCGGCCCCAGACCGCCATTCACAATCAGCACATCTGCCTCATGGCTGCGCGCCTGTAGCGTGGCGATTAGCGATTCGAGTGAATCTCCTACCGTGGTACGGCTGGTCATAGGCAACCCTTGCTGGAACAACATATCCGCCAGCCAGGCTGCGTTGGTATCGACGATTTGGCCATGCAGCACCTCATCCCCGGTCGACAGCATCTCTACTCTAATCACGTTGAGTTCTCCTTTTCACGTTTGCTTTACTGTACGAACTCCTCCCGCCAGACACAATCGGCATCACCAGGGATTGTGACCATTGCGTCTCAGGCACGTTGCACATAAAGATAGCGAGGGTGAAGCAGGATCAAGGGTGGTGAAGGTGTTCAGGGAGTTAAAAACCAATAAAAACGGCGGGATTGCCCCGCCGCTTTTTTACTACTGTTGTCTGCTACAACTGAGTCAGCGAATCGCGATTAGCGACGCGCCAGCAGCAGACCAAGTACCAGACCGGCTGTTGCACCGATACCGACACCCTGCCACGGTTTTTCGTGCACGTAATCGTCTGCACGGTAAGCCGCTTGTTTAGCGCGATAGTAGTAGCTATCGGACGCCTGGCTGACACGGGATTTCACATCGTTCAGCGCCTGTTCGGCTTTGCTCTTAAGCTCAATGTACTTCTGATCGGCCGGATCACCTGATGCCTTAAGAACTTCTTCCAGCGTTTCGGTCAGTAACGCAATATCGTCATCGAGGCCCGTTTCGAATTGATTTGTCTGATTTACCATCGTTTCCTCCGTGTGAATTGCAAAGCAGTTCATTAACTATAGTCATAATCTGGCGCTCTGCTGATTTCCTGCTCCAGGAATCACCTGATTTTTCATCTGTTAATCTTGCTTAGTGCAGGCTGTGCGCCGTTTCGCTACGCAAAGAAGTGTAAGACGCAGCGGCAACCGCGGAATTTCGCTTCGCTTCTTTGATTAATCTGATAAATTTTGTTGTGACTGAATTTTCCAGTAACCCTACTGTCGTACCCCTCTGTTGCCTGTGATTATCGGGCCATGAAAGTGCATTTTGCACGACAGTCACGACACCCTCGAACAGCTAAGGAATAATCTCTGGCATGAATCGAAGAATGTTTATGAAAGCGTCAATGGCCTTCTCCGCCGTCAGCGGCATGACCGGCCTGTCAACGCTGTTTGCGCAATCCGCATGGGCAGAAGATGGCATTGCTGACGGAACCGCCGTACGCTTCGATTTCGACGTATTGAAGAAAAACGCGGCTGCACTGGCGAAAAAACCCTGGGGCGGAGCACCGGGCGCGCTGCCGGAGACGCTGGCCACATTGACCCCGCAGGCGTACAACGAAATTCAGTATGACGCCAACCACTCACTCTGGAACAACCTGCCCGATCGTCAACTGGACGTTCAGTTCTTCCATGTCGGTATGGGCTTCAAGCGGCGCATCCGCATGTTCTCTGTCGACGGCGAGAGTCGCGAAGCGCGCGAAATTCACTTCCGTCCCGAATTGTTCAACTACAACGACGCCAAAGTTGATACGAAGCAGCTGGAGGGCAAAACTGACCTCGGCTTCGCCGGGTTCCGCGCCTTTAAAAAACCGGAACTGGCCCGTCGCGACATCGTCTCCTTCCTTGGCGCAAGCTACTTCCGTGCCGTTGACGATACTTTCCAGTACGGCCTCTCGGCGCGTGGCGTAGCGATCAACACCTTCAGCAATGGCCAGGAAGAGTTTCCCGATTTCACCGCCTTCTGGTTTGAAACGCCAAAAGCGGAAGATACCACCTTTACCTGCTACGCCCTGCTGGATGGTGCCAGCGTCACCGGTGCTTACAAATTCATCATCCATTGCGAAGAGAAACGCGTGGTGATGGAGGTGGAAAACCACCTGTTTGCCCGTAAAGAGATCCGTCAGATTGGCATCTCGCCAATGACCAGTATGTTCAGCTGCGGCACCAACGAACGCCGCATGTGCAACACTTACCATCCGCAGATCCATGACTCCGATCGCCTGGCGATGTGGACCGGTAAAGGTGAATGGATTGCCCGTCCGCTGAATAATCCTCAGCGTCTGCAGTTCAACGCCTATGAAGATGAGAATCCACGTGGGTTTGGCCTGCTGCAGCTTAATCACGACTTCAAAGATTATCAGGATGTGATTGGCTGGTATGACAAACGTCCCAGCCTGTGGGTTGAGCCGGTCGGTAAGTGGGGCAAAGGCGCGATCAACCTGATGGAGATCCCGACTACGGGTGAAACGCTGGATAACGTGGTCTGCTTCTGGCAACCGGCTGAGCCAATCAAAGCGGGCAGCGAGCTGAACTTCTCCTACAAGCTTTACTGGAGTGGTCTGCCGCCGGTGCGTAGCGGTCTGGCGCGCGTGGATGCAACCCGTACCGGTATCGGTGGTTTCCCGGAAGGGTGGGCACCTGGCGAACACTTCCCGGAAACCTGGTGCCGCCGCTTCGCCATCGATTTTATTGGTGGCGATCTGCAGGCTGCTGCGCCGAAAGGGATTGAGCCGGTGATTACCGTTTCATCCGGTAGCGTGAAGCAGGTTGAGATTCTGTATGTCGATCCGCTTAAGGGCTATCGCATCCTGTTTGACTGGTATCCGAACAGCGATTCCACCGAGCCGGTAGAGATGCGTCTGTTCCTGCGCAGCAAAGATGAGACGCTGAGTGAAACCTGGCTCTATCAATATTTCCCGCCTGCGCCGGATCAGCGTAAATATGTCGACGACCGCCAGATGACGGTGGGTTGATGTAAACAGGCGAGGCTCAGGCCTCGCCTTTTTTTATGGCGCGTTCTTCAGCATATCGACGTGAGGGATCCCATCTTCCAGGTAGTTCTCCCCCACCGCGACAAAGCCATGCTGCCCATAGAAACTTTCCAGATGCGCCTGCGCGGAGAGAAACAGATCGCGGCCCGGCCAGTGTTGCTGACAACTGTTGATTGCCTGCTCCATCAGACGGTTCCCCAGCCGCGCACCACGAACCCGATCTGAAACAATCACCCGTCCGATTTTCACCGGGCTGGTCTCATCCTCCGGGGAGAGCAGTCGCGCATAGGCCACCAGCTGATCATCCGCCATTCCCAGCAGATGCCGGTTTTCCGCGTGCAAATCTTTGCCATCCACATCAAGGTAAGCGCACTGCTGTTCCACCACAAACACGGCACTGCGCAACGCCAGCAGTGCATAGAGCTGTGAGGGGGTCAATTCGCTATGGTGTTTATCCTGCCAGTTAATGTCCATGGTCTCTCCTTTAAACCACACACTCTACATCAGCGCGGTGTCGCCAGCACCTGCTGGTGACACTATCTTACAGGCAAAAAAAATCAGGCCCGGAGGCCTGATTCGTCAGTCGCAGCAACGCGCTTACATCAGCGGCTGAGCCATCTGCACCAGTCTGATCAGCGGCTGCGGGTAAACCCCTAACAGCAGCACCAGAATGGCAGAAATCAGTACTACCACACCACCGGCCGTAAATGCCCAGTTAGCCGGGGTATCACGGGTATGCAGTTCTGGCGGGCTGAGGTAGAGACTCACCGTCACGCGCAGATAGTAGTAGAGGCCAATCGCACTACCCGCGACTACAGCACCGGTCAGCCACCACAGGTGCGCACTGACGCCTGAAGCGATAACGTAGAATTTACCGATAAAGCCCAGCGTCATCGGGATACCCGCCAGTGACAGCATCATCACCGTCATCACCGCTGACAGAATAGGACGATGCCAGAACAGGCCGCGATAGGAGTAGAGCGAGTCAGCATCCGGGCCACGATACGGGCTGGACATCAGACTCACCACACCAAAGGCACCCAGGCTGCTGAACAGATAACCGGCCAGGTATACGCCAGATGTTTCCAGCGACAGCTGATGATCTTTCACCGCAATCAGTGCCACCAGCAGATAACCGAGGTGGGCGATAGAGGAGTAACCCAGCAGACGCTTGATGTTGCTCTGCGAAATCGCCATCAGGTTACCGAACAGAATCGACACGAAGGCGATCATGGCCAGCACTGTGCGCACCGCTTCGCTGTCGGTCACCGGCGCGTACATAAACAGACGCATGATGACACCGAAGATAGCAATCTTGCTGGCGGTGGCCAGGAAGGTTGAAACCGGCGCAGGCGCACCCTGATAAACATCGGGGGTCCAGAGGTGGAACGGAACCAGTGAGAGCTTAAAGCCCAGACCGATAATCATCATACCCAGACCCACCAGCAGCAGTGGCTCGTGGATCATGCTGTCAGTCAGGCTCTGGCCCAGTGCCACAAAGCTCAGGTTACCGGAGTCGGCGTAGATCAGCGCAATACCAAACAGCAGGAACGACGAGGCCGCCGCCGAAAGAATGGTGTACTTCAGTGCGGCTTCCAGTGAACGTTTCTGGCGGAAGGCGTAGCCAATCAGACCAAACAGCGGCAGCGACAGCAGTTCAATACCGATGAACAGCGAAGCCAGATGGTTAGCACTGGCCAGCACGATGCCACCAAGTGCCGCAATCAGCACCAGCAGGTAGAACTCATCTTTGTTGTCCGGGAAGCCCGCCAGCCATGGATAGGCAAAGGTACAGGTCGCCAGACTCGCCAGCATGACCAGCGCGGTATAGAACATCGAATAGCCATCGACGCGCAGCAGCGGCGTGACATCCATCGCCCCGACCTGACCGACAAAGTACAGCGAGAGCAGCGCCAGGTTCAGGCCAACTACCGTTAGCGTGGCGTTAACGAAGTGGTTGCGTCGCCAGGCAATGGACAGCATCACAACCACCACCGTCAATCCGACGATTAACAGCGGTAGCAACGCAATCAATTGGTGAGGAGTTATTGTCATGGCGAATTACGGCCTTGTAGTTGAAATTGAAGCGGTAAACCACTGCTGAATATTGCTCATGGCAGCGTGCGAAGTATCCAGAATCGGCTGTGGATAGACGCCCAGCAGCACCAGCAGCACCACCAGAACACCGATGGTCATAAACTCACGCGGTGACATGCCTGGCAGCGGATCTTTCGATTTCGCTTCGCCGTAGTAAGCGCGCTGCATCATCACCAGCGAGTAAATCGAGGCAAACACCAGACCAAAGGTCGCGATGATGATAATCATCGGCACCACCTGGAAGCTGCCGGTCAGAATCATAAATTCGCCGACGAAGTTACCGGTGCCTGGCATACCGAGGTTGGCAACGGCAAAGAACAGCGACAGACCCGGAATCCATTTGATGCGCGACCACAGGCCACCCATCTGACGCATATCACGAGTATGCAGACGCTCATACAGCTGACCACACAGAATGAAGAGTGCTGCAGCGGAGAGACCGTGCGCAATCATCTGAATCACCGCGCCCTGCAGCGCCAGCTGGCTGCCGGTATAGATGGCAATCAGCACAAAGCCCATGTGCGAAATCGAGGTGTAAGCAATCAGACGTTTGATATCAGTCTGCGAGAAGGCCATCCAGGCACCGTAGAAGATACCGATGATGCCTAACCACATGGCGATTGGCGCAAACTCGGCTGACGCATTCGGGAACAGCGGCAGACTGAAACGCAGTAAACCGTAAGCTGCGGTTTTCAGCAGGATACCCGCCAGGTCGACAGAACCAGCCGTTGGTGCCTGACTGTGCGCATCCGGCAGCCAGCCGTGCAACGGTACCACCGGCATCTTCACCGCAAAGGCGATAAAGAAGCCCAGCATCAGCAGATATTCAACACCGCTCGACATTGGCGTCTGCAGCAGCTGTTCATAGTTGAATGTCCAGACGCCAGTCGCATTGTAGTGGACAAACACCAGGCCCAGAATCGCAATCAGCATCACCAGACCTGAGGCCTGGGTGTAGATGAAGAATTTGGTCGCGGCGGAAATACGGGTTTTGCCGTCCGATGCTTTATGACCCCAGAGCGCGATGAGGAAGTACATCGGCACCAGCATCATTTCCCAGAAGAAGAAGAACAGGAACAGGTCGATGGAGAGGAACACACCGATCACGCCGCCCAGGATCCACATCAGGTTCAGGTGGAAGAAGCCCTGATACTTTGAAATCTCATTCCATGAACAGAGCACCGCCATCAGACCGAGCAGGCCGGTCAGCACCACCATCAGCAGCGACAGGCCATCAATGGCTAAATGGAAGCTGATGCCGAAGCGTGGGATCCACGGAACGGAGAAACTTGACTGCCACTGCGGAATGCCCGCTGCCTGCGTCAGTGAATAGCCTCCCTGCAACCAGAGTTGCAGTGAAAGCGCCAACGTCAGCCCCATAGTGATCAGTGCGATCCAGCGTGGCACCTTCGCGCCGAGGCGCTCAGTGAGCCAGCAGATCAGACCACCGACGAAGGGTATGATAATTAGCCAAGGTAATAACACGGCACACTTCCCTTTTCTTTGTCTTAGTTCGGGCTATCTTACTTGCCATTTTGGCTCCCGGCAGTGCTCGCAATCCTCACATACCTCGGTATGCTCCGGTTGCTGTGCGCTGGCGGTAACCAAACTGGCCGCGACGATAACGCCCTTGCTCAGGACAATTTTTGACATTCTCAATGGGCAGATTAGCTAACCTGCCCCGCTCATCAATCTTTAAATCACCAGCAGCAGAGCCAGCACCAGCACGGCGCCCACGCTCATTGACGCAACGTACCAGCGCAGGTAGCCATTCTCACTGACTACCAGGCCTTTGTTGGCAATACGTGACAGCAGCGCAGGCAGGTTCATCAGGCCATTCAGTGGGTCGCGCTTCAGCAGCCACGCAATACCCAGATAAGGTTTGACGAACACTTTATCGTAGAGCCAGTCGAAGCCCCAGGCCGCAAACCACCAGGTGCCGAAGAAACGGCCTGGTGCACTGTTTGCGATACGGGTAACCAGCTCACGTTTGCCCAGCCACAGCGCGGCAGCGATCAGAATGCCGACAATCGCTACAACGCCCGAGGTGATTTCAAGTCCCACTTTGCCCGCTTCACCGAACTCATTGGCTGGCAGTACACCTGCCAGCGGCGGCGTGATCAGCGCACCAATAAAGGTGGAGAGCAGCAGCAGCACAATCAGCGGCAGATGATGGGTAATACCCTTACCGGCGTGCGCATGAATTTTCTCTTCGCCGTGGAACACGATGAAGATCATACGGAAGGTATAGATAGAGGTCAGGAACGCCCCCACCAGACCCGCAACCATCAGGTTGATGTGACCGTTAGCCAGTGCGCCAAACAGGATCTCATCTTTACTGTAGAAGCCCGCCGTAATCAGCGGCAGTGCCGCCAGCGCCGCGCCGCCCACCAGGAAGCAGGTGTAAACCAGTGGAATGCTCTTACGCAGGCCACCCATTTTGAAAATGTTCTGCTCGTGATGGCAGGCCAGAATCACTGAACCCGAAGAGAGGAACAGCAACGCTTTAAAGAAGGCGTGCGTCATCAGATGGAAAATCGCCGCATCCCACGCCTGAACACCCAGCGCCAGGAACATGTAGCCAATCTGACTCATGGTGGAGTAAGCGAGAACACGTTTGATGTCGGTCTGTACCAGCGCGGCAAAGCCTGCCAGCACCAGGGTAATCGCCCCGATAATCCCGACCAGATGCAGCACTTCCGGCGTCAGCAGGAAGAGACCGTGGCTACGGGCAATAAGGTAGACACCTGCTGTCACCATGGTCGCGGCGTGGATCAGTGCCGAAACCGGTGTCGGACCGGCCATCGCATCTGCCAGCCAGGTCTGTAACGGCAGCTGTGCCGATTTACCGACCGCGCCACCCAGCAGCATCAGCGTTGCCCACTGCAGCATATGGTTATCTGCGGCAAAGTGCGCAGGAGCCAGCTCCATCATCTCGCGGAAGTTCAGCGTGCCCAGCTCGTTGTAGAGGATGAACAGACCAAATGCCAGGAAGACGTCGCCCACGCGGGTAATGATGAACGCTTTCATCGCCGCTTTGCCGTTTTCCGGATTGCTGTAGTAGAAACCGATCAGCAGATAAGAGCAGAGGCCTACCCCTTCCCAGCCCAGATACATCAGCATCAGGTTATCGGCCAGCACCAGAACAACCATGCTGGCGATAAACAGGTTGGTATAGGCGAAGAAGCGGGAGTAGCCCTCTTCTCCACGCATGTACCAGGAGGCGAACATGTGAATGAAGAAACCGACACCGGTCACGACAGACAGCATGGTCAACGACAGGCCATCCAGCGTCAGGTTCACCTTCATGTCGAAGTTGCCGACATGCATCCAGGTCCAGAGCGCCTGCGTGTAGGCTTGCTGGCCGTTGGCGAAGAAGTCAAAACCGACCATCGCCGTGGTCAGGGCCGCCAGACCCACCGATCCCATACCAATCGTGGCCGACAGGTTCTCTGACCAGCGACCGCGCGAAAATGCTAACAGCAGAAAGCCGATCAGCGGAAACAAGACAGTTAAATAGAGAAGATTCATCCGCGCATCTCGCTCACAGTATCAATGTTCAGCGTCTGACGACGACGATAGAGCTGAAGCAGCAGTGCCAGACCAATACTGGCTTCCGCTGCCGCCAGGCTGATCGCCAGGATATACATCACCTGTCCATCGGCCTGACCCCAATAGCTCCCGGCAACCACCAGGGCTAAGGCGGCGGCGTTGATCATGATTTCAAGGCCGATCAGCATAAACAGCAGATTGCGGCGTATTACCAGCGACGTCAGTCCAAGGACAAACAGCACGGCAGCAAGAATCAATCCATGTTGTAACGGGATCATGCGTTCTCCTTTTTCACCTGAGCGGCGTCAGCATTACGGTTACTCAGGACTTCGCCCTGACGCTCTTCGCGACCGATATGGAACGCCACGACCAGACCCGCCAGCAGCAGCATTGAGGCCAGTTCAACCGCCAGTACGTAAGGACCAAACAGGCTGATGCCGACCGCTTTGGCGTCGATGATGGTGCCATCGATGCCCTGATCGTTGGCGGTCAGAATGGCGTAGACCATTACGACCAGCAGCAGCAACGAGACGATACCCGGACCAATCCACAGTGACGGGCTGAGCCACTCACGCTCCTGCTTCTCGGTCTGCTTGCCTAAGTTCAGCATCATGACCACGAAGACGAACAGCACCATAATGGCACCGGCGTAGACGATGATCTCCAGCGCACCGGCAAAATAGGCTCCCATAGAGAAGAAGACGCCCGCGATCGATAACAGCGAAACGATCAGGTACAGCAACGCATGTACCGGATTAGTGTGAGTAATGACGCGCAACGTCGTCAGCACCGCCACCAGCCCGCAAAGATAAAACGCAAATTCCATGCCTTGCTCCTTAAGGTAATAAGCCTTTGACGTCGATAGGCTTCGCTTCGTTTTCTGCTTCGCCCTTATCTTTACCGTCAATCGCCATACCTGCCATGCGGTAGAAGTTGTACTCCGGATATTTACCCGGCCCCGAAATCAGCAGATCGTCCTTCTCATACACCAGATCCTGACGCTTAAACTCACCCAGTTCGAAATCGGGGGTCAGCTGAATCGCAGTGGTCGGACAGGCTTCCTCACACATGCCGCAGAAGATGCAGCGTGAGAAGTTGATACGGAAGAACTCCGGGTACCAGCGGCCATCTTTGGTTTCAGCTTTCTGCAGCGAGATACAGCCAACCGGGCAGGCAACCGCACACAGGTTACAGGCGACGCAACGCTCCTGACCATCCGGATCGCGGGTTAACACGATACGGCCACGATAGCGTGGTGGCAGATAAACCGGCTCTTCCGGATACATCTGAGTTTCACGTTTGGCGAAGGCGTGCAGCCCGATCAGCCAGATACTGCGAACTGTCGTGCCAAAGCCTACGACAATATCTTTCAAAGTCATTTGTTAACCCCTTACGGCGCTGTGTAGAGAATCACTGCGGCAGTCGCCAGCAGGTTCAACAGCGTCAACGGCAGACACACTTTCCAGCCGAATGACAGCACCTGGTCGTAGCGTGGGCGCGGAAGCGCAGCACGAATCAGGATGAACATCATCATAAAGAACGCCGTTTTCAGGGCGAACCAGATGAACGGCGGCAGGAATGGGCCATGCCAGCCACCAAAGAACAGCGTCACAATCAGCGCTGAAACGGTGGTGATCGCCACATATTCGCCGACAAAGAACAGGCCGAACTTCATACCGGCATATTCGATGTGATAACCGTCCGCCAGTTCCTGCTCCGCTTCTGGCTGGTCAAACGGATGACGGTGACACACCGCTACGCCAGCAATACAGAAGGTCACGAAACCGAAGAACTGCGGAATGATGTTCCACAGGTGCGTCTGGCTATTGACGATATCGTTCATATTGAACGAGCCCGCCTGCGCCACCACACCCATCAGCGACAGACCCAGGAACACTTCGTAGCTCAGGGTCTGCGCCGAGGCGCGCATCGCACCCAGCAGCGAGTATTTGTTATTACTCGACCAGCCGGCAAACAGCACCGCGTAGACCGCAAGGCCCGCCATCATCAGGAAGAACAGCAGACCGATATTCAGGTCTGTCACCATCCAGGTTGGCGAAACCGGCACGATAGCAAAGGCCAGCAGCAGTGAAACAAAGGCGATAACCGGCGCAAGGGTAAAGATAAAGCGGTCGGTAAACGGCGGGACCCAGTCCTCTTTAAAGAACATTTTGATCATGTCCGCTACCAGCTGGAGCGAGCCGCCCCAGCCTACGCGGTTTGGTCCGTAACGGTTCTGGAACAGGCCGAGCAGCCGACGCTCGGCGAAGCTCATGAACGCGCCGCAGGCCACAACCACCAGCAGAATCACGATGGCTTTAACAATGGCCAGCAGAATGTCGATAACGTCCGGTGTTAACCAGCTCATTGCGCCGCCTCCTGCAGAGTGTCGATTTTACCGTTCGCCAGGAATGGCGGAACGCCCGGCATGCCCAGCGGCAGACCAATCTGTCCCGCCTGCAGTGACGCCGAGAAACGGACCGGCAGACGCACTGTCTCACCGGCACAGATGAACTCAACCGCCGCGCCATTGTTGACGCCCAGCTTCGCTGCATCTTCCGGGTTAATCACCAGTGCAGGCGGTGCCATACGCTGCTGGAAGACCGGTGAACGTTGTGACATCTCTTCACTACCAAACAGCTGGTAGAGAGGGGCCACGCGCCACTGCGCTTCACTGACGAATGCCGCCGGAACGTTGCTGAACCAGGGCAGACTGGCTGCGCTGGCTTCAAACAGCCGTACACCCGGATCGCCATTACGCAGTTTGCCGCCCACTTCAACCTGGAACTTGTTCCACGCCTGCGGTGAGTTCCAGCCCGGTGCCCAGGCAAACGGAATCTGCGAACGCGGTGCGCCTGGCTGGTTGTTCCCTTCCATTGAGAAGGCGAACATCGTGTCCTGATCCTGCGGCTGACGCGGTTCGTGCACGCTGATATTGGCGCGCGCCGCGGTACGGCCACTGGCACGGTGCGGTGAACGCGACAGTTTCTGTCCACGAATACGGAAGCTGGCATCCGGTGCCGCATCCTTGATTCCGGCCAGCTGTGGCAGATGACTCACCACCGCATCGATCACGTGGTCCAGCTGCGTCCAGTCAACGTGACGGCTTTCCAGCGTGCTGTGCAGCGAATGCAGCCAGCGCCAGCTCTCCAGCATCACTACGTTGTTGTCATAGTAAGAAGGATCGTAAACCTGGAAGAAACGCTGTGCGCGGCCTTCATGGTTAATCGAGGTGCCATCACTTTCGGCGAAGCTGGCGGTTGATAACACCAGACCCGCTTTCTCCAGCGTCGCGGTGCGCTGATGATCAACCACAATCACGTTAGTGGTCTGGGCCAGCGCCGCATCCACCAGCGCTTTCGGTGCATGGCGATAGAGGTCATTTTCCAGTACCACCAGCGCATCGGCTTCACCGTTGCTCAGCTGCTCCAGCGCGCTTTCCAGAGGATTGCCGCCCATCAGGCCAAGACCCACGCTGTTGGCGTGTCCCGCCAGCAGCGTAATCCCGACGTCGGCACCGCGCGCTTTGAGCGCTTTGGCCACGTTGGCAGCCGCTTCGATCATCGCGCTGCTGCCGGAATGGGTCCCGGAAATAATTAACGGTTTTTTCGCTCCGGCCAGCGCCTGCACGATGACATCCATTTTGCCGTTCAGTTTGCTGTCGAAATCGGTCACCGCCGGAGCGGTTTCATCCAGCGCACTGGCGATAGCGAAACCGAGACGCGCCTGATCTTCAACCGGTGCGCGATAGCTCCATGCCGCGATATCATCCAGACGGGTTTCATCGACGTTAGTGATAAACAGCGGATGTTTCGCATTCTGACCGATGTTCAGGATCGCGGCGATCTGCCAGTCTGCTACTTTCTGAGCGGCAGCCATGTCGCGCGCTTTGCCTTTCACGGCCTGACGCACTGACAGCGCCACGCGTGCGCCAACCTGGGTCAGATCTTCGCCCAGCACCAGCACCGCATCGTAGCTTTCAATTTCACGCAGCGATGGCGTATAGATACCGCCCTCACGCAGAATTTTCAGCATCAGTTCAAGCCGGGCCTGCTCGCCCGCTGGCATGCCGGTAGAGAAGTTCTCTGCACCGACCAGTTCACGCAGCGCGAAGTTACTTTCAATGCTGGCGCGCGGCGAGCCGATACCGATCACTTTTTTCGCCTGACGCAGCAAATCTGCACCGGCATTGACCGCCTGCTCTGCGTTCAGCGTCACCCAGTCGTTGCCGCGCAGCAGCATCGGCTGGCGTGGGCGATCTTTACGGTTCACGTAGCCATAGCCAAAGCGGCCACGGTCACACAGGAAATAGTGGTTTACGGTGCCGTTATAACGGTTTTCGATACGGCGTAACTCACCATAACGCTCACCCGGGCTGGTGTTACAGCCCACACTGCACTGCTGGCAGATGCTCGGCGCAAACTGCATATCCCATTTACGGTTATAGCGTTCGGAGTGCGTTTTATCGGTGAAGACGCCGGTCGGGCAGATTTCAACCAGGTTACCAGAGAATTCGCTCTCCAGCGTGCCATCTTCCGGACGACCGAAGTAGACGTTGTCGTGTGCGCCGTAGACACCCAGATCCTTGCCATCGGCATAATCTTTGTAGTAACGCACGCAGCGGTAACAGGCGATACAGCGGTTCATCTCATGGGAGATGAACGGGCCGAGATCCTGATTACGGTGGGTACGTTTGGTGAAGCGATAGCGGCGGAAGCTGTGGCCGGTCATTACTGTCATATCCTGCAGGTGACAGTTACCGCCCTCTTCACACACCGGACAGTCGTGCGGGTGGTTGGTCATCAGCCACTCCACCACGCTTTCGCGGAACTCTTTCGCTTCGCCATCATCGATGGAGATGAATGTGCCGTCAGAGGCCGGCGTCATGCAGGACATGACAAGACGGCCGCGGGTATCTTCGGCATTCTGGAATTGCTTTACCGCACACTGGCGGCAGGCCCCAACGCTTCCCAGCGCCGGATGCCAGCAAAAGTAAGGAATATCAAGGCCCAGAGAGAGACATGCCTGTAGCAGGTTGTCCGCTCCGTTCACATCATACTCTTTACCGTCTACATGAATTGTAGCCATAGTGACATGCTTCCGTAAGGCTCGTCAGAGACGAGCGTTAATCATATTCTTGCCCCGACGCACGACATTGTCGGGGCGGCGGCACCAGGCCTGTTCCGTGTTCTTCGGCGAATTACCAGCGCGCTTTCAGCAGGTTTGGCTGGATCCCGCCAATGGCGCGGGTATTGCCAAACACCTGCGGTGCCATGCCGGCTTCAAACTCTTCACGGAAATATTTAATCGCACTCTGCAGGGGCTCAACCGCACCCGGCGCATGCGCACAGAAGGTTTTACCCGGGCCAAGCTGACGGCAGAGTTGCAGTAAGGTTTCGATATCGCCTGGCTGACCCTGCTTCTGCTCCAGCGCACGCAGAATTTTTACGCTCCACGGCAGGCCATCGCGACACGGTGTACACCAGCCGCACGACTCACGGGCAAAGAACTCTTCCAGGTTACGCACCAGCGAGACCATGTTGATCTCGTGATCGACCGCCATCGCCAGCGCCGTACCCAGACGACTGCCCGCTTTGCCGATGCTGGCAAACTCCATGGGCAGATCCAGGTGCTGGTCGGTCAGGAAGTCAGTCCCTGCCCCGCCGGGCTGCCAGGCTTTGAACTTCAGTCCGTCACGCATACCGCCCGCATAATCTTCAAGGATTTCACGTGCGGTGATACCAAATGGCAGCTCCCAGACGCCGGGATTTTTAACCCGTCCGGAGAAGCCCATCATTTTGGTACCGGCATCTTCGCTTTTAGAGATGTTTTTGTACCACTCCACGCCGTTGGCCAGAATCGCCGGAACGTTGGAGAGGGTTTCCACGTTGTTCACGCAGGTCGGTTTGCCCCACGCGCCCGCACTCGCCGGGAATGGCGGTTTCGAACGCGGATTTGCACGACGGCCTTCCAGTGAGTTAATCAGTGCCGTCTCTTCGCCGCAGATATAACGACCTGCGCCGGTGTGGACGATCAACTCAAAGTCGAAGCCGGTACCGAGAATATTTTTACCGATATAGCCCGCTTCCGTCGCTTCAGCAATCGCACGACGCAGATGCACCGCGGCTTCAATGTATTCGCCACGTAAGAAGATATAGCCACGGTAAGCCTTCAGCGCAAAGGCGCTGATCAGCATGCCTTCCACCAGCTGGTGAGGCATCTGCTCCATCAGCAGGCGGTCTTTATAGGTGCCCGGCTCCATCTCATCGGCGTTACACAGCAGGTAACGGATATTCATCGACTCATCTTTCGGCATCAGGCTCCACTTCAGCCCGGTGGAGAAGCCCGCACCGCCGCGCCCTTTCAGGCCTGAATCTTTTACTGCCGCAACGATTTCATCCTGCGACATGCTTTTCAGCGCTTTTTCCGCACCGGCATAGCCGTTTTTACTGCGATATTCGTCAAGCCAGACAGGTTGCTTGTCGTCACGCATCCGCCAGGTCAGCGGATGGGTTTCTGCAGTGCGAATGATCTGTTTAATTGTCATTGATACTGCTCCAGCAAACCAGGGATGCCTTCCGGCGTCAGATGCACATGCGTGTCTTCATCCACCATCATCGTTGGCCCCTTATCGCAGTTACCCAGACAGCAGGTTGGCAGCAGTGTAAAGCGGCCATCGGCAGTGGTCTGACCCGGTTTGATATTCAGTTGCTGTTCCAGTGCTGACTGGATGCCCTGATAACCGGTGATATGACAGACCACGCTGTCACAGTAACGGATCACATGACGGCCAACCGGCTGACGGAAGATCTGGCTGTAAAATGTCGCCACACCTTCAACATCACTCGCCGGGATACCCAGTACCTCGGCAATCGCATTGATGGCGCCGTCCGGCACCCATCCGCGCTGTTTCTGCACGATCTTCAGCGCTTCAATCGAGGCTGCACGCGCATCTTCGTAGTGGTGTTTTTCGTGCTCAATGGCGTGATGCTCTTCCGCGCTCAGCACGAAGACCTCGTTAGGGTCGATCGTTTTAATGGCAATGTGTTGATCGTGCATAATTAGCGGTCCACGTCTGACATAACAAAATCGATACTACCCAGATATACGATCAGGTCGGATACCAGGCTGCCACGGATTACTGAAGGAATCTGCTGCAGATGCGGGAAGCTCGGCGTACGCACGCGGGTGCGGTAGCTCATGGTGCTGCCATCGCTGGTCAGGTAGTAGCTGTTGATCCCTTTCGTCGCTTCAATCATCTGGAACGACTCATTGGCTGGCATCACAGGCCCCCACGAAACCTGCAGGAAGTGCGTGATCAGCGTTTCAATATGCTGCAACGTGCGCTCTTTCGGTGGCGGCGTGGTCAGCGGATGATCCGCTTTAAACGGACCCTCTGGCATGTTGTTGAGACATTGCTCAAGAATGCGCAGCGACTGCCACATCTCTTCCATTTTCAGCATGACGCGGCTGTAAGCATCGCTGATGCCGTCGCCGACCGGGATTTCAAAATCGAAGTTTTCGTAGCCGGAGTAGGGACGCCATTTACGTACGTCAAAGTCGAGACCGGTAGCACGCAGACCAGCACCGGTAGTGCCCCACGCCAGCGCCTCTTCCATGTTGTAAGCGGCAACGCCTTTGGAACGGCCAATCAGTACGCTGTTGCGCAGTGCCGCTTTGTCATACTCTTTAAGACGTTTTGGCATCCAGTCGAGGAAGTCACGCAGCAGACGTTCCCAGCCTCGCGGCAGGTCATGCGCGACACCACCGATGCGGAACCACGCCGGGTGCATACGGAAACCGGTAATCGCCTCAACCACGTCATAGATTTTCTGACGGTCGGTAAAGGCAAAGAACACCGGCGTCATGGCCCCGACGTCCTGAATAAAGGTGGAGATATAAAGCAGGTGGCTGTTGATGCGGAACAGCTCAGAGAGCATCACGCGGATCACATTAACGCGATCGGGCACCACGATACCGGCCAGTTTCTCCACCGCCAGTACGTACGGCATTTCGTTTACGCAGCCGCCGAGGTACTCGATGCGGTCAGTGTAAGGAATGTAGCTGTGCCACGACTGACGCTCGCCCATCTTTTCGGCACCACGGTGGTGATAGCCGATGTCAGGCACGCAGTCGACAATCTCTTCACCATCCAGCTGCAGAATGATGCGGAATGCCCCGTGCGCCGACGGGTGGTTAGGCCCGAGGTTCAGGAACATGAAGTCTTCGTTGGTGGTGCTGCGCTTCATGCCCCAGTCTTCAGGCTTAAAGGTCAGCGCTTCCATCTCCAGATCTTCTTTCTGCTTGGTCAGCGTAAACGGATCGAATTCGGTGGCGCGCGCCGGGTAATCTTTACGCAGCGGATGGCCTTCCCAGGTCGACGGCATCATGATGCGCGTCAGATGCGGGTGACCATCAAAGGTGATACCAAACATCTCCCAGGTTTCACGCTCATACCAGTTGGCATTCGGGAAAAGGCGGGTGATGGTCGGCAGATGCATATCGTTTTCAGAGAGTGCCACCTTGAGCATGATGTCGCGGTTGCGTTCAATCGACAGCAGGTGGTAGAAAACGGAAAAATCCGCCGCAGGCAGGCCTGCACGGTGGGTACGTAAACGCTCATCCACGCCATGCAGGTCATACAGCATGACGTAAGGCTTGGGTAATTTACGCAGGAACTCGATAATTTCCAGTATCTGTTCACGCTTCACCCACACCACCGGAATACCGGTACGGGTTGGCTGAACAGTGAAGGCATCCGGCCCAAAACGGTTACGCAACTCGCCGATCACCGGGTCATCAAGGTGATCACGGGTTTGCCATGAAGGCTGAGCGAGATCTTGCGTGGTCAAATCTGTCATACGTTACTCACCATTCCGGCCTGGTCTCAGGCACTCAAATGAAGGCGTCAGGATGGGGCCATGCATTAAATTGTGATGTTCTGCTGCAGGCGCTGTTTTCCATCCATACGGTTTTAAACTTCGTCCGGGCTGCGCAGGTTTGTGACTGCAATGCGCTCGCCGCGTTTTCTTTCACGCTCAGATGGCATGTTGGCGCGATAAACGCCCTGATCGCCAACCACCCATGAGAGCGGACGGCGCTCTTTGCCGATCGACTCCTGCAACAGCAGCAGTGCCTGCATATACGCTTCAGGACGTGGCGGACAGCCAGGAATATAAACATCGACCGGCAGGAATTTATCGACACCCTGCACCACGGAATAGATGTCATACATGCCGCCAGAGTTGGCGCAGGCACCCATGGAAATCACCCATTTGGGTTCCAGCATCTGATCGTACAAACGCTGAATAACCGGGGCCATTTTGGTGAACGGCGTACCGGCAATGACCATGAAATCGGCCTGACGTGGCGAAGCGCGCATAACTTCGGCGCCAAAACGTGCCACGTCGTGGACCGCGGTGAACGATGTTGTCATCTCAACGTAACAACAGGACAGGCCAAAGTTATAAGGCCAGAGGGAGTTTTTACGCCCCCAGTTCACCATGTCATGCAGGGCATTTTCGAGTTTGCCCATATAAACGCTGCGATGAACGTGCTGCTCCAGCGGATCGCTGACGATTTCCTGCTTTTGCAGAGGATAACGGTCGTTCTCACCACCGTTCGGGTCTATGCGGGTGAGCGTATAGTCCATCTTATTGCCTCTCTTTTACTGCTTATGAGGATTGGTGTGGCTGACCGTAGTGGTTTTGACCACCACGCGACGGCGAGCTGGAGCCCAGTCCAGTGCGCCAATGCGTACCAGATAGACCAGACCCGCCAGGAGCACCAAAATGAAAATTGCGGCTTCCACAAAGCCGATCCAACCGCTTTCACGGATTGAAGTCGCCCATGCGTATAAAAAGAGGGCTTCGACGTCGAAGATGACGAAAAACATCGCAACCAGATAAAATTTCGCCGACAGGCGGATATGGGTATCACCAACGGATTCAATGCCCGATTCGAATGGCGTATCTTTGTAGCGGGCGCGCGCTCTGCCGCCAAGCAGCCATCCTCCGGTCAGCATGAAAGCACACAGGCCAAAGGCAATAACGATAAATACGATAAACGCCCAGTGCTGAGCGATGATTTCGGTGGTAGTTGACATACTCATTGCTTACTCATCAAAAGTGGCGCTGGCATCCTGCACGCGTTTCCCGCAGCAAACTGACCACATCGATTCAAGGGAAGGATAAAAACCTTTCAAATGTCGCTGTTATTACGTAATAAGCAGCTATTTTATGGGGTTTTTTACTCCTTTCTATAACCTTTTGTCAACTTTGACAAAAGTATCCAAACATTATTTCACACCTGCATCATATTATTAACAAATGATGCCCCGCTTTCCAGCTAAATCGCTTCAGTCTGTAGGGTTAATTTTAGTGTAGCGGGTATTCACATGCATGGATCGTGCATTTAACAAACATATTTTGACAGGTATCACTGAATTTTCCCTCCCCTTTCCAGGGCTATTTTTTTGATCCAGAACACACTTTTGCCCTTTATGCGTTAATTTTCCCCACCTGAAACGGTGATTCGGAACAAAGCGTTCGGTTTTTTGGTCTGGATGTTTCAATTAAGCAGGTGGTGAAACTTTTTTAGTCGGGTCAGGAGAGGCAGATGAGCAGTAAGGAATATCGGACGAGGGTCAGGCACAAAAAAGCCTCTCGTTCTTTTCAGGGAAGGAGAGGCTTATTTATAAGCGTTTATTAAGGCAATCACGCAGGTATTGAGTACAACACGTTAGCGAAATTACTCTTCGTCATCCAGCAACAGTGAACCGTCGGGATTATTGCTCAGGTTATAAGGATCATTGGTGGACTGCATGGCATTGAAGATAGCCAGCGCCAGTTCATTATCGCTGTCAGGATTACGGCACAGCAGATATTGCGTATCCGGCAGTACCGGCAGTCCTTCAGCTGCACCCATAACACGCAGTTCCGGGCTCATCATCTCGACCGGACGTGCCGTCACGCCCAGTCCCGCTTTCACCGCTGCGCGTACTGCAGCCAGTGTGGAAGCGACATAAGAGATACGCCACGGGATGCCCGCTTCGTTGAGATGATCGATAGCCATATCACGATAAGGACTTGGCTCATCCAGCAATACCAGTGGAATGGCTTCGCCACGCTGGAAGATATAATCCGCTGCGCAGTACCACAAGGTAGGTGAAGTACGCAGTACCTGATAGGTAAAATTGCCCGGGCTGGAAGTGGTCACAACCAGGTCCACTTCACCCTGATTGAGCATTTCCATCATAAACGGATTACGTTTAACCCGCACATCGATTGCCAGTTTCGGATAAACCGAGGTCACCCGGTTTAGCAGGAACGGCAGAATAGTGTCAGAGGTGTCATCAGAGGCGCCAATAGTCAGCACGCCCTGAATGTTGCTGTACATCAGAGATGTGCAGGCTTCGTCGTTAAAACGAAGAATTTTTCTCGCATAGCCTAAAAGCTGGATACCGTGCTCCGTCAGAAGCTTATTACGTCCATGTCTGGCAAACAGCTCTTTACCTACCAATTGTTCCAGACGTTGCATCTGCTGACTGACTGCTGACTGGGTTCTGCAGACCGCTGCAGCGGCTGCTGCAAAGGTATTCAAATCCGCAACGGCAACGAAGGTTCTCAGCAGATCGAGGTCGAGATTCAGTATCGGACGATTTGCATTAGTCATGTTTTTTCTTCACTTATAAGATTTTTACGAACTACTACCCTGGTGTTATCACAAGCTTATCAAAGTGATAAGCAGTAATGGTGCTCAATGACAGTCCTGTGTGAAGACTGACACAAAAAAAGTTTATGTGGATCCTGCACTGTTGACTCCTCTGAAGGGTCATAGTGCTATTCAAGACAGATACAACTTCTGAACCGATGGCGCTGGGTGCGCAAATGCAGGAAGCTGCGTAGTTGTCTTATTCCCATCAGAAAGAATCGTGTGGGATAGAAAGCGCACTTTACGGGCTATCAAAGCGAAGCGGCAAAGTGCACTAAATAATAAATTATACTTAATCATTTTTGACTTCAAAATGGAAATGATTTTGTGAAAAGCGCTGTAAATTTTGTGCTAAAGGCATTTCCAGACCCTTATGCCACATTATTGATCACTTTTTAAGCCTTCAGCGTTCTGAAATTTAGTGAGGAAGTGTTAAGTACGGCTCACAATCCTGCAATAAAGGTGCCATATGAAGCTCTGCTTTTGGCACTTTTCCGGCGAACACAAGGCCTTAAACACGCCACTCTTAAGCAGCGTTAAGGCGTAATCTTCAGGCACGCTCTAAAATCGTCCATAATTTGAACATTTATAAAATATCCTTTAACTATTTCTCTAAGTGTATATTTCAGGTGCAAAGAAAAGTTCCATTTCAATAACTTCCAGATAGCGTTCATGATGCTAAAGCCATATGTCGGTTCAGCAGCGCTTTGGACAAGTTAAAATCCTGCATTAATGCCAATTTATGGTTTTATTAACCAGTTTACGCGACAACAAATATTTTTTACGCTGCGCACCGGGCAAAAAGTTGTTGAACCCGCCAAAACGGGGCGGCACCCTTCTTTTGTGACTGTCAGGAGAGTACATTGTGCTGGTTGGATTTCTGTGGCAGCCAAAAGGATTCTGCCCATTAAGGCGGTAACAATGACTTTTCAAATTGATAAATCCGGAAAACTCGATAACGTCTGCTATGACATCCGTGGCCCGGTACTGAAAGAGGCTAAGCGCCTCGAAGAAGAAGGTAACAAAGTACTGAAGCTGAACATTGGCAATCCGGCGCCGTTTGGTTTTGAAGCACCGGATGAGATACTGGTCGATGTTATTCGTAACCTTCCCAGCTCTCAGGGCTATTGTGACTCCAAGGGTCTCTATTCCGCCCGTAAAGCGATCATGCAGCACTACCAGGCGCGCGACATGCGCGATGTCACCGTAGAAGATATCTACATTGGCAACGGTGTTTCAGAACTCATCGTGCAGGCGATGCAGGCGTTACTGAACAGCGGCGACGAAATGCTGGTGCCGGCCCCCGACTATCCGTTATGGACGGCTGCGGTTTCCCTCTCCAGCGGTAAAGCAGTGCACTATCTCTGTGACGAATCAGCAGGCTGGTTCCCTGACCTCGATGATATCCGCAGCAAGATAACGCCTCGTACCCGCGGCATCGTGATTATCAACCCGAATAACCCCACTGGCGCGGTCTACAGCAAAGAGCTGCTGTTAGAGGTGGTTGAAATTGCGCGTCAGCATAACCTGATTATTTTCGCCGATGAGATCTACGACAAGATCCTCTATGACGATGCACAGCATCACTGCATCGCAGCGCTGGCACCCGATCTGCTGACTGTTACCTTTAATGGCCTTTCTAAAACCTATCGCGTTGCCGGTTTCCGTCAGGGCTGGATGGTACTGAACGGGCCAAAGAAACATGCTAAAGGCTATATAGAAGGACTGGAGATGCTCGCCTCGATGCGCCTGTGTGCCAACGTACCGGCGCAGCATGCGATTCAGACGGCGCTGGGCGGCTA
Organism: Pantoea agglomerans NBRC 102470; assembly: GCF_001598475.1. GTDB lineage: Bacteria > Pseudomonadota > Gammaproteobacteria > Enterobacterales > Enterobacteriaceae > Pantoea > Pantoea agglomerans. The sequence goes on from NZ_BCZA01000005.1 coordinate 144,268, forward strand.
CCAGAGCATTAGCGAATTTATCATGCCGGGTGGTCGTCTCTACGAGCAGCGGCAGCGCGCCTGGGAGTTGATTAATGATATCCCAGGCGTCAGCTGTGTGAAGCCGCAGGGCGCGCTTTATATGTTCCCGAAAATCGATGCCAAAAAATTCAACATTTTCGACGATCAGAAGATGGTGCTGGATTTTCTGTTACAGGAGAAGGTGCTGCTGGTTCAGGGCAGTGCCTTTAACTGGCCTTGGCCCGATCACCTGCGCATTGTTACGCTGCCTCGTGTGGATGATCTTGAGATGGCGATCAATAAATTTGGCCGCTTCCTGCAAGGCTATCGTCAATAATCGGGCCCGCGTATACTGACGCTATTTGGGGAGAGCCAGAGCCTGTCTCTCCCCCGCCAGCCAACAGGAACGCTCATGACACAAAGCCACTTCTTTGCTCATCTCTCCCGTCTTAAGCTGATCAATCGCTGGCCGCTGATGCGCAATGTGCGCACCGAAAATGTCTCCGAACACAGTCTGCAGGTCGCTATGGTGGCGCATGCCCTGGCCGTGATCAAAAACCTTAAATTCAACGGGTCGCTTAATGCCGATCACATTGCCATGCTGGCGCTTTACCACGATGCCAGCGAAGTACTCACCGGCGATTTACCGACTCCGGTAAAATATTACAACGCGCAGATCGCCCACGAATATAAGAAAATCGAGAAGATTGCTCAGCAGAAGCTGATTGAGATGCTGCCTGAAGAGTTTCAGGCGATCTATCGCCCGCTGATCGATGAGCATCTGCACAGCGAAGAGGAGCAGGCGGTTGTGAAACAGGCGGATGCGCTCTGTGCATATGTAAAATGTCTTGAGGAGTTGTCTGCCGGGAACAACGAATTTTTACTGGCCAAAGCGCGGCTGGAAAAGACCCTGGCACTTCGGCGTTCACCGGAGATGGATTACTTCGTTGAGGTGTTTATTCCGAGCTTCAGCCTGTCACTGGATGAAATCTCGCAGGATACGCCACTCTAAGCCCGGCGGTCTGGCCGCCGGGCCAGCCCTTAAGCCTGCTGACGGAAGGTAAAGCTGCCGTCAGACTCGCGGGTTATCACCAGTGACGCCAGTGAGTCGAGCTGAAGCGCTACCTCATCCAGCCGGGGTGTCTCCGCCGGCGCATTGATGGCAATCACCGCACAGCCAGCATTCAGGCCGGATAAGATTCCGGCAGGTGCATCTTCTGCAACCACGCACGATGTCGCCGCTAATCCCAGCTTCTCCGCGCCAAGCAGGTAGGGATCGGGCTCCGGTTTGCCCTTAGCCACCTGTTCAGCGGTAATAAACACGGCAGGCTTCGGTAAGCCTGCGGCTTTATGACGTGCATGTGCGACCGGCACTGAACCGGAAGTGACAATCGCCCAGGGAATCTGCAGTTCGTTCAGCCGGTTCAGCAACGCGTTGGCCCCTGGCAGCGCCTGCACACCGTCGGTGTCCGCCGCTTCAGCCTGCTCCAGCGCAACAAACTCCGCCTGAATAGCCTCTTCCGACTGGCCTGCCATGAAATGACGCAGAGAGGTGATCGCCTGTTTGCCATGAATGAAATCCAGGATCTCATCAGCCTCGATGCCATGACGGGCACCCCACTGGCTCCAGGCTCGTTCAACCGCTGGCAGTGAATCCACCAGCGTGCCGTCTAAATCAAATAGAAAACCTCTGTAGGTCACGCGCTACTCCTCATCAGGCATTAATCACTTGCGCAATTTCTTTTGCACTTAAATGGTACTGGCGCGGACAAGTCTGCCACAAAGCTAACATCCGTTGATACTTTTCCCACATCGGGGTCTGCGCATTAAAACCATGGGTGCCGGAATCGAAGTGGGTATAACGCCCTTCTGTATTGACCATAAAACGGACATAACCCAGCAGGCGCGCTTCCGTTGCCGCATCGAAGCCCAGAAAGGCCAGACGCCGCTCTTCAAGCTCACCTTTCTCTTTAAGGTTCGACCAGGAGACGTGGAGAGCGTGATGCATTTCCATAATGTCGATTACCGTCCGGCAGATCGCTTCGCTGAGTTCGCCAAACTCTTTGTCCAGCTCCCGCATCTGCAGCGCATAACCGCGTTCGATGATGGTCTGGTAACGACGAAAACGTTCCGCATTTTCCGGCTCAAGCATGGCCATCATTTTGTACTGATTAGTGAGAATCAAACGCTGCGCATGGGTCATTTCCATCATTTACTCCCGGTCAGAGACCGCTCAGTTAATCGACAATGGAGAAATCATTGCACAGCGTTAGCGACACGGAAATCGCCGTATCACCATTCTTTGATTTGGCCGCAGGTTAGCGGTAAATATTTTACCGCCAGCCCGGGATAGGTCAGAGATCGTCGAGGAAAGTGCGGTCGAGTTGTTTGAACGCCCGCTTTAGCAGATCGGCCAGCGCCTGATAGGTCGGCTTGCCTTCTACTGGCGCTGTCGCCTGCCCCGCTTCTTCCAGCCGGGCACGAACTTCATGAAACCAGTTAAGCAGCGTCGGCGGCAGCGGCGTCACAGAACGCTTTCCCAGCCACCATAATCCCTGCATCGGCAGGGTACAGGCAAACAGCGCGGTCGCCACGGCCGGGCCTAACTGACCGCCCATCGCGATCTGCCAGGTCAGCGTAAAAATCGCCAAAGGGGGCATAAAGCGAATAGCAAAACGCGTTGCCGATGAAACACGGTTTTCCGGGAACATGGGTGCCAGGCGCTTATCAGCCGGCCAGGTCTTCATATAGTGTTGGCCGCGCTGAAACATCCGAAACCAATTGGTACTGCCAGATTCATTCGCCATGGCTCACCTCAACTAATGCTGTAAAAATTAAAAAATAGTTATAACTACACAACTTTACGTGACATCCTTCAATTATTTTTGTCTTTAAAGGTGACTCCAGCTATTCTGACGCCGTTTTACCCCCTTTCCGGAAGCGGATTGCGCTTTTGGGAAGAGACCTGAGCCAGGTTCAGACGAGGCAATCTTCAAATTTTCGCGTAAGATTGCCGAAATTTTTTGCGGAAATGCAGAATTCTGTCTACCGCATGATGTTTGTCATTAATCTACCAGCTTTCATGGGCTACGCTGTTAGTCTGATTGCGTTTTATTTAGCCACTCTCAAAAAATAGGTACTTCCATGTCGAGTAAGTTAGTTCTGGTTCTGAACTGTGGCAGCTCTTCCCTTAAGTTTGCCATCCTCAACCCTGCCAGCGGTGAAGAATTCCTGTCTGGCCTGGCGGAATGTTTCCACCTTCCTGAAGCCCGCATCAAATGGAAGCTGGAAGGCGAAAAACAGGAAGCGCCTCTGGGTGCTGGCGCAGCGCATAGTGAAGCGCTGAACTTTATCGTTAAAACCATTCTGGCACAAAAACCTGAGCTTTCGGCACAAATTGCTGCAATCGGCCATCGTATCGTTCATGGCGGCGAGAAGCTGACTCAGTCAGTCATCATCACTGAAGAAGTGGTACAGGGCATCAAAGACGCCTCTTCTTTTGCACCGCTGCACAATCCGGCTCATCTGATCGGTATTGATGAAGCGATGAAAAACTTCCCTCACCTGTCAGATAAGAATGTCGCGGTATTTGACACCGCTTTCCATCAGACAATGCCGGAAGAGTCTTATCTCTATGCGCTGCCGTACAAATTGTATAAAGAACATGGCGTTCGTCGCTATGGCGCGCATGGCACCAGCCACTTCTATGTGACCCACGAAGCGGCCAAAATGCTCAACAAGCCGCTTGAGTCACTGAATATTATTACCTGCCACCTCGGTAACGGCGGTTCTGTCTCTGCCATTCGCAACGGCGAGTGTGTGGACACCTCAATGGGCCTGACCCCACTGGAAGGCCTGGTGATGGGTACCCGCAGTGGCGACATCGACCCGGCAATTATCTTCTTCCTGCACGATACGCTGGGTATGAGCGTCGATGCCATCAATAAACTGCTGACCAAAGAGTCTGGCCTGTTAGGTCTGACTGAAGTCACCAGCGACTGCCGCTACGTGGAAGATAACTACACCACCAAAGAAGATGCGAAGCGCGCAATGGATGTCTTCTGTCATCGCCTGGCGAAATATATCGGCAGCTACACTGCGCTGATGGATGGTCGCCTGGACGCCGTGGTATTTACTGGCGGCATCGGTGAAAACGCCGCGATGGTTCGTGAACTCTCACTGAAAAAACTGGCGCTGCTGGGCTTTGACGTCGATCACGATCGCAACCTGGCGGCCCGTTTCGGCAAGTCTGGTTACATCAATAAAGAAGGCACCCGCCCGGCGCTGGTGATCCCGACCAACGAAGAGCTGGTCATCGCCCAGGACGCCGCGCGTCTGACTGCGTAAACACTTCTCTCCGTCAGCTCAGGCTGACGGAGTTGTTTTTGACACCCTGCCATTACTGAGAGGTTCAAACGTGTCACGTACAATTATGCTCATTCCGACCGGCACCAGCGTCGGCCTGACCAGCGTCAGCCTCGGCGTTATCCGCGCCATGGAACGCAAAGGCGTTCGACTTAGCGTCTTTAAGCCGATTGCTCAGCCGCGTACCGGCGGCGATACGCCGGATCAAACCACCACTATTATCCGTAAGAACTCTTCGATTCCTGCCGCTGAACCGCTGCAGATGTCACGTGTTGAATCACTGCTGGGATCGAACCAGCAGGATGTGCTGATGGAAGAGATCATCTCCCGTTACCATGCCAACACGCAGAATGCGGAAGTGGTGCTGGTTGAAGGTCTGGTCCCTACCCGTAAGCATCAGTTCGCCAACGCGCTGAACTATGAAATCGCGAAAACCCTGAATGCGGAAATCGTCTTCGTGATGGCGCTGGGCAATGACTCTCCGGCACAGCTGAAAGAGCGCATTGAACTGACGCAGAGCAGCTTCGGCGGTCAGAAGAATAAAAATATCACTGGCGTGATCATCAATAAACTCAACGCGCCGGTCGATGATCAGGGGCGTACCCGCCCTGACCTGTCAGAAATTTTTGATGACTCGTCAAAAGCCAGCATCGCCAATATCGATCCTAAGCAGCTGTTCTCAGACAGCCCGCTGCCGGTGCTGGGCTGCGTGCCGTGGAGCTTTGATCTGATCGCCACCCGCGCAATCGATATGTGCCGCCACCTGGATGCGCGCATCATCAACGAAGGTGAGATTCAGACCCGCCGGGTTAAATCGGTCACCTTCTGCGCCCGTAGTATCCCGCACATGCTGGAGCATTTCCGTCCAGGCTCACTGCTGGTGACTTCCGCAGACCGCCCGGATGTATTGGTCGCCGCCTGTCTGGCCGCCATGAACGGCATTGAGATTGGCGCTATCCTGCTGACCGGTAACTACGAGATTGACGATCGCATCGCGCGCCTCTGTGACCGTGCCTTCCAGACCGGCCTGCCGGTGTTCATGGTGAAAACCAATACCTGGCAGACCTCTCTGAGCCTGCAGAGCTTTAATCTTGAAGTGCCCGCTGACGATACGCAGCGCATCGAGAAAGTGCAGGAATATGTTGCCAGCTACATTAATGCTGACTGGATTGAGTCACTGACCGCCACGTCAGAGCGCAGCCGTCGCCTGTCGCCACCGGCCTTCCGCTATCAGCTGACTGAGCTGGCGCGTAAAGCGGGCAAACGCGTCGTGCTGCCAGAGGGTGACGAGCCGCGTACGGTTAAAGCGGCCGCTATCTGTGCTGAACGCGGTATCGCCACCTGCGTACTGTTAGGCAACCCGGATGAGATTCAGCGTGTTGCTGCGGCTCAGGGTGTCGAACTGGGCAAAGGGGTTGAGATTGTTGATCCGGAACAGGTGCGTGAAAACTACGTGCCGCGTCTGGTTGAGCTGCGTAAGAGCAAAGGGATGACCGAAGTGGTCGCCCAGGAACAACTGGAAGATAACGTGGTGCTGGGCACCATGATGCTGGAGAGCGGCGAAGTAGATGGCCTGGTTTCAGGTGCGGTTCACACCACCGCCAACACCATTCGTCCGCCTCTGCAGCTGATCAAAACTGCGCCTAACAGCTCACTGGTTTCATCGGTGTTCTTTATGCTGCTGCCGGAGCAGGTGCTGGTTTACGGTGACTGCGCGATTAACCCGGATCCCACCGCTGAGCAACTGGCTGAAATCGCTATTCAGTCAGCCGACTCTGCTAAAGCCTTTGGTATCGATCCACGTGTTGCGATGATCTCCTACTCTACCGGCACGTCAGGTGCAGGCAGCGACGTTGAAAAAGTGCGTGAAGCAACGCGTATCGCGCAGGAAAAACGTCCTGATCTGGTCATTGATGGTCCGCTGCAGTATGACGCCGCGATTATGGAAGATGTGGCGAAGTCGAAAGCGCCAGATTCACAGGTTGCCGGTCGCGCCACCGTCTTTATCTTCCCGGATCTGAACACCGGTAACACCACGTATAAAGCGGTACAGCGTTCAGCCGATCTGATCTCAATCGGGCCGATGCTGCAGGGTATGCGTAAGCCGGTTAACGACCTGTCGCGCGGTGCGCTGGTTGATGACATCGTCTATACCATCGCCTTAACCGCTATTCAGTCTCAGCAGGCTGAACAAGGCTAAGCGTCAGGTAAGAACGCAAAAGGCATGCCCCAGGGCATGCCTTTTTTTCGCCGGTAACAGAGCCGGAGGCTTTAATGCGGATCGCTGAGACGCGTTAAAGCGCCCGTTTTCAGGCCCGGTTATCGCCGTTGCGGCTCATCCACAGAGAGAGCGCTTTAAGCGAATCGTCAGTGAACTCATCACAACGTGCGGTGATCTCATCGGGCGTCATCCAGATAATCTCATCGACTTCCGATTCCTGCATGGCGAATGGCCCGTGTGACACACAACTGAACAGTCCGCCCCAGACGCGACAGTGCTGATCTTCGAAGTAGAATTTGCCATGCTCAGCAAACGGCACCGCGGCAATCCCTAACTCCTCTTCCGCTTCACGTCGCGCAGACTCCAGCATATCTTCACCGCTCTGCACCACGCCGCCTGCGGTTGCGTCCAGTTTGCCCGGCATAAAATCTTTTATCTCAGTGCGACGCTGCACCAGAATCTTGCCCATACCGTCATGAACCACAATATAGGTAGCGCGGTGACGCAGGCACTCAGCGCGCATCTGCGCACGTGTTGCCTGAGCAACAACTTCATTCTCTTCGTTTACGATATCGACCCACTCGATGCCGTCACCCGCAGTTTGATCCACCATCCGTAACCCTTTCCTGTTTGGCGTACACTTGGGTACGCAGTTTGCCACGTCTTTATTTTTATGTGGCGTAAGGTAATCACTTCCGGCAGCCTGAGCAAGCCCTGGCTGTTACCGATTTTTACCACTTTCTGCTAACCACAGCTGTACTGAGGCTCGCTGCCACTGAAACTCAGCATAATCCCGCAGACGCGCGGGCAAAGGATCGCCATGCAATACCAGTCGGTTAAGCATCACCGCCAGATCGGTATCCGCAATTGACCACTCGCCAAACAGGTTCTGTTGTCCGTCCGGCAGCAGGCGATCGACGGCCATAACCAGTTTATCCACCGCCTGCTGCGCTGATGCGGTCAGCGGCGCAAAGCGCTCACCGGCAAACAGCACTTCTGTGGGACGCTCCTGACGTATCCACAGGAAGTCACTGCGCAGCCAGGCCTGGATCTCTCTGGCGCGGGCACGCTTCTCGCGGTCGCGGGGATAGAGGCGCTCAAATTCGGGCGCCGGAAAGCGCTCTTCAAGATATTCGGTAATCGCCGAGGATTCGCTTAACAGGAACGCATCAATCTGCAGGGTCGGGACCCGGCAGGTCAGCGACAGCTCGCGGTAAGCCGCGGCGTATTGCTGATTCTGCGACAAATCGACGCGCTTCAGCTGGAAAGGGATCCCTTTTTCGGTAAGAGCAACATAGGCCGACATGGCGTAAGGACTGAAAAATGATGAATCTGACCACAGGGTGATGGACGGATAATTCATCGGTTACCTCAATTGGCTGTCAGGGTTGCATCATGTTTACCGATTTTTATTTGGGAAGGCAACGCTGAGCTGATCCGATCTCTGCCTCCGGAATAAGAAAGCGCGACGCGACTCACGATAGAGTGGCTCGACTCTTCTATGCTGAAAGGTGCAAATAACAAAAACATCAAGGGAGCCGCAACATGCACATTCTTATTACCGGTGGCACGGGACTGATTGGCCGTCACCTGATTCCGCGCCTGCAACAGCTGGGGCATCAGATCAGTGTGGTGACGCGTGACGTGGTCAGCGCGCGTGAAAAACTGGGCGAAGAGGTCGCGCTCTGGTCAGGGCTGGCGCAACAGTCGAACCTGGATACGATCGATGCGGTCATTAATCTGGCGGGAGAACCTATTGCCGACAAACGCTGGACGGAGCCGCATAAACAGCAGCTGTGTGAAAGCCGCTGGCAGATAACCGAGCAGATTGTCTCACTGATCAACGCCAGCGCCACGCCACCGTCCGTGTTGATCTCAGGTTCGGCAACCGGCTTTTATGGCAACACCGGCGATCTGGTGCTGACTGAAGAGGATCAGGGTCAGGATGAGTTTACTCATCAGCTCTGCGCCCGCTGGGAGCAGCTGGCGCTCGCGGCTGAAAGCGAACGCACCCGCGTCTGCCTGCTGCGAACCGGCGTGGTGCTGGCGTCTGAGGGCGGCGCACTCAGCAAAATGAAGCTGCCCTTTAAACTCGGCATCGGCGGGCCGATTGGCAGTGGTAAACAGTACATGCCGTGGATTCACATTGATGACATGCTAAACGCCATTATCTGGCTGCTGGAGCATGACGATCTGCGGGGTCCGTTCAATATGGTCGCTCCCTACGCGGTGCGTAACGAGCAGTTTGCCGCTACCCTGGGCCAGGTTATGCATCGTCCGGCCTTTATGCGCACGCCTGCCAGCGCCATTAAACTGATGATGGGCGAATCGTCGGTACTGGTGCTGGGAGGACAGCATGTGCTGCCAAAGCGGCTGGAGGCCTCAGGCTTTGGCTTCCGCTGGTACGATTTGCAGGAAGCGTTGCAGGATGTCGCAGGATAAACATACGGCGGCCCTGGGCCGCCGTATGTTTCGTTAGTTACGCTGCTCTGCTACACGCGACTTCACTACCTTCTCTTCACGCGTATGCCCCGGTTGTGGCACACGAATTATAAAGGTCAGCACGCCAGCGAACACGTATAGCCCGGTATAGGCCCATACCACACCGACTATGTCGAAGAACGGCAGCATGACTGAGGCGATAGCCGGTGCCACAAAGTTACTGAGTCCTGCGGAGAGGTTGTAAATAGAGACCGCAGCGCCTTTGTGATGCGGTTCCAGCGTGGGAAATACAGCGGTCATCGGTACAAACGCGGCGACAAAAATGCCCAGCATTACCGCAGGGATTAATGCGACCCAGAAGTTATGACCCGCATACAGCGGCAGATAATAAAAGGTCAGACTGGAGATGGCCATCCCCAGGCAACCAAACCAGCGCACCTGACGGATCCAGCCCAGCTTCTCTCCCGTGAGGCCCCAGAAGATATTCGTAAATATAGTGACAAAGAAGAACACCGCCCAGATTTGTAGCCATTCAGAGATGGTAAAGCCGAGACGATCGACAAACAGCAGTGGCATGATAATGGCGAAACCAAACAGCGACAGCGTGTTGATGATGCGAATCAGGCAGGCATAAAACACATTCTGATTGGTGAACAGGATGGTCACGGCACGCGCCATCTCTGTCATCTTGTCACGCATCGGCAAATTCACACGAGAGCGATCCACCGGTACCTTGCGCAGGCTGAAGTATGCGAGGATCCCACCACTGGCCACCCAGATAATAGCCAGCCACAGCGTCCCCGTTTCCCCCAGCATCGGAATGGTGAGACTTGGCAGATAGCTGCCAATCACCCCGATGCCGACAGAATACATCGCCCAGAACCAGCCGGTCGCCGCCGCCAGTTTTTCGCGCGGTAAGACCTGCACCAGCATCATCATGAAAGAGTAGATAAACAGCGGATAAGCCAGCCCGCGAATGCCGTAGAACAGCACCATCAGCGGATAGTTGCGCAGGCCAAGCCCCAGCGACATAAACAGCGTATGCATCACGATCCATAACACAAAGCCAATCATCATCGCGCGCTGCGGTGTGATCAACTCGGCTACCACGCCAGATGCCCAGGCCGCCAGGGCTGCCGCTAAGCCATAGAAGGTGAATACGACTGCAGACTGCGCGGGCGTAAAGCCCATATCGGTGATATGGCGCGACAGAAACGCCATTTCAAAGCCATCACCCGCCATAAAGATTGCGATAGCGAGGAAACCCCAGAACATCTTTTTCGGTAAGCCAAACCAGTATTCGTTCGATTGCATCACAATTACCTTCTGTCTGGTTAGTCGTTATGCAGGCAGCAAACTGCGCACCTGTTGTTGCTGGATGTAGAGTTCCCGGAACAGACATAGCCGCTTTTGCAGCACGGCACCGCGCGTCTCGTCCGGTTGGTAGCGTGCCTGCACAGCCGGCTTCAGACACACCTCATGCTCAAGGCCGCCATCAGCCAGCCACGCTAAACGTGCCGCACCCAGCGCGCCAGATGCGCTGGCGGGATGGGTAACAATGGGCAGTTGCAGCACATCGGCAATCAATTGAGCCCACAATGTGCTACGTGCGCCACCACCGGTCAGGCTGCACTGCTGAATGTGATGCCTGGCATCGCCGAGCACACTCAACCCATCAGCCAGCCCAAATGCCACGCCTTCAACCACCGCATAGCCCAGCAAGGCGCGCGGGGTTTCATGGCGCAGATTGAAGAAAGAACCGGATGCGTCAGGATCGTTATGTGGTGTGCGTTCACCAGACAGATAGGGCAGGAAAACCGGGGCGCTACGCACTTGCTCATCACTGAGCTGGACCATCTCCTCCATCAGCTGGCTTTCACTGACCGACAGCAGATTGCACAACCAGCGCAGACAACTGGCGGCGCTAAGCATCACACTCATCTGGTGCCAGCGGCCCGGTAACGCATGGCAAAAGGCGTGCACCCCGCATTGAGGGTCAGCCCGTAAGCGGTCGTTTACGACAAAAATCACACCGGAGGTACCCAATGAGATAAACGCATCACCGGGATTCACCGCCCCCACACCGACTGCCGATGCGGCATTGTCACCGCCGCCTCCCGCGACAGTAACCGCAGTAGATAAACCCCACTCGCTCGCCAGCGTCGGCTGCAGGCGTCCACTTATGGCACTGCCTTCTACCAGTTCAGGCATTTGGGCACGCTTCAGTCCGGTGATGGCCAGCAGTTCTTCCGACCAGTCACGCCGGGAGACATCGAGCCACAGCGTTCCGGCAGCATCCGAAGGCTCACTGACAAAGCGCCCGGTAAGACGCCAGCGCAGGTAATCTTTCGGCAGCAGGACCTTATCGATGCGGCTGAAAATTTCTGGCTCATTTTCCGCGACCCAGTGCAGTTTCGGCAAAGTGAAGCCGGGCATAATCATATTGCCGCTAATTTCCATTATCCGGGGATTGCTCTTCCGTAGCCTTTCACACTGCGGTGCACTGCGCGTGTCGTTCCAGAGGATACACGGACGCAGCACCTTCCCCCCGGCATCCAGCAACACGGCCCCGTGCATCTGTCCCGATAATCCGATAGCGCGAATCGCGGCCCATGCCAGAGGAAACTGATGACGTAATCCCGCCAGAACCTCGCTGCAGGCTTGCCACCAGCATTCAGGATCCTGTTCAGCCCAGTGGGGATGGGGACGCTGCACGCTCAGCGTGGCGTGCTGAGCCGCCACAATCTCACCGTGCGTATTAATGATCAGCGCTTTAAGCTCTGAGGTACCAATATCAATGCCGAGATACATAATTACACCGCCGCCAGTTCAGGCTGTTTCAGCCACTGCTGCAAACTCGCAACACGGCGGGTGACTAACTCATGAAACGCCTTATCAGATGCCAGTTCCGCAAACAGCGCGCTATCACTCAGGTATGCATGGAGCGGATCGGCGCTGGCGAACTGCTTACGTAGCGTATCGACCTGTAGCGCACCGTCCTGATAGCAATAGGGTAAATTGTCATCGGCCCATCGCTGCATAAACAGGAAGAACAGTGCCGGAATCACCGCCGTTGCGGTGGGCTGCGCACCGCGCTGGTAGCACTGTTGCAGGGTTGGCGTAACCATGCCGGGAATTTTGGATAAACCATCGGCACCGACGCGCTGATTGGTATCTTTAATGTAAGGATTACTGAAGCGGGCCAGCACCACGTCACGATAATCCGCTAAATCAAGCGGGCTGGGAGACAGAGAAGGAATGACATCCTGGGTCACATAGTCGTGAGCCAGTTGATAAATCGCCGGATGGCTGGTGCTCTCATCGATATAGTTCAGACCAATCAGTGTGCCCGCCCAGGCAATCGCAGCATGTGTCGCATTGAGGATGCGAATTTTCGCCTCTTCCCACGGCAGTACCGATTCCACCAGTTCAACACCGACCTTTTCCAGCGCCGGGCGCCCGGCAATAAAATCATCCTCAATGACCCACTGAATAAAAGATTCGGCCATTACTGCTGCGCCATCCTGTTTGCCGGTCGCCGCCTGCACGCGTTCTGCCACCTCCGGAGTAGGACGGGGTGTAATGCGATCAACCATGGTATTCGGTGAACGGGTTTGCGTGCGCACCCAGTCGGCCAGCGCGGTATCGCCTTTGGCCGTAAGAAACGCCAGGAAGGCGTCACGGAAACGCTCACCATTGTGCCGCAGATTGTCGCAGTTCAGCAGCGTAACCGGCGGACCGCCTTGCGCAACACGCTGTGTCAGAATATGGCTGAGTGCACCGTAGAGGGTGCGGATATCGCCACCCAGATCGGCCTTCACATCTGCCTGATTGAGATCCAGGGTAAACGCGGGCGTCAGGTAGTAACCCGCTTCGGTCACGGTAAAGCTAATCACACGCGTTTCCGCACTGGCCCCCTGCTCGATCAACGCACTGATATCACTATCCCAGGGCAAAATTTTGCGCAGCGAAGTGATGGTTTCGTAGTCGCGCTTACCTTCAGGCGTCACGGTTTCCAGCACATATTCTCCCTGCTGCGCCGCGAGCTGATTGAGCAGCGGCACTGCGTCATTACGGATATTGCCGAGCGCGATGCTCCAGCTTTCATCACCCTGCTCACGCAGTTTATGCAGATACCACGCCTGATGTGCCCGATGAAAAGATCCCGCGCCGATGTGCATCCACACTGATTGGTTGTTCATAATCGCCTCATTTAAACATTTGCCACACCTAAGGGCATTTGCCCGATGACCTGTAGCATAGTGCCTATTACGAAGATCCTTCTGCGAGCTGAGTCACAAATAATATTTTTGCTCCCATCCCGGGCTTTTGCTCAGTTAGTGCTTTTCGACCCGCACGGCGTTAAGATGTCCCCTCAAATTCGACGGAACATCGTGATGAGCAGAGAAGAAAAAAAGCAGGAGCTGGCCGCACGTGCCGCATGGATGTATTACGTCGCAGGCGTGACACAGCAGGAGATTGCGCAGGCATTGGGATTGTCACGACAGGTAGCGCAGCGGCTGGTATCCAGTGCACGTGAAATGGGCATGGTGAACGTAAAAATTGATCATCCCGTCACACACTGTCTGCAGCTGGCGCGTGAGGTACAGGCGAAGTTTGGTCTGGATTTGTGCCGCGTTGTGCCATCGGCCAGTCTGAATGATGAGGCTATTCAACAAATGCTGGCAGTTGAAGGCTCGGCGGTGATGACACAATTCATCAATGAGGAAACGCCTCAGGTGTTCGGTATTGGTTCCGGTAAAACCCTGCGCTCAATGATCGATGCGCTACCCTGGGTTGATCGCCCGCAGCATCATTGCGTTTCCATGATTGGTGCCATCGCGCGGGATGATTCCGGTACTCGCTATGACGTACCGTTGAAGATGGCCGAAAAGATGCAAGGTAAGTATTTCTTTATCCCCGCCCCCTTATACGCCGACACCCCAGAGGATAAAGCGATGTGGGTTCAGCATAAGGTTTACCAGCGCGTCATTGATCGCGCATTACAGGCGGACGTGGCTTTTGTGGGTATTGGCGAAGTGATGCCGGGCTGTCCTTTGAATGCCGAGGGATTCATCACAGATGCGCAGGTCGAGGCGCTAAATGGGCGCGGCGTGGTGGGCGAAATGCTCGGTCACTTTTTCAATCAGCAGGGTGAGCGGGTATGGGGCGAAACGGATGAGCTACTGACCAGCGTGCGACTGGAAAGCCGGACTCAGCGTAAAATTATTGGCTTTGCGGGTAGCGAGCGCAAGTATCCAGCAATCCGTGCCGCATTACAGGGCGGCTGGGTATCGGGACTGGTGACCGATGAGGATACGGCGCTGAAGCTACTGCAAAAGTGATATCTCAGCATGGATGCAGAGTGCGAGGGCAGAACGCAGAGATGACGCAAAATCTCAAACGCGGCTCGCACTTATTCTGCGCAGGGCACGTTACGCCGGTGCCCTGATTCCCTCGCCTTAACTAACATCTAACCGTTACTTCAGCGATCCCTTGAGGAACTGCTGTAAACGTGGGCTTTTCGGACTGCCGAACAGTTCCGCAGGCGGTCCCTGCTCTTCGATTTTACCCTGATGCAGGAAAATGACATGGCTGGAGACGTGACGGGCAAACTCCATCTCGTGGGTCACGACCACCATGGTTTTGCCCTCCTCAGCCAGCTTCTGCATGATGCGCAGTACTTCCCCGACCAGCTCCGGATCAAGCGCCGAAGTGGGTTCGTCAAACAGCAACACCTCTGGCTCCATCGCCAGCGCGCGCGCAATCGACACACGCTGCTGCTGACCACCGGAGAGGTGAACCGGATATTTTGCCTGCGCTCGCGCATCAATCCCGACTTTATCGAGGTATTTGATGGCACGCTCACGCGCCGCCGCTTTACTCAGCCCCAGCACCTGAATCGGGGCTTCCATCACGTTTTCCAGCACGGTCATGTGACTCCACAGATTAAAATGCTGGAACACCATGGTCAGGCTGGTACGTAACGCGCGCAGCTGCTCTTTGTCAGCCACTTTGAGCTGACCATCTTTGTCACGGACTAAGGTGATTTGTTGGTTATTCACCATGATGCTGCCTTCACTCGGTTTTTCGAGGAAGTTGATGCAGCGTAAAAAGGTACTTTTCCCTGAGCCGGACGATCCAATGATACTGATCACATCGCCCGCTTTAGCAGTTAACGAGACCCCTTTCAGCACTTCATGTTCACCGTAACGCTTATGCAATTCGGTGACGCTTAATTTATTGTCAGCCATAGTTCTACTCAATGCGATGAAGAGGGTTTCACGTGGGCCAGCCAGCGACGTTCCGCCAGGCGGAACAGGCTGATCAACACGTAAGAGATAATCAGGTACAACACAGCCGCCAGACCAAAGGCGGTAAACGGCTGATAGGTCGCCGAGTTAATATCCCGCGCGATTTTCAGCAGATCCGGCACGGTGGCGGTGAAGGCCAGCGCCGTGGAGTGCAGCATCAGAATCACTTCGTTGCTGTAGGCCGGCAGTGCCGTACGCAGCGCCGATGGCAGGATAATGCAGCGATAGAGTTTAAAAGTAGAGAAGCCGTACGCCCGTGCCGCCTCAATTTCACCGTGTGGCACCGAGCGAATCGCACCGGCAAAAATTTCCGTGGTGTAGGCGCAGGTGTTGAGGGTAAAGGCGAGCAGGGTACAGTTCAGACCACTGCGGAAAAAGGCATTCAGCAGTTCAGTGCCTTTCACAATCTCCAGCGTGTACATGCCGGAGTAGAACACCAGCAGCTGCACATAGAGCGGCGTGCCGCGAAAGACGTAGGTGAAGAGCCAGACCGGAAAGCTGATAAACCGGTTAGGGGAAACCCGCGCTATCGCCAGCAGGATTGCCAGACATCCGCCAATGGTGACCGAGAGGATCAGCAGCCACAGGGTGATAGCTACACCGGTAAAACGATAACCGTCAGTCCAGAGCAGCGATTTCCAGTATTCCTGAATAATATCAATCATAACTCGCCCTCTTTACACCTACCGTATAGCGCCGGTTGAGCCACCACAGCACACCGTTTGACAGCGTGGTAAATACCAGATAAATCACACCGGCCACAATGGCGAAGTAGAACGGCTGCCAGGTACTTTTTCCTGCCAGCTGCGTCGCCTTCACCACATCTTCCAGCCCCAGCAGCGAGACCAGCGCGGTGGCTTTCAGAATCACCTGCCAGTTGTTGCCGATGCCTGGCAGCGCGTAGCGCATCATGGCCGGAAACAGAATGCGGCGGAACACCTGCGCGCCGGTAAAGCCAAACGCGGTTGCTGCTTCAATCTGCCCCTGAGGCACGGCCATAAAGGCGCCGCGGAACGTTTCGGTGAAGTAGGCACCATAGATAAAGCCGAGCGTGATGATACCGGCGACCATCGGGTCGATATCAAACTGCGCCATACCCAGCGCATCGGTTATCTGGTTGAGGACAATCTGCAGACCGTAGAAGATCAGCAGCATCAGTACAAGGTCTGGCACGCCACGAATCAGCGTGGTGTAGCCTTCAAAAATCATCGCCAGTGGCCGGCTGCGCGACAGTTTCGCGCCTGCGCCAATCAGGCCCAGCAGCACTGCCAGCACGACCGAAGTGAGCGCCAGCTCCAGCGTCACCAGCGTGCCCCGAAGAATTACATCAGAATAGCCATACAGCATCGAAAGGGTCCTGTCGTGGGGTGAAAACGAAACGCTGCCCGCAAGCGAGACGGGCAGTTTAGCTTTACTTCTCTGTTGCAGATGCCATCCGCCATTAGCGGAAAAGAACCCGATTCTGCACCTGGCAGAACCGGCTCAGACCCGGCAAAACGGACACAGAGGGTAAAGCGACAGGATGGTTAGTCGCCGTACACGTTGAAATCGAAGTATTTCTTCGCAATCTTGTCGTAGGTGCCATCTTTACGCATGTCAGCAAAGGCTTTGTCGATGGCGGCTTTCAGTTCGCTGTCATCTTTACGCAGTCCCATGCCGGTACCGACGCCAAAAATCTTGTCATCTTTCACGGCCGGACCGGCGAAGGCGTAATTTTTACCGACCGGCTGCTTCAGGAACCCTTCGCTGGCCTGCACTTCATCCTGGAAGGCAGCATCAATACGACCGGCATTCAGATCCTGATAGACCAGATCCTGGTTTGCATAAGGTGTGACGTTCACCCCTTTTGGCCGCCAGTTCTGATTGGCGTAAGTTTCCTGGGTGGTGCCCTGCAGCAGACCGATGTTTTTGCCTTTCAGGGACTCAATGGTCGGCTCAATTTTCGATCCCTTCGGCGCGACTAAACGCGCGTTAGCGGCGTAGAGTTTTTCCGAGAAGGCGATCTCTTCCTGACGTTTCGCTGTGATGGAAAGTGAGGAGATGATGGCATCAATTTTCTTCGCTTTCAGCGAAGGGATCAGCGCATCAAAGTCGCTCTCAACATAGGTACATTGGGTATGAATACGTTTACAGATTTCGTTAGCGAGGTCGATATCGAAGCCCACTAACTTGCCTTGCGCGTTTTTCGACTCAAACGGTGGGTAAGTTGGATCTGTGCCGATACGGATTGAACCCGGAACCGCCGCGAAAACGCTGGCAGCACTGGATAAGCCCAGCATCAGGGAAAGAGCCAGAACACGCTTTTTCATAGATTACCCTCAAGTGAAGTGCTTTTTGTTATGTGGTTCGTGATGTGTTTGCGCAAAGTAATTTGCATGTTTCATGCCAGTTCTGCAAGTTAACCACGCTGTTAGCGTGATGTCAGACAGGCGAAAACGCTGTGTTTGTGAGGGGAATATAGCAGTGAAGTAAAAGAGAAAAAGCGACGTTGTTAACTTTTGGTGCGTCAAATGCACGAAGAGTGATCCGAGGCGCGCTTATGCACTAAATAAGTGCGCCAGCGGAACTTTATGCACCCTGCCAGCGCGTGAAGAGATCTTCCGATAATTCGATATCAAACTGGTCGATAACCCGGTTAACGGTCTGATCGATCAGCTGATCGATCGTTTCAGGCCGATGATAAAATGCCGGCACGGGTGGCATGATAATGGCACCCAGCTCTGCGGCGGTGGTCATCATTCGCAGATGCCCAACATGCAGCGGGGTTTCGCGCACGCACAGCACCAGCTTACGCTGCTCTTTTAACACCACGTCAGCCGCACGGGTCAGCAACGAGTCACTGTAACTGTGGACGATGCCAGAGAGCGTTTTCATTGAGCAGGGTAAAATCGCCATGCCCAGCGTTTTAAACGATCCAGATGAGATATTTGCTGCAATATCGCGCACGTCATGCACCACATCGGCCAGCGCCTGCACGTCACGCAGCGAATAATCGCTCTCCAGTCCCAGCGTCTGACGCGCCGCCTGACTCATAACCAGATGCGTTTCTACTTCTTCCACCTGCTGCAACACCTGCAGCATGCGCACGCCATAGATCACCCCGCTTGCGCCAGAGATGCCAATGATGAGTCGTTTCATATTCCAACCTTATTTCAGCCAATGGGCCATCATACGCGGCCTGCGGGTTTCTGAAAACAAACAGGGCGGGATTGCTCCCGCCCTGTTTTATGCTGCCCGCCTGCTGAAGGTATCAGCCTTCGTTGTGCAGCTCGAGGTTTTCGACTTCGTTCTGCCGCTGAAGCGCTTTGGCATCATCATTACGCAGCGACTCGAGATACTCCAGATATTGCTGATCGACATCTTTCGTCACGTAAATGCCGTTGAACACCGAGCACTCAAATTGTGCAATGTCCGGATTCTCTTCGCGAACCGCTTCGATCAGATCGTCCAGATCCTGGAAGATCAGCGCATCGGCTTTAATCAGCTGGCGAATCTCTTCCACTTCACGGCCATGCGCAATCAGTTCCGTGGCGCTGGGCATATCGATACCGTAGACGTTCGGGAAACGAATTTCCGGCGCCGCTGACGCCAGATAAACCCTTTTTGCGCCCGCTTCACGCGCCATCTCGATAATCTGCTCTGAGGTGGTACCGCGAACAATAGAGTCATCCACCAGCAGCACATTTTTATCACGGAATTCGGCGCGGTTAGCGTTGAGCTTGCGGCGCACCGCGCTGCGGCGTAACTGCTGGCCCGGCATGATAAAAGTACGGCCAACGTACCGGTTCTTCACGAAGCCCTGGCGATAGGGTTTGTCGAGAATACGTGCAATTTCCAGCGCGATATCGGTGGAGGTTTCAGGAATCGGAATCACAACGTCGATATCGAGATCTTCCCACTCGCGCGCAATTTTCTCACCCAGCTTGGTGCCCATACGAACACGGGCGCTGTAGACCGAGATTTTGTCGAGGAAGGAGTCGGGACGCGCAAAATAGACATACTCGAACAGGCAAGGATTGCTTTTCGGATTTTCAGCGCACTGGCGGGTAGACAGCTGGCCCGCCTCAGTCACATAAACCGCTTCACCCGGTGCAACGTCACGGATGAACTCAAAGCCCAGCGTATCCAGCGCCACGCTCTCGGAGGCGACCATATATTCGGTGCGGCCATCAGCGATAACGCGCTTGCCCAGCACCAGCGGACGGATACCGTTAGGATCACGGAAGGCGACCATGCCGTGGCCGATAATCATCGACACTACCGCATAGGCTCCGCGCACCTGCTGATGCACGGCAGCAACCGCAGCAAAGATGTTGTCGGCTGTCAGCGGATCGTTTTGGAAACGATCTAACTCCTGCGCAAAGATGTTCAGCAGGATTTCAGAATCTGAGGTGGTATTAACGTGACGGCGGCCCTTTTCAAACAGGTGCTTACGCAGCACATGGGCGTTGGTCAGGTTACCGTTGTGCGCCAGGGTGATGCCATACGGGGAGTTTACATAGAATGGCTGCGCTTCAGAGGCACTGGAGCTTCCCGCGGTTGGATAACGCGCGTGACCGATCCCCATATTGCCCTGCAGACGCTGCATGTGGCGTGCTTCGAAAACGTCGCTGACCAGGCCGTTTGCCTTTCGCAGGCGAAAACATTTCAGCGCATCGATAGTACAAATGCCTGCGGCATCCTGCCCGCGGTGCTGGAGCACCGTTAACGCGTCATAGATCGACTGGTTGACCGGCATGAAACCGGTGATACCGACAATACCGCACATGTTGTCATTTCCTCATTAAGCCGCACTCCCGGTCACATCACCGGGGTAAAAAACTCGACGTGCTTTTCAGGTAATCAAAAAACCACCTGATTATATAACTGAACTCGGGAATGAGTTGAGACTGTTGCCAGTCCGGACTTTTGGAAAACCCAGTGAATGTATCGAGGAAGAACAGCAAAGCGGCTACGATCAGCACACCACGCAATGCCCCGAAACAGACGCCCAACACCCGGTCGGTTCCCGACAGGCCGGTTTTTTCCACCAGCGTGCCGATAACGTAGTTCACAATGGCCCCCACAATCAGGGTCGCCACAAACAGCACACCGATGGCGATACCGTTACGAACCAGTTCGTCGTCAAACCCTGTAAACCAGACTGCAAGGTAGGCGTAGTAATGACTGGCGACAAAAAACGCGCATCCCCAGGTAACAAGAGATAAGGCTTCACGGACAAACCCACGGACCAGGCTGACCAGAGCCGAAAAACCAACTACCGCAATAATGACGTAATCAATCCAGATCATGAACTCTTCCAGCGCCAGTGCAATTGCACCCCTGCATCCAGTTCGGGGCGCATTCTAACAGAAAAAGAAAACGTTTGCGTAGCGGTTTTCTTTTTCTGCATCCATAAAAAAGGCGATGAAAAAAAACGCTATCGCCCGGGTGATTCTCAGCCGGACAGGCCGTTGAAAATCGTCAATTTTTTTCGCGGCAGCGCGCATTAAACGCGCTGTCTGAGGGGTAAAAGACGCTGCCTGTTACTGCTATCGGCAGCGCCAATCGCCCGTTTTAGCGGGCGCTGTAGGGTTTCACGACACCGCCCAGTCCTGAGATACTTTTCAGCTCGCCAACCGCACTCTGCATTTTGGCTTTCGACGCATCAGGCCCAACGTAAATGCGGGTGATCTGACCCTGTACCGGCGTTGAAGGAACGGTAAAGGCGCGATAGCCCGACAGCCGCAGCTGCGCGACAATCTCATTCACTTTGCTGGCGTTTTTCAGCGCACCTAACTGCACCACATAAGCCTGCCCTGCCGGCGCTGTCGTCTCTGCTGATTTTGGCGCCTCTTCCTGCTTCGGCTGTTCGACCACTTTAGGCTGTTCAACCGGTTTAGGTTTAGGCTGCTCCACGACTTTTGGCTTCTGCTGTTCGACCGGCTTCTGCTTAGGCTGCTCTGTTACTTTCGGTTTCTGCTGCTCAACGACCTTCGGCTTCGTCACCGTCTGTGCGGGCACAGACTGATGGACCGGCGGCGGCGAGACCACTACCGGATCGCTCTCGTCTTCCGGTTGAGTCCGACCCTGCTCTGCCGTAGCGTTGGTTTTACCGTTGCCATTGCTGCTGCTGACCGCATTGCCCGCGCCTTCCGGCGGCTGTGCCGGCAGCGACTGGGTTACCGGCGGCACCATTTCGCTGTCCTGCTGATCGTCAGGTTTCGGCACCAGCGGAATGGCGGCGAACTCCTCTTTGTAATGCTTTTTCTGACCATCCAGCAGCCCTGGCAGCACAATCACGCCAACGGCGACCAGAATAACGGTGCCGACTAAACGGTTCTGAAACTTACTTGCCACGTCCTTTCTCCGTTTCAATCGATTCCATGACCTGTGCAACGGTGTGGAATGAACCACAGACCAGCACAATGTCCTGCGGCGCTGCCCGCTGGCGTGCCTGCTGCCAGGCGAGCTCAACCGAACTAAAAGCCTCGCCCTGCGACAGGTTGTTCAGCAGTTGCTCAGCACTGGCGCCGCGCGGACCCTCGAGGGGCGCGCAGTACCAGGCATCGACCACCGGTGCCAGCGCCGCCAGCGTTCCGGCGATATCTTTATCATGCAGCATGCCCACCACGGCGTGCACTTTGCCGCGTTTCGGCAGTGACGCCAGCCGCGACGCCAGATACGCTGCCGCATGCGGGTTATGGGCGACATCCAGAATAACGCGCGGTGATTCGCTGAGGGTCTGAAAACGGCCTGGCAGCATCGCCAGCGGCAGGCTGGCGCGAATCTGCGCCTCACTGACCTCAAGCCCGGAGACCCGCAGCGCCACCAGCGCGGTCGCCGCGTTAGGCAGCGGCACCTGCGGCAGCGGCAGATCGTTCAGCTCACCCGTCGCATCACGCAGTGACCAGCTTTCTGCCTGCGCATGCCACGACCAGTCACGGTTGCGCTGCAACAGCTGCGCACCTTTTTCCTGTGCGACCACGGCAATACTCTGCGGCATATCCGGTTCACCCACTACCGCAGGTTTCCCCGCCCGGAACACACCGGCTTTTTCACGCCCAATGCTTTCGCGATCCGGGCCAAGCCAGTCGGTGTGATCGAGTGCAATGCTGGTGACCACCGCGACATCGGCATCCACAATGTTTGTCGCATCCAGCCGTCCGCCTAGGCCGACTTCGAGGATCACGACATCCAGCTGCGCCTGGCGGAACAGATTCAACGCAGAGAGCGTGCCAAATTCAAAATAGGTCAGCGAAATATCTGCACGTCCGGCTTCAATCTCCGCAAAACTGGCGCAGTGCTGCGCTTCACTCAGCTCCTCTCCCTGAACCCGAACGCGCTCGGTATAGCGCACCAGATGCGGTGAGCTGTACACGCCAACGCGGTAGCCCGCGGCGATCAGCAGCGTTTCCAGGGTGCGACAGGTGGTGCCTTTGCCATTGGTACCGGCCACGGTAAAGACAAAAGGAGCGGGTTTCAGCAGGTCGAGACGAAGCGCTACCTGACGAATACGGTCCAGACCCAGTTCAATGGCCTGAGTATGCAGGTGCTCAAGATAATAAAGCCACGTGGCCAAAGGCGACGTGGCTTGGGGAAGGTGAAGATTGTCCATATGTCCCGTTTTGCTTATTTATACCTGGCAGGCTGCTGCTGCGGTATACGGTGCATTGGTAAGAGGTGCTTTGGACGCACCTCTCTATCTCCTGTCAGGCCTCGTTGCTTTCCGATTCAGTCGTCGCCGGAGCGGACTGTTCACCGTCATGCAGCGGTGCCGGCAGGTTCATCATTTTTGCCAGCAGGCTTGCCAGTTTGTAGCGCATTTCCGGACGGCGAATGATCATATCAATCGCGCCCTTTTCAATCAGGAACTCACTGCGCTGGAAGCCCGGCGGCAGTTTTTCACGCACGGTCTGCTCAATAACGCGTGGGCCGGCAAAGCCGATCAGTGCTTTAGGTTCCGCGATATTGAGGTCGCCCAGCATGGCAAAACTGGCCGAAACACCACCCATAGTCGGGTCAGTCAGCACGGAAATATAAGGCAGACCGCGCTCACGCATTTTTGCCAGTGCCGCACTGGTTTTCGCCATCTGCATCAGCGACTGCAGCGCTTCCTGCATACGCGCCCCGCCGCTGGCGGAGAAGCAGATCAGCGGGCAGTTATCTTCTAACGCCTGCTCAACCGCACGTACAAAACGCGCACCGACCACAGAGCCCATTGAACCGCCCATAAAGGCAAATTCAAAGGCCGCCGCAACAACCGGCATGCCGTGCAGCTGACCTTTCATGACCACCAGCGCATCTTTCTCACCGGTGTCTTTCTGGGCCGCGATCAGACGATCTTTGTACTTTTTGGAGTCACGGAACTTGAGCAGATCTTTAGGTTCAAGTTCACTACCCAGCTCAACCATCGTGCCCTGATCGAGGACACTGCCTAGGCGCTCACGGGCGTGCATCCGCATGTGATGGTCACACTTCGGGCAGACCTCAAGATTACGCTCCAGCTCGGCGCGGTAGAGCACCTGACCACAGCTGTCACACTTGGTCCAGACCCCTTCCGGGATACTGGCTTTGCGCACAGGCGTTCCGGTGCTTTTATTAAGAATGCGTTCAATCCAGCTCATTGATGACCTTTCTGTTTAAAACTGACCTGGTCCAGTCGTCTTGATACTGCTGAAAACCGCTTCAGCAGACGGTAAATGTCGCTCATTAAACCACAACCTGTTCAGACTGTGGATAAAAATCTGGTCTTACCCCTGAGCGCAGCCTTACGGCTGCTTCTGCTGCTTAGCCTGACGGCGATGACGCCAGACTTCAATCACACCTGGCAGAATCGAGACCAGGATAATGCCCACAATCAGCAGCTTCAGGTTTTCCTGCACCACCGGCAGATCGCCAAACAGGTAGCCGGCATAGGAGAACAGCAGCACCCAGAGCAGCGCACCCGTTACGTTGAACAGCGCGAAGTGGCGATAGGACATATGGCCCATACCGGCAACAAACGGCGCAAAGGTTCGCACGATCGGCACGAAGCGCGCCAGGATAATGGTTTTTCCACCATGACGGGCATAAAACGCATGGGTTTTATCCAGATGGCTGCGACGGAAAATCTTCGAGTTCGGGTTACTGAACAACCGTTCGCCAAACAGGCGGCCAATGGTGTAGTTCACTGCGTCGCCCAGAACCGCGGCCACCACTAATAATGCCACCATCACATGCACATTAAGATCGTTACCCGGCAACGCCGCCAGTGCGCCCGCCACAAACAGCAACGAGTCACCCGGCAGGAAGGGCGTCACCACCAGACCGGTTTCGCAGAACAAAATCAGGAACAAAATAGCGTAAATCCAGATACCGTACTGTGCAACCAGTTCGGCAAGATGCACATCAATGTGCAGAATAAAATCAACCAGAAAATGGAGAAACTCCATGGCGCGCCCTTTTAAGTCCTGAAAGTGAATTAATCCGCGAGGAACAACGGTCCCATCGACGGCTGTGGTAACGCAAAGTGGGATGGGTAATCCACCGCCACCAGATACAACCCCTCTGCCCGGGCTGTGGCTGCGGCTAATGTCCGATCCTTCGCCGCCAGCAGCGTTGCCATCCATGACTCCGGCTTATTGCCGCAGCCTATCTCCATCAGGCTGCCCACGATATTGCGCACCATGTGATGCACAAAGGCGTTGGCTTTGATATCCACAATCACGTAGGGGCCCTGACGCGTCACGTTGAGGTGAATCACGTTGCGCCACGGTGTACGCGACTGGCACTGCACGGCTCGGAATGAGGTGAAATCATTCTCGCCTAACAAACATTGCCCGGCTCGCTGCATTTTCTCTGCATCCAGAGGATGGTAAAAGTGCGTCACGCCCTGCGCCAGCACCGCCGGACGCAGACGCTGATTGTAGATCAGGTAGCGATAGCGTCGGGCCGTGGCGCTGAAGCGGGCATGAAATTCATCCGGCACCGCTTTCACCCAGCGCACCGCAATATCCGGCGGCAGATTGGCGTTGACGCCCAGCGTCCAGGCGCCATCAGGCCGCTGCGAGGTGGTCTCGAAATGGACCACCTGCCCCGTCCCGTGTACGCCAGCATCGGTGCGGCCAGCACAAAAAATACTGACCGGATGATCGGCGACTTTCGACAGCGCGCGCTCAACCTTCTCCTGCACGCTGCGGACTTCATTCTGACGCTGCCAGCCGTAGTAACGGCTGCCGTCATACTCGATGCCGAGCGCCAGTTTTTGCGTCTGACCATCGGACATGGTTACAGATACTCCTGAACCAGTTTCTCAGCGGTTTTCACCGCCATCAGCGCGCCGCCAAAACGAATGTTGTCCGCTACTGACCAGAACTGCAGCAGCTCCGGGATACCGTAGTCGTTGCGCACAGCGCCGATGCTCAGTTCGCCGTTGCCTGAGGCATCCGTGACCGGCGTCGGCACTTCATCCTCTTCGCTCAGACGAATATCTGACGCCAGCGCCAGTTCGGCACGCGCTTCTTCAGCAGAGAGCGGGCGCAGGTTTTCGATATGCACAATCTGCGCATTACCGTAGAACACCGGAGCCTGTACGCTGCTGACCGCAATCGGTAAGCCTTCGTCCTGCAATACCTTACGCACCTGATCAATCAGGCGACGCTCACTCTCCACGCTGCCTTCTGCGTCGGCCTGTTGTGGCATCAGGTTAAACGCCAGCTGACGACCAAAATGGTGTTCATCGGCCGGAAGACCGTTCAGCAGGCGGGCACTTTCCCCGGCCAGCGCATCGACAGCCAATTTGCCGTAGCTGGAGACTGAGATCAGGTTAGTCACCTGTAAACGACTCAATCCGGCCGCATCCACCAGCGGTTTAATTGCGGTCAGCAGCTGGCTTACCAGGTTATCCGCCACGCTGATGATGTTGCGATTGCGATAATCTGCCAGCACCTGCGGATTCACATCCGGCACCACCAGCGGCACATCGGGTTCCAGCGCAAACAGCTCGCTGCTGTCGATTACCAGACAACCGGCATTGGCCGCTTCCTCGGCAAAGCGCGCCGAGGCGTCACGTCCCGCCACGAAAAAGGCCAGCTGCGCCTGTGACCAGTCGAACGTCTCCGCATTTTCGACCCGCACCGAGCGGCCTTCGAAACGTTTGATTTCGCCCGCGCTGTTTTCGCTGGCCAGCAAATATAATTCACCAACCGGGAACTGGCGTTCCGCCAGCAGTTCCAGTACAGCGTTCCCTACTGCGCCTGTCGCGCCAAGTAGCGCAATATTCCAGCCGTCAGACATGTTGGTTTACTCCAGACAATGACATAAAAACAGAAGGCGGTGATATTCACCGCCCAGGGATTCAGATTTATCCCCGTCGTCTTTCACGTTGCATCTTTGTTGGCTGCGTTCACTCACCCGAATCACTTACCTGAGTAAGCTCATCGGGATTCGTTCTCTTGCCGCCTCAATGCAACCCGAAATCCATTGGGTATATCCCCCCAGAACCCGCCGTCATGCAGACATGCCAGCAGCGCCCGCCTTCCGTTCACTGATTAATTCAGTGCGGAAACCGCGCCAGGGCGCCTGACCTGCAGCGCCCGCTATTCCGGGGAGATGATTGCGTTAAAGCCCAGCTGGTTCAGCAGCTCAGCGGTTGTGGCGTCATCGCAGTTCACCTGCAGCGATGACCACTCGCGGCGCTCCTGATACTGCTTGCGCAGGCGATCAAACTCGCCGGGTTTCGCCGCCACTTTACGCAGGGGGGCATCATCGCGGCGCACATCATACACCAGATGCGCCAGGCGTTTCAGCGTTGGCTGATCCAGCGGGCCATTCAGGGTGATTTCACTGAATTCCGGCACCGGCAGTAAGGTACTGAGCGGCACCTGCTGCGGCTGACCAATAAAGTCGCACCAGGCTTCAAACACCTGGGTGGTGCCGCGCGCTTTGCCTTCCAGCGTGTAGCCCGCGATGTGCGGCGTGGCGATATCGACCTTATCCAGCAGCGCCAGCGACAGATCCGGCTCCGGCTCCCAGACATCCAGCACGACGCTAAGATCGTGCCGCATTTTCAGCACCTCCAGCAGCGCGCTGTTGTCCACCACCGGGCCGCGACAGGCGTTGATCAGAATAGTATTAGGCTTTAGCGCCATCAGCAGCGCCGCATCCGCCAGATGCCAGCTTTTATACGGGCCCTCTTTAAACAGCGGCGTATGGAACGTCAGAATATCAGCCTGCTCTGTCACAGCCTCCAGCGACAGGAAATCCCCCTCGTCACCGCGATCGGCGCGCGGCGGATCGCACAGCAGGGTTTTGATGCCCCAGGCCTCAAGACGCTTTTGCAGTCGCCCACCGACGTTACCGACGCCAACGATGCCGACAGTGCGGTCACGCAGCTGGAAACCATCGCGTTCCGCCAGCAGCAGCAGCGCAGAAAAAACATACTCCACCACCGCAATGGCGTTACAGCCGGGTGCGGCAGAGAACGCAATGCCCGCCTGCTGCAGCCAGGTCTCGTCGATATGATCGGTGCCCGCCGTGGCGGTTCCGACAAATTTCACCGGCTTTCCTGCCAGCAGGGCCTCATTAACCTGGGTGACTGAGCGCACCATCAGGCCATCGGCATCGGCCAGTTCAGCCACCGGCAGCGGACGCCCCGGCACCGCGACCACGTCGCCGGTACGGCTGAATAGCTCACGGGCATAAGGCATATTTTCATCGACCAGAATTTTCACCACGGCTTTCCTGTCAGTTACATATCAAGCAATTATTCTGGCACAAAGCGACGCGTTAGCCTAACCGCGCACGGTAGCGTTCGGGCGTGGTTCCCGCCTGTTGCTGGAACATCACAATCAGCGCCGAAGCTGAACCGTACCCCAGCTCATGGGCGATGCTCTGCACGCTTTCCCCCTGCTCCAGCAGCACAATGGCGCGCAGAAACCGCAGCCGCTGCCGCCACTCGCCAAAGGTCATATGAAGCTGCTGCTGGCAGCGCCGCGCCAGCGTCCGTTCGGTGGTAAAGACCCGCGCCGCCCAGCCTGCCAGCGTGGTGTTATCGCCCGGATGCGCTTCCAGCGCATGTAACACCGGCGCCAGAAATTTATCGTCAGAGGTGGGCAGATAACTCTCCTGTACCTGCGCCAGCTGCAGGCGATCGCGCAGCACCTCGCACAGCCGCCACTGCGCATCCGTTTCGGGTTGCTCGATTTGCTGCTCAGCAAACTCATCCATAATGGCATGTGCAATGGGATCGACCAGCAGCAGGCAGGCGCGCCGGGGCAGATCGGCGCATAACGGAGCCGCCAGATTAAAAGTACGGAACTGTGCCTGACGATGGTTATAGCTACTGTGAAGCTGACCCGGTGGGATCCAGACCGGAATATCTGCCGGTGTCAGCAATCGCTCACCCTCGACCTGCATCTCCAGTACGTGGCTTTTCACCATAATGAGCTGACCCCAGGCATGCGCATGCGGCAGATATTCGGTGCGGGCATTGGCCTGCTCATAACGCATAAAGTAGCGCAGTTGCGGCGCGTCAAGGGGCGGCTGGTAGATCACTTTCAGGGTCATTCTGTCCGCTCCACAACTAATTTTGTCCGATATTAACTATCTGAATAAATCCGGACAAGCGTACACTGCGCCTCATTATGGCGTGTGGAGAGTCAGCATGTTTTTCCTGTACCCGCTCTTTGCGGTAATAATCTGGTCGATCAACTCAATTGTCAGCAAACTCTCGGCGGATGCGATCGATCCGGCGGCGATCTCATTCTACCGCTGGTTACTGGCGCTGCTGGTGCTGACGCCCTTTGTGCTGCCCGGCGTGTGGCGCACGCGTCAGGTCATTAAACCGCACCTCTGGCGGCTGGCGATCCTTGGCCTGCTCGGCATGGTGCTCTATCAGAGTCTCGCCTACTACGCAGCACAAAGTGTCAGCGCACTCTTTATGGGCATTATCGGCGCCCTCATCCCCCTGCTCACCGTGCTGCTGAGCGTGGTGATCCTACGGATTGCGCCGACGCTGGGCATCCTGCTCGGCAGCATCATCTCCTTTACCGGTCTGGTGTGGCTGGTCAGTGAGGGCAACGTGATGCAGCTGCTGAATCACGGTCTGGGCAAAGGTGAACTGCTGATGCTGGCCGCCTCTGCCGCCTATGCGCTGTATGGCGTGCTGACACGCCGCTGGGCGCTGCCGCTGCCGATCTGGCAAAGCCTGTATGTGCAGATTTTATTTGGTGTCGTACTGCTGTTGCCTGGTTTTCTGCTGGCCCCCGAGGTGGCGCTTAACCGGCACAACCTGCCGCTGGTGGCCTTTGCCGGTCTGTTTGCTTCGATCATCGCGCCGTTCCTGTGGATCCACGGTGTGCAGCGTCTGGGTGCCAGCACCACCAGTATCTTTATGAATCTGATCCCGGTATTTACCGCGGTGATCGCGGTGATTTTCCTGCATGAGCAACTACATAGTTACCACTGGATTGGCGGCGGTCTGACGCTTGGCGGTGTGATACTGGCGCAGCGGCTGCGTACCCCCTTATCCCGCCGTAAACCGGTGAGCCACCCACAGGCCTGAATAGCGCGGCTGTGGCGAGTGAGGGTGCTGTTGAGGATGGCAGTGAAGAAAGGCTACAGCTGAAGCGTAAATCTCGCGCCGAAACGCATGTCCCCCGTGGGATTTCCCGGGGGCTTTTGCTATCATGGCCTATTCATTTTCCGGCGCACCCCACGCTGTTCTGTTTTCCCAAGGAATCCGCCATGCAACCACTCAGCGGCCCCGGTGTGCCGGTCGGCGATCGTTCATCTGTCAATCCGCAAACTGGCGTAACGCGTCACGGTTCAGTGGCCGGTGAACAGCCCCTCTCCCCTGCGCAGCGCACAACGTTAGAACGCCTGATCGTGCGTATCTCATCGCTCAGTAATCTTAAAGCGCCTGAACTGTGGGCGGGCGTACGCCATGAAGTGGGCGTAAAGAGTGAAGCGGAATTACAGTCGCGTCATTTTCCGGCAGCGGAACAGTACCTTAATGGCCGCCTTACGCAGACGCAAAATGGGCATGCCACACGCCAGCTGATGACCCAGCTCACCGATCTGCTGCCGAAAGGGAATAACCGTCAGGCCGTCAGCGACTTTATCCGTCAGCAATTTGGTCAGACCGTACTGAGCGCGCTGAGCCAGGATCAGCTGCGCCAGGTGCTGACGATGCTGCAGAACGGGCAGATGACGATTCCTCAGCCGCAGCAGATCCGCGTCAGCGATCGCACGCTGCTGCCTGCCGAGCACCATACGCTGAATCAGCAGGTGGTACGCCTGGCCGCTGCCACGGGCGAATCCACCGGTAAGCTGTGGACGGCTGCGCTGAAACTGGTCAACCTGACCAGCGGTGATCCCATCCCGTCGCGCCACTTCCCGCTGCTGACCCAGTATCTGCAGGTACGTCAGACGCTGAGTCAGCACAGTGCACCGACGCTGCAATTGCTGGAAGCGTCCCTGAAACAGCCGCTTGATCAGCAGGAGCGGCAGCAACTGGAGGATTACAGCCAGCAGCGTTTCCAGGCGACACCGCAGACGGTGCTCACCGTAACGCAGACCCAGGATCTGCTGAACTTCCTGTTCAGCCGTCGCGCCGACCGGGCAGAAAAACTTCTCGAACAGCCGCTGGCTGCCAGCGAGATTAAACCGCAGCCGATCTGGTCGCCCTTTGTTGCGTCGCTGCCGCCCGCGATTCAGCCTCTGGCAGAGCGCCCCCTGCTGGGTTTCTTTGTCGCACTGGTTGTCATCACCCTTTTACTCTGGCTGGTCCTCTGAGTTAACAGCCACAGAATGCTTTGGGCGTGGCGACTGGCCATTCGCCCGGTGCATCACCCCAGGTCAGCGGATGACCGTCACGTTTCCAGAAATCCAGCCCGCCAATCAACTCCTTCACCTGAAATCCCAGCGAGGCCAGTTTCCAGGCCGCTTTCGTCGAGCCGTTACAGCCAATGCCGTCACAATACGTGACATAAACTTTACTGCGATCAAGCCGGGCCGTCGTAGTGGCATCCATCTCGCGATGCGGAAAGTTGATCGCGCCGCAAATATGCCCGGCGCGATAAGCCTCCGGCGCACGAGCATCGATTACCACGATATCCGGGATTTGCCGTTCCAGATCTTCCGCCAGATCCCAGGCGTCGGTGTAAAAAGCGAGTTTTGCCTGCAGATAGTCGAGGCTTTGCTGCGGGGTGGCGGCCGGAATTCGTAAAACCGATGACATAGCGATTCTCCTGTTGTGGTGAGTCTGCAGTTTACGGCAAAGTGGACTGCTTACTGATACCCATTCCCCATCAGGTATAAGACCCATATGTCTTCACCGTTATTACAACTTTTTCAGCATCAGACCAGTGGCGGCGTGCGCGAGCGGCTCTGCTCTACCCTGCGACTGGCGATCAACCGGCACCATCTGCATGCTGGTCAGCAGTTGCCGTCCAGTCGGCAGCTGGCGCAGGATCTGCGTCTGTCACGTGTGACGGTGGAAGCGGCCTACGGACAGCTGGAAAGTGAAGGCTATCTGCGACGCGAGACCGGTCGCGGTACTTTTGTTGCCATCATCATCCCCACCCACTCATCATCATTTCCGGCCCGGCCTCAGCCCGTCCGTTTCTCGGCGCGGGGCCAGCAGGTACTGGCAACCGGTGGCTGTCAGGATCCCCCTTTTCCCCATGCATTCGCCGCCGGTTCACCGGAGTTACGCGCTTTTCCCCATGACACGTGGCGACGCCTCGGCAGCAGCGTGCAGCGTTCACTAGGCAGTGCCGCAATGGGATATGGCGATCCCTGCGGCTACCTGCCGTTACGCAGCGCACTCGCGGATTATCTGGCACTTTCCCGGGGCGTGGCATGCCAGCCGGAACAGGTGATCATTCTGACCAGTTCACAACAGGCACTGCAGTTACTGGCAATGATGTTCGTCGATCCCGGTGATGAGGTATGGATGGAGGAGCCGGGCTATCCTGGTGCGCGTAACGCCTTTCTGGCTGCCGGCGCACAGGTGCGCGGGATTGAGGTCGATGCCGAAGGTGCCATCCCCGCCAGCGGCAGTGCAAAACTGATGTATCTGACGCCATCGCATCATTACCCTACCGGCGTGACGCTGAGCCTGACGCGACGCCTGGCGTGGCTGGACTGGGCGCAGCGCAACCGGTGCTGGCTGATCGAAGACGATTATGACAGCGAATTTCACTACGACGAACGTCCTATCCCTGCGCTACAGGGACTGGATCGCCATCAGCGGGTGATTACGCTGGGCACCTTCTCGAAGTCGCTGTTTCCCTCCCTGCGGCTGGCCTGGATGGTGGTCCCGCCTGCGCTGATTACCCCCATAGGCCAGGCACGCAGCGTGCTGGATGGACACAGCGCCCTGCTGCCGCAGGCTGTCACCGCCGCCTTTCTGCAACAGGGACATTTCGCCAGCCATCTGCGGCTGATGCGTCAGCTCTATCACAGCCGTCGCGATCTGCTGCTGACGCTAATCGCTCAGCAACTGTCGCCGTGGATCACGCCGATTGTCAGCAGCGGCGGATTACAGGTAACTGTCAGACTGCAACAGGATGAAGCGCGATTAAGCGCACTGGCGGCTCAACAGGGTTTGCTGCTGCCGCGTCTGAGTCCGCTCTATGCCGGGCCTTCATCTCAGCAAGGCTGGATGCTGGGCTTTGCCGCACTGACGCCTGACGAGATTGTGGCAGGATGCGATACATTGCTGCGGCTGCTGCAGCGGGAGGGCTAAAACGGAGGGTTGAATGAGGTAAAGCGGATGGGCTGTAAAACAAAAAGGGCCGGCAAGCCGGCCCTTCAGAGTGCTGACGTAATAATTACGCCTGATATTTACGCATGGTCAATGTGGCGTTGGTGCCGCCAAAACCAAAGCTGTTAGACATCACGGTAGTCAGCTCTTTTTCCATCGGCTCAGTGACGATGTTCATACCGGTTGCTGCCGCATCAAGCGAGGTGATGTTGATGCTTGGCGCGATAAAGCCATGCTCCAGCATCAGCAGCGAGTAGATCGCTTCCTGCACGCCAGCCGCACCCAGAGAGTGGCCGGTCATCGCTTTCGTTGCTGAGATGTATGGCGTGTTATCGCCAAACACTTCACGAATCGCACCCAGCTCTTTCACATCACCCACCGGGGTAGAGGTTCCATGGCTGTTCAGATAGTCAATCGGGGTATCGACACCGTGCATCGCCATCTTCATGCAGCGCACTGCGCCTTCACCTGATGGAGCAACCATGTCTGCACCGTCTGAAGTGGCACCATAACCGACGATTTCGGCATAGATATGCGCACCACGTGCCAGCGCATGCTCCAGTTCTTCAACGACGACCATGCCACCGCCACCGGCGATAACAAAGCCGTCGCGCTCATTGTCATAAGTGCGTGACGCTTTTTCTGGCGTGTCGTTGTAACGGGTAGAGAGCGCGCCCATGGCGTCGAACTCACAGGCCATTTCCCAGCACAGCTCTTCGCCGCCGCCCGCAAAAACGATATCCTGTTTGCCAAGCTGGATCTGCTCAACGGCGTTACCGATACAGTGCGCAGAGGTGGCACAGGCGGAGCTAATCGAGTAGTTTACGCCATGAATTTTGAATGGCGTTGCGAGGCAGGCAGAGACGCCAGAGGCCATCGCTTTGGTGACAACATAAGGGCCAACCGCTTTCAGGCCGCGTGGGCTGCGCATTGCGTCAGCACCAAATACCTGGAAACGTGGGGAGCCGCCGCCTGAACCCGCAATCAGACCCACACGTGGGTTGCTCTGATACGCTTCAGCGCTGAGGCC
This sequence comes from Pantoea agglomerans NBRC 102470, assembly GCF_001598475.1. Lineage (GTDB taxonomy): Bacteria > Pseudomonadota > Gammaproteobacteria > Enterobacterales > Enterobacteriaceae > Pantoea > Pantoea agglomerans. The sequence goes on from NZ_BCZA01000005.1 coordinate 178,371, forward strand.
AGAATCTTTAATCGCTTCTTCCATGGAAAGATAAGCATAGATGGACGCATCACTCATAAAGCGCACAACTTTGCGATCGATGAGGCCGGTGGTATCTAATTTAACGTTACCCCAGACGTGACTACGCATGCCGGAATCTTTCATCTCTTCAGAAAAGGTGATGCCAGAGCGTCCTTCACGCAGAGATGACAGCACCTCCTGCTGGTTATTACCAATACTGGAAACGATCCCTAAGCCAGTAATCACAGCACGTTTCATTCAATCTTCCTCATCCACTTCTTCTTAATTGGCATGCACTCTAGCGTACACTTGTACGCCGAACAAGTCCGATCAGCTATTTCCTTTTGTAAATTTGCGTCATGTCACGCGGGTCGCTAGAATCGCGCCACTGCCTGAAAAACGAGCCTTTACCGTGAAATTGACCCCGGTTGAACATGCAAAGCTAAACTGGAATGAACAGGGTACACCTGTTTCCCGAGCGTTTGGCGATGTCTATTTCTCTAATGACAACGGTCTGGAAGAGACACGCTATGTCTTCCTTGGCGGCAACGGTTTTCCCCAGCGTTTTACTGAGCATCCGCGCGATCTGCTGATCGTGGCGGAGAGCGGTTTTGGCACCGGTCTTAATTTCCTGACGCTGTGGCAGGCGTTCGATGCGTTTCAGCGCGAACAGCCCGACGCCACTTTAAAACGTCTGCATTTCATCAGCTTTGAGAAATTTCCGTTAACCCGTGAAGATTTAACTGCGGCGCAGCAGCACTGGCCCGAACTGGCCCCCTGGGCGGAGGCGCTGCAGGCGCAGTGGCCCGCTGCCCTGCCCGGCTGTCAGCGTCTGCTGTTTGATGGCGGCCGCATCACGCTCGACCTGTGGCTGGGCGATATTAACCTGCTGATGGGCCAGCTGGATGAGAGCCTGAATCGTCAGGTAGATGCCTGGTTCCTGGATGGGTTCGCGCCCTCAAAGAACCCGGATATGTGGACGCCGGAGCTGTTCGGCATGATGGCAAAACTGGCGCGGCCGCAGGGGACCTTCGCGACCTTTACCGCCGCAGGCATTGTCCGGCGCGGTCTGCAGCAGGCGGGCTTTGCGGTCATCCGCCGCAAAGGATTTGGTCCGAAGCGCGAAATGCTATGCGGGCCGTTGCAGGATGCGCCTCCGCTGCCCGCCGCACAGCCCTGGTATCATCGTCAGGCTGCGGAGCAGCGTGATGTAGCCCTGATTGGCGGCGGCGTCGCCAGTGCCACCCTGGCGCTGGCGCTGCTGCGTCGCGGCTGGCGGGTAACGCTTTATTGCGCCGATGAGGCGCCCGCGCTGGGCGCATCCGGCAACCGTCAGGGAGCGCTCTATCCGCTGCTCAATCAGCACGACCCGGCACTTGCCACTTTTTTCCCCTCGGCCTTCAGCTTTGCCCGGCGGCTCTATGATCAATTAACCGTCACCTATGAGCATCACTGGAGCGGTGTGCTGCAGCTGGGCTGGGATGAGAAAAGCCGTAAGAAGATCGATCAGATGCTGGCGATGGACCTGCCTGAAATCATCGCCTGTGGCGTCGATGTGGCAGAAGCTGAAAAACGGGCAAATGTTGAACATGGCTGTGGCGGCATTTTCTATCCGCAAGGCGGCTGGCTCTCACCGGCAGAGCTGACCACCGCGATGCTGGCGCATGGCGAAACCCAGGGATTGCGCATTCACTGGCTGCACCGGGTGAGCGCGCTTTCCCGTGAGGATGATCACTGGATGCTGACGTTCAGCGATCGTCCGGCTGTGCGTCATCCGACCGTCGTACTGGCAAACGGTCATGCGATTGCTGACTTTGCGCAAAGCGCCCCGCTGCCGACCTATCCGGTAGCCGGTCAGGTAAGCCATGTTCCCTCCACGCCGGGCCTCAACGCGCTGCAAACGGTGCTCTGTTACGACGGCTATCTGACGCCTGTCAGCCCGCAGTTTGGTACGCACTGTATTGGGGCCAGCTATCACCGTGGCGATACCGCAACCGCGTATCGGGAAGAGGATCAGCAGGAGAACCGCAGCCGCCTGCTGCATTGCCTGCCTGACAGCAGCTGGCCCGAAACGGTGGATGTCAGTGACGGAGAGGCAAGAATGGGGGTGCGCTGCGCCACCCGGGATCACCTGCCGATGGTGGGCGGCGTGCCGGATTATGCTGCTACGCTGGCGCAGTATACTGATTTACCGGCACAGCAGGCGGCAGGCAGCGATATCGCTGACGCACCCGATCTTGCGGGCTTGTATCTGTTTGGGGCGCTGGGATCGCGCGGCCTGTGCAGTGCGCCGCTGGCGGCCGAAGTGCTGGCAGCTCAGCTGGCGGGCGAGCCGCAGCCTCTGGATGCCAGTACCCTGGCAGCACTCAATCCGAATCGTTACTGGGTGAGGAAATTACTGAAGGGAAAAGCCGTTTAGCGGACGCTAAGGGCGGCACGCCGCCCTGCACCACTACGCGGAGAGCTGGCGTGCCTGAACAAACAGGTTATCCCACATCCCGACCACTAATGCCTGATCGCGCGGCGAAAGTTCTCCGGCAGCAATGGCATTTTGCAGACTGCGGGTTACCTGAATCTGCAGCGCTTCTGGCGTATGTTCGCCCAGTTGCTCCACTTCAGCGACGGCCAGTGTCAGATGCCCGCGCAGATAACCGCTGGCGAACAGCTCATCGTCACTGGCATGCTCGACCATGTCGTCAATCAGGGCCAGAATACGCGCTTCAAATTCTGCGATCATCTCAATTCCTCTTTTAATAATGCCTTTCTGCATCACAGATCGTCCGGCCAGGGAAACTGCGATGCTGTTAATGAAGGCCTGCCATAAAATTCCGCCAGGGCGGTAATAAAACGCGCGGGACGGTCGGGAATGCCCGACGTCAGATAGCTCATGACCTGAGCATGCACTTTACGCTGGAACGCAATGCGATCCGGCTCACAATCCCCGTCGAGATTGTCACAACTCACGTTGAAGGGAAAGCCTGCCGCCGTACAAAACATCCACTCCAGCGCCTGTGGCTTCACTTCCACCGCTTCAAACTGACTCTGGGTCAGCGCATCGCGGCCATCCGGACAGTACCAGTAGCCAAAATCGACCAGTTTGCGGCGCGCTTCACCGGCGATGCACCAGTGAGAGATCTCATGCAAGGCGCTGGCGTAGAAGCCGTGAGCAAAGACCACACGATTCCACGGCGATTCGGCATCAGCAGGAAGATAGATCGGTTCATCATCGCCTTTAATTAGACGGGTCTGAAATTCATCGCTGAAACAGCGATCAAACAGCGTGATCAGCTGTTCATAATGATGAGTCGGGTTCATGACGGTATCAGGTTTTAGGTTACGATTGCAGCGTGGCAAGCCAGGCCATAACGGCGCTGCCATGGCTGTCCCACAGTAATTTAATGCTCATGACGGCAGACACAATCACCACCATCGGGCGGATCAGCTTCTGTCCGCGGCTCAGCACCAGTCTTGCGCCCAGACGCGCGCCGCAGAAAGCGCCGAGCATCATGATCAGGCCGGTTCCCCACACTACTTTGCCGCCGAACATAAAGAACAGCAGGCTGCCGAGGTTCGAGGTGAAGTTGAGGACCTTGGCATGGGCGGTCGCTTTGGCAAGGTTGTAGCCGCAGAGCGTGACGAAAGCCAGCGCATAAAAAGATCCTGCGCCCGGTCCGAAAAATCCGTCATAGAATCCCACTGCCCCGCCGCCGACCAGTGCAAAGGCCAGACCATGCAGACGGCGCGCGCGATCCACTTCGCCGAGTCGCGGCATCAGCAGGAACCACAGACCGATAGCGATTAAAAACAGCGGCAACATCTGGCGCAGGAAATCCGCCTGCAGGCGCTGAATCAGTATCGCGCCCAGCACGGAACCCAGCAGCGTCATGGCAATGTTCAGCCACTGTTCATTCAGATTGACCGCACCACGCCGGATAAAGTAGAGACTGGCGGAAAACGATCCGCCGACCGATTGCAGTTTATTGGTCGCCAGCGCCTGGGCCGGAGAGAGGCCCGCCGCCAGCAACGAAGGTACCGTAAGTAATCCCCCGCCACCCGCGATTGAATCAATAAAACCGGCGAGCATGGCGATTAAAAACAGCAGCCCGACGAGCAGCGGGCTGACCACAAACCAATCCATGGAATCCCTTACAGTAGATGTTTATCCAGCAGGGCCTGACAGGCAGGCGGTAATGGCGGCGGCTCACGTTTCACCGGCGCGCCCGAGCCAGGCTGTTTTGGCAGGAACCAGCTCTGCAACTCTGCGCCACAGCCATCGCCAGCAGGCGGTGCAGGCTGATCTTCACAGCCGATACTGCCCGCCGGGCAGCGCAGGCGCACATGCATATGGGCACGGTGAGCAAACCACGGGCGCACTTTACGCAGCCAGTCACGATCGTTACCCGCATCGGCACAAAGCTGCTTTTTAATCGCCGGATTGACGAAGATCCGTGTCACATCATCATCTTTGGCGGCCAGTTTAATCAGGCTATCAATTTCTGGCTGCCAGTGACGCGCAATCACATTTTTGTCACCCGGCCCGACCAGATCGAGCGGCTGCGGCTTCAGCAGTTGCTGGGCGCTCCAGCGGGTTTTCGGCAGTTGCAGCCAGATATCGACATCCAGTCCGGTCTGATGGCTGGCGTGACCACTGCTGAAACGTCCGCCTGCTGCCATGCCCATGTCACCAATCAGCACGTTGCCCAGTTGCAGGTTATGCACCTGCGTACTGAGACGCTGAATAAACTGAATCAGATCGGGATGACCAAAGTAGCGCCGCTGATCCTGACGCATCACCTGATAGTGCGGTGAATTCAGCGGCAGCGCCTCGGCGCCAACAATACAGCCGTTGGCAAAGCCGCCGATTGACTGCGGTGCGCCGGTGATCGGCTGCTGGATGCGTTGCCACGGCGTCGCCGCCAGGCTGGAGGCGCTGATCAACAGCGCACTCAGGGTAAGCAGAAGAGCCTTCATGGCATCACCAGCGCGGTACGGAGCTGTTAACGTCACCGTTCTGCGCCCGCTGGCGCAGCAGATGATCCATCAGGACGATCGCCATCATCGCCTCGGCGATCGGCACTGCGCGGATCCCGACGCAGGGATCGTGGCGGCCTTTGGTGATCATCTCCACTTCTTCGCCGTCGCGGGTAATAGTTTTACCCGGCACGGTGATGCTGGAGGTTGGTTTCATCGCCAGATTGGCGCTGATGGTCTGGCCGCTGCTGATGCCGCCCAGAATCCCCCCGGCGTGGTTGCTCTGGAAACCATCGTGGCGGATCTCGTCGCGATGCTGACTGCCGCGCTGGTTAACCACCGCAAAGCCGTCGCCGATTTCAACGCCTTTAACGGCATTAATACTCATCAGCGCATGCGCCAGATCGGCATCCAGTCGGTCAAATACCGGCTCGCCCAGGCCTGGCGGCACGTGATCTGCCATGACCGTGACTTTAGCGCCAATGGAGTCGCCCTCTTTTTTCAGGCCGCGCATCAGTTCATCCAGCGCCTCCAGCTTGTCCGCATCCGGGCAGAAGAATGGATTCTCTTCCACGATGCTCCAGTCTTTCAGCTCACAGGCGATGTCACCAATCTGTGACAGATAGCCGCGCACCACGACACCGTGTTTCATCTGCAGGTATTTCTTGGCAATCGCACCGGCCGCCACGCGCATCGCGGTTTCGCGCGCCGACGAGCGTCCACCGCCACGGTAGTCGCGCTGACCATATTTCTGCTCGTAGGTGTAATCAGCATGGCCCGGCCGGAAGAGATCTTTGATAGCGCCGTAATCCTGCGAACGCTGATCGGTATTTTCAATCAGCAGGCCAATCGAAGTACCGGTGGTCACCCCCTCAAAGACGCCGGACAAAATTTTCACCTGATCCGGCTCGCGGCGCTGCGTGGTATAGCGCGATGTGCCAGGACGACGGCGATCGAGGTCATGCTGAATATCCGCTTCGGTCAGCGGGATGCCTGGCGGCACGCCGTCAACGATACAGCCCAGCGCAAGCCCATGGGACTCGCCAAAGGTCGTTACTCGAAAAAATTGCCCGATGCTGTTTCCGGCCATGCTATTTCCTTCTCAGGGTTCGGCGGGCGATGCTTCGCCCCACTTTTAGTCTTTGTAAAAAGAGAAATGGTGTTTTGCGTCGACAATCTGCTGGCGCGTCAGCGTAAAGACGCCGTCACCGCCGTTGTCGAATTCCAGCCAGGTAAAGGGCACATCGGGATACTGCTCGATCATGTGCACCATACTGTTACCCACTTCGCAGACCAGGACGCCCTGCTCGCTGAGATAATCCGGTGCACAGGCCAGAATGCGACGCACCAGCTTCAGGCCGTCGCTGCCTGCCGCCAGCCCCAGCTCTGGTTCGTGGCGATATTCGTTCGGCAGATCATCCATATCTTCCGCATCAACATACGGCGGATTGGTGACGATCAGATCATATTTCAGCGGTGGCAATTCGCGGAACAGGTCAGCGCGAATCGGCGTAACCTGATGAATCAGGCCATGTTCTTCAATGTTCTGCTCGGCAACCGCCAGCGCACCGGTAGAGATATCCACCGCGTCCACTTCCGCTTCCGGGAAGGCATAGGCGCAGGCAATCGCAATACAGCCGCTGCCGGTACACATATCCAGAATATGATGAGGTGGCGTGCTGACCAGACCGGCAAAGCGGTTCTCAATCAGTTCGCCAATCGGTGAACGCGGCACCAGCACGCGCTCATCAACAAAGAACTCGTGGCCGCAGAACCAGGCTTTATTGGTCAGATAGGCGACCGGAATGCGCTCGTTAACGCGACGAATGACGCGCTCGACGATCAGAAGACGTTCGCTGGCGGTCAGACGCGCATTGCGCATATCTTCAGGAATATCCAGCGGCAGCCAGAGTGACGGCAGGACCAGTTGAACGGCTTCGTCCCAGGGATTGTCTGTGCCATGTCCGTACCAGATTCCGGCAGCGGAAAAGCGGCTGACCGCCCAGCGCAGCATGTCCTGAATGGTGTGCAGTTCGTTCACTGCCTCATCGACGAAAATTTTGTCCACGTAGCCCTCCGCAGGCCTTTTGCTAAATCGGCCAGTAGTGTGCCATGAAGCCGGGGAGAATTCAGCGCAGCGAGGTGAAAAAGCTGACATTTAATGACGCTTAACGGTAAGGTATCGGCTCTGCTGTGTGACAGCCTTTTCTGATATGACTGACCTGCCATGAGTAAAAAAACACCACTAAGCCCGGATGACCAGGCGCTATTTCGCCAGTTGATGACGGGTACACGCCAGTTAAAACAGGACACGTTTGTCCACAAAGCGCCGGTTAAAACCCGCCACATCCCGGTAAAGCGTCTGCTTTCAGAGCAGGCGGACAACAGTCATTACTTTTCGGATGAGTTTCAGCCACTGCTCTCAACGGAAGGTGCCACCCGTTATGTGCGCGCCGATGTCAGCCATTTTGAGCTGAAAAAATTACGTCGTGGCGACTATACGCCAGAGATTTTCCTCGATCTGCACGGCTTAACGCAGCAGCAGGCCAAGCAGGAACTGGGGGCACTGATCGCCGCCTGCCGCCGTGAACATCTGTTCTGCGCCAGCGTCATGACCGGTCATGGAAAGCATATCCTGAAGCAGCAGACGCCGCTGTGGCTGGCCCAGCATCCGTGGGTGATGGCTTTTCATCAGGCACCCAAAATGTTCGGCGGTGACGCCGCGCTGCTGGTTTTGATTGAGATTGAGGAGTGGCAACCGCCTGAATTGCCCTGAGAGGGGCCGGAATGATCGGCCCACAGACGTCAGATTGCTTTAGCCAGCTTTTTGGGACTGACCTGCCACAGCAGTTTACCGGCACTCGCCGCGGGATCGAATTCCACGCAGGCAATAGCGGAAGTGGCAAACATTGGCGGTGCTTCCTGCGGGCACAGTTCAGAGACTAAATACCCCACCAACGGTAAATGTGAGATCACCAGAGCCGATTTCACGCCTTCATTCGCCAGGGCCTGCAGATAACACCCGACCATCTCCGGATCGCCGCCCGGCGTTAATTCCGGCAGAACGTCCTGGCTTTCCGGCAAGGGAAAGGCTTCACGCACGGTCGCGAGCGTTTGCTGCGCGCGTAAATAGGGACTCACCAGGACACGCTCAATGTCCGGCGTCTGGCTGTTAAGCCAGTTGGCCATCTGACGTGATTCATTGCAGCCACATAAGGTTAAAGGCCTGACTGAATCACTGGCTGCTTCCAGAGCCGCATCGCCGTGACGCATGATAAAAACTTGCATAAAGCACCGCTGTTGTTTGTCGACATCGCCCGACGCGTAGCGCCTGACTCTTCACTCTGCGAATGAACGCTGTGTTTTACCCTAATGGCTTTAGTATAGTCAACCGGTTGTTTATTAAATAAGCACTTCTCAGAATCATGCTGCGCCGCACACTCTGGCGGCGCTTTTCTAAGCCGCTGAATCGGATTGGTTATTCCATATTCAGCAGAAATGTAAAATTTCGTCTATTTTGCAGCCGCCTGAATCAGCGCCTCACAGGGTGTGAATCGTTCGCCATGCTGCTGCGCAAGCCGGGTTAATCTGTTGACCACTTCCGCCGCGCCCAGTTTGTCCATGTAGTGGAACGGGCCGCCTAAGAAAGGCGGAAAGCCGATGCCAAACACCGCACCGATATCCCCATCGCGGGCGCAGCGAACCACCTGCTCATCAAGACAGCGAGCCGCTTCGTTCAGCATCATCATCACGCAGCGTTCAGCAATCTGCGCTTCGCTCTGCCTGGCCTGCGGCGAGACTTTCAGCAACGTATACAGCGAAGCGTCCGGTTTTTTACGCTGCCAGCGCGGCTGGTCATAGCGATAAAAGCCTTTACTGTTTTTACGCCCCTTGCGGCCATCTTTCAGCACCGCATCAAAAGCGGCTGGCGCGGCAAAGCGTTCACCATAAGCCTGATACAGGATGGGACTGATTTTGCTGCCAACGTCGATACCGACCTCATCCAGCAGCTGAATCGGGCCGACCGGGAAACCAAACTTCACCAGCGCCCGATCAATATGGTCAATCGGTTCGCCCTCCAGCAGGCAGCGCATCGCTTCATTTATATAGGGCGTCAGGATGCGGTTAACATAGAAGCCAGGCTTGTCCGCCACCACAATCGGAGTTTTACCCTGGCTGCGCGCCAGCGCCACAATCGTCACCAGCGTCGCGGTAGAGGTATTCAGATGAGGAATCACCTCCACCAGCGGCATTTTCTCTACCGGACTGAAATAGTGCAGCCCGATGACGTTCTCAGGACGCTGGGCGCCGGCGGCGATCGCCTCAATCGGCAGCGAAGAGGTATTTGAGGCAAACAGCGTATGCGGCTGACAGTGTGCCTCCACTTCGCTGACCATCTGCTGCTTAAGGGCTAAATCTTCGAATACGGCTTCAATTACCACGTCGCGCTGTGAGAAGCCCTGATAATCGATGCCGCCCGTGATACGTGCCATCTGCTGCTGACGCTGTGCCGGAGTGAGCTGGCGGCGTTTAACCTTTTTGCTCAGCAGTTCCCAGCTGGTTTTCAGCGCATGGTTCACCCCTTCCAGGCTGATATCTTTAATGCGTACCGGCAACCCGGCGTTGATTGCAGTGACGCTGGCGATGCCGCCGCCCATCAGGCCGCCGCCGAGGATACCAACACGCTTAACGGTGCCGGGTTCCGCTTCACCGCCCCGCTCCTTTTTCATAGCCGTAGTCGCGAAAAAGATCCCGCGCAGCGCAACAGATTCTGGCGTCATCGCCAGCTCACCAAAAGCGCGTGCTTCAGCCTCATGTCCGGCCCGACTGCCCTGCTCCAGCCCGATGCGCACCACCTCAATAATGCGTTTTGCTGCCGGATAGTTACCCTGCGTTTTGGCTACGGTCTGTCGGGTCGCCAGCGCAAACAGCGCCTGACGGCCAACCGGACCATGTAGCAGACGATCGCTCAGTGGCAGCGTTCGTCCACTAACCTTGCCCTTTTTCACCCGGGCAATGGCGGTCTCCAGCAGAATCGCCTGCGGCACCGCGTCATCGACCACGCCCAGCTTACGGGCCTGTTTCGCCCGCAGGGCTTTGCCAGTCAGAATCAGTGGCAGCGCCTGCTGCACGCCGATTAAGCGTGGCAGCCGCTGAGTGCCGCCAGAGCCTGGCAGTAAGCCGAGTTGCACTTCCGGCAAACCGAGGCGGGTTTTATCATCCAGCGAGCAGATACGGGCATCACAGGCCAGCGCCAGTTCCAGTCCGCCTCCCAGGCAGGCGCCGTGGATTGCCGCGACCACCGGGAACGGCAGCGCGTCGAGCGCAGCCATCACTTCCTGGCCCTGTTTTGCCAGCGCTTCGGCTTCCTGCGCGCTCTTACAGCGGTCAATCATGCTGATGTCTGCGCCCGCGATGAAGTTGTCCGCTTTGCCGGAAATCAGCACCAGGCCAGCCAGTTGCGGATCGCGTCGCGCTTCCGCAATGATGGCGGTGATCTGCCCGGCAAATTCCGCTTTCAGGGTGTTCATCTTCTCACCAGGGACATCGATCGTAATGATGCCGACGTGATCCAGTCGCATCTTCAGATGAAACGCATTCTGCTCCATTATTCGGCCTCCAGAATCATTGCCGCACCCAGGCCGCCTGCCGCGCAGGCCGTGACCAGTCCTAACCCGCCACCGCGACGGCGTAATTCATTCAGCGTCTGGGTGATCATGCGCGCACCCGTGGCGGCAAAAGGATGACCATAGGCGATCGATCCGCCCAGCACGTTAAAGCGCTCTTCATTCACTTCGCCTAGCGCATGTGGCCGATTCAGCACCTCACGGGCAAAGCGCTCGTCGCGAAACATGTGCAGGTTGCTCAGCGTCTGGGCAGCAAAAGCTTCATGCATATCGATCAGCGTCAGATCGGCCAGGGTTATGCCGGCGCGATCCAGTGCCAGTGGTGAAGCGTAAGCCGGGCCCAGCAGCATATCCTGCTGCACACCAATGGCGGTAAAGGCGTAGCTGCGCAGATAGCCCAGCGGCCTGATGCCCAGTTCACGGGCGCGGCCCTCGCGCATCAGAATCACTGCCGCCGCGCCGTCGGTGAGAGGCGTGCTGTTGGCCGCGGTGACGCTGCCGTGCTGGCGATCAAATGCCGGACGCAGTCGGGCGTAATCCTCCGCTTTGGCGTTCATCCGCACGTTATTGTCCTGATCGATGGCGCTTTTCCACGGCGGCACAAAGGCTGCCATGACTTCCTGATTCAGTACCCCGGATTGCCAGGCCCTTGCGGCATGCTGATGGGATCGCAGCGCCAGCGCATCCTGTGCTTCGCGCGTGATGCCGTGACTCTTAGCCATCTGCTCCGCAGTGTCGCCCATGCGCAGGCCGGTCGAATACTCCGCCACTGCGGGCGGGACCGGCAGCAGATCACGCGGACGCAGACGCCGCAGGATGTGCAGTTTTTGACCGAAGCTGCGGGCTTTATTGAGATCCACCAGCGCGCGGGCCAGCGTTTTACTGACCCCAATCGGCAACACCGACGAAGAGTCTGCGCCACCGGCAATACCGGCAGAGATGGTGCCCGCCAGCAGACTTTCTGCCACATTCGCTACCGCCTGAAAGCTGGTGGCGCAGGCACGGCTGACGCTGTAGGCATCGGTATGCACACTCAACCCGCTGCTTAATACAATTTCACGCGCAATGTTCGGCGCTTCCGGCATCTGCACCACCTGCCCAAAGACCAGTTGCTCGATCACCTCAGCCGGCAGTTCACTGCGCGCCATTAATTCGCTGACCACCATACGTCCCAGCTCAATGGCGGGAATGCCATGGAAGCCGGTCGCCTGGCGTAAGAAAGGGGTGCGTAATCCGTGGGTTATTGCGATGCGTTCACCATCACGCGTCAGCAGCGGCTGCGCTTTGCTCATTGTTCTCACCTGTGGCTGGGACTGTGGCATCATTACCTGAAGAGGTCTGACCTGATCAGTGTTAACCACAAGCGGGTGAGCCGCCAATATCGGAAGGGAAAAAGTGCGAAGGGAAACACGAAAATGAAAAACGCCGCGGTGACGCGGCGTAATGGGACTTAACGCAAACCGAGCTGAAAAATCATGGTTTCAGCCTGGCAGCTGAAGGTGAAATCGATATCCAGCTGCACTCCCTGATCCACTTCGCTGAAGCGCGATTCAATCAGACAGGGTTCTGATTCAACCTCGCGGGCACGTTCGGTCAGTTGCGCTAATTTCGCTTCCGCATCGGCACGCTGAGCAAACCATTCTGACCAGCTGGCGGTGCAATCGGTGTTATCCATTACCGTGCCGACATCAACACAACAACAGGCTGCGGTTTCGGTCGCACTGCATTTTTTAATGGCATCAGTCATTTCATTCTCCAGACCAGCAATTGCATAGGTTGAGCGATTTTATGGACGAAATCTTACCTGCTCGCTGAAAGATGCGCCACGCACCTGTTGCTAAGTGACGAATATCACAATAAAAATTGATCCAGAACAAACTGGAATGGTTATGCTGTCCAGGATCAGGGGCTTTTTGTTATGCAGATCGAATTTTAAGCGATCAAACCTGAAATATTTTAAAAACAATATTGCAACATGCACACAGGTCGGACCTATACTCTCCGCACTGGTCTGATATGTGCGCTTTACATCAGTCCCTACAATCCGCCGTCCTTTGTTACGCGACGTTATAGCGTTAAATAATAATTCACATGAGGTTGTGGTCATGAACCATAAAAACCTGTTTGCAAAGTCAGCCGTGGCGGCTGCAGTGGCGCTTGTCTCTTCCCACGTTTACGCTGCTGGGTTTCAGTTAAATGAATTCTCTTCGATTGGTTTAGGTCGCGCATATTCAGGCGAAGGGGCAATGGGTGATACCGCGGCGTCTGCCAGCCGTAACCCGGCGACAATGGCGTTAATGGATCGCCCGGAATTTTCTATCGGGGCTGTCTATATTGCGCCGGATGTAAATATCAGTGGTCGCAGTCCCAGTGGCCGCAGCCTTGATGCGAATAATATTGCCCCTAATCAGTGGGTACCCAATATTCATTACGTCCAGCCCATCAACGATCAGTGGTGGATTGGCGCCTCTGCAACCTCAAACTACGGCTTAGCAACAGAGTTTAATAATGGCTACACCGCTGGCGGTTACGGCGGTAAAACTGACCTGATGACCGGCAATTTAAATCTCAGCACCGCTTATCGGTTTAATGAACATTTTAGTGCAGGCATCGGTTTTGATGCGGTTTACGCTAAAGCCAAAATTGAGCGTTATGCCGGTGAGTCAGGCGCGCGGCTGGGGGTTCCGGCTGATACGCAGGTTGCCCATCTGAAAGGCGATGAGTGGGGCTACGGCTGGAATGCTGGCATCCTGTATGAAGTGGATGAAAATAACCGCTTCGGCTTTACCTATCGTTCAGAAGTGAAAGTTGATTTTGATGGCGATTACAAAAGTAATCTCTCATCCCGGCTGAATGCGGTGAATAATCCAGAAGTGTCAGGCGTACCTTTTGGCACCAACGGCACCACCGTTCCTGGCGCGTTAACGCTGAATCTGCCAGAGATGTGGGAAGTGTCAGGCTGGCATAAAGTGGCCCCGCAGTGGGCGGTTCACTACAGCATGGCTTACACCAGCTGGAGCCAGTTCCAGGAGCTGAAAGCCACTGGCTCTAACGGCCAGACGCTGTTCTATAAAGATGAAAGCTTCCACGACGCCTACCGTATTGCACTGGGCACAACCTATTCCTACGACAAGAACTGGACGTTCCGTACCGGTATTGCATTTGATGACAGCCCGGTTCCGGCCGATAAGCGCTCTATCTCCATCCCGGACCAGGATCGTTTATGGCTGAGTGCCGGTACTTCTTACGCCTTTAACGATGATGCCTCGGTTGATTTAGGCATCTCTTATATGCACGGACAGAAAGTGACGGTGAAAGAAGGTCCTTATACCTTTACCTCTGAAGGCAAGGCCTGGCTCTACGGCGCGAACTTTAACTACAAGTTCTGATTAGATAGCACGATTAAAAAGGGCGACTCTGGTGAGTCGCCCTTTTTCGTGGCCGTGGATCGCTTAATGGATCAGGGAGCATACGCCCTGCGCAAAGAGGCAAAAACCGCCATCTCTGGCGGCGCATCGCGGGCGATTACTCGGCGTCAATATCCTTAAGGTCATCCTGAATCGCGGCTGCGTTAGGATTATCTTCCGGCTTGAGCTTGCCGCCGCGCGCCAGGAAGTCGTGACGCTGGAAGTAAGCATTACGGATAAAGGCGTACGGATCGCTCTGCTGTTTCAGGATTGCATCAGAGTCCAGCAGCTGCGCGCGGGTCTCAATCCCTTCAAGCGTCCATTTACCAATCGACATTGGCCAGGTCAGCCAGCCAAGGATCGGATAAAGCGTATCGACGTAGTCGCCGCCATCCTGACGCACCGTGAAGCTGCCGTAAGCAGGCAACTCAACGTAAGGCCCGTAGCCGACGCCATAGTGACCCAGCGTGGTACCGAAACGGTGCGGCTCTTCACGCGCCAGTTCCGGGTTCGCCTTACCGGCAACGTCAATGAAGCCGCCCAGTCCCAGCACGCTGTTCAGGAAGAAACGGGTGAAGTGAATACCCGCATCACGTCCGTTACCGATCAGGATGGCGTTGACCATGCTGGCAGGTTCTTCCAGGTTGCCGAGGAAATTGCTCAGGCCGGTACGTGCCGGCACTGGCACATAATCACGCCAGGCCACAGCGACCGGACGCAATACATACGGATCCAGCACGTTGTAGTTAAAGTTAAACATCGTGCGGTTAAAGCCTTCGAACGGATCGCTGCGCTGAGCAGGATCGCTATTCGCCGGCTTTGAACTGGCACAACCTACCAGAAGGACGCTGGCGACAGCCAGGCTGGTCAGGCGATAATTCATTCCAATCTCCCTGTGCGGATGAAAAAGGTCTACCCATCGTTCAGGTCACAGCCCGGTATCGTATCGACTTACCCGATGAGCATAGCTGACTTTGTGCCAGAGGCAGCAGGCAATGGCACGCATCATCCTGAACGCGGTCAGTTGATGCGTTCAGGGAAGCTGCTGATTAATCTCTACCGCGATCGGCTGATGCCCATCCCAGGGCGTCACTGCGCTCAGGCCCAGCCAGTCACCCGGCCGGGGATTGGCGCTGCCGTCGCGGGAGATACGCACCCGGACCTCGACCTGATGCTGCGCCGAAAGCAGGCGATCCGGCATCATGGCGTTGCTGTCATCCAGCGTCAGCGACAGCGGGAAGTGACTGAGCGGCATCCGCTTAACAGCCACCGGCACCGGTGAAGCACCGTCAGAAACCGAAATATACAACACTCCGTCCTGCGGTAACATTTTTTCTGCCTTAGGTGCCAGCGTCACGGTCAGTGCCAGTTGACGACTCTGTTGCCCGGCGGCACTTCTGGCCTTTTCGATGCTGCGGGCGATCATCGCGTGTCGCGAATCACCGGCCGGCAACAGACCCAGCAGAGTCTGCCATGCGTCGATAGCCTGACCATATTGCTGCTGTCCGTAAGCATTAAATGCCAGCAGGCTCAGCGTACGCAGGTTTTGCGGATCCGCTTTTAGCAATGCCTGCAGCAGCAGTGACGCCTGACGGTTATCCTGCGGGTCGGGGGATCGCGTCAGGACTTCGGCATAATCCTGTTTTAGCGCCAGATCGTTGGGAGCAAGCTGTAGCGCATGCTCAAATGCCTGGCTGGCCGTATCGGCATTATTCAGCACCATGCCGAGCCGTCCCAGCATCGTCCAGTCAGCCAGATTATCCGGTTCCGTTTGCAACGCGGTACGCAATCCGAGCTGTAAACGCGCCAGCTCCTCCATGCTCAGCGGTTTAGCGCCAGGGTCCATCAGTCGGGCACGCAGCTCAGGATACGCCTGCTGCACCTGCTTCCAGCCCGTGAGCTGTGCCAGGCCACCGGTTTTCAGGTAAGTCACCAGCGATACCCCAATCAGCACGATCAGGCCTGGCAGCAAAATCCAGCGACCGCTGCTGTGTGATTTCATAGTCTGTGCCGGTGGAATATCCGCCAGCAGTGTCTGCTGTAACTCCCGCTCCATCAGTGGACGCTCAGCGACGACGCCCTGATCTTCATCCTGTGCCAGCTCATCTATCCGCTGATGGTAGAAGCGCTGATTAAGGCGATCGCGATCGCCTGTGCTGGCCTGACGTTGCCGCCAGCCCGCCGCCAGGAACAGCGTACAGGCCGCCAGCAGTAACAGAAAAAGGGTAATCCAAAATGCACTCATTACGGCTTCCTGTCTGACTTCAGTAGCGCATTAAGACGCTGTTGCTCATCTTCATCCAGCTCACTGCGGGTTTTGCGCTGACGGCTGCGCAGGATAATCACCGCGCCGCCCATCAGCGCAAACAGCGCCGGACCAGCCCACAAAACCAAAGTTGAGGGCGTGACCGGTGGCGAATAGCTGACGAAGTTGCCATAGCGCGCCACCATGTAGTCGATGATCTGCTGGCGACTCTGGCCCTGCTTCATCAGCTGATAGACTTTCAGCCGCATATCGGCGGCAATCATGGCGTTTGAGTCGGCGATGCTGTTGTTCTGGCACTTCGGACAGCGCAGTGAAGCGGTCAGATCGCGGTATTGTTCTTCCTGGGCCACCGAGTCAAATTGCAGCGTGTCGATGCTTGCCCATAGGTTGATGCTGAACAGCAGGCCGCAGAGCAGTAACAGCGTTCTCATGATCCCGCCTCCGCGCTGTATTTAACCCACAAGGGTTTCACTTCCTGATCCCAGACGCGCGCATTGAGATCGCCCGCGTGGCGATAACGGATGATCCCCTTACCGTCGATCAGAAAAGTTTCCGGCGCGCCATAGACGCCGAGATCCAGTCCCAGCATGCCGTTGCCATCATAGAGGCTCAGCGCGTAGGGGTTGCCCAGCGTATTCAGCCAGTTAACCGCCTTGTGACGATCGTCTTTGTAGTTCAGTCCGACGACGCGAATGCCCTGCTCCGCCAGCGTATTCAGATACTGATGCTCGGCGCGACAGGTCGGACACCAGGTCGCCCAGACGTTCAGCAATATCGGTTTGCCATCCGTCAGCACGCGCTGGTCGTAGGTTTTGCCTGGCTGATCGAGTGCTTCCAGCCGGAACAGCGGCACCGGCTTGCCGATCAGAGCGGATTCGAGACGGGTCGGATCGTCGCCATCGGCATTACGTGTCAGCTGCCACAGCAGCGCCGCCGCCAGCAACAGAAACAGCATCAGGGGAATAAACAGGATTTTCTTGTTCATGTCCGCTCCTCAATTCCCGCTTTTTTGCGCGAACGATAACGGGGATCAAACAGGCAGAACAGCCCACCCAGCGCCATCAGCGCGCCACCGAACCAGATCCAGCGGACAAAGGGTTTGTAGTAGATGCGCACGGCCCAGCCGCCATCCTCCAGCTCTTCGCCCAGCGCCGCATAGAGATCGCGGCTGAAACCCCCATCAATCGCCGCTTCGGTCATCATGGTGCGGGCGGCCGTATAAAAGCGTTTCTCTGCCTGCAGCGTCGCTTCATGTTTGCCGTTGCGCGTGACATCGATGATGCCCATGCCACCGCTGTAGTTAGGCCCCTGCAGATTCTGCACGCCGCGGAAGACAAAGTGATAGTGATGAATATCGATGCTATCACCCGCCTTCATCCGCACATCGCGTTCCACGCTGTACTGGGTGCTGAATGCAATACCGATCACCGTCACCCCTACCCCAAGATGGCCCAGTACCATGCCCCAGTGACTGCGCGACAGGTGACGTAAACCGGCAAAGAACGGATGACGGTGAGTGGCGCGCTCATGCAGTTCCAGCAGCGTCAGCACGATAATCCAGAGTGACATCAGCAGGCCAACCACGGTCATCGCCTCAATGCGATCCTGCAGCCACCAGGGAATGATGACGGAACAGGCCAGGGTCGCGATCAGTGCCAGCGCCAGCCGCTTTGCCAGCTTCTGCGGCTCATCGCGACGCCAGCGCACCAGTGGCCCGATCCCCATCAGCAAAGCAAACGGCGCCATCAGCCAGCTGAACATCGTGTTGAAGAACGGCTCACCGACCGAAATGCTGCCCAGGCCCAGTTGCTTGTGCACCAGCGGCAACAACGTGCCGAGCAGAACCACCAGCATCGCGGCAATCAGCAGCACGTTATTACCCAGCAAAAACGATTCGCGCGACCAGGTTTCATTCTGCACCCGGCCACGTACCTGCCCGCCTTTAATCGCGTAGAGCAGGAGCGAACTGCCGATAACAATCACCAGAAACGCGAGGATAAACATCCCGCGTGCCGGATCGGAGGCGAAGGAATGCACCGACACCAGCACCCCGGATCGCACCAGGAACGTCCCCAGCAGGCTCAGCGAAAACGCGGTAATCGCCAGCAGCACGGTCCAGGCCTTAAAGGTGCCTCGCTTTTCCGTGACCGCCAGCGAGTGCATCAGGGCGGTGCCTGCCAGCCACGGCATAAACGACGCATTTTCAACCGGGTCCCAGAACCACCAGCCGCCCCAGCCCAGCTCGTAATAGGCCCAGGCCGAGCCAAGGACAATACCAATCGTCAGAAAGACCCAGGCCGCAGTGGTCCAGGGACGCGACCAGCGCGCCCAGGCCGTATCCAGCCGTCCGGCCATCAGCGAGGCGATAGCAAAAGCAAACGCCACCGAAAAGCCGACATAACCCATATAGAGCAGCGGCGGATGGAAGATCAGGCCGATATCCTGCAGCATCGGATTCAGGTCGTGCCCGTCTATCGGAAAGTCCGGCAGCGTGCGGCCAAATGGATTCGAGGTCAGCAGGATAAACAGCAGGAAGCCGAGATTGATCATGCCCATGACCGCCAGCACGCGTGCCAGCGCATCCTGCGGCATACCGCGACTGAATATCACCACCGCTAATGTCCAGGTGCTGAGCAGCAACACCCAAAGCAGCAGCGATCCTTCATGCGCGCCCCAGGTGGCAGCAATGCGATAGTAAACCGGCAGCAGGCTGTTGGAGTTTGTGACGACATAGGCAACGGTAAAATCGTTGCTGATAAAGGCCCAGACCAGCAGCGCGAAAGCCGCCGCGATGCAGATAAACAGACCGCAGGCCAGCGGACGCGCCATCGCCATCAGGCGGGCATCCTGGCGCACTGCGCCCCACAGCGGATAGCTGCTCAGCAGCAGGGAGAGTCCCAGTGCCAGGCAGAGCAGAAAAGTACCAATCTCGGGCATCATGATGATTTATTTCCCGCCTGATACAGCGACTGCGGGCCGGTGTGATTACTCTTCATCGCGTCTTCAATCTCCGGCGGCGTATATTTCTCATCATGTTTCGCCAGCACTTCTTTGGCGATTACCTGGTTGCCCGCCGCCAGCACGCCCTGTGCGACGACGCCCTGCCCTTCACGGAACAGATCCGGCAGGATGCCTTCAAAACTGACGCTGACCACGCCGCGGGCATCATAAAGTTTGAACGACACGGCAAGCGTATTCGGATCGCGCCGGACACTGCCGGGCATCACCATGCCGCCGACGCGCAGCCGCTGGCCCGCTTCGGGCTTCTCGTGCGCCTCGCCTTTGCCGTAGAGGATTTCACCTGGGGTATAGAACAGATCGATGTTTGAGCGCAGCGCATACATCACCAGCGCGGTGGCCAGGCCGAGGCCGAGCAGAATCGCCACTGCCGCATAGAGGCGGTTGCGTCGACGGGTATTCACAATATCTCTCCTGCCGCTTCAGCCGCGGCTTTTTTAGATTTCGCTGCCCGGATGCGGCGTTCCCGCGCGTCGTGCTGGCGGATCTCAGCCAGCAGGCGGCGGCGCAGCAACAGGGTATGCAGCGTCAGCCCGACAAGCGGAATCAGCGTGCAGGCAACCGCCAGCCAGACATAGAAGGCGTAGCCCCCCATCTCAAAGAAAGCGTGCCAGGAGGAAAAGGCGGGTGTCATGCCTGCTCTCCCCGCTTCGCCACATCAATCGCCCAGGGACGATGACGTTCGGTTAACAGAATCAGGTTGCGCAGCCGCATCAGGGTCAGCGTGATAAACACCAGAAGATAACCGATGATTGCCCAGCGCAGCGGCGTTCGCATCACTGGCGCAATCGCCTGCTGGAGAATGCCCGACGAGCCCTGATGCAGGGTATTCCACCACTGTACTGAAAAGTGAATGATCGGCAGATTAACTACGCTGACCAGAATGAGAACACCCGCGGCCCGCCCTGCGGTGCGGCGGTCATCAAAAGCATGCCAGAGCGCAATCACGCCCATATAGAGGAACAGCAGCACCAGCTCCGAAGTGAGGCGCGCATCCCAGATCCACCAGGTCCCCCACATCGGCTTACCCCATGCGGATCCGGTGACCAGCGCAATAAAGGTAAAGACCGCGCCCACCGGTGCCATGGCGGCGGAAACCAGATCGGCCATTTTCATCTGCCACACCAGACCGATAAAGGCGGCGATGGCCATCGAGGCATAAATGCCCATCGACCACATCGCGGCGGGCACATGAATGTACATGATGCGGAAACTGTCGCCCTGCTGATAGTCAGCGGGAGCAAATCCAAAGCCCCAGGCCCAGCCCAGCAGCAACGCCGCCAGTCCTGAGATGGCGAACCACGGCACCAGTCGCCCCGAAAACTGATAGAGCCGTTCGGGCCTGGCCAGCTGATGTAACGCTTTCCACATATCAAATGCTCACATTAACGATAAAAGAGTGTTGCCGCGTCTTTTACGCGCGGTTATTTCAACGGCTGTTATTGCAAAGTAATTCTTAGCGCTGCCGCCGTGGCAAACGGGGAGAGCGTGGCGCTGCCCAGCAGCATCGCGCCGAGAATCGCCAGATAGCCATTAATCGGCAACCCCTGACTGGCCGCCTCCATCGCCGCACTGGCGAAGATCAAGACCGGAATGGCCAGCGGCAGCACCAGCAGGCTAAGCAGTACGCCACCGCGCCGTAAACCCACCGTGAGACCTACACCAATCGCGCCGAGAAAACTCAGGGTTGGCGTGCCGAGCAGCAGTGTCAGGGCCATCGCCCGCCAGCCATTAAAATCCAGCGACAGCAGCAGCGCGGCCAGCGGCGACAGGATTATCAGCGGCACGCCTGTGACCAGCCAGTGCGCCACTACTTTGCCGATAACCGTTACCGGGAGCGGCGTCGGCAGCAGTACCAGTTGCTCCAGCGAACCATCGCTGAAGTCATCGCGAAACAGCCGCTCCAGCGCCAGCAGCGACGCCAGCAGCGCGGCAACCCAGGCTACGCCCGGTGCAATGCGCGCCAGCTGTTGCGGGTCAGGTCCGATGCCCAGCGGAAACAGGGTAATAACAATCAGGAAAAACCAGAGCGGATTGATCACATCAGCCCCGCTGCGAAAGGCGATGCGTAATTCACGCTGGATGAGGCGAAACAGCATCAGCCTTCCTCCCCGTCGCCGAGGCGAATTTTGCGCACCCGCGCAGCATCCGCGGGCAAATCCTGATGGGTTGTCAGGATCACTGCGCCACCGTTATCGGCATGCCGGGCGAATTTCGCCATTAATTTTTTAACACCCGCTTTGTCGATGGCGGTCAGCGGCTCGTCGAGAATCCATATGCGGGCCTGGCTGAGCCACAGACGCGCCAGCGCTACCCGACGCTGCTGGCCCGCCGATAACCGGCTAACCGGCACCTCTTCGTCGCCCGTGAGATCGACGCTTTCCAGCGCAGCAAAGATCTGCGCATCACTGCAATCAGGATGGTAGAAACGCAGATTTTCCAGCGGTGTAAGCACGCCTTTGACACCGGGATGATGGCCCAGATAGAGCATCGCCTGATGCCAGGCTTCGCGCTGCCGCAGGATTGGCCGCTGCTGCCAGCGTATTTCACCCTGTTCAGGACGGCTCAGGCCAGCCAGCAGGCGCAAGAGTGAGGTCTTACCGGCACCATTGGGACCTTCAATCTGCACAATGTCGCCTGCAGAGACGCGAAATGAGAGCTGCCGGAACAGCGCACGTTCGTCGTATGCACAAGTGAGCGTAATGATTTCCAACATCGAGGGGGGAATCGCACCAGCTAAAAGTGGCCGGGATATTACCACAATGTTGCTGTGGGCCGAAGTGTGAGCCACCGCTCAGTTTCGATGCCATGGGTTTATTCGTGCGGTATCGCCCGCAGTATGAATAAAAATGCAGTTCCGAAAAACGTTGTTACGCTTATTCGCATCAATCGTTACATTATCAGCAAATAAAAAACGGCTACGCTTATTACGCGACAGCACTATCACCAGGAGAAAATATGAAGCCTTCATCAGGTAATGAACAGGGTCCTAACGACGTCGAGAGTGAAGAGAAGGATAAGGGCACTGACATCGAAGTCGATGAGGAGGCTTTACCCTCCCGCGCCGCCGCCATCCATGAAGAGATCCGCCAGGATGGGGAGAAGGAGCTGGAGCGCGATGGTATGGCGCTGCTCTGGTCAGCCATTGCGGCGGGCTTATCCATGGGCGCCTCGCTGATGGCGAAGGGGATATTTCAGGTGCATCTGGATGGCGTACCAGGGGCGTTTCTGCTTGAAAACCTGGGTTATACCTTTGGTTTTGTTATCGTCATCATGGCGCGTCAGCAGCTGTTTACCGAAAATACCGTCACGGCAGTCCTGCCGGTGATGCACAAACCGACCTGGAGTAATGGCGCTCTGCTATTACGTTTATGGGGCATCGTCTTGCTGGGTAACCTGATCGGGACGGCGCTGGGTGCGCTGGCGTTTAATGAGATGCCGATATTTGACGAAGCTACCCGTCAGGCGTTTACCAACATCAGTATGAAGGTAATGGAAAATACGCCCGGCGAGATGTTTGCCAATGCAGTGATCTCCGGCTGGATTATCGCCACCATGGTCTGGATGTTCCCCTCGGCGGGGGGTGCCAAACTGCTGGTGATTGTAATGATGACCTGGCTGGTTGCGCTGGGCGATCTGGCGCATATCGTGGTGGGATCGGTGGAAGTGCTCTATCTGGTCTTTAATGGCAGCATCAGCTGGTATGAATTCTTCTGGCCGTTTGCCCTGCCGACGCTGCTCGGCAACATTACCGGCGGCACGCTGATTTTTGCCCTGATCAGCCACGCGCAGATCCGCAACGACATGAGTGAAGCGGCCGTGGCTAAAGCGAAGGCTGAGAAGAAGAAGCAGGAGAAACGTCGCCAGCGTGAAGAGCAGGAAAAGGCTGAGTAAATCCAGGGCAGACAGAGCAGATTGAACCGCTCTGTCTGCTTTTCAGGTCTGTTTGCTGAAGGCGATTTGCCAGGCGGGCGTCCGAAAAACGTTTACTGGAAGTGTCTGCTGCAAAGAGGGAGTGAAGATTTTAGAGTCGGGGTGCCGCTTCAGTCTGGATGACATCCCGGACTTCAGTACAGCTGTTTCCGCTTTCTGCACGTAACGTTAGCGCGCGCAGAAAACCGGGATTGCTGGCGGAATGAGCAAACGGACGGCGATGTAGTGAATCTCACTGCCTGTTTGCGCTATACTGCGCGCCGCTGTCCTCTTAGTTAAATGGATATAACGAGCCCCTCCTAAGGGCTAGTTGCAGGTTCGATTCCTGCAGGGGACACCAGGCCTGCCCTGTACTTAAACCCGCCCAGTCAATTAAAACTCTTAATAATCAATAACAAGCCATTACTGACGGCTATCCCCCTTTGCCCTTTTTCTTCTCAGAATCAATAATCATTCGCCGGCCCTGGCTATGTTCTTTGGACAAATCAATGAACACCAGTAAATGAGTTGTGATTATGACCTGCCAGGTTTGGGTTATTAGCTGGATACCTGTGCTTTAAATATCTTTTTTATTTTAATGCATCCTGTTTTATTTCTGCATAACGGGCTATCAGTTGCTTCAGATGCATCTCCAGCTGAGCTCTGGCAGCCGAAGGCAAAGGTTCGTCTGCCGGATTTTGTGACAATACCCTTAGCTGCTCTTCAGCCGGTATGGATTGATTAAAGGATTGCATAGCGGAAAAAACGACTGATTTCAGCTCACTGACCGTCAGGTATTTTCCTTTCTGCCCATCCAGTGCGTTCAGCCTGTCACTCAGTTTTTGTAGTGTCGCCATTCCCTGAGACCAGCCATTCAGCTGTTCTGTTGGCAATGCGGCAGCATTAAGCTGTTGCTGCCACTGCTGGATTAGTGGCTTAGCCTGCTCCGGCCAAAGTATCCGGACCTGTTCCAGCAACTGTCGACTGTATTCAATATTCCAGTCAGGAGGCAATTTACCCAGCCGGGCAAGCTGCTGCTGTGTTTGTGTTATTAAAACCTGTGGTAACGGAGCTTGCTGACGCGACATATCCAGCTGTTCAGACGTAAGAGGTGCAGGCAATGGAGCCAGTGAGGCTGCAAGCTGAGTCTGCAACGGGACTGGCCGATTAAGAAACTGCCAGCTCCATAGTGTGGCTGTGCTTACCACCAGCATGGTACACATCCCGGCAGCGAAGAATTTCCATTTTTTTAGCTGATCGGGCATTGCCGCCAATGCTTCTGCATTCGCCTGGTGTTCCGGCAGCGCCGCATAAACCCACTTCACTACGCTTGCTGACGTATCTTCAGGCGGACTACCAGCAAGGTCCTTCGTGGATGCTGCGGCACTATTCATCGCGGTGGCAGGCAACCTGATACCTGGCTGAATGTCCGGCCTGGTGCTGGTTATGCCATCGCTGTTTTCCAGCCTGGCAGCACTGTTGTGCATCAAGGTACGTAACGTATCGAGTTGGCTCAGATGCTTAAGCTCCAGGCCCTGCAGCACCTCACCCAGAGCGGTAAGCTGTTGCTCCGCCCGATACAGCTGGCTGAGGTCGCTGTGATTTAGCGGGAGCGAGCGAATCAGTTGCTGTAAACGCTGACTCAGACTGCTGAGGATTTTCATGCGGGCATGGACAGGCTGCGGCCAGAGTGCGCCCCACTGATGGCTTATCAGTGCCTCGAGTATCGCCAGCCCTTCATTGAGCCCCAATAAACCAGCCAGTTGCGTACGGGCAAGCGTATACCAGGACAGCGTCTGTAGCTCCACACCATTTTGTTCAAACAGTGAGAGACAGCGTTTTTCGGCATAACGCCAGTTCACATCCGGGCGAGCCGGATGTGTCAGCTTACTCAGTTCATCACGCAGGGCGGCATAATCCGGTAGCGTGCGCGGGTCACCACCGGTTTTGATTTTATGTGGGGGGATGTGATTCATGACCAGTTGTCCATTTTGACGCGTACGGAAATATGGAGGATTAACGCTTATGCGGGCATATTCAGAGGAACGGGTACTGCAATACCAGCAGTTATGGCAGAAGCGCCAGAATCAAACCAAAAAACGTGCTTTCATCAAAACTCTGTCCGGGACGGGATAATGCTCCCGGCGGAGTAAAGGACCAGTCACTGAAATGACCTGCCCGCATGAAAAGGCGCCCCACAGACGTCACACTGCCTTCTGCATGAAGAGTCACTTCCACGCATCCTGTCACGCCCTGACCGTACAAAAATACCGGTGTAAATTTTACAGAGCGATCGTCGTAACGCAGGGTGATAGCGGCAATCTCAAAAGTCCTGTCCTCCACCAGCAGATCCGTAACAGCAACGGTAAATGTTTCCACATTCAATCCGGTACCCACCAGCCACGCATCCATCTGCTCCTGAAGCTGCACCATTCGCAGGCGAAACTCTGCAATATCGGCCTGAGTCTTGCTGGTAGATAAGATCGGGGCTGACTCTCTGGCCTGTAGTTTTTCGAGGAACTGTGATTTTACTGACATGGTATTAACTGGCCTTACAGCCGGGTTGCTGTGTCGAGATACTGCTGTTGCTTCAGGTGTCGCAGGAGAACCCGCCCTTCTGGCATAAACTCTGTGCCATAGCGTACGAGGCCAACACCGTTAAGTTCCGCATCAATGGCGTAGCGCAACTCACCGGGGATGTTCTGTTCCAGCAGGACAACGGCTATTTTTCTCAGGCGTGGCTCATATCTGAGCAGAACAGCCGACAGAGCACCCATCAGTTCATGGGCAGTCCCCGGCATGCCCTGCAGGATTTTGGTCATATCCGGCAGGCCATAGTCCGGCAGATGCGCCAGCGTGCCAGCACGGCAGTTAAGGATCCGTTGCATATTATCGAGCACGGACAAAATCACCTGATTTTGTTCACTGACCTGATGGAGATCGAGGCCGCCGGTGAAGTTGCCGTAGAGTGTTTCATACAATGAAGGACGGGATAACTCACTCATCTTTCAGCGCCTGAAGTGTCAGCCGGTTGTTCCCCGCCTCAATGACGCGTGCTTTATCCGGATCGAGATCGTCACGACTCAGCACCACACGCCAGGTGTTGTTCTCCTGGTCCGGTGACATAAACATCCCGGCCACCGCCACATACTGCGCACTCTCTTCCATCGGCATATCAACCGTCACTGCCCCACCCGGCTGCAGGCGGATGTCTTTCTCCGCCACCAGGTCTGCTTTGATGGCCTGACTGTCAGCCTTAAACAATGACGGATAGTCCGTCGTGTCGAATGTTTTCCGGTCTTTGAGCTGGTAAATACGCACCACCGTCGACAGCGCCACCCCGCCTGCATTGCTGTTAACGGCCTCGCGGGCGCGGATATCCAGATGCAGGGTTTTTACCTGCTTGTAAAAAATCGATTTGGTCACGGCAACGGTGCCGTCCGTCACTTTCTGGGTCAGCCCACAGCCAGCGAGCATCAGTGTGATGCCCGCGGCCAGTGCAACCAGAGGAAATTTACCAGCGGTAAACGTACCGGTTCATGACGTACCTGCCAGGTACTGCCCGTAACCGGTTTGTCCGGCTGGTTCTGCTCCAGCAACTGGCAGAAGCGGTAAAAGTTGATATATGGCAGCCGGTCCCCCAGTTGCGCTATCAGCCGGGCAGGCGCGGACTGTGATTCTCTTTCCACCGGATGCATTTTCCTTCTGGCTGAACAATGAGGGTGAGCTGGTTAAACTGGTTCATATCGGCATACAGAGCAAAGAACCGGTTTAGCATTTCACCGAACAGGTGAATATCGCCCTCGCCGGTGAAGCCGTTGCTGTCGAGGGTCACTTCGATATCCAGCCCCCGCAGCAGGTAGCCCTGCTCAAAACGTTGCAGGCGGTGGTGCTCCACCTGCTGAATCGCCTCCAGACGCCGGGTATTCAGTTCATCTCCCTGCCAGTTATAGAGTGCCAGCGTCCCGCGCAGCACTTCGGCAGTACTCATCATATTCAGAAACCCGGAGCCGAGGTGGCTCAATACCCGCCAGTGGAAACGGTCTTCCGCAGGCGGGTAAACCGGCAGCGTGGGCTTACAGAGGTTGCGTACTGAAAGCGGTGTACTGACCACCTGCTCACTGCGGTCGAGCAGCGTGCTCTGAAGCGCCCGGCGCGGTATCGCCTGCGCATCCTGCCAGATATCCAGTGCACTGAGTTCGGAGACCGGCTTCAGATTGATTTTTTTAAACAGAGACGCATAAACCCCACCAGCGGCCGGACGTTCCAGCACCACACTCTCGCCACCCGCGGCATTCTCATTTTTTACAGACATCAACATCTTCCTTATTAATCCGTTAAAACATCCTGACCGTTATGGCTGTTTAGGGGCCAGAGCAGACAATTCAGATCTGAGTTCTGCGCTTAATGCCGGGTCGAGCAGAATTTTTTCAAGCTCTTTCCGGAAAGCCTGATTGTCCAGCAGGTTAGCTTTTAAATCGCGAAGCAGATTACGCATGGAAAGCATCGCCTTCAGCTGAGGGATCTGCCGGGAAACCTGCTCAGGGGTGAAATCCTTCATGCTCTGGAATGTCAGATTGATATTGTCTTCGCTACCGTCACCGGCAAGCGTGTTTTTAACGGTGAGATTTACTTTTGGGGAATATTCGGAAAGTACTGAGTCAAAGTTATTTTTGTTCAGATTAACTTTTTTGCGTTCAGAGAGTGGCGCGGACTCCTGACCATTACTGAAGTCGCCCGCCACCAGTAATTTCAGGGGGAGTTCGGTTTTCTTGCTCGCCCCGCCCGTATGCAAATCAAGTTTTAAATTGATACGTGCCTTGGGTATTTCGGACTGAAAGGAAGAGTTAGACATGGCTGTCCCTGTTCTATGGAGTGATAGAAACCGCCACAGCCAGTGTCAAATATTAAGAATGGCTTACCCTGCCATAAAACATTCCTGCTATTAAACATTCAGTGAAAAGCAGAACCTGCGGTCAGAAGCGAGTACATTCCATTTACTGGCGATATGACGTGATGAAAGAGCGTAAATCCTGAATTTATTTTTCAGATAAACACCCATGGCGCGAGTTTAGAAATAGTGGGTCAACCAAAGGAAATGATAATATGTAACCATATGTAACAGGATAAACTTGCCAGCAAAAATCTGATACTGATCTGATATATAGGATTTTTCTTAAGATTTCTGCTGTGGGGCGCATGATAGCTGGGACTAAAAAATGTTTCAGTTAATAGTTCATTGCGGGATTGAGCAGAGAAATTACCCAATGCTAAAAAGTGCGGTTCATGCTTTTTTTACAGGATAGCGGCAGAAAGTGAAAACGAGAACCAGACCAAACGGGTTAGTTTTCATGATAAGTTATGTTAATGATTTGTGGCACTGTTATACGCTGCTAATGTGCCTGTTGCCGCTAAGAAGTTCATCGACTTTCCCGACGACACGCTGAGGGCGTCATGCCATAAACCTGCCGGAAACGATGGCTGAAGTGGGCTGAAGAGTGGTAACCACACTGAAGGGCAATATCGGTCAGCGTCAGCTCGGGCCGCTCAAGCAATATCCTTGCACGATCCATACGACGGCGCATCACGAACTGGTGCGGCGCTTCGCCAGTGGTGTGACGGAACATGCGGGCAAAGTGAAACTCACTCAATGCCGCTTCCTGCGCCAGCACAGACAGGGTTAAAGGCTGATCGAGATGGGTTTCAATAAATTCCAGAACCCGCCGTAATACCGCGGGAGCCAGTCCACCCCGCACCTGGGGCAGTTGCCACTTTACTTCGCTGTAGTGCTGCAGCAGATGGGTCAGCAAGAGTGTTGATGCGCTGCTCAGCGTCAGCTGGCTGGCGGGCTGTTGCCAGTCGCTGCTCAGCAGAAAGTGTCGATAGAGCTGGGTAATGCGGTCATCAACAGAAAAGATTTTCTCATGCAGGTTTAACTGCGCCGGACTGCGGTCCCAGACCCGTTCGGCCAGTTGCCGTAGCTGGTTCTCGCTGCAATAGAGATGAACAAAGGCGAGATCGGCACGCAGATCCCAGGTCGATTCCGTGCCTGCCGGCATCAGACAGAAGCGGTCCGGTGCGCCACCGTTACGCCAGCCATTCGGGGTTTTATGCCAGGTATCGTAGCCGCCCGCCACGTAAAGGCTCAGCGTGTGATGGTCGCTGAGGTTTGTCACGCGATCGCCACTATTAAACCAGGCTGCCAGCTGAATGCCGCTGTGAAGCTGCACCTGATCGCGCAGTTGTGCTTTGTGTCGTTGCAGCATGTCAAAGGTCTGGAAGCGACTCATCGGGGTATCAGTTCAGATAAACAGAGTGCCAGTTTACGGATTGCGTGGGACAGAAAACAGAGCACATCGGGACAGAGAGTAAAAATGCGCAAGATTTTGCAAACCCTGCGCAATCCGCTGCAAGACCAGGGAGCGTTGCGGGTGCAGACTCGGCGTTTTGCGGTGGAGAATCTGGTAATGAACCTGTTTTTGTATCTCTCAGTCGTGCTGATCTGGGGCACGACCTGGATTGCGATTTATGCGCAACAGTCTGCAGGCATCAGCGCCGTAACTGTCGCTGTCTTCTGGCGTTTTTTGCTGGCCTCGCTGGTCATGTTATTGCTGCTTAAGCTGATAAAGCGTCTGCACAGGCTGACGCTGCAGGATCACCTCTTCTGTGTGCTGCAGGGCTGTTGCGTTTTTGGCTTTAACTTTGTCTGCTTTTATTACGCCTCTGGCTATATCAGCAGCGGACTGGAGTCGGTCATTTTCTCTATGGCTGTGATGTATAACGCCATTAACAGCTGGATATTTTTCCGTCAGCGCCCTTCCGCACGTCTGATTCCGGCGATAGTGCTCGGCATGGCGGGTATTGTTGCGTTGTTCTGGCACGATCTGCGTAGCACTCAGGCCTCGGCCGGCTTGATGTGGGGCATTGGGTTAAGTGCGCTGGGCACCTTGGGATTTTCATTCGGCAATATGATCAGTCAGCGGCATCAGCGTCTGCAACGTGACGTGCTGACAACCAACAGTTACGGCATGTTATACGGTGCGCTGATCATGGCACTGGTCTCGCTGCTGCAGGGTGTTTCGCTGCAGCCGACATGGAATACACAGTGGTTTGGGGCATTGATCTATCTGGCTATCGTGGGATCGGTGATGGGATTCGGAGCCTATTTTACGCTGGTGGGACGTATCGGAGCCAGTCGGGCTGCCTATACAACGGTGCTGTTTCCGCCGGTGGCGCTGGCGCTCTCTACCCGTTATGAAGGATATGAGTGGCATGCCAGCGCCATCCCTGGCCTTGTCATGATTTTACTGGGCAATATCGTGATGTTTGCCCGTTGGCCGGCAAGTCGTCGCCGGATAATCATCTGACGCGGAGGCGGGCTGAAGCCCGCGTCCGGATGGGCGTTATGCCCACTGCTGCTGAAGGAGTTTCTGTGGTTTATTGATCGCTTTACGCGCAATCCAGTAAAGAAGAACACGCTCATCGTCACTATCACGATCGGCCATCGACAGCAGTTTTAATGCCAGCGTCGATTTGGTCACAGGCTGTTGTTCTGTACTGAGTTCAATCACCGCCTGACCGATGATGCAGCAAACTTCATCCTCACTGGTGCTGGATTCATATGTCCGGTCTTTCATATTTCCTCCTGATAAGTGAACTGTTAGCCTGGCAAATAATCTGAAAACCTGCTCACAGAATCATCTGATTGAAACATTATCTTACGGCTAATTACGCTTAATCATTAAGCTGCCGTTTTGCTTACTTTTGACGCGACGTCGCTAACCTCTCCCGATGCCATTCATACCGCCTGAATGGCATTTCATTCCCCGATCCGTTCCGTTCATGCCTTTACTGCTCACGCGCGCGAATCACTGCTTTATTCTGACCGCAGTTTCCAGATTCCCGGATGGGAGAGAAAAATTATGAACCAGACTCAACAGGCTTCTTACCAGCGTGCTCGCTGGCTTACATTGTTCGGAACGGTAATCACTCAGTTCGCGCTGGGGTCAGTCTACACGTGGAGTTTGTTCAACGGCCAGCTTTCACAGAAGCTGGATGCGACGGTCAGTCAGGTCGCTTTTTCGTTTGGTCTGCTGAGTCTGGGGCTGGCTATTGCCTCCTCGCTGGCCGGTAAATTACAGGAACGTTTTGGCGTACGCCGCGTCACTATCGGGGCGGGTGTGCTGATGGCGCTGGGTTTCTGGCTTACTGCGCATGCTAATAACCTGATGATGCTCTATTTCAGCGCCGGGCTGCTGGTGGGTCTGGCGGATGGCGCAGGTTACCTGATGACGCTCTCAAACTGCGTGAAGTGGTTTCCGGAGCGCAAAGGGATGATCTCTGCCTGTGCGATTGGCGCTTACGGTCTTGGTAGTCTGGGATTCAAATTTATCTGCGGGGCGTTGCTGGCAACGGTGGGTCTGGAGCAGACCTTTATGATCTGGGGCGTGCTCGCGATGTCGATGATTATCCTCGGTGCACTGCTGATGCGTGATGCCCCCCTTCAGGATACCGGGAGCAGCACGAATGGTCAGCAACATGCGCGGGATTACACGCTGGCACAGTCGGTGCGTCTGCCTCAGTACTGGATGCTGGCGCTGATGTTCCTGACAGCCTGCATGAGCGGTCTCTATGTGATAGGCGTTGCCAAAGATATCGGCGAAGGGCTGGTGCATCTGACTACGCAGACTGCTGCCAGTGCGGTAACGGTGATTGCGATTGCCAACCTGAGTGGCCGTCTGGTGCTGGGCATACTGTCTGACAAAATGATGCGCATCCGGGTTATTTCACTGGCGCAAATCGTGTCGCTGATCGGGATGAGCGTGCTGCTGTTTACCCGAATGAATGAGATCACCTTCTTCCTGTCACTCGCCTGTGTAGCCTTCAGCTTTGGCGGTACCATCACGGTATTCCCGTCGCTGGTCAGTGACTTTTTCGGCCTTAACAACCTGACAAAAAACTATGGTTTGCTCTATCTCGGATTTGGTATCGGAAGCGTGCTGGGCTCACTGGTCGCCTCGCTGTTTGGCGGGTTCACCGTCACCTTCAGCCTGATTATGACGCTGCTGGTCATCTCCCTGTTCCTGTCACTCACCATCCGCTTACCACAGAGTTCTGTTACAGCAACACCTGTATTGCAACGTCATTAACCATCACGACGGGCCGCGCCAGAGCGGCCCGTTCACGTTTAGCCGCGGAATCGCGGCTCTGCCATGCCCGCCACCGAGACGTCCACCGCAAAGATATCGCCTGACTGCGGATAGCGTGCCAGCTCCTCTTCGGTGCGATCTTCCCGTGAACTGGTAATAAACAGCGTTTTAAGATCGGCGCCACCAAAGGCCACCATGGTTGGCCACTTCACCGGCAGCAGGATCTCATCGACGATTTCGCTGCTCTGGGGATCGATGCGTACTACGCGACCGCCATCAAACTGTGCGGACCAGTAAAATCCTTCGCTATCCACTGCGGCACCATCCGGCAATCCACCTTTCGCGTCGAAACGGCGGAACAGGGTGCGTTCGCCCGGTTCGCCCTGCGCGTTTAATGGATAGCGATAGAGCGCTTCATTCGGCGTGTCACTGTGATACATCCAGCGCCGGTCGGGAGAGAAGGCCAGCCCGTTGGAAATTTTAATGTCACGCGCTTTGACTTCCAGCTTCAGGTCAGGCGTCACGCGGCACAGCAGCCCGCCATTTTTGTCCTGCGGTTCCCACAGGCTGCCGCACCAGAAATTTCCCCAGGGATCAACGCGACCATCATTAAATCGGCTTTGCGCAGCCTCACCGGGATTTTCTGCGATCTTTTTCTCTGGCTTGCCCTGCGCATCCAGCAGCCAGACACCGCCACGTAATGCAGCTATCAGACCGCCCTGCTCACGCAGACCGATGCATCCCACCTCTTCCGCCTGCGGGAAGGTTTGCAGTTCACCGCTGACCGGATCAAAACGGTGAATGGCGGGTGCCAGAATATCGACACAGTACAGCACCTGTTCTTCCACTGACCAGAGCGGGCATTCGCCCAGTTCAGCCTGTAAAGCCAGAATATTTTTAACGTCATGCGCCATGTTTCTCTCCCATTGAACTGACATGCTAATAATGTAGTTGTAAAAACTTTCAAATGAGAATTATTTTTGCTTGATTTTGAGACTATTCTCTTTGATAGTATTTACTATTCAGTTCATTCTTATTTCTTTATTATTCTCCGCTGCAAAACGCAGCACTCTGAAATATTCCGTCATACCTTCTTAAATAACTCTACAAAGCCTGCATCTTCACTCCACTTTTCCAGCGTAGTGTCATAGTCATTGGAAAAGAGGAGAAGCTTCCGATGAAGAGATTAATTAAAGTCGCTTCGGTGGTTGCGCTGATGACCTTATTAAGTGGTTGTATCATCAGCCCCAGACACGACAATGGCTGGCACCGCGGGGGTGGCGGCGGATATCATGGAGGCTACTATGGAGGTTATCACGGTGGGTATCATGGCGGTCACCATCGCCGCTAACGGGCAAAGATGTCACACAGCATAAAATAAAAGCATTAAACTTTAAGGGCGGGATAATTATCCCGCCCGTTTTATTTAGCTTTTTACAGCATAATTACACTGGAACCACGCTTTCTGCAGTCCCGGAATATGACTCTCCTGCACAGGTAACGCCTCGACTTTATCAAAGCCTTTATTACTGCAGTAATTCGCCAGATCAATATTCATTGCATCACGATTGACCTTTACCGGGTCAAAACGGTACTGCACGGTATTTGAGCCTGGATCTTCATCTACACGTTCAAATGCCCCGGGTTTGCTGGCAGTACATCCACTCAGCAAAATCAGCGCCAGTGCGCCGGTTATTAGTTTTTTCATTAAGTTATCCTCACGTTGCCGCGCAGTTTATGACGCAGCATGCCGCGCATCCATAGGATTAATGCGCGAAAGTTCAAAACTTGAGAAGCTTTTACCGATTAATGTAATACGATTAAACGGCTATCACTATCATGCACGGCGTGACAAGATGCATTCAGACAAAACGAAGACTGCACCACACCAGGAAATGCCAAAAATAAAAATCTGTTCCTCTCTTCCCTGCCCGCGCTTAGCGGGCTTTTTTTCGCCCGCTATTCCGCTATTCCGCTGCTCCGCTGCCGCTTACTGGCCAGTCAGTGCAATCATTCTACGTAACAGGTTAGCGGCGCGCTTGTCAGGTAATGCCAGAATCGCGCTGTAGAGATCAATCGACATGGCACACAGCGATGAGCGATCAACCGCCGTGTCGGCAGGCATATTCAGCTGCTGCAGCTTATCCCCCCACTGCTGATAGAGCCGGGCGACAATTTTTTGCAGATCATCCTGCGCCAGCGCCTTATCCAGTGGCTGATCGGGCAATGGACTGTTCAGCAGCAGCTGCTCCATGGCATCCGCCTCTTTGCGATTCAGCGACGGCGGCAGCGTGGTCAGCAGATTGATGCCGCCACTCACCTGCGGATAGAGATAACGGAAGCAGAGGCCCGGATCGATTTGGTTCAGCGCCCGCATCTCTTCAACCGAGACGCTGATATAGTTGACCACCGCCGCGTCAGTTCCGCGCATCAGCCGCTGATTAATCACCTCAATCAGCCAGCCACGTAGCTCGCCCGTCGCCTTCTCAGCCGGCTCCCCCGCACGGATGCGCCGGGTCAGCTCCTGGGTCAGCAACAGCCATAACGCCGGTTCCTGAGTCTGCAGCACCCGATAACCGGGCATCTTTGCCAGTTGATTTACCGCCTGCTCACGCTGACTGGCCTGCAACTGATGCGGCGCAACCCAGCTGAACCAGAGCAGATTCGCCAGTATCAGGGGCAGCAGAAAGATGATCAGCCCCTGCCACAAACGCAGCCGGGTGGTTTTGATCAGCACAATAACAATCAGCGCCAGCAGCGCAAACGCGGCCAGCGTAATAAAAAGCAGAGCATTCATGCGGCGGGATTAATCCTTACGCACATCGATCAGCACAGGACAGTGAGCGCGCTCAATAACCGATGCGCTGACCGAGCCTTTTAACAGCCGATTCAAAGAGGAGAGATGGCGACGTCCCATGATAATCATGCTGGCCTTGAGCTGTTGCGACTGGGCAACGATAGTATCTGCCGCGTCACCCGCCAGAATCATGCCCCGCGCATTAATGCCCGCACGCAGTAACGGAGCCAGTGCATGGCGCACCACCATTTCTGCCGTATTCTGCTCATCCTGCGCAGCCACAAAATCGGCCGGATCTTCACCCGCATCAATTTCCATTGGCTGATTACAGGAGGAGTAAGCGGGATCGACGCAGCACAGCACGACCACCTCGGCGCGATGCGCCAGCGCTTCTTCAATGGTTAAGGCGACCACTTTTTCCGCTACCGGAGAGTGATCAATGGCCATCAGCAGGGTTTTCATCGAATGCTTATCCTTCTATCGCGGCGACTTTGCCGATTTCACGCACCAGTGCCTCTTTACACTTCAGCATCTCGTCACGAAAACGGGCTTCGTGTCGCAGAAAACGTGCAGAAGGCACCAGCAAAGAGACAGAAAAGCGACCAAACAGCGTATCCAGCGCAAACGCCATGGTAGAGATACCTTCCAGCGTTTCACCGCGATCCACGGCGATACCGGTTTCGCGCACTTCCCTGATAAGTTGCAGCAACTGAGGCAGCGTTTTCACCGTCATATCGGTTAACTCCTGCCAGGCGTCGCCAACGATCGTCCGTACATCTTTTTCACACTCCAGCGCCAGCAACGCCCGTCCACCGGAGGTGCTGTAGAGCGGCAGATTGAGTCCCATATGCGGAACCACCCGAAGCTCACGCGACGCCACCACGTGGTGAATAATCGCCAGCTGACTGCCGCTGGCGCGCGCCAGCGAGACGGTTTCATTGGTGTCGGAAGAGAGTTTTTCCAGCAGCGGACTGACCAGATCAACCACATCGGTATGTACGCTGGAGATTAGTTTTAACAGCGCTGGCCCCAGACGCAGTCCGCCCGCCCCGCTGCTGCGCACCAGCTCTGCACTGTCGAGCGCGGCAACAATACGCTGCACCGTTGAGCGCGGCAGTTCGACCGCCTGAGCGATCTCACCGAGGCTCATGCCGCCGGGCTGTTCGCCAAGCGCATTAAGAATTTTTGCCGCACGGGCGATGACCTGTATACCGCCCGTTTTTTCATCCTCGCGGCTGGAGGGTTGATGTGCCATAGCGTCGTCCTGTTTGAGCTGCCTTACTGTAGCGCGAATGCCGCACTTTTTACAGCCTGTACCACATTGCAATACAGTATACCGGGATGTAATATTACGACCTGTATCACATCGCAGTACACTGCATCATAATAACGAGATCGCCTGCAATGAACGCTAAGCCTGCCGCCGCGCCGGCCCCTCATCCTTTTACACTGCAACTGGCACTGGGATTAGTCGGCGTGCTCATCGCCGCCCTAACCTCCGGGCTGAACGATCGCGTCAGTGATATCGCGCTGGCCGATATCCGTGCCGCGATCGGCATCAGTTACGATCAGGGTAGCTGGATTATCTCTGGCTATCAGGCGGCAGAAGTGGCCGCCATGATGATTGCGCCCTGGTTTGCCGTCACCCTGTCGCTGCGGCGTTTTACGTTAGGCGTGTCGGCGGGATTTATGCTGACTGGCATTCTGCTGCCGCTGGTGCGGGATCCGACGCTATTTATCAGCCTGCGCGTATTGCAGGGCCTGTTTGGCGGCGCCTTACCGCCAATGCTGATGACGGTCGCCCTGCGCTTTCTGCCGCCGCCCTTTAAACTTTTTGGCCTGGCGGGCTATGCCCTGACCGCAACGTTTGGTCCCAATATGGCGGCCTCGCTGGCCTCGTTGTGGACCGATCACGTCAGCTGGATGATGGTGTTCTGGCAGGTCGTGCCGTTGATGCTGATCGCTATGCTGCTGACAGGATGGGGATTGCCCCAGGATCCGCTGCGACCGGAACGCTTTCAGCAGATCGATCTGTTCGGCATGG
The DNA here is from genome assembly GCF_001598475.1 of Pantoea agglomerans NBRC 102470. Taxonomy (GTDB): domain Bacteria; phylum Pseudomonadota; class Gammaproteobacteria; order Enterobacterales; family Enterobacteriaceae; genus Pantoea; species Pantoea agglomerans. The sequence goes on from NZ_BCZA01000005.1 coordinate 215,562, forward strand.
TGACCGGCTGCAGTGGTGTTGCGCTGCTGATTCTGGTGCTGACCCAGGGTGAGCGCCTCGACTGGCTGAACTCGCCACTGATTACCGGTATGTTGCTCACCGCGCTGCCGCTGCTGCTGGTTTTCCTGATTAATGAGTGGTTTTACCCGCTGCCGCTGTTTAAATTGCAGATGCTCCGACGGCCAAATCTGGCGCATGGCTTGCTGGGCCTGGCCTGCGTGCTCATCCTTGGGCTTTCTGGCTCCGCGCTGCCTTCGGCCTATTTTGCTCAGGTCAGCGGCTTTCGCACCCTTGAGTTTGCCCCGCTGGCGCTGGCGGTGGGTCTGCCGCAACTGCTGATCGCACCGCTGATTGCAGCCCTGCTGAATATCCGCTGGATCGACTGCCGCTGGATGCTGACGGCGGGCGTCGGCTTGCTGGTGTCCTCCTGTCTGCTGGGCACACAGATCACCAGTGACTGGGCAAGACAGAATTTCTGGCTGCTGCAGATCCTGCAGGCGTTCGGACAACCGATGATCATTTTGCCGATACTGATGAGCGCCACCAGCGTTGTGGCCCCGCCAGAAGGCCCGTTTGCCTCGGCAATGTTTAATACGGTGCGCGGCTTTTCCAGCATCGCTGCCTCTACGCTGGTTGAGGTTTTCCTTTCGCATCGTGAGCAGTTTCACTCCAGTGTGCTGATTAATCAGGCGGCCAGTCGCAGCTGGCTGATGACAGCGCCGACGGCCAGTCAGGCCAGCAGCAGCTTGCCGCTGTTGCCGGATGGCAGCATCAGCGCCGCCGATAATCTCAGCGGATTCGCTTCCCTGGTCAGGCATCAGGCCACGATCCTTGGTCTGAGCGACAGCTGGCTGATGCTGACCGGCTTTGCCGCCTGCCTGTTATTGCTTACCGCCATCCTGCCAAAACGGGTGTGGCCGCCTCAAACTTTGATTCAAAACCCTTCCCGGAATAACTGAATATGCGTGCTTTCGAAATGAAAAGAACCCTGCTGCTGAGTCTGTTGCTGCTGGTGTTACTGGCCATCGCTTTTGTGGTCTGGTCACTGATGACCGGCAATGATCACCGCACCAACGACGCTTACGTCAATGCGGACTACACCCTGGTGGCACCGAAAGTCTCGGGCTACATCAGCCACGTGCAGGTGCAGGATAATCAGCAGGTCAAAGCGGGTCAGCTGCTGGCGACGCTGGACGATCGTGACTATCGTGTGGCGCTTGAGAGTGCGGAGGCTGACCTGCAGGTGAGCCAGGCGAAACTGCTGAGCAGCCAGGCACAGCTGGAGCAGCAGCAGTCGGTGATTGATCAGCAGAAAGCCAGCGTCGCGGCCAGCGAAGCCTCTGCGCAGTATGCCGGTCAGAGCGCCGATCGTTATAACCGCCTCTATAAAAGCGGTACCGTGGCAGCCGACGATCAGCAGAAAGCCAGCTCAAACCAGCGCTCGGCACTGGCAGCCGTGCATCAGAGTCAGGCCGCGCTGGCATCAGCAGTAAAACAGGTGGGAGTGTTACAGGCGGCGGTGCGTTCAGCAGAAGCAGACGTTGCAGCGGCGAAGGCCAGCGTCGATCAGGCCAGGTTGAATCTCTCCTACACCCGCATTACTGCGCCCGTTGACGGCATGGTGGGTCAGCGCTCGGTGCGGACCGGCGCGTACGTATCAGCCGGCACCCGTCTGCTGGCGGTGGTGCCACTGCAGCAAACCTACATAACCGCTAACTATCTTGAGACGCAGTTAAGCGATGTGCGTCCCGGCCAGCGGGTGCGGATCCGGGTGGACGCCCTGCCGGGCAAGACCTTTACTGGTCATGTGGACAGCATCGCACCGGCCACCGGCGCAACTTTTTCTGCGATCTCTCCCGATAACGCCACCGGCAACTACACTAAAGTCGTTCAACGTCTGCCGGTGAAAATTGTGCTGGATGGCGACCAACAGCATCTGGCTCAGTTACGTGTAGGCATGTCGGCGATCCCTGAAATCGAAGTGCCGTAAAATTGTGAGCAATATCTCAGAACGGACCTATTTCATTTGGGGAGGATTACGCGTAAATTAGCGCTCGATCCTGTTCTGAGTTATTCAGATCAACCCGGAAGAGAGCAGACCATGACTGTAAATGGCGATCTCTTTTCCACATCTGTTCGCGTTGCACTGGTTTGGGATCGCCATCATCGTAACCGCTCAGAGGAGTTGCTTTGTGAAATATGCCTTGATGGGAATATCTTTTTTCGCGTTACTTTGGTTCGGAACCTTTGTTCTGCTGCTGAAGTAATGGCGTGACAGTGCCGCTACGGGGCGACCCCTGAGTCGCCCCTGCTGGCTGTCAGCGTTCTTCTTCCATTTTTATGCTGCCTGGCAATATGCCATCGGCACGAAACATCGCTTTAATTCCCCGTACCGCCTGACGAATACGATCGCTGTTCTCTATCAGCGCAAAACGCACGTGCGTGTCGCCATAGTCGCCAAACCCGATACCGGGCGAGACACAGACTTTCGCCTCCTGCAGCAGTCTCTTGGCAAACTCCAGCGACCCCAGATGTGCGTAATGGTCCGGTATTTTTGCCCAGACGTACATTGAGGCTTTCGGGTTATCCACCATCCAGCCCGCTTCATGCAAGCCTTTGACCAGCACATCACGGCGGCGTTTGTACTGCTCTGCGATGTCGCGTACGCACTGTTGATCCCCTTCCAGCGCCGCAATCGCCGCCACCTGCAGTGGCGTAAAGGTGCCGTAGTCATGATAACTTTTGATTCGCGCCAGCGCGGCGACCAGCTCTTTGTTGCCCACCATGAAACCGATACGCCAGCCCGCCATGTTGTAGCTTTTTGACAGTGTAAAGAATTCGACGGCGACATCACGCGCGCCCGGCACCTGCATAATCGATGGCGCTTTCCAGCCATCGTAGACGATGTCGGCATAGGCCAGATCGTGGATCACCAGCACGTTGTACTGCTTCGCCAGCGCAATCACCCGTTCGAAAAAGTCGAGCTCCACACACTGTGCGGTGGGGTTGGACGGGAAGCCGAGGATCATCATTTTTGGCTTGGGATAGCTCTCGCGGATGGCGCGTTCCAGCTCATTGAAGAAGTCGACACCCGCCACCAGCGGCACCGAGCGTACCTGCGCCCCGGCAATCACCGCACCGTAGATATGGATCGGATAGCTGGGATTGGGCACCAGCACGGTATCACCGTGATCCAGCGTCGCCAGCATCAGGTGCGCCAGCCCCTCTTTGGAACCGATGGTGACAATCGCCTCTGATTCAGGATCGATCTCAACCTGATAGCGATCGGCGTACCAGCGCGAGATCGCCCGGCGCAGGCGCGGAATACCGCGAGAAGTGGAATAACCGTGGGTATCGTCACGCTGCGCCACCTGGCATAACTTTTCGACGATGTGTGGCGGAGTCGGACCATCCGGGTTGCCCATTGAAAAGTCGATGATATCTTCGCCGCGCCGACGCGCAGCCATCTTCAGTTCAGCGGTGATGTTGAAAACGTAAGGGGGTAAACGTTCGATACGCGAGAAACGACGGGGTGTGCTGTTATCAGCCATGATGTCCTCTGGATTACGTAAGCGCCCGGACCGTCCGAGCGACGCGGGTCACTGTGGTGACCCGTTACGAACATAACGTGGCGAGGATCATTTTGTCGAGGGTGGCGGAAAATATTTTTATTTTTGCGGATTCAGCCGCCCCAGCAGCCAATCGTTCACCCAGCAGCCGTTCAGCAGATAATTATCCCGTAGCGTGCCCTCCAGCTGAAAGCCGTTTTTCTCCAGAATACGGCGTGACGCCCAGTTCCCTTCAATCACCATCGCTTTGAGTTTGTGGAAATCGGCTTCAAGCAAAAACTGACACAGCGCCGCCAGGGCTTCGCTGCCATATCCCTGACCGCAGTGGCGATGCAGCAGCATATAGCCCACCTCCGCCTGACGGTATGGCTCCCATTCGGGGCTGCAGCCAAACAGGCCAATCGGCTCACCGTTGTCACGACGTCGCGCAACCAGGCAGAGCATATGAAAACTGCTCGCCTGCCAGGGGGCCAGACGCTCGGTGAAGCGCTGGCGGATATCCGCTTCATCGGGGACTTCGCTCACCCAGGTCATGGTGTTGCGATCTTCATGGACGGCACGAAACAGTTGCCAGTCTTCTGGCTGTAATTTACTCAGGGTTAATCTGGCGGTGACAAGTTGCATCTGATGCTCCCGATGGGCGCGGTTTTCCAGCGGTCACTGGCGCGCCTCATCGCGCAACATAGCAAAACGGCACCTTAGCGACCAGCCTCTGCAGGGCGAAAAAACTGTTCCCCTTTAATGCACTCAACCTTTCCTCTTTTTGCAGATATGCCGTAAAAATTGATCTGAAACACTAACTCCCGCCGTGATTGATCGGGACGCTAGCGGTTCGCGATCACATTTTTTATCATAGAGGCACTTTCCATTGCCGACGAGTCGCCTGTGTCCTCCCACTTCACGATGTTACTGGCAGTATTTGACCGCGCCGCCCTGATGCTGATCTGCCTGTTCTTCCTGACACGCACCCGCCCGTTTCGTCAGCTGCTGCAAAAAGATGAACACACCCGTGCGGAGAAAGTAGCCGTTACTGCCATCTTTTCCCTGTTTGCGCTGTTGAGTACCTGGTCGGGTGTCGATGTCGATGGTTCACTGCTGAATGTGCGGGTCATCGCCGTGATGGCGGGTGGCATTCTGTTTGGCCCCTGGGTCGGGATCGCCACCGGGGTTATCGCCGGTCTGCACCGTTTTCTGATCGATATTCACGGCGTGACCTCCGTGCCCTGCCTGATTACCAGCATCATTGCCGGTATCGTCGCGGGCGGTATTAATCGCCGGGTACTGAAAGAGCACCGCTGGCGTGCCGGTATCGTCGGCGGCATGCTCTGTGAAGCCCTGACGATGTTGTTGATTGTTGTGTGGGCGCGCCCCACCTCACTCGGGCTGGCGATTGTGTCGGAAATTGCCCTGCCGATGATCCTCGGTGCCTCCAGTATCGGCATCATTGTACTGCTGGTGCAGAGCGTCGAGGGGGAAAAAGAGGCGATTGCCGCCCGCCAGGCCAAGCTGGCGCTGGAGATCGCCAATAAAACCCTGCCGCTGTTCCGTCAGGTGAACAGCGACTCGCTGCGCAACATCTGTGACATTATCCGACGGGAGATCAAAGCCGATGCGGTGGCGATGACCGATAAAAAACAGATTCTGGCCTACGTCGGCTATGGCGAACACAACTATAAACATGGGGATGATGGCATCAGCCCCACCACGGCGCAGTCGATCGCCAGCGGTAAAATTATCATTAAGAACAACGATGAAGCGCATCGCACCAAAGATATTCACTCCATGATCGTGATCCCGCTGTGGGAGAAAGGCAAAGTCACCGGCACGCTGAAAATCTACTATCGCCGCGCACACCGTATTACCGGCTCGCTGAAGGAGATGGCGATCGGCCTGTCACAAATCATCTCAACCCAGCTTGAAGTATCGCGTGCCGAGCAGTTACGCGAGATGGCTAATAAAGCGGAACTGCGTGCGCTGCAAAGTAAAATAAATCCTCATTTCCTGTTCAACGCCCTGAATGCTATCTCCTCTTCTATCCGGCTCAATCCCGATACCGCCCGTCAGCTGGTGATAAATCTGTCACGCTATCTGCGCTACAACCTGGAACTGAACGACGATGAGCTAATCGACATCCGTAAAGAGCTGTGGCAGGTGAAAGATTACATCGCCATCGAGCAGGCCCGGTTTGGCGATAAGCTGACGATGATCTATGACGTCGATGAGGATCTCCATTTTCTGCTGCCGAGTCTGCTGATCCAGCCTCTGGTGGAGAATGCCATTGTCCATGGCATCCAGCCCTGTAAAGGCAAAGGCGTGGTGACGCTGAGCGTCCGGGATCTGGGCGATCAGGTGCGGATCTCGGTGCGGGACACCGGCCAGGGCATCAGTGACGAAGTGATAGCACGGGTGGCGCGCAACGAAATGCCCGGTAATAAAATCGGCCTGCTCAATGTGCATCATCGGGTAAAACTTTTGTCGGGTCAGGGATTGAATATCGTGCGGCATCAGCCGGGCACCGAGATTTCCTTTACGCTGAGTAAGAATGGCCAGCGCCTGGCGGAGAATCTGTTATGAAAGCCATTATTGTGGAAGATGAATTCCTGGCGCAGCAGGAGCTGAGCTGGATGATTCAGCATCACAGCAAAATCGAGATTGAAGCCTGTTTTGACGATGGTCTGGACGTGCTGAAGTATCTGCAACAGCATCGGGTTGATGTGATTTTTCTCGATATCAACATCCCCTCACTGGATGGCATGCTGCTGGCACAGAATATCCATCAGTTTGCCCATAAGCCACTGATTGTCTTTATTACCGCGTGGAAAGAGCATGCGGTGGAAGCGTTTGAGCTGGAGGCGTTTGACTACATTCTCAAGCCCTATCAGGAGTCGCGGATTGTTACCATGCTGAACAAGCTCGAAGCCACAGCGCAGGCGCAGCAGGCGGTCAGCCATCTCAGCGCCACGCCCGCGCCGCAGACAGTCAACCTGATCAAAGATGAGCGCATTATCGTCACTGACGTGAATGATATTTACTACGTTGAGGCGCATGAGAAGCTGACCTTTGTTTATACCCGGCGCGAATCCTACGTGATGTCGATGAATATTACCGAGTTCTGTTCACGCCTGCCGGAACAGCAATTTTTCCGCTGCCACCGCTCTTTCTGCGTCAGCCTCAGCAAGATTCGTGAAATCGAGCCGTGGTTTAACAACACCTATCTGCTGAAGCTGCGCGATCTGGAGTTTCAGGTGCCGGTCAGCCGCAGTAAGGTGAAGCAGTTTCGACAGCTGATGCGCCTGTAGCGCAGGAGGGTTAAAGGCCTGTTCAGAAAGGGGGGTGGCGAAGCAGGAGAGCAGCAGCAAAAAATCCGGGGGTTTTCCCGATCCTGCCCCGCTGAAGCAGGCCGATCGGGAAAATCGCTCGCGCGCAGAATGGCAGTGCGCGCGAGGTAAAGCAGAATCAGATTTCGCGACCCAGCGTCTGGCGCAGATGCGCGCCCGCGCCCAGCAGGCCAGGCTGGTCGTGCGTAATCATATAAACCGGGATGCTGGCAACATAGTCGCGGAAGCGGCCTTTATCTTCAAACGCCGCACGGAAACCCGACGACTTAAAGAACTCCAGGAAGCGTGGCACGATGCCACCGGCAATATAGACACCACCAAAGGTGCCAAGATTCAGCGCCAGGTTGCCGCCGAAACGGCCCATGATGACGCAGAACATTGACAGCGCGCGACGGCAGTCGGTGCAGCTGTCATCCAGCGCACGCTGGCTGACATCTTTCGGCTTCAGGTTTTCCGGCACGCGATTATCCACTTTAACAATCGCACGATAGAGGTTAACCAGACCGGCACCTGACAGCACACGTTCCGCTGAAACATGGCCCAGCTCTTCGCGCAGCACTTCCAGGATCTGATCTTCTTCTTCGCTGTTGGCAGCGAAGTCGACATGACCGCCCTCACCTGGCAGGCTGACCCAGCGCTTGTCCACATGCACCAGATGGCTGACGCCTAATCCGGTGCCGGCACCATAAATCGCGATAGGTTTATCTTTGACTGGCTCTGTACCGCCAAACTGAATCACGTTTTCGGCGGTCAGCATCGGGATCGCCATAGATACCGCAGTGAAGTCGTTAATGATTTCCAGGTGTTCAAAACCGATGTTCTCTTTGAGCTTGCGCGTGGAAAACGCCCAGTCATGGTTGGTCATTTCAACCCAGTCATCGGTAATCGGGCAGGCAATGGCAATACAGCCATCTTTAACGTCCTGCTGTTGTTCATCAAGATAGTGGCGGATGACGGCTTCGAGGCTGTCGTATTCTGATGTTGAGAATGTTTTGGCCTGGGTGATGCTGCCGCTTTCCACCTCACACAGGGCGAGGCGTGCGTTAGTACCGCCGACATCGCCGACCAAGGCATAGGTTGTCATTCTTCTGTTGCTCCGCTTGGGGTCTTAAGAGTTGGAGGACACTATAAAATTCTGCCCATAAAACAACAACGCTCACCGGTGCGATTGGTGAGCGTCTTACTCAGGTGTGCTACAGCCTAACCGCGATAGTCCACCCTGCACAGCGGCAACTATCTGAATCTTAGCAGCCGTTGCGTTGATTCAGGCAGGCGGTGACTTTTCGTAGCAGTGGCGGCAAATCCTCTTTCTGCATGACGACTTCAACCAGAGAGAGCCACTTCGGCTCTGAGAGTCGCGCCATCACTTCCTCTAACTGCACCGTTTCACTGATACGCCAGCTCTGCGCCTGGCCCTGCAGGCTAAGGGCGTGCGGTAAGGCCGTCCAGTTCCACTGGGCAATATCATTGTAACGTTGTGTTGCGCCATGAATCGCCCGTTCGACGGTATAGCCTTCATTATTCAGCAAAAAGAGTATCAGTCGCTGCTGGTCACGCAGCATCGAACCCAGTTCCTGAATTGTCAGCTGCGCCGAACCGTCCCCGATGATCAGGATAACCCGGCGATCAGGATCGGCAGTCTGCGCGCCAAATGCTGCCGGAAGAGTATAGCCGATTGATCCCCATAATGGCTGAACCACCAGCTGCGCCTGCGAGGGCAATCTTAACGCGGCGGCCCCAAAGGCGGCTGTCCCCTGCTCGGCCAGAATAAGGTCGCCGGGTTGCAGGAATGCCTGCATCGCCTGCCAGAACGCCTGCTGGCTGATCACCGCCGCCGGTTCTGCAGGCTGCGCGGCGGGCGGCGTGGCACCGGGTTGCCACTGCTGGCCATAGCGTTCAAACAGCGGCAGCAGTTCGCTCAGCGCATCCGCCATCGACAGTGGCGCAAAACGTTCACCGCCCACGCTGGCGCTGAGGGGCTGCAGATCAATCAGCCGCTCAGGGTTAAACTGCTGCGTGAAGCCTGCAGTAATGGTGTCGGTAAATCGCACCCCGACGCAGATCGCCACATCCACCTGCTCGATCTGTTCGCACACCTGACCTGCGCTGGCCTCACCGGCATAGGTACCGACGTAACCCGGCTGCTGTTCATCCAGAACCCCCTTGCCCATCAGCAGGCTGGCACAGGGAATCGCACACTGTTCACGCAGCGCGGCCAGTGCGGACTGCTGCTGCCAGCGCAGCGCAAGAAAATCGGCCAGGAGTGAAACCCGCTGCGCCGGTGCCAGCAAACGTTCCGCAGCATCGCTGAAAGCGCGACGCGCAGCGGGCGAAGAGGATTGATGACTGTTCAGGGGCTGCGCGGGTGGCTGCACCTCCATGGCTGCCACGTCGACGGCCAGCGACAAATAGCCGGGACGGCGGGCCTGCAGCGCACTGACGATCACGCGATCAATCTCAGCCGTGGCGTTGTCGGCGTTAAGCTGTGCCGTTGCCGCACTGACTTCTGTGGCCATGCGAATAAAATGCTGGAAATCGCCATCGCCCAGCGAATGATGAACACAATCCCCCTGCAACTGGGCCTGCGTCGCAGGCGCGCCAACGATATGGATCACCGGCAGATACTCGGCATAACTGCCCGCAATGCCATTAATCGCGCTGAGCTCGCCCACACCAAAGGTGGTCAATAGCGCTCCCGCGCCGTTGCAGCGTGCATAACCGTCTGCCGCATAGGCTGCGTTAAGCTCATTAGCGCAGCCTACCCAGCTGATGGCCGGATGGGCGATGACGCGGTCAAGAAATTGCAGGTTATAGTCGCCCGGCACGCCAAACAGATGCTTTACACCAATCTCCTGCAGACGGGTCAGCAGGTAATCTCCAACAGTAAACGTGGACATTGCGCATTCCTTTCAGGGAAGAGTCGGGTTAAGTATCTGACAGAGGATGAAATTAGCGAGGCGTGCCGCTATTTTAGCCAGCCGCAATGGCTGGAAAGGCGACGTTACGCTGGCGGAATATTCTGTAAAAATGCGAATTGCAGCGCGCTGTCACTGAGTGTAACCGTATACACTGATAGACTTTTGGCACATATCCCCGTTTTTACCCAGGAGCGCTGAATGTCCCTTTTCCCTCATCCCGATCGCTATCAACAGATGGAATATCGCCGCAGCGGCCGCAGCGGAATCAAACTGCCCGCCATTTCGCTGGGACTGTGGCATAACTTTGGTGACAGTACCCGGGTCGATAACAGCCGTGAGCTGCTGCGTCATGCGTTTGACCTTGGCATTACGCACTTCGACTTAGCCAACAATTACGGTCCACCCCCTGGCTCAGCCGAAGAGAACTTCGGGCGTATTATGCGGGAAGATTTTCGTGCCCATCGTGATGAGCTGATCATCTCCACAAAAGCGGGCTATACCATGTGGCAGGGGCCTTATGGGGATTGGGGTTCGCGTAAATATCTGGTCGCCAGTCTGGATCAGAGCCTGAAGCGAATGGGGCTGGAGTATGTGGATATTTTCTATCATCACCGTCCCGATCCGGAAACCCCGCTGGAAGAGACGATGCGCGCGCTGGATCATGTGGTGCGCCAGGGCAAAGCGCTTTACGCTGCCCTTTCTAACTATCCGGCCGATCTCGCCGCCGAAGCGATAGCTATCCTGCGCGATCTCGGCACCCCTTGTCTGATTCACCAGCCGCGCTATTCGATGTTTGAACGCACACCTGAGCAGGGATTGATTCAGACGTTGGGCGATGCGGGCGTCGGCTGTATCGCCTTCTCTCCGCTGGCAGGCGGCGTGCTCACCGATCGCTATCTGCAGGGCATTCCGGAAGATTCGCGCGCGGCCAGCGGCAGCAAGTTCCTGAATGAGAACCAGCTGACGGATGAGAAGATGGAGAAAGTCCGCAAGCTTAATGCTATTGCGCAGCAGCGCGAACAGAAGCTGGCGCAGATGGCGCTGGCGTGGGTGCTGCGCGATGAGCGTGTGACTTCAGTACTGATCGGAGCCAGCAAAACGGCCCAGATCGATGACGCGGTGGCGATGCTCGCTCGCCGTCAGTTCAGCGACAGCGAGTTAGCGGCGATTGACGCGGCGCTGCTGTAACGGTTTTAGCGCCCGGCTGAGGCCGGGCGTTTTCTGCGCCAGAATAGTCTCAAACCCCTTTCTCTCCCCAATTTCCTCACAATCTTCCGACACAATGATGCGGTAACAACAGCAATACGCAGGCATAATCGCTGCGCCGCAACAGTGTCAGACTGTTGATGAGGAGAAAAAAATGAAAAGAGCCCTTATTTTTGCTGCCCTGCTGGCCCTGTTGTCGCCGCTGGCACACCACACAGCCCAGGCCTCCAGTGCCTCTATTACTCTGGCCCCCGGCGTCACCCTGAATCTTGGCGATCGCGATCGCCGTGGCTATTACTGGGATGGTGGTCGCTGGCGTGAACCGCGCTGGTGGAACGACCGCTATTCTTACAACGAACGCCGCTGGTGGCGACACGAAGAGTGGCGTCGTCAGCAGCAGTGGGAGCGCGAACGCCGCTGGCATGAGCGCGACCGTGAGCGTCGCTGGGAACATCAGTATCGCCGCGATCGTGATCGTGGCTGGGATCATCATGACCGTCGTGGTCCTGACCATCGCGGTCCAGACCATCACGGACACGATCGCCATTAATAAAAACGCCCGGCAGAACCGGGCGTTTCAGACAACACAAAGACTTCAATCAGTGTGATTCTGGCCGCAACGCATAAACTCAACGCGCAGGGAACACGGTCAGAAGAGGAAAGCGTCCCGCGCCATGGACAAAAACGCCGGGAGCGTTTTTGAACAACGCAACGCGTTGGCCCGGCTACGGGCGCACCTCAGGGATGAGGTGCGTAATCGCGCGGGCCGAGCATGTCATGGATGACGGATTTTGCGTCTTTCCGATCTGACCGTGTTTCCTGCGCTGGCTCGGTATCACTGCGAACCTGGCCAGACGTTGCCAACAAGAAAACGCCCGGCAGAACCGGGCGTTTTCTTGTTTACCATAACCGCTACAGCCCCAGCGCTTCACCCACCAGCAGGTAAAGATTCAGCGTAATCACCAGCAGCACGATCAGTCGCCCGGTATTCTGCATCAGACGCGAGTTAACCATATCTTCGCCCATCAGCTCGTGGTTGCCGGTAAAGGAGAGCAGCGGAATCAACGCCAGCGCAATACCAAAACTCAGCAGCACCTGACTCATCACCAGCACCCTTGTCGGGTCCCAGCCGGCCCAGATGACAATAAAAGAGGGCAGCATGGTGACGGTTCGGCGCACCCACAGGGGAATATGGAAGTGGATAAAGCCCTGCATCACCACCTGCCCCGCCAGCGTACCGACCACCGTTGAAGATAATCCGGCGGCCACCAGGCTCAGACCAAACACCGTCGCCGCTGCCTGACCTAACAGCGGTTGCAGCGTCAGATAGGCCTGATCGAGTTCAGCGATTTTACTGTGCCCGCTGAAGTGAAACGCCGCTGCGGCGGTCGCCATCATCGCCAGGTTAACAAATCCGGCGATGGTCATGGCAATCGCCACATCCAGTTTAGTTGAGGAGTACCGCTGACCTTTGCTGTCCTCACTTTTGCCCTGCGTCAGCGCGGAGTGCAGGTAAATCACGTGCGGCATAATGGTCGCACCCAGCACACCCGCCGCCAGGAATACGGCATCCGACGTTGGTAACGCGGGCAGCGCCATACCGATCACCAGCTCTTTGACACTGGGCTGAGAGAAGAAGAGTTCGACGATATAGGCCGCCGCCACAAACAGCAGAAGTCCGCCAATCACCAGCTCCAGCGGCTTTTGCCCCCGGCTCTGTAACATCAATATCAGGAACGTGGCGATGCCTGTCAGCACCGCGCCCTGCATCAAAGAAATGCCGAGCAGCAGTTTGAACCCCAGCGCGGCACCGATAAATTCCGCCAGGTCAGTGGCCATGGCGATAATTTCCGCCTGCACCCAGTAAAACCAGACGGCAGGCCGGGGAAAACGATCGCGGATGTGTTCAGCGAGGTTTTTGCCGGTAGCGATACCCAGCTTGGCTGACATCAGCTGAATCAGCATGGCCATGATGTTGGCCCATACCACCACCCACAGCAATTTGTAGCCGTAAGCAGCGCCCGCCTGAATGTTGGTCGCAAAGTTGCCCGGATCGATATAGCCGATAGCGGCGATAAAAGCGGGCCCCAGTAGTGCGAGTTTGACTTTTCTGACTCCGCGAGCGGCGCGCTCGGCGGTACGACTTTCAAACATATCCGGTACCCTGTCTGAACATTTGCCTGCCCCGGCAGCTTAGGGGTTAGCAGGTGCAAGTGAAATTCGTTTATTGTTATCGGTGTAATAGATGCTGCTATAAAGTATAGCCATTGCTATACATTACAGTAAAGGATGTGATTGCTAAAAATGTGAGCAATAGTGTCACTTTACGCCCGGTGTAAAATTCAGACAATAATTATGTGGTTATCTGAAGTGAAGTATTTGTAAACAGGACGTGATCTCTGGAACTTTTCTGGAAAATATAACGATAGCGAATACTTATATTGTGGTTCAGATCTCGTTTTTAAGTAACGCGTTACATAGAATACGCAACAAAATACAACCCTCCTCAAATTTGGAGCAACCATGTCCCATATTTTGCAATTTCTTTTAGCACTGGTGGTGGTCGGGATACTCGCCTTGCTGGTCAGTCACGATCGTAAAAGCATTCGCATTCGCTACATTATACAGCTACTGGTGATTGAAATTGTGCTCGCCTGGTTCTTCCTGAACTCAGAAGCGGGACTCGGTTTCGTCAAAGGATTCGCGGGCTTCTTTGACCATCTGCTGAAGTATGCCGCTGAGGGTACTAACTTCGTCTTTGGCAACATGAGCGACAAAGGTCTGGCCTTCTTCTTCCTTAACGTATTGTGCCCTATCGTCTTTATCTCTGCGCTGATCGGTATTCTGCAGCATTTCCGTATCCTGCCATGGGTGATTCGCGGTATTGGTACCGTACTGTCGAAAGTGAATGGCATGGGAAAACTGGAATCTTTCAACGCCGTAAGTTCTCTGATACTGGGACAGTCAGAAAACTTCATCGCCTATAAAGATATCCTGGGCCAAATGTCACAGCGCCGCATGTACACCATGGCCGCGACCGCGATGTCGACCGTATCGATGTCGATCGTCGGCGCCTACATGACCATGCTGCAGCCGAAGTATGTGGTCGCCGCGCTGGTGCTCAACATGTTCAGCACCTTTATCGTGCTGTCGCTGATCAACCCTTATCGCGTTGAGAACGAAGAAGATCTGCAGTTGCAGGATCTGCACAAAGGCCAGAGCTTCTTTGAGATGCTGGGCGAGTATATCCTGGCCGGTTTCCGTGTCGCGATTATCGTTGCCGCCATGCTGATTGGTTTTATCGCGCTGATTTCAGGTCTGAATGCGCTGTTTGATCTGATCTTCGGCATCTCCTTCCAGGGCGTTCTCGGCTTTGTCTTCTATCCGTTTGCCTGGGTGATGGGCGTGCCTGCTGGCGAAGCGTTGCAGGTCGGCAGTATTATGGCGACCAAGCTGGTGTCGAATGAGTTTGTTGCCATGATGGATCTGCAGAAAATCGCGGGTCAGCTGTCGCCACATTCAGAAGGTATTCTTTCTGTGTTCCTGGTCTCGTTCGCTAACTTCTCTTCTATCGGCATCGTGGCCGGTGCGATTAAAGGTCTGAACGAAGAACAGGGCAACGTGGTTTCCCGTTTTGGTCTGAAGCTGCTGTACGGCTCTACGCTGGTCAGCGTGCTTTCCGCTGCTATCGCCGGTCTGGTTCTGGCGTTCTAAGCACGGTTCTGCGCTCTACTCTAAGCATCAAAGGGCGAGCAGGTCTCGCCCTTCTCTTTCTGCTCTATCCTTGCTCTGCTTCCCGCTGATTCCCCTTTCCCGCGTTACCTCTTTCATTGCACATGTCACATCTGCATTCAGATCGTGCACGAGAGGCGGCACAACGTCCTGCAAACAGCATCGGATGCCATGACAGGTTATGCCGGTTAATAACGCAATTAAGCGTGCGCAGCAGCGTGAATGGCAAAGCAATAGCGTTGGGATCCGCAGCAACTGGCGAATAAGAGATTAATCAGAAAGGATTTTGACAACGGCGTGTCAGAAAATGGTGGAGATAAGCGGGATCGAACCGCTGACCTCTTGCATGCCATGCAAGCGCTCTCCCAGCTGAGCTATACCCCCACATCTGGAATCGTTTTTCAGTGCCAAACTTTTGGGAAGAAGTTTGGTGGAGCTAAGCGGGATCGAACCGCTGACCTCCTGCATGCCATGCAGGCGCTCTCCCAGCTGAGCTATAGCCCCGAACCGAAAAACTGTCGCGTTAAGCGACGGACGGCATAATATGAAACCCCCTCCGGGGTGTCAACGGCAAAATGACATTCTCTGTTTGATCGCTGAAAAAGGCGGCAACCTGCGAAGTTTCAGCAGCATGCTGCAGGGGAAAATCGTGTCTGTTCACACAGGACCGTTTTTTTAATGTTATTCAGTCTGCCGTCAGGTTAATTCACGGTTAAATATGTTATAGGAATTTTCTTGTCTTCGGCTTTTTCGCATGCAAAACTTAGCCCGCTAATTTAGTGGTACCCGGGACCCTCTCCCGCATACCACGCGTCCACCAGGCGTTATCGTCCCATTAATCATAAAAAAACTACTGAGATACTATGTCGCTGCATACACCTAAAGAAATCGCACAACTGGCGATCCAGTCAGGCGTGGCTAAAAGCCGTGCACCTGTCAGCATCCTTCTGATTCTCGGCTTTATGGCGGGCGCATTTATTGCGACCGGCTTCCTGCTGGATCTTCATGTGATCAACACCCTGCCCGCTGAATGGGGCTCATTTGGCGGCCTGTTAGGCGCCGCGGTCTTCCCGGTGGGGATCATCATGACCGTGCTGGCGGGTGGTGAGCTGCTGACCGGTAATATGATGACCTTACCGGTGGCCTGGTTCGCCCGTCGCATCAGCTTTATGAGCGTGGCGCGCAACTGGTTCTGGGTTACCCTGGCTAACTTTCTCGGCAGCGTGGCTGTCGCCTGGTTCTTTGGTCACATGCTGGGTATGACCGAGGGCGATTACCTGAAGAAGACCGTTGCTATCGCTTCTGCAAAAGTCCACGCTGATTTCCTGCACGCCTTTATTTCCGGTATCGGCTGTAACTGGCTGGTTTGCCTGGCGGTATGGCTGGCCTTTGCCAGTAAAGATGTGGTCGGCAAGATCTTCGGCATGTGGTTCCCGGTGATGGCATTTGTGGCCATTGGCTTCCAGCACGTTGTCGCTAACATGTTTATTATTCCGGCCGCCATTTTTGCCGGTCAGATGAGCTGGGCAGAGTACTTCCCTAATTTTATTGCCGTCTTCTCAGGCAATGCCGTGGGTGGTGCCGTGTTCGTTGGTCTGGCCTATTTCCTTGCATTCCGCCCTGCCGCTGAACCCGCCAGTAATCCTCAGTAATGATGTTTTGCCTTTTGTCGAGAGACAAAAGGCAATTTCAGCTTCAGTTACTTTCCCCCGTTACGTTTTGCTGTAATATGTCCTGCTAATGTATTAATCAGGGACTGCATCGTGAAAAAGGAATGGCTTACCCCCGAAGAGCTGGCTGCAGAGACGGGTTACAGTCGGCAAACGGTGAATAAATGGATCAAGCGGGAAAACTGGACGACCACGCCGAAGCCCGGTGTGCAAGGCGGTAAAGCCCGATTGATTCACATTGATGAGCGCGTGAAAAGTTTTATTCAGTCGACCCGTAACCTTAACGAGCCGACGGCAACTTATGGCACTCCGTCTAATTCATTACCTGCGTTATTAATAAGTTCCGTCCAGCAAATGACTCAGGACGAGCAGGATCAATTCACTGCACTAATCTTACGCGAAGGTATCAAGGGCGTTTTGCAGCGACTGGGAATCAGCGAAGAGTAAGGTGTATTTATCAGGGAAGGTATGATGAAAAAGGAATGGTTAACACCCGAAGAACTCGCCTCAGAGACGGGCCTGAGCCGACAGACAGTGAACAAATGGATTAAGCGCGAAAACTGGACCACCCTGCCCAGACCCGGCATTCAGGGCGGCAAGGCGCGATTGATTCATGTCGATGATCGCGTAGAAAAATTTATCCATTCGACGCGTAGCCTGCACGAACCCGCCGCAATGTATAGGGTTCCGGCAGATTCACTGACGGCACTGTTAGTAAATGCGGTTCCGCAAATGAGTCAGGCTGAACAGGAGCAGCTGTCAGCGCTGATATTACGGATAGGTATTAAAGGCATGTTGCAGCGTCTGGATATCACTGAAGAGTAAAAACCGGAAGCGCGTAGCTTCCGGTTCTGTTTATTAAGCCTGCGCTTCCCGCTCACTGATAAAGGCCAGCGCCTGCTCAATACGTGCAACGCTGCGGCTGCGGCCTATTGCTTCCACGGTGACATCCAGTCCGGGTGACTGACCGGCACCGGTTACGGCCACGCGCAGCGGCATGCCCACTTTCCCCATCCCGACTTCCAGCTCATCTGCGGTGCTCTGAATAGCCTGATGTACGTTTTCAGCCGTCCACTCTTCGATCGCGGCCAGCTTATCGCGTACCACTTCCAGCGGCTGACGCGCTACCGGACGAAGATGTTTCTTCGCGGCATCGGCATCAAATTCTGCAAAGTCTTCATAGAAGTAGCGGCAGGATGCAGCCATCTCTTTCAATGTTTTGCAGCGCTCGCCTAACAGACCAACCAGCTTCGCCAGTTCCGGCCCCGTGCGGGTATCAATTTTCTGCTCTTCAATATGCCACTGCAGGTGTGTCGCCACATATTCTGGCGGCAGCGTATTGATGTAGTGATGGTTCAGCCACTGCAGTTTCTCAGTGTTGAACGCACTGGCAGACTTACTGACTGCATCCAGGGTAAAGAGCTCAGCCATTTCGGCCACGCTGAAGATTTCCTGATCGCCATGTGACCAGCCCAGACGAACCAGGTAGTTGAGCAGCGCTTCCGGCAGGTAGCCATCATCACGATACTGCATCACCCCTACCGCGCCATGACGCTTGGAGAGCTTTTTGCCGTCATCGCCAAGGATCATTGAGACATGGGCATAGACCGGAACCTGCGCGCCAATTGCTTTGAGAATGTTGATCTGACGTGGCGTGTTGTTAATGTGGTCTTCACCGCGAATCACATGGGTGATGCCCATATCCCAGTCATCCACGACGACGCAGAAGTTGTAGGTTGGCGAACCATCGGTGCGGCGGATGATCAGATCATCCAGCTCCTGGTTGCTGAACTCAATCGGGCCACGGATCTGGTCGTCAAAGATGACCGAACCTTCCTGCGGATTGCGGAAACGCACAACGCACGGCTCATCATCTGCATGATGTTCATGGCTGTCACGGCAGCGGCCGTCGTAACGCGGCTTTTCGTTGTTGGCCATCTGCTCTTCACGCAGCGCTTCCAGACGTTCTTTAGAGCAGTAGCATTTATAGGCTGTGCCCGCTTCCAGCATTTCATCAATGACCGCGTTGTAACGATCAAAACGTTTTGTCTGGTAGTAAGGGCCTTCATTCCAGTCGAGGCTCAGCCAGTTCATGCCATCCATGATGGCTTCGATAGCTTCCGGCGTGGAGCGCTCCAGATCGGTATCTTCAATGCGCAGCACGAACTCGCCCTGGTTGTGACGGGCAAAGAGCCAGGAGTAAAGTGCGGTACGGGCGCCACCTACATGCAGATAGCCAGTCGGGCTGGGCGCGAAGCGTGTTTTGATTTTCATTGAGTATAGCCTTAGATGCGCGGGTTCTCTGTCTGGATGACAAAAAACAGGTTAGACGCGAAAAAACAGTGGGCACATTCTAGCATCTGACGGTGAATCCTCAATGCATGCCCGCCGGTTGCCGCCCGGGAAAAGGGGCTTTTCTGCCAGTAAAACCAGCACATTGGCTAAAAGCGCGACAGGGTGTTTAAAAATAAACCGAACGCACATTTATGTTTTAAAAAGCGTTGACTCAAAATCAACTATCCCTATAATGCGACTCCACACAGCGGGGGTGATTAGCTCAGTTGGTAGAGCATCTCCCTTACAAGGAGGGGGTCGGCGGTTCGAACCCGTCATCACCCACCACTCTTAACAGCGTGGCCCGCAGTGAACAGGTATGAAGATATGGGTGATTAGCTCAGTTGGTAGAGCATCTCCCTTACAAGGAGGGGGTCGGCGGTTCGAACCCGTCATCACCCACCATATCTTGCCTGTTAGTAGTACTGAAGTACGAAGTGGGTGATTAGCTCAGTTGGTAGAGCATCTCCCTTACAAGGAGGGGGTCGGCGGTTCGAACCCGTCATCACCCACCACTTCGGGTCGTTAGCTCAGTTGGTAGAGCAGTTGACTTTTAATCAATTGGTCGCAGGTTCGAATCCTGCACGACCCACCAATTCAGAAAAAAGCGCCTTTATGGCGCTTTTTTCGTTTCCGGGGCACGGACTTTACCGTGCAGGATGAGAACCTGCTGCAGGTTCGACTGAATCGCCGGGAGCGATTCAGGCTGATGCGACAGCATCACCCGCAGGGCGAGGCCCACGACGGGCCGAGGCTATCTTGCACGACCCACCAATTCAGAATAAAGCGCCTTAAGGCGCTTTTTTCGTTTCTGCTATTGAGAGATTTCCTGCGCTTCAGAGTGGAACTGCTTTTTCCAGCTATTTCAGACTTTAAACAAAGTGCTGGCTCAGGGAGCACAGGCCTTTCGCAAAGACGCAAAATCGCCATCCATGGCAGGCTCAGCGCGGGCGATTACGCACCTCATCCCTGAGGTGCGCCCGCAGACGGGCCAACGCTTTGCGTTGTTCAAAAACGCTCCCGGCGTTTTTGTCCCTGTCCCGCGATGCTTTGCTACAGGCCTGTGCTCCCCTCGCTTTAAGCTTATCTGCTGTCTTTTAGCCCTTTTTGGTGCCTGTTTTTTTTCTGCTGCACTGACATTGGCTTAACAGATAAGCTCTCGCCTTTTCGCAACCTTAACAATTTCAGCTCTCAAGTCGTTTCACAGCGTGCCGATAACGTATCTGACAACTTACAGGGAGAAAAATGATGTCTTCAATTTCCGGAATTCTAAGCAGTGCAGTCAGTGGCGGTGACAGCGGTGGCGGTAGTGTTGCCTCGCAGGTCGCGGCGCTGAATAAACAGATTCAGAACGTCTTAACGCAAGTCAAAGAGCTGGCCGACAACAAAGAACTGACTGACGAACAGAAGTCTGAAATGCAGCAGATGTATCAGTCACAAATCACCATGCTGCAGGCGCAGATTGCTCAGCTGGAACAGAAGCAGGCCGAGCAGGATCAGCCAAAGAGTGACAGCTCGTCCGTCAGTGAGAGCAAAGCAGACGGGATTAACCGCCCTACCGACACCAACAAAATTGATGTCTACATCTAAAATGCGGGCCTGGCCTCGCGTTGTTGCGCCAGCAGCGTCGCCTGCTGGCGCACCTCCTGCCAGATCGCTTCGGCAGCAGGCGTCAGCGAACGGTTTTTACGCTTGATCAGCGTAAGGCTACGATTGATTTCCGGATACAGACGCCGCACCGTTAATGCGCGATCAGCCGGCAACGGTAACGCCAGCGCGGGCAGAATACTGATGCCGATCCCCACCTGTACCATCGGAAACAGCGTAGCGGGATGACCAATCTCCTGAACGACTTCAGCCCTGATATTCTGCTGCTGCATCGCCGCATCAATGAGGACCCGACTGCCCGAAGCATAGTCCTGAAGCACCATGGTGCGGCCATCCAGCATTGACCATTCTGCCCTTTCCACCTGCGCCAGCGGATCATCATCACGGCATAGCAGCAGGAAAGGCTCATCCAGAATCGCGATGCTGTCAAAATCGCTGTCGCTGAGTGGCCCAATCACAATCCCGAAATCGACTTCGGCGTTACGCACACTTTGCAGCACCCACTGCTGGGCGCGATCGTGCAGTATCACTTTGATGTCAGGAAAGTGTTGCTGGCTGGCGGCCAGACATTGCGGCATCAGATGAGCGGAAATGGTCTGGCTGGCTGCCACCCTGACGGTACCACTGCGCTGTTCGCCAAAACTGCGGATATCCAGCAGCGTGGTATGAATCTCCTCCAGCAGGCGCTCCATGCGTGACGCCAGCTGTTTTCCCGCTTCAGTCAGCATCACTTCCCGGGTGGTTCGATCCAGCAATCGCACGCCGGTTTCCGCTTCCAGCTCTTTAATACTGTGGCTGACCGCCGACTGACTCAGACCTATCGCCTGCCCCGCCTGGCTGAATCCGCCATAGTGTGCCACCGCAATAAAGGTTCGTAGCTGACGCAGGGTGTAATTCATCGATTCCGCTCATAGATTAATTCAATAAATCAATTTTATTTCTAAACAGGTTTCACGCACAATCGCGCTATTGAAAAATTTACCGGAATTTAACAATGGGATTTTTAAAACTCGATCCGATGATGGTTAAACTCATCATCACTGTGCTACTGGCCTCTTTCCTGCCAGCCAGAGGGATCTACGTTGATATATTCAGCTATCTCGCGACGGCAGCGATAGCACTGCTGTTCTTTATGCATGGTGCCAAGCTGTCGCGTGAAAAGATCATCTCAGGCAGCAGTCACTGGCGGTTGCATCTGTGGATTATGTTCAGCACCTTTGTGCTGTTTCCGGTGCTGGGTCTGTTGCTGGTCTGGTGGCATCCGGTTAATGTCGGCCCGGAAATTTATACCGGCTTTATCTACCTCTGTATCCTGCCTGCGACCGTGCAGTCCGCTATCGCGTTTACCTCCATGGCGGGCGGTAATGTTGCGGCAGCGGTATGCAGCGCCTCTGCATCAAGCCTGCTGGGTGTGTTTATTTCGCCGTTGCTGGTGAACCTGGTGATGGATATTCACAGCAGCGCGCCCAGCGATGGACTGGAGCAGATCGGGAAGATTATGCTGCAACTGATGGTGCCTTTCGTGCTGGGACACCTCTCACGGCGCTGGATCGGGGGCTGGGTTGAAAAGCACCGCAGCCTGATTGGCAAAACCGACCAGACCTCGATTCTGCTGGTGGTCTACTCCGCCTTCAGTGAAGCGGTGGTTAACGGCATCTGGCATCGCGTTGGGTTGATTACGCTGCTGTGGATTGTGGCAGGCTCAATCCTTCTGCTGACCGCCGTGCTGATTATCAACCTGCTGGCCTCGCGTCTGTTCCGCTTTAAACGCGCCGATGAGATTGTGGTGCTGTTTTGTGGTTCGAAGAAGAGTCTGGCGAATGGCGTGCCGATGGCGAATATCCTGTTCCCGGCCAGTACCGTGGGGATTATTGTGCTGCCGCTGATGATTTTCCATCAGGTACAGCTGATGGTCTGCTCATTTATTGCCGGACGTTATAAGAAGACCAATGAGAAGCAGCAGGCTGTGCAGGTCAAAGATTCGGTGATGGAGTCTCAGAAATAGATCGGCTGCCCGCCAGTGCGGGCAGCGTTACTTACGGGTCTGAAGCGGTTTAACTAACCCTTCCAGACCCTCAATTTTTATTGTCAGGGTGAGTTGCATGAGATCACCCAGCAGACCAGACGGAAAGTCCCCACTGCGGGCAAACCACAGCAGATAAGGCTCAGGCAGATCGATCAGCATCCGCCCCTTATATTTGCCAAATGGCATAGGCGTATTGGCTATCGCCACCAGCTGATGTTCATCCATCTGAGGCTCCCAGCAGGCGGATCATTTCCGCTTCATCAATCACTTCAATGCCAAGCTCCGCTGCTTTCGCCAGCTTTGAACCAGCCGCTTCACCGGCAATCAGCAAATCGGTTTTCTTCGAGACACTGCCGCTGACTTTTGCGCCCAGCGCGATCAGCTGCGCTTTGGCATCATCGCGGTTCATCTGCGACAGTGAGCCAGTCAGCACCACCGTTTTACCCGCGAACGGACTGTCGATCTCTTCGGCTCTCACCACCACCACCTGCGGCCAGTGAATACCGATATCCTCGACCAGCTGGCGGATAACCTCACGGTTGCTCTCCTCTTCCATGAAGTTGCGCACGTGTGCCGCAACGACTTTGCCGACATCCGGCACCGCAATCAGCGCCTCAAGATCGGCATCCATGACCTTCTGCAACTCACCAAAATGGTTAGCCAGATTGGCAGCGGTGGCTTCACCCACTTCACGAATGCCCAGTGCATAGAGGAAACGCGCCAGCGTAGTCGATTTCGCTTTCTCCAGCGCGTCGACAACGTTTTGCGCCGATTTCGGCCCCATGCGATCCAATCCGGTCAGTTTGCCCGCCGTGAGACGGAACAGATCCGCAGGTGTGTTGACGTACTCTTTCTCCACCAGCTGGTCGATAATCTTATCGCCCATGCCATCAACATCCAGTGCCCGGCGCGAGACAAAATGCTTCAGCGCCTCTTTGCGCTGAGCACCGCAGATTAAACCGCCCGTGCAGCGCGTGACCGATTCCCCTTCGACCCGTTCAACCTCGGAACCACAAACCGGACAGTGTGCCGGGAACAGGACTTCACGCGTCTGTTCAGGGCGCTCGGCGAGCACCACGTTGACCACCTGCGGGATCACATCACCGGCGCGGCGAATAACGACCCGATCCCCGATGCGTAATCCCAGCCGCTCGATTTCATCCGCGTTATGCAGCGTGGCATTGCTGACGATAACGCCCGCGACCTGCACCGGCTCAAGGCGAGCCACCGGTGTGATAGCCCCGGTGCGGCCAACCTGAAATTCGACGTCCCGCACCCAGGTCAGTTGTTCCTGTGCCGGGAATTTAAAGGCAATCGCCCAGCGCGGCGCGCGCGCCACAAAGCCCAGTTTTTCCTGCAGTTCCTGTGAATCGACTTTGATCACCACGCCATCAATATCAAAACCCAGATTCGGACGCTGTTGCTCAATATCACGATAGAAGGCCAGGGCTTCTTCTGCGTTGTGCACCAGCTTAATGCGGTCGCTGACCGGCAGGCCCCAGGCTTTAAACTGTTGCAGACGCCCCATGTGACTGTGCGGCATCTCACCGCCTTCCAGCAGGCCAAAACCGTAGCAGAAGAAGGTCAGCGGACGTTTGGCGGTAATGCGCGGATCCAGCTGACGCAGAGAACCGGCTGCTGCATTGCGCGGATTAGCAAAGACTTTGCCATCAGTCCGGCGTGCTTCCTCATTCAGCTTTTCAAAGCCGCGCTGCGTCATAAATATTTCGCCACGCACTTCCAGCCGTGCCGGAATGTTGTCGCCTTTAAGCCGCAGCGGGATAGCGCGAATGGTGCGGACATTGGCGGTAATGTTCTCGCCGGTTGTGCCGTCACCGCGCGTTGCGGCCTGGACCAGCAGACCATTTTCATACATCAGGCTGACCGCAGCGCCATCGAGCTTGAGTTCACAGCAGTAGGTTATGTCGTCACTGCTTTTCAGGCGATCCTGCACCCGCTTGTTGAAAGCCATAAACGTGGCTTCATCAAAGGCGTTATCCAGCGACAGCATCGGGACTTCATGGCGCACCTGCTCGAAGACCGTCAGCGGCGCGGCACCCACGCGTTGTGTCGGCGAGTCTGGCGTAATGAGATCCGGGTGCTCCTCCTCCAGCTGACGCAGTTCACGCATCAGACGATCGTATTCAGCATCCGGCACTTCCGGCGCATCCATAACGTGATAGAGATATTCATGATGGCGCAACGTGGTGCGCAGTTCGGTGATGTGATCCTGGACGGATTTCATAAAGCCCCATCAGATAAAAAACCCCCGACAGGCGGGGGTTTGTTTTTAACAATTCAGATAGCGTTTAGCGCAGGTCTCAGACGCCAACCACATCGCGGATACGCGCTTTGTAAGTTTCCAGCTTCTGTGGCGTCATCATGCGACGCTCATCATCCAGCACCACGCCACCTACATCATCAGCGATACGCTGAGCCGACTGCAGCATCAGCTTGAAGTTCTGATTCGCATCGCCATAAGAAGGCACCATCATAAAGATAGAGATGCCAGGCGTGCTGAAATCGGTCATCAGGTCAGGATTGAATGAGCCCGGCTTAACCATATTGGCCAGACTGAACAATACAGGGCCGCTGCCAGCCGGACTGAGATGACGATGGAAAATGTTCATTTCACCAAACTGGAAGCCCGCCTGGAGAATACCCTGCAGTAGGGCCTCACCGTTCAGTTCACCGCCCGAGTGTGCGGCAACATGCAGCACCAGTACCGCTTCTTTCGGTTTTTCCGCTGGCGCTTTAGCAGCAGGCTGTGCTGGCGCGGGCGCCGATGTCACTTCAGGCTGCGGCTCAGGTTCTGCCTGGTACTGCGGTGCTGGCTGTACAGATTCCAGCGGGTCGAGATCCAGCAGTGGGTCGGCCTGAACGGGCGGCGCGACAAAAGTGGGTGCGGGCTGCTGACGAACCGGTTCAGGGCGCGACTGCGGAGCAGGCTGCGGTGCCGTGTTAAAAAGCGGGTCGCTTTCAGGTTCGGGTTGCGGTGCGGGTCGTGGCGCAGGCTGACGCACAGGCTCAGCGGGCGCAGGCTTACGCGGCGCTTCTGGCTGTGGCTCGCGAATCTCATCGAAACGCGGTTCCTGATGTACGTTGCGATCAGAACGAACGCGAACCTCGCCGACGCCATCATCCTCGTCGTCAATCAGGTCCTGCTCATCATTTTCATCACGTTGTTTTAGACGTTTGTGCGGGCGATCGCGGAACACTGACGAACGCTCTTTACGGCTGGTCCACAGCCCGTGAAGAAGGAGCGCTATAATGGCGATCGCGCCAACAACGATTAATATCAGACGCAAATCCTGCATCATTGTATTCTCTGTTGTTCCAATACCTTGCCACCGCGGCAAACTTTATCCTCTAACTGTATTTGCCCTGCTACACAAGTGCAAGTCTGTGCACTATTTTCTGACAAATAAGATAGGCAACCCACGCTTTTTCGCTGTTTTTTTACCCAAACGGCACCTGGCCTGGAGAAAAAGCCAGGTTATAGTGGGCGCGCCTTAACATCTTCAGGAGAACTGGCTTTATGGCCATTGAGAATTCCGTCTCAAATTTTAACGGCATGCACTACTTTAGCCAGGGCTGGAAACTGGTACGTCTGCCTGGCATTCGCCGCTTTGTGGTGATGCCGTTGCTGATCAATATCGTGATGCTGGGTGGCGCTTTCATCTGGCTGTTCTATCGTCTCGGTGACTGGATCCCGCGGCTGATGGCCCATATTCCGGACTGGCTGCAGTGGCTGAGCTATCTGTTATGGCCGCTGTCAGTGATTGCGATTGTGCTGGTGTTTAGCTACTTCTTTTCGACCCTGGCAAACTTAATTGCCGCTCCGTTTTGCGGCCTGCTGGCCGAGCAGCTGGAAGGCCGCCTGACGGGCAAGCCCCTGCCGGACAGCGGCTGGGCTGGAATGATCAAGGATGTGCCGCGCATTATGAAGCGCGAGATGCAAAAACTGGGTTATTACCTGCCCCGCGCGCTGGGACTGCTGCTGCTCTACTTTATTCCTGGCTTTGGCCAGACCGTTGCGCCGGTGCTGTGGTTCCTGTTCAGCGCCTGGATGTTGTCCATCCAGTATTGCGACTACCCGTTTGATAACCATAAAGTGCCGTTTCAGCAGATGCGCAACGCCCTGCGTCAGCACAAAACGGCCAATATGCAGTTTGGCGCGCTAATCAGTCTGTTCACCATGATCCCGGTTCTGAACCTGGTGATCATGCCGGTTGCCGTCTGCGGTGCCACCGCCATGTGGGTCGATCGCTACCGGTCAACGCTGGCACGTCATGAGTTGCGTTAAATTCATCAGCGCGCCTTATGCTCTTTTTAGCAGGGCTTATTGCCGGGCGACATATAGATATACGATTTCTTTCCTTCCGCCACCAGGCAGAAAAGGTATGCTCATAGGGTTCCCAATAATTCATACAGTTAAGGACAGGCTATGAGTAAGATCTATGAAGACAACTCTTTGACAATTGGTCATACGCCATTGGTTCGACTGAACCGCATCGGTAACGGCCGCATCCTTGCGAAAGTTGAATCCCGTAACCCGAGCTTCAGCGTAAAATGCCGTATCGGTGCCAATATGATTTGGGACGCAGAAAAACGCGGTATTCTGAAACCGGGTGTTGAACTGGTTGAACCGACCAGCGGCAATACCGGTATTGCTCTGGCCTATGTCGCCGCAGCGCGCGGTTATAAATTAACGCTGACGATGCCAGAAACCATGTCAGTTGAGCGCCGTAAATTGCTGAAGGCGCTGGGCGCGACGCTGATATTGACCGAAGGCGCCAAAGGCATGAAAGGTGCCATCAGCAAAGCTGAAGAGGTTGTTGCCAGCAATCCGGATAAATATGTGCTGCTGCAGCAGTTCAGCAACCCAGCCAACCCGGAAATCCATGAAAAGACCACCGGCCCGGAAATCTGGGAAGACACGGACGGCGAAGTGGATGTCTTTATTGCCGGTGTCGGCACCGGCGGTACGCTGACCGGCGTGAGCCGCTACATCAAAAACACCAAAGGCAAAAAAGATCTGATTACCGTCGCGGTTGAGCCGACCGATTCCCCGGTGATTGCTCAGGCGCTGGCGGGCGATGAGATCAAGCCCGGCCCACACAAAATTCAGGGTATCGGCGCAGGCTTTATCCCGGGCAACCTTGAGCTGAATCTGGTGGACCGCGTTGTGGCCATCACCAATGAAGAAGCGATCAGTACGGCGCGTCGGCTGATGGAAGAGGAAGGTATTCTGGCCGGTATCTCATCCGGTGCTGCCGTTGCCGCGGCGCTGAAGCTGCAGGAAGATGAAGCCTTCGCCAACAAAAATATTGTGGTGATCCTCCCCTCCTCCGGTGAACGCTATCTGAGTACCGCCCTGTTTGCCGATCTCTTCACTGAAAAAGAGCTTCAGTAGCAGAGGCCGATAGTCCGAAAATGGAGAAAAAAGCACCCAATCGGGTGCTTTTTTGTGGTGCAGATCTCACTTTCATCACCCGGCAGATTGATTTCAGTGACGCCGCTCTGGTATTTAGACTGCCAATTATTTCGATGCCTGAAATTAATCCGCGTTTGAAGTGGATCAAGCTGAATCGATTTACGGATTCAGTGAAACGGCGAATCACGGCATAATTAACCGGTGACGTGTAGAATCGGTTTTGAGACGCAACGGACTGTAGATTTGACGCATGCGCGTCTTTGGTCAGCATGAAGCTATACCCGCGCACCTACACAGGCTAAAGTAAAGGCTCCAGGCTAGACTTTAGATCCATAACACTCATCCTGATAACGTTGGGGAAATAGAATGTTCCAGCAAGAAGTTACCATTACTGCACCAAACGGTCTGCACACTCGCCCAGCTGCGCAATTCGTTAAAGAAGCCAAAGCTTTCCAGTCAGAAATTACCGTGACCTCTAACGGTAAATCAGCGAGCGCGAAGAGCCTGTTCAAGCTGCAGACACTGGGTTTAACCCAGGGAACGGTTGTGACCCTTTCCGCGGAAGGTGAAGACGAGCAGAAAGCAGTTGAGCATCTGGTCAAACTGATGGCTGAACTGGAGTAATCTCCGCTCAGCTCTCCAGCAAATCGACTCCTCTGCGCCATTGAGTGCAAACATCTTGATCGCGGACAACCTGTCCGCGTTATTGCTTTCGTAGAGTACGTGTCCCGCGACAATGGCACCGCACAGAGTCCCATCAGCCATCGTGATTAAAAGGTAGCGTTATGATTTCAGGCATTTTAGCATCACCAGGTATCGCTTTCGGCAAAGCACTGCTGCTGAAAGAAGACGAGATCGTCATCAACCGCAAGAAAATTTCTGATGACCAGGTTGAGCAGGAAGTTCAGCGCTTCCTCGATGGCCGCAGCAAAGCGGCATTACAACTGGAAGCGATTCGCGTCAAAGCGGGTGAAACCCTCGGTGAAGAGAAAGCAGCAATCTTCGAAGGCCACATTATGTTGCTGGAAGATGAAGAGCTGGAGCAGGAAATCATCGACCTGATCAAAAAAGATCACGCTTCTGCCGATGCTGCTGCTTACTCGGTTATCGATGGCCAGGCGAAAGCACTGGAGGAGTTAGATGACGAATATCTGAAAGAGCGTGCGGCTGACGTACGTGACATCGGTAAGCGTCTGCTGCAAAACATCCTCGGTCTGCATATCGTTGACCTGAGCGCTATTCCGGACGAATCCATTCTGGTGGCAAAAGATTTAACGCCGTCAGAAACCGCACAGCTGAACCTGAAGAAGGTGCTGGGCTTTATCACCGATCTGGGTGGCCGTACCTCACATACCTCAATCATGGCGCGCTCGCTGGAGATCCCAGCCATTGTCGGTACCGGCAATGTGACCGTCACGGTTAAAAATGGCGATTTCCTGATTCTGGATGGCGTTAACAATGCGATTCACGTCAATCCTTCTGAAGCGATTCAGGAAGAGCTGAAAGCCGTACAGAACCAGTATCTGTCGGAAAAACATGAATTAGCTAAGCTGAAAGATCTGCCAGCCGTTACGCTGGATGGTCATCAGGTTGAAGTCTGCGCCAACATCGGTACTGTGCGCGATATCGCCGGTGCTGAACGTAACGGCGCTGAAGGCGTGGGTCTCTACCGCACCGAATTCCTGTTTATGGATCGTGACTCACTGCCAAGCGAAGAAGAGCAGTTCCAGGCGTACAAAGCCGTCGCTGAAGCTATGGGTTCACAGGCCGTTATCGTGCGTACCATGGACATCGGCGGCGACAAAGACCTGCCTTACATGAACCTGCCAAAAGAAGAGAACCCGTTCCTCGGCTGGCGCGCTATCCGTATCGCCATGGACCGCAAAGAGATTCTGCATGCGCAGCTGCGTGCCATTCTGCGCGCCTCCTCTTTCGGTAAACTGCGCATCATGTTCCCGATGATTATTTCGGTTGAAGAAGTACGCAGCCTGAAAGCGGAACTGGAACTGCTGAAAGCGCAGTTGCGTGAAGAAGGTAAAGCCTTTGATGAGAGCATCGAAGTCGGCATCATGGTGGAAACCCCGGCTTCAGCCGTGATTGCTCATCATCTGGCGAAGGAAGTCGACTTCTTCAGTATTGGGACAAACGATCTGACGCAGTATACTCTGGCGGTCGATCGTGGTAATGATTTGATCTCGCACCTGTACAACCCAATGGCGCCGTCTGTGCTTAACTTAATCAAGCAAGTCATTGATGCATCTCACGCTGAAGGTAAATGGACCGGCATGTGTGGTGAGCTGGCAGGTGATGAACGTGCTACACTACTGTTACTGGGAATGGGGCTGGACGAGTTCAGCATGAGTGCCATTTCTATCCCTGGCATCAAGAAAATCATTCGTAATACTAATTTTGAAGATGCGAAGGCATTGGCGGAGCAGGCACTGGCTCAACCGACAGCGGAAGATTTAATGAACCTGGTAAACAAGTTCATTAAGGAAAAAACGCTCTGCTAATCCGCATGATGCTGGCCCCAAATTACTGCTTAGGAGAAGATCATGGGTTTGTTTTCTAAACTTTTTGGCGAAAAAACGGATAGCGCTGGGACAATTGACATCGTAGCGCCTCTGTCAGGCGAAATCGTGAACATTGAAGACGTACCAGATGTGGTGTTTGCAGAAAAAATCGTGGGCGACGGTATTGCGATCAAGCCCAGCGGCAACAAAATGGTTGCTCCTGTTGATGGCACTATCGGTAAGATTTTTGAAACCAATCACGCTTTTTCGATCGAATCAGACAATGGCATTGAGCTGTTCGTCCACTTCGGTATCGATACGGTTGAACTGAAAGGTGAAGGCTTCAAACGCATCGCTGAAGAAGGCCAGAAGGTCAAAAAAGGCGACGTAGTTATCGAATTCGACCTGCCGTTGCTGGAAGAGAAAGCGAAATCAACCCTGACACCGGTTGTCATCTCCAACATGGATGAAATCAAGGAATTGATTAAGCTGACTGGCCAGGTCACCGTCGGCGAAACGCCGGTGATTCGCATCAGAAAGTAAGCATTCGTTCATAACATAACGGCACCCGCGGGTGCCGTTATCGTTTCTGCTGTATACCTGTTCAGGGCTGCCAGTGCGGCAGACGCAGCGTCAGTTCCAGTCCGCCTTCTGGCCGGTTTCTTGCCTCAACCTCACCATGATGCGCCAGCACCACCTTGCGCACGATAGCCAGTCCCAGACCATAACCTTTGCCCATCAGCGGCGAATTCACCCGCACAAACGGGTCAAAGATGCTGGAGAGCTTATCCTCATCGACACCCGGCCCATGATCGCGCACCTGAATCACCAGCCACTGCTGTTCTGTGCGCAGATGAACATCAATCCGCTGCCCTGGCTGAGAGAAGCGCAGCGCATTGCGTAATACATTCTCTGCTCCGCGCCGTATCAGCTCTGCATTGCCCCGCACGGTGTAATCAGCCCGCTCGTCGACCTGCAACTCTACCTGCACGCCTGGGATCTGCGCTTCATAACGGACATCGGTAATAACCGCCTGCAGCAAGCCGGTCAGATCAAAATATTGCTCATCCGGGATGCTTTCATGCTCAGCCCGCGACAGTGTCAGCAGTTCACCGATCATCTTGTCCAGCCGACGCGCCTCTTCATCAATGCGATCAAGCGAACTGTTCACGCTTTCTGGCGTCTGTCTGGCCAGCCCGGTCGCCAGCTGCAGTCGGGCCAGCGGTGAACGGAGCTCATGTGAGATATCATGCAACAGTTCTTCACGGGCGCGCACCAGGGTATCGAGCCGCTCGACCATAGCGTCAAAGGCTTCAGCGACGTTTGAGATCTCGTCGTGCCGCTTACGCATGATCGGAAACAGCCGCACGCTTAAATCGCCCTCAGCCACGCGGGAAAATCCTTCCCGCAGCTGACGCATAGGTCGCGTCAGATTCCAGGCCAGCAGCAGACTGAACAGCAATCCCACCGAGCCGGCGAAGACAAACATCGGCTCAGGAATATTCAGAAATTTGCGCGGCATCATGTTCAGCGTGCTGTCTTTACGCATGCCATCCAGGTCGTAGCGCAGCTGATAGGCTTTGCCATCTGCACCGCGAACCCAGCGCACCACCTCTTCAGGAAAGCGCCCTCTGATATCCAGGTTGCCACTGTTTTCTGATTGTGACGGTTTTGTCTGTTGGGTGACGTGGAAGAACTGCTGGTCGCTGTTATCCCAGTCTGAGAGCATCGCATTCAGCGCATCAGGCCCGCCCCGCTCCAGCACTGACGCGGCGGAGGTCATCTGCAGATCCACAATACGACGGATAGCCACGAGTTCAGGCGGTTCATGCCGTTTACCGGAGAGCGTAAAGCCGAGCCAGATAAGCTGGCTCATAATGACGAAAACGATCCAGAAGCCGATAAAGATCTTCCAGAACATGCGTCCACGGTAACTCTGCTTCATCGAATACGGTAGCCGATGCTGCGAACGGTTTCGATGTTGATGCTGTCAGCGGTTAATGCACTGAGCTTCTGACGAATGTTACTGATATGCACATCGACGCTGCGGTCATAGGCTTCACGCGGACGACCGAGTCCCTTTTCGGAGAGCTCATCTTTTGACACCACTCTGTCCGGCGCACGCAGCAGCAGATCCAGCAGATTAAATTCCGACGCCGTCAGATCAAAGGTTTTACCCTGCCATTCGCTAATGCGGGTGGCGGGATTAAGCATGAGTTCCCCCCAGCGCAGCGGCTCTCTGGCGTCTGGCTGTGGCGCCTGCTCTTCGAAACGGCGCAATACGGCGCGCAGACGCGCCACCAGTTCACGGGGATAGCAGGGCTTGGGCATATAGTCATCCGCGCCCATCTCCAGACCGATCACGCGATCAATATTATCGCCTTTGGCAGTCAGCATAATCACCGGTATCCGGCTGTTCTGGCGCACCTGACGCAACACATCAATGCCGCTCATGTCGGGCAGCATAATGTCCAGGATCATGGCGGTGAACTCTCCCGATAACGCGCCCTGCACGCCGGCGCTGCCGGTCAGAACCAGCTGGGCATCAAACCCTTCCCCGATCAGGTACTGGCTTAACATGGTGCCTAATTCAACATCATCATCAACAAGCAAAATTTTCATGGTTATCTCTCTGGAGAATTGCCGCTATTTTGTCCTGTGCTGAACATTCGCGCAGCCTGATTTACGCGATCCTTACAGATTCAGTCTGTCTGGCACCGAAAATTGGGGTTAAAAAAAGGCCTGTGGGCAGTAAATGCACGCACAGGCCTGATTCCGCATCAGCAGAAGTTACTGATGGTAGAGTCCGGTAGAGAGATAACGGTCACCGCGATCGCAGGCGATCGCCACCACCACGCTGCCAGGATTGGCCTGCGCAATGCGCAGCGCACCCGCCACCGCGCCGCCTGAACTGACGCCACAGAAAATGCCTTCACGGCGTGCCAGCGCGCGCATCGTCTCTTCCGCTTCCTTTTGCGTCATATCTATCACATCATCCACCAGATCGGGACGGTAGATCCCCGGCAGATAGGCCAGCGGCCAGCGACGAATGCCTGGAATACTGCTGCCTTCGCTGGGCTGCAAACCGATCACCTGCACGCCCGTGTTGAGCTCTTTCAGATATCGTCCTACGCCGGTAATGGTGCCGGTGGTGCCCATGCTGGAGACAAAATGGGTCATGCGCTGGTTCGACTGCTGCCACAATTCCGGGCCGGTGGTCTGATAGTGACCCAGCGGATTATCGGGATTATTAAACTGGTCCAGCACCCGGCCTTCACCGCGCGCCGCCATCGCCTGCGCCAGATCGCGTGCGCCCTCCATGCCCTGTTCACGTGGCACCAGGATTAACTCTGCGCCATAGGCGCGCATCGCGTCCTGCCGCTCCTGACTCATGTTGTCGGGCATCAGCAGGCGAAGTCGGTAGCCTTTCATCGCCGCGATCATCGCCAGCGCAATCCCGGTGTTGCCGCTGGTGGCTTCAATCAGCTGATCGCCAGGTGAAATATCACCACGCAGCTCTGCCTGATTGATCATCGACCAGGCCGCGCGATCTTTTACCGAACCTGCCGGATTATTGCCTTCCAGCTTGAGCCAGACCTCGCTGCCGTTGGCGGGCGTAAG
Source organism: Pantoea agglomerans NBRC 102470 (assembly GCF_001598475.1). Taxonomy (GTDB): domain Bacteria; phylum Pseudomonadota; class Gammaproteobacteria; order Enterobacterales; family Enterobacteriaceae; genus Pantoea; species Pantoea agglomerans. The sequence continues at coordinate 249,534 of NZ_BCZA01000005.1, forward strand.
GCGCTGCAACTTAATCAGCGGGGTATTGCCGATGGTATTTTCGAGAGTCGTCACGGTGCGGTTCCTGGCATCTTACAAACCAGATGCGAAAAAAAGGCGGGAGTGTCACTCCCGCCCGGTGTTGAAGAGAAAATATCAGGCGCTTTGTGCAAAGGCAACTGCGCGCAGTGGCGTATCGCCCTTATAGAGACGCGCCTGCTGCAAGCCAACAAACAGACGCTCGCCGCGAATCGGCGCTGTCTGCTCACCTTCAAACACCACCGAGACCGGCTCGCTTTGCCAGCCTGCAGGCTGGACGACCAGCTGCCAGAAGTGTCCACGCGGGCTCACCTCCAGTACCTGTACCGGCAGCGGGGTTTCCAGACTGCTGCGGCGTGACACGTCGATTTCCCACGGACGCAGGAACAGCTCAACCGCGCCCTGGTGGGCCGAGGTATAGCCCAGCGGCCAGTGGTGCGCGCCAACGTGGAACTGTGATCCCTGAATCTCGCCATCAAAGCGGTTCACTTCACCCAGGAATTCCAGCACAAAACGGGTCGCCGGATCGCGCCACACATCATCTGGCGTGCCGACCTGTTCAATATTGCCCTGGCTCATCACCACCACGCGATCCGCCACTTCCATCGCCTCTTCCTGGTCGTGGGTGACAAACACACTGGTGAATTTCAGCTCTTCATGCAGCTGACGCAGCCAGCGGCGCAGCTCTTTACGCACCTGAGCATCCAGCGCGCCAAAGGGTTCATCCAGCAGCAGAATCTGCGGTTCAACCGCTAACGCACGCGCCAGCGCCACACGCTGTTTCTGGCCGCCCGACAGCTGTGCCGGGAAGCGATTCGCCAGATGAGCCAGCTGCACCATCTCCAGCAGACGGGTAACACGCTGTTTGATCTCCGCCGTTGAAGGACGCTCACGACGCGGCAGCACGGTCAGGCCAAAGGCGATGTTGTCGAATACCGTCATATGACGGAACAGCGCGTAGTGCTGGAAGACAAAACCGACCTGACGATCGCGAGCATGCAGGCGGCTGACATCGTTACCATGAAAACGGATTTGACCGCTGTTCTGATGCTCCAGCCCGGCAATAATGCGCAGCAGCGTGGTTTTACCCGAGCCTGATGGGCCAAGCAGCGCCACCATTTCACCCGAGGCAATATCCAGAGAGATATCGTTCAGCACCGATGTGCGACCAAAGGATTTGTTGATCTTGTTAATCTCAATGCTCATGATTTCCCTCCTGTTGCAGGCGTTTGTGCTGTTGCTCTAAACGCCACTGCACAATGCTTTTCAGAAACAGCGTCACAATTGCCATCAGGGTTAACAGGGCGGCCGCGGTGAACGCGCCAACGGTGTTGTAGTCCTGATGCAATAATTCAACCTGAAGCGGTAATGTGTAGGTCTCACCGCGAATCGATCCCGATACCACCGAGACCGCACCAAATTCACCAATCGCACGGGCGTTGGTCAGCACGATGCCATACAGCAGCGCCCAGCGAATGTTCGGCAGCGTTACGCGGCGGAACATCTGCCAGCCAGAGGCGCCCAGCAGCACCGCCGCTTCATCTTCGTGACTGCCCTGACTCAGCATCACCGGGACCAGTTCGCGCACCACAAACGGACAGGTCACAAATACCGTCGCCAGCACCATGCCAGGCCAGGCAAACATAATCTGGATGTTATGCGCATCCAGCCAGCCGCCTGCCGGGCCATTAACGCCCCAGAACAGCAGATACATCAGACCGGCCACGACCGGCGACACGGCAAAAGGAATATCAAACAGGGTCAGCAGCAACTGACGACCCGGAAAGGTAAAGCGCGTCACCAGCCAGGCGAGCAGCGTGCCGAACACCAGGTTAACCGGTACGGTGATCAGCGCCACCATCACGGTCAGCCAGATGGCGTGCAGCATGTCCGGATCCGCCAGATTGCTGAGAGCGACAATCAGCCCCTGATTCAGCGCTTCCCAGAAGATGGAGGCCATCGGCACCACCAGCAGCAGAATCGAGATTAGCGCGCCGATACTAATCAGCAGCCACTTGCCCCAGTTCACTGGCTGACGAGCAGCGTGATTAATTTGTGAAACCTCAGCCATTAGTGACCTCCCAGACGACGGCCAAAGCGGCTCTGTAATGTGTTAATCGCAAATAACAGAATTAGCGATGCCGCCAGGATTACCGAGGCGATGGCGCTGGCCGCCGGATAGTCGAACTCCTGCAGCCGGACAAAAATCATCAGCGAGGTGACTTCCGTTTTCCAGGCGATGTTACCGGCAATAAAGATCACCGCACCAAATTCACCCAGGCTGCGGGTAAAGGAGAGCGCCGTTCCGGCCAGCAGCGCCGGTGCCACTTCCGGCAACACGACGCGGCGGAAGCTCTGCCACGGCGTGGCACCCAGCGTTTCGGCCGCCTCTTCATACTCCGGGCCTAACTCTTCCAGCACCGGCTGTACGGTACGCACCACAAACGGAATGCTGGTAAAGGCCATGGCGATGGCGATACCAATCCAGGTATAGGAAATTTTGATGTCGAACTGAGCGAACCACTGTCCATACCAGCCGTTGACCGAAAAGAGTCCGGCCAGGGTCAGACCCGCCACCGCCGTAGGCAGTGCAAACGGCAGATCCATCAGGCCATCCAGCAGCGTCCGCCCCGGAAAACGGTAACGGGTCAGGATCCATGCCATCAGCATGCCGAACACCGCATTAAACAGTGAGGCGACGCCTGCAGAGAGCAGCGTTACTTTATAGGCGGCAATCAGCTGCGGATTGGTCACCACATCCCAGTACTGTTGCAGCGTCATCTGCGACAGCTGCATGATCACCGCGCTGATAGGCAGCAGCAGAATCAGACAGGTAAAGAGCAGACTGGTGCCGAGGCTGAGACCAAAGCCGGGCAACACGCGTTTCTGGCTGGCTGCAAACATTATCCGCGCCCCGCCGCTAACAACTTATCAAGCTCACCGCCGCTGACGAAGTGCGTCTTCATCACCTTATCCCAGCCGCCAAACGCCTCTTCCACCCGGAACAGGTTGGTCTGCGGGAAGCGATCTTTCTGCTCCGCCATCAGCTGTGCATTGTTCACGCGATAGTAGTAGTGAGTAATAATATTCTGCGCTTCAGGTGTATAGAGATAGTTCAGATAAGCGCTGGCCGCATCAGCGGTTTTATTGGTGGCGACGTTTTTATCCACCCATGCCACCGGAAACTCCGCCAGAATGTTGGTTTTCGGCACCACCACTTCATACTCATCTTTGCCGTACTGGTTGCGGATGTTATTCACTTCGGACTCAAAGCTAATTAATACGTCGCCCAGGCCACGCTCAGCAAAGGTCGTGGTCGCACCGCGACCGCCGGTGTCGAATACTTCAACGTTTTTCAGGAATTGCGTCATAAAGGCACGGGTTTTGGCCTGATCGCCCCCGTCCGCTTTATCCGCTGCGCCCCAGGCGGCCAGATAGGTATAGCGGCCATTCCCGGAGGTTTTCGGATTCGGGAAAATCAGCTTCACATCACTGCGGGTCAAATCTGACCAGTCGTGAATCTGTTTTGGATTCCCTTTGCGCACCAGAAACGCCATGGTGGAGTAGAAAGGCGAGCTGTTATTCGGCAGACGGCTTTTCCAGTCTGCGGCAATCAGGTTGCCTTTATCGTGCAGCACCTGCACATCCGTAACCTGATTGTACGTGACGACATCCGCGCGCAGTCCCTGCAGGATAGCCAGCGCCTGCTTCGATGAACCGGCGTGCGACATCTTAATGGTCAGTGGATCGCCGGGATGGCTGGCATCCCACTGTTTAACGAAGGGAGCATTCAGGGCGACAAACAGCTCCCGCGACACATCGTAAGAGCTATTAAGAAGTTCAGTGGCATTGGCTGCGCCGGCCAGGCTCAGCGACAACGCGATACCGCTCACGATTTTTTTCATCGCTTGTAATGTCATTTGGCACCCTGAAAAAGTTTGATGCGGATCTCACCCGCTGAGGCACCAGTTTATTTATAACTCAGTGAAAACCAGTAACGGTTTTATATATCGTTTGATGATTTCAAAGTCGAAAAAAGCATAAGACGACGGCACTGTTTATGCAGAAATCAGCAAAAGCCGATAGGGAGGAGGAACCCCGTGCCGTGCGCGCCGGCAAAGGTTTTGGGAGGCTCAGCGGCCGCCTGACGGGCGGCGCGCTGAAGACGAGGAATTAACGCTGCCAGACAATCTTGCTGATTTTCCAGCTTTTCAGCGTATCGTCCGAGGGCATTAATCCCTCCGGTCCATGCCAGTCACCCTGATAAACATAGGTCAGATGCTGACTGCCAGGCGCACGGCATGCCACGTCACGCGCATCGGTGCCGCTGGCTAAGGTGCAGTTGTCGAAGGCTTTGCTGAACTTATTACTGAAGAGATCACCCACTTTGCTGCCATCACTGCTGGCGATTGCGCTGTCCATGACCTCAATACGTTCGACCTGCGACTGCCCGTAAATAACCAGCTTAACGTTGCCATCATTCAGCGCCTGCCAGAAAGAGACCACCTGACCGTTCTGGCTGCGCATGCCCTGACGCAGGCTATAGTCACCGTTCAGTCCGGCATTAATCGCGTCCTCTTTCATGGCGGTCGAGGCAGTTAACCCACCCACGCCCTGTTCAGTCGCGGTCAGCGAGGAACCGAACCAGTTCCACGGCAGCGCCGAAGACCAGTGATACGTCAGCGGATTCCACCAGCTTGCCTGCTGGCTGCTGTCAGCGCCGGAACCCGAACTGGCACAGCCGCTCAGTACAACGGCGGCGATCAGTAGCGTGGAACGAACAGCTTTCATGAGAACTCCTGTAAATGCGATGCCGGAAAGGCGGAACTGATTGGAGTCGCAAAGCGACAAAAAGTTTAGTGAAGATGATGTTCGGGCAGAAAGCAGTCGCGACAGCGGCGGCTGGATTGCAGCCAGATCAGGGCCAGCAGGTCAAACAACGTCAGCAGCAATGGCAGCGGTGAGGTGAGCAGATCGCCCTGCACAAACTGCATTCCCTGCCAGAGCAGATTCACCAGCAGCGACAGCGCCAGCACGCTGCGCCAGTGCTGCCAGAGTCGCGGCAGTCGGGTGCGATAGCCGGTCAGCAGCAGGCCCGCCAGCGCCGGTAAACCCAGCGCAAGGCCGATCCAGAACGCCTGACGATCCGGATAGAACAGCGCCAGCAGATCGTTGCCCTGCTGCCGTGACGCACCGGCCATCACCAGCAGCAGCCAGGTCCGCGCCTGGAGTAACAGGATCAGCCAAAAAAGAAACGGCAGCCGCAGCTGCCCTCTGGCGTCATACTCGTCCGGCAGATAGCCCGGTGACGGCTTAGTATTCACGATCTTCGATCAGACGTTTACCAAACAGCAGCGCATCGACCGGCTCATAATCAAGCTTCTCATAGAACGCCACCACCTGATCATTCTCTTCACGGATCATCAGATGCAGTTTCGGACAGCCGCGCGCGATAAGCTTCTTCTCCAGACGGTTCATCAGCGCATTCGCAAAGCCGCGTCCCTGATAGTCGGGATGCACGGCCAGATAGTAAGCCGCGCCGCGATGGCCATCATAGCCGCCCATCAGTGTGCCCACGACCACGCCGCCCACTTCAGCGACCAGAAAGAGATCGGGGTCGTGATTCATTTTGCGTTCGATATCCAGCTCAGGATCGTTCCATGGCCGTAACAAATCGCAACGTTCCCATAAGGTGATCACTTCTTCAAAATCTTCCTGGCGGAAGGCGCGGATTTCCATCTTCTTTACCTGCAAATAAGCACAATTTGCTGATTATCACGCATTCTCTGCCGCACGCAACCCTCCATGACGGGCGACAAATAAAAAAGCGCAAATTTACTGTTCGCGACCTGCAATACAAAGTAATGCCCTGAAATGGTTCTGTGATCGCAGGCAGCAGCCCCTTAGGCTATAACACCGGCAAGATTCCTGTTACCGGACCCGCACATGCACCTGCTTAAACGTTTGATTCATCGCCGTCAGTTACTGCTTTCCGGGCTGGCTCTGGCCATTTTATCGCCGCGCGCGGTTCAGGCTAAAGAGCAGTCTGCGCTTACTGGTGCAAATCGTCACTCGCGCCCTGCCCCGCCCGCAAAGAACGGGAAACGTATCGTGATGATCGACCCCGGTCACGGCGGCATCGACTCTGGTGCCGTTGGCGAAGAGGGTTCCGAAGAGAAACACATCGTGCTGGAGATTGCCGGCAACGTGCAGCGTCAGTTACAGAGCCATCCGCGCATAGAAGTGCGTCTGACCCGCGACAGCGACCACTTTATTCCGCTCTATCAGCGGGTGGAGATTGCCCACCAGCACGGCGCCGATCTCTTTATGTCGATTCATGCCGACGGTTTTACCAGTCCCGATGCCAGCGGTGCCTCGGTGTTTGCGCTCTCTAATCGCGGTGCCAGCAGCTCGATGGCGCGCTATCTGTCACAGCGGGAGAACGATGCGGACAAGCTGGGTGGCGTGAAAGCGCAGCAGCAGGATCACTATCTGCAGCAGATTCTGTTCGATCTGGTGCAGACGGACACCATCAAAAACAGCCTGACGCTGGGCAAGCATGTACTGGATCAGATCCGCCCGGTTCATCATCTTCACAGCCAGCACACCGAGCAGGCGGCCTTCGCAGTACTCAAGTCACCGTCGATCCCCTCGGTGCTGGTCGAAACCTCCTTTATTACTAATCCGCGTGAAGAGCAGCTGCTCGGCACCACCGCGTTTCGTCAGAAAATCGCCTCGGCTATTGCCAGCGGCATCGTCAATTACTTTGATGAGTTTGATCGCCGCAACGCCTGATGCATGTCGCCGGTTCAGGCCGTGCGACTCGCCGCACTCATGCAAGCGGCGCGGTTTTGCGTATAATCGCGTCAGACTTTGACAAACCATAAGCGAAAAAATGGCTGATATTTCCCGCGTAAAAGCGTTCCTGCTCGCATTGCAGGATGAGATTTGTAACCAGCTGGCGGCTGAAGATGGCGGCGCAGCGTTTGCCGAAGATAGCTGGCAGCGTCCTGGCGGCGGCGGCGGTCAGAGCCGCGTCCTGCGCAACGGCGCGGTGTTTGAGCAGGCGGGCGTCAACTTTTCGCACGTGCATGGCGATCAGATGCCGGCATCCGCCACTGCACACCGGCCGGAGCTGGCGGGTCGCAGCTTTGAAGCAATGGGCGTGTCGCTGGTGATCCACCCGAACAACCCTTATGTACCTACCAGCCACGCCAACGTGCGCTTTTTTATCGCGGAAAAACCGGGTGCCGATCCGGTCTGGTGGTTTGGTGGCGGATTTGACCTGACCCCTTTTTATGGCTTCGAAGAAGATGCGCTGCACTGGCACCAGACCGCCGCTGACCTCTGCCAGCCTTTTGGCGAGGATGTCTATCCGCGCTATAAAAAGTGGTGTGATGACTATTTCTATCTGAAGCATCGTGATGAGCAGCGCGGCATTGGCGGCCTCTTTTTTGACGATCTCAATACGCCCGACTTTGAGCAGAGCTTCAGCTTTATGCAGGCGGTAGGCCGCGGCTTTATGGATGCCTATCGGCCGATTGTGGCGCGCCGTAAAGATCACCCGTGGGGCGATCGTGAGCGCCAGTTCCAGCTCTATCGCCGTGGTCGCTATGTGGAGTTTAATCTGGTGTGGGACCGCGGCACGCTGTTTGGTCTGCAGACAGGTGGTCGCACTGAATCGATCCTGATGTCGATGCCACCGCTGGTCCGCTGGGAATATGATTATCAGCCCGATGCCGACTCACCTGAAGCCGCCCTCTATCGCGATTTCCTGCCGGTGAAGAACTGGCTGAATCTGCCAGTCTGATCGTTTCTGCCGCTGCAGCGCGCGTCTCAACCCGCGCTGCGCTTACCTCTCGCCTGATCGGCCTCTTCTTTTTTACAGGGCACGGATTGCTACAGTGTGGCCTGCGTCATTCCTCCTGACTGCTATGCTTATGGGTGGAATATGGCGCACCCCACGGTTAACACCGCATGACGGCTCCTTCGCACCGCCTCGCAGCGCAACAATCAGAGAAACCGCATGTTCATCAGAAACTCTCTGTTGCAATGTTATGGGTTCGCGTTCCCGGTAGCAGAACATGCCACAGACCGGCTGCGAGGCCTGAGGTGCCCCCTGTTCGCTTTCATTTTTCTTTTCAAGGAGTTTAGAGATGAACCAGCTAGAAGCCCTAAAACAGTTCACCACCGTGGTGGCGGACAGTGGTGATATCGAATCGATTCGTAATTACCATCCGGAAGACGCCACCACCAACCCCTCACTCATTCTGAAAGCGTCCGGTCTCGAAGGGTATAAGCACCTGATGGATGACGCGATTGAGTACGCCAAAAAACAGGGCGGCAGCAAAGAGACGCAGATTATCAACGCCAGCGACAAAGTGGCGATCAACCTTGGTATGGAAATCCTGAAAAGCATACCGGGCCGTGTTTCGACCGAAGTGGATGCGCGCCTCTCCTTCGATCGTGGCATGTGTGTGACCAAAGCAGAAAAACTGATTCGGATGTATGAAGAGCACGGTATCGATCGCTCACGCGTACTGATTAAGCTGGCCTCGACCTGGGAAGGCATCCGCGCAGCGGAAGAGCTGGAGAAAAACGGCATTCAGTGCAACCTGACACTGCTCTTCTCCTTTGCTCAGGCGCGTGCCTGTGCCGAAGCGGGCGTGTTCCTGATCTCCCCGTTCGTTGGACGCATCTACGACTGGTATAACTCGCGCAAACCCATGGACCCCTACGTGGCAGATGAAGATCCGGGCGTGAAATCCGTGCGTCGCATCTACGATTACTACAAAAAGCACCGTTACAGCACCATCATCATGGGCGCCAGCTTCCGTAAAGTGGAGCAGATTATCGCGCTGGCAGGCTGCGACCGCCTGACCCTGTCACCTAACCTGCTGGAAGAGTTGCAGAACAGTGATGCGCCGCTTGAGCGCAAACTGGAGCCTTCAACTGAAGGTTTCCACCAGCCGTCGCCGCTCTCCGAGGCGGAGTTCCGTTGGGAACATAATCAGGATCCGATGGCAGTTGAAAAACTCTCTGACGGCATCCGCCAGTTCGCGGTTGACCAGCAGAAGCTGGAAGATGTGCTCGCCGCACGCCTGTAGTCTTTATTTTAGTCGGGCGGGACTTTCCCGCCCTGATGCATAACAAGGGAGAACTTTATGTCCTCACGCAGAGAGTTGGCAAACGCGATTCGTGCACTGAGCATGGATGCGGTACAGAAGGCAAATTCAGGCCACCCCGGTGCGCCAATGGGAATGGCCGATATCGCCGAAGTGTTGTGGCGCGACTTCCTCCAGCATAATCCGACCAATCCCGCCTGGCTTGATCGCGACCGCTTTATCCTCTCCAACGGCCACGGCTCGATGCTGCTCTATAGCCTGCTGCACCTGAGCGGTTATGACCTGCCGATTGAAGAATTGAAAAATTTCCGTCAGCTGCACTCTAAAACGCCAGGTCACCCGGAAATCGGCTACACCCCAGGCGTTGAAACTACCACCGGCCCGCTGGGTCAGGGACTGGCTAACGCCGTGGGCTTAGCCATTGCAGAACGCACGCTGGCCGCGCAGTTTAACCGTCCGGATCATGAGATTGTCGATCACCACACCTATGTGTTTATGGGCGATGGCTGTCTGATGGAAGGCATCTCGCACGAAGTCTGTTCACTGGCGGGGACCCTGGGTCTCGGCAAACTGATCGGCTTCTATGACCATAACGGTATCTCGATCGATGGCGAGACCGAAGGCTGGTTTACTGACGACACCCATAAACGCTTTGAGTCCTACAACTGGCATGTGATTGGCGACATCGACGGCCATGACGCTGATGCCATTCGTGAGGCGATCAAAGAGGCGCAGAGCGTCACCGATAAGCCTTCACTGATTATCTGCCGCACCATTATCGGTTTCGGTTCGCCGAACAAAGCTGGTAAAGAGGAGTCGCACGGCGCGGCGCTGGGTGAGGCAGAAGTTGCCCTGACCCGCAAACAGCTCGGCTGGAACTATCCGGCGTTTGAGATCCCGGCTGAAATCTACCAGCAGTGGGATGCCAAAGCGGCGGGTGCTGAACGTGAAAAAGCCTGGGATGCAAAATTTGCGGCTTACAAAGAAGCCCATCCAGAGCTGGCGAAAGAGTATGAGCGCCGGATGAATGGCGAAATGCCCGCCAACTGGGAAACCGAAGCGACCCGTTTCATTCAGGAGTTGCAGGCTAACCCGCAGAAAATCGCCAGCCGTAAAGCGTCACAAAACTCGCTGGAAGCCTATGGCAAAATGCTGCCGGAGTTCCTCGGCGGTTCTGCTGACCTGGCACCGAGTAACCTCACCATCTGGTCTGGTTCTAAATCGATCAAAGAGGATCCGGCCGGTAACTATATTCACTACGGCGTGCGTGAATTTGGTATGACGGCGATTGGTAACGGTATCGCGCACCATGGCGGTTTCGTTCCCTACACCGCAACCTTCCTGATGTTTGTCGAATATGCGCGTAACGCCGCGCGTATGGCTGCGCTGATGAAGGCACGACAGATTCTGGTCTACACCCATGACTCCATCGGTCTGGGCGAAGATGGCCCGACGCACCAGCCGGTAGAGCAGATCGCCAGCCTGCGTCTGACGCCAAACATGAGCGTATGGCGTCCGTGCGATCAGGTCGAAACGGCCGTAGCGTGGAAAGCCGCCGTCGAACGTCATCACGGCCCGACAGCGCTGATCCTCTCGCGTCAGAATCTGCTGCAGCCGGAACGTACCCCGGAGCAGATCGAAAACATCAAACGCGGCGGCTACGTGCTTAAGGATTGCGACGGCACACCAGAAGTGATTCTGATCGCAACCGGTTCAGAGATTGAGATCACCCTGGGTGCAGCGGATAAGCTCACTTCAGGCGGTCACAAGGTGCGGGTGGTTTCACTGCCTTCTACTGACCTGTTTGATGCGCAGGATGCCGCTTACCGCGAATCCGTACTGCCGAGCGGCGTGAAAGCGCGTGTGGCGGTAGAAGCGGGTATTGCTGACTACTGGTTCAAGTATGTCGGTCTCGACGGTGCGATTGTCGGTATGACCACCTTTGGTGAATCGGCCCCGGCCAGTCAGCTGTTCCCGGAGTTTGGCTTCACGGTTGAGAATATCGTCAGCCACGCTGAAGCATTACTCAAGCCAGTTTAATGCTTATGCCCTTCCCGGCTCACCGGGAAGGGCCATTTCCACTTATAGCCTGATACATAAAAAAAACTCCATTCCCCTCTTCCCGCCCTGCGCAAACTCATTACTATAGAGCCGTCATACTTAATGCTGCCTGTGCGCTGGCTGTCCGTCTGTTCCTGCTGTTGTTCTGCCGGGATAACGCGGTTCTGTCCTGATGCATCCCGATGAGTGAAGGCAGATTTCCTCCGATTTTATAGCGAAGCCACTTCCGTTGAACATGCGCACACCCTATTTACTGGCCCTGATGGTTTCACTGCTTCCATTAAAAAGCATGGCGCAGGTCGCGCCCGATCCGCTGCTGGCCTCTCAGATTGTTGATCGCTATGCGGAACATATCTTTTACGGCAGCGGTGCAACCGGCATGGCACTGGTGGCGATTGATGGCAATCAGCGGGTGTTCGCCAGCTTTGGTGAAACCCGTCCCGGCAACAATGTCCGTCCGCAGAAAGATTCGCTGATTCGCATCGCCTCGCTGAGTAAGCTGATGACCAGTGAAGTGATGGTGAAGCTGGCTGAGCGCGGACAGATCCGCCTCGACGATCCCCTGAGTAAATATGCGCCGCCGGGTTCACGCGTGCCCACCTACAATGGTCAGCCCATTCGCCTGATCAACCTCTCGACCCACACCAGCGGACTGCCGCGCGAACAGCCAGGCGGCAAAGCGCAGCGTCCGGTATTTGTCTGGCCGACCCGTGGTGAACGCTGGGCGTGGCTATCGCGCGCTAACCTCAAAGCAGCACCGGGCAGCAGTGCCGCCTACTCCAACCTGGGCTACGATCTGCTGGGTGATGCGCTGTCGCGCGCCACCGGCAAACCCTATCCGGCGCTGTTTCAGCAGCTGATTACCCGCCCGCTCGGCATGAAGGACACGACGTTTACGCCGTCCCCAGAGCAGTGCGGACGCCTGATGGTGGCGGAAAAAGGGGCCAGTCCGTGTAATAACACCCTGGCGGCGATTGGCAGCGGCGGCGTTTACTCCACGCCGGATGATATGGGCCGCTGGATGCAGCAGTTCCTTAACTCTTCGGTTAACCACCGCACGCCGCAGATCGATCGACTACAGACGCTAATCTATCGTCGCGATCAGCTGAGCAAAGTAGAAGGCATGGATGTGCCGGGTAAAGCGGATGCGCTGGGGATGGGCTGGGTCTTTATGGGGCCAAAAAATGGTCGCCCTGGCATTATTCAGAAAACCGGCGGCGGCGGCGGTTTCATCACCTATATGGCGATGGTGCCGCAGCATAACGTGGGGGTTTTTGTGGTGGTGACTCGCTCACCGCTGACCCGCTTTACGCCAATGAGCGACGGCGTGAATAATATGCTGGCCGAACTGGTCGGTAATCAGCTTGGCTCACCGATGATGGTGCAGGCGATTCGTTAACGCTGCTGTACGCCACCGTCAGACTGGCTGACCCACAGGGTTGGCCAGTCATCACTGCTGTGCCAGGCGTCACAGGTCGACTCTTCCGCATACTCCGCTAACACAAAACGGGTGCCATCAAACTGCCAGCGTGTGGCACTGCCGCAGTCACCCAACCCACGTCCTTTACCAAAGGTGTAGAGCTGGCCGCTGGCCGCATCATATTCGGCGTTAATCAGCTCAAGCTGCCGATCACTGGCACCTGGTGGGGTAAACGGCAGAGTTAAGGTGATGCCGCGCGCGACATACGGCTGGCTGCGCGTCACTTCAAACGCCAGATCGATCACGTTATAAGCCCCCATTTCACAACTCACCAGCAGCAGCGCGCGCTGATCGGTGAGTGGCGCAACGCTGACTTCACGGCGCAGCGGATCGAGTGAGCAGGAGTCGGTATTGACCCGCCAGGTGCCGTAATCAATTAATCCGCTGGTCTCGTCGCGCGTCAATGCCGCGGGTGGCTCGACAGCAGGCGGCAGTGGCGGCAGCGCAGGCGGCGGCGGAACATCCCAGCTGGCGCGATCGCCACGTTTAACCCATGCGCTCATGCTGTTGACCCGCCCCTGGGTGTCATCCATCAGCAACAGTGCGGCCTTCATGCCGCGCAGAGAGATCAGCGCATTGGGATCGAAAGTGAGCTGAAGGGTTTTCGCCTCCATCACCAGATCAAGAAACTCATCTATTGCGATGGCATTGCTGGTGGCAAGATGGTGCGGTTCAACCGTCCAGTGTTTGAGGTCGGGTTTCAGACGGCGCTGATCCAGTAGCAGGTTGTCCTGAAGCGAACCGCCCGGCAGCGCGCCACTGTAGGCACTGCCGTAGTCGATTCGCAGCAAGGGGCGATCGTTGACGCCCGCATGCCGCGAAATCGTCATCACTAACCCTTTGTCGCCCGGAATATTGCGCGCCACGCAAAAGGCTTCATTGTTGCAGGTGATTTGCCAGTCGTTGAATGACTTTTGCAACGGTTCCGCCTGAACACAGGCAACCCACAGAGACGGCAACAGCCACAGCGATTTCATCCAATACGACATTAAGAAAATCGATCCCCGAATACCCAGAGTGGAGAGGATAGCGCATCAACGGCCCTGCCAGGGTTCCCATTCTGTGAACCTGTGCAAAAAGCGCAGTTAACTGCTTAAAAAGCGTGCATGGAAAGTGGATGATGTTTCACTATTCCACGCTAAACGCCGTCACGCTGCAACAGGCTAACTGCATGATTTTTTATGGTATCAGCCAGCCAGCAATCTGCGCATGCTGCAACAGCATGACGGTTTTGCCGTCGCGAATGCGGCCATCGGCGACCATCGCCAGCGCATCAGGGAAAGGCAGCTCCAGCACGTCGATCGACTCATCTTCAACGCCGCCGCCCGCATTGTCGCGCAGCGATTCATTATATTCCGCTGCGAAAAAGTGGATCAATTCAGTGACGCCGCCCGGCGACATATAGCAGGCATAGAGTTTCTCCACCTCGCCCACCGCATAACCGGTCTCTTCAATCGCCTCTTTGCGAATGCAATCTTCCGGAGAGTCGTCGTCCAGCAAGCCAGCGCAGGCTTCAATTAACATGCCGCCCTCGTTACCGTTGACGTAAGTGGCGATACGGAACTGGCGCGTCAGGACCACGCTGTTCTTTTCACGATTATAGAGCAGGATGGTCGCCCCGTTTCCGCGATCGTAGACTTCACGTTTATGGCGGATAACCTCGCCACGACGATCGGTGATCTCATAGGTGTAGTTACGCAGCACAAACCAGTTTTCGGACAGGAGCTTATCTTTGATGATGTTGATCTTAAACGACATGAGGACTCCGCTACCGCATAAAGGGAGCCTTTCATCATAGGGGCAAGCTTGCGGGAAAACTATCCTAATTCTCGCGGTGAATGAGGCGGTTTACGCCAAAAAAAAGCCAGCCCGAAGGCTGGCCTGATTGCTGCAGCGCTTATCAGCGCGAGGTGTCGTCAGCCAGTCGGGTCGGCTGAGGCTCCTCTTCGTGATGATCCTGTTCGGTCTCAGCTATGGCGTGAACACGCTTACGCACGCCAAACCATCCCAGCACCAGCAATACCGCGATCAGCGGAATGGAGGCGATGGTGTAAGTCCCGTTCGGGTAGTCAAACGCCATCAGCACCAGCACGCTGAACAGGAACAGCAGCGTCAGCCATGAGGTAAACGGCGCGCCTGGCAGCTTGAAGCTGACATCATCCGCCTTGCCCTCTTTAATGGCTTTGCGCAGACGCAGCTGACAAACCACGATAAAGGCCCAGGAGGAGATAATCCCCAGCGAGGCGACGTTCAGGACGATCTCAAACACCTGAGAAGGCACATAGTAGTTAAGCACCACACCAATCACATAGACGGCGATGGTCACCAGAATACCGGCATAAGGCACCTGCTGACCGTTCATCTTAGACATGAATTTCGGTGCAGAGCCACCCATCGACATGGAGCGCAGAATACGCCCGGTTGAGTAGAGGCCCGAGTTCAGGCTGGAGAGCGCCGCACTCAGCACTACGATATTCATGATGCTGCCAACGTAAGGCACGCCAAGCTTCGAGAAGAAGGTAACAAACGGACTCTGACCCGCCTGATAGGCGTTCCACGGCAGCAGCAGTACCAGCAGGACCACGGAGCCAACGTAGAACAGGCCGATACGCCAGATCACGCTGTTGATCGCTTTCGGCAGCATGGTTTTCGGGTCTTTACATTCGCCGGCCGCCGTACCTACCAGTTCGATAGAGGCAAAGGCGAACACTACACCCTGAATCAGCACCAGCGCAGGCAGTAAGCCGTGCGGGAACATGCCACCGTTATCGGTGATCAGATGGAAGCCGGTACTGTTGCCATCCAGCGGTTTGCCGGTGCCAAGGAACACCACGCCCACCACCAGGAAGATCACAATTGCCAGCACTTTCACCAGCGCGAACCAGAACTCCATCTCGGCAAACCACTTTACGCCGATCATGTTCATGGTGCCGACAATCGCCAGCGCGCCCAGGGCGAAGACCCACTGTGGCACATCACCAAACGCGCCCCAGTAGTGCATGTAGAGCGCGACGGCGGTGATATCGACGATGCCGGTCATTGCCCAGTTGACGAAGTACATCCAGCCCGCCACGTAGGAGGCTTTCTCACCCAGGAATTCACGGGCGTAGGAGACGAAGCTGCCGCTGCTGGGACGGTGTAACACCAGTTCGCCCAGCGCACGCAGAATAAAGAAGGAGAAGATGCCACACACCAGATAGATGATGGCTAAGGCGGGGCCAGCAGCCTGCAAACGGCCACCTGCGCCCAGGAACAAACCGGTACCGATGGCACCGCCGATCGCAATCATCTGTACGTGACGGTTACCCATCGCCTTCTGGTAGCCGGCGTCATGAGAGTTGAGCCAGCGTCGTTTCGCAGCGCGCATCTCGCCTGGGGTTTTGTTTTTAGATTTCATAGCATTCCTGTTTGTCCTGACTATCAGTCGTCGCCCCCATTTCAGGCGTAATGCCCTGTGAAATGGGGTATTTTCCTCTGTGCGTTTGCCTGTGAGTGAGTGCCAGGCAGCGCGGGAATTTACGGCGATGAATCCTACCCGTTCTGCAAGAACGAAGCAAAATATACCGGGCAGATGCACAGGCTGATTTGTAAGAATCCATCCTGATGCACAAAAACAAAAAAACCGGCCATTTTCAGGCCGGTAAAAGCTACAGGGATGGAAACAGGAGGGTTGGGTTAGCGATAAATCTCTGCGGTGCCGCTCCACAGGCTGGAGTCGCCTGGGTTATCGACACCGATAACGCGGTAATGGCTGGCGCCCATCTCTTCCGCTTTTTGCGACAGCTGGCGATTCGCATCGTCCAGCGAGCCGCGAACACCGGAAACCGAAACGCTACCGATGCTCTGCATACTCTGCGCCTGCGACTGATCGACCGGCGCGGCGGCGAAAGTGGCAAATGAGGCGGTAGCCAGTAATGCGCCCGCCAGGACAGCATTCAGCTTTTTCATTGGATGCTCCTTAATCTGTGATCGGGGTTGAGTTGATGACTGGATGAATTATTAGCGCTGCAATGAAAAGCAACATCGGGACGATGTAAACCTGTTCCTTTTTTAAGCGTTGAACAGCAGCACGTCCTGGGAACTGTCAGTTGCGGTCATTTTATGTGCGATGTGTAACGTCCTGTGCGATAAACAGGGAATGGATCATTTGCGTTACGTTAATGCGCTCTTATAATTCCCGCACTCTCAACAGGGCCATTCATGTGATTGTTAAACGTTCCGTAACTCAAAGCATCGCTCAGGCGCTCAGCGCCATTGTCCTGCTGTCGCTGCTCACCACCGGTCTGGCATTAGTCACGCTCCTGAGCAGCCAGCGCGACGCGGAGGCGATCAATCTGGCGGGTTCACTGCGCATGCAGAGCTATCGCATGGCCTGGGATGCCAGCCGGCAGCCGCAAAATCTGGCTCATCATCTGGCGCGCTATCAGCAAACGCTGGATGCCCCGGTGCTGCAGAAACTTGATCGGCCCTGGGTACCCCGTGAAGTAAGTGTTCGCTATCAACGGCTGCGTGCCGCCTGGCCCTCGCTGCAGCAACAGTTGCAACAGGGCGATACCGTGGCTTATCAGCAGCAGGTGCCGATCTACGTCGGTGAAATCGATCGCTTTGTACTGGGTCTGCAACGCTATACCGAGTTGAAAATGCATCTGGTGGCCGCCAGCAGCCTGGTGGGGGTCATTGCGATTGTGGCGCTGGCACTGATGACGATTCGCTTTACCCGACTGCAGGTGGTGCGCCCGCTTAATGCGCTGGTCACCGCCAGTCGCTACGTAGAGAGCGGCAACTTTGCTTTTCCGCCGCTGCACGTTGAGCAGCAGAATGAACTGCGGGTGCTGTCGCATGCCTTCAGCGGCATGGCGGCACGGCTGCATTCGCACTACCAGCTGCTGGAAAGCACGGTGCGCGCCAAAACAGAAGATTTAACCCAGGCTAATCGCACGCTGTCGCTACTCTATGACAGCTCACAAATGCTGACCGCCAGCCCGCTGCATCCGGCACTGTTTGAAGCCGTGTTAACCAATGTACTGACGCGCGAGAAACTGACGGCGATCCGGCTCGACAGCGACCAGTTTCAGTTTCGCGCCGGTGATGATCAGGCAGCCGGTCAGTGGCAACGTCTGCCGTTACAGCAGGACGAGCAGCAGATTGGCGAGCTGCGCTGGCAGACAGCTGGTGCCTCGCCTCCGGATGAACTGATGCGCAGCCTGGCGGCGATGCTGGGACGGGCTATCTGGATCTGGCAGGCACAGCAGCAGTATCAGCAGATGCTGCTGATTGAAGAGCGCACGACCATTGCCCGGGAATTACATGACTCGCTGGCGCAGTCGCTCTCGTTTTTACGCATTCAGCTGACCCTGCTGCGCCGCGCCGTTGATAAAGACGATAGCGCCGCCCATACCATTATCGCGGACTTCGATCAGGCGCTGGCCGAGGCCTATCGTCAGCTGCGTGAGCTGCTGACCACCTTCCGTCTGACCATTGAGCAGGCGGATCTGGTGGCGGCCATGCAGGCGATGATCGCCTCGCTGCAGGAGAAGAGCAGCGCAGAGATACACTTTAACTATCAGACCGGCCTGCAGAGTCTGGAAGCACAACAGCAGGTGCATGTGTTGCAGATCGTCCGTGAGGCGCTGCTGAATGCGATTCGTCACGCCAGTGCGCAGGTTATCCGGGTGGATTATCAGCACAGTGAAAAAGGTGAGCACTTACTGACAATTACCGATGATGGCGTGGGGATGAACAGCACTGAGGAACCGCCGGGCCATTACGGCCTGACTATTATGGCGGAGCGCGCTCAGCGCCTGAGCGGCCATCTGACCCTCCACGCACAGCCACGGGGTACCAGGGTGGAGTTGCGCTTTCCACCGCAACCGGCGCGCCCGCTGGAATAGCAGGCCAGACCTAATCTTAATTCATTAAAATAATCTATCGGTTTGCGACCGCGGGCTATTCGATACAGAACAGGGTGTTGTCCCTGAACAATACCGTCTGATCTGCCGCAGTCTGAAACCTATGAAACGGAGAAAATATGCAACAGCCCGCATTAACATTGATGATTGTGGATGACCACCCGCTGATGCGCCGCGGTGTCCGTCAGCTGCTGGCGCTGGATCCCCGGCTGGAGGTGATCGCCGAAGCCAGCAACGGCACTGAAGCGCTGGCGGAGGCCCGCCATCAGGAACCGGACATCATTCTGCTCGACCTGAATATGAAAGGCATGTCCGGACTGGATACGCTGAAGGCGCTGCGCCATGAAGGGATCAGTTCTCGCATTCTGGTGCTGACCGTTTCTGACGCCCGCAGCGATATTTTTGCCATGGTGGATGCCGGTGCTGACGGCTATCTGCTCAAGGACAGCGAGCCGGAGGTCCTGCTGGGGCATATCCTGCAGGCATCACGGGGCGAAAAGGTCTTCAGCGAGGGCGTCACCCGCTATCTGGCTAATCGCCAGCACAGTGCCGATCCTCTGCGTCAGCTCACCGAGCGCGAACGGGATGTGCTGCAGGAGGTGGCGCGTGGCCTGTCGAATAAAGAGGTTGCCGCTATTCTGCATATCTCTGAAGAGACGGTAAAAGTGCACATTCGTAACCTGCTGCGGAAACTGGATGTCCGCTCACGCGTCGCCGCCACGGTGATGTGGCTTGAAAGCCGCAAATAGCCAACGAATTTACATTTTCTCCTCAATTTCTCCACGATTTCCCCCGCTGCCGCACGTAGAGTAAACGGCGGCGGAGAATCATGGCAAAGACCCGCCGAGTTTCCTGCCAGAGCGCCCGTTGCTGGTGGGCCTGATCAACGATAAAAGTAGTGAGGAGTGTCGATTTAATGTCGAATTTCTTTATCGACCGCCCTATCTTTGCCTGGGTTCTGGCGATTCTGCTGTGCCTGTGTGGCACGCTTTCGATTATTTCGCTGCCTATTGAACAGTACCCCGATCTGGCACCGCCCAACGTGCGCATCACCGCTAACTATCCGGGCGCATCCGCCCAGACGCTGGAAAACACCGTTACCCAGGTGATCGAGCAGAACATGACCGGCATCGATAATCTGATGTACATGTCCTCTAACAGCAGCAACACCGGCCAGGCACAGATCACCCTCACCTTTACCGCCGGGACCAATCCCGATGAAGCCCGTCAGCAGGTACAGAACCAGCTGCAATCCGCACTGCGCAAATTGCCACAGGCGGTGCAGTCGCAGGGTGTGACCGTCAATAAAACCGGTGACAGTAATATTCTGATGGTGGCATTCGTTTCAACCGACGGCAGCATGGATAAGCAGGATATTTCAGACTATGTCGCCAGTAATATTCAGGATCCGCTAAGCCGTATTGATGGCGTCGGCCAGGTTGACGCTTACGGCTCGCAATATGCGATGCGTATCTGGCTCGATCCCAATAAACTGATCGCCTATTCGCTGACCACGGAAGATGTGGTCAGTGAGATCCAGTCGCAGAACACCCAGGTTGCCGTGGGTCAGGTGGGTGGCCTGCCGTCGGTAGAGAAACAGGCGCTTAACGCCACGGTCAACGCCCAGTCGATGCTGCAGACCCCTGAGCAGTTCCGGGCGATTACCCTGAAGAACAATCCCGATGGTTCGGTGGTGACGCTGGGCGATGTCGCCAGCGTGGCGCTGGGCGCTGAGAAGTATGATTATCTGAGTCGTTACAACGGCCAGCCCGCGTCAGGCCTGGGGGTGAAGCTGGCATCCGGTGCCAACGAGATGAACACCGATAAGCTGGTGCGGGCGCGCATTGAGGAGCTGTCCCACTACTTCCCGCACGGTCTGGAAGCAAAAATCGCCTATGAAACATCCCCTTTCGTTAAAGCGTCAATCACAGATGTGGTGAAGACGTTGCTGGAGGCGATTGTGCTGGTATTTGGCGTGATGTACCTGTTTATGCAGAACTTCCGTGCCACCTTAATTCCTACTATTGCAGTGCCGGTGGTACTGTTCGGCACCTTCAGCGTGCTCTATGCCTGCGGGTTCAGCATCAATACCCTGACCATGTTTGCCATGGTGCTGGCAATCGGGCTGCTGGTGGATGATGCCATCGTGGTGGTGGAAAACGTTGAACGTATCATGCATGAAGAGGGACTCTCGCCGCGTGCCGCCACCCGAAAATCGATGGGCCAGATTCAGGGCGCGCTGGTGGGTATCGCGCTGGTGCTCTCTGCGGTGTTTGTGCCGATGGCGTTTTTCGGCGGCACCGTCGGCGCCATCTACCGTCAGTTCTCAATTACCATTGTGTCGGCGATGGTGCTGTCGGTGCTGGTGGCGATGATCCTGACACCGGCGCTCTGTGCCACGCTGCTCAAACCCGTGGCGCAGGGCGAGCAGCCTGAGCGTCGCGGCTTCTTCGGCTGGTTCAATCGTCACTTTAATCGCAATGCTGACCGCTACGAGCGCGGGGTCGCGGGTATCCTGCGCAAGGGTGGTCGCTGGCTGCTGCTCTATCTCGGCATCATCGGCCTGATGGCCTTTCTGTTTCTGCGTCTGCCGACGTCGTTTCTGCCGCTGGAAGATCGCGGCGTATTCCTGACGCAGGTTCAGCTTCCGGCAGGCGCGACGCTCGAGCAAACTGCCAGCGTCGTCGCCAAAGTTGAAAACTATTATCTCACCGAGGAGAAAGCCAATGTGCTGTCGGTCTTCTCCACCATCGGCGCAGGTCCGGGCGGCAATGGACAAAACGTGGCGCGTCTGTTTGTGCGGCTGAAAGACTGGGAAGCGCGGCCCGGTGCCGATCGCACCTCGTTCGCGATTATCGATCGCGCGACGAAGGCATTTCAGAAGATCAAAGAGGGCCGGGTGATTGCCAGCAGCCCGCCAGCCATCACCGGCATGGGCAGCAGCTCCGGCTTTGACCTGCAACTGCAGGATCACGCGGGCGTCGGTCATACCCAACTGATGGCGATGCGTGACAAACTGCTGGAGATGGCGGGCAATGACAACGCGCTGTCGCGGGTACGGCACAATGGACTGGATGACAGCCCGCAGCTACAGATCGATGTTGATGCACGTAAAGCGCAGGCGCTGGGCGTGTCGCTGGATACCATCAACGACACCCTGACCACCGCGTGGGGCTCCAGCTACGTGAATGACTTCCTGGATCGTGGCCGGGTGAAGAAGGTCTATGTGCAGGCTGCCGCTGAATTCCGCATGCTGCCAGACGACATCAACAAATGGTACGTGCGCAATAGCAGCGGCAAAATGGTGCCCTTCTCCGCGTTTGCCACCAGCCGCTGGGAGACCGGTTCCCCACGTCTTGAACGCTACAACGGCTATTCATCGCTGGAGATTGTCGGCGAAGCGGCCAGTGGCGTCAGCAGCGGCACGGCGATGGATGAGATGGAAAAACTGGTTAATGCCCTGCCCCTGGGCGTCGGGTTCCAGTGGACCGGTGCCTCTTATCAGGAGCGGCTCTCCGGTTCGCAGGCGCCGGCACTTTATGCGATTTCGCTGCTGGTGGTCTTTCTCTGCCTTGCCGCGCTGTATGAAAGCTGGTCGATCCCGTTCTCGGTGATGCTGGTAGTGCCGCTGGGCGTGGTCGGGGCGCTAATCGCCACCTGGATGCGTGGGCTGGAAAATGACGTCTATTTCCAGGTTGGCCTGCTGACGGTAGTGGGGTTATCCGCCAAAAACGCCATCCTGATTGTAGAATTTGCTAATGAGATCAACAGCCGTGGACGCGAGCTGGTGGAATCTACGCTGGAGGCATCGCGTCAGCGCCTGCGGCCGATTCTGATGACCTCGCTGGCCTTTATCTTTGGTGTACTGCCCATGGCGATCAGCAGCGGAGCGGGCTCCGGCAGCCAGCATGCCGTGGGAACCGGTGTGATGGGCGGAATGATCTCTGCCACACTGCTGGCGATCTTTTTTGTGCCGCTGTTCTTTGTGCTGGTACGCCGCCGCTTCCCGCTCAAAGAGAAGCCGCTCGACTAAGTAGAGGCGCAAATAAAAAGCGGTCACTGATATCAGTGGCCGCCTTATTTCTGTGTGTGGTAAGAATTCCAGCAAGCGGGATTAACCTGCTTTTTCTTCGCGCGTTACTTGTTGCGTAACATCGCTTCGATAAATTCTTTCCAGGTTCCCATTTCGGTGTCAATCATAATGCCCTCTCTTATTGTGCTGGCAATGTTACGCTCTTTTTTTATACAGGTGAATACGTTTACACCTGTTATATCTATCGGCATACGCCATAAAAACATGAATGTTGCTGGTTTTGCAAGCTGACGCACACTTCAGCAACTCCTTAACCCCGTTGAAAATAATTTATTTTAAACCCAGCGGTAGACTATTTTATCAACATGGCGAAATTCCTAAGCTCTTATTGATAAGCAGGGTAATGGTTAGCTGCGAAATTGATAGCGTTTACCCGATGCCGGACGATGACCTTGCTGCCGTGCTCTGTGGCCCGATTCCCGCGCCTGTGCAGATGCCGCAACGGATCACACTATGGTAAACTCGCACTTTGGCTGCTTTTTTCAGCTTTCACTTCTCACAGGACAATAAGGATCGGGCAATGAGCACGCAGTGGGTGATGTTCGGGATTAAAAATTGCGACACCATAAAAAAAGCCCGGCGCTTTTTAACAGACGCAGGCGTTGACTATCACTTCCACGACTACCGTGCGGATGGCCTGAACGATGCCCTGCTGCAGGAGTTTATCGATGCACTGGGTTATCAGGCTCTGCTTAACACCCGGGGCACCACCTGGCGTAAATTGCCTGAGAGTGATCGCGACGCGGTTACCGATGCCAGCAGCGCCAAAGCGCTGATGCTGGCGCATCCCGCCATGATTAAGCGTCCGCTGTTGCGCGCCCCGGATGGCTCCCTGCTCGCCGGTTTCAGCGAAGCCACCTATCAGAATGCTATCCAGGAGAAGTCATAATATGTTTTGCCCGGTCATTGAGCTGACGCAGCAGCTTATTCGTCGCCCCTCTCTCAGCCCCGATGATGCCGGATGTCAGGCTCTGCTGATCGCCCGTCTTGAAGCCATTGGCTTTAAGATTGAAACGATGAACATCGACGACACCCTGAATTTCTGGGCCACCCGTGGCGAAGGTGAAACGCTGGCGTTTGCCGGTCACACCGATGTGGTGCCGCCTGGCGATGCCAGCCGCTGGATTAATCCGCCATTTGAACCCACCATCCGCGACGGCATGCTGTTTGGCCGCGGCGCGGCCGACATGAAAGGATCGCTGGCGGCAATGGTGGTGGCTGCCGAACGTTTTGTTGCGGTGCGTCCCAATCACCGAGGGCGACTCGCCTTTATGATTACCTCTGATGAAGAGGCCAGCGGGGCCAACGGCACGGTTAAAGTGGTTGAGCGGCTGATGGCGCGCCGCGAACGGCTCGACTATTGCCTGGTAGGCGAGCCCTCCAGCACGGAAGTGGTGGGTGATGTGGTGAAAAATGGCCGTCGCGGCTCAATCACCGCTAACCTGATGGTGCATGGCGTGCAGGGCCACGTCGCCTATCCGCATCTGGCGGATAACCCGGTTCACCGGGCGATGCCCGCGCTGAACGAGCTGGTCGCGACCGAGTGGGATCAGGGGAATGAGTTCTTTCCGGCGACCAGCATGCAGATTGCCAACGTCCAGGCGGGCACCGGCAGTAACAATGTGATCCCCGGCGAGCTGTTTGTGCAGTTTAACTTCCGCTTCAGCACCGAACTCACCGATGAGATGATTCGTCAGCGGGTCGCAGAGCTGCTGGATCGTCACCAGTTGCGTTACACCATTGAGTGGAAACTCTCTGGCCAGCCCTTCCTGACCACGCGCGGTAAGCTGGTTGATGCCGTCGTGAAAGCTGTAGCGCACTATAATGAAATTAAGCCGCAGCTGCTGACCACGGGCGGAACCTCCGATGGCCGCTTTATTGCCCGGATGGGTGCACAGGTGGTGGAACTGGGGCCAGTGAATGCCACCATTCATAAAATCAATGAGTGTGTGAAAGCCTCCGACCTGCAGATGCTGAGCCGGATGTACCAACGCATCATGGAACAACTGATCGCCTGACGGCGGTTTTAAGGAGCAGCAAATGGAATTTATTAAAGATTACTGGTGGATCCTGGTGATCCTGCTGATGGTTGGCGTGCTGATGAACGTTTATAAAGATCTGAAACGCATCGATCATAAAAAATTTATGGATAACAAACCTGACCTGCCGCCGCATCGTGATTTCAACGATAAATGGGATGACGACGACAACTGGCCGAAGAAGAAGTAAACGAAAAAGCCCCTGCTATGCAGGGGCTTTTTTATGGTTCGTCACAAAGTCAGCTCTCATCAGCGTTAAGATCGGGCTTGCGCAGGGGCTTTTTTACATCATCACGATAACATCATCGTCACCCGGTTTTGCGCCGCTTAACGCCTCATCAAAGTAGCGTTTTGGCACCGTATAACGCAGATGATTCAGCGCCAGCTCCATGCTGCGGTGATCGATGGCGTGCTCCAGATCGTCAACGATATCCAGGGTAACGTCGCCACCGCAGGCGGTCAGCCGATGCTCCGCCTGCTGCGCATGGTGCAGCGGGACCTGCTCATCATAATCACCGTGGATCAGGTGGATGGTGGTGCGGGTGCTGGCCTTCTCCGGCAAGGTGATAAACCGGCCATTAAACACCACCGCGCGGCCCGCCAGATCCGGATGCGCCTTAACCCCTTCCAGCACCATACTGCCGCCCTGCGAAAAGCCAATTAAGGCTGTCGCTTCCGGCCGCACGCTGCTCTTTTTTTGCCAGTGACGCACAGACCCAACAAACTGCGGCATGGCCGCATCAACCCGCTGCTGGACGGTCTGATCGTGCAGGTCGGTTTCGCCGAACCACTGACGACTCGCACCAGGCGAGCCGACGGACACCACCAGCGCGTCGGGAAACGTTCGGGCAAACCAGTTGCCAATCTCGCCCATTGAATCCGGGTTATCGCCAACGCCATGGTAGAGCAGAAACAGCTGTGCTGTGGTGGCAGGCTGTTGAACGATTACATATTTCAGTGTCATGTTGACCTCCTGTGTTCACTCTACGCCGCCTGGCATAAAATCATATGAGGATAATTTGAACCAGCTGGTCGAATTATTTCAACGGCAGGTGCAGCAAGGCTGCATCAACGCCCAGTGTCTGGAGGGCCGCTGCCGCCTGCTGACGCAGCGCTGCGACTAGCGCTTTGCGCCCACTCACTCCCGCCTGCTGGGCCAGTTCGCCCAGGGCTGTGGGTGTGGCAACCGCCGCAGCCAGCAGCGGTAAAGAGGCTGAACTGGCCTGCACCAGACGCTGCAACACCGGCAGGCTCGCTTCCAGTGGCCGCTGCGCCCAGGCAAAACCCGCCGCCAGACGAATATCCTGCGCGGTCAATCCGTCGTCAGTAACCTGATCAAACTGCAGTTCCAGTGCGATATGCTGGCGCAACAGCGGCCAGTCTCGCGCCAGCTGTTCTGCCGCGCGGTGTTGCAATGCCTCACCCGCAGCAGAACAGGGCAACATGGCCATCGCCGCGTAGCAGCCGCTGCTGGCTTCGCGCTGACTGCCAATCCGCACCAGGCTAAAGCCACAGGCGCGCCAGAAGGCCCAGAGAGATTCAGTGTAGCCGAAGCTGACGGAGAGGTAGTCATATCCGACGGCCGCACTGGCCGCTGCCGCAACCAGCTGCTGTCCGGTTCCCAGACGACGCCGCTCCGCCGCCACGGCAATACGGCTGATGCGCAGCGAGCGCAATGTCGCCGCCTCAGCCAGACCGGCGTGGGCTGCCAGCGACTGCGCCACCAGATTCCCGCGAGGTCGCCGGGTGCCCGCCCAGACCGCCTGTGCCAGTGCAGGTTCAAGACCGCCCTCTTCCACCAGCCAGAGCGCGCCCTGTAACGCCGACGCGTCGCCGGCCCGCCACAGCTGCATGCCCGGAGCATCCAGCAGGCGGCGCAGATCAAGTGGCGAGGTACGATAGTGTGCACTGGTCAGCAGACGATACGCGGCCTCCAGCGCGCTGAAATCGTGGCGCTCAACACGATGAGGCGTTACAGGAGAATCGGGTGCGGTCGCGACGGCATCGTCAAACAGCAGCGCCTGGTTCAGCCACTGCTCCAGCGGATCGAAACGCGACCAGCGCAGCGGCTCATCGAGCGTAAAATAGTGTGCATCAGGAAGCCCGGCGCAGAATTTAAGGATAAACCCGCGCCCGCTTCCTTCGTAGCCCTGTACGGTGGTGGTGAGCAATACACGGGGATATCGACTGACCAGCGCCTGCAGCAGCGGTGCCGGGATCGCCGCCGCTTCATCCACAATCAGCCATTCCGCCTGCGGCGGCGTCTCCAGCGCCAGCAGCGCATCGGGTGCCATAAAGTAAAAAGCGTCAGCGGCGAAGGTGCTCAGCACCTCCGTTGAGGCTTTGGCCGGAGCCGTCACCAGACAATGCCCTTTCAATCGCGCCAGCATACCCGCCAGCGCCGATTTACCGCGTCCGCGGGGCGCGGTCAGCACGGCAACCCCCGATGGCAGCCTCATCAGCTGATCGAGTATCGCCTGCTGCTGCTGCGGTGCCTGACAGTGCCACTGCGGCCAGTCCGGCTGCGCCGGAAACCGGCATGGCTGATGCTGCCGCTCCAGCAGCACCTGGTCATCCGCTAATATCAGCTGTTGCAGGTGGTGAACAAAATAAGGGGTGGCGATGGGTTCAGCGACATCGGCCCAGCGCAGGCTGTCGCTGTCAGGCTGCTGCGCCCACTGTTCCCAGGGCGGCACCAGCAGTAACAGCCAGCTACCGGCGGTGAGCGTGCCAGCCAGCGCAGCGAAAGCGTCGGCATGAAAGCCCTGACGGGCGTCAAACAGAGCATGACGAAATTCACGGCCAAGCAGCGTGCGCACCGCAGCAGGCTGTTTGTGCAGGACCGGCGTTTTATACTGACCCGGCCCTTTATCCGAAGCAGAGAACAGCGGTTCCGGGCTCAACGCCAGCCAGTCGCCGGTCAGCGTTTCACGCCACGCCGCAGCCCGTAGTAAACACCAGGCCGGGTCGCCGCTGATCACCGCCAGACGACGCACACCGGCCTGCTGCATAAGCTGCGTAAGAGGCTGCAGACTCATTAGTTGCTGGCGAAGGTGTTGCACTGTCCTGGATTGCCACCATCAAACCCGCGCTTGAACCAGGTGTAGCGCTGCTCAGACGTGCCGTGGGTGAAGCTGTCCGGCACTACGCGGCCCTGACCTTTCTGCTGCAGGCGGTCGTCGCCAATTGCCTCGGCGGCATTCAGCGCTTCCTGCAGATCGCCCGCTTCAAGGATATTTTCCTGCTGCATATAGTGTCCCCAGACACCGGCAAAACAGTCCGCCTGCAGTTCCATTTTGACGGAGAGCTGATTAACCTGCGTCTGGCTGGCACCCTGCTGCATTTCACGCACTTTCGGTTCAATACCCAGTAGTTTCTGGACATGGTGGCCAACTTCATGCGCGACGACGTAGCCCTGGGCGAAGTCACCGTCCGCGCCAAGTTTGGTTTTCATCTCGTCATAAAAAGAGAGGTCGATGTAGACGGTCTGATCGGCAGGACAGTAGAACGGCCCCATGACTGACTGTCCGGTACCACAGCCGGTGCGGGTTGCGCCGCGATACATCACCAGCTTCGGTGCCACATACTGTTTGTTCATCTGCTGGAACAGTTTGCCCCAGGTGTCTTCCGTGGTGGCCAGAATCACCTTCGTGAATTTCGCAGCCTCATCATCATTGACGCTGACGCTGCGCTGTTGCTGCTGGCTGGTCGGTGCAACTTCGCCGCCTGTCAGCAGTGCGGTCAGGTCGTAACCGTAATAACCCGCGATGGCCACAACAATCAGCAGCACAATACCGCCTTTACCGCGCGGCAGACGAATCTGGCGGCCTCCGCCGCCTAAACCGGACGATTGATCGCGACGGTCTTCTACATTGTCGCTTTCGCGACGCCCTTGCCAGCGCATGCTGTATTCCCTCAGTCATTTTTTCAGATGGCATGATTTTAGTTGTGTGAGGCAGCAATCACCAGCTTTACCCTGAAATGAAAAAAGGAGAGCCGGGGCTCTCCTTTTTCTTTCTGCGCGGCAGGCAAACTCAGTCGAGCTTCACGCCCAGCCGCTGTGCAACCGCTTCATAGGCTTCCACCACGCCGCCGAGGCTCTGGCGGAAACGGTCTTTATCCATTTTATCCAGCGTCTCTTTGTCCCACAGGCGCGCACCGTCTGGCGAAAACTCATCGCCCAGCGTCACTTCGCCGTTAAACAGACCAAACTCCAGTTTGAAGTCGACCAGAATCAGACCCGCATCGTCGAACAGTTTGCTCAGCACCTCGTTGGCTTTAAAGGTCAGCTCCTGCATCCGCGCCAGGTTCTGTTTGCTGACCCAGCCAAAGGTTTCGCAGTAGGATTCATTGACCATCGGGTCATGCTTTGCATCATCTTTCAGGAAAAGATCAAACAGCGGCGGATTGAGCACAATGCCCTCTTCCACGCCCAGACGTTTTACCAGCGAGCCTGCGGCGCGGTTACGAACCACGCACTCTACCGGCACCATCTCCAGCTTCTTCACCAGCGCTTCAGTATCTGACAGCAGCGCTTCCATCTGGGTCGGGATACCCGCTTCCTGCAATTTAGTCATGATAAAATGGTTAAACTTGTTGTTAACCATTCCCTTGCGATCAAATTGCTCGATTCGGGCGCCATCACCTGCTGACGTATCGTTGCGGAATTCGAGTATCAGCAGATCCGGGTTATCGGTGCTGTATACGGTTTTCGCTTTACCGCGATACAACTCAGCTCGCTTTTGCATCTTGTTCACTCCAGACTTGAAATAACGGGTGTTCAGCGGCCAGTGCCGCTGCGGCGATTGCCTTGACGCAATCGTTTACTTCGGCGCGCGCTATTATGCCAAAAACAAAATAAAAAGGCCGGAGAATCTCCGGCCTGGGGCAACTTTATTTGTTCAGCGCCGCCTGGAACACGGCCACCAGCGCATCGTTCTGCGACTGGGTCAGCACATGCCCTTTCGGGTCGATGAATTGCAGACTGGTGCGGTTGTCGAGATCGCCGACCTGCACTTTGTAATCACCGTTTGGTAATTCCGGATCTTTCGCACCGACTGAATCCCAGTCGCTGCTGCTCAGTGACTTGTAGGTCACCTTCATGCTGCCGGTTGAGCGGGTCGTGTCGGTCACTTCCATCCCGACGCGTTTCATTGCATCAGGCAGACGCTGCCATGCCACGTTGTATGGCGTACGCAGGATCAGCAGTGGCAGGCCAGTATCATCTGCACCGCTCTGCACATCAATGGCCCCATTCACCCGACCAGAGGCCGCGTTTTCACTCGCCGTATCAATCTTGTCCATACCGGTGCTGATGTCATTCAGCATCTGCGCGGTGTAACGCTGGATCTGCACAGGTGAGGTAATGGTTTTACCATCCTGCTGCAGCTCAAGCAGACGAACGGTTAACTGCTGCTGATAGCTCTGCGACTGCACGCTGATCTGGTAGCGGCCACGATACTGCTGATCTTCATCAGCACGGTTCCACTGCACCCAGTCCGTTGTCAGCTGCTGGCCTGCGTCATTACGTGAGGCAATCGGGAATTTGTAAGACTGCACCACGTTGACGACCTGCGACCAGACTGAACCGCGGCTGTTATCAATCATCAGCGCGCCGGTATTGTTGCTGAACTGTGCGCGGGTGCCGTTCATCAGCGCCAGCGGCTGGGCTGGCGGACGGATGTCGAGCTGCTTGCCGGTGGGTGCCTGACTGGTCGTGCGCGGCACGTCGAAATCACCACGCTGCACCGGCAGGATCATTCCGGCAGGCGCTTTCAGTTCATTTAACTGACTGGCTTCAAGATAAGATTCGTCACCGCTGACCTGGCGCTTATAACGCTGATCGCTTGAACAGGCCGACAACAGCATCAGGGTAGAAAGCCCCACCACTGTGGCTACTGTTGACCGCTTTACTGAGTAATTCATTCAAACTCCCTAAATTATCGCAAACCCGCTTTCACCAGCGCCTGCTCCACTTTCGGCTGGCCGGCTGCAGTCAGTGGCGTCATTGGCAGACGCAGCGTGTCGTTAGCGATTAATCCTAGCTGTTTCGCAGCCCATTTCACCGGGATAGGATTGGGTTCACAGAAAAGCGTCTGGTGCAGATGCATCAGACGCTGATTCAGGCGGCGTGCCTCGACGAAATTGCCCTGCTGTGCGAGTTGACACAGTTCGACCATTTCGCGCGCAGCCACGTTGGCCGTCACCGAAATAACGCCTTTGCCGCCCAGTTGCATAAAGTCCAGCGCAGTCGCGTCATCGCCACTCACCAGAATGAAATCTTCATTAACCAGCTCTTGGATCTGACTAACCCGCGATAAGTTCCCGGTTGCCTCTTTGATTCCGATAATATTTTTGATTTCGGCCAGGCGGGCAACGGTTTCCGGCAGCATGTCACAACCGGTACGCGAGGGAACGTTATACAGCATCTGTGGCAGGCTGGTGCTATTCGCAATCGCTTTAAAGTGCTGGAACAGCCCTTCCTGCGTCGGACGGTTGTAATATGGGGTCACGGTCAGGCAACCCACAACGCCGGAATTTTCAAAACGCTTAGTCAGAGAGATGCCTTCAGCGGTGGCGTTTGCCCCGGTTCCGGCAATCACCGGAATACGGCCATCGGCCAGCTCCAGGGTCAGCATCACCACATCACCATGTTCTTCATGGCTCAGGGTAGCAGATTCGCCTGTGGTGCCGACGGAAACGATCGCCGCGGTGCCGCTGGCGACGTGATAATCAATCAGTTTTTTCAGACTCGACCGGCAGACATTACCGCTGTCATCCATTGGCGTAACGAGTGCAACAATACTTCCCGTAAACATTGGCGATCCCCTCGACAAACAAGTGCTTCATGGTACGTTTTACACTTAGGGAAAAGCAAGCCAGCCACGCCATTCCCGCGCTTGTCAGCAGTTTTTTTTATGTTTACCTTATGGTTATTAGCGAAAGCAGAGGAAAAGCCATTTTGCCGCAATCTCAGCCCCATCATCTGGTGATCACCGCGCTCGGTGTTGACCGTCCGGGTATCGTCAACACCATTACCCGACACGTCAGCAGCTGCGGTTGCAATATTGAAGATAGCCGTCTTGCCATGCTTGGGGATGAGTTCACCTTTATCATGCTGCTGTCGGGCAGCTGGAACGCGATCACACTGATTGAATCGACCCTGCCACTGAAAGGGGCAGAACTCGAACTGCTGATCGTCATGAAGCGCACCAATGCCCGGCTCCGTCCGCCGATGCCCGACACCGCCTTCATTCAGGTTGAGGTGGCTGATTCGCCGCATATTATTGAACGCTTTACCGATCTTATCGATAAGCATCAGATGAATGTGGCCGAACTGGTGTCGCGCATTACGCCAGCGCAACACAATTTGCCCCCTACGCTCTATATTCAAATGACCGCTCACAGTCCGACGCGAACCAGTGGCACCCCGTTTGAGCAGGCGTTTAATACCCTTTGTCAGGAGCTGAATGCTCAGGGAACGCTGCGCCTTTACAGTGTGTCAGATGCCGACAGCAGCGAATCTGTCAGCGCGGTACGCTAAGCTTTGGTCAATTAACCGGAGTTATTTCTCCACATTACTGCCACTGAAAGGTGACCGGCTATGTGGTGAAATACCCCCTGATGGTAATTTTCCCTCTGGCCGTTTCTGACCGGATGGTGTATTACCCACAGCCTGAATAAGAAAATGGAGAGATGTAATGAATCCACTGAAAGCCGGAGATACTGCACCCGCATTTAGCCTGCCCGATCAGGACGGCGAACACGTGAATCTGACCGACTTCCAGGGACAGCGCGTTCTGGTGTACTTTTACCCGAAAGCGATGACACCAGGCTGCACCGTGCAGGCGTGCGGTCTGCGTGACAACATGGATGAGTTGAAAAAAGCGGGCGTGGAAGTGCTGGGCATCAGCACCGACAAACCGGAAAAACTGTCAAAGTTTGTCGAAAAAGAGCTGCTGAACTTTACCCTGCTCTCCGATGAAAACCATGAAGTCTGCCAGGCGTTTGGCGTCTGGGGTGAAAAAACGTTTATGGGGAAAACCTATGACGGCATTCATCGCATCAGCTTCCTGATAGATGCTGAGGGCAGGATCGAAAAAGTGTTTGATAACTTCAAGACCTCGAATCACCACGACATGGTGCTGGATTACGTCAAGTCAGCCTGATGTTGAGGGGCGCGGTAGCCTTAACGCCGCGCCCTGCTTAACTTCCCCTTCCCCACCCATTTTTATCCTGCCGTTGCGAAACACTGTGAGTTAACGCGATTACGCGGCGGCCACGATAACGCAGTTGCGCCCGGCATTTTTCGCCTCATAGAGTGCCGCATCCGCCTGTTTTAAACTGCCTTCCAGCCCGACATCCTGCGAACCATTCCAGGCCGCGACGCCGATAGACAAGGTAATGCGTCCCACGTCGGTGAGCCAGGCTTCTGCAATACCCAGTCGCACGCGCTCGGCGATAATCTGCGCCTCATCCAGCGCCGTTCCCGGCAGCAGCATCAGAAACTCCTCTCCGCCGTTGCGGCACACCACATCAGACTGACGGGCGCTGGCACGCAGCGTGCTCGCCACCTGCTGAATCACCCGGTCGCCCACATCGTGGCCCCAGCTATCGTTGACGTTTTTAAAGTGATCGATATCCAGCGCCAGCACCGAGAAAGGCTGACGTAGCGTGCGGTAGTACTCCAGTACCGCATTAAGACCACGCCGATTCAGCAACTGAGTCAGGGGGTCGGTCTGGGCTTCCGAACTCAGACGACCGATCTTATCCTGCACCAGTCCGATGCCGGTGAGCAGCGCGCGCTTGACCTGCGCCGCCTCAAAATACCAGGCACTGATGCCGCCAATCTCTTTTGATACGCCCTGCGCATCCATCCGGCTGGCTTTGCGGGCCAGCTGGAACAGTGGTCGGGCAATCAGCCGTGCCAGCCCTAACGCAACCAGCAGGGTCAGCAGTGCGAACGGCACCGAGTTCTTCAGGACTTTCATTAACAGGCCTGAAAGCGGGTTCAGCGTGACGTTAATCGGCTTCAGCGCCACCACCGTCCAGCCGGTGGTCGGGACGACGGCATAGCCCGCCAGCTGCGTCGACTCACCTGCACCCGCAAGCATCAGCGAGCCATTGGTCTGCTCGTCACGCGGACTGACGATGGCGGGCAGAACTTTACCAATCAGCTGACGATTCTGGTGATACAACACCTCATTATTACTGTCGAGCACATAGACCGTGGTGCCATCACGGTAGAATTGTTCACCCAGTAGCGCATTCAGAATGCTTTTTTTCTTCAGATAGATCGTGCCGCCGATGTAGCCCAGATAGTCGCCATCGGGACTCCAGATTGGCCAGGAGACAAACACCAGCAGATTATTGGCTGCAGAAAGGGTCGGTTTACTGATGATCGGCTGCCGCAACGTCAGCGCTTCGCGGGAGGCGTCGCTGGTGACACGCATCCCTTTCAGCGTCAGGGATTCGGGCGAGATCGCTTTGATCGCGCCCTGCTCATCCACCACAGCAACCGAGTTGAAACTGGTAGTCTGCTCACGCAGACGATTGACTTCGCTATTCAGCAGTCCTTCATTATTAAAGTCACGGCTTAGCTGATTGGCGCTGTAGTGCAACTGTGACTGCGCCAGCTGAAAAAAGATTTCACTGGTTGAAGCCAGCTTGGCGGCATAGGCCCGGTTAGCCTCAAGCGTGGTGTCAATCAGCACCTGGCGCTGCACCCGCCAGGTGGCGTAGAGCGTATTCGCGAGCGTGATAACAATGCTGACAATCACCAGCAGGGCGATCAGATTGCGCAAGTCGGCCTTGGGCCGAAAGAGCTTTAACATGGCGTCGCCGCCCCGGAGAAGAGTGTCATGTCGTGAATGCCTGATTATTTTTTTAATGTGTGCCAGAAGCCCTGATAGCCGGGCTTAAGTCTACACTGTGTCGGCATTTTTGAGCAGCATTAAGACAAATATCACCCCGCTTAATACAGATTTAGCTGGCACTAATCGATTAACCCCTGACTATCGTAAAATGGCCAGGGTCCCGAAAAGTGGCCAATCGCGCACTGATGCGTGACCATTCCCTGCACTGGCTGCCAGCAATGGAGCAAAAAGCCGGGCGGCTCCAGAATAAAGTGAGCCGGCCCCTCCGGATGCAGATCCAGAGCCACCTGATGCGACACGCCGGGTGCGACACAGGCCAGGGTTCCGGCAAAGCGGGTCTGCAGGCTGCGATGCAGATGACCACAAAGCACCCGCTCAACCTGCGGATGGCGGACAATGATCGCCTCAAGTGCCTCAGGATGGCGTAACCGTTGCCGATCCATATGCGCAATGCCACAGGCAAAAGGGGGATGATGCAGCATCACCAGCGTGGGCTGATCCGCGGCCTCGCGCAGTGCCTGATCCAGCCATTGCAACTGCTGCTCATCCACCTCCCCCCACGGCTGTTGCGGTACGCTGGAGTCCAGGGCCAGCAGCCTGACGCCGCCCACGCTAAGCTGCCAGTTCAGGGTCGGCCCCGCTTGCAGGTAGGTGTGATCCGGGAAGGCAGCACGCAGTGCCTCGCGATCGTCGTGATTGCCCGCCATCAGATAAAAGGGCAACTGGAGGCGCTGCAGGGCTTCGCGCAGCGTCTGATACTCTTCCGGCCTGCCAAAATCGACCAGGTCGCCGGTAATCACCACCACATCGGGGCGCGGCTGCAGCGCGTTAAGGGTATCGATAACCTGCAGTAAAGCGGCATGGGTATCGACCTGTTTATAAGAGAGACGACCAAAAGCCTTGATATGCAGATCGCTGATTTGAGCGATGACCGTGGGTTGAACAGACACAACAGACTCCTTAGCAACTAAATTCCAGCGCGGCCTGGCGGGTCAGCGACCAGCTGATGCGCTGTCCCGCCTGCCAGATTTCGCGGGCATGACGCTCGACCTGAATGGGGTTATCCAGCCCGATATCGATCAGTAAGCGCTGCGAGGCGCCAAGAAACGTACTGCCCACCACCACACCGCGCTGGGCATAGCGGGTGTCGTCGGCCAGCAACACATCTTCCGGGCGGCAAAAACGCAGGGGATGACCGTCGGGATCGTGCGCAATGCAGTTTATGGCGCCCACAAAATCCGCCACAAAGCGGGAGGCCGGGCGCTGATAAATTCCCTGCGGAGTATCCAACTGCACCAGACGGCCCTGCTCCATCACCGCGATGCGATCGCCCAGCGCCATCGCCTCCTGCTGATCGTGGGTGACGTAAACCGCAGTGATCGCCAGCCGCTTGAGCAGCGCGCCGATCTCCAGCCGCAGTCGATCGCGCAGCCTGGCGTCAAGCGCCGCCAGCGGCTCATCGAACAACAGAACTTTAGGCCGGGCGGCCAGCGCACGTGCCAGCGCCACCCGCTGCTTCTGCCCGCCGGACAATTTATCAATCGCCCGGTGGGACAGATGTGTCAGGTCAACCAGTGCCAGCATCTCCGCGACCCGCGCATCACGCTCGGCACGTGGCACGCCCTGCACCTTCAGACCATAGGCGACGTTCTGCGCCACGTTGAGCGTCGGGAACAGCGCGTAGTTCTGAAACACCATGCCAACATTGCGTTTCTCAATCGGCAGCGCGGTGACGTTACGCTTGTCAAACCAGATCTCTCCCGGGGGATCGCTGCTATCCAGACCGCTGATAATACGCAGCAGCGTGGTTTTGCCACAGCCTGACGGCCCCAGCAATACCAGTGTTTCACCGGCGTGAACCCGCAGGTCGAGCGGATGCAGCGCGACCTGCTGATTAAAGCGACGCGAGCAGTGGCTCAGCGTCACGTTGACGGCCTCATTCATACGGTTTCCTCTCTCTGCTGCCGCGAAGATTGCCGTTCCAGCCAGTGATTACAGGCGTTGAGCAACAGCAGCAGCGGTAAAATCATCATAATAAAGATCAGGGTATAGGCGGACCCGACTTCCAGCCGCATCGAGGTGTAGCTGTCGGCCAGACCGACCGGCAGGGTTTTGGTCAGTGGCGTGTGCAGCATCCAGGTAATGTTGAACTCCCCCACCGACAGGGTGATCACCATAAATGCGCCCGCCAGAATGCCGTTGCGGCAGTTCGGGACGACCACGGTAAAGAAGCGGCGCCAGAAGCCCGCCCCCAGGCTGGCGGCGGCTTCTTCAAGGCGCGGCAGATCAATCGCCTGCATCACCGACAGCACCGGTCGGATCATAAAGGGCAAGGTAAAGAGCACATGGCCGATAAGGATGAAGAGCCAGCTGTCGCGCAACGCGCTGAACTGACCATAAAGCAGAATGATGCCCAGAGCGGTGGCGAGGCCCGGCAATGCGACTGGCAGCATCAGGCACTCCTCAATGCGGCTGGCCCAGCGTGACGGTGATTTCAGTAAGCCCCAGGCGGCCGGCACGCCAGCGATAACCGTCACCGCCAGGCAACTCAGAGCGATCAGCAGCGACAGCCAGAAGGTGTCGGCATACATCTGCCACACCTGTTCCACCCACTTCAGCGTCAGGCCGCTGTGCAGGCCAGTGAAATAGTTCTGCGTGACGCCCGCCAGCATCGAGAGCACAACCGGCACAATCATAAACAGCGCGGTGAGGCTGGTGATCACCACCTGCAGCCAGAACAGCCCCCGGCGTTTCATGCCTTCTCCTTACGGCGGGCAGCCAGTCCGTTCGCCAGCATCAGCGCCAGCCAGGCCACCGCCCCCATCACCACCGAAAGCGCCGCTGCGGTGGCAAAGTTGGCGTAATTAGTGAACTCACCATAAATGGTCAGCGGCAGCACCGCGAGCTCTGTGCCAAGGGTAAATGCGGTGCCAAAGGCGCCCATGCTGGTGGCGAAACAGAGCGCGCCGCAGGAGAGCAGCGCCGGTTTCAGCCCAGGAATGATGACGTCAATGATGATGCGCCACTGGCTGGCACCCAGCGATCGGGCGGCCTCTTCCAGCGAACGGTCCAGCTTTTCACTGGCCGCCACCAGCGTCACGATGGCGCGCGGCAGCGAAAAATAGAGATAGCCAATAAATAAGCCGCTGAGCGAATAGGCAAGGACCCAGCGCTCATGAAACAGGCTGAGACTGAGTTGCGCCAGAACACCCTGACGCCCCGCCAGCATGACCATCAGAAATCCCACCACCACGCCCGGAAAGGCCAGCGGAAAGGTCAGCAGCGCCAGCAGCGTGCCTCGCCCGGTAAAGCGCTGCCGTGCCAGAAAGCAGCCCACCACCGCAGCAATCAGCAGCGTCACCAGTGTGACCGCTGCCGAGAGCAGCACGGTATTCAGCAGGCTTTGCAGATATTGCGGCTGGCTGATTACCGTCCAGTAGCCGCTGTGGTGAGTTGTACGATCTTCCGTCATACCGATCTGCAACAGACGAGCAAACGGCAACAGCCAGAAGGCAGCAAAGAACAGCAGCGCAGGCAGCAGCATCCACGGCCAGTTTGCCCCCAGCGGCCGAAGGCGGTGGCGAACTGAGTCGCCAGCAGCAAACGGATTGATCTCTGAGAGTGACATCAGCGGATCTCGCTCAGGTAACGGGCGGAGAAGCTCTTCTGCGCATCGGCCATCTGCTGATAATCAACCGTGTGAGCGCGCGCATAGTCGCTGTCAGGCAGAAAATATTTCTTCGCTTCGGGTGACATCGCGCCCGCCCGGACCGGACGCAGCCAGGCATTAGCCCAGATCGCCTGACCGGCATCTGACAGCACGAAATCGATCACTTTCTTACCGTTGGCCGGATGCGGCGCATTTTTCACCAGGCTGATGACGTAAGGCACCGTGACCGTCCCCTCGCTGGGGATCACAAATTCCACATTGGCGTGATCTTTGTAGCGGGCGCGATAGGCGTTGAAGTCGTAGTCGATCAGAATCGGGATTTCGCCTGAAATCAGCCGGGCATAGGCGGTCTGCTTAGGCACAATCGGCTGGTTGCGTTGCAGCGCTTTGAACCAGTTGATAGCCGGGGTGAAGTCATGCAGGCTGCCGCCTTTCGCCTGATTCACCGCGACGGCTGCAACGTAGCCGACAAAGGCGCTGGCCGGATCAAGATAACCCACCATGCCTTTATATTCCGGCTTCAGCAGATCGTCCCAGGAGCGCGGCACCGGCGCGCCACCCAGCGCATCAACATTGACCATAAAGCCCATGGTACCGGAGTGCAGCGCCACCCACTTGCCAGCAGGATCTTTCATGCCTGCCGGGATCTGATCCCAGTTTGCCGGTTTGTAAGCGCTGACCACGTCTGCACTGACTGCCTGAATGCCGAAGCTGACGCCATAATAGACCACGTCGGCGACCGGATTGCTTTTCTCGGCAACCAGCTGCGCCAGCGCCTGACCCGAATTTTTATTGTCCTGCGGCACATGAATGCCCGTCGTTTTTTCGATCGCCTGGAGCTGTGTCGCCCAGTCGGCCCACTCTGGCGGGCAGTTGTAGCAGATAGCATTTTCAGCCGCCTGCGCCCACGATGAGGCAAGCGTGCATCCGGCCAGCAGCGCAGCGCTGGCGATAGGTTTGAAGTTAACGGTGAGTGACATGATGTTTCCCTGAAAAAGAGCCATGAAATGCCGGGGCGACACTCTCCCCGAGACGTAAATGATGAGCCAGCAGATGGGTTTTACCGCCGACGGGATTCAGAAGCAGGTCAATGGCGCGCGCGCCCATTAGCGCAATCGGCTGCACCACGCTGGCCAGTGAAGGTGAAAGCTGTTCGCCCAGCTCAATGCCATCGAAGCCGACCACGGAGAGCTGATTCGGAACGCTGACGCCGGCACGCGCAGCGGCGCCCAGAAGGCTGATAGCCAGCAGATCGTTACTGCAAATCACCGCCGTCAGCGGCGAAGGTGAATTAATCAGCGGCAGCAACGGATGGAAATCGGACTGGATATGGCTGGGCATCTCAATCATCGCCTGCGGCGTCAGACCGGCCTGCTGCATGGCATCGCAGTAGCCGAGATAGCGCAGACGGGCGCGGTCAGATTGCTGCATAGGGCCCGCAGCCATCACGATGTGGCGGTGGCCCAGTGACACCAGATGGACGGTCGCTTCGGCAATGGCTTTGCGGTTATCTACGCACAGCGCGGGCCATTCGTGCTGTTGCGGTACGTTGTGGGTCAGCACGAAGGGCATCTTCGCCGCCGCCAGTGTCGGCAGCAGCGCACTGCTGTCGGCATCTGCCACCGTCAGTACCAGACCGGCGACACGCTGGTGCAGCATATGTTCGACAATGGCCGCTTCCCGCTCAGCCTGATAATCACTGGTTGCTACCAGCAGGCCATATCCCGCCAGACGAGCCTGCTGCTCCATCGCCTGTAATTGCATGGCAAAAACCGGATTGAGCAGTGAAGGCAACAGGACGCCAAGCGTGGTGGAGTGCTGGGTGCGGAGCTGACGGGCAATATGATTCGGGCGGAAACCGATCTGTTCCGAGGCGGCAAGCACCTTTTGCAGCGTGCCCGGTTTTAGCAGATGAGGGTCAGAAAAGGCGCGCGCAGCGGTTGCGCGGGAGACCCCTGCCAGTCTGGCTACGCTGATTAAATCGGTCATGACTGCCTCGTTTATTGTCGATGAGATCGATCTCATTGCGACAACACTAGCGGCGTTCTATGACAGGGACATCACAGCAATTTGACGGGAAGGTGACAGCGGCAGTGACGCCGCTGTGGGGGAATTAAAGCATCAGGAAGGCGTAACCGCTGTTTTCCAGGGTCGCAACGGTGGTGCCGCTGGAGATAGTGTGAGTGACCATCGGGTCGATCCAGTTGCGCTCAAGCTGATGAAACGCCACTGACTGATCGCAGATAGTGACCTGAACGCCCGCTTTTTTCAGCTCGCTGATCAGCTTCAGGTTCGGGTTATCGACGCCGTAGGCTTTGCTGAACTGGTCATTATTCAGCGCTGATGAAACCGCGTCGCCGTTAATTGACACCACAAATTTCAGCTGGTCGAGTGGCACACCTGCCGCATAATAGAGGTTGGTGACGCGCGCTACGCGCTCCAGACCGAGATTCGGCTTACGAATATCCCCTTCACTGCGGTTGATCTGAAATACTATTTTATTACTCAGGCCCGCTGTCGTGCCGGGTTTAAATGCAGGCGTATCGACATAATGTATTTTTCCGTAGCCTTCAATCGCTGGCGTACTCCAGAAATCAGCAGGTTCGGATTTATTATCCGCCATTTTCCCGCTGACCTTATCGAATAATTCCGGCAACTGTAAAACATTGCCGCCGATAAATCCCGCTACGGCTGCCATCACCACTAAAGCTGCTGGACGCATTAACTCTTCTCCCGATCGTTTAAAACATCAATTACATTGCCAGCCACGCGTATCCCTGGTTTTGCAGGGTTGATACGGTGGTCGGACTGGAAAGCGCATGGACCACAGATTTATCAATCCAGTTATTAGGATAGTGATGGAATGCCACGGACTGATCGCAGACCGAGACTTTCACTCCCGCCTGATTCAGCTCATTAATCAGCTTCAGGTTTGGATTTTCGATGCCATAAAACTTTTTAAAATGGGCGTTATCCAGCATGGCGGGCGTCGCATCGCCGGTGACCGAAACGACAAACTTCAGCTGATCGGCCGGAATGCCGGAGGCGATATATAAATTCACCACGCGCGCCACACGCTCCAGTCCCAGATTGGGCGCGGTCATCGCGCCATCGCTTCGGGTAATCTGAAAAACAATTTTATTGCTCAGGCCTGCCACCGGTTTAAACGCAGCGTCGGGCTCATAATGAATTTTGCCGTAACCTTCAATCGCCGGTGTACTCCAGAATCCCGGGGCTTCCTGTGGCTCGGTTGCAAAATGGCGTGTCACTTTGTCATAAATCTCGCCACTCTGTGTGACAGCCGCGCCAACGACTCCGCCAATAATGGCGATTAACGCGTATGAAACAACTGAACGCATAACACTTCTCTCCGGCAAATAATGGCTGGCAGATTCAGGACTGAATCAGGTCGGCTATCTATATCACAGCGCAGGCATAATTCTCGCCTGCGTAAATTCAGGTCAGCGCGCGGCTGATAACTGCTGAAATTATTCACCTTCCGTATTAATCGAAAAGTTTCATTATGAGGAAAAAAAGGTCTTAATCAGAATGGACCTGACTTTTTGTGCTTTTTTCCATTTCTGTGACATTAACAGCAATAAATAACAGCCAGGCGTAGCTGGAATAAGCAGGATAAAGGCGGGAGCTACGATTTAATTTATCAATGGCGAAGAGGAGATTCACGGCTCAGAGAGGGCTATTTTTTCAGAGTAGACCTGGAAAAACTCATGCCATAGTCAGTTTTTTTGAGTGAATTTACATAACTTTAAAAAAATCCGCTCACAGGCTAAATCTGCGCGGCAGCAGATTCTGCTTTATTCTGCCGAAGCGCATTGGGAATAAATGAATAAGGCATTACTTAACCGCTCACAAACCCGGCGATACTCCGCCGGTTTTTATTCGTTTAACCGCGGTTTAAGTTGGCAGGATGTTCAGTTTTTTTCGTCAAAATGGGCGATCTTGCACAAATTACGTTGGTCGTTTGCCAGAAAACGACATTTCATTCTTTTGATGCTCTGGTTAAGATAGTCACGAACCGTCGTTATCTGCGAAAAATGGAACATTCCCGCTGCGCACCTGTCCATTTTCAGGGCCTCTCTACAGGATTAAGGCATGTTGAACCGGTTAAAGAAAACGCTGATCGCCGCGCTCCTTCCGACGCTCATTTTCACTACTCTGTCACCTGCTTATGCCGATGTCAGTGATTCACTTCCCGATATTGGCACTACGGCCGGTTCGACGCTGTCGATTAATCAGGAACTGCAGATGGGCGACTTTTATGTGCGCCAGCTGCGTGCCAGTGCGCCGCTGATCAACGATCCGCTGCTTAATCAGTATATTAATCAGCTGGGTCAGCGACTGGTGTCGCATGCCGACTCAGTGAAAACCCCGTTCCACTTCTTTCTGATTCAGAACGATGAGCTCAACGCCTTTGCCTTTTTTGGTGGCAACGTGGTGCTGCACTCAGCGCTGTTCCGCTATACCGAAAATGAAAGCCAGCTGGCATCAGTAATGGCGCATGAGATCTCACACGTTACCCAGCGCCATCTGGCGCGCGCAATGGAAGATCAGAAGCGCAATGCGCCACTGACATGGGTCGGTGCGCTGGGCTCTATTCTGCTGGCGATGGCCAATCCGCAGGCGGGCATGGCAGCACTGACCGGCACTCTGGCGGGAACTCAGCAGGGGATTATCAGTTTTACCCAGGGTAATGAGCAGGAAGCTGACCGCATCGGAATTCAGGTACTGCAGCGCGCCGGGTTTGATCCCCAGGCGATGCCGAACTTTTTACAGAAGCTGGCCGATCAGAGCCGCTTCTCCTCGAAGCCACCTGAAATTCTGCTGACGCATCCCCTGCCCGACAGCCGTCTGGCGGATGCCCGTAACCGCGCTAACCAGATGCGGCCGGTGGTGGTGCAATCTACAGAAGATTTCTATCTGGCAAAGGTGCGTTCACTGGGCATGTACTCGACCGGGCGTAATCAGCTTACCGACGAACTGCTGAACCAGTATGCCAGCGGCAATTCTCGTGAGCAGCTGGCGTCACAATATGGCAAAGCCATACAGTTTTTGCAGGCGAAAAGCTTTGCCGATGCGAAGCGGATTATGACGCCGCTGCTGGCGAAGCAGCCGAATAACGTCTGGTTCCTGGATCTTATGTCAGACATCGATATCGGTCTGAATCAGCCACAACAGGCGATCGCTCTGCTCAGCGCCGCCACCAGTGCAAAAAACAGCCCGGTGGTGCAGCTCAATCTGGCCAATGCCTACGTTGAAGCGAAACAGTATGCCAACGCCAGCCGCATTCTGAATCGCTACACCTGGGCTAATAAAGATGATCCCAACGGCTGGGATTTGCTGGCCCAGGCGTCTGCACAGCAGGGACTGAATGATGAAGAGTTATCGGCGCGGGCAGAGAGTCTGGCGCTGAATGGCCAGCTCGATCAGGCGATCACCGCGCTTGGCAGCGCCAGCGCACAGGTGCCGCTCGGCAGCCTGAAACAGGCGCGCTACGATGCCCGTATCGATCAGCTGCGCCAGTTACAACAGCGCTTTAAGCAATATCAGAAAGGTTGAGCATTCACGCTGCGAATAAAGGAGAGTCTGAGATGGTGACGATTTACCACAACCCGCGCTGCAGCAAGAGCCGCGAGACGCTGGCACTGCTGAGCGCCCGCGGGATAGAGCCGGAAGTGGTGCTCTATCTGCAAACGCCGCCCGATCGCGAGAC
Organism: Pantoea agglomerans NBRC 102470; assembly: GCF_001598475.1. Lineage (GTDB taxonomy): Bacteria > Pseudomonadota > Gammaproteobacteria > Enterobacterales > Enterobacteriaceae > Pantoea > Pantoea agglomerans. Next base: position 293,535 of record NZ_BCZA01000005.1, read on the forward strand.
GCTGCAAATCCTGTTACAGAAACTGGGAATGCAGAGTGCACAACAGTTGATGCGGACTAAAGAGGCGATCTATAGCGAACTGGCACTCAGCGACAAAAGCGAAAGTGCGCTGCTGGATGCGCTGGTGGAACATCCGGTGCTGATTGAAAGGCCGATAGTGATCAATGGCGACAAGGCGCGGATCGGGCGTCCGCCCGAAGCGGTGCTCGACCTGTTTTAAAGGCCGAGTGTCTCTTTCACAAACGGAATGGTGAGTTTACGCTGGGCGCTGATCGAGGCGCGATCAAGCCGATCCAGCGTATCAAACAGGGTGCGCATTTCACGATCCAGTCGCTTCAGCAGGAAGCGTCCCACATCTTCCGGCAGCTCAAATCCGCGTAACCCGGCGCGCAGTTGCAGCGCCTGTAATTTATCTTCGTCGGAGAGAGGCTGCAGGCGATAGATCTGCCCCCAGTCCAGCCGCGAGGCGAGATCGGGCAGTTGCAGATTAAGCTGGCGTGGTGGACGATCGCCGGTAATAAACAGGCGCGTATTGCCGGTTTCCAGAATACGGTTATAGAGATCGAAGATCGCCATTTCCCATTCAGGCTCGCCTGCAATGCACTCGATGTTATCGATGCAGACCAGTGACAGCTGCTCCATCCCTTCCAGTACTTCCGGTACAAACCAGGTGCGTTTATCCAGCGGAACGTAACCGACCGCTTCGCTGCGCGCTGACATCTCGGCGCACGCGGCGTGCAGCAAATGGCTCCGCCCTCCGCCTTCGCGTGACCAGAAGTAGAGATAGCTGCCATGTTGTTGGTTGAGAGCGCCTTTCAGCGCGGCAATCAGCGACGGGTTTTCCCCCGGCCAGAAGCTGGAGAAGGTTTCATCGTCAGGTAAATAGAGTGGCAATGACAATTGTGCCGGCGTGTTCAGAAGCACCTCAGCAAGAGAACAAGCAAAAAATCGGGGGAAGTCTAACACAGTTTTCAGAAAGAGATGAATGGGGCGTCCCTGCCCCGATCCTGTCAGGCTTGCTGCGATCACGGCTCGCGCGATTCTTCAGCCTCCAGCACCACTTCTTCCGGACGCAACAGCGAGATCACACGGAAGATCAGCGCTAATCCAACCCCTACGATTGTCGCCAGCGCCATGCCTTTCAGCTCTGCAGCACCGATATGCACCTTCGCACCGCTGACGCCGATGATCAGGATCACCGAGGTCAGGATCAGATTTTGCGCTTTGTTGTAATCGACTTTGGATTCGATCAACACCCGGATACCGGATGCGCCGATCACGCCATACAGCAGCAGCGACACGCCGCCCATTACCGGTACCGGGATCGCCTGGATCACCGCCGCCAGTTTGCCGACACAGGAGAGCAGGATCGCCAGAATCGCCGCGCCGCCAATCACCCAGGTACTGTAGACGCGGGTAATTGCCATCACACCGATGTTTTCGCCGTAGGTGGTGTTAGGCGTTGAACCAAAGAAGCCGGAGATGACCGTTGATAAGCCGTTGGCGAACATCGAACGATGCAGGCCAGGGTCGCGAATCAGATCTTTCTTTACGATGTTGGCGGTGACCACCAGATGACCGATATGCTCGGCAATCACCACCAGCGCCGCAGGCAGGATCGTCAGCATCGCCACCCACTCAAAGCGCGGGGTATAGAAGGTTGGCAGCGCAAACCAGGGGGCTTTGACCACGCCGCTCCAGTCAACGATGCCCATAAATGCAGAGAGCAGATAACCCGCCACCACCCCGACCAGAATCGGGATGATCGCCAGGAAGCCACGAAACAGCACGGAACCGAATACCGTCACTGCCAGCGTGACCAGCGAAATCAGCACGGTTGTACTGTCGGGCGCACTGCCTTCCGCGGGCAGCAGACCTGCCATATTGGCGGCAACACCCGCCAGCTCCAGACCGATGACGGCGACAATCGCGCCCATCGCCGCCGGGGGAAACATCACATCGAGCCAGCCGGTGCCCGCGCGTTTGACAATCAGCGCCACCAGACAGAACAGCACGCCGCACAGGATAAATCCGCCCAGCGCGACCTCATAACCCAGCGGCAGCAATAGCAGTACTGGCGAGATAAAGGCAAAACTGGAACCGAGGTAAGCGGGAATTTTGCCTTTACAGATAAAGAGGTAGATCAGCGTGCCTACGCCGTTGAATAACAGCACCGTCGCCGGGTTGATGTGGAACAGAATCGGTACCAGTACCGTGGCACCAAACATGGCGAACAGGTGTTGCAGGCTGAGTGGAATGGTTTGCAGTAACGGCGGTCGTTCACTGACGCCAATGGCGCGACGAGTCATCATTTATCCCCTTATGTTATTTATCCCCCAGGGCGCGCGCCTCTGGCACAGCAGCAGGCACGCCGGTGAGCCTCGCAGCCACACCAAACCCGTTCGGGGATCTTTTTTTTGCCAAAAAAAAGCCGACTCTCTGGTCGGCTGTGCGATTTATTTGGTTCCGAAAATCTTGTCCCCGGCATCGCCGAGCCCGGGAATGATGTAACCCTTCTCATTCAGTCCCTGATCCACTGACGCGGTGTAAAGCTCAACGTCAGGATGCGCTTTCTCCAGCGCGGCAATCCCTTCTGGTGCGGCAACCAGTACCAGCACTTTAATACTGGTGCAGCCCGCTTTCTTCAGCAGGTCGATGGTGGCGATCATGGAACCGCCGGTCGCCAGCATAGGATCGACGACCAGCGCCAGGCGCTCTTCGATGTTAGAGACCAGCTTCTGGAAATAGGGAACCGGCTCCAGTGTCTCTTCATCACGGTAAACACCCACCACGCTGATACGGGCGCTGGGAACGTGCTCTAGCACCCCTTCCATCATGCCCAGGCCGGCACGCAGAATCGGCACCACCGTGATTTTTTTGCCTTTGATCTGATCGATCTCTACCGGGCCGTTCCAGCCCTCAATGGTTACGCGCTCTGTTTCCAGATCGGCGGTCGCTTCGTAGGTCAGCAGGCTGCCCACTTCAGACGCCAGCTCGCGAAAACGCTTTGTACTGATATCATGCTCACGCATCAAGCCCAGTTTATGTTTGACCAGCGGGTGTCTGACTTCCACGATCTTCATTGGTGTTCTCCCGGAATGAGTTGAGCTAAAAAAAATCGCGGGATTATACCGCCTTTTACGCTCCGCGCCACCTGCTCTTGCGCAAAGCCGCGGGTTTTACCGGGACAAATAGAGGATTAATGAAAATCGCCCGATGCGCAATCCCGGACTCGCAAACGTTTGCCTGCACTGATAGAATTGCCGCGCTTTATTTTAAACCACCAACCGCAACTCGCGTGGGGACCTCGCAGTGACCGACAAAACCTCTCTCAGTTACAAAGACGCCGGTGTTGATATTGATGCTGGTAACGCTCTGGTTGACCGTATTAAAGGCGTAGTGAAAAAGACGCGTCGCCCGGAAGTGATGGGTGGACTGGGCGGTTTTGGTGCGCTTTGCGCGCTGCCGCAGAAATACCGTGAACCGGTGCTGGTCTCCGGCACCGATGGCGTTGGCACCAAGCTGCGTCTGGCGATGGATCTCAAACGTCACGATGCCATTGGTGTTGACCTGGTGGCGATGTGTGTCAACGACCTGGTGGTACAGGGCGCCGAGCCCCTCTTCTTCCTCGACTACTACGCTACCGGCAAACTGGATGTGGATACCGCCTCTGCGGTGATCACCGGCATCGCCGAAGGTTGTCTGCAGTCGGGTTGTGCGCTGGTGGGCGGTGAAACCGCTGAGATGCCAGGCATGTATCACGGCGAAGATTACGATGTGGCCGGTTTCTGTGTTGGCGTGGTGGAAAAGTCAGAGATCATTGATGGCAGCAAGGTGCAGGATGGCGACGTACTGATTGCCCTCGGCTCCAGCGGCCCGCACTCCAACGGCTATTCGCTGGTGCGTAAGATTCTGGAAGTCAGCAATACCGATCCGCTGGCTGAACAGCTGGAAGGCAAACCGCTGGCCGATCATCTGCTGGAACCGACCCGCATCTACGTGAAAAATATCCTGAGCCTGATTGAGCAGGTCGATGTGCACGCTATCGCACACCTGACCGGCGGCGGCTTCTGGGAGAATATTCCGCGCGTGCTGCCCGACAACACTCAGGCCGTCATCGACGAGAAGAGCTGGCAATGGCCGGCCGTCTTCAGCTGGTTACAGCAGGCAGGCAACGTCAGCCGTTTCGAGATGTACCGTACCTTTAACTGCGGCGTCGGCATGATCATCGCCCTGAGTCCGGCAGACGCGGACAACGCGATTGCGCTGATGCAGGCTGCGGGCGAGAAAGCCTGGAAGCTCGGCGTAATTAAAGCGTCTGATGCCGAAGAGCGTGTGGTCATCAACGGATGAAAAAGCTGGTTGTACTGATTTCCGGCAACGGAAGTAACCTTCAGTCCATCCTTGACGCCTGTGCAAGCGGGCGGATTCACGGCAGCGTGGCTGCCGTGTTCAGCAACCGCGCCGCCGCTTATGGCCTTACGCGGGCGCAGGAGGCAGGTATTCCTGCCCACTCGCTTGCCGCCAGCGACTTCACTGACCGCGAAGCCTTCGATCGCCAGCTCATCGCTGAAATCGAAGCCTACAGTCCAGACCTGATTGTGCTGGCAGGATATATGCGCATTCTCAGCAGCGCGTTCGTGGCCCATTTTCACGATCGCCTGCTGAATATCCACCCTTCTCTGTTGCCGAAATATCCGGGTCTGCATACGCATCGTCAGGCTCTGGAAAATGGCGATAGCGAACATGGCACCTCCGTACATTTCGTCACTGACGAGCTGGATGGAGGTCCGGTGATCCTGCAGGCCAAAGTCCCGGTTTTTCCCGGCGACAGCGAAGCGGAGATTACGGAGCGGGTGCAGCATCAGGAGCATGCCATCTATCCGATGGTAATCGGCTGGTTTGTTGAGGGTCGTCTGGCGATGCGTGACGGCAAGGCCTGGCTGGATGGCGAACCGCTGCCGCCGCAGGGTTATGCTAACGACTGACCCGACAGGGGAAGCCGGGGCTTCCCCTGAAGTGCTGGCGGTCGGGGTAAAGGCTCAGGGAACCATTGAGCCGTCTGACATAACAACCTGCTCTGCTCCCGTTACTGACTTAACCGTAGCGCCCCGTAATATAATCTTCGGTCCGTCGCTGTTTTGGCGCGGTAAAGATACGGTCAGTCTCATCAAACTCCACTAACGCGCCCTGATGCATAAACGCGGTGTAATCTGACACGCGAGAAGCCTGCTGCATGTTGTGCGTCACCAGCACCAGCGTGAAATGCTGCTTGAGCGTGGTCATCAGCTCTTCAATCACCAGCGTGGAGATGGGATCGAGCGCGGAGGTCGGCTCATCCAGCAGCAGAACTTCCGGTTCAATCGCAATGGCGCGGGCAATCACCAGCCGCTGCTGCTGTCCGGTAGAGAGCGTCAGCGCATTCTGTGACAGCTGATCTTTGACCTCACTCCACAGCGCCGCCGCGCGCAGCGCACGTTCACAGGCTTCGTTCAGCACCCGCCGGTCGCGTACACCCTGTAAACGCAGCCCGTAGACCACATTTTCATAGATCGATTTTGGAAAAGGATTGGGCCGCTGAAACACCATGCCGACCCGACGACGCAGCGCCGAGAGATCCTGCTCGGGTCGCAGGATCGGCTGCGATCCCAGCAACACCTCACCCTCGACCCGGCAATGATCAATCACATCATTCATGCGATTAAAGCAACGCAGCAGCGTCGATTTTCCACAGCCCGAAGGGCCAATCAGCGCGGTAATCTTGTTTTTCGGCACCTGCAGCGAAATAGCCTGCAGCGCCTGGCGCTCGCCATACCACAGCGACAGCTGGTTAACGGTCAGCGCGATATCCGTGTCGGACGTCATAGTCATAGCCTGTTATTGAGTCATAAGGCGATAGCGTTCACGCAGACGGTGACGCAGGCCCATCGCCAGCAGATTAAGCGACAGAATAATCAGCACCAGCAGCAGCGCGGTGGCGAACACCAGCGGCCGGTCAGCTTCAATATTCGGACTCTGAAACGCCAGATCGTAAATCTGGAAGCCCAGATGCATAAACTTGCGATCCAGATGCAGATAAGGAAACACCGCGTCGACGGGCAGTTCCGGCACCATTTTTACCACGCCAACCAGCATCAGCGGCGCGGTTTCACCGGCGGCACGCGCCACCGCCAGAATCAGGCCGGTCAACATGGCAGGCACCGCCATCGGCAGCACCACGTTCCACAGGGTTTCCGCCTGAGTCGCGCCCAGCGCCAGCGACCCCTGCCGCAGGCTGTTGGGAATGCGGGATAGTCCCTCTTCGGTCGCCACAATCACCACCGGCAGCGTTAGTAACGCCAGAGTCAGCGACGCCCACAGCAAACCAGGTGTCCCGAAGGTGGGATTGGGCAGCGCGCTGGCGAAGAAGAGCTGGTCTATCGTGCCGCCCACCAGCCAGACAAAGAAGCCCAGACCAAATACGCCATAGACGATTGAAGGAACGCCTGCCAGATTGACCACCGCGATGCGCACCAGTCTGGTCAGCGCATTGCGTCCGGCATATTCATGCAGCCAGATGGCGGCGATGACACCCAGCGGCATCACGACCACCGACATCAGCAGCACCATCAGCACGGTGCCAAAGATCGCCGGGAACGCCCCGGATTCACTCTCGCCTTCAGCGGGTGAATCACTGACGAAACGCCACAGCTGATGCAGAAAATGCAGCGTTTTGCCGGTCAGCGTCATCGCGTTCGGCTTCCAGCTGTCAACGATTTCGGTCAGCGGGATCGCATGTCCGGTGCCATGCACATCCCGCAGGATTAACAGATCGCGCTGACTCTGCTGTTGCAGCGAAGCCAGTGTCTCGCTCAGCTGATTAAACCGGCGCTGCAAAGCGGCCTGATTGGCCTGATATTCTGACTCGGCCTGCAGATCAAAGCGCCCGGCAGCACGGTTTGTGGCCGCCTGCTCATCAAGCTGCTCACGCTGGCTGTTGAGGCGCGCCATATCGACCCGGCGAATCTGATTAGCCTGCCGCACCAGCATCTGCACCTGTCCGAGCCGCTGATGCAGCAGTGCATCGGGATCCTGCGCAGTCAGCTCTTCATTATCCTCACGCAGGCCGACAAACCAGCCGTATGCCTGACCGTGGCTGCGGCGCTGCAGCACCATGATGTCCGCTGGCTGGCTGACCTGCGCCGCCGTGCGACTGTAAACCACCCGGAAATCGGGTGCGTCCCAGTCACGGTTACCGGTTTTAATCAGATAGCGATTAACCTGTCCGCCGCTGTTGCCCTGCTCATCTGCCGGGGCCGGAAAGCGCCGCTGATGTTCCAGGGTTTCACCCAGCAGCCGCGTCTCGCCCCCTTCAGGCTGGCTAAACGTGTAAAGATCGACGCGCTGCGGCCAGAAAGCGCGCACGCCCTGCCAGGCCAGTAACCCAATCAGCAGCGTAAAGGCCAGCAGGCAGACGGCTACGGCACCGGCGGTTAGCCAGCGCCAGCGATCGTTCTGTCGCATCGCTTTCATGCCTGCTCCTCGTGCTGGCTGTAGCGCTGGCGCAGTCGCTGACGGATCAGCTCGGCAACCGTGTTGATCACCAGCGTAAACAGCAGCAGCATCAGGGCGCTGAGAAACAGCACGCGATAATGAGCACTCCCCGCCGCCGCTTCCGGCATCTCAATGGCGATATTGGCGGACAGTGCGCGCAGGCCGCTGAACAGGCCACCTTCACTTTGCGGCGTGTTGCCGGTCGCCATCAGCAAAATCATGGTTTCTCCTACGGCACGCCCCAGACCAATCATCAGAGCGGCAAAAATACCGGCGGAAGCACCCGGCAGCACGACGCGGGTCAGGGTTTGCCACGGCGTCGCGCCCAGTGCCAGCGAGCCCTGCCCCAGTGCAGCAGGCACGCTGAACAGCGCATCCTCAGAGAGGGTAAAGATCAGCGGTACCAGCGCAAAGCCCATCGCCAGCGCGGCTACCAGCAGATTGCGCTGTTCGTAATGCGGCAGCCAGTCGCCCGCATCCGGTATCAACAGCGTGGGCAGCCACAGCGTCAGCAGCGTGACCAGCAGCAACAGCGGCAGCAGAATCAGCACTTCACGACCCGGCTGACGCCAGCGCGGCGGTAAACGCGCGCTGAATACGCCGCACAGCAGCAGCGTGCCCGCCAGCGTCAGCGGCAGCAGCAGCACACCCACCAGCGCCTGACCAATATGCGGCGCGAGCCAGATCCCGGCAATCAGCCCCACGACCACGCTTGGCAGCGCACCCATCATCTCAATGGCCGGTTTGACCCAGCGTCGCAGGCCGGGCGCCATAAACCAGGCGGTGTACATCGCCGCCGCCAGCGCCAGCGGTGTGGCAAACAGCAGCGCTAAACTCGCCGCTTTCAGCGTACCCATCACCATCGGCATCAGGCTGAACTTGGCCTGATAACTGTCACCCGCCGCGGTCGATTGCCAGATCCAGTCCGGTCCGGGATAATTTTCATACCAGATTTTTTGCCAGAAATTGCGCCAGGTGACGTCCGGCCACGGATTATCAAGCCGCAGAGTCTGCCAGCTTCCCGCCCGTTCAATCAGCAGGCTGTCGCCACGCGGCGAAAACTGCGCCTGCACAATGCCAGGTTCCAGCTGACGCTGCAGTATCGGGCCATCCTGCTTGCTGGCAAACAGCCGCAGCATCCCCTGTTTACTGAGCGTCGCAAACACGCGGCGTTGTGATTCCGTCACCAGAATGGTCTCACCGTCGCTGTTGGCAAAAGTACGAATGCGCTGCAGGCGCGGCCCCTGTTCGCTGGCGATAGCAAACCACTGCGTGACGCCGCTGCCATCCTGGATCAGCAGGCTTGTGCCGCCCACCAGCAGATGCAGACTTTTTGGCCGCTGCGGCAGGGCGTGCGTTTCGCGCAATAGTGCACGGTCATCGTCAAGTTGCCAGACCCGCAGCAGATTGCCTTCGGTGGTGTAGAGCAGATCGCCGGACGGCGAGAGCGCCAGCAGATCCAGCTGGCGTTGCGGCAGCGGGATAACCGAGGCCTGGCGATCGGTGCCGAGCGTCAGCACCCGGAGTCCGGCCTCAGTGAGTGCGGCTATACGCCACTGACCCGCATGGCGCGTCGCCAGCGCCATCTTCGTCACTGCGCCATCGGGCAGATGAAACGGTTTGTCTCCCAGCGGGAGACGCCACTGCTGGTCGGCGGTTGGCTGAATCAGAGTCAGCGCACCCTGCATATTCAGCAGTAACGTCTGCTCATCGGCACTCCGCACTATCTCCCCGGGCGGCGGGGTCAGGGCCAGTGCCGGTTCCGCAGGCTGACCATCCAGCGGAATAAAACGCGCCGCACCGCGCTCGCTGATGCGCCAGCCGACCTTCCCCTGATTGCCAATCGCTAAGGCTGGCGCACGATCCCAGAGTTGCTGGCTGGCCGCAATCTGCAGGCCCGGCGCATTAAACAGCGGTAATACCACGCCAATCAGCCAGCAGAAGAGCAGCAGCATCAATAGCAGGATCGCCACGCCACAGCAGGTGACCAGTCGCCGTGTCAGACGGTCAACGGCACGACGCTTACGATCGCTGAATTGGACAGGAATGTGGTTTGCGCTCATGCGGTTCCGCTAGCAGGCCAAAATAAGCCGCTATGTTGCCCGTAGCCGATTGATAAGACAACTCCTGGCGTTGGACAACGCTGCCATACTCTCGCCATAATGTTGGTGGATACTGGATCTTCAGTCCTGCAACCGCTAAATGGAGTGAGAATGGGTCAGGTAAAGCTTTATATTGAAAAAGAATTAAGCTGGTTATCCTTTAATGAACGGGTTTTGCAGGAAGCAGCAGACAAAAGCAATCCACTGATTGAGCGGATGCGCTTTCTGGGTATCTACTCCAATAATCTCGACGAATTCTATAAAGTGCGTTTCGCAGACCTCAAACGCCGCATTCTGATTGGTGAAGAGCAGGGTTCCGCCAGTACGCCACGCCATCTGTTTAAGAAAATTCAGCAGCGGGTAATGAAGTCCGATCAGGAGTTTGATGCGTTATATAACGATCTGCTGCTGGAGATGGCACGTAACCAGATCTTCCTGATCAACGAACGTCAGCTCTCATCCAATCAGCAGGCGTGGCTGCGCCACTACTTCAAGCACGAACTGCGTCAGCATATCTCGCCGATTCTGATCACCCATGAAACGGATCTGACCGAATTCCTTAAAGATGACTACACCTATCTGGCGGTAGAGATCATTCGCGGTGACAATATTCAGTATGCGCTGCTGGAAATTCCGTCCGACAAAGTCCCGCGTTTCATCAATTTACCGGCTGAGCCACCGCGCCGCCGTAAGCCAATGATCCTGCTGGATAACATTCTGCGCTACTGCCTGGATGACATTTTTAAAGGTTTCTACGACTACGACGCGCTCAACGCCTATTCAATGAAAATGACGCGTGACGCCGAGTACGACCTGGTCACGGAGATGGAGTCGAGCCTGCTGGAGCTGATGTCCTCCAGCCTGAAGCAGCGACTGACGGCGGAACCGGTGCGTTTCGTCTACCAGCGCGATATGCCAGACACGATGGTGTCGCTGCTGTGCCACAAGCTTTCCATCTCAAACCTGGACTCCATCCTGCCAGGCGGCCGCTACCACAACTTCAAAGACTTTATCGGCTTCCCTAACGTCGGCAAAAATAACCTGGTGAACCGCCCGCTGCCGCAGATTCGCCACATCGGCTTTGATGGCTTTCGCAACGGCTTTGATGCGATTCGCAATCGCGACGTGCTGCTCTACTACCCGTACCACACCTTTGAGCATGTGCTGGAGCTGCTGCGTCAGGCGTCGTTCGACCCCAGCGTGCTTGCGATAAAAATCAACATCTACCGCGTTGCTAAGCATTCCCGCATCATGGATGCGATGATCCATGCCGCCTATAACGGTAAAAAAGTCACGGTGGTGGTGGAGCTGCAGGCGCGCTTTGATGAAGAAGCCAATATTTACTGGGCGAAACGCCTGACTGAAGCGGGCGTGCATGTCATTTTCTCCGCACCAGGCCTGAAGATCCACGCCAAGCTGTTCCTGATTTCACGCCGCGAAGGCGAAGAGATTGTGCGCTACGCGCATATCGGTACCGGCAACTTTAACGAGAAAACCGCGCGTCTCTATACGGATTACTCGTTGCTGACCGCGGATGCGCGCATCACCAATGAAGTACGTCGGGTGTTCAACTTTATTGAGAATCCCTACCGGCCCGTGACGTTCGATCATCTGATGGTCTCGCCGCAGAACTCGCGCCGGATGCTGTATGAGCTAATCGACACCGAAATTGCTAATGCGCAGCAGAATAAGCCCTGCGGCATTACTCTGAAAATCAACAATCTGGTGGACAAAGGTCTGGTTGATCGGCTTTATACAGCCTCCAGCGTAGGGGTGAAGGTCAATCTTCTGGTGCGCGGAATGTGCTCATTAATCCCTGACTTGCCCGGGATCAGTGAAAATATTCGTGTCATCAGTATTGTTGACCGTTATCTGGAACACGATCGCGTCTATATTTTTGAGAATGGCGGCGATAAGAAGGTGTTCCTCTCCTCCGCTGACTGGATGACACGTAACATTGATTACCGTATCGAAGTGGCAGTGGCGATTCTCGATCCCCACATCCGGCAGCGCATACTCGACATTATTGCTATTCAGTTGAGTGATACGGTGAAAGCCCGCATCGTCGATAAAGAGTTGAGTAACCATTACGTCCAGCGCGGCAATCGTCGTAAAGTGCGATCGCAGCTGGCCATTTATGATTACATCAAGAAACTGGAACAACCTGAATAAATCCTATGCCAATTTCTCATAAAAGTACGCCAAAACCCCAGGAGTTTGCGGCGATTGACCTGGGCTCGAACAGTTTCCATATGGTGATTGCGCGGGTTGTCGATGGTGCGATGCAGGTACTGGGCCGCCTTAAGCAGCGCGTCCATCTGGCTGACGGACTGGATGCCCGGCACAACCTCAGCGAGGAAGCGATGGAGCGGGGGTTAGCCTGCCTGGCCCTGTTCGCCGAGCGCCTGCAGGGGTTCAGTCCGAGCAACGTGACGATTGTCGGTACCCACACGCTGCGCGAGGCGGTCAATGCCGAAACCTTCCTGCAACGGGCGGCCGAGGTGATCCCCTATCCGATCGAGGTGATTTCGGGCCATGAAGAGGCTCGCCTGATCTTTATGGGCGTTGAACATACCCAGCCGGAGAAAGGCCGCAAGCTGGTGATCGATATCGGCGGCGGCTCCACCGAACTGGTCATAGGTGAGGATTTTGAACCGCAACTGGTTGAGAGCCGCCGCATGGGTTGCGTCAGTTTCGCCCAGCTCTATTTCCCGAAAGGTGAAATCAGCCGTGAAAACTTCCGTCGCGCCCGTTTAGCGGCCGCACAGAAGCTGGAAACGCTGGCGTGGCAATATCGTCTGCATGGCTGGCAATATGCGCTGGGCGCGTCCGGCACCATCAAAGCCGCCTGCGAAGTGCTGCTGGCGATGGATGAAAAAGAGAAGCTGATTACGCCTGAGCGCCTCGAAAAGCTCTATGACGAAGTGATGAAACACAAATCCTTTGCTGCACTCAGCCTGCCGGGTCTGTCGGAAGAGCGTAAAGGCGTGTTTGTACCCGGGCTGGCGATTCTGTGCGGCGTATTTGATGCGCTGGCCATTCGCGAATTGCGCCTCTCCGACGGTGCGCTGCGTGAAGGTGTGCTCTATGAGATGGAGGGCCGTTTCCGCCATCAGGATATTCGTAGCCGTACTGCACAGAGTCTGGCGAACCATTACGCTATCGACAGCGATCAGGCACGACGCGTGCTCGACACCACCGAGCAGCTTTATCTGCAGTGGCGCGAGCAGAATCAGAAACTGGCGAATCCACAACTGGCCGCACTGCTGAAATGGGCGGCGATGCTGCACGAAGTGGGCCTGACCATCAATCACAGCGGCCTGCAACGCCATTCAGCCTATATTCTGCAAAACACCAACCTGCCGGGCTTCAATCAGGATCAGCAGATGCTGCTGGCGGCGCTGGTCAGATTTCATCGTAAAGCGATAAAACTTGATGAGCTGCCGCGCGTGACGCTGTTCAAGAAAAAGCAGTTTGTGCCGCTGATCTTCCTGCTTCGCCTGGGTACCCTGCTGAATAATCAGCGACAGGCCACCACGCGTCCGGAGGCGTTAACCCTGAAATGCGATGACGGCCACTGGACGCTGACCTTCCCGGCGGGCTATTTCACGCAGAACAACCTGGTTCAGCTCGATCTTGAACGGGAGCAGGTTTACTGGAATGACGTCACGGGATGGAAACTGATCCTCGAAGAAGAAGTCTGACAACACGGGCGCCTGGCGCCCGTTTAACTGAAATGATGAATATGACACAACCAACCGCACCCCTTTCAGGCGAAAACTATTTTGCCGAAACCTATGGTTTAACGCCGCCCCACTCCGAAGTGGTTGCGGCGCTGCCCCAGCTCAACGTCGGCAAGGCGCTTGACCTTGGCTGTGGCGTGGGACGCAATACGCTGTTTCTGAATCAGCACGGTTTTGACGTCACGGCGTGGGATCATAATCCGCAAAGCCTGGCGCGCCTGCAGGAGATTATTGCGCAGGAAAATCTCAGCGGCATTCATACCGAGCAGCGCGATCTGAACAATACGCGCTTTAATGGCGGCTTCAACTTTGTGCTGTCGACCGTGGTGATGATGTTCCTGCAGCCGCAGACCATTCCGCAGCTGATTGCCGACATGCAGGCCTGTACGGTCAGAGACGGTTTTAACCTGATCGTGGCGGCGATGAACACGGACGATATGCCCTGTCCGGCTGATTTTTCCTTTGCGTTTAAATCAGGCGAGCTCAGCCACTACTACCGCAACTGGCACATCGTGAAGTACAACGAGCACCCTGGCCAGTTGCATCGCACAGATGAAAATGGCAACCGCATCACCTGTCGGTTTGCGACGCTGCTGGCGCAAAAAGCGAGTTACTGATCTTTATCTGCTGTTTTTTTCAACAGCGATTGATTTCATCAGGCGACTGTGACTAAATATTGCAGTCGCCCCAGATGGGGTCATTACAGGAACCACCCCGCGTGAACAGCGCTATTTCTCCCCGAAGACGTCAAAAAACCGGCACCATGACCCGCATTGTGTTGCTGATTAGTTTTATCATTCTTTTTAGTCGCCTGATTTTTATCCTGCCTGCTGCCTTCGAGCATCATCAGCAACAGAAAGCTATTCCTGAACCGGTTGCCATAACATCAGGCGATACGCGATAGCGAATAACCAATAACGACATTTCGCCTGAAACGCACCTGAAACTTAAATGTTATCCAGCTAACTGGACTCTTTTTTGCATCCCTTTTTCAGGCGAAACGCTACACTTCGTGCTGGTGCTTTCAGACTTAAGGGATCCAATGTGTCTGCCTCTCACTCTCAACGTTTAAGTGAAATACGTCATCGCATTCTGACGCTGCTGCTCAGTGAGCACGATCTGGTTGATGCCCTGCTGGAGAAATCGGGCGAGCTCAATCCTGAACAGCAACGTGAAAATGCGGCCCAGCGTGACGCGCTGGAGCAGGACATTCTGCAACTGCATGCCGCTGACCTCGCGGATATTCTCGAAGCCCTGCCCGAGGAAGAACGTCAGGCGCTGTGGCGGCTGGTGCCGAACGAGCGGCGCGGCCATGTGCTGGTTGAAGCGTCTGAAACGGTCTGGGCCAGCCTCACCGAAGAGATGAGCGACCGCGATATCCTGCGCGCTATCCAGCCGCTGGATATCGACGATCAGGTCTGGCTGGCGCGTTATCTGCCACGTGACCTGACCGGACGCCTGCTGGCAACGGTGGAGCCCGCCCTGCGCGCCCGTATGCTCGATATGGTGCAGCTTGACCGTGACCGCGTAGGCCGGGTAATGGATTTCAATATCCTGACGGTGCGTGAAGATGTCACGCTTGCAACGGTGCAACGCTTTCTGCGCAAGCGCAAAAGCATGCCGGGCGGTACCGATAAACTCTTCATCACCAATAAAGATAATCAGCTGCTGGGCGAGCTGCTGCTGACGGACATCCTGCTTAACAAACCCAAAACCCTGGTGAGCGACGTGATGAACGCCCGCCCTACCACCTTCCAGCTCAATGATAAGGCCGAAGACGCTGCCAGTGCCTTTGAACGTTATAACCTCATTTCAGCCGCCGTCACCGATGCGAAAGGCAAGCTGATTGGCCGCGTGACCATTGAAGACATCATCGATCTGGTGAATGCCGAAAACGAAAGCAATATTCGTAAAATGGGGGGTATCAGCCAAGAAGAGGATGTGTTCGCGCCGGTGCGTAAATCGGTACGTAAACGCTGGGCCTGGCTGGCGATTAACCTCTGCACCGCCTTTGTCGCCTCCCGGGTTATCGGGCTGTTTGAAGGGACGATTTCGCAAATCGTGGCGCTGGCCACGCTGATGCCGATCGTCGCGGGTATCGGCGGCAATACCGGTAATCAGACCATCACCATGATTGTGCGGGCGCTGGCCTTACATCAGGTTGAACCGGGCAACTTTTCGTTTTTGATCGTCCGCGAGCTTGGCGTGGCGCTGATCAACGGCCTGTTCTGGGGCGGCATCATGGGCGGCATCACCTGGATGATGTATGACAATATGGCGCTGGGCGGCGTTATGATGCTGGCCATGGCGCTTAATCTGCTGCTGGCCGCGCTGATGGGCGTGCTGGTGCCGCTGGTCATGACTAAAATGAATCGCGATCCCGCCGTCGGCTCCAGCGTATTGATCACCGCCCTTACCGACACCGGCGGCTTCTTTATTTTCCTGGGGCTGGCGACAATCTTCCTGCTGCCGCACTGATCGTCAGGCTTGCAGGCCGTAACGTTGCAGCGACCCGTTAAGATTGCGCTGCCGCGTTACCTGTGCCAGCTCTCGGGTCGCCGCAGGCAGCGTATAGTTACCACGCTGACTCAGCCACTCCAGCACATCCGCTAAGTGCCAGATGGCGGTTTTACCGTCATGCACCGGCAGCGGAAACGGCGGGCGGTGGCTGAGCATCAGCTTACGCATATTCTGACGCGTCATGCCGATGATCTCCGCCACATCCGTCAATCCCACAAAATCGGGTGCGGCTTCCACCAGCGTGGCCCCCGGTATCGCACGCAGCACATCCTCTTCTGCCTGCTTTAATACATCCGTTGCAGAGTCGGACTCCCGGGTGAACTCCAGTGCAATTCTGCCCGGCATGCCCAGGCCGATTAGCGCATCATCACAGCCTGCCGCTGCCAGCGTTTCCAGCAGTTCATCCACCGGCGCATGCCCTTCCGGCAGGCTGAACCGTAATGTGAAACGATATTCCATATGCTTCTCCTTGTGCTGCATCAGGACTTCAGATAGTGACAGTTGTCGACCACGCGTCGCAGCGCGCGGGCATGCTGATGTGCGTTTTTTGGTGTGCTCCAGATACAGGTCAGACAAAACTCCCCACATCGGCACATCAACAGATTTTTCGGACAGTACATTTTGCCCCAGGCATGATGGCCTCCCGTGACGACCAGCCAGCCATGGGATTCGGCGTAACGTAACGCCGTTTCGATCTCTTTGTTGGGATGCCGCTTCCTTGCCATGTTTTTCCCTATCCTGACGCCGAATTGATGAGTTGTCAACTGACAACCTGATGAAATTATCTTAGTGCGGCTCAGCATGCGCAGACTTTTTCTCGCAGTAAAACAGTCAGGGTATAAACTGGAAAACGTCACACAAAAAACGATCAGCGCCAGAAGTCATCTGGCAGCAGAAGCGATAATCAACGGAGGCAATATGTTTAAAGCAGAGGATTTTGTTCAGTCGAAAACCGGCGGCCCGAAAATGCAGGTGCTGCGCGTAGAAGGCGATACCTTATGGTGTGCACGCGTTGATGATGCGGCGAAAAAAGAGATCGAAGTGAAAGCAGAGAGCGTCAATCTCTATCACGAAGAGGGTGACTTTGGCGTGTGCTGAGGTGAAACGGCCCCTGACGGGGCCAGACTGTCAGGGCTTATCCTGCTGAAGGTTGTCATTTCCCAGGCCGCCAATAAACGGCAGACGCAGCCGGAACGGTGTGAAATCGACTCCCATGTTCAGACCCAGCAGATTGACTTCAAATCCCTCTTCTGCACCCACCGTCACGCCCGCCACGCCCAGAATCGACACCTGCAGGCCGCGCCCGGATGGCGGCAGCCCGACCGGACGCCACAGTGGCCGGTAATCTTTTCCCAGCGCGTTAGCGGGCAGATCAAGCCTTAAAGCGGGTACTTCGCGGCCAATATGCGCCAGGAAGGTGTTGCTGTTTGGTCCAGGCCAGGCGCGATAGGTTGTCGGCCACGGATAGGATTTAATGGCGGCTTCAATCTGCGGGATCATCGCTTCTGCTTCCGGTCCGCGATGTTCCACCAGCAGCCGCGGTTTTGCGCCATACCAGTAGCCATCAGGCAGGTTGGTGTTGCGCCGGACTTTATCGCCGCTGCCCCAGCTAATCACTTCGTAGCGAGTGAAACGCGTTTCACCGGCGCGCTTGAAGATGATCCACGGATGCACCGCCACCGCCCCTTTCCAGCCGTAAGTCGGCGCAGCATAGACCTGTACGATAGCCAGGCTATATAAAGCGCGCGGGTCGGGCGCTATTCCGGCTGAATCGCGCCGGGCCGACCACCAGCCGCCCTGCTCTGTGGTATCGCTGTGACGCGTCGCCTGCGCGATGCTGGCTCCCAGCGATAGCAGCAGTACGGCAACAAAAAACAGGCTGAACACTTTAAGTGAGAGCATGACAACATTCCTGGTGACGTAAGAATCGCGAAACGCCTGTTCAGCAGGCAATTTCAGTAAGCGGCGGCTTTGGGATACAGACAATCGGTGAAAGCGGCGGATAAAAGCGGGACACAACTGACGTCAGTTGCGGGCTTTTACTGCATGGAGGATAGCGTAATTTCCGGCAAAGTGAACAGGAAAACACCAGCGACGGACCTGGATGTGCTGAAAGGTTAAAACAGCGAGTCTGCGCACGGTCAGAGCAATAAAAAAGCCCGCTGAGGAGCGGGCTGCAGACTTATCAGGGATTAACTGGCTGAGGCCAGGTTATTCCCACTCAATCGTCGCTGGTGGCTTACCGCTGATGTCATACACCACGCGGGAGATGCCGTCGACTTCATTGATGATGCGGTTAGAGACACGGCCCAGGAAATCATACGGCAGGTGTGCCCAGTGTGCGGTCATAAAGTCGATGGTTTCCACCGCACGCAGCGAGACAACCCAGTCATATTTACGGCCATCGCCCATCACGCCGACTGAACGTACCGGCAGGAAGACGGTGAACGCCTGGCTGACTTTGTTATAGAGATCCGCTTTATGCAGCTCTTCAATGAAGATGGCATCGGCACGGCGCAGCAGGTCGCAATACTCTTTCTTCACTTCGCCCAGCACGCGCACGCCCAGACCTGGGCCCGGGAACGGATGGCGATAGAGCATGTCGTAAGGCAGGCCCAGCTCCAGACCAATCTTACGCACTTCATCTTTGAACAGCTCACGCAGCGGCTCAACCAGGCCCATCTTCATCTCTTTCGGCAGGCCGCCGACGTTGTGATGCGATTTGATGACGTGCGCCTTACCGGTTGCGGAGGCCGCAGACTCAATAACATCCGGATAGATGGTGCCCTGTGCCAGCCACTTAACGTCCTGCAGCTTCAGCGCTTCTTCGTCGAAGACTTCCACAAAGACGCGACCGATAATTTTACGTTTCGCTTCCGGCTCATTCTCACCTGCCAGCGCGTCGAGGAAGCGCGCTTCGCCTTCAACGTGAATAATGTTGAGGCCGAAGTGGTCGCCAAACATATCCATAACCTGTTGTGCTTCGTTCAGGCGCAGCAGCCCGTTATCTACGAACACGCAGGTCAGACGGTCGCCAATGGCGCGATGCAGCAGCATTGCCGTCACGGAGGAGTCAACACCACCTGACAGGCCGAGGATCACTTTGTCGTTGCCGACCTGCACACGCAGGCGTTCAACCGCATCTTCAATGATTTTGGCTGGCGTCCACAGGGCTTCACATTCACAGATGTCGATAACGAAGCGCTCAAGCATCCGCAGGCCCTGGCGGGTATGGGTCACTTCCGGGTGGAACTGCACGCCGTAGAAACGCTTCTCTTCGTTAGCCATGATGGCGAACGGACAGGTTTCTGTGCTGGCAACGGTCACGAAGTCAGCCGGGATCGCCGTGACTTTGTCGCCGTGGCTCATCCAGACATCCAGCAGCGGTTTGCCAGCGGCGCTGATCGCATCTTCAATATCGCGAACCAGGGCGCTTGGCGTCGTCACTTCAACCTGCGCATAACCAAACTCGCGCTCAGTTGAGCCAGCAACGGTGCCGCCCAGCTGCATCGCCATCGTCTGCATACCGTAGCAGACACCCAGCACCGGCACGCCAGCGCTGAAGACATATTCAGGCGCACGCGGGCTGTTCAGTTCGGTGGTGCTCTCCGGGCCACCGGAAAGGATGATGCCGCTTGGATTGAACTGGCGAATCTGCTCTTCGGTGACATCCCATGCCCAGAGTTCACAGTAAACGCCCAGCTCGCGCACGCGACGTGCAACCAGCTGAGTATATTGTGAGCCGAAATCGAGGATCAGAATGCGATGCTTATGGATATTTTCCGTCGTCATTGAGGGTTTTCCAGAACGGTGACTTAATCAATAAAAGCGCCCGGCTGAAGCCGGGCGGGAAATCGGGATTATGAACCCATGCGATAGTTCGGTGACTCTTTGGTGATGGTCACATCATGCACGTGGCTCTCATTGATGCCGGCGCCGCTGATGCGGACAAACTCCGCCTTAGTGCGCAGGTCATCAATGGTCGGGCAACCGGTCAGGCCCATGCACGAGCGCAGGCCGCCCATCTGCTGATGCACGATCTCTTTCAGACGGCCTTTATAGGCCACGCGACCTTCGATACCTTCCGGCACCAGTTTGTCAGCGGCGTTATCGGTCTGGAAGTAGCGGTCAGAAGAGCCTTTAGACATCGCGCCCAGTGAACCCATACCGCGATAGGATTTGAACGAACGGCCCTGATAGAGTTCGATCTCGCCCGGTGACTCTTCGGTCCCCGCCAGCATCGAACCGACCATGACACAGGACGCACCGGCGGCGATCGCTTTCGCGATGTCACCGGAGAAACGGATACCGCCATCGGCAATCACCGGAATACCGGTGCCTTCCAGCGCGGTGACTGCGTCAGAGACGGCAGTGATCTGCGGAACGCCCACGCCGGTTACGATACGGGTAGTACAGATAGAGCCCGGGCCGATACCCACTTTAACGGCGCTGACGCCTGCCGCAACCAGCGCCAGTGCGCCGGCACCGGTGGCTACGTTGCCGCCGACGATTTCAAGGTCCGGGTATTTGGCACGGGTTTCACGGATACGTGACAGCACGCCTTCAGAATGGCCGTGTGAAGAGTCAATCAGCAGCACGTCAACGCCCGCTGCAACCAGCGCATCGATACGCTCTTCGTTACCTGCACCTGCGCCAACTGCCGCACCGACACGCAGACGGCCCTGCTCATCTTTACAGGCGTTAGGTTTACGTTCAGCTTTCTGGAAATCTTTAACGGTGATCATGCCCAGCAGATGGAAGCTGTCATCTACCACCAGCGCTTTCTCAACGCGCTTTTCATGCATCCTGTGCAGCACCACATCGCGCGCTTCGCCCTCTTTCACCGTCACCAGACGATCTTTCGGGGTCATGACTGCAGAGACAGGCTGTGAAAGGTCAGTGACAAAGCGCACGTCACGACCGGTGATGATACCCACCAGTTCGTTGTCGCGGTTAACTACCGGATAGCCCGCAAAGCCGTTGCGCTCGGTCAGCGCTTTAACGTCAGCCAGTGGGGTGGTTGGCAGGACGGTCTGTGGTTCAGTCACCACGCCGCTTTCATGTTTCTTCACCTTGCGCACTTCGTCCGCCTGGCGTTCGATTGACATATTTTTATGGATGAAGCCAAGGCCGCCTTCCTGTGCCAGCGCAATCGCCAGACCCGACTCGGTCACGGTATCCATGGCAGCGGAGAGCATAGGAATGTTTAAACGGATATTTTTGGTCAGCTGGGTGCTGAGATCGGCCGTATTCGGCAGGACGGTGGAGTGTGCAGGGACGAGCAGAACGTCGTCAAAAGTGAGTGCTTCTTTAGCGATTCTTAACATGGCAATACTCCACCTCGGGTGATTGAGAATAGATAAAATATTGCCGCGGCATTATACAGGCCGTAATCGATTGCCTCCAGCATTATTTACGAAAAACTCTTGATCCGCACTGACAGCCCTGTAGTATCGATGAATTAACCTGCTGATTTGGAATTTGATCTTCGTCACATGTCGCTGCCACCCATCGCCAATATTTTTACCGTCAGCCGTCTCAATACGACAGTGCGTCAGCTGCTGGAGAAAGAGATGGGCCTGGTCTGGATCAGCGCCGAGATCTCCAACTTCACGCAACCGGCATCCGGTCACTGGTACTTCACGCTGAAAGATGATGGCGCTCAGGTTCGCTGTGCTATGTTCCGCAACAGTAACCGACGCGTTACCTTTCGTCCGCAGCATGGTCAGCAGGTGCTGGTTCGCGCCAACATCACTCTCTATGAGCCACGCGGTGACTATCAGCTGATTGCCGAAAGTATGCATCCGGCGGGTGAAGGCTTGCTGCAGCAGCAGTTTGAACTGCTGAAAGCAAAACTGGCCACCGAAGGACTGTTTGATCCGCAGCATAAGCAACCGCTGCCGGAACCGGCGCGTCAGGTCGGGGTAATCACCTCTTCCACCGGCGCGGCGCTGCACGATGTGTTACGCGTGCTGCATCGCCGTGATCCCTCCCTGCCCGTGGTCATCTACCCGACCGTAGTTCAGGGCGTCGATGCGCCAGCGGCTATCGTCCGCGCAATTGAAATCGCCAACCTGCGCAACGAGTGCGACGTCTTAATTGTCGGACGCGGCGGCGGTTCGCTGGAAGATTTGTGGGGCTTTAACGATGAACGCGTGGCGCGCGCCATTTTTGCCAGCCGCATTCCCATCGTCAGCGCGGTGGGTCATGAAACCGATGTCACCATTGCCGACTTCGTTGCCGATTTACGTGCACCCACCCCTTCCGCCGCGGCTGAAATTGTCAGCCGTAACCAGCTGGAGTTACTGCGTCAGTTGCAGTCACAGCAACAGCGGCTGGAGATGGCGATGGATTACTACCTGGCACGTCAGCAGCGGCTTTACTCCCGCCTTGAACATCGTCTGCAACAGCAGCATCCGCAGCTGCGTCTGGCCCGTCAGCAGACCGCCCTGTTCCGCCTGCAGCAGCGACTGGGAGAAGCGATGGAAACCCGCCTGCGTCAGGCCACGCGTCAGCAGGATCGTCTGTCGCATCGACTCAATGCCCAGCAGCCTCAGCAGCGGCTGTTCGATGCGCAAAAACAGCTGCAAAGCTGGCACTACCGCCTGCAGCAGAGCATGACAAAACAGCTGAGCACCAGCAAACAGCACTTTGGTCAGTTGGTGGCGCAACTGGAAGGCGTCAGCCCGCTGGCGACGCTGGCGCGCGGTTTTAGCGTGACCACCGACACCGCCGGACAGGTGGTGAAGAAAACCGCACAGCTCCAGAGCGGCGACCTGCTCCGTACCCGTCTTGATGATGGCTGGGTTGAAAGCCAGGTGACGCAGTTACTGCCTGAGAAAAAGCGCCGCCGCAAAACCGCCTCCTGACTCTGCCCGTCAGCTCACACTTTTACACTTAACGCTGGCCTGACTAATGAGGTCTAACCCGCCTGACGGCTCTATACTTTCTGGCACATTCCCTGTCGCCAGGGCGTTTCAGATGGCTTGCCAACGTTGTTGCCTCAGAAAAGCGCCGCCGCAAAACCGCCTCCTGACTCTGCCCATCAGCTCACACTTTTACACTTAACGCTGGCCTTACTAATGATGTCTAACCCGCCTGACGGGTCTATACTTTCTGGCACATTCCCTGTCGCCAGGGCGTTTCAGATGGCTTGCCAACGTTGTTGTCTCAGAAAAGCGCCGCCGCAAAACCGTCTCCTGACTCTGCCCGTCAGCTCACACTTTTACACTTAACGCTGGCCTCACTAATGAGGTCTAACCAGCCTGACGGGTCTATACTTTCTGGCACATTCCCTGTCGCCAAGGAGTTTCAGATGGCTTATTGCGTTATTCCTCCCTATATCCTTCGCAAAATCATCGCGCACGGTTCCGGCCACCAGCAGGAGCAGGCGCGTCGCACCCTGACACACGTCCAGCACCTGATGGCGGAACACTGGCAAAAGCAGCCGGTGGCAAAAACCGCGGCAGGCGGCCACGTGGATCGTGAAATTTATGATGCGCAAAGTCAGCAGACCCTGCCAGGTAAGCTGATTCGTCAGGAGGGCCAGCCCGGCAATGACGACGTGGCGGCTGAGGAAGCCTGGAACTATCTTGGCGTAACCTATGACTTCTTCTGGCAGGCTTATCAGCGTAATTCGCTGGATAATCAGCGGCTGAAATTGCTCGGTACCGTGCACTACGGTGACAAATACCAGAACGCCTTCTGGAACGGTCAGCAAATGGTATTTGGTGATGGTGACGGCGAAATCTTTAATCGCTTCACCATTGCGATTGACGTTGTGGCGCACGAACTGGCGCATGGCGTGACGGAAAATGAAGCCGGCTTGATCTACTTCGAGCAGGCCGGTGCGCTGAATGAGTCGCTGTCAGATGTGTTTGGCTCGCTGGTGAAACAGTTCAGTAAAAAACAGCGCGCCGATGAGGCGGACTGGATTATCGGCGAAGGCCTGCTGGTAAGCGGCATCAATGGGCGTGGTCTGCGATCGATGTCTGAACCTGGCTCTGCCTATGATGACCCGATGCTGGGCAAAGATCCGCAACCGGCACACATGGATCACTACGTGAAGACACGTGAAGATAATGGCGGGGTTCATATCAACTCCGGCATCCCTAACCGGGCTTTTTATCTGGCAGCAACAGCGCTGGGTGGTTATGCGTGGGAACAGGCGGGATATGCCTGGTACGACACGGTGTGTGACGACGAACTGCCACAGGATGCTGACTTTAAGACCTTTGCCCGCTTCACCGTTCAGCATGGTAAAAAACGGTTTAACGAATCGGTCGGCAGTGCCATTGAACAGGCATGGAAGGAGGTTGGCGTGCTATGAGTGACCTGCCCGAACTCACTGATGACGCCACCATCATCGTCGCGCGTGAAGGCGGCATGGCCTTTATTCCGGGGCTACGCGCCGAACGACGCTTTATGCTGGGCGAGCTGCCGCCGCCAGAAAGAGAGCGCGTCTGCCATGCGCTGCAGCAGGCGATGCCGCTGGGCGAACCTGAGGAGAAAGCCGCGCAGGTGGGCAGTGGCGACCAGCGCTATTTTCGCATCCAGATTCAGTATGCAACCCACCGCGAGGTCGGGACGATAGTGCTGTTGATTCCGGAACAGGTGGCGCCGCCTGAGTTGCAGGCGCTGTGGCGCGACGGTAAATAAGCAAAAAAAAGGGCCGACAATGTCGGCCCTTTTCATTAAGCGTTGTTACTTGCTGTCTGGCAGTGCGTAAGCAATCACATAATCACCACGGTCCGGTGACTGACGTGCGCCACCTGCCGAGATCAGGATGTACTGCTTTCCATCTTTCGGTGAGACGTAGCTCATCGGGCCACCCTGACTGCCCACCGGCAGACGTGCTTTCCACACCTCTTTCCCGGTTGAAGAATCAAAGGCGCGCAGATAGTAATCCTGCGTACCCGCGATGAACACCAGGCCGCCCTGCGTGGCCAGCGTACCGCCCAGCGTTGGCATGCCAACCGGCATTTTCACGCGCATCTTGATACCGAATGGTCCGGTATCCTGCACCGTGCCGACCGGCACCTGCCAGACGATTTTCTGCGTTTTCATGTCAATCGCCGACAGCGTACCAAATGGCGGTTTCTGACATGGGATACCCAGCGGTGACATAAAGCGATTTTTATTCACAGCATATGGCGTGCCTTTTAGCGGAACGGCACCCATACCGGTGTTGATCGCTTCGCCGCCGTTGCTGCCACGCGCAATATTGCTGGTATCAGCCGGGATCATCTGAACCCACAGACCCAGACGCATATCATTGACGAACAACAGGTGGTTGTTCGGATCGACCGACATGCTGCCCCAGTTCATACCGCCCAGCGAACCCGGGAAGCTCAGAGACTTGTCGGTGTCCGGCACGGTGAACAGGCCATCATAGCGCATGGATTTGAAGCCAATGCGGCAGGCCAGCTGATCAAACGGCGTGGCACCCCACATGTCAGACTCTTTCAGCGTCTGGTTGCCAATCTGCGGCATCCCGGTCGAGTGTGGCTGCGTTTTGGTGTACTGCTCGTTCGGGATATGACCCTGCGGCATCGGCAGTTCTTCGACTTTGGTCAGCGGCTTGCCGGTCATACGGTCAAGCACGAAGATCATGCCGGTTTTGCCGCCAATCACTACCGCAGGTGTGGTAGTGCCATCTTTTTGCGGGAAGTCGATCAGGCTTGGCTGCATCGGCAGGTCAAAGTCCCACAGATCGTTATGCACGGTCTGATAAACCCACTTCTCTTTACCGGTCGTGGCATCCAGCGCCAGAACCGATGCGCCATATTTGTGATCCAGTTCAGTACGGTTCGCACCCCAGAGGTCAACCGACGAACTGCCCATTGGAATGAACACGGTGTTCATTGCCGGGTCGTAAGACATCGGTGCCCATGAGTTCGGCGTACTGCGGGTATAATCTTTACCCGGCATCAATATCGCATTCGGGTCAACATTGCCTGGGTCAAACGCCCAGCGCATCTGGCCGGTGATAACGTCAAAGCCACGCAACACGCCACCCGGCATATCCGTCTGCACGTTATCCGCTACGCGACCGCCGACCACCACAGTGGTACCAGCCAGGGTTGGCGCTGAGGTCAGCTGATATTGCGGATCCGGTGCCTTGCCCATGCCCGCTTTGAGATCAACGATGCCGTGATCGCCAAAGTTTTCACAGAACTCACCGTTGTCAGCATTGATCGCAATCAGACGCGCGTCGATGGTGTTCATCAGAATACGACGCTGACAGCTGTCACCGGCTGGCAACACTGCGGCAGTCACAGGTGAAGACCCCGGCTTATCTGGCTGCTGCAGCGGTTTTGTGGCGTCAAAGTAAGCCAGACCACGACAGCGCGGCCAGACTTCCGCTTTGGCATTGATTTCACGTTTCCAGATCTGCTTACCGCTGTTGGCTTCAACGGCGATGACGTTGTTGTGCGGTGTGCAGAGATAAAGGGTATTGCCAATCTGCAACGGTGTCTGCTGATCTTCTGCGCCGTTGCCGGTCGGGCTGACAGGGGTATCACCGGTGCGGAAAGTCCAGGCCACCTGCAGATCTTTCACGTTGTCGCGGGTGATTTGATCCAGCGCCACAAAGCGGCTGCCCTGCGGGGTATTACCGTAGTTATCCCAGTCTTTCTGCTGTTTCGCTTTATCTACCGGGATCAGCGGCAGCTCTTCGCCCGTGCCTGCAACGGTAGGATGTGGCTGGAACATCTGCACCAGCGTAACAACCATGCCTGCCGCCAGCAGCGCAGAGAACGCATAAGAGGGTTTTGCCAGTGAGTGCTTACCTTCATGCTTACGCAGTGAAGGCCAGATCAGGAAGGCAAGCAGCATCAGTCCGGCAGGCACCATCAGGCGTGATACCAGCGGCCAGAACTCCAGGCCCGCGTCGAACAGCGACCAGATCAGGGTGCCGACAAAGACCAGCAGGAACAGAACCACTGCCGAGGATTTGCGACGGAAGAACTGAATTGCGGAGAGTACAGTGACGATACCCGCAATTAAAAAGTACCCGCTGCCACCAAGTGCAACCAGTTTGCCGCCGCCAATTGCAAAAAACAGACCGGTGGCAAGTAGCACCAGTCCGAGCAGCACGGATGCTATTCCCAGCCCCTTTCCGGAGCGGGAGGATGTTTCAGCCATAATACTTACTCTCCTGAATAAACAGAGCACCCGGACAGATGCCATCCGGACTCCGGCGCGTTAAGTCAGTCCGCGCCAGGCACCGCTCGGTTTCAAATCGAATATAAACAGACCCGCGTCCGTGAGATCGAGGGGCCGGAAGAACATGGATGTGGCTTGCCCCTCCCACGACGCGGCAGGATTGTACCACCTGGTACATTACAGAGTGAACATCTACAACTCATTTGTTACGGCGCAATAGCATTTTTGCTACAAAATGAGCCAGTCGTCGCTCTGAATTCTCAGACGTTTTAAGCGTAGCTGAAAGCGGCGTCAGTGACCTGGCGGCTGGAAAAGGACGCGCTTGCGGGAGATAAGGCCATGTCCGTTCCGGCAAAAATAGTCCACCGCGCCGCAGGCTTTGAGCACCTCAAGCGGCTGATGACACGCCGGACAGCAGGGTTGTGCGGGGTAATGCGTACCGCAGGTATTACAGATAAATTCACCGTCACTGAGCGACAGCGGTTGCTGACATTTTTCGCAAATAATAGTCACTATTTTCTCCCTGCTCCGGTTTATTCAGGGCAAAAAAAAGAGGGCCAGATGGCCCTCTATTCTTAACGCTTATTCTTTTTCATATGCGCCAGCAGACGCTTACGTTTACGCTGCTGCGTTGGTGTCAGCAGGTTACGTTTGCCTTCATAAGGGTTATCACCCTCTTTGAACTGAATACGAATTGGCGTTCCCATCACGTTGAGTGATTTACGGAAATAGTTCATCAGGTAGCGTTTGTAAGAATCTGGCAGATCCTTAACCTGATTACCGTGGATTACCACGATAGGCGGGTTATAGCCCCCCGCGTGCGCGTATTTGAGCTTAACGCGACGACTGCGTACCAGCGGTGGCTGGTGATCGTCTGCCGCCATGTTCATGATACGGGTCAGCAGCGAGGTGTTTACACGCTTCGTCGAACAGTCATAGGCTTCAGTGATCGACTCAAACAGATTGCCGACGCCGCTGCCGTGCAGCGCAGAGATAAAGTGGATGCGGGCGAAATCGATAAAGCCCAGACGGTAGTCCAGTGTCTCTTTCACTTCATCACGCACTTCCTGCGACAGGCCATCCCATTTGTTGACCACAATCACCAGCGAACGACCACTGTTGAGAATGAAGCCAAGCAGCGACAGATCCTGATCGGAAATACCGGCATGGGCATCAATCACCAGCATCACCACGTTGGCATCTTCAATCGCCTGCAGCGTCTTGATCACCGAGAATTTCTCTACGGTGTCAGAGATTTTTGCACGCTTACGCACGCCCGCCGTATCGATCAGAACGTATTCACGTCCATCACGCTCCATCGGAATATAGATGCTGTCGCGGGTGGTGCCCGGCATATCGTAGACCACCACGCGGTCTTCACCGAGAATACGGTTGGTAAGCGTTGACTTACCTACGTTAGGACGGCCAACAATCGCCAGTTTGATCGGCAGGCCCGTCGGGTCGAAGTTTTCTTCTTCCTCGGCGGCTTCCTGCTCAGCAATCTCGTCAGCTTCAAGCGCAGCCCAGTACGCCTGGTTCTCTTCTTCTTCCGTGAGCTCGACCGTCTCAACTTTGTCCATCCATGGCAGCAGTGCCTCTTCTATCAGGCTGCTCACACCACGACCATGCGATGCCGCAATGGCGTGTATCTCGCCCAGGCCCAGTGAATAGAAGTCCACAACCGCCTGATCAGGATCCATCCCGTCAGTTTTGTTGGCCACCAGGAAAGTCGCTTTCTGGCGGGAACGGAGATGCTTAGCGATTTGCTGATCGGCGGCCATCATGCCCGCACGCGCATCGACCATAAACAGCACGACATCCGCTTCTTCAATCGCCAGCAGTGACTGCTCGGCCATCCGCGTTTCAACACCCTCTTCGGTGCCGTCGATACCACCGGTATCAATAACAATAAATTCGCGCCCTTCCACTTCGGCGCGACCATATTTGCGATCGCGAGTCAGTCCAGGAAAATCCGCTACCAGCGCATCACGTGTGCGGGTTAAGCGGTTAAATAGCGTAGATTTTCCCACATTGGGACGCCCAACCAGCGCGACCACAGGTACCATAACAAAATGCCTCAATAAATAATTAACCGCCCGAATGGCGTGATTATAACGGCTCTGGCCGTCAAGTTCAGGCTTAAGGCGCAAAGAATACCATGCCTGACTAAAAACGAAACGGCCCCTGATTAAATCAGGAGCCGTCGGAACGGAGGATTTCACCTGCCAGACGTGTACCCGTTAACGGGTAATCGCATAAACCTCACCATCTTTCGACTGGATCAGCAGCTTATCGCTGGCGACCACCGGCTCGGTCTGGAAGCCTGAGCTATCCAGTTTCTGCTGCGCAACAAAACGACCATCCGTGGTGTTCAGCCAGTGCAGATAACCTTCACTGTCGCCGACAACCAGATAGCCGTTGTAGAGCACCGGCGAAGTCAGGTTACGATGCAGCAGATCGCTTTGACGCCAGATGGCGACGCCGCCGTCAGCGTTAAGCGCAATCACACGATCGTCCTGATCGACCAGATAGATGCGGCCGGCATCAACAATCAGATCTTTCACACCGCCAATTTCGCGTTTCCACAAAATCTGGCCGGAACGCAGATCCAGTGCTGTCAGATTGCCGTTATACGCCAGCGCGTAAACCACGCCGTTGACGATAACCGGTGTGGTATCGACATCGTTAAGACGATCGATCTCAGTGGCACCGCTGACCTGGGAAATACGCTGCTGCCAGACCAGTTGTCCCTGGTTCAGCACCACGGCACTGACACGACCATTGTCGCCACCGACAATCGCGCCACCAAAAGCGACAGCCGGAGCAGATTCACCGCGCAGAGACAACGCTGGCATATCCAGGTTAACGCTCCACTTCACGGCACCGCTGCTCTGATCCAGGCCCTGCAACATGCCGTTGCTGGTATGAACCAGCACCAGACCATCGCTGACTACCGGACGTGACAGGGCTTCACCGGCGACTTTCGTCTGCCACGCCAGGCTACCATCACTGCTGTTGAGGGCATAAACCTGGCCGCGCTCGCTGCCAACATAGACCCGATCGCCATCAGCCGTCAGGCCACCTGATAACATGGCTGAGCGATTTTTAGAGAAGAAGCCGGTTTTCTCAGAGAGATCGACTTTCCATTTTTCTTTACCGTCTGCGGCATCGAGCGCTTTGATGATACCAAAGCGGTCGGCAGCATAAACCGTATTATCCTGCCAGGCAGGATGCAGATTTGAGTAGAAATCACCGACACCATCGCCTACCGAGGTGCTCCACACTTTCTGTGGCGTGAACTGATTTTCCACCTTCGGCAACGGGGCCATTTTTACTACATCTTCTTCGCCGCTAAACAGCGAACAACCGCTGAGCAAAGTGACTGAAATCAGTCCCGGCAGCAGGTATTTACGTAATTCCATGCGCTCTCTCTTGACTGGCTTAGCTTAAGTTATTCATCTTCATCTGCATCATTTGCTTCAATGCCGGAGAGGCGTCAGATTCAACCCCTTTACTCCAGGCATCGCGCGCGCCCTGCTTGTCGCCTTTGGTCAGCAGCGCTTCGCCGCGAATATCGGCCACAATGGCTGTCCAGCCATCACCCTTCACACCGTCAAGGGTTTTAAGCGCCGCATCCGCTTGATTCTGTTGCAGTTGAATGCGTGCCAGGCGCAGGTTAATCACCGCCTGCAGATTGGCATCTTTGGTATCTTTCAGTCCGTTTTGCAGCAGCGTCGCGGCTTTATCAAGCTGACCGGCGTCAACATACTGCTTCGCCAGATCCATCGCAGCCAGCGCACCGTAGGTGTTGCTGTTTTCACTGGCAAAACGGTTTACCGCTTCCAGCGTCTCCGGTTTGCCCGCCTGCATGGCGCTGGTGAGCTGCTGATACTGCGCTGATACTGTCTTCGCCGTATCGTCCTGATGACTGCTCCAGTAACGCCAGCCGCCCAGCGCAGCAATGCCGATCACCACGCCAATAGCTAACGCTTTGCCATTGTTGGCAAAAAAGTTGCGCAGCGCGTCGGTCTGCTCGTTCTCATTGCTATACACTTCCACGCAATCCCTCTCCTTTCTATGGTTGGTGCTGTGTCACGCTTACTGTAACAGCGAGCGCAAGACAGCAGCAGCCTCTGCCTGATCCAGCGTTTGCTGCTCGCCACGGCGCAGATCTTTAATCACGACCTGACCGGCTTTGACCTCGTCCTCGCCTAACACCAGTGCGACGCGAGCGCCCCACTTGTCAGCACGGGCAAACTGTTTCTTGAAGTTGCCGCCGCCAAAGTTGGTCATCAGCCTCAGTTCTGGCGCTTCATCACGCAATTTCTCAGCCAGCTGCATTGCTGCAGACTGCACGCCCTGACCTGAAGCGATAACATAGACATCCACATTGCTCGTCGGTTCAAATTCAGGATTAACCGCCTGAACCAGCAGCACCAGACGCTCCATGCCCATGGCAAAGCCAACGGCAGGTGTTGCGCGGCCACCGAGCTGCTCAACCAGGCCATCATAGCGACCGCCACCACATACCGTGCCCTGTGAACCCAGGCTATCGGTGACCCACTCAATCACGGTGCGATTGTAATAATCAAGACCGCGTACCAGACGCTGATTGACGGTGTAGCTGATCCTGGCGTCATCCAGCAGGGCACACAGGCCGCTGAAATGTTCACGTGATTCGTCATCAAGATAGTCGCCAAGCTGTGGCGCATCATTCAGTAACTGCTGAATATCGGGATTTTTAGTGTCGAGAACGCGCATCGGATTGGTGTACATGCGGCGTTTACAATCCTCATCCAGAACCTCTTTGTGCTGTTCAAGGAAGGCGACCAGCGCGTCGCGGTAATGCGCGCGTGCTTCCAGCGAACCGATAGAGTTGAGTTCCAGACGAACGTGTTCAGAGATACCCAGGGCTTTCCACCAGCGGGCGTTCAGCATGATCAGTTCAGCATCGATGTCCGGTCCCTGCAGACCAAACACTTCCACGCCAATCTGGTAGAACTGACGATAGCGGCCTTTCTGCGGACGCTCATAGCGGAACATCGGGCCCATATACCACAGGCGCTGCTCCTGGTTGTAGAGTAAACCGTGTTCAATACCGGCTCGCACGCAACCTGCAGTGCCTTCCGGACGCAGCGTCAGGCTTTCACCGTTGCGGTCTTCGAAGGTATACATCTCTTTTTCAACCACGTCGGTGACTTCACCGATGGCGCGTTTAAACAGTGGGGTTTGCTCCACCAGCGGTAAGCGAATTTCGCTGTAACCGTAGCTCGCCAGCGTCTGCTTGAGAACGCCTTCAATCCGTTGCCAGAGGGCGGTATCCGCAGGCAGGTAGTCGTTCATCCCGCGAATCGCCTGAATATTCTTCGCCACGTTAGAATCTCTTAATGCAAAAAAACCTGTCCGGCATCATACCTTATGAGGATGAAACCGCACAGGTTCAGTCAAAAAAGTCACGCACGCAAACCGCGTACGCCATTATTTTTCCAGATGCTGCACATCAATACGGCGACTGGCATCCAGCATCGACGCTTTAGCACGAATGCGCGCTTCCAGCTGATCGATCATGTCATTGTTGTCGAGACGATCGCGCTGACGCACACCATCTTCGTAGAAACCACTCTTCTTGCTGCCGCCGGTCACGCCCAGCGTAGAGAGAGTCGCCTCGCCGGGTCCGTTGACCACGCAGCCGATAATGGAGACATCCATCGGGGTGATGAGGTCTTCCAGACGCTGCTCCAGCGCGTTGACCGTGCCGATAACGTCGAACTCCTGACGTGAGCAGGTCGGACAGGCGATGAAGTTGATGCCACGAGAACGGATGCGCAGTGACTTGAGGATATCGAAACCGACTTTGACTTCTTCTACCGGATCGGCGGCCAGCGAGATACGCAGCGTATCGCCGATCCCTTCTGACAGCAGCAGACCCAGTCCAATCGCCGATTTCACTGCGCCAGCCCGCGCGCCGCCCGCTTCGGTGATACCGAGATGCAGTGGCTGTTCAATCTGTTTCGCCAGCAGACGATAAGATTCAACCGCGAGGAAAACGTCAGAGGCTTTAACGCTGACTTTGAATTGATCGAAGTTAAGACGGTCGAGATGATCGACATGGCGCATGGCAGATTCCAGCAACGCCTGCGGCGTCGGCTCGCCATACTTTTCCTGCAGATCTTTCTCCAGCGAACCGGCGTTCACGCCGATTCGAATCGGAATATTGTTGTCGCGCGCGCAGTCCACCACCATACGGATGCGCTCATTGTTCCCGATATTACCGGGATTGATGCGCAGGCAGTCGACGCCATACTCGGCGACTTTCAGGGCGATGCGGTAGTCAAAATGAATATCTGCAACCAGCGGGACGTTAACCTGCTGTTTGATCAGTCTGAATGCTTCTGCGGCATCCATGGTAGGCACCGAGATACGAACGATATCGACACCGACTCGCTCAAGGGCTTTGATCTGATTTACCGTCGCCTCCACGTCAGTGGTGCGGGTGTTGGTCATCGACTGGACAGCGATGGGTGCGCCGTCACCGACCGGCACCTTGCCGACGTAAATGCGTTTGGATTTACGACGGATAATGGGTGCTTCGTTATGCATATTTCTTCTCCACAATTGCCCGGTACGCGATACGCTGTTATTGCGCACCCAACGTCAGGCGAGCAACCTGGTTATTACGGATAAAACGACTTAAATCAACGGGCTGATTCTGATATTGCACCTGAACAGCGGAAGGCGCGCCAATTTTCAGACGATACGGAGGCGTTCCTGCGAGGCTGAGTTTACCACCACTGCGCTGAATGCCGCTGAACAGTTTTTTGCCGGTGGCATCGCTCACTTCCAGCCAGCAGTCGGCGTTAAAGGTCATCACCACCGCATTAGGGTCAGCAGCCGGTTCACTGACCGCCGCTGCACCTACTGGCATCTGAGGTGCCGTGCTGGTATTGGTATTCGTGTTTGTGGCCGCAGGTGCAGCCGCTGAGTTGTCCACGGGCGCCTGGCTCGGTGAAACCACGGCATTGCTGGTGGTATCCGGCTGTGCGGTGGTCGCGCTGTTGCTGCCAGTGGCGGCCGGAGCCGCACTCGCTGGCGCACTGGCTGCGCTGTTGTCACTGGTGGTATTGCTTTCGTCAGGCGCGGCAGGTGCCGCGCTGTCACCGCTGGATTCACCCAGCGGAATCGACTGACCGCTATCACCGCTGCTGCTGTTCTGATCGGTCATCGGCACCAGATCATCCTGTGACTCTTTATGATTCTGCCACCACCAGGCACCGGTCAGACCCACTACCACAAACACCACCAGCCAGGTGAAAATCATCAACCAGCCGTCGCGTTTCTTGCGGCGTTTGCCCAGCGAGAAACTTTGCATCGGCTCGATCTTTGAAGCCCGAATCGGTGTCTGTTTCGCCATCATCGGCAGCAGTTCCTCTTCAGGAATGTGCACCAGACGCGCGTAGGAGCGAATGTATCCGCGCAGGAACGTGGAGGCCAGATCGGCAGGCGATTTGTCTTCCTCGATATCACGCACGGTAGAAAGTTTCAGGCACAGGCGTTCAGCGACGTTCTGCTGCGTCAGCCCCATCTGCTCACGGGCCAGACGCAGGCGTTCACCTGTTGAATGTAATGCAGAGTTTTCTTGAGTGGCTTCAGTATTCATTAGCTAAATAACGCTGGTACTGTATCGATTGCGGAAAACGTCGCGCTAACTGGTCGCCATAACGTGAAACGTCAGCGGCATCTCCCTGTAGCGCGGCGAAACGTAAGTGTAACGCCAGACTTCGTGCCGTTGCGGGCAGCTGTTGCTGGTAAACATCAAGCAAAACCTGCACCTTCGCCAGATGGTTATCTGCCATCTGCTTTTCAGCTTCCGACAGCAGCGAATCAGCTTTGCGTCTGTCAGCCTCAATGGCCTGGCGTAGTGTCCTGCGGGCAGCGGCAATATCGCCAGCCTGCAGATAACAAAACCCTGCCAGTTCAAGCGCGTCATTGCGTGCATCAAACTGCGGTGCTGCGCTTGCCCGACTAAACTGTTGATGCGCTTCGCCATACTGCCTTAAAGCGCAGAGAAACGCACCGTAATTGTTAGCAACAAAACCATTATCCGGGGCCTGCTGCTGTGCCAGTATAAACCGTGCCTGCGCCGCTGTCTGATTACCCTGCTTCTGCGCCAGTCGAGCCAGCGCAAGCGAGACCCGGTAATCCTCTGGCGCGGCGGCCTGTGCCCGCAGAAAGTTTCGCTCAGCTGCGGCATAGTCGCCACCCGCCAGATAGTGCATCCCTAACTGCAGACGCACCTCTTCTGCTCCGGGTTCGCGATGCTGGCTGACACACCCGCTTACAACAAACAGCGCCAGTAAAACTGCAGGTAATCCGTTACGCATAATCGTTTCCATCCGGTTGACGTTGACAGGCTGCAGCCTGCCACGCGTCATCACTTCAGGAAACGCTCTGAGTCACTCTTCTAGAGAGCCTTCACAGAGATGGCTTCACCCGCCATTTTTTTACGCATCGTACGCTTGGTACGGTCGATCACCTCACCGGCTAACTGACCACAGGCGGCATCGATATCATCGCCACGGGTTTTACGCACGATGGTCGTAAAACCATAGTCCATCAGGACTTTGGAGAAACGATCGATGCGGCTGTTGGAGCTACGGCCATAAGGCGCGCCCGGGAAGGGGTTCCAGGGGATCAGGTTGATTTTACACGGTGTTTCTTTCAGTAATGCGGCGAGTTCATGCGCATCATCTGTGCTGTCATTGACGTGATCCAGCAATACGTACTCGATGGTCACGCGTCCCTGATTGGCGTTGGATTTGCCAATGTAGCGTTTCACCGCCGCCAGGAAGGTTTCGATATTGTACTTTTTGTTGATCGGGACAATATCATCACGCAACTTATCGTTAGGCGCGTGCAGGGAAATCGCCAGCGCGACGTCGATCATATCGCCCAGTTTATCCAGCGCGGGCACCACACCCGAAGTGGAGAGGGTCACGCGACGCTTCGACAGACCAAAACCGAAGTCATCCAGCATGATCTCCATCGCCGGGACCACGTTATTGAGGTTGAGCAGCGGCTCGCCCATGCCCATCATCACCACGTTGGTGATAGGACGCTGGCCGGTGATTTTCGCTGCGCCGACAATTTTTGCCGCGCGCCACACCTGACCAATAATTTCTGACACCCGCAGGTTACGGTTAAAGCCCTGCTGTGCGGTCGAACAGAATTTACACTCCAGCGCACAACCCACCTGTGAAGAGACACAGAGCGTGGCGCGGTCCCCTTCCGGGATATAGACCGTTTCCACCAGCTGGTCGCCCACGCGAATGGCCCATTTGATGGTGCCGTCGGTAGAGCGCATCTCTTCTGCCACTTCTGGCGCACGGATCTCCGTCAGCTCCATCAGCCGGTTACGCAGCTTTTTGTTGATGTCGGTCATCTGCTCGAAGTCATCGCAGCAGTAGTGATAAATCCACTTCATGACCTGATCGGCGCGGAAAGGCTTTTCGCCCAGCGACAGGAAGAATTCGCGCATCTGCTGACGGTTGAGATCCAGCAGGTTTATTTTCTGGCTTTTGGGGGAGACGACAATAGGGGATGCGGACGCGGACGTCACAATCTGTTCGGACATAATATTCTCTGGCCTCGTTGTTACACGTTATGGCGCTGTTCAGGGATAGGTGAAAAAAATTGCGCCTTCATTAAGCTGAGTCAATGAAGGCGCAATATTGTACAACATCTGCAGCCTGATAACAGGCGGGAGTGACCTCCCCTACGCAGATTTTTGTAAAGCCGACGTAACGTTTATCGCCAGGCGATTAACGGGTACGTGGGCAGATTTCGTTTTCGCCAAAGAAATAAGCGATTTCGCGGGCAGCGGATTCAGCAGAATCTGAACCGTGCGTGGCGTTTTCGGTGAAGCTGTCAGCGTAGTCAGCACGCAGTGTGCCAGCCAGTGCGTTTGCCGGGTTAGTGGCACCCATCAGGTCACGGTGACGCTGAACGGCATTTTCACCTTCCAGCACGGAAACAACAACCGGGCCAGAGGTCATGAATTCAACCAGACCATCGAAGAATGGCTTGCCCTGGTGCTCAGCGTAAAAACCTTCAGCCTGCTCTTTGCTCAGCTGCAGCATTTTTGCGCCAACGATTTTGAAGCCAGCGCTTTCAAAACGGTTGTAGATAGCACCAATCACATTTTTAGCGACGGCGTTTGGCTTGATGATAGAAAAAGTACGTTCGATTGCCATGATGACCTCTGTCTTAACGTTCTGAAGAAACCGGTGGCGTCCGCCCCGGTTAAGAAACGGCGCCGATTATAGGGGCTGAGTCCGGCATTGCCTATCAGAGATCCCTAATTTGATGAAAATTCTTGATCTGAGTCGAAGCAGACGCGCCATAGTTATGATTTAGCGCAAAAAAGCGTCAGCCCCGGCTGAAGGTGACGGAGACAAGTTGCCCCTCTTCATCCATCACCACCAGCTGATACTCGCCCGGATGATCGAGCTGCAGCGACAGGCTGTCTGCGGCGTTCTGCGTCATCAGAGGCTCACCATTCAGGAACCACCAGCGCTGTGTGCCCTGCCCTCCCTGCACCGCGACCGGCATTGTCAGCGCGCTCCTGCCCGGCAGCGGTCTGACAATTTGCCCCTCAATCACGCCGGTAACGATCAGCGGTGCGCTGCTGCCCTGCTGTAACGGCGGACACCGGGCATCGACAGGGGGCAGACGTTGCGCCCGCCGCTCCTGAGGCGGCAGCCAGGCCTCCAGCGGCAGCGGCCAGACCAGCCGTTCATGGCGGGTGGCGTCGGGGCAGTCTGCTGCGACGCGCAGTCCCTGCGCATTCTGCCAGTAGCCCAGGCGTAATCCGCTGAGGCTCTCCTGACCGGGAGCCAGCAATGTAGGCGGCAGCGTGTCGGCGGCAACCCAGCTTTGCCGCCGCTGGCGACAGTTTTCGTCTCCGGCGGGCAACGGCTGACCGCCAGGCCAGCAAATGGTCGCCACCGTCACCGAGGCCGGCCGCGGATCGCCCGGAACGTCACGTCTGCCGAGGCGACTCATCAGCAGGCTGTTGATCTGATTCATGACGGGCACGGCAGAGGCAAAACCAAACTGCCCGGCAACCGGCGTCGCATCCGGTCTTCCGACCCAGACGCCAATCAGATAACGGGGATTGATCCCCACCGACCAGGCGTCGCGGTAGCCATAACTGGTGCCGGTTTTCCAGGCCAGTGGCACCACATCGGGTACGCTGCCATTGCCCGCGGGCTGCGCTTCCCCGGCCAGGATACGCCGGATGATCCACGCCGACTCAGGCGAAAGCAGCGGCCGCTGCTGTAAGGGTTGATCGGGCATCCAGCGCAGCTGGCCGGCGTTACCGTGGCGGGCAAAGGCGCTGTAGGCAGCCACGATCTCATCCATGCGCGCTCCGGTGCCGCCGAGAATCAGGGAAAGATTAGGTTCAGCGCCGGGGGGAAAACGCAAGTTCAGACCGACATTGCGCAGGCGCGCTGCAACGTTTTTCGGCCCCAGCGCCTCCAGAAGCTGCACCGCAGGCAGATTCAGCGACCGCACCAGTGCGTCACTGGCGCTGACCGGCCCGTGAAATCCGGTATCGAAGTTGCCTGGCCGGTAATCACCAAAGCGACGCGGCACATCCTGCAGCAGTGATTCAGCATGAATCAGCCCCTCATCCAGCGCCATGCCGTAAATAAAGGGTTTTAACACCGAGCCTGGCGAACGCACGCTGGCGATCATATCCACATGGCCAAAACGGCTGTCATCGGTAAAGTCAGCCGAGCCGACGTAGCCGCGAACCGCCATGGTGGTGTGATCCACCACCAGCATCGCCAGCGAGGTGCGTGGTGGAAGCTGATTTTTAACATTCAGCGCCAGGCTTTCCAGTTCGCGCTGCAGTGAGGGGTCAAGCGTAGAGACAATCTTATCGCTGTGGCTGATCGACAGCAGCCGCCGGGCCAGCAGCGGCGCCATCTGTGGCATCTGGCGCGGCGGCAGCCACACCGGCTCCTGGCGGATTTCCGCCACCTGTTCAGCGGACCAGATGCGGTATTCCGCCAGCCGATCCAGCACTTTGTTGCGTGCGGCTTCTGCCCGCTCCGGCCAGCGATCGGGTCGCAGACGGCTGGGTGCCTGCGGCAAAACGGCCAGCAGCGCCGCCTCGCCCGGCGTCAGCTGTGACGGGGCTTTTCCCAGCCAGCTCCAGCTGGCCGCGCCCACCCCTTCCAGCGTGCCGCCAAAGGGCGCACGGTTAAGATAGAGCGTCAGGATGTCACGTTTGGAAAGATGCCACTCCAGCTGCAGCGCCCGCCACGCCTGAATCAGCTTGCCGCGCAGCGTCCGGGGTTGCGGGTCGATAAGGCGTGCCACCTGCATGGTCAGCGTGCTGCCTCCGGAAATCACGCTCTGATGGCGCAGATCCTGCCAGGCGGCACGCAGCAGAGCCAGGGGATTGATGCCGGGATGATACCAGAACCAGCGATCTTCGTAGGTCAGCAGCGCCTGCAGATAGGCCGGAGCCACCTCCTCTGGCGTGACCGGATAGCGCCAGATCCCCTTGCTGTCAGCAAAGCGCCACAATGGTGTACCGTCGCTGGCAACAACCACCCGCGCAGGCTGCACCTGTTTAAGCGGCAACGGGAAAAGCCGATCCAGCCCCCATATAGACAGCCACAGCGCCAGAAAAAAAAGCGGCAGCGCGAGCCACCACTTTTTGATGCTGCTGACGTTTACCACGCGTCGCGTCACTTACTGAATATGCAGCTGCGACGGCGTGCTGCCGGTGGCGCGCCACTCCGGCACATACATCGACTCGACCTGCGGTGGTGGCATCAGATAGCGCCCCGGTGTGACCGCCCGCGCCAGGTAGACCAGCGTCGCGGGACGATAAGTATCCACCGCCAGTGCCGCCACAAAGCGATCGTCACGGAACTCAATGTGTCTGATGTCAGCCTGCTGCATGTCACCCATGCTCTCCTTCAGCGCATCCGCACTGTCGCCGAGGCTGGCGCTGCTGTCTGCCAGGTTCTGGTTTTCCAGCTCCAGACCGGCAGGCAGCAGATCCACCACCAGCGCATCGGTGATGCTGCGCTTCGACGAAACGGTCAGACGCACCACCAGCAACTCGCCGCTGCGCAGATTGCTGAGATCGGCGGCTTTGCCATCCAGCGTAAAGTATTCACGTTTTATCCCGAGCACATTGCTCTCCGGCAGTGGCGCGGCCAGCGGATAACCGGTGACATCCAGACGACCATACAGCGGCGCACTGCCCGGATTACTGACGGCTAAGCCCTGCAACAGTCGTTCAGCCCCCAGCCCTTTATTCAGTGGCGCATCGCCCTGCAGAGGCTGTGCATTGCCCGACAGTTGCGCCTGCCAGCTTCCGCCCTGCGCACGCTGCAGCGTATGCGCCGCTAAATAGAGCGCGTTATTCTCCTGAGTCGAGAACCAGCGCTTGCCGTTGACCTCTTTTGACAACGACAGCAGCAGACTATTCTGCAAATCAGGCTGCAGCTTATTCTCTGCTAACAGGGCTATCATCATCCCCTCATCGCGCACCGTGCTGCCATAGTCGCCATACCACTCTTTATCTGAGCGCGTCAGACTGGCACCCTGCATGATCGCAAGCGATGCGCGCTGCCCGTCACCCATCAGCTTCAGCGCCACGCCAAGCTGCATCAGCGCCAGGCCGGAGCGGGCCTTCTCACGCTTTTCATACAAGGCGCGCAGCGCACCCAGCGGCGCACGCTGCTGACGCGCCAGCACCAGTCCGGCGTAAGCCTGCACGCTGAACTGCAGCGCGGCGTTGTTATCACTGCCGCCGCCGCTGATCTGCGCGGGATCCTGCAGATAGCGCAGCAGCCGTGCGTTAGCGCGATCAACTACATTATCCGGCAGCGCATAGCCCGCCTCGCTGGCGCGAAGCAGGAAATCGGTCACGTAAGGCGTCAGCCAGAACTCCTCCTCACTCTGCTTGTCCCACAGCCCGAAGCTGCCGTTGGCCCGCTGCATGCCCGCCAGACGGGCAATGCCGGTGTCGACGGCGGCCCGGCGCGCCTCATCACTGCTGGTTTTTATCCCCATCGCGGTCAGCTCGGCATGGCTGGTGTAGAGCGACGGCCAGAGGCCGCTGGTGGTCTGTTCCAGACAGCCGTAGGGATAGGCATAAAGCGCACTGATATAGCTGGCGATATTGAGCGGCGGACGATTGCTCAGCGTCAGTTGTCCACTCAGGGTCTGAGCATCCAGCCCGGTAAACGCGGCTGCCGCGACCTGCCAGGGCTGATCGGAATTGATGACGGCATCGAAATTCAGCGTCCGGGCCGGATAAGGTGGCCTGACGCCGATTTTCCACTGCTGTTTGCTGGGCTTCACCTGCTCGCCCGGCAGGTTCAGACCGGAAATCTGCACGGCAACCTCGCCATCACCAAAGCCGGTTTTCGCCATGACCGGAATCTGAAGTGTGGTACGCGCGCCTTTGGCCAGCGTCACACTCTGGCTGGCAGCCCCGGCCAGATCCACTAAGCCACTGCTGCTCAGATCCACCTTCAGAGTTTGCGGCAGATCGGTCAGGTTAGTGAGATCCAGCGCCAGTGAGGCTGTATCGCCGCTGGCAAGGAAGCGCGGGGTGGCCAGTTCGCTGATCAGCGGCGCCGCGACCACCAGTTTGCGCTCTGCCGCGCCGAAGCTGTCGTCGCTCCAGGCCTGAGTCATCAGCCGCAGTTCGCCGTTAAAGGCCGGGATCGGCAGCGTAATCGATCCGTTGCCCTCTTTATCCAGTGTGACTGCCTGTAACTGCTGCGCCACGATATTGACGTGCGTCACCGGCTTTTTGCCGCCGCGCGTCATCGATTCATCCTCGCCATCACCACCAAAACGCAGCGCCGCGAGCCGGCCACCGCCTTCGATCAGCTGGCCAAAGACGTCGTACTGATCGACGTTGTAGCGTTTACGGCCAAAGAAAGCCTGCCACGGATCGGGCGTTTTAAAATCCGTCACGCTCAGAACGCCGCTGTCCACCGCTGACAGCAGTACATTCACTTTTTCAGGCAGCGGGCCGCCATCACGACTGGCGTGGACTTTTACCGTCAGGCGTTGCTCAGGACGGATTTTATCGGGCGCATCCAGCGTCAGATTTAAGCGGCGCGCCTCCGTCGCCATCGGCAGATGCAACAGCCCCACCGCGCGTTTTGGCGTTGCGCCACTGACCTTATCGCCGTCACGCACCACGATGGCGCTGAAGTAGAGATCGTGACGCTGCCAGCTCTCAGCAACAGGGACATCCACCGTTGTGCCGCCCTTTGGTACGGTCAGTGGCTGCCACCAGAGCGTGCCGCTGCTCGACTCCACCATCAGGTAACCTTTACCGGCCGCCGGTGACTCAACCTGCAGATGCACGGTATCGCCCGGCTGGTAAGCCGCTTTATCCAGCTTCAGTCTGACCTGATCCGGGCGCAATGCACCCGTGCCGTTGGTGTTATCCTGCCAGTCATAACCCGCCTGGAACCGGACGCTGCTGACGATCTTCTCGCCCGCCTGCACTTCCAGCCGGTAGTGGCCCCACTCGACCGGGAAGCTGACTTTGGTGCTGCCATCAGCCGGGACAGAGATGGCGCGTTCATCTTCCTGCAGATCCTTGTCGCTATACTGCGACTGCCAGCCTTCGCTGTCAGAGAAGCTCCAGTAGTAATCATGGCGTTCACGGATCAGGCGAACATCCAGCTTCTCTGCCGCCAGTTTTTTGCCCTGACTGTTGGCATAGACAATGTCGAATTCGGCCAGGCTCTGTTCCGGCACGGTCGGCTCATCG
The DNA here is from genome assembly GCF_001598475.1 of Pantoea agglomerans NBRC 102470. GTDB lineage: Bacteria > Pseudomonadota > Gammaproteobacteria > Enterobacterales > Enterobacteriaceae > Pantoea > Pantoea agglomerans. The sequence continues at coordinate 336,425 of NZ_BCZA01000005.1, forward strand.
TGATAGCTGTCACTGCGGTAGTCATAAACCGCCTTGTTACCAAACAGCGGCCGGATACCCGGCAGCGCTTCAGCGGGCCAGATGGCCTGGGTGGCACGACGGGTGACCGGACGTCCGCCGGTTTCCAGCAGGCTGGCCTGCAGGATCAGATTGAGCGGAGAGTGGAGCTGATCCCACTGATTTTCTACCGTGAGTTGTGCTTTACCGCTGGCATCGAGCTTGAGATCCACCTCATCCAGCGTCCGCTTTAACCCCTCTTCGGTGATGTCACCAAACTGGTAGCCTGGCAGTGCAGTCACCGCCTCGCGTGCCGGTCGCAGATAGAGTTGACCCTGTAGCGTGTTACCTGCCGCTGGGGCGCCATAGAGATAGCGCCCCTCAATACCGAACTCAACACTGGCATCAGCGGCCTGTGGCTGAGGGTCATTTTTCAGGGTTAACGCCATACGCTCCGGCAGAAAATCTTCGACGTGAAACTTCCACTCTCGCTTGAGGTTATCGCCGGTATTCAGTCGCAACATCCAGTCGCCGGTCATGGCCGACGCGGACAGCGCCAGTCGCTGCTGGTAGAATCCCGCTTCAGGCTGCCAGACAAAAGTCCGCATCACCTGGCCATCGGGCTGCACCAGCTCCGCTTTGATCGGCTGCGCGGGCAAGGGGTGTCCGTCGGCATCGCGAAGCAGCGCATTCACGATGACCGTTTCGCCAGGACGATAGATATCGCGCGGACCAAAAACAAACAGCTGTTTGTCATAGCCCTGCGGCCCCGCGACCGGGAATTCAGCGAGATCCAGCGCCGGACGCGCCAGGTCGATCATTGAGGTCTGTTCTCCCTGAATTGCCAGCAGGAGCTTGCCTTTTTCATCCGCCTTGAGGCTCAGATGACCGGTGCTGTCACTGGTACCGCTTTGCAGCACCTGCCCCTTCTCATCCAGCAACCTGACGCTGACCCCGGAAAGCGGCTGACCGTCTGCCAGACTCTGGGCGAACAGTTCAAACCGGGTCGGGAAGCGATGCAGTGACAGGCCAATATCGCTGAGGGTGAAAAGCGTGGCGGGCTGGCTGTAGCGATAAGTACCGGCCTGCTTCATCACCGCCAGATAGACGCCCGGCTGCTGAAGTGCGGTAATGTCACGCATCGGTAGCTGCAGTTTTTCACGCGTGTTACGCGCCGGGTTGAGCTCAAAGCGTCCGCTATAGACCAGCTGGCTGCTTTTCAGCAGCTCCTGCGACTGCCAGTTTGAGAGGTTGTTGCCGTAATTCCACTGCGAGAGAAATTCCGCCAGGCCGGCATTCTTTATCCGGAAGAAATCGACATCGACCTGGTCAACATTCAGCGCCAGCACCGGCAGTCCCTGCGTGATACGCAGCGGCAGCAGTGAACCGCGACTGGCAAAGCCCACCATCGGCTGGATATCACGGGTGGCGATTTTCTGACTGTAATCGGCGGCAAGCGTCTCTCCGCTGGCCGCGCGCAGTCCCGCATCCACCGTGACGGTGAAGTGACGCGACGGCTCGGGATGGCGGAAGCGCAACGTTTTGCGGTTAGCAGAAAGCTCCCAGCCGCCATCCACCCGGCCCTGTTTATCGTCGGTCAGCCTGACTTTTTGCGCGATATCCTGTTTATCATCAAGCGGCTGATTGAAGGTTAAGACCAGCGCAGCGGCATTATCGATCTGCAGTTCCGAGAGATCGATAATCGTCAGCGGTTTGCTGACCTGGGAGGTTGCGGGTGCTTCTGCCGCCTGGAGAGGCAAAACAGGTAACAGGGTCGCTGACAGCAGCGAGCCACCGATCAGCATGCTGAGCAGCAGCCGGGTATTGCGTTTCTTCATGGTAGTTCCTTCACCGGGACGCAGGGAGTGTCGTTTGATTACGCAGCGCAATTTCATATCAATGCTCGCATTTAATCAACGCTTCTCTTGAGATGGTGCGCACATTCCCTGACACTGGTATGACAGATTGCTGAGATGAGGTTGTTATGACGACGCCACTGTTTGTGTCCGCCGACTGGTTACAAGAGCACTACAACGATGAGCGGCTTCAGGTGCTGGATGCACGGTTGTTGCCACCCGGTATGGAAGCGGTTCGCGATATCCAGGCCGAATATCTGGCGGGTCATTTACCCGACGCCCCTTACTTCGATATTGAAGCGCTTTCCGATCACACCAGCCCTTACCCCCATATGCTGCCCCGCGCCGAAAGTTTTGCCGTCGCGATGCGTGAACTGGGTGTCAGCAGTGATAAGCACCTGGTGGTGTATGACGAGGGTAATCTCTTTTCTGCGCCACGCGCCTGGTGGATGCTGAAAACCTTTGGTGTGGCTCAGGTGTCGATTCTGGCCGGGGGCTTGCAGGGCTGGAAAGAAGCTGGTTTTGCGCTGGCAACCGGCGAAGTGAATCTGCCGGAAGGTGAGTTTGAGGCCCACGCAGATGAAAGCCGGGTGAAACGCCTGACGGACGTACTGCTGATCAGCCATGAAGGCGGCGCACAGATTATTGATGCGCGTCCTGCCAATCGCTTTAACGCCGAAGTGGATGAACCACGTCCCGGATTGCATCGCGGACACATTCCCAACAGCCTGAACGTGCCGTGGAACAGCCTGGTTGAACAGGGAAAACTCAAGCCGGAGGCGGAACTTCAGACGCTGTTTGCCGATGCGGGCGTCGATATTACCCAACCGGTGGTCGCCAGCTGTGGCTCAGGCGTGACGGCGGTGGTGGTGATTCTGGCGCTGACGGCGCTGGGCGCACGGGATGTCACGCTGTATGACGGATCCTGGGGCGAATGGGGCAGTCGCGACGACTTACCTATCGCGAAATAAAAAACAGGCGGCCCATGAGCCGCCTGTTTACGTTGTTGTCTCAGATAATCCGCTCACTGCCCTTGAAGTCGCGCAGGAAACTGCCCCAGCGACGCTCGTAGAATGGCGTGATGTGGGCGGTAAAGAAGTGGCTGATGCCGCGATCGTTCAGCGTCACCTCACAGATATCAACCGGCGCATCGTCCGGCAGCGTATCGGTTGCCACGCTGCCCGCCGCCTGAATGATCGTCTCAATATTGCTGTCCGCTTCAATGCCAATCAGCAGATTGGGCGCTTCGTCAGCCCGCTCACGGATACTGGCGATAAACGCGCGACGCACCTGCTTATGCTTGCTGAAGAGCTGAGTCAGTGAGTCGATCATCTGCGCAGGGGGTTCAGCCACCTCAGACAGCAATAGTGACTGTCCGCCTTCCAGCACGGTTTGCTGGCTTAGTGCACTGCCCTCTTCAGCCAGCAGATGGGTGATCTCGGCCGCAGTAAACTCTTTACCGGAAGGCAGTTTGGGATTGAGAAACAGCGTCTCGCCACGTGTAATCTCAAACAGCGTTCGTACCGGCAGACGCAGCCAGGACTGCTCACCGCTCACCGCTTCACTCATCGCCTCTTCTGACGTGAAAAAAGGAATGATGCTGCTACCATCCTCTTTTTCCCAGTGCTGCAGATCAACGGGCGTGCTGGCATCAAGCTGTTGCGTGGTGCTTTCACCTGGCACCCAGGCATCAGATTCCAGCAACAGCTGAAAAAATTCGGGCCGATGGGCAGGCTCAGTGGCCGCCAGCTTCAGCACCTCTTCAAGACGATTCATAGTTTTCCTTTGAACAGCGGCGGCATCAGCCACCGCTGAGATCGGCTTATTTCAGTAACAGATTGGCGAGGGTACGCACGCCAAGACCTGTTGCACCCGCCGCCCACTGGTCAACTGCGCCTTTGCGATAGGTCGCGGAGCAGTCGATGTGCAGCCAGCCCTGCTGATAGTTACTGACGAAGTGTGACAGGAACGCTGCCGCGCTACTGGCACCCGCCGCATGTGACGGGCTGGCGATATTATTGAGATCGGCGAAGTTAGACGGCAGATGGCTGCGATGGAATTCGGCCAGCGGCAGACGCCAGAAAGGTTCGTTCTCACTCACCGCGCTGCCCATCAGCGACTGTGCCATCACATCATCAAAGGTAAACAGCGCATGGTAATCATTGCCCAGCGCCGTCTTGGCCGCACCGGTCAGCGTCGCAGCATCGATGATCATCGTCGGGTTCTGCTCGCTGGCGTCGATTAAACCGTCGGCCAGGACCAGACGCCCTTCCGCATCGGTGTTCATCACTTCCACCGATTTACCGTTGCGATAGCGAATGATGTCGCCCAGTTTAAAGGCGTTGCTGCTGACCATATTATCGGCACAGCAGAGGTAGAGTTTGACGCGCTTGTTAAGACCGCGCGAAATCGCCATGGCCAGCGCGCCGGTGACGGTCGCCGCGCCGCCCATGTCAGATTTCATTGAGTCCATGAAGCTGCTCTGCTTCAGGCTGTAGCCACCGGTATCAAAGGTGATGCCTTTACCGACCAGACAGGCGTAGACCGGGGCATCGTCGTCGCCGGTCGGATTGTAATCGAGCGCCAGAAATACCGGCGGACGATTTGAACCGCGTCCAACGGTGTGCAGGCCCATATACCCCTGTACCCGCAGATCGTCGCCTTTGGTGATGCGATAGCTGACGGCGCTGCCGCCCACTTCACTAATCAGATCGACTGCATTGTGCGCCAGCTGTTCCGGCCCCAGATCTTCCGCAGGCAGGTTAATAACGTTGCGAACCCAGTCGATAATTTTCAGACGGCGATCAAACTCCGCCTGCTCATGTTCGCCCAGCGCCGGCCACTCAACCTGGCGCTGGCCTTTCGGACCACGGAAGCCCTGCCAGAATGCCCAGCACTGCTCAAGGTGCCAGCCTTCGCCGGTCAGCGCCACATGGCGGATCCCCTGGCTGTCGATTTTGTGAGCCGCACGCTGAATGCTATTCAGCGCATCCGCGCCGGTCAGATGCAGTGTCATGCCGCTGTCGTTGCTGCTGAGAATCGCTTTTTCGCCCCAGCGCGCATCGGCGGGCTGGCTGCTAAGCGTAATATTCATGGGTTGTGTGGTCATCGAAAAGCTCCATAATCGTTATCTGTTTCATCCAGCCTGATTGTTATAACGGCTTTAATAAGATGTTAAATATAATTCGCAGAGAGACCTGATAACAGATTCCGTCAGGTGTTGCCAGCGAAGTGCAAATATAGGCGCAATTTCCGGACTATGACCGGGTGTCAGGATTTCATTAAGGCCCGCAGACGGGTCACTGATTTCTGCACCAGGGCAATGGCGTAGTCGATCTCTTCCTCGGTTGTGAAGCGTCCCAGCGAGAAGCGCAGCGAACTGTGCGCCAGCTCTTCACTCAGGCCCAGCGCCCGCAATACATAGGAAGGCTCCAGGCTGGCGGAGGTGCAGGCCGAGCCGGAAGAGAGCGCCAGATCTTTCAGCGCCATGATCAGTGATTCACCCTCAACGTCAGCAAAACTGAGGTTAAGAATGTTCGGTGCGCTCTGATGCAGATCGCCATTGAGGGTGACGTCGGGCAGTGTGCTGATGCCCTGCCACAGACGATCGCGCAGAGTCTGCAGCCGCGCCATCTCGGTTTCGCGCTCTTCTGCTGCGATACGATACGCCTCGCCCATGCCGACAATCTGATGCACCGGCAATGTCCCGGATCGCATACCGCGCTCATGTCCGCCGCCGTGGATCTGCGCAGCAATCTGCACACGCGGTTTACGCCGGACATAGAGTGCGCCGATGCCTTTCGGGCCATAGAGTTTGTGGGCAGAAAAGGACATCAAATCGACCGGTAACTGGCTGAGATCGATAGGCAGCTTGCCGACGCTCTGGGTCGCATCCACATGAAACAGAATCTCACGTTCGCGGCAGAGTTCGCCAAAGGCGGCGATATCCTGAATCACCCCGGTTTCATTATTAACGTGCATCAGGGTGACTAAAATCGTGTCGTCGCGCAGCGCCGCACGCAGCTGGTCAGGCGAGATAATGCCGTTAGCCGCCGGGGTGAGATAAGTGACAGCAAAGCCTTCACGCTCAAGCTGCTGGCAGCTATCAAGCACCGCTTTATGTTCTGTCTGGCTGGTTATGATATGTTTGCCGCGCGCCTGGTGGGCGTGAGCTGCGCCTTTAATCGCGAGGTTATCGGATTCAGTGGCGCCTGAGGTAAAGATGATTTCACGCGGATCGGCATTGACCAGCTCGGCGATCTGATTACGCGCAACATCAACCGCTTCTTCAGACTGCCAGCCAAAACGGTGCGATCGCGAGGCCGGATTACCGAACGTGCCATCCAGCGTCAGAAACTGCATCATTTTGCTGGCCACACGCGGATCGGCCGGCGTGGTGGCGGCGTAATCCAGGTAAATCGGTAATTTCATTTCGCTACAGCTCCGTATAAAAAATCATACGTCTTTATAGCAGATTCGGCCCTGACCGCGTTAGCAGTAAGGGCCGCAACAGCGGGGATTACGAGGCGCGTTGGTTGACGTTAATTTCCTGCGTGCGCGGGCTCTGGAAGCGACGATTATCAATCGCATTCTGACGATCGGCTACATCCAGGATCTCCTGATTATTCACCAGCTCAGCCAGTGTAATATTGTTCAGGAAGTCACTGATGCGCACGCTCAGATCGCGCCACAGCACGTGAGTCAGGCAACGCTCGCCGCCCTGGCAGCCTTCTTTACCCTGGCACTTGGTGGCATCAACAGACTCATCAACGGCGGTGATCACTTCACCGACAGAGATGGTATTAGACGCTTTGCCCAACAGATAACCGCCGCCCGGACCACGTACGCTGGAAACCAGCTCATTTTTACGCAATCGGGAGAATAACTGCTCCAGATAGGAGAGCGAAATGCCCTGACGCTCTGAAATATCAGCCAGCGGGACCGGGCCTTCATGGGAGTGAAGGGCAACGTCCAGCATTGCAGTAACGGCATAACGTCCTTTGGATGTCAGTCTCATAGCGTACGACCTCAATAGCGTCCGGTTATCGGAGGATTAGCAACAGATGCTCTGAAGTCTGCCATTCCCGAGTAAATTGGTCAACTATTTAACCTGGTAAATTAGTCAGGTATTTAACCTGGTAATTCACTCAACTATTATCTGCTTCTTTTTTATCGTTTTTTCGCTTTTCAAACGACGAAAGCATGCCGCGCAGGATGTTCAGCTCATCGCGTTCCGGGCGGGCGCGGGTGTAAAGACGGCGCAGTTTGCTCATCACCTGGCCAGGACTGGCTTCACGGATAAAGCCGCTGTTCAGCATCATCTGTTCCATATGCTGATAGAAACGCTCCAGGTCATCCACCAGTGGATAAGGTGACTCTTCATACTGCGGCGGCGGGCTGGCCTGCTCCTGCGCCTGTAACCACGCCATGCGCACTTCATAGGCGATAATCTGTACGGCCATCGCCAGGTTCAGCGAGCTGTATTCCGGGTTTGCCTGAATCGCGACGTGATAGTGGCACTTCTGCAACTCGTCATTGGTCAGGCCGACACGTTCACGACCAAATACCAGCGCAACCGGTGCCTGCTGACCCTCTTCCACGCTTTTCACGCCGCATTCACGCGCATCCAGCATCGGCCAGGGCAGCGAGCGGGAGCGTGCGCTGGTGCCGACCACCAGACTGCATCCGGCAATGGCCTCATCCAGCGAGTCGACAATTTTGGCGTCGCCGATAACGTCGCTGGCACCGGCCGCGAGTGAGATAGCCTGTGAGTCAGGCTTGACCAGCGGGTTAACCAGATAGAGGTTGGTTAAGCCCATGGTTTTCATGGCGCGCGCAACGGAGCCCATGTTACCGGTGTGAGAAGTCTCGACCAGCACGATACGAATATTTTGCAACATGATTAGGGATACTCAGAAACGGGTCAGTAAAATCAGTAGAGAGAATATTAACATAAAGCAGGACAATTACCGAACACGCTGCTATACTCCGCGCCGTTTTCCCCGTTCTTTAACATCCAGCGAGAGATACCGATGCATCCAATGCTCAACATTGCCGTGCGCGCAGCGCGCAAGGCCGGAAATTTAATTGCCAAATATTATGAAACCCCGGACGCCGTCGAAGCCAGCCAGAAAGGCAGCAACGACTTCGTAACGAATGTTGACCGCGAAGCAGAACGCCTGATTATCGAAATTATTCGTAAATCTTACCCGAAACATACCATCATCACCGAAGAAAGCGGTGAACTGGCGGGCGAAGATCAGGATGTTCAATGGGTTATCGATCCGCTGGATGGCACCTCAAACTTCATCAAACGTTTACCCCACTTTGCTGTTTCTATCGCTGTGCGCATTAAAGGCCGCACCGAAGTCGCCGTCGTTTACGATCCAATGCGCAATGAACTCTTCACCTCTTCACGCGGTCAGGGCGCTCAGCTGAATGGCTATCGTCTGCGTGGCAGCACGGCCCGCGATCTGGATGGCACCGTTCTGGCGACCGGCTTCCCGTTCAAAATGAAGCAGCACGCGCCGGCTTACATGAATATCATGACCAAACTCTTTACCCAGTGTGCTGACTTCCGCCGCACCGGTTCTGCTGCGCTGGATCTGGCCTATGTGGCTGCCGGTCGCGTAGATGGCTATTTTGAGATTGGCCTGAAGCCGTGGGATTTTGCGGCGGGTGAACTGCTGGTCCGTGAAGCGGGCGGTCTGGTGACCGACTTCACCGGCAACCATGGCTATCTGCTGTCAGGTAACCTGGTCGCGGGTAACCCACGTGTGGTGAAATCGATGCTGTCGAACATGCGTGATGAGCTGAGCGAAGCGTTAAAACGCTAAGTCTCAGTACAGAAAAAGGCGGCTTCTCAGCCGCCTTTTTTATTGCCTGTTACTCAGTGATGATTAACGACGTTCGTGTGACAGCACCTGACGAGGCTGAGTACGACGACCTACCATACCCATCACGCCTGCCAGCACCGCTTCGATGATCAGCAGAATCAGGGCATACCAGCTCGCTTTCGCAGTCGCGGCAGCGGCTTTTTCACCGGCTTCACGCGCTTTCTGTTCAGCCTGCTGTTTCAGTTCCTGATACTTCTGAACGGCCTGCTGATAGCTCTGTTCAGTTTTGGCCACGATCTGATCCACTTCCTGATCGCTTTTGCCGGTGCGCGCTTTGATAATATTTTTCAGCGCATCACGATCGGCTGCCTGCAGGGTATCGGAATGACGATCCATCACCCCTTTTAACCAGTTAGCCAGATCAGTATCCGCTGTCTGTGGATGGTTTGCGGTGTTGTTAGCCTGGTTTTCAGCATTCTGCGCTTCTTTATTTGCATCCTGCTTTAAGTTCTCTGGCTGTAATTCCGGTTTCCCGGTCTGGCGTAAAGTCGTTTCCAGTTCGTTCTGCAGGTTATCTAAATTAATATTACTCTCCTGCAGTTTGTCTTTTGCCATTTGGGTAACGGATGGCGCAGCAGCGGAAATACCACTACCCAGCGCCTGGAAGCCTGAGCCCACAATATTCATCGCGCCGCCTAATACACTGGTCGCCAGCGCAATAGCCAGGTAAATAGTGAAAATTGTGCTAAGGCCAAACATCAGTAAACCGTGCAGTGCGCCTTCGCGCTGAGCCAGTCGGCCTGCAACATAACTACCTGCAGCCATCGCGACCAGCATTTCAATGGCAGTCCAGACCAGCGCGCCTGTGCCCAGGCCGTCGAGTGGATTCTGTTCTTTCATCGGATCAATGGTTGTTGCACCAATGGCGGTTCCCAGCAGCGTCAGAATAATGTGAACGATCAACGCACAAATGACACCGGCAAACACGGCGCTCCAGGAAATACGTTTTAACGGCAATCCAGCCGGCCCGGTCGCCAGCGTTTCGGTGTAGCCATTATTAATACGGGTATCAGCCATGAAATATACTCCTCGCAATAAACAGAAAGCGGTCTTGATCTTTTATCATCCCGACGGCGGAATGCCGTTTTGGTATTATCAGCGTAGACAGGGAATAGTCATTTCACCACTAAACCAGCCAGAGAAAAAAATAAAGAGATGAATTCAGAGATAATTAACGAAGAGAAGAGCGCAGCGGCAATTTTATTTCCGCTGCGCTTTTATTCAGAAAGGTCGAATTCCGCCACCCAGCGTCATCTGCGCTGACTGCCATAGCGCGATACCCGCTACGATTAAAATCAGACTGCCGGTTAAGGCCAGCGCGGGGATCAGCAGTCGCGTCATGCCTGCGGTAACGCCAGGCTGTGCCAGCCGTTGCGCCACCGTGCGCGCCTGCTGAACCAGCAGGCCAATCGCCGAAATGGTCAGTGCCGTGCCCAGCGCCATCACCGCAGCAGAGATAACCCCCCAGCCATAGACACCAATCACTTTGGCAAACAGCAGCATCATAATCGCGCCGGAACAGGGACGTAATCCCATCGACACCACCACCAGCAGCTGGGTTTTCACGCTGAGATTGCCGCTCATCTGCTGCGGTGTCGGAAGATGTGCGTGTCCGCATCCGCACTGATCGTCATGCTGATGGTGAGGTTTGAAGGTGCGAAATACCGGGGCCGGACGCGGACGCAATGTCCGCCACAGCGAACGCAGCGCCCGATAACCGATCATCACGCCCAGCCCGATCACCAACAGATAACTGCCCTTCTCCAGCCAGAAACTGCTGAGATGCAGCTGTCGCGATGACGTTTTCAGCAGCACCAGCATCACCGTCACCAGGGCAATCGCCACCGAACCCTGCAGCAGTGAGGCGAGCAGCGTCAGCCTGATACTGGTTTTCACTCTGGTGGGATGGGTCGCCAGAAAAGTCGCGATCACCACTTTGCCATGGCCCGGCCCCAGCGCGTGCAGTACGCCATATAGCAGGCTGAATATCACCAGCGAAATGCCTGCCTGGTGGGGCTGCTCCGCTACCTGCTGTAGCAGCTGAGTCATCTGCCGATGCAGATCTTTTTGCCACAGTACGCTCTGCATCAGAATCTGCGGCCAGTAGAGCCAGACCAGCAATGCGCTGCTCAGCAGCACGCCCGCCATCAGCCACAGCGGCCAGAGGCGGGAAGCCCGTAACGGTGGGGAGATTACTGACATGTCAGTATCACCGTCTGGGCAAACTGGCGGCCTAAATCCATCTCCTCTGCAGGCGCGTCGGCTTTATCCAGCGACAGCGCATACTGCTTAAGTGAATCATTGGGCTTTGGCGTGTTCAGCGCGAACTTGCAGCGCGCCTGCAGCGCCGTCGGCAGCGTTAACGCACCGGGATTGTCATAGAACATATCGACGAAATAGGTGGGATCAAAAGTCAGGATCTCAAAGCGCTGCCCGGTCAGCTTCGGGGGTTCCGCCAGCGGCAGAATAAATTCCAGCACCGCTTTATGGCCGTTACGTGACAGGTTGTATTCGGTTGGCAGATTCAAAAACTTTACCCGCTGTTGGTTGTGCCAGATTTCAGAAAAGTAGTGCTGGCCCAGCACGTTCGCCATCACGCCTGCCGCCAGCTTCTTCCACACCACGCTGCCTGGTTTCGCCTCGCCCGCGTCGTAAAGCAGATCGGCGGAGGTAATCTCATCCATGGTCCAGGTCATCTTTAATCCCGTAAAGGTGTCATCCTGCGCCACCAGTTCGGTTTTCATATCGATGAAGCTGTGAGGATGTGCCATTACAGCCGGACTTAATACCATCAAGAGGGCAAAGAGTGTGCGTTTCATAATGTTATAAAGTAACGTTCCCGATGAAAAGAATCTATAAGTAACAAAATTTTGTGACCCGCCTTAAACCTCCGGCAAATAAACCGCGTAAACCGCGCAGGCGCTGACGGGGTTGACTATTCTTAGCTCAAAATAGCCTGCTGGAAACCTGATTGATGAGTTCTGCTACCCCTTTGGCACCACTCTTCACCCGCTCACAGCGTCAGTGCCATCTTTTATTGCTGCTGTTTCTGCCGACACCCGTGCTTACGCTTGAAAAAGTCTGCCAGCTGAATGGCGTCGATCCTGCTGTTGCCCGACAGGATATCGCGGATGTGGGCCTTGAGATACAGCGATATCACCAGCTGGAATTGCATCAGATGGTGGATGGCAGCTTTCGTCTTCATGGCACAGAGTTGGATCGGCGCCTCTGTCTGCTGCACAACCTGCGACGCAGTTTGCGTTTATCGCAGGATTTCGTCTGCGACCATTTTGCAGCTCCCCTGCGTCAGCGCCTGAAGGTGATGAAGATTGAGAAGGCGCTGTGGGATGAGACCAATTTACAGGCGCTGATCCAGCACTGTAGCCTGCGTCTGAAGCGCGATTTCAGCGAACGCGACCGGCTTTTTCTGCAGATTTTCATGAAATATGGATTGTGCCAGCGCCAGCCGGTGCTGTTCAGTGAAGCGCAGTGTCACTGGCTGCAGCAGAAGGCTGAGCGGCAGGCTGCCGAGGATGTGATTCACCACTGGCGCAAACGCTGCCACCTTGCGCCGCCCGTCAGTGAAACCGACTTCTGGACACTGCTGTTCAGCCAGATACATACGCCTGTCGTGGATGCGATTGCCCATCCTGCTGAGCAGCAGTTAATGGCTGCGACCCAGCAGTTAATTAATGACTTTGAACGGTGTGCCGACATCACTTTTGCTGATCGCGACGAGCTGCTTAACCAGCTCTATCCTCATCTGGCACAGGCGCTGGATCGCACCCACTTCACTATCGGCATCGACAACAGCGTGGCGCTGGATGTCAGCCGCCTCTATCCCCGCCTGTTGCGCACCACTCAGCAGGCGCTGCAGGCGTTTGAGCAGCAATACGGGATTGCGTTCAGCCCGGAAGAGGTGAGCTTAATTACCGTTATTTTTGGTGCCTGGCTGATGCAGGAGAATGCGTTGCAGGAGAAGCAGGTGCTGATTCTGACGGGTGACGATACCGATCTGGAGCAGGATGTGGAGCAGCAGATCCGGGAGATCACGCTGCTGCCGATCAATATTACCTATCAGGACGTGAAACAGTTTCAGCGGGATGGCGCACCGCGGGATGTGGACATCATCATTTCGCCCTACCCCACCTCGCTGCCACTCTTCTCTCCGCCGCTGGTGCATGCGGAACTGCCGCTGACGTTACACCATCAGCAGCGGATTCGTTATTTACTGGAGTCGTAGCCGGGACGCAGAAATAGCGCGGGCAGCGCCACCAGTGCCATCACCCAGAACAGATGCCCCTGCAGATGAGCGAACAGCACGCCGCAGATCATGGTCATTATCGCAATGCCACCCCCCATCGCCAGCGCGGAATAGAGCGACTGCAGACGGATCACTTCCGCTCCCTGACGCGCCGCAATAAAACGCATCGCCGCCAGATGACAGACGGTGAAGCTGCCACAGTGGAGGATTTGCGCCACAATCAGCAGCGGCAGCGCGGTAGTAGCACCCATCAGGCTCCAGCGGATCAACGCACAAATGCCCGAAAGCAGCAGCAGATCGCGCGCGCTCCAGCGGCGGAACAACCGGTTGCTCAGGGCAAACACTACGATTTCGGCCACCACGCCCAGCGACCAGAGATAACCCACCGTGGAGGCGGAATAGCCACTCTCCTGCCACCAGATAGCACTGAAGCCGTAATAGGCGGCGTGCGCACCCTGCAGCAGCGTTACGCAGAGCATAAATCGCCATACCGCATTCTCACGCAGCAATGCACGCCACACCTGCCAGCCGCCGCCCGCCGCGCCCTGCCGTTCATTACCCTGTGGCTGGGTGGCGGGTGACAGCATCATGCCTGCCAGCATAGAGATGACGCCGACGGAAAGCAGCAGCAGAATGGCGTTTGAAGAGTAAGCACTGACCAGCACGCCGGTTAACGCTGAGCTGATCACAAAGGCCAGCGATCCCCACAGCCTGACCGGCCCATACGCCAGCCCTATCTGCTGTGTCCAGGTGGCGGCCAGCGCATCGCTAAGCGGGACCAGCGGCGAGAAAAAGAGGTTAAAGCCGATCATGACCGTCAGCAGCCACATCCACTGCTCACCCACCCAGAAACCGGCAGCGAACAGGCAGGTCATCAGCGCCAGCAGACGCAGCGCCGTAATCAACCGTGAAGGATTTTTGACCTGAGAAGCGATAAGCAGACTGCCGACAAAGCGTGCCACCATGCCACAGCCGAGCAGCAGGCCAATCTTTTCAGCATCAAGACCGGTGCCTTTCAGCCACACGCCCCAGAATGGCAGATAGATGCCGTAACAGAAGAAGTAAGTGAAGTAGCCCAATCCGAGCCATCTGGCGGAGCCGATTGCCATATTCCCTCCAGCAAGAGTGCTGCCTGGCAGCATGAGTGGGCGCTACTCTGGCAGAGCGCCGCAGGACAGGCAATAAAAAAGGATGGCTGATGCCATCCTTTCAGAACACTAACCAATCCAAATCAGAGCGCCTCTTGCCGCTACATCTGAATTTCACGCGCAGGAAACACGGTCAGAGGAGGAAAGCGTCCCGCGCCATGGACAAAAACGCCGGGAGCGTTTTTGAACAACGCAACACGTTGGCCCGGTTACGGGCGCACCTCAGGGATGAGGTGCGTAATCGCGCGGGCCGAGCGGCCAGGGATTGGCTTTAGCGACTTTCCGATCTGACCGTGTTTCCTGAGCAACTCCGGTATCACAGCTAACACGCACTCGTTTTTTAACAATAAAAAAGGATGGCTGATGCCATCCTTTGTATGCTGTCTCACAACAGGTTAACGATTAAGCGTAGACCGGCAGACGGCTGCAGATTTCCAGCACTTTCTTTTTGGTGCGCTCAATGGTCGCTTCGTCATTGACGTTATCCAGCACATCCGCGATCCAGCCAGCCAGCTCACGCACGTCCGCTTCGTTGAAGCCACGACGGGTAACAGCTGGTGTGCCGATACGGATACCAGAAGTCACAAACGGGCTTTTCGGATCGTTAGGCACGCTGTTTTTGTTAACCGTGATGTTGGCACGGCCCAATGCCGCATCCGCTTCTTTACCGGTCAGGTTTTTGCTCACCAGATCGATCAGGAACAGATGGTTATAGGTGCCGCCAGAAACGATGTCATAGCCACGCTCAATCAGCACCTCAACCATCGCTTTGGCATTTTTTGCCACCTGCTGCTGGTAGGTTTTGAATTCCGGCTCCATCGCCTCTTTGAACGCAACCGCTTTACCAGCGATAACGTGCATCAGAGGACCGCCCTGACCGCCAGGGAAGACAGCAGAGTTCAGTTTCTTATAGAAATCTTCGTCGCCGTTTTTCGCCAGAATGATACCACCGCGCGGACCCGCCAGCGTTTTGTGAGTGGTAGAGGTCACGATGTGCGCATGCGGGATCGGACTCGGGTAAACGTCTGCAGCAATCAGGCCGGCAACGTGTGCCATGTCCACAAACAGCCATGCACCTACGCTATCCGCGATTTCGCGCATTTTCGCCCAGTCGCAAACGCCGGAGTAAGCTGAGAATCCGCCAACGATCATTTTTGGCTTGTGGGTTTTCGCCAGTTCAGCCAGTTCGTCGTAGTCAATTTTACCGGTCTCATCGATACCGTAAGCCACGACGTTATAGAGTTTGCCCGACAGGTTAACCGG
This sequence comes from Pantoea agglomerans NBRC 102470, assembly GCF_001598475.1. Classification (GTDB taxonomy): domain Bacteria; phylum Pseudomonadota; class Gammaproteobacteria; order Enterobacterales; family Enterobacteriaceae; genus Pantoea; species Pantoea agglomerans. The sequence continues at coordinate 351,849 of NZ_BCZA01000005.1, forward strand.
TGAGCCGTGAGTCAGATGCCCACCGTGCGCCAGGTTCATCCCCAGAATAGTATCGCCCGGCTGCAGCAGCGCGGTGTAAACCGCAAAGTTAGCCTGAGAACCTGAGTGTGGCTGCACGTTAGCGTAATCGGCACCAAACAGTTCTTTTGCGCGATCGATCGCCAGCTGCTCAACGATATCAACGTACTCACAGCCGCCGTAGTAGCGTTTGCCCGGATACCCTTCAGCGTATTTATTGGTGAGCTGAGAACCTTGTGCCTGCATAACACGCGGGCTGGTGTAGTTTTCAGAAGCAATCAGTTCAATGTGCTCTTCCTGACGCACTGTCTCCTGCTCCATCGCCTGCCACAACTCGGCATCGTAATCGGCAATGTTCATATCACGCTTTAACATCCGGATCTCCTGACTCAGCTAACTTTCTGACGGTATTTACCCCCCTTCAGGGGCGAAGGCCCACAGTGTAAACCGTTTTAAGAGGTGAAGGTAGGGTGAACCTCCTCTTTTTACGCAAACGATTGGCTGGCTACTGGCAGGGCTTTTTTACACCTTTTCACCCTGTTCAGACGCCACGATTTTTCTTCAGGATGTGACGGCGGCTTCTCAGGATGCACCAAAAAGTTGCCACTTTGACAACCGGGAAATTTATCGGGTTATTTACACCACAGGCGAGACGGCTATAAGATGCATTTAAAATACACCTTTAAATGAGAGGCCGTTTTTATGCTTGATGCACACACTATCGCCACGGTTAAATCGACCCTGCCTGCCATCGCCGCCTGTGGTCCTGCGCTTACCGCACACTTCTATGACCGTATGCTGTCGCACCATCCTGAACTCAAAAATGTTTTCAATATGAACAACCAGCGCAATGGCGATCAGCGTGAAGCGCTGTTCAACGCCATTTGCGCCTATGGCGCGAATCTGGAGAACCTGGCCGTGCTGCTGCCTGCGGTGGAAAAGATTGCACAGAAACATACCAGCCTGAATATTCAGCCTGCGCAATACGCCATCGTCGGTGAAAATCTGCTGGCAACCATTAAAGAGCTGCTGAATCCGGGTGAAGAGGCGCTGGCAGCCTGGGGCCGGGCCTATGGCGTACTGGCAGATGTGTTCATTAATCGCGAAGAGGAGATTTATCAGGCGACGGAGCAGCAAACCGGTGGCTGGCGCGGCACTCGTGCGTTTCGCATCAGTGCTGTTGAGCAGCAGAGCGAGGTGATTAAAAGCTTTACCTTCAGTCCGGTAGATGGCGGCCCGGTAGCGGCCTTTAAACCGGGTCAGTATCTGACGGTGCATCTGCAGCCCGCCAGTTTCGAACATCACCAGATTCGCCAGTACTCGCTTACTCACCTCAGTAATGGCAAAGATTACCGGATTGCGGTGAAACGTGAAGCGCAGGGCACCGTCTCCGGCTGGCTGCATCAGAATGGCAAAGTGGGTGATGAGCTGATGCTGGCCGCACCGCATGGCGACTTCTTACTTGAGGTCGATGCTGCAACCCCGGTGGCGCTGATTTCCGCGGGCGTGGGTCAGACGCCGATGCTGGCCATGCTGCATGCCCTGGCGGCCCGCCAGCACCGCGCGCCGGTCAGCTGGCTGCACGCAGCAGAGAACGGCAAACAGCATGCATTTGGCCCGGAAGTGATAGCAACGGGCGCTCAGCTCACCGATTTCGTCAGTCAGGTCTGGTATCGCGATCCCGCCGCTGAAGATGCCGGTCGCTATGACGCGCAGGGTCTGATGGATATCACCGCGATCTCCGCACGTCTCGCCTCACCCGACACCCACTTCTACCTCTGCGGTCCGCTGCCCTTTATGCAGCATGTGGTGGCGCAACTGCGTGATGCCAGCGTGGCAGATACACGCATTCATTACGAACTTTTTGGACCGCACAAAGGGATGTAATTGAGCAATAAAAAAAGCCCGCAGCGCGGGCTTCTTTATGCTGATAAAGAGCTGATAAAGAGATAATCAGATCGCCTCTTCATCCTCTTCGCCAGTTCGGATGCGCACCACGCGCGCCACGTCGAAGACAAAGATTTTACCGTCACCGATTTTGCCGGTCTGCGCAGTACGCATAATGGTCTCGACGCAGGTATCAACGATATCGTCGCCCACCACCATCTCGATTTTCACTTTAGGTAAAAAGTCGACCATATACTCTGCGCCGCGGTAAAGCTCGGTGTGCCCTTTCTGGCGGCCAAAACCTTTTACTTCACTCACGGTCATCCCGGTGATGCCGACTTCCGCTAAGGCTTCACGGACATCATCGAGTTTGAATGGTTTGATAATCGCATCAATCTTTTTCATGTCAGACCCTTTTTCACTCCCTCCATGGTCAGAGGGTTTATCAAGTATAAATGTTGCTGGCGCTGTCGGGCGGTAATATCCGGGATTCTTCAGGTTGCCGCAAGCGCTGCCAGATTATGCTGACCGCACCCATTCTGATTCGGGCCTGAGCAGGCAACCTGCCGGTATCACTCCGCAGCCTCCGCTACTCTTTGAAATCACTGGCATCCAGCTCATGACGAGACAGCAGCTTATAGAACTCCGTGCGGTTGCGTCCAGCCAGACGTGCGGCGTTGGTTACATTGCCTTTGGTCATCTGCAATAGCTTACGCAGATAGTTCAGCTCAAACTGATTGCGCGCCTCAGCAAAGGTCGGCAAAGCACTATTCTCACCGCTTAACGCCTGCTCCACCAGCGCATCGCTGATTACCGGCGATGAGCTCAGCGCCACACACTGCTCAATCACGTTAACCAGCTGACGCACATTGCCCGGCCAGCTGGCCGCCATCAACCGCTTCATCGCATCAACGGAAAAACTGCGGATCTGCGGTTTATGCCGTTCCGCCGCCTGACGCAACAGATGATTAGCCAGCAGCGGAATATCTTCAGTGCGCTGATGCAACGCCGGAATCTTCAGGTTCACCACATTAAGACGATAGAAGAGATCCTCGCGAAACTCCTTTTTCTCCATCGCCTTCGGCAGATCGCGATGCGTGGCTGAAATAATGCGCACGTCAATCTCAATATCATGATCGCTGCCCAGCGGCCTGACCTTACGCTCCTGCAACACCCGCAGCAACTTAACCTGTAGCGGTTGCGGCATATCGCCAATCTCATCCAGGAACAGCGTGCCACCACCTGCAGTTTTAAACAGACCGTCACGGGCACTGACTGCGCCGGTAAAGGCCCCTTTGGCATGCCCGAACAGCTCTGACTCCAGCAACTGCTCCGGCAGTGCGCCACAGTTAATGGCGACAAAGGGCTTGCCGTTTCGCGGGCTGGCGGCGTGAATCGCCTGTGCCAGCATCTCTTTACCGGTACCGCTCTGCCCGTTAATCAGCACGCTGACGTCCGACTGCGCCACCATATGTGCCTGCTCCAGCAGCCGTAACATCAGCGGGCTGCGGGTGACGATCGCTTCCCGCCAGCGGTCATCACTGACCGGCGCCTGCTGAGCCAGTGCTTCATCGATCGCTTTGTAAAGCGCATCTTTATCCACCGGCTTGGTCAGGAAGCTGAAGACGCCCTGCTGCGTGGCGGAAACTGCGTCCGGGATTGAGCCGTGTGCCGTCAGGATAATCACTGGCAGACCGGTGTGGCGTTTCTGGATCTCGCCAAACAGCGCCAGACCATCCATCTCATCCATCCGCAGATCGCTGATCACCAGCTCGATTTTTTCTTTCTGCAGCAGACGCAACGCTTCGGGTCCGCTGGCCGCGGTGGTGACCTGATAACCTTCGCTGCGAAGACGCATGCCCAGCAGCTTCAGCAGGCTGGGATCGTCATCCACCAGCAGCAGTTTTGCCGCTTGTCTGACCATTATTGCTCCTCATCCTGCGGCAGCGCAGTGCCGTGGCCGCTGTCAGACACATCCGGGGCTTTCCGCGATGAAAGCTGGCGCTCAATGTCAGTAAGCCGCTCCAGCTTATGCTGCGTGTCGCTGAGCTGCTGCTGTTGTTTAACCATCTGCTGGCGTATCGCCTCCAGCTGGGTATCGCTGCTCTGTTGCAGATGAACATAACGGGTGCGCGCTTCACTCAGGTCGAGCTGCGCGGCCTGATTACTGCGCCACAACTGGAGCAGCGGACGCACAGACTGCGGGAAATCGCTGCTGTAGCGATCCAGGGTTTCAACATAGCGACGACGCTCCACTGGCGTCACGTTGCCGTTCGACATCAGCACGCCCTGCTTGAAGGCGCGCGACCAGCTCTCAACCGGCCAGCGGTGAGCTTCGGCTCGGGCCTCGGCGGGGGAAAGGCGTTCAGCACAATCGATCGCCCGCATCCAGTAGAGGGGATTACTCAGTGCCGCACTATTCTCTATCGTCCACAGGTCACTGCAGCGGGTCGCCAGGTAATCAGCCACGCTGACCTCGGGTTCCGCTACCTGATGGCCTGACGGCAGGGATGAGGTGGCCGGGGAGGTCGTACATCCGCTGAGCAGCAGCGTGGTCAGTGTGCTCAACAGCAAAGCGGGTAAATATTTCATCAGTCAGACATTCCCGGCTGTGGTGTTCAGTTCAATTCGAAAACAGACGTCAGCCTGCTCGCAGGAGACCAGCGTCAGGTCGCCATGCATCCGGCGCAGGCAATCTTTGGCAATACTCAATCCCAGCCCGCTGCCTTTTACCGGCCCTTTGCGCTGCTGGCTACCCTGGAAAAAAGGTTCGAAAATCATTGCCTGCTCTTCCGGCGGGATCGGCGTGCCGCTGTTCGCGACATCAATCCAGACCCGATCGCCCTGCTGCTGACTGCGCAGCCAGATGGTACCGGATTCGCTGCCGTAGTTCACGGCGTTCGAATAGAGATTATCGATGACCCGCATCAGTAACATCGGTTCGGCAAGGCAGTGACTGACCTCCAGATCGACAACCGTCTGCATGAGTTTGGCGCGCGCCGAGAGTGCATGTGCATTCACCACCCCCTCCACAATTTCCGCCACGCTGACCGGTTCCAGCTGGATCGGGCCATCTGCCAGTTTACGGTTGTAATCAAGCAGCTGTTCAATCAGCCGCTGCAGATGACGGCTGCTGCCGTCGAGGATAGTGACCACCTCTTTTTGATCGGCGTTCAGCGACCCGGCTACCTCGTCCGCCAGCAGTTCGGTGCCTTCACGCAGGCTGGCCAGCGGCGTTTTCAGTTCGTGAGAAAGATGACGCAGGAATTCATGGCGCTGCGATTCCAGCCACTGAAGCCGTTCGCTGAGCCAGACGATGCGCTGTCCCAGCGAGCGTAACTCGCGCGGGCCGCGAAATGTCACGCTGTTACCCAGTTCCCGGCCTTCGCCAAGCCGGTTGATCATCCGCTCAATACGCTTGACCGGCCCGATAATCATGCCGGTAAACAGCGTCATCAACGCCAGACTGATGATAAACAGAATCAGCGCCTGCCAGCCAAAAAACTGGCCGCGATCGGCAATTTCGCGCTGCAGCTGAAGGCCGCGCGAAAACACCACTTCGCGCGTGTCCTGCACCATCTGCGCATTGGTGGCAGAAAAACGATCCAGCGCCTCTGCGGCAGGCGTAACCGGATTACCGTTATCGCACTTTAACGGTGTCAGCAGCGGCAACGTCGCCTGTAAAGTCTGGAATGCGGGCAGCTCGGGCAGGCTGGCGCTGTGCGAACTCAGCATCTGGCTGTAGCGGGTGTGCTGGGTCTGATAAAGGCGCGCCAGCGAGGCATCATCCAGCACGCAGTACTGGCGATAGCTGCGCTCCAGCTCAACCGCCGTTCGTGCCATCGCCTCACTTCTGCGAACATCGGTGAAGGTATTGCGGTTGGTATCCGCTGCCTGTTCGCTTAACGCAGAGAGACTTTCCCACGCCTGCCAGGCCAGCACCAGCAACGGCAGCAGCACCAGTACAAACGCCATCAGCACCAGCTGACGCAGAGAACGGGGAAATAAACGCCATTTTTTCACGCAGCCGCTTCCTTAAGATTTGCTGTCTGGATGCTAACGGACTCTGTCAGCGGAAGAAAGGTGTCGGCGGAAGAAAGGGGAACAAAAGAAAACGGCAGGCTCAATGGCCTGCCGCTGGCACGACGCATGATGCATCGCGTAAAAATGGGTGGAGCCTTACTCAACGTTACGTCCGGTGTTTGATAACGCAAGCGATTATCGGTCAGTTGGACGGCAGGCTCCGTTTGGTGCGTCATTCGGGCTTTATGAGCTCTTCTCCGCTAAGCGGGGCAATCATAAACAGGTGAATGAGCAGCTGCATGAGTATAGCAAGTTCCATGCCAGAAAATAAATCATTATATTTTTCAGCAGATTGAATAAGCTTACCGGACAACTGTTGCGCAAAATCTGATTACAGTAAGTGAAAACTGTCTCCGCTGAGCGACATGAAATCGCGCCGGAGAGGCGCCCATTAAAAATCAACGAGATAGATGTCGCCAAAAAGAGACAGTACGACATGCTCATTGTCGCCATTTGCCAACAGAGCCACAAAAAAGAGCAGGAGGCACACTGGCCTCCTGCTCTTTTCAGCGGATTAAATTAACCCAGCTGTCTGCGCGCATTGCGGAAAATACGCATCCACGGGCTGTCTTCGCCCCACTCTGCCGGATGCCAGGAGTTGCTGACGGTGCGGAACACCCGCTCCGGATGCGGCATCATGATAGTGACGCGACCACTTTCGTTGGTCACGGCAGTGATGCCGTTTGGTGAGCCATTCGGGTTAGCCGGATAGGTTTCTGTCACCTTGCCGAAGTTATCGACAAAGCGCAGTGCCACCAGCCCTTTCGACTCCAGCGCCGCCAGATGCGAAGCATCACGCACTTCAACAAAGCCTTCACCGTGCGAAACGGCGATGGGCATATGCGAACCGGCCATGCCGTCCAGCAACAGCGAGGGACTGGCGGCCACTTCTACCAGACTGAAGCGCGCTTCAAAGCGCTCAGACTGGTTACGCACAAAGCGCGGCCAGAGATCGCTGCCTGGGATCAGTTCACGCAGATTAGACATCATCTGGCAGCCGTTGCAGACGCCCAGCGCCAGGGTTTGCGGACGATGGAAGAAGGTTTCGAACTCGTCACGCACGCGCGGATTAAACAGAATCGATTTCGCCCAGCCCTCACCGGCACCCAGCACATCGCCGTAGGAGAAGCCGCCACAGGCGACCAGCGCCTGGAACTCTTCCAGACCGCGACTTCCGGCCAGCAGATCGCTCATATGAACGTCAATGGCGGTGAAACCTGCCCGATCAAAGGCGGCGGCCATCTCTACATGGGAGTTCACGCCCTGCTCACGCAGCACCGCGACCCTTGGACGTGCGCCAGTGGCGATCATCGGGGCAGCAACATCTTCCTGCGGATTAAATGTCAGATTAACGTTCAGGCCAGGATCGCTGTCGTTTTTCTTCGCTTCATGTTCCTGATCGGCACACGCCGGGTTGTCGCGCAGACGCTGCATCTGCCAGGTGGTTTCCGCCCACCAGGTACGCAACGTGTTGCGGCTTTCACTGTAGACCGCACTGTCACCAGAACGGATCACAAAGCGATCGCCCGGCTGCGCGCTGCCCAGCAGATGCGTCGAGTCGGCAAGGCCGTGATCCGCCAGGATCTGCTCAACCACGGCGCGATCGGCGGCGTTGATCTGAATCACCGCGCCCAGCTCCTCGGTAAACAGGGAGGCCAGCGCATCGTTACCAAGCGAGGCGATGTCAACGTCGATGCCGCAGTGACCGGCAAACGCCATCTCGGCCAGCGTCACCAGCAGACCACCGTCGGAACGATCGTGGTAAGCCAGCAGTTTCTGCTCAGCCACCAGCGCCTGGATGGCATTGAAGAAGCCCGCCAGCTGAGCGGCATCGCGCACGTCGGCAGGTTTGTCGCCAAGCTGACGGTAAACCTGCGACAGCGCGGTTGCGCCCAGCGTATTCGCGCCGTTGCCCAGATCGATCAGCAGCAGCAGGTTATCCTGATCGGCCTGCAGCTGTGGCGTGACGGTGCGACGGACATCTTCGACGCGGGCAAAAGCGGTAATCACCAGCGACAGCGGTGAGGTCATTTCGCGCTGTTCGCTGCCTTCCTGCCAGCGTGTTTTCATCGACATCGAATCTTTACCGACCGGGATGGTGATCCCCAGCGCCGGGCAAAGCTCTTCGCCGACCGCTTTCACCGCCGCATATAAACCGGCATCTTCACCCGGATGACCGGCTGCGGACATCCAGTTTGCGGAAAGCTTCACACGCTTCAGCGAACCAATATGGGTAGCCGCCAGGTTGGTCAGTGCTTCACCGACGGCCAGACGACCCGATGCCGCGAAGTCCAGCAGCGCAACCGGTGAACGTTCGCCCAGGGCAAACGCTTCGCCGTGATAGCTGTCGAGGCTGGCGGTTGTCACTGCACAGTTGGCAACCGGGATCTGCCACGGTCCCACCATCTGGTCGCGCGCAACCATGCCGGTCACGCTGCGGTCACCGATGGTGATCAGGAAGGTTTTTTCCGCCACGGCAGGCAGATGCAGCACGCGATTCACCGCATCGACCAGCGTAATGCCGTCACGCTGCAGGGCAGTACCCTGTGTCTGCTGCGTCACCACATCCCGCGTCATCTTCGGCGTTTTGCCCAGCAGGACATCAAGTGGCATATCGATCGGCTTGTTACCGAAATGACTATCTTCCAGGCTCAGGTGCAGCTCTTCGGTGGCTTCACCAATGACCGCGAACGGTGCGCGTTCGCGCTGGCAAATTGCCTCAAACTGCGCCAGCTGATCGGGTGCCACTGCCATCACATAACGTTCCTGTGATTCGTTACACCAGACCTCCAGCGGACTCATGCCTGGCTCATCACTCAGGATGTCACGCAGGTTAAACCGGCCGCCACGACCGCCATCGCTGACCAGCTCCGGCATCGCATTGGAGAGGCCGCCAGCGCCCACGTCGTGGATAAACAGAATCGGGTTCTCATCACCCAGTTGCCAGCAGCGGTCGATCACTTCCTGACAACGGCGCTCCATCTCCGGGTTATCACGCTGTACCGAGGCAAAGTCGAGATCGGCATCAGACTGACCCGAGGCCATCGATGACGCCGCGCCGCCGCCCAGGCCGATGTTCATTGCCGGACCGCCCAGCACCACCAGCTTCGCGCCTACGGTGATTTCACCTTTCTGCACGTGATCGGCACGGATATTCCCGATGCCGCCCGCCAGCATAATCGGCTTATGGTAGCCACGCAGTTCAGTGCCGTTGTGGCTGGTGACCTGCTCTTCATAGGTACGGAAGTAACCATTCAGAGCCGGACGACCAAATTCATTGTTAAATGCAGCGCCGCCCAGCGGGCCATCGGTCATGATTTCCAGCGCGCTGACGATGCGGGCCGGTTTGCCGAAGTCCTCTTCCCACGGCTGTTCAAAGCCTGGGATACGCAGGTTCGATACGGAAAAACCGACGAGGCCCGCTTTTGGCTTCGAACCCCTTCCGGTTGCGCCTTCATCACGGATCTCACCACCGGAACCGGTCGCAGCACCAGGCCACGGCGAGATGGCCGTTGGATGGTTATGGGTTTCCACCTTCATCAGGATGTGTGCGGCTTCCTGATGCCAGCGGTATTCGCTCTCTCCGGCGTCAGCAAAGAAGCGGCCAACCTCTGAGCCTTCCATCACGGCGGCGTTATCTTTGTAAGCAGAGAGCACGTAGTCCGGCGTCTGCTCCATGGTGTTTTTGATCATCTTAAACAGCGACTTTGGCTGTTTCTCGCCGTCGATAATCCAGTCGGCGTTGAAGATCTTGTGACGACAGTGCTCAGAGTTCGCCTGCGCAAACATGTAGAGTTCAATGTCGTTGGGATTGCGGCCCAGTGCGGTAAACGCCGCCACCAGATAGTCGATTTCATCGTCGGCCAGCGCCAGACCCAGTGAGATATTCGCCTGAACCAGCGCCTGACGGCCCTCACCCAGCAGATCGACACTTTTCACCGGCTGTGGCGTGTGATGCGCGAACAGCTGTTCAGCCTGCGCCAGATCGCCGAAGACCGTTTCCATCATCCGATCGTGCAGCAGTGTGCCCAGCGTTTGCCACTGCGCTTCCGTCAGTTGTGGGGCATGCACATAAAAGGCCAGGCCGCGCTCCAGGCGACGTACCTGCGGCAGGCCGCAGTTGTGGGCAATGTCCGTGGCTTTGGATGACCAGGGCGAAATGGTGCCGGGACGAGGCGTCACCAGCAGCAGACGCCCCTGTGGGGCATGTTCAGCGAGAGAGGGACCATATTTCAGCAGGCGCTGCAGACGGCTCTGTTCGTCAGCGCTTAAGGGCGTGCTGACATCAGCAAAATGGATGTACTCAGCGTAAATATCACTCACCGGCAGATGAGCGTCCTGAAAGCGGGTCAGCAGTTTGTTTACACGAAATGCCGACAGGGCGGGCGAACCACGCAGAATTTCCATTAATAAATCTCTCGTCAGGGCGCCGGGCGACGCTTCATTGGGCGCAACAGGGAAAACGGGGCGTATTATAGAGAAAGCGACCTCGCGACGAAACCGTTTGCGCACAATTTTTGGCGACCCGGATTTGCCTGAATTTTGCGCAAAAGCTGCTATAAAAGTTGCTCAGCGTGATTTTGTTGCGCAAAATGCCCCTCGCTCTGGGAGTTCAAAGAAGACAAATACTGCCTTTAAAAGACAGAGGCCTTAGAGCCAGCGAGAGATAACTATTTGAAACGCCTAAAATTTAATTATCTGTTTATCGGTCTGGTTGCCGTGCTGTTAGCGTTAGCGCTATGGCCATCCATTCCCTGGTATGGGGGTGGGCAGGACCAGATTTCACAGATTAAATCACGGGGAGTACTGCGTGTCAGTACCATCAATTCTCCGTTGACTTACTACACAGTGAACCAATCTCCGGCCGGTATGGATTATGAGCTGGCAAAACGCTTCGCCGATTATCTGGGCGTCAAACTCAAGGTGACTGTACGTCCCAACCTGAGCGATCTGTTTGACGATTTAGATGATGGCAAAGCCGATTTGCTGGCCGCGGGTCTGAACTACAACAGCGAACGCCTGACCCGCTATCAGACCGGGCCAGGCTACTACAACGTTTCGCAGCAGCTGGTCTATCGCGTGGATAAGCCGCGCCCTAAAAACCTCGGTGACTTAAAGGGGCGGCTGACTGTTGCGTCAGGATCGGCGTATCTGTCAACGCTGAAGAGCGCGCGGTCAAATCAGTACCCCGATCTGGACTGGGCGATCTCCACCGATCAAAGTCCTAAAGCCCTGCTCGAAGCGGTGGCAGACGGCAAGCTCGACTATACGATTGGCGACTCCGTGACCATCGCTCTGCTGCAGCGCATCTATCCGCAGTTGGCGGTGGCGTTTGACGTCACTGATGAAGAGCCGGTCACCTGGTATGTGCGGCACAGCGATGACGACAGCCTGAATGCCGCGATGCTCGACTTCTTTAACGGTATGGGTGAAGAAGGGGCGATGGCGCGGCTGGAGGAGAAATATCTCGGCCACGTCGGCACCTTTGATTATGTCGATACCCGCACTTTCCTGCGCGCCATCGACAACACGCTGCCTGACATCAAACCGCTGTTTGAGAAGTACGCCACCAGCATTGACTGGCGACTGCTGGCGGCGATTTCCTATCAGGAGTCGCACTGGAACCCGCAGGCCACCTCCCCTACCGGCGTGCGCGGCATGATGATGCTGACCCGTAACACCGCTGAGAGCCTGGACGTGGGTGACCGGACCGATCCCGAACAGAGCATTCGCGGCGGCAGTCAGTATTTGCAGGATATGATGGCGAAGGTGCCGCAGACCATCCCGGAAGATGAGCGCATCTGGTTTGCGCTGGCGGCCTATAACATGGGCTATGCCCATATGCTGGATGTCCGTAAACTCACTGCCCGCCAGGGAGGTAATCCGGATAGCTGGGCGGATGTGAAGCTGCGTCTGCCCATGCTGAGTCAGAAGCGTTACTACACCCAGACGGCTTATGGCTATGCCCGTGGGCATGAAGCCTATAACTATGTGGAGAACATCCGCAAATATCAGTTAAGCCTGGTGGGTTATCTGCAGGAGCAGGAAAAACGCCTGGCGCAGCAGGCTGAAGCACAAGAAGCACAGGCCGAACTGGCCAAAGGCTATCCGGCGGTCGAACCGAAGATCGCCATGAATTAATCCTGGCGTTGCGCCTGCCGCAGCGCTTTTTTCTGCTCGCGACGCATACGGAAGAAGTCGCTCAGCATAGCGGCACACTCTTCAGCCAGCACGCCGCTCTGTAATTCAACCTGATGATTCATGCCGGGGTGTCCCAGCACATCGAGCAGCGATCCTGCCGCCCCACTTTTGATGTCGTGCGCACCGTAGACCAGCCGGCTGATGCGGCTGTGAACCATAGCGCCGGCGCACATCACGCACGGCTCCAGCGTCACGTAGAGCGTGGTGTCCAGCAGACGATAATTTTCCAGTACTTTACCGCCCTGCCGCAACGCCATAATCTCCGCATGCGCCGTCGGATCGTGCTGGCCGATGGGCCGGTTCCAGCCTTCACCGATCACCCGGTCATTCTGAACCAGCACCGCACCCACCGGCACTTCGCCCTGCTCCCACGCCCGGCGCGCCAGGTCAAGCGCATGGCGCATCCAGTATTCATCTTGTTGTTTCATGCTGACCACTCCGGGCGACAGAAAAGCGGCGCATTATAGCGGTCTCACCGATCCTTTAGAAACTTATTCCAGCTGTTGCAGCTCACCTGCGGGTGTTACGCGCCAGCGATGCTGACAGAAAAACAGCAGCGGGTTGTCCTGTTTGCTGTCGCTATAGCCGCTGTAGAGCTGTAGCGGCGTGCCGATTTTCTCTTCAAGCTGTGCCACTTTCTCATGGCCGAGGCAGCGCATTGCCAGTACCCGCCCGCCCCAGCCGCGCTGCATCTGACTGGCAATCAGCTTCACGCGTGGCAGAAACGCGGAGTCGTAATAGACCTGCTCCACCAGAGACTGTGGCGATCCGGTGATGAGCCAGACGTCAGCATCATCACTGCCGAGATAATCGGTCAGGCGCTGCTGAACCACCGGAAAGGCTTTGACGCGCAGGCGAAACCACTGCGCAAATTCGGCTTCGAGTTGCAGCAGCGTCCGCTCAGAACGGCCAAAAGTAATAGACCAGAGCAGCAGGCTCATGGGCCAGCGTGCCGCCCGGCCTTTAAACAGCAAGCCGATACCCACTACCGGCAATAACGGCACCACCAGCAGCAGATTAAGCGGGCGGCGACGCAGCAGATAGCGCATAAAAGTGCCGAACATGTCCTGCTGGTGCAAAGTGCCATCCAGGTCAAAAAATACGACGCGACGTTGTGTTCCCCTGGTCAAACAACTCTCCTTCAGGCTGATTCTGGAATGATAAAGAGTAGTGTAGCCATCATCAGGCGCTACGGCGATGACTGTCATTTTTAATTCCGATGACTACAATGCCTGATGAATAGTTTATTCTTCACAGATTATCCCTGAATTACGAGGATTGGGCATGAGTTCATTGCTGCGCATTCGCCAGCTTTATCCACGTCTGGCATTGAACGAGCGTCGGCTGGCTGATTTTTTACTGTCGCAACCCGATCGGGCGCGCCACCTGAGTTCGCAAAAGCTGGCGGAAGAGTCTGGCGTCAGCCAGTCGAGCGTGGTGAAGTTTGCTCAGAAACTGGGATACAAAGGCTTTCCGGCGCTTAAGCTGGCTCTGAGTGAGTCACTGGCGGACAAAGATGCCATTACCGTGCATAACCATATCCTCAGCGACGATCCCCTTAAAATGGTGGGTGAGAAGCTGCTGACGGAGAAACTCTCGGCGATCCGCGCCACGCTGGATATCAACAGTGAAGAGAAGCTCAACGATGTGTTGCAGCTGCTGAAAAATGCCCGGCGTATTTTACTGGTAGGCATCGGCGCTTCGGGTCTGGTGGCAAAGGACTTCTCCTGGAAGCTGATGAAGATTGGCATCAATGCGGTGGCGGAGCAGGATATGCACGCCCTGCTGGCCAGCGTGCAGGCGATGGGGCCAGGCGATGTGCTGCTCGCCATCTCTTACACCGGTGAACGACGGGAGATCAATCTGGCCGCGCAGGAGGCGGTTCAGGTGGGCGCCGATGTGGTGGCCTTTACCGGTTTTACGCCGAATACGCTGCAGCAGAGCGCCAGTTACTGTCTCTATACGGTGGCGGAAGAGCAGAGTACCCGCAGCGCGGCCATCTCCTCGACCACGGCGCAGCTGGCCCTGACCGATCTGCTGTTTATGGCACTGGTGCAAAACGATCCGGAACGCGCGTCCAGTCATATTCGCCACAGCGAAGCGCTGGTGAAAAAGCTGGTCTGATCAGCGGCAGCGCGTATAATACCCGCGCTTTTTCTGTTGTTATCAGGTGGGTAAAATGGCGCTGTTGATTACGTCCAGATGCATTAACTGCGATATGTGTGAACCGGAGTGCCCGAACCAGGCCATTTCACTGGGCGATGCGATCTATGAGATTGATGTCAGCCGCTGCACGGAATGCGTCGGGCATTATGAGACGCCAACCTGTCAGCAGGTATGCCCCATCGACAACACCATCATCATTGACCCACAGCACACCGAATCACGTGATGCGCTGTGGGAGAAGTTCGTGCTGCTGCACGGCTAGCTTTCAATGATCACCGTGGCGCAGGCGTAGTGACGCTCATCGGCCAGCGTCACGTGAACGTGTTTAACGCCCAGCCTCTCTGCCACTTCAGCGGCATGCTGAAAGAAGCGTAATCCCGGTTTTCCCAGCGCATCGTTGTAAACTTCAAACTGATTAAACGCCAGACCACCGCGAATGCCGGTGCCAAAGGCTTTTGCCGCCGCCTCTTTTACCGCAAAGCGTTTAGAGAGAAAGCGCACCGGCTGTTTGTGCGCCTGATATTGCTGCCATTCGGCTTCGCTCAGCACCCGCCGCGCCAGCCGGTCGCCGGAGCGTTCAATCACCCCGGCGATACGTTCAATCTCAACGATGTCCGTACCCAGTCCCAGAATAGCCATCAGCGACGGGCTTCACGCAGCAGCTGCTTCATCTCTTTGACCGCATCCGGCAGACCACTCATCACCGCACGACCAATAATCGCATGGCCGATATTCAGCTCATGCATTTCCGGCAGCGCCGCAATCGGCAGCACGTTGTGATAGGTCAGACCGTGACCGGCATTGACCTTCAGTCCCAGGCTGGCGGCAAAGGTCGCGGCGTGACGGATACGCGCCAGCTCAGCGTCACGCGCCAGTCCCTCTGGTGCTTCGGCGTAAGCGCCGGTATGGATTTCGATGTAAGGCGCGCCGCTGGCCACGGCCGCTTCAATCTGACGGTGATCGGCATCGATAAACAGCGAAACCAGAATGCCTGCGTCACTCAGCAGTCGTACGGCCGCGTTCATCTTCTCCTGCTGCCCCGCCACATCCAGCCCGCCTTCAGTGGTCACTTCCTGACGCTTTTCCGGCACCAGACAGCAGAAATGGGGCTGGATATCACAGGCGATGCCGATCATCTCATCGGTGACCGCCATCTCCAGATTCATCCGCGTCTGGATGGTGTCACGCAGGATACGCACGTCGCGATCAGTGATGTGACGGCGATCTTCGCGCAGGTGCACAGTAATACCGTCTGCGCCCGCCTGCTCGGCGATAAACGCCGCCTGCACCGGATCGGGATAGTTTGTCCCACGGGCGTTACGCACCGTAGCAATGTGATCGATATTGACGCCTAACAGCAACTCAGCCATGACCATCCTCACTTCTTTTTCATCGTGATGTTGAGTGTACCGCGCAAAGTTAAACAGGCGGTACGACCCGCGCTATTCTTCTGCCTGTTCAGGCTTTTTCTTCGGGATAAACTGGCGGAACAGCTCCTGACTCTTCAGCGGCTTGCCACCAAGATAGGGCTTCAGGGCGATGCGGGTAAACCGCTTCGCGGCGCGCAGAGTGTCGGCATCGGGAAACTCTCGCTCGCACAGGGCGCGCAATTCGCGGCCGGTAAAGCTGCGCTGATTGACCACCAGGCTGGCAATAAAGCCGCGCTCTTCGCGGTAGCTGTACGTCATGTTGTCGCTGACCGGCTCGCCGCTGCCGGCGCAGTGCAGGAAATCGACGCCATAACCCAGGTGACCGAGCAGCGCCAGTTCAAAACGTCGCAGTGCCGGTTCGGGCTTGCCGTGCGTTGAGGCTAATGCCTGAAGGCAGTTGAGATAGTCGAAGAAGAGTTCTGAGAAGGGGAATTCCTGCTGCAATACGCGAGAGACCAGCTCATTGACATAGAGACCGCAGTAGAGCGTGATGCCGCTGAGCGGTAAGGCCAGCGACACCGCTTCGGCATTGCGCAGGGTTTTGACTTCCCCGCGCCCGCTCCAGCGAACCAGCAGCGGGGTAAAAGGCTGTAACGCCCCCTTCAGCTGCGAGCGCCGCGAACGTGCGCCCTTGGCCAGAACCCGCACCCGCCCTTCACTTTCGCTGAACAGGTCGAGCAGCAGACTGGTTTCGCTGAAGGGGCGACTATGCAGCACAAAGGCGCGTTGCCAGCCTTCCATTGAATCAGAGATCGTCTGTATAACCCAGGCTGCGCAGCGCACGTTCGTCATCTGCCCAGCCGGATTTCACTTTCACCCACAGTTCGAGATGCACTTTCGCTTCGAACATCTCTTCCATGTCTCTGCGCGCTTCTGTTCCGATGACTTTGATTTTGGCACCTTTGTTGCCAATCACCATCTTCTTCTGCCCTTCGCGCTCAACCAGAATCAGACCGTGAATGTCGTAACCGCCACGTTCGTTGGTGACGAAGCGCTCGATCTCAACCGTAACGGAGTAAGGCAGTTCAGCACCCAGGAAGCGCATCAGTTTTTCACGGATCATCTCTGACGCCATGAAACGCTGTGAGCGGTCGGTGATGTAATCTTCCGGGAAGTGATGATCGGCCTGCGGCAGATGCTTGCGGGTAATCGCCGCAATGGTATCGACGTTTTTGCCGCTCTCAGCAGAAATAGGCACGATATCGAGGAAGTTCATCTGCTGGCTCAGGAACTGCAGATGCGGCAGCAGAATGCTTTTATCCTGGATGTTATCGACCTTATTGATCGCCAGCACCACCGGCACTTTATTGTCGCGCAGTTTGCCCAATACCATCTCATCATCGGGCGTCCAGCGGGTGCCTTCAACCACGAAGATCACCAGTTCTACGTCGCCAATGGAACTGCTGGCTGCGCGGTTCATCAGACGGTTAATAGCGCGCTTCTCTTCCATGTGCAGACCCGGGGTATCGACGTAGATCGCCTGATATTCGCCTTCGGTATGAATGCCCATGATGCGGTGGCGCGTGGTTTGCGGCTTACGCGAGGTGATCGACACCTTCTGCCCCAGCAACTGGTTCAGTAAGGTGGATTTACCGACGTTTGGTCGGCCAACAATCGCGACAAAGCCGCAATAAGTAACGTTTTCGCTCATTCGAGTCCTGAATTGTTCAGCGCCTGATGCGGCGCCGAAAGAGTGCTATTTGAGTCATGTGTCATTCAGCGTCTTCTGACGCCGGGATAGAGTGTCAGGTTAATGGTCAGTGCCGGTTCCGGCACTGTCATCCCGACAGATCTATTCAAGACCTAATTTTATCAGTGCCTGTTCAGCCGCTGCCTGCTCAGCTTTACGACGGCTGGAGCCGACGCCGACAACCGGCTCGGCCATGCCACTCACCTGACAGTGAATGGTGAATTCCTGATCGTGGGCTTCGCCACGTACCTGTACCACCAGATAACTTGGCAGCGGCAGATGACGTCCCTGCAGATACTCCTGCAGGCGCGTTTTCGGATCTTTTTGTTTGTCGCCAGGACTGATTTCGTCGAGGCGGGTCTGATACCAGTCGAGGATCAGCTGCTCTACCCGCTCAATACAGCTGTCGAGGAAGATACCGCCAATCAGCGCTTCCACCGTATCCGCCAGGATCGATTCACGACGGAAACCGCCGCTTTTCAGCTCACCGGGTCCCAGGCGCAGGCACTCGCCAAGATCAAATTCGCGAGCCATTTCAGCCAGCGTGTTGCCCCGTACCAGCGTGGCGCGCATGCGGCTCATGTCACCTTCATCAACCCGCGGGAAGCGGTGATAAAGGGCATTAGCAATCACATAGCTAAGAATAGAATCGCCAAGAAATTCCAGGCGTTCGTTGTGCTTACTGCTGGCGCTGCGGTGAGTCAGGGCCTGCTGTAACAGTTCCGAATGAGTAAAAGTGTAGCCCAGTTTGCGCTGAAGCTTGTTAATCAGGATGGGGTTCATGCGATTCCAGTTCTTTGTTGCGTCTGTGACTCTGCATACCAAACGGGGCTGGTAATCCAACACGTTCCGTTTGGTGTGCAGTGGCCTCCCTGAGGAGGCCACCCGATTTGCCTGTTAATCAGACAATAATGTTAGTGGATACCACCGATGCGACTGAATCGCACGCCGGTTGGCCACTGGCCTTCTTGTTTCTCAAAGCTCATCCAGATAGCGACCGCTTTACCGACCAGATTACGCTCCGGGACAAAGCCCCAGTAGCGGCTGTCGGCGCTGTTATCACGGTTGTCGCCCATCATGAAGTATTGCCCTTTCGGCACGACCCAGCTCGCCTGCGGCTGACCCGGCTGCTGATAATACATGCCTGCCTGACTCTGCGCTTCGTTTACCAGCAGAATGTCATGCGTCACGTTACCGATTGTCTCTTTGCGGGTTCCCAGGCGCAAACCACCGCGCAGGGTATCGCCCTGCGGCACCTGATAAAAACCGTTGCCGGTTTCGTTGCCATCAAAGCCGCTAAAGGTCTGAACAAAGTTGCTTGGCTCAACGTCGGTGTAAGTTACCGCTAACGCTGTGTCGCAGGCTTTATCATCGGAGCAGGTCGGTTTCACCGTCAGCGTTTTGCTGTAAGGATCATAAATGACTTTGTCGCCCGGCAGGCCGATCACGCGCTTAATGTAATCCAGGCTCGGATCTTTCGGGTATTTAAATACCGCGATATCGCCGCGCTTCGGCTGACCGGTTGGGATCAGCGTCGTCTGGGTGATCGGATCCTTGATGCCGTAAGCAAACTTCTCCACCAGGATAAAGTCACCAATCAACAGCGTCGGCATCATCGAGCCAGAGGGAATCTGAAATGGTTCGTAGATAAACGAACGCACGATGAAAACCACAGCCAGCACCGGGAACACGGATGCGGTCGTTTCAACCCAGCCTGGCTTTGCAGCGACCTTCGCCAGCGTTTTGCTGTCGAGCGCGTTACCGGTCTGGGCCTGAGCCTCAGCCTGTTTCGCGCGACGCGCGGGTGCCCATTTAAAACGATCAATTACCCATACGATGCCAGTAATCAGCGTCGCTATCGCCAGAATCAGGGCGAACATATTAGCCATTGGAAATCCTTATTTGCTGTCCTTACCGACATGCAGAATGGCGAGGAACGCTTCCTGTGGCAGCTCAACGTTACCAACCTGCTTCATTCGCTTCTTACCATCTTTCTGCTTCTGCAACAGTTTCTTCTTACGGCTGACGTCACCGCCATAACACTTGGCAAGAACGTTTTTACGCAGCTGTTTCACCGTTGAACGCGCGATAATGTGGTTGCCGATGGCAGCCTGAATCGCAATATCAAACTGCTGACGCGGGATGAGCTCTTTCATTTTCTCAACCAGATCGCGTCCGCGATAAGGCGCGTTGTCACGGTGGGTAATCAGCGCCAGCGCATCCACACGCTCAGAGTTAATCAGTACGTCGACGCGTACCATGTCTGAAGGCTGGAAACGTTTAAAGTTGTAATCCAGCGAGGCATAACCGCGCGAGGTTGATTTCAGACGGTCAAAGAAGTCGAGTACCACTTCAGCCATCGGAATTTCGTAAGTCAGTGCCACCTGATTGCCGTGGTAAACCATGTTGGTCTGCACGCCACGCTTCTCAATACAGAGCGTGATGACGTTGCCCAGATACTCCTGCGGCAGCAGCATGTGACATTCGGCAATCGGTTCACGCAGCTCTTCGATATTGTTCAGTGCCGGCAGCTTGGATGGGCTGTCGACATGAACGATTTCGCCGCTGGTGGTCACGACTTCATACACCACCGTCGGTGCGGTAGTGATCAGATCGAGATCGTATTCGCGCTCCAGACGCTCCTGGATGATCTCCATGTGCAGCAGACCGAGGAAGCCGCAGCGGAAACCAAAGCCCAGCGCCGTTGAGCTTTCTGGCTCATAGAACAGCGAGGCGTCGTTCAGGCTCAGTTTACCGAGCGCATCACGGAACGCTTCATAGTCGTCAGAGCTGATTGGGAACAGACCGGCGTAAACCTGTGGCTTCACTTTTTTAAAACCTGGCAGCGCTTTGTCTGCCGGGTTACGTGCGGTAGTCAGCGTATCGCCCACGGGTGCGCCGAGGATATCTTTAATGGCGCAGACCAGCCAGCCTACTTCACCGCAGTTCAGCTCATTACGATCAACCCGTTTCGGGGTGAAGATACCCAGGCGGTCAGCGTTATAAACCTGACCAGTGCTCAGGACTTTGATCTTGTCGCCTTTGCGCATGGTGCCGTTTTTCACGCGCACCAGGGAAACAACACCCAGGTAGTTATCGAACCAGGAGTCGATAATCAGTGCCTGCAGCGGCGCTTCCGGATCGCCTTCTGGCGGCGGAATATCGCGCACTAAGCGTTCCAGCACTTCCGGAACGCCGACGCCGGTTTTGGCTGAGCAGCGCACCGCGTCAGTTGCATCAATGCCGACGATATCTTCAATTTCCTGCGCGGCGCGATCGGGATCGGCAGCGGGCAGGTCAATTTTGTTCAGAACCGGCACCACTTCCAGATCCATCTCCATCGCGGTGTAGCAGTTCGCCAGTGTCTGCGCTTCAACACCCTGACCGGCATCCACCACCAGCAGCGCACCTTCGCAGGCGGCCAGTGAGCGGGAAACTTCATAAGAGAAGTCTACATGTCCTGGGGTATCGATGAAATTGAGCTGGTAAGTTTGGCCGTCTTTCGCGTGGTAATCGAGTGTGACGCTCTGTGCTTTGATGGTGATGCCACGCTCGCGCTCCAGATCCATAGAGTCAAGAACCTGCGCAGCCATTTCACGAGCGGTGAGGCCGCCGCAAATCTGAATCAGGCGGTCAGAGAGCGTAGATTTGCCATGGTCGATATGAGCGATGATGGAGAAATTTCTTATGTGCTTCATTTATTGGGATATCTTCGCTTAAAATTCAGTTGAAAACCTGAGCACAGACACATTCAGGAAGATCGCTCTTTACCCACAATCCTGTCAGCCTCATTAATGACGACGCATATTACACTGTTAACGCCGCGCATAAAAGAATGGAACGTGGTGGAAGCGAAACAGATATCTGCGCGAGGCAGAACAGATAAAGGCCGCGGGATGCGCGGCCTGGACGTGCGTTACGCTTCGCTTTCAACACGCAGCGCATCGGGAGGCAGGGCGATGTTCAGAATGACCGGCTGAAAGGCTTCTCGATCGCCGAATTTCATTGAAACGCCTTTGGCGACAATAAAACCCCCGATGCCGCCCAGCAGCGCACCGCAGGCGGCGGCCAGATCGCTGCTGAACAGCGCCTGAAACAGCCCGGAAACCAGGAACAGGCCAAACAGCGGCGTCATGTAGACCAGCAACGCGGAACCCAGCAGGCTGCTCTCTTTGATACCAAGTTCGATCCGCTGCCCCGGCTGCAGCGGCTTGCTGCTGGCGATTTGCATCACGTGGGCATTCTTCGGACCGAGCTTATTCAGCATATGGCTGCCACAGCCTTTACGCGCCTGGCAGCTGTTGCAGGAGGTTTTAGCTTCGGTGTGCAGCGTGGCGATGCCATCCTGCCATGCCACCACGGTGGCCCATTCTCTCATCATTTTTGTGACCCCAGGTCGATGCTGTCCGCAATACGTTTTGCGGTCGAGGGCGGTAATTCGCCGATCACCGCTATTTCGTTATTATTGCGCACAACGGTCTGTACCGTACGACGCCCAGTGCGCAATGTCTGCGTTGTGCTGGTTTTATCGGCCGGCGTCACGTTGATCGCGAAACTAAACAGGCCATCACTGTAGAGCTTCGATTCCATATTTTTATTCAGACCGGGTAGCGTGCGGCGATTCTGCGACACCAGCGACATACCGGCAGGTATCCAGCCTGGCTGCCAGGTGAGCGTAACCGCATCCCCTTTCGGCACCGATAGCGACGGAGGCAGATTGGCTTTCTCCAGCCCCTGCATCAGATTACGCACCCCTTCGTCCACCGCAAAGCTGATGACGCGGAACTGCTCCAGCGTTTCGCCATCACGATCGAGCAGGTCGATGCGCAGCGGCAGCTTGGTGTCCACATCCAGCCAGACCACATAGCTGTAACGAGTGCCATCGCGTGAAACGATGCGCAACACATCACACATCTGATCGGCAATGCGCGAGCGGCCCACGGTAATAAAATCATAGGCTGTGGCGAGCTTGGTGAAGTCAGCAAAAATTACCGACGGTAAAGCATCGATAATGTGATTGCCGGGGAGCGAAAAGGGATCGAGGCCGGGTTCGAAGTAACTGATATCATTGCCGCGCTGGATCACTTCCCGACGTGGCCCGTCCATCTGCAACAGCTGCGCGAATATCCGGTTATCGATTACAGCATGACGATAACGCAGCGATTCGATGCCGATGCGGGAAACGTTGATATAGGCGAATTCGTAGTTGAGGTTCTGACTTGCCTGCTCCATCTGCTGCAATAGCGCCCCGGACGCAGAAGGTTGCGCCGGGGCGGCAGATGACCACAACAGGCTGCCTGTCAGCAGGCTAACAGCATACCAAAGCGGCTTCATTACTGCTGTTGCTGTCCTAATGATTGATTTCCGGGAACATCAACCTGCGCCTGTTTTGGCGCAGTGGTTTCAAACTGCAGCTGGTCAGCGTGCAGGCGACGTTGCAGTTCGTAATCCTGCAGCATGGCATTTACGCGACGACGCTGGTCCTGAACCTGCTGGTTAGAACTGTTGGTGTCAAATGCATCAGACGGCACGCCCAGGCTCACCGGAGACGCTTTGCCCATCATCGGCATCGTATTGAACACCGGAGAGTCAGAGGTCTGCGTGGCGCTGCCCTCTGGCTGGTTATAGTGCTGAACGCCTACGATCACGGCCAGTGAAACACAGGCAGCGACACCGACCTGGGTCAGTTGCGCAGCCCACGGGCGCGCTTTTTTCCAGAACGGCATTTTTTCCCAGCGGGAAGGTTCTGGCTGAGCTTCAGGGATCAGCGTTGTAACCGTACGCAACGGTTCTTTTTCGATGGCAGCAGCGACGCGCGCAGAAATATCAAAATGCAGGACATCGCCCACATCACCGCGCATGGTATCGCGAATGAGATGATAGCTTGCCCAGCTTTTCTGTAATTCTGCGTCCTTAGACAAGGCGGAAAACAGCTCGTTATCTAAGGTCTCACCATCCATTAAAGCGGAAAGTTTTTCTTTCTGCATGCCTATGTACCCTTCCAGTAGCCGTTATCACTGACGTTGGATAAGCGGTTGAACTTTGTTATCAATGGCCTCTCGCGCACGAAAGATACGTGATCGAACAGTGCCTACCGGGCAATCCATAATGACGGCGATCTCTTCATAACTCAGACCGTCCAGTTCCCTGAGGGTGATTGCCATACGCAAGTCCTCGGGTAGCGCCTCGATGGTACGAAAGACAATTTGTTTCAATTCTTCTGACAACATTAAGTTCTCAGGGTTCGAAATTTCTTTTAATGCACCCGCACTTTCGAAATTTTCTGCGTCAATAGCATCCACATCGCTGGATGGCGGACGACGCCCCTGAGCAACCAGGTAATTTTTCGCTGTATTTACCGCAATGCGGTACAGCCAGGTATAAAACGCGCTATCGCCCCGGAATGAATCCAGTGCGCGATACGCTTTAATAAACGATTCCTGTACTACATCAGGTACGTCGCCCGAGGGAACATAGCGTGAAACCAGGCTCGCCACTTTATGCTGGTAACGAATCACCAGTAAGTTGAAAGCTTTTTGATCTCCCTTCTGTACGCGCTCGACAAGGACCTGGTCCGTCAACTGCTCGCTCATCCGAGGTAATGTCTCCCCAAATTTTTCATACGCATAAAGTAACTGCCAGCACATCTCATGGTTCTGAGCAAGCATGCGCTTAGAGTTGTGATGTGGTGCGAAGTTCACTTCTCGCCCTGATATTTACCGCTCCGATGGACATTACACAGGTTCTTCGTTTTCGTTCAGTGTAAGGAGCGTAAATCGCAGGCAGAGTAACCTATGACAACAGCTTTTTCATCATTAAATCCTTTAGGTTTAATAAGTTTGCTATAAAAAACCGCGCCAAAAGCAGCCCGGTTTTAACTCACTGATATTAAGTAACTTTGGGAAATCATCAGACAAAAACCTGCGCCAGATGTTTAAAATACTTCACAGCAACCCCCATTGCGCTTATGCTCAGCCCTATTCTTGTTTAGTAAATTAAACATTATGATGAATGCGAACCCGGATTATCAGTGTGATGTACTCATTGTGGGCAGCGGTGCTGCTGGCCTGTCGCTGGCGTTGCGGCTGGCAAAACAGTATCAGGTGACAGTTCTCAGTAAAGCGCAGGTCAATGAGGGGTCAACCCTTTACGCCCAGGGCGGTATTGCTGCGGTATTTGATGAGACTGACAGTATCGAGTCGCACATCGAAGATACGCTGATTGCCGGAGCAGGATTATGCAACCGTGAAGCCGTCTCGTTTATCGCCAGTAATGCCCGGCATTGCGTGCAGTGGCTGATCGACAACGGTGTCGCTTTTGATCTCGATCCGCAGGCGGCCGGCGACATGCGTTATCACCTGACGCGGGAAGGCGGCCACAGTCATCGCCGTATCCTGCACAGCGCTGACGCCACCGGCCACGCGGTTGAAACGACGCTGGTAAGCCAGGCGTTGAGCCATCCCAATATCCGGATTCTGGAACGCACCAACGCAGTCGATCTGATTCTTTCAGATAAAATCGGCCTGCCAGGCCCACGCCGTGTAGTAGGCGCGTGGATCTGGAACCGTAATCGCGAACAGGTGGAAACCTGTCGGGCACGGGCCGTGGTGGTTGCAACCGGTGGTGCCGCCAAGGTCTATCAATATACGACTAATCCCGACATCGCCTCCGGTGACGGCATCGCGATGGCCTGGCGTGCCGGCTGCCGGGTTGCCAATCTGGAATTTAATCAGTTCCACCCGACCTGCCTGTTTCATCCGCAGGCGCAGAATTTCCTGTTAACCGAAGCGTTACGTGGAGAAGGTGCCTGGCTGTTGCGTCCCGATGGCAGCCGTTTCATGCCCGATTTTGATGAGCGCGCCGAACTCGCCCCGCGCGATATCGTCGCCCGGGCCATCGATCATGAGATGAAGCGGCTGGGCGTTGACTGTATGTATCTGGACATCAGCCACCAGCCTGAGGAGTTTGTTCGCGCGCACTTCCCGATGATCTATGAGAAGTTGCTGACCTTTGGCTTTGACCTCACCAAAGAACCCATCCCGATTGTGCCTGCCGCGCACTATACCTGTGGCGGCGTGGTCGTTGATCAGCACGGCCAGACCGACGTCAGTGGCCTCTATGCCATCGGTGAGGTGAGTTATACCGGCCTGCATGGCGCTAACCGCATGGCATCCAATTCGCTGCTGGAGTGTCTGGTGTATGGCTGGTCCGCCGCAGAGGAGCTGATTCGCACCCTGCCCGCCATCGAAGCCGTTACTGCGCTACCCGCATGGGATGAAAGTCAGGTCGATGACGCCGATGAGCGCGTGGTGATCCAGCATAACTGGCACGAGCTGCGATTATTCATGTGGGATTACATGGGAATCGTCCGCACGACCCGGCGGCTGGAGCGGGCGCTGCGTCGCATCAACCTGCTTCAGCAGGAGATCGATGAATATTATCGTCATTTCCGCCTCTCCAATAATCTGCTGGAGCTACGGAATCTGGTGCAGGTCGCTGACCTGATGGTGCGCTGTGCGCTGGAGCGAAAAGAGAGTCGCGGCCTGCACTATATCCGCGACTACCCGGATTTACTGCCCGAGGCGCGGCCAACCATCCTGACGCCGCCGGACTACATAAAAAGGTAGAACTCCCGCGTCAGGCTACACCACTCAGCAGAATAGCGGGTGTCCGGCGTGCGGATGGCAAGGCGCTCCAGCAGGGTTTCACCGGCCTGCGGCGACAGCCCCAGCAGGACGCGGTGTGGCGGACGATGGGCATATTCCGCCACGTCCAGCCGGAAACGCAGGTGCCAGCCATCCGCCTGCGCCAGGGCGATGAATTCCTGGCCGGTCGCGGTGGGCAGCACCACGCAGAACATCCCCTCTTCTTCAATCAGTAATGCAGCGCTGCGTAGCAGTGTCTGATGATCGAGCGAGGCAGTCGCACGGGCGCTGTCCCGTGCCGCAGTCGAACAGGCCACGCCAGGCGCAAAATAAGGCGGATTGCTGACGATTAGCGAGTAACGTTTATCGCACTGTTCGGCCCAGTCGGCGATATCACGCTGATGAATCTGAATACGTTCAGGCCACGGCGACTGCTGCACATTCTCCTGCGCCTGAAGCGCGGCTTGCGGTTCTAACTCAACCGCATCGATGTTGACCGGCGACGGCGTACGCTGCGCCAGCATCAGCGCGATAAGCCCGCTGCCGCTGCCAATATCCAGAATACGTTTTACCCCGGCAACCGGCGCCCAGGCCCCAAGCAGAATGGCATCGGTGCCCACTTTCATCGCACAGCGATCGTGCGCGACAAAAAATTGTTTAAAGGTAAAACCGTTCTTGTTTAACTGTGGCCGTTCACGCGGCTTATCCTGCATCATTCGTCACTACCATCGTTTTTTTTCCTGCCGTACGGCAGCGCATGAGTGTAACGTGACAACAGAGGGAATTCACGCGGCAGACAACCCCAGGCGCAGCCGAAACGGATTAACAGATGAAGATTCAGTCTGATCTGTCTATAATCAGCGCCCCAAACTGAGGTAGACCATGACAGTAACCACATTTTCCGAACTCGAACTCGACGAAAGCCTGCTACAAGCGTTGCAGGAAAAAGGCTTTACGCGCCCAACAGTGATCCAGGCTGCTGCAATTCCGCCCGCGCTGGAGGGCCGTGACGTTCTGGGTTCGGCACCTACAGGGACCGGGAAAACCGCCGCGTATCTGTTACCGGCGTTGCAGCACCTCCTTGATTTTCCGCGTAAGAAATCTGGCCCGCCACGCATCCTGATTGTGACCCCGACCCGCGAACTGGCGATGCAGGTCGCCGATCATGCGCGTGAGCTGGCGAAACATACTCATCTGGACATCGCCACCATCACTGGCGGCGTGGCTTATATGAACCATGCCGAAGTGTTCAGCGAAAACCAGGACATCGTGGTCGCCACCACTGGCCGTCTGCTGCAGTACATCAAAGAAGAGAACTTTGACTGCCGCGCAGTAGAAACCCTGGTGCTGGATGAAGCGGACCGCATGCTCGATATGGGCTTTGCCCAGGATATCGAAACCATCGCGGCTGAAACGCGCTGGCGCAAGCAAACCCTGCTGTTCTCCGCCACGCTGGAAGGCGACAATATTCGTGACTTCGCCGAGCGTCTGCTGAACGATCCGGTTGAGCTGGAAGCGGACCCAAGCCGCCGTGAGCGCAAAAAGATCCAGCAGTGGTACTACCGCGCTGACGATCTGCAGCACAAGACCAAATTATTGATCCATCTGCTGAAACAGCCGGATGTGACGCGCAGCATCGTGTTCGTGCGTAAGCGTGAACGTCTGCATGAGCTGGTGAGCTGGCTGCACGAAGCGGGGATTCGTAGCAGCTATCTTGAAGGCGAAATGGTGCAGGCGAAGCGTAACGAAGCGATTAAACGTCTGAGTGAAGGCCGCGTTAACGTGCTGGTAGCGACGGATATCGCCGCGCGCGGCATTGACGTTGAAGATGTCAGTCATGTCTTCAACTATGACATGACGCGCACCGCCGATACCTATCTGCACCGCATCGGGCGTACCGGTCGTGCGGGCCGTAAAGGCATCGCCATCTCACTGGTTGAAGCGCACGATTTCGTGCTGCTGGGCAAAATCACCCGTTACGTGAACGAGCCAATCAAAGCGCGCGTGATTGATGAGCTGCGCCCTGAGACGCGGGCGCCAAGTGCCAAAACGACCGGCAAACCGTCGAAAAAGGTTCTGGCGAAGCGTGCAGAGCAGAAAGCCAGTGAAACAGAAAAACCACGTGTGAAAAAACGCCATCGTGATGCCAAAAATGTCGGCAAACGCCGCAAGGCAAGCGGCAGTACGCCAGCTAACGAGAATGCGGAATAAATCATCGCAGCTATAAAAAAATCGCCTCACAGGAGGCGATTTTTTTTATCTGATAATCAGTAACAGCCCTTTCACAATCTTTTATCTGCCAGAGCGCTTTCTTCATGACACTGGCATCAGCGTGCCGGAAAGTTAACTGTTTATCTTATTCATAATATTAATAAAAATTGCTGTGTGCGCTTTGCGCTAATTTTCAGCAACCGATAACTCAGGCTGCTCAAAGACTTTCAGTAAAGGTACGGGTAATCACGTCGCGCTGCTGCTCAGGTGTCAGTGAGTTAAAACGCACGGCATAGCCTGAAACACGGATGGTCAGCTGCGGATAGTTTTCAGGATGTTTAACTGCATCTTCCAGCGTTTCGCGGCGCAGAACGTTGACGTTCAGATGCTGTCCACCTTCAACACGTACCTGTGGTTTGATTTCAACCGGCACTTCGCGGTAAGCGAATTCGCCCAGTTCGCTGATGGCGACAACCTGATCTTCTTCGTAGCCCGCTTTTGCACACAAGCAACGCGCTTCGGCTTTCTCTTCGTCCAGCAGCCAGAAGGAGTTCAGTAGTTGTGAATTGTTTGATTGAGTGATCTGGATACCAGTGATCATGATTGCGTCTCCCGGGTAATACGTGGATAAATCAAATTTGAGGCCCCGGTATATCACCTTTGATCTCGGACAGTTTTGACCTGTATCAATATTAATCAGGCATTCCGGCCGCTTTTAAGCTAACCCGTTGATCTCAATACCCCTGCCACCTAAACTTAATTTGTATTATTCAAATTATTTTTGCCTTCAGGTCAGCGGCAGGAACCGCTAAGCTTATGGCACTAAAGTTAAGGGAGTTAAACATGGCTGAAAAGCTGACCTGGCACGACGTGCTGTCTGAAGAGAAAGAGAAACCCTATTTTATCGAGACGCTGAAGCAGGTCGCCGATCAACGCGCCGCAGGTGTCACGGTCTATCCGCCGCAGAAAGATGTGTTCAACGCCTTTCGCCTGACGGAGCTGGGCGACGTCAACGTCGTGATACTCGGTCAGGATCCCTATCACGGGCCTCATCAGGCGCACGGCCTGGCCTTCTCGGTACTGCCCGGCGTCCAGGTGCCGCCCTCTCTGCAGAATATCTATAAAGAGCTGATGCAGGATATTCCAGGTTTTCAGAAGCCCAGTCACGGCTTTCTTGAGAGCTGGGCAAAACAGGGCGTGATGTTGCTGAACACCGTGTTGACAGTTGAGGCGGGCAAAGCGCATTCCCATGCGCGATTTGGCTGGGAGACCTTTACGGATAATGTGATTGCGGCGATTAACCAGCACTGTGAAGGGGTGATTTTTCTGCTGTGGGGTTCACATGCGCAGAAGAAAGGCAGCATTATCGATCGCCAGCGCCATCACGTGTTGCAGGCACCCCATCCCTCGCCGCTCTCCGCGCACCGTGGCTTTTTCGGCTGCAAACACTTTTCAACAACCAATGAGCTGCTGAGCGCTGCCGGTAAAAAGCCGGTGGACTGGACGCCGGTTTTACCGGACTAACGCCAGAAAGCACACGGCCGCGTCAGTGCGCGGCCGTGTAACGGGATTCAGGCGTTGAATCAGCTTTTAGCTTTGGAAACCGCAACCATCGCCGGGCGCAGCAGGCGACCATTCAGCGTATAGCCACGCTGCATCACCAGCATGACATGGTTTGGCTCAAACTCTTCAGACTCCATCATCGACATCGCCTGATGCACTTCCGGGTTAAATGGCACGCCGGTTTCGCCGACCACTTCAACACCGAATTTACGTACGGCGCCCAGCAGGCCTTTCAGGGTCAGTTCAATCCCTTCAATCATCGAAGCCAGCTGTGGATCCTCTTTGTTCGCCACTTCCAGCGCACGTTCGAGACTGTCGATCACCGGCAGCAGTTCGTTGGCAAACTTCTCAAGCGCAAATTTGTGCGCCTTCTCAACGTCCATCTCGGCACGACGACGAATGTTCTCAATCTCTGCCTGCGCACGCAGCTGGGCATCGCGCACACCGGTCTGCGACTGCGCTAATTCAGCTTCGAGCTGAGCAATACGCTCATCACGCGGATCCACCTCTGCCGCTGTCTCCGCTTCCTGAGGTTGCTGCTGATCCTGCTGAATTTCGTCTGAGACTTGCTCGTTTGGGGTGTTCTGTTCTTTACTACTCATGAATTTCTCCGCGTTTTGCACATTCATTTCGCTGGTTGGCTTATTATGGGGATTGGTATGACGGATTCAAGGGAACCTATCACATTGCCTTACCGTTTTGGCTTATAAGGAACACCGACCAGATGAACAAACACTTTAACTGCATTGGTATTGTGGGTCATCCGCGCCATCCCACCGCGTTAACCACGCATGAGATGCTCTGGCGCTGGCTGACAGCCAAAGGTTATCAAGTGATCGTTGAGAAGCAAATTGCGCAGGAGCTGTCGCTTCACGACGTACAGACGGGCACGCTGGCGGAGATTGGTCAGCAGGCTGATTTAGCGGTCGTGGTGGGCGGTGATGGCAATATGCTGGGCGCAGCGCGAGTGCTGGCGCGCTACGACATTAAAGTGATTGGGATTAACCGCGGTAATCTCGGCTTTCTTACCGACCTTGACCCGGACAATGCGCAGCAGCAGCTGGATGAGGTGCTGCAGGGCAACTATTTCGTCGAGAGCCGCTTTCTGCTGGAAGCGCAGGTGTGCAAATCTGACTGCTCGCCGCGCATTGGCTCCGCTATCAACGAAGTGGTGCTGCATCCCGGCAAAGTCGCGCACATGATTGAATTTGAAGTCTACATCGATGAAGTGTTCGCCTTCTCCCAGCGATCAGATGGGCTGATTATCTCAACACCCACCGGCTCGACCGCCTATTCACTCTCTGCGGGCGGCCCGATTCTGACGCCGTCACTTGAAGCGATTGTGCTGGTGCCGATGTTCCCGCATACGCTGTCAGCGCGGCCACTGGTCATCAACAGCAGCAGTACCATCCGTTTGCGCTTTTCCTCACGCCGCAGCGATCTGGAAATCAGCTGTGACAGCCAGATTGCGCTGCCGATTCAGGAAGGCGAGGATGTACTGATTCGGCGCAGCAGCAACCATCTGAACCTGATTCATCCTAAAAACTACAGCTATTTCAATACGCTGAGTTCAAAGCTGGGCTGGTCAAAAAAATTGTTCTGAAATGCGGCCTCCCCTCTTTACTGGATAAAAAACCAGTTTATACTGTATGAAAAACCATATGTGTTTATTCATACAGGTGAACCTATGCTGGCCCAACTGACCATCAGTAATTTCGCTATCGTTCGTGAGCTCGACATTGATTTTCAACGCGGCATGACAGCAATCACTGGTGAGACCGGTGCCGGTAAGTCTATCGCGATTGATGCGCTGGGATTATGTCTGGGTGGTCGTGCTGATGCCGACATGGTGCGTCAGGGCGCCAGCCGGGCCGACCTCTGCGCCCGATTTCAGCTCAAATCTTCCCCTTCTGCTCAGCGCTGGCTGATTGATAATCATCTGGACGATGGCAACGAATGTCTGCTGCGCCGGGTTATCAGCGCTGACGGACGTTCCCGCGGCTTTATCAACGGCACGGCGGTGCCGCTCTCTCAGCTGCGCGATCTCGGCCAGTTACTGATTCAGATCCACGGCCAGCATGCCCATCAGCTTCTGCTCAAACCAGACCATCAGAAACATCTGCTGGATGCCTATGCCGGTCACGACGAGCTGCTGCAGCAAATGCGCGCCAGCTATCAGACCTGGCATCAGAGCTGCCGCACCCTGGCGCTGCATCAGCAGCAGGCGCAGGAGCGCGAATCCCGTCGCGAGCTGTTGCAGTATCAGTTGAAAGAGCTGAACGACTTCGCTCCGCAGCAGGGTGAATACGAGCAGATCGACGAAGAGTACAAGCGTCTGGCCAACAGCGGACAGTTGCTGTCGACCAGCCAGCAGGCACTGCAACTGTTAGCAGACAGCGATGACAATAATCTCAACAGCCTGCTCTACAGCGCACGTGAGATGATTTCAGAACTGACCTCGCTGGATGAGAAGCTGAACGGCGTTCACAACCTGCTGGAAGAGGCGGCGATACAGCTGAGCGAAGCCAGTGACGAACTGCGCCACTACTGCGACAGCCTCGATCTGGATCCTAACCGCCTGTACGAACTGGAACAGCGTATTTCGCGCCAGATCGCCTTAGCCCGTAAGCATCACGTCACCCCTGAAGGGCTGCCTGAACTGCATCAGCAACTGCTGGCGGAAGCGGAACTGCTGTCTCAGCAGGAGAGCGATCAGGAGAGCCTGCAATTACTGGTGGGTGAACACTATCAGGCAGCGTTGCAAAGCGCAGAGCAGCTGCACCAGCAGCGCAGCCACTATGCAGATGAGTTGCAACTGCTGATTACCCAGAGTATGCACCTGCTCTCGATGCCGCATGGCCAGTTTAAAATCGCGCTGACCTTTAATCCGGATCAGCTGACCGCAGACGGTGCGAGCCGCGTAGATTTCCAGGTAACCACTAACCCAGGTCAGCCACTGCAGCCGCTGGGCAAAGTCGCTTCGGGCGGTGAACTGTCACGTATCGCCCTGGCAATTCAGGTCATCACCGCGAAGAAAATGGAAACGCCGGCGATGATTTTCGATGAAGTGGATGTCGGCATCAGCGGCCCGACCGCCGCCGTGGTAGGTAAACTGTTGCGTCAGTTGGGCGAATCGACCCAGGTGATGTGCGTAACCCACCTGCCGCAGGTTGCCGGTTGTGGTCATCAGCATTTTTATGTCAGCAAAGAGACCGATGGTGCGATGACCGAGACCCATATGCAGCCACTGGACAAGCGTGCACGTCTGCAGGAACTGGCACGACTGCTGGGTGGCAGCGAGGTCACACGCAACACCCTGGCCAACGCAAAAGAACTTTTAGCCGCATAGCAGCGCACTTTTTTAACCGGCTGGGGTCATAAGCTTGCTCTGTAGAGGTTTCCAATAGCGAAAAGGTTTATTATCATCGGCACTTATGTCGCCAAAGTAATAAAGCCTGCCGCAGGCAGAGTTCAGATTTTGATGGCAAGAAAACCGCCTGTAAAAGGCGTTTGGCCCCGGAAAAGGAATGTATAGATGCGCTGTAAAACGCTGACTGCCGCGGCAGTAGTAATGTTGATGATGACCGCCGGATGTTCCACCTTAGAGCGCGTGGTCTATCGTCCTGATATCAACCAGGGTAACTATCTGGTAGCTAATGACGTAGCCAAGATCCATACCGGTATGACACAGCAACAGGTGGCTTACACCCTCGGTACGCCGATGATGAAAGACCCGTTTGGCAGCAACGTATGGTATTACGTGTTCCGTCAGGAGCCAGGTCATGAGCGCGTGAAGCAGCAGACGCTGACGCTGAACTTTGATGGCAACGGTGTTCTGACTAACATCGACAATAAGCAGAATCTGGCCAGAAACAGCGACTGATTGAACGTAAGACCGTTTAAACAACAGACAGCAAAAAGGCGCACTGAGCGCCTTTTTTTATGCCCGCTATCCACTGAGCCTGACAGGATAGCGACTTATTTTTTGCTTTCTGCCGCTCGCTCTGCGCGCTGACGGCGCAGCTCTTTGGGATCGGCAATCAGCGGACGATAGATCTCAATACGATCGCCCTCATTAACCTCATCACCCAGCTTCACTGGCCGACTGTAGATGCCGACTTTGTTACTGGTGAGGTCAATCTCCCGACGCAGTTCCAGTAGCCCTGACTTTTGGATGGCCTGCTCTACCGTACTGCCCTGCTCCACTTTCACGTAAAGCTGATACTGTTTTTCAGGTAAGGCGTAGACCACCTCAACGGAGATCTCAGGCACTGTAGACCTCTTTGGCACGCTGAGTGAAAGCCTGCACCATGCTGTTGGCAAGCTCTTTGAAGATACGTCCAAAGGCCATCTCTACCAGCATGTTGGTGAATTCAAACTCCAGGCTTAATTCAACCTTGCAGGCGTCATCGCCCAGCGAGACGAACTTCCAGCCGCCGGTCAGCTTGCGGAACGGTCCATCAACCAGTTGCATATGGATGCTCTGGTTATCTGTCAGGGTATTGCGGGTGGTAAATGTCTTGCTGATGCCCGCTTTCGACACATCCACGGACGCAGTCATCTGATTATCTGACGCATCCAGCACGCGGCTTCCGGTGCAACCCGGCAGGAATTGCGGATAGGCATCCACATCATTTACAAGTTTGTACATCTGCCCGGCACTAAACGGGACCAGCGCCGAACGACTAATCTGAGCCATAATGGTTCCTGTTCATCACGAAACCGCTGAATAATAGCATTTTCAGCGATTAAACAAAAATGTCCCCGAGTGAGGGTGTGCTAGAATATCCCGTTTCCTGCCGCCCCGCTGGACTGGGGATGCGATAACCGACTAAGTGATGTAAAATACGCCGCACTATGACAAAGAAAAAAGCACACAAACCCGGTTCTGCCACTGTTGCCATGAACAAACGCGCCCGTCACGAGTACTTCATTGAAGAGGAGTACGAAGCGGGATTGTCGTTACAAGGATGGGAAGTTAAGTCACTTCGTGCTGGTAAAGCCAACATCAGCGACAGCTATATTCTGCTGCGCGATGGCGAAGCCTTTCTGTTCGGTTCAACCTTTCAACCCTTAGCCGTTGCCTCCAGTCACGTGGTCTGTGACCCGACGCGCAGCCGTAAGCTGCTGCTGAAGCAACGTGAACTCGACTCCCTGTATGGCCGCGTCAACCGCGAAGGCTACACCATCGTGGCGCTGTCGCTGTACTGGAAGAACGCTTGGTGCAAACTGAAGATTGGTGTTGCACGCGGTAAAAAAGAGCACGACAAGCGCGATGATATTAAAGACCGCGAATGGCAATTAGACAAAGCACGTATCATGAAGAATTCAAAGCGTTAAGCACTGGATTTTGAGTTGTTTTGTTGCTAGTATTTGAAGTTCTGGGGCTGATTCTGGACTCGACGGGATTGTGAAGCCTTAGGAGCATGCCGAGGGGCGGTTTGCCTCGTAAAAAGCCGCAAAAAAATAGTCGCAAACGACGAAAACTACGCACTAGCAGCTTAATAACCTGCTTAGAGCCTTCTCTCCCTAGCTTCCGCTCTTAAGACGGGGATCAAGAGAAGTCAAACCCAAAAGAGATCGCGTGGATGCCTTGCCTGGGGTTGAAGCGTTAAATCCAATCAGGCTAGTCTGTTAGTGGCGTGTCTGTTCGCAGCTAACCGGCGAATGTAAAAACTGACTAAGCATGTAGTGCCGACGGTGTAGTAATTTCGGACGCGGGTTCAACTCCCGCCAGCTCCACCAAATTCTTGGTTGATGGTTACCAGAACCATCATCGAAGTCCTGAGAGCCCGCAAGGTGAAAGCCTAGCGGGCTTTTTTGTGTCTGTGATTTTGAAAGACACTATTAATGGCCCTGGCAGTGCTGGGACAACAGCCCCTCTGCGACCATCTAAACGCTGGAATCGCCGCGCGAACGCGCTGCGGTAATTGGATACTTGCTGATTATCCTGTCTGAACATGCAAGTTGGGCGGCGATGACGCGGGTATTAAGGCGATTATCGGCGGCGATGCGGTTGTCATCGCTCCCAAATATCGCGACGCCTATTCAACCCATATTCCGGCAGTAATTCTGGCGGTTAATAAAAATCCGATGCGCTTTATCGACCACAGCGGCGGCGTTTCGCGTCGCCGGGTAATCCTGGCGTTTCCATAAGTAATACCGGCGAAAGAGCGTGACACGCAATTGCTGGATAAGATCAGCACCGAACTAGCCGTCATCGTTCGTCATCTGATGCAACGTTTCGCATCTCCTGATGAAGCGCGCGAGTTGTTGCAGGGCAGCAGTCATCCGGCGAAGCGCTGGAGATAAAGCGACAAGCCGATACGCTAGTCGATTTCGGTGGCTACCTGATGCCATTGAGCACGCCAAATGGGCTGTTTATCGGTAACGCCAATATTTGCCCTATAAACCCGAAGCGCTATCTCTATGATGCGTATCTGTCCTTCATTGAATCGCGCGGACATCAGCATCCGCTCAGCCTGACAGCCTTCGGCCATGCTGTGCCACAGACTCTGAAAGAGTATGAACGTGTACTGCTCAAGCTCCGGACGAATAACGGCATACAAACCAACCTCAAGTTACATGAAGACAGTGAGGCAGATTGGCTGCCTGCATGTAGTGCCTGATAATCTCATCCCATAAAAACCAGCTTAGGCCAGTTTTTTAACATCCGTTAGGGTAATCACCTTAAGTGCATACTGATGTGCACCTGTAATGACACCATTCACTTATTAATCTATTGATTAATATTAATTAATAGCATAAATGAAAAGAATGAAAACTATTAACGGAAATTATTTTTTTCGCTTTCGAATTTGTCGAATTGATGATATTTTCTGGTCAACCCTTAGTTTGGAAGTGCTCCGGCATTTCTTGTGGTTGGTGTATATCCGACCCGTTACTATTGTTTGGTTTCTCGTCGCAAGAACGCGAGGCGTCACGAGGACAGCCGTCCTCGTGCCACCTCGCGATCTTGCGCCTCGTAACCTGTGTAAGGGCTCATTTGATGTGGTCAAAACATCCAAAATATCTGAATGCTCGTAAGGATTTCGTTGCTAACTTCTCAGCAAGTGAACTAACGCAGTTGAGTTATTCGTTACCAAAGATCCTTTTTATTTGTGGTGGTGAAGAAAAAAGCTGTAAAAATCGTGGAATTTTAGAAGGTTACATTAGAAAACATCACAAGGAATATCTTACATTTCGTGCTGAACTTGCCTGGGATCTAATTAGTAGTAGTGATAATTCAAAGAATGTGAATGCGCTAGCTTTAGAGGAGTGGCTTGCAGATATTTCCGACATTGTAATTATATTAGTTGAGAGCTTTGGAACTGTGGCTGAACTAGGTGCATTTTCATTAAGCCCTAGCTTAAGAAAGAAGTTGTTACCTGTTTTAGATAAACAGTTTGAGAGACACAACTCATTTATTAACACAGGCCCGGTAATGTGGGTAAATAATGACTCTAAATTTAAACCAACAATCTACACTGATTTTAAAACGATTCTAACATGCATTCCTCAAATTAATGAGAGACTAACTAGAAAAACAAGATCTTCTGTGTCGAAAAATAATCTTCATGGTGACTATCAATACTCGCCAAAAGTTCTTCTTTTCTTCTTATTATGTGTAATTGCTTCTCTTGGTCCCATTGGGACAACAGAAATAGCAAAACTGAGTTCTAACATTATTGGGCTGAAAGATAGAAGCAAAAATAACATTAGATTTATGCTATCTCTTGGAATCGCTTTAGAATTATTTAAGAAAACACAAGTTGGAAGTGAGTTATATTACTCGTGCGTTGATTTTGATAAATTTTTCAATCATGATTCCACCAAAAAACTATTGAGTAAGATACTGAAAAGCAGGGCAAGAGCACTATCAGATTTGATAATGATACCAGCTTTCAAAAGCGAATTGGGGAAGGTAATGAAGAATGTTAATTGAACATCTTTCAGATAGTCTTATTTTAACTGAAAATTTTATCTGTGAACTTGCTGATACCGCTAGTAAAAATTATAACAAATTCAGCGTACCCAAAAAAAATGGTGGTACGAGAGTTGTTTATCAACCACACAAAGAACTAAAATTATTACAACGAGTAATTCATGATGATTTTTTAGTTAAGATGCCAGTACACCCAGCATCTACAGCTTACTTAAAGGGTGCTTCAGTTAAAAATAACGCCGAAAAACATAAAAACAACAAATATCTTCTCCGCCTTGATTTCGTGGATTTTTTTAAATCAATTACACACAATGATATTTTGTCATTCATGATGGAAAATAAAATCCATCCTGATTGGAATGAATATGATAAAGAAATTTTCCTAAAACTTGTTTGTTACAATGGAAGACTAACCATGGGTGCTGTTACGTCTCCAATGTTATCTAATTTAATTTGTAATAAACTTGATAGGATTATCGACTCAATTTGCAGTCAGCAAAATATCACTTACACGAGATATGCCGATGATATTTATCTATCCACTAATACGGCTGGTATTTTAGGAAGCATGCCTCAAAGAATTATTAACGTACTGCGCTTATTAGAATATCCAAAACACTTAATAATCAATTCATCGAAAACCAAGCATTCATCCAAAAAAAGCAGGATGATGGTAACTGGACTTACAATTACAAATACTGGCAATATATCGATTGGTAGAGATAAGAAACGAGAAATTAGAAGTTTAGTATACAAATGGGATCAACTAACAATTGAAAAGAAAAAATATCTTCAAGGATACCTTTCATATTGTGTAAGTGTTGAGCCTCTTTTTATAAATTCCCTTTGTGAAAAATTCAGTGCTAAGATCATAAAAAAAATCCAATCATCCAAACTTTGACTTATATGTAAGCATGCGCCTTAGCAAATGTGTAAAATAATATTAACACAAATAAATCATGTTGTAAGGCGCACTCGCGCAATTGGAATCCTAAAAACCATACCAATTTAAACTATATCATTGCATATTCATACACTTATGTGGGGATTTTATTAAACTGAATCAAATTTAACATCATTTTTACTTGCGTTTTTATCTGTTAATTTTTTCTGCACATTAGATTTACTCAATATTACAATTGCATCTAGGTTATCCTGCACTTTAAATAGAGCGTAATCATCATAGTGTTCATGATAACCATTTGATATTAGAAAAAACTCAAATGATTCACCTGACATTTCCGTGAACATGTTAAAGTTAAATGGTGTATATCCTGTTATGAAACCAAACTTATCGAAAATTACATCTATAGTTTTATCTTTAATTCGATAAGTGAATATGAACCCCATTTTTCGCGTCAATACTATATCATTGAAAGTAATGACTTTTTTATGTAGACGATTTTCAAAACTCTTTAATGTTAGTGAATTTTCCACATCACAAGCGATAATATTTCCGCCTCCAGTAACCACAGAAAAGAAAAGTTGCTCAGAAATATCAATCGAAACTAAGCCATTTTGATCACAAATCTCACTATATTTAGGTATATCAATCAATTTAGCTTCATAGCCTTTTAAGACTAGTGGTTCTTCAAATTTTATTATTTCAATGATACCTTTATTACTAATCCTCATGTTTATTGAGGAAATAATAACTGTGTTATCTCTCTTATTTGAAATGACAAAGTTTGTTAGGTGTAAATTGTACAATTTCCCAGTACTTAGACTATACGATACACATATTTTCTTTGTTACTTTCTGGTATCCGAAGTAAATAGTAAAACCTGCAGCGATTAAAGTCAGCAACTTTATATCAAAAATAGAATACAGCCATGCAAGTCCACCTATAACATTTTGATTGATCATTTCACATCCATTCTTCGACAATGTTACTAATAACCACTCACAGTGATGAGATGGCCAGTTAAACCATAATATATCCCGACAAATGTAACTTAGGTAAATCAGAGCTCATTAACTACTCAGTGAACGTTAGTGTAAAGCATCTTAGCCACGCGAAACCTATTAGTCTTTCGTGGGCTAATGTAAAAATCCATCTAAGCAGCCCTGCATTTTTAAACATCTATTACACGTGCCGTAATATCCCAGAAGTCTTCTTGAGGTGCTAAGCTGACAATTACCAGTATGAAGCGCTTATTAGAGTCACATCGCACATACTGTGCTTCGGTCGCTTATCAATCAATTCAACTAAAGTAGTTACTCTTAGTGCACACTAGTGTACATCCAACCTCAAACCATTTACCACTTAAGATATTGAAACTATTGAATAAAAACAAAAATTGAACAGTGTGGATACTTTTCTCTTAAATTATTTTATTTTGGATTTAGCTCCGGTTGTTCGTCATCCTTACCCTGCCGCTCGGGGTATGAGATCCAATAATTGGTACACGTTTAGGTACACGGCTCAGAGTTGAATTAGATAAAAACTTTTAATTTCATAAAGTTGAACCATCCATTCAGATTCCGCCAGCCGCTAAATCAAAACCGTGCGGACTTTTTGAATCTGCGATCTTCCTTAAAACATCCCCCTCGACTGAAGCAAAGCCCGCTCCATCGTCTGACTAACTCCCTAACGAAGGAACCTGGCATGAGCCTCCCTGTGTGAGTTAATCCCCATAGTTAGTGACCTGACTATATTATTTTAAGAATAAATAACTAATAATCCAGATAACAAAGCTTTAAAGAAATAGTAATTATTTAAGGTAGGTCTGATCAAAGCACCTACCTGTCTGATTTAAAAAGGATGCCGTTCACACAGATGGAGTTGAATCATGGATGATGGGTTAAAAATTGTATTGTCTCCTGTCCAGCTGGCTGCTGCCCTTTCTGACAAGTCAGTAACCGAATCAGAGACAATATCTAACCGTCTTATGGGCGGGCTGGGGCTGGTAATGGGAACGCTGGAGCTGGCCGGGGCAACTGCGCTTTGTATTGCACCCGAGCCTACAGGCTTGACAAAGGCGGCTTGCGTCGTTGTTGGCACGCACAGCATGGACAGTATTAATAGCGCAGCAAATCAGGTTCTGAGCGGCAAGAATGTTCGTAGTGCGACATATCGCGCCGCCATTGAGATGGCGAAACAGTTTGGCGCCGATGAAGATACAGCATGGAAAGTAGGCCTGACCATAGATGTGGGCGTGCCGATAGCTTTTTCTCTTGGACTTGGCGCGGCGAGAATTGCTGCCGTTCGTGTTGGCCGAATCAAATTAATTGAGCATGAATCTGTCTCTGGATCAAAACCGGGCGGGCATACGCTTTTAAAGCATATTGGAAAATCACCCCATGAACTTCATGAAAGAATTATCCAATCCAATGGGGTATTGGATCTATCTGGTTCGTTCTCGTCGCTGGAGATTGCCGAAACAGCCATATCAAAGGCACTTCATAACAATCGGGAGTGGATAAAACTATGGGCAGCAAGTAAACCACGACATAACATGACGATAAGTTACGATGTGGGTAAAACCGTTGGTTATGTTGTTCAGAAAGGGAGCAACACTACGTATAAAGCAACTAAAATCAGAGTTGCGCTGAAGTATCAGACTTACAATAACAAACCTTATTATATAATTACTTCTTTTCCAGATAAGTGAGTTGATCATGAGCCGCGCACCTCTTGCCCCAAACTTAGATTTATGCATTGTGGGAACACTTAATCAGGACTTCGACGTTATCACTGGCGCTGATACGATGGATGGTGCCATTGATGTAGTCGTTGACGAAGCTTCTCCAGAAGAAAGATGTAATTTACGTAAAGAAATTAATGACTTTCTCAAGCTGTCAGAAGAAGAGATAAAGGAAGAGTTTTCTCAGCGCTGGCAAGATATTTCACCTGATTACGCCAGCAGTTTTTTGCTCTATTTCCTTGAAAGCATCAAAAGATACGATCAAAAGTGATGTTGCGTGCGCACCCATTCGTGAACTGATTGGTAGGTTTGACCTTCGATGTTGCTGTACCTGTTGCTCTTTCTCTGGGGGCAGGAGCAGCGAGAATTTCAGCCATTCGCACAGGACGCATCAAACTTATTCAATATGAATCAGTAACTGGTAACACGCCCGGAGGCCATGCAATTTTAAAGCATATTGGTAAAACACAGCATGAATTAGCAGCCCGGTTAAAAAGCACAGAAAATATGGCTCGCCCGCCAAATGCCATTAGTTCTTTCACCAATATAGATATGGCCGAAAAGTCAGTATCCGATGCAATAAAAGTAAATAAAGAGTGGATAAAAATTTGGGCGGCAAGCAGACCAGGACATAATTTAAATATCAAATATGACACCGGGAAAGCCATTGGTTACTCCCTGTTCAGGGGTAGTCAAAAACTGACTCCGGCAACGAAAGTCAAGGTTGTTCTTAAATATGAATTGTACAACGGCAAGCCTTACTATATTCTGACTGCATTCCCGGAGGTTTAAATTATGCTACTCACTACTAATATAGATATTCTGATTGAAGGGACATTAAATCAGGACTTTGATTTTATTACAGGTGCTGACACCATTGATGAAGCTATTGATATTTATACAGCTGAATTAACACTCCCGGACCGTGAAGACCTAAAAAAAGAAGTGATGAACTTTCTGACATATGACGATGAAATGATAAAATCAGAGTTCAGAGACAGGTATATTAACGCCTTTGCACCGGAAGATGGTAAAGGGTTGCTTCTGAGAATACTCGAAAGCATCAACAAGCATAGTGACCATGGCAATCCCTTATAAACGAGCATTGGTGTTCGATGGAGGGTTACCAGAACTTCGTCGAACTCCTCAGAGCCCGCGAGATAAACGTACTGCGGGCTTTTTGTGTCTGTGCAGCCCTGCGGCCTTCCGTGCGAATGCGCTTCAGGCATGTCTATCAACATTTTCTGCAACGTCATTACCATACTCCCTTCCGCCTCCCCACTCCCCCTTTACAGCCCCAACCCAAACACGAAATAATACCCCTCTACGCCGGGCCACAATGCCCTGCCAACGCTTAAACCCAAACTCAACTCTG
The DNA here is from genome assembly GCF_001598475.1 of Pantoea agglomerans NBRC 102470. GTDB lineage: Bacteria > Pseudomonadota > Gammaproteobacteria > Enterobacterales > Enterobacteriaceae > Pantoea > Pantoea agglomerans. The sequence continues at coordinate 394,710 of NZ_BCZA01000005.1, forward strand.
CGGACAATTTATGAATAACGAAATCTCTCTCAAATACTATGATGTCGCAGATGAGTATGCGACAGAGTCCGCTAAGCCGGTGAGCGAAGCAGAACGTACGCCGCTGGCGCACTACTTCCAGCTGCTGATCACCCGTCTGATGAACAACGAAGAGATCAGTGAAGAGTCGCAGCAGGATATGGCGCGTGAAGCGGGTATCGATGAGCAGCGTATTGATGAAATTGCCGAGTTCCTGAACCGCTGGGGCAACGAGTAACAGACGCTCACCGGCAGACGAGCTTTGCGCAGTTTGCCGGTGAATCTGCCTGACTCAGTACCGCATTCGCCCGCCTGTATCCCCGTAACAACGCCCAGTGCTGACAGCCACGTGTTTCACGTGGCTGATGTCCGTTCCCTGCCCTAACGACCCATCTTCGTTTTTATCTGCCGCTACACACACTCCATCACACACGCCTTCATCCGCCACAAAGCCCCCTTCCGCCGCTCACCCTCTGGCGCACCTGAAAATTATCATCCAGACTTATATAGTCTGCGCAGGCATTGTGTTTTACACTGCGCGCTGTAAAAAACTGAGTAGATTAAGCAGGCAAAAATGGCGATGAACGGAACGATCACAACCTGGTTTGAAGATAAAGGTTTTGGCTTTATCAAAGATGAAAACGGTGATAACCGCTATTTTCATGTGATTAAGGTCGCCAATCCTGATCTGATCAAGAAAGATGCGGCGGTGACGTTTGAACCCACCACCAACAACAAGGGCTTATCCGCCTATGCGGTGAAGGTCGCGCCGACAAGCAAATACATCTATATCGCAGGCGAGCGGCTCAAGATCACCTCGATTAAGTCTTATCTGGTCTACAACGAAGAAGTCCCGGTCGATGCCGGTGTCTATAAAGAGAACGCGGTGTTGTCAGTGGGACTGCTGCTGAATAATATCCGGCCGAAAACTGACCCTAACGCCAATGAGATGCGCTCGCTGAAAAAGCTGGCGGTCACCACCTTCCAGGGTACGACACTGATCTTCTCTGAAGATGAGATCGACATTGAAAGCACGGTTAAAGTGCTTAAAGGCCTGAAGTAATCCCGCAGGCGGGCCGAAATCCTGTTGGCAGGATTTCGGCCTTCAGCCTCCTGCCAGCCTGCTCTTCAGGCACATTTCTCTGACACGAAATCCCCGCCCACAGGGCTGATGCATGACAAAGCGTTCCTCTGGCGGATAAAACCGTCCTGCTCTCCCCTCTAATCCATTGTTTATGATAAAACAAAGGTCAAAAGCGCAGCTCATCAAGGTTCATCCCCACAAAGCGACTTTCCAGGGTAGAATTAGAAACTTTGTTCAGTCATTGCCAATGTTTTCCATCATCGCAAAGTGATACGAAAAGCGGGTGAAATAAGGTATAAAGCCGCATGAAAATCCCAAACAGAATCCAGCCCCTGGTCGATGACGGCCTGATTGACGATGTCCTGCAGCGGCTGAAAAGCGGCAAAGAAGCAGACGTCTATACCGTGCTATGCGGCGGCAAGGTGCAGTGCGCCAAAGTCTATAAAGAAGCAACCCAGCGTAGCTTCAAGCAGGCCGTGCAGTATCAGGAAGGTCGTAAAACCCGTAACAGCCGTAACGCCCGCGCCATGCAGAAAGGCACAAAGTTCGGCCGTAAGCAGCAGGAAGAGTCCTGGCAGACCGCCGAAGTAGATGCCCTGTTCCGCCTGGCGAACGCCGGTGTTCGCGTGCCACAGCCTTATCTCTGCATCGACGGTGTGTTATTGATGGAGCTGGTGACCGATGCCAATGGCTCGGTCGCGCCACGTCTCAGCGATGTCTCTCTGTCTGAAGAGCAGGCGGTGACGGATTTCCACACCATGATCCGCAACATCGTCCGCATGCTCTGTGCCGGTATCGTTCACGGTGACTTATCCGAGTTCAACGTGCTGCTGGATGACCAGGGCCCGGTGATTATCGACCTGCCACAGGCGGTCGATGCGGCGGCCAATAACCATGCCGAGTCGATGTTCGAACGTGACGTGGACAACATCACCTCCTACTACGGTCAGTTCGCTCCGCAGCTGCTGAAGACGCGCTACGCCAAAGAGATCTGGCTGCTCTATGAAGATGGCAAGCTGACGCCGGAAACACCGCTTACCGGGAAGTTTGTGGAAGAGGAGCGCGTGGTCGATATGGATTCTCTGATGGATGAGATCATCACCGCAGAAGATGAATATTATGAGCGCCAGCGCGCCAGCCGTGAGCGCGACGAAGAGTAACTGCATCAATAAAAAAGGCAGCGAGTCGCCTCGCTGCCTCTCACTTACCGCACTATCACAACGCCATCACCGCACGATGACCGTCAGCGCAATCAGAGTTAAGCCGATGATCATCACGCCGACAAAGACCGTATCGAGCCTGCTTTTTTTCATCTTCTCCTCCCTAGAACCACTGACCAAAGCGACGGATGTAGAAACGCTTCATGCCCTGTGCCACCAGGCAGTAGCTGAACAGCGTCAGCACCAGCCACGGGAAATATTGCCATGGCAGTGGCACCAGACCGACCATCGCACCCAGCGGTGAGAACGGGATCAGGATGCCCAGCGCCATCACCGCCAGCGTCGTCAGCATCACCGGTAAGGTGGCGCGGCTCTGAATAAACGGAATCTTCCGGGTACGCAGCATATGCACTACCAGCGTCTGTGACAGCAGCCCCTCGATAAACCAACCGGACTGGAACAGCGACTGCACGCCTGCATGGTTAGCGCCGAAAACAAACCACATCAGCGCAAAGGTGGTGACGTCAAAAATTGACGAAGTCGGGCCCATCCACAGCATGAAGCGTTTGATGTTGCCGGCATCCCATTTACGCGGCTTATTCAGAAACTCACGGTCAACCTTGTCCCACGGCAGCGCCAGCTGGGAAACGTCATACATCAGGTTCTGAATCAGCAGATGAATCGACAGCATCGGCAGAAACGGAATAAAGGCACTGGCCACCAGCAGCGAGAAAACATTGCCGAAGTTGGAGCTGGCGGTCATGTTGAGATACTTGATGATGTTGCCAAAGGTCTCGCGTCCTTTGAGTACACCCTCATTCAGCACCTGTAAATCTTTCTCCAGCAGGATGATGTCCGATGAGGCTTTCGCCACATCTGCCGCGCTGTCCACGGAAATCCCGGTGTCAGCCGCCCGCAGCGCAGGCGCGTCATTAATGCCATCGCCCAGGAACCCGACGGTGTGACCGTTCTGCTGCATCAGCCGCACCAGACGGGATTTCTGCAGCGGCGTCAGCTGAGCAAACAGGGTGCAGCGCTCTGCTTCCTGCGCCAGCTCATCATCGTTCATCGCCTCAATCTGATCGCCGGTCAGCATCGCCGGATCGGTCAGCCCGACATCGGCACACACCCGCAGCGTCACTAGCGGATTGTCACCGGTCAGCACTTTCACTGTCACACCGCTGTCACGCAGGGCTTTAATCGCCTTACCCGCGCTGGCTTTAGGCGGATCGCGGAAGGTCAGCATTCCCTGGATAATCAGATCGCGCTCATCACTGTCGCTGAGCGGCGCGTGTAGCTCGCCATCACGGGTTGCCACCAGCAGCACGCGATAACCCTGCTGATGATAGTGTTCGGTCTGCGCCAGCAGCGCCGCACGCTGTGCCGCATCCAGTGCGACCACCGTGTCGCCCTGCCGCACGGCAATGCTGACGGCCAGCATCTCTTCCACTGCGCCTTTGCAGATCAGTTGTGAACGATGCTGAGTCAGATCCTCCACCAGCACCGACACCCGACGGCGGGTAAAATCAAACGGCAGCTCATCGATCAGCTGGAACTGGCTGCGCTGAGACTGTGAAATGACCTTGTCGCCCGCGCAGAGTAAGGCGCGATCCATCAGGTTTTTCGCGCCACTCTGGCTGCCGCTGTTGAGCCATGCCAGCAGCAGCACCTGTGCATCTTCGTTGCCCCGCGCATCCAGATGATGCGCCAGCAGGATGGTGTCCTGGGTCAGCGTGCCGGTTTTATCGGTACAGAGCACATCCATCGCGCCGAGGTTCTGAATGGCGTTGAGCTTTTTAACGATCACTTTGCGGCGTGACATCGCAATCGCGCCCTTAGCCAGGTTGGCGCTGACAATCATCGGCAGCATTTCCGGGGTCAGCCCAACCGCGACGGCCAGTGCAAACAGCGTGGCATCCATCCAGTCGCCTTTGGTGAAGCCGTTAATCAGCAGCACCACCGGAACCATCACCAGCATAAAGCGGATCAGCAGCTTGCTGACGCTGTTCACCCCGCGATCAAACGCGGTCTGCGGACGGCTTCCGGTCAGCGATGAGGCCAGTGAGCCGAACCAGGTCTCGCCGCCGGTCGCTACTACCACTGCGCTGGCTGTGCCGCTGGCCACGCTGGTGCCCATCAGGCAGATATTCGGTGATGCCAGCCGCTCCTGGGCGGTCTGACCTTCGGCATCGATACCCGCATCGCAGCTCTGTTTTTCAACCGGCAGCGACTCGCCGGTCAGCACCGCTTCACTGATAAACAGATTACGCGAACTCAGCAGACGGACATCGGCAGGCACCTGATCGCCGGTGCTGAGCAGAATGATATCGCCCGGCACCAGTTCACTCATATCCACATCCTGACGCTGCGCGGTTTCGCTGCCTGGCTCACGGCGCAACACGGTGACCTGGCTGCGCACCAGTGACTTCAGAGCCTGCGCCGCACGGTTAGTGCGAAACTCCTGCCAGAAGCGCAGCAGCCCGCTCAGCATCACCATGGTGAAGATGATGATCACGCCGGAGAGATCGGTCTCCTGACCGGCGCGCAGCGGCAGAATATAGTCGGTAAACAGGCTCACCAGCGCCAGGACCAGTAATACATAGATAAACGGGTTATTAAACGCCATCAGCAGCTGAATCAGCGCGGGTGGCGCTTTCTCATGCGCCACTTCATTACGGCCATACAAAGCCAGTCGTTTCGCCGCCTCAGCCTGAGTCAGACCCTGACGCTGACTGCGCAGGTTCGCCAGCGTCATATCAATGTGCTGGTCCGCCTGCTGCGCCACAGCAAACATTTTTTTACTTTTTTTATCATTACGGTTGCCGGATGAAGTGATCGCAACCTGTTCCAGTTTCATGTCGCTCATTTCGACATCTCCCTGATTTAAAGCAATAGTTGTCCTGCACGGGAAATAACGTGCATGGATAAAACCTGGCGTGGCCGGGTTATTTAATGGGGTGACTTTCAGAAACAGTCAGGTTATTCCGCCGGCGCGCTAAATAATGACGCGCGCAGGGTTACCTGACGCCGGTTATACGCGGCGTTTTAAAAGTCTGATATCAGCGATTGGGCGCAGCCTGGGCTACGCCAGACGGGGCGGAGGAAAAAGAGCGAATATAAACAGCAGCATAACGCGCACTCCTGGTGATAGCAGGATTAAAAATAAGGAGCGCGATCGTTAATTAAAGCGGGGATCGCTGCTCGCCGGTTGGCAAGCAGCAGAGGAAACTCAGCTTGCCAGAATAAAGGTTAATCTCGGGTGACTGTCCAACTGAATTCTCCTGAAGTTATCTGCCGCCATTATAAAGAGAGGCCGGCTTCGGTAAAGCAATAACGTATTGAATAACGGTTTCGTTGAGGATTTGTTTCTGCTCAGGTTGCCGCTTCGGTAACAGCGTGGCGATCTTCTTATAACCTCCAGGTAATGCTTATAACCTTTTGGCATATGATTAGCCCATATTCGACTATTCTTCGCATCGGCCCTTTCGTAAACTCGCGTAACTTTTTAGAGGCAAGGAAATTTCATGAAAACTATAATTCCATCACTGCTGGCGCTGACGCTGGCTGCCGCCTTCACAGCCCAGGCCACAACACCAAAAGATACGCTGGTGATTGCACAATCAACTGACGACGCAGACAGCTTCGACCCGGCCAAAGGGTTTGAACTGACCAGCGTTCAGGCTTTTACGAACATCTATCAGCGCCTGGTACAGTCTGACCCGCAGAATCCGGTGGACCTGAAACCTACACTGGCCACCTCTTGGCAGCCCGGCAGCGACAACCGCAGCCTGACCTTTGAACTGCGTAAAGATGCGAAATTCTCTACCGGCAACCCGCTGCGTCCGGAAGATGTGATCTTCTCGCTGGGCCGCGTGGTGAAGCTGAACCTCGATCCCTCTTTCATCCTGACGCAGCTCGGCTGGAACAAAGATAACGTCGATGGCTTCCTGAAGAAAGTCGACGACAATCATGTGCAGATCAGCTGGACCGCCAACGTCAGCCCGACCTACGTCCTGAGCCTGCTCTCTGCCCCGGTTTCGTCCATCATTGATGAAAAAACCGCGATGGCGAACCAGAAGAACGGCGATTTCGGTAACGCCTGGCTGGCCACCCACTCGGCGGGCAGCGGCCCGTATCAGATCCGCAAAGTGGTGATGCATCAGGTGGTGCTGCTCAGCGCTAACCCGACCTCACCAGCGGGCGCGCCAAAAATGAAGAACATCCTGATCAAAAACGTGCCTGAACCGGCTGCGCGTCGTCTGCTGCTGGAACAGGGTGATGCCGATATCGCCCGTAACCTGGGTGCCGATCAGATTGCTGCGCTGAACGGCAAACCGGGCGTGAAGACGGAAGCGATTCCAATGGCGTCGCTCTACTACATCCAGTTCAACATCGGCGCGAACGAGACGATGAAGAACCCGGCCTTCTGGGAAGCGGCACGCTACCTGTGGGATTACAAAGGCATCGCCAGTGAGCTGCTGAAAGGCCAGTTCGACGTGCATCAGAGCTTCCTGCCTAAGGGCTTCCTGGGCGCGATCAACGACACGCCATACAGCTACGATCCGGAAAAAGCCAAAGCGATTCTGAAGAAAGCGGGCCTGAACAACGTCACCTTCAAGCTCTCCACCAGCAACCAGCCGCCTTATCTGGATATCGCACAGGCGCTGCAGGGCAGCTTCGCCAAAGCGGGCGTGAAAGTGGAAGTGGTGCCGGGTCTGAGCTCCGAAGTGTCGACCAACGTGAAAGCGCATAAATATGAAGCGACGCTGAACGCCTGGGGCTCCGATTACTTCGATCCCAACACCAATGCCGCCTCGTTTGCTTACAACCCGGAAGATGGCAGCAAAACCATCGCCTTCCGTTCAGACTGGCACATTCCTGAGCTGAACAAGCAGGTGATTGCGGCGACCGCCGAGAGCGATCCGAAGAAACGCGTGGCGCTGTATGAAGCGATGCAGCGTGAAGTGATGAAGAACTCACCGTATGTGATTGGGATGCAGGCGAAGAACCTGATCGCCCTGCGCGACAACCTGAAAGGCTATGTACAGGGCATTAACCCTGACATGGTGTATTACTCGCAGGTCACTAAGTAATGGCACAGTCTGTTCCTTCAGCCGGGTTCGCCCGGCTTTTTTGGCAGCGTGGCGGGCGCCTGATCGGTAGCGTACTGTCGCTGCTGGTTACGCTGCTTGGCCTGCTCGCCTTCACCTTTATGCTGTCGCATCTCTCGCCGATCGATCCGGTGCAGCAGATCGCCGGCGATCACGCCAGTGAAGCGACCTATGAGCAGGTGCGTCATGACCTGGGTCTCGACCAGCCGGTGCTGATGCAGTTCTGGCGCTACGTCGAACATCTGGCGCAGGGCGATCTGGGCGTCTCCCGTCTCACCAATCAGTCGGTGAGCGGCGACCTGATGACCACCTTCCCCGCCACCATCGAGCTGGCGACCTGCGCGATGATCTTCGCGGTGGTGTTCGGTGTGACGCTGGCGCTGCTGGCCGCCTGGAAACCGGGGAGCTGGATCGATAATCTCGCCCGCTTTGTCTCGCTGCTGGGCTACTCGGTGCCGGTGTTCTGGCTCGGCCTGCTGGGCCTGCTGCTCTTTTATGCGGTGCTGCACTGGTCCGCCGGACCGGGACGGCTGGATGATATCTGGGTCTACACCCTGGAGCCGAAAACCGGCTTTGTGCTGATCGACAGCTGGCTGTCGGGTGAACCGGAGATGTTCCGCAATGCAATTGCGCACCTCTGGCTGCCGGTGGTGATCCTCGGCCTGCTGGCGATGGCGGGCATTACCCGCCTGCTGCGTGCTGCGCTGCTGGAAGAGAGCAGCAAAGAGTATGTGGTGCTGGCGCGTGCTAAAGGCGCGGGTCGGGTGCGCATCCTGCTGCGCCATATCTTCCCCAACGTGCTGGGCACGCTGGTCACGGTGATCGCCCTCTCCTACGCTACGCTGCTGGAAGGCTCGGTGCTGACTGAAACCGTCTTCGCCTGGCCAGGTGTGGGTCGCTATATGACCAATGCGCTGTTCTCCGGCGATGTGCCGGCGATTCTGGGCTCAACCCTGTTAATCGGCAGCTGCTTTATCCTGATTAACACCCTGGCGGATGTTTTAACCTGGTTAACCGATCCGAGAACCCGATGACGCAACAACTCTCTGAACTCGAAACGCTGCGACCACGCCGTCGCCGGCAACGCGTTACCTCGTTAACCGTTGGGCTGACGCTGGTGGCGATTCTTATCCTGATGGCACTGCTGGCGCCGCTGATTGCGCCGTTCGATCCGAACGTGCAGACCATGTCGAGCCGTCTGCTGGCCCCGTCGGCACAGCACTGGTTCGGCACCGACGGCTTTGGCCGCGATCTGCTGTCGCGCGTGATTTACGGCGCGCGTCCGACCCTGCTGCTGGTGTCGCTGATTCTGGTGCTGACCATTCCGGCCGGGCTGCTGATCGGCATCACCGCCGGTTACGTGGGCGGCTGGACCGAACGCCTGCTGATGCGCATTACCGATATCTTCCTTTCGCTGCCCAACCTGGTGATCGCGCTGGCGCTGGTGGCGATTCTCGGCCCTGGCCTGATGAACGGCGCACTGGCGCTGGCACTGACCAGCTGGCCGCCGTTTGCCCGTCAGGCACGCGCTGAAACCCTGGCACTGCGCCGCAGCGACTACCTTGCTGCCGCGCGGATGCAGGGGATTACGGGCTTTCGCCTGATGTTCGGTCATATCCTGCCGCTCTGCATGCCGACGGCGGTTGTCCGCGCCGCACTGAGCCTGGGCGGGATTATCCTGGCTGCGGCCGGACTCGGTTTCCTCGGTATGGGCGTTCAGCCGCCGACGGCGGAATGGGGTTCGATGGTGGCCGAAGGCAGTAAAGTCATTTTTGATCAGTGGTGGGTTGCTGCTGCACCGGGCGCGGCGATTCTGTTTGCCAGCCTGGCCTTTAACCTGACAGGCGATGGCCTGCGCGACCGACTGGATACCCGTCATGCAAAATAATCTGCTCCATGCCGAGGGGCTGACCATTCGCAGCGACGATGCGCTGCTGGTCGATAACATCAGTTTTTCCGTAGGCCGCGAACGTGTGGCGCTGGTCGGTGAGTCCGGTTCCGGCAAGTCACTGACCGCCCGCAGCCTGATGGGCTTACTCTCGCCCGCGCTGCATCTGCAGGCCAGCCAGCTCCAGGTGGCCGGTGAAAATGCGCTGACGCTGAGCGAGCGTCACTGGAACCAGCTGCGCGGTAACCGCGTGGCGATGGTGATGCAGGACCCGAAGTATGCCCTTAACCCAACGCGCACCATTGGCTGGCAGGTTGAAGAGCCGCTGATCCTGCATCGCCGTCTGAGCCGTGCCGAGCGTAAAGAGAAAGTGTGTGAAATGCTGGATGCGGTCGGCCTTCCCGATCCGCGTCGTCTGATGCAGCAGTATCCGCATCAGCTCTCTGGCGGCATGGGCCAGCGCGTGATGCTGGCGATCGCCCTGATTACCGATCCGGACTTCCTGATCGCCGATGAACCGACCTCCGCGCTGGATCATGCCATGCGCGATCAGGTGCTGGCGCTGATCCGCGGTCTGGTGGAGGCGCGCAACATGGGCCTGCTGCTGATCAGCCATGATTTGCAGCAGGTTTCAGAACATTGCGAGCGGGTGATGGTGATGTATAAAGGCCGGTTGCTGGATACGCTGCCCGCCGCCGATCTGCCGCACGCTACCCATCCCTACACCCGCACGCTGTGGGCCTGCCGTCCGGGCAAAGCGACCCACGGACAGACTTTACCGGTGCTGGACCGCGCTGCGCTGGAGGCGAATGATGATTAAGCTGCAGAATCTAAGCGTCGCCCACAAACAGGGTTACGAGCTGCGCACCGTGGTGCATGAGGTTAACCTGGAGGTTAACGCTGGCGAGTGTTTTGGTCTGGTGGGTCCGTCAGGCTGCGGCAAGTCGTCGCTGCTGTGGGTGCTGGCAGGTCTGAACCCACACTGGCAGGGTCAGATGCAGCTTGCCGGTCACGAAGTTCAGCCGGGTAAAGCTTTCACCGGAGCGCTGCGTCAGGAAGTGCAGATGGTGTTTCAGGATCCCTATGCCTCGCTGCATCCGCGTCACCGGCTGCGTCGCACACTGGCGGAGCCGCTGAAGCTGCTGAAACGCGACAATATCAACGATCGTATCGATCAGGGCTTCCGTCACGTCGGACTCGATCCCGCCCTGGCGGATCGCTATCCGCATCAGCTCTCCGGCGGTCAGCGTCAGCGCGTTGCCATCGTGCGCGCCCTGCTGCTGCAACCGAAGATCCTGCTGCTGGATGAGCCGACGTCGGCGCTGGATATGTCAGTGCAGGCGGAGATCCTCAATCTGCTCAACGATCTGAAACAGCAGGATGGCCTGACCATGGTGCTGGTCAGCCACGATCCCGACGTGATCGATCACATGTGCGATCGCGCCGTGCACATGTCGCAGGGTCGCATCATCGAACAGATCTCTGCCTGAAATCAGGCCGGACGGCGTTCACCTGCCGTCCGGCGCTGCTGCATCCGCCGCGCCTTTCTGTAACATCCCCTTCTTCCGCCATTAGCGTCATCCTCTCCATTGCCAGAACGGCGCGCTGTTCTCTTCCTCTGAGTCATTAGATTGCCACGCGACGCTGTAAACCTTTACAGGCTGAAGCAGGCACGCGAATGCGACAGCGCAAAACGCAGCGGCTGGCTGATGCGGTATACTCGCGACCATTATTTCATGAGAGGAAAAAGCAATGACGGTAAAACTACGTCCGCTGGAACGGGAAGACCTGCACTTTGTCCATCAGCTGGATAACAACGCCAGCGTGATGCGTTACTGGTTTGAGGAGCCGTATGAGGCGTTTGTGGAACTGTCCGATCTCTACAACAAGCACATTCACGATCAGACCGAACGTCGCTTTGTGGTCGAGCACAGCGGGCAGAAAGCGGGATTAGTGGAACTGGTGGAAATCAACCATGTGCACCGGCGCGCCGAGTTTCAGATCATTATCGATCCGGCGCATCAGGGCAAAGGACTGGCAACCCAGGCGGCAAAACTGGCGATGGATTACGGCTTCTCGGTACTGAATCTTTACAAGCTCTACCTGATTGTCGATCAGGAGAACGAAAAAGCGATCCACATCTACACCAAACTCGGCTTCGAGATCGAAGGCGTGCTTAAACATGAGTTTTTCATCAACGGGGAGTACCGCAACACCATCCGCATGTGCATTTTCCAGCATCAGTATCTGGAACGCCATAAAACGCCAGGCGGAATGGTGAAGCCGACCGCGCAGTAATCAGCCGCGCGCGCCAACCGGGTTCATAAAGGGACGCGGGTGTTCAGGCTTAAGGTCGTACATGCCGCCATAGAAGGGATCGACCAGCAGCCAGCCGGGGAAGCCACCCAGCGGGATATTGCCCAGCAGATACCACAGGTTAGCGCGTGCCTCGATAGGCACCGTGACCGGCACGTAGCCCGGACTTTCCAGCATCAGCAGGTAGTGCTTTTTGCCGAAGTAGCGGCCGGTAGATTTTTCCAGTTCAACGGTCTGCGGCGTGAAACCCTGCGCAACCGCATAGCCACGCTCATCCTGCACGGTAAAGCGCGCGCCCTGCGGCAAGGAGTCGATGCGCACCAGTTGGGTTTCATTGCCGACAATGGTGGCACAGCCGCTAAGCAGCAGCGCGGCGGCCAGGGCCAGAATTCGCTGTTTCATGAAGGGGTCCACAGAGTGATCAGTGATCAGAGTGTAGACCGCCCTCTCCGCCTCAATCGGGCTATCATCGCCCGATTCAGCCAGCTTATTGCGGTTGACAAGCGCGGGCGATAGCCGCGATGTCGTTGGGTGAGGTGCGACAGCAGCCGCCAATCAGCTTCGCGCCCGCCTGCTGCCACTCTGCCAGTTTGTCATACAACGTGCAGCCTGATGGCGCTGAGTGCCAGGTTTTGCTGCTGGCATCATACTGCTCGCCAGAGTTGGGATAGACCACCAGCGGCTTGTCGGTCAGCTTCTGCAACTGCTGCAGCGCAGGCGTCACGCTCTCAAGTGCCACACAGTTGATTCCCACGGCTACCACCTGCGGCTGCTGATTCAGCCAGCTCACGACGTCTGACAGCGGCGTGCCGTCGCTGATGTGTCCGGCGTCACGCAGGGTAAACGAGAACCAGGCGCGGCCTTCAGGAAATTCAGCCAGCAGCTTCACCAGCGCCTGCGCTTCGGCAAACGAAGGCAGGGTTTCGCAGGCCAGCAGATCGGCACCCGCCGCCAACAGCGCCTGCACGCGTGGGCGGTGAAACGCCATCATCTCCGCTTCCGGCAACGCATAGTCGCCGCGATATTCCGAACCATCCGCCAGGAAGGCGCCATAGGGACCGACCGATCCCGCTACCAGCAGCGTTTTCGCGTCGGGCCGGACCGCCAGATAATCGTGACGGGCGCGTCGCGCCAGCTCGACGCTCTGCGCGATCAACGCCAGTGACTCCGCCTCATCAAGGCCACGTGTGGCAAAGCCCTGCGGCGTCGCCTGATAGCTGGCGGTAATGGCACAGCGCGCGCCGGCGACAAAATAGTCGTAGTGCACCTGATAGATCAGCTCAGGATTTTCCATCAGCACCTTAGCTGACCATAACGCATCGACCAGATGACAGCCGCGGGCTTCCAGCTCGGTGGCCAGGGCACCATCCAGAATCAGCAGTGGCGACTCCGTTAAAGCCTGTGCGACAGGGTTATACGACATCATTGGCCTCCTCAGGCTTCGGGGATGATTTGTGGGTCAGATGGTAAGCGGCATAGCAGAACAGCACAAACGGGATGCCACACCACAGCGCGATACGCTGGGTCGGATCAAACGCCAGACCGACACAGGCCAGCAGGCAGAGCAGGAAACCCAGCACCGGCGTCAGCGGATAGAGCGGCGCACGGTAGGCCAGATCGGCCAGCGATTTGCCCTGCTGAAGATGACGACGACGGAAAACAAAATGCGAAGCGCAGATGCTGAGCCAGACGGCTACCACCGCAAAGCCGGAAATGGCCGACAGCGCCACAAACACCGTGTCTGGCGCCACCACGCTGGAGACCAGCGCCAGCAAACCACCCACCATGCTGACGGTGATCGCCAGCATCGGCACGCCGCGCTTGTTCACCCGGGCAAAGGCGCGCGGCAGCGTATTTTCATTGGCCAGCGACCAGAGCATCCGCCCGGAGGCATAGAGTCCGGAGTTGGCCGCAGACAGGATAGCGGTCAGAATCACAAAGTTAATAATGTCAGCCGCCCACGGGATGCCGATCTTTTCGAAGACCAGCACGAACGGGCTTTTCACGATACCCGCCTGATCCATAGGAATCAGCGCCGCCAGCACAAATACCGTGCCGATGAAGAAGATAATCAGCCGGGCCACGGTAGTACGGATCGCCAGCGGCAGCACTTTCTCCGGCTGCTGGGTTTCACCGGCCGCAATACCGATCAGCTCGGTGCCGGAAAAAGCGAAGTTGACTGCCACCATGGTCATCAGAATCGGCAGTACACCGTTAGGCAGCCAGCCGTGCGCCGTCAGGTTGCTCAGGCCCGGTGCGGGCGTGCCATCCTTCATCGGGATAAACCCAAACATCGCCGCACCCCCGAGCACGATAAAGGCGACGATCGTTACCACCTTAATCAGGGAGAACCAGAACTCCCCTTCGGCGAAGAAGCGGGTTGAGATGACGTTCAGCAGATAGATGGCGCAGCAGAAGACCAGACACCAGATCCATACCGGGATCTGCGGGAACCAGTACTGCATACAGAAGCCCGCCGCCGTCAGGCTGGAGCCGAGGGCGACGGTCCAGGTGAGCCAGTAGAGCCAGGCCACGGTGTAGCCGGTTGCCGGGCTGAGATAGCGTGCGGCATAGACGTGGAACGCGCCGGTTTCCGGCATCGCCACCGAGAGTTCGCCCAGACAGACCATCACCAGCCAGACCACCAGCGCGCCAATCAGATAGGCGAGCAGCGTCCCCGCCGCCCCGGTGGTTGAAATGATGTAGCCGGTGTTAAAAAACAGGCCGGTGCCGATTACGCCGCCCAGCGATAACATCACCAGATGGCGCACTTTCATGGTGCGTTTAAATTGTTCCTGCGAGGGAGTTGGCTGTTCGCTCATCACTTTTATCCGTATGGACGTCTAAACATCTATAAGGAACAGTTTTATACGCGTCACAGCCGGTAATTGCAACGGCAGGGAAACAGGGAGGAGGTAAAGGCGGTTCAGTGCCCCGTCGCGGCGGGGCCTGATGCGTTAGCCGAAAACGCTTTGAATATAACGTTCCAGCGCCATGCGGGAACTAAATCCGTGCGGGATGCCGTAGTGTTCCTGTGAATCACCCGCCAGGTAGAGAGGGAATTGGGTGTAGTGATCGCAGGTCTTCATTTCTGAAGCAGGTTCAGCGAACGGCTGGCTCTTCTCTTTCAGTGTCGGGTGAATGACGAGTGCCATGCGCCCCATGCGCGCTTCGCGATTCACATAAACATAGTTCTCTCCACGGCGATAACCATAGGCCCGTGGGGTAATTTCATCGACTTCGAAACCCGCTTTTTCCAGTACGCGCGCTACCTCATCTGGTCGTAAATACATGCTCGATCCTCTCCTCTTTCAAAAGCTTCGCAACCTTACAACAGCATGACAGAGTGGGCATTCGGAATTTTCCCTAAAGAACACTCCCGCGTCTCGTTTATCTCAAGGTCGTCTACACTAGTATTACGTTTTTAAATCAAAGGGAGCTAAAAAATGTTTAATCGCACTGTAAAAAACGATGACATTGATATTAATCAGGATGTTAACGAACTGGCCGATTCACTGGAAGCGCTGCTGAAATCTTACGGCAGTGACGCCAAAGACGAAGTGGATTCTGCACGCAGTCAGGCAGAAAAGCTGCTGAAACAGACCCGCTCCAGACTGAACGGCGGCAGCAACCGTGTTTCACAGGTTGCGCGTGATGCCAGTGCGCAGGTTGACACCTATGTCCATGACAAGCCATGGCACGGTGTTGGTATCGGTGCCGCTTTCGGTATCGTAGTGGGTGTGCTGCTGGCTTCACGCCGCTAAGCTCAACTCTAAAAAATCCCCTGAGCCCTGCCCTGTGCGGGGCTTTTTTATGCCCTTTTTCTGGCTGGTGACATTTACAAAAGATTTTTCCAGGCTGCAGGGCGCATCCCTGCTGGCTTTGCCGCTGTTGCGCAAATGCAAATCATAAAACCCTATATCTGGTGGGCTTGACCCACAAAACCACTACATCTAGTATTTATCTCATCAGCACGACACCAGATGTCCGGCAGAATGAGGCCCGCAACCTGCTCCTCCAGCTCTGTTTCCTGACATCAGAACCGCATACAGAGGGAAATACGAATCATGCGCATTATTATTTACACTAAAGATAACTGTGTCCAGTGCACGGCAACCAAAAATGCGATGGACCGTCAGGGTCTCGCCTATCAGCTTATCAATCTCGACAGCCAGCCCGAGGCGATCGACAACCTGAAATCACTGGGTTACCGCCAGGTACCGGTCGTGATGGCAGATAACGATCACTGGAGCGGTTTCCGCCCGGACAAAATCGCCACGCTGCGCTCGCTTTCTGCTGTCGGGGGATAAACACATGTTCCCGCTGGTCTATTTTTCCAGCCAGTCGGAAAACACCCACCGGTTTGTGACGCGCCTCGGCCTGCCTGCCCGGCGCATCCCGCTTGATGCCCGGCAACAACTGCATATCGACCAGCCCTATATTCTGGTCGTGCCCAGCTATGGCGGTGGCAGCAGTCGCGGTGCGGTGCCCGGTCAGGTGATTCAGTTTCTTAATGATGAGGCGAACCGACGCGGCATTCGTGGCGTGATCGCAGCGGGCAACCGTAACTTCGGTGCCGGGTACTGCCTGGCGGGCAGCATCATTGCAAAAAAATGTCAGGTTCCCTGCCTCTACCGCTTCGAGCTGATGGGAACGCCTGACGATATCGCGAAAGTTAAAGCGGGAGTAACCCAATTTTGGCAACAACAGACACCCTCAACGGCGTGACGCTCGATTATCACGCCCTTAATGCCATGCTTAATCTCTACGACGCCGAGGGCCGCATCCAGTTTGACAAGGATCGCGAAGCGACACGTCAGTTTTATCTGCAGCATGTGCAACCCAATACCGTCCCCTTCAATAGCTGCGCTGAGCGTTTACGCTATCTGGTGGCAGAGAGCTATTACGAAGCGGAAGTACTGAACCAGTACGATTTTTCGTTCCTGCTTGCGCTGCATGAGGTGGCGGAAAATTGGGGCTTTGAGTTCAAAACCTTTCTCGGTGCCTGGAAATACTACACCAGCTACACCCTGAAGACCTTCGACGGCAAACGCTATCTGGAAACCTTCGAGCAGCGCGCCTGCATGGTGGCGCTGACGCTGGCTCAGGGCGATGAAAAGCTTGCGCGGGCCCTGCTGGAGGAGATCCTCAGCGGCCGTTTCCAGCCCGCCACGCCAACTTTTCTGAACTGCGGCAAACAGCAACGCGGTGAGCTGGTCTCCTGCTTCCTGCTGCGCATCGAAGACAATATGGAGTCGATTGGTCGCGCGGTGAATTCGGCACTGCAGCTCTCAAAGCGCGGCGGCGGCGTCGCCTTTTTGCTGTCGAACCTGCGTGAGTCCGGTGCGCCAATCAAACGTATTGAAAATCAGTCGTCGGGCGTTATCCCGGTGATGAAAATGCTGGAGGATGCCTTCTCTTATGCGAATCAGCTCGGCGCGCGTCAGGGCGCTGGCGCGGTGTGGCTCAATGCGCACCATCCCGATATTTTCCGCTTCCTTGATACCAAGCGCGAAAACGCCGATGAGAAGATCCGCATCAAAACCCTGTCGCTGGGCGTGGTGATCCCCGATATCACCTTCCAGCTGGCAAAAGAGAACAAACCGATGGCGCTGTTCTCGCCCTACGACGTTGAACGGATCTACGGCCAGGCCTTTGGCGATATCAGCATCAGCGAGAAGTATGACGAGATGCTGGCCGACGACCGCATCCGTAAAACCTATATTCAGCCACGCGACTTCTTCCAGACGCTGGCCGAGATTCAGTTTGAGTCGGGCTATCCCTACATCATGTATGAGGACAGCGTGAACCGCAGTAACCCGATTGCCGGTCGCATCAATATGAGCAACCTCTGCTCTGAGATCCTGCAGGTGAACAGCGCCAGCGAGTACAATGACGATCTCAGCTATCGCCGGATCGGCAAAGATATCTCCTGTAATCTCGGCTCACTGAACATTGCGCACGCCATGGATTCACGCGATCTGGCGCGTACCGTGGATGTGGCGATCCGCGCCCTGACCTCGGTGTCGATGATGAGCGAAATTGGCTCGGTGCCCTCGGTCGCCGAAGGCAATCGCCGTTCGCACGCCATTGGCTTGGGTCAGATGAACCTGCACGGCTATCTGGCGCGGGAAGGCATCGCCTACGGTTCACCGGAAGCGCTGGATTTCACTAATCTCTACTTCTACTGCATCACCTATTATGCGCTGCGCACCTCTAATCAGCTGGCACAGGAGCGTCAGCAGACCTTCGACGGCTTTACGGAATCGCAGTACGCCAGCGGCGTCTACTTCGATAAGTATCTGCAGCGCGAATGGCTGCCGCGCACGCAACGGGTAGCGACGCTGTTTGCGGATGCCGGACTGACGCTGCCGACACAGGCGGACTGGCAGGCGCTGCGCGACGCGGTGATGCAGCACGGACTATTTAATCAGAACCTGCAGGCGATCCCGCCAACCGGTTCAATCTCCTACATTAACCATGCCACCTCCAGCATCCATCCGATTGTCTCCCCTATCGAGATCCGCAAAGAGGGCAAAACCGGCCGCGTCTACTATCCCGCGCCGTTTATGACCAATGAGAATCTCCATCTCTATCAGGATGCGTATCAGATTGGGCCGGAAGCGATTATTGATACCTACGCAGAAGCGACTCAGCATGTCGATCAGGGCCTGTCGCTGACGCTGTTCTTCCGCGATGACGTCTCAACCCGTGACATCAACAAAGCGCAGATTTACGCGTGGAAAAAAGGCATTAAGACGCTCTATTACATTCGACTGCGCCAGATGGCGCTTCAGGGCACGGAGGTTCAGGGCTGCGTCTCATGCTCCCTGTGATGAAAATGATGAAACTAAAACAGATTCAGGCAATTAACTGGAACCGCATTCAGGATGACAAAGATCTTGAAGTGTGGAATCGTCTCACCAGCAACTTCTGGCTGCCCGAGAAAGTGCCGCTCTCCAACGATCTGCCCGGCTGGCAGACGCTGGATAAACAGCAGCAGCAGCTGACCATCCGGGTGTTCACCGGCCTGACGCTGCTCGACACTATCCAGAACGTGATCGGCGCGCCGGGGCTGATGGAAGATGCCATTACCCCGCACGAAGAGGCGGTGCTGTCGAATATCAGCTTTATGGAAGCGGTGCATGCCCGCTCCTACAGTTCGATCTTCTCAACGCTGTGTAACACCCAGGATGTGGATGCCGCTTATCAGTGGAGTGAAGAGAATGCGCCGCTGCAGAACAAGGCGCGCATCATTCTGGAACACTACCAGGCCGATGATCCGCTGAAGAAGAAGATCGCCAGCGTTTTCCTGGAGTCGTTTTTGTTCTATTCCGGCTTCTGGCTGCCGATGTACTGGTCGAGCCGTGGCAAGCTGACCAACACCGCTGACCTGATTCGCCTGATTATTCGCGATGAAGCGGTTCACGGTTACTACATCGGTTACAAATATCAGCAGGCGCTGGCTGCCGCTGACGATCTGCGCCGCGAAGAGCTGCAGCAGTTCGCCTATGATCTGCTGCTGGCGCTGTATGAGAACGAAGTGGCTTATACCGAGGCGCTCTATGCCGATGTCGGCTGGGTAGAGGAGGTGAAAACCTTCCTGCACTACAACGCCAACAAAGCGTTGATGAATCTGGGCTATGAGGCGCTGTTCCCGGCGGAGCTGACAGCGGTGAATCCGGCCATTCTGTCGGCTCTGTCGCCCAACGCCGACGAAAACCACGACTTCTTCTCCGGTTCAGGCTCCTCCTATGTGATGGGAAAAGCGGTCGAAACCGAAGACGAGGACTGGAATTTCTGAGGGTTACCGGGTGCTGTTTTGTCAGCATCCGGTTTTCTCTGGCAGTGCCGTGTCAGCCGCGCCATTCCGTCTAATCATAAGAAAAAAATATTACTGCAAAACAGCCTGACTATTTCACCGTTTGTTGATTCTGCCCCTTCCCGCATTTCCTTTTTTTTCGACCAATTATTCCACTGAATCCGATCGTTTCAGGCGTGATTATTTCCCTGCATCGGAATCCATTATTTCCGTAATATTTCACCCTGGTGACGCTTGTTTTTCTCCCTTTCACGCGGCAAATCGGCTGAAATGCCAAAAACCCGCCAATGATTTCACAAAAAATTAATCCACGCTTATCCCTTGTGAGCACTGAAGATAATCGGCATCTGAATGTCCCGCGGCCGGTCAATATTCCACTTCAGGGTTGTCAGATAACGTCAGTGTGCTACGGTATGGCCTGCTTAAATTTCAGCGGGAACGACAGGATAATATTAGATATTTCAACCAGGATTTAATGACTGCATGGCTATTAAGCTCGAAGTAAAAAATCTCTATAAGATATTTGGCGACAATCCGGATCGCGCGTTTAAATATATTGAAAAGGGTGCGACCAAAGATGTCATTCTTGAGAAGACCGGGCTCTCTCTTGGTGTAAAGAACGCCAGTCTGGCCATTGAAGAAGGCGAGATATTCGTCATCATGGGGTTATCCGGTTCAGGAAAATCGACCATGGTTCGCCTTCTCAATCGTCTGATAGAGCCGACGCGCGGTCAGGTGATTATTGACGGTGTCGATATTGCCAAAATATCAGCCAGCGAACTGCGTGACGTGCGCAGAAATAAAATCAGCATGGTATTCCAGTCATTTGCTTTGATGCCGCACATGAATGTATTAAATAATACGGCATTTGGTATGGAATTAGCGGGAGTCGCACTGGCTGAACGCCAGGAAAAAGCACTGGAAGCGTTACGTCAGGTCGGGCTGGAGAATTATGCGCACGCTTACCCGGATGAACTTTCCGGAGGGATGCGGCAGCGCGTCGGATTAGCCCGCGCCCTGGCTATCAATCCCGACATCTTATTAATGGATGAGGCCTTCTCCGCTCTGGATCCGTTGATTCGTACTGAAATGCAGGATGAACTGGTTAATTTACAAGCCAGGCATCAGCGCACCATCGTCTTTATTTCCCACGATCTTGATGAAGCGATGCGTATTGGCGACCGTATTGCCATTATGCAGGGCGGCGAAGTGATACAGGTTGGTACGCCGGATGAGATCCTGAATAACCCGGCCAATGACTATGTCCGCACCTTTTTCCGTGGCGTCGATATCAGTCACGTATTCAGCGCCAAAGATATCGCCCGTCGTAGCGCGGGAGCGTTGATCCGCAAAGCGCCAGGTTTCGGCCCGCGCTCCGCCATTAAGCTGCTGCAGGATGAAGACCGCGACTACGGTTACGTGCTGGAAAAACAGAAGTTTCTTGGCGTGGTCTCCACCGACTCGCTGAAAGCCGCGCTGGCAGCAGGTCTGGGACTCGATAGCGCCCTCCTCGACTCGCCAGCCGCGGTGCCCGCCGATACCTCACTGAGCGATCTGCTCTCGCACGTCGCTCAGGCGCCCTGTGCGGTGCCAGTGGTCGGCGAGGAGAATCAGTATGTCGGTATCATTTCCAAAAGCACGCTATTGCGCGCGTTAGATCGTGAAGGAGCCCAGCCATGAGTCAGGAAACCACCAATCCGTGGGATAGCGGCACCGCCGCCAGCAGTCAGGCTGCGCCCACCAGCAGCGGCGGTGCCGATGCCTGGGGCACGCCCGATGGCAGCGCGACACCCGATGCAGCCAGCAGCAGTGACTGGCTCAACAGCGCCCCTGCGCCCGCGCCGGAACATTTCAATATCATGGATCCGTTCCACAAAACCTGGATCCCGCTTGATCACTGGGTGACTACCGGCATCGACTGGGTGGTCAACCATTTCCGCCCGCTGTTTCAGGGTATCCGGGTACCGGTTGACTATATTCTCAGCGCCTTTCAGCAGCTGTTGCTGGGAATGCCCGCGCCGGTAGCGATTCTGGTGTTTGCGCTAATCGCCTGGCAGATCGCGACGCCCGCCATGGGCATCGCCACGCTGGTATCGCTGATCGTGATTGGCGCAATTGGCGCCTGGTCGCAGGCGATGGTCACGCTGGCGCTGGTGCTTACCGCGCTGATGTTCTGCATTCTCATCGGCCTGCCGCTGGGGATCTGGCTGGCCCGCAGTGAACGGGCAGCGCGTATCGTACGTCCCTTGCTGGATGCGATGCAGACGACACCCGCCTTTGTCTATCTGGTGCCGATTGTAATGCTGTTTGGTATCGGCAACGTGCCAGGCGTGGTGGTCACGATTATCTTCGCCCTGCCACCGATTGTGCGTCTGACTATTCTCGGCATTAAGCAGGTGCCCGCCGATCTGATCGAAGCGAGCGAATCCTTTGGTGCCAGTCCCCGTCAGCTGCTATTCAAAGTGCAGTTGCCGCTGGCGATGCCCACCATTATGGCGGGCGTTAATCAGACCCTGATGCTGGCGCTGTCGATGGTGGTGATCGCCTCGATGATCGCCGTGGGCGGACTCGGTCAGATGGTTCTGCGCGGTATTGGCCGTCTCGATATGGGGCTGGCTACGGTGGGTGGCGTGGGGATTGTGATCCTTGCCATTATCCTTGACCGCCTGACCCAATCGTTTGGTCGCGATAGCCGCAGCCGCGGTAATCGTCACTGGTATCACACCGGCCCGCTGGGCCTGATCTTCTCTCCTTCGCGTAAAAAATAATCTGTCGGGCGGCGCCTGCGCGCCGCCCATCCTGACGCGACATCTGAAATAAGGAATGACTATGCGCAACAGAGCCTCTCTGCTCGCCGCCGTGGTAACCACGCTGGCCGTTTCACACGTCTCCGCTGCCGATCTGCCGGGCAAAGGTATTACGGTACAACCCATACAGAGCACTATCGCTGAAGAGACTTTTCAGACCCTGATTGTCAGCCGCGCGCTGGAAAAACTCGGCTATCAGGTCAGCAAGCCGAGTGAAGTGGATTACAACGTTGGCTACACCTCTATCGCCGCCGGCGACGCCACCTTTACCGCGGTGAACTGGCAGCCGCTGCATGACGACATGTACAAAGCCGCCGGTGGCGATCAGAAGCTCTATCGTCAGGGAACCTACGTTACCGGTGCCGCCCAGGGTTATCTGATTGATAAGAAGACCGCCGAGAAATATCACATCACCAATATCGAACAGCTGAAAGATCCTAAGATCGCCAGCCTGTTTGACGCCAACGGCGATGGCAAAGCGGATATGACCGGCTGTACGCCAGGCTGGGGCTGTGAAGCGGTGATTAATCATCAGAACAGCGCCTTCGGTCTCAGTGATACCGTGACCGCCAATATGGGTAACTATTCGGCGATGGTGGCGGATACGCTGGCACGCTACAAACAGGGTAAACCGATCCTTTATTACACCTGGACGCCCTACTGGCTGAGCGATGTGCTGAAGCCGGGCCGCGATGTGGTCTGGCTGCAGGTGCCGTTCTCTTCGCTGCCTGGCGAACAGAAGGATGTGGATACTAAGCTGCCAAACGGCGCGAACTACGGTTTCCCGGTTAACACCATGCACATCGTCGCCAACAAAGCCTGGGCGGCGAAAAACCCGGCGGCTGCCCGTCTGTTTGCGGTCATGAAGCTGCCCATTACCGATATCAATGCTGAAAACTCAGCAATGCATGCCGGACAAAACTCAGAAGAGGCGATTAACCGTCATGTGGATGGCTGGATTAAGGCGCATCAGGCTGAGTTCGATAAATGGATCAGCGAGGCGCAGGCCGCCGCGCAATAACATGAAAACATTTCCGCCCCAGGGTGGTTGATAAAAGTGCTGGCTCAGTGAGCATACGCTTTTAGTCGGGCAGTTATCTGAGGGCAGAAATTTTTCTGCCCTTTTTTTATGCCTGCTTTCCCGACTGGTATGGCCTGTTAATAAACATGCGTGTGAAATAGTTTTTTGAGTTACTATTAACCTCAAATGATTATTAGCGACCGATGCTGTTTATGAATGCGACTCGCCAGGGTCTGACGCCTGCTTTAGTAATGCTGATGTCAGTAGCAACCGGCCTCTGCGTAGCCAGTAATTACTACGTTCAGCCACTACTGAATACCATCGCCCAACAGTTTGATCTCTCTGTCAGCCTCGCCGGATTTATTGTCACCACGGCGCAGCTGGGCTACGCCTGCGGTCTGCTGCTGCTGGTGCCGCTTGGCGATCGGTTTGAACGACGCAGCCTGATTGTTACGATGATCCTGCTGGCTGCTGCGGGCATGGTGATTATCGCCCTTTCGCACTCCTTTCTCTTTTTACTGCTGGGCACGGTGATGACCGGCCTGTTCTCGGTCGCCGCACAAATCCTGGTGCCGCTGGCCGCCACGCTGGCAGAGCCGGAGCGGCGCGGCAAAATAGTGGGGACGGTAATGAGCGGTTTGCTGCTGGGGATTCTGCTGGCGCGCACCGTGGCAGGCGGCCTGGCGCAGCTTGGCGGCTGGCGTACCGTCTACTGGACTGCCAGCCTGCTGATGGTGGTGATGGCCCTGGCGCTGTGGCGAGCGCTGCCACGCGTAAAACAGTCCGTGCCCATGAGCTATCCGCAACTGCTGGCCTCCATCTTTCACCTGTATGCCGGTAATCGGGTGCTCCGCACCCGCGCCTGGACCGGCTGCCTCTCCTTTGCCAATTTCAGCCTGCTGTGGACCTCAATGGCCTTTCTGCTCGCCGGGGCGCCTTATCACTTCTCAGAGGGCGAGATTGGCTTGCTGGGGCTGGTCGGTGCCGCGGGTGCGCTGGCCGCACGTCAGGCGGGCGCGCTGGCTGACAAGGGTAAAGCGAAGCTGACCACCCGACTGGGCCTGCTGCTTATGCTGCTGTCGTGGGCTGCCATTGCGTGGGGCGCGGAGCAGCTTGCGCCGCTGATCGTCGGCATCCTGCTGCTGGATCTGGCGGTACAGGCCGTCCATATCACCAATCAAAGCGTGATCTACGCGCAGATGCCGGAGGCGCGGAACCGTCTTAATGCCGGTTACATGACCAGCTACTTTATGGGTGGCGCGGCCGGCTCACTGCTCTCCGCGACCGCTTACCATCTTTGGGGCTGGTATGGCGTCTGTGGCGCTGGCGCGCTGCTGACTGTGGTTAATCTGCTGATTTGGGCAGCCGGATCGCGCTTTGAGCCGGAAAAAATCAACTGAAGCCTGGCCGGACAGCGCATTGCGTCTGGTCACAAATGGTTAGGTTTGTTATGGTTAGTAGCAAACCTATTCACTTCAGTTATTTTTCCCCGCGATATTATTAAATTTGCCCCCTTTTTGATCACGTTCCGGCACAGCGGCTGCCGCCGGACGTACGGGTTTTTGACCCAGGGCCAGGGAATGGCCTGGAATACCTTTGATGGTGAATAGTGATTCTGTCAGCGATCACCTGCCAAAAAGTGACTACGCTTATCCTGTCACCATAGTTATTATACAAGTTGCAATTAGTGAGGTTTTTTTTAATGGAAAGTTCGTTTACTCCCATTGAGCAGATGCTAAACATCCGTGCCAATCGCCATAAGGATTTTCCGTTGCAGGAAATTATTCTGACGCGTCTCTGTATGCATATGCAGGGTAAACTGCTGGACAACCGCAATAAGATGCTGAAAGCACAGGGTATTAATGAAACCCTGTTCATGGCGTTGATTACGCTGGATGCACAGGAAAACCATAGTATTCAGCCCTCTGAGCTCAGCTCCGCCCTTGGCTCTTCACGCACCAATGCCACGCGCATTGCTGATGAGCTGGAAAAGCGCGGCTGGATTGAGCGTCGTGAAAGCGATCACGACCGTCGCTGCCTGCACCTGCATCTGACCGATAAAGGGATGGAGTTCCTGCGTCAGCTGCTGCCACCTCAGCATCAGAGCCTGCAGTACCTCTGGTCGTCGCTCTCCGTCGATGAGAAGTCGCAGCTGGAAGGCATCACCCGTAAGCTACTTAATCGTCTTGATAAAATGGATGAAGATCAGCTGATCGCCTCGCTTTCCCGCTAATAGCAATAAGTGCGACACAATCACCTGTCGGAATCGTTATTTTAATTTCCTTTTTTATCTGGCCAGCGCTCAGTCGCTGGCTTTTTCGACTCGGGCGCTGGCGAAAAGGGATTTCTGCCGCCCGACTAAATGGAAAACGTGGAGAAAGACATGAGTGCAACGGCAGAAGCACAAAGCCCGCAACCGTCAGCCAACAAAAAGAAGAAGCGCAAAAGTGTGCTCATCGTGCTGGCGTTGATCTTTGTGCTGATTGGTATTGCCTGGGGAGTTTACTGGTTCCTGGTCCTGCGCCATTTTCAGGAAACGGATGACGCCTACGTTGCGGGTAACCAGGTGCAGGTGATGGCACAGGTCTCCGGTAGCGTGAATAAAGTCTGGTTTGAAGATACCGATTTCGTCAAAAAAGGCGATGTGCTGGTTTCACTGGATAAGACGGATGCGGAGCAGGCGTTTGAAAAAGCGCAGACGGCACTCGCCACCAGCGTGCGTCAGACGCATCAGCTGATGATTAATGGCAAACAGTATCAGGCCAGCATTACCTTGCAACAGACCGCTCTGGCGCAGGCACAGGCCGACCTGAAACGCCGTGAGCCGTTAGGCGCGGCTAATCTGATTGGCCGTGAAGAGTTGCAGCACGCCCGCGATGCCGTCGCGACGGCCAAAGCACAACTGGACGTGGCGATTCAGCAATACAATGCGAATCAGGCGATGATTCTCAACACCTCACTGGAAAATCAGCCTGCCGTGCAACAGAGCGCGGCTGAGCTGCGTGACGCCTGGCTGGCGCTGCAGCGCACCGAAATCCGTAGTCCGATGGATGGTTTTGTCTCCCGTCGCAGCGTGCAGGTCGGTTCGCAAATCTCCACCAGCACCCCGCTGCTCGCCGTCGTGCCTGCAACGAATCTGTGGGTCGATGCCAACTTTAAAGAGACTCAGCTGGCTGGCGTTCGTATTGGTCAGCCTGTCACCGTGGTTGCCGACATCTACGGTGACGAAGTGGTTTATCAGGGCAAAGTTGCAGGACTGGATATGGGCACCGGCAGCGCCTTCTCACTGTTGCCGGCACAGAATGCCACCGGTAACTGGATCAAAGTGGTTCAGCGCCTGCCAGTTCGTATCGAACTGAATCAGGAAGATATCGCCAGACATCCGCTGCGTATTGGCCTCTCAACGCTGGTTAAAATCGATACCACCAGCAAAGAGGGCAGCGCGCTGGCCACCAGCGCCCGTCAGCAAGCCGCTTACAGCAGCAACGCACTGGCGATTGACCTTGCGCCGGTCAATCAGCTGATCACCGATATCGTCCGCGCCAACGCCGGATGATGACGCGGAGGCTGTAATGGCACAAAAACCGCTTGAAGGAATGCCGCTGGTCCTGATGACCATTGCGCTATCGCTGGCGACGTTCATGCAGGTTCTGGACTCGACCATCGCCAACGTGGCTATCCCTACGATTGCCGGTAATCTGGGGGCGTCGAACTCCCAGGGAACCTGGGTGATCACCTCGTTTGGTGTGGCCAATGCGATCTCGATCCCGCTGACCGGCTGGCTGGCAAAACGCATCGGTGAAGTGAAGCTCTTTACCTGGTCGACCATTCTGTTTGCTATCGCCTCCTGGGCGTGCGGCATGTCAGACAGCCTGGAGATGCTGATCTTCTTCCGCGTCATTCAGGGGATCGTCGCGGGTCCATTGATCCCGCTGTCGCAAAGTCTGCTGCTCAACAACTATCCGCCCGCCAAGCGCAGTGTTGCGCTGTCGCTGTGGGCGATGACGGTGATCGTCGCCCCAATCTGTGGCCCGATACTGGGCGGCTGGATCAGCGATAACTATCACTGGGGCTGGATCTTCTTTATCAACGTGCCCATTGGTGTGGCGGTGGTAATACTGACGCTGCAAACCCTGCGCGGCCGGGAAACCAAAACCGAAATCCGGCGGATCGATATGGTCGGGCTGGTGCTGCTGGTGGTGGGGATCGGCTGTTTGCAGGTGATGCTGGATCGCGGAAAGGAGCTCGACTGGTTTAACTCGTCCGAGATTATCGTGCTCGGGGTAGTGGCCGTGATTGCGCTGTCAGTCCTGCTGGTGTGGGAGCTGACTGACGATCACCCGATCATTGATCTGTCGCTGTTTAAGTCGCGCAACTTCACCATTGGCTGCCTGTCGATCAGTCTGGCTTATATGCTCTACTTCGGCTCGATTGTTCTGTTGCCGCAGCTGCTGCAGGAGGTCTACGGCTACACCGCAACCTGGGCCGGTCTGGCGTCTGCGCCAGTGGGCATTTTGCCGGTGATCCTGTCGCCGATCATCGGACGCTTTGCCCATAAGCTCGACATGCGACGGCTGGTCACGTTCAGCTTCATTATGTATGCCGTCTGCTTCTACTGGCGCGCGTATACATTTGAACCGGGAATGGACTTTGGTGCCTCAGCCTGGCCGCAGTTTATTCAGGGCTTTGCCGTGGCCTGCTTCTTTATGCCGCTGACCACCATTACGCTCTCGGGATTGCCGCCGGAGCGCATGGCCGCTGCCTCCAGCCTGTCGAACTTTATGCGTACCTTTGCAGGCTCGGTGGGAACGTCGATTACCACCACCATGTGGAGTAACCGCGAGTCGATGCATCATAGCTACCTGACGGAGTCGATCACCCCGTACAACGTCAATTCTCAGCAGATGTATAGCCAGCTGGAGAGCATGGGGATGACGCAGCAGCAGGCGTCGGCCTGGATCGCGCAGCAGATTACCAATCAGGGACTGATTATTTCAGCGAATGAAATTTTCTGGGCGTCGGCGGGAGTCTTTTTGATTCTGCTGGTGCTGATCTGGTTTGCCCGTCCGCCGTTTAGCGCAGGCGGCGGTGGCGGTGGCGCGCACTGATGTGACACAGCAAAACGGGCCTTTCGGCCCGTTTTTTTATGCGTTCTGACGCCACCATTCGGCGAGCAGTACGCCGGTTGCGACCGAGACGTTAAGGCTTTCTACGTTGCCGGTGCCGCCAATCGACAGGCTCATGTCACCCTGTTTGAACGCGGTATCAGAAAGACCTTCACGCTCCTGCCCTAACACCAGCACCATTTTCTCGGGCAGCTGAGCCTGCGCCAGCGGCGTGCCCTGATGGCTGGAGGTGGTGACGATGGTGTAACCCGCTTTACGGAACGCTTCCAGACCTTCACTGAAGGTTGCGCCGCTGATGGCCTGCACATGCTCAGCTCCGCCTTCTGCGGTACGTACCGCTGCGCCGGACTCCAGCAGTGAGGCGTCGTTCACCAGCAAACCTTTTACGCCAAAGTGCGCGCAGCTGCGCATAATCGCGCCGAGGTTATGCGGGTTGCTGACATCTTCCAGTGCCAGTACGCAATCTTTGGTATTCGCCTGGCTCAGCCATTCAGAAACCGCCATACCCATGCGCTTTTTGATCAGGAAGCAGACGCCACCGTGATGCTCAGTGCCTGACGCTTTGGTAATCTCAGCATCTTCCACG
This sequence comes from Pantoea agglomerans NBRC 102470, assembly GCF_001598475.1. GTDB lineage: Bacteria > Pseudomonadota > Gammaproteobacteria > Enterobacterales > Enterobacteriaceae > Pantoea > Pantoea agglomerans. The sequence continues at coordinate 423,649 of NZ_BCZA01000005.1, forward strand.
ACGTGATAGGCTTTGCGGTTAGCCGCCAGCCAGCGCAGCGCTTCGCGGAAACGCGGTGTCACTTCCTGCACGAACCAGGCGCGAACAATCGCTTCAGGACGGCTCTGGAACAGCGCCTGACAGGCGTTCTCACCATAGACGCGCGTCTCTTCGTTACGCTGACGACGGATCTGCTCGGGATCGACGAAGCTCTTGCCGCTGATGCCGCCATGATCCGGCTTATCGCTTTCGGTTGCCGGACGATCTGCTGATGGCGCGCGTGACACAGTGCGCCATGGGGAATCGCTGCTGCCATAGGCGCCGCGATTATCATCGCCACGATCGTTGCGGCGGCCTGCGCCATCGTCTGAACGGCGTGGAGCGCCACGTCCGCCTTCATCACGACGCGGTGAACTGCTGCGACCGGTGTCGTCGCTGCGACGGCCAGCGGAGCGACCACCTTCCTGACTGCGTTCAGTACGGGGGCCAGACGAACGACGATTATCATCCGAACGGGCAGCAGCGTGACCACCTTTGCCTGTACGAGGATTAGGCGCGCGCGCGCTTTTATCGTCCTCGCCACGCACGTACATCACCTTAACCTTACCGCTCTTGCCTTTAAATTCGTCGTTCATGTCTTCCTCCTGCATTGAGAGCGCGCAGATTACCTGATGTGCTGGCGCTTAGCTATCAACTATTGAACCTATAGAGCAATCCAGATTGAGAGGGAATCCGTCCCCTTTCATAATGAACAATATTTATCAGACTGACACTTTTCAACATCAGAGGTTCCTATGAATACGGTATGCGCTTCCTGTCAGGCAACCAATCGCGTTCCTGAAGAACGCCTTGCCGACGTGGCGAAATGTGGTCGCTGTGGAAATGCGTTATTTGATGGCGAAGTGGTGAATGCCACCAGCGCTAACTTTGACAAATATCTGCAGGATGATCTGCCGGTGGTGATCGATTTCTGGGCGCCCTGGTGTGGTCCCTGTGTCAATTTTGCGCCGGTGTTTAAAGATGTCGCCAGTGAACGCAGCGGTAAAGTCCGCTTTATTAAAGTGAACACCGAAGCGGAACCGGCCCTGAGCGCCCGTTTCAACATTCGCAGCATCCCGACCATCATGCTGTTTAAGAACGGCGAGCGGGTCGACATGCTGAATGGCGCGATGCCCAAAGCGCCTTTCAATGAATGGCTGGATGAGTCACTTTAATCTTCAGAGGCCAGCCTGGCTGGCCTTTTCCTTTTCGCCTGCGCTTCGATTACACTGACGTTTTTCCTGCCCTGAATACTCATGTCTGATAATGCTGTTTTGCGCTTGCGCACCCAACGCCTGGCCCGATCTACCCGTCCTTTCCTCGCGCGCGGGAATCGGGTCATCCGCTGTCAGGGCTGTCTGCTGCCAGAGGTCAACTGTCTCTGCAGTCAGATCGTGCCGCAGTCCGCCCGTAGCCGCTTCTGCCTGGTGATGTTCGATACCGAGCCGATGAAGCCGAGCAACACCGGCCGGCTGATTGCCGATATTCTGCCGGAAACTCAGGCTTTTGGCTGGTCACGCACCGAGCCGGATCCGCTGCTGCTGGCGGCGGTGCGCAATCCCGATTATCAGCCGCTGGTCGTTTTCCCGGCCGCTTATGCCGATGCCGGTCGCGAAGTGCTGACAACGCCGCCCGTCAGTGGCAAGCCGCCGCTGTTTATTATGCTGGACGGCACCTGGACCGAAGCCCGCAAAATGTTCCGTAAAAGCCCCTGGCTCGACGCCCTGCCGGTGATGTCGCTGGATGTCAGCACCCCGTCGCGCTATACGCTGCGTGAAGCCCACGGCGCAGGTCAGCACTGCACTGCTGAAGTGGCCGCGGCGCTGCTGACGCAGGCGGGCGATCGGCTGGCGGCTGAGGCGTTATCTCACCATTTTGATCAGTTCCGCGCGGCCTATCTGGCAGGGAAACCACACCACGCCGGACAGGATTAAGCGCCCTGTCACCTCCTGGCGGGAGAGACCCTGCGGTGACAGAGATTAAAATCGGGATGCGCAGCCTGCGATCTGCCCGGAAGCACTGCCAGCAAAAAGCGTTTACAATCACGCAAATCCCGAACTCTGGAGAGCGAGATGAGCCAACGCGGACTGGAAGCGCTGTTACGACCTAAATCAATTGCGGTGATTGGTGCCTCGGTCACGCCAGGGCGCGCCGGATATTTTATGATGCGTAACCTGCTGGCAGGCGGTTTTAGCGGACCGGTGTTGCCGGTGACGCCAAAATATAAAGCGGTCAGCGGCGTACTGGCCTGGCCCACCATCGACAGCTTACCTTTTGCGCCAGACCTGGCAGTAATCTGCACCCACTCAAAACGTAACCTCGAACTGCTGCAACAGCTCGGTGAAAAAGGCTGCAAGGCCTGCATTATTCTTTCTGCGCCCGCCAGCCAGTCGGCCGAACTCAAAGCCTGCGCCAGCCAGTGGCAGATACGTCTGCTGGGACCGAACAGTCTTGGCCTGCTGGCCCCCTGGCAGGGATTGAATGCCAGCTTCTCGCCGGTGCCGATAGAGAAAGGCCGTATCGCATTTATCTCTCAGTCCGCCGCCGTATCCAACACCATTCTCGACTGGGCGCAGCAGCGTAATCTCGGATTCTCCTGGTTTATCGCGCTGGGTGACAGTCTGGATACCGATGTTGATGATCTGCTCGACTTCCTGGCTCGCGACGGTAAAACCAGCGCTATCCTGCTCTATCTGGAGCACCTCAGCGATGCGCGTCGTTTTGTTTCTGCCTCACGCAGCGCCTCCCGTAATAAACCGATTCTGGTGATCAAGAGTGGTCGCAGCCGGGAAGCACAGGCGCTGCTGGGCACCCACAGCGGTCTGGACGCCGCCTGGGATGCAGCCATTCAGCGTGCCGGGTTACTGCGGGTGCAGGATACTCATGAGCTCTTCTCCGCCGTTGAGTCGCTGAGTCATATGCGGCCGCTGCGTGGCGACAGGCTGATGATCATCAGTAATGGTGCCGCCCCCGCCGCGCTGGCGCTGGATGAGCTCTATGCCCGCAATGGGAAACTGGCACAGCTCAGCGAGCAGACGATTCAGCAGCTCGAGGCGCTGTTGCCCGCTGGCGCAGGCCGCGGCAACCCGCTGGATTTAAAAGATGACGCCACAGCAGAACGTTATGCCGCCTGCACAGAGATCCTGCTCGACAGCCATGAACTTGATGCATTGATGATTATTCATGCGCCAAGCGCGGTCGCGCCCGCGACTGAAACGGCCGGACATCTGATCGACACCATCGCCCGTCACCCGCGCGGTAAGCTGGTGACGCTGCTGACCAACTGGAGCGGCGAGTTCTCTTCACAAGCCGCGCGCCGAGCCTTTACGCAGGCGGGGATACCGACCTGGCGCACGCCAGAGGGAACGGTGACCGCTTTTATGCATCAGGTTGAGTACCGCCGTAACCAGAAGCAGCTGCGCGAAACCCCTGCCCTGCCCGCCACCCTGAACCTGGACAGTGCCCATGCACACCAGCTGCTGTCACAGGCGCTGGAGCGCGGTGTTACCGCGCTGGATACCCACGAAGTGCAGCCGGTACTGCAGGCTTACGGCCTGGCCACGCTGCCGACCTGGATCGCCAGCGACAGTAAGGCGGCAGTGGCGATTGCCGATCAGATTGGCTATCCGGTGGCGCTAAAACTGCGTTCACCCGATATCGCGCATAAATCGGAGGTGCAGGGCGTGATGCTCTACCTGCGTAATGCCAGCGAAGTGGAGCATGCCGCTGAGGCCATTTTTGATCGGGTAAAACAGACGTTGCCGCAGGCACGTATCGAAGGGCTACTGGTTCAGAGCATGGCGAGTCGTGCAGGCGCACAGGAGCTGCGGGTCGTGGTCGAACAGGATGCCCTGTTTGGCCCGATCATTATGCTGGGGGAAGGCGGCGTTGAATGGCAGGCCGATAAACAGGCTGCCGTTGCCCTTCCCCCGCTGAATATGACGCTGGCACGCTATCTGGTGATTCAGGCGATCAAGAGCGGAAAAATCCGCAGCCGCAGCGCGCTGAATCCGCTGGATATCCCCGGTTTAAGCCAGTTGCTGGTGCAGGTCTCTAACCTGGTGGTGGATTGCCCGGAGATCCAGCGACTGGATATTCATCCGCTGCTGGCGGCGGGCAATGATTTTACCCTGCTGGATGTCACCCTGACGCTGGCTCCGTTCCACGGCGATAACGAAGCACGGCTGGCAATACGTCCTTATCCTCAGCATCTGGAAGAGCAGGTGGAGTTAAAGGATGGGCAATTCTGCCTGTTCCGGCCCATTCTGCCAGAGGATGAGCCCCTGCTGCGCGATTTCATCAGTCAGGTCACCAAAGAAGATCTCTACTACCGCTACTTCAGTGAAATCAGTGAGTTTACTCATGATGATCTCGCCAACATGACCCAGATCGATTATGACCGCGAGATGGCGATTGTGGCGGTACGTCAGCATCATGGACGACCCGAGATCATCGGCGTCACCCGCGCTATCTCTGATGCAGATAACATTGATGCAGAGTTTTCGGTGCTGGTCCGTTCCGACCTGAAAGGCCTGGGCATGGGCCGTCGTCTGCTGGAAAAGATGATCCGCTATACCCGGCATCACGGCTTGCAACAATTGAACGGTATCACCATGCCCCATAACCGCGGCATGATTACGCTGGCACGAAAGCTCAACTTTCATGTTGATATTCAACTGGATGACGGTATTGTCAGCCTGAAATTGTCTTTACAGAATGAGATCAACTAACCTTGTAGAGAAAGGTAAAAAACGTTCGAATCGGCGAAGTTGATGTTATTATTTGTGGTTATAACCCTGATTTGATGGCAAAAGGCCATGCAATGAACAGAGAAGAAGTGCACTGTGATGTTGACTAAATTTAAACGTAACAAACACCAACAACACCTCGCACAGCTGCCGAAACTGTCACAATCCGTTGCGGATGTGTCGACACTTTACTCGCCTGCCGAATTTCGCCAGACGTTGCTGGAGAAGATTGCGGCAGCGCAGACTCGCATCTGTATTGTTGCGCTCTATCTGGAAAATGATGACGCCGGACGTGCCGTCATGGATGCGCTTTATAGTGCGAAGCAGGCGCGGCCGGAGCTGGATATTTCGATTCTGGTTGACTGGCACCGTGCGCAGCGTGGCCGAATTGGCGCAGCGCGAGGCGTAACCAATGCCGACTGGTATTGCGAAATGGCGACACGTTATCCGGATATCGCCATCCCGGTTTATGGTATCCCGGTCAATACCCGTGAAGCGCTGGGCGTGCTCCACCTTAAAGGGTTCATTATTGATGATATGCTGCTCTACAGCGGTGCCAGCATCAATGATGTCTACCTGCATCAGCATGATAAGTATCGCTATGACCGTTACCAGGTTATCCGTAATTCCCAGCTGACAGATACGATGTATGACTGGATCACGCTCAATCTGAAGTCAGCGGAAGCGGTAAACCGACTCGATTTTGCTGAGCGCCCCTCAAGTCCTGAAATTAAAAATGAGACACGCCAGTTCCGTCAGGACCTGCGCGGTTTCAATTATCAGTTTGAAGGGAATGCCGGCAACGATGAACTGACGGTCACGCCGCTGGTCGGTCTGGGTAAGCATAGCCTGCTCAATAAAACCATTTTCCACCTGATGCCCTGTGCGGAACAGAAGCTGATCATCTGTACCCCCTACTTCAACATGCCCGCCTTGCTGGTACGTAATATCATTCATCTTCTGCGTCAGGGAAAACAGGTTGAGATCATCGTCGGCGATAAAACAGCCAATGACTTCTATATTGCGCCCGATCAGCCGTTCAAAATCATAGGCGCGCTGCCTTACCTGTATGAAATCAATCTGCGTCGCTTTATGAGCCGTTTGCACTACTACGTTACGACCGATCAGCTGGTCGTGAGACTGTGGAAGGATGGCGAGAATAGTTATCACCTTAAAGGAATGTGGGTTGATGACGAATGGCAGCTGATTACCGGTAATAACCTCAATCCACGTGCCTGGCGGCTCGATCTGGAAAATGCGGTGCTGATCCACGATCCTCATCAGGAGTTAGCGGCTCAGCGTGAGAAGGAACTGACGTTAATCCGGCAGAACACGACGGTAGTAACGCATTTCCGTGAGCTTGAAAGTATTGCTGATTACCCGGCCAAGGTGCGCAAGCTGATTCGCCGTCTGCGCCGGATACGTATCGATCGCCTGATCAGCCGGATTCTTTAATCACTACGGTTAATAAGGCATCTGCTATGCGAAGTGTGCTGCTTGCTGTGTTGTTGTGTAGCGGATGCGCCCATATGGCGGAAGATCAGTAGACCGGACGGGATAAAGCGGAGCATTTTGTCGCCTCTGCAGTCCTGGCCGCTGCCGGTAGTGAATATGGGCAGGCAGCGTCAGCACCATTCTGACCGGCAAAGCCAGACTGTTTTCATTAACGCCTGGGGCGGGAAAAGAGTGGTATGACAGCCGCCCGAATGGCAGCGGCTGGAGCTGGAAAGATTTCGCCTGGGATGCCGCCGGTGCTGCCAGCGGCATTGCCCTGTGGAATCTGAGTCAGTAGCTTTCTCTGTTAAAGCTTAATCCCCTTACCGCGCTTGTGCAGCAACAACGACACCAGAAATGCCACCGCGCCCATCGCTGAAACATACCAGAAGAAAGTCGTCTCAATCCCCTGCTGCTTCATCAGCAACGCAACATACTCTGCCGACCCACCAAAGATCGCATTCGCTACTGCGTAAGATAGCCCTACACCCAGTGCGCGCACCTGTGGCGGAAACATTTCTGCTTTAAGAATGCCACTGATGGCGGTGTAGAAGCTGGTAATCAGCAGCGCCAGCATGATTAACAGGAAAGCCACACCGGGACTTTGCACGTTTTGCAACAGCGTCAGAATGGGGACCGTACAGATGGCCGCGCCCGCGCCAAAAATCATCATTGAGGTGCGACGACCGATTTTATCTGACAGGGCACCGATAATCGGCTGAATCAGCATAAAGACCAGCAGCGCACCGGTCATCAGGCCGCTGGCGGTTTTAGGATCCATACCTGACGTATTAACCAGATACTTCTGCATGTAGGTGGTGAAGGTGTAAAAACTCAGGGAGCCGCCTGCGGTGAAACCCAGCACCATCAGGAAGGGACGAGTATGATTGCGCAGTAACCCGATTACGCTACCCGCATCGCGATGTTCGCGGCTCGTCTTATCTGAGGTCTCTTCCAGTGAGCGTCGTAACCATAATGCGACAACGGCGAGGAGTGCGCCGAGGAAGAACGGAATACGCCAGCCCCAGCTTCGCAGTTCTGCATCCGTCAGCAAAAATTGCAGGACCACGACGGTGAGTACCGCCGCTAACTGGCCACCAATCAGCGTGACATACTGGAATGAGGCGTAGAATCCTTTGCGTCCTTCCAGAGCCACTTCGCTCATGTAGGTTGCGCTGGTCCCATATTCTCCGCCCACCGATAATCCCTGAAACATACGCGCCAGCAGCAGAATGACGGGCGCAGCCACGCCGATCGTTGCGTAACCGGGTAAGCAGGCGATCACCAGCGAACCAAAACACATCATGCAGACCGAAACCAGCATCGAATTTTTTCGGCCATGTTTGTCGCCGATATAGCCAAACAGCCAGCCGCCAATCGGACGCATTAAAAATCCTGCCGCAAAAACGCCCGCCGTCTGTAACAACTGAGTGGTGGTATCGCCCTGCGGAAAGAAAATGTGGGCAAAATAGAGTGAGAAGAAGGAGTAAACGTAAAAGTCGAACCACTCAACCAGGTTACCTGATGACGCGCCGACGATAGCCCAGATACGTTTCTTTGTATCATCCGTCTGAGTTTTATTATTTGTGGGTGCCATGCCTTACCTCTGTTCCTTGCTGATCAACAGCGTTTAAAGGAGTGAGTAAAGCATTTAAGTCTACTGAAGGTAAAGGCGGCGTAATCCGAGATTATTATTGTGAGCCATGTCGCTAATTATCGAAAAATCAGCGGGTTGCTGGTCATTCAGAGGTGGAGAATGGGGAGTTAAGGGTGACATACCGCGTGCCTGCAGGTCATGTATTCAGCTTAACGTGGCAAAGTGCAGACGTAAAAAAGCCCCGCACTTTCGTGCGGGGCTTCTTCACTTATTTGATGCCTGGCAGTTCCCTACTCTCGCATGGGGAGACCCCACACTACCATCGGCGCTACGGCGTTTCACTTCTGAGTTCGGCATGGGGTCAGGTGGGACCACCGCGCTAAAGCCGCCAGGCAAATCTTGGTGCACGAAACGAATCTTTTACGCCATGACCGCGTTGCCATCGCTCAGCCACACCGGTCACATACTTCAGTATGCTCCCGCTGACGTCCTCGCTCTGCGCCTTGTCACGCCGCAAAATCTTTCGTTTCCGCTAATTTTTATCCGGTACAGGCTGAAAATCTGTCTCTC
>NZ_BCZA01000006.1 GCF_001598475.1 Pantoea agglomerans NBRC 102470
AGCTGCATTGGGTATTGATTCTGCCGGGTGTGGTTCCTCACTTCTTCTGTGGCGCTACGGCTGGCGTGTTTGGTAATGCGACCGGCGGCAAGCGTGGTGCGATTTGCGGTGCCTTTGCTCATGGCCTGTTAATCACCTTCCTGCCTGTCGCCCTGCTGCCGGTACTCGGACAGATAGGGCTGACCAACACCACCTTCTCGGATACCGACTTCGGCGTCACCGGCATCCTGCTGGGTAATATGGCTCACTTTATGGATAAGGGAACCATTACTATGATTATCACCGGCATTTTTGGCTTGTTAGTGATTTATAACTTTACGGCTAAAAAGAAGGTGCCTGTAGAAACGAATGCAGGGTAATAGTAACGCTTAATGGCAACCAGAAAGGGCAATGAGCGCTTTCTGGTTGTTTGCGGAATACCTTCATCATTCAGTTTCCAGAAAAAAAACCGCACTCATATAAGTTCAGGCTAAGTTATTCAGCGAATGCTTCAAACGGCAGGTTAAAACGCGCTGCCAGTCGGGCTTTATGTTTATCCGTCAAAGGACGATCACCACGCAGGATACGACTGACATAAGAGCGCTGCCCTATTTCATCCGCAAAAGAGGATTGAGTCAGGCCGTGCTGATCCATGATGACTCGCAAAAGTGCTACTCCGCGCGGAATAGCATCAGTACGCGCGTTAAACGCAGCGAACTCAGGGGCGCTGTTTTCGTATCGGGCGACTTTATCAGACAGTATCTCTACTAACGGGCTGTCCGGCTGGTGCTCAACCAGATATTCAACCAGTTCCAGCGCCTGCTCGTAGTCCCTTTTATCGGTACTGCCTCCCAGAAAGGGAACAATTCTGACCAGGTCATTGGTCGCCTGGATTGCTTCGGTAATCATTCTTTACTCTCCCGGTACTTCTTCACCAGCTTGTCATATTCCGCATGCGTCACGATGTGTTTGATAAAAATTTTGCCGCGATCAAAGTCAGCATAAAACATGATTCTCAGGCTGTTTCCGCCCACATCGATTACCCACCACTTTTCCCGGTACTTCATGCGGTCAAGGCTCTGAAAGCGAATTTTCAGCGCATCTGGCGTGGCAAAGTTTTCGTCCCTTAGGACCAGATAAGCCGCATCCAGTGCGGAGGCATGATTTGGATAAATTATTGCCGCTTCCCTGAACGGCCCTCTTGAGATGATATGCATTTTTCTCTCAAACTTTCCATGTTGGAAACATTCTAACCCACAAAGCTAATGTTTCCAACATAGAACACATGCAGATGAGTTCTGAATGAATTGCTGGCGCTAAACCTAGTAAAAAAAGGACTATTCCGATCCAGAAAAGTGATCAACATCACATTTTCAACATTAGACATACTAATAAATAAAATTTAACAACAAAACATTTGAATGATAATGATTAACATTTACACTCTCATCCGCATATAACAAAGCGTTTAACGCTGCCAAATCCACAAATAATATGCGGTATTTACTCTTTTTAAGGTGAAAACACTAATCCATTTAATGGTCAGGGTTTTTATCTGGTTAGTTAGTTTTATGTTTACTGGAGTTGTTGAGCGGACATCCAACGCTGCTGACCTTACGTCGGCAGGGTCACTGGTATTAACGCACAGGAACTGAACATGCTTTTACGCTCATCCACTCAGGCGGCACAGGATCTCGCGCCAGCATCCAATGCCAGCGGTGCCGAAACGGCTATTTTTAACGATCAGCAACTGGCGGCCTGGTCGCAGCAGACTCAGGAGGTGCTGGCGCTGATGACCCGTTCCGTTACCGGCGTTGAGAAGCCTTTCAGCGGTATCCTGCCCCATGAACTGGCGGCGGAATTCAGTGAGGTCGATCTCGATCGTCCGCTGGGTAACAACGATGACGCCCTGACAGAGCTGAGTCAGCTCTATCTGCGTGACGCCGTCTGGTTTCACCACCCTAAATATCTGGCGCACCTGAACTGCCCGGTCGTGCTGCCCTCTCTGATGGCTGAGCAGATTATGGCGGCAGTGAATAGCTCGGTCGACACCTGGGATCAGAGCGCAGGCGGTACGCTGATTGAGCAGAAGGTGATCGACTGGACGCTTGGCCGCATCGGCCTGCCTGCCGGATCTGATGGGATTTTCACCAGCGGCGGCACCCAATCCAACCTGATGGCAATGCTGCTGGCGCGTGATAGCTGGTGCGCGGCACATCATCCGGGGCATCTGATTAAGCATCGCGGCCTGCCTGAGACCGCGTCGAAATGGCGAGTGTTTACCTCAAAACTCAGCCACTTCAGCATCCAGAAATCGATGGCGATTTTAGGGCTGGGCTATGACGCAGTTATCGCCGTTGATCACGACGCCCACTACCGTATGGATGCAGCGTGCCTGGCGCAGGAGATCGAAAAATGTCGCAGTGAAGGGCTGATCCCGATTGCTGTGGTTGCCACCAGCGGCACCACGGACTTTGGCAGCATCGATCCGCTGCCGGAGATTGCCCGTCTCTGTGACAATTATGGTTTGTGGATGCACGTTGACGCCGCTTACGGCTGTGGGCTGCTGGTCTCTGAGAATCATCGCTCACGCCTGAATGGCATTGAACGGGCTGATTCCGTCACCGTCGATTATCACAAATCTTTCTTCCAGACCGTCAGCTGCGGTGCGTTCTTTGTGCGGGACAGCCACAACCTGAAGCATGTCACGCACCATGCAGATTACCTGAATCCGCTCAGTGCCCAGCAGGAAGGCACACCGAATCTGGTCAACAAAAGCATTCAGACCACCCGCCGATTTGATGCGTTGAAAATGTGGCTGACCCTGCGCGTGATGGGTCCGGCGGCGCTGGGTGACGCTTTCGATACGCTGATAGAGCTGACACAGGCGGCTCATGAGCGGTTAACTGCGCATTCTGCTATCGAAGTGCTGCACGCGCCTGAGCTGACCACCCAGATTTTCCGCTACGTGCCCGGCAAAAACGCCAGCGACGCACAGATCGACGAAATCAACGCCGCTATCCGTAAAGCGCTCTTCCGCTCCGGCAACGCAGTGATTGCCGGAACCAAAGTCGATGGGCGTCAGTACCTGAAATTCACCCTGTTAAATCCCACCACGACCATCGCCGACATCGAAGATGTGCTGAGCCTGATCGCGCACTATGGCCGCGAGCAGGTACGTGCGTCTGCGCTGAACGCGGCGAAACAGTGAGAGCTCTGAAATGAATAATTCCGTTTACGATTTTATTGGTATCGGTATCGGCCCTTTCAACCTGAGTCTGGCCTGTCTGAGTGAGCCGGTTGAGGGACTGAACGGTCTTTTCCTGGATGAGAACCCGGGCTTTGACTGGCACACCGGCATGATGCTGGAAAATGCCCATCTGCAGACGCCGTTTATGGCCGATCTGGTGACGCTCGCCGATCCGACCAGCCCTTACAGCCTGCTTAACTACATGAAGGAAAAGGGGAAATTATACTCTTTTTATATCCGTGAAGACTTCTTCCTGATGCGCAAAGAGTATAATCAGTACTGCCAGTGGGCCAGTTCGCGGCTCTCTAATCTGCGCTGGAACAGCCACGTTGAGTATGTCAGCTACGATGAGGCGGCTGGCGTCTATCACCTTCAGGTGACCGACATCCGGAATGGTCAGAAACAGAACTATCTGGCACGACATCTGATCCTCGGCACCGGGCCTAAAGCCTGGATGCCGGAGTGCAGCCAGCCGCACCGCCAGCGCCTGACGCACTCAAGCCACTATCTGGTCAACAAAGCGGAACTGCAGCAGAAGCGTTCCATCTCCGTGCTGGGCAGCGGCCAGAGCGCGGCAGAAATCTATTACGACCTGCTGACCGATATCGACCGCTTTGGCTATCAGCTCAACTGGATCACCCGCGCGCCGCGCTTCTATCCGCTGGAGTACACCAAGCTCACGCTGGAGATGACTTCGCCGGAGTGGGTCGACTATTTCCACGCGCTGCCCGCCAGCACCCGCGACGAACTGAATGCGCGCCACAAGAATCTCTACAAAGGCATCAACAGCAGCCTGATTAACGACATTTATGACCTGATGTATGTCAAACAGCTCGACGGCGATCTGAACGTTAACCTGTTTACTCACTCGGCGCTGACCGCTATGCGCTGGCTGCCGCAGGGAGAGTTTGAGCTGACGCTGCATCAGGAGGAGCAGGATTGCACCTTCACCCGTCGCACCGAAGGACTGGTGATGGCGACCGGCTATCACTACCAGCCACCGATGTTTTTAGAGGGCATAAACGCCCGCCTGCGCTGGGATGACAAAGGCCGCTACGACGTGCAGCGCAACTACAGCATCGATTATCACAATCAGATCTTCGTGCAGAACGCCGAACTGCACACCCACGGCTTTGTTACGCCGGATCTCGGCATGGCCTGCTACCGCAACTCGGTGCTGCTGCGCGAACTGACCGGACGCGAGGTCTACCCGATCGAGCGTCAGATTGCCTTCCAGACCTTCCCGGCTAAATCGGAGCACTGAGATGAGTTCACAAACACTGTTCAGCGCCGCCCGCCCCGCAGGCCAGTTCACCCTGAGGCCCATGCTCGCCAGCGATGCGCCGCTGATTCATAGCTGGGTCACCCGCGATTACGCCCGCTTCTGGGGTATGCAGCAGCAGAGCCTGAATCAGGTCGCTGAGTTCTATCAGACGCTGAGTGCAGCCGATCCCCATGCTGCGCTGATTGGTTGCTGCAACGACCAGCCGGTCTGCCTGATTGAGTGCTATCGCGCCTGCGACGATGAGGTCGGCAAATTTTATCCTGCCGCACCCGATGATTACGGCATGCATATTCTGATTGCCCCCGCCAGCCAGCCGATCAGAGCCTTCAGCTGGCAGGTCTTCACGCTGGTGATGGACTACATGTTCAGCCGCCCCGAGGTGCGCCGCGTGGTGGTAGAGCCAGATGTGTGCAATGAGAAGATTCACGTGCTGAATAAGCGTGCCGGGTTCCGCTATCAGCACACCATCGACATGGGTCATAAAACCGCCTGGCTGGCCTTTTGCCAGCGGAAAAATTATCAACACGCGTTACTGCAGGAGTCGCAGACTATGAACACCCCCTCTTCGCTGATGAACGGTACACATCTGACGGGCGACCACTGGGCGCAGGCAAACCGCATGCTAATCCGTAAAGCGATTGCCGAGTTCGCGCATGAGAAAATCATTACGCCACAGGAGTCGGGCAACGGCAGCTATCAGCTTGCGGTGCCAGGCGGTGAAGCGAGCTACCATTTCCGGGCGTCGCGGCTGGCGCTGGATCACTGGGAAATCGACGCCGACTCACTGCGCAAGCAGGAGAACGGTCGTGATCTGCCGCTGGATGCGCTGAAATTTATCGTGGAGTTTAACGGGGAGATCGGTATTACACAGGCACTGCTGGCGACCTACATGGAAGAGATCAGCAGCACGCTGTGCAGCAGCGTTTATAAGCTGCAGAAGAATAATCCTGACAGCCAGGCGCTGGTCTCAGCCGATTTCCAGACGGTGGAAGCGGCGATGACCGAAGGCCATCCCTGCTTTGTTGCCAACAACGGGCGTATTGGCTTCGATGCCCATGATTATCTGGCGTATGCGCCCGAGGCCGCCGCGCCCGTTCACCTCATCTGGGTCGCGGTCCATCGCCGCAACGCCCATTTCTCCAGCCTCAGCGAGCTGAGCTATGAGCAGTTGATGCGTGATGAACTGGGCGACACCACCCTGGAGCAGTTTACTGCGCAGCTGGTGAATAAAGGGCTGGCGGTTGAGGAGTATATCCTGATGCCGGTGCATCCGTGGCAGTGGCAGAACAAGCTGCTGACCGTGTTTGCGGCAGACATCGCCAGTCACGATATTGTTTATCTCGGCACCGGAGACGATGCTTACCAGGCGCAGCAGTCGATCCGCACCTTCTTTAACCGCAGCCAGCCCGCGAAGCGCTACGTGAAAACCGCCCTGTCGGTGCTGAACATGGGCTTTATGCGCGGACTGTCCCCCTACTATATGGCGACAACGCCTGCGATAAACGGCTGGCTGGAACAACTGGTTGCTGGCGATGCGTGGCTGAATCGCTGTGATTTCCGCATCCTGCGCGAAGTCGCGGCGGTCGGCTATCACAACCGCTACTATGAGCAGGCGATCAAAGGCGACTCCGCCTATAAAAAGATGTTCGCTGCGCTGTGGCGGGATAATCCTGCGGCCAGCCTGCAACCCGGCCAGCGTCTGATGACCATGGCCTCTTTCCTGCACGTCGATCATCATCAGCAGGCACTGCTGCCAGCGCTGATAGCGGATTCTGGTTTGCCCGCGAAGCAGTGGATAGAACGCTACCTGACCTGCTATCTCAGCCCGCTGCTGCACTGCTTCTATCAGCATGACCTGGTGTTTATGCCGCACGGTGAAAACCTCATCATGCTGCTGGAGAACAACGTGCCGGTCAGTGCATACATGAAGGATATCGGCGAAGAGATCGCCGTGATGAATCCGGATGCGGTGCTGCCGGAAGGCGTGCAGCGTCTGGCCGTGGATGTGCCGGAGAACCTGAAGCTGCTCTCAATCTTCACCGATGTGTTTGACTGCATCTTCCGCTTTATCAGCGCGATTCTGCATCAGTCAGGAACGCTGCCGGAGGAAGAGTTCTGGCAGGCGGTGGCGCAGTGCGTGAAGGATTACCAGCAGGCGCACCCGGAGCATGCCACTAAGTTCGCGCGCTATGACATGTTCGCGCCGGAGTTTACCCGCTCCTGTCTGAACCGCCTGCAGCTGGCGAATAACCAGCAGATGATAAACCTCGCCGATCCCGCTGAGAACCTCAAGTTCGCCGGAACGCTGAATAACCCGATCGCCCGCTGGCGATAAGCGTTACACCGTCACGCTGAAATTATGCGGTCACCCTGGTGGCCGCTTTTTTAATGGCTTTATCGCAGGTATCCGTAATGGTTTCTTTTGAACCGGTCGCGCAACTGACCCGACGACATCTGATCTTCCCGCTGTCGCTGGTGTTGTTTGAGTTCGCTACCTATATCGCTCACGACATGATCCAGCCCGGCATGCTGCTGGTGACTCAGGAATTTAAGGTTGGGCCGGAGTGGGTCTCTACTTCGCTCACCGCCTATCTGGCCGGTGGCATTATGCTGCAATGGCTGCTTGGCCCCCTCTCTGACCGTATCGGGCGGCGTCCGGTGCTGCTCAGCGGCGTGGCCTTTTTTATGCTCTCGTGTGTGGCGACGCACTGGGTGCAAAGCATTGAGCAGTTCGTCCTGCTGCGTTTTCTGCAGGGCGTCAGCCTCTGTTTTATTGGCGCGGTAGGCTACGCGGCGGTGCAGGAGGCGTTTACGGAATCGCTCAGCATCAAAATGATGGCGCTGATGGCCAACGTCGCCCTGCTGGCCCCGCTGGCCGGTCCGCTGGCGGGCGCGGCTTTTCTTACCGTGGGTGAATGGCGCACCCTGTTCTGGCTGATTGGCGCTATTGCGGCGCTGGCGCTGGCAGGTCTGTGGTATGCGATGCCCGAAACCGCAGGTGACCGGCAGAAACCGCTGTCGCTGCGATCGATTATCAGCGGTTACGCGGCATTGCTGAAGGATCGTCAGGTGATGCGCGGCTCGCTGGCCATCGGACTGGTCACTGTGCCCTGCATCGCCTGGGTCGCATTGTCGCCGGTGATATTAATCCACGATGCGGGACTCAGCCGCATCGACTATGCGTTATTACAGCTGCCGGTCTTCGCCGCCATGATTGCGGGCAACCTGACGCTGGGACGCTTATCCAGCCGTCTGCCCATTGAACAGCCGTTACGGCTCGGGGCCTGGCCGGTGGTCTGCGGGCTGGCAATCGCAGTAACCGCTACCGTGCTAAATCCGCAAAGCTATCTGTGGCTGACTGCCGGAATTAGCCTCTACGGCTTCGGCGCCGGGCTGGTCAGCGCCGGACTCTATCGCATGACGCTTTTTTCCAGCAGCGCCGGAAAAGGCAGCGTGGCAGCGATGCTCGGCATGGTGAGTATTCTGATCATCGCGCTGGGCATTGAAGCAGCCAAAACCGCCTATTTTAGTTACGGCACCGGCGGCTTCAGTGTGGTGAACCTGATCTGCGGTCTGCTGTGGCTGGTTCTGGTCAGCGCTTTTCTACGAGCAGACCAGCGGAAATTGTGCACGGAATAATCGAATATATTTAGCAGTGCGATATAGTACTTGCCCGCACTGCTAACCATAAAGAATCCGATTACGGCATCATTAAAGCGTGATCGCCGCACCATACCCTTACAATATCCATGGTTATAATCTTTCTGATTTGAGGATTCTTAAGAGTGCTTCCTGGTTTTTATAACAGGAATGCCACTTTTGTGACATCGGTGTCAGAAGCATTGTCTCGCTAAGCTGTTGAGCGGTAAGTATGACCAGAAAAATGACAAAACAACTATCGGCCTTCTGAACCGCCCATTTCAGATCTGGAATTTTTAACATCAATAAGGAGAAGTAATGCGACAGAGAGTCATTGTGTGCCCGGTCATTCAAAATGAGGGTAAATATTTGCTATGTAAAATGGCATCTGACAGGGGTGTTTTTCCTGGACAGTGGGCTTTGCCAGGCGGCGGAATGGAGCCAGGTGAAACAATCGAAGAAGCATTAAAGCGGGAAATCAGGGAAGAATTAGGCGAGGCGCTCAAGATAACAAATATCACACCCTGGACGTTTCGGGATGATGTCAGAATCAAAACCTATTCTGATGGAATGACTGAAGAAATTTATATGATCTATCTTATCTTTGATTGTCTGAGCGCAAACCGAACAATAACCTTCAATGAAGAGTTTCAGGAGATTATCTGGGTAGAACCTGAGGCTTTAAAAAACATTGATCTGAATGAAGCCACCCGGATTACGTTTAGCCAAAAAGGACTTATCTGAATATGCATTGCAGGATCTCCTTAAAAGTCTATCGATAACTTAAGTACGATTTTAGCTAAACGGGGCAGTGCTTATGCAATGGAAAACTTCAGCGTTTTCTGGCATGTCCAGTGTTTCAACACTGCCTCATCTTACACTCTATTCATGGGCTCCCTGCTCTGGCAATGGATGCCGATTTACACTTTGAACGTTTATCTTAGGTCATCCCATTCAGACTAATATCAACCACCCAATCCCGCATTTATTTTTTTCAGATAAGCTTTGACCAAATCGTTACTTTATCTGTGTGTTGCGTCATTCGATGATGATTCCGCCTGCTGAGGCAATTGATAACAAAGGAATTCACCATGAAGACGTTATTTCCCCTTAAACCACGCGCACAAACGCTGGTTTTTACTTTACTTGCCGGGACTCTGACCTTTAACGCGGTGGCTGCACCGGTCAAAGGCGGTACGCTGATTTATCTTGAACAGCAGGCACATACCAACCTCTATCCGCCTGCCGGTGGCTTTTACCCTAATGGCGGCATTCTCAATCAGATCACCGATAAATTAACCTGGCAGAATCCCGAAACGCTGCAGGTTGAACCCTGGATTGCAGAAAGCTGGACTACCAACGCCGACAAAACCGAATACACATTTAAATTACGGCCTGGCGTGACTTTTTCCGATGGCACACCATTAGATGCGAACGCGGTGGCGAAAAACTTTGATACCTACGGGCTGGGAAATAAAGCGCTGCGCCTGCCGGTATCGGAAGTGATTAATAACTATGAACGCAGCGAAGTGATCGACCCGCTGACGGTGAAATTCTATTTTAAAAAACCCTCGCCCGGATTTTTACAGGGCACCGCCACCATTGGCTCTGGCCTGGTCTCGCTGAGTACCCTGGCGCGCAGTTTCGATCAGCTGGGCGATGCGCGTCACATTGTCGGCTCCGGCCCGTTTGTGGTCAGTGATGAGAAGCTCGGTCGGGAGGTGGATCTGGTAGCGCGTAAAGATTATCAGTGGGGACCGAAAAACATTCAGCAGCAAGGTCCGGCCAATCTGGATGCGATAAAAGTGATCGTGACGCCGGAAGACAGCGTGCGTATCGGTGCACTGCTGGCGGGCCAGGCAGGCCTGATCCGTCAGGTGCAGGCCTACGACGAGAAGCAGGCTAAAGATCAGAACTTCCCGGTTTATGCCGCGCCGACCCGTGGTGTAAACGACAGCCTCAGCTTCCGTCCGGATAATCCGCTGGTCAGCGATATCCGGGTGCGTCAGGCGCTGCTGCACGCCACCAATGCGAAACAGGTGGTTGATACGCTCTTCTCGCCGAACTATCCGCAGGCAACCTCGGTCGTGGCCACCACCGCCGCCGGCTACGTCAATCTGGCGGACAAACTCACTTTTGATCTGACAAAAGCGAAGGCACTGCTGGACCAGGCGGGCTGGCAACCGGGTGCCGATGGCATCCGTGAAAAAGCAGGCCAGCGACTGGCGCTAACCGTCTATGAATCACTGCCGCAGCCGCAAAACAAAGAGGTGCTGCAACTGGTGGCACAGCAGTGGCGCCAGGCGGGCGTCGCCCTCAGCGTTAAAGCGGGCGATGCCGGCAGCAAAACGCTGGATAATCTCGACCCCCTTAAGACCCCGCTGAACGTCACCGAAGTCGGCCGCGCCGATCCCGACGTGATCAAAAGCAGTTTCTATCCGGCTAACCGCGACAACCTGCTGCAGAAAGGCGGCTCCAGCGACAAAGTGAAAAACTTCCGTGATGACAAGCTGAACCAGCTGCTGGTCGCCATCTCCGCTGAAGTTGACCCGGCAAAACGATTACAGCTGACCGGTGACGTTCAGCGGTATCTGCTGGACCAGGCCTATGTGATTCCGATCTTTGAAGAGCCGCAGGTCTATGCCGGTGCGCCCTGGCTGAAAGGGGTCAGTTTTGAAGCGGTGGGCCGTCCGGCACTCTATGGCGCCTGGCTGGAAAAACAGTAACCGGAGGTGAGGATGCGTCATTATCTGCTGCAACGCGCTGGCCTGGGGGTATTGGTCCTGTGGGCCGCGTTTACCCTGTCGTTTGTGCTGCTGCAGGTGCTGCCAGGCGATGCGGTCCTGATCAAATTTCAGAATCCGGATCTCGGCCTGAGTCCGCAGCAGATTGCTGAGATGCGTCAGGCCTATGGCGCGGACAGCCCGCTGTGGCAGCAATATCTGCACACGCTGGTGGCGATGCTGCACGGCGACTTCGGCTATTCGGTGCAGGCGGGCGTGCCGGTCAGTGAACTGCTGACCAGCAATCTGCCTGGCACGCTGCGACTGGCCCTGTGCGGCTTTTTGCTGGCGACACTGCTGGCATTCGTGCTGGCGACACTGTCGCGGCTGCCTGCCCTGCGCGGCCTGCGTAATCTGCTGCAGTCACTGCCCGCGCTGTTTATCTCAGTGCCGACCTTCTGGCTCGGCATAGCCCTGATTCAGCTCTTCTCATTCCAGCTGCGCTGGATCCCGGTAATCAATCCCTCACCGTGGCAGGGACTGATTCTGCCCATTATTACGGTCGCCGTTCCGATCTCAGCGCCGCTGGCTCAGATTCTGTTGCGCAGCATCGATGAGGTTTCAACCCGGCCTTTTGTGGCGGTGGCGCGCGCCAAAGGAGCCAGCGAGCACTATGTGCTGTGGCGGCACATCCTGCGCAACGCCATGCTGCCGGTGCTCACCGTGGCGGGCCTGCTGCTGGGAGAACTGATTGCCGGTGCGCTGATTACCGAAACGGTGTTTGGCCTGGGCGGTCTCGGTCAGCTGACGCAGCAGGCGGTGAACAATCAGGATGTGGCGGTGTTGCAGGCGGTAGTGATGATCTCCGCGCTGGGTTTTGTGGTGATCAACCTGCTGGTGGATCTGCTGATGCCGCTGTTTGACCCGCGCTTACAGCTGTTACGAGGTGCAACATGAGTCTGGTTGATTACGCTGCCGCGCGGCAACCCGTGGCGGCAAAGAGGCGCACTTTACAGTTTTCGCCGGGCCTGTGGCTTGCCGTTTCAGTCATGCTGCTGGCCGTACTGGCGGCCCTGTTCCCGGCCCTCTTTACCCAGGCCAGCCCGATTGAAGGCGTTGCGGGTGCACAGCGACTCGCACCGCAGGCCGGACACTGGCTCGGCACCGATCAGCTCGGCCGCGATCTCTTTGCCCGCATCGTTTACGGCGCGTCCCATTCGCTCTCCGCCGCCGTCATGGCGGTGGCGATCGGACTGCTGGCAGGTACCGCGCTGGGTCTGGTGGCAGGGTCTATCGGTGGCAAAACTGAATCAATTGTGATGCGCGCAGTGGATGTCCTGCTGGCGATTCCGGCGCTGCTGCTCTCTCTGAGCGTGCTGATTTTACTCGGCTTCGGCACCCTGAATGCCGCATTAGCAGTGGGCATCGCCTCCATCGCCAGCTTCGCCCGACTGGCACGCGCCGAAGTGGTGCGCATCCGTCACAGCGAGTATGTCGAAGCGGCTTACGGCAGCGGCGGCCGCTTTTTCAGCGTGCTGTGGCGTCACATTCTGCCCAATGCGCTGACGCCGGTGATCGCCTATGCCGCCCTGCAATTTGGTCAGGCGATTCTGGCGCTGTCGACTCTGAGCTTCCTCGGCTACGGCACCCCACCGCCGGTGCCGGAATGGGGTCTGTTAATCGCTGAAGGGCGTAATTATCTGGCTACCGCCTGGTGGCTGACCACTTTTCCTGGTGTGGTGGTGGTCGCTGTGGTGCTCGCAGCCAACCGCATCAGCCAGCAACTTTCTGGAGGACGCCGATGAGCGCTCAGCCGTTACTCGCGGTCAATAATCTGACGCTAAGCTATCACAGCGGCAACCGTTGGCAGCCGGTGGTACATAACGTCAGCTTCGAGCTGCAGCCCGGTGAGATGGTGGCGCTGGTCGGGGAGTCCGGCTCCGGTAAAACCACTACCGCACAGGCGATAATGGGTCTGATGGCGGAAAATGGCCGCCGCGAAGGGGGCGAAATCCTGCTCAACGGCGTGGATATCAGCCAGTGGTCGCAAAAGCGCTTCGATACCCTGCGCGGTGCGCGCATCAGTCTGGTACCGCAGGATCCCGGTAATTCCCTGAATCCGGTGAAAACGGTCGGCGAACAGGTGGAAGAGATCCTGCGACTGCACCTGAAATTACCGTCAGCGCAGCGCCAGCAGCGGGTGGTTGACCTGCTGAATCGCGTCGGCCTTAGCCATCCGGAACAGCGGGTTAAGCAGTATCCGCATCAGCTGTCGGGTGGCATGAAGCAGCGGGTATTGATCGCCATTGCTCTCGCCCTGCAGCCGGAGATCATTATTGCGGATGAGCCGACCAGCGCGCTGGATGTCACGGTGCAAAAGCGCATTCTCGATCTGCTGGACAACCTGCGGCAGGAATCCCGCACCGCCGTGCTGTTTGTCACCCACGACCTGGCGCTGGCGGCGCAACGCGCAGATCGTATTATCGTGTTTCGTCACGGCGAGATTCAGGAATCGGGCCGCACTGAACAGGTTATCAGCGCGCCTGCTCATCCTTATACCCGTCAGTTACTGAATGATGCGGCACCACAGCGACCCGCCAGAGTTAAATCTGCAACCGCCCGTTTTTCTGCCCCCGCCATCCGGGCAACCGGCGTGATGAAAAGCTTTTCGCTGGGCAAACAGCAGCGTTTGCAGGCGCTGAACCAGGTCAGCTTTCAGGTTGCGCGCGGCACTACGCATGCACTGGTAGGCGAATCCGGCTCAGGCAAAACCACGCTGGCGCGCATCGTTATGGGTTTTGAAACCGCAGACAGCGGCGAGGTGACGCTGGATGGCATCGTGGTCAACGGATTACGCGGCGAGGCGCTGCGTCAGCTGCGGCGGAAGATCCAGTTTGTCTATCAGAACCCATTTGCCTCGCTCGATCCGCGTCAGACGCTATATGCAATTATTGAAGAGCCACTGCGTAATTTTGAGCGACTGAGCCGCAGTCAGCGCCGTGAGCGCGTAGAAGGGATGACCACGCGGGTGGCGCTGCCGCTCTCTCTTCTGTCACGTCATCCTCACGAACTTTCCGGCGGACAGCGGCAGCGTGTGGCGCTTGCGCGGGCACTGATCTGCAAGCCGGAGATTCTGGTACTGGATGAGGCGACCTCGGCGCTGGATGTCACGGTGCAGGCGCAAATCCTCGACCTGTTGCAGCAGCTCCAGGCCGAACTGGGTCTGACCTATCTGTTTATCACGCACGACCTGGCGACGGTGCGGCAGATTGCCGACAGCGTCACGGTGTTAAAAGCGGGCGAAGTCGCAGAGCAAGGTGACGTTGTCACTATTTTCAGTGCGCCACAGCATCCTTATACCCGGGAATTAATGGCTGCCATTCCTCCGCTTATTCCCTTAACCCACAAGGAGTCAGCATGAGCCGACGTCTCGGATTTTTTACCCGACTGCTGGATAAGGTGCCGGCGAAACAGCGCTATCAGCTGGCCACCGAACAGATTCAGCATGCCGAACGCTGCGGATTTGATAATGCGTGGATTGCTCAGCACCATTTTCATCAGGATGAGGGGGGTCTGCCGTCGCCGCTGCTCTTCCTGGCGCATGTCGCCGCGCAGACCCGCACCATCCGGCTCGGCACCGCCATCATCACCCTGCCGATGGAAAATGCGCTGCGGGTGGCTGAAGATGCCGCAGTACTGGATCTGCTGGCAGATGGGCGGCTGGAGATCGGGCTGGGCTCCGGTGGCACGCCGGATTCGTTTTTGCCGTTTGGTCTGACCTTTGCCGAGCGCGGTGCCGCTTTTGCCGACCATCTGCATACGCTGCTCAGTGCCTGGCGCGGGGATTCACTGGGGCATCCTGATAATCATCTCTATCCCGCCGCGCCGCAGCTTGCCGGACGGGTGTGGATCGCCACCTTCTCGGTTGAGGGCGCGATCCGTGCCGCTCAGGGCGGCCATGGCCTGATGCTGTCCCGCACCCAGCCGCGTCCGGCGGGCCAGCCTGAGCTGCCGCTGGATGCATTGCAGAATCCGCTGATCGATGCCTATCTTGCGGCACTTCCTGCGGGAACCACTCCGCGCATCCTCGCCTCCCGTACCGCATTCGTGGCCGATTCTGACCGCTATGCCCGTCAGGTAGCTGAACCGGGAATTCGTCAGCAGGCTGCGCAGTATCGTGGCGAATTACGCGGTGAACGCTTTGATGACCTGCTGGCGCAGTTTGATGCCCATGTTGGCGGCATCGATCAGGTGCAGCACTCGCTGGCGCAGGATAGCGCACTGGCGCGCGTCACCGACATCTCATTTCAGGTGCATTCGGTTGAGCCTTCGCATGCCGACACGCTGCGCTCGATTGAACTGATTGCCCAACATCTTGCGCCCGCGCTTCGTGCCGCTGGCGAACCTCACAGGAGAATTTCATGAATCAACCTGACGATTTGATCGCCACACTGGCAGATATCAATCCCGATTCCGAACTGGCCCATGCGCGCCAGACACGTCACGCCGCCACACAACATGCTCAGGGTAGCTACACCCTGTTGTTTAGCCAGGGTGATGAAGATTTTCCGCTGGCGGAGCGCCGTCTGCTGGCCGCTCAGGTTGCCGGCTGGCATGCACAACCCGGCCTGCAGGCGCACTACCAGCCACAGGAGAGTCTGGCCGGGAGTGATCGGATCAACGCGGCACAGGCTTTTGCCCATCGCCTGACCTTTGAGCCGGTTACTGCTGCTCCCGCGCATCTGGAGCCTTTGAAACAGGCGGGCTGGAGCCTGCGCGGCATTGTCACACTGGCACAGCTGGTGGCGTTTGTCAGTTTTCAGAGCCGGTTGCTGGCGGGTCTGCGCAGCTTACAGGGCGATGAGGCGTCGGGTGAGGTTGCCCCGGTAGTCGCCGGTCACTGGCACGAGGCCTTACATACCGCCAGCGGCAAAACTGCCCTGACCGCGTTTACGCAACAGGAACTCGGCTGGGAGCCCTGGCTGCCGGCAAAACCGCTGTCGGAATTCAGCGAGGAAGAGCAGGCGACACTGGCAAAATTCGGTCACACCCACTCCGACTATTTTCGCCTGCTGGCGCGCAATCTGCCGTTGCTGGAGCAGCGCACCCTGACCGATAAAGGCATTTTTTATACCGCAGGAGGGCTGCCACGCGCCGAGCGCGAACTGGCTGCCACCGTGGTGAGTAAGGTCAACGGCTGCATTTACTGCGCCTCAGTCCATGCGCGTAAAGCCAGCCAGCTCTCAAAGCAGGATGAAGCGGTACAGAAGCTGCTGAATGTCGCACCCGGCGCGGTGTTATCTCACGGACACACCGCGCGCTGGCAGGCGATCATCGCATTCTCAGCAGCACTGTCGCTGACACCTGCCCAGCCGACACAGTCGCAGCTCTCTGCACTGCGTGAACAGGGTCTGGATACGCTCGCCCTGCTCGATCTGATTCAATCAACCGCCTTTTTTGCCTGGGCTAATCGCCTGATGCTGACGCTGGGCGAACCTTTTCTGCCGGAACAACAGGGATAATCATGACTTTGCCTTTAACCGACCAACTGGTGCAGTGGCGTCGCGAACTGCATCAGCATCCGGAACTTTCGAATCATGAATTTGCCACCACGGAACGTATTACCCGCTGGCTGGAGCAGGCCGGGATCCGGCTGTTGCCGCTGGGGCTGAAAACCGGCGTCGTGGCAGAAATCGGTCATGGCGAACCCCTGATCGCCCTGCGCGCGGATATCGATGCGTTACCGATTGAAGAAACCACCGAACGCCCGTGGCGATCACAGCAGCCGGGCGTTATGCACGCCTGTGGTCACGACGTTCACAGCGCCGTGATGCTCGGCGTGGCGTTGCAGCTGAAACAGCAGGAAGACACGCTGCAAGGCCGGGTACGGATTCTGTTTCAGCCCGCTGAAGAGACCTTTAATGGCGCACGTCAGCTGATTGATGCCGGTGCGCTGGAAGGCGTTCAGGCGATATTCGGCCTGCACAACGCGCCCGACCTGCCGCTGGGCACGCTGCGTAGTCGGGCGGGTGCGTTTTATGCCAACGTAGACCGCTTTGTTATCCGCATTGAGGGCAAAGGCGCCCATGCCGCACGACCGCAGGAGGGCATCGATTCGATTGTGATTGCCAGCCATATCGTAACGGCTCTGCAGACCCTGCCGAGCCGGGTATTCAGCTCGCTGGAAACGGTGGTGCTGAGCGTGACGCGCTTTACCGCCGGAAATACCTGGAACGTGCTGCCACAAAGCGTTGAGCTGGAGGGCACCGTGCGCACCCACAACGGCGAAATTCGGGCGCAGATCCCGCACCGAATGCGATCCCTGATTCAGGGTATTGCCGCCGGGTTTGGTGCGACCGCCGAACTGGAGTGGACTGAAGGACCGCCGGCCCTGATTAACACGCCAGGCTGGGTGGATGTTGCGCTGGACGTTGCCCAACAGAGTGGCTATCTCGCGGAGCACGTTGAGTCGCCGCAGATGGGCGGAGAAGATTTTGCCTTCTATCTGCAGCAGGTGCCGGGGGCGTTTGTCAGCATCGGCAGTGCCAGCGAGTTTGGTCTGCATCACGCCGCCTTCGATCCTGATGAAGCGTTAATTGGCCCGGCGGTGGACTACTTCACGCAGCTGGTGCCGCGCGCGTTGCAGATTGTGGCGGCGCAATGACGAAAAAAAGGAGTGCTGCTATGTCAGTTCAGGTTCCACAACCGATTCTTGATCATGCTGTGATTAACGTGGCCGACCAGCTCGACAGCGCCAGCGCGCGCTTCCGAAGGCTCGGCTTTCAGCTCACTGAACGGGGTCATCACTCGCTGGGATCGAGTAATCACCTGGCTATTTTTGGTGAGAACTACCTGGAACTGCTGGGCTATGAGACGGGCAAAGGGAGCCAGCGCGCCGATCTCTGGCAATCGCCGCTGGGATTGAGCGGTCTGGTGTGGAAAAGCAGCGATGCAGAGAGTGAGTTTCAGCATCTGCAACGGCAGGATCTGGATGGCGATCCGCCAGCGGCTTTTCATCGTCCGGTTACCCTGCCCGACGGTTCGGTGAGTGAAGCGCACTTTAGGACCGTACGGATTCGCCCTTCGCTGGTACCCAATGGCCGCAGCTTTTTTTGCCAGCATCTGACGCCCGAAGCAGTATGGCAGCCGGCATGGCAGCGTCACCCCAATGGCGTGCGTAATATCAGTGAGTTTGTGATTGTCGCGCAGGATCCGGCGCTTTCAGCGCTGGTCTATAGCCGCCTGTTTGGGGCCGCTAAAGTGCTCGCCTGTCCCGAAGGCGCCTTTGTCCTGCGCGCGGGTGCTGCCACGGTTCGTTTTGCTTCGGCAGACTATGCGCAGCAGCGATTTGGCCCGCTGCCGGAAGACTATGATGGCAGCGCCCGGATGGTCGCGCTGGGTTTTGAGACGGAGGATCTCGGCCTGGTTAAACGCGCGCTGGTGACGGGGGAAATTGCCTTTCATGAGCAGCCCGAGGCGATTGTGGTGGAGTCGGCAGAAGGTTTTAACCTGGCACTGCGTTTTACCTGAGTGCAGATTCAGGAGGTGATGAAAAACGCCTCAACTGAGGCGTTTTTCACAGGCTTTACAACGACACAAATCAGAAGGTGTAGCTGGCGGTCACTGAGAAATTACGCGGTTCGCCGTAGACTACAGAGCTGGCCACGTTAGTGTCATACTCTTTGTCGAACAGGTTATTGAGGTTGCCCTGCAGCGACAGATTTTTGTTCACCTGATAACGGGCGAAGAGATCAACCAGCGCATAGCTGCCCTGACGGGCACGCCAGGTGCCATTGCCTTCCGGGCCACCGACATCATTCCAGATATGTGTCTGCCAGTTCACACCGCCACCCAGCGTCAGCTGCTGCAACGTCGGCAGGCGATAGCTGCTGAACAGGTTAAAGCTGGTCTGCGGCAGTTGCGGGTTAAAGGTGCTGCCATCGCGGTTTTCCGCAATGTAGCGCGTGCCGCCCAGGGTCATCTGCCAGTTGTCGGTTAATGCGCCGTTGACTTCAAACTCCACGCCACGACTCACCACGCCTTTACGGCCAATGTACGCGACATCACCTGACCCCTGAACCGTCTGAGTAGTTGCTTCACCGACATTATTCAGCTCGGTGCGGAACACCGAAATCGAGGTGGTGAAGCGACTATCCATCCAGTCAGATTTCAGGCCTGCCTCGTAGTTTTTGCCGATAACGGGCGACAGGAAAGCGCCGCTGGCATTGCGATAGTCCTGTGGCTGGAACACCGAGGTATAGCTGGCGTAAGCCGACCAGTTTTCAGCGAAGTCATAAATCAATCCGCCGTAAGGGGTGGTGTTATTTTCTTCCATTTCACCACCAGGCGTTTCACGGTTCCAGTTGGTGTAACGGGCACCGATAATCAGGTGCAGCGGATCGGCGAGCGACAGACGGGTCGCCATATAAGTCGATTTCTGGCGAACCAGTTGGGTATCGCTGGCAGGCAGACGCGGCGTCCAGGCTGATTCCGGATACTGACCGTTAAACTCGTTGTAGTTGCCCAGCGACTCCGATGAGATATTCTCAAAGGTACTGAAGTACTTGTTATCCTGGCGGGTGTAATTGACGCCGACCATCAGCTCATGCTGACGACCCAGCAGTTCATAAGGACCGCTGGCGAAGGCATCAACGGCATCCACTTTGCGTTTACCGGTGTTGTAACCAGTCCCGCCTACCACCGGATAGTTGGCATAGGAAGAGACGCCCGCCCCGGTGTTACGATCGAAATAGCCATCAAGATAGATCTGCTTACTGTCGAGGCGCATCTCGTTGTGCGCGCCGTTCAGTGTGATGTTCCAGCCGTTGTCGAAGTCCTGTTTCAGGTTCACAAAGACTTTACGGTTCTCTTTATCGTTGTAGGCCCAGTCAGGTGCGGTGTTGTAGCCGCGTCGGGTATGTATCTGCGTGCCGTCTGTGTACCAGCGCGGCGCGCCACCCCACATGGTGGAGTCCGTATTGACCTGGCTGAATTCATAGCCGACCGAAAGCGTGGCAGAGTCGGTCAGGTCAGCGTCAACCACGCCATAGATGAACTGTTTTTTGGCGCCATAGCGCTCTATGAAGCTGTTGTTATCCTGCCAGCCCGCGATCAGCCGGCCACGAACATTGCCGGAGTCACTGAGCGGAGCAGAGAGATCGGCCACGTAACGCTGCTTATTCCAGCTGCCGTAACTGGCGGAGACGGTGCCGCCGAACTCTTTGCTGTCGGCGTGTTTGCGCACCATATTGATGGCAGCTGATGGATTGCCCGGTCCGGTTAACAGACCGGTCGCTCCGCGCACCACTTCAACGCGCTCATACATTGCCATATCGGTCTGCGCATCACCCAGGTTCCAGCGAGCGGCAAAGGCAGTAGGGATACCATCGACCATGTAGTTGTCGATCATAAAGCCGCGAGCATAGTAGTTGGTGCGATCCATATCACCACTGATACCGCGAATACCGGTGGTATTTGCGAGCACATCATTCAGCGACTGGAGTTGCTGATCGGCCATACGCTGTTTACTGACAATGCTGACTGACTGCGGGACATCACGCACGGTGCCCAGCATTTTAGTGCCCGCACGGGTAACCGGTACGCTGTAATCAGTGGCGGGCGAAGCGGCTACGGCATCATCGGCTGACGCGCTGACCGTCATAGTCTGGTTATCGCTGGCAGCGGGTGCGCCGGTCTCTGCGGCATGAGCAGCGTTATGCGCCAGCGACGAGGCGACGATGACAGCCAGCAAGGAGAAGCGGAATGGACGTTGCAGAGCAGAAGTGTCCGTTGCCCTGGGGTGTTGAAGATCGAAAGCGTTCATTAATTCCTCAATTATCTTTATGTTTTTATGCTGCCACTGTCACGACCATGCTTCCTGCGGACATCGCTGCCCTGCTTATGGTTTGAGGAACCAGAAACCTTTCCCTGAGCGCCTGCGCGCGGGTGTGATGAACTTCTAAAACAAATGAGAAATATACGCATTGCGATTATCATTGCAAGATTTTGTTAGCAAACAATACGAATTTTTTCAGGGAATTGTCTGCGTGTGAAAGACGGCTGGAAGATGATAAAGACAGGGAGGCGTTTATAGGGTCAGCACGCCTGCTGACTTGTCAGAGCAACAGGGCTGCTGCATCATTATTTGTTAAAGATAAAATCCTGTAATGGCCGTTCATTGAACTGTAGTTGTCACTCCTGATGCCACAATATCTGCCTTAAATCTTTTATCACCTTATTTAACACCAGATATTGCAGGAATTCGTACGTGCGCAAAATTTCAACTCTTAAAGCGCTGATAACGACCACCGTTTTCAGTGTTTTTTCAGTCCACTCCGCCACACTTGTAGAGAGCGTGAGTGCGGGCTGGGATAATTTCAGTGATAAAGTCGCCACAACCTGGCAGCAGCCTGAAGGTTACGACTTTTATCTGCCCGCGATTACCTGGCACAACCGTGCCACTTACGATCGTGAACACATCAATAAATATAATGAAAGACCCTGGGGCGCGGGCGGAGGTATCTCCCGCTACGATGAAAAAGGGAACTGGAACGGCATCTACTTAATGGCGTTTAAGGACTCCTTTAATAAATGGGAACCCTTTGGTGGCTATGGCTGGGTGGCAACCTGGCGTCCGCTGGCCGACCAGAATTTTCACTGGGGTGCGGGTTACACGGCGGGCTTTACCGCACGGCACAACTGGGATTATATTCCGGTGCCAGCGATACTGCCGCTGGCCTCTGTCGGCTATGGCGATCTCGATTTCCAGATGACCTATATTCCCGGCACCCATAACAACGGTAACGTCTATTTTGCCTGGCTGCGCTACCACTTCTGACAGTTGCCGATATAAGCGTTAGCGTGACATCGCCATGAGCGAGAGATCGTCCAGCGTGAGGGTTTCGCCATCATAGCGATGACGCAGCAGATGGTAGCTTTCGCATTCAATAATCTGCTCTACCGCGTCCGAAAAGATAGTCATGGCGCTGCGCATCTGGCTCAGATAGTCATGGGTGTCATAGACCCGATCGATGCCTTCAAGCGCATGGTTCATGATTTTTCGGGCGACGTCATTAGGCGTGTCGAGTGCTGAGAGTTTTGAACGTGCGGTGCGGCGCAGATCGCGAGGGGTAAATGCCTCCAGTCCCAGCCCACGGGGAGCGCGGATCATCCGGCGAAGTGCCTGATTCAGCGCGCCTTTTGACAGCGGCTGTTGCGGATCGCGTGGCGCGGGCACCAGCCAGGGTGAGGCTGGTTCGGCGGCGCGCAGCAATGCTTCGATGCATTGACGCATCAGCGGTGAAATGGGCAGCACATGCTCCCGCTGCGATTTATTGCGCGTACCCTGCATCCACAATCCTAATTGCAGATCGAACTCCGCTTTCTGCGCCTGCACAATTTCATCCGGCCGCCGGGCGCTGACCAGGCATAAACGCAGCGCCCAGCGCGCCTGTTCCGAGAGCGCCCAGTTATCCAGCCCGTGCCAGAACACCCAGATTTCTGCATCGGTGAGTTGCCGACTGCGCGGCGGCGTAGCGCGACCCGCGACATCACGCTTTTTCATTGAAGCAATGGGTGAATGATCGAGATAGCCCTGCATCTCGGCCCAGCCAAGAAATTGTTTGGTCAGCGCGAACACCCGCCGCGCCTCCTCTTTTTTACCGTCGGCGATCAGAATGTTATAGAGCCGGTTAAGGCGTAAGCGGTTCAGCGTTTTGAGTGGCTGCGAACCGATGTTCGGCAGGACATGTTTCAGCAATGAGGAGATGGCGATCTCAGGACGACGCCGGCTGATCAGCAGCGAGAGTTTTACCCAGACCTTCATCACCTGCTCCACCGAGCCTTCATCGCCAAAATTATCCAGCTCGCTGAGTGAAGCCTTTTTAACCTGCTCCAGCCAGATCAATACATGGCGGCCTACGTGGGCTGAACGCGCAGGGATCTGTGTCAGATCTGGGGTCACATTTATACCTGTTAGTCACTGCAGAGCGGGCCATTCTATCCATTGTTTATTTATGACTCCAGACCTAATAAGTCTGGAGTCATAAAGACGCGTTCTGATGGAATCTGAGGAACTTTTCGGGTGATGACCAACAAGTAAAACTAACGTCACTTCTCCCTTCTGGTCATGGTTATGGCGAATAAATAGCCCATTGTTATGGAATGTAAAGGTCTCTTACCGCGATATACAATGATAACTATTATCATTATCATACGCATTTGCTTACATGCCTTAATACTTCAGGGAGATTTCCTAAGTGAATGTAACCATGCGTGTCCATAAGCGCCCTGTTGCGCTACTGCTGGCCGGTTTATTGAGTACCTCTGCTAACGGCGCTAATCAGGAAGAGACAGAAAAGCTGGCTGATGATGAGACGATGCTGGTCACTGCTGAACAGGAGCTGAAACAGCAGCCTGGCGTTTCGGTGATCACCTCGCAGGACATTGAGAAAAACCCGCCGGTCAACGACCTTTCTGACATTATCCGTAAAATGCCAGGCGTTAACCTTACCGGCAACAGCGCCAACGGCGTACGCGGTAACAATCGTCAGATCGATATTCGCGGCATGGGGCCGGAAAATACGCTGATTCTGATCGATGGTGTGCCGACCACCTCGCGCAATTCGGTGCGTTATAGCTGGCGCGGCGAGCGCGATTCCCGCGGTGACTCAAACTGGGTACCACCAGAAATGGTTGAACGGATTGAAGTGATTCGTGGACCGGCGGCAGCGCGTTACGGTTCCGGCGCGGCCGGTGGCGTGGTTAATATCATTACCAAACGTCCGACCAATGACTGGAGCGGATCGCTGTCGCTCTACACTAACCAGCCGGAAGATGATAAAGAAGGCGCAACCCGCCGCGCTAACTTTAACCTGAGTGGTCCGCTGGCGGGCGATGCCCTGACCATGCGGCTCTATGGCAACATCAACAAAACCGACAGCGATGCTTTCGACATTAACCAGTCACAAAATGGTTCTGCCGCCGCCGGTCGTGAAGGCGTCCGCAACAAAGACATCAATAGCGTGCTGTCGTGGAAGATCACGCCATTACAGGTGCTGGATTTCAGCTACGGATACAGCCGTCAGGGCAACATTTACACCGGGGATACCCAGTACAGCAACGGTGCCGGTAATGCCTTGATCGAATCTCTCGATGGTTCGGAAACCAACCGTCTGTATCGTCAGACCTGGGGCCTTGCGCATAATGGCATCTGGGACTGGGGACAATCTAAGCTCACCTTTAACTATGAAAAAACCAATAACACCCGCCTGAATGAAGGCACGGCGGGTGCGGGTGAAGGCCGGATCAACAGCAACACGTTCTCAACCAGTCGCTTTGAAAGTTACCGGGCAGGAGGCGAAGTCAGCTTCCCGCTGGAACTGCTGCGTGAACAGACCGTTAC
Source organism: Pantoea agglomerans NBRC 102470 (assembly GCF_001598475.1). Classification (GTDB taxonomy): domain Bacteria; phylum Pseudomonadota; class Gammaproteobacteria; order Enterobacterales; family Enterobacteriaceae; genus Pantoea; species Pantoea agglomerans. The sequence continues at coordinate 24,279 of NZ_BCZA01000006.1, forward strand.
GCTGGGAGCCGAGTGGAACCGAGATGAGCTGAACGATCCAAATTCAATGAACGGCACCAGTGCGCCTGGCGTATCCATCGACGGTGTCAGTGGTGATGCGGGCAGCCGCAACAGTAAAAACAGCGCAACGCTGAGCTCACTCTATTTTGAAGATAATATTGCTGCGACCGATAGCACTGAAGTGATCCCCGGTCTGCGTTTTGATTATCACGACACCTTTGGTGCGAACTGGAGTCCGTCGCTCAATATTTCTCAGGCTCTGGGAGAAAGTTTTACCCTGAAAGCGGGTATCGCCCGTGCGTTTAAAGCCCCTAACCTTTATCAGTCCAGCGAAGGCTATTTACTGGCGACGCGGGGAAATGGCTGTCCGATCAACGTTACCCGTGGCAGTTGTTATCTGCTGGGTAATGAAAATCTCGATCCTGAAGTCAGCGTAAATAAAGAGCTGGGTATCGAGTTCAGTCAGGATGGCTATATTGCGGGTATCACCTGGTTCCGCAATGACTATAAAAACAAAATCGTCTCAGGGACGGAAGTATTGGGTTACGCCTCAAATGGCAACAATATCCTGCAATGGAGTAACGGCGGCAAAGCGGTAGTCGAAGGTCTGGAAGGCAATTTCACTATCCCGCTGGTCAGTGACGAGCTGGAGTGGCGGACTAACGCAACTTATATGATCGAGTCGAAGGATAAAAAGACCGGCAATCCGCTGTCGATTATTCCTGAATACACGATCAATACAATGCTGGACTGGCAGGTGACGCAGGATTTCTCCACTAATCTGAACTGGACGATGTATGGCCGTCAGAAACCACGCCAGTATGCGGAATCCCGCACAGAAAACAATTCAATGTCGAATCGCGAAGTTGGTGCTTATTCAGTATTTGGGGTCAATTTTAATTATGACATCACCAAAAATCTGCGTGCCAATGCCGGGATTAATAACCTGCTGGATAAACAGCTATATCGCGAGGCTGATGGCGCATCGACCTATAACGAACCGGGACGCGCTTATTATGCCGGGCTGACAATGTCCTTCTGATCTGCAGCAGCGCTTCCCGGTGGAGGCGCTGTTTTATCTTCATCGACTAACCTCCGGTTTACACTCTCCCCGTTTTATCTTCTCAATGCTGATCTCTGGCTGCCGCTTAACGAGCCGGAAAGTATCTGACTCACGGGTATGGCATTAAATACTTACATTCCCTCTGGAAAGCGTAACGACAGGTAACTAATGTCGTGATTCCTGTATCCCGGCCAGCGAAACACCCCAGAGTGCGGCTATGCTCTGTCGGGTTCAACCTGCAACTATAACTAACTATCAGGATATTAAGTGATGAAAAAATTATCAGTTATCGTTATTGCTACCGGACTGTTTTTGTCGGTGAATTTACAGGCTAATGCCCAGGGCTGTCTTAAGGGAGCCGCAGTAGGCGGCGTCGCAGGTCATGTTGCTCATCATGGTGTGGCCGGTGCCGCAGCGGGCTGCGCAGTCGGTCATCATATGGCGAAGAAAAAACAGAAAGAGGCTGAGCAAAATCAGCAGTCTCAAAAATAAGCTGAGGTTGTAGCATCGATGTAAATCAGCCGATTACCGGGCAATGATGATGTCCGGTGATCGCTGAGTGATAACTATTCTGAGTCTGTTGCATCGCTAAAGTACGGCGCATTAAGGGCAGCCGGTTATGGTAATTATGTTTATTTGAACTCGATGTCTTTAAAGGTGCAGTGATTTAGGTGAGTGACCAGAAATTTGAATAAGGTACGCCTATTTTTAATTCAGACAGTGGAAAACGCCTTTTAAAAAAACGTCCTTTATCGACCCATCCGCACAATGCCATACCATCTGCATATTCAATTACCACCATTATTCTTCTTCTTTTTCTTCGCCGAACAATGGTGCCCACTTCAATCATGCGGATGCCTTAATTGCACTATTGCCGGTTACGTCATGGTTGTCTGAAAGTATCGTTCTGACAATGAAGTCATTACTTTTTCTCAGATCTCCAATCGCTGGCTGGAGTTTTCCATATATCCGCATACCTTCCAGCATCATGAAAATGCTTTGAGCCATGACTCGCGCATCTTCATCCTTGCGAAATACCCGCTCATCCTGGCCTCTTTTTAAGATGTTCTCTAACTCGTTAATTAAACGGTTAAATTTACAGGAAACTTTGCCTTTAACCTCTTCGTCTCCGGGTAAAAGCTCGCTGGCTGCCGCAATAGTGAAGCACCCTTTCTCTCCGGCAGGAGCTGATGATAACTGAGCCACAAATTCCAGCGTTTCTCGCAATGCAGCTTCTGGCGACATTTCTGCATTTCGTTTCACTGTCCTTGAAATGCCTTCATCCATGTATCGCTGCAAAGCAGCCAGGTAGATAGCGCGCTTATCGGGATAAAGTTTATAGATGCTGGCACTTGCCAGACCTGATGCTTTCATAAGATCAGCCATAGATGTTGCCTGATATCCCTTCTGCCAGAAGCATTCAAGTGCGGTGTTGAGGAAGGTCTCTGGATCGAATTCTCTGGGTCTGCCTGCTGATGCTTTCATAAGGTTCTCCTGTGCTGACGATTGATTGTAGATCGATCAATCTACAATTAAAAGGCTTTATCTAAACCTTGTGTTAAAAGTCATGCTTTTCGCCTGGTAAAATTTTATGCTGAGTCAGCGGACAGGTTCAGGTGAGTCATTGGCCGCCTTCTGGCGGCGGCAGGCAAATACTTATAATGGGATTACAGTCTGGACGTGATGCTGAAAAACGTAGGGATCTGATAGCAACTCATATTCTTCATCGTCCGGATAGGTAACGGCAATTTGATACTGTTCGCCTGCAAAGGCTTTTATGGCTTCTAAATCTTCCCAGTACGTCGCAAGGAAGAAATGCTCCCACTCACCCTGCGTTTCTCTGCGTACATAGGCTCCCAGATTCCCTGGCGTCGCTTCTGAATGTTCAACACCGGTCTTCTGCAAGTGAGTTGCAAAACCTTCGGCGTGCCTGGCCGGTACGCATCCGTGCCATGTTCTGACAATCATGTTGCTATCCTCATGTTGTTGAAGGGTTTTAACCATAACATGACAATGCAGGAACAACGATTCGTTTTCTGGGGGTGTAAGATGGAATATTAATAAATTACTTACCGGCTAGTTGACCATAAACAGAGCGTCGGGCATACAAACAATCGCCCATTTTGACCATCATAAAGCTCATGCTTTTTGTCTTAAGAAAGACCGACGTGATAACCTTCGAACATACGATAATTTCGCCTGACGTTTGGTTTACCATGAGAACTAACCGGTTCAGGGAACTGCCGCTTATCAGCGCCAAATACTTAAGACTCAGGGAGAGAGCTGCCAATGAATACCTATTCAACCCGCCGTTTCGCGCTGTTAATTACCGGAGTGCTTGGCTGCTTATTTACTTTTTTTGTGTGGCGCAATGAAATTGACCGTAATACCTTTCTGACTCAACCTGTGCTCGACGCATTATGGTGTGCCGTCCTGCCGCTGGGACTGGCTCTTTTTTTTATTATTAAAAAATGGGGTAAAGGTGAGGCTGTCAACGGCATAATGAATAACATCAAACTTTTCGCAGGGTCCGTTCTGCTGATGGCCTTTTTTAGCTATATGCTGCTGACCACGGTTATCTGGCTTCTTCCGGGCACCCTCAGCAAGTATACCGCTTATAGCGAGTTTTCGGGCGGCGGGCGTCACGACTGTTCGGGTGTTGAGGTTAACGACCCGGACCTGCAAAGACGGATAAAGGTCTGTGAACCCGTGGGCAATTATTTTGCCGGCGGAACGGTTCGCGTGACTAAACGAAGCAATGCGGCAGGCATGAGCATTGTTAACGCTAAAATCAAAGAGTAAACGTCATTACGCAGCTCGGGGCCTGAGTACCTTCAGGCCCACACATAAACAGCATGATTTCTTTATACAACAGCCGTCATTCTTTTGTTAAAACTCAGAACTCGATATCTTCCAGGCTGAAGATTTCAGTCTGATCATTGTAGGAAAAAATTATGCCAGAATCACAATCACCATCGTGAGCAATACCCAGCCTATGGCGTGAATATCTTTATGCATGATAGCCTGAGCCAGATAGCCGCCTACGCCGGGCAGCGTATAAGCGTTATTGCCCACGGTGATCGCTTCGGAGGCCACGAAAAAGAACCAGCCACCAGACATTGACATCATCATGTTCCAGATCAGCCCCGGAACGGCAAAAGGCACGTCCAGTTTCCAGAAACATTGCCATGCTGTCAGATGGAAACTGCGGGAAACCTCCACCAAATCCGCAGATACGGTGCGTAACGATTGATAGAAGCTAAAGGTCATGTTCCATGCCTGGCTGGTGAACAATGCGAAGATCGCCGCCAGCTCTACGCCCAGTACCTGTCCAGGAAACAGCGCAATAAAGAACGTCACGGTAAAAGAGATTTAGCCTAGCACCGGAACGGATTGCAGAATATCGAGTGTGTATGAGTAAATCCCTCAAACATTTTTTTATACCCGCGCCATGAATTTATAAAAATTATAGGCTGATGTCAGCTGATGTATCTTTATTGCAACGGCTGAATACTGTGATGACTGAATCAATTCACTTAAACCAGGGATACTCGTTTGTGTTAAAACAATGTTTCAAGGCAACCAGGCCTGAAACATGACGGAGCATAAATGAGAACGCAGAAGCGATGTATGGGATATGTGGCCATCGTGGTTGATGACTATGATCGGGCAATTGAGTATTACACCGAAAAGCTGGGTTTTACCCTTGTTGAGGATACACCGCAGCCAGGTAAACGCTGGGTTGTAGTTACACCTGACCCTGAAAGCGATTGCAATCTTCTTCTGGCTCGCGCTTCAAATGACAGACAGGAAGGTTTTATCGGCAATCAGTGCGGCGGAAGAGTATTCCTTTTTCTGCAGACGGATGACTTCTGGCGAGACTATAAAGCCATGAAATCGAAAGGCGTTACATTCTCCCAGGAGCCTCGTGAAGAGGAGTACGGAACCGTGGTGGTTTTTGAAGATCTGTACGGCAACCGCTGGGACCTTTATCAGAACAGGCAGAATTAAAAACCAAAGCCAGTTGTGTATCAGGCATCCAGATGAACAATAAAAGTACGAACCCTGCCGGGATACTTCAGATCAGCGGGGAGTGTTTTTGAAGCATCCCCTGAGCACTCTGCTATCAATTAAGCGCTCGCGAGCAACAGAGCGCCGTGTGATAGCAGACTTACTTTCCTCACCAGCTATAACCTTCAGATCCGCCAATCAGTTTCGCTAATCCAGCGATCTATCCGATATTTTTAGCTGCGCCCTGGCATTATAAAAACGACGATAGGATAAATAGACAGCAATGATCGTTGACAGACTGGCAGTTCCTATCAGCATAAACGTAACCATAATCTGATACTTAATCGCCTTGAGCGGATCTATTCCGGCGAAAATCAGTCCGGACATCATCCCTGGCAGGCTGACCAGTCCGACGGTTTTGGCAGCGTCCACCGTCGGCATCATGGCTGTACGAATGCTGTCGGCAATGATGCGGCCCGATGCCAGCTTCACCGATGCGCCAAGGCTCAGCATCTCCATAATTTTCTGCTGGTTGTCGCTGAAGCGCTGGTTCAGGTTGCTGTAACAGAGCCCTACTGCGACCATGGCATTACCGGCGATCATGCCCGTGATGGGGATGACCTGCATCGGAACAAACGCTATCGCCCCGCTCAGCACCAGAATCGTCAGCGTGATAACGGTGCCACTAAAAATAGCAACAAACGATATCGTAAAAGCGTTATCAATATTTCGACCGCGTTTACGGGCGTTGATCGCGGCATTAACGCAGATAAACAGCACCATCAGTACCGTCAGCCAGCTGTTATTAACATCGAAGATCGACTTCAATACAAAGCCGACAATCACCAGCTGAATTATCGCCCGGAATACACTCCAGAGAATATCTTTGCTCATGCCGAGCTTTTCTTTCTGGCTGATAAGCAGCGCTATAGCCACCAGCGTCAGTGACAGCAATAGAGAGGTGTCACTGATATTATGCTGATTCACGCTTATTCTCCTTTTCTGGCGGCTCAAGCCGAAGCACCTGCTCAGCCTGCTGGATATCGTTAACGTCATGGCTAATCCGCACCACGGCTACCTTTTCTTCAGCTGAGATCCGGTTAATCAGTGAAAGTACTGATAGTCTGTTCTCTTCATCAAGTGCGCTGGTGACTTCATCCAGTAACAGTACCTCAGGCATAAACTGCAGATTGCGCAGTAGTCCGACACGCTGCTTTTCTCCGCCTGATAGTTGTTCAACAGGTTTATTCAGCATATCCGGAGAGAGATTTACGCTTTCCAGCGCAGCAACAAGTTTGTCCCGCTGAGGTTTCTGACGTCGAATCTGCCATGGCAGCGCCAGGTTGTCATATACCGTCTGACCAAACAGTTGCGGCGTCTGAAAACAGTACGAGACCTGCTGGCGATAGGCCTCTGCTCTCAGCGTGGTGATATCACTGTTCCTGAAGAAAAGTTGCCCGGAGGTGGGGGTAATCAGCGAAGCAAGGATTTTGAGGAAGGTACTTTTTCCGCTTCCGGATGGGCCGGTCAGCAAGACGCAATCACCCTGATATAACTGCAGGGAGACCGGTTTCAGTAGCTGCCTATCCCCGACTGAAAAAGCGACATCCTGCACATCCAGCAGGAGTGAAACTCTGTCCATATTTGCGCCTCAGGACCTGACAAATTGAGTGTTGGCAGTATCAAAAAAAGCAGGAGTTACCCTTCACAGGCAGATTACCGGTACTGCATGTTGCAGCGCACTCACACTGCTGGCGTGGGCGCTGCAAGGCAAATGTACATCAGGCTATGAAATATAAGGCATTTAATTGCGGCTATGCATCTTCTGAGTAAAAAATCAGTGTGTGGAGGTGTCCGCCAGCCAAAACTCAATATGATCCTGCACGAGGAACGTGGCAGGCATCGGGTTTAAATCAGAGTGGCAGACACGCTGCCACCCGACAATTATTTGTTTTTCCAGCTGGTAGAGACCGGGTTGGTTACGGTGTTTTTTTCCTGAGTATAGGTGCCGTTCTGCTGCGCAATGGCTTCACCGGTATCCACAATGGCATTCTGAATAAAGACGTTCTGCTCGTCACCCCTGATAAAAGTTAACTGATGAAAAGCCGTTTTATTGCCCCAGTCAGCAGAAGGCAGAGAGATAAAACGCACCGTGAAAGTTTCATCATCAAACTTGCCCTGCATGACGTAAACACCGTAGTGGTTTTCGCCCTGAGAAATGATTTTATAGGTACCGTTGTCGTAATAATAAATCTCCGCATCCGGAAACGGCTTTTTGTCATACATTTTTCGGTAGTGCAGCACCTGTTTGATGGTGGGCTGGCCGAAGCTGACGGCGAGGTTTTTACCATCTGCTGACGTCGTCAGACCTTCAGCGTGAACACTGCTCATCAGCATTAACAGACTTGTAGCGGCCATTGCGGTTGCTTTCACTCTCTTTCTCCTCAGCGGATTACGGGGACAACAAGCGTATGAGACCCCAGAACTTACACGGTGGTGAGTATCTGTTGAAGAGGCAGATAACATATTATTACACAATGTTATAATCACGCCCTGCAACCTGGCGACTTGAGCCGTAGTTGACCGGGTTGCCCGATATCGAAAGCGCTCGGATGCAGAAGGAAGCGGTTATCGCATTGAAAATAAAAAATAAACGCCAGGCTGACGTTTAAAGTTCGCCAGTGACGCTTAATGCCGCAACCCGGTGGAAAGCTGTTTAACTGCTTAAACGAATATCGGTCTGCTGCCGGCCGCTATAACAAAACGGCGCAGACCGATCTTTCGCTGGCAAATCCGGGCTGAATCCTGCTCTTTTACAGAAAATCAGGCACTAAGCGCAGACAGCCCAGGGCAAGGGGAACGTTTATTTCAGCGGTTCCGGCAGCGTTACGATCCACAACTCGCTGTCCGACTCCGGTTTCTTCAGCGGCTTCACGCCGATCGTCGTTGCAACCGGCTCACCCTCTACAGTAAGTTCCCCCTTTTCGTTCAGCCGATAATCCTTGCGCTTCTTACCTTCCACCGGATTTTGCATGACCGTTTTCACGCCGAAGTCATTGTCATTGGCGACCGCCAGGGTTTTACTGTCGATAAGCGCCAGTCCTTCGGCCTTCTCCTGCTGCCAGCCGAGTTGACGTAAATCGACCACCAGCGTTTTAGCTGCGAGCTTAATGCCTCGCTGCGCCAGCGCTTTCTCGTCGTCCGACTCCGGATACTCACCAGGCTTATCGAATGCGGCAAGATCGGTAGCCGCACTGAGATCCACCTTATAGATAAGGTTGCGCATCGCGTCGTTTTTATCGCTGCCTTGTTCAATCAAGAGAATATGCTGATTATCGAGCGCCACGATATCGCCAATTTTGGCGTCGCTGTTTTTACTATAAGCCTCGCTGTCGATAGGGTATCCATACATCGCGGTTTTCCCGGTCGCCGGATCGAAGCTCACCAGCCGGGTAAAGCGCGCCTGCTTTTTACTTTTACCGTTGATATCCAGCGTACTCTGCACCGCGGCGATGATGCGCCCGTCCGGCATACGGGTAAGCCCTTCAAAACCACGATTAGGCTGACGCCACTTAAGAATATTAGGCAGTCCGCCCGCAATGGATTTTTCCCCTGCCATGGCCTGCGGCCCGTGAATCGCCAGAATCTTTCCGCGTTGATCAACGTTAATCAGAAACGGTCCATATTCGTCGCACAACCAGTACCCGCCCTTCCCGTCCGGCGTAATGCCTTCCGTATCCAGACCACGGTTATCGCCCTTCAGCACTTTCAGTGTGTCGCTTAACGCGACTTCATTGGTTGAGCCGATGACACCATCCTGTAGCGGCAATCCGTTAATATTGCCCTTGTCGTCATGTAGTGGTCTGGCGTCCGTGGCTTCTGCTTTGCCGTTCTGCACCCGAATATTCATCAGCAGCGGAGCGAAGTCTGGCGTGACGAAAATTTTTGACTCATGTTTGCCCACATCGGGTGAGTCGGCATTCGGCCCACGATCGGTGACGGTCGCGAAGGTGAGCGCATCCCCCTGCTTACCGGTAAACAGCAAACCGGAGCCGATTCCCACCGGCAAACCATCCGGAAACGTACTGGCGAACGCGCCGCTGTAGCTGACGCGCGTACCTTCCGGAAAACTGACGATATAGTGCTCAGCCTGAGGTTGCGCCGCAAGACCAGAAAACGAGAGCGCACAACTGATAACCAAAGAAATCGTTTTTATTTTCATAATATTAAATCCATGAGAGAAAGCTGACAGCGTAAAGAACATAAATGACAGGAAAATGAAATTTGCGGTAAAAACGGACAGCTAACAGGTTGATTTTGCCACCGTTAAGGCGCCGACTGGTGAGGTGGTGAACGTTGAGTGAACGTTGATTTGTGCGCAACGCTGTCTGCTCAGTGCCAGGATCTGACATTGGCAGAAAAATGATTGTTATTCATCACCATATTGCTATCGTTATGCACTTCCGGATGTGAACCACAGATGAGAAAGCTTGCGGGCTACTCACTTTTCAAAAAAAGGATTTGATATGTTTATGCGCCGTGCTTCTCTGTTTTTAATGTCAATGATGGCTATATCCCAGGCCCAGGCTGCTAACCTGCGGGCTGCCGATGTAATCACCTTTGATGTTGCCGGGGTAAAAACCGGTATGGATTATGATGAGGCCGTAAAAGCCATGACTGAGCACTTTCATGTGCCAGCATCATCGTTAGACGTTGATAAATACCCGGCTCTAAATGTGGTAACAGGAGATAAGCAGCCACAGTATATTGCTTACGAAAAAAACGGCGTCAAACTGCTTGTACATTTTGAAGGCCGTGTTCCTGCAGATCCGAAACATGCGCTGGCTGTGTCTCAGATTTCTTACGAGCTCCCATACTCCACTGAAAATAAAAATGCCATGGCCAAAGCCGCCGTTGAAAAATATGGTGTCCAGTCAAATGCACCTTACACACCGATGGTTTGGTGTAAAGCGCCCGGCAAGATGGCAACCATGGCATGCGGCCCGGATCCTGAGCAGCCGGTACTGAAATTATCAGGTACATCCCTGGAGATGAATGACCCATCGTGGACGAATGCCCGTATTAAAATGATGGACAGTAAACAAACCCGCACACCTGGTTTCTAAAGTGACTGATGCCGCCAGATGATCTTCTGGCGGCTAAGTGCCAGACGCTGATCATGGTTTTATGACAAAGGCTGAAGAGCAGCAGGTGATATTCAGGCGAGATGATTATCAAACGTGATGCGGGACAGTTCTGCACAAAGCCAGCTCAGATAAGCTTTCAGTCCTTATTGAAAATTTTTATACACACAGAGCCTCAGCCACCAGCAGGCTGGCATTTTCTAATGACTTTAATCTGACTCAACGTCTCCCTTCCGCCCATAACAAACCTCTATCAGACACATGATTTCTTAAAGCCCAGGCTGATAAAAGATGACAAGGCCATACTCTCTGCTCTGAGGTGGTGAGTAACTCCCAGAGCCAGTTTGCATACGGAAATGTGTACTCGCTCCGGGAGAATTTTCATAGGTTGAAACTGCGAACTGAACTGATGTTCTGGTTAGAGTAAATCAGAGACAGGCTGTCGTATCTCATCACCAGAACATCCCTGTATTTACCTGAGATAAGCGTTCATCAATGTGTGATGTTTATTATTCAGGCGATTTTTCTATGCCGCTAGCCGAATTACTTATTCGCATCTGAAGACGAGAAATGTGCCCGGTGATATCTGCAGTTCTTTCTGCTAATCCCCGGATAGCACTGGCGATGACAGAAAACCCACGGCCATGTACACCTGCTCTCGCGGCTTCGATACTGGCGTTCAGTGAAATGAGTTTGATCTGCGCAGCAATAATCCCGTTTTCAGAGACGAGTTCGGCAATTTCTTTTGCGGTTTCGGCGGTCTGAATGTTTCGCCTGACTTCGCTTTCCTCATGTCTGCCACGGTCTTTACGGCCCTGAATATCAATAAGCGCACCGACGGCACGCAAAGGGGTACCATCAGGTGCACGTTTAGTCTGCCCGCGGGCCTGAAACCACCGGTATTCACCACTTCGCAGTTTAAGACGATATTCAATATCAAAACCGGTTTTACCACTGAAGTCCATCAGGTGGCTGACGAAAGCATCGAGCGCATTCTGTTTGTCATCCGGGTGAAGGCGTGATGCCCAACTGTCCATCACATCAGGAAACTCTTCAATGGTTTCAAAACCCAACAGCTTCCTGAACTGCGGTGACCACCAGAATACGTTGTCGGGATTCAGGGGATTTCCGCCAATAATATCCAGATCCCAGAGGCCGTCATTAAGCATTTCGCGCGACAGGTCAAAACGGGTGGAGACAATATCAAACTTGCGGGACTGTGACGTTTCTTCTTCTGTATTCTCTATAACGGCAACCAGGCGCGGCGGCGTAAATTCACGACTGTATGATGCACGGATGCAAAACCACTGAAAGGTATTTGCGCCAGTTTTGATCAGGCAGCGTAACAGCTTTTCATCACCGCTATGTTTGAGTGTATGACTTATCAAACCTTTGAACGCTTCCCGGAAATCCGCATGGATCATCTGGATCAGCGAAGAGAGCCCGACCTCCTTCTGCAGAGGCAATCCCATAAGCTGGCGTGCTTCAGGTGAAACAAATGCAGGCGCGTCACTTTTAAGATCGGTCGTCTCAACATACCAATAGCCTTTCTGGCTGAGGTTCATAATACATTTCAGCAGCGTGGCATCACTATGATCCACATCCATCGTTTCATCGATAAATTTCTCAGCGATATCCATCGTTGTCGGCTCTTTGGCGGACTGTTTCCGGAATAAATTCAGCATTATTTCTCCTGGTGAGCATATACAGGCATAAAAATATGCCTGAAAGGGTTATCGGCAGAACTTTCTGGATATTAAGTTAAAGGTCGCTGGTTTGAATTAATACCGTAACAAGATGCTATAGATAGCTCGCCAGCGACAACTACCGGAGCTGAGGTGATGGATGAGCCTCACCGCCAGCGGGCTAAATTTATTTTTTTGAAATCCTGTGGCGCAAAATTATCTTTGGTCTATGATATCTGGAAAATTTCAGGCCTTATAATCCCGACGCTCCGATTCCCAACGAAATTTACGTTGAAATGTTACTCTTAGTTTTGACACGCGATTGTGGATTTATACTAGCTGGCTATCGCGGATATTAAATGAGTGGTTTAGCTGTGGCATGTCACTTCTGCTGACAGGCGAAAACCCGCACATTACTTATTGATATCCATAGGTATACTTCAGCAATTCATAAGAGAAACTGGCTGCTGATCATATTGGATGTATTAACAGGGTTTATTATTTAACTTAAGCGATATTTTTATGGGATTGGTTTCAATTTGTTTCTGGTTTACCATACCAGATACCATCAGCCTCATGCAGACCCGTGAGTTAAATAAGTATGGTATTTTATGTTCATGAACTTTCCCCGCTCACTGACATCATAGCTATGTGTATCGCACTTAATAACCATAGACAATTTAAGGCCTCCGCAAAATGACGTTTGCAAAAGATTAATTTTTCCGCCGCAAACAAAACAGGGTTTTAAAAAAGGTTTTCTATTCCGTTCCCGCTCAGGTCATTAATGCCTTACAGAAATACGTTTCAGGATATTTAAATGAATGAAAGATTGAAAGATACTGATTCTCGTGCAGCCTATCAGCAGCTAATTAAGTCGGGCGAGTTTAAACCTTTTTTTCAGCCGATAGTCTCACTTGAGGATCAGCGCGTAGTGGGTTTTGAATTGCTGGCACGGCGTATTTTGCCCGAAGGGATTATCGTATCTCCGGCTGAGTTCATTCCGGCTATGGAACATCATGGGTTACTCAATGAGCTGATGACAAGTCTGGCCGCTCAGGGATTCATGACAGCGAGCACCTGGCCAGAACACCAGTTTCTGTCTATAAACGTTTCTCCTTCACAACTGAACGGTAAGCACCTTCCCGAAATTTTAAGAAAACTGGCTGAACGTTATCAGTTCAGCCTTTCACGGCTCAGGATTGAAATCACCGAGACAGCATTGATCGATGATATAGAGACGGCTCATGCAGAACTCGAAGCATTGTCTGAAATGGGTTGTATGATTGCTATGGATGACTTTGGCACCGGCTGTTCAAGCCTTGCCTGGCTTATCCAGCTTCCCGCCAGCACGATTAAGATTGATGGCAGTTTTATTCGTTCAATGCTTCAGAAAAAGGATAGCCGGAAAATTATCTCCAGCGTAGTCGGTTTGGGCCGCAGCCTGGATATGGACGTCATTGCTGAGGGTGTTGAAACAGAGGAACAGGCTGAGATGTTGCGGGGTATCGGCTGCGCTTATGCACAAGGCTACTTATTCAGCAGGCCGATCCCGGCTGAAGAAACACATAATTTTCTCACCGCTGGCTCTGGCCGTAAATTTCATAGTCGTGTGGCACGAATGTCTCTTGAGCAGCGCGCGCATCAGATTTCATCGATGTATGCTGCGCCTGACACCTCTATCTGTTTTCTAAGCCCTGAACTGATGATTGTTGACGCAAGTGATACCTTTGCAGCGCGGGTTGGCTGGCCAATGCAGGACATTACCCATCGCCATATTTTTGAAGTGATACCGTCTCAAGCTGAGAAGCTGCTTTGGTTGCAGGATTTCAGGACAAAAGGTCTTCCTTACCCTCCGTTTGAGGTAAAGCTGCCCGGCGGTAGCACCGATTTGGTTATGATTACGCGGGTGGAGGATGAGGCAAAAGATTTACTGGGGTTTTGTGTGTTTGGCTTTAACATTGACCGTCAGAACAACCTTGTTCAGCCTTAGTGCCAGTTTACGACATCAGATGATACTTCCCTGTCGCTAAAATAACCTTAACGGTGCAGGCTTCAGTTTCAGGTTGTTAGCTGAAGATGGGGAAAATGTCCGCCTGGTCGGAAGCGGACATTATTAACAACGCCTCTTTTCATCAACTAATTGCAGCCACTTCACTTTCAATCTTTATGCATCAGCCTGGTCAGCATCTCGCAGAAGGCCTCGCTTGCTGGATTAACGCGGTGTTTATTCAGGCGTAGCAGGCAATCGACCGACGGCAGAGGCATCAATTTCTCAAGTTCAGACACGCTACAAATCGCTTTATCAACGCTGTATTGATTGAGTATTCCCACCCCCAGCCCCGTGGTTATCGCCGCAAGCATACCTGCTACTGAAGGACACTCCAGCATCACAGCAAATGGAATGTTTGCCTGGCGAAGTTTCTCCTCAGCCAGGTTACGGTAATAGCAATCCGGTCCCCAGGTAATAAGCTTCAGGCTCTTATCCGAGTCATGTCGCCAGGCAGGCGTTGCGTACCAGTATAAATTTTCACTCCACAATACCTTATCTTCCATCGATGCCGTGCCAGTGAAATCCTGATGTAAAATGATCTCCAGACTTCCTTCAGAAAAATGCTGACGCAGGAGATGACTTTGCTCCACCACCAGTTGTATATCCACCTCTGGATGGTGGTGAGTGAAGGTTGAAATCACCCCGCATATTTCAGTCATTGAGATGTGTTCAGTGACCCCGATTCGCAGCTTGCCACGCAGCGCCGAAGGCGAAAAATAGGCTACGGCTTGATCGTGTTCAGTGAGTATTTTTTCCGCATGTTGCAGCAGAACGCTGCCCTTTTCTGTCGGAACGGCTTTTCCGGCGATGCGCGTTAATAGCTGGCATTGAAGTTGATCTTCAAGCCGTCTGAGCTTCCAGCTTACAGCGGACTGGCTCAGGTTGAGTAGTAATGCGGCCTTACTCATATTGCCCGTTTGCAGCACGGTCCGGAACACTCTGAGTGAGTCAACGGAGAGTCGTTTGTTCATTTTTGTATGACAAAAGTAGGATTACAGCGGGAAAGAATGTCACTGGTGTCATATTCAGTCAACGGATAGCCTGACTGAAACAAACATAACGGAGAAAGCCGATGCCCGCTAATAACCCATTACTGAATGACGACGTTCTGATAAATGGTTGTCGCATTGCGACCGGAGTCCATGGTTCAGGAAGACCTCTGGTGCTGGTTCATGGCACGCCCGCACACTCAGTAATCTGGCAGTCACTGGTGCCGGTATTTGTCGATGCGGGTTTTCATGTTCATCTGTATGACCTGGCTGGGTTTGGCGCGTCAGAGCGCCCTTTGACGGCTGATACCTCGGTTGCCGCTCAAGTCGGTTTTCTGCTGAAACTGCTTGAACACTGGCAGCTCAAAAAAACAGATCTTTTTGGTCACGATATCGGTGGGGCCATTTCACTCAGACTGGCGTTCGACAACCCATCCCTTGTGAAGACGCTTACGATTGCGGATATTCCGAGCTACGATTCCTGGCCTTCGCCCACATGGAAAGATATGCGGGATCACTATGCGGATTATGCGCTGATCCCCGCCACTGAGCATTACCGCGCGATGTGTCGCCAGTTAAAGATGGCTGTTTTTAATAAGGATCGTATGACAGAGCAGCGGCTGGATAGTTATCTTGCACCGCTTTGTGGTGTGGTAGCGCAACCTTCATTTTATCAGCATCAGGTTGCGCACTATAATGAGTGTTACACCAGTGACTTTGCAGAAAAATTGCCGCAACTCCGGCTGTCAGTACAGATTTTATGGGGCGCCGAAGATGAATGGCAACCCGTTGAGTATGCAAGGCGTTTGCAGCGCGACATCGTCTCTTCCACGCTGCATATCTTTGAACAGGCCGGACACTTTTTAATGGAAGATGCCCCCTTGCCAGTCGCCGCACAGGTAATTGATTTTGTTAATCAACATAATATGAGGTAGAGCCATGATCCTTATCGGAATGCTGGATTCACCCTATGTCAGACGGGTTGCTATTTACATGAAAGTATTGGGTATTCAATTCGAGCATCGCCCGCTTTCGGTATTCGGCGATTTTGATGCCTTAACGAAAATTAACCCGGCCGTTAAAGTTCCAACGCTTATCACAGATGATAATCAGGTGCTGATCGATTCCACACTAATCATTCATTACCTTGAGAAATATTGCGGTCATTCGCCTGCACCTACATCAGCGTCCGGCGTGGAAGAGTTCCGGGATCTGCATCTTACCGGCTTCGCCTTGGCCGCCTGCGAAAAAGCGGTGCAGATTGTGTACGAACAGCGTCTCAGGCCGGAAGAAAAACAGCATCAGCCCTGGGTGGATCGCGTAACTCAACAACTGCATGGTGCCTGGCAGACGCTGGAGAACGGGCTGCGGGAAAGTCATCCTGACATGCTGTCCGTGGCCGGTATCAGCATCGCAGTGGCCTGGAGTTTTACAGAATTGATGCTGCCGGATACCGTCAGCCGTGCGCTGTACCCGGAATTGGCCGGGTTTACATTGCTAGCCGAACAGCGACCGGAATTTCTGGCAACGCCTTTGATTTAATGAGGATGGGTTTTGTATATAAGAGCCCAATGATGCCTTACCTAATGTATAAAGAACTTATAGCTTTAGAATTAGTCGATAGCAAAAGGTGACTCAATGAGCACCAATTGAATATCTTCATACAATATAAATAACTCTTAATAATCTAATAAAGGCAAATAAACGTAACATCCGCTTTTTGCATATAACGGGCAATGCTCTGCTCTATGCCAGAAACGGACGTTTATGATTTTGAATTAAGCATAAAAGTGCATACGATTTCAGAAAGCATTAACTTCCCGATACGGATTACAGAGACAGGCCTGACTCAGCAATAAAAACGATAAAGCAGCGTATTCTCGATGAGAGATATCGGCTGGCCGGCCAGAGTGCCGAGAAATACCCCTGCCTGGTACAGTAACCGGGCAATACCTCTTTCAGTTGCCCCGAATCCAAAGATTCACGTACGACAAAATCGGGCACATAGCTGATACCCATACTGACTGGTCTGCTACACGGATAACAACAATATATGAGTCAGCACCTGATGTCATACTGATGGCTTACGGTTAAACGTGACGGCCGGATTGAGAAATGAGCGATTGAAGAGCGCGAAAAATCTTAAACTTAATCTGATGTTCATCCTGTTAAGTGGCTGAAACACACAGCTAACGCGTTGCGCATATAGATAAATACATTCCCCACTGGAACGATTAACCTGCCACCTGCTGGCCTTTCCTTAAGTCAAATCCGCACCCCACCGCCATGATCGGGTTACACGTCAGTTATTGATAGTACCAGCGAAAACTGGAGTGAAAATAACGCGCGTTATCGTAACCTTAGAACTCTACATTTTTCATTCAAAAACAGTAACTTCTCCTCTGATTACAGTTCGCCTATGCTGGCTGCTCATTAAATTTCACTTCAGAAGGATCTGTTATGTTTGTTGTGCCCGCATCCTACAGTGCAGAGACTGTTGAGTGCCTTTATGAAGTCATCGGCATACTCAACCTGAACGGCGTACGCTGCCACGTTATCTTTGACAGTCAGGCATCCCGCGCCGCAGTGATCCAGGCGGATGCGACAGAGGAACATGGCGAAATGCGCCATCCTGTGCTGGCCGTGCTGGAAATGGAACGCGTAACGAGTATCAACACTATACTGCGCATCAAATCGTTCTGGACCGATTCCGAGGGCGCTCAATCAGGTGTGGAACCAGGCACGCTGGCAAAAGCGTTGTATAAAGCGCTGACAATAAAGAAACATATCACGCTGGTGGGATTGTAGGCATTCTGAAGCCCGTGAAGTACGGGCTGTAACAGTCAGGTATTGAGAGAGATACACGCCGGGGATGAGAATGATAATTCTACAGGTGAACAAGAGTACTTAATGCTGCTCCGCGCATCCTGCCCGATTGGGCGTCCGATGACAGTGTGAAGATTCCGCTTTATTATTGACGTGTTGATACTGCTCTGTGTGAAGAAACAGAGAATGCCTTGCTGAAGTCCCGGATGCGTTCCTCACGTCCCACGGCAAGGGCAAACAGCACGCCACCCACAATAGAGAACAGCCCCAGAACACCCCATGCCAGCGTCATATCACTACCACCACCCAGATGCTTGAGGTATCCGGCAACAAGGGGGCCGCCAGACTGTCCAATGAAGTTACTGCATGCGCCGACAAAAGCCACCGCAGGAACTGCTTTCTTTGTCGGGAGAATTTCAGTCAGCCTGACGTAAACCAGTGGCACCAGCATCTTCATTGTCAGGCCGACAAACATGAACAAACCTATCTGAGCCCAGTAATATGACAGCGGCACAAAAGCGGCAGCCAGTAATGCCACACCACAGAGGACGGTGGGAATAGCGGCATGCAGTCGTCGCTCCTGGTTGTACTTATCTGAACGCCGGGTGATATACCAGATGCCCAGCATCGTCATCAGGAATGGCATCCCACTGATGAGACCGACCATAAATTCACTGAGCGTGCCATACCCTTTGAGAGCTGTCGGCAGCCAGAGCGTAAAACCGTAAGCGAGCATGCTATGCAGGGAGTAGCCGATCAGCATCAGCCAGAGGGCCGGTATTTTGAGAATGGTCCACCAGGGATCGGATTTCTCATTCCTGTAGTTTGACTGCTCAGCGGCCAGGTCTTTCTGGATATAATCCCGATCTTCGGCATTCAGCCAGCTAGCGGCCTGAATACTTTTAGGAACCAGATAAAACCAGATGATGCAGAACAGCCAGGCCGGAGCACCTTCAATTACCATCATCATGCGCCAGTTATGATGTGCAAGGATCCAGCCAGATATCGGACCGGCCAGAAACGCGCCCGCACCCAGGCTAAGATTCCAGATTCCGAATGCACGCCCCCGCTCAGGCTTCATAAACCACTGGGCCAGGAACATGGCCGTGGCGGCCTGAATTGGACCTTCAGCGATGCCCAGTAAGAAACGGATCGCAATCAGTTCACCGAAGTTACGCGTCAGGCCGGTAAGCATTGCGCTGGCCCCAAACAGAAACAGGCTGATGCCGATTATTTTCCGTGATCCAAAACGGAGAGCCAGCCATCCTGCGGTAAATTGCGTGGCGACATAACCCCAGGCAAATGCGCCGCCAAGCCAGCCGGCTTCAACAGGACTCAGGCCCATTTCAGCTGTTATATGGGGCAGCGCCATGCCTATATTCACCCGATCAAAAAATGAAATGGTATACATGATGAATACGGCAGGTAATATGATTGTCCAGCGTTTATTTCCGATAAGCGCATGACCCTTGAGAGTTTTCTCACTCATGATAACTTCCTCATTTAACACTGTGGCAGGGGGAGGAAATGCTGATTTCAGATTCTTTTAAATATCAGTCAAAATTTTTTATTCATTACCCGTAGGATGTAACGGAGAAATGAGCGATCTGAAAGCAAAAGGCGCGGATAAACAGGCCGGGCGCCAGGGTTAATGAGTGGTTCGAAATGCCTGATATTTCTCAAAATTTCCAGTGCATATCTAATCCAAAAATAATATCTGAACGCCGATAATTCAATGGATGGCTGATATACCTACAAGAAGATGTTGTGCCTGAATCAAAGCCAGCCCTTCAACCCGAAATTATTAACAATGCTACCGTTAGCCAGTTCAATAACGCCCTCTCCTCTCAGATTCAGATAAATTTATTCTTCCTGAGGCGTCAGGTTAATTAAGAGATTGATATTTTCCCGCAGCCCCTCAACTTAACGAGGGGCGCAGTGACATTAAACATGCCGTAATGTAAGCGGAAACTTATTCAGCCAGCGCCCGCATTTCTTTAATGAGGTCTGATTTGCCTTCGAAACCGATACCCGGCAGTTCAGGCATAATAATATGGCCATCTTCAACTTTTACCGAGTCCGGGAAACCGCCGTAAGGCTGGAAAAGATCGGGATAGCTTTCGTTACCACCCAGACCGAGGCCGGCGGCGATATTCAGGGACATCTGATGGCCGCCATGAGGTATGCAGCGTGACGGTGACCAGCCAAACTGCTCCAGCACATCCAGTGTGCGCAGATACTCAACCAGCCCATAGGAGAGCGCGCAGTCAAATTGCAGATAGTCGCGATCCGGACGCATACCGCCATAACGCAGCAGGTTTCGCGCGTCCTGATGTGAAAAGAGGTTTTCGCCCGTTGCCATTGCGCCTGGATAGAACTCCGACAGGGCTGCCTGCAGAGAATAATCGAGCGGATCGCCAACCTCTTCGTACCAAAAGAGCGGATATTCACGCAGCATTTTTGCGTAGGCAATACCGGTTTCCAGATCAAAGCGACCATTAGCATCAACGGCGAGGCGCGCTTCGCTGCCGATTTCTTCGAGTACGGCCTCAATACGGCGGCGGTCTTCGTCCAGAGAGGCACCACCGATTTTCATTTTCACAACGTTATAGCCGCGGTTCAGGTAGCCGCGCATTTCCTGTCGCAGTGCGCCAAGGTCTTTACCCGGATAGTAGTAACCCCCAGCCGCATAGACGAAGACGCGCAGATTAGCCTCAACGCCCTTCATTTCGGCCAGCAGGCGGAACAGCGGCTTGTTTGCAATTTTTGCCGTTGCATCCCAGATGGCCATGTCCAGGGTTCCCACTGCAACTGAACGCTCGCCATGACCGCCAGGCTTTTCGTTGCTCATCATCACAGCCCAGACTTTATGCGGATCCAGGTTGTTACCTTTGCCATTCAGCAGGCTTTCGGGATCGGCTTCCAGGATGCGGTCACGGAAGCGTTCCCGGATCAGGCCACCCTGGCCATAACGGCCGTTAGAGTTAAATCCGTATCCCACTACACGGTGCCCGTCGACTTCAACATCGGTCACAACGGCGACCAGGCTTGTCGTCATCTTGCTGAAATCGATGTACGCATTACGAATAGGGGAAGCAATGGGTTTGGTAATTTCTACAACATCAAGGATGCGCATGATCTCTCCGGTAGTTCTCAGTCAAAGACTGTTTTACTAAAATACCTACGCAATCAGTTATGTCATGCCATCTGTTTATCGGCATTCATCGGCACAATGAAGTAGCGTAGTGTTAAGGGACCTGATTGTTCTGTCTGCTATTATCCTAAGCAGTACATGGGTTCCGTTCTAATGCCAAAGAGGCAGCCTGTAATGCAAAATCGGCATCACCTGGAGTTAACCTGGCTTGAAGACTGTATTGCGCTGGCGCAATCACTCAATTTTTCCCGTGCGGCAGCTTCACGATATGTGACACAGCCTGCATTCAGCCGCAGAATCGTCTCGCTAGAAGAGTGGCTTGGCACGCCAATTTTTGAAAGAAATCGTCGGGGCGTCAGCCTGACCCGCGCCGGAGAGGTTTTCGTCAAGCAGGTGCCGGAACTTATTCGTGCGCTTTATACCCTGAGAAGTGAATCTATCGAGGCCGCAGGAGAAGCCCGACCGGATGTTATTTTTTCCGCCACGCATGCCCTGTCATTTTCTTTTTTTCCGGCACTGATGCGTAACAACGAAAAAATTGCCCGCTTCGGATCTTTTCGACTGTTATCAGACTCATTAAGTGCCTGCGAACGCATGATTGAGAAAGGTGACGCGCAATTTCTGCTTTCTTATTACCATCCTCATATGCACATTCATCTCGATCAGTCGAAATATCTCAGCGTCCGGCTTGGACAGGAAATTTTACAGCCGTATTCACGATGCGATCCGACAACGCGTGAGCCTCTATTCCATGCGTCAGGCGGTAAGAAGTTTCCTTTCCTCTCCTATTCTGCTGAATCCGGCCTGGGCCGCATCCTGTCTAATACCTCACAGGTTAACCGGGCCAGACGCGGAATGGATATTGCCTTCACGGCCGATCTTGCTGCCACCTTACTCGCCATGGTCAAAGCCGGAGACGGCATCGCATGGCTGCCGGAAACACTGGCAGCGCCGGATGTTGATGCTGGCTCGATTGCCGTAGCAGCTAATAACGAGAGCGCACTCTGGATACCCATAGAGATCCGGCTGTTCAGACCCGCAGCGAGGATGTCCCGAGCGGTAGAAGCGTTGTGGGAAATTTTCTTAGATGGCCAGATCTGAGCGGCAAACCATTTTGCGCCGATCGCGACAACATCTGAAAGGGATAAAGCGAGAACACATCAGAACCACAAGCTGACGCTCTAAGTGGCCTGACAAGCAGAGTAGCACAAACTACCCATATCAATATAAACACCGCTTGCCTTAATGCGACCGACCGGAGATTAACTAGCTTGCGCTGCGGTTTCCCGGTTTTCACGCATGACATCGACTGGGTAAGACGTCCCAGGCACTATAAGCAGGTAATCGGGATAACCGATGATGGGAATGAAATCGGGTATTAAATCAAGTGGGTTAAACAGTATAGGCTGCGACAGTCAACGCCAGCACTTCAGCGAGCATCGGCGTGCGGAGATCGCGGGCGGCAAGCCATACCGCGTGCAGTCCCGTTTGATGTCTCACACCCATTGTCTGGTGTCAGCAATAAGTTTGATACTCACTAACAGGCATTAACTTATTGAGACGTGCTTACTTTACGCTTCCGCACAGTTGCTCTCTGACAGGCACAAGCTTCGTGCTGAAACTAAGCGCCGTTCTCTGTCACTCAACAACGTTCAGTGCATTAGCATCCCAGGCTTTCATCGCGGTTGATACCGCCGAATCGAGTTCATTGCCGGTTGCGCCATCACGGGCTTCAGTCGACAGGCCGATCTCAAAACTGTGAAGGGTCGTGGCCAGCGCGCGCACGTCGGTATCGAAAGCCAGGAGTCCCGCCTCTTTCGCTCTTGTGACACATCGCAAAAATCCCGCCCTGGTCCGATCGCGCTGCGCTGCCAGAATCTCACGAATGTGCTCGTTCGCTGGCGAACAGGTATTAACGGATAGCGCAATCAGGCAACCACTGGGATGCCCCTGTTCTGTCTGCATTTTTGCAGAACGACGCAACGCCAGTTCAATAGCGTCACGGGGTTCAAGCGTGTCATCCCATAGGCAATCGTTAACCTGACCAAAAGTCGTCATATAACAATCGACAACCTCCTCAAACAGCGCTTCTTTTGAACCAAACGCGGCGTAGAAACTTGGGGCGGTGATGCCGTTGCCGAGGTTTGACTTGAGCATGGCAAGCGAAGTGGACTCGTAACCATGCTGCCAGAAAAGGGTCATCGCCTGACGAATTGCCTCGTTCCGGTCAAATGTCCGTGGGCGTCCCATCTGAGCCATATCCGCTCCTTTTTCGCTTATCGTATATAAATACTAATCGATACATATATACTTGACAAGCCTCAGTGTAGCCTATACTTTCTGATATATACCGATCGGTATATATATTGTAAAACCCGTTATCCGGAGGGTTTCGCAATTTTTAGTCGTTACAAACTAAAAAAGGGGCCAACGTGCACGCCAATACAGTATTCAGTGAGACCACAACACAACGGGGTCTGCCACTGGCTTCCCTGCTGGCATTTGCCATGACAGGCTTTATTGCCATCCTGACCGAGACCCTTCCGGCGGGTTTACTTCCGGAAATTGGAATGGGTCTTGACGTATCTCAGGTGATGGCGGGTCAGCTGGTCAGCATTTATGCGCTGGGTTCGCTACTCGCGGCAATCCCTCTGACGGTTCTGACCAGTGGCTGGCGTCGTAAAAAGGTACTATTACTCGCCGTAGGTACCTTCCTGATTTTCAACACTATTACCACCCTTTCGTTCAGTTACTGGCTGACGATGGCAGCCCGATTCATGTCGGGTGTGGCTGCAGGACTTGCATGGGGAATTCTGGCGGGCTATGCGCGACGCCTCGTTCCTGCTGAAATGCAGGGCCGCGCTCTCGCTATTGCTATGGTTGGAATACCGGTTGCCCTGTCCCTTGGAACCCCGGCTGGCGCATGGCTTGGCAGCATGATGGGATGGAGAGTCCCCTTTGGTATCATGGCAGCATTGGCAGTCATTCTGTTCATCTGGACATGGGTGGCGGTTCCTGACCTGCCGGGACAGCAGGCCGACCGCCGACTACCGGTATGGCAAGTTTTCCAGATGCCCGGAGTCAGACCTGTTCTGGCGGTTATCTTTCTATGGATGACGGCACACAATATTCTTTATACATTCATCGGACCGTTCCTGCAGTTGTCGGGGCTGACCGGAAATGTCGGGCTTATCTTGCTGATTTTTGGCATTGCGGCACTTATCGGCATCTGGATAACCGGGATGCTGGTGGATCGCCATCTGCGCAATCTGGTTCTGCTCAGTCTGGTGGCACTGGCGGCGGTTTCTGTGGCACTCGCCGCAGGCATGCGGGAACAGATTGTGGTCTTTGTGGCCGTCATCGTATGGGGATGGTCGTTTGGCGGCGCGTCAACTCAGATGCAGACGGCTGCCGCTGATGCGGCAGGCAATCATGTCGATGTCGTTCAGGCAATGGTTACAACTGCCTGGAATCTGGCTATCGCAAGCGGCGGCGTCATTGGTGGTCTGCTTCTCAATAATGCCGGTGCGGTATCTTTCCCGTGGGCGCTACTGATCTTTATGGCTGTTGCGTTGATTATCGCCTGGTGCGCGAAAAAGCATGCTTTCAGGCCCGGTGCAAGAGAACCTTTAGTAAAATAGTGACTTCCAGGGACGTCCGGAACGGACGCCCCGTTTTGGCACCAACCGCCTGCTTTGAATATCTAAAAGAGACCTCAGTTATTTAAGTCGTCCATTTGGGCACTCTTTAAACAGAACTATCGGATTCGTTGCTTCCCGAAATATTCTTTTGTTTTTTGTCTGGAAGACAAGCCATTGAGATAATGCCAGTGAGTACGATGAGAGAACTCATGCCTGCAAAAACAACCATCAGACTCGCAGCGGCGGCCAGTCCGGAAAGGAGACCAGAAAGTGCTTCAGCAGTATTAGCCAGGGTAGAAAACGTGCCGAATGTCTTGCCTGTGTTCTCTGCAAAAGACCAGGACTGTATGAGTGTCACCAGAGAAATATCAACGAATGCACCACTCATACCAAGGACGAATGCTACCGGCAGCAGAGCCTCGAGCGAATAGAGGGCAATAAATGACATTAAAATCAGTAAAATTCCGTAAAAGAACCAATTGCGCATAACATTCAATGGTGAAATATTTATGGCAAACCGTCCGTAAATGAGACCCCCGGTAATTGTGCCTGCAGCCATTAGAGAAAATATCCAGCTGGTAAATATCTCCCCATTCCCCTGACTGACAGCTACAGCGGGAATAATAAAACGAAGTAATGATCCGGTAAAGAGAATGCAAACAGATGAACCAAAAATAGCAATAAATAAGCCAGGAGCTTCCTGAAATAAACTTTTAATGCAGGATAGATTCTCCTGATATACTTGTTTCAATCTGAACGCCGACGTTTTATTCTGTGAATTTTCTGAAAACGTACAAAGTATAACAATTGAAATTGCATACGTTAATGTATTGAACATCAGCATCCAGGGCTTGTCTGCCAATGAGAGTATAACTGAACATTTGATGCGCCAATTGTCTGCCATCCAGCCACCAGCGGAGCCGAAAAATAGAAAAGGAATAAAACGAAAAAAAATAGACGCAGCCGGCAAGAAGATAATTATTATGCGTGTTCTCGAGCACAATAAAAACAAAAACGACCTCATATACATGATCGCCCAACTTCGAGATGAAAAGAGAAGCAAGTAACGTGCGGAAATCTTTAATTTTCAGCCAGTTCATAGAAGTCTATTCCAAAATTAAAATCTGAAGCACCTGGTGCAGACACACCCTCTGCAAATTCGATTATGCTAACGTCCCTGAGCATGTAATGTGAGTTTATGTGGGCAATAAACGACGAAGCAAAGCTGAGCGCTATGCCCATACCAATACACATATGCATGCCCGTGCCGAATGATAGTGGCTTTTCTTTTCGCCCCGCAATAAAACGGAATGGGTTATCGAAGACTTTTTCATCGAAGTTAGCCAGTGCCGTGTAAAACATGACCCTGTCACCTTCTTTAAGGTTCTGGCCTCGGAAAATCAGGTCCTGCGCTATTACTCTACCTACAGAAAGAACGGGACTGTATAAGCGAGAAGCTTCTACAACGATATCCCGAACATTGACTGTATTCACCTTCAGGTTGAAGTGAGAAATGGCCCAGAGCGCAGCGACAATGAGTGGCATAACGCTGTCGACTTTATCAGCCCCATAACCTCATTGATTACTAATCTGTACGGCAACGCTCTGGCCCCTCTTACAGAGAAGCCTCTAAACTAAAAGACATTATTCAATTTGTTAATATTGAAGCGCCGCCTGTTAACTTACATCAAAATTTTTCTCCCTGATATTATTACGTTTTTTAGTTAAAAACCTACTGCCCAAGCTGCGTGGTGTAATTAGCGGGCACCCAGCGATAAGCGTTACCTTCATGCTGCACATGGCCCAGGCCAGGGAAGGCGATATGCGCCGCTGCCACCCAGTAGCCCTGATCTGCAGCCTGTTTCAGTACCCTTTCACGTGTAGTGATAGCCTGTTTCTGATCGACATCAAAATGGATGGCCACTTCAGGATCGGGCAATTGCACCGCTTTGGCATGGATGATATCTCCCCACAGCACCAGGGTCTGACCTTCACTCTCTACGCGATAAAGTACGCTACCCGGCGTGTGCCCAGCTGTCGACTCTGCACGGATTCCCCCCGTTAATGTGGCTGGTGCCATAAACGTTTTAAGCAGGCCAGCATTGATGACTGGGCGAAGAGTCCGTTCAGATTCTGCAAAGGTATGGGCCTGACTGGTCTCTACCCTGCTGACGTTAGCCGGATTAAGCCAGAAATCGACATCCCGTTTATCCACGAAAACTTCGGCATTTGGAAAAGCAGGCTTGCCCGCGCGTGATACACCGCCTGAATGATCGGCATGAATATGGGTTAAGAGTACGGCATCGATCGACTCTGCCGGATAGCCAGCGGCGGCCAGATTAGTCAGCAGATGTCCGCCATTGTGTCCAAAAAGCTCACCGGCCCCGGTGTCGATTAAAATGCGCTTTTTACCATCATCGATAACGAAGGCATTGATTGATGTTTCGGCCTGCGGCGTCATCGAATCTCTGGCCAGTGCATGGTTTAGTTTTTCAGGCGAAATGTTAGTCAGTAATTTATTCAGGGGAACGGTCACCGTGCCGTCGGAAACCGCGGTAATGCGTAATTTCCCCAATGTCATCCGGTAAAAACCCGGAGCTTGCTGATCCCGTACAGAGGTCTGTTCGGCAGCATAGACCGGACTGAACGCGATAAGAGAAGCCACCAGCATCAGTAAAATTTTCATAAATATCTCTCCAGAAAGTTTCATCACAACGTGGTGGGCAGTATCATTACGCAACCTGTATCACTCAAATTGATTAAACTGATGCTCACTATCAGAGAAAATGATTTTCATCGAATCGACCTGAATTTACTGACGGTGTTGTTGGTTCTGAAGCGGGAAGGCAGCGTGTCGCGTGCGGCAGAAAAGCTGCATCTGGGTCAGCCAGCAGTCAGTAATGCACTGGCCCGATTGCGGCTAATGTTCAGCGATCCACTGTTTGTGCGCACGGCGAAAGGCATGGAGCCTACCCCGCGTGCTGAAGCGCTGATCGCTGAGCTGGGCCCGTTAATGGCACAGATGCAGAACGTATTGTTTCAGCCAGCATCCTTCACGCCTTCTGAGGCGACACATGTTTTTCGGCTGGGGATGAGCGACTGGGTTGAACGCTGGCTGATGCCGGGACTATATGCGCGCATCACACGTACCGCTCCCGGCGTGACGCTTCAGGTTACGGCCAGCGATCCCTTCCGGGATGCGGAGCTGGTCGCGCGCGGAGAGATCGATCTTGCCATTTCGGTTGGCGAGAGCACACCCGCCACGCTCCAGCGCGAGAAAATTGTGTCACACAACTTTTGTACGTTGTGGCACCCGGAACAGCTTTCGTTGCGTGCACCGCTGACGCTGGAGGATTATGTGGCGCATGATCATCTGCTGGTTTCCTATCGAGGGGCGAACTGGAGCGCCATCGATGACCAGCTTGCGGCATCAGGAAAGGCCCGTTCGATTCGCTACGTGACGCCGCATTTTTCCTCTCTGCCTCCGCTGCTGGCGCGCGCACCCGCGTTAGCCACCGTTCCCGCTGGGCTGTCGGATGAGTGGGTGACGCATTACGGCTTATGCTGTAGCCCGGTACCCATTGAAACACCGGAAATAGCCCTGTCACTGCTCTGGCATAAACGGCTTGATAACGATTTGTCACTGCGCTGGCTCAGGGAAGAACTGCGTAGCGTGATGACAGAACGAACCTGAATAGCTGCTCTCATGTGAAGCTAAGACCTGTAGTGACACCTTCGTTCGATGAGGACCTTAACCTCATGTTATTGAGCGCAAACTCAAAGAGCCCATGAATAAGCAGGTAAAAGTTTTACCTGCCCTGTTCTCTATCCGCGTGATGCTGTTTGACGTCCACACCATCCCTTTTAAATCGCCGTTTTAACCTATAAAACTCAGTACCTCGCCCGGCTACTGCTCAGGTGCGGAAAAAAGGCAGGCGACGGCAAGGCTTCCGGGGCAGTTGGCTCAGCGTTCAGCATGCGCAAAAATGACTCAGCCCAGTGATGGCTGTTGTGCATATGCAGTCCCTTGATCAGACGGGCATGCAGAGACCGCCGTTCGTGTAACGGCATCTGCAATGCGCGATGTACCGCACTGGCCATTGCATCAGGATCATAAGGATTGACGATGATGGCACCCTCCATCTGCCCGGCTGCACCGGCAAACTGCGAGAGGATAAGCACCCCGGGATTTTTCGGGTCCTGTAAGGCGATATACATTTTGGCCATCAGGCTCATGCCTGCCATCAACGGCGTCACCAGCGCAACGCGTGAGGCACGATAGATACCAGCCTGCTCTTCCCGGCTGTAACCATGAGTCAGATAGTTCACCGGATACCAGTTCATTGTGCCATGCACGCCATTAAGTTCCCCGCACAACGCCTCCAGAGCGTGACCGAGTTCTGACGCATCATGTGCGTGTCCGGCTGCCGGAGGCGCCAGCTGCAACAGCGTGATATTTTTCTGGTAGCAATCATGTTTTCGCAGCAGCACCTCCAGGGTGCTGATTCGGTAAGGCAGCCCTGAGCTCTCATCAAGATGGCCGCCGCTTAGCACGGTATTTTCGGGCAGGCTTTCGCGGCACTGCATTTCCATGTAAGCACAGCTGTTGCTATCACGCAGAGACTGGACATCGTCAAGGTCAATTCCGACAGGAAACACACCCACCCTGATAATCCGGCCATGAACACGAAAGCTTTGCGCCTCCAGCCGTTCTATACGGAATTCGCTCTCCAGCCAGACCAGGAAGTTATTCATATCCTGCACGGTCTGAAAGCCAATCAGATCACAACATAACAGTGAGTCAGTGAACCAGCGCCATTCGGGTATGGTTTCAAACATTCTGCCAGCCGGGAAAGGCTGATGCAGAAAAATACCCACTAAGTTGGTCAATCCTTCTTCACGGATATAGGTGGCACAGCCTAGCAGATGGTAATCCTGAATCCAGATAACATCGTCGGGTGTGGCATTTTCGCAGATGGCGCGCGCATAGGCTTTATTGATGTTTTTATATTCCTGATAGCCGCTTGTAGAAAAACGGGCCATGTCCGGACGCTGATGAAAAACAGGCCAGAGCCCTTTGTGAATATAATTGTGGTACCCCTCATTAAGCTCGCCAGGCGTATAGGGGAAGGTCACGGTTTCATACTGGCCCATCTGCTGCACGGCGTAGGGTCTTGGCGCATCCGGAGGCATCACCCTGCTTTCACCATCCCAGCTAATCCAGACGCCTCCCTGACGGGAAAGGATGCCGTCATAAATTGCAGTAAGCGTCGAACGTTGACATTGATTATGCGAAACAAGAATAAGGCCTGACATGCTGTATTCCTTAAGAACCCGCTGCGGAGAGGCACCAGTGCCTGGCAGCGAGCCGCTATTAATAGGAGGTCGGAGAATAAACTGGAGAAAACCACTCATGAATGTGCACCCTGTCCACTTAATGCCTGCAGACGCTTTTTGCAAAATCGGGTTGTGACCGCCATCGTGTAACGTTGTCACGTAAACGCCCGGTGCCGTTAATTAAACCGAACGGCCTGTAAAAAAGGCGTAAAAAGAGTCTGATGAAGTGTAAAAACGCTGCAAATCACGCGCCCGATATAGCATTAGCGGGCAGCGATGGCGCAAAAAGTCAGTGAGTTGAAGACAGTGAATATACGCGGGTATAAATAAGGCGGGTTGGCCCGGTTCCGCTCACCCTCAAAGCTGGTTTGATAAATGCGTGGCCGGGCCGTTTTATTTCGGAAACAGAGAACTTAAAAATCTCTTTGTTAATTCAGAGCTGAGCGATCATTGTCTGGAATGATACGCCGTTAAAAAATTTGACCTCCCCGACTTTTTTAAATCCCCTTTTCTCATAAAAAGGGACGGCAAGGAGTGAAGACCGTACGCTGATTTCTGAACGCAGTTCGGGAATCGCCCGCTGCCAGAGTGCCCTCGCTACCCCTTTTCGCTGAAATTTCGGATGTACAAAAAGGTATTTAACTAAATTGCCTTCGAAAAGGGTGAGTACGCCTGTCACCTCACCTCTTTCCACGGCAATCAGCCAGAGATAGTCATCTGAAACAATCAACGGCTGAAGCACATCGGGCTTTGTGCTGTCGATGAACCATTGCGGACAGGGCTCTGTCTCTGAAAAATTACATTGCACAGACACAAGCTGTATCAGCTCACTGATGCCTGCCGCATCAGACTCCAACGCCGTTCTGATTTCCATTCTTTTGTCATTCCCCCTGATTAGGTTAAGGCAAGGGCATGGAGGCCTGCCATTCGAAAAGCCATCCACTCCCCTTTTCCGCTGAATCCCGGCCCGAGAACCCGCGTACTGAAGATTAAAGCAACGTGACTTTGCCCTGGAAAATCACCGGACCGGACGGCCCGCTGAGCGTAGATCCCCCCACCGGCTCCAGACTTACCGCCAGTACCGTCTGATTATCTAACTCGCCAGGCGGTAAGCGGAAAACATTACTGTCGCTATGATTGATCAATCCCAGAGATTGTGGTGGAGCACTGCCCCTGATCAGCCAGAGCTGCAGGTTTTTATTCTCTGGCAGCGTGATGTTCAGCGCCGAAACCTGAAGGAGTGAAGCTGACTTATCCAGATTCACCACAAACTGTGCATCGGGCTGTGCGCCGCTGAGTACCGCAATCAGCTGCATGGATTGTGGGGCATCAGGGTTGCTTAAATGGGTGAAAATGAGGATGCCAGCCATTGCCGCCGCCAGGCCCCAGCCGAGCCAGAAGCCAGGATGCTTGCGGATTGATGTCGTGCCAGAGACGCCTGCATTCCGGCCAAGATCCTGCTCAATCTGCTGCCAGACCGCAGAAGACGGGATAACGGCGTGTGTGAGCAGGTCAATGCCGCTGAACGCTTTCTGCCAGTGCAGCACCTCTGCAGCAAATACTGAATCGTCATTGAGCCGTTTATCCAGCCGATGACGGGTCTCATCGTCGGTAAGGCCAAGCACATATTCGGCCGCAGTGAGATCATGTTGTTCCTGACCAGTCATATGCCTATGCACTCCCGAAGATGGGTTAACGCGCGACGGATCCAGCTTTTCACCGTCCCTTCAGGCTGACTCATAGAGAGCGCAATCTCACTCTGTGACAGGCCACGATAATAGGCGAGCGAAATGCTTTGTCGCTGCTCAGAGGGTAAGTGCGCCATGCAGTGCTGAAGGCGACGCGCCTCCGCATGACTCGCATCGGCAGGAAGTGGCGTCTGGAAACCTGCTTCCGCTTCGCTGATCTCATCCACGGAACAGCTTCTGTTTTCATGTTTACGAAGGAAATCAATCGCCCGATTTCTGGCGATGTGACTGAGCCAGATATGCGGCTCACTGCGCTTATCGTCGTAATAGTTAGCCGACTGCCAGATTTGGATAAACGTATCGTGAAGGATCTCTTCTGCCCAGTCCCGGCGTCTCACCATTCGCAGAATGATCCCATAGAGTCGGGGCGACAGAACGCGATAAAGCTGCTCAAGAGCAGCTTTATCGCCGACGGCTATCTGATTCATTAAATCGGCCTGAATATGGGGCACATTTTTTGTCATCGGCTTCCCTGTGAAAGATGTAGCCACGCGATAAGTGGCTACACACAGTATAGGTAACGCCTTACGGCATCAGCACGGTATCAATAACGTCAATCACACCGTTACTCTGGTTCACATCATACGTGGTGATACTGGCAATATTGCCCTGAGCATCTTTAAGCTGAATATTGTGCGGGCCATTTGCCATCACCCACAGTGATTCGCCATTCACCGTTTTCAGCTCGGCTTTGCCTCCTCCCGCTTTGATTTTTTTCTCCAGCGCTTTCATGTCCAGTTTTCCTGCAACCACGTGATAGGTCAGGACACTGGTGAGTTTTTGTTTATTCTCTGACTTAAGCAGGGAGTCGACGGTGCCCTTAGGCAATTTATCAAAGGCGGCATTGGTGGGCGCGAAAACGGTAAACGGCCCCTTCCCTTCAAGTGTCTGGACCAGACCGGCGGCTTTAACAGCCGCGACCAGCGTGGTGTGGTCTTTCGAGTTAACAGCATTCTCAACAATATTTTTCGATGGGTACATAGCAGCACCGCCGACCATCACCGTGTCGCTGTCCATGCTCGCCGCGTAACTGGCGCCACTGAAGACTAATGCAGAAAAAATCAGAGTTGGCAGGAATGGTTTCATTTTCACTTCCCTCATTGAGTTAACGGACAGGGCGAGAGCGCCCTTATCTGTTAATACGAATGAGCAGCGAAAACGGATGCAAAAAAATTTAAATTTTTTTAGCGGGGGGTGTTCTGCTTCATGAGAATGCGGATTGACGGGTACAGAACAGCCCTGTTTATGTTGCTCATGCCTGACTTATCGGACTAACGATAAAGCCATGAAGGTAATTACTAAAACGGCTCCTTTCCTTCAAGCTGATACTGCCAATGCGGACATAACGGCGGTTAATGACCATATATTTGTTAAAATGACGGATAAGGTTTACTCCTTCACAAACTCTGCATTTTTCTACGATGGTAAGACGCCAGTGATGCCACGTGTTGATTTAAATTCAACCGCGCCCGACCCATGGAAGTAGAGGTTAATCTTGTGATTTATCATCATTTCCCTCATAAACAAACCTGTTTTTCAAAAGGCTAAAACTTACGGGCGAGGTCAATATGTTTACATTGAATATTTCAGTCTCTGAGCGTCCCGGAATGTCCGCCAAAAGAAAAGCCCTCCGATTGAACTGCACCCCAAAAGTTGGAAACCCGACTGATTAAGGTGCAGTTCAGTGAGCAGTCCTAAGTTTCCCCTTGAATTACGGCTCGCCGTTGTCACGCATTATCTCAACAGCAGGGATGGTTATCGTGAGACGGCTAACCGTTCTGGCGTGGGCCGCACGGCGGTTCGCCGCTGGGTTTCCGCACGGCAGCCGGCATTGACGGGCTGACATGGAAAACGGGTGACTACACTCCTGAGTTCCGGCTGAAGGTTGTCCGCGCCGTCATCAATGATAAACTCTCGCTTCGCGATGCCACCGCTCAGTTTAACCTTCCCAATGAGAGCACCGTTTACCAGTGGGTCAAACGCTTTCAGGCGTCCGGGGCCGGGGCGCTCTCCGGCCTGAAACGCGGAAGACCGAAAAAGCCGGCACCAGAATTTAGGTGCAGACTTCTGATCTACCACCAAAAAAGTATTCCGCTGCTCATTTTTTCCATTAACTACGCTAATTCTCTATAATTGGAGTGTCACCGATATAGCGTAAAGGGATATTATGCTACGTAACTGCCAGGCCAGAACTCTGGATGATATCTACCTCAACGATATTCCCCATATTGTTCCCCCCGATACCGCGTACAGCTATCTTTCAGATACGGCAAATCCCGGACGTATCATTCGTGAGTGGGATTTGCCTGATGGATACTCGCTGCTTGTAAGGCGCTATCTCAGCATGCATTTCCAGCAGCCACATATGGCCTACCGGGACGCGTTGTATGAGGTGAGAAGCGGAAATATCGTTATACTCCGGCGCGAAAGTGGCACAATTTACGGCAGTGTTGCTAACTCAGACGGCAGTCTTATCAGTACGCTGCCGCTTTTTCTGCGTTCTCGCCTTGAAGTTGTGATAAGACGACAGCTTGTCCGCCCCGTAGCCACCAGAGGTAATCCGGCTCAGCGCCCACAGACAGGTAATACTATCAACAGCAAAGCTGCGGGAAGGCTTCTGGCCGCTGGCGGGATTTATAATGGCAATCCGGAAGGATTCAGAAAGACCGCCGAACAGTTAGGCGGTGATGCGGTGAAGGGATACGACAGCGTTCTCAACGAAACCACTTCCGGGATGATGGTCGCAGCTGCTTCACTGCTGGTTGTCCGTAACCCAGTTGCTGCGGAAGAATTGACCAGCTATCTGGGAAAATACAAAAAGGCACACGTTCTCCTGGATGATGTCAACGTGTCTGAGTTGAACTATGTTCGCCGTGACCGCGCTGAATATGCCGCGCTACGTGGTGAGTTCAACAGTTCTGTTCGTCCCAACTTCCTCAAATCGATTTCCGGGCACCCTGATGCACTATCAACGTTTGATTCTAACAATCTTATACGCCTTGCCGATGGTAAAGTGCCGCCCGGTTGGCAGGTTCACCACAAGATCCCACTCGATGACAGTGGAACAAATGCTTTGAATAATCTGATACTGATCCAAAACTCGCCATATCACTCCGCGCTTTCAAAGACACAGGCGATAATCACTAAAGACCTCCCATACAACGCCAGCACTAACGTTTTATGGCCTTCGCCGAACGGCGTAATTTACCCTGTAGGGAAGTGAAAACGATATGAATAACACAATTCAGATAATGGGTATCTTCAAAAATTTGATGATTTCCGATAGTTACCCGATAGCCAGCCCAATAGCACCAGATGTTATTACGGACTTGAAGCGCAATCCTGCGCCAATGGAATGGGATGAAACTAAACGCGGTGTTTACTCGGATATTCAGAAACTAGTGATGAATCGCCAGGACTACGCCGATATGCTCGAAGTCATGGATGGTCTGGAATACAACGGACTCACCCTGTATAGCCTGACGCAGGCAGAGAATGGTGAGTTGGCATGGTCAAGTATCTATATCAGGAACATTGATACGCGCGATAATGACGTCTACGTTGATCCCAATCTGACAGACAAACTGCTGATTGGTGAAGATGGAATGTCCGTATTCGTGTACAGCTTCAAAGAGAAATGTTTTCAAATTCGTGACAAAGCATCAACTGATTACGTTATTGAAGAGTACGAAACCTTCAGCGACCTCTTATCGGCCCTTATCGACATAGTAAAATAAAGTTATCTCTGTCTTAGGGGCATTGACAATAGAAAACCCAAAGTTGATAGAACACAGAATTATAAAGTGCTGTTGAAGCCCCCCGACCAATCTATATCAAGTTGGTCGAGGGGATCCTCCGATGAAACAGTGTCCAACATTACGGGGACAGTTCACGATGGAGGGCTTGTACTAATCTGAGAGAAATCGCTCCCTGACATCCATTCCGGCAATATGAAACGGACAAATCAGCCGCGTTTCTCCCGCATCTTTCAACGTGAGCTGTAACCATAAAGCTTAAATGCGGAAGGCATTCACTGCTTCACGTAAAGCGTGTGCCTGGGCTGAAAGCGACTGTGATGCCGAAGAGGACTCCTCAACCAGCGCGGCGTTATTCTGCGTGACGCCATCCATCTCGTTCACTGCGATGCTGACCTGTGAAATGCCCTGCATCTGTTCAGCTGAGGCGAGTGAGATGTTATCCATCGCGACGGCGAGTTTTCCAACCATCGCATTGATATCAAGAATGCTCTTGCCGGTCCCGGTTGCCACGACAACACCACTTTCAACCTGTGCCACAGCCTCTTCTATCAGATGTTTAATATCTCTGGCTGCCGTTGCACTGCGTTGCGCCAGCGTCCTGACTTCACCCGCGACGACGGCGAAACCTCGACCCTGTTCGCCCGCTCGCGCTGCTTCGACTGCCGCGTTAAGCGCCAGAATGTTGGTCTGAAATGCAATTCCTTCGATAACGGATGTGATATCCCGGACTTTCACCGCGCTTTTTGAAATATCATTCATCGTCTCTGACATGCGCTGCATGTCGTGTTCACCCGAACGCGCCAGCGCAGCGGTTTCACGGGCTGAATCCGCAGTCTGCTGCGCGCCCGCTGCATTGCTTTTCACTGTAACCGTGAGCTGTTCAATACTGGCGGCGGTTTCCTGCAAAGCGGCGGCCTGCTGCTCTGTACGGGAAGAGAGTTCGGTATTGCCCTGAGAAATTTCATCAGCCGCCATGGCGACCGAAGCGGAAGAATCTTTAATCTGCGAGACCAGGTCACGCAGATTGCTCTGCATGCTATCCAGAGAAGCCATCATGCTGACGGTATCCCCCTGACGCAGGGTCACTTTTGTCGTCAGATCGCCCGCCGCAATCGCAGCGGCCAGGCCCTGCGCATGCGAAGGTTCGCCACCCAGCTGAGTCTTGATCCAGCGGGTAATCAGCCCACTCATCACAAATCCCATCACAACAAACAGGGTGGTCAGGCCTGCCAGCGTCATATAAACACCGGAGAGCGCCTGAGTCGACGTTTCCGCCGTTTTACTCGTTACCCGCGCCTGATAATCAACCATCCCATCTACCGCACTGCGGTAGTGCGAAAGCGCAGGGATCAGTTCACCACGGAGTTTTTCCGGGAACGGAGTGGCGTTCTGCATAAACAGGTTTTGCTCTGCCTGATGTAGCGGCCCCGCTGCCACTTCGATTTTATTTAATTGCGTGGAAGCCTCTTCTACTTCAGCAAGATTGATCCCCGGAATGCTTTTGGCACCGTTGATCAGTTCGCGAAAATGCGCGGTGGTATTATCACTGTTGGTCTGCAACGCAGAGAACTGGGTTTTTATAGTGGCCTCTGCCTGAGGCTGAGTGTCTGAAGCCACGGACAGTAAAAGGACAGTTTGCTGAGTTAAATTATCTTTTAGCGTCTGCAGGGCCTGGAGATCGCCCAGCCGCGCGCGCGTCAATTCCTGCTGATCGCTGGCCGTATTGAGTTTAAACCCGGCAAATCCTGTCACAAAAACGCCCGTTAAAATGACTGTGAGGAATGCTGCAGTGAGCATGACGCTTAATTTTATTTTTTTGTTCCGATACATAGGAGACCCCGATGTTTGAATTAATAGGTTATCACCGACGTTCCGCTTCTATGGCTCGCTGGTACTGGATCTGTTATCGGCAGCGGGGAAAGAAATTACAGTAATGAAAGGGGTAAGAAGCGATGATTCCTGGGCTGAGTAAAGGGTAAATCCCTGACGGATGCCATTAAGGCAGTGAGTGTTATTCTCGTAACTTGTCGCCTGAATGCGGATAAAACTATTCCAGCTTCGCTTGTGGCACCACGGATTTAACAGACTCTTCAGCGTCATTTGAGATGACTGACAATAGAAGTGTCCTCGTGGTGAGAACGGAATCTCAGGCCGCAGATATTTTATTAAGGGTGGGGAACGGCGTAGCCATCAGGTGCATGCGTTTGCAGCTGGAGACGAACAGATAATAAGGCACCTTGCTTTCCGTGATTACCTCAGAGAAAACAGAGATATCGCAGCAACCTATGCTGAGATAAAGCGTGAAGCAGCATCACTCTGTAACAACGATGCTCAACGCTACAGCGCGCTGAGAGCGAACTTTATAGCGCATCATCTACAGCTCGCACTGATTGACCTGAAACGATAGGTACTGACAGGACAGGATATATCCTCCTCACCCCCGTTTTTGATTCCATTCATCCTGACTCAGGGTAAACAGCATGCTTGCGGGCGCATTTTCCAAATCATAAATATCCCGGGTATGACGGAGTCCGGCCTTAATCAGAACCTTTTGTGAAGCCAGATGATTCGCTCTTACGACTGCAGAAATTTCAGCCAGTTTTATCTCTTCGAACCCATAACTAACTGCATAGTTCGCAAATTCCGTCGCCAGTCCTTTCCCCCAGGATTCCGGAGAGAAACGATATCCCAGATTATTGATCGTGATATCGGCAAAGCTTCTGATGCTCAATCCCCCAAAACCGATGATTCTTTCTGGATTATCCTGAAGCGAGATAGCCCAACTGCCGAAGCCATTCAATTCCCAGTGACGGATAGAGCGCGATAGCACTTCCCGTGAATGATGGATATCCGGATGAGGGCCCGCGGGATTAAACGTATTCGTCGCAGGGTCGCCGTAGATCCTGTAAAGATCATCGGCATCTGATGGGGTGACTGGCCGAAGAAACAACCGCATAGTGTTTGGCTGCAAAATAAACGCTCTCAGATTAAGAAACGAGTGATCCTGTTTTTATAACGGGAAACGGTGCGGGAAACTATGTAAATCTCTCACCTCATCAGTCTGTTCAGTCAGGCTTGATCTCTTTAATAAGCGCTTCACCCTGATTGTGGATGTTGCCGACTTTGGCTGTAACAGGATGCCAGGTAAAGTCCTTTTCCGGCAATGCGGCTTCATGTGCAATTTCCTGAGCACGTTCTGACGTGGTTTCGGCACTGAGCCATTCGCGTACAGCATCCGCACTTAAAACCAGCGGGCGTCGGTCATGGATATCAACCATGCCTTTATTGCTCGCTGCCGTTACGATAACAAAACCCTCATGCCCATGATCCTTACCATAAGGAGCGTTGCCGATAGCGGCGAAGAACAGCGGTTCTTTCTCTTTGTGGTAAATAAAGTAAGGCTGTTTTTTGTCGCCCTCTCGCTTCCATTCATACCAGCCATTGGCAGGAACAATGGCGCGACCATGCTCCCACAGCGGTTTGAACATGCGTCCCGTCGCAGCGGTTTCACCACGCGCATTGATAAGCGGTTGTTTGTCCCACCACTCCGGACCGTAACCCCAGTAAACCGGATCAAAGTGCAGTTCATTATCCCGCTCATTGAGCAAGAGCACTTTGGTGCCTGGAGCAACGTTAAAGCGGTCTATCGGCTCCGGATCATAAATAATTTCATCGGGCTTCATCACCAGGGATGCAAAGTAATCGTCTCTGCTGCTGTACTGCGCAAACCGTCCACACATGGGGACCTCCTCCCATAAGGATAGCGCAGCGTTGAACGAGTTAAATAAATCTAAAAAAATTGTTCTTCTGGCTGAAGATATCGTGATTTTTGACGAGAACATAATTAATGAATATGAATAAACTGGAGCAGTAATGAAGGGAATTATTTTAAGTCTGGCTATGGCATCACTGATGGCTGCCTCGTTTACAGCTGATGCGCGCGGCCATCGTGGTGGGGGTGGGCATAGAAGCTACAGCCATAGTTTTAGTTCAGCTTACTCATCACAAACAACGACACCCAGAATCAAGAAGAGATATTCCAGCAGCAAGCGAACGGCCAGATATGCTACTGCGGGCGTGGCGGGTTATGGCGCATACCAGGCCCATAACTACACGTCATCCTACGTGCGTGAGAAGGGCCGTCAGGCCGCAAGAAAACCCTCAACGAACAGCTATGACAACCAGTATCCAAATCAGCCCCAGGCTCAGCCAGTTAGCCAGAATATGGCACCGACATGTTCACCCTTATCTATGGTAAGCCAGCCGGGCTATACAAACCTGCCTGTATGCCTGGGCAGTGTTAATTGATTTCAAGCCTTGTAGCGATGAAACGACGATGAATTGATATTTTTCAGGAAGACACATTTTACAGAATGCCACTTACCGCACCCCGGAGAGGTCATATTTTAGTGACTTCGTAGGGACACGAACCTTTAATAATATGAGATATAACTCATGACCATAGTTTTTATACCTGCCCTCATCCCATTACTGATGAGAATTGAGAATGAGAAAGGAAGCCCGCTTACTGAGCAGGAAGTCAGTAGCATCCGTGATAATGCCACAACTATCGAAGTGCCGCGTGATGTTGCTCTCGCCATGGCTGAATGCCGCGGTTACTTCGATATCAACCCTGAAAGTTGCTGGGCTGAATGGAGCTTGTACCGGAGTAAGAGTTTGCTGTCTGTTGCTGACAACGGATAACTGCATCGCGGTGCACATCTGCACCTCATGTTTTAGCAGCCGGTATCTGACGGCATAGCTTCAGAGCAGC
The DNA here is from genome assembly GCF_001598475.1 of Pantoea agglomerans NBRC 102470. Classification (GTDB taxonomy): domain Bacteria; phylum Pseudomonadota; class Gammaproteobacteria; order Enterobacterales; family Enterobacteriaceae; genus Pantoea; species Pantoea agglomerans. The sequence continues at coordinate 64,459 of NZ_BCZA01000006.1, forward strand.
ACGGTGCCTTATGGGATTGTGAGTTTAGACATTTAAGTGCAACGCTTAACACTTTCCTTAGCTATGTAATCTTATTGCGGAGCAAAATGTATCGGGATTTCATCCTTCATAAAGGCGGGTCTCATTGGAAAAGTGTGGGCATCTGCAGCTTGTTTGATTGCTTTAATTGCAGCAGCGCACAGAGCTGGATCTCCGCCCTGAACGTTGATGCTTACCGGAGGCTCGCCTTCCGGCTGCCTGATCCTTACATCACATGTTTTACCGCGATAATTATCTGCATCGAAAAACCGATATTGTATTGCTGTAACAGCCTGGCAGAGCCAAAGCTGAGTTTCACGCTCTTGAGTTTGCTGTGGTGTCTGAGATTCACACTGACTTTTAATCTCTGACGCGTCGGGAGTCTTAATTCCCTTTTGTCGGATGTGATTTGTGCTCATATGGCATCCTGAAATTGCCAATGCGGCAGTCAAAGCAATTATTCTTTTCATGATTACATCCCTGATGTTTGCCCGGATTTTATATCATCTATTCTACAGTCTTAATATCCACAGCCACCAGAACAACCCAGTACTTCATCTGCTCAGTCATCAGCTACGTTTTCAAAAAAAGACAGTGTTTCGGCGCTTTTTCGGCGGGGCTGCCCTACTGTTACCTGGCAATACACACCTCTCTATTATCTATAAATTTTTCTGTTCCGATGGAATGCGTGGCCGTTGGTCATCATTCTGTACCCTGCTTCAGACGCGCAACAATCTCACCCCTCTTTTCAAACCACGCCGATAACGTTAAGCTATACGAAACATATACGTTTCATATAAGGCTTGCATGGGTATCGTAAAAATCTCCGACCTGATGCATGAGAATCTGCGCATCGCCAGTCAGGCGATGAGCCGCTCAATTAATGCACAGGCAGAACACTGGCTAAAACTCGGTATGCTGGCAGAACTCTATCCACAGCAGACCCAACATCAACTGGCGCAGATGCTAATCCGGCTTGAACTGGAAGGCAGCGCTGATATACGCAATATGCTCCCTAAAGAGAGCCTCACCACACAAGGAGACGTGTCATGAACAGCGTTAAAATTCATACCGCAGCGGAAATCGAAATGGCACGGGCAGCCGGACAGGCTGCGGCTCAGGTGCTGGCGATGATTACACCTCACGTCCGTCCCGGCATCACCACGGAAGAACTGGATGATATCTGTCACGACTTCATCGTGAATGAGCTTAAAGTAACGCCAGCAAACATCGGTTATCACGGTTATACCCGTACCACCTGCACGTCGGTCAATCATGTGGTCTGCCACGGCATCCCGGCCAGCAAAAAACTCAAGGATGGCGATATCGTTAATATCGATGTAGCGATCATCAAAGATGGCTGGTATGGCGATACCAGCCGGATGTACTTTGTCGGCACACCGTCAGTCCGTGCCAAACGTCTGGTGGAGATCACCTATCAGTCGATGGTCGCCGGTATCAAAACCGTCCGTCCTGGCGCGACGCTGGGCGATGTGGGCGCGGCTATCCAGCGTGTCGCTGAATCGGCTGGCTTCTCGGTGGTGCGTGAATATTGCGGTCACGGCGTCGGTGAAATTTACCACACCGATCCACAGGTGCTGCACTACGGCACGCCGGGCGAAGGGATGCCACTGAAAGCAGGCATGATTTTCACTATCGAACCGATGATTAATGCCGGTAAAGCCGGAACCAGCGTGCTGTCAGATGGCTGGACGGTGGTCACCAAAGATCGCTCGCTCTCGGCGCAATGGGAACATACCGTCGCCGTCACCGATGAGGGTTTTGATCTGCTCACGCCCTGGCCTGAAGGCACCGGCGACTACCCGGCGATTTAATCTCTCAGCCTGAGACAGGGGTCTCAGGCTGCATTGTTAACTGCCCCTGACTTCACACAGCGTTTCCAGCGTGCCGGAATGCCACACCTGCACATCGTTACGTCCGGCGCGCTTGACCTGATACAGCGCCTCATCGGCACATCTCAGCCATTCATGAATTGTCGCCGCATCGCATGCCGGTGCAATCCCGATACTCACCGAGCACTGAAAGGTGGATGACGCCGGCAGCCGCAGCAGGGCAATCCCCTGTCTGATCTGCTCTGCCAGCAACATGATACTGGTTTCATCCGCATCCCGCACAATCACACACAGCTCATCGCCGCCAAAGCGGGCAGGTATATCTTTCAGGCCGACGCTGTCACGCAGTAGTGCCGAGATTTCTGCCAGCAGGAAGTCGCCGGCTTCATGCCCGAAGGTGTCGTTAACCTGTTTGAAGTGATCGACATCCAGCAGCATCAACCAGGCTTTACCCTCACCTCGCTGGGTACGTAAAAACTCGCTTTCAAGCCGCCGCTCAAAGAGACGTCGGTTAGGTATTTTCAGACCAGGATCCATCAGCGCAATGCGTTCCAGCTCCTGATTCTTCTTTCGCAGACTCAGGGTCAGATTGTGTGAAACCACGCTGAGCGCCAGCAGATAGCCGCTGGCGAGCGGCAGAGTCAGCCAGACGGTGCGGGTAGAGAAAGTCAGCTGCAAAGGCGCTTTTTCGGCTAACCAGGCCAGTAAAAAGGTCAACAGAAAGGCCTGCAGAGCAGACTTCAGCTGAACCCAACCGCCCGCCGAGTAACGATCAGAGATCAGTACCGCCATAATAATAATTGAGGGAAGCGGACTCAGCGCCATGGTTGCCACCCAGAAGCCGCCGAATGCGGCATCCAGCGTCAGATTCTTACGTTCAAAACCCGTGGGATCGCGCGATCGCAATGCCAGTCTGAAGGCGGCATAGGGCCAGACAAACGCATTAGTAAATAGCAGTGCGCAGAGTTCCAGGCTTTTTCCCATCTCCATCAATACTGACATAATGGGCAGGAAACAGAGAAAGGTGCCGAGCTGGCGCATCATGAACATGCGGCGCACAAATCGCGTCGATCGGCGCTTCAGCTGAATATCGTCAGGAGTGTAGTAATTCATATGCAGACTGAAGCAGCAACAGGTTATGGCAGTTTATCGGCAATTAATGAATTAAGGTAAACTATTTACAGAATATTCTTATTGCGGGTCGCGAAGGGAATCTAATCAGGCTTTGACTTGTGTGCAGGGGACGATGGCAGTCAGGGGACAATGGCAGTAATGTGAAAAGATACCGCGCGCCATGAATACGCGCGGAGGCTGTTTATCGGCGGCCTTTAACCACTGAGGCAGACCAGTTGAAATCGCTGACTTCGCTGGCAGTCATTGAAGAAGGTTTTTTCTTACGCAGTGGTTTTTTCTTCTCCTTTTCAGCCTGCGCTCTCTGCTTCTCCATTTTGCTGGTCATGATAATCTGACGAGCTTCACTATTGAATTCTTTCTCTTTTTTGCTATCAGGCTCTTTACCGGTTCGTTGACGGTACTTCTCGGCCAGGCCCTTATAGGTTTGCTCGACGGCCAGTCGTTCATCAGCGTTGAACTGATCAATGGAAATCATCTTTTTATCGTTCATAGCGGCGTGTCCTGTGGCGAGTTATCCCGGCAAGTGTACCGCATTTGCGGTCCGTTAACGCAGGGAATGGCATTAATCCGGTGGGCTTCTGATTTCGTCAGCACACGCAACCCGGTAATTTCTCTGAAACATGCGCTTAGCCCTGTAATAAATAGGGTTATCTCTTAATATAAAACTAATGTTCATCAGGTTTACTGGCAGTGACCACGTACTGCCGAGGGGCTGAAGGAATGATAAAAGAGACCGATCGCCTGTCACAGGCATTATTACGGCGGCATGGGATTGGCGTTAAACAGAAACGTATACACTTCCGTGGCAGGGATCTGCTGTTTCAGCTGCACAACGCACGCTATGAGGTTTTCAACGGCGATCGCTGCATAGCGACCGTCGATACCAACAATATCAATGAAGCCATTAAGCAGTTTAAAGCGCTGGACCAGCCTGGGGAGAAATAGCCATGCCAGACTATCGTCTGTTTCAGAAAGAGCAAACAGTCAGAGCCGTGAACACTGAGCGGCAGGATCAGCAGGACGCGTTAATGGCTGATGGCTATAAGATGGTGTGGGACGTGGTGCATGCAGATAACGCCGATGCCGCCCTGCTGCGCTATCAGCAACTGCGTCACGAAGAGGATAATGCTGAGCAGAATTTCGCAAACGATTCAGTTTTAAGTAGTCTGATAAACCTGATATCCCGCTGAGTCAGTGCGGGGCTGAAGGTTTAAAGCCAAAGTTACTGTTAATTCATGCTGTGCTGATTAGAATAAAGAAAATTTCCCGAATACAGGTTTCTGATGAAAATCACCATTCACAAAGAAGATGAGCTGTTCATGCACAACTTCTTTGCTGCGCCATGCCTCACCGTTGAAACAGACTCACCACAGGCACAACAGATTCAGCAATCGCTACAGCTGGCCATCCAGCAAAAAGGTGCAGAGGCCGATGGCGACTGGAAACGTAGCCTGACTTTTTTGATTCTGTTCCTCTTTTTATATGCTGCGCTGGGTGCCTCGCTGACGCTTGATCTCAGTACCACTGGCACGCCTCATAAGAGTATTGAATATGCGCTGGAAGCGATTCCGGTGCTGATCGCTTTCTCCGGCTTCTTCATCTCTATTCTCTATCTGTTCCTGACCCGCGCCAGCGCGCGTAAACAGCGTAACTGGGAAAGGACTATCCTGGTGCTGGAGAAATACTCCATCGGAAATCTGTTTAAAGCGACGCATACCCAGGGCGGTGGTACCAGCAACTACTCCGTGCCCAACCTTTCTATTTCGCTCGCTCTGTTTATCTGCCTGACCTGGCTGGTGATTTATAACTATCTGACGTTTACCACCAGCGGGGTGTTTGGCAGTGTCATCTCCCTGTTTATCAGCACCATGGTTTATGTGATTCTGGATATTCAGCTGCTTAAGCCTTTTACCCATGCTGTTGAGAAAGAAGAAGCGGAAAAGAGCGACACGGATAAAGAGCAGGATTAACTGCACCCCGTAAACGTCAAAACAGATACCCGGTCAATGAGCCGGGTATTTTTTTGTTTAATCAGAACGATCTTGCTGCAAGACCTCTGCTGCACGGAATTTAATGAGGTGGGTTGATATTAAAACATTTAAGTATGTTGTAACTATATGCAGGGCTTTATCTTTCGGGTTCAGCCCGTGTAAAAGTCAGACGGCCCGCTTTTACAGCGGGCCGTATTCATCACCAGTGGGTTTTCTGCATATCGATGACAAAACGATATTTCACATCGCTGGTCAGCATACGTTCAAAGGCAGTTTCGACCTCTTCACCGGTGATCATCTCAACATCAGCCGTGATGTTGTGCTGACCACAGAAGTCGAGCATCTGCTGCGTCTCCTGGATGCTGCCAATTGAGGTGCCAGTGATGCTCAGGCGACGAAACACCATCGGTGTCACATTCGGTGATGGATGAGGTTGATCGGGTATGCCCACCAGCACCAGCTGACCATTGGTTTTCAGCGCACCGAGATAAGGATCAAGGTCGTGTGGTGCAGCGACACAGTCCAGAATGATATCCAGTGACGCCTGGCAGTCAGCCATTTGTGCGGCGTCTCGTGAGATCACCACGTTCTTAGCGCCGAGCCGGCGTGCATCTTCCCCTTTCGCCGGAGAAGTCGTAAACAGGGTGACTTCTGCGCCCAGTGCACTGGCCAGTTTAACCGCCATATGACCCAGTCCCCCAAGCCCGACCACACCCACACGATCGCCTGCTTTGACTTTAAAATGCTGCAACGGTGACCAGACGGTCACGCCAGCGCACAGCAGCGGTGCCACCGCATTCAGCGCCAGATTGTCGGGCACCGTGACCACAAAATGCTGGTCGGCGATGACATGCTGCGCATAGCCACCAAATGTCGTATTGCCGGTGTATTTATCCGTGCCGTTGTAGGTCGGCGTGAAACCCGCCTCACAATATTGCTCTTCCTGCTGCTGACAGAAATGGCATTCACCGCACGAGTCGACCATCACGCCAACGCCAACCGTATCCCCGGCGGAAAATTTAGTGACGTTGCCACCCACTGCCACTACGCGTCCGACAATTTCGTGACCAGGAACCAGCGGATAGCGGCTGACGCCCCATTCATTACGGGCCATATGCAGATCGGAGTGACAGACACCGCAGTAAAGAATTTCGATTTTCACATCGTCAGCCTGCAGCTCGCGTAACTCTACCTGGCCTGCCCGCAGCGGCTGGTCTGCCTGGGACGCTATCAGCGCGTTAATTTTCATCTGTTGCCTCTTCTCACCTGGTGGTCGTAAAGAAAGCGGCCCACTATAGACATACGGAACCCCATTTGGTAGTAGTTACCTTTTGGTTACCATACTATCTGGGAAGTCACTATGCCGGTCTGGGTTGAAGGAAGACTTTGCTTTTATGCGGATTCACCGCCGCGCCGCCTGCTGGAACTCTTTTCGGTGAAGTGGAGCACGATGGTGCTGCATGCGCTCTACCACTGGCCGGAAAACCGGGCACGCACGGGTGAACTGGAGCGCAGCCTGCAGGGTATTTCGAAGAAGATGCTGATTCAGACGCTGCGTGAGCTGGAGCAGCGCGGACTGGTGTCGAGTCAGGTGTGGCAGGTGGTGCCACCAAAAGTGGAATACAGCCTCACGCCGCTGGGGCATACCTTCGCACAGCCAATAGAGCAGATGTATCAGTGGGGACTGGAGAATCAGGCTGCGCTGGATGAAATGGAACATCACGCGCGCAGCCATCAGGAGAGTGGCGGATAGAAGGCCGCCAGTTCTCACGCAGTGCAGGCTTAATCGAACGGAAATTCGCGCGCCAGCACGCGGGAAATGACATTCAGCGCGCCTTCATCATTGTTGCTCTGAGTCTGATAGCGCGCCACGGCAGCGACCGAATCAGCGGCATTGGCCATTGAGAAACTGAAGCAGGCCTGACGCAGCATCTCAATATCATTGGCGCTGTCACCAATCGCCAGCACTTCGCAATCGCTGATGCCCCACTTTTCCTGCAGCAGCGCAATGCCGTGTGCCTTATGGCAGCCGGGAATAATGAGATCAATAAAGCCAAAACCGCTGGATACCGGATGCATGATGTTTTCCAGCTCGCCCAGACGGGAATGCAGTCTTTGCAGCAGTGCATCCACCCCTTCGTGCTCCAGCTTCAGCGAGAATTTGAAAATGGTGTCGTCGATGGCATAGAGGTCATCGCGTTTTTCCAGCCGGTGATAGTGGTTTGCAAGCATTGCCATCACCTCATCAGAGGTGGATGAATGCATATAGGCGCCGTTGCGTCCACAGACCACGACCGCGATGTCAGGTTCATGCGCCAGGATATCGAGGATCTTATGCACTTTCTCCTGAGCTAACTCTCCGCAGAAGATCTCTTCATTACAGTCAGAAACCCATGCGCCATTTTCCGCCACGAAAGCGATCTCATCTTTGATGTCGGGAAAATAGCGCTGCAGCTGGTAATACTGATTACCACTGGCCACCACAAAACGGATGCCCTTCTGCTTCAGCAGCGCATACTGACGTGAAAACCGCTGAACGTTGTACTGCTTATTGTCGTCCAGAAAGGTGCCGTCCATATCCACCGCAATCATCTTAACCGCCATCTCGCCTGCCCCTATACGTTCGCCGTTCTGTCCTTTCGGCTGATTGATTTGATTCATAAAGCTTACTCGCTGTGTGGATTAATGAGAATGCAAATAGTGACTTTGCTAACGGCTTTCAGAGCGTTCCGGTTCCGGAGTTGTGTTATCACGCACGTTTTTTTTCGTTAAAAGGATGTTAACCTCAGTCGAATATTACGAATGAAGGTTATTTTAATTACATTCGTAACTCAACCCCCAGATATTCAGGAGCACGAGATGCGTGAAGATTCCCGATCAACCCCTTTACCTGACGACGTCAAAACCGCTATTCGCGAGATGAAACAGCAGTTACGTCAACAGATTGGTGATGTCGATGCCCTTTTCCGTCAGGTTTGCGACAACATCACTGCTGCGATTGCTGAAGCAAAAGCAGATGAAAAGCGCACGGGCAGTGCCTGGCCGGTAGTGCCCATGCAGGACATTGCAGCGGGAAAGGTTTCGGATGAAACCCGGGCGCTGATTAAACGTCGCGGCTGTGTGGTAATTAAGCAGCACTTCGCGCGTGAGCAGGCGCTGGCATGGGATAAGTCGATGCTCGACTATCTGGATCTCAACCGGTTTGACGAACACTATCGCGGCCCCGGCGATGACTTTTTTGGATCGCTGGCCGCCTCCCGCCCCGAAATCTATCCGATTTACTGGTCACAGGCGCAAATGCAGGCGCGGCAGAGCGCGGCAATGGCTGACGCGCAATCTTTTCTGAACCGGTTATGGAAGTCTGAATCACAGGGAAAGCAGTGGTTTGACCCGGATGTCAGCGTTATCTATCCCGATCGCATCCGTCGCCGCTTGCCGGGCACCACCTCGAAGGGATTAGGCGCCCATACCGATTCCGGCGCGCTGGAACGCTGGTTACTCCCCGCGTATCAGCAGGTTTTCAGTAAGCTGTTTCACGGTGATTTTGCCGCTTACGACCCCTGGGATGCAGCTCACCGCACCGAAGTGGATGAGTATGATCTGCCGGGTACCACCAAATGTTCCGTGTTCCGGACCTTTCAGGGCTGGACCGCACTCTCCGATATGATCCCCGGTCAGGGCCTGCTGCACGTGGTGCCGGTGCCGCAGGCGATGGCCTATGTTCTGCTGCGCCCGCTGCTTTCAGACGTACCTGAAGATGAACTGTGCGGCGTCGCGCCGGGCCGGGTGTTGCCCGTTAATGAACAGTGGCATCCGCACCTGATTGCAGGACTCTGTTCGATACCGGCCTTAGAGGCGGGCGATTCGGTATGGTGGCACTGTGATGTGATCCACGCCGTTGCACCGGTTGAAGATCAGCAGGGCTGGGGCAATGTGATGTATATCCCCGCTGCGCCAATGTGTGACAAAAACCGCGCCTATGCCCGGCGGGTTGCACAGGCGCTGGAGCAGGGACGTTCGCCGGGAGATTTTCCGCCAGAAGATTATGAAACAGAGTGGGACCAGCGTTTTACGCTGCAGGATCTCAATCTTAACGGACGCCGGTCGCTGGATTTGTCCTGATCCCAATCCCGCGTTGTACACCAGCGCGGGATATCCCTGTTACACTGGAGCTTCTTTTTTTCTGCGAAACACAATTATGAACCCGCGACATCATCAGATTATTCAACTGGTTAATAGCCGGGGCAGCGTAACGGTCAGCGAACTGGCGCAGCTTACCGGGGTTTCTGAAGTGACGGTGCGGCAGGATCTCACGCTGCTGGAACGCGACCGACTGCTGCGGCGGGTTCACGGTTCCGCGCTGGCGCTGGACAGCGATAACGTCGGCACCCGCATGAATACCCGCTATCCCACTAAGCAGGCGCTGGCACGACATGCGGCCAGCCTGGTGCAGGCGGGTGAATCGGTGTTCATTGAAGGTGGCAGTACCAATGCGCTGCTGGCGCGTGCGCTGGCTGACCGTGCCGATCTTACGCTGATTACCGTCAGTCACTATATTGCCCAGCTTCTTCGGGAAGCCGCCTGTGAGGTGATTGTGCTCGGTGGCCTGCTTCAGAAAAGCAGTGAGTCGGTAGTCGGCCCGCTGACGCGGTATTCCATCCAGCAGGTTCATTTTCACCGGGCATTTGTTGGCGTGGATGGCTGGCATCCCGAAACTGGTTTTACTGGCCGCAACATGCTGCGCTGTGATGTGGTGGATGCCGTGCTGGCGAAAGGCGCTGAGAGCTATGCCCTGACCGACGCCTCCAAGTTTGGTCAGATTCACCCCTATCCGCTTTCATCCGGTTTTCAGGTCGGGCACGTGATTACCGATGAGACGCTGGATGCGGCGACGGTAGCGCAGCTCAGGGAACAGGCGATAGAGGTGATACAGATCGCCGCAGGTTAAGCAGAACGGCCGGGGCCTTTAGTAACGGAGTCCCGCAGCATCAGGCTGGCCGTGAAAGGTGCCTGAGTATGCCAGTCTCCGCCATCAAGCATGTTCAGCAGGCGGTTAATCGTCTCATCGATCATCTCGGTGACCGGCAGTTTCATGCTGGATAACGACGGCGTGATGAAGGGCGCCAGCGGAATATCATCGAAGCCAATCACCGAAACCTGCCCGGGTACCGCGATGTTGCATTCAGTCAGACGTTTGATGGCACCAATCGCCATCTCATCATTACTCGCCACCAGCGCGCTGAATGTCACCCTGCGTTCCAGCAGCTGGTCCACGGCCGCCATACCGCTCTGCGCCGTCCATTTACCGGTCACGATTCGCCGGGAATCGGCTTCAATGCCCTGTGCGGCCAGCGCAGCGTGATAGCCGGAAAGTCGCTCGACGCCGGTCGGCGAATCGAGTGAACCGGTGATAAACGCGATCTCGCGATGCCCCTGATTCAGCAGATGGCTCACCGCCGTGGCGCTGCTGGCGTGCTGATCGCTGTAAATGCAGTAGCTATGGTTGACGCGCAGCCGCCGGTTGATCACCAGTATCGGCTGTTTGTGCCGGGAGATAATCGCATCCAGCGCGTCAATGCTCAGGAAGCGCGGATAGATAATGATGCCGTCACAGCGCAGATCGAGCAGAAACTGAATCGCCGCCTCTTCCTGCTCAGCGGTGTGTTTGCCGTCCGCCAGAATCAGCTGGCGGCCCTGCTGCTCCAGTATGCGCGCGGAGTGTGCCATTAGTTCAGTGAAGTAGCTGCCGCTGTAGAGCGTATTGGTGATCACCAGTCCAATGGTCTGAGACGTTTTTGTCGCCAGGTTGCGCGCCAGCAGATTGGGCCGGTATCCGGTTTCGGCAATCGCCTTCAGTACTTTTTCACGCTTTTCCTGCCCGACATAGCCATTGCCCGAGAGCACACGTGACACTGTCGCTTTAGAGACGCCCGCCCTGTTTGCCACTTCCTGAATCGTTGCCATGGTGATGCTCCTTTGCTGCGTCGTCCTGCAGTCTACCTAAGCCTCTCAATGTTGGAAATATTTACCCCGCCTTAGTATGAGGTTACCTGGCAGCATCAGGTGATGGAGTTCACAAAAAAGAGATCTTGATGATTTTGGCGCTTGTCGGCGCCATGAAAGCACTTCATGATTTTGTGAAACCGGTTTCCTATTTGCCTGCCCGCAGGCGCAAAAACATAAAAACTTTAACCGATTTACCCTACAGAGAAGAGCGATCATGCCCAGAAATTATGCCGAGGTGTCACGCGCCATCGTCGATGCGCTAGGCGGCCTCACCAATATCGAAGCCGTAACCCACTGCATGACCCGCCTGCGGTTTGTGTTGAAAGATGAAAACCAGGTCGACTATCCCCGGCTCAAAGCGATCAATGGCGTTATGGGCGTGGTGCACAACGACACTCAATGCCAGGTGATCATTGGTAACAACGTGTCACAGGCTTATCAGGCGGTGCTGGAGCTGGGATCGCCCGCAGCGACATCGGCTGTACCCGTAAAACGTAAAATCACGCTGCGAGGCATCGGTGCAGGCATTCTTGATGCGCTGGTGGGCACCATGTCGCCGCTGATTCCGGCCATTATTGGCGGGTCAATGGTTAAGCTGCTGGCGATGATCCTGGATATGGCGGGCGTGTTTGAGAAAGGCTCATCAACGCTGGTCATCCTCAACGTAATTGGCGATGGCGCATTCTTCTTCCTGCCGATCATGGTGGCCGCCTCTGCGGCGCTGAAATTCAAAACGAACATGTCGCTGGCGATCGCCATTGCCGGTGTACTGGTTCATCCCAACTTTGTTGAACTGATGGCGAAAGCGGCACAGGGTCAGGCGGTGGAATTTGCTTACATCCCGGTGACCGCGGTGAAATATACCTATACGGTGATCCCGGCGCTGGTGATGACCTGGATCCTGTCGCACATTGAGCGCGGCGTGGATCGTATTACCCCTGCCGTCACTAAAAACTTCCTGAAACCGATGCTGATTGTGCTGATTGCGGCACCCATCGCGATTGTGCTGATTGGTCCGATTGGTATCTGGATCGGCAGCGGCATCTCCGCGCTGGTCTACACCGTGCATGGCTATCTTGGCTGGCTTTCCGTCGCGATTATGGGCGCAATCTGGCCGCTGCTGGTGATGACCGGGATGCATCGGGTGTTCACCCCCACCATCATCCAGACCATTGCCGAAACCGGCAAAGAGGGCATGGTGATGCCGTCAGAGATTGGTGCCAACCTCTCGCTGGGGGGATCGTCGCTGGCGGTGGCGTTCCGGACCAAAAACCGTGAACTGCGCCAGACCGCGCTGGCAGCGGCGGCATCAGCGATTATTGCCGGCATTTCAGAACCGGCGCTGTATGGCGTTGCGGTCCGTTTAAAACGACCGCTGATCGCCTGTCTGATCAGTGGTTTTATCTGTGGCGCGGTCGCGGGCATTGGCGGGCTGGCCAGCCACTCCATGGCCTCTCCCGGCCTGTTTACCAGCGTACAGTTCTTCGATCCCACCAATCCCATGAGTATTGTCTGGGTCGGTGCGGTCATGGTGTTGTCTGTGGTGCTGTCATTTGTGCTGACGCTGCTGTTAGGTTTTGAAGATATTCCTGAAACCGAGCCCGAAACCAACACCGCACCCGAAAGCGCAACGCAACCTGCGCCCGTTACCGAACGCGCTAACGCGATTAATAGCCACTAAAGGAAAGGGTCACGCTGACCCGGAAAAGAGGATTGCATGTCTGATTCAAGGTTTCCGCAAGGATTTTTATGGGGCGGCGCACTGGCCGCCAACCAGAGTGAAGGCGGCTTTCGTGAGGGCGGAAAGGGCTTAACCACCGTCGACATGATTCCCCATGGCCCGCACCGTTTGCCGGTCAAACTCGGTCTGGAAAAGCGTTTTACCCTGCGTGACGATGAATTTTATCCCAGCCATGAAGCCATCGATTTTTATCACCGCTATCCGGAAGACATTGCGCTGATGGCGGAGATGGGGTTCAGCGTGTTCCGCACGTCGATTGCCTGGAGCCGTCTCTATCCCAATGGCGATGAACTGACGCCCAATCCGCAAGGCATCGCCTTTTACCGCGCGGTCTTTGAGGAGTGCCGCAAATATAATATCGAACCGCTGGTCACGCTCTGTCACTTTGATGTGCCGATGCATCTGGTGACTGAATATGGCTCGTGGCGCAATCGCAAAATCGTCGACTTTTTTGCCCGCTATGCCCGCAGCTGCTTCGAGGCATTTGATGGCCTGGTGAAATACTGGCTGACCTTCAATGAGATTAATATCCTGCTGCACAGCCCGTTTTCCGGCGCCGGTCTGGTGTTCGAACCCGGTGAGAACAAGGATCAGGTAAAGTATCAGGCGGCCCATCATGAACTGGTCGCCAGCGCGCTGGTGACGCGCATCGCGCATGAAGTGAATCCGATGAACCAGGTCGGCTGCATGCTGGCAGGCGGCAACTTCTATCCCTGGTCGAGCAAGCCGGAAGATGTCTGGGCTGCGCTGGAAAAGGATCGCGAAAACCTGTTCTTTATTGATGTGCAGGCGCGCGGGGCCTATCCGGCCTACGCCGCCCGCGTGTTCCGTGAAAAAGGGGTAACGCTTGAGATCGCTGACGGCGATGCCGACATTCTGAAAAACAGCGTCGATTTTGTCTCGTTCAGCTACTACGCCTCACGTTGCGCCTCGGCCGAGATGAACGAGCAGAACAGCAGCGCCGCCAATGTGGTGAAATCCCTGACCAATCCGCATGTACCGCGCAGTGAGTGGGGCTGGGGTATCGATCCGCTCGGCTTACGCATCACCATGAATATGATGTATGACCGCTATCAGAAGCCGCTGTTTCTGGTGGAGAATGGCCTGGGCGCGCGCGATGAGATCGAATCAAATGGCGAGATCAACGATGATTACCGCATCAGCTATCTGCGCGAACATATCCGCGCCATGGGCGACGCAATTGAGGATGGCGTGCCAGTGATGGGTTACACCAGCTGGGGCTGTATCGATCTGGTTGCCGCCTCAACGGGTGAAATGAGCAAGCGCTACGGATTTGTCTATGTGGATCGCGACGACCTGGGTAACGGCACGCTGGCGCGCACGCGGAAGAAATCCTTCTGGTGGTACAAAAAAGTCATTGCCAGTAATGGTGCGGATCTTGAGTGACAACGTCACTTAAGATCTATCGTCATGCTGTTACTGGCGCGACAGCAACGCCGGTACAGAACGCTTATTTCTGCCGTTGTACTCCGGCAGTAATTATCGTATAACCAATGTCTCCGAGGGGTGTCCTGTAATGGGCTGAGATGGCCTAAGCCGAACCCTTTGAACCTGATCTGGGTCATGCCAGCGAAGGGACGGGTCGGCAGATTTTCTGCGTCATCTCCTGCAACATTCCCTGTTCCAGACCGTATGCCCGGATCTCCCTGTTACTGGAGATCCTATGACACATCCGCTTTTCGACACCGGCTTTTATGGTCGTCTGCGCCAGCAGGCGGGCAGCCAATGGCACGCCTATATCAAGCACGATTTTGTGCGGCAACTCGGTCAGGGCACCCTGCCACCCGCCGCCTTCCGCCACTATCTCACCCAGGATTATCTCTTTCTGCTGCACTTCGCCCGTGCCTGGGGCCTGCTGATCAGCAAACTTTCCGAGCCAGCAGCTTTGCGCAGCGCGACGGCATCGCTTAACGCCATCGTCAGCGAACTGCCACTTCACCAGGCTTACTGCCAGCAATGGGGCATCAGCGAGGCGGCAATGGCGAGCGAACCCGAGGCAGTGGAAACGCTCAACTACACCCGCTACGTGCTGGACGTGGGTCACACCGGGGATGCGCTGGAGCTGTTGACCGCGCTGATGCCGTGCGTTGCCGGTTATGCTGAAATTGGCCTGACACTACTGCATGATCCCGCAACCCGCTTTGAGGGGAATCCTTACGCGGCATGGATAGAAAATTACGGCGACGAAGCCTATCTGGATGGCGTTCGCTCCTCACTTTCACTGTTTGAAATCCTGGCCCGGCAGCGCGCCGGTGAACACCGGTTTAACCCGCTGGCGGAGATCTTCACCACCGCGACCCGGCTGGAAGCCGCTTTCTGGCAGATGGGTCTCAACCATGCTGCCGCCCAGCGGATCAGCTCATGAACCTGCCGTGCAGTCCGGTGCCGCCAGGCATTTCAATTCGCCAGCTCAGCCTGAATTATGGCCAGCAGCCACTCTTCAGCCAGCTTGATCTGGAGATCGCGGGCGGTGCTTTTACCGCTTTACTGGGTGCCAGCGGCGTCGGAAAAAGCAGCCTGATGCGGGTCATTGCTGGTCTGACGCCACCCACCGCCGGGCAGGTCAGCGGCAGCGACGGCCTGCCACTGACCGGACGCATCGCCTGGATGGGGCAACAGGATCTGCTCTATCCCTGGCTGACGGTTGAACAAAATGTATGCCTCGCCAGTCGCCTGAAAGGTGAAAGGGCCGATCGCGACTGGGCGCAGCATCTGCTGATGCGGGTAGGTCTGAGCCACTCTGCGAACGCGCGACCCGCGACACTTTCCGGCGGGATGCGTCAACGCGCCGCGCTGGCCCGCACCCTCTACACCCGCCAGCCGGTTGTGCTGATGGATGAGCCCTTCTCCGCACTGGATGCCCTCACCCGCGCTCAGATCCAGACGCTGGCCGCAGAAGTGCTGGTCGGACACACCGTGCTGCTGATTACCCATGACGCCGCCGAAGCCTGTCGGCTCAGTCACCACATGCTGGTGATCGGTTCTGCGGGAATTGAAACCTGCCCGCCCCTGGCGGGCCAGCCACCGCGGGCTGCAGACGACATACAGGTATTGCAGAGTCAGGCCGCATTGCTGAAGCAGCTGAGCAGGATAGCGGGATGAGATTACACAAAGGTTTTGCCGGTCTTCACCGTGGAGTGATGCTGTTTGCCGGACTGATTGCGCTGTGGTGGCTCGCCACACTGACTTCGGTTCCGGCCTTTCTGCTGCCCTCACCCGCTGCGGTCGCCATCGCACTGTGCCAAAACGCCGGCTATCTCGGCCATCACACCCTGATTACTCTGACCGAGATCGTCAGCGGCATGGCCCTCGGCGTGCTGCTGGGGAGTGTGCTGGCGCTGGGCATGACCTTTTCGCCGTGGCTGCAGCGCTGGATGATGCCGCTGGTGATCACCAGCCAGGCGATTCCGGTTTTTGCCCTGGCGCCGCTGCTGGTGCTCTGGTTTGGTTTCGGCATGGGCGCCAAAGTCGCGATGGCCGTCCTGGTAATCTTCTTCCCGGTGACCTCCGCCTTTTTTGATGGCCTGCGTCGCGTCACGCCCGGCTATCTCGATCTGGCTCGCACGCTGGGCGCATCACCTGCAGCGCAACTGCGACATGTCCGGCTGTTAGCCGCGCTGCCCGCCCTGGGCTCAGGATTGCGGATGGCGGCAGCCGTCGCGCCAATAGGCGCAATCATCGGTGAATGGGTCGGCTCGGCCGAAGGGCTGGGCTACGTGATGCTGAATGCCAACGCCCGGATGCAGAGCGACCTCTGTTTCGCCGCCTTGTTTATTCTGGTGCTGATGACGCTGGCCCTGTGGCTGACCCTCGACATCCTGCTGCGCCGCCTGATTACCTGGGCACCCGAGACACATTAATGACTAAACCAATGAGAAAACCCATGACAAAAATGCCTCTGTTTACCCTGCTGTTCAGCGCCACCTTAGCCACACAGGCTCAGGCGATGGAGAAACTGACACTGGTGCTCGACTGGTATATCAACCCCGATCACGCACCCATTATGGTGGCCCAGCAGACCGGCGCGTTTGCGGCAGAAGGGCTGGAGGTTAACATTGTGCCGCCTTCCGATCCGGCGCTGCCGCCGCGTCTGGTGGCAGCAAAGCAGGCGGACTTAGCGATTACCTATCAGCCGCAGCTGCATTTCTTCGCCGATCAGGGATTGCCCTTGATGCGGGTGGGGACGTTGATTAACAGTCCGCTGAATACGCTGATGACGTTAGACGAAACGGTAAAAAAACCAGCCGATTTAAAAGGGAAACGTATCGGCTATTCGGTCAGCGGCATTGAACAGGCGACGCTGGCGACCATGCTGAACCATGATGGCGTAAAGGCCGATCAGGTTAAGCTGATTAACGTCAATTTCCAGCTCACCAGCGCCCTGATGACCGGGCAGGTGGATGCCGTTATCGGCGGCTATCGCAATATCGAAGCGCTGGAGATGAAACAGCACGGTAAAAACCCGGTAGTCTTCAACGTCGAGGATTATGGTGTTCCGGCCTATGACGAACTGATCATCGTCGCCAACCGTGATGAGGCACACTCGGAGAAAATCAAAAAGTTTTTGCGGGCACTAAAGAAAGGTAATGCGCAGTTGCAGGCGCACCCGGAGGAGAGCTGGCAGGCCTTTGCCCGCGCGCATCCGGAGCTGAACACGCCGCTAAATCATCAGGCATGGCGTGCCACCCTGCCGCTGTTCGCTGCCGATCCGGCAAAACTGGATCGCGCACGCTATCAGGCTTACGAGCAATTTCTGTTTGATAACAAACTGATTAAAAGCATCACGCCGGTTGAGCGCTACGCCACCGGCAGTGAGTAATATGAGAGCCCGCAACGATCGCTGCGGGCCATTTTCCTGGCATCACTTCTGATAAAGCCAGTGTTCAATATCGCTGGCTGGCAGCGGTTTTGAAAAGAAGTAGCCCTGGATTTGATCGCAACCGTAAGTTTTCAGCAACGTCAGGGTGGCTTCCGTCTCAACGCCCTCGGCCAGCACGGTGTAGTTCAGCTCTTTCAGCATCTGAATAATGCATCTGACGATGATTTTTGATGCGTCATCTTCACCCATACGCGAGATCAGGGATCGGTCGATCTTGATCACATCCAGCGGGATATCCTGCAGATAGCTGATGTTGCTGTAGCCAGTGCCGAAATCATCCAGCGAGATCACAAAGCCGTGTGATTTCAGCGCTTCCAGCCCGCTGATCGCCACATTGGTTTTGGTGATCAGTTCATTCTCCAGGCACTCAATGCCCAGAATAGAATTGGGTAACTGAGCCGCCGCTAATTTTGCCACCAGCCGATCGGCAAAATCGGGCTTTGCGAAGTCGCGTTCGCTGACGTTGATCGAAACCGGAATCAGATCGTATTCGCGATCCCAGCGCGCAAGCTGCTCAATGGTGTGATCGATAACCCAGTTGGTCAGATCGGAAATCAGGTTGGTTTTACCCGCTAACGGAATGAATTCTGAAGGGAAAAGCTCGCCCCGCTCAGGATGATTCCAGCGGATAAGCGCCTCCAGCCCGACCGTTTTACCGCTTTTGAGACAGACTTTAGGCTGCCAGGCCAGGTAAAGCTCTTCGTCTTTATTCAGCGCCTGAGCCAGATCGTTCATGATCATAAAGTCATCGGTGCGCCGCGAGTCGTAACTCTCTTCAAAACACATTGCACTGATGTTCTCATCCACCGCTTCATGCAGCGCGCTCACGGCCTGACGCACCGTTTCATTGGCATCCATCTGGCCCGGTACAAACTCTGTTTCACCGGTAAAGACATCCAGGTCGAGCGTAATATTTTCCGCCAGATCGGCCTTCATGCCCTTAAACAGGTCGATCATGTTATGTGCGGTATAACGACCCGAGTAGGGCTGAACAATAGCAAAACGGCCTGGAGCGAAAGTATAAAGCGTTTCATTCTCCGGAAGATTGAGCCGGTGAGCGACATCCTGCGCCATCTGCTTTAGCAGTTTCTCCATCGGCGCAATGCCCACCGCACGGGAAAGCTCATAGGCGCGAATGATGTCGAGGCAGTCGATAAGAATCAGGCGAAAGCGGCTCTGTGGTGCGACAAGGGTCAGTTGCTGAATATCACGAATCAGGCGTGGGCGATTCGGCAGGTGCGTAATGACGTCGGCAAAACCCGCATTGTTCCAGGCATCCAGAAATGAGGTGACCAGCGTAGCCAGTGAGCGCAGCGTGGCGAGTTTCTCATCCGTAAAAGGATGTGGCTGGGTGTCGGTTACGCAGAGCGTGCCCAGCACCGCGCCGTCGAGGTTCTGCAGCGAGACACCGGCGTAGAAACGAATATGCGGATCGCCTTTCACAAACGGGTGCGTGACAAAGCGCTCATCCAGTAAGGTGTCATACACCACCAGATGTCCCTCACCATCAATGACGTGGCGGCAAAGAGATTCATCACGGGTCGATTGCTTAAGATCGAAGTTGCGGGACGCTTTAATATATTGGTTATGATCGTCAATAATTGAAATGAAGCTGCCAGAAATACCCAGCACCTGGCTGGCGAGATTAACGAATCTTTCCAGCACCTTATCCCGGGCTTCATCCGGGGACAAAAGTGCCTTGATCGCACTCAGACGTTTTACGTCGCTGCCATTTTGCTCGTTATGCACTGAAACCTCTCCTATGCAGGCGCAAAAATCGAAAATAATTTAGCTAAGGAATGCTCAATTAGCGCCCAATTATCAGATAAATAGCGGCTCAATCTGACAGTACTTTCACAGTGAAACAGTGTCGCATGATATCTGATCGCTGTCGAAATCATTTAACGCTCTTCTTTCATGTGCGCAACCTGCGGCGACTCCGTCCTGAAGCCCAGACCGATCAGGCGTCCCAGCACAAAACGCAGAAACGGCAGGCGCTGGATAATCGCGGGAACCTTGCTGCTTCCCGAAGGTTTTCTTCTGGCTTTATTACGGCTCATCTTCATCTGCAAAAACTGTGTGGCGGCGGTAGGGAACTGACGGCGCTTCTGCACTTTTTCCAGGTCGCGCAGCTGCAGTTCTCCCTTCTTCAGAGGATCGGTCAAAAGATTCGCCGTCGCTACCGCATCCTGAATCGCCAGATTTACGCCAACCCCGCCAATCGGCGACATGGCATGCGCCGCATCACCAATGCAGAGCACACCAGGTTTCGCCCACTTATCCAGGCGGTCGATACGTATCGACAACAGTTTAAACGCCTCCCAGCTCTCGATTTCCGCCATGCGCGCAGGCCCGAACGGCGACAGAGCCGCCACTTCTGCTTTAAACGCGTCGAGTCCGGCGGCCTGTTTCGCCTGAAACTCCCCTTTCGGAATAGTCAGTCCGCACTGCCAGTAGTCGCCGCGATCGATAACAATAAAGTTCTGGCGTGGCCCTTTATGCCCCATACCCAGATCGGGATCCTGCGGCTGTTTACTTAAGCGGAACCAGATGACATCGCGTGCTGCGCCGAATTCCTGTCCGGTCAGTCCTGCCGCTTCGCGTACGCGTGAATGGCGGCCATCTGCACCGACCACCAGTTTACAGCGGATGTGCAGTTGCTGATTCCCGCGGGAAGCTATCACACCACTGACCTTGCCATTTTCAACATTCAGCGACTCAAAAGAGGTCGACTGCAGCAGGCTGAAGCCCGAATACCGGGCGCTCTGTTCAGCCATATAGTTCAGGAAATCCCACTGCGGCATAAAGGCGATAAAACGGCACTGAACCGGCAGGCGTGAGAAATCGGCCATCGTAATACTCTGTCCGCCGATTTCCGCCTCCAGCTTTTCGGCACGCTGATGCGGCAGCGTCAGGAAAGATTCCAGCAGACCGAGCTGATGCATAATTTCCAGCGTCGAAGGATGGATGGTGTCACCGCGAAAATCGTGGAGAAAATCGGCGTGCTTTTCGATCACCATCACGCGCAGGCCTGCGCGGGCGAACAGATAACCCAGCATTAATCCGGCCGGGCCACCGCCGACGATACAACAGTCAGCGGTGAGAATTTCAGTGGAATGTGTCTGCATGTCAGCTCCCTGTCACGCCAGTATTGCTATGATTATTGCGTCGACCGTGGCGACGTTGCCGCAGTCGGTCGGGGATATTGTGCTCAGGCTAATCACTCAATGCGATTAATATCAACTGAAAACTGCCGAAGACCCGATCCTGTCCTCAGCAGTCAGGAGACCATCATGAACGTGATCCGCAACACGCTGTTTATTCTGCCGCTGTTAAGCCCGCTGATTGTGGCAGCCGCACCCTACGACACGCTGAAGTTTGCGCTGCGTCAGCAGCAGATAACTGACGATCTGCGCCAGAAGTGCCAGTTATCGCCAACCATCTCCGATGAAAAACTGCGTCAGACGTTTCTTAACGATAAGCAGAACCAGAAGCAGAATCAGGTCACGCTGGCCGCGGCGGCTCAGGCGCTGAAAAACCAGGATGATCCAGCCTACCGCGAACGCATGGCGCAAGTGGTTTGTCCACCACAGACGAATTAACCCTTTACCCCGATGAAATTGATCCTGACGTTTGTTTTCACCTTATCACTCAGTAAACTGGGGCGCTGGTCTGGTTGAACAAGAATGTCTCTCAATGAATGAAGAATCACCGCAGCCGGTTTATGTTCCCCGCTCCATCGCGGCGCGCAGCCGGATGTTTCGCGCCCTGCTCTATCGTGATAAAACACCGCTGGCGATGCTGTTCTGTGCCGCGCTGGTCGGTACGCTGGTTGGCCTGGCGGGCGTGGCGTTTGCCCGGGCCGTTGAAACAATACAGCAGTGGCGTGCTGACACGCTTATACCATCGCAGTTTCAGGGCTGGATGCTCTACGCCGCCGCCTTTGCCATCTCGGCTCTGCTGGCGATGGTGGGCTATTTTCTCGTCAGGCGCTTTGCTCCCGAAGCGGGTGGCTCCGGTATCCCTGAAATTGAAGGGGCGCTGGAAGAGCTGAGGCCTGTGCGCTGGTGGCGGGTGATTCCGGTGAAGTTCTTTGGCGGCATGGGCACGCTGGGTGCCGGTATGGTGCTGGGCCGGGAAGGCCCGACAGTGCAGCTGGGCGGGAACATTGGCCGCATGGTCATTGATATTCTGGGGATGCGCAGCAATGAGGCACGCCATACGCTGCTGGCAACCGGCGCGGCGGCCGGTCTGGCGGCAGCGTTTAATGCGCCGCTGGCGGGCATCCTGTTTATCATCGAGGAGATGCGTCCGCAATTCCGCTATAACCTGATTTCAATTAAAGCCGTGTTTACCGGTGTGATTATGGCCAGCATTGTGTTCCGCTGTTTCAACGGCGAACAGGCGGTGATCTCCGTCGGCAAGCTGGCTGATGCGCCGGTGCAGACGCTGTGGCTCTATCTGGTGCTCGGGATGATTATCGGTATGGTCGGCGTCCTGTTTAACCGCCTGATATTTATCACGCAGGACCTTTTTGCGCGCTTTTATGCCGGTAAAACGGCACGCGTGGTGCTGGCCGGTGCATTGCTGGGCGGCGGTTGCGGTATTCTGGCTCTGCTGTTTGCACCTGGCGCAGGCGGCGGTTCAGAACTGATTCCACAGGCGGTCCATGGCGTCTTTCCGTTCACCCTGCTGCTGATCATCTTTCTGGTCAGGCTGGTGACCACCCTGCTCTGTTTTGGCTCAGGTGCGCCGGGCGGTATTTTTGCGCCGATGCTGGCGCTGGGTACGCTGCTCGGCACAGCCTTTGGGGTGGCCATGTCGGACCTCTTCCCGTTTTATCATCTGGAAGCGGGCACCTTTGCTATCGCGGGGATGGGAGCACTTTTTGCGGCGTCGGTAAGGGCACCGCTGACCGGTATCGTACTGGTGCTGGAGATGACCGATAACTATCAGCTGATATTGCCGATGATTATTACCTGTCTGGGCGCTACGCTGCTGGCGCAGTTTCTGGGGGGGAAACCACTCTACTCCTCAATCCTCGCCCGCACGCTGGCGCGTCAGGCAGAAGCTACCGCCCGTAGGGGCGGGTGACCGGCTTAATTACTTACCATCAAAGTAGTCAGCAGGCATCTGTCCGGGTGCCTGATTGATCACTTCATCGTTATCTGGACCTTCATTCTTCATATAGGTCACTTTCGCAAACTCTGGAATGATCACATACGGATAGGCCGGCCCTTCATCGCGGAAGCGGTGCATATCTTCAATGAAATCATTCTGATAACAGATAGTTTTTTCCGGATGCTGACCTTCACCGGCAATCCACTGCGGGAAGAAAATTGTGCCGTGAACCAGGGTGCGATTCAGATCAAACAGCAGGCTGACGCAGGTGCCGGTGGGCTCATGCCAGTCTACTTTTTAGATGCCAGGGGCGAACTGAATCGCATGCATTTTCTGGTTGGTCACCCAGCGGCCACCTACCAGTCCCTGATGAATGCGGTAGTCGCAGGTGGTTTCGTTGCGAGCATACCACTCATATTTCCAGCCATTATCATAGGTATAGACAAAATGCGTACCGACGAACTGAGAAAGATCGCTGGAGATATTCTCTGGAGATTCTGCAGACATTTTAACCTCTGTTTGAATAGCGCACTTAACAGGCGCAGATGAATTTCAAAAGAAAGCTATAGCGCAATAACTCGATGAATATTGACTATGACGCAGATTGATTTTTTTGCCATCTGAAAACGGAAATGGTTCGCAATGGGTAAATTAAAAACTCCTTAAAAAACCCTTCCCGGCTCCCTGAAGGCTATACACTCCAGAAAAGAGATATTTTCATATAAATTACTAATTAAATCTTATAGATGAATAGTTTTGATGTGAGATATCTATCAGTCATCTATCACCATGCTGAGTAAGTCTTTCTTCAGTATACTTTCGATATAGAGCTTATTTTTCAATAATTTAAAAATTTATAACGGAAGTATTTTCCTTTTTTGGGTTGATCATGCTTTCATCATTACTTGGCCAGATAAGACCCTGTCAGGACAATTTGAACATGGGAAAGTTGATGTGGCGTTGCTGAAACCAGATACCACGCCGCCGACGTTGCATACACGGCAACTGTTCAATGAAGAATATGTTTGTCTGCTGAGTGAAAATCATCCTCTGCCGGGCAGTGCGACGCTGTCGCTGGATGAGTTCTGTTCGCAGGATCATGCGCTGGTTTCGTGGCCCGGCGGAAATTTTAATGGGGTTACCGACCAGGCTTTGGCTGCGATTGGCCGGGCCCGTCGGGTAACGCTCTCAGTTTGCAGTTTTCTGACGCTCCCGGAAATTTTGCGCGTCACTGATTTGGTAAGCGTGGTACCGAAACGACTGGCGGTCGACACTACGGGTCTGGTCATGTTGCCAGCACCGCTGATCATCCCTGGCTTCAGCAAAATCATGGCCTGGCATAACCGAACCCATCATCACAAAGGGCATGAGTGGCTGCGTGAACGACTGGCGTCCGTGGCTAAAACGGTGGTGTATTAACAGGAATAGCGGACTGCGGCTCACTGTTTTGCGATTTTGTTTAAGCAACAGACAGGATAACGGGGCGTTATATCGCATTCTGTCCGACGTCGAAAAGGCAAAATCGCGCTTTGCTATGTCGATAGCGGGGTAAAAATTGATGCTGGGGAATTCAGGAAAGAGAGTGTTGAGCTGAGGAAAAAATAGCAGGAGAATAAATCGCGCGTGAATCACTTTAAATATTATCAATAAAAGCTGCTTTTATAATGTTAATTACTCATATTTACGCTCTAAAAAGAACTGACAGACAACGTAAAATGATAAAAGCCCTGACTGAAATAGCCAGGGCTTTTAAGGTACTACAGATTTTACGTTTACCATTAACTAACTTAATTGATAGGTACTACTTCGGTACTGCTATTTATGAACAGATCCTGCGGATAATAATGATCACGATACTGAAATGTCACTATTATTAGCGGTTTCAACCACCTGATAGTCTTTCAGGAGACAAAGACAGGTCAGGCCCGTATAAATCTGCACACCCCCATCGCGATATATACTCTTTGATGCGTTGCCTTACTTTCATTACGACGTTTAAACCGCAATCGTATCCTGTCGTAACGTAACGTTCAGAACTACGAGGCCTTACATCATCGCGACGCGATACTACATACTTCTTAAAGACTTACTTCGACTCCATTTAACAGGGTTATTTTAACTAACGAACAGTTTTAAAGAACAATGTTTAACAGAACCACCGACAAGTTCAACTCACAAATTTGTCGGACCTTTTTACTTTACTCGTAACGCTTTTGTTTCCGGTTTATCAGGGCAACTGCACGCCGCTGATGAGTCCTACTCTACGGATATAAAAAACGATGTCAACACTGGTTTTAAAAACATGTTTATATTTGCAGTGAATTTTTCAGGCAATCATTTAGCTCTGAAACGCCCGTAAATTTATTATCAATGTTAAGAAAAATTGAGCTCTAATCTATTCAACCTGAATAATTAAGCAGGTCACTATCTGCCCTGGCACTTAACGGTAGGAATAAAAAAGGCGCCCGCAGGCGCCCTCAAAACTCAGCATGCTGTAAAGAGCTTTATTTCGCCAGACTTGCCAGTAAAACCTTCGCGGTCTCGGCTGATGAACCTGGGTTCTGACCGGTAATCAGCAAGCCATCCTGAACCGTATAGGACTGCCAGTCATCACCGCGTGAGTAAAGGCCGCCGTTCTGTTTTAGCACATCTTCAACCAGGAACGGCACCACGTCAGTCAGGCCAACGCCCTCTTCTTCACTGTTCGTAAAGCCAGTAACTTTCTTTCCTTTGACCAGAGGCGTGCCATCAGCATTTTTCACATCACGCAGGACACCTGGAGCATGACAGACCAGCGCAACCGGTTTGCCCGCCTGCAGGGTTTGCTCAATCAGCGAAATGGAGTGTTTGTCGTTTGCCAGATCCCATAAAGGACCATGGCCGCCTGGATAGAAAACGGCATCAAACGCTTCCTGATCAACAGTATCAAGCTTGACGGTCGAGGCCAGTACTGCCTGAGCAGCAGAATCGGCATGGAAGCGGCGGGTCTCATCAGTCTGAGAATCGGGTTCATCACTTTTTGGATCGAGTGGAGGCTGTCCGCCCTTCGGTGAAGCCAGGGTAATCTCTGCGCCCGCATCAAGAAATGCATAGTAAGGTGCGGCAAGTTCTTCCAGCCAGAAACCGGTCTTCTTGCCAGTGGTGCCCAACTCATCATGCGAGGTCAAAACCATTAAAATTTTCATTTCCGCTCCATATAACAGTTAGTCGGTTTCAGGTGTAAGGATAGTCAGAACCAGCGTCTGAGCCGCTATCTTCTGCGTTGACCCGTTAATCATGGCGGGGTTACGAATATTTATGAAATTTATTTCTTCAATTTCAGTTATTCACATAGCATTATAGCTTAATGAAATACGATCTGAATTTACTGCCAGTTTTGCTGGTCATGATGGAAGAGCGCAAAGTTACCCGCGCAGCGGAACGGCTTGGCATAACCCAGCCGGCGCTTTCTAATGCATTAAATCGGCTGCGTGAAACGCTCAACGATCCGCTATTTATCCGCGAACGTTACGGGATGCGACCTACGCCGAAAGCGGAACAGCTGGCTCAGGTGGTCGGTGCTGCGTTGTCATCGATCGACAAGGTTATTCTTGGCCAGCAGGACTTTGATCCGCTTCATGCCACCCGCCTCTTCACGCTTGCGCCAAACAGCTATGTAGAATTCATCATGATGCCTGCCATCGTGGCCCGCCTCAGGAGCTGTGCACCCGGCATCCGACTCCGCCTCACTCCTTTTGGCAATGACGTTACTGAAACCGGTGTGATTTCAGGTAATACCGATATGGTGCTGGGTCGTATCGTGGAGCCGCCCGATAATCTCGTCGTTCAGCACCTGATGAATGAAGGTCTGGCTTGCGTGATACGCGCCGATCATCCGCTGGTGGGCGAAAATCTCAGCGCAGAGCAATATGAGCAGCTAAAGCACGTCAACGTTCTGCCACCTGGCCGTATGCGCGCCGGGTTATATCAGGCGCTTGAGCAGCGAGGCCTGCGTCGTCAGGTTGCTGTCTCCGTAACCCACTTTCTGGCCGTGCCGGAAATGATTGCGGTCACCGACTACTGCGCGACCCTGCCGCGTTTGATCTGTCAGCATCTTTCACGCGATCAGCGGCTCAGAATCATTCCCGCGCCGGTTGACCTGGGCACCTTTCCGGTTGAAATGGGCTGGCATGCACGCTATCGCGACGATCCTGCCCATCGCTGGTTCAGGACGTTGATTACGGAGACGGCACAGTCGCTGTCTGATCCCCAGATAAACAATTAGCACGATCACCATTGCCGCACTAATAGTTAATATTGATATCATAACCTGAGTTACTATTATTCCCATCGGAGGCAAACATCCTCCCAATTCATAACTCAGGAATATGACCATGAAAAACGTAAAAGCACTTTCAATCGCCGCACTCGCAACTCTTTCTCTGATCTCTTTTGGCAGCTTTGCCGAGAGCGTTTCTGTCACCTCATCCACACTGGATGGCGCAGAATCAAAAATTGCTGCTCAGGCTCAGGAACAGGGCGCGCAGTATAAAATTACGGAAGCGAACACCAACAACCGTGTTCACATGACCGCAGAACTGTATAAATAACGGATGGTCGCAAACGGATTTGCCAGAAGAGGCTGCCCAATGGGCAGCCTTTTTTGTGTCCGATCAGGCCAGACGGGCGGCTGGGGCGCTACCGGTGCGCCACCATAGAATCAGCGCTGCCAGCGCAATTGCGCCGAGTACCGCAAACGCGGTGCTGTAAGAATAACGTGCGGCGATCATGCCCGTCATGGCGGGACTCAGCGCGGCACCTGCGCCCTGCATCAGCATAATAACGCTTTGCCCGGCGTTAACATGACCCGTACCCCGCAGCAGGGAGACAATATAGCCTGGCACCGCCACACCGAGAATCCCGGCCGCAATACCATCCAGAACCTGAACCGGAATGACAAAAATCGGCTCGGCAAAGCCGGCGGCCAGAACCGCGCGCAGCGGTAATATCATCAGGGCGATCATGATAAACAGGCGATAGCCGTGCGTATCAACGCGTTTAGATACCCACAGCGCGACCGGGATCATCACCAGTTGGGAAATCACCACCGTTGCCGCCGCGTAAAGGCCCGGACTGATCGCCGCCTGGCCGCCTGCCGAGGCGACGCGCATGCTCAGCATCGGCAGCAGCGCGGCATTGGCAAGATGAAACAGCAGCAGCGTCAAACCGGCGATCATCAGCGCCGGGTTTCGCAACAACATTGATAAGTGCAGCGCTGGCTGACGCTCTTCATGCGGTTCATAACCGCGCGCCACATCGTTATCGATCTCATTTCCGCGAATTGCCAGCGTTGCGAAGGCAGCGAAAACCGCCATTACCGTCATAAGAATGAAAACGGCACCCATGCCCCAGTACCAGGCTGAAAAACCGGCCAGCAATGCAGCAATCGTATTACCGCCATGATTAAACGCCTCATTGCGTCCCATCTGCTGGTTAAAGCCGCGCTGACCCGTGAGCCCTAAGGTGATCCCCGCCACAGTCGGGCCGATAAACGCCGCAGCCAGGCCGGCTACAACCTGCGAGACCATCGCCGTCCAGGTCTGATTGCTGTACCACAGCAGCAGCGTGGCAACGGTAATCACCAGACAGCCCAGCAGCACAATGATTTTTTTATGGCGGGTCGCATCGGCGGCGATCCCTGCCGGCAGCGTGGCAAGTAATCCGGCGATACCGCCACAGGTCATTACCAGACCGATTTCGTCGGGTCGCCAGTGTCGCTCCGTAAGAAAGATGCCCAGAAATGGCCCCAGGCCGTCGCGGACATCGGCCAGAAAAAAGCTCATTAAACAGAGCGCGTAGAGTGAACGCTGAGACATGTTATTTCCCTGGAAGGTAAGTGTTAGAGGCAGTTGCGCTTCGGTTAAAAGGGAAATTATGTGTTACGCCGTGGAAAGTCACCTTTCGTTATAGTAACAAAATGAAAAAGGCCACCCGTAAACGCTACGGATGGCCTTTTTCTATTCACTCAATAACGAGAGCGAACTATTTATCTGTGCCAAAACCCTGCTTCAGCAGTGCTGGCAGTACATCCGGGAAGTAGATGTTTTTATAGTAACCGCTGACGCTTTCGCTCCAGCTCTCACCGTCATTACGACCAATCGTCTTCCAGTGCTGAACCATCTCATCGTTGTAGGTTGCAATCTGCTGCTCCAGACCCTGCGTCTGGTAAGTCTCATCATGGCGGAACGTCGCCAGAGGCAGACGTGGTTTCTGATGAGCCGGTTCGTCTACGTGACCGATTACCACACCCGCCACCGGGAAGGTCAGCGGCGGCAGCTCCAGCAGTGAAATCATCGCCTGTGGGTCGCGACGGATACCACCAATTGGCACAATCCCCAGACCTTCGGCACGCGCAGCCGCCATTACCGATCCCAGCGCGATACCGATATCGGTAGAACCCGACACGATACTCTCAATGCTCTGATGGGCGATCTGCTGCTGATCGACCGCGGCCATTCCCACGGCTGATTTATGCATATCCAGCACAAAGGTGATAAACACCGGTGCTTTGGCAATCCACGGCTGACCGCCTGCAATGGCGGCGATCTGTGCGCGACGTCCGGCATCACGCGTGATCACCACAGAAACCTGCTGCGAGTTTACTGATGTCGGTGCGCGATAAGCGGTACTGATAATCCGATCCAGCACAGCTTCATCGACAGGTTGCTCAGTGAAACTGCGTTCACTTTTGTGACTTGTAAAAATATCAATCAGTTCGCTCATGGTTCCTCCCATATAAAGCGTAAGAATAGCAGCAAGTCACAGGGAAAAACTTAACCGCACTGGTCATGCTGTCGCGGCGTTTCTCAGCCTCCCCAGCGGCTTTTAAGATAGCTTACCGCCTGCTGAGTCTGCGGCTGATTCAGATAGTTCTCTCTGAACAGAATCGTGCCATCAATATTGGGGTTCGATTCATTAAGGTCGAGCTGCTTTTTCAGCTCCGGTACGCCGCCCTGCTGTGTCCAGTCAGGCTCAACTTTTGACGGCTCGCCCACTTTATAGAGAGCAAGGCCGATGTAGAGCCGGGTTTTGGTCGGTTTCACGACCTCTGCCCACCAGTTTGCCAGCACATCGTATCGGGCCGCCTGACGGGAAAAAGGCCAGTAGAGCTGAGGTGCAATGTAATCCAGCAAGCCCTGCTGCACCCAGCGGCGGGTATCGGCAAAAGCTTCATCATACGCCGCCGCTCCGCGGGTATCGGAACCGGCAGGATCATGCGACAGATTACGCCAGACGCCCGCCGGGCTGACACCAAACTCCACGTCCGGCTTCAGTTGTTTGATGGTACGTGACACCTGCTCAATCAGCTGCTGAGTATTGTGACGCCGCCAGTCCGCTTTGCTGGCAAACCCCTGACCGTAGCGGCTGAAGGTCTGATTATCGTTGAGCAGTGAACCGGCAGATTCAGCATAGAAGTAGTCATCGAACTGCACACCGTCGATGGGATAACGCGCCACCACCTCGGCCACAATACTGGTGATCCAGTCACGCGCCTCAGGGATACCCGGATCGAGCACATAGCGATCGCCTGCAGTACGGATCCAGTCGCGATGCAGCACAAAAACGCTGGCCGGGTGCAGTGACAGCGTGCGGTTGAGTTCGCTGACGGTAGACGATTTAGTGTTTACCGACACCCGGTAAGGGTTGAACCAGGCATGGACTTTGATACCGCGCTTATGCGCCTCATCAAGCATAAACTGCAGCGGATCATAGCCCGGATCTTCACCAATTTTTCCTGTCAGCATATCTGACCAGGGGAGGATTTTTGAGGGCCAGAGCGCAGTGGCATCAGGCTTAACCTGGAAAAACACCGTGTTGATGCCCAGGCTTTTCAGCTTATCCAGCTTGTCGATCAGCGATTGCTGCTGCTGGCGGATACGCTGCGCCGGACTGGTGCCATTCACCGACGCAACGGGCGGCCAGTCAAGACGTGAAACCGTGGCTAACCAGACGCCCCGCATCGGTTCCTGCGCCTGAGGTTGTGCTGGCTTGCCGGGCGTCGATAGCGGCTGTTTCGTCACGGGCGGAAAAGGTGTGACCAGCGATTTCGGCGGCTCAGATGCGCAACTGACCAGCAACAGCGCGGCAGCCAGCGCGGCGCCTCGCTTAATAGCCGCACGGGCCGGTGCAGTAAAGGGATTAAAGGCGATGATAGACTCCGGTATTGTCTGGTCGGGGCGCAAAGAGGAGTATTCTCGGTGACTCTGATTAAATGTCAATGCGTTAGCACTGAGGCGGCAGTAAAACCGCCCTCCTTCAAAACAAGCGCCCCTGAACCCGCTAGCGCTGCGGAGTGAACACCATTCCGGCGGACGCAAGACAGGCTTTAAGTGTGCCGAACGCATCCTGACACTGCCGCTCGTTGACGCAGGCGTAACCCAGCAGCAATCCGCGCGCCCCCTGAGGGTGCATATAATATTGCGAAAGTGGCCGTACTTTGACGCCGCGCTTTAGCGCCTCCGCGGCTATCGCCACGTCATCCGCGCCTGCTGGCAGCGGGATCACCAGATGCAGCCCCGCTTCATGATTGAATGCCGGTAAAAAGGCTGGCCCCAGATAGCGCTCGATCAGCCTGCAGAGAAACTGCCGCCGCTGGCGGTAAAGCAGGCGCATCCGGCGGATATGCTCCATGTAATGGCCCAGCCGGATAAACTCCGCCAGCGCACGCTGAATCAGCAGATGTCCGCCGCGATAGAGCTCTGCCGCGGCGATGCGCAACGGCTGTGCCAGCGGTTTCGGCACCACCATGTAGCCAATGCGCAGCGCGGGATAGAGCGTTTTGCTGAACGTTCCCATGTAAATGACCGGCGCATCCGCTTCCAGCCCCTGCAGTGAGGGATGAGGCTGGCCGGAAAAACGAAATTCGCTGTCGTAGTCATCTTCCACAATCCAGCTCTGATGGCGACGTGCAAGGGTGAGCAATGCCTGACGACGGGCCAGGCTCAGATGCACACCCAGCGGATATTGATGAGAGGGCGTCACAAACACCATCTTTGGTGGCGGGCCGCTGTCCGGCACCAGTCCCTGCTCATCCACGGGCATCGCCCGAATCTTCAGGCCATTCATGCGCAGCAGATTGCGCGTTCCCCAGTAGCCTGGCTCCTCCATCCAGACCCGATCGCCAGGATCGCACAACACCCGCGTTACCAGATCAACCGCCTGATGAACCCCTTCGGTGATCAGGATCTGGTCAGCATCGGCCCGAACTGAACGTGCCACCCGCAGATAATCCACCAGCGCATGGCGCAGATCGGGACAGCCACCGCCGCTGCTGTAGACCAGGCGGTGAACGTCAGGTTCGCGATTCAGACGCGCCTGAATCTGACTGAACAGCTTGTGGGGGAATTCGGTCACATCGGGCGCACCGGGGACAAACGCGCCCCACTGGTAAGGCGATGCTGTCGCGTGCCCCAGCAGACTGGCGCCCCGCTTCGACAGCGTCGCCGGTCGTTGCGCCTTCACCGCCTGAAGGTCGGCTATCGCATCACTCTGCAGAGACTTTTCCGGCAGCGTCTCTGCAATCCAGGTGCCGCTGCCGGTCCGCGCGGTGACATAGCCCTGAGCCATCAGGCTCTCATAAACATGCATAACCGTGTTTCGCGACACGCCCAGTTCGCGCGCCAGATCGCGGGTTGGCGGTAAACGGCTTCCGCGCGGAAACACCTCTTCAGCGATCGCGGCCTGCATGCAGTTCAGCAGCCGCTGATGTAATGAGCCAGTTCTTAAAAACTGTAACCGCGCTAATAGATGATCTGCGTATAAGAGTCGCAATTGGCTCCACCTTTCCTCTGACAATTGGCTCTGGCAACTCACCACGCCTCAGGCATAAATAAACGTGTTTGTCGGAAATTGTAAACACGCATATTAACGAGGTGGAATAAATGAGCGAAAAAAATAACCTGTTGCAGCAGCGCAAAGCACAGGCTCTCCCCAAAGGTATCGGTACGCTGTGCGACTGGTACGTTGCCCGGGCAGAGAACGCCACCTTATGGGATCAGGAGGGTAATAGCTGGATCGACTTCGCGGGCGGCATCGCGGT
Organism: Pantoea agglomerans NBRC 102470; assembly: GCF_001598475.1. Taxonomy (GTDB): domain Bacteria; phylum Pseudomonadota; class Gammaproteobacteria; order Enterobacterales; family Enterobacteriaceae; genus Pantoea; species Pantoea agglomerans. The sequence continues at coordinate 97,301 of NZ_BCZA01000006.1, forward strand.
ACTGAACACCGGCCACCGCCATCCACGCATTGAACAGGCGATTGCCGATCAATTAACAAAGTTTACCCATACGGCTTTCCAGATCACCCCTTACGAAAGCTACATCGCACTGGCCGAGCGTATTAATCAGCGGGTTCCCATCGCCGGTGCGGCGAAAACGGCCTTCTTCACCACCGGGGCGGAAGCGGTAGAAAATGCCGTAAAAGTGGCGCGTGCCTATACCCGCCGTCACGGCATCATCACCTTTGGTAACGCATTCCATGGGCGCACCTTTATGACCATGGCAATGACCGGAAAAGTGGCGCCTTACAAGCGGGATTTCGGCCCGATGCCGCCGTCAGTCTTCCATGCACGCTATCCCAGCGCGGTTCAGGGGATCAGCATCGGGGCGGCACTGACCAGCCTTGAAGAAATTTTTACGCAGGACATTGCGCCCCATGACGTCGCCGCGATCGTGCTGGAGCCGGTGCAGGGCGAAGGTGGATTCCATGCGGCACCCGCAGAGTTTATGGTGCAGTTGCGGGAGCTGGCTGACCGTCACGGCATTCTGCTGATTGCGGATGAAGTTCAGAGTGGATTTGCGCGTACCGGCAAGCTGTTTGCCATGGAACACTACCCGGTTAAGGCCGATATCATCACCATGGCGAAAAGCCTGGCAGGCGGGATGCCGCTCTCCGCGGTCGCTGGTCGTGCAGAGGTAATGGATGCACCTGCACCAGGTGGGCTGGGCGGGACCTATGCCGGAAACCCGCTGGCTATCGCCTCGGCCCATGCGGTGCTGGATGTAATTGAAGAGGAGCAGCTCTGCCAGCGCGCCGTTGATCTCGGTGCCCGGCTTGAAGCAGAACTCCAGCAACATCAACACAAACATCCGGACATTGCTGAAGTGCGTGCGCTGGGTTCGATGGTGGCGATGGAGTTCTATCAGGCCAGCACCGCGCAGGCGGTTCAGAAGATGGCGATGGAACAGGGCTTGCTGCTGCTGACCTGCGGAGCCAAAGGCAACGTCATCCGCTTCCTCTACCCGCTCACCATTCCTGATGCGCAGTTCAGCCAGGCGCTGACCATTCTCTCCACGGTGATCGATCACTGTGTCGCACCCGCCGGACATCCCGTCGTCCCGGCCTGATTTCGCTGACGCGTTAACGCAAGTTCATCCCCGTTCGTCCGGCCATCCAGGCCGGACGTCGACAGGAGACGTTTACATGACGATGACTCAGAGTGCGAATGCAGATTCGCTGGCTCAAAACCTGAAACCGCGCCACGTGCGTATGCTCTCAATTGCGGGCGTGATTGGCGCCGGGCTGTTTGTTGGCTCCGGCCATGCTATTTCTGAAGCGGGCCCCGCGGTGTTGATCTCTTATGCCGCTGCCGGTGCGCTGGTGGTCCTGATTATGCGGATGCTGGCCGAGATGGCCGTCGCCTCACCCGATTCAGGCTCGTTCTCAACCTACGCCGATAAAGCGCTGGGACGCTGGGCCGGATTTACCATCGGCTGGCTCTACTGGTGGTTCTGGGTGCTGGTGATCCCGCTGGAAGCCAACGCTGCGGGAACCATTCTTCATGCCTGGTTCCCCGCTGTCGCCATCTGGCAGTTCACGTTTGCTATCACCCTGTTGCTGACCATTACCAATCTGCTCAGCGTAAAAAATTATGGTGAGTTTGAGTTCTGGTTTGCATTGATCAAGGTCGTTGCCATCATCCTGTTCCTGGGCGTGGCAGGTGCGGCAGTGTTTGGTCTGCTGCCTGGCAGCAATACCAGCGGCCTGTCGCATCTCTATGACACTCACGGATTTATGCCGAATGGTATCGGCGCGGTAGTGGCTGCCATCCTGACCACCATGTTCTCTTTTATGGGCACAGAAATTGTCACGATTGCCGCCGCAGAGTCGAAGAATCCCGGCAAGCAGATTACTCAGGCAACTAACTCCGTCATCTGGCGTATTGCGCTGTTCTATCTGCTGTCGATTTTCTTTGTAGTGGCGCTGGTGCCGTGGAATGCGCCAGGACTGGTTGAACAGGGTTCATGGCAGACGGTGTTACAGGCGATGAACATCCCGCACGCCCGGCTGATTGTCGATCTGGTGGTGCTGATGGCGGTGTGCAGTTGTCTTAACTCTGCGCTTTATACCTCTTCACGCATGCTCTACTCCCTGTCACGCCGCAAAGATGCACCGGCGGCTGCCTCACGCACCAATCGCAGCGGCACGCCGTGGATTGCGGTGCTGCTCTCTACCGCGGCTGCATTTCTGGCGGTGATCGCCAATTATCTGGCGCCCAGCGTGGTGTTTGAATTTTTACTGGCCACGTCGGGAGCGATTGCACTGCTGGTCTATCTGGTGATCGCTGCATCCCATCTGGTGCTGCGTAAAAAGCGTGAGAAAGCGGGTGAAGTCCTGAGTTACCGGATGTGGTTATTTCCTGGCCTGACGTGGGTCACTATCCTGTTTATCGTCACGGTGCTGGTAATCATGTTGTTTGATGCGAAACATCAGGCTGAATTACTGGCAACCGGCGGTTTGACACTGCTGATTATTACCACCAGCCTGGTGCTGCGTCGTAAAAAGGAGAAGCGTCAGAATACGAAATATTTTACTCAGCGCTCTTCTGACTCTTACTGATCTTCACGCAAGCTTTTTATAAATTAAACCCACCTTTGACAGCAAAGGTGGTTTTTTTTGCATATCAACAGATGCAACGCGTATTAACCCTCGATTATGCAAGGGATTAATAAGATGCACACATTATCTGCTGATGATGATTACGGTAAACTGAATTCCCCGATGCTGACTTAAAAATTTCAAAAAAGATACTTCACTGGCTCTTAGTGACTTAATGATAAACCCTGTATGAGCTATGGGTTTATATCTTTAGATTCCATATCACCGTTGCTGCTAAGGCATTGCACTGTCGTTCACAATAAAACCTCAAGAGAAGCATTAAAGATAGGTAACGTAAAGTATCCCTTTGCTCTTTTCAGGATTAAACCAGTGCATTTTTACTTCCAGAGGTAACTTGGTCAGCGATTCGGGATTCATCAGGTCAGCAGTAGTGACCACAGCCTTACCACTGGCGGGATCAAAACAGTCAAACACGACAGGATTTTGTCCGACATTCATATTACATGAACCATTAGTAATGGCTCCGCTGAAGGTAATAGTGCCAGAATCTGAATCCGCAATAACCGGTCCGGCCAGGGCAATCAGCAGCGTGCTAATGCCGACAGATAAAAAAGATTTCATTGTGCGTCCTCCTGAGTATGTATCACCTGTTATCGGCTCACATTCCCAAAGATTAAGTGCTGAGTGAACGAATAAATGTAAATGTACGAACGCTTAGCCCAATGAAATCCCTTAAAAACCTTTGTTGAGAATAATCCTAATCCAGCCAGCTAACGAGAGTGTAGACCATCGCTGGATAAATTTTCTTTCTTACATTCATTTTTTTATTATGGCCTTGTAGCAGCAAATCACGGCCGCCTTTTACTTAATGACGCTTTGCAATAGTTAACACGCTTTGCATAGCGCCTTCCGTTAGCGGAAAAGGTCATGATTAATGTGACGGTGGTAAACAGCAGGTAACTCTTCGCGCTTTAGATGACTTTACTACGCTGCTATTAAAGGTTTCCATTTATCATGATTGAACAGTCAATATAAAAATATCCGAAGAGAATGTCTATTTTACTTAAGCCATTCCCCTGCTGATTAATATTGCCAAAAACATTCAGCTTATTCCAGATACTGGCTGAAACGCAGCAGATAACCATCGGGGTCCTGCACCAGAAACTCCCGCTGACAGGCGGTGGTCTCACCGGTGTCATAGTGGTTGTCCCGAAGCGGCCGAAAGAGCGGAACGCCATGCTGCTGCAAACGCGTCAGCACAGCCTGAACATCATCGATTTCAATCTGGAAATTAATACCCCGCCCCAGCGGCCAGCGCAGATCGGCTATGTTCCAGCCCTGCGGATGGAACTGCTCAATCATCAATTGCACCTCTCCATAGCAGAGGTAAGCAAAATCAGGCTGCTGGCGCTGAATTCTCACACTGAAACCCAGCACCACGGTGTAAAAATGCAGCGAAGCGGTAAAGTCAGTGACGGTCAGTTCTGGCACCATAGGGTTCCAGTAAAGGGTTTGATTATCACTCATAGTAAGGTTCCATTTTGATCGGTTACTCGCCCCTCTGATCACCGGTTCTGGATTCTGCTTTGCAGCTCATCCAGCATCAGCCGCAGTGCGGCAGACTGGTGCTCACGCGACAGGTAAAGCCCCCATATGCCAATACGTTGCGGCTCATAATCGGGCAGTAATTTTACCAGCTTCCCTGTTTCCAGTGCATGGCGAGCCTCCTGCTCAGGCACCATCGCTATCCCGCAATGCGCTATCGCCGCGTCACACAACAGTGAAGAGATACCCGCACTGAAATTTCCTCTGACGGCAACCGCGATTTTCTCCCCGCCAGCCGCCGTAAAATGCCAGCTCTGTCCGGCAAAGCGACTGTAGTAGAGGCAGTTATGCTGAGCCAGATCGTCCGGGGTTTCCGGGTTACCCCGCGCCTTAAGATACTCAGGTGAGGCACAGAGTACCGAGTGGCATTCGCCGAGACGGCGCGCGATCGCCCCCGGCTCTGGCGAGTCGGTGATGCGGATAGCGAGATCGATGCGCTCACCAATCAGGCTTACTGGCTGATTGTTAATTTCCAGCTCAATGCGCAGTGCCGGATAACGCGCCAGAAAATCGGGGATCACCGGGCCGACAAGATGAAGAGCCGTAAAGTGGGCGCAGGCGATGCGAAGCGTTCCGGCCGGGACGCCCTGAGTAGTTTCCTGCTGGATCGCCTCTGAGATCAGGGCCAGCTGACGGGTTTTTTGCAGGATCGCCTCTCCGGCAGGCGTAAGGGTCAGCTGGCGCGAAGAGCGATGCAGCAGACGCGTTCCCGCCCACTTTTCCATCTCCTCCAGATAACGGCTGACCATCGGGCGGGAGATCCCCAGCGATCGTGAGGCGGCACTCAGGCTGCCCAGTTCACATATCCGGTTGAAAACGGCTGCCGCCGTGACTCTGTCCATCCACTCCACCTGTTCGGATTATGAAACTCAGCATCTCTGATTGCGGGAATTCTAACAGATAGCCAGATGCGTAGAATAGCGCCACTGATACTGAACATCGCCCGTTACGCCTGCCTGAATCGGGCATTTATCTCTGAGGATCCTCAATGAAAACTAAGCTGTTACCTGTGATGCTGGTGCTGGCCTCGGCCTCCGCCAGCGCAGCCACCCTGCAACTGCAAACCTATAATCCGCAGGAAAAGGGCATCTTTGCCGTCTCCTCAACACTGGTTACCGGGCCAACCGAAGCGATTCTGTTTGATGCCCAGTTCAGCACCCAGGACGGTGAAAAACTGGCAGAGATGATTAAAAAGAGCGGAAAAACGTTAAAGGAAATTGTGATCACTTCTGGCGATCCCGATTTCTACTTTGGTCTGGAGCCAATTGTTAAAGCCTGGCCGGACGTGAAGGTGGTTGCCGCGCCGGCGGTGGTGAAGCATATCCAGCAGACGCATGACGCCAAGCTGAAATACTGGGGTCCACAGATGAAGCAGGGCGCGCCGGATAAGGTGTTTGTGCCTGAAGTGACCCATCAGACCCGCTTTAGCGTCGACGGCGAGGTGCTGGAGCTGCGTCATCCGGAGCAATACGCCGCTTATATCTGGATCCCGTCTGCGAGCACCATTCTGGGCGGTACCGCCCTCTCCTCGGGCATTCATGTCTGGACGGCTGACACTCAGACCGTTCAGAGCCGCGCTGAGTGGCGTCATATCCTGACCGAAATGCAGACGCTGAACGCGAAGAACGTGATTCCGGGTCACTATCTCGGTGCCCGTCCGGCCGGTTCACAGGCGGTGGATTTCACCCTGAATTATCTGAAGAGTTTTGAGGCGGCGCTGGCGCAACATAAAACCTCAGCGCAGGTGATTACCGCCATGAAAGCCGCCTGGCCGAAACTGGCAGAACCGGCTTCACTGGAACTCAGCGCCAAAGTCAATACCGGCGAGATGAAGTGGTAAATCCCGCTGAGAGGTCAGCTGACTACCGGGTTTGCAACGTTTAAGCAGACCCGGCTGAACCCATTGACCTGATCTAAAGATGCCCGGGCGCTATCTTTTCGCCAGATAGCGCCTGTCATCGCGCGCCTGCAACCGCGCCTCCGCTGGTGAGGGGAAGATATAGTGAAACAGATCGCGGTAAAAACTCAGGTGCTTCAGTAATCCTTCCTGTATGGATCTACTGATGTCTTTGATCAGAAATTCCTGGGTGGTGCTGAAGTTAGTCACGCTAAAAAAGGTTTTGTCATAGACGTTGACCACACCTTCCCATTTCATCACCTGCTCTTCCGGGGAAGCCCCTTCTGAGGCGACAAATATCCCTTTATGGGATTTCACACCCTGCTTGCTGACATAGGTAGTTAACGCATCATAGCCGCGCTTGTTACGCCAGCGGCAGAATTCGTAGGGCACATCGTAATGGGGCAGCACAAAGTCCGGACTACGAAAATGTTCATCACCAATTAACCCATCCAGCGTAACCGTGAAATGCAGAAAGTCCTGCAGGAAGTCGAACTGGCGGGTTTTAGTCAGTGTGACATTAATGGTGTAGTGACCTGCATGCACATACCAGTAATTGGTAAAGCCGGTGACCAGAATACAGAACGCCTGCCAGTCACTGAGTCTTCGATCCCCCGCCAGCCCCCTGAAACGGCTGATCATCATCCGTGATTTGGGATGCTGATACGCTTTCAGCAGCGGATCGTTCATACCTTTCAGTAACATCAGGCACACTCCTTGATAGATTGCGCTTATCCTGCCACGCCCTGATCAGGGTGAAAAGTGTCGTTGGTCTGAATGTGACCCCCATTAAAATCTGGCGGGTGGCGTGGAACGGACTATCGGATTGGGGAGAGGGGTTAGCGTTTTAAATTCGTCAGAGAGGGGAAAGCGGAGGCATCGATAATGAAACAGGATGCCAGCCTTACGGGCTGGCCTGTCAGAGCTTGGCGAGCGTCTTCAGCGTTTCTGGGTTCTGCTGCACCATGCGGATCAGTAAAACAGCCTGGGCGTTAGGTCTCGCCCTGCCCTGTTCCCTGCAACCGCACCAGCTCCTGAGTTAACAACGTGACCAGCTTCCGCACTTTATCCGGGATAAAGCGGGCATCGGGGAAAACAGCATAAAGATAACGGTCGGGAAGCCGCCAGTCCGGTAAAACCCGCACCAGTCGGCCGGATGCCAGCGCGTCTGCGCCGATAAGTGTTTGTAACCCACCGATCCCCAGCCCCGCTTCAAGGGCCTGCATCAATGCATCACTGTTGTTAGAGCGAAAAGCACTTTCCACCGGCACAGACACCCTCGTGGTCGCGGACACCAGCTGCAGCGGCGCATCGGGCGATACGCCGCTAAAACGTATGTGGGGATGGTGCTGCAGGTCACTGGGAGTTTGCGGCGTGCCGTTTCGCGCTATCCACTCAGGGGAAGCCACCAGCACGGTTTCAACCGTGGTGAGTGAACGGGCAGCCAGTGTAGCGGGCGGCGATTCGCTGAGGCGGATTGCCACATCAACGCCTTCACCAATGAGATCCGACAGGCGATCCTCCAGCGCAATATTCAGACGCAGCGCGGGATGCGCCTGCTGGAATGCAATCAGATGCGGCATAAGCCGCTGCCCGATGCCGCTCGGCAGTTGCATATAGAGTTTGCCGTGCAGAGGCTGCGATTCAGGCCGTAGTTGCTGCTCCAGCTCTTCCATCGCGCTGAGCAGCTGCCTGACCTGCTGCAGATAATGCTGACCCTGCTCCGTCAGCGTCATTTTGCGTGTGGTGCGGTGCAGCAACACAACCCCCAGCGCCTCTTCAAGCGCGGCAATCTGCTGGCTTACCGCCGACTGCTTCATGCCGTTTTGCCGGGCCGCCGCCGAAAAAGATCCCGCTTCAGCAACCCGGATGAAGGTCTGAATCGCATTCAGTTTGTTCTGCATTTATTGATTTTCCTGATAAGTGACATCCGGTTCAGGGGATTTAATCAGAAATAAACGCAGGTGAGAATGCAGCTTCTCTCTTAACAGGGCAATGATCATGAAAACGACGCAGGATAAGAAGGTTGCGCTGGTGGCGGGTGCCAGCGGGATTGTCGGTCAGCAACTGAGTCAGGCACTGGTAGCAGACCACTGGCAGGTCAAAGCACTGACGCATCGGTCAGACTATGCAGTCAGCGGCACAGAGGTGATTGCGGTTGATCTGCGCGATAGCCAGCAGTGCCAGCAACGGCTGGCATCACTCACCGACGTCACGCATATCTTTTACAGCGCCTGGCTGAACGCTTCTGACTGGGGAACCATGGTCGGGCCGAATCTTGCCATGCTGCAAAATCTGGTTCAGACCATGGAGGATGTCGCACCACTTGAGCATGTCAGCCTGATGCAGGGATACAAGGTGTATGGCGCCCATCTCGGACGCTTTAAAACGCCGGCGCGGGAAAGCGATCCTGGTGTACCGGGTGCTGAGTTTAACGTCGCGCAGCTGAACTGGCTGAGCGCACAACAGCAAGGTAAAGCCTGGCACTGGAGTGCGCTGCGGCCCGGTGTGGTCGGCAGTGACAGGCCGGGCAACAGCATGAACCTGGCGCTGAGCCTGGCGCTGTACGCCTCAATCTGTCGCGCGGCGCGGCTGCCCTTACGCTTTCCCGGTTCGCCGGAAACCTGGCACAGTATGGTCGATTTTACCGATGCCACTCTGCTGGCCGACGCGACGATCTGGGCCGCACGCACTTCTGACGCACGCAATCAGGCCTTTAATATCAATAATGGCGATCTCTGGCGCTGGAGTGAGCTATGGCCGGTCATTGCAGCGTGGTTTGAACTGGAGATCGCGCCGCCGGTTTCGCTGTCGTTCCGGCAACTATTTCAGGATTATCGTGCGCTGTGGCGGGAAATCGCCGCTGCCGACGCGCTGCTCCAGCCCGATATTCTGGCGCTCAGTGATGGTGTCTTCGCTGATTTTGTTTTTGGCTGGGATTACGACATGTTTGGCGACGGCAGCAAGCTGCGGCGGGCGGGATTCCACGGTTATCGCGCAACAGATAAGATGTTCTGCGATCTGTTTGCCCGCTTCCGGGCGGCCCGGATCATTCCGTGATGATCCGTTGAATACCGATGCAGAGAGCAGGAAAGTCGCTCTCTGCATCGGGCCATTATTAGCGCCCTTTCTTCTTACGTCCCGGCTGGACAAAGCGCTTGCGTGAGGCACCGTTAGCATCCGCTTTTTCAGCGGGTTTCGACGCACTCTTCTGCGGTTTTTTAGCGGCGGCCGGTTTCGCCGGAGCTTTAGCTTTCTTCGCTGGTTTATCTTCTGAAGAGGAGTTCTCCAGCAGTTTAAACAGCTCAACGAGTTCGTCGTCAGTGAGATCGCGCCACTCCCCCAGCGGCAATCCCTTGAGATTGACGTTCATGATGCGGGTGCGCTCAAGCTTCGTCACTTCAAAGCCAAAATGCTTACACATACGGCGGATCTGGCGATTCAGCCCCTGGACCAGCGTGATGCGAAAGACAAACGGCGCTTCTTTCTTCACTTTGCACTTTTTGGTCACCGTGCCCAGCATCGGCACGCCTGCGCTCATTCCGGCAATAAACTCATCGGTGATCGGCTTGTCGACCGTAACGACATACTCTTTTTCGTGGTTGTTACCGGCCCGCAGGATCTTGTTGACCAGATCACCGTGGTTGGTAAGGAAAATCAGGCCCTGAGAATCTTTGTCGAGTCGGCCAATCGGGAAGACGCGCTTGCTGTGATTGACGAAATCGCTGATGTTATCGCGCTCGCCCTCTTCCATGGTGGTGATAATCCCCACCGGCTTATTCAGGGCAATCAGCACCAGATCGTCTTCATCGCGCGGCTCGATAAGCTGACCATTGACCTTCACCACATCGCCTGCAAATACCTGCGCGCCTACAGTGGCGCGTTTGCCGTTAATGAAAACGTTGCCCTGCTCGATGTAACGATCGGCGTCACGACGGGAGCAGATGCCGCTCTCGCTGATGTATTTATTAAGACGAGTTGATGAGTCAGTCAGCATGATTCCTCCAAAAAACGCGGACTATACCTTACCGGCGGGGGCTTGCGAAGTCTTTGCACCGGAAACTTTTGCTCTGCTTTGCCAGCCTGACGGCAGCGGGCATTCACAGATCAATCGCCATCTCAGTACAGCGCAAATCGCTGCCCGCCAGCTTTGACGGATAGAAACTTTCGCCCAGCGGCCGGAAGCCATGCTGCTGGTAAAAACCCACGGCGTTCGGCGTCGACGCGAGCGTCAACCGGCGGTAGCCACGCTGCAGCGCCTCCGCTTTGATGGTGTTGATGATTAGGCCCGCCATTCCCTGTCCGGTGAACCCAGGCAGGGTAAAAATGGCTTCCACGCTGGCGGCGGCAAGGTCCAGCGATCCCATAGCAACCGGTACGTCGTCCGGACCATCAATCACGAAGAAGGGATTCATGCGGATCATTGCGGGAAAGCTGGCGGGCATGCGGTCTGGCGTCCAGGCGGCGAGCACGTCGGGTGGATAAGCATGCTGGCAGCCATGACGGATGGCCAGATTTCTGATGTTCCATAAATGGTGCGCCTCTTCGGGCGATGCCTGTCTGACAATCATAGTGCCCTCCGGCTCTGCAACAGAACCGCTACGTTATCACATCGCTTTGCGGCTATCTGCGAATACCGCCGGGTTCAGTGCCCCTGGCCTCGCCGCAGTTACGCGCGGTCATGAAGCGCTGCTGCATCAGCAACCGTGCTGTTTCTTTGTTGCTGCATTTGCAACAGCTCGCTTATGCAAAACTGGATTTTAATCCTTTAACTTCAATTATTTAATCTCTGGCATGGTTACTGCTTGGTCTTTTCTTTTATATCTGAAAGTTTGGAAGATTTAACTGTTCCATTAATCCAGCTATATGCCAGGAGAAAACCATGTCACTGAGCCAACCTTTACAGTTCGCCTACTGGGTGCCGAATGTCTCGGGCGGACTGGTGATCAGTCAGATAGAGCAGCGTACCCGCTGGGATGCCGAATACAACCGCAAACTGGCGCAGATCGCTGAACAGGCGGGTTTTGATTACGCGCTGACGCAGATTCGCTTTACTGCAGGATATGGCGCAGATAATCAGCATGAATCGGTCACATTCTCGCAGGATTTACTTAGTCACACCTCGAAATTAAAAGTGATTGCCGCTCTGCTTCCCGGCCCGTGGAATCCGGTATTGGCGGCAAAGCAGATTGCCACTATCAGCCATCTTTATGGTCCACGCATCGCCGTTAATATTGTCAGCGGCTGGTTCCGGGGCGAGTTCAAGGCAATTGGTGAACCCTGGCTCGATCATGAAGAGCGCTATCTGCGTTCAGAAGAGTTTATTCGCTGCCTGCGCGGCATCTGGCGTGAAGAGAGTTTTAGCTTTGCCGGCGATTTTTATCGCTTCCGCGATTACGTGATGAAACCCAAGCCGTTGTCACCGCTCCCGGAAATTTTCCAGGGTGGCAGTTCACGCGCGGCGCGCGACATGGCCGCCAGGGTGTCAGACTGGTATTTTACCAACGGTAATACCCCGGACGGTGTCCGTCTGCAGGTCGCGGATATCCGTGAAAAAGCCGGACGTCATCAGCATCAGGTCAGAATCGGGCTGAACGGTTTTGTGATTGCCCGCGAGAGCGAACAGCAGGCGCAGGCGGTGCTTCATGAGATCATCAGCAAAGCCAACCCGGATGCGGTAAAAGGCTTTCAGCATGAGGTCAAAAATGCTGGCAGTGCCTCACCCGAAGGAGAGGGGAACTGGGCGAAATCGTCGTTTGAGGATCTGGTGCAGTACAACGACGGCTTTAAAACCAATCTGATTGGCACACCGCAGCAGATTGCTGAACGCATTATCGAACTGAAGCAGGCCGGTGTGGATCTGCTGCTGCTGGCATTTCTGCACTTTCATGAAGAGGTCGAATTCTTTGGCCGCGAAGTGATACCGCGGGTCCGCGAACTGGAGGCGAAGGCTTTGATCGAAGCGTGAAAAAGGTACGCCACAGAAGAGAGTTATACCCGACTGCATCCGGGGTGTGATGAACGCTCAGATCTGCTGCAACGTCGCCCGCCGCTATCATTATGAGAGCGACGGACAACGTCTGCAGGGCTTTTCACTCCGCAAAGCAGATCCGTTAAAAGCGGGCGTTAAGCCCGACGTTCCATGTCACCTGATGCATGTCGCTGTTGCCTGTTACCGCCGAGACGCCCGCAAAGGCATTCACCGAGGTGCCAAGCGGCACGCTCGCACCCACCGCCATATCGATCCAGTTATCATCACTGGAATCGCTGCTGCGGGTAAAGGCGGTGCGGGTCGATTTCAGTCCGGCGGTCACCGCCGAATCGCTGTCACCAAACTGGTGATTGTAGCTGACCTGCGCCCAGGGATTGATCAGCAAATCTTTGCTGTCGATACGCCAGCCCACTGCGCCGATTTGAGAGTGCAGCGTCTGGTCGCCAAAGCGCATTGAGGTGCTGCTGTTGCCTTCCTCTTTATAGCCATCGACCTGGGTGTAGTCGAGCGCATAGCTGGCCACCGGGCCAGTAGAAACATAGCTACCCAGCGGCAAATCCCAGCCGGTCTGCAGCCGCATTCCCAGCACCTTACCATTGCTGTTGCCCTTTTCCGTGCGGGTCGCCGGTCCCAGCCTGATCTGACGCTCAATATCATCAAAGTCGAGATCGGCATAATGGGCGTCCGCATTAATCCATCCCCGATCGAGATAATTCAACTGACTCCAGAGTGCCACCAGATTGCCGCGTAAACGGTAATCAAAGCGCGACGAGGGATCCTGACGTTGCGAGGTCGTAGAGAGCATGGCACCGGCCTGCCAGTGATCGGTCAGCTGATAGCCCACACCCACGGTGCCGCTGGCGCTGGTCGCATCGCCATCCTGCAGGCTGTCGCCGCGGAAATCACGCTGCTGCCCGGCATAACCGCCGAAAACAGTAAACTCGCCAGCACTGGCGGGCTGCTGACGCTGCTGCTGCAGATGTCCATCCAGCGTATTGCGCGCATCGCCCACCAGCATCGACGGCGCCTGACTCAGTGCAGCTACCTGCAGCGGCGCATTCAGCACCGACTGAATGTAATCGGCGATCAGCGCATGGACCGCCGGGCTGGGATGCAGTCTGTCTGCAAACAGATACTGCTGTGACTGCGAAAATCCTGTCGTCGAGGAGGTGCAGTCCATCGCCGAGACACCTGGCGGACAGGCCATTCCGGCCGTATTCGTGAGTCCATACAGGCCCGGATTATCGATCACCTCATTAAACAGGCCATTGATATCCACTCGTGCGATGTTCCCGCGTGCGGTCACCAGCCCCTGCTCTTCAGCCTGGTTGTAACGGTCGGTGAGGGCCGCCGCCTCCTGACTCAGTAACTGCCAGGCGGCAATCAGCTGCTGTGCAATGGCATCCCGGATCAGCGGAATTGAAGAGATTTGTCCGGCCGCCTCGCCAAGCGCGGTTTCAATCGCCTGCTCTCTTGCGGCACGGTCAGGCGTAGTGGTAGTGCTCAGCGACTGAAACAGCGCCGCCGTGGCAGGTTGTGCCGAGGGGCCAAGCACCTGCAGAATCGCCTGCAGCAGGGCGGGCGTTGCCCCTACATTGGGTACCGTCGGTACAATCACCGTTCCGGCTCCGGCATCCAGCAACCGGCTGACCTGTGAGGCCGCTGCACTGGCGCTGTTATCCACTATCTGCCGGGCAGCGAGGGGGGCAAGAGCCGCCGCCGCTAAATCATTGCCGCCAATCCAGTGAATATAGAGACCATCCGAATCAGCCCGCCCGCCTCGCGCCGCAAGGTAGCTATCAAGCTGATCCTGAGTGTTAAACAGGGGATTAATCGCAGGTACCGCAACTGCGCCACCTTCGGCATAGTTGCTTCCGCCCTGCGATGAAGGGCGCAGGTTATCACCCAGCGACTGCGCTACGATCTCGTCATAGAGCGGATGGGTCGCGCCATCATAGGTAAAGCGCCCGACGTTCCCGCCATCACTCAGGCTATCGCCAAAGACGGTGAGGTCGCTCCAGGCCATCGCAGGGAGCGGCGACAGCAGGCTCAGGGTGGCACAGCAGAAAAGGTATTGCGCGTGAAGGGGTTTCATCAGCAGCTCCGCACAAATCAAATGAAAGTCAGTATGAGTAAGAACCGCACCGGCTGGCGCAGCAAGCTGTAAGCGTAGACGGCTGAGGAAAGGGGTGGCAGAAAATACGGGATCGCGCTCGCAAAGCGGAGAAATTTGACTTAAAGATCAGCCGTGCTGGTTCAGGTGAAATACCGGGAACCCACCACGGCGTCGTTACACTGGCTACTTTTTGCTGGCGGGCTTCAGCCCGCGATTAAGATCCTGTAACCGTTTCATCGTCTTAACGGTACGCTGTGGCAGCGTTGAGGCAACGGACAGGATCAGCATCTCCAGACAGACCATAATCGTGCCGTGCAGGGGAATGCGTCCCTTCTCGCCGCCGCGCGGCACATTGATTACGACATCCGCCTTGCGGGCGAAAAAGGAGTCGGTGGCGTTGGTCAGCAAAATAATCGGAATATCCAGCCGCTTCGCTTCACGCACCACGGTTGTCCCTTCCCGGTGCGCCGACTGTTGCGCCATCATGATCAGCACGTCGCCACGCTGTAGCGCCAGCATCTGCTCTGCCAGCGCAATTCCTGCACGGTTAAGGGAAAAGGCGGGCAGACCGATACGGTTGAGCAGCCGCACGCTGTAGTCCGCCAGAATACCTGAGGCGTTGATGCCAAAAATAGCGACCTGCCGCGCTTCGCCCAGCAGCGCCACGCTATCCGCTACCGCCACCCGATTCTGCGGCTGCGACAGCACATCACAGGCGTGACGGTGGCCCTCCAGCACAAAGTCGATGGCGCTGTTCACATCACTGGTCACCTCACTGACGGTGGTAATCATCTTATCTTCAGAGGTCAGCGAAGGACCAAACCAGGCCTTTAGTGTCTGTTTGAGGTCGCGCAGCCCGCTAAAGCCCAGCGCCTGAATCGCGCGGATTACAGTGGCATCAGAGGTGTGATTCGTCACAGCGATCTCCATCGCGGTGCTCTCCAGCACCGTTTCCCGCTGTTGATCGATATAGCGCGCCACCGCCAGCAGGCGGGGTGAAAGCTGCTTTTCACGGGCGCGAAGACGTTCTGCCACCACATCCACTCTGTTTTTAACGGGCCTGCTCTGTTTCATGCTGCACCTGCAACTAGGGTTAAATGTGTGAAAGACTCATTGCTAGTCTGGCTAAATGGAGAGTTCAAGGGCCGGGAGATGTAGTAAAAACGTCATGCTGTTTTATATTTCACCTGAAGAAGATGTGGATTTAACCAAACCCCTCACCTTCATATAAAAATATATTCATTATTTTCAATATGATAAAAATTGCAGCCAATCTTTTTGCAGCGATAAACGATACGGCAAAAATGTAGTCAATTCTATTCAATTTATGTTTACTACTACAATAGCGGATGTTTGAATGATTCTCAATTACAGATGAGAAAGGTTGTCGTCCGGCCGGAATAATGACCTTGAAGGCCTGATACTGATCTCCTCTGTTTAAACGCTGCATATTGCAGAACACCTCCAGGGTAGACCTGCAAGACAGACAGATTGTCAGTCGTCAGGTCCTTTGCTTCAGATACGAAAAGAAAAATGAAAAACAAAGACTCACGATATCCGGCCCGGCACCCCGCTCTGGTCGTGGCGATCTGCAGCAGCATTATGCTGCCACAGGTCAATGCAGCAACCGACAGCGCCCCGGATATGACCGTGACCGCGGATGCCAGTTCAGAGGGAAATTACAGCGCCACTCAGAGTAGCGTCGCCAGTAAAATGCCGACCGCGCGGATCGATGAGGCGCAGTCGGTCAGCGTGGTCACGCAGCAGCAACTGGACGATTACCAGGCAAGCTCACTGGCAGATGCGATGCGCTTTGTCAGCGGTGTGACCGAAGCGAACACGCTGGCTGGCACCGAAGATGGCTTTGTACGACGCGGATTTGGCAGCAACGCCGATGGCTCCATCTACCGGGATGGCATTCGCAGCAGTCAGGGATTGAATTTCGATGCCACGACCGAGCGGGTTGAGGTGCTGAAAGGCTCCTCCTCGCTGCTGTATGGCATTCAGAATCCGGGTGGCATTATCAATGTAGTCAGCAAAAAACCGCAATACAGCTGGCACTCCAGCGTCAGCGGACGTTACGCCAGTGAAGGTGGCGGTGCGGGCACCCTGGATGTCACCGGTCCGCTGGGCAACGGCTTCGCCTTCCGCCTGATCGCCGAAAAGCAAAATCAGGATTACTGGCGCAACTTTGGCAGTGAAGAGCACACACTGCTGGCACCCTCTCTGCAATGGTATGGCGAGCAGGCAAGTTTTCTGATCAGCTATGCCGACTACCGCTATGACATTCCCTACGATCGCGGCACGGCCTTTATCGACGGCAAGCCGATCGACATCGGTTATAAAGATCGGCTGGATGACAAAGCCAATCACGCCTGGGGCCATAACAAAACCCTGAATGCTCATTATGACTGGCAGTTTAATGATGAGTGGCGCACCCGGTTAACCCTGGGCTGGAACCAGCGGCGCTATGACAACAATGAAGTGCGCGTGACGGCGGTGAACGCCAGCAGCGGCGTGGTCACACGTCGCGCCGATGCCAATCGCGGGTTTAACCACAAAACCAAATATCTGAGCTGGGATCTGCTGGGTAATCCCGAAATTCTGGGTATGCAGCACGCGCTGGTGGTGGGCACCGACTATGAGATGAACCAGACTTATCGTGCCCATCAGTATCAGGGCAAGGTCAACCGCCAGTTCAACTATTTCACGCCTGAATATGACTTGCTGTCACCGGTCACGGACGCCAGCACGGAAAATAGCGCAGCAGCCAATAACCTGAACCGCATTCATAGCCGATCGCTCTACGCCAAAGACAGTATTTCTGTGTCACCCGACTGGATTGTGGTGCTGGGCGGTCGTTATCAGCATTATGAACAGCGCGCCTCGCGCGGCTTTAATCCGCAGGTGGAAACCCTGAATGATGAGGGTAATAAGTTTCTGCCGCAGGCGGGGGTGATCTACAAATTCACACCTGATCTCTCTTTCTACACCAGCGTCAGTAAGTCGTTCACCCCGTCAACCGACGTGGATGATGATGGCAATGTCGGCAAACCGGAACAGGGCACCAGCTGGGAAGTTGGCAGTAAATGGCAACTCTCGCCGAAACTGTTCGCCACCGTCGCGCTCTATCGGATAGACGAAAAAGCGATGTCGCTGAATATTAATGGCAGCACGCGGGCCATTGATAAAGCCCGATCGACCGGCGCTGAGTTTGAGCTGAACGGCGAAATTTCACCCGGCTGGGATTTGAGTGCGAACTACAGCTATGATCAGGCAGAGATCGTAAATGACCGGGTTAATCCGGATAACAATGGTAATCGGCTGCAGAATGCGCCGCGCCATGCCGGTGCGCTCTATCTCAGTCATGAGATGCAGATCAGCAGCCTGCCCGGCTCGTTCCGGCTCGGCGGAGGCGCACGCTATGTCGGCAGCCGTGCGGGCGATCCCGATAACAGTTTCACCCTGCCCGACTATGTGGTGGCAGACAGTTTTGTGGCATGGAACAACCGCCTGTTCGGTGAAAAAACGCAGCTGCGTCTGAACATCAATAACCTGTTTAACCAGCACTATTACAGTTCAAGCGGCGGCAACCTGCGCGTCCGTGAAGGTGAAACCCGCAATCTGATGGTACAGGCCCGTGTTGAATTTTAAATCGCTGCGCTGTGCGTTATTAATGCTGAGCGTGATACTGGTCAGCGCTGGCGCACACGCCCGCACGCTGACCGACATCACCGGCCGTAAGGTAGAGATACCCGACCATCCGCAGCGTATTGTGCTGGGTGAAAGCCGGATGCTCTACAGCGTCGCGCTGCTGACACCCGGCAATCCGCTGCAGCATATCGCTGGCTGGCCACAGGATCTGAAAAAGTATGATCCCCAGACCTGGCAGATTTTTGCCAGTAAGTTTCCGCAGATGGAGGAAATTCCGGTACTGGGTCTGGATGGCGTCAATGACATGAATCCCGAACAGGTGATCGCACTGAAACCGGACCTGGTGATCCTGCCGCAGCTGGCGCGCGGCAGTGAAAGCGGAGCAGTGCTGGAGAAGATGCTCAGCGCGGCGCATATCCCGGTGGTGAAGATCGATCTGCGGGTTGAGCTGCTGAAAAATACCGAGCGCAGCATGACCCTGCTGGGCGAGGTGCTGAATCAGCCCCAGCGGGCTGCTGACTTCAATCGCTTTTACCGCAGCCACATGCAGCGCATTGAGAGCCGACTGGCGGGCTATCACGGTGCTAAACCTAAAGTTCTTTTGCAGCTGCATCTCGGGCGGCGCAGTGAATGCTGCGTGACGTCGGTGAATGGCAACCTGGGTGAGCTGCTGCGCTTTGCCGGGGGCGACAACATTGCCAGTCAGCAGATCAAAGGCGTGTTCGGACGGCTGAGTGAGGAGAGTGTGATTGCGGCACAGCCCGACTTTTACTTCGCCACCGGCACCGGCAGCGCCGATGAAGCGGGAGCCTTAAAACTCGGCCCCGCCGTCACAACAGCGCAGACCCGGCAGAGCCTGCTGGCGCTGACCGGTCAGCAGAATGCGCTGAAGCAGCTGACGGCATTGCGGGACGGTCATGCCGGGGCAATCTGGCACAACTTTTACCTCAGTCCGTGGCACGTGGTAGCGACAGAATTCTTCGCCACCACGCTCTATCCGCAACTGTTCCGCGATGTCGATCCTGAACAGACATTGCGGCAGCTGTTCCATGATTTCCTGCCGATCCCCTATTCGGGCAGCTACCTCTACCGGCTCGCACCGGAGGCGACGTCGGACTCAGGCGGCTGACAGCCCGCGATTTTTCACCCGGACGATATCGGCCATCACCGACAGCGCAATCTCCGCCGGGGTTTTGCTGCCGATAGGCAGGCCGATGGGCGCATGGATGCGGTCCAGTTCGGCACGATCCATGCCGGCGATCTGTTGCAGTCGCGCCCGTCGTTTCTCGCTATTTTTCGCCGAGCCCATGATGCCGATATAGAACGCGGGTGTCGCGATCGCCTCCATCATCGTCAGGTCATCAATGCGGGGATCGTGGGTCAGTGCCACAATCGCCACCGCTGCATGCGCGCCGTTCAGCTCCAGCCAGCGCGCCGGATGCTGTGACACCAGCGTCACGTTGTCCGCAGCGCTGAAGTGGCTCTCCAGCTCCGTCAGCATCTCCGGTCGGTGCTCACAGACCCGCACGTGAAATCCCAGCATCTGCCCGAGCCGGATGCACTCATATGCCACAGTCGAGTAGCCCGCGATCAGCAGTTCCGGTATCGCACCAACCGGCAGTAACATCTGCTGTTCACTGGCATCCAGCGCAGGCAACACCCTGTCAGGGGCGAGCACTTCCCACTGCGCACGTTCGCCGGGTCGTATCATTTTCACCATCGGCTGCTGTCCGCTCAGCGCGCGCTGCATGGCCGTCAGCAGCGCCAGCGTGGCATCATCGGGCGGCAGAAACTCGATGACGATCTCCAGGCTGCCGCCGCACGGCAGGCTGACGTCAGGACGCATTCCGCCTTCACCGTACCGCACCCGCTGACTGCTGGCGCGATAGGCTCCTGCCGCCAGTTGCGCCAGAAAGTCCTCTTCAATGCAGCCGCCCGACAGCGATCCGCAGTAAGCACCGGTTTCGTTGACCGTCATCAGGGTGCCAGGCGCGCGCGGCGAAGATCCATAGGTGCGCAGCACCGTGCAGAGCCAGACCTGCTGACCCGCCTGGCAGCTGCTCAGTGCCGCATTAATCACACGTTGATCCAGCGTAATCATGAAAATTCCTTTATTAACTGCAGATCAGCAGGGAGATCGATATCACACAAACAGCCGCGATCCTGAAGCGGCAGCCGGACGGCGAGTGACTTCACCGCCGCCTGCGGCCCGGCATCGCCCTGTAGCGTGCTCAGCATCGGATAGCAGGGGTGCTGAAAGCCAACCGGATGGCCCGGCCTGCCGTCAATCCACGGCCTGACGATCGGCGCGTCCGCCAGCGCGGCGCTGACGGCGCGGTAACTTTCAGGCGTGACAAACGGCATATCGCCCAGCGCAATCAGCCAGCCGTCATAGTCACGGCTGGCTTTGACACCTGCGGCGATTGATTCGCCCAGCCCGCCGCTGTCACACAGCACCAGGGTAGCCTGCGAGCAGAGCGCCTTAAGCGCAGCGGCGTCCGGGCGCGTGACCACAAACAGGTCAAGACCACTGGCAGCGGCCTGCTCCAGCGTGCGTTGCAGCACCGGTTTGCCATTCAGATCGGCCAGCAGCTTATGCTCACCCGCCTGCTGGCGAAAACGGCGACTCAGCCCGGCGGCCAGCACAATCAACGCTATCTTCACTCTTTCTCTCCGCTAAGCGTGAAAAACGGGCGCAGGTTTCAGCCCGCGCCCGCATATCCTCACATCGACCTGCTGGCAGCAGGTCAGGAACAGGCTCAGATAATCTTATCGAGAGTAATAGGTAAGTCGCGCACCCGCTTACCGGTGGCATGGAACACCGCATTACTGATCGCTGCCGCCACGCCCACGATACCCAGCTCACCCACGGCTTTACCGCCCATGGTGGTCGCCTCAAAATCGGGCTCGCCAACGTTGATGGTGGTAATGCTCGGGATGTCACCGTTAACCGGCACCAGATAGTCCGCCAGGTTGTTGTTGATCACCCGACCATTGCGTGGATCGACGATGCCCTCTTCCATCAGCGCCTGACCGACGCCCATGATCATGCCGCCAATCCACTGGCTGCGCGCCAGTTTAGGGTTGTAGAGACGACCGCTGTCGAGCGCCGCCACCATCCGTTTGACCCGGATAGTGCCGAAATCTTCATCGACCCGCACTTCCACAAACTGCGCGCTCCAGCTGTGGGCCGAGAATTTTTCAGGGCGGCTCATGTCATTAAGGTTGCGCACCATCTTGTCGCGCTCGCTCTGTGACAGATCGTCCGGGAAAGTGCCGCCTTTCACCGTCAGACTCTCCGCCGGTGCCAGGCTTGCCAGCCGGGCAAATGAGACCGCCAGACCGCTGCGCAGATTATGCTGAACCCCGTCGCCTTTCAGCGTGAGCTGAGATGCCGGAGTGCCATTCAGTGGCGACTGTGGCAGCTCGCTGGCGAGTTTCAGCAGCTGGTCGCGCATTCGTCTGGCGGTATCGTTCACCGCCGCGGTCACGTTGCCCGCAAGCTGCGATCCACCTGCGACACCGGCACGCGGCAGCTCAGTATCACCCAGCTGAACCTCAATGGTGGTGGAGGCGACGCCAAGAATGTCGGCAGCGGTCTGCGCCAGGATGGTATAGGTCCCGGTGCCGATATCCGCACCGGCGCACTGCACCACAAATTTACCCTGTGGCGTCAGGATGATTTTTGCCTCAGCCGGCAGTTTGTTGACCGGATAGGTGCCAGAGGCCATGCCCCAGCCAATCAGCTCACGCCCTTCGCGCATCGACCGCGGCGTCATAATGCGCTTATCCCAGCCAAAGGCCTCAGCCCCTTTCTGATAGGCTTCTTTCAGGCGACGCGAACTCCACGGCAGATCGAGCTGATAATCTTTGTCCGCCCAGTTGCGCAGACGCAGCTCCAGCGGATCGATATTCAGGGCATAGGCCATCTCGTCCATCGCCACTTCCAAGCCAAAGGCGCTGGGGTTTTCACCTGGCGCCCGCATCCAGCCTGGCGTCACGGTATTGATCGGCCTGACCTGATGCTGGGCGGAGACGTTGCCCACCGCATACATGCGGGCGGTGACTTTGCTGCAGTTCTCAGCAAATACATCGATTAATGAGGTTTCACTGAAGCTGCGCTGGATAATCGCCTGGATTTTGCCGTCACGCGAGGCACCCAGTTCCAGCTGCTGCGAGGTGGCGGGACGTCCGCCCAGACCAGTAAAGGTCTGCGGTCGGGTCAGCGACACTTTGATAGGACGCTTCAGCGCTCGTGATGCCACACTGGCCAGTGCGACGTGGGTGTAAGGCACCGGCTTGGACCCAAATCCCCCGCCGACATAGGGTGAAATAATCCGCACATCTTCAACGTCAATGCCCATCCACTCGGCGATTTCCACCTGCGCGCCTGCCACCCACTGACTCGGCTCCCAGACGGTAATGCGTCCATCCTGCCACTCAGCGACACAGGCGTGCGGTTCCATCGGCATGTTGTATTCGCGCGGCGTGGTATAGCGCTGGCTCAGACGCACCTCGGCCTGCTGCATCGCCGCCTGTGCATCGCCCATATCGATATCCTGTTTCGATACCGGTTTCGGTTCGACACCCTCATCGGTGGCAAAAATCAGTGCAGGCGAGGTTTCATAGTCGATCTCCACCAGCGAGGCGGCATAAGTTGCCTGCTCAAACGTCTCTGCCACCACCAGACCGATGTTCTGGCCGTTGTGAATAATCACATCGTCCTGAATCGGGGTATAGGTTGACTGCGCCGCGCCGCCGTCTGCAATCGCGGTAGGTTTGTTGATCTTCAGGTTATTCAGATGGGTATAAACCGCCACTACACCCGAGGCCTGCTGCGCCTTTTCCGTCGACATCCGGCTGATACGGCCGCTGGCAACAGTAGACTGGATCACCACGCCATAGAGCGGATTTCCCGGCTGATGTTCTACCGCATACCGCGCCTCACCGGTGACTTTTACTTTGCCGTCGCCCCGCGAGCGCCCGGCGCCCAGTCCCTCAATCGGATCGGTGGTTTCTGGTTCTGCCGTGGCAGTATCACTGGCACTGGCGCTTTGCATACTCAGCCCCAGGCTGCCCGCCGCTGAGATCGCCGCCGTCGCCTTCAGTAACTCCCGACGTGATTTGTCATTTACGTCACTCATGCGGTTTCTCCTGCTGCCATCAGCGCACGTGCAATCACACGCGGCGCCAGTTTTACTTTATAGGCGTTGTGGGTCAGCGCCTGCGTCTCCTGTGTAATCCGTTCTGCCGCCTGGAAGACCGTCTCTTCATTAAACGGCTGGCCCTCCAGCGCCTGCTCCACCGACCTGACCCGCCAGGGTTTGGTGGCGACGCCGCCCAGCGCAATATGGACCTGACGCATCACGCCGTTCTCCAGCGTGAAGCCTGCGGCCGCGCTGGCTGCAGCAAACTCATAAGAGCTGCGGTCACGGACTTTAAGGTAGTGTGAGTGTCGCAGTGACTCGGTTTGCGGCACTTCAATGGCCACAATAATTTCGTCATCGCGCAGATCGTGCTCACGATCAGGTGTGTCACCCGGCAACAGGAAGAAATCATCAATCGCGATGCGACGGGTTTCGCCCTGCTGATTCTGCAGGACCACGATGGCGTCAAACGCCACCAGCGCCACCGCCAGATCGCCGGGATAGACCGCGATGCAGCTGTCGCTGGCGCCCAGGATGGCATGATTGCTGTTAACGCCATCCAGTGCGGCGCAGCCGGAACCCGGATTGCGTTTGTTGCAGGCGGAAAAGGTCGCCGGATCGCGGTAATAGGCGCAACGGGTACGCTGGCGTAAATTACCGCCCAGCGTGGCCATGTTACGAATCTGCGGTGACGCGGCCTGCCACAGGCTGCCGTAGATGGCTGGCGCGTTCTGCTGGCAGGCGGGATGATCTGCCAGGCCGCTCATGGTGACCAGCGCGCCGGCCGTGATCTTATCGTCGTCAAACTGCAGGTTTTTAAGCCCGGTCAATCCAGTGATGCCGATGAGCTGCGGCGGCGTGAAGACCCCACACTTCATCAGATCGAGTTGTGTGGTGCCCCCTGCCAGAAACTGGCTGCCAGACTGCTGTTTCAGGGCTGCGGCTTCCTCAGGCGACTGCGCGACTTTCCAGCTGAATTCATTCATGCGGACTCCTTCGCCATCTCTGCTGCGGCCTGTTTAATCGCATCCACAATGTGCGGATATGCTCCACAACGGCAAAGGTTGCCGCTCATATACTCACGGATCTCATCTTCTGAACCCGCATGGCCCTCTTTGATGCAGGCGACGGCGGACATAATCTGACCCGGTGTACAGTAGCCGCACTGGAAGGCGTCATTCTCCATAAAGCAGCGCTGCACCGGGTGCAGCTCACCTTCGGTGGAAGCCAGCCCTTCAATGCTGGTCACTTCGGCGCCATCCGCCTGAGCCGCCAGCGTCAGGCAACTCAGCACCCGCTGGCCATTAATCAGTACCGTGCAGGCACCGCACTGCCCCTGATCGCACCCTTTTTTGGTGCCGGTCAGGTTAAGATGCTCACGCAGCGCATCAAGCAGGGTGACACGGGGATCGACCTGCATCTGCTGCGACTGACCATTAACCTGCATTGTTAGCGATATTTTTTCCGACATTGTCTGCTTCCCATTGTTGGGGGCCAAAAGATTTAATTTTTTATAGGTTTATTTCTGACGGGGTTCGAATCGGGGGAAAATCGTGATAACCCTAATCTTTACGCGCGTATCTCTGCTTTAAGGTTTAGCAGCTTTTTGGCAATTTTGCGGGGAAGCCGGGAAAAGTAAGTGTTATCTGAATGGCGGAGCGAGGTTGAATCGGGATAAATATGTGTTCATACAACGTTCATCTAAATGATTTTATTAATTTTATTGAAAAAAGATTTTATAGCCGTCGTTCATAGGGTTTATCTGTCCGCCTCATTAATCCTGCCGCGAAATGTGTAACCCTGAAAGGCAATTTCGGGTCTGATAGCAGGTCGGGTAGCGAAGCCGTAGTTAACGTCGATAAATCGGCCTGTCCCGACCGGGATAACCGATCAAACAGGTCAGAGGGCCTATGCTGAAAGAAAATTTTAACGATCTAATCTATCTGGTGGTGGTAGCAGAAGAGCGCAGCTTCACCCGGGCAGCGGCGAAGCTGGGTGTGTCGCAGTCGGCACTGAGCCACGCGATTCGCGCTCTGGAAGAGCGTCTTAGCGTCCGGTTGCTGACGCGCACTACTCGCAGCGTTGCCCCGACAGAAGCCGGTGAACGGCTGATCACTACCCTCGCCCCGCTGTTCAGCGAGATTGAGTCTGAACTGGTCAATGTCGCTGACAGTCAGGGTAAAATCTCCGGCAACATTCGTATCACCGCAGGCGAACATGCGCTCACCTCTACACTCTGGCCGCTGCTCAGGCCCTTTCTTCAGCAATACCCCGATGTCCATGTTGAAGTGTCGGTGGATAACAGTCTGACCGATATTGTCAGCGGCCGTTTCGATGCGGGCGTGCGACTGGGTGAGCAGGTCGAAAAGGATATGGTGGCGGTGCGCATCGGGCCGGACTGGAATATGTGCGTGGTGGCAGCCAGCAGCTATTTTGATCAGCACGGCAGACCTGAGACTCCCTATGATTTACAGCATCATAACTGCATCAACCTGCGGCTGCCGACGCTGGGTGGCCTCTATAACTGGGAGTTTATGCGTGATGGCAAGGAGATCAGGGTCAAAACGCAGGGTCAGTTAATTTTTAATCATCTCGCGTCGCGCATTGATGCCGCACTGAGCGGGATGGGGATCTGCTATGTGCCGCAGGATAGCGTTGCGGAACACCTTAAAAGTGGCCGTCTGGTTCAGGTGCTGGCTGACTGGTGTGAGCCTTTTCCGGGTTATTATCTTTACTATCCCAGCCGCAGACAGCACACCAGCGCCTTTACACGTTTGATTGATGCGGTGCGCTATCGCGGTTGAGAGACAGCCGCGATAGCCAGTCAGCTGGCATTAAGCCGCTGTCGTTCAAGCTGCCGCGTTTTGCGGCCTGAAATCACCATCGCCACAATAAATACCAGTGCAAACAGCACCACGATCGTGGGTGCTGGCGCGCTGTCGATAAAGAACGATAGATAGACACCGCTCAGCGACACCAGCACCGACACCACGACCGCCACCAGCAGCGCATGTGAAAAGCGGCGGGTAAGCAGAATTGCGATAGCACCGGGTGCGATCAGCAGGGAAATCGACAGGATGATCCCTACTGCTTTCAGCGTCGCCACAATGGTCAGCGAGACCATGCAGAGCAGCCCGTAATGCAGCCAGCGTGCGGGTAAGCCAGAGACCTGTGCCTGCTGCGGATCAAAACTGAACAGCATAAAATCACGCCATTTCACCGCAATAACCCCAACGATCACCGCTGCGATAAGCGAGGTCTGAATTATGTCAGCGCCCGTAATGCCGAGCATGTCACCAAACAGAATGTGATCAAGATGCACCTCCGGTTTCACGGCGATATAGAGGATTAATCCCACCGCGAACATGCCGGAAAAGACGATTCCCAGCACCGTATCCTGCTTGATGCGACTGTTGTCCTGCAGAAATCCACTGGCAACGGCACAGAACAGACCGGCGACAAACGCGCCCACCGCCAGCGGCAGCCCGGCCATCCAGGCGAGGACGATGCCAGGGAATACCGCATGGCTCATGGCATCGCCCATCAGCGCCCAGCCTTTCAGTACCAGAAAGACCGACAGCAGCGCACAGGGGACCGCCACCACCAGCGCAATCAGCAACGCGCTGTTCATAAAAGCGAACTGGAAAGGTTCAAAGATCCACATCAGCCAGGCTCCTTTTCGGGACGATGGCGGCCGCGACGCCGGTTAGCAAGCAAGCCATGTTTGGGCGCAAAAACAAACGCCAGCAGGAACAGCAACGTCTGCGCCACCACGATGATGCCGCCCGTTGCGCCATCCAGGTAGTAACTCGCCCAGGCACCTAGAAAACTGGTGATACTGCCAATCGCTACGGCAATCATCAGCAGACGCGGGAAGCGGTCGGTGAGCATCCAGGCCGTCGCGCCTGGCGTCACCACCAGACAGATCACCAGAAATGCACCGACGGTTTGCAGCGCCGCCACGGTTGAGACTGCCAGCAGGGTAAAGAAGAGGACTTTCAGTCGTTCAGGACGCAGTCCGATGGCGCGCGCGTGATTCTCATCAAAGAAGGTGACCATCAGATCCTTCCACTTAAACAGCAGAATGATGACCGACAGCCCGCCAATCAGCGCCAGCTGAAGTATATCCGCGGGCGCAATCGCCAGAATATTGCCGAGCACAATGGTCTGAATGTTTACCGCGGTCGGATTGAGCGACACCATAAACAGACCCAGACCAAAGAAGGAGGAGAAGATCAGGCCGATGATTGCATCTTCTTTTAAGCGGGTGCGCTGATTGAGTAACAGCATACTGCCCGCCGCCAGCCCACCAGAGAGAAACGCGCCCAGCGCAAAGGGCAGTCCCAGCATGTAAGCACCCGCTACGCCCGGCACGATGGAGTGCGACAGCGCATCGCCAATCAGCGACCAGCCTTTGAGCATCAGATAGCAGGAGAGAAACGCACACAGGCCGCCGACCATGGCGGAGACCCACATCGCGTTGAGCATGTAGTGATAACCAAAAGGCTCCAGTAACAGTTCCATGGTCAGTTTCCGTCTTCAGGTGCCGTACGTGGCGCAATAAAAGGCCGCTCATCGTCGGTGATAATCTGATCGTCCAGCCCTTTCACCATCACATGACGCAGCACCCCACTGAACGCGCGCTCAAGGTTGGCGGCGGTAAAGGTGGTGCGGGTCGGGCCGCTGGCCAGAATGGTGCCTTTGACCATCACGGTGTAATCGCAGAACTCCGTGACCGATCCCAGATTATGCGTTGAGACCAGCATGGTCTTGCCTTCATCGCGCAGCTCACCCAGCAGACTGATGATTCTGGCCTCGGTCTGAACGTCCACGCCGGTAAACGGCTCATCCAGCAGGATAACGCTGCCCTGCTGGGCAATGGCGCGCGCCAGAAATACCCTTTTCTTCTGTCCGCCGGATAGCTCACCGATTTGACGATGGCGGTAATCCAGCATATCGACCCGCGCCAGCGCATCACTGATAATCTGCTGGTCGTGTGGTTTGGGTCGACGCAGCAGGCCCATATTACCGTAGCGACCCATCATCACCACATCCTCCACCAGCACCGGAAAAGACCAGTCCACCTCTTCCGATTGCGGCACATACGCGACCAGACTCTGACGCAGTGCTTCACGGGTTGGCATGCCGAGTACCGAGATGCTGCCGCTGGCGAGCCGGACAAAACCCATCAGCGCTTTGAACAGGGTTGACTTGCCTGAGCCATTGACGCCCACCAGCGCCGCAATCGATCCACCCGGCACGCTGAAGCTGGCATCATGCAACGCGGTGTGACCGTTGCGATAGGTCACGGTAACATCGGAAACCACGATGGTGTCTGTCATTGCGCTTTCTCTCCCGCTTTGATGCCCTGTGCCAGCGTCTCCGTGGTGACTCTGAGCAAATCCAGATAGGTCGGCACCGGTCCCTGAGCGTTGCTTAATGAGTCGACGTAAAGCACCCCACCGTAATGCGCACCCGTTTCCCGCGCGACCTGGCGGGCTGGCTTATCCGACACGGTGCTTTCACTGAACACCGCCGGAATAGCATTTTTCTTCACCTGGTCGATCACTTTTCTCACCTGTTGCGGCGTGCCTTGCTGATCAGCATTTACAGGCCACAGGTAGAGTTCTTTCATACCCAGGTCGCGAGCCAGATAGGAAAATGCGCCTTCGCTGGTCACCATCCAGCGTTTATCCTCCGGGATGTCGGCAATCTGCTGGCGTAGTGGATCCAGTGCTGCGGTAATTTTTTGCTTATAGGCGGCGGCGTTCTGACGATAAGTTTCCGCATGCGTCGGGTCATATTTCACCAGCGCATCACGGATATTATCGACATAGATCAGCGCATTGTCCGGTGACATCCAGGCGTGCGGATTCGGTTTACCGTTGTAAGGCCCCTCGCCGATACCAATCGGTTTTACCCCGGCAGAGACAATCACTTCCGGCACCCCATCCAGATGCTGATAAAAACGCTCAAACCAGCGTTCGAGATTAAGACCGTTCGCCATGATTAACTGCGCACCCTGCGCCCGTTTGATATCGCCGGGCGTCGGCTGATATTCGTGTATTTCAGCACCCGGTTTGGTAATGGAAGTGACTTCGGCCGCATCGCCCGCCACGTTCTTTACCATGTCAGCGATGACCGTAAACGTCGTCACTACCTTAAATTTTTCTGCTGCATAGCTGCTGGTCGCCATCAGGGTTGTCAGTAGCGCACTCAGTAGCATCATGGTTATTTTTCTTTTCGGGACCATAGGGCGATCTCCAGAGGTGATTAAAAACAGAACATAATTAGCATAGGCTATTTTTTATAGCACAGGCTATACCTTTGTAACAGCGAAGGGTTGTGAAGTTTCTTCAGCGTCCGGGCCCGAATGTGAAGTTTTGTAAGCTAGGTGTTTTACTTATTGATATGTAAAAAGTTAATTTCAATGATGGAAAGTTTATGGAAAGCGTGATGTATAGCTATAACCGGGTTTTACGCCTTTCTCATCTGTGGTTGAGTAAACCGCAGGAACGATAACAGGATTAAAAAAAGGCCATCCTGGCTGTGCAATTAACCGAACAGCGTTCTGACACCGGGCGTCACCCACATGACACGCACAGCAGACCGACAATTAAAATAATCTTATTGATAGGCTGAATTGATTAAGCTTCGTAAATTTTTTTGCTACAGTTAATGTTACTTACCGCAATCACCCAGGAGGATAATTTGTATTTTTCCAGCGACGAAAAAGCGAATGTCATCATTGGCGAAGCCGCAATGAACCTGTTTAATGCCGGTCAGGAAGTGAATGTTGAACTGCTGATTAATGAGCTAAAGTTCATGGCTGACTCTGAAGTTAATGAGACTCGCCTTGAGCAGATGCATCATGCGCTTCAATGGCTGATGGGGTTCAAAACCATCGGTTCTCGCAGCACCGCACCGGCGAACTGGCTTGCCAAAACCACTGGCAAAGAGCCTGCGGCTCCCGTCTCTGCCGATGACATCTTCTTTAAACACTAACCCATGTGTGACGTTCCTCTCCGGCCTTAATATTCAGGTCGGAGCGTCGGTGGGGTGTGAATGATACAAGAATCTGGTACAATTTTTACCTCGCTACAAACTCCTCGTAACACCCTGTTTTAAAAGCCTTAGCACTTTTTGCACAAAAAAATTAATCCCAAAAATCCAAAATTCTGTACAAGTTTTGCAAAGATGTATAACTTGCGCATCCAGAGTGCATACATTTAAATCACCTGAGGACAACAACATGCGTCAGAACGGACAAGCCCCGGAAACGATCAGCGATATTGCCCGTTACTTTAATCAGGCCAGCTCACCGTCGCAACAGGAGACGCTGGGTTCGGTTGTGGTGGAAATTCTGCGCGCAGGTCATAGCCTTAGTCGGAAAACGATTTGCAGTAAACTGCTGAGTCGCCTTGAACTGGCTGCCACGCCAGAAGAAGAGAGTCATCTGCATGAACTCATTGCGATGCTGTTTCGTCGCGAAGATTAATGCCCTCTCACGGTCGTGCATGTTAATCAGGACGCCTGTTTCAGCCATCACCCAGGAAGATCTATCCTAGCAATAAAGCCCAGTTCTGCTTCCCGTATCGGGTGCACTAAGTCGCACCCGCTGACGCATACGGACCCGCAGCATGGCCATTGATTCGCAATCAGAGAAGCCAGTATGTACAGAAGTGAAGATGAGAAACTGACAGATGTTATGATCGGCGAAGCCGTTCTGACATTACTCAAGTCAGACAAACCGGTATCCAGCAACGCCTTAATCGCACAGCTCGAACTGATGGCTGCTGATGCTGACGACGCCGTGAAAGTGTCAGTGATTCGCAAAGCCATCACTGAAGTCCGTAATGGTATGGTTGCCGCGCGCAAACGCGTGCAGGGCGACGGTGCCGAACGTGATAACACGGCTCATCGTATGAACAGTGATGGCCCGCCTGAAGGTTCGAAAAAGCACTGATTGAGCGTACTGCGTACCTGATACATGCGGCTAATTTTAAGCGAAGCGGCAGACCTGAACAGAATTTTTAAGGCGGGCTGGGCAAAACGAAAACTGCGCCTACACTCGTTTTTGACTTCAACCATTGCATCTGACCCATTTTCCTCAGAGAAAGAATAATCATGCAGCATTCATCATCAGATTCTTCAATCATTGACTACTTCCGTAGCGCAGGCGATCAGCTTGCTCCGGAAACTGAACTGCTGGGCGCAGTGATTCGTGACATTGTTGCTGATCAGGGACGTGTAACCAATAAAGCGATCATCCTCTATCTGATCGCGGAACTGGAATGTACTTCAGATGTTGTCAGGCTGGATGTGTTACGCAAAACGCTGGAAATCGTGGTTGGCCGCACGCCAGACGATACCGGCATCTGATACGCCATTCTGCGTTACCTCTGGTAACGCAGGATACTCTTCCCCCTCGCCCGCTTTTGTTTCCTTCCCTCACTTTCGCTGTATACCCGATATGCCACACAGAAATTATCCGATATAAAAATTCTTTTGCAGGTTAATGATGTAGCAGGGATTTGATCCCGACGATAACGCTTTTTTGCAATCATGCCAGAGGATGATCATTCAGGCTTAATAAGACCTGCCAATGAAAAGGCGAACTTCTTTATCAGAAATTCGCCACCCCTAATGAATAATCAACAGAAAGATCTGACTGACATTTTTAATGCGGTCATCAACCGTCACGCTGAATAAAAAAGAAACAAACGACTCACAAAAAATCCGTTTTAATGGCTGCCAGCAATATGCAATGCCTCTTATTCTCGCCGATGTCAAAGGTAGCAGGGCCGCTATCATGACACAGGCCGGGACAACGCCCGGCATCAGGCCTGGCAACCTTAATGCATCTTACGAGTGAAAAAGCTTATCGCTTCCTGACACAATGCTTTCAGCCTGCTGTCACGCGTCTCTTCGCTCAGGCGAAACAGCGCGTCCGTAATGTCGTGGAAATGAACCGGCTCTCCCGCCTTGATCAAATCACTGACTACCGCACCAACCAGCGCACGGATTTCATTATCGTTGTCGTACTTCACACGACCTCCCGATGGTGTATGCATATACAGTCTATCATTAGCGGGAGCCAAAAAACAAAAAAGCCGTCAAGCGGGAAATATAAGCGAAGCGGCAAAAAGGTTATTAACTATACAACCTCAGAATATTATCTTGCTTTATTTTCACCCCATGCAGCCCTGAAGCTATAAATAGCCAAAACGTGGTAGCAACCGCTGTAATCTATTTATGCCCATGTATATTGAGAGTTGGATAGTTATATATCGCGGAAACAGACTTTTGGCTGAATGTGTTATAAACACTTTTTCGACTCACTGTTTTTTGCGATAACCTGCGCGGCAGGCTTCCCTGCCTGATATGTTCTGACCAGCCTGTGTTAAATGATCATCTGACAATGGCCAGCAGTATGATAAAACTATCGTCATCCTCTGGTGTCACGAGCAGCACATGGCTAAATTTACCCTGAAACAGATTGCTGCCCAGTCGGGACTCAGTCTGGCGACCATCGACCGGGCACTGCATCAGCGCGGCAACGTGCATGCCACAACCCAGCACCGAATCCAGCAGGCGATAGCGGACCTGGAACTGATGCAAAAAGCGGGACTCGCCAGGGGAAGAACGATCTATTTCGACGTCATCATGCATACACCTGACCGCTTTCAGCCACTGATACGTGAGGCGTTCAGCAGTCAGATTGCCAGTTTTACTGCCTTTAAACTTCAGCTGCGTTTCCACTTCGGCGCGAATTTGACTGCGGAGGCGATTAACGCGCTGCTGAATAAAAAAGCGTTGCATAGTCACGGAGTCATTCTTAAGGCAGCCTGTTCTGGTGAACTTCATCCCACCCTTGAATCACTGCTGAAACAACGCGTTCCGGTGGTCACCATGATGAGTGACCTGCCCGGCAGCGCGCGCCTGCGCTATATCGGCATGGATAATTTTGATGCCGGTAAAGTGGCGGCTTTTCTGATGTCAAAATGGCTGCGGGTGAGTCGTTCGCATATTGTGGCTGTGACCGGCAGTCACGATTTCATTGGCGAACAGGAGAGAATTCAGGGATTTCAGCGAGCAATGCAGGAGTTTGCGCCCCAGCATCAGGTGAGCGTGGTAGCAGGCGGTTATGGCATTGACGCCCGGATGCAGCAGTCGGTGACACAGTTCTTGCAGAGCCATCCGGATGCAGATGCGGTCTACACAGTCGGTGGCGGTAATCCCGGCATACTGCGCGCTTTTGCCGAACAAAAGCGGACGGTTAACGCTTTTATTGGTCACGATCTCGATCGTGAGAATCGTGCACTGCTGCAGGCCGGTAAAATTGATGCATTAATCGAGCATAATTTACAGCTTGATGCGCTGCACGCTTTCAGAACGCTGCTGGCGTTTCATGGATTTTTGCCCGCCTCAGAACCGCCCGCGCCCTACTCTAAAATCAACATCATCACCCGTTACAACATGACAGCCTGAAAAACTGTCAGGCAATTAATGAGCCCGGCTCATAACCGTTTGCCGACTGAGCGGGCTAATCACGCTCCGGCTTGCCGGTTACACTGTGCATGACACGTTAACAACAGGAGTGAGTAATGAAAATTATCGCCAACGGATCGCTGCCTTCGCGTAAAGGACCTGCTGAATATTTTACCGGTACGGTTCGGATTGATGCACCATTCCAGGCAACCGAACCCGCCCGCGTGGGTGGCGCAACGGTGACTTTTGAACCGGGTGCCCGCACCGCATGGCATACCCATCCACTCGGGCAAACCCTGATCGTCACGCATGGCCAGGGCTGGATTCAGTGTGAGGGTGAAGCCATTCAGGTGATGAACACCGGTGATATCGTCTGGATCCCGGAAAACGTGAAGCACTGGCACGGTGCAACGCCGGATAACGCCATGACGCATATTGCTATCGCTGAGTCACTGAACGGCTCGCCGGTTGACTGGCTGGAGCAGGTCAGCGATCAGCAATATCAGCGCTAAATCAGACGTGCATTCTGTCGCTAAAGTCTGACGTGATCGATCAGCGCCCTCAGCTTGGGGGCCAGATTTTTGCGGCTTGGAAAATAGAGATAGAAGCCGGCAAAGGCAGGCAACCATGCGTCGAGCAGGGTCACCAGTTCGCCACGTGCGATGTAAGGCTGGAAGGTTTCTTCCATGCCAAAGCTGATGCCGCCCCCGGCGCAGGCGGTGCGGATCATCACCCCCATATCGTTAGTGGTGAGTTGCGGATTGACGGCAACACTAAACTCGCGTCCCTGCTCTGCAAACTCCCAGCGATAAGGGGCCAGACCAGGCCCTTTTCGCCAGCCTATGCAGCGATGATTGACCAGATCCTGAGGATGTTGCGGCGTGCCTGCGCGAGCCAGATAGGCGGGTGACGCCACCGCCACCTGACGCTGCGCGGTGGATACCGGCACCGCAATCATATCCTGAGCAATCACCTCCCCCAGCCGCACGCCCGCGTCATAGCCTTGCCCGACAATATCAAACTCCTCATCGGTGACGGTGATATACAGCTCCACCTGCGGGTAAGCGGTAATAAAGCTCGCCAGTAGTTTTCCCCCCAGCATCCGCTCAGCAATCGAGGAGATCGCCAGCCGCAGCTGGCCCCGAGGTTCCGCAGCCAGTTCGGCAATATCGGTCACGGCGCGATTGAGCTGGTTGATCGCCGGCGCCACTTCGGCATAGAGCCGCTGTCCGGCTTCGGTCAGCTGAACCGATCGTGTGGTGCGCTGCATCAGCGTGAGGTTAAGCCGGTCTTCCAGACGCCGCAGACTCTGGCTGATCGCCGGACGCGTAACACCTAATTGTTCTGCGGCCAGCCGGAAATTTCGCGTCTGCGCCACAATCACAAAAACTTCGAGAGCATTTTTATCGGCATTCATTGGTCAGATTGAGTTACCAGTGCGTAAAGTGTTCGGTGGATTATCTTTATAATCCAGTCGCCGTATGATCGCCAGTGACAACCTGACTGGAGAAAAAAAATGACTCAGAAAGTGATTTTAATTACCGGCGCCTCAAGCGGCATCGGTGCAGGCATTGCACGTGAACTGGCGAAAACAGATGCCATTCTGCTGCTGGGTGCGCGGCGGGAAAGCCGCCTGGCCGCGCTGGCTGAAGAGCTGCAGTTCAATGGTGCAGAGGTGGCGATCAAAGCGCTTGATGTAACGCGCCGCGAAGAGATGACGCAGTTTGTTGAGTATGCGCTGGCGAGATGGGGCCGGGTGGATGTAATGATCAATAACGCCGGTATTATGCCCTTGTCTCCGATGGCATCGCTGCGGGTAGAAGAGTGGGATCAGATGATCGATGTAAACATCAAAGGGGTGCTGTATGGCATTGCGTCAGTGTTGCCGACCATGCTGGCCCACCAGCGCGGTCACATCATCAACATCGCGTCGATAGGGGCGCTGGCCGTGTCGCCCACCGCAGCTGTCTACTGCGCCACTAAGTTTGCGGTGCGGGCGATTTCCGACGGATTACGGCAGGAGAACAGTCAGCTACGGGTGACCTGTGTCCATCCCGGTGTGGTGGAGAGCGAGCTGGCATCAACCATTACCGATCCGGCAGCCGCCGAGGCGATGCAGCACTATCGCGCTATCGCGTTGCAGCCGGACGCCATTGGTCGCGCCGTGCGCTATGCCATTGAACAGCCTGAAGAGGTGGATGTGAACGAAATCGTGGTGCGGCCAACCCGAACGCAGCAGTAAGCAACCCGCCCGATGCGCTGTGTGCATCGGGCGGGCGGTTTTACTGTCAGTAGAGGCTTCTGCGGGTACGCTGCACGGTGATGGCGATGGCCGTCAGTGCCACCAGCATCAGAAATATCCCCAGTCCAACCATGGCGTTAAAGCCATAGACTTTAAACAGCAGCAGACCGGCAATACAGCCGCTCAGGAATGAAAACACGGTAGTCAGATGGGTGTGCAGAACCTTCTGGAAAAAGCGACGATCGTCGGTTTCAAGATGCACGGCGTGAGAAGTATGGGCAAAGATCCACGACCCCAGCGCAATACCCGCATCGGTCAGCGTGCCAGTAATGTGGGTCGATCTGACGCGGCCATTGGAGAGCTGCGTCGAGGTCGCATTATGAATCCCCATTAAAAAGCCCAGCATTAACAGCACTTCCCCGTTAAAGCTTGGCCGGTAGAACACGATTTCAAAGATTGATGCCGCCGTCAGTGCCGCCCCTTCCGCCAGAATGATCAGACAGAATATGGTGCGTAACTTATGTCTGATCCCCACTACCACCGCCAGCCGGGCAACGGTACAACCCAGCACAAAGGCAATAATCAGTGCCATCAAAAACAGCATGGTATGGAGGTCGCTGGTGGTCACTTCCTGGGAGATTTGCGAGGTGTTACCGGTCATATGCGATGGAAAAAATCCAAACGCGCCCAGCGCCATGGCATTAAGGATGCCGGCGGTGGTGGCAAGCACCAGCGCCAGCAGTCGATCTTCGGTATGCGAACGAACTTTCTTCTTTTTTATCAGCACAGGCTTCCCCACCTCAGGTGAATGCAAAACGTTCTTATAAGGCTTCTAGCATACAACCTGATGGAAATTATTCCTGTCAGAACCAGATAACTCTGATGAAATAAGCCATTAATTTTGCTGATTTTTATAAAGCTGATTCAGTTTACTTTTAAAAGTGTCAACGACGCGATGATTCACCAGCAGCTGATCACCAGAGAGGCAGACTGTAAACTCAGTCAACGATGAAGAGTTGCGCGCCTGTGGACGTAAAGGAGCGATGTGGTTCAGCATTGTCCGCCACCTGATAGCTGACGCCCGGTGTCAGCACGAAACGGCGACCATCTGCCAGTTCAGTGTGCAACTCACCCGCCATACACAGCAAAATATGGCCCTTTGTGCACCAGTGATCGGCGACATAGCCTGGTGAATAGTCGACCATCCGCACCCGGATATCGTTAAACTTCACGGTTCGCCAGGTCGCCTGCCCCTGGTCGCCGGGATGAATCGTCTCTTCAATCTGATCCCACTGGGTCAGGCCAAACGGCAGATTTTCAATTTTCATGCGATTCCCTCAAGGCTAAGTGCAGGATAAACGTCAGGCCAGCGCCTGGGTAACAGCCTCTTCCGCGTGGATAAGCGTGGTATCAAACAGTGGCACGCTGGCATCCGTGGCATCCACCAGCAGTGTGATTTCGGTGCAGCCGAGAATAATGGCCTCCGCCCCCTGCGCGACCAGCTGCTGCATGATCTCCCCATAACGGCGACGCGACGCGGGATTGATCTCACCCAGACAGAGCTCGTGGTAAATCACCTCATGCACAAAAATCCGATCCTCTCTATCCGGCGTGATCACCTCAAGACCAAACTGCTGCTGAAGTCGCCCGCGATAGAAATCCTGTTCCATGGTGAATCGCGTCGCCAGTAATCCGACCTTACGCACCCCGGCCTGCTGAATGCGCCGTCCGGTGGCGTCGGCGATATGCAGCAGCGGGATGCCCGTTGCGGCGCTGATTTGTGCTGCCACTTTATGCATGGTGTTGGTACAGAGTACGATGAACTGCGCGCCAGCCCGTTCCAGATTGCGTGCCGCTTCAGCCAGTATCTCTCCCGCCTGCTGCCACTCGCCCGCGGCCTGTAGCTGCTCAATACGCTGAAAATCGACGCTATAGAGCACCAGCTCCGCCGAGTGCAGGCCGCCCAGCCGCTGTTTAACCTGCTGATTGAGAATACGGTAATAGAGCGCGGTAGACTCCCACGACATACCGCCTAACAGACCAATGACTTTCACAATGCACTCCGGGTTCAGGGGTTTTATTTCAGCATGCCAGATCGACATTGATCGGCAACGGCTTTGTTCAGTTGATACTGTTCTGAGGTCTGAAGCGTCGGGCAATCACCATCAACAGCACCACGCCAGCGCTCATGATCAGCCAGGCCTGGGTCATTGACGTGCCGCTATCACGCACCCAGCCTGCCAGCAGCGGCATCAGAGCCGCAATCAGATATCCGCCTCCCTGCACGCGTGACAGCAGAATGCCCGCCTCTCTGGCACTGCGCGCATGATCCAGCGTGACGATCAGCGACAGCGGAAAGAGCGCACCGATGCCCGTACCCAGTAACAGTGAAGAGAGTATCGGCATCGTGCCCGGGTAAAAGACCAGACTCAGCAGCCCCAGCAGCAACAGGGCCAGCACACCGAGCAGCAGCGGACGGCGATCGGGAAAGCGATGTAACGTCGCCGAGACAATGAATCCTGCCACCACTTCGGTTAACGTCAGCGCGGCGAGCAGATAGCCACTGTGGCGAGCACTCCAGCCCAGTTGAATATAGAATGGCGGCAGCCAGGCCAGCACCAGCGTATAAGCACCCGTGCCAATGCCGAAAAAGAGCATCAGCAACAGGGTACGCCGCACAGGCAGCGTCGCTGCATCAGAGGCCACGCTCACCTGCGGCGATCGCCTGACTAAAGTCAGCCAGATCAGCAGTGTGACCAGCGTTAACCCGCCGGAAAGCGCCAGCGCGGGTTGCAGGCCCAGCCATGAAAACAGCGGGTCAGCACCGGCAGCAGTCAGTGCTGCGCCCGCCATAATGCCCGTGCTGAACAGCGCCATCAGCGTCGCCGCGGCCCCAGCAAAGCGTTGCCGGATCAGAGCGGGCATCAGCGCCTGTATCACGCCAATTCCTGCGCCCCCCGCCAGCGCGGTGAGCAGCAGCTGAGAGGGAGTAAGCGTAACGCCGCGCCACAGGCAGGCGAACGTCAGACAGAGCAAACCGGCGGCGATTCCCTTTACCGGCCCGATGCGGGCGATCAGCCATGGGCCAGAGAGTGCGGCCAGACCCATCATCGCCACTGGCAGCGTGGTCAGCAGACTGAACGTCGTCGACGACAATCCGGCCTGCAGTTGCAACACCGGGAACAGCGGGCCGATAATCGCCAGCATAGGCCGCAGATTCAGCCCGATAAGAAAAGCGATCACGGCAAACAGAATGGGGAACAACACCTTATTTTTCATCATCGACGCCTTAACAGAGGATTGACGATGACAGCACCGGGCTGCCACCATTTATCTTAACGTTAAGATAAATTCTCCCCGGTGTTAAGAGGCTGCGCACAACCCGACAACATAACCACAATATTTAAAGGTAATTTATGCATGACCATATTGATTTCGTTGTCAGTCAGTGGGACGACGCGATGCCCGATCTCGACGCCTCTTCAATGCGGATCTTCGGCAGGGTGCTGCGTCTGATAAAACATCTGGCGAAAGCGCGCAGTCAGGCACTGGAGCCTTTTGGTTTTCAGGAGGGAGAATTTGATGTGCTGGCGACATTGCGACGGGCGGGATCGCCTTTTCGCCTGTCGCCCACCCAGCTCTACCAGGCGCTGCTGGTGACTTCCGGTGCGATGACAAATCGTCTGAACCGGCTGGAGCAGCAGCATCTGATTGAGCGTATTGCCGCGCCAGAGGATAAGCGCAGCATGCTGGTCGGGCTGACGCCGCACGGGCAGCAGCAGATTGAGCATGCACTCCGCGTCCATACCGCTACGCAGGAGGCGTTGCTGGCACCGCTTGGCGCTTCAGAGCGTGCCGAACTGGAAAGGTTGCTGAAAACGCTGCTGCTGGCGTGTCCAGGCGAAGCGACAGCCGCAGAATAGCGCCGTCAGCGCTGCAGTTCGGCCACCGTCATGGTGAAGATAACCGGCAGGTGATCGGCGCTGGCATAGGCATGCGGCATATCGGTTCGTGCTACGGCTGCACAGCCCTGCTGCACCACCAGGGTCTGCTCACCCACCGTTAAGGCGAGCGTGCCCTGCTCGACGTGCAACAGTTCGAGCGTGCCTGAAGAGTGACCGGTTGAACGGAAAGCTTCGCCCGCAAACATCTGCCAGCGCCATAGCTCGATCATATCCGGCCCACGGGTTCCCGCCAGCAGCTGCGCATAACCGCCCTGCTCGCCCTGCCACAGCCGGGGCATTTCGCTGTTCTCAATCAGCCAGGCGTCAGGCGCATGCGCAACGTTGACGATATCTGCCACCGAGACGCCCAGTGCGGCAGCCACTTTACAGAGAATGGCAATGCTGGGATTGGCGACACCCTTCTCGATCTCCACCAGCATGCCTTTACTGACGCCAGCCCGGCGTGATAACTCATCCAGCGAGAGTTTCTGACTTTTACGCCAGCTTTTGATGCTGTCCGAAACAGCCTGATTGACACTGGCGACATCGGCACCCGCATCGGTCATTATATTGACTTTTTTGGTCATCGGTCATTACTATGAAATAAATTAGTCACTGAGAGAGTATCCGATGTTATCTGTTCATCCGTCAATCGATCCCACTGTTTTCGCGCTCGCTCCCGGCTTTCGTGCCATGAGTATTGTGGTGGAAGCCACACCGATTACCCGACCAGAAGTTGCCAGCGATGCACTGAAGAGCGCATGCCAGCAGGTGTTAAATGATGATGCGACGTGGGCAGACGCGCATCTCGCCGCCTGGGCTGAGGTGTTTAAAGCCTTTGGTGCCAAAGCGAAACGTACACCCTGTTCGGCAGAAGCATTGCGTAAGCGTGTGCTGCGGGATGGCGCATTGCCTGCCATCGATCCGGTTGTCGATCTCTATAACGCCATCAGCATTCGTTATGCGCTGCCGGTCGGAGGTGAAAATATCGAGGCCTATGCTGGCGAGCCACGCCTGGTGATAGCTGACGGCAGTGAACGTTTCGATACCGTTAAAGAGGGCGAGGTGGTTTATGAGTCGCCAGAACCAGGCGAAGTGATCTGGCGCGACGATCAGGGCGTAACCTGTCGCCGCTGGAACTGGCGTCAGGGTGTAAGAACCCGACTGGATGCCAGCGCGCAGCAGATGTGGTTCATTCTGGAAAGTCTGCCCGCTATGCCGCTTTCCGCGCTGCAACAGGCCAGCGACGATCTGGTTTCGGGATTACAGCAGATGATGCCGGGTGCGCAAATCAGTACAACGCTGATTGAAGCGCCAGCAAACTGAACATTGCCTCAACAGCGGCTGAACAAGGTAAACGGTTAGCGTAAACTGTGGCAGGATACGCGCCCTGCGTCTGGCCATACCCGGCTGACTTAACTGCACTCAACCGGTGACTAAAATGGCTAAAGCAAAATATATCCTGCCCCTGCTGCTGATCCTCGCCCTGGCCGCCTGGTGGTTTATCCCACACGACAGTGAGGAAGATAAGGCGTATTACGTCGCGGTGTTGTGCGCGATTGATCATGATAGTAAGCAGCCCCTCGACCGGCAGATGCAGAACGTCATTGAAGGCGGCAACTCTGATTATGCGCTGCAAAAAATCACTTATAAATCGGGGCTGGGCCGCAGCGTGATTGCTCGCTGGCAGCAACTGACACCTGATGAACAGCAGCGCGCCGTGCAGGATAATCTTCTCTGCCAGCAACTGCTGAAGCGCTGATTTCTGACGGGCGTGTTCATATCATTAATCATATGATTTCGCGCTGGTCATCATTATGGCCGCGCCCGTCCTGGCTTATCCCTACGCATCTGAAATTACCGTGTTTTTTGTCTACGACTAACAGGTAAGCGGGCTTATGAATCCCTGATAACCTGATGCCGGAAGAATATGGGCTGATGGCTGAGAATCCGGAAATCTCAAAAATTGAGTGAAACTAAAACGGGGATGCTGACAGTGGCACTTACGTCCATAAGCTTTCATTATGCAAAAGCCCGCATTAGCGGGCCCTGAGCGTCATTTCAGTATGTTGTATCTGTAGAGCAAATTTCCGAAATCCTGTTTCATGCTAACGAAAAGAAGAATCTGGATAGTATTGTCCACGAAATCGTACAGAACACGATACTCTCCTTCAACATCAAGACGTTCGCGTAACAAAAGCCCGCGCTCTGAAAGATAAGCATTGTAGCGATACCTTTCAGGATCCTGACTGATATTGTCGACTGAATCCATGAGTAGATTATCGACAAATGCAGCCGCTTGCTGCGCCCCAACTGTTCCGCTCTTATAGGACTCAATGTCCTTGAGACACTGTTCAGCCAGAGGCGCGATTACCAGCTGATATTGTTCTGACACTCAAAGCCTCTCTATTATTTTCTTGCGGCACGTAACCTTCCCAGAACGTCTTCAGGGGTCATGCCTTTGCCATCAGCGACTTCCTTTTTAGCTTGCAAGGCCAGCTTGAAAAGGGCGTTTATGTTTCTTTCCTGCTCGATCTCTCTAATCTCAGCCTGACGCTCAGCAGCAGTCTGGATGAAGAGTTCAGAGACGCCATTTTTTGTTACGTATACTCCTCCTTCGAAGGCGGCAGCATTTCCGAGACTGTCTCTGGCAAGCTTCTGGGACATGGTTTGATTTGAGTTCATACATGATTTCCGATTAGATAGGACGGGTAAAATCAAAGGGATTGCCGGTAGAGCCATCCAGATTTCATCGTTGATTAAAAAATTTCACAGACCGTAAGATTTGAACTGCCCCTCTCTTTTCCGAGGGTCATAGGATGAATATAACCTACGAGTGAAATCGTGTACATATTTATCCACCCTATCCACGTTACTGAATCTGGATGGCAAGGCATCGTCCTGATAGGTTTAAAATCAGAAGGTAGTCATGCTATTCAATGTATTGTATATAGCACGCAACACAGGACCGGCGTTGATGTCTGAAATCGACTGAAATCGTCAAAAGATCGCCTTAACCACCAGCAATCACCTCTTCTGCCTATTGCCGATTTGTTAACACAACCCGCTATCGACTCTCAGCCTGCTTTAATGCCAGTAGCCTGTATGGTATGAAATCACTTAAAAGAGGAAAATATGACGATGCCAGAACGCAAAAATTACCCGCAACTGGGCGAAGTAAAAGCGCCTTATGTCCACGCAGTGAAGCATGGCGCGACGCTGTATGTCTCAGGACTGACCGCTTTCGGTACGGCGGCTCAGCAGGGAGATATGGCTGAACAGGCAGAAGCCATTTTTAATCAACTCAGGGCGGTTGCCGCGGCTGAGCATACGTCGCTCGCAGCGCTGCTGAAGGTCACGATATTCATCACCTCTTTCACAGAGATCACCGCGCTGCGGGAAGTGCTTTATCGCAACTACGGCGAGCATCTGCCCGCCAGCTCGCTGGTACAGGTCAGCGGACTTTTCTCCGCTGACCTGCGCATAGAGATAGAAGCCATTTTTGCCCTGTGAGTAGAAAGCAGCAACATTCCCGATGCTAGAGTTGCAGATCCGCGGCGGCTGCACCCCGTGCCAGATAACCGATCCGATAGACTTCCTGCTCGCCAGCGGGGCGCAGGTGAGACGCGTTAACGTCTACTCCCTGCCAGCGGCTCACATCCCAGGCGCTGATCCCTGTTGTTACCGGCAGTGTCGTAAGGTCTGAATGCGGTGGAATCGTCCAGCGGTTCAGCGTTATAAAGCGGGCATCGGCCAGATCCGGCATGTGGCTCTGCCCCTCAAGCGCCAGCCAGCTTTCGATGATCGGCCAGCCAAAATCCCTGACCAGCGTCGCAAAGCCAGGACTTTGCAGGAAATGCTGCATCCCACTCGCCTCCCGCCAGAAATAGAGCGGTGCATAACGGTTTTCATTCTGTCCGTCATCATCACGGCAGGTGTAGAGATACGCCTTGGCCACCAGCCCTGGAAAGCCATCAAGCCGGGCACCGTTCAGACTGATGCGCTGTACGATGATGCCCATGTCGTAGTCAGCGGGCAGGGTAAAACGGTAATGCATGATAATCATAACTCCTCCTGTGCCAGCATCCGGCCGCCGCTAAAGCTCCACTCTTCGGTGCTGTTAAACTGAATGATGATCATCACGTCGTCAGGATCGATCGCCATCTCCGCCTGAAGCGTCGTACAGAGTGAATGATAAAAACGTTGCTTCTGTTGCCGCGTTCGCGGTCGGCCTGCCGTCACCTGAAACAGCACGAAATTGTCGCTACGCCCGCCGCTGAGATAATGACGATCAAATACCCGCTGTCCGGCGGGCAGCATCTCAATCACCTGAAAGCAATCATGCTCAGGAACGTCAAATTCCGCGACCAGCGC
This sequence comes from Pantoea agglomerans NBRC 102470, assembly GCF_001598475.1. GTDB lineage: Bacteria > Pseudomonadota > Gammaproteobacteria > Enterobacterales > Enterobacteriaceae > Pantoea > Pantoea agglomerans. The sequence continues at coordinate 141,384 of NZ_BCZA01000006.1, forward strand.
CTGCTGAAGCAGCGTGGAAATCTGATGCAGAGCCGCCTCGCTGTAGCCCTGACGCAGGGTAATTCGGGTAAAGGGCATCAGTGATTATCCTCCAGATAACCCAGCGCGGTGACGGCGGCGGGCCAGCCTGCGTAAAACGCCAGATGCGTGAAGCTCTCCACCAGCTCATCCTGCGTCAGTCCATTTTGCCGGGCGAAATCGATGTGCCACGGCAGCTGCTGGACCCGCCCCAGCGCGGTTAACGTTGCCAGCGTCAGCAGGCTGCGTTCACGCGGTGACAGCAGTTCGCGCTGCCAGATATCGCCAAACAGCACCTGCTGTGTCAGTTCGGCCAGTTTTGGCGCGCGCTGCGCCAGTGTTTCCCGATCAAGCGATTTTCTCATTGCACACTCCTCAGTGGTGAGACAGAGTGTCACTCAGGCCTTCAATCCTGAAAATCAAATTAATCAGCTCTTACCATCCATAAATACAGGACAATAATGAATAAGGTACCGGAGTTCCTCGATATGGATGCGCTGCGCAGTTTCGTCGCGGGCATTGATGCCGGCAGCTTTGCCCTGGCGGCACAGCATCTGTGTCGGTCTGCCTCGGCCGTCAGTGCGCAGCTTAAGAAACTTGAGCAGCAATGCGGCACGGCGCTGGTGATGAAAAAAGGGCGTCATGTGCAGCTGACCCGCAGCGGCGAACAGCTGATGAGTTACGCCAGACGCCTGCTGTCGCTGAACGATGAGACATTGCGAGCAGTGAAAGGCGAAGCGTTACAGGGCGAAATTCGCATCGGGATGCAGGAGGATTTTGGCGAGGCATTGATGCCGGCCATTCTCGGCGCCTTCAACCGGCAGCATCCGGATGTGATGCTGACCGCACGCGTCGACAGAAATCTGCCGCTGCTTACGGCGCTGGCCCGTCATGAGCTGGACCTGGCGCTGCTGTGGCAGGCAGAGCAGCAGGCTGGCACGCAGTTAATTGGTCAGTGTCCGTTAGCCTGGATACAGCATCCGGCATTTGATCTGGCGGGATATCTGCAGCGCGGCGAGCCGCTGCCGCTGGTGGCATTCGATGCGCCGTGTGTCATGCGATCGCGCGCCATCGAGGCGCTGGATAAGGCAGGTATTCCGTGGCGGGTAGTGTTCACCAGCCACAGTCTTAGCGGGATCTGGGCGGCATTACAGGCCGGGCTGGGCATCACCCTGCGCACCCGCGCAGGGTTGCCGGAGACACTGGTGATTGAATCCCACCGGCTGCCAATGCCCGGCTATCTGGGTATCGCGCTCGCCCGCTCAGATCAGGGTGACGATCCGGCGCGAGCACTCTTGCAGCATCTGATCACGCAAGCCGCCCTGCCCTTTGTTCAGCGCTGACTCCTATCTGAAATGCCCGCTGAACCAGAGACGAACAGTATTCTGCTGAGATGTCGCGGTCACCGAACAGAATATGAAACATCACCGGCGCCACGACCACATCGATGATGCGATCAACGTCAAAACCTGATTCGCCGCGTGCCTCGGCCCGACTTTTCAGTGTTTCAAGATGCTGATAGGTAAACCCACAGCATTTCTGGCTCGCCGCTTCAGCCTGACTTCCTATCACATCAGCCAGAAGCTCACGACCGACTTTGGACGACATCTCTTCAGCATACTGCTGGATGAACGCGGTAAGATCGCCGGCCGACGATCCGGTATCTTCCGGTTCTGCAATGGGCCGCATCCGTGCCACGGCCACATCCGCCAGCAACTGGGACAGATCGCCCCAGCGCCGATAGATCGTGGAAGGTGTCACACCCGCCTGTTCGGCGATCATCGGCACTGTAATAGCTGAACGATCAAGCGTTTCAAGCAAGCGGTTAACGGTGTTATGCACTTCCGCCTGAATACGTGCGCTGCGCCCACCCTGCCGAATCATCTCCCTCGCCATCACTTTCTCCCGCTTTTATCAGCCTCAACGTCATGGTTAAAGCAACGAAGTTGCATTAACAGATAGCGGCAGTGTACCCCATCTCAGGCTGAGCAGGCGCTAATGTGTGCTATCGGGCGATTGAGAATCAAGGCTGCAGTTTACTCAGGACAGATTTAACCGGCTCGGCGGTGAGATGTGACGAACGGTTATCTGATGCGCCTATCCATAAAAGACTGACTGCCATAACTGCTGAAATAAAAATTGTACGAATATCCATAAAGCCTCCCCCTGATTAAGGTGGCTAAAGTAATCCACACAGCGGAGTATTAATCGCGGGATAAGAGAGGGTTTAAAGGGACTTAGTGCGAAAAGGTGGCGCAGATTTCGCCACGCCTGAATCACAAACGGGAAAGATCAGACAGATGCGGTAACGATGTTGCCAGCCGCAAGCCAGTCACGTCGTGTGAGGGTGTACATCAGGCTGGGAGGCAACCCCTCCGGATCGTCGACCTTTTTCAAAAAGGTCAGGCCCGCTTTTTCCAGTACCCGCCGCGAAGCCAGATGGTTTTCGCGCGTCACACCCGTAATGATGCTCAGCCCGGCCTCTTCGAATCCGTAGCGAATGGCTCTGCGGGAAAGCTCGGTGGCATACCCTTTTCCCCAGGCAGCAGGCTCAAACCGGTAACCGAGATTATTCGTCTGACGACCGTCAAACTGGCTTCTGAAAACGCCCCCAAAGCCAATGATTTTATCCGGATGGGCTTTCTCAAATATCGTCCAGTCGCCAAAACCCTGTTCCTGATAGCTCTGTAATATGCGCTCTATGGCCTGAATGGCATACGTTCTGTCGGGCCATGGACCTCGCGGGTTAAATTTATGCGTTTCGGGGTCGCCATAGATTCTGAAGAGGTCGCCAAGATCCTCGCGAAGAGTATATCTGTAGAGCAGCCGCTCTGATTCCCAAACCATCATGCGCTCCTTTTGGGTGCTGAATAAGCCATTTTTACTGTTTATATCAGCAACTTCTCCTGTCACCAACTCTGTTACCTCGGCTCAACGGCTGGCAGCTAATCACTAACAGCATGGCATCTTTGACGGAAGTACACAGAAAGCCTGCGATGTAAGGACCTGCCAGCATCCTGCTGGAATCCGGTCAAAAAGAGCAGACGCGGCTGGGGCTCGCGTCCGGTCTGTTCTGTTGCGCCTGCCGATTAAGCTTCGCTGTGCACTCTAAACGAATCAACCATGCCACGCAGTGCATGTGCCTGCTCAGACAGCGACTGAGAAGCCGACGAAGACTCTTCAACCAGTGCGGCGTTGTTTTGCGTCACGCCATCCATCTGACTCACGGCGATGCTGACCTGCGAAATACCCTGCATCTGCTCGGAGGAAGACAGGGAGATATTATCCATTGCCTCGGCCAGCTCACTGACCATACCGACAATTTTCAGGATGCTCTGGCCGGTTCCGGCCGCCACCGAGACACCCTGCTCTACCTGTCCGACGGTCTGTTCAATTAGCGATTTGATGTCCCGTGCCGCGGTTGCACTTCGCTGTGCAAGCGAGCGAACCTCACCTGCAACGACGGCAAATCCACGCCCCTCTTCTCCGGCTCTTGCCGCTTCAACGGCCGCGTTAAGCGCCAGAATATTGGTCTGGAAAGCGATACCTTCAATAACGCCAGTGATGTCGCGGATTTTCGCGGCGCTCAGTGAGATGCCATTCATGGTTTCGGACATACGCTGGACATCATTTTCACCGCCGCGAGCCAGCGAGGCCGTTTCACGAGCCGAACCGGCAGTCTGCTGTGCGCCAAGGGTATTGCTTTTTACCGTCGCGGTAAGTTGCTCCATGCTGGCAGCCGTTTCCTGCAACGCAGACGCCTGCTCCTCGGTTCGTGAAGATAACTCGGTATTACCACGAGAAATCTCATCAGCGGCCAGCGCCACGGAACCCGCAGCCTCTTTAATACGGGAAACCAGCTCACGCAGATTAGCCTGCATACCACCCAACGATGCCAGCAGGCTGTTGGTATCACCGCGTCGCAATGCCACTGACGTGGTGAGATCGCCTGAGGCGATAGCGGCAGCCAGTGCCTGAGCCTGAGCCGGTTCGCCTCCCAGCTGACGCATCAGGATACGCACGGTAAAAAGACAGGTTGCCGCTGCTAATAGAATTGAGGTGCCCGCGAGGATCATCAGCGTGAAGCCAGTACGCGACGACGAATCACTGCTCATCGTCACCGCTTTCTGGCTCTCTACACTCTGAATCGCTGAAAGGGTGTTAAGCGCATCCAGCAGCTTACGCTGCGCCGGACGCGTCACGGTCAGCAGATAGGCAGTGGCTTCCTGCGAACGATTATCCAGCCCCAACCGGCCAGCCTGTTCAAGGGAGTCGAGCGTGGCTTTCTCTTCGGACAGCCCCTTATTGAACGCTTCGCGTGCAGCAGGAGTGGCATCATCCATCATGCGGGTCAGCGACTCACGGGTGGTGATGTAAAGCGTTTTCTGAGTCTGCAGCCGTTTCCATTCCGGTTCCATCGCTTTGGTGTCGGTCAGCAGCGCCATATTACGCACCGCGATGCCCATATCACGCAGGGCACCCCGCATATCAAGTACCATCTGATAGCGTTTCATCTTCACATTGACGACATCGTTCATGCCATCACGAGCATTGTTAAGAGCGTGTAAAGCAATCCCGCTACACAGAATAAACAGCAGAATGAGCAGGCCAAAGCCAGCATACAGACGAGTTGAAATTTTCACAGGCGAGTCTCATGAGTGGATGTAATAAGGTGGTAATGTCTTTCTGCTATCGGCATTGTGTGAAGAATTTGTAGCCACGGCCGGTAATAAACTTTTTTCAGGCGGAGGGGTGACGGGTACGCGCAGACTTATTATCGTAAATAGCCGCTTACAGACTCTGGCTCTGGTGTTATTGATGTTAACGTTATGCTTTAGCTGGTATGTCGGGTTTGTGGCGTATCATAAGCGTCATGGGAATCGGATTAATAAAAGGAAAGTGCAAAAATGTCTGAACAGAGCAGCATTATCACTGAACTTACCGAACTTGAAGGTCTTTACGGCACGGTCGCCCGGCCCTCTGTCGCTAAAGAAACCGATCATATTCATCCCGCCTATCGTCCGTTTATCGCCGCCTCGCCTTTTGTGGCGCTGGCAACGTCGGGGCCCGAGGGACTGGATGTTTCACCGCGCGGCGATCCGGCCGGATTTATCGAAATCGAAGATGACAAGACCCTGTTATTACCCGACAGACGCGGCAATAACCGCATCGACAGCCTGCGCAACATTCTGCATGACAATCGGGTAGCGCTGCTTTTTCTCATCCCTGGCATTGGCGAGACGTTGCGCGTGAACGGCACAGCAGCGATCAGTACCGACCCGGCACTGCTTGAGCGCTTTGCCATCAACAATCAGCTGCCAAAAACCGTATTGCGCATCACTGTGGAGAGCGTTTTCTTTCAGTGCAGCCGGGCGATTATTCGCTCCGGATTATGGGATGCCGAAACGCAGATCTCACGGCAGTCGCTGCCCAGCACCGGTTCCATCCTCAAACAGATTGCAGAGATTGATGGCGATGCCTACGACAAAGCGCTGCCTGAGAGATTGAAGAACTCACTTTACTGATCGCCGTTCAGGGCCAGGAGGCTTCACTTCATCCGGCGTGCCGATGAGTGAAGTACTTATACTTTCGGAACGGAGATCATCGTGCGCCTGCAGTCACGCCTCTAAGCGCAAACAGCGATAGCGTTACGCAAAGCTCTCCAGTATCTGCTTTGCATGCAGGTAGTCGTAAGAGGTCACTTCAATTTTATTATTACTGAGATCGCTGAAATAGACGGACATCGACACGTCATGGTCGCTGACGCTGAAAGGGATTTTATTCTTACGGAGTACAGGCATAAGTTCGTTGAAAGATAATGCTGCCACCCCGAAAGCCACCGTATGGCCTGGTGGCTGAGATTTTCGCAGGAAAAGAGAGAGTGATGCCCTGTTATTTCTTATGACCAGCGGCCCACCCTGTTCAAACCAGAAGTACAGGGAAGGGTCGCGTTCAAAGCCCAGGATCTCGTTGTACCACTTTTCTGCCTGTTCAATATTTTCAACGTAGAGATGGATATGATCGATCTCAGCTATCTTCATCATCTGGCTCCCTGATTGTTATTAACAGTGAGACTCGCCGAAATATTATTGATAAACAACCCGAAAAGCACATGACAACATGAAATTTACCATGATTCTTTATGGCGGACAGAGATTACCCTAAAGGCTCCTGCGACAATCATATTGCTTAGCTTGTTTAATTAAAGCCTCACTTATCCTTTTTTAAGCAGACCAGTGCAAACCTTCCTCGTTCCGCTACAGATTCTGATATATCGGAAGCCAGTTGAGTGGCCATGGAAAAGGCTTCATCACATATATTTTCTAATTCTTTAATCAGCATTTCTCCGGCTATACGCCGTACCATCGGTGAGCGGTCAAGTATGGCCATCCTTAAGATATCAATAAAAGGCCTGGAAACGGCTATTGTTTTTTCATTTAAAACAGGTACACGCCGTCGTACGCCAAAGGCTTTATCAATCCACTTCCATTCCATCCCCTCGGACCAGATAATTTTGCCTTCGAACAGGCAGCGGTACGCCTTCGCACGCAGTGAGGGCTGAATGGAGGATTCAGCAATCTCAGACAGAAAATTATCTAATACTGACGTGCGTCCTGCTTGGGTAAAGACAGTTGCAGCAGGCCCCGAAGAAGTGCAGATAAGTCTTTTTTTCAGAGAGGCAGTGACGTTCTCCATTGAAATAATGTCTGTCAGTACCTCGTGTTCCTTCTCACCCGCTCTTCCCCATGAGGTCCAATAGGGAAGCGTTATAAACAAGACATCCACGATAACTTCCGGGTCAGAAGCTGCTGCGATTGAGGGAAGTGCTTCACGGGCGGCTTCTCTCACCTGAGGAACCCAATCATTTAACCTTCTGACGGCTAAGGCAAATAAAAAACTGTTGGGTGCACCAACTGATAATGTTCGTAATGCGCGTTCCCGCCGAAAACCATCTGCATGACATAAGTCCATCCACCTGAGAGAACCCACCTGCTGGATCTCAGCACCTGTCCGTTTATAACCTGATGTATAAAAAGATGAGTCAATCTGCCAGCGTATTAATCGCTCCCAGTCATCAAGACTTTTCAATGGCAGTTGTGACGTTGCAGCCACGAAAGCTGATATATCAGGCCGTATTCTCTGATAAAAAATATCGAAGGTGAGTGATTTTTTGACTGCTTCAGTAACTTCCTGTTTAAGGCTTTCCTGCAATAGCATGCGCCCTTTTCCCCAAATTAAATTTATAAAGGTTTGAGCTTATCTATAAAGTCACGGTGGCCCAAAGTCAACGTGCCTCTGCCAGCACATGAACTCCCGTCAGTAGAGGGTCAGTACATCAAATATCCTGATAAAAGGCTTGCCTCTGTCAAAAAGCAGACGTAACACCTTGAAGAGCTCTCACCGTTACAAACTCTCAGACACGCCTTAAGCCCCACCGCAATAAACGTTAAAGCAAAGATATTGCATTAAGGTTCAGATAGCCGTATACCTTATTAAAAGCTAATACTTTGCATTAAGGTGATTTCCATGAACCCCACATTGACGCCTCAGGCTGCTGCCCGCACCACGCTTTTCAGTTTTACCGGTGCGGCGCTGATTTCCGCCACCAGCAGTGCGCCAACGCCGCTCTACCCACTTTATCGCAGCCTGTTCCATTTGACGCCGACCATGCTGACGCTGATCTTTGGTGCCTATGCTTTCGCGTTGCTGGCCGCGCTGCTGACGGTCGGTAAAGTGTCCGACTATACCGGCCGCCGCCCGCTGATGCTGCTGGCGCTGGCGATCAATGCGGTCGCGCTGGTGATCTTTATGTCTGCCAACTCTGCCACCACCTTAATCGCCGCCCGGCTGGTGCAGGGCTTTGCAACCGGTATTGCCTTACCGACCTTTGGTGCCAGCCTGATTGACGCCAGTAAAACCCGTGGGCCACTGCTGAACTCATTCACCGCCTTTCTGGGGATGACGCTGGGCACGCTGGCGGGCGGCATACTGGTCACCTTTGCGCCCTTTCCCACGGTGACGCTTTACGCGCTGCTGCTGATACTGATGCTGGTTGCCATGGCGCTGTTGCCGCTAATACCAGAAACCATTGCGCCTCAGCCGGGTGTTCTGGCCGCACTGCGACCTCAGGTCAGCATACCGCGACGCGCGCTGGGCCCGCTGTTAATGGTGACGCCGGTTAATATCGCAACCTGGATGCTGGGCGGATTTTACCTTTCACTGATGCCCTCAATGGTGGCGAACGCAACCGGCCTGACATCGCCTTTTATCGGCGGCTCGATTGTGGCGACGCTGATGCTGAGCGCAACGGCAGCAGTATTTCTCTTTCGCCCGTTACCGCCTGCGCGGGCATTAGTTATCGGTACGCTGATGCTGATAGCGGGCGTCAGCGTCACGCTTGCGGGCCTTTCTCTGCACAGCGTGGCCTGGCTCTATCTCGGCACTGCCATTGCGGGTCAGGGATTTGGATCGATTTTCTCCAGCGTGCTGAAGATCATTATGCAGTTAGCTGAAAGTCATGAACGCGCCGGACTGTTCTCCGCCTTTTTGATCAAAAGCTATCTCGCCTTTGCCCTCCCTGCGATTGCCGCCGGAATGGCAGCGCCGCATATCGGGCTGAACCATACCGCCTGGTTCTATGGCATGACCATCATCGTGCTGGCACTGGTGTCGCTGCTGGCGATCAGAGGTCGCGCTTTAGCCGGAGCGGCCAGTTAATAAACGCGCCCGACGCGGCCAGATATCTGCCGCGTCATCCACAAACGGTAATTTTCACTTACACTCAACGGATTAATTTCAGGCGCAGTTGCTGCGTGATACCGTGAGTATGATGTCGAAATCCCAATCTGATGCGGTCTTAGCCCGGTTTTCATCCGCCACACGACGCTGGTTTTCTGCCACCTTTGCTGCTCCCACGCCGGTGCAGCAGGCGGCATGGCAGGCGATAGCCAGCGGAGAGCATGCGCTGGTGATCGCCCCGACCGGTTCAGGGAAGACGCTGGCGGCCTTCCTCACCGCCATCGACACGCTGTTTCAGTTCCGAACCGCGCAGCCCTCACCTGCACGTGAAACGACCACCCGCATACTTTATATTTCACCGGTTAAAGCGCTGGCCGCGGACGTACAGCGCAACCTTAATCTGCCGCTGGCAGGCGTTTACGCTGAGCGGCAGGCGCTGAATGAGCCAGAGATCACTCTGAATATCGGAATGCGATCCGGCGATACGCCCAGTGCAGAGCGCGCCAGGCTGGTGCGCCGCCCGCCCGATATCCTGATCACCACGCCCGAGTCACTGTTTCTGATGCTGACCTCAAAAGCGCGAACGACGCTGCAGGGCGTGACCACGGTCATCGTCGATGAGGTGCATGCGGTGGCGGGATCGAAGCGGGGTTCCCAGCTGGCGCTGAGCCTGGAGAGGCTGGATGCGCTGCTGCCACAGCCCGCCCAGCGTATCGGGCTTTCCGCTACGGTAAGGCCGGTTGAGCGGGTCGCCGCCTTCCTTGGCGGCTGTCAGCCCGTTCAGGTCGTTAATCCGGCCGCCGATCGGACGCTGCACCTGACCATCGAGGTTCCGGTCGAAGATATGACCGATATCGCCAGCCCCGATGACCTGACCGGTGAAGCCACCTCTGCCAGCGGTTCGATCTGGCCGCACATTGAAGCGCGCATTCTGCAGCAGGTCATGTCCCATCGCGCCACGCTGGTGTTTGTGAATTCGCGTGGCCTGGCGGAAAAGCTGACTGCGCGGCTCAATGCGCGTTATCTGGCGCAGCAGACAACCGCTGGCGATTGGGATGCAGAACCGGACGACAGTGATGATCTTATTGCCCGCTCGCATCACGGTTCTGTCTCGAAGGAGCAGCGAGGCGAGATTGAAGCCGCACTGAAGCTGGGCAGACTGCGTTGCGTGGTGGCGACTTCCAGTCTGGAACTTGGCATTGATATGGGGCCGGTGGATCTGGTGATCCAGGTGGGCGCACCGCTTTCAGTCGCCAGCGCACTGCAGCGGGTGGGACGCGCCGGACATCAGGTTGGCGGCGTATCAACCGGCATCCTGTTTCCGCGCACCCGGCGCGATCTGCTGGATTCGGCCGTCATATTGCAGTCAATGCGTGCGGGCCAGCTCGATGCGCTGGCTCCGCCGCGTAACCCGCTCGATATTCTGGCGCAGCAAACCCTGGCGGCCGTCGCAATGGATCCCTTACAGGTCGATGATTGGTACGCGCAGGTCTGCCGGGCCGATCCGTTTCGCACTCTGTCGCGTCGGCTGTTTGATGCCACGCTCGATATGCTGGCGGGTAAGTTTCCCTCAGACGCTTTTGCTCAGCTGCGGCCGCAGCTGGTGTGGGATCGTCAGAGCGGATTGCTGACGCCGCGACCCGGCGCTCAGCATCTGGCCGTGACCAGCGGCGGCACCATTCCCGATCGCGGCATGTTCAGCGTCATCCTGCCGGAAGGCGAAGAGCAGGCTGGCTCACGTCGTGTCGGCGAACTGGATGAAGAGATGGTCTATGAGTCGCGGGTCAATGACATTATTACCCTGGGCGCAACGTCGTGGCGGATTCAGCAGATTACCCACGACCAGGTACTGGTGGTGCCTGCGCCAGGCCGTCCGGCTCGTCTGCCTTTCTGGCGCGGAGAAGGTGTGGGCCGCTCGGCCGATTCGGGTGCCAGTCTCGGGCTGTTTCTGCGTCATCTGAGTGCGGCTTCACCGGCGGATGCGCAGGAGCAGTTGCGCGCGCTGGGGCTGGATGCCCGCGCAGTCACAAATCTGCTGGCTTTGCTGGCTGAACAACGCACCGCGACCGGCGTACTGCCGGACGATCGCACATTGCTGATCGAACGCTGCCGTGACGAAATCGGCGACTGGCGGGTGATCCTGCATTCGCCCTGGGGAAAGCGGGTCAATGCGCCCTGGGCGCTGGCGATTGCCGCCCGAATCCAGCAACGCCTGGGCATTGATGCTTCTGTTGCGGCCAGCGATGACGGCATTGTGGCCCGCTTTCCCGCCAGCGAGGGAGTGTTACCCGGCGCTGACCTGTTTATGTTCGACGCCGACCAGTTGACCCGGGAGGTCACTGAGAGTGTCGGTCAGTCGGCGCTGTTTGCCGCCCGCTTCCGTGAATGTGCCTCACGCGCTCTGCTGCTGCCGAGGCGTAATCCGGGCAAACGATCGCCGCTCTGGCAGCAGCGGCTGCGCGCCGGTCAGTTGCTGGAAGTCGCACGACAGTATGACGATTTCCCCATCCTTATCGAAACCACACGCGAATGTCTGCAGGATGTCTACGATCTGCCTGCCCTGCACCAGCTGATGAAACAGATGGCACAGGGAAAGGTAAAGCTGGTCGAGGTGACGACCGAACAGCCCTCCCCTTTTGCCGCGCCGCTGCTGTTTGGCTATGTTGCAGAGTTTATTTACGCCAGCGACGCCCCTCAGGCAGAACGGCGCGCCTCACTGCTGGCGCTCGACAGTAACCTGCTGGGTGAGCTGCTCGGCCAGACCAGCAAGCGTGATTTGCTGGCACCTGACGTCGTTGAGCAGGTTGAAAAGGAACTGCAGCGCATTGATTCCCGCTATCAGGCGCAGCACACCGAAGGCATTATCGATCTGCTGCGCGATCTTGGCCCGCTCGCGGTTGCCGGTATTGCGGCACGTTTCAGTGGCAACGCCCAGCAGATCGCGGAAGCCATAACGCAGTTCGATGCCGCGCAGCGAATGATCCCGATCACCCTTGCCGGTGAAGAGCGCTGGGCGATCATTGAAGATGCAGCCCGCCTGCGCGATGCACTGGCCGTTGTACTGCCTGACGATCTGCCCGAAACATTTCTGGAGCCGCAGGCCGATCCGCTACGCGATCTCATTAATCGCTACGCCCGAACCCATACCCTGTTCACTGCCCGACAGCTGGCCACGTATTTTGGTCTGGGTATCGCCATTGTGAATGAGGTGCTGCTTTCCCTGCATCAGCAGGGCAACCTGCTCAATATGGGTTCGCCAGAGGGCGCATCGGATACGGAGTGGGTTTCCACAGAGATCTTTAAACGGTTACGCTTACGTTCACTGCAATCAGCACGTGAAGCAACCCGGCCTGTTCCACCTGCCGCCTGGATCAACCTGCTGCTGGAGCGTCACGGTGTGCTTAACACGCAGCGTGAAGAGCATCACGGGGTTAACGGGCTGTTGCGGGTAGTTGAGCAACTTGCGGGCGTGCCGCTACCGGCCTCGCTGTGGGAGTCACAAATCCTGCGCGCCAGGATAGCCGACTATCAGCCCGCGATGCTCGATGAACTGTTAGCCAGTGGCGAGGTTACCTGGTGCGGACATAAAGCGCTGGGTCAGAATGATGGGTTGATCTCGCTGCACCTCACGGAATATGCCGCTGAAACACTGCCGGTGATTGACACCACACAGCCTCTGACGCCGATTCAGCAGGCGACTCTCGACGCATTGAGCCGGGGTGGCTCGTGGTTTGTTCATGAGATCATGGCACAGATGGACGAGGCAGAGACGCAAACCACCGACGTTTATGCTGCCCTGTGGCAACTGGTGTGGCAGGGCTATGTCACCGCCGATAGCTGGATTGCGGTGCGTGGGCTGCTGACCACGCCAGGCGCCCCCCGTTCACGTCCCGCGCGTACCCTGCGCACCCATTTTGGTCAGCGTTTTACCCCGGGCGCACTTTCTGCACGCCGACCAGCGGTCAACACGCTGGCTGGTCGCTGGTCGCGGGTTAACCGACAGGAGGTTGCTCCTGCCCGGCTGGCCCTGTCGCTGGTGGAAAATCTTCTCGACCGTTATGGGGTGATCAGCCGGGGTAGCGCGATATCGGAACAGATCCCGGGAGGATTCCCGGCGTTACAGCCGGTATTACGCAGCATGGAAGATGCCGGACGGCTGCTGCGTGGCCGGTTTGTCGCTGGTGCGGGCGGCGCGCAGTTTGCCGACCATAACACCATTGAGCGGCTGCGGGAGCTGGCAGAAAAGCCGCTGACCGCGACAGAGGCTGTGGCGCTGGCCGCACCGGACCCGGCAAATCCGTTTGGCGCGTTACTGAGCTGGCCGCTCCACGCCAGCGGCATCCGCCCGACCCGCCGTCAGGGGGGACGCGTGGTGATTGCAGGCGGCGCGCTGGTGCTTTATCTGACGCCGGGAGGCAAAGAGTTGCTGACATTCATCGACGATCCCGCGCTGCATCAGATCGCGGTGGCGGCGCTGGGCCTGGCACTGAAGCGTGAAAAGCCCGCGAGTTTCACGCTGGAGAAGGTAGATGGTGAACCGGTTTCGCAGTCACCGCTGCTTAACGCGTTGCGACATGCCGGATTTTCACGGGTACCACAGGGGTTTAGCTGGTATAGCTGAGTTGTTTTCGCGCCCGTTTTTTTCGCGGACAAAGTCGATAAAAGCCTGAAGCGGAGCGGGGATCAGGCGGCGATCGTTGTAATAGAGCCACGGACCAGAGAAAGTCAGCCACCAGGGTTGCAGCAGCGGTTCCAGCCTGCCGCTGTCAAGGGCTGGCCTGAGCCACTCGTCAAACAGATATATCACGCCGCTTCCGGCGATGGCCGCCTCCACCGCCAGATCCATTGCGCCACCGACCGAAACCACCAGCGGCCCGCTGGTTTCAACGCTGATCTCTTCGCCCTCGTGGCTGAAGGTCCAGTCAGCCATGATGCCGCTGGCATAACGGCCACGCAGACAGCGATGATGGATCAGGTCGCGCGGATGTTCCGGTCGGCCATGTTCTGCCAGATAAGCCGGAGAAGCCGCCAGCGCGAACCGTTGCTGTCTGGGGCCAATGGGCATCGCCACCATATCCTGCTCCAGCCGCTCATCATAACGAATTCCGGCGTCACAACCGTCACGAAAGACATCCTGCACGCTGCTCTCCGCCACAATTTCCAGCCGGATGTCGGGATAACGCTGCAAAAATTCCGGCACCAGCGCGGGCAGCACCAGCCGCGTAGCACTGACCGGCACATTCAGCCGCAGCGTGCCACCAGGGGTGTTACGGTAGCGATTAACCGCATCCAGCGCGGCGTTAACTTCATTGATCGCGGGCAGCAGACGTTCCATCAGCGCCCTGCCCGCTTCGGTTAACACCACGGTGCGGGTGGTGCGGTGAAACAGACGAATGCCCAGCTGTTGTTCCGCCCGTCGTACCGCATCGCTCAGGCGTGACGCATTGCTGCCGGTGACGCGTGCCGCTTCCCGAAACCCTCCCGCTTTTGCCACCGCCACGACGGCATCCAGCAGCGCCATATCGATCGCCATTGTGCATCACCCCGTACAGTCTGTCCTGATTTCACCGGATAGTTGCACAGCTGAATCACCGTTACAATTGATCTACATTCACGCAGGAGGTTTTCATGTCAAACACCACCATGACTTTTACGTTAGGCGATCGTGAAGTTAACCGTATTGGCTACGGCGCAATGCAACTGGCCGGGCCGGGCGTGTTCGGCCCGGTAAAAGATGAAGCCCGGGCAATCCAGGTTTTGCGCGATGCTGTCGCGGCAGGCGTTAATCATATCGACACCAGCGACTTTTATGGCCCGCACGAAACCAACCAGCTGATTAAAAAGGCGCTCCATCCCTATCCGCAGGATCTCTGCATTGTCACCAAAGTGGGTGCCCGACGCGACGCCAAAGGCGGCTGGCTGGCGGCGATGGAGCCAGAGGCGCTGAAGCAGGCAGTTGAAGATAACCTGCGCAACCTGGGGCTGGATGTGATTGAAGTGGTGAACCTGCGCAGTATGTTGCATCCGGCCAGGCCCAAAGAAGGCTCTCTGAAGCCACAACTGGAGGCGCTGCTGGCGTTACAGGCACGCGGACTGATTCGCCATATTGGCCTGAGTAACGTTACCGCCACGCAGATCGCAGAAGCTCAGGCGATGACGCCGATTGTCTGCGTGCAGAATATGTATAACCTGGCGCATCGACAGGATGATGAGCTGGTGGATCAGCTGGCGCAGCAGGGAATTGCGTATGTGCCGTTCTTCCCGCTGGGCGGCTTTTCTCCGTTGCAGTCGGATCAGCTTAATGAAATGGCTGCATCCCTGAATGCCACGCCGATGCAGGTCGCACTTGCGTGGCTGCTGCGGCGATCGCCAAATATTCTGCTGATTCCAGGCACCTCTTCCCCGGAACATCTTAAAGAGAATCTTGCCAGCGGCAGCCTGGAACTGTCGGATGATGTGATGGAAAAGCTGAACGCTATTTAACATCAGGCCCGCACGATGCGGGCCTGATGCTGTACTGATTCAGAAACTGCTGAGGCAGGCCGCAAGTTGCGGCTTGTCGCTACAACTGATGTGATGATCGATTCGGTTAATCATATAAGGATAAAACGGGTTAGAGGTGGCGCGCATAATTGAGTCCAGCCCGACAATCAGCACTGCACTCTCGCCGCGCAGTGACAACGTCCCAAAACTGATACCAAACTCATTCTTCTGCGCGGGCGCACTGCCATATAACCCATCCTCGGCCGGGAACGGAATCGCAACGTGCGACAGCGAGTAGAGACCCGCAGGATAGGCAATTGCCAGCGGCTGAATCCGTTCCTGCATCTCTCCCGCGGGAACGCTTTTTGTCACCATCTCCAGTGAGGTGGCGGAGGCATTAGTGATCACCGTGGATGAGTAATTCCGACGCGCTGCAGGCAACAGCTGATTAACCGCGGTATATGAGGAGTGGCGGAATAACGGACTGACGCTGACCGCCTGATTGATATCGAACAGCACCAGTTCGCTGCCGTTCACTGGCAGATAATTATAGAGCGAGCGGATGACCGAAGGCGTACTGACGGTGGAATCCATTACCGACTGAAAGGTTAGCACGGGCGGGAAACCGGAGAGCTGCTGATTACGCGCATATTGCAGGATCTCTTTCTGCAGCGCCTGCGTCAGCAAATAGGTCTGCCGGGCAGCGTGAACCGGAAAAGAGTTGTATTTAAACGGATTAAACTCCGGCACGATATTCAGCCAGGCCGTTTTCGAGAAGGCAGGGAAAACAGAGGGCAACCCGGCAACACCTGCGAACCGGGCAAAACGAGTCACACCGATCATCGGCGATAACAGAATCAACTGCTGCGGACGACGCAGCGTATGATCGCCCAGGCTGTCGAGCGCATATTTTACCGCCAGCGCCCCGCCGTTCGAGAAACCCACCAGATGCAGCGGCGTCTGCGTGCCCGCCAGCCGGGTCGCTTCCCGCACCGCCAGGCGTGTGGCGGCCATCCAGTCCTGCCAGTCAACATCGGTCAGACCCGCAGGCACCGTACCGTGACCCGGTAACCGTATCGCCACCGCCACATAACCCTGCTGACGGTAAGCCTCTGCCACATGCCGCAGACTGTAAGGACTGTCGGTCAGTCCATGTAACAGCACTACCGCACCGCGCGGCCTGCCCTTCGGTTGCAGAATATAGGAACGGTTCCAGTCCTGCGCGAAATGCCCCGGATAGATCATGCTGCCAGCATAGTATCGGTTGAGTGGCGTTTTTTCTTCCGCATCCAGTCGGTCACTGACCTGTTGCTTCATCTCGTCGAACAGATGATTTTCGGCCTTGAGGTAGTCAGCATAGGTCGCATTATCAAGCTGTTCTACTGTCAGTTCATGCGGGACCCAGGTGTGCCAGCGATGTAACTCCGGCCCGCGCTCCGCTTCATAGATTCGAATAATCAGTAGCAGCAGTAACAATACTCCAGACACAATCGCAAGACGCCAGAGCCTGCGGGTGACGGTTTTCCACCTCCGGGTCATAAATCCTTTCCTGAAAAATTAAAATGCATAGCGAAACCACGCGAACAGCACGTTGCCATTATTGTACGTGCCCGGAATATAGGTGAACTGTACATTCAGCGCCTTATAACCGGCAGAGAACAGCGGCAGAATAATCGGTAGCGGAATATAGTTACCAAAATCTTCGCGTGCGGTGATACCGGCGGTTAATCCCGCGCCAAGACGAAAGTCCTGATTCGAACCAGGATACCAGCCCTTCTCCCAGCCATAACCGACAATCGGCTGCCACTCATTGTGTGAGTCTTTGAAAGCCATTGCATAAAGCGCGCTCCAGTTGCCGCTGTCGCTGTAGCGCGAAATGCCCAGACCACCTCCCCAGGGATTCTCGTTATAGTTATCGGTTTTTTCTTTGTCGTACATAAAGCGGGCGTGCCAGCTGATAAATGGCAGGTAGAGATCGGTATGCTGAGGCGCGTTCCAGGTCTGCGCAACATCGTCAGTGAATCCATTCCACCAGGAGGAGATTGGTGTGTTTTCAGCATGCAATGGCGCAGCAGTCAGCAATGCGGCAAAAACTGCCGTCGTGGTTGAAATTTTCATAGTGCGTACCGGTCAGCGTGCGGAGCAGATGAAAAATGAGTATAGCGCAGAGCCTGAGGCAATCTTTGTCAGCGGTCATGCTTCGCTTAACCGGGGATTTCTGAAGACAATAACGACAGTTCATTAAGTCAGTTTCTGGCGATTTCAGCCTGAAATCGCCAGAACTGTATGGAAATTAATCGAGGGAAAATTGCTGATTACAGTGAATGTTGTCTGATGGTACTTAGTGAGGATAAGGACGGGGAAATGCGGTGCAACGGTTAGTAAGAAGATAAGGAGGTAACAAGATAAGGCGATAAGGAGGTAAAACCGGATTCAGCCGGTGGGCTGAATCCGGTGGGACTCAGGAGGCTTCAGCCTCTTTTGGCTTTTCACCAAACTTCTCTTTCATGTGTGACTCAATCTCTTCCAGGCTTTTGCCCCGCGTCTCTGGCACCATCGCCATCACGAAGATCAGCGACCCGACGTTAATCGCGGCAAAGATAAAGAAGGTGGTGCTGCCGGCATATTCCATTATCGGTGGAAAACCAAAGGCGACTATCGCGTTAAAGATCCACTGTAGTGAGACAGCGCCGCCGGTTAACACGCCGCGCAACTGCATCGGGAACAGTTCCGACATCATCAGCCAGTAGACTGGCGAGATGCACATCTGCATGCAGAACAGGAACAGCAGAATACAGGCCAGGGCGAGGTAGCTCTGCATCAGGCTGGGAGCGATAAAGGTCATCACGCTGCCCAGCATAATCTGCGAAGCGACCACCAGACACAGGCCGGTAATCAGCATCGTCCGGCGCGGAAAGCGACTAACCGCCCAGATACCTACAATCGCCGCCACCACTGAGACCACGCCGTTACCGATGGTCGCGGCAATCGAGGCGCTGGTGCCAAGTCCGGTCTGTTTAAGGATGATCGGGGTGTAATACATAAAACCATTTACCCCGGTGAACTGGGCAACAAAGCCCAGACCGACGCCGATAACCATCAGGCGAATCACCCACTTCTCACGGATCAGGGTTTTCGCATCCGGCCCACGTTCCGCCGCTCTCGCCTGCTTCTTCATCTGCGCCATCTCATGGCGCACTTCACGCGGCGTTTCACGCAGATACTTCAGGATCTTTTTAGCCTCTTTCAGACGCCCTTCCGCCACCAGCCAGTGAGGTGAGGCGGGAACGAAGAACGTGCCGATAAACAGCAAAAGACCCGGTACCATGGCAATTGCCAGCATGTAGCGCCACAGGTGCTCATCATGCAGCAGATAGCTCAGCAGCGTACTGGCAACATAAGCAATGAGCTGTCCGGTAACGATCATCAGCTCATTGCGGCTGACCAGCGGCGCACGCAGGCGCGGTCCGGCAATTTCGGCGATAAACACCGGCACGGTAGAGGAACCGCCACCGACAGCAATCCCCAGCAGGAAGCGCATTGCCACCATGACATTGACAGAAGGCGCCAGCGCTGTTCCCAGTGAACCCAGCACAAAAATAACCGCCAGGCTGCGTAGTGTAATACGCCGGCCAAACCGGTCAGAGAAGAAACCACTCAGGAAAGAGCCTATCGCGGCACCGAACACCAGCGAAGAGGCTACCAGCCCTTCAGTGAATGAATTCAGTCCAAGTCCACCCTGATCGGGTGGTGAGGTCATGTAGGGTAACGCACCCGAGATAATCCCGGTGTCATAACCAAAAGCCAGCGCGCCCATAGTGGCAACCAGTACCACTAAAAAAATGCGCTGGCGTACCGTATCCGCAGTCGCGTGATCGCCCGCTTCACCAGAGTCTGGTGTATTCGTACTCATAATATCCCTGCCATTAATAGGTTAAACATCCGTTTGATTAAATTTCATACGGAATAGAAATGGAACATATTTACCGAGTGGGTAAAGAAGTGTAGACGGTATTTAAAAGTTAGCTTTAGCAATGCGATTTTTATAACAGGGATAGTTAACCGGATAAATAAACCGGCGCAATAATGACGACGTGAAAGTTATTTTAACATTAGGTTAACACTTTCAGTTCCTGCTGGATCCAGCTCAGGAAATGCGCGACGCGGGGAAACTGGGCAAATCCACGCGGGAAGACCAGATGATGGGCGCTAACGGGCAGACTCTCCTGTTCGGACAAGACTCTGACCAGTTTTCCACTGCGCAGATAATCCTCCGCCAGCAATTCACTTTCAAATATAAGACCGTGGCCTAACATCGCCGCCTCAAGACTCATATAAGAGCGATCAAAGCGAAATAACCACTCTTTATCTGGCTGAGGTAATTGCTGAGAAGCAAACCACTGCGGCCACTGAATAAGCGGCGACTCCGATAATATCAGCGCATGATGAATTAACTCAGCGGCCTGATTAACAGGATGCTTTTTCAGATACTCAGGCGAGGCCAGCACCGACATTCTTTCGTGGCGGATCGTTTTAATCTCGAATGAGTTCCAGTCCGGGAATCCATGGCGTATCGCAATATCAATATTGTCGCGGCTGAAAGATAAATTCTCGTAAGAGCAGGAGAGCGTGAGCTGAAACTCGGGATAGCTGTCGCGAAATTTATGGATGCGCGGCAACAGCCACAGCAGACCGAAACTGGGCGCGCAGTGGATCCTGAGGTTGCTGCGGGCTTTCTCGTTACTGATGCGTGCAGTCGCCTGCGTCAGACTCAGCAGTATCGGACCAATCTCCCTGAGGTAATGCTCACCCGACAGCGTCAGCACTACGCCCTTTGCCGAACGATTAAACAGAATACAGCCCAATTCACGCTCCAGTTTTGCCAGCTGATGACTGGCCGCCGAAGGCGTAATACTTAATTCCTCGGCCGCACGCGCGACATTACCAAAATGGGCCACCTGCTCAAAAACCCGCAGTGATTTAATCGAAGGTAAGTGATCAGACTGCTTTTCCATCCGCCTCTCCACACTGGAATTTTGTGATGTGTGCCCATTTTTAAATCGCAGAATTGTTAACTGCATCAAACCAACAAATTCATTCAGCATCAAATGAATTTTTTTGCATTGCCAATATTAGCCGCTTTATCAATTCTGATCGTGACCCTGCCGGTAGCGATACCGAACCACTAATAATTATTTTTCTGGAGTGGACAATGTTACTCGAAAATAAAGTTGCGATTATTACAGGTGCCGCCTCTCAGCGCGGCATTGGCCGGGCCACAGCCGCCTGTTTTGCTCAGCATGGCGCGCGCGTGGTGGTGCTCGATTTAGATCTGCAGGCCGCCCAGGCCAGCGCACTGTCTTGTGGTGATGGGCATCTCGGCCTGGCCACAGATGTGACCGATCCCCTCTCTGTTCGTCGTGCCATCGACCAGGTTCTTGAGCACTTCGGCCGTATTGATGTGCTGGTCAACAATGCAGGTATTACTCAGCCGGTTAAAACACTGGAAATCGGCATCGAGGATTACAACCGTATTCTTGATGTCAATCTGCGCGGCACGCTGCTGATGTCTCAGGCGGTGATCCCCACCATGCAGCAGCAGAAAGGCGGCAGCATCATCTGCCTGTCCTCGGTCTCAGCACAGCGCGGCGGCGGGATTTTCGGTGGCCCGCACTACAGTGCCGCTAAAGCGGGCGTTCTGGGCCTGACTAAAGCGATGGCGCGCGAATTTGGCCCTGACCAGATACGCATTAATGCCCTGACGCCCGGTCTGATCCAGACGGACATCACTGGTGGCTTGTTACAGGATGAACGCCGCCACGCCATTCTCGACGGAATTCCGCTCGGCCGCCTTGGGTCCGCCAGTGACGTCGCTAACGCTGCGCTGTTTCTCGCCAGCGATCTCTCCGGTTATCTCACCGGCATCACGCTGGATGTGAACGGCGGCATGCTGATCCATTAAATAGCGCCCTTCCCTGCCCGCACGCCTGGCGGGCTAACTTCGGGAGTGAACATCATGACCACGCTTAACCTGAGCGCAGCCTCTGCTGCGCGCGATATCACCTATCGCAAAATTGCCTGGCGCCTGATGCCCTGGCTGATGCTCTGTTATCTCTGCGCCTATCTTGACCGCGTCAATGTGGGCTTCGCTAAATTACAGATGATGGATGATTTGTCTCTCAGCGAAACCGTGTATGGACTGGGTGCCGGGATCTTTTTTATCGGCTACTTCTTCTTTGAGGTGCCGAGTAACCTGATCCTGCACCGTGTCGGCGCACGCCGCTGGATTGCCCGCATTATGATCACATGGGGAATCATCTCAGCCCTGTTCGCCTTTGTAGAAACCGCATGGCAGTTCTACCTGCTGCGCTTTCTGCTCGGCGTCGCCGAGGCCGGTCTTGCGCCAGGTTTACTGCTCTACCTGACCTACTGGTTTCCATCACACCGTCGCGCGCGTATGACCGTGCTCTGGTTTGTCGCCATTCCACTTTCAGGGATGATTGGCGGCCCGCTCTCAGGCTGGATTATGGCGACCTTTGCAGGCTTTCACGGATGGGCCGGCTGGCAGTGGATGTTTATGCTGGAAGCTATCCCCACTCTTATTATGGGATTAGTGGTACTGCTGGTTCTGAAGGATCGCGTTGAACAGGCAGAGTGGCTGGATGAAGATGAGAAACGCCGCGTGCGTGCCGATCTGGACGAGGATAATCAGCAGAAAGCCTGTCATGGCACGGTAAAAGCCTTTGTCGCCGACCGTCGTCTGTGGCTGCTGGCGCTGATCTACTTCTGTGTGGTGATGGGTCAGTACGCCCTGACGTTCTGGTTACCGACGCTGGTGAGAAACTCAGGCGTCAGTGAGCCGCTGCATATTGGGCTGCTGACCAGTCTGCCTTACCTCTGCGCCATTATCTTTATGCTGCTGGCCGGGCGCAGTGGCGACCGCTATCGTGAACGCCGCTGGCATCTGATTGTTCCGATGCTGATCGGACTCACCGGACTGACGCTGGCAACTCTGCTGAGCCATAGCGTCTCCCTGTCACTGCTCTCCCTTTGTATTGCCGCTGCGGGCATTCTTTCCGCCTCATCGCTGTTCTGGATGTTGCCGACCAATCTGTTAGGTGGCGTCTCTGCCGCCGCAGGCATCGCCGCCGTGAACTGCATTGCTAATCTGGCCGGTTTTTTCTCACCGTGGCTGATAGGCACCATCACCACCGCAACCGGTACGCCCGCTTCCGGAATGTACTTTATTGCTGCCGTCCTGCTGGGTGGCGCGCTATGCGTGCTGCGCATCCGGGCAGCGGACGTTAATCGTTAATCAGGAGGTAATATGACTGACTCTCGTCACGCTTCACACGTGCTCTCATTGCAGCAACGAGCCACCAATATTCGCCGCCATGCCTTATTAATGGGGCAGATTCAGGGGCAGGGATATATCGGTCAGGCGCTGGGTGCCGCCGATTTGCTTGCTGTCAGCTATTTCCACGCCATGAATTACCGGCCGGATCAACCTGAGTGGGAAGAGCGCGATCGCTTCTATCTGTCGATTGGCCATTACGCTATCGCCCTTTACGCCGCCCTGCTGGAAGCAGGCGTGATACCTGAAGAGGAAAGGGAAACTTATGGGACTGATGAGAGCCGCTTGCCGATGTCCGGCATGGCTGCCTATACCCCAGGCATGGAAATTACCGGCGGTTCACTGGGTCATGGATTAGGTATTGCCGTGGGTGCCTGTCTTGGGCTGAAGCAGAAAGGCTCGCAGGCACGAGTCTATAACCTGCTTTCAGATGGTGAACTGAATGAAGGCTCTACCTGGGAAGCGGCAATGTCCGCCTCACACTGGCAACTTGATAACCTGATCGCCCTTATCGACGTCAACAATCAGCAGGCTGACGGCCATAGCAGTGAGATTCTCGCTTTTGAACCCATTGTGGATCGCTGGCAGGCTTTTGGCTGGTACACCCAGCGGGTTGATGGCAACGATATCTCTGCTTTACAGGCCGCCTTTGATGCGGCTCGCAGCTGGCCCGAACCCCAGCCGCGCGTCATCATTTGCGATACCCGAATGGGCAAAGGGGTGCCGTTTCTGGAAAGTCGTGAGAAAAACCACTTTATTCGGGTCGATGCCGATGAGTGGGACAAAGCCCTGACCGCACTTGAGCAAGGAGTCTGAGATGAGTTCACAACCGCAAAAAAAACGTCTGACCACATCCGCCATGATCGCCTCGATCGCCGCTGAAGGCCAGCCCACGGTTTCAGCTCCTTTTGGACATGCCCTGGTCTCTCTGGCAGAGCAGCGCTCAGATGTGGTGGGGCTGACGGCTGATTTAAGTAAATACACCGATCTGCACCTGTTCGCAGAGGCTTTTCCGAAACGCTTTTATCAGATGGGCATGGCGGAACAGTTACTGATGAGCGCCGCAGCAGGTATGGCGCGTGAAGGCTTTATGCCTTTTGTCACCACTTATGCCGTCTTTGCTTCCCGCCGCGCTTATGATTTTATCTGCATGGCCATCGCCGAAGAGAATCTGAACGTTAAAATCGCCTGCGCACTGCCGGGCCTGACCACCGGTTATGGACCGAGTCATCAGGCGACTGATGACCTGGCAATCTTCCGTGGCATGCCGAACCTGACTATCATCGATCCCTGCGATGCACTGGAGATTAGCCAGGTGATACCGGCTATCGCTGAACATCAGGGTCCGGTCTATTTGCGCCTGCTGCGCGGTAAGGTTCCGCTGGTGCTGGATAAATATGACTATCGCTATCAGCACGGTAAGGCTCAGCGCCTGCGCGGCGGTAAGCATGCCGTTATTATCAGCAGCGGATTGATGACCATGCGGGCGCTTGAGGCCGCTGAAGCGC
The DNA here is from genome assembly GCF_001598475.1 of Pantoea agglomerans NBRC 102470. Lineage (GTDB taxonomy): Bacteria > Pseudomonadota > Gammaproteobacteria > Enterobacterales > Enterobacteriaceae > Pantoea > Pantoea agglomerans. Next base: position 165,486 of record NZ_BCZA01000006.1, read on the forward strand.
TGGAGAAGCAGGGGATTGAGGTCGGTGTGGTTCACTCACCCATGATTAAGCCTCTGGATGAAGAGACCATCCTGCGTGAGGCGGGAGTAGCACTGCATCATAACCAGCTGGTTATCACCGCTGAAAATCATTCGATAACCGGTGGCTTAGGCGAAGCTATTGCCGGCCTGTTAATGCGAAACCATGTGACACCGCGCTTTAAACAGATTGCGCTGCCGGATGCTTTCCTTGCAGCAGGCGCACTACCGACGCTGCATGACCGTTATGGCATCTCAACGGATGCCATGGTTAAGCAAATCACCGCCTGGCTTGAAGCCTGATTCATATCAAAACCGGGCCTGGCCCGGTTTTCTTCTGCATAGGTTCGCTGCTGCCGTGGAAGATCATCATTGCATTACGTCACTTCACATCGGTCTGATTACTGATTGCAGTGGTCAGCACTCTCTGCGCATCAGCAACTACGCTGTATGCTGATAACAGCCACTGATAACCCGGTTCAATGCCATACAGACGTTATTTCTCGCAATTCACTGTAAACAGCAGTGCGGTGAGCCATCGCCTTTTATCAGGTAGGCCGATAGGGGCTCTTCGTCCGTAAGCTGCCGATTTCATCTGCTTTACCCAATACAGTGAATCTGATGCCATGCAACTACCTTTCCGTCATGAGCAGACTGTGACAATCTTTTCGCGCTGATCAGGTTTTAATGGAGTTCCCTGCCAAAGCTGCATCTTGTATCGCACCTCTTCAAAAAAAATTTTATCGCGCAGAAAAAGTTATCCACTTTTTCTGTGGATAAGTGAGGGATAGTTTCTGAGTATCTTTTTTCACTCTCTGTTCAGGACTTTACTGCTCTCAAGATACGCCTCTTTTCTGATCTTAACCGTTCGCCCTCAGGCCTGAAACGAGGGAGCGTTTAACTGCAGGCATGGCGATTTCAGGCTGAAATTCTTGCATCTTTTATATTAAAAACAAACAGTTAATCACGAAATATCGCTGGCGGGCTAATGTTTGGAGAAAGGCCAGGCAGAGGGTTTAGCGGAGTGTGTGAAGCCGGTACGCTGTTACTGAGGTTCAGTGGGGGTTGATTGGTCACTAATGAACCAGCCCCGGAAAATCATTACTTGCAATATTCTGACCGTCGGATGCGCGCTGACGGCGATGAGATTCATCAACGATAGCATCAGACGAAAAACGTTATCTCTGTTTATAGTGACCTGTGCGGTTTGGAAGGGGCCTGGGTATCTGGCGAAAAAGTTCAGCGAAGTGGCGATTTCATGCAGTTTTTCAGCAAGAGATAATAAAGCAATTTATTATATTTCAATATCTTAAGCAGGAATTCACACTTAAAAATCTGGCGATTTCAGCCTGAAATTTGGGTATTCGCCATCTCTTTTAACGACGACTCGCTACAAAAATCGAAAAAAAAGCCAGCGTTTATCGCTGGCTGATTTGAGTGCAGATACATTAACGGTTGAGATATTTTTTCAGGGTCTCCGCAATAACTTTATCCAGCTCTTCCTGCAACTCTTTCGACTGCCGGTTAAATTCATAACTGAACATCCGCCCGCGTACCTTTTTACGGGCGAAGCGATCTTTATCCGCAAAAGACCAGAGCGCAGTCGCCTGGGTTTTATCTTTCTCCGGTTCTTTGATCAGAGTCTGGCTGCCCTGTCGAATCAGACGCAGAATATGATTTTTAAGCTCGTCCTCGGCCAGACCTTCACGGGCACAGACCACATCAATTTCCCTGGAAATGGATTTGATCAGAGCTTCAACGCTTTGCCCCGACTCACTCAACTTGTCAGCAGCCTGTAACAACGCTTTATAGTCGGGATAGGTCAGCTCAGCGTGATTAGGAAAAAGTGAAATCAAATCTGATGGAACGCTGGCGGCCTGCAGGGCACGCGTCACTTTCGCCTGGGACAAACCCTGATTTTCAGCAATCTCCTTCTGCGACAAACCGCCATCTTTAAGTGTTAACAGACGCATACCCACTTCGCGCAGATTGTGTTCCCGTGCCGTCTGAATATCCTGCGCCAGTCGGCGGGCTTCATCAGCGGTGATGGCCGCGTCAGTGATCAGCACGTCCAGGCCGGTTTTGCAGTAGAGTGCGGCTGCACGACGACGTGAGCCATCCAGGATTTCGATGCGGTCATCGCGCATCACGCCAATAGCGGGAAAGAACTGCTGAAGCTTAATGGTCCGGATAATGTCGCGCAGCGAATCAGGTGTCAGGCCTGCCTGATCGCGACCGTTGGTTTCCATTGTGACGAACGTTTTGCTTTCAACGTCGCTGGCGGCAATGCGTTCAAAGCGAAACAGGGCGCGCTTGCCCGTTGCCAGAACGAATGTCTGGTTGTGCTGGCTGTCTGGCGTGTCATTTTCCAGTGGAGTCTGGCTGAAGGTTCTGCCAATCGTAATTCTTTTTGCGCTCATACAAACCTCAGTTCAGGCGAATAAATTCGATACGGTCGAAGACGGCTTTAGCAAAGTCTTCTGCGGCGGATCGTGCATTCTTCAACGCTTCGCTGCTGCCGACGTAGGTCGAAGGATTGGCGGAGATAACCGTATCAAAGGATTCGCCACAACGTTCGAAACCATCAAGGCGGGGAAGGGCAGCATCAAGCATGTCGCCACCAAAAATCTCTTTTGCCAGGCTATGACAGAGTTTGTGGTCTGCTTTATTGGAGAGCTTCGACATGAAGCCAATATTACCCTGCAGCCGACAGGTCGCGCCGGAGTCTTCGATAATCGCAATCAGTTCCGGAAGACGAGTCAGGTATTTCAGTGTCGAGTGAAAGTCTACCTGAGCCGGTGGCACCGGAGTCATCAGAAGATCTGACGCTGCAATCGCATTCTTCAGGAAGGCATCAAGATGCGGGCCGCTGTCGATAAAGATAAAGTCATAATCTTTTTTCAGTTTGGCAATAACGTTGTCATACAACACGGCGTGAACGTTCTGTTGCGGAAGATGCTCAGCACAAAGCTGATCCCAGCTTGAGGCGATAAAGGCGTCATCAATCGATGCTGGCAGCACATCCACACCCGGAATGATCGACGGAACGATAAACTCGTTGACCAGCTCATCTCGTGAGACATTCTGCAGCATTGCCTGCGCCGCAGTCGCTTCCACCAGCCCGACGGAGCGCTCGTGGTTCAGAAACATGGTTGCTGAGGACTGCGGATCAAGGTCGATAACCAGGATGCGCAAATCTTCAAAAAGCAGATGGGGATGTGCGCGCAACGCATGTGCCAGCGAGACGGTTGAAACCGTTTTGGAGACACCGCCCTTCAGATTACCGACAAACAGGGTGTAAGCGTCACTATGGCGATCGCGATACTTCGGCACGCCACGATGATGATAGATATCGATAATATTCTGAATCGACATAGCATATTTAACGGAAGAACCGGCCGCACGTTTATCAAATTGATAACCGCTTTCTTCCATCTCATTGACTGCGTAATCCACACTGGCTCGGGTCAGTTTGGGCAACTTTGCCAGCGCCGCTTTGGCATAGACCTGATAGTAGGTATTTTCATGCAGTTCCTGCTTTTGCGCCTGAATTTGCTCGGTGAGGCTTAGCAGCATGCGTTCTGAACGCTGCGCAACCTTCATCACCTGCTTGTCATCATTAGCCATAGTTGCTCCAAACATGTAGGATTTATGACTTTATACAGAAATCCTGCACGTGAGGCAATAAATTATCTTCTCAACATAATCTCCGTTTTTATGTAACCACACGGGTTTTGGTGAGCTTCATCACATTATTTCGTCTGGCCGAATATATTTTGCAGGTTAATTGCGGTCGGCATTCACTGTAATCAGCAGAACATTCACTGTAGTGAGCAAACAGGTTTAAAAAATCATCAGACAAACTGGGAACAGTGAGCGGGAAAGGGGAGAACACAGAAGACGAACCTTGAGATCAAACGTTCACTGTAGTCAGTAAAGCTTGTGTCTCATCCGGTGACGTTATGGAGCAGGCGAAAGAGCGATGGATACATTGATAAATGGATTTCAGGCAGTGACTGCAGGTTGCAGTGCTGATCTTTGCCACTGCATCACTTCAACATTCACTATAGTCAGTAGCGTTTTGCGTGTTCAGCTCTGTGAAGAGCAACGTTCACTGTAATCAGTAAACTTGCCGATCAGGAGCCAGAAGAGGGAGCAGGGCAGAGTAAACGTTCACTGTAGTCAGTAAGGATGGGTTGAAAAATCCTCAGCGGATGATAAAAGCATCGGAATCTGGAGAGGGAATATACACCGGCAACGTCACAACCGACTCTGGTCTGCGATACAGAAGCGTAAAGCCCATAAACGTTCACTGTAATCAGTAAATCCAGAAAGCAGTAAACATTCACTATAGTCAGTAACATCACAAACAGAAGAGGCATTAGAAGGAGAACAACCGCGCAAACATTCACTGTAGTCAGTAGTCAGCAGTAAGTAGACAGAAGCGATTCTGTTCTGAATCAGGGCGTGCCGACGGGGTCGTAATATGAGTCAGTAGATAGCAGTAAGAAGACAGAAGCGATTCTGTTCTGCATCAGTGTGTGCCGAGTGGTCGTGAAAGACTCAGGCCATGCGAGCAACGGCTTCTTCTGTCGCCCTTCAGCCAGTCATGCACCAGCCCCGTATCGTATACATCAGCAATGCCGTCACCAGGTTCACTTTAACGTTCACTGTAATCAGTAGAATGCACGATGCCTTCAGGTACACCGCAGCAAACATTCACTGTAATCAGCAGAACGTTCACTGTAATCAGTACAAGATTAGCATCTCGCCATGGCAGTTATGACTCGCTTCAGACCGGACATCTGGCAACAACGTTCACTGTAATCAGTAGCGATTCGGAAAGCCGTTTAAGAGATTCAATGGTGAGGCGAGGGTAGTGCCCATCAGCAAACATTCACTGTAATCAGTAACAGTGTCACGCTGATATCTCTGGTTACGTGTGTCATTCAGGTTATACGTATCATGTGAATCACGCTGAGCAGACCCATCATGGTAAACCGCATCCAACCCTGATTTGCTGGCCAGCCAGTAATGCTCTTTGAGAACAGGGCAGAGCAAAGGCATTCACTGTAGTCAGTAAAAAGGATTCACTGTAATCAGCAGAGAGAGGCTTAGCCAACCGAAGTCAGGGCATTCACTGTAATCAGTAAACACAGTATAATTGAGTGCTAACCAATATGAGAGTAAGCACTAACTTACTTATAATCCCTTGTTATCAGGCGCATTGAAGGGGGGTAGGGTCTGAACACACTTTTGCACGGCGGCCCGGTTACTGATTACAGTGAACGTTACTGATCACAGTGAATCCCTGGGGAGTACTGATTACAGTGAATGAAGAGTGGATGGCGCAATGTCACCGGTGACGCAGAAAGTGACACTGCCACGCAGGAATACTGATTACAGTGAACGTGAGGGGTTAATCATCAAACTCGATCTCATCCAGCGAATCGATGCTCTCAAGATTACTGATGCCATCAAGCTTAGGCGTACGGCTGTGGATAATAAAAAAGACTGAGCGGCCACGCTTCACTTCTGAGTAATCCAGATAACCGATCTCTTTCAGCTGCTCCATCGCGCGCCGCACGACATGGTTCTGCGTGGTGGTCTTAGAGCCGAGGTTCAGGCGCATACGCAGGCGTGCAAGCGAGATAGGCGCCGGATTGGTTGGCAGGCTTTCCAGGAAGGTGTAAAGCGCCTGCGCAGACTCTTTACGCTTCAAACGGGATATTGCACGGAGCTGAAGCAGGACCTTGTGGTCGAAGTTATAGAGTTCGAACAGCTTGGGGTCGGCCTGGATGCGCACAATATCTTTTTCGCGATCGTAATAAGCAGACTGAACAAGGTGGGTGTGATAGGCCTTGCCGTTACCTTCAAAAGAGAGCGTATTGGTCGCGATACGGCGCAGAGAGGCATCAAGACGCTTGCGCAGGGCGGCTGAAGAGTTGGCAGAGGGAATGCCACACATCTTAACAAAGTCGATAAACGGCAGCGTGACAGTATCGCCTTTGGTCGGATAGCGGGAAAACGATTGAATAATACCCGCCCAGGTTTTGAAATCGTTATCCATATCCAGCCGCGCGCCGGTAATGGTAATCTTTTCGTAGCCTTCCGCTTTCACCAGCGTCAGATTCTTCAGCTCTTTCGTCGCATCCGTTGATGCCATCGCACCGGATTTACCGCGTGCAGTAGATTTCAGCGTCGGCACGAACAGCCCAAGACGCATTAAAGCGACAGGCTGAACGGTATTATTCTTGTTGGGATGAAGCTGAATAACTTCACCGCTGTTTTTTGTCACTGACAGAAAAGGTTCAAGTAACGCTTTGTTTTCGTTGTCTTTATCTGCCATGGCGTAAGATCTTCATTCTGTGGATGAAAGGGATCGTTTTCTGACTACAGTGAACATTAGCACTGTTTACAGTGAACATTCTACCTGGTACAGTGAATAAAGTACTGATTACAGTGAACACTTTACTGATTATAGTGAACGCGATCACCCTTTCAGCCCTTGTGGGGTGCGGCCTGCGACGATCGGGGATCTCTTAGGATCTCTATATGATCTATTAAGGATCGTTTATTAGGATCTGTTCACTGTATAAGTGGAAAACTTAAGGCGTAACATCATTTTCATATGAGCTGACCATCAGCAAAAACTGGCCAGCAATCTGCCCACTGCCTGACCGACTAATCGGCTATAGCCGCATTCATTCTCAATCTATAAACAACTTCCTCACTATTATTCATTTTTCATCATCAACTACAGCGCGTATCGTCTCTCCATCACTGACAGAATGAGGAAAACGGCACCATGACTGAACATGCCTTATCACGTAACCCTACAACTGGTGAAATTCTGGCACGCTATCCTTTGCAGAACAGTGCAGAGCTGGAACAGACACTGACTGAAAGCGCATCTGCTTTTGCAGCATGGAAACGCAGCACCATGACGGACCGCGTTCGCGTATTGCGTCAGCTTGGCGAACAGATCCGTCTGCGTGAGCAGGATCTTTCCCGCATGATCACCCTTGAGATGGGTAAACCCATTGCACAGGCACGCGCTGAAGTTCTGAAATGCGCTAACTTATGCGACTGGTATGCGGAACATGGCCCTGCAATGCTTGCCGATCAGCCTACTCAGATTGCCGATGCGTGGCAGCGATTCCGTCCCATCGGGGTGATCCTGGCTGTGATGCCATGGAATTTCCCCCTATGGCAGGTTCTGCGGGGCGCAGTGAGTATGTTGCTGGCAGGCAACACCTATCTGCTCAAACACGCGCCTAACGTCATGGGAAGCGCCACACTGATGGCTGAGCTGTTCAGGGCAACCGATCTGCCTGCTGGCGGCTTTAACCTGATCAACGTTGACAACGATGGTGTCTCCGTAGCCATCAAAGATGACCGCATTGCCGCCGTTGCCGTTACCGGAAGTGTCCGGGCTGGCGCCGCGATCGCTGCACAGGCGGGCGCAGCACTTAAGAAAACCGTGCTGGAACTGGGTGGATCCGATCCCTTTATCGTGCTGGCGGATGCCGATCTTGATGAAGCGGTTAAATCAGCCGTTATTGGACGTTTCCAGAATACCGGGCAGGTGTGTATGGCTGCCAAACGCTTTATTGTGGAAGCTCCGATCGCTGAAGAATTTGAAAAACGCTTCACTGCCGCGGTCCAGGCACTCACCATGGGCGATCCGCTGGATGAAAATACCTTCCTGGGCCCGATGGCACGCGCCGATCTGCGTGACGAACTGGATGGACAGGTAAAGGCCACGCTGCGTGAAGGTGCACGTCTGGTACTGGGCGGCGAGAAAGTGGCAGGGCAGGGTAACTACTACGCGCCGACCATTCTCGCTGATGTCACCAGCGACATGACCGCGTTCAGGCAGGAGCTGTTTGGCCCGGTAGCCGCTATTGCGGTCGCCAGGGATCCACAACATGCGCTGGAGATCGCCAACGACAGCGAATTTGGCCTCAGCGCCACCGTCTGGAGCGGTAATGAAGAGATTGCCGATCGTCTGGCGCTCCAGCTGGAAGTCGGTGCTGTGTTTATTAATGGCAACGGCGCGTCCGATCCGCGCGTTACCATCGGTGGTGTGAAGAAAAGCGGCTACGGCCGTGAGCTGTCGCACTTTGGTGTGCACGAATTCTGTAACGTGCAGACCGTCTGGAAGAATCGTCGCTAGTGTTTACTGTGCCGACGGAAGATAAGCGGGCGCTGTTTTAGCGACCGCACTGAGCGGACGCAGCAACCGATGCGGTGCAAACGCACTCAGCATTGGTGAGCCTGTGCCGCTCAGCATCTCCTCAGCCACCAGCCTGCCCAGCAATGGGGCAAGTGTCATGCCGCTATGGCTGACCATCAGATAAACGCGTGATGACTCGCTGATATAGCCTAATGCCGGCAAGCCATCTGACGGACGCGACCGCTGTCCTGTTTCAATCCGCTCAATTCTCGCGCCTTCCGTGTTTCTAAACAGCCGCCGCAATCGACGCAGCATCTCTTTGCCAATCAGTCCATCCGGCGAGACCGGCCGCGCCGGATCGGCGTGCTGATCCAGATCCAGCGCCTGCAGCATCAGACGGCCACCGCCATCCGGCCGCACATTCAGTTCCGGGGTAATCAGATTGCATTTAAGTGGGATCGGCAGAGGCTGGGTCTGCGCCAGAAAACTGCAGGCAACAGGATCGGCGCGGTTCGCATCGGTCATCGCCAGTTCAAGCCCGCACTGACTTATCAGTTCCGGTGCCCAGCGGCCGGTCGCCAGTACCAGCTGATCGCCGCGCCATTCATCCCCACTGGCCAGCGTAAGATGGACATCCTGCGCCGATTCAGTGAGCGTCGTCACTTCATTGTTGCAGACCAGCTGCCCGCCACTGGTACGCAGCTCTGCCAGCAGAGAGGCGATAAACAGGCTCGGATAAAGCAGACACTCCGACGGGAAAGACCAGGCGTGCTGAACGCGGGGATCAAGCCGCAACTCGGGCATTGCACCCAGAAGTGCGGCGCGGCTACGTTTCTCTACGGGGTAATCGAGCGTCGTAAGCTTTGCTGCGCGCTGCGCCAGCTGGCGCAGGGATGATTCATCGGCCGCCCACTCCAGCGTGCCGGTTTCCAGCAGCCATCGGGGTGATGCAGGATGGCTTGCCTGCCAGCGCTTGTGCTCGTCTATCGCATGGGCATTAAGATCATGGTAGCTGGTGGGTTCTTTGCCGTTGGCATTGACCCAGGCATAGCTGATCTGACTGGTTCCGCTGCCAGGATAGTTTTTATCGAAGACGGTGACCTGTGCGCCCCGTCGCGACAATGACTGCGCGACGGCTAAACCCAGCACGCCTGCACCGATTACGGCAATACGTTGTGGCATATCTGGTCTCTCCTGAACAGGGATTAGTGGAAAACTGCTACCCGCCGGTTCGTTTACTATTGCGAAGTCAAAGAAGTACGTCAACCGCAGCGTCAGGCGGTGGTTTCATCGAACCATGCGGGCACCGGATCGGCCAGGGTGATCCACTGTTCAGGCCCCGCAGCCATCTCCTGTGGTGTCAGCAGCGCATGATCCAGCGCGGCACGGACGCTCTTCTCGTCCATCTCAATGCCGATAAAGACCAGTTCCTGGCGCGCATCGCCGGTACCTTCCTGCCACTGTTCAGCGATAAAGTTGAGCGAATCCGCATCCTGTGGCCATTCAGTTCGCGGCACGCTGACCCACCAGCGCCCGGCATAACCCTGACGTGCCACCGCGCCCGCCTGCGACCACATCGCGGCATATTCCGGTCGACTGGCCAGCCAGAAGTAGCCTTTAGAGCGGATAACGCCGTCAAGCTGGTGGTTTACTGCATGCCAGAAACGCTGCGGATGGAACGGACGACGGGCGCGATAGACAAAGTTACGAATGCCATACTCCTCCGATTCCGGCTGATGCTCACCGCGCAGGGTCTGCAGCCAGCCGGGTGCCTGCGCTGCCCGGTCAAAATCAAACCGGCCGGTATTTAGCAGGCAGTCCAGCGGAACCTGCCCAAACTCACTGTTCACAATAAGCGCGTGCGGATTAAGCGCCTGCAGCATGCCCTTCAACTGGTGCAGCTGCGCCGGGCTGAGCAGGTCCGTTTTGTTCAGCACCAGCAAATCACAAAACTCAATCTGATCCACCAGCAGATCAACCACTGAGCGCTCATCCTGCGCGCCCAGCGATTCGCCACGTGACTGCAGATCATCGGCTGAGCGATAATCGCGCAGGAAGTTAAAGCCATCGACTACGGTGATCATACTGTCCAGCCGGGCATAGGCTGACAGACTTTCACCCGCTTCATCTTCAAACGTAAAGGTTTCGGCAACCGGCAGCGGTTCAGAAATGCCGGTAGACTCAATCACCAGGTGATCGAAACGCCCGGCCTGAGCCAGACGTTTTACCTCCAGCAGCAGATCTTCACGCAACGTGCAGCAGATGCAGCCGTTACTCATTTCGACCAGCTTTTCATCGGTGCGGGAGAGCTGCGCACCGCCATCGCGCACCAGCGCAGCGTCAATATTAATTTCAGACATATCATTGACGATCACCGCGATCCGCCGTCCTTCGCGGTTGTTCAGAATATGATTAAGCAGGGTAGTTTTACCGGCACCGAGAAAGCCGGAGAGAACGGCAACCGGCAGACGGGGATCGTCGGATGTCAGAGCAGAGAGTGTCATGATGTTACCTGTAAGAACGGGATTATAGATACGTTATAACATAACATTAGTGTGTTTGTTTTCAATCCTGATTTGTGTTTTTGTTGTGGGTACCAATGAGCGTTTAAAAGGGAGTGGAAATGCAACAACTCACGCTTGTCCCGCGTCTGATGCCAGCCGTCAGGTCCGGAGAGAAAACCTCGACGATTCGCTGGCAGGAGGGCGATATCACCATGGGTCCGCTGAGACTGGTGAATCAGCACGATGAAACGGACGCGGTAATCGTGTGGGTGACGCAGGTCGACACGCTGCGCTTAAGCGAAGTCGCCGCGACGCTGGGGAAACAGGAGGAATGGCCTGATGAGGTGCTGCTGGAAGGGATGCGCGAGCACTATCCGGAGATCAGGCTGAGCAGTGAGGTGCAGCTAATCACTCACCTCACGCCCGCAGAAACCCTGCAGAAGCTCACTAAACAGTGATCAGCTGTGCTCAATCACCAGCAGCGCCATCGTATCGGCTTCCAGCGCCCGAAAGATATGCAGCTCATCGCCCGGATAGGTAATGTAATCCCCCACATCCAGCTCCACCGCACTGTCGACCGGGCCCACCAGCGCACGCCCTTTAGCGATAATAATATGCTCAATGGTATTGGGGATATGGGGCTGGGAAATGCGTTCGCTGCCGGGCTGAACTTCCAGCAGATAGATATCACGCCGAACGCCGGGCGGGCAGGAGGCCAGCAAAACGGCCTGATAATCGGCCAGATCGGCGGTTACCGTCAGGCCCTCTCCACGCCGAATCACCTGCAGACGACGCGCATCCGGCTCCAGCAGACGTGAAAATGGAATGTTCAGCGTTACGCAAAGCGACCACAGGGTTTCAATGCCCGGATTGCCATTACCCGCTTCCAGCTGTGACAGCGTAGATTTGGCGATCCCTGCGCGGCGCGCCACTTCAGCCAGTGAAAGACCGGCTCGCTGACGTTCACGTACTAAGGCACTGGCAATAATGCTGATAGGGGTATTCAAACGCACTCCTGATAACCTGAATGTTTTTTATATCGAACATAACGTTCATCTTGTAAAACGTTTTCGCAGTGTTCATTATATCGGATTATATGTTCATTATGAGACAGAGTGATGCTTTTTCCGCAAATGCAGTTGCTGGACAAAGGGGTTATCAAAGCGATTTTTCTGGTCTGCCTGGCTGATGGAATTGTTGGATTATCCTATGGCTCGCTGGCGTCGGCCGACGGGTTTCCGCTCTGGGTGCCGCTGGCGCTCTCAACGCTGGTGCTGGCGGGGGCGTCGGAGTTCCTGTTTATCGGCATTGTGGCCGGTGGCGGCAGTCCATTTACCGCCGCCGCAGCGGGCCTGCTGGTAAACGCACGTCATTTGCCGTTTGGCATCGCGGTCAAGGATCTGGTGGGGCAGGGTCCGTCAGGCTGGCTGGGCTGTCACATCATGAACGATGAAAGTGTGGTGTTTGGGATCTCTCAGCCGCAACTGGCGCAGCGCCGCAGTGCTTACTGGCTGTGCGGTATCGGTATCGGCTTGATATGGCCGGTCAGCGTCATGATCGGGGCAGCAATCGGGCAGTTTATTCCTGATGTCTCGGTGATCGGACTGGATGCGGTGTTTCCGGCGATCCTGATTGCTCTGATCTTCCCGGCGCTGCGCCAGCGACGCACCCGGATCCCCGCGACCGTCGGCGCGCTGCTCTCCTTGCTGGCGACGCCACTGGTTCCGGCGGGCATGCCGGTGCTGTTTTCACTGCTGGGCCTGCTGACATGGAGATCGCGCAAATGACACATCAGGGAATGATTATCGCCGGGATTGCCCTGCTGGCTGCCGGAACCTATCTGATGCGGTTTGCAGGCGTCAGGCTGGGAAACCGTCTGCCGATCAGCGAGCGCACCCAGCAGATGCTCTCCGACGCCGCCACGATATTGCTGCTGGCGGTAGCGGCCACCACCACGCTGTTTGAAGGCCAGCATTTTGCCGGTGTGGCACGGGTGGCGGGCGTGGGCTTTGCCCTGTTGCTGGCGTGGCGTCGTGCGCCGCTGATTATGATTATTCTGGGGGCGGCGGCGATGACGGCGCTGTTGCGTTTTCTCGGCGTGCCCTGAGGATGTTATTAACCCCGGCAAAAGCGGGGATGTTATCGCGGTGAAAATTTGTCAGGATGGCACTCTCTCAGGCGTGATTAGCCCGATAACCTTGCAGGGATTGCTGAATGAACACTATCCGTACCTGTTTCCTCCTGATGCTGCTGACCGTGATGACAGCCGGTTTAACCGCCGTTCCGGCCATTGCCCGACCCGATATGCGTCCGCTGGGCAAGAACATCGCCGACACAGGTTCCGCCTGGTATCGCTTCCAGAGTAAAAAGTTTGTCTCACAGGATGGGGAACGGCACTATCGGGTGTGGCTTGCTATCCCCAAAAGCGATGCGCCGCCAGGCGGCTATCCGGTGCTCTGGCTACTGGATGGCAATGCGGCGATGGCACATTTGACAGAACCTCTGCTTAAAAAGCTGAGCAGCGGCACGCCGCCAGTGCTGGTCGCGGTGGGTTACGACACCCATTTGCCCTTTGATGTGGTGGCGCGTAATTACGACTACACCCCACCCAATGATGCGCCTGATACTCTGGTCACTCAGCCTCATGGCCGCAAAGGCGGAGGCAGCCATCAGTTTCGTCAACTGCTGCTGAACACAATTGTCCCGTGGGCAGAACGCATTGCGCCCAGTAATCCGCAGCGGCGTGCGCTCTGGGGTCACTCCTACGGCGGACTGTTCGTGCTGGACACCTTCTTTCATGCCGCCTGGTTCAGCCATTATTTTGCGGCCGCTCCCTCGCTGAGCTGGAATCATCAGCGCATTCTTACCCTGGCCCGACGCGCCGACGCCGGACCGCTAAAACATTTGTCGCTCTATCTGATGGAGGGCGATGGCATCACCGAACGCCGAACCGGCCACTCTGACGATCTTCAGCAGGAAGAGCGCGCGCTTACCGACATCCTGCGCCCGAGCGGTGCCAGACTGATTCTGACGCGTTATGCCGGTCAGAGTCACGGCCAGATATTACCCTCATCGCTGGTGGATACGCTGGAAATAGTTTCCGGTAGCCGGGATTGATATCTGACCGGGCATCGCGGCATGATGGCGTTTCATCACCTGCCCGGAGTTCACGCATGAATCGTCCGCTACAGATTGGTCTTTTGCTGTTCCCTGATGTCACTCAGCTCGACTTGACCGGCCCGTGGGAGGTGTTTGCGCGCACGCCTGGTGTCGAATGCCATCTCATCTGGAAAGATCTTCAGCCGGTGCGTTCCGATCGCGGCCTGTCGATATTGCCGACCACTACGTTTGCAGATTGTCCGCCACTGGATGTGATCTGTGTGCCTGGCGGGCCAGGACAGATCGCCCTGATGTCGGATGACATCACGCTGAATTTCCTTCGCCAGCAGGCCGATCAGGCGAAGTGGGTTACGTCGGTCTGTACCGGTTCGCTGGTGCTGGGGGCCGCCGGATTGCTAAAGGGATATCGTGCGACCTCGCACTGGAGCTCCATCGATCAGCTGGCCCTACTGGGCGCGGAGCCGGTTAGTCAACGGGTGGTGCGCGACCGCAATCGTATCAGCGGCGCAGGCGTGACCTCTGGCATCGATTTTGCCCTGACGCTGGTGGCAGAAATTGCGGGTGACGCGGTGGCGAAATCGGTTCAGCTGCAGATGGAATATGATCCTGAACCGCCGTTTACCAGCGGTTCGCCGCATACCGCATCGCCACAGGAAGTGGAGCAGGCGCGGGCGAAAATGGCTGAGTTTCTTGCCACTCGTCGTGCGGCAACCGAACGAGCCGCCCTGCGACTACAGGCTGATTAGCTTACTGACGCCGGGGATGCGCAACAGCAGCAGTGACAGCGCCATTGAGAAGATTAACGTCAGGGCGATGACCAGCAGTTTATCGCCCAGCGTCTGGATGCGGATTGCCGCCGCCAGCAGGCCAAAAATCAGATAGTGCAGGATATAGACGCCGGTCATGGTCTTCCCCAGGGTCGTCAGAAACGGCGTCAGCCACTGGACTTTTTCCGGCAGGCGAATGGCGTTAATGCTGATCACAATCAGCACCACCAGCAGATAAACCTGCGAGCCCGTCAGCACCACATCGTTATGGGTCGCCAGAAAGCGCGCAAGAAAGTAATGACGCTCATACAGCCAGGTAAAGAGATAAACCGCGGGCAGCAGCAGCAGGCTAATCTTTATCACTCTGGGTGATGTCAGCAACTGCATCACGCGCGGCGCGGCCATCAGCCGACCCGTGAGGTAGTAGAGCACCCAGGTCCAGATTCGGTATTGCGGCAGCAGCGATAAGGCCCGCTGGCCCGGGTAGAGGCTGGCGAGCAGGTCATAGGCAAAAGCTAACACCAGCAGCAGTAAAATCCCCGATGCCATCAGCCCAGGCCGCTGAATGAGTCGGTCAATCAGCGGATGCGACACATAAATCACAATCAGCGCAATTACAAACCACGGCTGAATCAGATAGCCCTTATGATGCATCCCGGCAAACCAGAAAAAGCTGAACCAGAAGATAAAAATCAGCAGAATGCGGCGAATTTTGCCGAGCTGCCACGCGGGCGTATGCAGCTCACCGGCGTCGATATAACCGCTGAGCAGAAAATAGAGCGGCGTGGCGATCGTCGAAACAAAACTCAGCACGTTCAGCGTCAGATTAATGTCGTAATGGTAGCTGTCGTAGCTCTGGTAAAGCGTGAAAAACGAGACGGCGGTGATACAGGCCAGCGTCTTCAGCATTGCCAGTCCGCTCTTATTCACCGCGCGCCTCCCGGCCATGGAAGCAACGATAGATGACCGGCAGCACCAGCAGGGTCAATACTGTCGCGAACCCGAGTCCAAAAATAATGACCACCGCCATGCTCTGGAAAAAGACGTCGCGCAGCAGCGGCAGCAGGCCCAGCACCGTGGTGAAGGCGGTCAGCAGAATAGGACGCAGACGTGAGGTCGCCGCATCAATAATCGCCAGCTGCAGCGATTTCTCCTGCCGGAACAGCCTGATCTCCTCAATCAGCACGATCCCGTTACGGATCAACATGCCCGACAGGCTCAGCAGCCCAATCAGCGCCATAAAGCCAAACGGAATACCGGTGAACAAAAAGCCACAGGTGACGCCAATCAGCGCCAGCGGCACGGTGATCCAGATAGCGACGGCGTCGCGCAGCGAGTTAAACATCAGCACGGTAATGATGAACATCGCCAGGAATCCCACCGGCAGCGAACTCAGCAGCCCGCTTTGCGCTTCACGTGAACTCTCCAGCTCACCTCCCCATTCAAGCCGGTAGCCCGCCGGGAGTTTAAGCTGATCGATCTGTGGCTGAACCCGCGCCACCACTTGTGCCGAGGTTAACCCTGAAGCGGGATCGGGATCGGTCTGCACCGTCAGCACGCGCGTACGATCGCGACGCATAATCAGCGGATTCTCCCACTCCAGCCGGAAGTCAGAAATCACATTGCTCAGGGGCACAAAGTGCTGCAGGGCCGCACTCCACAGCTGAATATTCTCGATGTGATCGACACTCTGCCGCTCTTCATCAGCCGGATAGAGCATCACCGGCATCAGCCGCGAACCGTCACGGAAAATGCCCACCGCGTCACCGCTGAAATTCATTCTCAGCGCCTGATCGATGTCACGTTTATCGATACCCAGTTCCTGACCACGCAGCGCCGAATAGACCGGGCGGATCACTTTGCTGCGCTCCTGCCAGTCATTGCGAACCGGAAACGTTGAGCCATCCGCCAGGAAAATGGCATCCAGCTGGCTGCCGATGTGGCGCAGCACTTCGGGATCGGGGCCGATCACCCGCAGGGCAATGGCGCTGTCACTGGCGCTGCCAAACTGGATACGTTTAATGCGCTGATTCACCTGTGGGAAGTTCTGCTCAATATAGGCCTCGGTTTTCAGCGCCAGCGCATCAAGCTGTCGGCCATCCTTAACCCGCACCATAATCTGGGCGAAGTTGCTGTACTGCCGTGCCGCGTCGTAGGTCAGGGTAAAGCGCAGAGCGCCCTGGCCCACCGTCGTGACCGTGGCTGCGACCTCAGGATCCTGGTTAATGAACCTGGCAATATCCGCCGCCGTATTCGCGGTGTAATGAATATCGGTGCCATAGGGCAGCCAGAGATCGGTGAAAAAGACCGGCGTGCTGGAGGAGGGGAAAAAGTTCTGCTTCACGAGTGTAAAGCCATATAGCGACAGAGCCAGCAGTGCCACCATTACCGTCAGCGTGGTCAGGCGGAAACGCAGCAGGCCGCCCAGCGCCTGACGATAGAGCCGAAATACGATGCCCTGATAAGGCGTGGAGGGTTCGGTTTGCTCAGGCTGAGCCGTGCTGCGGCGCTTCTCACTCCAGTTGATAAACACCGGCGTTAAGGTCAGCGCCGTGACCCAGCTCAGCATCAGTGAAATCAGCAGCACCTGGAACAGCGATTTACAATATTCGCCGGTCGAATCCTGCGACAGGCCAATCGGCGCAAAGGCGAGAATCGCAATCACCGTGGCACCCAGCAGCGGCAGGGCAGTGCGCCGTACCATACGGGCAATGGCCTGCTGTAAAGGGTGACCGCGCTGGTGATCGATTTTGACCCCTTCGACCACCACAATGGCATTGTCCACCAGCATGCTGAGCGAAATAATCAGCGCGCCCAGCGACACCCGCTGCAGCTCAAGTTTAAACAGGTACATGATCAGGAGTGTGCCAAGCACGTTAAGCGCCAGCGAGGCGGCAATCACCATGCCGCTGCGCAGGCCCATAAACAGCAGCAGCGTTCCCACCACAATCGCCAGCGCCATCAGGAAGTTGAGGATAAAGCCATCAACCGACTGTTTCACCTCATGGGCCTGGTTATAGAACACCTTCAGACTGATACCGGCGGGCGTATCCTGCTGGTAGTGCGCCATTCGGGCGGAAAGCGCGTCGCCAACATCAATCACATTGACGCCAGGCGCGAACGAAATGCCGATAGCCAGAGCCGCTTCACCGTCTGCAAAGTAGATATTGGCGGGATTGTCGGTAACGCCACGCGTCAGGGTGGCGATATCGCGCAGATGCACGTTCTGTGGGTTGCCAGCGGGCAGAATCGGCAGATTAGCCAGATCGTCCAGCGTCTGCAGTTCGCCGGTGGGATGAAAACGGATCGATTCGCTGTCGACCCGCAGCGTTCCGGCACTGGCAACGCTGTTATTCCGGCTCAGCAGATCGGCGACGCGCTGCGGCGTCATACCATAGGCGGTCATTTTGCTGGCGGAGAGAGCGATGCGGATCTCCTCCTGCTCGACGCCCGCTACTGCAACTTTAGCCACACCCGGCACCAGCACCAGATCGCGCCGCAGCTGATCGGCATAGTTGCGCAGTTCGCTGTTGGTAAAGTCTTTACCGTGAATGACGAAGAAGTAGCCGTAAACATCGCCGAAATCATCGTTAACCAGCGGGGCCTGAACGCCAGGCGGGAACTGCCGGGCCGCATCGCCGACCCGACGACGTAACTCATCCCAGATTTGCGGCAGCTGATCGGCCAGATAGCGGGTATGAATATTAACGGTAATCTGCGACAGGCCATTGCCAGAAATGGACGTGACATTGTCCAGCGACGGCAGGCGCTGCAGCGCATTCTCCAGCGGCAGCGTTACCTCCTCTTCAACCTGCTGTGCGGACGCGCCGGGATAGTGGGTGACAATAACCGCAGACTTAATGGTAAACAGCGGATCTTCGAGGCGGCCAATGTTGAGCAGCGCATAGATTCCGCCCACGCCCAGCAGCAGAATGACCATCCAGATACGAATGGGTTTATCAAGAAAATGCTCCTGAATACGCATTATAACCCCCGCTCGCGCTGCCAGATGCGCACCGCTTCACCGTCACGCAGCTCACCCACTCCGGCGGCAACGATACGGTCGCCCGGCTTTAGCCCGCTGATGATTTCAATGCCCTGGGCGGTGAGACGACCCACTTCGACAGGTCGATCTTTGATGCGCAGCACCTCGCCATCCTGCTCAACCAGCCAGACGTGCGGCTGATTGGTGGGGCTGCGATCGGGATTGAACACCGCCGCCGCAGGCACGACCAGAAGCGGCTGGGCAGGGGCATTTGGCAGGTTATGCAGCCTGACGCGCACCGAGCCGCTGAGGCCGGCAACGCCAGGGAGATCAGCCGGACGCGGCATGGTCAGCACCACCTGATAGGTCAGCGTGGCGGCATCCGTCTGGCTGGTGTGCTCTTTATATTGTGCGGTGAAAAAGCGGCCTGGCAGGGCGTTAAACTGCACTTCAGGCTGATAGTTAATATTCTGGATATCGAGGCTGGTGAAGAGGGTTTCGGGCAGCGTAAAGATGACGTCGAGCAGATCGGCACGGGTCAGCAGCGCAATGGGCTGTCCGGCGGCCACGACCTGATGATTACGCGCCTGTACCCTTGCAATCACGCCATCAAACGGCGCGCGAAGGCTAAGAAACTGTAACTCCTCCTGTGCGATTTTCAGCGCAGTCGCGGCGGCATCGCGATTAGCACGCTGCACATCCATTTCAGACTTTGAAACGGCGCTGCGCTGGGCCAGCGTATTGAAGCGCTGAAATTGTCGCTCCGCCAGTTGCAGTGCAGTCTGGCGGTCGCGTACCCGTAGTTTCGCATCTGCATCATTCAGGGTAGCGAGAAGCTGTCCCGCTTTCACGGGCGTTCCGTCACGAATATCAAGCTGGACCAGCTGGCCTGCCCGTTTAAACGCAAGATCGGTATTATCACCCGCCTGAATACGCGAAGGAAATACCCGGATATTTTGAGCGATGTCCGACTCAAGGGTGAAAACTTTAATTACGCGGGGCGGGGGAGCATCCGGTTCTTTTTTTTCATCGCACGCTGTCATAAAAAAACAACAGAGCAAAATGAGGATAACCTTGCGTTTAATCATTTTCTTCGCCTTAACATCAGCTTTTAAACTGCGGTTTGATAAGCATTAAGGCGTAATAAACCCTGATGCTTATCGCGACCGGGATAAACTTATTTTTAATCTTCGTCATATAAGTTTAACGAAGCGGCAGGGCCGCTTCGCCTGAATCGGCTTACGCCGCCATCTGAGAGACCACCAGCCAGGTCAGTAAGCCCACCAGAGTCGTTGCGGCGACCGCGAGAATAACGAAACCGCAAAGCATGATAATGCTCTGTTTTTTCATCAGAGTTTCCTTTTGCGAGCCAGAGTATAAACCGATGCACACTGCATCAGCATACTTAAACCTTAGCTAAACAAAAACAACGTTGTCATTCTCATAATATAGGTTAGATTTAATTTAGCCATTTTATGTTATTCGTCAGACGTTTCTTACGTAAATATGATATCGGTCATTACCTGCAGGAGGGGCTGCCTGCAAAATGCATGTCTTTTAATTGCGCCTTTATTTCATCGCTAAATGGCACGAGGTTTATATATGCTAAATAATGATAAGCAGGATAAAGCGTTTGCTTTATCTGAGCGCCCCTGGTATCAGCGTAGTGTGGCAGAGATATTCTCCGAACTGCAGAGCTCATCAGCAGGATTATCCACCGCCACTGCGCAGGAACGCCTGCAGAAACACGGTCCCAATGCCCTTCCGCAAAAAGCTGAGAAATCGGCTCTGCTCAAATTCATCGCGCATTTTAAAGATGTGCTGATCTATATTCTGCTGGCCGCGGCGGTGATCACCGCGATCATGGGTCACTGGGTCGATACCTTTGTCATTATCGGCGTGGCCGTTATCAACGCCCTGATCGGCTTTATTCAGGAGAATAATGCCGAGAAGTCACTGAAAAGTATTCAGAACATGCTTGCCAGTGAAGCGATGCTGGTGCGGGATGGCAAACAGGTCACGGTCGCGACGCGCGATATTGTGGTCGGTGATGTGGTGATGTTACGCCCCGGCGATAAAATCCCGGCTGATCTGCGACTGTTTGAGGTCAATAATCTTCGGGTTGAAGAGGCGATTCTCACCGGGGAGTCGACGGTGGTGTCGAAGAACACCGATACGCTGAGCGGTGAAAAATCGCTGGGCGACCGTCTGAACCTGGCTTTTTCAGGTACTACCGTCAGTTCCGGCACCGCCGCAGGCGTGGTGATCGCCAGCGGCGGTGATACTGAGCTGGGCCATATCAACGAAATGATCAGCGGCATAAAAGAGGTTAAAACCCCGCTGCTGGTGCAGATCGACAAACTCGGTAAAGCGATCTTTTTCATCATCCTGCTGATGATGGTCGCCCTGTTTATCTTCGGCTATCTGCTGCGTGACATTCCACCGGGCGAGCTCTCGCTGTCCGTCATCAGCCTGGCGGTTGCTGCGGTTCCGGAAGGTCTGCCTGCCATTATCTCTATCATCCTGTCGCTGGGCGTGCAGTCGATGGCGCGGACCCAGGCGATTATCCGTAAGCTGCCGACTGTTGAAACCCTGGGCGCGATGTCGGTGATCTGCTCCGATAAAACCGGCACGCTCACCATGAATGAGATGACGGTGAAAGCGGTGGTGCTGGCGAAGAGCCGCTGGCGCGTCAGCGGAAACAGCTATGAACCCAAAGGGGAGATTGTTGCTGAGCAGGGCGACGCAAGTGGACTCTCTGCGGCACAGGATCCGCTGTTTCAGCAGTTCCTGCATGCGGTAGACACCTGTAATGAAAGCCAGCTGCGTCAGGAAAGTCAGGGACACTGGACGATTGTTGGCGGCCCGACTGAAGGCGCGCTGAAGGTGCTGGCGGCGAAGGGTCAGACGACACCTCAGCCGGTTGAGGTGGTGAGCAAGCTGCCGTTCGATTCCCTCTATAAATATATGTCGGTCAGCTGTGTTGCAAACGGCGAATCTTATGTGCTGCTGACCGGTGCGCCAGACGTGCTGCTGACGCTATGTCAGCAGCAGCAAACACCGGAGGGTGCAGAGCCGATAGACCGTGCGTACTGGGATGCCGCCATCACCACCTACGCCAGCGAAGGGCTGCGCACCGTTGCCGCCGCCTGGAAGAGAACCTCTGCACCCGTTACCGCGCTGGATCATGCCGATCTGAGAAGTGACATGGTGCTGCTGGGTCTGGCCTGTATGATGGATCCCCCACGTCCCGAGGCGATTGCCGCCATTGACGAGTGCCAGAAAGCGGGCATTCGCGTCAAAATGATCACCGGCGACCATCAGGAAACCGCTATGGCGATTGGTCAGATGCTGGGAATCGGCAACAGCCAGGCTGCTATCACTGGCTACCAGCTTGAACACATGAGTGACGCCGAACTGGCGGACGCGGCAAAAACCTATGACATTTTTGCCCGCACCAGCCCGGAACACAAACTGCGTCTGGTGAAAGCGCTGGAAGCGAGCGGCGAGATCGTCGGCATGACCGGCGACGGCGTCAATGATGCTCCGGCGCTGAAACAGGCCAACGTCGGTATTGCGATGGGTATCAAAGGCACCGAGGTGACAAAAGAGGCGGCCGATATGATTCTGGCCGACGATAACTTTGCCACCATCGCTGCGGCAGTCAAAGAGGGACGTCGGGTTTACGACAACCTCAAGAAAACCATCCTGTTTATTATGCCCACCAACCTGGCACAGGGTCTGCTGATTATTATCGCGATTCTGATGGGCAATCTGCTGCCGTTAACCCCGGTACAGATTCTGTGGATGAACATGGCAACATCCGCCACGCTGTCGTTTGGTCTGGCGTTCGAGCCTGCTGAAGCCAATGCGATGCGCCGGCCACCGCGCAATGTTAAAGCGCACGTGATGGACGCTTACGCTATCTGGCGCGTGGTGTTTGTCGGTCTGCTGATTTCAATCAGTGCCTTTGTGCTGGAAGCCTGGCTGCAACCGCGTGGCTACAGTGCCGAGTTTATCCGTACCGTGCTGCTGCAGATGCTGGTGACTGCGCAGTGGGCCTACATGCTTAACTGCCGTAACTCTGATGGCTTCTCACTGGATCGCGGTCTGCTGAAAAATCGCGGTATCTGGCTGGTGACGCTGGTACTGATTGTCCTTCAGGCGATCATTATTTATGTGCCATTAATGAACACGCTGTTTGGTACCCGTCCACTGCCGATCAACTACTGGCTGATTTCGCTGATTGTCAGTATCGCGATCTTCATCATAGTTGAGATTGAAAAACGCCTCACCCGCGCATGGCGGGTGAAGACGCCATCACTGAGTTAATTCTGCCTCCAGGTCCTGCTGCGGATAGCTCGCCAGCAGGACCTTTTTAATCAGATAGGTCAGTGGAATAGCCAGTATCCCGCCCGTAATCCCCAGTAACGCCTGCCAGAACAGAAACGCCAGCAACTGCGTGGTCAGCGCCAGATTGAGTCGCTTCCCAATCAGCAATGGTTCGATCACCGAACTCAGACAGAGGTTCAGCACCACAAAGAATCCTGCTACCGCCAGCGCGATCTGTAAATCAAACATGATGTAACTCTGGATCACCGGCGGAATCGCGGCCAGAAAGGAGCCAAGCACCGGCACGTAATTAAAGATGAACATCAGCACGCCCCAGAAAAAGGCAAACTTCAGCCCGATCAGATGCGCACCGACGCCCACGATTAACCCACCCAGAATACTGGTCAGCGTTTTCACTCTGGCATACACAATCACGCTCTGAATTCCCTCCTGCAGCGCCAGATAAAAGGCCTGATGTTTTCCCTTTACCCGCTGTTGCAGTGCAGCTTTCAGCAGCGGCATCTCATAGAGCATAAACAGCAGCATCAGGAACACCATGATCCACCATGAGATGACGCCAGGGATTTGCGTCAGAAACGCGGTGACGATGCGCACTATCGCACCCGCATCCACAAAGGTCAGCAACTGGTCGGGCGTCATACCGATATCAAGCCGGGCAAAGGCCAGCGTCAGCTGTTCAAGCCGGGCCGCCAGTAGCACGGGCGCCTGACGGCTGAGCTGCATTAAATCGGGCGTCAGCACGGTTAACTTGAGGATAGTGACCATCATGATCAACAGCATCAGCATAATCACCAGCAGTGACGAGACGATGCGCGGTATGCGTTTGTTTTCCAGACGGGTAATCAGGGGATCAAGCATGATGGCCAGTAACATCGCCAGCAGGACCTGATTGATCAGCGGTGCTGCCAGATAAAGGCCGGTCAGAATAATGGTCAGACAGGCGAGGATAAACAGCACGCGTGCCAGTGGCGGCCAGAGGGTAAACCAGCTCAGTCCCATGATTGGGCTCCTTCAGCAAAGATAAGCTGCAGTATAGATGAGGCTTAAGCTTCAGTGCTTTGCGTCAGGTCAGAGGGGGGGAAGGGTCTGGATAACGGTTATGAAATGCGTATCAGCGTCTTGATGCATTGTTTAGCTGCAGGGAGAAAGATTTTCATTGCGGGACAAATCAGTCTATCTTAAAGGAAATGATCATTCTCTAATGGTGTTAGCGATGAACGATAACCGTTATAAAGAGCGGGGACGACCGCGGGCGTTTGATACCGATGCGGCACTGGACAGCGCAATGCTGGTATTCCGGCAAAAGGGCTATCACGCCACCTCGATCGGCGATTTGGGCCAGGCTATGCAGCTCACTACCGGCAGCATCTATAAAGCTTTTACCGACAAGCGCACGCTATTTGCAAACGTCTTTGCTCGCTATCTCTCAATGCGTAACAGCAGTTTAGCCGCGCGGCTGGCGCAATGTGAAAATGGCCGTGAGCAACTGGCGGCGCTACTCAATTTTTATGTGGATTCAGTGCGCGATGTAGAAGGTGAGCGCGGCTGTCTGGTGGCTGTCAGCGCCTTAGAGCTGCAAACTCTGGATGAGGAACTTGCCGGAGCCGTCAGCGCGGCGCTGATACGCAACCAGCAGAATCTGCAGCAGATAATCAGCCTGGGTCAGCAGGATGGTTCGGTCAATCCTGCACTGGACAGAGAGGCCACCGCTTCGCTGATGCTTTGCATCGTGCTGGGGATGCGGGTCGCCGGTAAAGTTGCTGCGACCCGGCCCGATGCCAGCATCATCCCCCTGGCGCTAAAGATACTCGACTAAATTTTTTACACATTAAGGAATCGATCGTTTCCTTATTATCCGGAGGTTTTATGCGCGTATATCCACTCTACCAGCACCACTTTATTAACATTGACTCGCAGCGGCTGCACTACCTCAGCGCAGGCAGTGAACACGCTGAGGCTGTGGTTCTGCTCGCGGGTTTCCCGCAAAGCAGTTATGCCTGGCGGGAGGTTATTCCCTTGCTTGCCAGCCGCTTTCAGGTGATCGCACCCGACCTGCCAGGGCAGGGTGATTCTGACTTTCCTGCCAGTGGTTACGACACTGACAGCGTGGCAGAGCGCATACTGGCGCTGCTGAACCAGCTGGGTATCGAACGCTTTCATCTGGCCGGGCATGATATCGGGGCGTGGGTCGCCTGGTCACTGGCGGCAGGCCATCCCGAAAAGGTCAGCCGTCTCGCGCTGCTGGATGGCGGCATTCCCGGTATCACGCTGCCTGACTTACTGCCAATGGTGGGTGATAGCGCCTGGAAAACCTGGCATTTTGGATTTCACTGTGTGGATGATTTACCGGAAGCGCTGATCACTGGCAGAGAGGCGATCTACCTCGACTGGTTTTTTAACCGTAAGTCAGCCAATCCACATCGCATAGATGCGGCGGCCCGTCATGAATATCTGCGCGTTTTTCAGCAGCCCGGGGCCTTGCGGGCCGGACTGGCTTTTTACCGCGCTTTCGCACAGTCGGCAGAGCAGAATCGACAGCGCGCGTTAAAAGGCAAACTGACTTTACCGCTGCTGGCTGTCAGTGCCGACCAGGGATCGATACCCGATATGGCCACCCCGCTGCGCACCGTAGCGCATCAGGTAAGCAGTGAAACTGTTCTCAACTGCGGCCATTTTATTCCCGACGAACAACCCGAGAAATTAGCGGAAATACTGGCAGACTTCTTTATTCCCTCTCCGGATAAAAGCGCAATATCACCTCAGTGACAGTAGGGAAAGTAATGTCGTGTGGCGGATTATTAATATTATTGCTGATCTGCTGTTATCTCATACAGGTTTCCAATAAATAACACTATCTTATTGATTTTTAAGTATGTAGAGCAGGCTGTTGCGCGTTGCTTTCTGTCGCGTGCTGTGAATAAATAAACGGTCATCAACGTCCGCCATCAGGATGAGATTAAAATAGCGGTCGGCAGCAGAGTGCCGATCGCATATTGCCGGGGCTGCTATGAATCAGGAAAAAGCACGACTGGCCGGGGAAATAAAAGCCAGAGTTAATGAACTTGAATCGCAGTTAGTGGCGATTCGACGTGATATCCATGCGCATCCGGAATTAGGCTTTGATACGCTGCGCACCGCCAGTCTGGTCACAGACTATCTGCAGGCGCTGGGACTTAATCCCCGCACCGGCGTTGGCCGCAGCGGTGTTGTGGTGGATATCGACGGCGCAGAGCCGGGTAAGACGCTGCTGTTGCGCGCCGACATGGACGCGTTGCCGATCCATGAGCAGACCGGTTTACCGTTTGCCAGCCGCTATCCCGGAAAAATGCACGCCTGTGGGCATGATATTCACACCGCAACGATGCTGGGTGTGGCAACGATCCTGCCGCACTATCGTCAGCAACTCAAAGGCCGGGTCCGGCTGATATTCCAGCCCGCGGAAGAGACGCCAGAAAGTGGCGCTGAGGCGATGATTGCGGACGGCGCGGCAGATGGCATCGACTGGGCCGTGACCCTGCATAACAAGCCTGAACTGGCTGCGGGAGAAGTCGCCCTGACGCGCGGGGCCAGCACCGCCTCCAGCGATGAATTCGACGTTACGGTGCATGGCGTATCGACCCACGCGGCACGTCCGCACATGGGCACCGATCCTATCATCGCGACCGTGCATCTCATCAGCCAGCTACAGATCCTCATCTCGCGTGAACGCGATCCCGCTCACTCCGCCGTATTAACCATCGGGCACATTCAGGGTGGTACCACCCACAATATCATTCCCGATAGCTGCCTGTTTCAGGGCACCATCCGTACTAAGTCGCCGGAAGTACGCGCTGCTATGGAAACCTCGTTTAAACGGATGTGCGAAGGGGTGGCGCTGGCGCAAAACGTACGGGTGGAGGTTAACTTCCAGCGTGGTGTCCCGCCTCTGATGAATGACGATCGCCTGATCGATTCACTGGAACAGATTCTGTCGCATCAGTTTGATAAGCCCATCATCGCGCAGCCCAGCGCCAGCTTTGGTGCCGAAGATTTTTCACTGTTCACGGAACGGGTACCGGGCTGCCAGATTCATATTGGATCGGCCACGCCGGGCCGTGACGATCACCTGCATAACTCCGACTATCAGCCGGACGAACGCAGCATTACCGCCGGGACGCAGGCGCTGACCCGCCTTGCAATTGATTTACTCTCTTAATAATAAATAAATGAGGTTTATATGATGATGCGTAACCGCCTGTTCACGGCTTCTCTGACCGTGGCACTGCTCGCCACTTCCGCGTTCAGCCAGGCGAAAGATTTCGGCACCCTGAAGTTTGCGACTGAAGCGGCTTATCCTCCGTTCAACCAGACCACACCGAGCGGCAAAATCGTCGGCTATGAGCCGGATATGGTGGCGGAGCTGGCTAAACGTGCTGGCTTTAAATATGAAATCATCGCCCAGAAATGGTCGGGCATGATCCCGGGTCTTATCGACGGTAAATATGATGCGGTGATCGATGCGGTGACCGTAACGCCAAAACGTGCTGAAGCGATCGATTTTACCCATCAGTACACCGTCAGCGTCTCCAGCTTTGTGACTGCGAAAAAAAGCCCGCTGGCCACGCTGCCAGGCAGCGGCACGATTGTGACGGCGGATGATGACGCCGGCATGAAAAAAGCGATCGACGATCTGAAAACCACCTTCAAAGGGAAAACCATCGCGGTGCAGGTCGCCACCATTCAGGCGGATTTCCTGCAGAAATACCTGGGCGACGTTGCCACTATCCGCACCTATCAGGCGGGTCCTGAAACCTTCGCCGACCTGATGAATGGCCGGGTGGATGCCGTCATGGCGTCTCGTACCAACCTCAACGCCTTTGTGAAAAAACATGCTGAGGCGATCAGCAGCAGCGGCTATGGCTTCTCCGGTGGCGTGCTGGGCGCAGGCTCGGCGATTGGTCTGCGTAAAGGCAACAGTGAGCTGCAGCAGGTGCTGAATCAGGCGCTGGACTCCATGATCAAAGATGGGACGCTGAGCAAACTGTCGATCAAATGGTTTGGCGAAGATGTCGCGCCGAAAGCGTAACCGCTGATGCTGATGAATATTGACTGGCAGATACTGGGCTTCGGGGATGAGGGCTGGGGTGGCGTGCTGCTTAATGCCGCCGCCGTCACCGTCAGCGTGTCGTTATGCGCCTGGCTGCTGGGTGCGTTGCTGGGCAGCGTGCTCTGCTGGATGCAGATTGCCGGTTCACGCTGGCAGCAGCGACTGGCGGCAGGCTATATCACACTGTTTCGCGGCGTGCCGGAACTGCTGGTGATCTACCTCTTCTACTTCGGTGGACGACAGGTGGTCTCCACCGTGGGCACCGCGCTGGGCTTCCAGGGACCGTTTGATGTGAACGGTTTTGTGGCGGGCGCGATTGCCATCGGTCTGATCTCCGGTGCCTATCAGAGCGGGGTATTCCGTGGCGCTTTCTACGCCATTCCCGGCGGAACGCTGGAAGCGGCGACCGTGACCGGCATGGGACGGCTGATGATGTTTCGCCGCATTATCGTGCCGCAGGCGTTACGCACTGCGCTGCCCGGCATGGGCAACCAGTGGCAATCGGTGATCAAAGAGTCGGCGCTGGTCTCGGTAACCGGACTGGTGGAAACGATGAACCAGGTCTCCACCGCAGCCAACTCCACCCAGATGTCCTTTTTCTTCTACAGCGTGGGTGCGGTGATCTACCTGATTATCACCACCTGTTCCGATATGGTTTTCCGCTACGTGGAAAAGTTTGCGATGCGCGGTCAACAGCGCGTGAAGGGGTAAGGAGTCCACGTGGATATGATGTTTTTACAGCAGACGCTGCTGGCGCTGCTGAAAGGATTGCCGCTGACCATCAACCTGGCGCTGCTCTCACTCTTTGGCGGCGGCGTGCTGGCGCTGCTGCTTAACCTGCTGCGCATGACGCGTGTCGGCAGCGTTTTCTGTCGCTTCTACGTCTGGCTATTTCGCGGTACGCCACTGCTGATCCAGATCTTTATGGTCTATTACGGCCTGGGCAGTTTACCGGCGGTGCGGGAAAGCCTGTTCTGGCCGCTGCTGCGCGATCCCTACTGGTGCGGCTTACTGGCGCTGATTCTCAATGATGCCGCCTATACCTCGGAGATCCTGCGCGGCGGGCTGCGTGCCGTCAGTCAGCAGTCGCTGGAGGCCGCTAAAGTCTCAGGCATGTCGTCGTATAAAATCTTTACCCGCATCACCTTACCGATTGCGATTCGACAGGCATTGCCGGCCTACAGCAATGAGATCATCTCGATGATCAAAGCAACGTCGCTGGTCAGCACTATCAGCCTGATGGAGATGACCGGCATTGCCGACTCGATAGTCTCTTCCACTTTCCGGGCGCTGGAGGTGTTCCTGAGCGCGGCGGTGATCTACCTGATACTCACCATGCTGGTCAGCAAAGGCGTATCGATGCTGGAACGACGCTTATCACCTTACTATTTTGGAGCACGCTCATGACCGCACCTACCATCATGCTGAGTCATCTCAGAAAGAGTTATGCGGGACACGAAGTGCTGCACGACATCAGCCTGACCGCGCAGGATGGCGATGTGATATCGCTGATTGGTGCCAGTGGGTCGGGCAAAAGTACGCTGTTACGCTGCATCCCGTTTCTTGAAGTACCACAGGCGGGTGAAATTGCGGTAGGCGAGGTGAACGTCACGCTGGATAACGCCGACGAAAAACTGAGCCGCGAGCAGCGCCGTCGCATCAAGCTGATGCGAATGCAGCTCGGCTTTGTATTTCAGAGCTTCAACCTGTGGCCGCATAAAACGGTGATGCAGAACATCATTGAAGCGCCGGTTCATGTGCAGAAGCGCAGCCATAAAGAAGCGATTGAAGAAGCAGAAGCGCTGCTCCATAAAGTGGGACTCTATGCAAAACGCGACGCCTGGCCGTCGCAGCTTTCCGGCGGACAGCAGCAGCGTGTGGCGATTGCACGGGCGCTGGCGCAGCAGCCGAAAGCGATACTGTTCGATGAGCCAACTTCCGCGCTGGATCCGGAGCTGGTGGGCGAAGTATTGCGGGTGATCCGCAGTCTGGCGGAAGAGGGACGAACCATGATTATCGTCACCCATGAAATGGGCTTTGCGCGCGACGTGTCGAACAAAGCGGTGTTTCTGCACCAGGGCATGATTGAGGAGTCCGGTTCGCCGGAGCAGGTGTTTCTCGATCCGATCTCGCCACGCTGCCGCGCCTTTGTAAATAGCCACTTTGAGCGCAATGCAGGCTGAAGCGGCATTCTGATAAGGCTGACGCGCGGAAATTTCATGTTTTGAGATCAGAAAACCCCCGGAAGATTTCCCGGGATTTTTTTAATAGCCGCCAGACCACGTTATCCAGAACGATCAGCGCGATCTTACGCCCGGTCCTGAGACGATGCAGCAGCAGCAGGGCGGCCAGCTTCAACCATTGCCTGCCATTGCTGATAGCTGGGGCGGCTCTGGATTTTTGCATACCACGCTTTCAGGGCGCGACACTCGTCAGGAACAGCAAGATTCACCAAAGCCGCGAAAATCATTCCGCCGGTTACGGCGATATCCGCCATCGAAAATGTATTGCCCGCGACATAAGGTTGTGAGCGTAAAACGCCGTCAAAGTAGTGCATCCCTCTGATGGCCTTTTCACGCATCTTCGCACCCCATTCCGGATTCTGATAGAGCTCCACCTCCGGCCCCAGTCCTGCTGTGGCATGATGGAAATAGACGCTGACCGCATCAAGAAATTCGATCTCAGCCCGTTTGGTCATCATATGGATAACGCCTTTTTCTGCCGGCGTGACGCCAGTCAGAACCGGATTGTCATCCAGCACATCGAGATATTGCGTAATGGCGGTGCATTCAGCGATCAGCGTTCCGTCATTCAGCGCTAAAACCGGCAGGGTTCCTGAATAATTGATCGCTAAAAATTCAGGTTTTTTATGCTCACCTTTCCACAGGTTGACTGGAATAAATTCGACCTCAGAAAGTAATCCCTTTTCCGCCAGGGCAATCCGGACCCGTGCAGGGTAAGGGCCATCATACCAGTCATAAATCTTCATCGCGGGGAGTGACGGAACTGCAGATGCATTGTGGATATCAGTCATGATTAAGTTACCTACCTGTCAATTGGTAGTTGGATTGTGGTACCGAACTTTTCTCCTGTCAATACCTGTCTACCAGTTGGCAGGTAAATATTTTCCCCTTATAATGCGTCTCCACCTCCTGAAGGAAAACTGAGTTATGAGCCTGAACGCGCGGGAAGCCATTCTGGCCGCAGCAAAAAGTGCTGCCCAGAATCATGGCTATAACGGGATTAATTTTCGCAGTATCGCTGACGAGGTAGGCATCAAGAATGCCAGTATCTATTATCACTTCGCCAGTAAGGCCAATCTGGGGGCCGCGGTTGCCAGCCGATACTGGCAGGATACGGCTGAGGATTTAAAGACTATACGCGAGCAAAGTGCCTCATCGGATGAAGCGTTGCAGCGCTATCCGCAGATTTTCCGCAAGTCGCTTGAAGATGCCAACCGGCTCTGTCTCTCCAGCTTTATGGCGGCGGAATATGAAGATCTGCCCGAGGAAGTGAAGCGTGAGGTTCAGTGTTTTGTCGATGCGAACGTCGAGTGGCTGACAGAGGTCCTTTGCGAAAAGTCGCCCGATAACGCGGAGAAAAATGCGCAGCGTGCGCTGGCAATTTACACCGCAGTTGCTGGCGCGCAGTTAATAGCCCGCACGCGCCAGGATATAACCATTTTTGATAACCTGATTGCGACCTATCAGGAGAGCGGCCTGATTCCGCTGTCACACTGAATTAAAACGACACCGCGCCTGAAAGAGATGCAGGCGTCAGCACTCAGAGCTTCAGGGCTATCAGTGAAAGCAGCAGTGAACATTCAGGGTTAAATTGCACTATGGCGCAAGCCGCCTGCCAGTTGTGTGAACACGTCGATCATCTTTGGCAGCGCCTTTTCCGGCTCGCTGCTGGAAGCGACCCACAGTGCGGCATTCAGCGCCGCGCTGTTCAGCAGATGAGCGGCGGCATCGGCGTCGACCGGCTTCATTATCCCGCTGTCGATAAGACTGGTAATCGTTTCACGCGTGGCTTCCAGGCAGCTGTTCTGGCTGGGCCATTGGGAAGGATCTCCCAGAAAAGCCGGGCCATCGCGCAGCACAATGCGTTGCACTTCGGCATCCATTGCCATGCGGATGTAGGCGATGCCTTCCGCCACCAGCTTCTCCCACGCATCGCTCACCCCAGACGCTGCCGCTTTAGCCTGCTGGGCCATTTCGCCATCAACCTGTGCGACGACCGCCGCAAGCAGCCCCTTTTTATCACCAAAATTGTGGTAGAGCGCCCCGCGTGTCAGACCTACGCTGGCCGTCAGTTCATCCATTGACGCAGCGGCAAAGCCTTTTTTGGCAAAGGCTTTGCGTGCTGCTGCAATCAGTTTTGCCCGGTTCTCTTCCATTGTTTCAGCGCGACGTTTAACGGCCATACACTCTCCTTTCACATACGCGAGGTATATTAATTGACATACGCGACGTATGTGTGATTAATGTGACATACGCCGCGTATATTAAATCAAACTCGTGTGCGCTGCATCCTGCAATCCGCTAAAGGCTATTGAGGAAATTCTATGATCACCCGCGAACCTATTTTTCCTGCCAATCGTCACGCGCTCTATGAGCAGCATGGTTATTCAGCGGCTATCCGCTCAGGCGATCTGCTGTTTGTCTCAGGTCAGGTGGGCAGCCGTGCCGACGGCACGCCGGAGCCTGATTTTGCTGCTCAGGTAGAACGGGCATTTGAGAATCTGGCAGCCACGCTCGCTGCGGCAGGGTGTACCTTTGACGATCTGATCGATGTCACCACATTTCACACCGATCCGGAGCATCAGTTCGAAACCATCATGCAGATAAAGCAGCGCGTTTTTCCGCAGCCTCCTTATCCTAACTGGACAGCGGTGGGTGTGACGTGGCTGGCGGGATTTGATTTTGAAATAAAGGTGATTGCGCGCATTCCCGATCAACGGGACCAACGGAGCCTGTCACAGAGTGCATAAAGCATGAGTGGCAATCTGCCTGTCAGGCACTTTACTCCGGAGACGGGTGCTGCGATGACATGCCGGACGTGAAATAAGCTGGCATTACAGACAGGGATGTCCCGCGCTGCATTTGCAAAACACTTTGGTCAGACGGTTGGAATTACGCCCATAGAATCTCTGACGCAATGGAGGATGCTACTCGCCAGCGATCGTCTGCAAAATTCAGGCGAGACGATTTCAGGCGTTTCTGCCGCGCTGGGATATGAGTCGGAGAGCGCCTTCAGAAAAGCATTTAAGCGTGTTACTGGCGCTCCACCAGGAAAGTTAACCCGTTCGAAAAAGTTTTGAAGGTTAATCGAAAACCCCATTAATTACGGCGGTCACGACAGCGGTGCTCAGGGCTATCAGCACAAGATCATCTCCGACGGCTCGCCATTCGTAACCAGGATAATAGGGCAGCTCATTTAGCATTGATGCTGGCAAACTTTTTTTGGCGATACCTGGAGGCAAAGGTTTACCACGCGCAACTTTTTTAGCTATTCCTGGCGGCAAAGACTGATAGCCTACAAGGCCATAATTGACGGCAAGGTTACGTGCAAGAGAGTAGTTGATATCTGACTCGACGTGATCGGGCCGTCCAGCGTTCTTACGATTTCCATGTTTGTCTTTCGGACCCGCATTACCATGCCCCTTGTTTCCGTGCTCTCCGCTTTTGCCGTTATTACCCGGGTTTCCGCTATTACCATTACCCTGACCGCCACCACCGTTGCCGTTGCCCGGATTTGCGAAAACGGGCGCAGCAAGCACGGTACAAGATATCACCACCGCAAATGCGGCTTTTAAAGCGCGAGATTTGAGCATGTGATCTTTCCTTAATATTATTCAGTAATCTGAACCAGAAAATATAAAGCGATGTAAGGAGGTAACATGAGCTCAACCTCTTCACATTATTATGTCACCTGTTAGTTATTACCCAGCATTAAACGGCCGACAACCACATAGCAACCTTAAGAATTATCTCAAAGTAATCAAAGAAAAGCTGTACGGTGTTTTGATATTTCGTATAAATTTTATGCTAAAACCCTTGCTAACAATAGATAAATTTTCGGCTTTAAGCGAGGCGGAATACATTTTCGTTATTTTTATGATGCTGCAATGCATTGTTTATACTTGCGATTACCTGACATTACTACAACGCTTAATAACTCTACTACGTAAGGTACCTTAAGCGAGACAGAAACCATGTCGACTCATGAGACGGAGCAGGTAATTTTGAGCAGAACTTTTCTGATATCGGTCTTCCCATAATATTCAGGATTACAAAATGAAAAATAATAAAAGCTATAAAGGATGGCTGGCTATATCAGCCGTCGTCGTTCTGTGCAGCACTGCCACCGTACAGGCTGAGACGCAGACAAGCGCCCCGCAGGGCGGGAATACACCGCAGACCGTAAAGAGTGACAAGCTCAGCCCTGGTGATGAAAAAGCACTGAAGGATATGGCGCAGGCCAATATCAATGAAATTGCCGCCGCCAAAATTGCGCTGAACAAAACACAAAGCGTAGAAGTTAAAACCTTTGCACAGAAGATGGTCGAAGATCATGGCAGTGCCCTGACAAAAGTTCAGGCGGTTGCTAAGCAAAAAGAGGTGACATTACCGACTGCGCCAGACGCTAAACATAAGGCCATGGCCGACAAGCTGGAAAAGCAGAGCGGCGGTGCCTTTGACAAAATGTATATGGAAAATGCCGGAATAATGGATCATAAGATGGTGCTGTCGACGCTGAAGAGTGACGCGACGAAGATAAAGGATCCGGATGTGAAGGCGCTGGCCGACGCGCATACCCCTGTTGTAGAACAGCATCTGAAATCCGCCCAGCACATGGCGATGTAACCGGGCTGGCCGGTTCCGAATTATCCGCAAGCGCTGTTACGGGATCATCGGGACCAGCCAGAAACGACATAATCCACCATCGGCTGGAGTTTCTTTCTCGTTACGCCAGTCTTGGCCTGAACAGCCATGCCCTGCGCTCAGCCACATCGGTATAACCAGGTTGAAATGCGAGCTTCAGGCGCCATCAAGCCCCAGCGTTTCACGACGCAGGAAGGCCCAGTCAATCAGAGCAGTCATTGATGGCCCAAGCGCTTTTCCCAGATCGGTAAGTGAGTACTCAACACGCGGAGGGACTTCGGGATAAACCGTGCGAGTCACGATGCCATCCTGTTCCAGTTGCTTAAGCTGCTGGATCAGCATTTTTTGATTTACGCCCTCAATCCGGCGCTCCAGCTCGGAAAAGCGCAGCGGGCCTTTAGCGGCGAAAAGCTGACAGATAATAACTGTCTTCCATTTACCTTCAATAATCTTCAGCGCTTCGGTGGTAGCCTTAGCCCACACCAGTCGCTGCTCCGGAATATCACAACGCCAGTCTCTTTCCATACTTACCTTCAGGTTAGTAACCCACTATTTTGTCGGTTCTTGTTGTTTATTCAGTGAATATATAGGGTATCTCACTTCAACACAGAATCAGGAGCGAAATATGAAAATCGGCGTAATTGGCACAGGTAATATCGGTGGTACCCTGGCACGGAAGCTCAGTGAAGCGGGGCACAAGGTAAAAATCGCTAATTCACGCGGAGTTGATGGCGTGCGTGGTTTTGCGGGTGAAATTAATGCAGAACCCACAGCCATCAGGGGAGCGGTTACAGACGTCGAAGCCGTGATTCTCTCCATTCCGCTGCCGGCACTTAGCAGCCTGCCTGATGGGCTTTTCGATCACCTGCCACCCCATGTCCCGGTGATCGACACCAGCAATTACTATCCTGGCCTGCGCGATGCACCGATTACTGCACTGGATAATGGGCAGACCGAAAGCGAATGGGTTCAGGAGCAAATCGGGCACCCTGTGGTTAAAGCTTTTAATAACATCCTTGCCGACTCGCTCGCCGATCTGGGCCAGCCACAGGGAAGTCGGGGTCGTCTGGCAGTTGCCGTAGCGGGAGATCATCCTGATGCTGTGCAGACGGCCATGTCACTGGTTAACGACACCGGTTTTGATCCTGTGTTCTCTGGGACTATCGCTGAATCATGGCGTCAGCAGCCCTGCACGCCTTGTTACTGCTGTGACTGGGAAGCGCCCGTGATGCTGCGAGCTCTGGCGTTGGCCAGAAAGGGAGAAGGTCAGGCTCGGTTGCCACAGCTTTATGCCAGTTTCGCGACGCTGGGTGATGCACCCTCTCATCAGGATATTATCGAAAACAACCGTGCCATAAACTGGCCGGTTTAAATCGCCCGGCAAGGATAATCTGTCTGCATTGAAGTTCTGGATAAAGATTGTTCTGAGAATATTTTTGCATAGTGGCTCTGGCTCAGGCATCTGGTCCACGGTATTGCTCTGCAGGCTTGTCCTTAAGCCTGAGAGATCCAGATTACTCTCCGGCGAGTACGGTAATAAAGTCACGATAGGTATGCAGTGGGCGGCCAGGCAGGGTGACCAGACGTTCCCGGTCGCCCTCTTGTGGAATCATCCCATCACTGACGTAACGTTCAGCCATCAGCCGCATTTCATACGCCATCCAGCGCGGCATAAACTCCGCCATATTGGCTTCGAATGCATCCGGATTATCTCCTCCATAAATTACCGGACGGCCCAGAAGCTGTTGCCAGGCTGCTGCTGCCTCTTCTCCATTGAGCGTATCCGGCCCCACGAGATTGAGCGTTTCGACCGGTAATTCTTCGCTGGCCTGGTCGCGCCTTATCAGTTCAATTGCCGCTACTTCAGCAATATTCCGTGTTTCGATGATTACAGTTACGGATTATCAGACCTCTTTACGGCCCAGATAACACTCTTTCATCAGTGACAGTTTTATGCCGATATCCAGCGCCGGCGATGGCGGCATAAAACTGGCCTTACCCAGCGACAGCATATCCGCAATATATGGGTTGTCCTGTTTCATCATGAAATCCGCCAGAAGACTGCCCGCCACGGTCTGTTTTGAAACACCTGCACCGTTACAGCCACTCGCCGTACAGATAAATTTGTTCAGCATGCCCCATTCAGGCGCGCTGTTTCGCGTAACGCTGATGGTGCCGGACCAGGTGTGGGTTATCTTTACGCTGCCGAGGGTCGGATAGACTTTATGAAATAAGCGCTGATGCAGCTGGGTTGCCTGCCAGGTCTGCGCGGCATTCACCTGACCGCTGAGTGCGGGTATCACGTGCTGGCGAATCAGGAAACGGCGGTCTGAGGTAAAACGGAAGGTTGCACCGGCAATCGCATTAACCGGCGTAAGCCCCCAGCTCTGCATGAGGGGCAGGGTGGCCAGTTGTTCATCCGTCAGCGGATCGGTAATGCTGGCGAAGGTCGCCATTGCTGCCTGACGCGAAAGTCCTGGTCGCAACTCTGGCGATAATGCGTTGGTGGCCAGCATCACCTTTGGCGTTTTGATGATGCCAAACGGTGTCAGCACTTCAGCCATGCTGCCGTAGCGAATCCCCAGCACTGGCGTGTTATCGAAGCGTTGAATATTTTCAGGTAAAGAGTGTTTTAGCCCGGCGATCAACTGCGCCGGATTAACCAGCACACAGCCAGGTGTATATATCCCTTTGCTGTAAAAGCGCGTGCCGAGTTTAAGGTAAAGCTCCTCGCTGTCTGACATCTGCCATGGCTCATCCATTAAATCGAGCTGGCTGGCGTACTCTTTTAAAATACGATCACTGCCACGTTCAGCCTGGCAGTGATATTTACCGACCTGTTCCCAGTCGCAATGAAGATGATGCTGAGAAATAACCTGCTCCAGCTGACGAATGCCTTCCTGAAGCAGGTTACGGTAAGCGTTGGCCTTTTTTAATTCAGCGGTGGAGCTGCCAATATTATGAGGCAGACCGATAACAAACCCGGAATTACGTGCCGATGCGCTTTCTCGTGTGCTGTGCGCATCGACGATGATAATTTTCAGGTCGGGATTAATTTCAGCCAGGCGGCGCGCAAAGGCAATACCTGCAAATCCCGCGCCGACGATAACCCAGTCGGCAGTGATATCCTCTCGCAGCATGGGCTGCGGTGTAAAACAATGCTCACCCGCAGGCCAGCCCAGTTGATTGTGATTAAATGGTATCGATGCGTAGCGCAATTCCCTGTGCCCTTATCTGAAAAATAAAGCAATTTTATAAGTTAAAGCGGGATATCTGTGCCAGCGGTAATCTGATTATTGTTGATTTCAGACAAGTAAAATTCAGGTGGATGATTTTTGAGTTAACAACCAAAGGTGGCACGAATTTTCGAAGAAGAGATGATAACGCGACTGTTATGTGTTTTATTTGCTGGTGTCAAAGACCGAAACCAGTGATATGCAAAGCGGTATTCATAAAGCGCGAGCATGGGAGAGCGAAACGGAACAGGTCGCGCTGTTAACTGGCAATTTCGAGTAGGAATCAGCCCCTGAAACGGATAACTGTAGGGCATCAAAGCGTTTTATAGATTTCAGCAATGACCTGCATCGTTGCCTCTTCTATGGTTCCTTCATTGCGACATAAAAACCAGCCGTGGTTAGTCATCTCCTGCTCGAACGCTCTGGTGCAAGCGACATGCTCTTCCAGCCTGTGAATCACTGTACTCCCCAGCCCACGCGATCGTGCCGCGGCTCGTTCCCATGAAACTTCAGGTGCCGTGACCACCCCGACATGCAGATCTGGCGCTCGCACATTGAGCTTAATGTTTCGCTGCAAAATCTCTGCAAAGGGCACCATCCGCCGAAACGCGGCATCAGACGGATACCAGCGATCCATCAGGATAATGCAGTTCCCGGGCTGTTTAGTGAGTACATTCTGTGAAATCCAGGCACGGCTTACGGCAAAACGTTCACAAATTTCCCGTTCAAGATCCACTGAGGGATTTCTGGCGAGCCTGTTAACCAGCGCCATTGTTTCCGACCTGAAGGGATCGCTTTTTTGCTCGCTAAGTCGGATCACCTTCCTGTTATCTGCTCTTAGCACTTGCGTAATGGACTCCAGCAGGGTGGTTTTACCGGTTCCCTTGGGCCCATCCAGAGAAATAAACAGCTGACGACTCATGCCTGGAATGAGAAGTGAGGAAAGATTTTTATGAATCGTGCATCCGGTAAAAACATCTTATTTTCCTGGTTTGAACAGCTGAACCTACATCGTTCTCTGCAGCAGTATGGCATGTCAGCGTGAGCATGATTTTAAACAAACCCTGATGAACACGCCGGTAACGGTTCTGACTCACGAGTTTATAGAACAGGATGTTAGTCAGGTAAGCTTAATAGTTGATGCCTGTGCGGTGTAGTTTAAGGGAAGCGTCTGGAAAACGGAAAAGATCGTGCCTGTTCTGCCATTTACCCATTCAAACGCATGTCCTTAATCGCAATAACGAGCCCTCAAAGGCAATCCTCCGGTACGTGCAGGAATCTGGCGAGTAGAAATTATCTATATTATGCTCATAAGCCCTTGTTAAATTGATCCTAATCCAATCCTGCCTAAGGTGGTTAAATGTCTGACGAAAGGGAAATCAAACTGGAGACTGCTTTAAAACTGGCGGCCGATCATCCAGCAGAACGACCTGAGTTTTACCGGGTACTGTTAGATTCATCGCTTTACGTCCTGGGTAGTTCCGGAGGGGCAACGGGTGATGGTGAGGTCGAACTAAAGGCGGGTGAGAATATCTCGATTCAGCACTGGGAAAAACCGGATGGAACGCCTGTCATTCCGGTATTCAGCTCGCTTGCCACCCTGCAGCGCGCCATCAGCCAGGAAAGTAAATACATGAAGTTGCCTGCCAGAGCCTTTTTTGAAATGACGCGGGGAGAGGGTGTGTTTCTTAATCCCAGGTCGGATTACGGAAAGGAGTTTGTGCCGGAAGAAATAGAAGCCATGCTGGCGGAAGGAACGGGTCGCCTGCCGCAGACAAGGGTGGTTGAGGAAGAAACACAGGTATTAGTGGGAGTACCTGCCGTTGTTCCGGACAGGCTTCTGAAAGAGTTATCAGCCTGGTTTGCAAAATGTCCCGGGGTCAGCCGTGCTTTCCTGGTTTTAATGCACGACCCGTCAGTCGATGATAAACCGCATTATCTGGTGGGGGTGGAAATGAGCGGTGATGTGCAAGAGGTGATGCGTGGTGCGGGTCTTGTCGCAGCGGATACCTCTCCGGATGGGCAGGCGGTGGATCTGATGCGCCTTGGCCAGAACGACAAAGGTCTGGATTCGCATATCAGGTCGCAGTTTACGCCATTCTATGTACGGAGCATGAAGCAAAAACTAAAGGGCATGTTTGGACGCTGAGCGCTGAACGGCTTCTGAATATTGTCTTGTAACCAGCGTAGTAAATGGGGGTGACATTGATCTCCGGTTTCAACAGTGCCAGTGATAGTGACTGAAATAGGTGATCCAGGGCGGATTTATCTATGTCCGCTATGAGCGAGAAGGGGACTTTATGCTTCGGGCTTAATGAGGCGTAACAGAGCGGCCCTGCACATACGCCTCGTCTATCTGAGTACGTGCGTGAAAGCTCACGGATCAAAGGCTCAGGCCTCGTTAAACCCCTCAATTCGTAAAAATTCTTATCAGCAGTTACCGATCACCGGGTAAATGAAAATCAATAAGACCCACATTAATTGACGATTAGTGCCCTTATGCACAGGATAATCCCTTTATAACTATACGTTGATTAAACAACATTAATATTTCTTAATAC
The DNA here is from genome assembly GCF_001598475.1 of Pantoea agglomerans NBRC 102470. GTDB lineage: Bacteria > Pseudomonadota > Gammaproteobacteria > Enterobacterales > Enterobacteriaceae > Pantoea > Pantoea agglomerans. The sequence continues at coordinate 206,181 of NZ_BCZA01000006.1, forward strand.
ATTCACAAGCCTTTACTATTTGCATGAAAGTTGCACTCTTTCCACAGTGTTACAAAGTTGTTTTTCCCTCCGCATTCAGCCCGTTTATAACTTTATGGCGGTAACAAAAATAATACCGTTTATAAAAGATTCTTAAGAGGGATGAATATGAAAACACTGACAAGAAGACATTTTATGGCTTTTGCTGCAGGAGGAACGGTCGCGCTTGCGGCGGGTCAGGCCATGGCACATGACAACGGCGTAAAGACGTTTCCGGCAGGGAGCAGAGGACGAGATCCCGGACCACATGATCCTATTCGTGAGGCTGAAAGTCCAGACATCGTAAATCCGCCCGTTACCGACAGCGGAACGCTGCCAAACCTTCGCTTTTCTTTCAGTGATGCGCACGTACGCAAGGGAAGCGGTGGCTGGACGCGTCAGGTGACGCAGCGGGAGCTGGGCGTATCTACGACGATTGCGGGTGTGGACATGCGCCTCAATGCCGGAGGTATTCGCGAACTGCACTGGCATAAAGAGGGGGAGTGGGCTTACATGACTTATGGCAACGCGCGGATTACCGCTTTTGACGCCAGCGGAGGATGGTTTGTTGATGATATCGCTGCAGGTGACCTATGGTATTTTCCGCCCGGTATTCCCCATTCGATTCAGGGTCTCGGTCCCGACGGCTGTGAATTTTTACTGGCTTTTGACGACGGAAATTTTGATGAGGATAGCACTTTTCTGCTGTCAGACTGGTTCAGGCATATTCCCCCGGAAATTCTCGCCAAAAACTTCAGGGTTCCGGTATCTTCATTTTCTCACCTGCCTTCACCTGATGATGAGTACATTTTTGCCGGCAACGTTCCGGGCAGCCTGGAATCAGACAGTATAAAAGGCGGGGTGAAGTCGAAAATCCGCTTTACCCACAAGATGCTGGCTCAGGATCCGGTACGCGCGCCGGGAGGAACCGTCAGGATTACGGATTCATCCAATTTTCCGGTTTCAAAAACGATTGCTGCCGCACTGGTGGAAATTGAGCCAGGCGGACTGCGCGAGCTGCACTGGCATCCTAACAATGATGAATGGCAGTATTACCTTGAAGGAGAGGGACGGATGGGGGTCTTTGCATCATCCGGTCAGGCAAGGACTTTTGACTACCGCGCCGGCGATGTGGGATATGTTCCTTTTGCTATGGGACACTACATCGAAAACACCGGTAAGGGACCACTGCGTTTTCTTGAGCTTTTTAAAAGTGATTACTATGCCGATATTTCGCTTAACCAGTGGCTCGCCAGTACACCACCTGAACTTGTCCGGCAACACCTGCATCTGGATGAAGAGTTTATGAACATGCTTTCACTTAAAAAGAACCCGGTGGTGAAGTAACTGGCTCAGTCGTTACCTGATTAATAAGGATTGACGCTGACTTATTCCTGTTTAAATTAAAGTGTCCGCTTTTAGCATAAAGCGGACACGTATATCGGTAATGCAATATCTCACCTGCCACTTAAAATGGTGCAATAGCATCAGCATTGCTCTTACAGGGATGGGGAAGTCGTTACTAAACTGACACAGCAGGGCAGTTAAATCATCAGGAAGCATCTGCTATTAACAGGGGACATTTCCAGATTTTACCTGGTAGCCAGACATGAAAACGAAGTTTAGCTTATGTCTATCCAGCATCAACTATTCACTTTTCCTGACGATACGTCGTTGAAGTCAGTAAAGGTTAATTGAGCCGATGCCCGGACTCTTGCAAAGAATGGTACTTTTTATTTTGCCAGCAGAAATAATCTGTTTTCAAAAACGAATATTTAATCTGGCTCTGGTTATGCCCTTTATTGTTGCTACGAATTGCGTTTAATGCGTTGAGTGCCGGCTCTGCCTCAGCACCTTTATTGGCGCTGGCCGTTGCGTGCCTGAAATAAGTAAAGCGTCGCTTTATTTCCAACGGCATTGCCTACTTAATAACTGGTATATAAGGAGATTCCATGGCATTTTCAGGAACGGGCCGCGCCACGGTCATATCGCTGAAAAGCGGTCACCCATTGTCTCAGTCCACTGAAGGAAAATCACAATCTATTCTGAGCGAACCCGCTCTTATCACGCTGCAAAGCTCACCTTCTCAGATTTCTTCTTTTCAGAAACAGGGTGACGATCTCATTCTTAACCTGCACGAGAGCGATACGCTTCGCTATCAGAATTTCTTTACTGAGGTTGCAGGCCAGCAGAGTAAAATGCTTTTCCAGCAGGGAAGTTTATTTCAGGAGGCACAGTTCAGCACAGACGTTTCCGGCGATGCTCAGACTGTCACCACGCTGACACCTGTCTGGCAATCTCCAGCTTCTGCAACATCTCCAATGCCATTCCCTGCCAGTCCAGAGTCAGATCCCGCGTTATCAGTCGTAGAGTCTTCCCAAAGCCAGATTCTGATCCCGTCAGGCACGCCGTTAAACGGAGCAGCTGTCGCCCTGAGGGCGACGACCAGCGAAGCCGATTCAACCTTAACGCTTACGCCCCAGGTTGAGTCAGCAACAGCTTCAGATGCCCCCGCCACCTCCGACGCTATGAAGGCCAGCCCCATTCCATTACCGGCGCTGACTCTTGATCCGGTTACCGGCGACAATGCGGTCAGTTACCAGGAGGGGATATACGGCATTATCTTCACCGGCTCCGCCGCCCATCTCCCCTCCGGCACGCCGGTTGAACTGACCCTTGACGGCAGAACCTGGCAGGGCAGCGTCTACCAGGATCAGTGGCAGGTTCAGCTCTCTGACAGCGACGTGAAAACTATCAAGGATGGCAACTATACCATTCAGGTCAGTGCAACGGATCTGAATAGAAACAGTACCAGCCTCAGCCAGAATCTGCTGCTGATTACCCACTACAACAGCAGCAACCCGAAAGTCACCGTTAACGACATCACGCTGGCGGATGCGGTCCAGCATGACGGTCAGACCTGGTACGTTATCAGCGGCACGCTTGAAGCGCCGCTGCCGCTTAAGACTTTTGCGGTGCAGGTTTCTGATACCTTCCACTGGAATTATGCCGTGGTAGAGGCAGATGGCAGCTGGCGCGCGGAAATCAGCGCGTCGGAGCTTTCCCAGGGCGGCAACTTCCTGTCGTTTGGCGTGCTGGACGGTGCCGGAAACTGGTTTGAGCAGAGTGGCAACGTCACAGCCGATCTTATTACGCCCGTTGAAGGCGGCAATGGGGTTCCGCCGGTTATCGATGACAATCCAACGGATGGTGGCACGCCGATTCCGCCTGTCAGCACGCCCCCTTCTTTAACCATTAACAGTTTTACTGGTGACGGCGTGTTAAGCGCTGAGGAGAAGCTCTCCCCACAGACGTTCAGCGGCACCACAGCGAACCTCGCCGCAGAGAGCACGCTGACCATAATGCTGAACGGTCAGACCTATACCACAACGCTGGCCGCTGACGGCAGCTGGAGTGTTACCCTGCCGTCTGCCGATCTGCAGGTGCTGCCGGTAGGGTCTAACCACATCAGCGTAACCTTTGAAAACAGCGTTGGCGGTACGACCACCGCAAACAAAGTCATTACCGTAGAGGCGTCAGCACCGCCATCAGACGCTATCCCGCCACAGCCGACTATAGAGACGCCGTTTGTCGACGGGTTTATGAACGCACATGAACGCTTCGAGCCTGTTACGCTGAGCGGCTCCACTGGTGTGACCGGGGCGGGCCAGAAGATCGATCTGACCGTAGATGGTGTTCACTATGCGGGCGCTGTGGACAGTCTGGGCAACTGGCTTGTCTCACTCTCCACCGGGCAGCTGATGGAAGCAGATTTAGCCGAGGGGAGTCATTCTGTTACGCTGACCGCCACCGATCGCTGGGGCCAGTCCGGTATCACGGAGACGACGTTTATTACCGATACGCAGGATCCTCTTGTCACGATTAATACACTGGCAGGGGACGGGGTGATCGACAGTCATGAAATCAGCAGCCCGCTGGTGATCTCCGGCAGAGGCGAAGCCGGCAGGACGATTGAGGTTAGTTTTGGGGCCTCCCACTGGAGCGGCATCGTCGATCAAAATGGCCAGTGGCAGTTCTCAGTTCCCGCGGAAACGCTGCAGGGAATGGAGGAAGGGAGCTACCGTGCTATTGCTGAAACAACCGACGAAGCGGGAAACAAAGGTTATGCCTCAGCAGGCGTGCAAATCTTCGCTACTGAGGCGTTGCCGCAGCTGACTCTTGATCCGATCACCGGCGACAATGCGGTCAGTTACCAGGAGGGGATATACGGCATTATCTTCACCGGCACCGCCGCTCATCTTCCCTCCGGCACGCCGGTTGAACTGACCCTTGACGGCAGAACCTGGCAGGGCAGTGTCTATCAGAATCAGTGGCAGGTTCAGCTCTCTGACAGCGACGTGAAAACTATCAAGGACGGCAACCACACCATTCAGGTCAGCGCAACGGATCTGAATGGAAACAGTACCAGCCTCAGCCAGAATCTGCTGCTGATTACCCACTACAACAGCAGCAACCCGAAAGTCACCGTTAACGACATTACGCTGGCGGATGCGGTCCAGCATGACGGTCAGACCTGGTACGTTATCAGCGGCACGCTTGAAGCGCCGCTGCCGCTTAAGACTTTTGCGGTGCAGGTTTCTGATACCTTCCACTGGAATTATGCCGTGGTAGAGGCAGATGGCAGCTGGCGCGCGGAAATCAGCGCGTCGGAGCTTTCCCAGGGCGGCAACTTCCTGTCGTTTGGCGTGCTGGATGGCGCCGGAAACTGGTTTGAACAGAGTGGTTACGTCACAGCGGATCTGACTTCTCCGGTCAGTGATAACAGCGGCGATCCGTTGCCACCGGTCACCCCCGATAATCCCACCGATGGAAGCAATACTACGCCAGTGGTCGATATTACAGGTCAGCCTGCACCTGAAATTGATACGCCATTTGGTGACGGCTGGCTGAACCGTGCGGAGAAAAAAGAGGGCTCGATGCTGACCGGCACAACGGGCGTCACCGGCAGCGGTCAGACGGTATCGGTGATTATTGGTGGTAAACATCACAATGCGGCAGTAAGCGACGACGGTCACTGGAGCCTGCCACTGGCGCCGGGGACGATGAAAACAGGTTTCGGCAAGGGGCAGCATGACATTGTCGTGACTGCTAGCGACGCGGCTGGCCATACGGCTACGATAACGACCAGCTATCAGGTGGATGTCTGCGCACCCAAAATCGCTTTTACTCACCTCACAGAGGGGCAGCAAATCAACCTTGCCTCCAGCCATGATCAGCATGTATCAGGTACGGGTGAAGCCGGTGATATTGTTACTGTCAGGCCTGGCGACCACCAGTGGCAAACCAGTGTGACCAGCAAAGGCACGTGGGCCGTGCAGCTTGAAACGCTGGACGCACTCACGCCTGAACCGGGCGAGCACAGGATTACCGCAACTATTCGTGATGCTGCCGGAAACGTTAACCACGTTTCGCAAAACGTCGAGCTTTATATGGCCGAGCCGCAGCCGAAGCTGAGTATTGCAACCGCAGCGCAGGACAACCTGACCAATGCCACAACTGTGATCAGCAGCAACACAGAAGATGGCAGCAATTCGGAAAGCCATAGTGCTATCACACTGGAGCACGCGTCTCTTCATCCTGATATGGCTGACAATCTCCATCTCTCTGGAACAGTAAACAGTGAAACGCTCACGCTTTTATATTCAAATCTGCACACCAGCCTGAACGGTGCTGCCGATGACGATTCGTTTCAGCTGAATGGTGCGCATGAGGCGTTTGATTTTGCCACGCTTGGGCTGAGATCAGGCAACGCTGAGGTCATTAATCTGGGCGCTTACAGCAGTAATAGCGTCAATCTGGGGCAAAAAGAGCCGTTGCCAATGAACGACAATGCGAGTGAGTCGCCGACGATAAAAGACGCGGACGGCAATGTGGTTACGCTAAGTAACATTGAAGGCGGCGTCTGGAGCGAGGATGGGCAGCGTATTAGTAACGGTCAGCAGTACGACCTGTATCACAATGCCTCTGCCAGCCATGAAGGTTCGCTGGCTGATATCCTGATGCAACATAATCTTCACTTGCAACTGGCTTAAATCAGATGGCCGGGGCGGATTTTCTTCCCTGGCCATTTTCCGCAATTAAGATTGCCAGTGAAGCGCATACGAGTGCCCAGCGTAGCTATTCTCTAATGGCGTGCGAACCTACGCTGCCGGTATAGGGAAGACTGACGTCAGGCTAATTTCCGCTATGAGCGAAAAGCGGAACATTAAAAATAATGACATTGTTCAGACCCCATATCCGCAGCTGACTAAAGTGAAAATAAAATGAACAAAAGCAGTCTTAAAGCGTTTTCCCTGTTACGTGTTCTGACGTTGACGTGTGTGCCCATGTTTTTACTGGGTTGCGCCAGTGCACTTTGCCCTTTTGGCACCACTGAAGGCACGGTACCGGACTTTAAAAATAGTTACTGGAGATCCACAGATAAAAAACCGGCTAAGACTAATGAACAAGTCCTGGAGGAATGCACCCATGCTGCCGATGCTGAGGAGCAACGCCTTTCGCAGATCTATCTGCAGATGTGTAAAACCGGACGTTTAACCGCAGAAAATCAACGATTTGCACAGAAATTACTCGGCAATCCACTCTATTCTGGCCTGGAACCAGTAAAAGCCGTCCCCCAGCATCAATCAGATGATTCAGTTGAAGCTCAGCTGAAATGGTCGATGTCTTATAGCGATAATCCTCAGGAGTTCAAAGAAAATTGTGGCTCTTACATTGAAAATAACGCAGCGGAACGGTCCAGCACCATGCTGGGTTTACAGGCGGGCCGTTACAAAGAGCAGGTTTTTAAACAGTGCATGGCAGAAAACCATATGGCGCTCATTGTTCCAAGGACTGAATTCAGTCAATGCAAGTCGATAGGGTGGTAAGCAACCACAGGCCTGACCTCTATACCAGGCAAAATATAATGTGTCCGCTAAAACTCATCATCTATTTATGTCTGTAAACCGGGTTCATTAGCCGTGCCCAGCACACCGGAGTTTTTAAACCTGCGCCACCAGACAAGTAAGCATGGGAAGATGAGAAAATGATGACACTGAAGATTTACGCTCCGTACCCCAGAGAAACAGTGTTATGTGGGCAGATATAAAATTAAATGCGGGCTATGCTGCAGAATGCATGATCCCGGAAAAACATTAATTATGTTGAATAGCGTTCATGCCAGGCGGCGCGCTTGCCGTTTACCTTCGGTCTGCACTATCTGATGTGATACCAGGATAGCGGTTAAAGGGAATAACACATGAAGTCAAACCATAGTATCTTTGTCAGGATAGGGTTAATTACTGGAGTATTTCTGATTTTTATTTTCTTAAAATATATTTTCGATGTAAGTCGGCCAATGCAAAGTGATGTGCGTGGCAGGCCTGTCCTTAATGTCTGTAGCGAATCTGTTCATGGTAAATTTAACCAGAATGGTGAGAGAGATAACTTATTTCAGGTAAGTCAGCAATGTTCAAATGATATAAGGCCTGTTTTCAGTAACTATGTATCCATTAAGAACAATATTTACTGGGTGAGTAAAATTAATTACGAACACTCTCCCTGCATTACTGGGACGGGCGATACTTCAGGTTTAATTTATAACATCACTTCCTGGGGTTGCTTGACAGCAAAGCCCATGCAGGTCAATAAAATAGAAAAGCGCGATCTTTATTTAGTGGCTAAATACTCCTCTACGTTTCGACCGGTTGATTACGTTAAGACTACCCGGCCATACTGGCAATCGGAACAATTAGCCAGCTACGCGCAAGATGAATCGTCTGTATATTTCCGGAGCGAGAAGATAAAAGAGGTTAACCCGGAAGATTTCCAGGTTATTTTTCCATTTGGTAAGGATGATAAATGGCGTATTTACAATGTCTTCAAAAGTAATGGCTCAACCTATGTCGGTGGCTATAATGTTGGTGATTTAGATCTGAGTAAATTTCATCTTCTTTCTGTTGTCTCCTGTCCGGAGCATGGGCTCACCAGATGCACGGGATATAGCAATCCAGATACCTTTTTTCGTGCGGGAAACTGGGGGCGCGGAGTGATTGGTCACATCGGGAATGATGTCATCTTTTTACAGCCTGAAGTGATCAGTCGCTTTTCAAATATGGCTTCACCAGACATGTTTATGTTTGCGTCATCCGAGCGTATTTATCTGTATACTTACAGTAAATTTTACGAAGTGGTTGAAGATGAGACAGGATTACAAAAGAAACTTGTCGAGATGGATAAACAGTATTTCGAGCAGAATCCATGATTATCTGGCAGGCAAAATGTGATCACGTGTTGTCACGTGAACATTATCTAATTAACATCCAGGTGAGTCTGTAATTAAAATTGCTCACATAGGGTTGGAAAACATGGGAATTCCGACACCCTGGACTCACCTGTTTCCATATGTCTGGTTGAAAAATGATACCATTAGTTCTTTTCATTAACGGTCCTGCTGCCCCGATCCTGATTGATATGATACGCATCAATCCCAGTAAACCAGATAAGCAAGTGCGGCAGCTGAACAGAAGGCATAGGGGCTTAAAAGCAAAATATCCGAATAAGGCGTTTCACATATCCTGATAACAGGCCATGCCAGTACAACCAGCCACATGAAGAGCGTAGAGCACACGATAAAAAAGCTCCCCTTCAGGGCAGCGTCAGGATAAAATCGCTTTGAAATCATCGCTAATGGCATGCCGATTATCATTGAGCCCATCGTGGTGCCAATAATACTCACCATAACGATGAAAAAATAAGTAAAAATTAAACCCATTACGGGTGTACTGCTTTTTCCCAAGGAAAGATAGGTTAAAACCAGTAATGAACCCACGACACTACTAAATATTGCTGATATCACAGATATCCTAATCCAGTTGTCGTCAATAATGTTCGGCATAATTTTCTCTATGTCTGAGCAGCTATATTGATGCAGCTTACTCGCTTAAATTTTCGGCACGGGCTTGATCGCAAAACAGGCTTCCGGCACAGCATCCTTTTGCTGACCTGTGACGGGCATCCGGCAATAAGGACATTAAGGCCGCCTGTCAGGGTATTTAGCGCCAGGCCAGTGAGCGTCTCGCATCCTTAAGGCTGAATCGCTTTACCCTGCTCATCAAGCAGATCCGTCAGGAGAGCCGTTCCATCGCTTCCCACCCGAAATGCCCCGTAACGCGCCTGGGCGAATCTGTCGGCATGACCTTCCTGAAAGAAATAAGCGTTAGTACCGACGGTCAGCGAGCCATAATGTTGATGGTATTTTACCCGTAGCTGATTCGGCTGCAGAGGTTCACCCTGATCAAAACGGGCCTGAGTCGCATGACGCTGCGCATCGAGGTCAACAATCAGGGTTCCGCTGGTGGGCAGGCATGACGCTGACAGGGTCGCGCCACAGGACTCAGCCTGTTGATACAACGTCAGTTCCAGTGGGCGGGTGAGGGCATAATTCAGCGCCATGTAATCACCCTGCATCAGGGATCGCGGGTCAACCGGGGCAAGAGGTAAAATCATGACCGCGCCTTGCTTCAGCAACTGCTCTTTTTGCCAGATACTGACATTGACGGCTATCAGCGCCAGCGCTATCACAGCGCCAGCCAGCCATCGGCTCTGTTTATGCATTTTCACTGGCACCTCCGATTTGTGCAGGTAATACTTTTTTGACTCCCCATGCCAGCCCCAGTAAAACCAGACCGCTGACCAGCAGCAGCAGGGATTTCTGCAGCAGAATTACCTCCAGGAAGTAATACCAGCCAATGACATACAGCACCATGAAACCGCCACTCATCACCAGCAACCCCAGACTTCCCTGATAACGTGCCATCAGAATTAACCACAATCCCAGCCCTATACCTGGTGCATAGAGGGCGGCAGCCCCGCAGATAAGTGCAGCGGGCAGCGTGATAATCGAAAACAGCGGCTGGTTGTGCCTTTTCTGACTGAGCGCACTCAGCACTAAGCCAGCCGCGATCCCTGTACCAGTCGCAGACTGAAGCGTGGAAAATTGCGATGCTGACCAGAGGAAATCCGTGAGATACGCCGCGTTTATCCCAAGGAAACTCAGCAACATCAGACCACACGGGATGCCATACAGCAGAGGATGTACCGCGTCAGCATACGGCCCTGCCTGTAACCTCAACTGATGACTGACAGTCCACATCCACAAAAATATAACCGCCGCCACCAGTACGGACACAGCAAGTCGCGCAGCCATCGGAGACAGGCAGATCCGGGCCAGAGAGTAGCCCGCCAGCACCAGGAAAAAGGTCAGGGCAGTGATGGCCATAAACCGATAAGTGCGGTCGGGGATCGCCATCGCCATTGCGGCCAGGATCGGCAAGGCAGTCAGTGAACTCAGCATAATAAAGCTGACGTCATTGCTCTGAATTTGCAGCAGAACACCGGTTATCAGCCCGCACGTTGCCGCAATCGCCCATGCCAGCCCGAGGTGATGTTTACCGTCACGCTGACTGCTTAACAGGCCACGTGCAATGGCGGCAAGCAGCAGCGAAGGAATAATAAGGGTGGCAGCATTCGGGTCTTCCAGCAGATCAGTGGCATAGAGCATCAGTATCATCAGTAACAGAATGATGATCGCTGCCACCCAGCCTCCGACGCTTAGCGCCAGCCTCAGATACCAGGGCAGGTCGGATGCGTGACCGCGCTGCTTAATTTCCTCAACCTGCGAGGCGCTCAGCAAACCCTGCTGACGCAAAGTGTCTGTCAGTAAGGTCAGCCTGGCCGGAGCCAGATCGATTGGCCCCTTTTCAACCAGTTTGCGTTGCCATTTCAGCAGAATTGAACCATTTACCGCCACCCAGAATGCCATCAGGATGCCGGTTAAAAACAGATCACCCGTATCGTAGGCTAAAAGAAATAACTGCATAATTAGCGCACAGCCAACAATGGTCAGGCTGGCGATGCCCAGCGTCAGCATGCAGAGATCCGGATAGCGGTAACGGTACAGGTAATAACCTGCCAGCAGGGTGATCACCCAACCGCCCGTGATATAAGGAAGGTGGTCACCGCCGGCCCAGTCAGAGAGGTTCCCGGCCACAATGGCGGTCAGCTGAAGCAGTAAAAATCCCGCCATGATTCGCGAGAACCAGCGGCTTGCCAGCCAGCTCTCGGGCTGATGCGTTATCGCGCGCCACGCCAGCGCTTCCCTGACAATCAGGCAGGCTGCCAGCAACGCCAGATATGCGTAGAGCACAGTGGTCGGGAGCCTGGCTAAACTGTCAGACGCGGCGAGATCCAGCAGTGATGACGGCAGGGTGTTGTAATAGAGCTGGAACGCCAGATTAGCGACCAGCCAGCTGCAAAACCACAGGCTGTTTTGCCGTGTAATCAGCGCCAGCGGCAGAAGAACGTATAACCAGGCCCGGAATAGCTCCCAGCTGTCAGCACCGGTCTGATAAATCTGTCCATACAGCGCAAAAAGGGCACCGAAGCTTAGCCCTGTCGCCAGTAATGCGTTGCGTGCCAGCGTGCTGTACCAGCGCCACCAGACAACCACCGCCAGCGCGACGATCAACAGCTCGGCCAGGGCAAATTTCGCCATTTTCGGCAGCCAGGCCCAGTTCCAGGCAATAAAGAACACCGCTCCGGCAACCAGAGACAGTAATCCCAGACAGGAAAGAACCGGGATAAGAAACTGACGCCACTGAGCATCGGACGGTCTGATTCCACAGAAAGCAAAGATACGCTGGCAGGTCTCCGGGGTCAGGCTTCCTCCTTTCAGCAGGCGTGCGATCTGGCGACAAAGATACTCTGCCGTCCGTGACGGCATCCCGGTGATGCCATCGGGTGCAAGCTCCCTCATTCTTTCCCTGCCTCTGTTAGCGGTATGACTTTGATGATGAAGTTAACGGCTGTTCTTCCCTGCGATCAATCCGCGTGTCGGTCAGTGACGCTCTGCTGAGCGGCCGATAATTTTGCTGAACAAATGTAAACATCTTTTCCAGGATATAACAGCGTAAATCAAAGGCGAGGGGGGAACTCTGCGCAATCTGCCGCATTATTGTGATCAAATGGTGTCGCGGCCGTATATGGGCTGCGTGAACATGACATCCGCCCCCGACGAACGCGATCCCCGCAGGCAGGCTTTACTGCTGTACTCTCAGAGGTACCGCATCACCCGCATTGCTGAAAGGTAAGAAGCGTAAAGATTATCGGGTGACCGAGCAGGGGACGCTTACGGTTGATGATAAGTTGATTGCCACGACTATTGGCCAGAAGCCGCTAAAGAAACCGCAGTCGGACAGCAAATTGTGGATTGTTAGCTGCCTGAACCGCTGAAATAAACGATTTCCTGAACCGAGGTTTCACCCCTTTATCGCAGGTGATGATGAGACACGGCGTAATACTTTTACCCTGGCCCGTCGCGCATTGATTCAAAAGGGTGAGTTCCTGAGTGGAAAAGCACATACGCTATCGGGCACCGCGCCGCATTGGGCGCGCGTGCAGAAAACTGCCCATTCGCTGAATCGGATTGCGGGCAGTTGCTATGCTGGCAGAGGTCCAAAGGCGCGGTATGAATCCACCAGTGAATCAAAAAGCGAGATATCTGAGCGACTTCTGGCAATAAGCTGGGCACCAGCAATGGCCGTGAAAATTGCACGTGCTCTGGATTCACTCTCACCTGAATCGCACACCTTCGCAGCCACCAGAAGTCTGTTCAGCCATGCAATGTTTACATCAGCAAACTTCTGTATTTCTGCATTCATTTCAAGAGGTAAGGTCTCTTTTTCAGCGCCCATGAAACTGCCCAGGCAGAGACGATTTTCGGCCTCAAGTGATCTTCGGAAGATTTCAGGAAAGCGACGCAGCGCGTCAATGGGTGACGGGCTTTCTGATTCGATCATCTCGAGTGCGAGCGCACCGTCCTCCCAATATCGTCTGGCAACGGCAATACCCAGCTCGGCTTTGCCTGGAAAATAGTAGTAAATACTCGCCGCTTTGATACCCACATCCTGCGCGAGGTCGCGGAAATTCAAACCGTTATAGCCCTGAGATTGGGCAATTTTCCTGGCCGCCTGCAAAATGGCTTCCCTGGTGTTGACGCTCATCTTGATGCCTTTGGTATTGGGATGATCTCTTAAATAGAGAATGCTAATTTACAGCAAACGCTTACCGGGTGACAGGGTGATTGCCATGGAAAACAGTAAGTTCAATGCATCCAGGGTGCTCAGGCAGACGTAATTCCATCATGGTTTAGCAAGTAACATCAACAGCCGACGCAATCATAAGCACTCTGGTCACCGGGAAAGTCAGTAGATAACGAACCCGGCGTACCGGAGTTTACATTGAGTGGCGCTATTACCGGGCTGGCGAATCCAGCTCGGGAATGCCGCTGTTGCGATCGGCGTAGGCCGCCTGGAAGGCAGGACGTTTTGTCCAGCGCTGCCAGTACGCATCTAAGAACTCAAAACGCTCGTCCAGTGGAGTGGCATTGACCGGGAATTTCGAGAAGGCGATCGCGGTCGCCAGAGTAATATCCGAGAAGGTCGGCGCATCGCCGCCGAGCAGCCATTCGCGGCCGTCTGACAGATGGCGATTAACCAGCGCGGCGTGAGCCAAAGCTTCTTTACGGCAGTGTTCACCCCAGGCCTCATTTTTGGTCAATTCCAGCTTAAAGCCGAGGCCGGTGTGCAACACGTGGAACGCTGTAACGATGCGGTACAGGATATGCACCCACACCCGGTTATCCCACATATTATCCAGACCCTGTTCCAGTGCGGTTTCTCCCATAATCTTGCGGCCCGGATACTCCTGATCAAGATAGCGAACGATGGCAGCCGTTTCAGAAATATAACTCCCGTCAGCCAGTTCAAGGGTAGGCGTTTCGCCCCACGGATTCATATTTAAATGTCGCCAGCCACGCTGCTCTCCTCCAGGAGACATGTCATAGATTGTCTCGGCAAACTGGTCAGCGATGCCCTTTTCATGCATGAAAAGCCGCAGGCGCTGTGGATTAGGAAAGGCCGAAGGTGATGTAAAAAGCTGAAGTTTAGCAGTCATGGTCGATCCTACAGGTTGATGGTTGGGGTATCTAACTAACGTTAGGTAGGCAAACATTAGCGGGCAAATCAACACACGTCAACACCGGTCTAACACTTGTTAGGTTAATTTTTCGGTGATCTTCATGCTTGATACGATATTTCAGCGGAGGCATAGCTGAAGGAGGGGGACAATGACGCCCGAGGGTTGAAAAATGCAAATGAGTGGAGAGGCTCGATTCAAACGGTTTTTCAGGTGAGTTGCATTTTTGCAATTAATGTCGACTGGTTGCCATTCGGGCTGCTGGCCAACAGGAAGAGCCGGCTGATAGTCCGGAAGCGCAAGGGCCACGGGGTGAGGTAGTAGCGGTTAGATCAGCCCATGAAGCCGACTGGTGTCGGCATCATCACTGGTCACAAAAATGAGCGGCCGCTGTGAGCGAGGAGCGGACGTTCTCAACTCCAATAGCTACATGACTAAAATTGAGTTGTCTTGATCAACGGAGTGCCGATCATAGTCACTTTAGCTGGTTCAAAGGATAAGAGTTAGTAGTACTTGAACCGTCACTGTAGAGTTCGGTAATAATAATCTTTTTACCATTAATAGCATATTTGACCGTACTGTCTGCAGGATCATCCCGCCAGCGACCGGTGCTCTCAGGATTGTTAGATGCCCACATAACTTGATCACCTATAAGTTTGCACTTAATTGCCCAACGGGTGCCATCGTCCTGCCGGATATAATGGACATAGGCAACACCTGATTCGACTTTATCCAACTGCATGATCTTATGGTCACGGCCAAACATTGCAGCAGAAGCAGCTTTGCAAGCCTGACCAACTGTGACTTCAGAAGCCTGTGCTGGCGCAATAAAAACCAGCGAGATAAGAAGTAAGATTTTGTTCATATTGTTCAATCCATGTATTTACAGAAATAATGGTAATTGTATATTTCGGCAATCTAAAGCGTTTCTTGACAAGAATTTAGCGTTGCGTTGACAGGACTGATCAACTTAGTCCCTGTGTAATCTCAAATTCTGTCTGAGTATAAGCTTTATTCTTGTTGTGCAGCCTAAGCATGATTAGCAATCCTATAGTGCTAAATGCTCATATCAATGGAATCATCTGTTCCCCGTTGAACAACACAGATTGTTGTTAGCCACGTCCGCTTCTGGCACAAAGCGGACATCTGCATCAGGCAATATCCGCAAAGAGCAAAGACCGGACGTTCCTGCCCTAAAGTTGATGTCTGCGTTTCCACTCATCAACCACATCGCCCAGATTTTTTGGTACGTCATTTCGTATCCAGGCCATAAACTCGCGATCAAACCGGAAATCTGGACCGCACTCATTCACCATGAAACGGCGAACGTTTTGTGTGTTTTTGTAGTCTTTATCCACGATTGTAAAACGTGTTAATGAAGAACTATGCCAGTCGATATTCATTTGTTGGCTCCTGTTTTAAACAAACGAAAGCAGCGTTCGAATTTAACACGCTGACTTTGAAGTTCCCGCTTCTGGCACAAAGTGGAACTCATGAAGAGTCAATAAGTCAGCCAGGGTGAAATCAGGTCTTAATACCGGAGTCTCGGAGACCTGACTGACAGATATTCATCACATTATCTTCTTAACAGCAACACTACTGCTCCTTCCTGCAGGCTCGTCTGTCAAAGATAGTTATATTCGCGCAGGCCTGAGGTTTGACAAAAATGATATGAATAAAGGAGGGGGCTGCGCCCTCCAGGACGCAGCCAGCTATCAGAAAGAGGTCCAGTTTCCGTCTGTATCAGCAGGCGCTTCCTTCTTAACTGCGGCTGGTGAAGATACGATTGCATGCCGGGTGGCTGTGGGATGTGAGACTGTAGCAAGCGTGAACACTGACACCGACTGCAGCAGCAGGGATGCCTGTGCCTGCAGGCTCTGCGAGGCCGACGCCGATTCTTCGACCAGCGACGCATTCTGCTGCGTCACACCATCCATCTCCGTTACGGCGATGCCAACCTGCTCAATACCACGGGCCTGCTCGGCACTTGCAGCGGTAATTTCCTCAACGGTATCACTTAACTGACCGACCGATGACGCTATATCCGCCATCGTTGTCACAGACCGGCTCGCCAGGACGCTGCCAGCACTTACGCTTGCCGAGTTTGCCTCGATCAGCTGACGGATCTCACCGGCCGCCGTGGCGCTGCGGCTGGCCAGCGTACGAACCTCTCCGGCGACCACGGCAAAGCCACGCCCCTGTTCGCCTGCGCGCGCCGCCTCTACCGCCGCATTAAGGGCCAGGATGTTGGTCTGAAAGGCGATACTGTCAATCACAGCCGTGATTTCCGCAATCCGGCCGGAGCTTTCACCGATAGATTTCATGGTTCCGGAAATATCGGCAGTCACTTCGTTGCCCTGACGGGCGACCTCTCGCACGTTAATGGCAAGCTGTGCCGCCTGACGGGCGTTGTCGGCATTGTTTCTGACCGTCACACTGAGCTCGCTCATGGTAGCAGCGGTCTGCTCAAGTGCGCTTGCCTGCTCCTCGGTACGCTGCGACAGGTCTGAGTTCCCCTGCGCAATCTGAAGGCTGGACGCAGCAACGCTCTCCGCATTCCGGCGTACCGTGCTGACGGTCTGCGCCAGTGAATCCTGCATCTCCGAAACCGCAGCCAGCAGCCTGCCGGTTTCATCCCGTCCGTTAACGCGCACAGGCTGACTTAAATCGCCACGGGCAATTCGCTGAGCTGCACTAAGTGTCTCGTTCAAAGGGCGGATAATGCTGCGGGTGATGAGCCAGGCCGCTACTGAACCCAGCAAAATTGCTGCGATACTCAGCAAAGCCAGCAGAACGGCAGAGCTACGCTTCTCACTTGCTGCTGCACTGCCGGCCTTCTGCATCTGCAGTTCCTGAAAAGACACCAGTTCCGAAATAGCCTTCAGATAGTCGACCTGTGTCTGATAGCGAGGTCCCAGCAGAAGTTGTGCGGCCTCATCACGCTTACCCGCCATTCCCAGCGCTACAACGTCGTCCGAAAACGCCAGATACTGACTGCCGGTGCTTTTAATTAACGCAATCAGCTCACGGCTTCTGGGCGCCTTTAGTGTGGCGTCGACCTGGTCAACAGATGCGGTAATTTTGGCATACACCTTGTCATAATCTTTTTTGAAAATTGCCTTCCGGTCTGGCGTCTCCACCAGGACAATGTTGCGTACCAGCCTGCTCAGGTCAGTTGAGTAATAACGAAGACCGGTTGCAGCTGATGCTTTCTGATAGCGGCTGCCAGCCAGAGTTTCAGCGGTTTCTCCCAGCGACTGAATGCGGGTAAACCCGGTCCCTGCAACGATGACAAGAAGAAGAAGGATAAAGCCAAATGCCAAGCCGAGGCGTATGCCGATTCTGATGTTGTTCATGACGCTCCTGTCTGAAATTACTGTTAGTTGAAGCAATACATTGAGAAAAAAGGGTTTTAGTTTCGTATGTCAGGTGTGGAAGTTCAGAGGTTTCAGGGGGGTGATGTATGCGGTTTACGCAAAAAAGTCTGGCTGCAGGGTATGCGTATCGATGCACTTTCCTGTTTTAATTTATATGGATTAAAAAAAGTGCTTATTCGTTAAATCTGGTGACAGTTAAAAAAAACCGGCGCAGGGGACGTAAGGCCGGGAACCACGTCACAAAGGACAAAAGCTGTCGGCATACAGGCAATCATGCCGACAGCTTTAACTGGTATCGGCAGGCGTGTCAGAAACTTTATCCCTGATAATAGCCAGCTACTACCGGGAGAACATCAGCGGCACAAAACTTGACCGCCCGGAGCTGGGACGCTTACTGATGGACAGTCACCACAATGATATTTTACTGGTCGAGCTGGCTGACTCGGCGTCAGCGGCAAAAACAGGGGATTGAACGGGCGCAGACACTGGGTAAATATCGGGGTAAGCAGGCAGACCGGGAGCGGCACCAAAAAGTAATGTACTACCGACAGGTTAAGAAATTAAGTATTAAGGAGATTGCAGAGACAACCGGGTATAGTTGTTCTCAGATATATCGCATCCAGTCGCTGTATCTTACAAATCAACCATAAAATAAAATGGAGTGAGAAATATGCCAGAAATAAAAAAAGTAAATTTAAAAAATTCCTTCGGGAAGTTTACTGAGAATTGGAGCCCAAGGATCGGTGGGGATATAAACGATTTCCAGATAAAACTGGCAAAATTTGAAGGAGAGTTTCACTGGCATCACCATGAAAATGAAGATGAACTCTTTCTGGTTACCCGTGGGAAATTGCGCATGCAATTACACGCTGAAGATGGCGGTGATGTGGTTTTGGTGGAAGGAGAATATATTATTATTCCCCGGGGAGTTGAGCACTGTCCTACTGCGGAGCCAACGTGTGACGTAGTTCTGCTTGAGCGAAACAGTACTGTAAATACTGGTCATATTGAAAATGAACGTACCGTCCATGAACTAAAATCAATTTAATTAATGTATGTGATTCATACATAGTACGGCGAGGCCTGCAGTATTGCCACAATGCAGCTACCGCTAGCATCGCAGACAGCAGAAAAACCAGCCAGGCTGCGATATCTTTTTGCTATCTCCACATCCATCTCTCATTTCAATAAACGCCCTGGCGTTGAAGTGGGAGTATTTACATCGATTTACTAACGGGTAACAGAATAAAAGCTTACCCATGCTTAAAAATTAGTCTTAACGTACAATGTTTTCCGTTTTCCATACGGAGCCCAATAACTCTAGTGGCGGAAGGCGGACTGACGGCAGGCTAAGGTCCGTTATGAGCGAGGAGCGGACATTTACTGACGACAAATAAATATTAAACATAAAGTCCCAGTACCGAGCCGCGTCAGAAAGGCTCCACTGTACAAAATTAGGCTGGTTCAGATATGTTACTCCCTAGTGCAACCCTATTCACGGAGTACACCATGCCGGAGTTCTGTTTTTTTAAAAAGGGCAAGCATATCGCCGCCCTGGAAAGAACTGACGCGGAAAAATCTGCTCAACTGGCCAGTGACGGCTGGGAAAAGCAGTTTGAAGAGGTTCGCGCTGCCGATGCTGAAAGTGCGCTCACCAGGCTAGCGGACATGCGGAAAGAGGAAGTCACGACGGAGCGAGCTTTCGTAACGGGTTCTGTATTCAGCAGTCTCCTAACGGTCATTCTCAAGTAACGACCAGCTGGCAGCGTTGTATGACTCTGCCAGCCCCTTGCTTTTAACATAAAGCTATTATGCCTCTTCTGTTTCTGGCACAGAACGGACTGTCTACCTCGGCTAAAGGTCCGCTTTGAGCGAGAAGCGGACGTAGTAACCGCATTGATTGTAAGTGGGTCAGGTATTGTTAGTTATGCTTCTGAGCATGTCCAAAATGAGCTTTGCTGCTGTCCCTTCATGATCTAAATCAGGATCATAAATGGTCATTGTAATGCCACAGCAGCGCATATTTCTGAAAAGTTCGCGACAGAGATTTACAAGTGTTTCAGAAGACAAACCGGGATTGCCGGGACAATCAACTGCAGACATTTCAGAACTGTCCAGGACATCCATATCAAGATGAATCCAGTAGGGCATTTCAGGAAAAATGTTAAGCCGCTCGAATATCACATTGATGAGATGATGATCAGGCAACTTAAGCGCGTCAAAAATAGTTATACGCCGGATATCAGTGCCTACAATGTCAGGCCATTCATAATCTTCCAGGAGCGACTCACGCTCTCCCAACTGAATCACTGCGTCATCCTGAACCAGGGATCCTTCGATACCGGGCCATGCAGTCAGTAATGGCTCTCCCCGACCGGTAACGAGTGCCAAATCCATTCCGGCCGCAGCGCCTGGTCGTGCTCCTGGTTCTCGCTTCCAGTTGCCGGGATGACGGAAATCGCTGTGGCCGTCAATATGCACAAGTGCAAGTTGCCCTAACTGACGCCTGCTGCCCAGCAAGGCTCCGGGCAGGATGGCGCAGTCGCCTCCGATAACAACGGGCTTTAAGTTGCGATGATGCGCCGCCTCTACTTCATCAGCCAATCGTAGATTAAGTTGTCTGAGCTTGTGACCGTTCAGGATATCAGTACCTGGCTCACATTCAGGACTGTATTCAGGGCAGGGAACAGTAACAAAGTTACAAGAGGGAAACATTTTATCGAGTCCGTGGTGCATGAGAACTGCTGGCGCACGGAATGTGCCCGGTATGTGCCCTTCATAAAGAGGGTTGAGACCAAGACTAGACGGGACAAGAATTATTTTTTCCATAAAAAACCTGATTTTAACTGGGTTGAGTACCACAGAAACTAAGCTTTCTTACGAAACAGCTTTGTCGCCGAGATAAAATTCGAGGTGTTAACCTGTGCCAGAACGCACAAGGTTCGCTATAAGTGAGAGGCTGACATCCATATTTTAACGTTTATATCGCCGTTTCCACTCATCTACGACATCACCCAAATTCTTAGGGGTAGCATTACTTATCCAGATCATAAATTCACGATTGAATCGGAAATTCTCTCCACACTCTTTGATCATAAAACGGCGAACGTTTTGTGTGTTTTTGTAATTTTTATCAATGATGGTCGAACGTGTTAGTGAGGAGCTATGCCAATCAGTTTCCATTTTTCCAGTTCCCGTAATGAGTGGTTTTAAATAAAAATTAGTACTCCACTTTAGTCAGGGAAGCTGAAATTTCTCAAGGTCTGCTCCGGGAAAAAAGCGGTCTGAAACGCGGCCCCATGCCTCCAGTGCGTTTTAACCTGCCACAACCCGTCAAAACAGAGGTGCGCTTGTTAGCCGAGCTCAATATCGACTGGCGGGCCTGCTACTGCAGTCAATCGAGCGGTTCAGGCATTGACTGGACCTTTTTCAGGAAATCCACAAAAGCGCGCAGAGGTGCTGAAATAAAGCGGCTGGGAAAGTAGAGCCAGGGACCTTCAAATTCGGGCCACCACTCCGGAAGCAGATGCAGCAGTTCACCCGTCGTAAAGCAGGGCTGCAGCCAGTTTTCAAAGACGGCGACAGCCGGTTGCTGTCGGAAGGCATTAAAGTGCGGCTGGCTATCATTGACGTGAAAGACCAGAAAAGTGTTGATGCGGCCGTCGGGCAGATAAAGTCAGAAGATGGAAAACTAGATGTGCTGATCAATAATGCGGGTATTCCCGGAACCTGGCCCATCGCGCCTGAGTCGCAGAGCATCAGCGATATTATGACGGTGTATAACACCAACGTTTTCGGCGTCATCAGAGTAACGCAGGCTTTTCTGCCGCTGCTCAAACTGGGTGAGGAACCCCGGATTATCATGGTCAGCAGCGGGCTGGGATCGCTGGAATGGGTATCTGACAAAGCGCATCCCTACTCTCAGGTAGCGGCACTGGGCTATACCAGTTCCAAAACGGCATTAAATGGCGTTACGGTGGCATTTGCCAATTCACTGTCTGAGTATGGCATCAGCGTAAACGCAGTTGACCCGGGATATACGGCCACCGATTTTAACGGACATACCGGTTATCGAACTGTATCCCAGGCGGCCAGGGGGATCGTCTGGCTCGCTGCTGAAGTATCCCAGACAATCACCGCAGGATTCTTTTTGGATGGAGAGCGTGCACCCTGGTGAATCTCGTCTAATAAAAGCATTCCACCTGCCTGAATGGGGCAGGTTGGTTGACGGGTTGCGGCAGAACGCCAGGCGTGTCGTGCGCAGTCGGTTCTCAAATATGTCCGAATCATCCTGAAGGAAAATAAGCGGCTCAATGTTTCTTAGCGCATCTGAATGTAATTAATGGCCGCCTCAGGCACGGATCGTACAGAAAGTTAGGTCATAAGGTCCGCTTTGAATGAAAAGTGGACCCAGACCTACAGGCTGGTCATCAGCCGGGGTAGTTTCTGAAGTTAAACGGCAGTTTTGCAAAAAATGACAACAGATAACGATGACCGAATAAATTTATCTGAAATGCGGTCACGCCACGAGCGAGATACACACACACTGGATTTACTGCCCTGTAAATACACATACTGACCAATTATGGCTGTTCAGGTGAATCAGTCGCCTGCTTCCCATATCCAGACAACATTGCCGTAGCTTCATCCATCCGTTGTCGATCAAGTTTATAGAACACCCAGTTCTTGATACGTTTCGATGTCACAATCCCAGCCTTAGCAAGAATTTGCAGATGGCCTGTCACGGTGGGCTGACTCAGACCAATTTTTTCGGTGATAAATCCGACACACACACCATCCTTAACCAGATCGCCGTCCTGCTGCACCGGAAAATGTGACTCTGGATCGGACAGCCATTCAACAATCACGAGCCGATGCTCATTACCAAGGGCACGAAAAATATCGGCCATTAATGTCTTTGAGTTGTGCATATAGTCAATCGCCTATATAGTCATTTTCTTATATAACTTTAGGGGCATACTATGACAAACCACAGACAAAGGCTAACAGACAGTTTCACGCTGAAAGATATTTATGCCGCTTCCGGGCGAATTAAATCAACAGTATGCAAAACTCCACTGGAGCCTTCCCACTCGCTGTCTGCTCTTGTCGGGACGGAGGTCAGGCTTAAGATGGAAAATCTTCAGCATACGGGTAGCTTTAAGCTGAGAGGTGCTGCAAACGTTCTTGCCAGTCTTAATGCAGACCAGCGACGTGCCGGCGTCATCGCCCCGACGGCAGGGAATCATGGTTTAGGGCTTGCCTGTGCGGGACATGCGGCAGGCATACCCGTATCCATATTCTTACCGTTTTCAGCAGACCCGATTAAGGTTTCTGCAATGAAAAGTTATGGTGCGCAGGTTACGTTTTTTGACGACATTGAAGACGCAAGGCAGGAAGCCATTGTCGCAGCGCAACAGTCCGGCGCAACGTTCGTCTCGGCCTATAATAATCAGCAGATGATTGCCGGAGGCGGCACCGTCGGTCTGGAAATCATGGAAGACTGGCCAGACGCTGACGTTATTCTCGTGAACATTGGCGGCGGCGGGCTGGCCTCCGGTATCGCAACAGCCATCAAGGGCATAAACCCTGCAGCCGAAGTGTGGGCAGTGCAGAGTGAAGCAAGCCCGACGTTTGAGCGCTGGAAAGAAGCTGGTGAGGCGATCCCTGTGGAAATATCGTCGTCAATCGCCGAAGGCATAAGTGGCTATATAGAGCCTGAAGCGATGACCTGGCCACTTATACGCGATCGTGTCGATCGTGTTCTTCTGGTTTCAGAAGCCGAAATTAAAGCAGCGATGCTGTTAATGCTTAATCTGCACAGCCATGTTGTAGAGCCTTCAGGCGTACCCGCAGTTGCGGCAGCCATCCGTTATGCAAAAGAACTGAGCGGGCGTAAAGTTGTCTGTGTGGTGAGCGGTAGAAACATATCGGGTTCCCGCTATCTCAAATTAGTTAATGAGGCGTCACTATGAAGAAACAGAGCGGAGTTAAGGTCGGCTGAGCTCATATTGCACAACGTTCTTATCATAACGGCTTCATTCATTACGCAGGCTTTGAGGTAGTGCCGCCTTTGACGGCCTGCCGTTTAACAGCCTTTTCGCTTAAAATTCTATGGTTCGTTTAAGGGAATGTCAGGCATCATCAAAAAATATTTTTGTCATACAAGGAGTAAGACTAATGAATATAAATATAAGAACAGCCCGGGCTTCTGATGTTGACAGTATTTTCGAAGTCAGAACCTCAGTGCTCGAGAATTATTTGAGTCGTGAAGAAATGCGTCAGATGGGGATCACCGAAAGCGTCGTGGCGGATATGATTGAAAAGAATTTATGCGCCTGGGTTGCGGCTGAAAGCGAAAAAATAGTCGGCTTTTCAATGATTTTACCGGATGAAGGCTGTCTTTTTGCGGCCTTTGTTCTCCCGGAATATGAAGGCCAGGGGATAGGTCGCAGGCTGGTTTTTCTCGCCGAGCAGGAATTATTCAAACATCATGAGATTGCCTGGCTGGAAACCGATAAAAATAGTCGCGCGGCGAAATTTTACATGCAGCTCGGCTGGGGCAATAAAAAAGAGATTAACGATACCGATATCAAACTGGAGAAACATCGCAGCGCGTAATCCACTGCCATTTTCATAAACGTCTGCCTCTGGCACAAAGCGGACGTTTAGCCAAAATAACATCTTTGCTGTCAGCAAGACCGATTGGGTGGCCTGGCGAAAACGCTTTAATCATTAATCGTCCGTTCTCAGAGCGATTTTATTACGTCGGCTTACATTCCCAGACTGGCCAGCAGGTCGTCCACATCATCCTGACTGGCAGGAGTCTCTGGTGCGGAGGAGGGTTTAGACGGCGCAGTGCGCTCGGCGGTGCTATGTGAGCCGGTATTATCGCGGATGACCTGTATCAGCTGCTGCTCAGCCTGATTCAGCACGGCCATCATAGCCTGCACAATCTGTCCTGTGAGGTCCTGGAAGCCCTGTGACATCATAATCGCGTGCAACTGCTGTTGCGTCAGACCCGTGACACGGGGGACATCATTCAGCAAGGCAACGGTATCTGCCGCTAATGCCTGGGTCTGTTCTTTTTCTAATGGCGTCCCCGATGTGGCATCCCAGCGTTGCGAGAGTTTCTCCGCTTTTTCTCCCAGATCGGTTTGCAGAGGCTGCGTGATTTCCACGCTGTTGATTACGCCCTCTGCTGCTTCGCGGGTCATTGTGACGACATAACCCAGCCTTTCACGGGCGTTAGGGATGCTTCCCGCCACATCGGCGATGGTTTTATCAAGCCCCAGCTGTTGCAGACTGTCGCGAAGCTGCCGCAGGATGAAGCCAGCACGCGCCGTAATTTCGCCAATTTCCTGATGCTTACTATGGGTGTCGGATGGTGACATGGATGTTGTTTCCTGCGTACAGAGTTTCGATACCTGAGGTTATCGGCAGCTCGCGGCGGTTTTTTAAATTTCCTGAGGTTTTTACTCGTGTAAAAAGTGACATGATGTGAATGAGGCACCACAGGGCTAGCGACATCAGGTTTGTAAAAGACAGAAAGTGTTGCGCGCAGGCCCTGTTTTTTCAGCCGGAGGGGGTTGTCAGGTATAGAGCGGAATGTGTGCGGGTTAATGACTGTTATGAGCGAAAAAAAGGGCGTATTACCCACTTTTGAAACGTTTACGCGAGGACAGGCAGTATCTTATTTATCATGTAATTTCTTCGTCTTAATTAATCCGCCAACGGATAACATTTTGTCCAGTTGTAGTTAACCCTCGCCAGTTTTAATTCTCCATCTACATCCCCAAAATTAATGGTCTGACGTCCATAAATAAACTCACGCACGGGTGCAGGTAAAAAATCAGCGCCGTAGCGCAGAATCGTGCTGTGCCAGAAGGGTGCCGGTAATGGGCTGCCGTTATGACGCATCAGCAACTCATTTTTCCAGTGCGAATCCAGAACTTTTTCGCAGAATAAGTGGCGCATGGCTATTGCCGAACTATCAGGGATCCCTGCAAGCAATAACTGACTGGGCAAAGCAACTAACCGCAGATCTCTGATAACAATTTTTATCGCATCAAATTCGCTCCAGATATTCGTCAATTCATCGATTTTTTCGGGCAATGACTCGTTATTGTTATAGAGCGGCAGAGTCAGGGGCAGGAAGGTAAAATGGAAACCCTGTATGGGCAGAATATCGGCAAGGGGATCATCCTTTGTGAGCTGCTGTAATTCACAAATAAGACGTGAGACATCAAAGGTCACCGGCGGCTGAATGCCCGCTGCAAGAGCCAGCCTTACAGGATCGTAGTAGTTCCCCTCTTTAACAGCCCCAACTCCTGCATTTTCCGACCAGATGGAGAGGGTGTTCTCGTTGGCAGAGCGATACAAGCTTTCCAGATTTATCGATTTCATTACAGACCTTTGGCATTGGTATGAACAGAGGCGATTCGTCATTAATAGTATTTCTGTCTGGTATTTTAGGCTATTCGATTAATTTTTAAGGGATAATAAGGATTTGAGAAGTGAGTTGTTATTACTGCCCATAACTTATCAGGCATATCCCCTTTGCTGACCGCAAACATATCACCATATGTTCAACGTCTCGCACATCTTTAAGGATAGCGTTGCGTCGATTCGTCCAGTTCACAGGAGATGGCGAACGCAGTCTACCCGTACAGTGGCCACTGATGACCAGTTAGCGACCAGATTTAAACGATTGTATTACATGGTTATTCATGGTCAGGATGACGGGTCAGGGCTGGCTGATGAGTTGGCAATATCTCAGTAAATGCCAACAGTATCTGGAAATCCCGATTAGCCGCAGCTGTTTCGCGGTCAGGATTACATCCACAAGGGGCACTATCTGATAGATCAGGAAAATCGCACTGGTACATCATGCTGATCCCAGCTAACCACCCGCTCTGTGGATAATGGACGTTTACAAGTATCACGCGACAGAAAGCCTGCACTTCACGGGTTTTTTAGTGCTGTTTTCAGGTAAACTTGCTTAAGCTATTCAGGTAATTTTTAAGGATGAAAATCTATGAAAGTGAGTGAAAAAGCACTACTGGAATCCGGCTTTAGTCATGCAGATCTACTAAAACTGAAAAACAATATGGCTAATTATGGTGGCTCACTGGATTCCATGATCCTTGATCTTGCTAACCGCTTTAACGCCTCAAAGTGGATTACTATTATTGCCTTTATCATACTTGCTCTTACGCTGATGCTGGCATCCGTAGATACCAGCATCACGCTGGCGGCCACACTTGCGATTGTATTGCCTTTTATATGGTATTTAGCCCCAGCAAAGCTTGCATACAAGTCATGGCGCTATCGCAGAATCACGGCTCATTCAGAGCAGCATCAGTGACATACATAAGGTCAAATATGACCTTAGCTTTAACACCATAACCGACTATATTCATTGTGAGTTTTGGACGGCTCATAGTGCTGACTTTCCTGAAATAATCCGCGGGCAAATATCTGAACAGACGCCAGGTTCCAGGGCGTCTGAACAGACCGAATACGCTATAGGCATTTGCAACAAGCGAGATTGATTTATAGATTCCCAGCCCGCTATCAGGGCTGAACCCCATGAATGCAGCAGTGGACATAGCGGCATCAGCAACCAATCCTTCAGACTGTTTGTTATCCATTACATAGTGCGCAATTTCTTTGCTTATGCCGTTCGCACCATCAGTAACTAAAACTGCACCGGCCAGAACGCCCAATGGTGTCATAGTTCCTATAAGGGTCAGGCCAGCAGCTATTTCAGCCCCCGACAAAACTACATTTACAGCCGAAATGACATACCCGACAATTTTATTATTTTCCCTGACGAACTCCACTTTGGCATAGAGTTTCGCCGTTTTCATGCGCAGCATTCTGTCCTGCTTCTGAAGGTTTTCCGTTTCTTCCCTCAGATTTTTAATACAGGCTATGCATTCTTCTTCTGATTTTGCACGTCGGGCAGACGCAAACTGCTGCTCAACCAGATCTCTGATCTCCTGAACAAACTTCACCTGAGTCATGCCATTCGAAAGATGGACTGAGGACACATGATTAGCTGTATTAATCAGCTTTCTGGCCTCAAGGTTAATCATTGTTTCAGCCCAGTTTTTACTTCTGCCTGAGCGCATCATTTCGATCAATGCTACATCCATTTATCTTCTCCCTGTACATAATATCGCCGATAATACCCCCTTATTTACAGGTGTAAACCGTCGTTACAGTTGAAAATATGTTGCTTCGGATAACACGTTAGAGGATGAACTATCAGGATTTATTTCAAATGATCGTGGCTCTCACATTTATACAGAGGCCATTCGCATGACAGCGAAAACCGACCCAAAGCGAAACTCATGCAATTGAGATCGCCAGCGCATCGGCCGCGTTACGCTTTATCAGCATGTCGCGCCTGTCTGGCTAAGTCAGTAAAAGAGGGCAGGTCATACTGATTGTCACAACCCCGCTCTGCCCCTAAACGGACAACCAGAGGACAGATCAGGACAACAGATGCCTGACGTATAGAATCGATCAACTCTCTCTGATATTGATGATGTCGATGGCGTTAAATCACTCCTGTTGAGAGAGCTAAAATGAATTTTTATTGCAGTAAGGAATTTACCGGTTCGAAGGCCTGGGACTCACAGCATATTGCCAGCTTCGATAATGTCAGCGTGAAACTTCACTGGACCGATCAGCCTTATAAGTGGCACATCAACGATGGTCAGGAGGTTTTTGCTGTCATGGATGGATGCGTTGAAATGCAATATAAAGAGCAGGGCGAAGTTAAAAGCCGGGTACTTAACGCTGGTGATATTTTTTATGCCAGTGAAGGGACAGAACATATTGCGCGTCCACAGGGCGTCGCCCGCGTGCTGGTGATTGAAAAAGAGGGATCGGTTTAATTAAGGTGATTCATTATCTGGCTGAGCCAACAAGCCAGTGACAAAACGGGCGATCTCTTCTCCCAGATTGAGAAGAAAGGCGTCGCGTGATGGGTGGGTGTCAGTGATATGCGGCGGCAGGATGTTCATGAAGGTGAAATGCCCGGCATCTTTAACCACGCAAAGTTTTGTCTCAGTTCGATTATCTAATTCTTCTTTGATGAACAGCGCTTGCGATGGCGGTGTCAGGGTGTCCTTCTCGCCAGTCCAGATCCTGACCGGCACTTTCACGGAGGCGAGGGCCGAGGGTGCTCTGAAAAAATCCGCAGGTGGCGCTAACAGCACCAGTTGATTCAAATCCTGTCTGCCTGCATATGTCACCTTCTCTCTGGTGCGAGTCCAGGCCGTCGCCCCGGCGTGCATCAACAGAATCACGGTGCCGAGTGAGTGCCCGACGCCGGTAATCGAGGCATAATGTTGACAAAACGCATCGCGGGCGAGGACAAGTCTTTGGCTGCGTTCCAGTAAGTCAGCCTTTGAGGGCGTGGAAGAGGTTAACCGTTCGAAATGGGGCGCTACCACTGAAATACCATTGCGGCTAAAGGTCTGCAGAAGCTCAAGATGACGCAATGGACTTCCGCCAGCACCTGCCGCAAAAAGGATGCAGTGGCTGGCCTCATTCACCTTCAATAACGTGACGTCAAAATTCCTGTCGGCATGCCTGATGACAGAGGTTTCCCCCCTGGTGTTGTTAATCATAAAGCCGACTCCCCGCTAAAAGGTCAGTCTGGAGATACTAACCTGTTCCCGGTGAAACGATAAATTTCCGTCTGCTTCTGGCTCCAGACCACCGTTACGCAAGGCGCCAGCAGCAGATCAAAGCGGACCGGTTATTCATACTCTGGCGTCAGGCCGCCGACCTTTCCGCGCTTACTGCGTCGCCTCTGCCCGTAATGCCGCCTGCACAGCACGGCGCGCACTGATATTTGCTCTGTACGCCACCAGCGCAGGCCAGCGATCCAGTTCAATGCTGAAGAACTTACACCAGCCCAGTACGGTGAAAAGGTAGGCGTCAGCAACGCTGAATGACGGCCCCATCAGAAACGCTTTTTCGGCGAGCGTATCCTGCAGAAAGTCGAACCGCCGGAAGAGCTTTTCACGAAACAGTGACAGGACAGCGTCGGGCAGTGCCTGGTTAAATAACAGAGCGGAACCCGCGTGGATTTCACTGGTAATGAAGTTCAGCCACTCCTGCAGTCGAACACGCGCCCAGCTGCCTGCTGGCGGTGCCAGCCCGCTTTCCGGCCTCAGGTCGGCGAGGTACTGCACAATCGCCGGCCCTTCAGTCAGTATCTGCCCGTCGTCCAGTTCCAGTGCAGCAACATAGCCCTTGGGGTTGATAAGGCGAAAGTCGCGTCCGTCAGAGGTGAGCTTGCTCCTGTTATCCACTTTAACCAACTCAAACTCCAGTGCGAGTTCACGCAGCACGATATGGGGTGACAGCGAACAGGTATCCGGGGCGTAATAAAGTTTCATGTCTTCTCCGTTAACATTGAAAGCGATGTGAGATTCTCTTTGTCGTTACGGAACAGACTGTGCTTAACGCAGAGGATTCTGTAAAATTAATGCTCCAATAATTAACTATTAGCTGGGCTACTGATAACCATGATGAATCTTCTGCACTGGCGCTTGCTGGTGGCGGTGGCCGATGCCAGCAATATTTCGCGTGCTGCTGAAACGACAGGCATGACACAGTCCGGTGCCAGCCAGGCTATCACCCAGTTAGAGTCGTCACTCGGGTTCGCGGTATTCGTGCGTGAGCGCCGGCACATCGGTGTTACCGCGCTGGGAGAGCAGGTCATTGAACATGCCAGGATTATGCTGTCGCAGCTCAGCGCGATCCGCGTGCTGGCTGATGAGAGCCGGGGTTTAAAAGGCGGACGCATTCGGCTTGCCAGCTTTCCCTCTGTGACGTCCACTCTCCTGCCTGGCCTGTTGCGTAACTTCCGGCGTCTGCATCCGGGCATGGAAGTGGTGGTGCTGGAAGGGACGGATGAAGAAGTTGAGGAGTGGCTTGCAGCGGACACCGTTGAACTGGGGGTGGTAATGAACCCCGCACCCGGACGTGCTGATGTGATACTGGGACAGGACGCATGGGTCGCCGTCATGCCAGCCAGCGCTCCGCACATCGGTCAGTCAGGCGCGAACGGTATAACCCTGCAGGAACTGGCAGACCAGCCCTTTGTGCTTGCAACAGGCGGATGCGTCGTTAATGGCAAAAGCCTGATGGAACAGTCAGGATTCCACCTCTCTGACGTGCGCGTAAAGGTCCGCGACTGGATCAGCGCCTGCATGCTGGTGCGTGAAGGTATGGGTGTCGCGCTGGTGCCGGAATCAGCCCTGCCAGCGGAACGTCGCGGCCTGTCAGTGATGCCGGTCATCCCGCCTCTGCACCGTGAATTCGGGCTGGTTTGTTCGCCTTCCGGAAAAGCTTCTGGCGCGACGCAGGCACTCCTGAACGGACTGCGTAAAGGGCAGGGTAATATCTCCGGATAATCCCACTGCACCGCTGACTTTATCCGCCGTTACCCGATCATAAACAGCAGAATGGCTGGCCGGGAAAGAGAGATCGGCAGACTCTCCCGACCGCGATCCTTTCTCAACTCGCGTCTTAACGCTTTGCCGCATAAGGTGATCGGGGCGAATAACGGTTTTATGGCGTGGCGGAACACGCCTGAATCATCGGGATGGCTCAGAATTCGCGTAACTGGTCGAACAGCTGATACAACCGCGGCTGATCCACAAGCGTGGCGCCTTGCTCGCCCAGTTTCTGCTCCAGCGGATTCAGAACATCGCACAGCACACTGTAGATCTCCTCACGCTCGACCGTCTCAATCGCCTTTGAACGCCGGTCGATGAGATTAAAGGCTTCGGTGTAGGCGGTTACAGCGGCGGTTAACAGGCTCGCCACATCCATGCTGCTATCGATGTTGATCGTGGCAGCCCGCAGGTTTTTGTAAGCCAGCGACGCTTTTTTGGCATAAGTGGCCGAAATATGTTCGCGTCCATCCCAGTCCCGGAACGGATTGTGCAGATTCTCAGCCAGCCATTCCGGCTTGCGTGCTTTACTCAGCGAGAGATCCAACCCATGAGTTGTCGCCTTTTTATAAGCGGCTCTGACAGAGCTGACCACGTCAAGCGGGACGCTGGTCATCCACAGGCATGAGAGATTGGGCAACGCTTCTGGTGAGGGAAAGTCAGCCGCGCTGAAGCCAAACAGGTCGAAGAAAGTCAGCATCTGCAACTGTGGCAGTGCGGCAATACGATGCATATTGCTGGCTACGCCGGGATTTCCCCAGATGCGCAGCTCAGTCAAACAGGTAAAGCGCTCAACGACTGGTGCCAGGTCAATCTCTTTAACGCCTGTCAATGACAATGCCCTGAGCCGGTCAATACCCTGCAGCACAGGCAAAGTCTGCGAACATTGCAGGCACAGATTGCGTCCCTCCTGATCAGCCTCTACCTGAAAGCCTGAAGAAGGCGTTGCGGTGAGTGACAGCAGGGAGAGATCAGGATTCAGACGCACGCAGCTGACGCCTTCAGGGTGCAGAATAAAACGCGACAAACGAGTCGCCCCGACATCGATTTCGCTGACGACAGCGGATTGCCAGTGCAACTCATTAATGAAGTCATGCTGCTGTATATAGGCCATCAGTTCCGGGGTGCCATGGCGGGTTTCGATGGTCATCAGGCAGGGCAGGCGATCCAGTTCAGAGAGATCGGTCAGGGTTTGCAGGAGGTGGTCATTGATACGGGTGGTGTCCTGGCGAAGTGTCTGGCCGCCGACAACCACGTTGTGCGCGCCTGAAGCAGCCTTGAACCGCGCACGGCTGGCCGGGTCGATCTTCTCCCAGTTTCGCTGACGAACAAGACTGTCTCCCACGTCCCAGCCGAACTTGTAGGCGTTTACTTCCTGATCTGACAGCGGCGGCAGGTTGGCAATTAATACATGTCCCGGTGGGACATTGGCAGAAACATAACCGTGATCGAAGCTGTCTTTGACAAAATAGTAGCTACAGCGCAAAGGCTGCATACGGCTGGCTTCCGCCCTGTCAGGCAAATGATCACCTGCCCAGTCGAGCTGGAGTATGGCTGCAAGGACTTTGCCTCTGGCATTAGCAGGCTGCTGGAGGTGTGTCACCTGACAGGCGACGTACTGCTGCAACTGCGGGGAAAACACGCTGTAGATATCGCCGACCTTTGCTTGCACTCTCGCTCCTCTCAGTCAAAAATTTTACAGTCAAAATCTGATATAGCGCGCATCCTGCTCAGGGGTGCGCTTTGCCACGGATCTCAGATCCATCCAGCACACTAGCCTGGCATAACGTTTTAACGAAATGCTGGCGCGTGAACATTTTTATTTTTTTTTCGCGGCAGGTGGCAGCGTCAGTCGGGTTGCACGCAGCAGCCCGACTGACGAAGCCTGCCCGGAGGCATGCGGGGCAGGTATTCAGCTTACAGGCGGTTACCGGCCTCAACCAGTTCGTTATAGGATTTTAAAACACGCATCGGTGAACCCGATACCATCCAGCCTGAATTGCCGCTTCCTTTCAGCAGACTCTGCTCACCCGTGCTGTAAGGTGTTTTATCGCGAATCCGACGCATGCGATCCTTGCAGTCTTTCAGGAAGGTTCCGGCATTATCCTGGAAGATGGACCAGGTTAATGGCTTGCCCGCTTCGCTGGCCGTTGCCTTTTCTGCCTCACTCAGCAGCGTACTGTAAGCATCAATCGCTTTTGTCATCTCTGTCACGTCGGGAGCGGAAGAGGTAAACAGGGTCGCCAGCGGTTTGGCCTGTGTGACTAATGCCAGGCGGTAGTAGCGACTATGACGGCCCTCAGACTTTTCAATCTCAACGAGTTGCGCAGCAACGACCTCATTGTTCTCTTTTTCAACTTCGGCACCGAACTGGTCGCTGGATTTCATAAAGCTGTTAAACGCCTTCATGAGCGGCGGATGCATTTGTTTGGCTTTCGCGAAGCCATCATCCTTGTAATCTTCCTGACTGTAGTAAAGATGAGCCTGCGAAACCAGCGGCTGCAATGTCGTTAAATCCGCCAGATACTGTGTTGCTGCAGCATCCAGCGCCGGTAACGTCGGTTTAGCTTTCGATGCCTGGTTGATGGCTTTAGTGCAGCTCTCCAGTTCATAAGGCGTGACCTCGCCCAGTACGTTGACGCTGCGCTCTTTGCCGGTTGGCCCCTTTTCAGCATTCGCCATCCAGCTCACATAGCGCAGGGCACTATCGCGAACCGATCCATCCGTAGTGTTAAAGCAACCCACATAGGCGTTTAATTTTGTGGTGAGTTGCGCAGCGCTATCCTCCGCAACAGCCTGGGGTTGACTCTGAGGGGCGGGTTTTGCATCCGCTTTGTCACTGTTGTCACATGCTGCCAGCGGCAGCACAAGGGCAGTCAACAGCATCCCGGGTATCATGGCCCTGCTTGCTCTTTTAAACACAATCGTTCCTTTATTTATGTGGTCAGAAATAGAGATTGAAAATAAATGTTCGCATTGGCTCCCTTTTCAGCTGCGAGGAGGGAGCCGATGACAAACGGGTTATGCGCTTTGCGTCGCTGCCGCCGTTTCTTCTTTCAGCAACGCCCTGACTGTCTGATGACGATGCCAGTAATAGCCGAGGGTGTTTTTAAAGGCTTCAATCTCCTTTTTCAGGCCCGGCAGAGGGATCTCACTGCGTTTTTTTCCCTGCGAGTTTGGCTGCACATGTTGCACGTAGAGCTTATCCCGGCCGAAGCTACGAATGACGTTGATGTTTTTAACGTTATCCCACTCCAGCACTTCGCCGGTTTTCGGCGACACGATGCCCTGCCAGGTGATGACGATCTGCGAGCCATCTTTCAGGGTATAAGGAACATTGGGGAAATGCTTCAGCACCAGCGCGGTTTCCATTTCACCGTCAGGCTGATAGCGCCAGGCCAGGCTCTCTTCGTGCACAGAAGAGAAGTCGCGCTCATATTTCTGCCACAACTGCTGTTCAATCTCGTTGGCAACCGGCATCAGATCGACCCAGCTCTGGGCCGGGAAATCGGCGGCGATCGCTGCATAGTCAGCTTCGTTAATCTTATACCCAACATTGCGCATTCTTTCCGCCAGCGGCGGGTGTGAATCAA
Source organism: Pantoea agglomerans NBRC 102470 (assembly GCF_001598475.1). Lineage (GTDB taxonomy): Bacteria > Pseudomonadota > Gammaproteobacteria > Enterobacterales > Enterobacteriaceae > Pantoea > Pantoea agglomerans. The sequence continues at coordinate 240,690 of NZ_BCZA01000006.1, forward strand.
ACGGGTGCGGCACATTCTGCTCACGGATGACGCTGATAAAGTCCGGAGAGGCGACATGTTCAGGCAGACCGGCAGCAATAGCTTTACTGATCCCCAGTTCATTTTTGTGCAGCGTCTGATTATTAAAGAAGTTTCGCTCAACTTCATTCCGGTAGCTGGCATACGCAGATACTTTGATCAGTGATTCGATAATCGCGGCAGGGGAGACCAGCGTTGATGCATTGCGATCCGCGACAAACTCACGTTCACGGCTGTTACGCTGCCACGCCAGTTCAAACAGCATGCGATAAAGATAGAGCGGATAGAAGACGATCAGCGTGGCCACATTCTGACCCATCAGCTGCATATAGAGATCAAACCGATGCAGTTTCGGTCCCAGTAATGCGCCGGAGGCGGTGTCGCCTTCATGCAGGTGGGTCAGCTCATGGACCATCACGCCATCAGCCTGCGCAACGGTGAGCTGACGCAGGAGCGGAATACTGACATAGAGCTTACGGCCGGTGAGCGGATTCCCATTCACGTTCAGCGGAGCTTCAGTCACATAGAAGTTGGTGTCGATACCCGCAACAATATGATCGGGTGGCGTGGTGCCCACTCTGGCGGCCAGCATATCAATCTGTGACCAGAGTGCCGGTGCCGCTTCGCGGGTCACGACTTCGCCTTCAATACTCTCTTCCGGTGGGAGTTTTTTGAAGATGCCTTTAATCATGTAATACATGCCGGCCAGCACCAGCAGTCCTACTGCCATCACCAGTTTTGGATAATAGGTTTGTGTGAAGAAGGCGGTGCCCCAGAATGAGAGCCATACCAGCATGCCGCCCTGTACCATGACTTCCAGCGAACAGGCCAGCATCAGGAACTTGCGGGCCAGCGCCAGACTGATAACCTGTCCCTGGCGGCTTTTAAAGGCCAGCGCACTGAACAACAGCACCATCAGCAGGACAGCGCCGCTGCCGATCAGCGTCCAGAATGCCACTTTATCCATCATGTAGAACTGCCACAGTTCGGAGTGCGGTTCGCAGACGGCGTTTTTGTAATCCTGCCGATTTTCATCTACCGGACCGCAGACACTGGAAGGCGGGTTCTGCTGCAGAAACGCCTGTAGTTTGTCCGTATCCTGATGTTGTTCCCGCGCATCGTCCATGAAGAACTGCGTGTATTGCTGATCAAGTTGTTTGTTGCCATATTCAGCAAAAAACAGGGTAATGACAGGGACGAGAAACAGTGTGAACAGCAGCCAGAAAAATACCTTTAGATAACCCTTTTTCAATTCCGTTAATTTATTCAAAATAATAACATCCTGCATGTCTATGAAAGGGAGAAGCTGCTGCTATCAGGAAATTCCGAAAAGAATATCCTGGCCCCGGTTAAACGGTGCGGAAACATTTATGCGAGCTTCACGATATTATAATTATTGCAGAGCGATTATAAGCCAGTCTGAAGCCGTTTTGAAAAGGTATAGCCGGATATTTTGGGCGATTTTTTCCTTTTCCGTCAGGTTATTTTTCTGGCGGCTTCCGGTGGTTCTGCCACGACAGCACTAATTTGAGTTAGTGCTCATCACTTATTCTGTCCGATCTCCTGACCGAGGGCTAATCCCCGCCATCTGTCTGCATCCGATACACCATAATCCTATATTTTACCATCAGAGCGGTGCGAAAAAATTACCAGCGCATACCTTTGAAGGGATTCCAGCCGTTATCGCCTTTTTTCTCTTTCAGGTAATAACTGTAATTGGTGCTCATGCCGTACAGGGCATTAAAACCATAGCCCAGGCCAACCTGAAGATACCGTGGAAATTCCATGCCCGCTATCGCTAAGGCGATGATCAGAATAGTATAAACAACTACCATAATTAAAATCAGCATGATGTTCTTCTTCCACAGGCCGAGTACGAACAGATAAATCGGGCCGAAAAGAAAGGCAATTAAATTCATGTTCACTTTTAATTTTTGCCTGAAAGGCAGTTGTTTCAATGCCTGTCTGAAGCCTGGTGTATTGGGAGCACCATGACGGTCGAAGAAATCAAAGCGGGTCTGCCATTTCGCACTGTACTCTTTGGTCGTGTTTACTTTCTTATTATTTTCAATCGTTTGATTCATGTTTACCTCAATATCCTGCGCAGAAAACTACAGAGACCGACACTGTTACAGACGGGTGACAGCCGCATGAATGGTGCTCATCGACCGCCAGAACAGCGCATACGAATTTTAAAAACAGGGAAGCCGCGTTAATTCGCACCAAAATAATATCGGTACGGTACAAATAGCCATGCTACACCCTGGGTGCGCTATTAGCTGCACGGATGCCGAATTCAGGTTAAACAACAATATTTGAAAATAAATCCATCAGAATCAGTAATGTGAAAATTGCACAGGCCGGACATCTCCTGGGCTGGATGTAATTGATATTAGCATCAAAGAAAATATCGCCACAATGATAAAAATATGTTAATTTTCAAAAAAAATATTCCTCGTTCCTCACACCTTAGAAGGATATAAAGATGATCGCATGGAGCGGAGTGGGTTTTTTCGTCGCAGTATTAATTTCTGCCGCCTACCTCTTGTGTAAATGGCTGTTAGATATTTATTACTACGACGGTTTCTTTGTCTCCCATCTATGGGCGACAGGGGCTACGCTGATCGTTTCTGCCCTTTTTTGTGCTGCCTTTGTCTGGGTGCTCCGGCAGGAAAAATGGCTGGACTCCCTTGCACAAGCAACGAAAAGCCAGCCAATGATGGCCCCCGAAAAAACCCACAACTTCTTTTTTATTCCCGTTCTCTACTGGCCGATTATTCTGTTTCTGCTCGGCTCAGGGATCTGTATTTACGACCTGACCCGATAACACCTCACATCACTGATACAGGCCATACTGATGCTGTATCAGCGAAATGGAAATATCATCAATACGAAGGAGTTCATGGTGAAATTAAGAAAATCATTAAACATTATGGGTGCGATCTGCCTGGCAACTGCCATCGGCGGTACTTCTCTGATGGCATCAGCAGCTGAGACAGCACCAGCTGCAAATACGCAGACTCAGACGATCTCTTTGCTGGATGGCAAACAGACGTTCAAACTGCAGGGCTATGAAAAGCAGCCTGTGCCGGGCGGCGGACCAGGCACCATGTATGTGAACAAGCAGGAAAAACGCGTATTGATCATTGGCGAAGAAGAGATCCCATTGATTGCGCGCGGTGGCAGTGACGCTGATTTTCTTGAAGGCGGGAAGTCTATCAAAGACAAGCAGAAGCAGGCTTCACCTTCTTATACGGTGATCAGTGAGAAAACTGAAAATACCAACGGTTTGCCGGTCTATCATATTGAAGCCACCGACAAAATGGGTGGCAACGATGTGCAACAGGCGACGCTGCTGGCGGTCGCCAACAAGAAATTCACCGTTATTCAGGTGATTTCAAACCACAAAGACAAGGCTGGCCACCTGAAAGCAGTAAACAATATCCTCGGTAAGTAAGGACTCAGTCGCTAAGCCCGGTTAGCTGATCGACCCGGATAAGGGGTTGCCGGTGGGGTTCATGAGTTTACTCAGAACACACCTGCAATGCCTTGTCTGAACAATGCACAGGCTGACGCTTCTGCGCGTCATCACGGCTTGCCCGCAAACCCCTTTCCTGCCTCTTTCTTCAGGCGTTATGCCAGGCCTGAAAACAGAAAAGGCCGTCTCCGGCCTCTCGTTAACTTTATGCAAACATCTACTTCAGGCTGCGCGAACCTGCGGCATCGCTATATCCGCGCTGATACGCGCACCTTCAGCATCAAATACCATGCAATGGTGCGGATGGAAGGTGGGGCGCAGCGTCTGATAAGGACGGAAATGCACATCGCCGGGCAGCAGCATCTTGAAGCCGTCGTGGCCGTGGCTCTGACCAAACAGATAGGTGTTGTTGCCAAGTCGCTCAACCACTTCGCAGTGGAAGTTGATATTCAGTGGCGCATCGCCGTTGATCTGCAACTGCTCCGGCCGGATACCCAGCGTGATCTCATCACCAGGCTGCAACTGGCGGATGGGCGAGGGAAGCTGCAGCCGATGTTCGCCGTCATTGATCAGGGCGACCAGGCCAGCAGGGCCACACTGCTCCACGCGCGCAGGCAGGAAGTTCATCTTAGGTGAGCCGATAAAACCGGCGACAAAGCGGTTAATCGGGTTGTAATAGAGCGCCATCGGTGAACCCACCTGTTCAACCTTGCCGTAGTTCATGACCACAATCTTATCGGCCAGCGTCATTGCTTCCGTCTGATCGTGCGTCACATAGACCATGGTGGTTTTCAGCTCCTGGTGCAGCTTCGCAATGTGCAGCCGCATATCGACACGCAGCTCCGCATCCAGGTTCGATAAGGGCTCATCAAACATAAACACCCGGGGATTACGCACGATTGCGCGACCAATGGCGACACGCTGACGCTGACCGCCGGAAAGCTGCTTTGGTTTACGATCCAGCAGATGCGCAAGCTGTAGCGTCTTCGCCACCATCTCTACCTGATGCTGAATCTGCGCTTTCGGCACGCCGTTCACCTTCAGTCCGTAACCGATATTTTCCGCCACCGTCATATGCGGGTAAAGTGCATAAGACTGAAACACCATTGCCACTCCGCGGTGCGAGGGTGCGACATCATTCATGATCTCATCACCAATCAAAATCTCACCGTCACTGATCTCTTCCAGCCCGGCGATCAGCCGCAGCAGTGTGGATTTACCGCAGCCTGACGGACCGACGAAGACCGCAAACTCACCGGCCTCAATATCAAGCGCGATATTTTTCAGCGTTTCTGTTTTACCAAAGCGTTTGGTGACGTTTCTCAATCTGATGCTGGACATGCTGATCCTCATGGCAAGGGATTTGGCGGCTGAAATGTATGACGTATAACAGTTTGTCTTTTTACACGTCAGCCCTGATGGTGCCTGCGCTGACTATATCGCTCCGCCAGAGTGCGCCCTACCGCTGATTTTGATTTCTGTAATAGCGATCACACATTGATGCGAACGGGCTGGAGCGCGGTACGCATTCCGCGTAGCGTATGGCTCAAATGCGATACGTTACTCACACTGCATATGCTCAATAATTCCTTGTTCAGCATGTGCCTGAAAAAAAATATCAGCAAATGACAGCTTAAAATGTCATACCTTCACACGAGGCTAGTAATGAAAATCAAAATCAGCTTTACGCTACTTCTTTCCGCATTGATGCTTAATCAATCCGCCTGGGCCGCTCAGCAACTTACCGTCTGGGAAGACATTAAAAAATCAGACGGCATCAAAACGGCGATCGCCGATTTTCAGAAACAGTTCGGCGTTGAAGTAAAAGTTCAGGAGATGCCGTTTGCACAGCAGATTGAGAAGCTGCGTCTTGATGGCCCGGCGGGTATTGGCCCGGATGTCCTGGTGATCCCTAATGACCAGCTCGGCAGCGCGGTCGTACAGGGATTACTGGCACCGCTGAAAATAGATGCGGCAGAGCAGAGCGCTTACACCCCCTCAGCAATGGCGGCTTTCACACAGAACAGTGTGGTCTACGGCGTACCCAAAGCGGTGGAAACGCTGGTGCTGATCTACAACAAAGATCTGCTGCCGTCGCCGCTGAAAACGCTGGAGGAATACCGTGCCTTCTCCCAGAAGCAGCGTGAGGCGAAGCAGTATGGCCTGCTCGCTAAGTTTGACCAGATTTATTACAGCTGGGGCGTGATGGCTCCGATGGGCTCTTACATCTTTGGCAAAGACGCCAAAGGCGCCATTAACACTCAGGATATTGGTCTGAACACCCCAGGCAGCGTGGAAGCGGTGACTTATCTCAAGCGCTTCTTCAGTGAAGGATTGTTGCCAGGCGGCATCATGGGCGACAACGGCCTCAACGCCATCGACTCGCTGTTTACCGAGAAGAAAGCGGCGGCGGTGATCAATGGGCCGTGGGCATTCCAGCCCTATCAGGCTGCCGGAATCAACTATGGCGTGGCACCGCTGCCGCTGCTGCCTAATGGCAAGCCGATGAGCTCCTTCCTGGGCGTCAAAGGCTATGTGGTCTCTACCTGGAGTAAAGATCAGGCGCTGTCGCAGAAGTTCCTCACCTTCATCAACCAGCCGCAGTACGTGAAAGAGCGTTATCAGAAAACCCAGGAGATCCCACCGGTCACCGCGCTGATGAACGATCCGATTATCAAAGATGATGAGAAGGCCAACGCGGTCGCGGTGCAGGCGGCGCGTGCGTCAGCGATGCCTGGCGTGCCGGAAATGCAGGAAGTGTGGGGGCCAGCCAATGCTGCGCTGGAGCTGAGCGTATCCGGCAAGCAGGAGCCAAAAGCGGCACTGGATAATGCAGTGAAGCAGATCACCATGCAGATTGAAGCGATGCAGGCCAGCAACCAGTAATGCAGGTTCACGGGATAACCGTACAGGATAAGGATCAGGGTGTGGCTATATCTTCCGATGAAAATCTGGTGACGGCTAAGCGTCCGCGTCGTCATGCGACCTCCGGTGCGCTGTTGGCACTGCTGCCTGGCTTCGGCCAGTTTTACCACCGCCAGTGGGCTAAAGGGCTCTGTTTTCTGATTTTGCTCAGCAGTTTTACCGGCGTCTTCCACGATTTTCTGCGTGAGGGATTCTGGGGGCTCTATACGCTGGGCGAATCGGTGCCGCGTGATAACTCAATTTTTCTGCTGGCAGAGGGCATTATCAGCGTACTGATTGCCGCCTTCGGCGTGGCGGTCTGGGGAGTGTCAATGCGCGACGCCTGGGTCAATGGCGTCAGGCGCGACAAGGGTCAGCAGCTGAACAGCGTGCGCCAGCAGTATCAGTTACTGCTGCGCGATGGCTTCCCCTATCTGATGATTTCGCCAGGCTTTATTCTGCTGGTGTTTGTAGTGGTGTTTCCGATTCTGTTCGGTTTCGCCATCGCCTTCACCAACTACAACCTCTATCACACGCCACCGGCGAAGCTGGTGGACTGGGTGGGGTTCAAAAACTTCATCAACATTTTTACCCTGTCGATCTGGCGCTCCACCTTCTTTGACGTGCTGCAATGGACGGTGGTCTGGACACTGCTCGCTACCACGCTGCAGTGCACCGTGGGCGTCATGCTGGCGATTCTGGTCAATCAGAAGGACCTGCGCTTTAAGCCGCTGATCCGCACCATCTTTATCCTGCCGTGGGCGGTGCCGGGCTTCGTCACCATTCTGGTCTTCGCCGGAATGTTCAACGACAGCTTTGGGGTGATCAACAACGCCATTCTCGACTTCTTTGGCATTGCACCCAAAGCGTGGATGACCGATCCGTTCTGGACCAAAACCGCGCTGATTATGATGCAGACCTGGCTCGGTTTCCCGTTTGTGTTTGCGATGACTACCGGCGTCCTGCAGGCGATCCCTGACGATCTCTATGAGGCGGCGATCATGGACGGTGCCAGCGCCTGGACGCGGCTGAAAACCATCACGCTGCCGCTGGTGCTCTACGCCATTGCGCCGATCATCATCACGCAATACACCTTCAACTTTAATAATTTCAACATCATCTATCTGTTTAACAACGGCGGTCCGGCGGTGGCGGGGTCGAATGCCGGAGGAACCGATATTCTGGTGTCGTGGATCTACAAGCTCACCATGTCGTCGTCGCAATATGCTATCGCCGCCACTATCACCATTTTGCTGTCGATTTTCGTGGTAGGTCTGGCGCTGTGGCAGTTCCGTGCGACCCGGTCGTTTAAACAAGATGAGATGGCGTAAGGAAGCAGTTATGGCGAAGTCCGGCAGTATTAAACGCGAAAGGTGGATACGCCTGTCGCTGACCTGGCTGGTGGTGCTGGCCGTCTCGGCCATCATTATCTATCCGCTGGTCTGGACAGTAGGAGCATCACTGAATGCAGGTAACAGCCTGCTCAGCAGTTCGATCATTCCGGAGAATGCGTCGCTGCAGCACTACCGCGACCTGTTCAATGGCACGGTGCCTTACCTGACGTGGTACTGGAATTCGATGAAAATCAGTTTCCTGACCATGGTGCTGACGTTGATCAGCGTCAGCTGTACCGCCTACGCTTTTTCCCGTTTTCGGTTCAAGGGGCGGCAGAACGGACTAATGCTGTTTCTGTTGTTACAGATGATCCCGCAGTTTTCGGCGCTGATCGCGATTTTCGTGCTGTCGCAGCTGCTGGGGTTGATCAACAGCCATCTGGCGCTGGTGCTGATCTACGTTGGCGGGATGATCCCGATGAACACCTGGCTGATGAAGGGTTATCTCGACTCGATTCCCAAAGATCTGGATGAGTCAGCGCGCATGGACGGTGCAGGCAACTTCCGCATCTTTGTTGAGATCATCATGCCGCTGTCGAAGCCGATCCTGGCGGTAGTGGCGCTGTTCTCCTTCACCGGCCCGCTGGGTGATTTCATCCTCTCCAGCACCATTCTGCGAACGCCAGAGCAGTTCACGCTGCCGATTGGCCTCTATAACCTGGTGTCGCAAAAAATGGGCGCCAGTTACACCACCTATGCCGCCGGTGCTGTGCTGATCGCCGTGCCGGTGGCGGTGTTCTATCTGGCCCTGCAGAAATACTTCGTTTCTGGCCTGGCCTCAGGCAGTACTAAAGGATAAATCATGACGCCAAAAACATTGATTCTCGCCCTGGCACTGGCCTGGGCGACACCGCTGCTCGCCGCCGATCAGCCTGTCATCGGCTCTGCCGGGCCGTGGCCAGCCGATTTTATCAAAGGTGCGGATATCTCATCGCTGGCTGAACTGGAGAAGCAGGGTGCGAAATTCTACAACGCAGATAACCAGCAGCAGGATGCCATCGCCATCCTGAAAGCCAGCGGCATCAATACCATACGGCTGCGGCTGTGGGTGGATCCCCGCGACGGCAGCGGTCAGACCTACGGTGGTGGCGGCAACGATCTGACGACCACGCTGGCGCTGGCGAAGCGCGTTAAAGCGGCGGGCCTGAAGCTACTGCTGGATATCCACTACAGCGACTTCTGGACAGACCCAGGCAAGCAGTTCAAGCCCAAAGCCTGGCAGTCGCTGCCTTTTCCGCAGCTGGAAACCCAGATTCATGACTACACCCGCGACACCATCGCTCGTTTCAAAGCGGACGGTGTGATGCCGGATATCGTGCAGATTGGCAATGAACTTAACGGTGGCATGCTCTGGCCGGAAGGCAAAAGCTGGGGCCAGAACGGCGGTGAGTTTGATCGGCTGGCCGGTCTGCTGAAAGCCGGGATCAGCGGGGTGCGTGAGAACCTCAGCGACCCGCATCAGGTGAAGATCATGCTGCACCTGGCTGAGGGCACAAAGAACGACATGTTCCGCTGGTGGTTCGACGAGATCGTTAAGCGTGATGTGCCATTCGATGTGATTGGCCTGTCGATGTACACCTACTGGAACGGCCCCATCAGCGCCCTGAAAGCCAACATGGATGATATCTCCCGGCGCTATGACAAAGACGTGATGGTGGTAGAAGCGGCCTACGGCTACACGCTGGAAAACTGCGATAGCACGGAGAACAGTTTCCAGGCCAAAGAGGAGCAGGCGGGCGGCTATCCCGGCAGTGTAGCGGGCCAGGCGGCTTATCTGCATGACCTGATTAAAGCGGTGCTGGCGGTGCCGGACCATCGCGGCAAGGGTGTCGTCTACTGGGAACCGGCGTGGATCCCTGCGCCCGGCAATACCTGGGCGACACCCGCCGGCATGAAATATATCCACGACGAATGGAAACAGGGTAACGCCCGCGAAAACCAGGCGCTGTTTGACTGTCACGGCAAGGCGCTGCCTTCGCTGCAGGTTTTTCATTAACCATTAGCGCAAATGCTGATGTCTACCTCTGAGGAACAGGTATGAATAAATTTCCCCCGCTCAGCGCCCGGGTTAACCGGCTGCTGCATGGTGCTGACTACAATCCGGAACAGTGGGCGCACCAGCCGGGCATTATTGATGAAGACGTCATGATGATGAAGCAGGCGAACTGTAACGTTATGTCGGTGGGTATTTTCAGCTGGGCGAAGCTGGAGCCGGAAGAGGGGCGCTATGAATTTGGCTGGCTGGATGAGGTAATTGATACGCTCTGGCTGCAGGGGATTTCTGTGTTTCTTGCTACCCCAAGTGGGGCCAGACCAGCCTGGATGTCGCAGGCGTATCCAGAGGTATTGCGTGTGGGGCGCGATCGCGTGCCGGCTCTGCATGGTGGTCGTCATAACCACTGCATGACCTCGCCGGTGTATCGCCAGAAAGTGCAGGCGATGAACAGCCGGCTGGCGGCGCGCTATGCGCATCATCCGGCGGTGCTCGGCTGGCATATTTCCAATGAGTATGGCGGAGAATGTCATTGCGATCGCTGTCAGCAGGCGTTTCGCGGCTGGTTGCAGCGCCGTTATGAGACGCTGGAGAACCTGAATCTCGCCTGGTGGAGTGATTTCTGGAGTCATACCTACAGCGACTGGTCACAGATTGTGTCGCCAGCGCCACAGGGTGAGATGTCGATTCATGGTCTGAATCTGGACTGGCGGCGGTTTATGACCGATCAGGTTACTGACTTCTGTAGTGAGGAGATTAAACCGCTGAAGCAGGCCAATCCCGATCTGCCTGCGACCACCAATTTTATGGAATATTTCTACGACTACGATTACTGGAAGCTGGCACCGGCGCTCGATTTTATCTCCTGGGATAGCTACCCGATGTGGCATAACGAGAAGGATGAGACCACGCTCGCCTGTTATACCGCGATGTACCACGATTTGATGCGCACCCTGAAGCAGGGCAAGCCTTTCGTGTTGATGGAGTCGACGCCGAGCGCCACCAACTGGCAGCCGACCAGCAAGCTGAAGAAGCCGGGGATGCATATTCTGTCGTCACTGCAGGCGGTGGCCCATGGTGCGGACGCGGTGCAATATTTTCAGTGGCGCAAGAGCCGGGGTTCGGTCGAGAAGTTTCATGGCGCAGTAGTCGATCATGTGGGTCATCTTGATACGCGCACCGGTCGTGAAGTGAGTGAGCTGGGCCGGATGCTGGCCGCGATGACGCCGGTGATGGGCAGCCGGGTTGAGGCGCGGGTGGCGATTATTTTCGACTGGGAGAGTCGCTGGGCGATGGATAATGCGCAGGGGCCGCGCAATCTCGGACTGCATTATGAGCGCACAGTGAACGAGCACTATCGTGCTTTCTGGGAGCAGGGCGTGGCGGTGGATGTGATTAACGGCGACTGCGATCTCAGTGGTTACGATCTGGTGATTGCGCCGATGCTGTATATGGTGCGGGATGGTTTTGCGGCGCGGGTGGAGCAGCATCTTGAGCGGGGCGGGCATTTCGTTGCCAGCTACTGGAGCGGCATCGTGAATGAGAGCGATCTGTGTTATCCCGGTGGCTTCCCGGGGCCGTTGCGGCCGTTGCTTGGCATCTGGTCAGAAGAGATCGATAGTCTGACTGATGAGGAGTTTAATGGTGTACGCGGGGTGCGCGGCAATGAGCTGGGTCTGAGCGGGCCTTATCAGGCGCGAGAGCTTTGCGAGCATATTCATCTGGAAGGGGCAACGGCGCTGGCCAGCTATGAGAGCGATTTTTATGCCGGTACCCCGGCGGTGACGGTGAATCGCGTGGGTCAGGGCAAAGCCTGGTATATCGCATCGCGTAATGATCTGTCTTTCCAGCGGGATTTTTATGGTGCGTTGATTAAGCAGCTGGCGTTGCCGCGCGCGCTGGCGATTGATCTGCCACCGGGTGTGGTCGTTCAGCGGCGCACTGATGGCGAACAGGCGTTTCTTTTTGTGCAGAATTTTACCGGTCAGGTGCAGCAGCTGTCGTTGCCTGCTGGGCTCAGCGATTTGATCGATGGCTCGGTTGTGGGGGGATCGCTGGTGCTGGCGCCGTGGGGATGTCGCGTTCTGAGTGTGCCGCTAACTGAAGGCACAAGCCTTTAAAGTTAGTTTAATGCCGTTTGCTGGCATGGAGCAGGTCAGGTGGACGTTGCTGGTAGCCTGAGCACTGGCTCAGGGGGCATATGCCTTCCGCAAAGACGCAAAAGATGGCATCCCTGCCAGCTCAACACGGGCCATCCCTGGCCCGTGATGCTTTGCTCCAGGCATATGCCCCCATCGCTTTGAGTCTGGACGTTGTCTGTGGCAGGGGCGGGAACCGTTGATATTGAGCAGGTTTGGTTAGGTTTGTTGCCAGTCTGAGCAGAGGCTCAGGGGGCCAGTACCTTCCGCAAAGACGCAAAAGACGGCATCCCTGCCGGCTCAGCACGGGCAATTACGCACCTCATCCCTGAGGTGCGCCCGTTCCCGGGCCAACGCGTTGCGTTGTTCAAAAACGCTCCCAGCGTTTTTGTCCATGGCCCGTGCTGCTTTGCTACAGGCTTATGCCCCATCGCTTTGCGCATGGGAGTTGTCTGTTGGAAGTTTTGGACCGGCTTTAATTGCGGACTTTGTGGCGGAGGAATAGGGTTTGAGGGCAGGAAGAGTGTATTTTCTGTGAGTGCCCTGAAGCTATTCCCCCTCGTTTTCGTTTATCAGTCGTGAGTGGCGGGCAGCAGCCCGCCTTTTTATTATCTGGAGGAGAACAACATGGTGAGTCTGAAATCGTTTAAGCAATATTTCAGTCGGCAGCCGCTGACGGCGGAAGAGGTTGAGATAGACAGTGCGCTGCTGGAGCGTCTTGTAGAGTGCTTCGGCGGGCGTGAAAACATTCAGCAGGTGGACGCCTGTTTAACCCGGCTGCGGGTGAAAGTGACATCGCTGAGGGCGGTTGATACGGCAGGATTACAGAAGGCGGGGGCGATTGGCGTGGTGATTCTGGGGCAGGAAGTTCATGCCATCTTTGGTACGCAATCCGACCAGCTGCGTCAGTTGCTGGAAGCCCGATTCTTCAAGCCGCTTCAGCCGGAGTAAAAAAAATGGATAACCGTCGCCGGTTATCCAAATAAGCCCCTGCATAAGAGCTTAACAATGATCACAATGAGGAGACTGCTTGGTTACCACCAGGCTTCGACCTGTACGCCGAAGTTCCAGGTGTTGTTACTGGTGTTGTCCTGGAAACTGTGTCCGTCTTCTGAGTCATTCAGGTAAGAGGCAAACAGACGCAGTTCCGGGCGTGACATAAATTCGGGACCGGCTGCGAGACCCAGCGCCAGCGTATATTTCTGACCCGCCTGTTTGTAGTCGCTGCCCACTTTGTTCTCATCTTTCTGCCAGAAACTACCCACTTCGCCGATGCCGCGGACATACTGCGTGAACTGATACTGACCACGACCCACCAGCGACAGCAGGGTGCTTTTGCTGGTCTGCGCGGTGACATCATCCGCTGAACCCCAGGTAAAGACCTGATTCAGGGAGAACTTGTCGGTGATCGGCAGCAGGCCGGTATTGATTACGCGGTATCCGGTGGCATCGCGGGTATCGTTCCACATGTCATACCAGCCACCGCCCTGTGAAATCATATTTTGTGCCAGGCCTTTGTTAGCGTACTGGAACACCAGTTTCTGATAGCCGCCCCACATATCCTGACTGATTTCACTGGTGAGCATAACGCCGTTTTCCGCATCATACAGGCCACCATACTCTTCCTGCTTTTTGGTGGTGTTCGGCATGGCGTAATCAATACCAAACTCGGTCCAGGCGCCGCTCCACGGTTTCCAGCCAGCATACCTAAGATCAAGGTAGTTAATGTTGACGTCGTTATCGCCATCGACCCGGTAATCGACGTCATTGGCATCGCCACGGATCCAGGCAAAGGAGATCGCGCCCGGGCCCAGAGTGTAATTTTCGATACCCGCACCGGAGCCGGAGATATTCCAGTATTTGGTATCAATGATGTGCAAATCGTGACGCTGGTAGTAACGTTTACCGCCCCAGATCACCGCATTCTTGTCACCCGGCACCAGCCCTTTGATCTGCAGATTAAGCTGACGCAAACCAAACTGCGCATCGTCACCGAAGGTGGTTTCGTTATCGTTAGAACCGTCGGAGAACATGCTGACCATGGTGTCGACGTAAAAACTGACGTCATCCTTTTTGTAGACTTCGCTGCCCAGCTCAACCTCGCCGTAGGTGTCGGCTTCATTGCCGAGACGGCCAATCTTGTTCTTTTGATACTCTTCAATACCGCCATCCTGCGATACGCCAACGCCACCACGCAGATAGCCATGGAAATCAATGTTGTCGATAGCAGCATAGAGCGTCGGGGAGGTCAGGGCCGCAGCGAGCGCCACAGCAGCAGTACGTAACCTTGTTTCCATGTTATCCTCAATTTTATTTGTAATACGTTCACATAACAGCGGCAGTTAACGCTTTTTGTCAGATGAGTGACAAACAAAATCGCGATAATGTGTGATGCAGTGCAAATAAAGTGGCGGTATTTGTAACGATTAGTGAATCAGATCACCAAATCTCGTGATGTGAAGGTATGACTTTTACTTTTTATTTGCGCAATGTGACTGCGGTAACCTGGCTTATTCGGCTGCTGTGATACCATTCCGCCATCGGTAATCAGGGATGCGAATTATGAAATCAAAAAATGCCACCTTAGAGGATGTCGCCCGCCATGCTGGCGTCTCTTATCAGACGGTTTCGCGGGTTTTGAATAAGTCGGCAAACGTCTCAGAATCAACGCGGCGCAAGGTGGAACACTCTATTGAGACCCTGCGCTACGTGCCAAACAGACTGGCGCAACAGCTGGTGGGTAAGCAGAGCACAACGCTGGGTCTGGTGACCACATCGCTGGCGTTGCATGCTCCCTCGCAGGTGGCCGCTGCGGTTAAACGATATGCCAATGCCGCTGACTATCAGGTGCTGATCGCCATGATTGATGAGAACGTCAATCAAAGTCTGCAAAATTGTATCAATGAGCTGAAGTCGCAGCGCGTGGATAAGGTGATTATCAACGTTCCGCTGGAGAGCAGTGATGCGGAGCGGATCGTGCAGGAGAACGACGATATCCTGTGCCTGTTTCTTGATGTTGATCCGTACAGCGCGGTGTTTAACGTTTCGTTTAACCCGGCTGACGGCACCCGTGCCAGTGTCAAATATCTCTATGAGCAGGGGCATCGGGAATTTGCTCTGCTGGCCGGGCCAGAGGAGTCGGTTTCTGCCAATCTGCGGTTAAAGAGCTGGCTGGATACGCTGGAGAGCTATCGTCTGAAGCCGGTCAGCGTCAGCCACGGTAACTGGGATGCGCAAAGTGGTTACAACGGCGTGCTGCAACTGCTGCGTGAAGCGCCGGAGTTCAGCGCGCTGCTGGTGGGAAATGATCAGATGGCGCTGGGTGTGCTGAGCGCGCTGCATCAGCGCGGGGTAGCGGTGCCGGGGCAGATTTCGGTGATTGGCTACGATGACACCTATGAAAGTGCCTTCTTCCATCCGGCGCTGACCACGGTGTCACTCGATCTTGATTTACAGGGCAAAGAGGCGGTCGCGCGTCTGTTGTTAGCCAGTGAGCAGGATGAGCAGCGTTCCTCTTCTATCCTTCCGGCAAAATTGGTGGTACGCAGCTCGACGGGTATCGCCGGTCAGCAGCAGCGGGATCTGAAGCAGATTGCTGAGCAGCTGCGGCTGCTCGCCAGTCGTCTTGAGTAGCAGAACACCGTAAGCAGATAAAAAAAGCATAAGAACGCGCCGCTGCTATGCTCAGATCAGGATAACGATTCTGCACGTCGGAAAAATTATCCGATCACTAAATCGGTCAGTGAACGGGCATTCTGCTTCGCGGTAATGCAGCCGACACGTTCAGCCCGGTTTCTCTACTCTCAGGGAGTGACATTATGTTGTGGCTTGAACAGGGGCTTTACCTCAGGATTGAAGAGTTAGCGCATGGCCCCAGGCCACTGCCGCTTTCCAGCGGTTTTACCCCGCAGACGGCTTATCGCGCACTGGGCTGTTTTAACCCCTCTGAAACATCAGATGCTTACTACATTCTTTCAAATGACCGCGATGAAATATGGTTCATCTGTAACCGTCATCTGAGAACCGTTTTCCTTGATGCCAGCAACACGGCGTTTCGGGTGAAAATGCAGGAGCCTGCAGAGAGTCTGCCGGTACTCGCTGCTGCACCCGATGGTCAAATCGTCTCCTTTGAGCGCTCTGTCTGATGTAGCCTGTTACGCATCAGATAATAAAAAAAAGCCGCCATCGCTGGCGGCCTTGATTACGTTTAAGTCGATGCGTTATCTGTAAATCTGCCAGTAACGTCTTTTAACTCGCCGTGGCGGTCTTCATTGCCGGACGCTGGGGCAGTATTACCAGAAGAGCGATGATGATTAGCGCCAGCGTCAGTGAGGCACCGTAGCGGCTTAGCGCGAGTCCGCCTGAGGCAAGGGGTTTGTCCAGAAAGTCGCCGACCACGGCACCCAGTGGTCGGGTCAGGATAAAGGCCGCCCAGAAGAGCCCCGTACGCGAAAGTGATGTGAAGCGACTGGCCGCCCAGATGATTGCCAGCGCGCCAACAAACAGCAGGATCCCGCCATCGTAGCCCAGCCCTTCAGTGTCTGCCGTCCAGTCACCTAAGGCCGTGCCCAGGGTTTGTGAAAACATAATAGTGACCCAGTAAAAACTCTCTGTGACGCCGTTGCTCACTGAACTGACCGCAACCGTACCGCAGGTGATTTTCCACAGGAAAAGCGAGAGGATAAGCAGGGTGCTCAGCAGCACGGTGCCCCCTAAATATCCTATGCCCAGTGAGCGATCGGCAAAGTCTGCCATCGTCGTGCCAACGGTGGTTGTGGCCACCACGGTGAACCAGTAAATCCATTTGTTGAAACTGTGGCGATTTATCTGCACCACCACCGCGACCAGAAAGATGATGGCGAAAATCAATGTCCCGGTCAGGTAACCGAAATTCATCGACATGGTCACCGCATCGCCGCCGGTTTCACCCAGGGTAGTCGCAGCGATTTTGGTTAACCAGAAAGCCGCGGTAACGGCCGGAACTTTACTGAGAGAGTGAGACGCTGTGTTGTTATTTTGCATAGGGTGATAATCCGGAATAGCCCAACATGGGCTAATACAGAGACGATGTTATAAGATTAATCTTAAGAAAAGGTTAAGCTAAAGAAAAGTATGACAGGAATTTTGATCACAGCTTGTCACTCACTAAGCCGGCATTTACCCTTTGATTTAATGTAATATTTGCTCCCTCGGAGTGTGGTGGTTGGGCTGTTTTACCTGTTAACCTATAAGAATTAATTCTGAGTTAATCTGTTTTCTTCTTAATTTTCAGGCGATGCAAAGAGTGAAACCCCGGCGGCTTAATCGGGCGAAAATTGAAGGAAAGTAGCATCAGGGCGTGCGAGCCATGCCGGGGCAGTATTGCCCTGATAATCAGCATCAGGGCAGGGTGGATGGCGTGGCAACCCCGACGCTGTTATCCGGATATCACCAGTTTTGTCTGGTGGGAGAAACGATCAGGTCGTTGACGGTAACGTTCTGCGGCTGATTAAGTGCATACACCACCGCATTAGCCACATCCTGTGGGCTGATGGCTAATTTATTGAGTTCCTGAGCCACTTTACGGCCCTGAGGATCGCCGACTTTATCGGCCCAGCCGGTATTGATTACGCCAGGGCTGATGGTATTGACGCGTATCCCGTTATTAACCCCTAAGTCTTTGCGCATCGATTCTGTCATGGCATGGACGAAGAATTTTGTTGCACTGTAAACCCCTGCACCCGCATCCACCTGATGACCTGCAACCGATGCCATATTCAGGATCTGTCCCTCATTTTTCTTCAGCATAACGGGTAACACAGAGGCAATGGCGTTCAGATAGCCTTTGATATTGACGTCGACCATTTTGTTCCACTCTTCCCAGGCAACGTCACTCCAGCTTGAGAAAAGCATCAGGCCCGCATTGTTAATCAGTATGTCTATGGAGCCGAAGGTGTCACTGGCGAACTTCACCAGCGCCTGGGTTTCTTCCAGACGCGTAACATCGGTTACCAGGCCGACAGCGCGTCCCCCTTCAGCTTCAATCTGACGTACCAGCGTATCGAGGCCATCCTGGTCCAGTGCTGCCGCCACAATATTCACGCCATGACGCGCAAGTTCCCGCGCGGTAGCCGCACCAATCCCGGAGGATGCACCCGTAATAATGGCTGTTTTCTGTTGCAGGTAATTCATTTTTAATTCTCCTTCTGGTGAAAGGGGCGGGTAGTCACCCGCCATAAACCGTTATCAGCAGCTGGCTTCCGGCCAGTCGGTATAACCCTCTGCACCACCGCCGTAATAGGCTTCTTTCGGCGCGATGGTCAGCGCGGCACCGTAACGCAGACGCTTAACCAGATCCGGGTTGGAGATGAACAGGCGTCCAAAGGCAACCGCATCAATAATTCCGGCGTTGCGGCGGCTGATGGCCATCTCAAGGTCATAGTTGTTATTGCCAATAAACGGACCGTTGAACTGGGCGCTCAGCGCGTCCATGTCCACATCGGCAGGCACATCACGAGAGGTGGCCGTCGCGCCTTCAACGAAGTGCAGATAAGCCAGGTTGAACCGGTTAAGTTGCTGAATGAGGTAGCCGTACATCGCCATAACATTGCTGTCTGGCGGGGTGTTACCGGCATCAGGCGTGACCGGAGAGAGGCGGATACCGACTTTGTCATTGCCCCAGATGTTGATGATGGCTTCTGTCACTTCCAGCGTCAGGCGGGCGCGGTTTTCAATAGAGCCACCGTAGGCGTCAGTACGGTGATTGGTGGAATCACGCAGGAACTGATCGAGCAGGTAACTGTTGGCGGAGTGCACCTCAACGCCGTCAAAACCGGCACGCAGGGCATTTTCAGCTGCACGTTTGTATTGCTCAATGATGCCGGGGATTTCTTCTGTTTCCAGCGCCCGCGGCGTCGATACCGGCACAAAACCGTTTACGGTATAAGTCTGTCCCTCCGCTTTGATGGCAGATGGCGCAACCGGACGCTGGCCCTCAGGCTGCAGTTCCACGCTTGAAAAACGGCCCACGTGCCATAACTGGCAGACGATTTTGCCGCCTTTAGCGTGAACCGCATCAGTGACTTTTTTCCATCCAGCCACCTGCTCTTCGCTCCATATCCCCGGCGTAGCGGCATAGCCGCGTCCCTGCGGAGAGATGTTGGTGGCTTCAGAAATAATCAGGCCAGCCCCGGCACGCTGTGCATAGTAGGTAGCATGGAGTTCATCAGGCACACCCTCTTCACCGTAACGGCTACGCGTGACCGGTGCCATGACAATGCGGTTTGACAGCTGAAGGCTGCCCATCGAAACAGGTGAGAATAAATCGGTACGGGTACTGTTGTCAGTCATATAAACCTCTTAATAGTTGACCGGTCGTCTAGTAAATGGATAAAAAAAATCGGCTACCCAAGTAGCCGTGTTGTTGCGTTCATTGCCTGACTGAACGCTTTGTCAGGATCGTGGATTTTCGCCATCAGGGAAGCCCCCAGCCAGAGCTGATAGAGTTCTTCTGCCAGTTCAGTGGCATCCGTTACGGCGGGCAGGGAGCCATCTTCCTGACCGAGCCGGAGGCAGGCGGCAATTTTGAGCACAATTTCATGGGTGCCCGTTGCCAGCACATGCCGCATGTTATCGTACTGGTCGCAGACTTCCGCCCCCAGCTTGACCACGAGACATTTACTTTCAGGCAGGTCTGCGCCCTGGGTGGTTTTCCAGAAGGTAAAATAGCGCAGCAGTCGCTCTCTCGCCGTTCCTGTTCCGCCTAGCTGATGCTCTACTTCCAGCAAATAGTGGCTGAAGTAGTGCTCCAGCAGCGCCTCTGCAAACGCTTCCTTCGACGGAAAGTAGTAATAGAACGAGCCTTTTGGGATATCCGCCGCTTTTACAATCTCGGAAATCCCGACGGCGCTGTAGCCCTTATGAGTAATGATCGCCCTGGCCACATCAATGATGTGCTGCCGCATATCTGTCACGTTTCTTTTCATAATGTGCACACTCTAGTGAAAAACTGACCGGTCGTCTAGTAACTTTTAACCTTTTTCATGCTTTCAGTTTCTGATTGTGAGCGGGTGAAGCAGTCGGGTGGCGTGCTGGCCGATCAATTTCAGGCTCTGAAGCGTCGCACCGTCTTTCGCCTCTATCGACATGCCTTCCAGCAGCGTATTCAGAACGGTAGCCAGCGCGACGGTGTTGGTATCTGCGGGCAGTTGCTTCTCCTGAACCGCTCTGACCAGCCTTTTTTCAAACAGATCTTTTCCTTCCTGCCTGAGAACGCTAACCGCCCTGACAACATCCGTCGATTCTGCTGAAACATTGATGGCTGCCAGCACCACCATGCAGCCGCAGGGCGCTGAAGGGGAGAGCAGAATATCGGCTGCTTCGCTAAAGAAACCTTCAATCGCTTCACCAATATCCTGCGTCTCATCAAGCCGCAGCCAGGTCGCTTTCCAGTACTTCGTTTCGTAGTAGTTCACGGCCTCCAGAAAAAGTTTTGCCTTGTTGCCAAAGGCGGAATAGAGGCTGGGTGGGTTGATTTCCATGGCGGCGCAAAGTTCGGCAACCGATGCCGGCTCAAAACCTTTGCGCCAGAACAGATCCAGCGCCTTCAGCAACGCTTTATCACGGTCAAAGCTTCGTGGCCGGCCTTTCGGCTTTTCAGTGGCAGCAGGCTGGTCAGGTATTTTCATAGACGGCCTCAATCATTCTCTTGACACATTACATAGTGATCACTATACAATAATACTATTACGTAGTGCTCACTACAGAATTAAATCGACACAGTGGCTCGCCTTTTATCCCGCCTGCTCTCCCCCGGCAGGCTGCTGTCGCGCTGAGTCGGTACGTGTCTGTGTCAGAAAATATCACCCAAAAGCGGGGTGTCTGAAGGGATACCTTATTAATCAGAACGGAGAGAAAACAGATGAATAACACGACCTATGTACAGGACTATAACGCCATCGTGGCAGTGCTGAATCAGTATAACGAGGGAGGAAAGCAGGCGAAAAGTGAGCTCATGAAGCCCGCTTTCAGCGACAGGGCGACCATTTTTGGTCTCGACAGTGACGGCAACCTCAGCGGCGGTCCAATTCAGGGATTGTTTGACACCATCGACACCGCATTCCGTCCTTCACCCGAAGCAAAAGCGGCTATCGTGCGCGTAGATATTGTTGGGACTGCCGCCAGTGCCCGCATCGACACTGACGACATTTCTGGTTTCCGTTTCACTGATTTTTTTAACCTGCTGAAAGTGAACGATCGCTGGACCGTGGTCAGCAAGATCTATCACACACATACGGCAGACTGATCGCAGTCTGGTCAGCTGACCGTTGCAGCCTGCGTTTGCTACGGGCTGCAAAAATGGATTGTGACGACTAAAACAGTAAGGTGATTTTACGCCTGATTATCCGGTTGCTATTAATCAACATAATCATATCCCAGCGCTTATGGCAGAGGTGGCATCATTAAAGATTCTGGCCCGATCGGCCGATAAACACTGGCTCATACTTCTGACACTGAATCCCGGGTTCGCTCACTCTTGTGCGGGCAGGGCGGCACCTCAGCAGCTGCAGACGGATAAGCGCAGCGTCAGCCGCCGTCAATGGCGGGTATTCTCGCAATAGTGAACCTGTCTCCGGATCCTCCTTCAGCTACAGGCGGACATTAACGGTTATAATCAGGTCTGTAGCGACGAGTATTGAGCCTGTTTAATATCGTCAGCTACGTCGGAGTCGGCCGCCATGAACACAATGATCAAACCCTCTTTTACCGCTGTCTGGTCTACAGACGCCCAGGGTATCTGCGTCGCCAGTCAGGAAAGCCCTGCTGGTCTGATGCCTGAACTGAAGGGTGTGACGCTGAGTTCATGGCTGAGACTGGCACAGGCCGATGACGATGCAAAGATCGCGCTGCAACTGACCGCCGCGCTTGATTTCCTGACGCCTTTTCATATTGAAGTGCCGATCAACTGTCTGGATGGCAAGACGCGTCGGGTCATTGTATCTGGCCTGCCGGATCGCCAGCCTGGCACGTCCCGTCTGCAGTATAACGGCTTCATTCTGGATGTGACCGGACAGCGTAAAGCGCTGGAAGATGCGCTGCGCACGGCGGCAGAATATCGTCTGTTAATTGAAAACAGCACCGATCTGATTGCCCATTGCGACGCGGATGGTCGGTACGTTTCAATCTCGCCCTCTTATAGCGAAATGATTGGCTGGACAGCCGAAGAAGTTGTCGGTCAGCTGGTGGTGGATTTCCTGCATCCCGATGACCGCGGCCCCGCTTCTGAAGCTCTGGCCTGCATCTTCAACGGGGGAGTGCTGCCGGACGTCGTTGAGGTGCGCAAGCTCCATCGTGACGGCCACTACATCATTCTGGGCACCAAAGCCTGTGGCGTCATCAATCCCTCTACCGGCAAAAATATCGGTGCAGTTCTGGTGTCGCGCGACATTACGCGAGACAAAGAGAGGATGCGCAATCTGGAGAAGCTGGCAACGCTGGATACGCTGACCGGGCTGCATAATCGTACCTGGATCAACGACCAGGTCGGGCGCATGCTGGCGAAGGTGGATGATGAGGCCTATACGACGGTGATGTTTATCGATCTGAATGGCTTTAAGGCGGTGAACGATTTGATGGGCCACGCGACAGGGGATGCCTTGCTGCAGCAGGTCAGTGAACGGCTGCAACGCTGTATGCGTCCGGGCGACTCACTGGCGCGACTGGGCGGAGATGAATTTGTTGTGGCGGCAAAGTGCAGAAATCGCGATACAGCCGCTGCCATTGCCCTGCGTATTATTGAAAGTCTGCACGCGCCATTCGCCATTGATAATATGGACGTGCGCATTGGCGCGGCTATCGGTATCAGCCTTGCCCGTTTCGGGACGGCATCGGCCAAAATATTATTCGAAAACGCGGATAAAGCGATGTACCAGGCCAAAGCCCGACGTGATGGGTCGTATCAGTTTTTTGAGTCAGAAGAGCCTTAGTCGATGCAAATGATTGCTGGTATGACCTTCCGGATTTAACGGTAATGGATCTTACGTTTAACGCTTTGCCGCCTGTTCCCGCAAGGACACATTTCCTGAACGCCTGATTAACCCGTCTTATATTCTGAAACCGCGTTCCACGGCAGAAAGATTTTCTGTTTCAGGCACAAAAAGAAGTCTGTTGCTGATGACCAACATCTATGTGCGAGACAGGCTACTGAATTCATTCAAACGTCTGTGATGAACTGGCCTGAGTGACTTCGCGCAACTCCGCTTACGGCAATTCATTGCGTCAGTTTATTATTTCTGTTGGTTTTTCACTTTCGGGAGACCAGTAACCCCCACTGCCATGATAGGTTTCAGCTCCCAGCACGAACGAGGTTCCGCAATGATTACATGCAAAATGGTAATCAACGATATCGCCCCAAATCATCTGTTCAGCACATTCAGAAAAGGTGTACTGATTCCAGTTATTGATGGTTGAAACTTCGGAAATGATCTCTTCTTTAACTGCGTTCTGTGCAATACGTATTGCCAGGCGCAACTGACGAGGTTCCCGTATAACGTATTTAACACATAGATCCTGACAGAACTCACAACTCACTCTGTAAAACCTCCCTTTTATCTGAATGTTCAGGTGTAGAGCTATCGCAGGACACTGTTTTGCACTTTATATCCCACCTGAAGGGACAGTCGCTTTCACTTCATAAAGTTTAAATGTGTTCTTTAGTACTCATTGTATTCATTGTGAGGCAGAACGCCGGTCAATGATTTCTTTCACGTAATGCTCTATAACAATGTGATGTTCATGGCTTATCTGAGAAATGAATGTTTGCAGGAAATCGGGTGTGGAGTGAAGGGTGTTCGTGACCAGTTTATCGAAGTCTTTCTGGGTAAAGCGGTCATAGCCTGTTAGCGTCGAACGCTGGAGCAAGGTATGCGCAGTAATTTCGAGCACGGCACGTCTGTAATCATCGGAAAGCAGAATATCCAGATCGTGCCGGCTGATCTCAAAGGCAAATTCATAGCTGATAAAACCAGAATCGACAGGCAATGAGTAGGTCAGTTTACCTTCCTCCTGTGTCACATGAGGTTCGTATCCGTCACCCATGAGGCGAACTGATTGCATATTAATCTCCTGATCTTTCAGACCTGAGTTGTTACTTCAACAGTCTAAACCACCGATATCGATATTATTCCGCTTCTGACGACGAGCGCAAATACTCACAACATCAGATTGGTCGATAGCGGAAGTTCCCGGTTGTTCACCTGTTCGCTAACGGCAAAACTGACAAAGTGGTATGCCTGTTACGGAGAGTCATGTCAACCGTGAGCAGTGAGCTAAAGTTTTCCAGGTGACTTTATGAGCCGGTCGCCTCTCCCCGCTATTTTCGAGACAAAAAATAGCAGAGAGGAAGTCGTCGCTTACACGTTCTGGAAAAAAGCATCAGGCGATGCTTCTGAAAGGGTCTTTAGCGACCAGCCCACACCTCCGGTTTTCTTGTCTGCCACGGATAGGTGCTTTTAAGCTGATCCGCCAGTGCCAGCAATAAATTCTCCTGATTAAATCCTGCACAGAACTGCATGCCAATCGGCAGATTATGGGAAGAAAAGAAGCCCAGAGAAACAGACATCGCGGGGGTTACGCACACGTTCGCCAGCGCAGTAAACGGTGACTGATTGAAAACGTGATGTTAGCGCATCGACTGGCTGCTTTGAGCGAGGAGCGGTCGCTGGCCATTCATATACCTACGATATTCTCGTTAACATGCCCAGACGTATATATCATTAATTCAGAGACTCATTAGCATGCTCGGAGGTTGCATATGTTGGTATATAACGTATTTGGGCGGCATCTTGGCGTTCAACGTGAGAATGATCGGTGGCTGGTATTTCGTGCTGACCTGACGGAAAGAAAGTTTTCTCGGCTCTATGACGTCGCTATTCCAGATGATATGACAGAAGGTGAGATTGCTGGCTGGCTGAGTGATATTTTTCATGAAGCCTCAACCGAGCGTCATCCAAATGTGGAACGAATCGAATAAGGATTTGATGAATAGCTTGACTCTGAGTCCGCTTCTGGCACGAAGCGGACTGACGCGGGTGTGAGGTCTGTTAAGAGCGAACAACAGACATTGCTTAAATCATTCTGTGTGAATCAACAGGGAGCAGATCAGAAGGTGCAAAGAAACCCTTTGAATTAGATCAAATTTAAATCAGAATCACTTAGAGACCATTTTTATAAACGTTGATATTCTGGTCCAGACTCACGGACTGGAGAAGCTTTACATGTCTGAATATACCTTGCAGGACTGCAACATTACGGTGCCTGACGTATTTCGCGATCGCACCATGAACCTCTTTACCCTCAGTCATACGAATGCCAATGAATTCACCTTCGTGATTTCACGTGCAACAGCTGCGGCAGAAGATACGCTTCAGTCAGTATCCCAGAAGCTGTCATCTGAACTGCAGGCTACTCTGCAGGATCTCTCTCTCAATCATGCCCGGCTCACCGAAATAAATGGCAGGCAGGCGCTGGAACTGTTTTACAATTTCAAATCCGGCGAAAGAATCATCTTTCAGAAGCAAAGGATTGTACTGACATCTGAAAACAGTACAGGGAAAAAGCTACTCTGCTTCATTGGCACCTGCCCGGATGCGTTTGACGATTACCATAGCCGTATTTATGACAGCATCACGGACAGCATTACGTTTCCGGACGATGCACAAGGTTCGCCCGCACGGAGCAGCCAGATCCCGGCCGACAGTCAGAAAATCTTCTTCAGTTTTGACCGTGACAGCCGCGAACTGACCGTGTTCCCTTCAATTTCTGACCTGTACTCATCCATTGATCTCATCCGGGCAAGGAACGGCAGCTATCTGTTTTTTGACACTGCCGGCGAACCGCTGATGCTGTCTCCGATACCTGACGGCGAGCATGCAGGCCGCTTTGCGCTGTGGCAGATGACCGGTGCCAGAATACCGGGACTGATATCAAGCCTGCTTCTGGCCAGAAGTGTCCGGGGTATTGACGGCTTGGATACAACTGAAGCCGTTGAGGCTTACCTCAGTCAGCGGATAAATGAAAAATGAGTGGTACAGCTGAAGCCTTTTCCGCTGCACGGGTGGGGGATGGCATAGAACACTCTGCCTCTAAGGGCTGGCTGATGCTCGGTCTGATAGGCGGGGCCATTGCCGGCGCGGCGTTCACGCTAGCCACAGGGGGTGTCGGAGCGGTAGCCCTGGCGGCGACGGTTGCCGGTGCTGCAGGTGGTGGCGGGCTGGGAGAAGTTCTTGGCAGCATGTCATGGGCACCCCACCACGAAACCGGCCACCTGGTCACCGGTTCATCAAATGTGTTCATCAATGGAAGGTCGGCGGTGATGTCGCATATGTCTGTGGGTGACTGTGACGAACACGGTCCGGCCCTGCAGCGCGTGGCAAAAGGGTCTTCACGCGTCTACATCAACGGACTGCCTGCTGCCCGGACGGGGGATCGCCTGACATGCAGCGGTGTGATCAGCGGCGGCTCACCCAACGTCTTTATTGGTGGCAGTAAAGAGCAGACTGACGCAATCAGTCCGGAAATTCCGGACTGGGTTGACAGAGTGCTGCTGGGCGTAGGCCTTGCTGCTACAGCTGTTCTGGCTGGGCCGGCGATAGCCCTGCTTGGTTTTGCAGGAGGACTGGGTGGAGGCTATGGTGGCGCTTATATAGGCGGGAAATTATGGGGAGAAGGCTCTGACGGTCAGAAGTGGCTAGCGCTGGGCGGTGCGTTTGCAGGCGGCCTTGCCGGCGTAAAAGGAGGCGCAGCCTTCAATACGTGGCGAAACACGCCTAAGAGCCTCATCAACCTGAAAGAAATAGAACCTCAACTGGCGACCGATCCGGACAGTGCCTTTTTCTGGTCAGGACGCACTGAAGGTGTCGGCGGACCTGATGTCGCAGAAGGCATTGCCAAGTCCCGGGGCGGTGTCACGCTCGAATCCACAATCAAAGATAAAAACATTAAAATGCCTGAATGGGATTTCGATAACCCCCAGAGCATCAAGGCCTGGGAGGACGTCTCCGCGTCTTATGCTAAACAGGTATCAGGAGAAGTCAGGGCCGTAGTGGGACACGCGCTGCGTGAAGGTAATATATGGGAAAACGTTGAGTTACCGCGCCTGATGGGCAATGATAACGTCACAAAAATCACTACAATCGATCCGGTATCACAGACGGAAAAAGTCATTTTTGTAAGGGATAACTGATATGAAAATTACAGGCACTAGTTCATATGTGATGCTCGATATAGAAGGAAAAAAAATCAAGGCAGAAGGTGAAATGGTCGTGGGTGGTTTCGTGGCTGAAACAAGCACTATGAAACAATTTGAACCCCCCTACGAAAGTGAACCTGTGACTGATGCCGTTCGCCAGCACTATATCGATGAAGCAGTCAAAAAAACCCAAGGATCTCATATGGTCCTGAAATTTGTTTAAATTTGTACCGTGAGGGTGACCTGCTAATCACTTTCACACATCACTCGCGCCACAGCATTCAGACAGGCGTAGAGGGGTATAGCCGTTCTTACCAGCCCCCGTAAACTAACATATCATGATTCAAGCAATGTCCGCTCCTGGCACTAAGCGGACTGACGGCAGCCCTGGGTCCGCTATGAGCGAGAAGCATAAGTCGCTGCTGCGTGAGCCGGAATAGTGCTTTGGTGGTGCGGCGGGCGAGAAGAACAGTCCGCATTCAAAAAGCTTTCTCGATGGCGTCAAAAAGTTCTTCTACGATTTGACTCGTTAAGCGGAAACGCTGCGGTAAACATAAAAAGCTCCTGCTGTGCAGGGGCTTTTTTTATTGCTGTACTATTCAGCAAAACGTATCCGTTAGGCGTACTTAAAAATCTTTCTCAAGTTTCCGCTTTCGTTGTCGATAACCTGATTGCTGGCTGAGTGATGATTTCACTCAGCATTTTTTTTCATTTCAGGCGATAAGGATATTTATGAACAAGCTTTGTGTTGCGGCGTTGTTGGCTCTGAGTTTAACCGGCTGTGCGCAGCAGACTTTCGTAATGAAACAGAATCAAGTTGGTGCGGCGACGAAAACCACCAGCCAGCCGTTCTTTGTTTCAGGTATCGGTCAGCGTAAGAGCATTGATGCGGCGCAGGTGTGCGGCGGCCAGGAAAAAGTTAACCGGGTTGAAGTGCAGCAGACGTTTGTTAATGGCTTACTGAGCGTGGTGACGTTTGGTATCTACACGCCACGTGAAGCGCGCGTTTATTGCGCCATCTGATAATGCCTCAGGCCGGTTCGCCGGCCTAATCCTGCGCCTGTTATTAAATCGCATTAGTATATTGTAACTATTAAATTCTGCTCTCGCACCGCTGCGCGGCTCGCCTGCTGACGACGATATCCGAAACGAGTTCAGGCAACGTCGTCCAGCCTGGTACAAGCAGTGGTAAGCTGTTGATGCGTGTCAGTCCGCTTTGAGCGAGTAACGGACATTGCTAAAAGCGTTCTGTAAGAATTAACAGGGAGCAGGTCAGTCGCCTTCATCACTTATACGCATAAAAAAATCAAGCCTAAGGCATGCATCTGCGCGGGCATCCAGATACGGTTTTCTCACCTCCTCCAGCTAACTCCTCCACACCCCGACTTCAATGATGACGTCGCGTAGCCCCACACCGGTTAAATCTGACGATAGAGAAAGTAATGTTTTCACTGATGATATGTCCTAAAATCATGATCATCGAGTAAAAACGATGGCTGCAATCAGATTCATAGCATCATAAGCCGTGAAACAGTCAATCTGCATTTCAATTATTTCTACAAAATGAGGTCAAATTGAGGCCTTTAAGACAAGCTGCTACGGAGTGACTGGCATGAGTGAGTTAGTGACAATGGCTTTGAGGGTCCCACCTGATGACGAATAAACAGGGTGTTTTGATTGTTAACCTTGGAACACCAAAAGAACCAACGCCTGTTGCAGTAAAGAAATTTTTATCTAAATTTCTGCATGACTACAGAGTGGTCGACTTACCAAGAATCATTTGGTGCCCCATTCTACATGGCGTGATTATCCCATTACGTGCAAGGCGAGTGGCGAAATTATATTCTTCGATTTGGATGGAGGAAGGCTCCCCTCTCATGGTTTACAGCGTCAGGCAAGCCCGTGCGCTTGAAGAAGTGACAGGTATGCCCGTCGAGCTGGGGATGAGTTATGGCGAGCCGAGTATAGGTGGTGCAATTGACAGGCTACTGGAAAAAGGCGTCGATAAAATTATCGTCATTCCTTTGTATCCCCAGTTTTCATCTTCGACCGTTTCTTCTGTTTGGGATAGCGTGAGCCGTCACCTGCAGATAATGAAGAACCGGTATACACCCTCCATAAATTTCATCAATGACTATGCCGATCACCCTGCCTACATTGAAGCGTTAAGAGCATCCGTTCAGGCATCTTTCGAAGCTAACGGCGTTCCAGATGCATTGTTAATTTCATATCATGGTATACCGGTAAGGTTTGTCAAAGAGGGGGACCGATACCAGGAAAGATGTGAGTTAACGACAAAATTACTCATTGAAGCAATCAATATGCCGTCATTGAAAATATTGATGACGTTCCAGTCAAGATTCGGCAGAGAGCCATGGTTAACGCCTTTTACTGATGAGACAATTAAAAATCTACCGAATGAAGGAATAAAAAGCCTGCATGTAATCAGCCCGGGGTTTGCATCAGACTGTTTAGAAACGCTTGAGGAGCTTGATGAGCAGAACAGGGAGATTTTTATGCATGCGGGTGGTACATCGTTTACTTACATACCGGCGCTTAATGATAAACCGATTCATATCGAGATGCTGCGACAACTTGTGAACCTTAATCGGTTTCAGGGATGATTTTCACACTCTTGGGAGCAGATGTTGCAGGTGTCAACATTCATAGTGAAACCAGAAGTGGGCCCTCCCGGACATGTATGTGATACGTGCCGGGGCGGCGTTATAGGGGCCGCCTGGAAAACCAGCCACTCCGTTACAAGCAACTGTCTTGTACGAGGGTATGAGTCGGAGATTATTCGTGGGCAAGTCAGCTATGAGCGAGGAGCGGACGTTTAGTATTTACGGGTACGCCTGCGCTGGCGCACCCGGTTACACTCAGGGCTTCCAGCGGCGCAGAGAGGTATGGTCTTCATACGGCAGCTTTGAAGGTAAAGAAATTAGTTCAATGACGCTACCCCACGGCGTGCGGCCGTAACAGAAAAAGTTATTCTCTCCCACCTCAGTTGGAAACATCAGGGGCTGAGGAGAAGTAAACATTTTCCCGCCAGCCTGCTCGAACAGGCTGATAGCCTCGTTGATGTCATCAACGTAAACAGCAAAATGCTGCAGGCCATAATCGCTGGGTCGCACGGGCTGACTTTGCTCTGGCCCCTTCATTTCAAAAAGTTCCAGTCCCGGGCCGTGCTTCAGCTTCATCATTCTGACCGTGGTAATTTTCGTTCCCGGGAACAGGTTCAGAATATTTTCCGTTTCTTCGCCTTTTACGTCATCGTCTGAAGGCGAGACGGAGTCATAAATAACTTCTGCACCAAAGGCGTCAGAAAAGAAGCGGGTAGCCTCATCAATATCAGAAACGGTAATGCCGACGTGGTCCATACCGCGAATAACGTTGGTAGACATAGTTTTCTCCCTGTGGTTGTTCAGATGTGAGTGATGTTATTAATCAGCCCTTGCGGGCCGCCATTGTCGCGAGCGCACTAAGCTGAGCCGAAATATGGTCACGGGTGTCCGCATCCGTTATGCGGCCGGATTTTGGATCAAGCCGGGATGAGGCCTGTCCAATCATGACCTCTGGCTTGTTAAGCACTCTGCCGTCGAGAAAGACCAGAATCTGACGCAGGTGATACTGCGCCCTTGCACCACCTATGGCACCGGGTGACGCAGTGATTATGGCGACGGGCTTACCGGCGACAGGGGTATCCGGAAGACGTGAAAGCCAGTCCAGCGCATTTTTCAGGGCACCCGGCACAGAATAGTTATATTCAGGTGTGACAATGATCAGGCCGTCTGCTGCCGCTATCGCTTGTCCCATTTCAACAACCGATTCAGGAAACCCCTGAGCCTGCAGGTCAGCGTCGTAATGCGGTATTTCCCCGACAGATCTGAGCGCGCTGACATCCACGCCTGCCGGCGCCAGCAGGCTAAGATTGCGGGCTACGACGGCGTTAAAAGAATCCGCGCGAAGACTGCCCAGCAGTGAGACAAATTTCAAAGGTCTTGTCTGTGACATGACTGCTCCCTGTGTTTTTAATATGGATACGCCGACAGGTGCCGGCACTTTGTTTTCAAACTGACTTAAGCCTGGTATAGAATTACACATCGATAAACACGCTATGAGTCGCCAGAGAGTCAACTTTATGTCTACCGGGTTTACAGCCGAATCCTTGCGAGGGATCACGACTTTTGTCACAACGGCCAGGTCCAGCAGCTTTACTGAAGCTGCGGAGCAATTGGGCATTACAAAATCTGCCGTCGGAAAAAGCGTGGCGCGGCTTGAGGAGAGGCTGGGAACGCGGCTGTTTCACCGCTCAACCCGTAAGCTAAGCCTGACCAGTGACGGAGAGGCCTATCTCACCAGTTGCCTCTCTGCGCTGGAAATTCTGGACTCGGCTGAAAATACGCTCAGCCGGCGGCAGGACAATCCTGCCGGAACGGTGCGTATAGACATGCCAGCATCATTCGGACGCAACCTGATGATGCCGGTGCTGCTTGAAGTGATGAATCTTTATCCAGCCCTGCGTCTGGTGTTGACCTTTAACGACCGTCTGATTGATCCGGTTGAGGAGGGCGTTGACCTGGTACTGCGCCTGGGCGAACTGCAGAGTACCGATGAGCTGATTGCGCGTCGTCTGAGCCGGCAGCGCCTCATGCTTTGCGCATCTCCCGCTTATGTTGAGCGGCATGGTCAGCCCTTTGATGTCGATGCGCTAAAAAAACACTGCTGCATTATGGGGTACCGGCGGGGGGCACCGCTTGCCTGGCGGCTGCGGCCAGCCGGGGAGCGGGAAATAAAGTTTATCTCGGCCTCGGCACACCAGATAAGCGACGGAGACGCCATGCTTCAGGCCTGCCTGGCAGGAGCAGGTATTGCCCAGTTTCCGGAATCGATGGTGAACAGCCATATTGATGAGGGCAGGCTTGTTGCTGTTATGCCCGATCATATGCCCGTACCCGTCGGGCTGAACGTTGTCTGGCCCCGGACAAGGCATCTGATCCCCAAGGTCAGGCTTATTGTCGATGAACTGCTGAGTAAAGCCGAAAAAGGATACTTTGGCACTCTTAAGTAGAATTTTTGTCACCACTCAGGCGATTTCAGGGCTGTTTATCAACTCTAAGCAAGCTTATATCCTGTCTGTCCTGCTGCCATCACCGTGTCATGTGCCGGTTCTCTAAACGAAAGCCGGCACGTGTTATGCGCAGCTCAGACAAAAAAATAGGTTAACTGACAGGATATTTGTTATGCCACTTGCTCTCTGGGCGCTGGCGATTGGTGCATTCGGTATCGGTACGACTGAATTCATCATTGCCGGCCTGCTTCCCGTTATTGCCGCTGATTTCAACGTTACTATTCCCGTGGCCGGAAATCTGGCAACGGCTTATGCGCTGGGTGTTTTTGTCGGCGCGCCGGCCCTGATTATTCTGGGCTCAAAAGTGCCCCGAAAAGCCATGCTGGTTTTCCTGATGCTGCTGTTTGTGGCGGGTAACCTCGTTACGGCCTTTGCGCCCACGCTGGGCATTGCCATTCTGGGCAGGATCATCACGTCGCTGACTCACGGCGCCTTCTTCGGTATTGGTTCGATCATTGCTGCCGATATGGTTGCGCCGTCTAAGCGGGTAAGGGCGATTGCATTCATGTTCATGGGACTGACCGTAGCAAATCTTATTGGTGTTCCCGTCGGTACCTGGATCGGGCAGCATCTTTCCTGGCGAGATGCTTTTATGGTTATTGCCGCAATTGGAGTTGTTACGGTTATCAGCGTCGGTATGCTTATCCCGCATCAGCCCCGTCCGGAGAACCATAATTTCGCACACGAGTTTAATGCCTTCCGCAACGTCAATGTTCTGCTGGCGATGGGCATAACGGTCTTTGGGCCGGGTGCATTTTTTACCTCCATTACCTATATCGCACCCATGATGATCGGGCTGGCTGGATACAGCGAAAGCAGCCTGGCATGGCTGATGCTGCTGTTCGGTCTGGGGCTATTTGTCGGTAATCAGCTGGGCGGCAGATATGCCGATCGCGCGCTGATGCCGATGCTTTACGTCACCCTGGCCGCTCAGGCCGTAGTCCTGCTGGTATTTAACTTTACTGCCCACAGCCAGGTCATGTCAGCGGTCTGTATTTTTCTGATGGCTGCGTTTGGGTTTGCGACCGTGTCCCCCATCCAGAAACTGGTGATGGACAAAGCGCGGGCGGCAGGGGCTCCGACGCTGGCTGCAGCCGTTAACATAGGTCTCTTCAATCTCGGTAATGCCCTGGGTGCATGGCTGGGAGGGGCAGTTATAGCGGCCGGCTTTGGTCTTCAGTCGCCTGACTGGGCAGGCGCGATACTCTCGGTTATAGCGCTGATTCTGGCTGTTATATCCGGACTGACTGACAAAACCGGGCATAGCGCTGCTATGCGTTCAGCTTCTCACAGTGAGTAACGTCCGCTTCTGGCCCTGAACAGACGTCGATGAGTTAAATGCGCTGCCAGGTGGAGCGGAAAGAAACAGTTTACTGGTAATCCCGTCATTGACAGTGAGATGGTAAAACACCTCACTTAAAGAGCAGCAAGAATGGCGGATTCCATTTTCTCCGGGGTGGTAGTCGGGGCAAAGCGTTTGATCGGTTTGCCGTCGCGCCCGATCAGGAACTTAGTGAAGTTCCACTTAATACGACCACCCAGCACGCCGGGTAATTCATCTTTCAGGTAACGGAAAATCGGGTGCGTTGAGGTGCCATTGACCTCAACTTTCCCGAACATCGGAAAACTCACACCATAGTTGATGTGGCATGTCTGCGCGATTTCTTCGGCACCGCCGGGTTCCTGCTTTCCGAACTGGTTGCAGGGAAAACCCAGCACCACCAGGCCCTGCGCGGCGTACTTTTTATAGAGCGATTCAAGACCTGCGTATTGTGGCGTGAATCCACAATGGCTGGCGGTATTAACCACCAGAACCACCTTGTCAGCGTAGTCGGTCATCGGGATAAGCTGGCCATTCAGACTGGTGGCAGTGAGTTGATAAAAGGGAGACATGTCGCAATCCTCAGAGCAAAAACCGTGTGACGTTAACATTACCACAGAGTGCATAACGACAGCGGGGTCTGGGAAGCAGATGCTTAGTTAGCAGGTCAGGCATCCTGGCTTCAGGCGCTAACGCCTGAGTTAATGACTATTTCCCACGTCAGGTCTGGTTGTTATTCCTGATGAATTTCAACCACGACTTTACCCTTTGCATGTCCCTGTTCAAGGTAAGCCAGGGCATCTTTTGTGTCTGCAAATGGGAACACCCTGTCGATTACCGGTTTGATATGTCCTGCTTCAATAAGTTTGCCGATTTGGGTGAGTTGATCGCCATCAGGACGAACAAAGAGAAATGAATAATCCAGACCGCGCTTTTTTGAAAGGCGCATAATTTTGCGACTCATCAGGGCAAAAATTATCCGCAGCAAGATATTCAGCTGCCGGGCTCGCGCGAAATTAACGTCTAATGGACCAACCAGAGAAACAATCTTTCCACCAGGTTTAAGAATCTGCATGGATTTTTCAATGGAATCCCCCCGCAGCGTGCCGAGTACGAGATCGTAGCCACTCAGCACGGTTTCAAATTCCTGCTTTTTATAGTCGACCACTTCTTCTGCGCCCAGCCGACTCACCCACTCTACGTTGGCTGAACTGGTCGTCGTCGCTACCCGGGCGCCAAGATGCTTTGCCAGCTGAATCGCAATAGTGCCAATCCCTCCCGAACCTGCCGGAATAAACACTTTTTGGCCTGGTCGCAGATGTGCTCTCTCTGTAAACGCCTGCCAGGCGGTGAGGCTAACCATCGGCAACGAAGCAGCCTCAATGAAATCCATATTTTCAGGCTTAATAGCCGCGAGACGTTCAGGAACGCATGCAAAATCGGCGAGTGAACCTGTTCCCGTGTCGAAAATGCTGGCGAAGACTTCATCGCCCGGCTTGAAACGTGTCACGCGACTTCCTGTTGCAATCACCACGCCTGACAAATCACTGCCCAGTGTCGCCGGAAGTTTAAAATGCAGAATCGGTTTGAAAATTCCGCCGGGGATAATGTTATCAATGGGATTCAGACCAACGGCATAGACTTTTACCAGGATTTCATCGGCAGCGGGGGAAGGGTAATCTACATTTTCAAATCCCAGCTCAGGTGACTTCCCGTAGCGTTTAAACGTAAAGGCTCGCATCGTCCTGGATTTCATTTGGTGTTTATCCTCTGATATTTAGCACTGACGTACTTTCAGGTGCCTCTGTTGCTGAGCTAAAAAGCGGCTCCGGGGAGCAACGTAATAAATAATGGAATAAGGTTTTGCCGGTTAATATGCTCATGCCGCCATTAAGAGATTCATGGTCGATTTACCGCTCAGCAGAACCCTGTAAAAGGTTCTGCTGAGCAGGGCTTGGCTAAAGGGTTTTGTATCGCTCTGCGGCCTCTTCCTGTCTGATGTCCGAGATCAGACCCTGACGGGAGGCATCAAGAACATCCCAGCGATCAGCTTTATGTAATGGCGGAATCGTCACGTGTTCGCGGCGGTCAAAACCCGCCAGAGCGGCGTCAACCAGTTCGCCCACTTCCATCATTTTTGAGGCGTTACTGATGTCGATACCGGCACGATCCCAGATTTCGGTGTACGTACCTGCAGGGAGCACCGCCTGGATATAAATGCCTTTTGAAGAGAGCTCAACGTTCATTCCCTGAGAGAGGAAAAGAACAAAGGCTTTTGTTGCGCCGTAAACCGTCATTGCAAATTCCGGGGCGAGTCCGACTACGGAACTGATATTGACGATCGAACCTTCTCCGGCTTCTGCGAACCGGCGTGCTGCAGCAGTGGCCAGTCTCGTCAGGGCAGTGACGTTAAGCGCGATAAGGCGTTCGATGGAATCAGGCTTCTGCTCGGTAAACGTGCCGGATTGAGCGATACCTGCGTTATTGATAAGAGTGCCTATCCGCGTGTCTTCCCGGAGGCGTGCTTCAACAGCAGCTAAATCACTCGCCAGCGTGAGATCGGCAGGCAGCACATCGACGGAAATATGATTTTCCTGTCGCAGCCGTTTAGCAAGCGCTTCTAATTTTAATTTGTCGCGAGCAACCAGAACCAGGTCATGTCCACGACGTGCAAAGCGCTCAGCGTAAACAGCACCAATACCCGTTGATGCGCCTGTAATGAGGACTGAAGTACGAGTCATAGTTTTATCTTCTTCATTTGTTTGATAAAAATCGCCGTTAGCGATATAGGGTTAACCGTGATACCTGAAGAGTGATTAACTGTTACCGCTAAGCGATGGATAGTCGGTGTAGCCCTCCGCACTACCGCCATACAGTGTTTCAGGATTAAGCGGGGCCAGAGGTGCTCCCGACTTAAGTCTTTCGACAAAATCGGGGTTAGAAATGAAGGGGCGACCGAATGCGAACAAATCGGCTTTGTCCTGTGCAAGATGGTCAGACGCCAGCGCCAGGTCATAGCCATTGTTACCGATGTAAGTGTTTTTAAAGCGGCGACGCAGCGAAGTGTAATCGAACGGTGAGACATCACGGGGACCTCCCGTCGCGCCTTCAACAACATGCAGATAAACGATACCTGAAGCATCAAGTTGCTCTGCCAGGTAGTCATATTGTGGCTGCGGATCGCTGCATGAAATCGCATTAGCAGGTGAGAC
This sequence comes from Pantoea agglomerans NBRC 102470, assembly GCF_001598475.1. GTDB lineage: Bacteria > Pseudomonadota > Gammaproteobacteria > Enterobacterales > Enterobacteriaceae > Pantoea > Pantoea agglomerans. The sequence continues at coordinate 277,505 of NZ_BCZA01000006.1, forward strand.
CGGTGAGATGCGAACGCCCGTCCGCGCTGCGCCGATCTCATCTTTCACGGCCTCCACGACCTCTAATAGCAGGCGTGCACGATTCTCTACTGAACCGCCATATTCATCGGTGCGCTGATTGGCACCATCTTTCAGGAACTGCTCAAGCAGATAGCCATTCGCACCGTGTATCTCTACGCCATCAAAGCCTGCGGTAATGGCATTGGCTGATGCCTTTCTGAAATCGGCAACAATGCCTTTTATTTCCTTCAGCTCAAGCGCTCTGGGTTCTGAAACATCAACAAAATGGTTGTTCACGAAGGTTTTGGTTTCAGCACGGATAGCTGACGGCGCGCCTGGTGCGGCTCCTTCTGGCTGTAAATCGACATGTGAAATTCGACCTGTGTGCCACAACTGCACAAATATACGTCCGCCTTTGTCATGTACCGCATCTGTGACTTTACGCCAGCCCTCAATCTGGGCCTGCGTGTAGATCCCCGGCGTATCCTGATAGCCCTGCGCCTCTGCTGAAATCTGCGTAGCTTCGGTAATCAGTAACCCTGCTGTGGCACGCTGAGCGTAGTAAGTCGCTGCCAGTTCACCTGGCACAAGGCCTGCGCCTGCCCGGTTACGTGTCAGCGGAGCCATCACGATGCGATTCGCAAGCGTGACAGATCCCAGTTCATAGGGCTGAAATAAGGATTGATTCGTCATGGTTATTCCTTTGCGGATTAGCGGGTCAGTAAACTGATTTAATGATGATGATCGTAATCATTAAAGTCAACTGGTTTGATTATGATCATCATCAATGTATACTTAAGCTCAGTTTCAGGAGGAAAAGATGAAAGTGTCAAAAGAGCAGGTTCGCGAAAACAGGAACCGAATCGTTGAAACGGCGTCAGAACTTTTTCGTGAGCGGGGTTACGATGGGGTAGGCGTCGCTGAACTGATGTCAGCCGCAGGGTTAACGCATGGCGGGTTCTATAAGCACTTTGGGTCGAAAGCCGATTTGTTAGCCGAAGCGATGAACTGCGGCTTCGCGCAATCGGCGGAAAAAACTCAGGGTGTGAGTCGGGAAAAGTTCGTTGAATATTACCTTTCCCGCCAGCATCGCGATGATATGGCAAAGGGGTGTGTCATGTCGGCCCTGGGCACCGATGCAGCGCGCCAGTCTGAATCCATCCGCGAGACCTTTGCGGCCGGAATTGAACGACAGCTTGCCGTTTTAGAAACGGAACAGGTCACGCGTGCGGATCTCATCAATACGCTCGCGCAGCTTGTGGGTGCCCTGATGCTTTCGCGTGCCTGCCCGGATAATTCCGGGCTTGCTGATGAAATTCTGGAGGTCTGCCGTACGCGTCTGCTCAGCCCGAATGACTGTAAAGATTGAATCGATGCTCTTGCCGTTCAACATTACTGAAGCCGTTGCGGCATGGACTGAACGCAACAGCCCGCTGGCGTTTTATTATGAACGGCGGGAATGTGTAATCCGGACTTCCCGTTCCGGATACTATTCCCATCAACGGGCTATCGATCAGTCGGCCATCCACCTGGGACAGTGACGCATCACTCAGCCGTTGTCGCGGAATCCGGGATAAAGGCTCATTCCACCATCGATAAAAAGCGTGGTGCCATGAACGTAATCAGAGAGATCACTGGCAAGCCAGACGACGGCATTCGCCACATCTTCAGCCGCACCGATACGCCCGTAAGGGATGAGCTTTAACAGCGCTTTGCCCGCTTCACCCTGGGTGCTTTCCTCGTTGATAGCGGTAGCGATAGCGCCGGGTGCCACTGCATTGACACGAATACGTTCTTCACCCACTTCCTGAGCCAGACTTTTCATCAGCATGTCAACGCCGCCTTTTGATGCGGCATAGTTGACGTGTCCGGCCCAGGGAATGAGCTGGTGAACCGAGCTCATATGAATAATCTTACCGACAGCTTTGCTGATGTCCTGGCGATGCTCCTGACGCTTGAACTGCCGCAGCGCAGCACGCGCGCAGAGGAACTGGCCAGTCAGGTTCACGTCCAGAACGGTATTCCAGTCCTCTAGCGTCATCTCAATGGACGGGGCATCTTTCTGCAGTCCTGAGTTCGCCACCAGGATATCCAGCCTGCCAAATTCCCTGATCGTCTGGTCAAAAAGATTCTCTACATCCGCCTCTTTAGAAACGTCTCCTTTTACAGCAATTGCACGGCCTCCATCGGCGCGGATTTTCTCAGCCAGCTCCTCGGCCGGTTCCGCCTGGCTATGGTAGTTAATCACTACACAGGCACCTTCTTTAGCGAGTGCTTCTGCGCAGGCATAGCCGAGACCCGAGCTGGCACCGGTAACCAGCGCAACCTGATTTTTGAGAGAAAAGATCATGAGGCATCCTTATTTCTGTAAATGATGAGCGTCTTAAATCCGGCCGGCATCATCAGGGGAGTGAATATCGATGTATCGCTGACACTACGATGTCCAGCCACCCCCAAACTGATTAATCGGCTAGCCGGATCGGGCGCATGGGCCTGAGTCACTGAATTATAGATGTGAAGTACAGGGTTAGCCGCTAATGCGGTCCTGGTGGATAGTCAGGAAACGTTGAAGCAGGAACATAAGCAGTAAAAAATGGGATATCTGAAAGGCAAAAAAGCAGCTATCAGAAGATAGCTGCTTTTGGCGCTCAGGCTTTTCTGGCTGGAATCACTTTTACTATTTATTGCTTATTGCCTGATAAACAGGCCAGAACTTGATCATTTTCTATCAAGACCACGAGACCGGCCCCCTTTTCCTGAGGCAGAGGAGGTGGTAATGAACGCTAAAGAGTCTTTACCACCATTCCAGCCGCGGCCAGCATCATGATGGTACCGGCTGAACGGAAAAGGAGTCGTTGCGCTTTAGCGCTGGTCAGGAGGTGGCGTATCCTGAGGGCTGCAAAAATAAAAACGGCTCCCACACTCAAAAGGACTAACACGGTAAGCGGAACAAGCAGTCCTCCCCACATCTGAAAAGATACATTATCGAGAGAGATAACCAGAGGCAGTATAGCCAGATAGAAAGCGATGGTTTTAGGGTTTCCCAGCGTTATGGTCAGTCCTGAAAACCAGGCTGATGCCAGTTCTCGTTTTGTCGCTTTTTGATCGATATTTATTGCCTGAGGCTGGTGGCACCAGAACTGCCATGCCAGCAGGCATAAAAAGAGTGAGGCAGCCCAGTTAATCAGCGTAAAGAGAGAGGTATAGGTATGAGCGATCACCGCCAGACCAAATACCGCCACAGATAAATAAATCAAATCTCCGAGAATGAGACCGGCCAGCATCGTAAAGCCTGTTATTGCGCCCCCACTCACGCTGCGAGCGACTAATGCAGTCATCCCCGGACCCGGAATTGCAGCAGCCAAACCGAGCGCAGCAATATAAGATAGTATTTCAGTAGTTCCTGACATAGTTATTCCTGTTGAAATGCACTTCGGTAAAAGGGAACAGCGTTAGTTGTTCAAAAATGCCTGGTTATGAACGATGGTTGTCATATAAAAAGCTTAATTAAGGGTTAAAGATATGCATCCTTTTTATCAGTTGGTTTAACGTTGAAAGTGGATGTTCGATTATTCCAGGGCGGATGTTGCTGCATTGATTTAACTACGCAGATGACAAGTTTAATTTTCATGTGCGCGCAGTGCTCTATCCGATCCTCTCTTCAAGAGATGATCAGCTCCCTGCATTCTTTAAATTAAATTGAACCATATGCATTAAATCAGGGTTCAGTTTTTCCTTATATTGATTGTAATAACAGGCTGGAAAAGTAAAGATATTATGCAGCATGAAAGCGGAAAATTGTTACCTATATTATTTACTTAACGCCTGTTTTTAGGTAAAAGTAACCCTAAACCGCCTACATAAAGAAAGGAATTTCCCCTTATGACGCTCAGTTCGACAGATATGAAAATTCTCGAAATTTTACAGGACGATGCCCGGGTAACTAACCAGGTGCTGGCGGAGAAGATAAACATTTCAGCATCTCCCTGCTGGCGCAAAGTTCGTAAGCTCGAGGAAGATAAAGTGATTCAGGGCTATCGTGCTGTTCTTGACCGCAAGAAAATTGGGCTGGGAGTAATGGTTTTCATTCGGGTCGTCATTGACAGCCATAGCGAAGCGGAGGCCAGAAAATTTGAAGAGGAAGTGACTGCCCTGGAGGATGTGGTTGCCTGTTATAGCATCGGTGGGGATGCTGACTTTCTGCTACAGGTTGTGGCTTCAGATCTGGACTCCTATGCTGATTTTGCAATGTCAGTGGTACGCAGATTGCCAGGAATTAAAGAAATGCAGAGTATGTTTGTGCTTAAAGAGATCAAACCACTCGTTAGTTATCCTATTAAGAAATCCCCTGAGTAGTCTATCGCTGCCGGGATGCCCAGTGACTGATTATCAATTCCGCATAGAGCGGATTTAATGATCAGGCACGCTACCTGCGTTATTCAGCGCACAAAACTTTTATCCGGCATGATCTTACACAAGTTAATAGTGGCATAGCGTTAGCGAGCGTGCTGACTCTCCTCATTTTTCTGCTTTAACAACACGAGTATTTGTGATGACTTGATTGTTGATAACGACCAATAGTGCCTTTCAAACCGGAGCAGCCAGCAGCTTAAACTTTAATTCATAGCTTATCTTCAGACTCTGTCAGCTTAAAAGAGACGCTTATTTACATGAAATTATGCCATCAATCTTCCTCCAGCCATAAAGTCCATGCTTTACCGTGACGATAACCGTTGTACCGGGATTTGCCGGTGCATTATTGTTTTCACCACGGAAAAAATATGAAACTTAATCATTTTACGATAGGGCAAAGACTCAGTGTGATGGCAGCAGTCCTGCTGCTGGCGACAATGATTGTCGGTTTGAGGGGCATAAACCTGAATGCGCAGGCTTTGCAAAAAAATATTGACATCATGGCAAGCGAAACACGTGTCGCAGAGAGCATTGATACTGCACGTAATGCACAGGTTCAGTTTAAAATTCAGGTACAGGAGTGGAAAAATGCCCTCTTACGCGGCACACAAGGCCAGAGTGTTTATGACAAATACAAAACGGCCTTTCTGACGCAAAGTGACAAAACTCAGGCACTGCTCCATCAACTGCTGATACTGCAACCCGAGCTTGGGATGGATACGGCGCAGGTGAAACAGACGATTGAGCTACACGCCCAGCTCAGACAAAAATACCTCGCTGCGCTGCAAAACTACGACACGCATAACCTCGCCAGTGCCCAACTGGTTGATAGCCAGGTCAATGGCATCGATCGTGAGCCGACCAAAATGATTGATGATGTCGTTCATCATACGCTGGCACATGCTCAAAAACTCAATCAGCAACTGACAGCGCAAAACCTTGCTCAGTACCGTGAAACCCGTATGACCTTATGGATCGCCATGGCCGGTATTTTACTTTCCGGCATAGTGATAACTGTCTGGTTAATCCGCAGCATTACCCATCCATTACGCGAAGCAGTCAATATTGCGCGCACCGTGGCTTCAGGTGATCTGCAGACTGTTATTCGTCCAAACGGACGTGACGAAACCGCAGAGTTAATGACAGCGTTGCGTGAAATGAATAGCAGCCTGACTTCAATCGTCTCTGGTGTACGTACCGGTACAGAAAACATCGCCTCTGCGTCAATTCAAATCGCGCAGGGCAGCCAGGAACTTTCCTCACGTAACGAGGCGCAGGCTGGCGCACTTGAAGAAACTGCTGCCTCCATGGAGGAACTCACTTCGGTGGTGAAAAACAACGCGCAGAACGCATATCATGCCAGCAATATTGCCCAGGATGCCCGCTCCATTGCGGGTCAGGGCGGCAATGTGGTGGAAAAAGTGGTACACACCATGAGCGAGATCCAGCAGTTCTCGAACGAGATTAACCAGATCATTACGGTGATTGACGGTATCGCTTTCCAGACTAATATTCTGGCACTGAATGCTGCGGTCGAAGCGGCGCGTGCGGGCACCGAAGGTCGAGGGTTTGCGGTGGTTGCGGCCGAAGTACGTGCTCTGGCACAGCGCTCTGCAAAAGCGGCAAAGGATGTGCGTATCCTGATCGAACGTTCTGTGAGTTCAATCGGCCAGGGCAATGAACTGGTTCAACACGCGGGGACGACGATGGAGGAAATTATTTTACGTATTCATCAGGTCAGCGAGTTGATTGAAAACGTATCATCGGCCAGTAATGAGCAGAGTGTTGGTATCGATCAGGTTAATCTGGCGGTCACACATATGGACGCGGCCACTCAGCAAAATGCCGCGCTTTCTCAGCAATCCACAGCCGCAGCGCAGGCCTTACAGGCTCAGGCCGAAATGTTGCTTGCCAGTGTCAGCGTCTTTAAAATTAATAGTGCGCTGGTTTAAGCTTTAATGTCAGGGCGAGGTTTTCACGATGCCGCGCCCTGACAATCTTTCTCGCGACTGGATGATTTCAGTCGCCGAGCCTATTTAAGGCGTCTCATCAGAAAATCGGGCGCTAATCGCATCACGTTCGTAGCCCTGCGGTTGTGTCAGAATATGGTATAAATCAGGACGGCGACCATGGATCCAGCGACGTCCGGTACTCATTGCAAGCAGACTCAAATCAAGGTTAGCGCTCACCATAAAATCTTCCGCTGCCCAGGTTTCATTAATGATTCTTCCATAAGGATCCAGGATCATTGCATTACCTGTGCGCACCTCATCATCATCTGCACCTACGCCGTTACTGAAGAGAATAAATAAACCGTTGTCATGCGCACGAGCGGGCAGCCATCTCATCAGCCATTCCCGACCATTTGACCCTTTGAATGCAGCAGTAATTTCCTCCCTTCGCGTTTCCCGCTCCGCCCAGAGCGTCATCGGAATGGGTTTCATCGCATAAGGACTGCGGGAATCGGTACCGCCTGTCTGATGTGGCGCGAGAAGAATATCTGCACCCAGCAATGCCGTTGCACGCACATTTTCTACCAGATTATTGTCCCAGCAAATGAGGATACCTACTTTTACTCCCCAGGGCGTTTCAAAAACGGTAAAGCGGTCACCGCTGCTGATTGACGGATGTTCAAAAGCGTGGAGTTTGCGATGAGTGTGCATTGAGCCGTCCGGCATACAGGCAACATACGCATTATAGAGGCGGCCATCATCGGCTCTTTCGATAAGCCCGGCGCCAATCAGCATTTGATGTTTCATCGCCAGGGAACGAATCAATGTAAGGGAAGGACTCCCCTCGATCGGCTCGGCGAGAGCAGTTACCTCAGCCGAGGTGAGTTTGGGTACATGCCAGTAGCCGGTAATACACATTTCCGGGAATGTGAGGATTTTCACCTGCTCAATCGCTGCCTGTTCAATAAATTTCTCCATTATCAGCAGATTATAATTTTTGTTATTTGCCAGATGCTGAAATTGCACGGTGGCAGCTTTTAAGGATGTAGGGTTGCTCATGGTACTTCTCCGGTAGTAATCGAAACTGAATTACATAACCATTGCTGATAACTGTATAATCAAAACATTTCCGGTTTCGATAACCTTTTGGAATGTAAAAATGAACATCCGCTTGCTTAAGGCCTTTTTGATGCTGGCTGAAAAAAGAAATTATGCTGACGCGGCACGGGCGTTGTTTATTTCGCAACCTGCATTGACCAAGCAGATTAATCTCCTTGAGTCCCTGGTGGAAACGTCACTGTTTACGCGGGGGCGTCATGGAGCCACACTCACGAGCGGTGGCAGATGTCTGCTGCCAGAGGCTGAAAAAGTGGTCAGGCAAACCCGATTATTTATGCATCATGCAGAGCGGGTTTCAAAAGGGATTGAAGGGCATTTAGCCGTGGGGTTCGGTCTCTCAAGTTTTTATCTTGCACCACGCTGTATGGCAGAATTTCGTCGGGAGTGTCCGGGGATAGAGATGTCATTGACAGATCTTCCTTCCTTCCAGCAGTACGAACTTTTGCAAAATGATGAGCTCCAGATCGGTTTTGTCAGAGTTCCGCCTCCTGTAGCGCTGGATTACCTGCCATTGTTTACCGATCGATTGGTTTTGATTGCGCCTGCAAGTTCACCGTCATTGCCTGCTGCTGACTGGCTGAAGAAACGTCCTCTGTTGCGACTTCATGCCGAGCGAGGACGGGGTTTAAATGCGCAAATTGACCGTTTTCTTCATGACAACGCGCTTTTCATATCATCCACTCAATTGAGTGATGATATACAAACTATTGTCGCGCTAGTCATCGCGGGCACGGGTGTTGCCCTTGTGCCATACAGTGTTATGCATATTGCACCGCCGGAGCTGGTTATTATTCCGTTAACAGGTGAGTCAATAAGCTGGAAAGTTGGCATTGCCTGGAACGCGAACCACGAGGATATAATCCGTGATAATTTTATTGCCAGTATAAAAAAGGGTATCGCGCTTCATGACGTCTGACCTTCCAGAAACAGGCACTCCTTTTGCCATATTGGATAGGGAAGGATTACTGACATAATTCTTAGCACCCTCTTCAGAACAGGGTCATGATACGAAAGCGACCCTGGAGGCGAATAATTTCCTGTTGCGGATAGGGCTTCTCAATACAAACCGTCATTCAAAACGTTCTGCACAGCAGGAATAGCATCCCCGTTTCGCATTATGTATCTGGATATAACTAATCTTCGGGTCGGCAAAAAAATGGCCGATGAGATCTTCAGCAAGTTTCCCCTCAGCTATATCCGCCTCTTTTAAAAAATGCTTTCCGTCATAGGCCCTTAATGACAGCGTTCTGCTTAGCAGGACTTCAGGTAATTCATTGATGTAAATGCCTTGCCGGGTGCATCCCTCCCATATATAGATTGCATGAGTACCAAAATAGGGCGTGTCGGCAGGCTGATAGATGTGATTAATCAGGAGGGCGCTTTCTCCAACGGGGATATCGCACAATGAGATTCTGTCGGGATAACCCGGATAGCACTCTACCGTTTGTCGTACTGCATGGTGTTTTTTCAGATATTCATCGCTCTGTCCAAAAAGATGAGCAAATTGCCCGGCGTTCAGGCCGGAAATTTTATATTTCATAGTATCCCTCTCTTTTCATCGTAACACCGCGAATAATGACGTTATCGAATACTGTGAGGAGAAACTCGCCGTTATCGGTCAGGGAAATATCAGTGATGTTGTTAAACGAAATTCAGGAGTCGATGCCGATTGTAGAGAAACAGAGCTGATAAAAATGCGTGCACCTGAGTAGCCCGGCAAACTTAATTTTAGCGGTTTCTGTTTTTGCTCACGGTTTATACCGCTACAGGCAGGGTAGCGGATTGTTAACCGGACATTGACTCGGCCGCTTAAGGCGTGTGCAGCCATGAACTTCAGAATCACCATTATCAGATGATTTCGTCCATCCACTCCGCAAACGCGCGCACGGCGGGAGAGAGAAAACGCTGATGCGGATAGAGCATTGTCACCGGCACTGAGGACGGCTGCCAGTCGGCCAGAACCTCGATCAGCCTGCCTTGCTGAAGATGCTCAGCGATCACATTCTCAGCAAGCTGTGCCAGTCCGAAGCCATCAAGACACATTTTGATATAGAGGCCCGTTTCGTTAACGGCTGCATCTCCATTTACCGGGACGGAGATGCTTTCAGTGCCACGCGTGAAACGCAGTTCATTCGTCCGTCTTCCCGTGCTGGAAAAGTAATGGATCGCCCGATGCTGTGCCAACGCTTCAGGCGTCTCAGGGACACCGTACTCGCTGAGATAGTCTTTAGAGGCGCAGGTCACCCAACGAAACCGGCCAAGCGGACGGGAAACCAGCGTGGAGTCCGTTAATTCCCCGGTTCTGATGACGCAATCTACGCCATCGTGAACAAGATTAACCTGTCGGTCACTGACCCCAATCATCAGGTAAATATCCGGATAGCGCCGGTGAAAATCTTTCAGTTTCGGCATAACGATAAAATGGGCGATCCCGCCAGGCATATCCACCCGCAGCCTTCCCTGGGGGCGCCTGACAGATTCGGTCAGGCTGGATTCGGTGTGTTCAATCAACGACAGGATCTCCCGGCACTGCGCCAGATACTGCAAGCCTTCAGGAGTGAGGCTGACGCGCCTTGTCGTCCGGTTAAGCAGACGCACCTGCAGATATTTCTCCAGTGTTTTAATCGTGCTGGTGACGGTGGAAGCGGGCAGTGACAATGTTTCTGCCGCGCGCACAAAGCTTCCGGCTTCAGCGACCCGCGTAAAAATCTGCATAGCCTGGATTCGGTCCATTCTCTGGCTCCCCGCCGGAGGTGCATTTTATTATTCGAGAATTATGAATGATGAAAACATTTTAAGCATCTTTTTCGGGGTAATGGCGTGGCGTATCGTTTCCCTATTCATCAGGAAAGAGGCAGGTTTAATGACCGACTACATCAGAAATATTGTTAACAAACAGAATGTCACTTCACAGGTAACGTTAATTCGTGGCGCGACGATACTGAGCATTGATGAGCACGTCGGTAACATTGAACGCGGTGATATTCTTATCAACGGTTCAACAATTACCGCCGTAGGCCCGAAACTGGATGCGCCGGATGCGCATGTCATGGATGCGACCAATATGATTGCCATGCCGGGAATGGTCGATTCTCATCGTCACGCATGGGAAGGACAACTGCGCCGAATTAACCCAAATGCTACCTGTCTGGACGACTACAGCGATGCCACGCACTTCTCGTTCGCTAAATATTATCGTCCTGCCGATATCTACGTCGGTAACCTGCTGACGGCGCTGGGTGCTATTGACGCTGGCATCACCACGATGATTGATAATTCGCACAACAGCCGTACCGCAGCGCATTCCGATGCCGCCGTCGAGGCCCTGCTTGATTCCGGTATTCGCGCAATCCATGCCTCCGGCGCACCGGTAGCAGGCGAATGGGATAAAGCGCACTGGCCGGGTAACTGGCAGCGCCTGCAGGAGAAGTATTTCACCAAAAGCCCTGAAAGCCTGGTTACTCTTGCGGTCATGGCCCAGCTGGAGCCAGAGTTGTGGACCGAGGCCCGCAGGCTGGGACTGTCGATTGTCACTGAGTTCTTTGGTGCGGAGATGGGGGCTGAACTTAAATCACTGCATCAGCAGGGGCTGCTGGGTCCGGACAATATTTTTAATCACTGCACAGCGCTGCCTGACGAAGGGTGGAAAATTCTGCGCGAAGCCGGTGTCCGGGTAAACGTCTGCCCGCGCTCTGATTCGCACTATGGTATCGAAAGCGGGATGTTCGCTATGGAGGCCGCGCAGCGCCATGGCATCAACCCGGGCCTGAGCGTTGACAACGAAACCTCATACAGCACCGACATGTTTATGGAGATGCGTGTGGCTTTTTACCTGCAGCGGGTGATGGGCATGCACCAGCAGCAGTGCTGCAATTCTGAACATGCGCTGAAAACGCTTCCGGCGGCACAACTCCTTAAAGCCGCGACTCTTGATGGCGCGGGCTGTGCAGGTCTGCAGGATAAAGTGGGCAGTCTGACGCCAGGCAAACAGGCTGATCTGATTCTGATTAACACCCGCGACCTCAACCTCTACCCGTCCGGCAATGCCTTTGGCACGGTGGTTCATGCCGCAGAGCGTAGCAACATCGACACCGTCATGATCGGCGGACGCATCGTCAAACAGAACGGTAAGGTACTGGGCGTAGACAGAGCGCGACTGCGTACTGCCATTGATAATTCGCGTGAGCACCTGTTTACCGCCTCTGGCTACCAGCCTGACATTTTTGCTGACACCTTCCTGGCGCTGTAGCAGGCAGACTGCTGCCCAGTCTGACCTTGCCAGTGATAGCGGGTCCGGCAGTATTTATGGTGGGGAATACTGATTTTACGCAACCGTGCAGCGTTCCGCGTCGACCGGCAACATCAGCGAAAATCTCCGCCTGAAACTGGCCAGCCTGTTTTACGTACGCTGGCGCACTACGGATAATGTCGCGATTGATTAAGATAGTCTCTGCGTGAGACTCTTACGCTTTGTTTTATCAGGTACAACGCATCCCCCCCTTAGTGCGAGGCTTTTTACACCCGAATTTTACATCAGGTGTTAAAAGGCTCGCTGCCTCATGAAAATTTCCCCGCTTTAATACCTCAACATGAATTTCCTTCATGTTCGTTGAAATTTAATCACTTTTTTTCAACCGGGTGTTGAGGCATAAAGTAAGAATTGTTAATAACTTTGAGTCATATGAATAGTTGTAAAGGGATAGCCACGCTGGATAACCCTTAAAAGCAACAACGCATATCAGCGACCAGGATACCCGATAGCGATGAACAACTTAGCCTTTACCCTCAAGCGCATTCGTTTCGACGAAAACTATAATCCTTCGAAAAATACGCGGGCGACGACTAACTTCGCTAATTTAGCGCGCGGCGAAAAACGTCAGGAAAACCTGCACAACGCCCTGGTGATGATCGACAATCGTTTCAACTCTCTGGCGCACTGGGACAATACAAAGGGCGACCGCTACTCAGTTGAACTTGAGATTATTTCTGCTGAGCTGAATCTTCGTCCCGGAAGCAGCGACGAATCGTTCCCGGCGATTGAGATTTTAAAAACGCATATCGTGGATCATAAAACCGGTGAGCGCACCGAGGGGATTGTCGGCAATAACTTCTCTTCCTATGTGCGTGATTATGATTTCAGCGTTGTTCTGTCAGAACATAACAAAGGTCAGACTGAATTCAGCCTGCCGGATGATTTTGGTCAGCTGCATGGCAATATTTTCAAAAGTTTCGTGAACTCAGCGGTCTATAAAGAGAACTTCAGTAAATCGCCGGTTATCTGCCTGAGTGTATCGAGCAAAAACACCTACGTGCGCACCGGTAATCAGCATCCGGTATTGGGCATTGAATATCAGCAGGATGAACCTTCCCTGACTGACTTCTATTTCGGAAAAATGGGTCTGAAAGTGCGTTTCTTCATGCCGCAGGGCAGTGTTGCGCCGCTGGCTTTCTATTTCCACGGTGACCTGCTCAGCGATTACACCAATCTTGAGCTGATCAGCACCATCAGCACCATGGAAACTTTCCAGAAGATCTATCGCCCTGAAATTTACAACGCGAATTCTGCTGCGGGACAGTGCTATCAACCCACGCTGCAGCATCAGGATTATTCGTTAACCCGGATTGTTTACGATCGCGAAGAACGCAGCCGCCTGGCCGTCGAACAGGGTAAGTTTACTGAGACGCATTTTATTAAGCCGAATCAGACACTTCTCGCGCAATGGTCTGCTGAATTCGTTCTTTGATTAATTAAATATAGAAGGTCACCTGCTATGAAAACCTTATTACCGACATCTACTGCTGGCAGCTTGCCTAAACCCTCCTGGATTGCGCAGCCAGAGGTGCTCTGGTCACCCTGGAAACTGCAGGATGAAGAGTTAGTTGACGGCAAAAGAGATGCGTTGCGTCTGTGTCTGGACGATCAGGTTCGGGCCGGTATTGATATCGTCAGTGATGGCGAGCAGACCCGTCAGCACTTCGTGACGACGTTTATTGAACACCTCAGCGGTGTGGATTTTGAAAAGCGTGAAGTGGTTCGAATCCGTAATCGGTATGATGCGAGCGTCCCGACCGTGGTGGGTGAAGTCTCACGTCAGAAACCCGTATTTGTTGAAGATGCGAAAATCCTGCGTAAGCTGACCGATCGTCCTATTAAGTGGGCGTTGCCGGGTCCGATGACGATGATCGATACCCTTTATGACAATCACTATAAAAGTCGCGAAAAACTGGCCTGGGAATTCGCAAAGATTCTGAATCAGGAAGCCAAAGAATTAGAAGCCGCTGGCGTGGATATTATTCAGTTTGATGAGCCTGCGTTTAACGTCTTTTTCGATGAGGTGAACGACTGGGGCATCGCCGCGTTAGAGCGCGCCATCGAAGGTCTGAAGTGTGAAACCGCGGTTCATATCTGCTACGGCTACGGCATTAAAGCGAATACAGACTGGAAGAAAACTCTGGGTACAGAGTGGCGTCAGTACGAAGAGGTCTTCCCTAAATTACAGCGTTCAGCTATCGATATTGTCTCACTGGAGTGTCAGAACTCGCGGGTTCCGATGGATCTGATCGAGCTGATTCGCGGTAAAAAAGTCATGGTCGGTGCCATCGACGTGGCAACCCATACCATTGAGACACCTGAAGAAGTGGCGAATACGCTGCGCAAAGCGCTGCAGTTTGTGGATGCTGAAAATCTCTATCCTTCAACCAACTGCGGCATGATTCCACTGCCGCGTCAGGTTGCCAATGGCAAGCTGCATGCGTTAAGTGCGGGCGCTGAGATTGTCCGCAGAGAGATTCTGGGGAGATAGTCCTCACTTCTGCACACTACAACAGGCTCAGTCCGGACCGCATCATGCGGCCAGTTTTCGGGAATTTTCCGGACTGATCTCATCCGAATTTGTACTTTCTAAAGCGGTGGTCAAAAGAGTTTTCTGCAAAACGGATTACTATTATCACCATCCGATCCCATCTCTGATCACGAGCATCTTTATATTTATCTGTCATTTCTTAAATACATATCCCTAAAGCGTTTGTGTATCGACACCCTGTTTTCGGTAAATCTTTTCAGAAAATGAAGGCTGCTCATGGAAGACTGGCGCTGTGGCTGTTTCCCCTCTCAGGTCCATTGATTGACGAGCTGCCAGAAAAGAGCCGCAGGCTAGGTGACGTCACCAAATCGAATTTTCAAAATGACCCGCTTTTCCTGATGCGATGCAGGATAGCAGGATATTATTTCAGCAAAGGTTTATCCTCTCATTAAGACTTAAGCAGATATATTCACTACATAGTAATAAACGAATAGCCATCGCCTGACGGTTTTTACTGCTGCACATGATGTTCCCGGTGCCGGAAATGAGTAAACTTGATTTTATATAGCAGTCATACGGTCATACTTTGAACGTTAACTAATACCATCAGTATGGCGCGCTACCGATAATCGGGATAAGCCGACATTCATTTACTTTCTGCAAGGCGTTTACCGTGCTGTCTGCGTCTGATTCCGAGTTTAGATGGGAAAATTAAAGTTTTCCGTTGCAGAAAAAGATGCTGCTCAATAAAAAATTTTATTTATTGAAAGTCGATCAAAATCCCCAACTAATAATAAATCAGCTGAACACGCTTCAAGTAGATTATCATAAAAAGTATAGGCTAACCAGAGTTGGATACTTTTTGGTATTTTAACAATCCACTACTTAGTGAGTAATAATAAGATAATCAGAAAAATATAACTATATTAATGAGAGCATATATAGGTTACAGAACCTCTATCTTTAACAATAACATCACCATCTGGCGATGCATAAAAAGAGAGGTAGTAAGTTGAGTCTTTACTGAGCATTTTTTTAAACGTAATATCTTCTGGCACCGTATCGTTATTTTTCTTAACGGTCTGATCGTAGGTGATAGATTTCACTTTAGCTCCCTGAATTCTATAAGGCATGTCGGAATTAAGGATATATTCTTTATCGCCGTTTATAACGGTTCCACGATATGTTGATAATCCACTTCCATCGCTATAGTTGAAGCCAATGAAGGAGGCGTAAATTCTATATCCATCCGGATATGCCAGGGTTAGCTCAGACGAGCACGTATAAATGAGCCTGGTGCTTTTAAAATATGCATAATTAATGCTCGCCGAGAAAATAACCGATGCACAAACTGACCAAACGAAAACTTTATTTGATTTCAACATTTCTTAGCCCGCCAGATGTTTAATAGTCTCACAGGAGTTTTTTTTCTCATTACGAGAGCAGATGCCAAGTGTATATTCTGCGAGTAGCCCAGAGCGAAGAAAGTTACCCTGAAAATAAATGCTTTTATTGCCGTTTTTGCAATTAATTTTATTTACATCAATAACATGCAAGGCATTATCTCTGAGTTGTGCGATGTCATATCCAGCACTCCTGTTAATAATGTAAATCCGGCAGGCTTGAAAATCGAAAGAATCATAAAGGCTTAGTTTTTGTATGCTGAATTCCTGTACATGCTGAAGGTAAAGGCTCCCCATTCCTATAAGGAGTATGAAAGGCAGGATTAACCAGCGATAATTATGAAAAGTTCTATCAGCTCTGTTTTCCTCCACAAGAACATGCATACCCGGACTTCCATCTGAAATTTTCTCACTCTGTAAATCAGACATAGTGTCTTCAGAGGAATTTAAAGTTGACTCGGAGCCTGAAAGTATCGGGCCAGGCGATCTATTATTTTGGCCGCGATTTAACTCAAATATATCAACATCTGCGACAAGTTTAATGCCTATTTTTGGCACGGTAATAATTATATTCTTGCTGTGGCCAAGAGTGGTAATTGCTTTCCTCAGTTCGCTGACTGCCATGTAAACATTGTTATAAGAAGAGGTATAGCCATAATCCTCCCATACTTTTTGAAGAAGCTCATCACGCGTGGAAATTTCGTTAACATTACGTATCAGCTCATCAAGTAATCGGGAAGCTGCATTCGATATAAGTATGCTATTCCCATCATGTAAAACCAGGCATAACTCATTGGTTGCGGGTATAAACTTTATACTTTTATTCAAAATAAAATACATAAATACTCCTTGTGAATTCACTCAACTCGCTGAAATCACTGATACATATCTTCTGGGACAAGTCAGTCATCCGGGAATGTGCCTCTACAGATGCATTAATACTATCTTTTTCTTATGCTAAAAACACCCCCGGATACTCGAATAATCTTTTAAATATCATTTATGCAGAATATTTGTCTTTATTATTGCCTTTTGGTGAAATAAATACCCAATCAAGCTTAAAAAAGTGAGAATTATCTCACTCAAAGTGCAGAGAAAATGATGCTGAAGATTGTAGTGGAGTAGGGTTAACCAGGACCAAATTTTAAACCCATCCTCTATTCGACTGTTTTCACTATCTGAAATGTATAAGCACGACATAGATATTTAATAAAGGGGAGGTCTCTTCTTCCAATAGAGATTCGGTACAAATTATTAAGCCTGTTAAAAGATAAGGAGCACTCAAAATGGAGTTTATGAATGAATTGATTTTATGGCCAGACTCAAACTTTTACCTTAAAACAGGTCTTTGTGCCCTTGAATCATTATGTATAAATAAAAGCGTCAGGAAAGAGTACTTGTTTGTTGATTTTTCATGTCTCAATATCAGGTGCTTTATTAATGATAAATGGATTATCCTGTTAAAGAAAGCTAAAAGAAAAATAATACTCATCTGTGACAGCGTACTGGAGCCTTTAGCAGAATACTGGAGAATCCGTGAGAGAAAGATTAGCGCTGTGATTTACAGTGATTTTTCTCTGGAAAAAACAATCGGAGTTTTTAATGCGGCTCATTATATTTCACATATTCCTTCAGATAAGAAAATTAACAGATTGGATAAAGTTGAAATAAAATATATTAATCTCTCATTGAAGGGATTAGATCCGATGTGTATTTCTAAAGCACTGTACTTACCAATTAAAAAGGTTTATCAGCTCAAGCCGATGATAAGCCGAAAGTTGGGTAGAGATATAACGAAAGTATTATTCAATCAATGCCCGCCCGTAATTAAGTAGCTCAATAAGTCGCTAATAACTTCATCAGGTGATTACAGCCATGCAAAATTCATTGAAAAGAAAAAAAGCAATATTTTTTATTGTCGCCTCTATGTCTCCCCCTGTTGGGGCAGATGTTATATTCGACGGGGATGTTAATCAAAAAGTAGTAGTGAATCATTTTCATCCTATGAGGGGGACATAATCGTTGGTGATAAAGATACTTCGGGAGACCACATGTTCCCCTCAGGCACTTTGAAAATCGATAATGCATCCGAGGTTTACGGTAGTCAGAGCCTTTATATTGGTAAGGGGGAAGCGTCCAGTGGCAGATTTACTATCAAAGAGGCATGGATAAATGTACAGAACAGTTTCAGAGTTGCTAACGGTAAGGGATCATATGGTGAAATGAACATTCTGGATGGAGCCGGGATTATGGCTTCTGGATCGGGCTCAAGCATTGGCGGCGGGGCTGGCTCTACAGGTATCGTACATGTTGCAGGACTTAACTCAGTATGGAGAATACCTTCGGGAACATTAGTTGTAGGCGAGAATGGAACAGGCAGACTTTATATCAGCCCTGGCAGTGAAGTGACGACACTAACGCTTCGAGTCGCTAATAGAAGTGGTTCTAAAGGCATTATCAATGTCGACGGCGGTGCACTTAAAGTCTGGGGATCTGATTCAATAGGTTATGCCTATGTCGGAGTTAATGGCATAGCTGAGCTGAATGTATTCAATGGGGGAACAGTAACTAATAAATATACGAAAATTGGAGGGGAAGGGGGTGTCGGTATTATTAATGTTTCAGATGCCGGTTCTAGTTTCTTAAGCCACAGGTTTATGACAGTTGGTGCCGAAGATAATGGTACCGGCCTGGTTGCTGTTGAGAATGGCGGAAAGATATTTATTGCATCATACCCTCCTTCGCCTGAAGGAGGATCTCTTATTATTGGAGGTGCTGCTGGTGCAACAGGAAAAGTACATATCACAGGTTTAAATTCGGGGATATATGCTGTAAATGAGAAGACGATTATAGGCAAAGCTGGCAGAGGAAACCTTATCCTTCAAAAGGAAGGAGAATTAGAAAGTGCTGGTATAGTGATTGCTCAGCAGAGTGGTTCAACGGGCGTGTTTGATATTGGTGCTCCTGCAAGGCTATCTGCTGTTTCTGCGGGCAAGCTAAATCCTGATGCTACGATCAGCTTTGGAGAGGGTGAAGGCAGGCTAAATTTTAACCATACTGAAAGTGAATACCTGTTTGCAAATCTCATTCAGGGTAAAGGTACTGTTGAAAATAATAATGGTACGACTGTACTCACAGCACCAAATACGTGGGAGGGTGCTACTAAAATTTCAGGTGGTATTCTGCAGGCGGGCACAGAAAATACCTTCAGCCCTAATGCTACTTACGATGTGGGATCCTCTGGCACATTAAATATCAATGGCTATAACCAAACGATTGGCAGCCTGACAAATGCCGGCAAAGTAATCGTGTCGGCTAATCAGCCTGGAACAACCTTGAAAGTAAATGGCAATTATATTGGCAATAACGGCTTACTCGTTTTCGCTACAACGCTGGGAGGTGATGATTCAATTTCCGATCGGCTCCTTATATCAGGAGATACCACCGGCACTTCCCGCGTTGCTGTAACTAATCTCGGTGGAAACGGAGCGCAAACCCTCAATGGAATCGAACTGATCACTGTAGGCGGCAAGTCATCAGGGGAATTTGTCCAGCAAGGCCGAATCGTTGCTGGAGCATTTGAATATCATCTGACCCGAGGGAAGAACGACGAAACATCAAACTGGTATTTATCTAACTATAAAGATGATGTCGGTGGTAGCGGGTCTGGTGGAGACAACGAAGGAAACGGTATAGATTCAGGTAGCAATGAAGCTGGTAGCGGGTCTGGCGGAGGCAACGAAGGAAACGGTATAGATCCAGGTAACAATGAAGATGGCGTCGGTAGTGCAGGCAGCGGCAGTAACGAAGGTCAAAATGGCGACTCAGATAGCGGAAGCCACGAAGGGAATATCGACGGCGGAGTCACTGAGAGCGGTGAAGACAATGCAGGGATTGATGCTAATAAAATCCAGCTTCGTCGCCCGGAGGGGGGCGTTTATTCAGCCAGTTTGATCGCCGCTGACACTATGTTCCGCTCAAACCTGAGCGACAGGCTTGGGGAAACGGAATATACAGATAACATTACAGGCGAAGATAAAAGCACCAGTCTATGGATTAAAAACAGGGGTAGTCATTCCCGTTATACCGATAAATCAGGACAGCTGAAAACCCGATCCAATAGTTACACGCTATTAATGGGGGGGGATATGGCAAGATCTAATTCAGATAATGGCTCCTCGTTACGCATCGGTGCGCTGGCAGGATATGGCTACAGCCATATACGTTCCGGTTCCATATTGTCAGGTTATAGCGCGCGAGGCATCGTTAAGGGTTACACGCTTGGTCTTTACTCTACCTGGTTCGGTGATGGTTCAAGCGAACATGGTCCTTACCTTGATGCTTTGCTGCAATACAGCTGGTTTAATAACACAATTAATGGTGAAGGACTCAGTGCTGAGAAATATGATTCAAAAGGCCTGAACACCACCTTCGAGACGGGTTATGTAATTGCTATGGGTAACTTAGGTCGACATGAAGAATTGAACTGGTACGTTCAGCCGCTGATCAGTGCTACATGGTCTGGTATTCGTAGCGATACACACCACGAATATAACGGCACAGAAATACGAAGTGATGGAAATGACAATATCACTACCCGGCTGGCATTGAAGTCTTTCCTTAAAGGTCATAGTACTCTGGATGAAGGAAAACAGCGCAATTTTAAGCCATTTGTTGAAACATCATGGATACATAATACAGAATTACGTGGCATCACCATGGATGGCGTTACTGTTAGTCAGGCTGGCACCCGAAATATTGGGGAGCTAAAACTTGGCGTTGAGGGACGAATTGCTCCGGAACTTAACCTGACCGGCTATGTATCACAGCAAATGGGAGGTAAGGGGTATTCTGAGTCGCAGGCTATGTTAGGCCTGAAATATAGTTTTTAAATCAGAAAAGCTCTATTACAGTAATCAGATTGTTGATTCATAGGAACTATACAATCTGATTACTGGTTTCCTGTTCGTATTGGTTATTTTCCTGCACTATCTTTAACACTCCCTATGCCGACTAAAATACTTCTGCAATTTATAGCACAATAATATCTCAGGGTTAAATAAACCCCTGAGTGTTAAATCAAGGAGAATCTACAGCAGGCATAACAAAACCAACCTTTCCCGGAACCGTTCTAAGGCACTTCCTTATCTTCCCTTTAACTAAATGCAATACAGAGACAATGCGAAAACCTGTGTTACGCCTTCCCAGCATATAAAGTACTTTTCAGTTCGGAATCAACCTGTAATATCAGAGTAATGTTCTTTATTTATCTTTATTAATAATATAAATCACTAAAATCAGTGATTTGCGTTAGGATGATTGCACCTTCTGAGAGACATAGATTCATCTGCAAAACCTCTGAATGGAGCAGTTAATGAAACATTTAATAAAACCAAATCTGTGTTGCATACGCTGTTCGCGCAAATGCCTTATTACACCGTACACAGATGTACTCATAGGTAGATGTGAAATTCAGAAGTTCACTGTATGGCCGGGTAATAATAATTATTTAACTGAGGGGTTGAAATCTTCATTCCCACAGAAAAAAGAAAGCACTCTACTGCGAAATATCGTTTTTGTGGATTTCTCTATCTATAACTTGCGATATTTCACTAACAGTTATTGGCTGGAGAACCTGAAGAAAACCGGATTGGTAATCATCCTTGTTTGTGATGATAAAATGATATCACTTGCTAATTTCTGGTCCGAGAACGATATGTCTGTAAATAAAATGCTTCACCGGGGGAGTAACATCGATAATATCAATGAGGTCATTTGCAGTAATCGTATCCACACGGAGGGAGGTGAAAATAAAAGAATTATTTCGCTAAATGAAAATGAAATGAAATTTCTCGATCTGACATTTCAAGGTTGTGCACTTTCAGCCATGCCCAAGGTAATGTCCCTTGGCAAAAAGAAAGTTTACAACATAAAACAATCTATCCACCGCAAAATGGGCGCTGATCTTCATCAGCTCATTTGCATCTAATAGACTTTTAAAGGTAATAAAGAAATGAAAATTAAATTAAATAAAGCATGCCTTTCCCTGTTTATTTGTGGAGCGCTGTCCGCCGGATCAGCTTATTCTGCTTCAGATAACACAATCAATTTCCAGGGAGAAGTATCTGATGAAACCTGCTCCGTTACAGTTAACGGCAATGCAGCATCGCCTGTAGTTTTAATGCCGACAGTGAGTAAATCTGATCTTACAACAAGTGGCGCTACTGCGGGACTGACAGCATTTACGGTAGGACTTAGCGGTTGCACGGGTGATAGCACCGCATCTACCAAAATTTCTACAGTCTTCATTGGTAATAATGTAAGTTCCTCTGGCAATCTGATTAATAGTGGTACAGCGCAAAATGTTGAAGTTCAGCTGCTGGACACTAAGGATGCCGTCATCGATCTTACAAGTGGTTTTAATGGTAGCGGCGATTTGACTCTTGAACCTGGTGCTACTGAAACTTCAGCAGATTATAGTGCACAATATTATTCTACAGGTGGTACTACCGCAGGTACTGTTGCGGCTTCGCTTCAATATGCAGTGACTTACCAGTAATTAATTATGATGCGCATTATATAATGCGCATCGTTTTTGCACTGAGAAAAAAGAATGAAAAAACTCAATCCTACTAATTATTGTGCTCGTGCGATATTTTTAATTTTATCGTTATTAACTAGTCATGCATACGGCAGTGTTACTATTTTAGGAAGTAGGATAATTTATCCAGAAAAATCTGGTTCGGTGGATGTACTGTTAAAAAACAATGACGATATACCTTATGTCATTCAGACCTGGTTTGATGATGGAGATACTGATTCTCAACCGCAAAAACAAAATAATGCGATTTTTATTTCATCACCTCCTGTATTTCGTATTCAGCCACGCTCAGGTCAAATCATCAGAGTGATCTTTTCATCCAGTAGAAAATTAGCAACCGACAGGGAGACGCTTGGGTGGTTCAATATGCTACAGATACCACCTTCAAATCTGAATGATTCGAAAAATAAAAACGCTATGTTAGTTATAGTTCGAAATCGAATAAAAACATTTTACAGGCCTGCTGCTATCGGTAACCCCGGGAATATTCTCAAAAACCTGAAGTTAACTTATGTGTACGATTTAAAAAAAGGAGGTGGCGTTGAAATTGAAAATCCACAGCCATGGCATGCATCAATCGTTGATATTAAAGCAAATATTAATAGTGGAACCTATAAAAGTGATGCTGAGATGATTCCACCGTTTTCAAAAAAAACGTTTTGGTTCAAATCTTCAAAATTGCGTCCTAACGACAGTGGCGAAGTAATCGTAGCAGCGATTAATGATCAAGGAGCAAGATTAAGTGAAAGATATAACATTAATCACAAATAATAAAAAACTTGCTATATTCTCATTTATTTTTACTTTCTGCACTTCCAAAGTAGGTCATTGCGATGATTATTTTTTTGATTCATCTATGTTCAAAGGTACTGCCTATGGGAAAAATATTGACCAATTTAACCATGATACAACGCCTTCAGGTAATTATATTGTTGACATCTATCTGAACGGGAATCTTGTTTCATCCCAGGAAAAAGTTAATTTTACTGAAAGTCACGATAGTAAAGGTGCACAGCCCTGCCTGACACCACAACAAATGCAGAAACTTCAGTTAAAAATCACTGATAAAGACATAGCCACTCATGCGTGCAGGAGCCTGGTAAAATGGTCTGAAAAGGGAGGCTGGGAGTTTGATCAAGCCTCACTTCGTTTACAACTCACGATCCCCATGACGGAGTTAAATAGAAAACCCCGAGGTTACATACCTCCATCAGAGTGGGATAAAGGAATTACAGCGTTATTTTTTAGACATAATACTAACTTTACATGGACCAATAATACTGATTCTGATTTTGAATATAAGTACCTTTGGAGTGGCATTACAGCAGGCACTAACTTAGGCAAATGGCAACTGCGTCATCAAGGAAATTTTCGTTATATTGATGCCAGCACGGGCAGCAGTGCATATGATTATAACTCTGTTAGAACATGGATACAGCGTCCACTTGAAAATTTCAATAGTCAGATTTCCATTGGTGACAATTACACTGATAATTCTCTGTTTGGCAGTTTATCTTTTAATGGAATTAAACTGGCCACCGACGAAAGAATGTGGCCGCAGGGTAAGCGCGGTTATGCCCCTGAAGTGCATGGTGTTGCATTATCAAACGCCCGTGTGGTTGTTAAGCAGCTTGACAAGGTAGTTTACGAAGTAAATGTTCCACCCGGCCCATTCATTATTGATGATTTATATAACACGCGCAGCCAGGGTGACCTTAAAGTTGAAGTTATCGAGGCAAATGGTAAAAGTTCTACATTCATTGTCCCGTATTCTTCAGTCCCTGATTCTGTTCGTCCAGGCACCTGGCATTATTCGGTTTCATTAGGCCGCGTAAGACAATTTTATTCAGTTGAAAATGAATTTTTTGAGGGGATTTTGCAGAGAGGCTTAAGCAACAGCATTACCGGAACGGCTGGCTCCAGACTGGCTAAGGACTATCAGGCATGGCTGGTTGGGGGAGTCTGGTCAACCAGCGCGGGAGCAATTGGCGTTAATAGTACTTTTTCAAATGCAAAAGTCGAAAATGATGAGACTCTGAGAGGGTGGCGAGGAGAAGTTAGCTACAGCAAAACATTCCAGACTAAGACCAATTTAGTTCTTGCTGCCTATCGTTACTCTACCAGCGGATTCAGGGATCTACAGGATGTACTTGGTGTAAGACGTCAGAGTCACTCGAATATTGATTACTATTCCGATACGTTGCATCAGCGGAATCGTCTGTCTGCCACAGTTAGTCAGTCCATGGATAATCTTGGTTTACTTAGCCTGAGTGCGAGTACTTCTGACTACTATAATAATCAATCACGCATCACTCAGTTACAATTAGGCTACAACAATAACTGGAAAAAAATCAGTTATGGCTTAAATTTCGGACGACAAAGAACATCCTGGAACTATAGCAGAAGTCGTCTCGATTTTGATAAAA
This sequence comes from Pantoea agglomerans NBRC 102470, assembly GCF_001598475.1. Taxonomy (GTDB): domain Bacteria; phylum Pseudomonadota; class Gammaproteobacteria; order Enterobacterales; family Enterobacteriaceae; genus Pantoea; species Pantoea agglomerans. The sequence goes on from NZ_BCZA01000006.1 coordinate 302,222, forward strand.
ATCAGGATGACAGTCGACGTAAAAAATACACCGAAAATACGTTTTCTTTTAATGTTTCTGTACCGCTGGACTGGGGTAGAAGCCTTTCCTCTGTTTCATATAATTATAATCAATCAAAGGAAACCCGCTCATCCATTGTTTCTACTACAGGATCGCTTGGTGAAAACAGGGAACTATCATACTCAGTATATGCAGGCACAGATCATGCGCGTAATTCATCAGATGAAGATACAACAACATTTGGTGCCAATATGCAACAGAATAGCCGCATAGGTAGCTTACGTGCAAATTATGGTCAAGGTGATCACTACCGACAGGCTGGCTTAGGAATGAGTGGAACAGTGTTGATTCATAAAGGTGGCATCACGGCAGGGCCTTACACTAATGATACTTTCGCTCTGATTCATGCAGAAGGTGCGGAAGGCGCAGAGGTTCAAAATGGTCAAGGTGCTGTGGTAGATAGTTACGGATACGCAATTTTACCTTCACTAACGCCATATCGCACAAACGATGTAAGTTTGAATACTTTGAAAATGAATCCTGATGCAGAATTAAGCGGCGGAAGCAAGCGAGTCGTTCCCTATGCGGGTGCTATTGCCAAAGTTAACTTCTCCACTATAAGGGGAAAAGCACTCCTTATTAGCCTTGTTACTGAAGCAGGCGATACGCCTCCTATGGGTGCTGAAGTTCATGATGCAGAAAGTAATTTAATAGGTGTCATAGGGCAAGGTGGACAGCTTTATGCAAGGGTACCGAATAATTCAGGAACATTAAGAGTTGACTGGGAAGATAATGAAAAGAAACGTTGTCTGGTCAGTTATCAGCTTGATAGATCCATGAATGAGTCAATTATTCATCTCAATCGCACGTGTAAAAAGGCGTAGATTATGAAAAAAGAAAAAATGATTATTTCATTATTATGTTCTTTTTTTGGTTTTAGTTTTCCTGCTTTGTCTAATTGCATAAAAGTAACAAGTACATCATCTCTTTCTGCTCAGGCGATATCAGCAGGATATACCGCATCGCCATGGACTGGGGCGTGCGATACTTGCTCTGGGAATTTAGGTTTACCTTCAGTAGTCAGCCTTAGCAGTGGTTCTTTCCAGCCATCAGGTACTCTTCTGGCGAGTTCTGTTGTTAGCTTTATTAACTCAGCAAGCAATAAAAGTTACAGCCCAAACCAGATTCTTTTCAGATGTGAACTTAGTGACAGTGATAGTCTCTATGAAATGTATGCTACAAATGGTGATAGCACATATGCTGGCAGAAATGCTGTATCAGAATTAGACGGCGCGTATTTCGATGTGGCTAAAAATGTCGCTGTGCGCATGACAAATGTGGCGACGGGTGAGTATTACAGCCGGTTCTGGAAAGCCAGAAGACTCAATGCTGATAGCTGGTATTCTGATGAAAAATATATCTATGTACCTGCAAGTGCTTTCAGTGATGTCTTATACGAAATGTTTAAAATCGATGCGACTAATTATTATATGAATGGTGCCAGCAGATATGTCGATCTTATGACACAGCCGCGTGGCTACATAGCTTTTAAGGGACCAGGTCTCGCGACTAACAACCTTTCTCCTGGTCAGGATAGCGCCAGTAACTTCCCAGGATTCTATGATATATGGCCAGCTGCGTGGAGTACTTATAAAGATGTTACTTACATCCGTGGGGCGCTTTGTGAGGTTTTAGATTATCCTTCACTGGTTATATTACCCCCGATTAGTGTTGGTGCATTACGTGGTGGCGGAAGTAGTCAGACCCCATTCAACATTAGTCTGCAATGTGATGCCGGAGCGGTTTCTGATACGAACAACTCAACAAGTAGTTCAGCAAACGTAGCAATGGGTTTTTTAGTTAATCAGGCAAGTGCAGTTCGTCAGGCTAATAATCTTGGACTGGTAAATAGCGGTGGGGGTCTGACCTGGCTTCTTGACACTAATTATGGTAGCGGAGGTGTCGCGTCAGGGGTTGGAATAAAAATTTATGATAAAACTGGTACACCTATCAATCTTCTGCCTGAGCAAGGTAGTAAAGGTTCCGGTAATATCCGAGGCTGGTATGCCTATAAAGATCTTACCTCATTAGTATCTTCTGATTATGCAGAAATTTATAGTGGTGACTTTACTGCATCACTTGAAGCTATCAGTGGGCAGAATGTTTCGTCAGGTACAGTCAATGCGCAATTACAAGTTGTTATCAGTTTTCAGTAATGTTTTTATAGCCGCTACTTTTATTTTAAGTTTAAAATCTTTTGCAGCGGTTAATGTTGATAAAACACGTCTTATTTTTAATTCTTCAGATATGACTCAAACTATTAATCTATATAACAATAGTTCAAGTCCTGCTGTTGTTCAATTATGGACTGATGATCAGGATATCAATGTTTCTCCTGATGAAAGCAAAACACCGGTGATCGTGTTGCCGCCAGTATTGAAGATACTACCTAATGAAAAACGTTCTTTGCGTGTCATACTGACGACCAGGAAAGAGTTGACGTCAGATCGTGAATCTCTTTATTGGCTAAATATTTATCAAATACCATCAATTATTAAGTCAAAAGACAGAGATATGAATAAGATCTTTTTCCCGTTGCGTTTGAGGTTGAAAGTTTTTGTCCGTCCTGCTCATTTAGGATCACCTTCATTTGATGATATGCAAAAGTTGAAGTTTATAAAAAGAGGAGCTGAGTTAAGGGTTGTCAACCCTACCGCATGGTATGCATCCTTGAATGTCAGTATTCCTGGGTTCAAAAAAATAAGTAAAATCATGATCACTCCGCTTGCTGAAGCGTCAATCCAGACAGAAAGAGAAATAACAGAAGATAAAATAAATTATGAAGTTATAGGTGATAGTGGGTTCTCTGATATGCATACTACAAAAATCACTTCACTTTATGATTCTCTTAAATAAAATGCAATTAATAAGGCAACACTCGGAGGTTGTAATGCAAAATAATCTTTATCATGGTATGACTGAAACAGAACTGGATGAAGCTTACAACAATACTGCAATTGTCAAAGACTTCGATGGATTATTAAAAAAACTACAAGCGAGAAGTCGTGCGCTCTACAAAAAGTATCACTGGATCCGTGATCGGTCTTATGGCCGTAAGCCCCGGCAACGCTACGACTTTCTGTCATCTGGTATAAAAAACTCGCCTACTTATATTTTTATACACGGTGGGTATTGGACAAATTGTAATAAAGAAGATTTTGCCTTTATTGCGCAGGGACCTCACGCAAACGGCATGAATGTCATTCTGGCTGAATATACTCTTGCACCTGATGCAACAATGACAGAAATCGTTAATGAAATCGGGCACCTGATTAAGAAAATCAAAGACGATCAGGATTTTCTAGGGGTCCGCGATAGTCCGCTATACCTGGCTGGTCATTCCGCAGGTGGACATCTTGCCGCACTTTACCGCTCACATCATGCTATATCCAGGGTACATATGATCAGTGCACTCGTGGATCTTAATCCGATAAGTATGTGTTGGTTGCAAGATAAATTAAAGTTAACGCCTGTAGAAATAAAATTATATAGCCCACTTTTTCATCTGGAAAAAGGTGCTCCAACGCTGGTTTCGGTTGGTGGCGATGAGTTACCTGAACTTATAAGGCAGTCAAGCTGTTATGCAGACGAATTAGTCAGGATTGATAAATCAGTGAAAATCTTTACTCTTCCCATGGCAACCCATTTCACCATATTAGATGATTTAGCTAATCCTGATGGGTCTCTTATGAAGCAATTCATGACTCTGAAAAAACCGGGCACTCCTAAAATATACTAACTTATTAGGCTGTAGTGATAATTTCGGTTTTTATGCAATTTTATCTATTCGCATTCTTAAAAGGCTACAACATGAAGTTAAAACTCTCACGCCGTAAATTACTAAGAAGTATTCCTTTACTGACGGGTAGCGCTTTTTTATCACATTCGTTACTTAATAATGTTTATGCTACGAGCGGTTCGTCTGTTTATAACAACTCATCAGTAACTGAAAATTTATTTAATGCAGGGGCTTCATTAAACAAAACTCTCATAACCTACTTTCAGGTGCCTATGCAAAAACGTTTGAGGGTCAATGAAAAAGAGATACAGGGAAAGCCCTATTCGCACTTCTTTAACAGCAGACTTGATGCTCCACTCGAAATGGTTACTTCTCTGGAAAAGGGCCCATTAGCAAAAAATCACATCCTGCCTCCGACAATTGAGGGGCTAAAAGTTTTATTAGAAGATTTCGATAAATATCCACCATCCGGATACGGTGTAGTTGAAGATGGGCCATGTGCTTATGCGCAAAGCCAGCATCTCTTTCCTGGAGTAACGACGGATATGTTCAGGTGGTGGTTTACCTGGCATCCAGTTGAAAGTGAGCGTTATTATCTGTGGTTCCCTCATGCACATGTTCATAATTCTGTTGCAGATCCTAAGCGATTAGCTGATAGCAGTCTGAATTATGATAAGCGCCTATACGGAAACCCTAATCACATAATTGAATATATCGGTGAGAACTATCTCGATGGAATTATTAATTTTGACGCTCCGGAAAGCCTGGGTTTAGATAGTGAACTACTGAGACGAAACAATTTCACCTTTAACGCGAGTGGCATAATTACCCCTTATGATCATCCCTTAACACCACTGGTCATGATGATTCATCTTGGGCGCGATACTCCAACTGGTATGCAAATGATAAACCGTTACTGGATAGGGACACATCCGTCGTGGAATCGCTTTTCAAATTTTCCAAACGGAGCAAAGCTTTCTGAAGAATACATTACCAGGGCAGGTATGAACGCAGAATCGTTAGAGTTATTTGCATATGAAATGGCAGTGCATGATATGACAGAATTTACGTCTCTGGGACGCTTCCTGCCTCATATTTATAAGGAATTCGCCTGATAACAGATAAGACAGGAAAATATCAGACGCCAGCGAATATGAAAGATTCCATGAGTATTGTTGTGTTTTGCCGGGGCCTCTGTCCCGGTTTTTTTTACCTTCTCTGTTTAACCGAATATATTGAATATGTGCCATAACGAACTTAAGAACTTCGGTGTATTTTACCCACCATCGACTGCAAAGACCTGCGTAATTCCATGGGTCAAAAGCTTCATTAATTATCCCCCGGACGATATTTATGGAGTCAAAACTATTTCATTTTTAATCAGCAACTCTTATTTTTAAATATAGCCCTGCTGATACCGGTAATCGCTGCTTTTAAAAAGTTATCAGCCATTATGTTCTTCCTCCAATCGAGTCATTTTTTACGTATCACTTGTTTGTGTACGTCACTGGTTAATCAGGCAGGCCGGAGTACGATAACGGCATATCGACAGCCCTGAGTCGTTTTATTTCTGAACACGCAGTCAGCCGGATCGCCCAGTTCCAGACAGTCGCCAGCAGCCATCTCATAGGTGCTGGTACCTGCTTCAAAAGTCAGTGTCCCTTCAATTACCCATATCAGCTGGCGTCTTGAAACATAGGAGATTGCCGGCATCGGCACAGCGGTATTTGCCGGCAATTCGACACTGACCAGATCGACCGGCATCTCGCCCGGTGAAACGTGGCGACGCAGATAGCCGGTTTCCGGATCCTGCCACACCGGCTGATTTTCATGCCTGACCAGCGTCCCGGTTCTATCATAGTGAACAATTCATCTACTTTAGTGAGTGAGCAAAGGGGTGTCCACCATGATTATCCGTGCGGCTGTAGAAAGCGATGCTGAAATCATCGCAGAGATTTATAACGACGCGGTGCTTAACACCACCGCGATCTGGAATGAAAATCGTATTGATGTGGCTAACCGCATCGCGTGGATAAACAGCCGCCAGCAGGCCGGTTTTCCTATGATTGTGGCGACAGACGACAATGATGATACCGTGCTGGGATATGCCTCTTATGGTGACTGGCGTCCCTGGAACGGATATCGTCATACGGTTGAGCATTCGGTTTATGTTCATAAAGATGCACGAGGTAAAGGCGTGGGTGCCGCCCTGATGCAGGGGCTTATCCAGCTTGCTCGCGAAGCCGGGAAGCACGTTATGGTGGCGGCGATTGAATCGGATAATGCGGCATCCATTGCCCTGCATAAAAAACTGGGATTTATTGAGTCCGGCAGAATGACGGAGGTTGGAACTAAGTTTGGACGCTGGCTGGATTTGACATTTTTGCAGCTGCGTCTGGATGACCGTAAACGACCCTGAGCTGTCCCTTAAAGCGAATCCTTTGATGATACTTCCGGCAGGATGCCGATCCCCGCAGAAGAAAGCTATGTCTGGAAAACGTTTGATTGCGCAGATCGTTTAAAGCGAGAAACGAAGCCGCAGCGAACCAGGAGATAGCAAATTTGCACGTCAGCCGATATAACAGATAAATAACAACCCATCGCAGAGGACATCATGGCGCTTTCGCACGAATTAATCCTGATCTTCACCACCTACTTTGTCGCTACAGCCAGTCCCGGGCCAAGTAATATGGCGATAATGGGAACGGCAATGAAAAAGGGCAGGGGTGCCGCACTGGCGTTGGCTGCGGGTGTCGTGAGTGGTTCGATGCTCTGGGCGCTGCTGGCCGCCTGCGGTGTGCTGACCGTGCTGGCAACCTTCGCACAGTTGCTGATCGTGTTAAAAATTGGCGGAGGGTTATATCTGTTATGGCTGGCGTTTAAAGCCGGCAAATCTGCGTTACGCCGCACTGAGGCCAGCGATTTTAAAGCCAGCGATGAGCGTGTCGCGTATGGCAGACTGTTCCGTCAGGGGATACTGATGCATATCGGCAACCCCAAAGCGATTCTTACCTGGGTGGCCATTATGTCGTTTGCACTGAAGCCGGATGTGGTCGCCGCCACGCTGCCGATAATCATCTGCGGCTGTGCGGTGATTTGCGTGGTTGTGTTCGGCGGCTATGCTCTGCTGTTCTCAACCGCCGTGATGGGCGCATTTTACCGTCGCATTCGTCGCGGACTCGATGCGCTATTAGCCTGCTGCTTTGCGCTGGCAGGGCTGAAACTGGTATTCAGCCGCAGTTAGTACTGATGAAGGTGTACGAGGGTTATCCGCTTCTGGCTCAAATCCGCAAAAGATCATGCATTGAGCCGGAGCGGCATTAAATTAACAAGGTTGCGGTAGCGCTTCAGCAGCCCCTTACTTAAACACCACTATGATCAGGCAAGTAGTCAGACAAACCAGGAATCTGAGTGAACAGGATGATGAAATGAAAGGCGCATGTCTGTGTGAAACCGTTGCTTTCGAAATATCAGTAACCCCCACGCGTTATTACCGTTGTCACTGTTCTCTTTGCAGAAAACAGAGCGGAACCGGCTATAACCTGGCAACGATCGTAAAAGAGAGTGACTTCAGCTGGGTTTCCGGTGAGAGCCAGATCGCGTCATGGCGCAAACTCACCGGTTATCGCAACGATTTTTGCGCCAGCTGTGGCTCCACAGTGCCTAACCCGTTGCGTGGCAGACCTTATATCTGGCTTCCGGTTGGTTTACTCAGTGAGCCTGCTGATATGCAGTGCACAGGTGATTATTGTACTGATGACGCCATGCCCTGGGACACAATTCGTTCCGAGACAAATCATGCCGGGCCGGTAGAATCGCTGGACTCTCTTCTGACGAGCTTAAAGCTTATTGATTGATGGCAGTGGTGCTTCTTTGTTATTCAAAAAGTCACTGAGTCAAAGCGACCCCATTAACGGAAAACAGACGTTATTCCTGCAGCCTGCATTCATCGAATATTATTCGTTAGCTGTAATCCCCAGTAGTCAGAACAGGCTTTAACATCGCGGGGAGAAGGAAGTAGAAGTTTTGGCAGTCTGACCTGGTCGTAAAGCTTTTTATGGCGCTTTCGATTCTGCGGGGCAGTACGGAGAATATATTTCAGCATCTCCAGGTTCATATGCTCTCTGCCCATCCCCAGACCGCCAATACGCGGCGTGGATGAGTAACATCTGCGAATGTACCGCAGCAGTGCCACTGTCACTTTTACATCCAGCAGAATTAAGCCTGTGGCACGCGCGAATCGTTCTTCAATGCATTTGGTGTAATTACCCTCCATCACCCATCTTTCCTGACTCACCGCCTCAGCATGCAAACGAAGAAATTCTGCCGGTGCTCTGGGCACCCATTGACTGTCCGGAATATGGTGAAGCTGATCCAGATGAACTGCTGGTAGATCTGTTTTGCGAGCAATGGCCTCAGCTAAGGTCGATTTTCCGCTGTTCGATGGACCCATAATACAAATGCGTGGCCCAAGCGCGTCTAATGGAAGTGCACTATTCACAACGTTTCCTCTGAATTAACCCTGTCTGAAAATGGATAAATGCGTACTGCTCTGAAACTTTCCTGTGCACCCCGCAAAGTCTTAAACGCTGCCGGGAGCCGTTGGCTGGTCAGCCTGGGGATTCTGAACCTTTTCTGGATCAAAGTCAGGCCGCAGCGGCGATGATAGCCAGACTTGCCCTGAGACGTCTTAACCCAGGCAGCAATAAGATTTCGGTAAAGATTGGTTACATTTTGCCGATAAATTGTTCAACCAATCAAACCGTAGAGGGCATTATGGGGTTAATCAATGGCGTGACAACAGAGGTGGCAAGAGGATATTTAGCCACGCTCACCGTAACAAACAGATCTGAGAACACGACTAAAGAAACTATTACCGGAAAAGAATTACCTGCCAGTGTGGTGGTGATCTCGCCCGAGGCAAGAGCGCGCCTGGTGCAGGCTATCGCTGAGCCCATTACGGCAGAGCAGCAGGCCAAAAATTCAGAGGAACTGGCAAAGACAAAGTCATCCGGTCAGGGACCGTCCGTTAACCTCGGATATGCGTTATTCAACGATCCCTACACCAGCTGGGACGCCAGAACATTTACTCCGCTTCTGAGTATGACGGCTGCCAATACGCAGACCGCTATGGATGAGTTTGCCGCTGCACTCCATGAGGTGCTGGCTGAAGGCCAGGTGGGCCGTAATCAGTACGATAATTCGGATACCTCGGAAGCCATGGCGCTGACCCTGACGCAGTCTAAGCTCCATAAACTGATTGAAAAATATGTCTCCGGCGATAACCAGAAGCAGGCGAATGACATTGCTGATGAGATGATAAGCGTCAAAGTCGCCATTCGTGAACGTCAGACGTTGCTGGGAGCACAGGATACGCTGGCGTTAGCCATACGTCATGGAACACGCGACATGCAGGAGAGCGCACGTGACTATCTAAGCCAGGTTAAGAGCGCAACCGCACGGCCACAGGTGGAGCTGGCCGGGATGATGGAAGCCATGAAGTCGGGCCGTGATATGGACTCTGTCTTCAGCACCTTTGCCGATTTGATTCGTGCCACGCCGAATCCTGACAACAAAGCACAGCCCTCGATTGATGGCGCACTCAGTCAACTGGAGGTTTATCGCCAGCAGTGGCAGGCGTTCACTGAAAAATACGCTTCTTAATGTTCTTATGATCCTGCAGGCAGCACCTCCGTCCCGGCGAAGCAATTTGCCTGAAAGCGGCGTCTGCAGGATCACCTCCTGACTTTACGCAGTCAGGCGCTGCGCTGAGAGACTGTTAATCCCACGCGCTGTCAGCACTCCACCCTGATAGTGACCCTCTGCCAGAAACCACCGATACCGCCCTGGACAAAAAGCACAGATTACACATTTACAAATTTAAATGTGTAAATATAATGTCGCCTCTTCACACATCAGAGGATTTTTTGTCATGCCGTCACTTTTTACCCCCTTGAGTCTGGGCGACCTTCAGCTTCGTAACCGCATTGTACTGCCGCCACTGACGCGCTGCCGCAGTGAACAACCGGGCAACATTCCCGGCGAGATGATGGTGGAGTACTACCGCCAGCGTTCCAGCGCGGGGCTGATGATCACCGAAGGCACCCAGATTGAGCCTCGCGGGCAGGGCTATGCATGGACGCCGGGGATCCACAGCGAAGCGCAGATCGCCGGCTGGAAAAAGGTTACAGAGGCAGTACATCAGCAAGGGGCCACGATTTTCTGCCAGCTCTGGCATGTTGGCCGCGTGTCGCATAATGAACTGCAGCCGGGCAAGCAGGCACCCGTTGCCCCTTCAGCCATCGCAGCCGATAACGTCCGGGTATTTATTGAAACCGGGCCTGGCGCCGGCATATTGACCGCACCCAGCGAGCCACGCGCACTGACTACATCGGAAGTTAAAGAGATCGTAGAGCTTTACCGACGCGCGGCGGAGAATGCCAAAGCTGCCGGTTTCGACGGTGTGGAACTGCATTCCGCCAACGGTTATCTGATTAACCAGTTTATTTCTGAGCACACCAACTTCCGTACGGATGAATATGGCGGATCTGCTGAGAATCGTCTGCGCTTCCTGCGAGAAGTCGTTGAGGCGGTCAGCTCGGTATTTGGCAGCCACCGCGTTGGCGTCAGATTTGCGCCTCTGTTTACCAGTACCGACGAAGAGCGCGTCTATCTCGGTCTGGTTGAAAGTGATCCACACGCGACCTACATCCGCGCAGCAGCACTGCTGAACGAGCTGGAAGTTGGCTATCTCTCCATTGCTGAAGCCGACTGGGACAACAGCCCGGAGATGCCAGAGAGCTTCCGTGTCGCGCTGCGGGAAACATTCCGCTCTCCGATCATCTATTCGGGTCGCTACACGGCTGAAAAAGCGCAGCATGTGCTGGAAAAAGGCTGGGGCGATCTGTTTGGTTTTGGCCGCTCATTTATCGCTAATCCCGATCTGCCCGCGCGGATTAAATCAGGATATCCGCTGAATGAGGTCGATCACGCCTCCCTGTATGGCGGCAGTGAGAAAGGCTATACTGACTATCCATTTTACCCATCCTGATATTCTGTGAGGCGGCATGTCCCCCGAAAATGCCCTGAAGTTACTGTCCAACCCGACCAGAGTGGCAGTGCTGAAGTGGCTTAAAAATCCTGACGAAGCGTTTGCGGGCTATACCCAGCTCTATCCCTTCGATCAGTATGGCGTCTGTGCCAGCCTCATACAGGACAAGGCGGGCTTATCACAGCCCGCCACCTCGTTATGCCTGAAAGCACTTCACAATGCGGGGCTGGTTGAAGCCAGCAAAGTCGGGAAATGGACTTACTATCGCCGTGCCGAACCGCGCATTCGTGAAATAACCGATGCGGTAACCCAATCGCTGCAGGCGCTTTAAAAGCGACGGCGTACAGGGTAATGTAGATGTCAGCGCCATCCTTCTGATGGTGATTTCACCGAACACATTAACTCAGGGTCAGAAAATGTTTATGTCAGTTCAGTCTTTCACAACCGTCATCACCACCACCGCCTCTGGCGGCGGCGTGAGCGACTCTGTGACTGGCACCTGACACAACAGATTCTCACTCCCCGCCGAACCGGACGGGGAGCTGTTCTCCGTTCTTAAAACTGAATGGAGACAGGTCATGGTTACATCTGAAAGTGCACTTTTAATTATCGACATGCAGCAGGGCCTTTTTAATGGTCCGGAGGCTCCCTTCGCCGCAAATTCGATCTTGTCGAACATCTCACTTCTCATTACTAAAGCCCGGGCTTCTGCCGTCCCCCTCTTTTTCGCACGCCATATCGGCCCGGATGATTCCCCTTTTAACGAGCAAAGCCCGCTGACGCGCCTGATCCCGGAATTGCAGGTTAACCCGCAGAGTGATGTCGTCTTCACCAAAAGATATCCCAGCTGTTTCAGGGATACTGGCCTGCAGCTTCAGCTGAGGCAAAAGGGCATTAAGCAACTGGTGATTGCGGGGATGAAAACGGAGTTCTGTATTGATACTACCTGTCGGGCAGCCCCGGAGCTGGGTTTTAACGTCGTACTGATTTCCGATGCGCACACCACCGTCGATAATCCCCACCTCTCTGCGGAGAAGATTATTGCGCATCACAACCAGACGCTGGCGGGCCCCTTTTTGACGCTGGCAACCGCAACTGACTGGCATTTCGGTTCTGCCGGTTAAGTCCGATTTTCTGACCCGGTTCCATGCAGTCTGCTTGACGAAGCTGTCTGCTTAACTTACAACTAAACCCGTCAGGGGAGTCTCGCCAGAGAGACTGAGAGGCTAATAGCGCACCGCGCGGCTTAGCGACCCTTAGAACCTGACCCAGTTGATACTGGCGTAGGAAGACGGGTATCTCATCAGATACTTGCCGCAGGGGCGCATTCGCAACGTTCCTGCCTTTTCCCTCTGTATCACGGGTCTTCGTTAACGGATAACGAGGCCAAATTGAAAAATCTCATCCTGAATCTTTCTTTTCCTGTCCGGTGGACACCATGAGCCGCTGGTCGGTGCTCGGCAGCGGCGTTGCCGGGCTTTGTGTCGCCACGCTGCTGCTGGAGCGGGGAGAAACGGTCGAAGTTATTACCCAGCCTGACTGCCGTGCGGCCTCGCACTGGGCGGGCGGCATGCTCGCGCCCTGGTGTGAAGCAGAAAGCGCACCGCCACAGGTGATCGAATGGGGCCAGCACGCGGCCAGCTGGTGGGCGAAACGCGTTGATGGCGTGGAACAGCAGGGCACGCTGGTGGTTGCTCCGCCGCGTGACAGCCGTGAACTGACGCGCTTCGCCAGCATGACGCAGCAGCATCAGTGGGTCTCTCCCGGTGACATCGAACCCGCGCTGGAAAACCGCTTTGCCCGCGGCCTGTTTTTCGCCGCAGAGGCGCATCTCGATCCGCGCCGCGCCTTGCAGCAACTGCGCGACAAACTGCAACAGGCTGGCGTCCCCTTTCACAGTGGAAAACCCGGCGGCAAAATCATCGACTGCCGTGGCATCCACGCCACCGATCGGCAGCCCGCCCTGCGCGCCGTGCGGGGCGAAATGGTGATCCTGCACACATCCGACGTACAACTCTCCCGTCCTGTCCGGCTGCTGCACCCGCGCTTTCCCTGCTATCTGGTGCCGCGTGCCGGGGGCCACTTCATGCTGGGAGCCACCATGGTGGAAAGCCACGACAGCAGCCCGATCAGCTCCCGGGCGATGATGGAATTGCTCAGCGCCGCTTACAGCCTGCATCCGGCGCTTGCCGAAGCGCGGATCGTGGAGAGCGGCACCGGTCTGCGTCCTGCTTACCGGCAGAACCTGCCGGAAGTCCGCTACGAAAATGGCCGTTTCTCACTTAACGGCCTGTACCGCCACGGCTTTTTGCTGGCCCCGATCATGGCTGAAAAACTTATGCTGCAACTGACTCAGGAGATAACTCATGCGCGTTGAACTGAATGGACGCACGATTGAAACCGGCGCAACGACGCTGGCGGAGCTTATGGCGGAGCAGCAGATCGATCCGCGGACCGTCGCCACCGCGCTGAACGGGGAGTTTGTACCGCGTAGCCGCTATGCCAGCCAGCAACTTGAGGCGGGCAACCAGCTCGAAATCCTGTCACCGATGCAGGGAGGTTAACCATGTTCTATCAATTTACTCCGCAATCCCGATTTCTGCTCGGCACGGCCGGTTATCCGTCACCGGACATTCTGCATCAGGCGATCAACGCGTCAGGCGCGGAGATTATTACCGTCAGCCTGCGGCGGGAAGGCAGTGAAGGCGGCGCTTTCCGCACGCTGCTGCAACAGCTCAACAAACGTATTCTGCCGAATACGGCAGGCTGCCACACGGTGAAAGAGGCGGTGACGACGGCGCAGATGGCGCGTGAACTGTTCGACACACCGTGGATCAAGCTGGAGGTGATTGGCCATGCCGACACGCTGCAGCCCGATCCTTTTGCCCTGGTTGAGGCCGCACGGATTCTCTGCGCTGACGGGTTCCAGGTGTTTCCCTACACTACGGAAGATCTGATTGTCGGCGAAAAATTGCTGGAAGCGGGCTGTGAAGTGCTGATGCCCTGGGGCGCGGCGATCGGCTCCGGCCAGGGGCTGCGTAATATCGAGGGGCTGCGCGCTATGCGTGCGTGGTTTAAAGATGTGCCGTTGATTATTGATGCGGGCATTGGCGCACCTGGCCAGGCGGCTCAGGCGATGGAGATGGGTTTTGATGGCGTGCTGCTCAACACGGCGGTGGCAAAAGCGCGCGATCCGGTGCGCATGGCCGGTGCCTTTGCTGCTGCGATCCACGGCGGACACGAAGCGTTTCAGGCGGGATTGATGGAGCAGCGCGACATGGCGTCTGCCTCTACGCCTATTTTTGGTCTGGCACAATTCAGTTAAGGAGCAGCGATGGAGCGTTATCAGCGACAGACGATGTTGCCAGAGATTGGTGAAGCGGGGCAGCAGCGGCTGAGCAGGGCAAAGGTGCTGGTGGTGGGGGCGGGCGGGCTTAGTGCGACGCTGCTGCCGTTACTGGCAGGCGCGGGTGTGGGATTTATCCGTCTTTACGATGGCGATCGGGTTGAACTGCACAACCTCCACCGGCAGACGCTGTTTGGCGTCGACGATGTGGGCCAGCAGAAAGTATTTTGCGCTCAGCGTGCGCTGGCGCAGCGCAATCCTGACTGCCACGTTGAGGCGCATCCACACGCGCTAAGCGCCAGTCAACTGCCGCAGGCGCTGGAGGGAATCGATCTGGTGGTGGATGCGGCGGATAACTTCGCTATTACTTATCAGCTCTCCGATGTCTGTTATCCGGCAGGCCTGCCGCTGATCTGCGCCTCGGTGCTGGGACGCAAAGGCTATGTTGGCGGATTCTGTGGCGGTGCGCCTGGCTATCGCGCGCTGTTCCCGCAGCTGCCCACGGCCTCGGGTAACTGCAATACGGCAGGCGTAATGGGACCGGCGGTAGCGACGCTGGGCGCAATGCAGGCACAGATGGCGCTGAGCGTATTGTTAAAACTAGCGCCATCGCCGCTCGGCTGCATGATCCACTGTGACTTTGTTGACTGGCATATCAGGCAGTTTCGTTTTGATGACGCACCTGAACCTGACGCGCCCGGCACGCCCTTTATCGATCGGGCCATGCTGATGGAGGATGATTGCATAGTGGAGTTGCGCAGCCTGGAAGAGGCACCGGTCAGTGTGGCCGAGCGGGTGGTGCGAATTCTGCCGCAGCAGATAGCGGCCTGGCAACCGCCGGTCAATCAGCGTGTGGTACTGGTGTGTGCCAGTGGCATGCGCGCAGCCCAGGCGGCTGAGAACCTTGCCGCGCGGGGGATTGCGCGGCTTGCGCTGGTGGCGGCAAACACGCTGTAGCGTGCCGGTTTAGACCACCTCGACCAGCTGGAACGTCTCGAAGATCAGCTCCATTTCGCTGTGAAAATAGCCTTCACGCTCGAAGTAGCGCTGATGTTCCTGACGCCAGTGGTCGAGGCTCAGATCGCCTTCACCCTCCAGCATCGCCATCTCTGGCGTGACGCGATCAAAGCGCGTCAGGAACAAGCCGGTGGTGCGGATCACGCAGACGGGCTGCTGTTCGCCGTTGAGAACAATGCTGTAACCGCCCGGTTGAGGCAATGCTTCCTGATCCTGCCAGCTCCGCAACGACCCGCAGGTGGCCACTTTCTTACCGGCAATAATCAGCGTTGCGAGCTCGCTGGCTAATTCCGGGGAGTCACCAAATGCATCTGTGAAGGCACCCGGATATTTGTCCTGCAGTTGTTGCAGCGTCATCGTCATCAGCAAATCCTCAATGAATTAGGCGTGCGGGCCCGGCGTAACGTCAGGTTATCGCCATGCAGGCCAGCGGTGCCGTTAAGATGAACAACAGCAGCGGCTTTAATCCCACCGTCTGCTGCTGATAGCGGTACAGCTTACCCGGCCTCCACATGGGAAAACAGGCTTAATTATCAGGATATTGAGTTTGAGCGTGAGTGGGGTCGCAAAGGAGAGACTCAGTCTGGCGCGGCCGGGCACAGCCGCGCACTAATATTAACGAATCAGAAAGCTTGCCCAGTGCGCTATATCGTCACCGCTGCTGATTTCGGGCTGTACCAGACCGTTTACCATAAAGGTCGGTGAAACGTGAATGCCGTTCTGGCGGGCATATTTGCAGTGCCATTTAATGGCGTTCTGCAGGTCAGGCTGATCAAACGCGGCGCTGGCATCTACGCCGCTGACCTCTTTCAGGCGGGCGAGGATTTGATTCGGCGTGGCATCGCGGTTCGGACCGGTACAGTGATCGGTGAACTCAAACTCTTCACGGTGATCGGCTACCGCCTGCATCACCTTTTTCGCGGCCTCTTTGCTTTCGCAGGCAGCGGCAAGGATATAGCGCACTATCAGCCCGGAATAGAGGTGCCACGGCTGTGATTGCAGACGGATCTTCAGGGTGATGTTCTCTTCACCCGCGTGCGCCAGTAACGCGTCGAATTTATTGAAGGCGCGCACCGAAAAAGGACAGGTGGGTTCCAGAAAGACTTCAAAGATCTCAGGGCCGTGGCCCCATACCAGTACATCAGCGTGCTGACTCATCGACAACTCCTTGAACATTAACGAGACGGGAAACCTGTTTACCCTGGCAAATCCCTCTGACATCAGCCAGTTAAGAATCAGCCGCAATTGTTACAAAAAACAGCAATCAGCTGATGAGTCGCGTGTAATACGCGACAGACAGGTCCATTAGTCGTTAGAATTGCCAACTTTGGCATTTTCAACTGCTGGCACGGCGTAGCCGCCCACGAACAGCTATAGTTGTCAGCAGTGTGCAATCTTTTGCAGGATGCAGCCATTTAAGCTGCTTCACTGCTGTTTGTTTGCCCGGAGCTGATAAGCGTTAGAAGAGGTTAATTTTGCATACCGATCTCACCTGGAAAACTCTCCATCACGTCATCAATCAGACGATCTCTGACATGCTTGACGAGCAGCAGACCATTGATGTGTTATCACTGCGCGCCCGGCTGCATGAACTGGCTGAAAAAGAGGAGGATGAGGTCATGCTGCTCTGTTACTGGCAGGCGAGCAAAATTCTGATGCGATTACCCACGACCGTCACCGCCAGTCAGTTAATGACCGCGGCACGCCACGCTTTTCGCACCCCGCTGAATCACGATCTGCTTTAAAGGCTGCGTCCTACACAAATATCAGCATGGTCCTCACTCAAGCTTCAACAGCGTGTTCCCTTATTTTTCTCCTGAACACTGTTTTCCCCAATCTCTGTTAAAATTGAACCTCTGCGCCACTTTGCAGGATGCATGTTCGGGAGAAACTATGTTGTGGATTTGGAATGCCCTGATTGTTCTGGTCACTGTTATCGGAATGGAGATAACGGCTGCACTGGCGCACAGATACATTATGCATGGCTGGGGTTGGGGCTGGCATCTGTCACATCATGAACCGCATAAAGGCTGGTTTGAGGTTAATGACCTCTATGCCGTAGTGTTCGCCGCTCTGTCGATTTTGCTCATTTATCTGGGCAGCACGGGTGTCTGGCCCTTGCAGTGGATCGGCGCGGGTATGACGCTCTACGGCCTGCTCTATTTTATTGTGCATGATGGCCTGGTACATCAGCGCTGGCCATTCCGCTATGTTCCGCGCCGGGGTTATTTACGCAGGCTTTACATGGCGCACCGCATGCATCATGCGGTACGAGGCAAAGAGGGCTGTGTCTCGTTTGGCTTTCTTTACGCGCCGCCGCTGTCAAAACTGCAGGCGACGCTGCGAGAACGTCATGGCGTTAAACGGGGCGCTGCCAGAGATCAGCTGAGCGTGGAGCGTGACGCGCCACCCGGGAAGTAACCGCCTGACCCGATGCCGCCACCAGCAGTGCCAGTTTCTCTGGCGTGCTGGTGGACTGGCGTTGCTCCCACGCCTGTGAACCCGCCTGAACCACCTTCATACCGATTTTACGATAGACCTGCTGCGCGGTAGCAATCGCCCACGCTGAACGCAGCGGTAAACCCGGCAGGCCAGCCGACGCCGATCGATAATAGGGCTCCGCCGTTTCCACCAGCCGACGGGCGACGCGGCTTAATGCCTTGCGATTTTGCGGATCGGCGAGATTCTCTCGGGTCAGCCCCTCTTCAGCCAGCCACGCAGCGGGCAGATAGCAGCGTCCCGCTTCAGCATCTTCAACGATATCGCGCGCAATATTGGTCAGCTGAAACGCCAGACCGAGATCGCAGGCGCGATCCAGCGTGGCGTTGTCGCGTACGCCCATAATCTGCGCCATCATCAGGCCAACCACGCCCGCGACGTGGTAACAGTAACGCAGCGTATCATCCAGCGTCTGATAGCGTGTCTCATGCACGTCCATCGCAAAGCCCGCCAGATGATCAAAAGCGTAAGCAGGCAGAATATCGTGCGCCATTGCCACCTCCTGAAAGGCCGCAAAGGCGGGCTCATGCATCTGGGATCCGGCATAGGCCTGACGCGTTTTCATCTCCAGCTGCGCCAGGCGCTGTTCGGCAGATTGCAGCGATGGCGTATCGTTGCTGAATCCCAGGACCTGATCGTCAATCACATCATCACAGTGACGGCACCAGGCGTAGAGCATCAGCACGCTGCGTCGGGTTTTGGCATCAAACAGTTTTGACGCGGTGGCAAAGCTTTTCGATCCCACCTCCATGGTGTCTACGGCATGATCAAGCAGTGACGGACTATTCAAGCCAGATCCTCCAGCATCAATCCTGCGGTAGCCTTGGCCGAGCCAATCACCCCTGGAATACCCGCGCCAGGATGGGTACCAGCACCGACCAGATAGAGATTATTAATATTTTTATCGCGGTTGTGAGGCCGGAACCAGGCGCTTTGCGTCAGGATCGGCTCCACTGAGAAGGCCGAGCCCTGATACGCATTCAGCTCATCGCGGAAATCAAACGGCGTGAAGATGCGATGCGTGACCAACTGGCTACGCAGGCCCGGCATGTAATGCTGTTCCAGATAGTCGAAAATGCGATCGCGCAGGCGCGGACCTTCAACGGCCCAGTCGATATCAGCGGTGCCGAGGTGCGGTACCGGCGCCAGCACGTAGTAGCTGCCGCAGCCTTCCGGTGCCAGTGAGGGATCGGTCACGCAGGGCGCATGCAGATAGAGCGAGAAGTCCTCTGCCAGGCCATCTTTGTTAAAGATTTCATCAATCAACTCACGATAGCGCGGACCAAAGCAGACCGTGTGGTGCGCCAGCTGATCGTGATGATGATTCAGGCCAAAATAGATCACAAACAGCGAGTTACTCATGCGTTTGTTCTGCAGTGACCGTCCCTGCGCCTGCGAAGCGGGGTGCTGGCTCAGCAGTTCGCGGTAGGTGTGAACCACATCTGCGTTGGAGGCAACCGCGCGGGTCGGGAAGACCCGGCCATCTTTCAGGTGCACCGCGGTAATCCTGTTTTCCTGGGTCTCCAGCCGGGCAACGCTGGCATTGAGCTCCACTTCGCCGCCCAGATCTTCAAACAGTTTCACCATGCCCTGCACCAGCGCGCCCGTGCCACCGCGCGGGAACCAGACGCCCCATTCACGTTCCAGCGCATGAATCAGGGTATAGATTGAGGAAGTGGCAAACGGATTTCCGCCCACCAGCAGTGAGTGGAAAGAGAAGGCCTGACGCAGATGCTCATCTTCAATGTAGCTCGCCACTTTGCTGTAAACGCTGCGCCATGCCTGAAGTTTTGCCAGCTGAGGCGCGGCCCGCAGCATGTCGCGGAATGACAGAAACGGCACGGTGCCAAGCTTCAGATAGCCTTCAGCAAACACCGCTCGGGAATAGGCCAGAAAGCGCCGATATCCTTCAACGTCACGCGGATTAAATGCGGCAATCTGCGCTTCCAGCGCGGGCTGATCGTTGTCATAACTGAACACCTTGCCGGACTCCCAGCAGAGGCGATAAAACGGCTTCACCGGCATCAGCTCGACATAGTCAGAGAGCTTTTTACCCGCCAGAGTGAACAGCTCTTCAATGGCGCTGGGATCGGTGATTACCGTGGGGCCGGCATCAAACGTGAAGCCCTGATCCTGATAGACATAAGCCCGGCCGCCCGGCTTGTCACGCTGCTCCAGCAGTCGGGTGGGAACGCCTGACGCCTGAAGGCGAATGGCCAGAGCCAGACCACCAAAGCCTGCGCCAATTACTGTAGTTCTATTCATTGCATCGCCTGTTGACGGTGAGGAGTCATAATAGCCTGTAACGCCGCCAGAACGGGGACCGGGGGCTTGCCGCTTAAGATGCGCAGCCGATCAGGCAAAGTGAGTTTTCCCGCATAAAAACGGGCGATCAGACCTTCGGGAAGGCCGTAAAAACGTTGCATAACCTGCCAGCGCTGGTCAGCCGGACCCGCCAGAAACAGCATACGGTTCAGCATGCGGAAGAAGCGCTGTTGCTGCCAGGCCTGACTGGCGAATTGCTGAATGGTGGCGTGCAGGGTCTCAGAGGTAAACGTCTGCATCTGCGCCAGCCGGTCAGCCAGCGCGACCGCCAGCGGCAGAGAATAGCCGGTAGTCGGATGGAATAACCCGGCACGCAAACCGCTGCAGGGCAGATCGTGTTTCTGCCAGAAGGCGGCCACGTCGCCGGTCAGCGTAATGGGTAACGCGCCTTGCTCTTCGCGTAGCAGTCGGTCTAACCGCCACCCCTGCTGCGCGGCATAGGCGCGGATATTCTGACGGGCGCGATCGCCTTCCAGCGTGGCGTTATCAATGTAGTGGGTATCTTCAATCAGCAGGGTGTCTGCAGAAAAGGGCAGGCTGTAGACAAAGCGATAGCCTGCCTGCTGATCTACCGTGGCATCCATGATGATCGGCGCGGTCAGGCCATGTGGCTCGCTGAGCTGCCACTCCTGTCCGACAAACGACTGGAAGCCCATGCACAGC
Organism: Pantoea agglomerans NBRC 102470; assembly: GCF_001598475.1. Classification (GTDB taxonomy): domain Bacteria; phylum Pseudomonadota; class Gammaproteobacteria; order Enterobacterales; family Enterobacteriaceae; genus Pantoea; species Pantoea agglomerans. The sequence goes on from NZ_BCZA01000006.1 coordinate 322,922, forward strand.
GCGGCATCGGGCTGGTAGCCACGGCCATCAATCACTGCGTCACTCTCCAGCACCCGGCCATCGTCCAGCGTAACCGTGCGTGAAGCGATGCCCGCAACCCGGGTATTCAGCAGCAGATCCGGCGCAAACCTGTCGCGGATGACCTGCACGAAGCGCTCCGAAGTCACGCAAAAATAGCCACTGTTCAGACTACGACTGCGTTGGGGAAAGCGGACCTCATAGCCAGGCCAGTGATGTACTACCAGCGGAGCGATCCAGCGATGCTGCGTTTCGGTGAGATCTTCCGCATGAAACGACCAGGTATGATTGGCACCCGGTTCACGTTCGGCGTCAATCAGCAGAATGCGCAGGGAGGGCCGCTGCTGTCTCAGGCGCAGGGCGATCAGCCCGTTGGCCAGTCCCGCGCCCACCAGAATCAGATCATACCGCGGCATAGTCTCTCCTGGTGAGGACCGGCTGGCGGGTCAGCATCGCCTGTTCGACAATGTCCGCCGCCAGGGTGGTTCCGCCCGCCTGACGAAGTGCGCTACGCAGCGTTTTCATCTGCTGAACGTAGCTTTCATCAGCCAGTAAGGTCTGGAGCTGACGCGCCATGGAGTGGCTGGTGGTGAAGCGTGAGGCGCGACGTCCGATACCGTGCCAGACCACTCTGGCAGCCACACCCGGCTGATCAAAGGCCAGCGGGATCGTCAGCAGCGGCGTCAGGTGGTTAATCCCATCCAGCACCGTATTCATGCCGCCGTGCGTAATGGCAAGATCGGCCTGAGCCAGTGCAGCTGCCTGGTCGGCAAAATCGACCACCTGAACATGGCTGGCCTGCGCCAGTTTCTCCGCCTGGAAAGGTGACAACCGACCGCAATGCGCCAGCAATAACTGAGCATCGAGCTCCTGGCAGGCGCGGACGATGGTTTTAAACAGGCCGTAGCGATGTCCCTGCAGCGTGCCGAGGGAAGCAAAAATGCGCGGTTTGTCATCATGCGGGAAGTAGCGAGGCTGCGACGCGGCGGGTGCCGGTTCAGTGGTACGCAGCGGGCCAACCGAATGGAAATGATCGGGCAACGCCTGGCGGGGAAAATCCAGTTCCGGAATCAGCTGGCTGATCTGCGCCAGCGGTGAAAAACAGTGATGCAGTTTTTCCCGTGGCGCTAATCCCATCGCATGAGCGTTGCGGGCGATCACCCGATCGTGACGTCGCATCAGCCAGTCATAGATTTTTTCACTGGTGCGATAGCGTTCGCGCGCCTGATCGGTCCTGGCATAGTCAAACGGCATCACGGCCAGCGGGAAATCCGCTTCACGGTTAAGTGGCAGCGCACAGGCAACCGAAACATAAGGCAGGTTCAGCGCTTCTGCCGCCAGTGCACCGGCAGGCTCCATCTGATCGACGATCACGCCATCAATCGCCAGCGTGCTCAGCACCACGGGCAGTTCACGACAGAGCATATCGGTGCTGCGGGCCATCTCATTGATCAGTTTCAGCATTGAGGGGCCGAGAGGGTGCGCCGCCAGTTGCAGGGTGTGTGCCAGACTGCCCGCCGGATGCGAGGCTAAACCCAGCGGGAAAAAGCCGATACGGCTATCGGTGAGTAGCGCGCTAACGTCCGTCTGCTGGATGAAAGTGATCTGGTGTCCGCGTGCGATTAAGGCCTGGCTAAGGTGCTGAAGCGCCTGCACATGGCTATAGAAGGGCGGTGCAATGACCGCAAAGTGGCTCATGCAGCATCCTTAACTGACGGCAGCGAGTTTTTTCTCAAACCAGGCCTGAACAAAATGGTGTGTGGCATAACCGTCCTGGCAGGCCGATAACAGATGCTCGCTGGCGCAGCGCAGATGATCGCGCAGTCGCGTTTCAACCGCCTGTGGCCCCAGCAGATTCACCAGCGTTGATTTCCCGTCATCCTGATGGGCATCTTTACCGGTGTCGGCCATGCCGTCAGTGAGATCGTCCAGTAGCTGGAAAGCCTGACCAAGATTAAGCGAAAAACGGTGCAGCTGTTCGCGGGCTTCACCTGAGGCTTCAGCCACGATAGAAGCCATCTGCATGGAGGCGCAGAACAGGGTGCTGGTTTTATAGTGATTGGTCATCAGAATGGCGTCAGCGCTGCGTGGCTTGTCACCTTCGGAGAGATCCTTAAACTGCCCCTGCACCAGCCCCTGCATGCCGACTGCGTGGGATAATTCTGCTACAGCGTCGGCTCTGGCGGTTGCCGTTAAGCCTTCTGCCGCAGCGACCACGCCGAATGCCTTACTCAGCAGGGCCACCGCGGCCAGAATCGCGACATGTTCACCATACTGGCAATGAATGGTCGGACGTCCGCGACGCAGTTGCGCATCATCCATGCAGGGCATGTCATCCAGAATCAGTGATGCGGCATGCACCATCTCTACCGCGCAGGCGAGATCAAGCAGGCCGGCAGGCGTGGCGTTGCAGCCCAGATCGCGCGCTGCCAGCAACAACAGCAGTGGACGGATACGCTTTCCTGGTGCCAGCGCACCGTCGCGCATGGCAGCGCCCACTAAGTCACGTTCGCTTTCAACCGGTAAAAGCTGATCAAGCCGTTGCTCAATGTCGTTCAACAGGCTGGCTGCATCGCTGTGTATGAAATTGACGTGTTGTTCTGCACAGACCGTCATCATGGCTGTCCTTATCTACAGAGGAAGTCACAGCAGGTCGAATGATTCGATGCCATCTTCAATAATCGTCCCCGACTGCCATAGCATAGTTGGCAGGTTTTCAAAGAACGGCGGGTTAATTCATTACATCTAAGAGTAGTTCACGATAATAAAAATGTCGGAGAATTCAGCAGCCTTCCGCATTTTGCGGCGATAGCCGGACGGGCATTATGCGTGAATTAACCCAGTAATGCGCGCAGCTGTTTCATCACGCTGGCGACATCCTCCGCAGATAATGCGCCATCTTTAGCAAAGCGCACAATGCCTGCCGGATCAATCACCACCACGGACGCGCTTTCCGGCTTAAGATGCCAGCTGTGCGCGGTTACGCCACTGCTGTCGATAATGAATTGCTGCCACGGTGCCGCTTTTTTACTGGAAGCGATGCTGCGCACCACAAAAATGGCACTGCCAGGCAGCGCATCGTCAGTATTCACGATGGTGGTGGTCTGAAAACGGTCACGCGGCAGGCTGGCCTGCTGAATGGCTTCGATTAATCGTGCACTCTGATCCTTCGCTGAGAGACGACCCGCCACATGAATCACCAGACGCACTTTTCCGGTCAGAGTCTGACTGTTCCAGCGCTGATAATTTATGTCGCCCTGATTCAGCACCATTTCTCCTTTATCGGCAACGAAGACAGGTGGTACAGGCTGACCAGGGGTCAGGGTGTGAGCGGTGGCAAAGCCGGAAAACAGCAGGGCAATCATCAATCCATAATGGCGCACGGGTTCCTCACTTCTTTCTCGGTTTGCGTCAGGCGCGGTGAACGCTCTCATTAGCAGGCAGAAGATTAGTACCACATCTATGTTTCAGATCAATAAAAGCATTCAGGATTTGGCCTGAAAATGCAGGGGAGATTGTGTTTACAGGAGGTGGGAAATGAGTACAGCATTGATGACATTACCTGAATTTGCCCGTTATATCGGCATTGCCACCCCAACGCTGGCGCGCGCCTTTTGCTGCCGGGGATCGCTGGCGGGTGTGCCGCTGCCGCAGGCGCTGGATGATGCACCGCTGACGCAACGCCACTGGCTTCGCGATGATGTACGTCAGTTCGATCATGCCTATAAACGGGTTCAGGCGATGCAGCAACGTAGCACGCTTTAATCTGCGTTAAACAAGACGTGAGCGCGGGAAAGTTCCCGCGCTTTTTTATGCAAAATTATCGGGCTTTATCAGGAAGCAGACCAGATTGGCATCCCGATCGCCCACGATCTCGACGCTGGAATCCAGCCCGCTGACGGCATCACCGCGACTCAGTCGCAGATCGCCGACGCGAATAATCCCTTCAAGCACGGTGAGATAAGCGACAAAGCCCGGCATCGACGGCACGTCCAGCGTATGGTTGCGCTCAAGCAGTGTGTCGAAGATGTAGACTTCCTGGCGAAGTTCCAGCGGCGCATCAGACTCTTCCGGCCCGGCCAGTTCGGTCCAGCCATTGGTCATAATGCCCTGATCGCGCTCCAGCACCTGGGTCATTGCTTCACCGCCCCGAAGTGCCGGTCGGATAACCGCCTGTAACAGCTCCGCTTCATATAACGGCACCGACTCTTCGTATTGAACGCCATCACCCGCGTTCACCACCATCACGCGTTTTGCAGAAAGCTGGGTACGTTCGCCATTACTGTCCTGATGCTGCATCGAACCACGCCACAGGTAGGTGAAAACTTCTTCATCCTGATGCTGCTGCATCGGAATGCGGGCATCAAGTTTTAGCGACATCAGATCAACACTGACCAGCGGGCTTAACGCCTCGCCAGGACGCTGGCGACGGACGGTAAAAGGACCGTACTCAAACAGTTGTTCAGGATTAGCTCGCACAATGTTCATGATTTGCTCTCAAATAAAGTGACTCATAACAACGATCATAGACCTCAGGCGTAGAATGAGAAGCCGGGAGTTTTGCCCGGCTTCGTCAGTTATTTTGAATAACAGAGTGTTCGGCGTCTTGCCAGCCTACTTGCCCTGTTCGTCGCTCTCACCGAGGAAGAAATACCAGAGTGGAATCGACAACAGCCCGGTAAAGACCGTGGAGTAGAGCAGGATCATCATCGCCTGGGTGATATACATGGTCAGCGACCAGTGACTGAAGGGGATCTGATACTGATCAATCACTCCGCCAATCATCGCATTCGCCATCACCGTAATGACAATCAGCGCCAGCACCGTCACGCTGCGCAGAAAATAGCGCATCTCTTTGCGCTTCCCGGCAAAACGCGACTGGACGATGGCCAGCGGCGACTGTTTGTCCGGAGCGACATCCACGCGGACGACCGCGGCGCGCTGTGCGCTGCGCCAGCGCTGAATATCCAGCAGCACCAGCACCAGCAGGCTGATACCCATAACGGGAAGCGCATATCCCAGCGCCAGCATCACTATCAGGCTGGTGCCCTGCGCATAGCGCGGCAGCGCCAGCCAGGCGGATAACAGCGTCTGCGAGGGGTTGAGCTGCGGAACAGCCGGGCGACGAATCCACCACATGCGGTAGCCCAGCACAATCATTGTGCAGAGTCCAAAGCCAGACAGCGCCAGAATCAGCTGATTAGGCAGGCCAAACAGCACGCCCATATGCGCATCCACGCCCCAGCGGGTCAGTTTCGCCACCAGCGGGAAGCTGGCAAACTCAACGCGGTCGACCACGCTAAAATCAGTCGGATTAATTGAAACCGCATCGACCTGGCTTGGCCAGCTGCGGTCAATCTCCGAAACCGTCCACGCCTGTTCAGCGTTCTTAGGCTGACGTAGTTCCAGTTTCGCCGCGTGCAGCCCGGCCTGACGCGCCGCTGCCAGCGCCTGATCCCAGCTGGCATTCGGCTGATTGAGAATCACAGGCGCAGCGGTTTTCGCTGGCATGGTCATTCCGGACATCGTCATCCCTTCCATCGCACCGCGATGGTCAGCATGGGGATCGGCGGCTTCTGCGGGCGCGTTACCGTTTAGCGCGGTATTAACCTGCGGCGTTTTCCAGCCAAAGTCGCTGCGCATCTTTTCAATATTATTGCCCGCCCACTGTGACCAGGTCAGCCCGGTTACTGAAAAGAACACCAGTCCGATTGCCAGCAGCAGCCCCAGCGTGACATGCCAGTGACGGGTTGCCGCGAAGCCGCTCCGTGCTTTACTGCGGGTGCGCGGCGGCCGGGTGCCGGACCATAAGACAATCCCACCCAGCGCAGCGACCCACAGCCAGGAGGCTGCCAGTTCACTGTAGTTTCGGCCAAAATCACCCAGCAACAGGCCGCGATGCAGCTGATCCAGCCACATGCGCAGCGGCAGCACACCGCTGGTGCCATACACCGTCATATCGCCTTTCACCTGCAGGGTGTAGGGATCAATAAACAGCGATCGTGATTCCGATGGGCCATGCTGTGGCTCGGCAAACTGCACGCGGGTTGTATCCTGCGGGCCGGGTGCCGGACGCACAGCGTAAATGCGAGCTGATTCACCGGCACGGGCTCGCGCAGCGGCAATCTGGGCGGACAGCGGTTGTGCCACACCCTGCGCATCGGTGGTCAGGGCATCATGGTAGATAGCCTGTTCCAGTTGCGGTGTCAGAACGTAGAGCGTGCCGGTGAGTGCCGCGACAAAAATAAACGGCGCAATAAACAGGCCGATATAAAAATGCAGGCGGCGAAAGAGATTAAACACCGTGCCGCGCGGTGCAGGGGACATTTCCTGAGAAGAGGACATAGCATTCCACACTTTTCAAAAGACAAAGACGATCAGGTGACGTTGTCACGCAATCGGATTAGTAAGCAGTGAGTGTGACGCGATAAAGGGTGGCGCGCGCGGTCGATGAAGACGCAACAGCCGTCGCCATTGGGGTGGATTGATAGCCGCTGGCGGCGGGGCGCGGCTGATCAGGCACATCCACCAGATAAACGGGATAAAAACCCAGAGCATCAGCGGAACATGCACCAGCAGATCGCAGTAGCCACAGGCAAAGCCCGGGCCCATCATCATCCCGTGATCAGCCATCGACATCTCGCTGTGATGATCCATCATCGGCATCTCTGCGCTCATGATCGAAGCGCCTTGCATCCTGGCATGATGTTCAGCGAGATTCTTTGAGATCATCGGTGCAACAAACAACAGCAGCACGGCCAGTATCGCAATACCGGCGGTGAGTCGTTGTCTGAGTGAAGATCCCGGCATGATTTCAACGGTCGTATGAGGTCATAATTCAGGGCGGCAGTGTAACGCGAAGGGAATAAAAGGGTTAAATAAAGTGGCATCTGTTCCGAAAAAATTCGCACTCTTTGAACATTTTCACTTTAATTTCTGCATCATTTAACTTAGTTGTTACTCGCGGTGCACATACAAATAACATTAATCATTCGCCTGCGGTTTAACCAAACCCAATAAAGGAATAAAAAATGAAAATTGTAATGCTGGATGGTGACACGCTGCCGGTACCCCTGCCGACCGGTCAACAGCAGGCTGACTGGGAGATTCGTGCGCAGACTCCGGCTGAAGACATTGTGTCTTCGCTGGCGGGCGCAACGGTCGCTATTACCAATAAGGTGCCGTTGCGGGCTGACACACTGCAACAACTGCCTGAACTGCGTTTTATCTGTGTCGCAGCGACGGGCTATGACTGTATCGATCTTGATGCCTGCCGCGCACGCGGCATCGTGGTCAGTAATGTTCCAGGCTATTCAACTCAGAGCGTTTCAGAGGCGGTGATAGCCGCGATTTTTGCCCTGCGCCGTCAGCTGATGGCTTATGCCAGCAATACCCGCATCGACTGGCCCCAGGCTAAGCACTTTTGTGTGCATCATCAGCCGATAGGGGATATTGGCGGGGCCACGCTGGGCATCGCGGGCAAAGGCGACATCGGCCAGGCGGTCGGCAGGCTGGCCCAGGCGCTGGGAATGCAGGTGCAGTACGCCGAGCGAAAAGGCAGTGAAAGGGTGCGTGACGGTTATATCAGCTTTGAGCAGATGCTGGCGACCAGCGACATCATTTCGCTGCACTGCCCGCTGAGTGACAGCACCCGCCAGATGATTGATCGCGATGCGCTGGATAAAATGAAGCCACAGGCGCTGCTGATAAACACGGCTCGTGGCGGACTGATTAACGAGGCCGATCTTGCTGCCGCGTTAAAGCAGGGGCAGATTGGTGGTGCGGCGCTGGATGTGCTGAGCAGCGAGCCGCCCGCTCCGGATAATCCGCTGCTGGCGGATCTGCCAACTCTGCTGCTGACGCCGCACATCGCCTGGGCAAGTCGCAGCGGCGTGGAGAATCTGGTGGCTGGCGTGATGGCCAATATCGCGGCCTTTATTCAGGGCGAGCCAATTAATGTGGTGAGCTGAGTCAGATGGAATAGTTTTTAATGCCCAACATGGGTTGATATTCAGAGCAACCTCGTAGATTTCAGGAAAAGCGTTTTACGCGGTTTAGTCATCAGGGTATTAATTTCGTTATTTTCATCAGGAGTTTAAACGTTCGTGCGCTACAGGAATTAGCGTCTTTTACTGGCTGAATCAGCCGTTGTAAGCGTTTCAGGAACAGAAAGGATTCTGGCCAGTGAAAAAGAAGAACAGTACGCCTGTGCCTCATGATGCCACATTCCGGCAATTTCTGACTCAGCCGGATATTGCCCGGGATTTCATGGAGCTGCATTTGCCGCCAGAGCTGCGCATATGCTGTGATCTCAGCACGCTGAAACTGGAGTCGGGGTCATTTGTCGAGGATGACCTTCGGCAGTACTTTAGCGACGTGCTTTACAGTCTTAAAACAACCGCTGGCGATGGATATATCCATGTACTCATTGAGCATCAGTCTGTGCCAGACAAACATATGGCATTTCGGCTGATGCGCTATGCAGTGGCTGCCATGCAGCGCCATCTTGAAGCAGGGCATAAGCGGTTGCCGCTGGTAATTCCCATCCTGTTTTACACTGGCAGACGCACTCCCTATCCCTATTCGACCCGGTGGCTGGATGAGTTCGACGACCCGGCGCTGGCGGACAGGCTATACAGCCGCAGTTTTCCGCTGGTCGATGTCACGGTGATTCCTGACGATGAGATCATGCAACATCGCAGCATGGCGGCTCTGACCCTGTTGCAGAAGCATATCCGGCAGCGTGATCTGGCTGAAATGATGGACCGGCTGGTAACCATTTTGCAGGCTGGCTATCACTCTTCATCACAGGTGATAACGCTGGTACACTACATTGTACAGGCGGGTGAAACATCGGACGCCAAAGCCTTTGTACGGGAGCTGGCACAGCGTGTGCCCCAACACGAGAACGCACTTATGACTATCGCACAACAGCTTGAGCAGATAGGGCTTGAAAAAGGTATTGAGCAGGGTATTGAACAGGGACGGACAGAAGGTAGTCGTGGAGCAAGCCTCAGAATTGCCCACACCATGCTAGAGAGTGGCATGGATCGCAATACCGTTATGCAGATGACTGGTCTGAGTGAAGAGGACCTGGCACAGATTTCGCACTAATTAATTTTTTGAGTTCTGATTATCGCTGACGACTCAAATCGCCAGCGGACTACAAGGAAAATGCAAAATCAGCTTCCTGAAATCAAGGGAACCCCGTTGCATTTCACCACAGCGAGCCTGTGACTTGCGCGCTCAGACTCAGAATATCGATCGCCCCAGCTTCTCGGTCAGCAATTCCAGCACAGCGGTACCGGCCAGAGAATTGCCCGCGCTATCCAGCCCAGGCGACCAGACGGCAATGCTCATCTCACCTGGGATAATGGCAATAATCCCGCCACCCACGCCCGATTTTGCGGGCATCCCGACCCGCCACGCGAATTCGCCAGCGCCGTCGTACATCCCGCTGGTGATCATCAGTGCGTTAATCTGCCGCGCCTGACGTGGAGTAATCATCTGGCTGCCATCCAGCGTTTTGCCCTGATTCGCCAGATAGATAAACGTGCGGGCCAGCTCAACGCAGTTCATCGACAGGGAACAGTAGTGGAAATAGGTCTGCATCACGCTGGTGACATCGTTGTCGAAATTTCCAAACGACTTCATCAGCCAGGCGATCGCTGCATTGCGGGCCGAATGTTCGAACTCAGAGCGGGCAACGTGGCGATCATAATTGATATCGGACTGCTGACTCAGCTGGCGCACAATTTCCAGCATTCGCTGACGCGGGGCGGTCAGTCGGGTTTCCAGCAGATCGCAAATCACCAGCGCACCGGCATTAATAAACGGATTACGCGGCTTGCCCTGTTCCAGCTCCAGCTGAACCAATGAATTAAATGGCTGGCCAGAAGGCTCTTTGCCGACCCGCTGCCAGATTTCGCTGTCCTCATAGCGGGTCAGTGCTACGGTCAGAGAAAGCGCCTTGGAGATCGACTGAATCGAAAAGCGCGTCTCAGCATCGCCCGCCTGAAAGAGGGTGCCATCACGCAGGCAAACCGCTATTGCCAGATGATCGGCAGCCACATCCGCCAGCGCAGGGATATAGTCAGCCACCTTTCCCTGATGGATCAGCGGACGCACCTGATCCAGGATCTTCTGCAGCAGAGCATTATTCAGTTCAGACACGCACATTCTCCCGTCGATTCCCGCCGACCGGTGATGCCAGGCATCCGCGATCCGCGAGTCATTTATTGTTAACGGCTCCGCCGCATTTTCAGCTAATGGGTTTTGACTGCGCTGCCAGCGGAGCCAGCAGCATCTGTAACAGGCTCAGCATTGCCAGCACGCTGAAGGGCAGCGTCCAGTTACCGCTCTGCTCATGGAGCACGCCAAAGAACAAAGGGCCGAGTGCCGCCAGCGCATATCCGACACACTGTGCCATGCCCGACAGCTGTGAAGCCTGACGGTGATGAGTGGCTCGCAGATTAAACAGTGAGAGGCAGAGCACCAGTGATGCGCCTGCGCCCAGTCCGGCCAGTGTCAGCCAGATGACGGCCCACTGCGGATTGAGCAATAGGCCCAGCATGCCGAGGAAAATGCCTGATGAAGCAATAAACGCGGTAAGCCGGGCATCTTTTACCCGCTTCAGCGCCACCATGCAGCCCAGGTTAGCGACGATCGCAATTGCCTGATACCAGAACAGCAGCCAGCCTGCGTGGGCCTGACTGAAGCCGTTATCCTGGGCATACAGCGTAAACCAGTCAATCAGGGTATAAAACGCCAGCGATTGCAGCGCCATAAACAGTGCGATTTGCCAGCCGCCTGCCGTTCGCCACGGATGGCGATATGCAACGGTCGCATCTGCGGGCGCTACGGTTGACCGCCGTTGACGTAACAGCGGCAGCCAGGCGAGTAGCGCAACCAGTCCCGGCAGCGCCCAGACAACCAGCGAGAGTCGCCAGCCAGCCGCTGAAAGCTGGCTCAGCGGAACGGCAATGCCAGATGCCAGGCTGGCAGTAATCGACATGGTGGCGGCATAAAGGCCAATATATTTAGCGGTGTGGGCGGTGAAATCGCGTTTAATCAGTGGCGGCAGCAGCACGTTGGCGGCGGCAATGCCTGCGCTGAGCAACAGCGTTCCGCTCCACAACGCCGCTTCAGCAGGCAGCCAGCGCAACAGCGAACCGGCAGTGATAAGGCAAAGCGCGCCCCATAAACTGCGCTCGAGCCCGACGCGATTTCCCAGCCAGGCGGCCAGTGGGGCGAGCAGGGCAAACAGCATCAGTGGAATAAAGTTAAACAGACCCGCTTCACCGACACTCAGGCCAAAGGTCTGGCGGATATCCTGTAGTACCGGGCCGATGACAGTAATGGGCGCACGAAGGTTAGCCGCGGTCAGCAGCAGGACGAACAAAAAAAATGTGGCGCTGGAATACGCAGCGAGAGGTTTAGCTGGGTGTTGTACAGGCATCATGGCAGGGATCATCACATGCAGCAGTGCTGCGGGGGCGTTGGTTGACGTTAACGCTTACGCATCAGAATTGATGTCTGGGCGCTACTTTACTGACCGGTTAGCAGCGTGTAAAGCCTTGTTATGCGATGAAATAGCGTAATTGAGATCTCACAGCAGCGATCGCCTTGTGACAGGATCAATGGAATTCAGGTTCAGGGAAATGACCGCAGTCGTTCTGGCTGGGATTGGAGCCTGGCTGGCAGGTCTGCTGGCGGGTTTCGGCCGCCGGAACCGGTTTTTCAGCGTGCCATGGGGCACTACAGGCACTGAGAAGAGAAACCAGAATCATCACACTGATAACGCGCATATCCGCTCCTTATTAACCGTCATGAACAAGGCCACGTCGGTGATCGGCGGTTTGCAGGTCAGGGACGTCTTACCTGAGTGTGGTATCTAAGGGGATAATGTCAATTAAAACAGAGCAAACATCAGCGCGACAGGAAAACTCATCGGCCAGGTGGCCCCCACCAGAAAGGCGCTCAGCAGTTTGATGCTCAGCTTATCTTTGGCGATGAAGAACGTGATCAGCGTAGCGATCAATGCAACAACGGCATAGAAAATTAGCATACCCTGGTACAGTGTCATCGATATCTCCGCAGCGGCATTAAGGTTTTCGCTGCGCATGATGCGGATTTTTGTGATCCAGATCAAGTGAATCAGGGTTTAGCATCTAAAGAAATCATGGGTAAGGGCAGTTGGTTCGCTCGCTGAACTTCATCGTAACAGCGGGCGATTTCAGGCTGAAACCAGGCGGGAAAAACGCAGCTAAAACCTTGGCTGATGCCGTAAGCCAGACTGAACAACCTCTGGCGAAGGCTCCCGGATTAACCGTTGCCATGACGCAAAAAAAGCCCGCCAGCGAGGACGGGCCTGTTATCGGCACTGCATCACTACAGGATAGGCGCTTTAACTCTGGCGGTATAACGCCATCACGTCCTCCAGGTCCGGCGTACGTGGATTGCCGCCGGTACAGACATCATCCAGCGCGGCCTGTGCCAGTGCAGGGATATCCGCTTCTTTTAAGCCCACTTCACGCAGTGAGCGGGGAATACCCACATCGCGACAGAGCTGACGCACCGCGGCGACCGCCGCTTCCCGCGCCTGATCCAGCGACAATGACTCAACCTGTTTCACACCCATTGCACGGGCAATGTCGCGATATTTTTCGCCAGTGCCTGAGGCATTCCACGCCATCACCTGCGGCAGCAAAATGGCATTGGCTACGCCGTGCGGGACATTGTAAAAGGCGCCCAGCGGGTGTGCCATGCCATGCACCAGACCAAGGCCGACATTAGAGAAACCCATACCGGCCACATATTGTCCCAGCGCCATCTGCTCAACCGCCTCAATATTTCCTGCCACCGATTCGCGCAGTGACTGGCTGATAATCTCAATGGCTTTGAGGTGCAGCATATCGGTCAGGGTCCAGGCACCGCGTGTGATGTAGCCTTCAATGGCATGGGTTAAGGCATCAATACCGGTCGCAGCCTTCAGCGACGCTGGCATGCTCGCCATCATCTCCGCATCAATGATCGCCACTTTCGGTATGTCATGGGGATCGACACAGACAAACTTACGGCGATTATCTTCATCGGTAATGACGTAATTAATCGTCACTTCTGCGGCGGTGCCTGCCGTGGTCGGGATAGCGATGATCGGCACGCACGGATGGCGGGTGGGGCTGACGCCTTCCAGGCTGCGCACATCTTCAAACTCAGGGTTATTGATAATAATGCCGATCGCCTTGCTGGTATCCTGTGGTGAGCCGCCGCCAATGGCGATCAGGTAGTCGGCACCTGACTCTCTGAACACCGCAACACCCTGCTGCACAACCCGAATGGTAGGATTCGGCACCACCTCATCATACACCGCCCAGTCAAACTGATGTTGCGCCAGCAGATCGGTCACCCGCTTCAGCGCACCCGCCGCGGCCAGCGCTTTGTCAGTGACGATCAGTGCTTTTCGCATCCCGCGACGTTGTACCTCTTCCGGCAAATGGCGCAAAGCACCAGCACCAAACCAGGCGGTTTCATTGAGAATCATACGTTGGGTCATTAAAACATCCTCTGTTAACAAATGAATTTTTACCATCCGTGATCCCCGGTTCATGTTCTGCGCAGAACCTCTCACTTTCAGGTAAAGACATTTGATAAAAATCAATCAATTAGTAAAAATCACTGCGTCTCTGTCAGCTGGTTTCCGTGCGGTATGTCTGAAATCAGGCTACAGATCTGTTGATGGATTTCTCACTGTCGTCAGTGGTATGTAACACTGGGTCATCAGCAAACCCGCATGCCTATGAGGAAAGAAGACATGACCCGATTCGTAATGAATAAAAAGGATGATCTCGTCGACAGCGCGTTAGATGGCATGATTTACGCCAGCCCGTGGCGCAATCTGGTCCGGTTGCAGGTCGATCCGCGCATTCGCATCGTGATGCGTAATGACTGGCAAAAACAGCAGGTCGCGCTGATTTCCGGTGGTGGTTCAGGCCATGAACCGGCCCATGTCGGCTTTATCGGCAAAGGGATGCTGACGGCTGCCGTCTGTGGCGATGTTTTTGCTTCCCCCAGCGTTGACGCGGTTTACAACGCCATCATCAATATTACCGGTGAGGCGGGATGTCTGCTGATTGTGAAAAACTACACCGGGGATCGCCTCAACTTCGGTCTGGCGGCAGAAAAAGCGCGCAAAGCGGGATTCAGCGTCAATATGGTAATTGTCGGTGATGATGTTGCGTTGCCCGATAACCCTCAGCCACGCGGCGTCGCGGGCACGTTGCTGGTGCATAAAGTGGCGGGCTTCGTCGCAGAGCGGGGTGATGACCTGGCCGCGGTGACCGAGGCAGCAGAGGCAGCCAGTCGTGCTATCGCCACCATGGGCGTTGCGCTCTCAAGCTGCCATCTGCCGGATGAACAGACCGGCCAGCGGGTGCCAGACGGCAGCGTTGAAATGGGGCTGGGGATTCACGGCGAACCGGGCGTTGACGTCATGCAGACGCAAAACAGTCAGCAGATTGTGCAGCATCTGCTGGAGAAAGTGATGCCGGACAACGATCAGCCACGCGCGCTGTTAATCAATAATCTTGGCGGCATGTCCGCGCTGGAAATGAGTCTGGTCACACGTGACCTGATTGAGTCGCCGCTCAGCCGGGGTAGTGATTATCTGATTGGCCCGGCTCCGCTTATGACCGCGCTGGACATGAAGGGCTTTTCCGTCACCTCCATGACGCTGACGCCGTTGTTCGAAGAGGCGATCTGCGCGCCGGTTGAGGTCACCGGCTGGGTTCAGGCGGTTAAAATCGCGCCGCTGCAGCCAGTTAACGCGACAAAAGAGGCAACAGCGCATCCGGCGCAACCCTCAGATAACCCGACCGTCGCTGCGTTTGTTAACAGCATCTGTGAAACCCTGATCGCCAGCGAAAGCGAGCTTAACAAACTGGATGCGCAGGTCGGTGATGGCGATACCGGTTCGACCTTTGCTGCTGGCGCACGCCAGATCCAGCGCGAATGTACAGATAATCAGCTGCCGTTAAATGCCTTGCCCGATCTGCTCGCGGTGACGGGTGAGCGACTGGCGACGGTGATGGGCGGCTCCAGCGGCGTACTGATGGCGATCTTTTTCACCGCTGCTGCGCAGCAGCTGGCCAAAGGGGATGCGCTGCCCGCGGCCCTGCAACAGGGTCTGGAGAAGATGAAGCAGTATGGCGGGGCACAACCAGGGGATCGCACGCTGATTGATGCGCTGCAACCGGCAATCGAGGCGTTGGTGGCGGGTAAATCGCTGGCAGAGGCGGCTGATGCGGCACAGCAGGGCAGTGATGCAACCGCCAGCATGGGGAAAGCAAAAGCGGGCCGATCATCCTATCTTAACAGTGCTAACCTCAACGGCGTGTCTGATCCGGGTGCCGTCGCTGTCGCCAGAGTCTTTGCGGCATTAAAAAAACTTTAATCCTGTCACGACGCTAAACGCGCCTGGAGAAAGGCCAGTAACTGGCGGTTTACTTCGCTGCGCTGACGGTGCTGCGGGTAAACCGCATTCAGAGAGAGTGCGGGCGGCAGATAGTCGTCCAGCACGGTCACCAGCTCACCGCGTTGCAGGGCTGTCTCAACGATAAAGGCGGGTAACAATACCAGTCCTAAGCCTGCCAGTGCGGCATCACGCAGGACCTCGCCATTGTTACTCACCATCGGGCCCTGAACCGCCAGCCACTTCGGTTTACCATTGACCTGCAGTTCCCAGCCATTCTGACCTTCACGTCCGTAGCGCAGACAGGCATGTTGCAGCAAGGCTTCTGGCTGCTGCGGCACGCCTGCCCGTTCCAGATAGCGGGGGCTGCAGCAGATAACCCGCTTCAGCTCGCCGAGCGGACGGGCAATCAGCGTGGAATCAGCCAGCGTACCGATGCGAATCGCCATATCAACGCCTTCGCCAATCACATCGGCATAGCGGTCAGCCAGCTCAATATGAAACTGCAATGACGGATGGTGGCTTAGAAACTCGGCAATCAGGGGGGAGAGGTGGCTCATACCAAAGGACATCGGCAGATTGATTCGGAAGGTGCCGCGCAGCGCCTGCTGCTGCTCTGACACTGCCAGTTGCGCTTCCTGAATCTCATCCAGAATGCGCTGAGCATGTTGCGCGAACAGTAAACCTGCATCCGTTACAGACAGCTTACGGGTGTTACGGATCAACAGTCGTACCCCTAATGATGCCTCCAGCGCAGCCATGCGGCGGCTGACATACTGTTTCGATAGCATCAGATGCTCAGCTGCTGCAGTAAAGTTGCCAGCATGCATTACCGCAATGTAAATCCGGAGATCTTCAATCTGCATAGTGTCCACTTATCGGTGACAGTGACGATGATTCAGGCGAAACTTCAGCCAGATGCGTTAACTTATATCGGGTAATGCGTCACAGGGCAACGCGTCAGCTCTCTCAGCCAGCGCGACGGAGATCATAGATTTGCCGTTTCCTTACCCCTGAACAGGCGGTCAGTCGGGTCAATCGCGTTAAAGCCGTTATAGTAATCAGGCAGTGACGCAATCCATACGGAACATAATCTCTTGAGTAATCTGATAAGGAGTGGCTGGTGAAAAAATTACTCTGCGCGACGGTGCTGGCCATTTTGCCAATGACCACGCTGGCGGCGTCGGTATTTACGCTGCAATCACAAGACTTCAGCGATAATGCGCTACTGGATAAAAAGTTTGCCGGTGCCAATAAAAGTAATCCTTCCTGTACCGGTGAGAATATCTCTCCCGAATTGAACTGGTCTGCGATTCCGGCGGGCACCCGCAGTCTGGCTCTTCTGATGACCGACCCGGTCGGGGCCAAAGGGCTCGGCGTTACCCACATGGTGGCCTATAACATTCCCGCCAGCCGCTCGTCATTTGCGCAGGGGGCTCTGACAAAGGGCAAGGACTACACCGGCGGAAAAAATACCCCAGGGACGCTGCACTATTATGGTCCTTGTCCGCCTGCAGGCAGTGGGCTGCATCACTATAACTTTGTGCTGATCGCCACCGATTTGCCGGTGGGTCAGTTGAAAGCGGGGTTAACCCAGGCAGAGCTGGTTGCACAGCTAAAAGGCCATGCGCTGGGCGCGGCCAGCACCGTTGGCCGCTTTAGCAATGAATGACCTGCACGTTTGCAGAGGCAGCGCTGAATAGCCTGCCTCTGCGCGCAGCGGATCAGTCGCCACTGAACATCTCGCGGATGCGCGACGCAATGTGATGGGTGTGCGTCTCCAGCGCGAAGTGGCCGCTATCCAACATCTCGACCACCGCCTGTGGATTATCCCGCTGCCAGGCCACTGCGCCCGGTGGAATAAAGAACGGATCGTGCTTGCCCCAGATCACCAGCGTTGGCACCTGCTGCCGGCGAAAGAACGCCTGAAATTCCGGATAACGTTTCAGATTACTGGCGTAATTGAGAAACAGGGCCTGCTGAATATCTTTGTTACCGGGGCGCTCCATCAGCAGAGTATCCAGGGTATAGGTTTCCGGGGCGATCTGCTGCGGATCGCTCACCCCATGCAGATACTGCCACTTCACCCCTTCCAGCGTCAGGATGGCGTCACGGATCACCTGACCATTTGCTTCGCTGGGATCGTCCCAGTAGGCGCGGACCGGCGCCCAGGCTTCTCCTAATCCCTCCAGATAGGCGTTACCGTTTTGTGATATCAGTCCGCTGACGCGATCGGGGTAAGCCAGTGCCAGTCGCAGACCGGCAGGTGCGCCATAGTCGAAAACATACATCGCATAACGTTCCAGCCCCAGTGCATCGACAAAGGCGGTCAGCGTCTGGCCCAGCGCGTCGAAGGTCCAGGAATAGTTGCGCTCAGCAGGCACTTCAGTGAAGCCAAAGCCCGGCATATCGGGTGCGATGAGATGAAATTTATCGGCCAGAAGCGGGATCAGATTGCGGAACTGATGTGAAGAGGTGGGAAAGCCATGCAACAGCAGCAGTACCGGCAGGGAAGGATCGCCCGCTTCGCGATAGAAAATATTGACGCCATCGGCCTGCTGGTAACGATAGGAAATGGATTGATCACGCATGCTGAACTCCTGTAACTGGTTAAATGATATTTATGGGGTTACCAAGAGTCATTATGCAGCCAGAATGTAACCTGTCAAATCAATTTATAATGGTTACAAAAGATGCGGTGTAACTATTCAAATAGTACTTTGTCGGTTACAGTGGCATCAGCAGAGTTAACAAGGGAGGCAATATCATGGCGGAAACGCAATCACACACCGCCCAGGGACCGTGGTTTCTGGCTGATCATCCGGCGCTGGATTTCATCAATACCGTGGCCATCGTGGAAGGCCAGCCGCACGACTTCTGGCAAACCGATCAGGATGTTGAAGCCTGGCTACACCAGGCCGGACTGGCACCAGATGCCCCGGCTCCGCAGCATGAACCGGGTGCGCTGTTGGAAGCAGCGCGTCACTTACGTCAGATCATTCGTGATAACGTGCAGCAGCACAAAGCGGGAGAGGGCATTGATATTCAGGCGCTGAACGCCTGGCTGGGTGAAGCGACCAGCCATCTGCAAATGACCGGGGAGCCGGGTGCCTTAAAAATCAGGCGGGTCTATGCGGGCCAGAGTGTGATGCAGCGGCTGGGACAGGTTGCGGAACAGGCTGCGATGTTGCTGGCGCAGGAGGACTTCAGCAGAGTCCGTGGCTGTGAACATCCCGCCTGTACACTGTGGTTTTACGATCGCACCAAAGCGCATCGCCGCCGCTGGTGCAGCATGGCGCTGTGTGGCAATCGGGCGAAAGTGGCGCGTTTCAGGGCAGTTAAATCAGCTGGGTAAACAGTTCGGACGGCAGATAAAAAAACACCCTGCAGAGCAGGGTGTCAGAGCAATTATTTCGCGGTGGTCGCTGATGGCTTGTGCCGCTTGCGCAGCTTGTCGATCAGGCGATGCGCTTCCGCTTTGGTCGCTACCGCAGGGGATGAACCGGTCAGCGGTTGACGGGCTGTTTCACGTACCGTCAGAATGGTGAGCAGGCCAATCACGCCCGCACCCATCATATAGTAAGCTGGCATCATATTGTTTTTAGTGGTATCCACCAGCCACGCGGTAATCAGCGGTGTGGTACCCCCAAACAGCGAAACCGACAGGTTGAAGCCGATGGCCAGCGCACTGTAACGGATATCGGTAGTAAACAGCGCAGGCAGCGTCGAAGGCATAGTGCCGCTGAAGCAGGTGTGCAGTACACCCAGAATCATCAGGCCGCCAAATACCGCCCACATATTACCCGACCCGATCAGCATAAAGCTCGGGATGGCGAGCAGGATCAGACCCACCGCACCAAAGGCAATCACCGGACGACGACCGATGCGGTCAGTCCAGCGACCCCACAGCAGCGTCAGCGGCATCATCACGAACATCGCCACCATCACCAGCAGCAGGCCACTTAACTCTGGCAGACCCAGCACGCCGGTCAGATAGCTCGGCATGTACGAGGTCAGCATGTAGTTAGAGACGTTAAACAGCAGCACCAGACCGATACATTTCATCATTGGTGCGCGGTATTTGCTCAGCATCTGCATCAGCGTCAGATGCGGCTTGCTTTGCTCCAGTGCTTCCTGTTTTTCCATGTGCTGCTGGAAAGCCGGAGTCTCTTCCAGCTTCAGTCGCACATAGAGACCAAACAGGCCCAGCGGCGCGGCGATAAAGAACGGCACGCGCCAGCCCCAGGACATCATCGCCTCATTCGACATCACGGTGGTCATCACCGTGACCAGGCTGGCACCCAGCAGGTAACCGCCGATGGTGCCGAATTCCAGGAAGCTGCCCATAAAGCCCCGGCGTTTATCGGTAGAGTACTCCGCGATAAAGGTCGCTGCGCCGCCATATTCACCACCGGTTGAGAAGCCCTGGATCAGACGTGCCACCAGCAGCAGAATCGGTGCCATGATGCCTATTGAAGAGTAAGCCGGGATCAGACCGATACAGAACGTACCAATCGACATCATGATCATCGTCATCGCCAGCACTTTCTGCCGTCCGATGCGGTCACCCAGCGGGCCAAATACCAGGCCGCCAATCGGACGTACCAGGAAGGCCGCGGCAAACGTACCAAAGGTGGCGATTAGCTGCACCGCGTTGTTGGCATCCGGGAAGAAGACTTTGCCGATGATCACGGCGAGATAGCTGTATACGCCAAAGTCGAACCATTCCATCGCATTACCTAACGCAGCTGCGCCAACTGCACGCTTCAGCATGTCGTTGTCGATGACGGTAATGTCGTCAACAGTCAGCTCTTTTGGCTTCCTGTTCCAGAAATGTTTCTTTGGGTGTTCAGACGATGAGTTTCTGGTGTCCATATTCTCCTCAGGTGCATCAATGAAGGAGTCTTATAGCTTTCGCAGCCGCAAACAATGTTCAGAAGAAACCGTGGAAATGAAAGCTATAAGAAGCCGAATAATTTTTAAGTGAAGCGGCAGAAACCGCAGCCGGTAAACTCTAGACTACGATTGTAAGTTTTTGCAAGTTTTCAGCCGAAATAACTGCATTTACTGACAAACCCAGCATAGTGAACTTATTCACGCCTGCTTACGGGTCTGAACATTTGGTAATAACTTGCGGCTGGTGCTCTGGTTATATCTGGAACTGGTTTTCCCGGTGCTGATGCGCTACTTAAACAGTTTCAGTTCGTCGATGCGATCCAGCGCCTGCAGTAATTGCTCCGTCCCGGTTGTCAGGCTGATGCGAATATAATCACGACCCGCTGCGCCAAACCCGTTACCCGGTGCCACCAGCAGATGACACTGGGCCAGTAGCAGGGCGGCGAATTGCTCCCCGGTGAAACCAGCTGGCGCTGCCAGCCAGAGGAAAAAGGTGCCCTGAAGGGCGCGTACCGGCCAGTGCATTGCTGCCAGCCTGGCTAAAATCACTCTGCGGCGCTGATGGTAATGCTCTGCCAGCAAGCTGAGTTGTTCAGCGGGCAGCGACAACGCGGTGATGGCGGCATCCTGCACCGCGCCATACACCGTGCTGTAGCTATGAGTATGAAGTTTTTTAAATGCTGCAATCATCGAGGCGTTTCCCACCGCAAATCCCACCCGCCAGCCTGCCATGAGTGCGCTTTTTGACAGCGTGTAGATTTCCACGCCCCAGGCTTTGCCATCGGGCTGTGCCAGCAGACTCAGCGGCTGTTCGCCCGACTCACTGCCCAGCGTGGCATAGGCGAAGTCATGAATCAGCGGAACATGATGCTGGCGGGCGAAGGCCAGCGCGTCGGCGAACAGCGCGGCTGTCGCCAGTGCGCCAGTGGGATTATGGGGATAATTGAGCAGCAGCAGACCGGCACGCGCCGCGATATCGTCTGGCACCTGGGTGAAATCGGGCAGGAAATCATTGCACGCCTCCAGCGGAATGCCATAAAAATCGGCACCTGCCTGACGGGCCGCTGAGCGGTAGAGCGGATAGCAGGGATCGGTAGAGATCAACACCTGACCCGGATTAAGCAGGGCGCGGGGAAAACCGTTGACGCCAATGTGCGCGCCCTGGAACAGCGCCACTTCAGTTTCAGGATCGAGCGTGACGCCGTAGTGACGCTGGTAAAAGGCTGCGATAGCACGGCGCAGCGCGGGTTTGCCCCAGAACGAGGGATACTCATGGTTCTCCGGTTTCGCTGCCGCAGCCTGTAATGAAGCGATTACCGCGGGCGGCGTTGGCTGACGTGGACTGCCGGAGGAGAGATCGATCAGCGGTAACAGCGCATCATCCAGTTGTGCTGCCTGCTTTTCCAGCATGCTGAAGAGGTTCTCTTCGAGCCCTGCGACCATCTCTGAAGCTGCAAACTCCGCCATATCTCTCCCGCAATAAACAGTGTTAAGCGGGGAAGAATGACACAGCTGACATTAAAATCTTTAGCAGAAATAACGCTGTTCTTTGCAAGGATTCGAATATCCAGCGTGTGACTATCGTTAGCATAAATAAGCCAAAGTCGGGGCTGGGTTTTGCCTGTTCCTCTCCGCGATGGCTGTGATTAAATCGATCGCTCTCACAATAATGAATCAGGGCAAACAATGCAGATCACATCCCGGGGAATTATTCTGGCACTGACCACCGCCAGCCTTTTTATTTCTGCCGCTCAGGCAGCCGACCAGAAGAAAATACGGATTGGATTTAATCCAGGGCCTTATAAAGAGCAATTTGAAAAAGGCGTCGCGCCCTTATTAATCAGGCAGGGGTATACCCTGGAGTATAAAGATTTCAGTGATGGAATTCAGGTTAATGATGCTGTTCATCGCGGGACGATTGACGCCAATATCATGCAGCATCCCGTCTATCTGAAGTCGGTTAATGACCGGCTTGGCATTGATAACGTTGGGATTGTGCAGGTGCCGACCCCGCCAATGGGGCTCTACTCTGGGCGCGTGAAAACGCTGACTCAACCCGCGCCGGGCAGCACGGTCTCTGTGCCCAATCAGCCCTCAAATGAGTACCGGGCGGCGCTGTTACTCCAGAGCATCGGCTGGCTCAAAATCAGCCCCGATAGCGATGCTGCCACTTTTTCGCAGAAAAATATCACGGAAAATCCCTACAAAATCGTGCTCAAAGAGATGGATAACGCTCAGCAGGTGCGTGCACTTCCCGACGTTGACTATGGAGTCATTCAGGGCAACTTCGCGGTATCCAGTGGCATGAAACTCAATTCGGCACTGAAACTGGAAGCGGCAACCAGCCAGTTTATTAACGTGGTGACGGTTGCCGGTAAAAATAAGCAGGCTCAGTTTGCCCGTGACATTATTGCCGGCTACCACTCAGCAGAATTTAAAACCTACATCACCGGTAATGCGCAGTATGCGGGCTATCTGCTGCCAGATTATTTCAAATGAGTCAGGTAGCCATTGCGTTTCGCCATGTCAGCAAAACGTTTGCGCGTAACGGTGCAGAAGTGCAGGCGCTGAAGGAGATTAATCTGCGCATCAATCAGGGTGACATCTTTGGCGTCATCGGCACCAGTGGAGCCGGAAAAAGTACGCTGCTGCGCCTGATTAATCACCTGGAGACCCCCACAACCGGCTCGGTTGAGGTGCAGGGTGAAGCGTTACAAGGGATCAGCAAAAAGCGCTTAATTCAGGTCAAAAAGCAGATTGGCATGATCTTCCAGCACTTCAATTTGCTCAATGCCCGAACGGTGTTTCACAACGTCGCCATCCCACTGATTTTGCAGGGCCGGGATAAAGATTTTATCGCCACCCGCGTGGCGGAGCTGCTGGCGTTTGTTAACCTCAGCGACAAAGCCCACAGCTATCCGGATGAACTCTCCGGCGGTCAAAAACAGCGCGTCGGAATTGCCCGCGCGCTGGCAACCAATCCCGCGATTCTGTTGTGTGATGAGGCGACCTCCGCGCTGGATCCCCAGACCACGGTACAGATTCTGCTGCTGTTACAGGAGATTAATCAGCGTTACGGCATCACCATTGTCCTGATCACCCATGAGATGTCGGTGGTACAGAAGATCTGCAACCGGATGGCGGTGATGGAGCAGGGCCGTATCGTTGAACAGGGCGATGTCCTGTCGCTGTTTGCTGAACCGCAACAGTCGGTGAGCGCCAGCTTTGTGCAGTCCGTCATCCACGATCGTCTGCCACAGCAGACCCTTGCGCTGTTAAGCCAGCATCCGGCTGTCGACGTGTTGCGGCTGGAGTTTGTCGGCAGCACGGCACAACAGCCGATCATCAATCGCCTGATCCGTGAACATGAGGTTGAAGTGAATATCCTGTTCGCCAGCATGACGGAAGTACAGCGTACCATTCTGGGTTTCATGATTGTGCAGATCAAAGGCGAGCCCGCAAGACGCGAGGCGGCCATCCAGTTTCTCATCGCGACCGGAGTGAAAATCAGTGATGTCAGAACTCTTTGAAACCGCCGTTACCGGCGATCAGTTCCTGACGGCGATGCAGGACACGCTGATCATGGTGGCGTTGTCGCTGGGCTTTGGTTCGCTGCTGGGCCTGCCGCTTGGCATTGTGCTGGTGATCTGTCGTCCGGGTGGGATACAGCCGAATCGACTGGTACATCAGTTGCTGAACCCGATCGTGAATATCATCCGTTCACTGCCGTTTATTATTCTGCTGATCACGATTCTGCCGCTGACGCGCCTGCTGGTGAACACCACCATCGGTACGGCGGGGGCCATTGTGCCGCTGGTGATATTTATCGCGCCCTATATTTCACGGCTGGTGGAGAATGCGCTGCTGGAGGTGGATGAGGGCATTCTGGAGTCAGCCAATGCGATGGGTGCCACCACGCTGCAGACCATATGGTATTTCATGATACCGGAAGCCGCCTCGTCGCTGGTGTTAGCTCTGACCACCGCCACTATCGGCCTGCTGGGTGCGACGGCAATGGCGGGCACGGTGGGCGGCGGCGGTATTGGCGACCTCGCCATTACTTACGGCTATCAGCGCTTTGATGCCTTTGCCACGATTTCGACTGCGCTGGTGCTGATTGTCATTGTCCAGCTACTGCAAACCCTGGGTACGCGTCTCTCGCGCCGTATCCGACGCGAGTGAGCCATGAAAAAGAATGATTTAGCCGTTATGCACTGGGGCACGTATCACGTCACCACCGATGGGGACACGCTGACGTCGGTCAGGCCGGTGGCGTGGGACCGTAATCCCTCTGCGATCGGGCAGTCGTTACCGGGCGCGGTGCAAAGCGAAACCCGGGTCAAAAATCCGGCCGTCAGGCTCGGTTATCTCCAGAGCAGAAGCGCATCCCGCAACGGGCGCGGCAAAGAGCCGTTTGTGGAGGTGAGCTGGGATGTTGCGTTGCAACTGGTGGCGGAGGAGCTGGGGCGTGTCAAAACAGAGCACGGCAATCAGGCGATCTACGCCGGCTCTTACGGCTGGTCGAGTGCCGGACGTTTCCATCATGCCCAGAGCCAGCTTCATCGTTTCTTTAACCACTATGGCGGCTATATCGCCAGCACCAACACCTACAGCATTGCGGCCGGTGAACGCACGCTGCCGCACATCATCGGCAACCTCGATGAGTTACAACGTCACCATACCCATTGGCCGGTTCTGGCAGAGCATTGCGAACTGTTTGTGGCTATCGGGGGTTTGCCGCTGCGCAATGCGCAGATCAATGGCGGCGGGGCTAATGACCATGCGCTTTCTCATTGGTTAACCACGCTACGGCAGAATGGCACCCGGTTTATCAACATCAGTCCGGTCAGAAACGATCTCGCTGGGGTGGCGGATGCGGAGTGGCTGGCGATACAGCCCGGCTCCGATACGGCGCTGTTACTGGCAATCGGGCAGGTGTTAATTACTGAATCTCTCTATGACGCGCCATTCACAGAACGTTACACGGTGGGCTTTGACCACTATGCCGCCTACCTGCTGGGTGAACGCGACGGTATAGCTAAAACGCCAGAATGGGCCGCTCCGCTGACCGGGCTGGCGGCCGCGGAGATCCGTGCGTTGGCACGGCAGATGGTGGCGCATAAAACGATGGTGAATATTGCGTGGTCAGTGCAGCGGGCGCGGCAGGGCGAGCAGGCTTTCTGGGCCACCGTTGCGACTAGCGCTCTGCTGGGTCAGATCGGCACGCCCGGCGGCGGGCTGGGCTTTGGTTACGCCTCAACCAATCTGGCCGGTGCCGCCCGGCGACAGTTTTCCGGGCCTCGTCTGCCCGCCGGTCATAATCCGGTTCAGGAGACGATTCCGGTGGCACGCATCGCCGACATGTTGCTCAATCCCGGAGGGCACTATGAGTTTGATGGGCAACAGCGGGTCTATCCCGACATCCGGCTGGTCTACTGGGCGGGCGGCAATGTCTTTCATCATCATCAGGATATCAACAAGCTGATACGCGCCTGGCAGCGGCCGGACACTGTAATTGTGCATGAGCAGTTCTGGACGGCGCAGGCAAAATTTGCCGACATCGTGCTGCCTGCGACCACGTCGCTGGAGCGTGAAGATATTGGCAGCGCCAGCAACGACGGTTTTATCATCGCCATGCCGCAGCATCTGCCGCCGTTTGCAGCTGCAAAATCGGATTACGCAATTTTTGCCGCTCTGTCGCAGCGGCTCGGTTTTGCTGACGCCTTTACGCAGGGGCGTGATGAGCGCCAGTGGCTTCAGTCACTCTATGAAGATTCCCGGCCACGCGCGGCAGCGCAGGGCATCGAACTGCCGCCCTTTGAGGCGTTCTGGTCACAGGGAGTGGTGGAGTATCCCGCGCCAGAGACGCCGCAGATCCTGCTAAAAGCGTTTCGCGATAACCCTGAGTCAGCCCCGCTCAGCACGCCGTCGGGGAAAATCGAGCTTTTTTCTCAGCAGGTGGCCGATTTCGGGTATGACGAAGCGCCCGGATTTGCCTGCTGGTATGCGCCGGAATACCAGGCGCAACAGCAGGAAAAGCAGCAGTGGCCGTTGCATCTGCTCTCCAGCCAGCCACGGACCCGGTTGCATAGTCAGTACGATCATGGACGGGTCAGCCGGGCCACCAAA
This sequence comes from Pantoea agglomerans NBRC 102470, assembly GCF_001598475.1. GTDB lineage: Bacteria > Pseudomonadota > Gammaproteobacteria > Enterobacterales > Enterobacteriaceae > Pantoea > Pantoea agglomerans. Next base: position 349,434 of record NZ_BCZA01000006.1, read on the forward strand.
ATTGCCGGGCGTGAGCCACTCTGGATGCATCCTGAAGATGCTGCTGCGCGCGGCATTGAGGAGAACAGCATCGTAAAAGTCTTTAACGGACGCGGCGCGCTGCTGGCGGGTGTGCATCTGACGCAGGATATCCTGCCGGGTGTCGTACAGATGTCGACCGGCGCCTGGTATGACCCGCTCGATCAGCAGGAGGGCCAGCCGCTGGATAAACACGGCAATCCCAATGTGCTGACCCAGGATAGCGGCAGTTCACGACTCGGCCAGGGGTGCAGTGCGCAGACCTGTTTTGTCGAGATTGCGCTTTATCAACAGCCTTTGCCTGAGATTACGGCATGGTTACCGCCGGCATTCGTGGCGTGGAGCGCAGAGTAATCTGCGGGTTTAAAGCCCGCGGCGTGGTGGGATATTCCCATCCGTCGCATATACATAGCAGGATTAGTTGGTAGTTAACGCATAAATGAAATGGCAGTGTAAAGCGATTCCATGCCAACAGAGTGTCAATCATGAGCGCGTTAACCACAGCAGAATTGCCGGTAATTGATTTCGCATTATTGTCAGGTAATCAACAGCAGCAGCAACAGGTCCTGGAAAAATTAAGCCAGGCCGCGCGTGATGTCGGTTTCTTCTATTTAATCAATCACGGCATCGACCGTGAACTATTAGATGAGGTTCAGCACGTCGCGCGGAAATTTTTTGCCCTGCCACAGGCGGATAAATCCGCAGTGGCGATGGCGAACTCGCCGCATTTTCGCGGCTATAACCTGGCGGGGGTTGAAATAACCCGCAGCCAGCCTGACTATCGCGAGCAGTTTGATATTGGTGCGGAACGGGAAGCGCTGCCCGTTACCGCCGATTCACCCACCTGGCAACGGATGCAGGGGCCGAATCAGTGGCCTGAAGCTTTACCTGAACTGCAAACGGTGGTCACCCGCTGGCAGCAGCAGATGACAGCGGTGGCGCTGGAGCTGCTGCGCGCCTTTGCCGGGGCACTGAATCTGCCGCGCAACGCCTTCGATAACCTCTATGGCGACTATCCCAACGAACATATCAAACTGATCCGTTATCCGGGCCGCACGGAGGGCGAATCACGCCAGGGTGTTGGCGCGCACAAAGATTCAGGCTTCCTGACGATGTTACTGCAGGACGATCAGCCGGGCTTACAGGTGGAAGTGACGCCGGACAACTGGATCGATGCCTCACCACTGCCGGGCGCGTTTGTGGTGAACATTGGCGAGCTGCTGGAGCTGGCAACCAACGGTTATCTTCGCGCAACGGTGCACCGTGTGGTGTCGCCACCGCAGAGCAGCGAGCGCTTATCCATCGCCTTTTTCCTTGGCGCGCAACTCGACGCCGTGGTGCCGATCTATCAACTGCCTCCTCAGCTGGCTGAACTGGCACAGGGACCGAGCAGCGATCCGCTTAATCCGCTGCTGCGCGAAGTGGGCTGGAACTATCTTAAAGGCCGGCTGCGTTCGCACCCGGAAGTTGCCCAGCGTTTCTACCCCGAACACAACACCCACTGATAACGATAAGAGATAAATGATGATGATTAAAAAGCGCTTTCTGGCCCTTGCCGGTCTTTCACTGCTGATTGCCCAGAGTTTACAGGCCGCGCCGCTGCGCGTAGCGGCCGATCCGCTGCCACATGCGGAAATCCTGGAGTATGTCAAAACCCTGGATCCGAAACTGGATCTCAAAATTGTTGAGCTGAGCGGGGGCGTGAATGCCAATGAGCTGCTGGCCGCCGGGGATGTGGATGCCAACTACTTCCAGCATCTGCCTTACCTGAAAGATCAGGAGAAGGCGCTGGGGAAAACCTTTGCCGTGGCCGCCAGTGTTCACATCGAGCCGCTGGGTATCTATTCGCGGAAAGTGAAAAGTTTAGCGGCGCTACCTGAAGGGGCCAGCATTGCGGTACCGAACAACACCACTAACCTGAGCCGCGCACTCTGGCTGTTGCAGGACAAAGGGGTGATCAAACTCAACGCGCAGGGTGAAACGGGTTCGACGCTGGTGACGCCAAAAGATATCAGTGAAAACCCGAAGAAAATTAAGATCGTTGAGATTGAGTCGCCGCAACTGCCACGCTCGCTGGATGATGTGGATGCCGCAATTATCAACGGCAACTACGCGCTGGAAGCCGGTCTGACCCCGGCGAAAGATGCGCTGGGACTGGAGTCTGCAACACATAATCCCTACGCCAACCTGCTGGTAACGACGCCAGAACTGGCGAAAGATCCCCGCGTGTTACAGCTGGCGAAAGATCTGCGCTCGCCGCAGGTAGCGGAGTTTATCCGTAAAAATTATCAGGGCTCAGTGATTCCGGTCGCGGACCAGCAGCATGATTAAACTCAGTCATCTCAGCAAACAGTATCCTGGCGCATCTGCGCCAGCGTTAGACGACATCTCACTCACCATCGAAGAAGGGACCATCTTTGGCATCCTTGGCCGGAGCGGAGCGGGAAAAAGTACACTATTGCGCTGCCTCAATCGGCTGGAGAGTCCCACCAGCGGCCTGATTGAAATCGACGGGCAGGATCTCGCTGCGATGAGCCTGGCGCAACTGCGTCAGCAGCGACAGCAGATGGGGATGATCTTCCAGCACTTCAATCTGCTGCATTCGCGCAACGTGCAGGACAACGTCGATCTGGCGCTGGAGATTGCCGGTGTGCCTGCGGCTGAACGCCGCGAGCGGGTCGCATCGCTGCTGAAACTGGTGGGGCTGGCCTCCTTTGCGGCGGCCTGGCCGTCGCAGCTCTCCGGTGGACAGAAACAGCGCGTCGGCATCGCCCGCGCGCTGGCCGCCCGACCCCGTTACCTGCTGTGCGATGAGGCGACCAGCGCGCTGGATCCCGAAACCACCACTTCGATTCTCGATCTGCTGGCCGATATTCAGCAGCAGCTCAATATCACCATTGTATTGATCACCCATGAAATGGCGGTGGTGAAGCGGATTTGTGACGGGGCGGCGCTGCTTGAGAATGGCCAGCTGGTTGAGAGCGGCAGCCTGAGCCAGATCATGGGACGTGAAGAGGGACGCCTGCGCAAAATGCTGCTGAAGGATGGCGAAGCAGACCGGGCGTTTATCGAAAAATATCAGCGTGAGGCGTTAACCCGATGCGTAGCATGAGTAGTGAGCGGTTTCAGGAACTGCTGCTGAACGCCACTGGCGAAACACTGTATATGGTGTTGCTGGCGGCCCTTTTCACGGTCGCGATAGGGCTGCCGGTAGGCGTGCTGCTATTTCTGACCCGGCCAAAAGGCATTCTGCCCAACCGCGCGATTTCACTGCTGCTGAATACGCTGGTAAATACCGGACGCGCCTTGCCATTTGTGGTGCTGCTGATTGCGCTGATCCCCTTTACCCGTCTGCTGGTCGGCACCACGCTGGGCAGCACTGCCGCTATTGTGCCGATTACGCTGGGGGCATTTCCCTTTTTCGCCCGCATCGTGGAGAACGCGCTGGATGAGGTCGACCGCGGCCGTATAGAAGCGGTGGTATCAATGGGCGGTACCCTGTGGCATATCGTCAGCCGTGTGCTGCTGCCGGAAGCGCTTCCCGCGCTGGTGGCGGGCGTTACCCTGACGATTGTGATGTTGATTGGCTTCTCGGCGATGGCGGGTGTGGTTGGCGGTGGCGGGCTGGGCGATCTGGCGATTCGCTACGGTTATCAGCGCTTTGATAACCAAATCATGGCGGCCACCATTGTGGTGCTGCTGGCGCTGGTGATGCTGATTCAGAAACTCGGCGACCGGCTGGTGCGCTCGCTGGCTTATCGTCGATAAGGAGCAACCATGTTTCGCGTGATGTCGCCGAAAGGCTTTCTGCAACGGCCAGGGCTGCGGGCCGGGGTGGGAGAAATTATCCGGCCGCTTGCCTCGCATATTCACATCTTCACCTCGCCGCGGGCCTGGCAGGCGGTGAATCCTGACATGAGCATAAGTCTGGAACGGGCGGGGATCCGCTGGCAGCTCGATACGCTGACCGGTGAGTGTACCGATGCGGCGATTGCTGCCCTGCAACAGCAGGTGCAGACGCACGGCGCTACCCTGATTCTGGCCGTCGGCGGCGGGCGGGTTCTGGACTGCGCCAAAGCGGTCAATGATGCGCTGCCGGATATCCGGCTGGTTAACTTCGCCACGCTGGCCGCCACCTGTGCCGCCTGGTCTCCGCTGGCGATTATCTATGATGAGCGCGGCGGCCATCTGCGCAGCCAGCCGCTTAATGCCATGCCGGAGCGGATTCTGGTGGACAGCGAGGTCATCGCCCGCAGCGAGGTACGCTATCTGCGGGCCGGGATCGTGGATGCGCTGGCCAAATGGTTTGAATTTGAGCCTTATCAGCGACAGACGCCGCACCAGCTGGCGCTGGATCTTAAAGTCGCAGCCGCCTGGCAGGCGGTAACGGTGCTGAAACGCTGGGGAGACACGGCGGTGGCCGATAACATCAGGCAGCAGGTCACCCCGGCTCTGGAGAAAGTGATTGAAGCCAACATTGTGCTGGCGGGGCTGGCTAACAGTATTCAGGATGCGATGGCGACTCCCGGCTTTGCCCATATCATCCACGATCGCCTGACTCACCAGCCGGAGCTGCATCACTGGCTGCATGGTGAAAAGGTCGGTTTCAGCTTGCTGGTACAATCCTGGATTGAACAGCAGGGTAAGCAGGTGGAGCCTGAACTCCTGGCGCTGCTGCGCCGTTTCCACTCGCCTCTGACGCTGCCTGCGGCGATTAACGCGGATAGGATGAGACAGATTGCGCAGCAGATCCATTTCCCCTCCGCCAGCCTGGCGCACCTTCCCTTTACGTTCGATCACCCTCTGCTGGAGCAGGCCTTGCTGGCGACTTCTGCGTTTAAACAGTAAGTGCGGTCAGCGAATTGATCAGTGGTCGCCGCTTGCTAACCTACCAATAGTAACTTACCTTTAGTAGCTTAATGACTAATCAGGTAAGGTGACGACGATGCATGCATTAATAGTGACTTCCCATCCCAATCAGGACGCTCACACCCATCGCGTGGCGGACCAGCTGGCGCAGGGCATTATCGCGACAGGCCAACATACGGCTGAAAAGGCCGATCTGGCGGCAGAAGGGTTTGATCCACGTTTTACGCTCAGCGATCACAGACATTTCAACGCTCTGGCGCCGACGCCACCCGATGTGCTGGCAGAACAGCAGCGGCTGGATCGTGCCGATGCGCTGGTGCTGGTCTATCCGGTCTACTGGTGGTCATTTCCGGCACAGCTTAAAGGCTGGATAGACCGTGTCTTCATCGCGGGCTGGGCCTTTGATGAGCAGGATGGCCATATCGTAAAACGCCTCGGCCATCTTCCCGTGCATCTGGTTGCGATTGGCGCGGCTGACACCCGAACCTTTCTGCGGCGCGGCTATTTCGCCAGCATGCGGAATCAGATCGATCACGGCATCTTTGACTATTGCGGTGCGCCGGTGGTGACCAGTGAACTGTTGCTTAGCGGCGATGAAGGTTATCCTGAGTCACACTATCAGCTGGCGCATCAACTGGGCCAGCGTCTGTTCGCCCATCAGGAAAAACATGACCGTTGAAAAAACACCCCGTAAGCGTCTGTCACGCGAAGCACGACGCAGGCAGTTGTCAGACGTCGCGTGGCAGATAATGCAAACCGAAGGCAGCGAGGCACTGACGCTGGCCAGAGTCGGCGACGCGGCGGGGGTCAGTAAACCGGTGGTTTATGACCACTTCACCACCCGTCATGGATTGCTGGCGGCGTTGTATGACGATTTTGATCGTCGCCAGACCGAAAAGATGGAAGCGGCGATGAATGCCGCACCGATGGTGATGCAACAAAAAGCGGAAGTGCTTGCGGCCTGTTATGTGGATTGTGTGATGACGGAGGGGCGTGAGATTCCGGAGTTGCTGTCAGCGCTCAGCACCTCGCCGGAACTGGCTGCCGTCAAACGCCACTATCAGCTCGACTTTATCGCCCGCTGTCAGCGCTGGTTTGCCCCTCTGGCTGGCAGCAGCGGCATTCCGGAAGCAGGCATGTGGGGCTTGCTGGGGGGCGCGGATGCCATCGCAGGCGCGGTGGCACGCGGCGATGTCAGCAAACCGGAAGGAGAGCAGGCGATCACTGCCATGGTCGTGGCGCTGGTGGCAGGCAGCCGTGCGTCGGAATCGGATTAGCATAAAAAAGGCGGCCCGCAGGCCGCCGAATCCTTCAACCACAACAGGCGTTGTGTAAGTAGTGGCAACGTACAATGATGATCGTTTTAGCCTTTCACCCCGCCCGCGGTTAAACCGCTCACCAGCCAGCGCTGCGCCAGCAGGAAAACAAGGGTGATCGGAATCGCGGAGAGCACCGCCGCAGCGGCGAAATCGCCCCACAGATAATTCTGCGGATTGAGGTACTGCTGCATCCCGACCGCCAGGGTGTAGCTGTTCACATCGCGCAGCAGCAGCGAGGCGACCGGCACTTCAGTCACCGCGGCGATAAACGCCAGAATAAACACCACCGCCAGAATCGGCACCGACAGCGGCAGCAGCACCAGCCGGAACGCCTGCCACGGCGTTGCGCCATCCAGCGCGGCCGCCTCTTCCAGTGACCCGTCGATAGTCTCGAAATAGCCTTTGATGGTCCAGACATGCAGCGCGATACCGCCCAGATAGGCGAAGATCACCCCACCGTGGGTATTCAGCCCGATAAAGGGCAGATACTGGCCGAGACGATCAAACAGGGCATAGAGCGCCACCAGCGACAGCACCGCCGGGAACATCTGGAATATCAGCATCCCTTTCAGCAGGCTGGCACGGCCGGTAAAGCGCATACGGGCAAAGGCATAGGCGCAGGTGGTAGAGAGCGCCACGATGCCCAGCGCACTGATTGCCGCAATCTTGATCGAGTTCCATAACCAGAGCAGCACCGGGAAGGGCGGCGGTGTCACCCGGCCATCCGCATGTTCCACGCTGAAACCCAGCGCCAGCCGCCAGTGCTCCCATGAGATCTGCTCCGGGATCAGGCTGCCGGTGGCGAAGTTCCCGGCACGCAGCGAAATCGCAATCACCATCAGCAGGGGAAAGAGAATCGCCGCGATAAATAACAGCAGCAGCAGATGCGTGGTGAACAGACGCAGCCGTTGCGATTTCGGTTGTACCATAGCCATAACAACTCCTCAGAGCCTGGTCCCTCAGGCTATTTTATTTGTCAGTCTGAACCCGGGCAGTGCTCACAATCCTCACCTCCCAGGTTCCGGTTGTTCCACGCTCTTCGCGTCCGGACTGCCTGCAACCATGACGCCAGTCGGGCCAGGCGCTTAGTCGAATTTCATCCGCGAGGCTTTCAGGTTAATCACCGCCAGCGCACCCACCAGCAGGAAGATCAGCGTGGCGATAGCGGCGGCCAGCCCAAAGTCCTGCCCGCCGCCGCCTTCAAAGGCGATACGCCAGGTGTAGTTCACCAGCAAATCGGTGTAACCGGCTGGCGTGGTGGTGCCGAGGCGATCCGGCCCGCCGTTGGTGAGTAACTGCACCAGAACAAAGTTATTAAAGTTAAAGGCAAAGCTGGCGATCATCAGCGGCATCAGTGGTTTCAGCAGCAGCGGCAGAGTAATCAGGAAGAAGTTCTGCAGCGGTCCCGCACCGTCCATCGCCGAGGCTTCATAGAGATCGTCCGGAATTGCCTTCAGCAGGCCCATGCAGAGGATCATCATGTAGGGGTAGCCGAGCCAGGTATTGACGATAATCAGCATGGTGCGCGCCAGCGTCGGGTCGCTGAACCAGGCCGGCTTCACGCCAAACAGCGCGCTGAGCATCACATTGATTTCACCAAAGCTCTGGTTGAACAGTCCTTTGAAAATCAGTATCGAGATAAACGCTGGCACGGCATAAGGCAGAATCAGCATCACCCGATAGACCGCTTTGCCGCGCAACGCCTCCCACTGCACCAGACAGGCCAGCACCATTCCCACCGCGACGGTCAGCACCACCGTGATCAGCGAGAAGAGTAGCGTCCAGCCAAATATCGCCAGGAACGGCTTCTGAATCCCTTCGTCAGTAAACACCCGCACGAAGTTTTTCCAGCCGGTATTCACGGTAAAGCCGGGACTCAGGGTTTCGTTCGCCCAACTGCCGTCGGCGTTAATCGCCTGGTAGAAACCAGTCTGCGGATTAGCACGATAGCGCGCGTTACTCTGCTGGTTGATCAGCTCATCCTGCACACCCACCCGATAGAGCGGCTGGGTGCCGGAGAACTGGCGCAGCGAACTCATCCGTAACTGACGACCATCCGGCATTTCCGCCCGGATCTGGCTCAGTGCCTGACGATGGGTCGTGATCGCTCTGAAGTTCGCCCGTTCACCTGAAGGTGCAGCAGCAGGGGCCATTTTCAGGGTCTGTTCAGCGCCAAACTGAAACGGCGGTGAAACATAGTTTTTGCCATCATTCAGCACCAGCTGCCAGCGCTCGCCGGCCGGGAACAGAGAAAAACTGACTGCTTCACCCGACTGGAAGGTGCGGCCCAGCAAAACCTGCTGCGCCCGTTCAAAGGTGAGCTGGTTGCTGCTGCTGTAGTTGGTAAAGGCAATGGCAATCGTGCAGGCGAGAGGGAACAGTACAAACAGCGCCATTCCCGCCACGCCGGGATAGACATAACGCCACGCATAGGCGCGACGGTTAGCAAAAATCCACAGTCCGGTCGCACTGAGGATCAGCGTCAGCAGCGCAAACAGATATTCGCCCTGCGCGTACATCAGCACCAGCAGATAGCCGACCAGCAGACAGCAGATCCCGATGAGAACGCTTTTCAACAGCACACTGCGCGTTTTCGGTTTTCCTGACATGATGCGGTTTTCCTTAACGGTCACTCAAGCCGGGTTGCCCCGGCTGCAAGGGGAGAATTACTTCTTCAGACGGGCCTGAGCATCTTTCAGTGCGGCGTCGACGCTCTGACGACCGCCCAGCGCGTTCAGGGTAGCGGTGCGCATCGCATACCAGAATGCCGCCATCTGCGGGATATTCGGCATGATGTCACCCTGACGGGCATTGTTCATGGTGGCGGCGATACGCGAATCTTTTTCCAGCGTCTGCTGGAAAGATTTCAGCGCCACAGCACCCAGCGGCTTATCTTTGTTGACCGCATCCAGGCCGGTGTCAGTCAGCAGATAATTCTCCAGGAACTCTTTCGCCAGCTCTTTGTTAGGACTGGCGGCGTTGATCCCGGCACTCAGCACGCCGACAAAGGCTTTCGACGGTTTACCGTTCAGGGTTGGCAATTCGGTGACGCCATAGTCGATGCCGCTCTTGTCGAGGTTGCCCCACGCCCACGGACCATTAATGGTCATGGCGGTTTCGCCTTTGTTAAAGGCGGCCTCAGCAATCGAATAATCGGTGTCCGCATTCAGGGTTTTGGCTTTAACCTGATCGACCAGGAACTGCATGCCCGCTTTAGCTCCGGCGTTATCGACGCCGACATCCTTCACGTCATAATGTCCGTCGGTGAGCTTAAAGGCGTAAGCCCCGCCTGCGGCCAGCAGCGGCCAGGTGAAGTAGGGTTCCTGCAGGTTAAACATGATGGCGCTTTTGCCTTTGGCGCGCAGTTGCTTGTCGAGACCGGCAATCTCTTCCCAGGTTTTTGGCGGGTTCGGCAGCAGCTTTTTGTTGTAGATCAGTGACAGCGACTCAACGGAGATCGGATAGCCAATCAGCTTGCCGTCAAAGCGCACCGCGTCCCAGGTGAACGGGAAAATCTTCTCGCGGAAGCTGGCATCCGGCGTGATCTCAGCCAGCAGGCCGGATTGCGCATAGCCGCCGAAACGGTCATGTGCCCAGAAGATAATATCCGGGCCATCGCCGGTCGCCGCGACCTGCGGATACTTCTCTTCCATTTTGTCAGGATGTTCGACCGTAACTTTGATGCCGGTCTCCTGCTCAAATTTCTTACCCACTTCGGCAAGGCCGTTGTAGCCCTTGTCACCGTTGATCCAGATGACCAGTTTACCTTCCTCAATTTTTGCCATCGCGCTGGCCGAAAAGAGCACGGCAGAGAGGGCAGAAAGGGCCAGAATTCTTGCTCCGGTTTTCATCGTCATAAATCCATCCTGTTAGCGGAAGTGGTGAATGCTTTACCGGCATCATTGTGCTTATCCGCCACGGCTTCTCATCCTCCTCTGCTCTACGCCCCTCGGCCTGCCGCTGTGATCGCGCTGGCAAAAAGCCCCTCAAGCGGGCGCTTACGCGGCAAAAATTCCTGCGGGTCTGCGTGAGCGATCACAAAAAAGCGCGGCAGCGTGCGGGCCGCGGCGTCAGCCCGCGTTTCTCCTCCTCCCGCCTCCTCCCCCAGCGGAATGCAGTGCGGTGGAGGATGTTACCGTCTGTTTCCTCTCGCATAGTGAGCCCCGGAACCCGTCTGCCGCTGGGCAGGCACGACTATGCAGCTAAGAGGGAAGGGATCATGGCGAGCGTTGTGTTACGCAATGTCACGAAAGCCTGGGGCGATACGGTGGTGTCGAAAGATATCGATCTCACTATTCGTGAAGGGGAATTTGTTGTTTTCGTCGGCCCATCAGGCTGTGGCAAATCGACGCTGCTGCGCATGATTGCCGGGCTGGAGACCATCACCAGCGGCGAGCTGTTAATCGGCGACCGGCGCATGAATGAAGTGCCGCCCGCCGAACGCGGCATCGGCATGGTGTTTCAGTCCTATGCGCTCTATCCCCATCTGTCGGTGGCGGAGAACATGTCTTTTGGCCTCAAACTCGCCGGGGTGAAAAAAGCGGAGATCCAGCAGCGGGTTAATCAGGTGGCGGAGATTCTGCAACTGGCGCATCTGCTCGATCGCCGGCCTAAAGCCCTCTCTGGCGGGCAGCGTCAGCGCGTGGCGATTGGCCGCACGCTGGTGGCGGAACCGCGCGTCTTCCTGCTGGATGAACCACTGTCGAACCTTGACGCCGCGCTGCGCGTTCAGATGCGCATTGAGATCTCCCGTCTGCATAAGCGCCTGAAGCGCACCATGATTTACGTGACCCACGATCAGATCGAAGCGATGACGCTGGCCGACAAAATCGTGGTGCTGGATGCCGGACGTATTGCGCAGGTCGGTAAGCCGCTTGAGCTGTACCACTATCCCGCCAACCGCTTTGTCGCCGGATTTATCGGCTCACCAAAAATGAATTTCCTGCCGGTCAAAGTGACCGCCACCGCCATCGATCAGGTTCAGGTGCGGCTGCCGAATCAGCAGCTGGTCTGGCTGCCGGTTGACAGCGCCGGTGTGCAGGTCGGCAGCAACATGTCACTGGGTATTCGCCCGGAACATCTGCTCTCCAGCGATATCGCCGACGTCACCCTGGAAGGGGAAGTGCAGGTGGTGGAACAGCTGGGGCATGAAACACAGATCCACATCGAGATTCCCGCTATCCGTCAGAACCTGGTTTACCGCCAGGAGGACGTCGTGCTGGTAAAAGAGGGCGCCATCCTCGGTATTGGCCTGCCGCCCGAGCGTTGTCACCTGTTCCGCGAGGACGGGAGCGCGTGCCGCAGGCTGTATCAGGAGCCGGGTGTATAGCCCTGCCAAAAACAATAAAAGCAATGACCTCAGGAGATAGAAAATGTTAACTCTGCGCAAACTTCCCATCGCCGTTGCCGTCGCGGTGGGAACCCTCTCCGCCCCGACGATGGCGGTTGATTTTACCGGTTACGCCCGTTCCGGCATTGGCTGGACCGGCAGCGGTGGTGAACAGCAATGTTTCCAGGCCACCGGTGCCCAAAGTAAATACCGTCTGGGCAACGAATGTGAAACCTACGCCGAACTGAAATTAGGCCAGGAAGTGTGGAAAGAGGGCGACAAAAGCTTCTATTTCGACACCAACGTGGCTTACTCCGTGGCACAGCAGAATGACTGGGAAGCCACATCGCCCGCCTTCCGTGAAGCCAACGTAAAAGGTAAAAACCTGATCGACGCGCTGCCAGGCTCTACCATCTGGGCCGGTAAGCGTTTCTATCAGCGTCATGACGTCCATATGATCGACTTCTACTACTGGGATATTTCCGGTCCGGGTGCCGGTCTGGAAGATGTCGATCTCGGCTTCGGTAAACTCTCTTTCGCCGCAACCCGTTCATCTGAAGCGGGCGGCTCTTACACCTTCTCCAGCGATCGTATCCGTGACTTCGCCACCAGTACTGCCAACGACGTGTTTGATGTGCGTCTGGCCGGTCTGGAAACCAACACCAACGGCGTGCTGGAGCTGGGTGTCGACTACGGTCGCGCTAATGCCCGTGACGACTACCGTCTGGAAGAGGGGGCTTCTAAAGATGGCTGGATGTTCACTGCTGAACATACCCAGAGCATGCTGAAGGGCTATAACAAATTCGTACTGCAGTATGCCACCGATGCGCTGACCTCTCAGGGCAAAGGCGTGCCGCAGGGCACCAGCCTCAATAACAATGGTGACATGTATCGCATCCTCGACCACGGTGCGATCTCGCTGGCCGAACGCTGGGATCTGATGTACGTCGCTATGTACCAGAACATCGATCTGGACAACAACCGCGGCACCGAGTGGTACACCGTGGGTGTGCGTCCGATGTACAAATGGACGCCGATTATGAGCACGTTGCTGGAACTGGGCTACGACAACGTCAAATCACAGCAGGCTAACGAGCGCAACGGCCAGTACAAAGTGACGCTGGCGCAGCAGTGGCAGGCGGGCGACAGCATCTGGTCACGTCCGGCTCTGCGTCTGTTCGCGACCTACGCCAAATGGGATGAAAAGTGGGGTTACAACAAAGATAACTCAGGCGATCTCACCACCTTCGCCTCTGCGGACACCAGCGGCAACGGCATCCTGACCAACAGCCGTGGTAAAGACGATGAAGTGACCTTCGGCGCGCAGATGGAAATCTGGTGGTAAGCCAGCACCTTTTCTGACAGGCGCGCCTGCGCCTGATGGATCTCTTTGGTCGCGGTGTGCCATTGCCTGGTTCACGCCGCGACCTGCAATAAGGTAGACATAATGAAAATGAAAAAACTGGCTGCACTCTGCCTGAGTGCGGCGTTACTGACAGGACACGCGCTTCCCGCCCTGGCGGATGTCAATCTGGTGCCGCAGGATCTCTCGTCCGCACCGGTCGTGGCACCCGAGACACTGCAACGCCTGAGCTGGCAACCGTTGGCTGCTTCTCAGACACAGACAACAAAACTCGCTAACAGCGGACAGACGCTGTATGCGCCACACATTGCCGGTCCGGTCGCGGCCTACAGTCTGCCCGCCAATATCGGCGAACTGACGCTGACGCTGAGCAGTGAAGTGGCGAACGGTCAGGTTTTCGCGCCGAACGTGCTGGTGCTGGATGAAAACCTGCGTCCTGCGGCCTGGTTTCCCAGCCGCTACTTTACCTATCAGAAGCCGGGCGTGATGGCGGCAGATCGACTGGAAGGGGTGATGAAATTAACCCCGGCGCTGGGTCAGCAAAAAATCTACCTGCTGGTGTTTACCACCGACAGCGATCTGACACAAACCACCACGCTGCTTGACCCGGCCAAGGCCTACGCGCAGGGCACCGGTCATGCGGTACCGGATATTCCCGATCCCGTCGCCCGCCACAGCCGGGAAGGGACAATCAAGCTGAAGATGCAGACCAGTTCCGGCTCATCCATTCTGGTCGGGCCGCTGTTTGGTTCATCCGGCCCGAGCGCGGTGACCGTCGGCAATACCGCACCTGCGGCAGCGTACAGCGCAGCACCGGCGCCTGCACCCGCCGCAGCGCCCGCGCCAAAAGCCCATGCGGAACCGATCATGAGCGACACCGAGAGTTACTTTAACCAGAAGATCAGACAGGCGGTGAACAGCGGTAATATCGATAAGGCGCTGAAACTGCTGGATGAAGCCGAGCGGCTGGGTTCCACCTCTGCCCGGCAGACCTTTATCAGTAGTGTTAAAGGCAAGGGGTGAAGCTGCCCCGACAATACTGATGTTGTTCCATCTGGTGCGCTGCGGCGCACCTTTTTTTGTTGCAGAGATCCTGATTGCATGATTTTTTTGCGTGGTTTTACGCATTGCGTAAGTCATGCTGTGGGCAATAGCGTTTGATGAATATAGGCTAACTAAGCTGTTTCAGGGATGACTTTTCTGGAGGCTAAATGCGAAGTTATACGACAACACAGGCCCGAAAATATCTTGCTGAAATCATGGATATCGTGATGGCGGGTGAGCCTGTGATTATCACCCGGCGGGGCGGTTCTGCTGCTGTGCTTATCAGTCGCGAAGAGTTTGATGTCTGGCAGGAAATAAAACAGGGTGCCAATTTTTCAGTCGATACGGAAAAGCGTAATCAGAAACTTTTAATGAAGACTTAGTAACAAAACATTCGCTCTTATCGCGATCAATGCATTTGCATTGCCAATGCACTTGCATTACTGTTGCGCTATCTTGTTTTTTCTAGTGAGAATCCGCAATGGGAACTTTGACTCATGCAAACATCTCTCTGCGTGCTTCATCAAAACTGACAGCCCGCAGCCAGACCACTATCCCTGCCGCAGTTCGTGATGCGATGAATCTGCAACCTGGTGAGAATATCGAATACGCTGTTCTGCCGGGCGGCAAAGTCCTTATTACCCGTCAGGAAACGGTGACTGATGATGATCCAGTGATGGCGAGCTTTCTGAGTTTTCTTGCTGCTGACATACGCAACACACCTGCAAATATTAAAACGCTGGATCGAGGATTATTAACTCGCATTACATCGTTGACCGAAGGTATGGACGTTGATTTGGATGCTCCACTCATGGACGATGAGTAATTAAGTATGGAAGACAGCACGGTTATAAATGGATGGCACGTTTATGTTCATCCCTGTTTTGAATCGCAGCTGATTGCGCTGACCAATGAAGTGGAGTTACTCAGGGCTAAATATCCTGAAAGTTACCAGCGAAAAGCGACGACTAAGCTTTTAGCCGCTGTGTTTAAAGTTATCAATAGTGAGATTTGCGCCGATCCACATCAGGCAAAGTTTCGCCAGGGCGATACGCTGGGAGAACAAAATAAGCATTGGTTCCGTGCAAAGTTTTTGATGCAGTATCGTTTGTTCTTTAGATTCAGCGAGCAACATAAAACCATCATCCTTGCATGGATGAATGACGCTGAGACCAAACGTGCTTATGGCAGTATGCGTGACGCCTATAAAGTATTTTCAGGAATGTTGCATAACGGCTATCCACCTGACGACTGGGCATTGCTGTTAAAGCAATCTCAGGATTGGGCGAAGATAAATTCTTAAGTTCATTAAATCCTGAACAGAATCCGGTTAGTGTTTTCAGACGCTCGTGCTCAGGGTGATCTTATCACTGTTGAGAGGCGCTGATTACAGTAGCAGAGTGCGAGCCGTTGCCGGCCCGCACGCTGTAATAACTGAAAATGATGTAAAACAGGCTGCGTCAGACACGAGTCTGAGTCGCGCGTTAACCTTCAATTGCGCAGTAGTCGCTTCCGGCGTGCCGTCAGATCACGCAGCAGCGTGTCAGTGGCAGGATCGCTGAACAGCGTTTCAAGCGTGGCGCTGAGCTTGCGTCGCCAGTTCGGATATTCATCGCTGGTGCCCGGAATATTGACCGGCGTCGCCATATCCAGCCAGTCCTCCGGTTGCAGTCCCAGCAGGGCGCTGTGGCTATCAGCCAGATAGCGCTGCATCGCCCGGTTTAATGCCTTGCTCATGCCGGTGCGACGTGCATCGCGTCCGGGACGTTTCGGCAGGGCACCAACGCGATGCAGACTCTGCAGCAGCGCCTGCTTCGCCCGCAGCCGATCCTGATACAGCCCGGCCAGCACCACTTTGTCAGGATAGAGGCCGAGTTGTGCGCCGGTGGTCAAATCATCGCTCTGCCACCAGCCACGCAGCGTCGGAAGATCGTGAGTGGTGGCGACCGCCATTGCCTGCCGTGGCCATTCGGCGGGCGGACGAAAACTGTGGGCTGACTCCTGCTCAAAATAGAGCACCTTATAGGAGTAGACCCCGCCATCGCGCAGCTTATCGACAATCGCTTCCGGCACCGTACCGAGATCTTCGCCAATTACCATGCAGCGATGACGCTGACTTTCCAGCGCCAGAATCGCCAGCAGATCGTCGATGGGATAGTGCACGTAGGCACCGTGCATCGCGCTTTCACCGGCCGGAATCCACCACAGCCGCATTAGCGCCATCACATGGTCAATGCGCAGTGCGCCGCAGTGACGCATGTTGGCGCGCAGCAGGGCGATCCACGGCTCCCAGGCGCGCTGACGCATCACCTGCGGATCCATGGGCGGCAATCCCCAGTCCTGGCCGCGCGGGCCGAGAATATCGGGCGGCGCACCGATGCTGGCCTCCATGCAGTAGAGATCGCGCTCGCTCCAGGTCTCTGCGCCACCCTGCGCAACACCCACCGCCAGATCGCGGTAAAGTCCAATCGGCATCTGCTGCTGCTGGCAGATGTCCCAGCAGTCGGCAAACTGCTTCGCGGCCAGCCACTGCAGCCAGAGCCAGAAGCGCACCTGATCGGCGTGCTGTTGCAGGAAGGCCTGCACGGCCGGACTGCCGGGATCCTGCAACGCCTCCGGCCACACCGGCCAGCCCCAGCGATCACTATCCTGTGCTATCTGATCGGCGTGCAGCGCATCAAACAGCGCCTGATGCTGAAGACTCTCGCCTCCTTCACGTATAAATCCATTAAACGCCTGCACCTCGGGATCGCTGGCGTCACGCTGAGTAAACTGCGGCCACGCCAGTCTCAGCGCGGCAATTTTCAGCCGGGTCACCGCCGCATAATCCACCCAATCTGCTGCACGAGCCTGTTCCAGCGCCTGTTCTGTTTCCGGACGTTGCCACCAGGCCTGAGCGGCAGTGCTCTGCCGGAAATCAGCGACTGCGCCCACATCGATGTAGAGCACATTGAGCCAGCGCCGGGACGAGGGGCTGTAAGGGCTGGCACTCTCCGGGCTGGAGGGAAACAGCGCATGGATAGGGTTAAGACCGATAAACGCGCCGCCGCGTGCGGCTACCTCCGGCAGCATCCGGCGCAGATCGCCAAAGTCGCCGATTCCCCAGTTCTCCGCCGAGCGCAGGGTATAGAGCTGCACGCAGGCGCCCCATATTGACTCACCTGCCAGCAGGGCCGGGGGTTCATAACAGCGGGCCGGGGCAATTATTATCCGGCACGACCACTGCTGCGCACCCTGTTGCAGCGTCAGCTCATGATAGCCTTCTGGCAGCGGCGGCAGATGCAGCGGCTGAGCGGGCTGGCAGCGACCTGAGCTGATTTCACCCGCTTCACTGGTGAGATGCCAGTGGGTATCGTCAGCGAGCTGTGGCGACAGGCTCAGCAGATCGCCGCTGCGAAAAATCACCACCGGTGGCAGTGGCGTGCTCAGCGGATGGCAAGGCTGCATCACCGCCAGCAAACGCTGGCGGGTCAGGGTCGGGATCGCCTGTGGCTTGCCGTGAGCATTGATATACTCAGCGGCGATGCCCGCCCGGGAGAAATCGTCCATAACCGGATCTGTTTTCATGGCGTTCCTTAGCGTTTCGCTTGCCAGATGCGCTGCTGGTAATCGCGGATAGCGCGATCGGAGCTGAACATGCCACAGCGTGCGGTATTGAGGATGGTGGCACGTGTCCAGGCCTCCTGATCGCTCCACAGCGCTTCTACCTGCGCCTGCGCGTCAAGGTAGGGCTGGAAGTCAGCCAGTACCAGATAGGGATCACCGCCTTCGGGGCCGAGACTCTGCAACATCGCATCAAAGGCGTGGCAGTCGCCCTGGCTGAAGGTGCCATCTTCCAGCGCCAGTAAGACCTGATTGAGCTGCGGATCTTTCTTGCGCCACTGCGCCGGGGCATAACCGTCTGCTTTTAACGCCACCACCTGTTCCACGGTATGCCCGAAGATAAAGATGTTCTCACTGCCAACCTGCTCAGCGATCTCAACGTTCGCTCCATCCAGTGTGCCGATGGTCAGTGCGCCATTCAGCGCCAGCTTCATATTTCCGGTGCCGGACGCTTCTTTACCAGCGGTGGAGATCTGTTCGGAAAGGTCGGCGGCGGGAATCAGCCGCTCGGCGACGGAGACGTTGTAATCGGGAATAAACACGACTTTCAGACGGTCACCGATGCGGGGATCCTGATTGATCACCTCGGCCACTTTGTTGATGGCATAGATGATGTTTTTCGCCAGTGCATAGCCGGGTGCGGCTTTGGCACCAAACAGCACCACGCGCGGCGTACGGTTGGCCTGCGGATCGGTGACCAGCGTCTGCCACAGCGCAATGATGTGCAGCAGGCTCAGATGCTGACGTTTGTACTCATGCAGTCGTTTGATCTGTACGTCAAACAGCGCGGTGGGGTCAATCTCAATGCCGGTCCGCTGTTTCACCCAGTGCGCCAGCGAGACTTTGTTCTGCTGCTTGATGGCGCGATATTCCGCGCAGAAGGCGGCGTCATCCGCAAAGGCTTCCAGCCCCTGCAAGGCATCGAGATCGTTCAGCCAGGGTTTTTGCAATGTCCGGGTGATCAGGGCACTCAGCGCCGGGTTGCACTGATTGATCCAGCGGCGCGGCGTAATGCCGTTGGTCACGTTGTGAAATTTCTCTGGCCACATCTGGTGATATTCCGGGAAGAGATCCTGCACCACCAGTTTCGAGTGCAGCGCTGCCACACCGTTGACCGCGAACCCGCTGGTCACGCAGAGGTTCGCCATCCGCAGCTGGTTATTATGCACCAGCGCCAGTCTGGCCCACTTCGCTTCATCGTCTGGCCAGCGCGCCGTGACAGCCGTTTTTAGCTGCGCGTTCAGGGTATTGATGATCATCATATGGCGCGGCAGCAGACTGCGCACCAGACGCACATCCCAGCACTCCAGCGCTTCCGGCATCAGGGTGTGATTGGTGTAGGCAAAGGTGTGCTGTGTGATCTGCCAGGCGCGATCCCAGCTCAGCTGATGCTCATCCAGCAGCAGACGCATCAGCTCCGGGATGGCCAGCGTCGGATGGGTGTCATTAAGCTGGATCACTTCATGATCGGCCAGGGTTTCGATGCTGCGTCCGGCCCGATGATGGCGACGCAGAATGTCAGCCAGCGCGCAGGCGCACTGAAAATATTGCTGCATCAGACGCAGTTTTTTACCGTTCTGATGATTGTCATTGGGGTAGAGCACTTTAGTCAGTTTTTCAGCATCAATACCCTGTTGCTCCGCGCGCAGAAAGTCGCCGTCGTTGAAGCGACTCAGGTTAAACGGCTGGGCATGTTTCGCCTGCCATAGACGCAGTGGCTGGCTGATACCATTCTGATAACCCACCACCGGCAGATCCCAGGCTTCGCCGAGCAGTTCAAACGCCGGTTGCCACTGTGGCTGACCCGCAACCGTCACCACTTTACCGCCCAGTCCGACCCGCACGTTAAGCGCGGCGTTGTGGTTAAACCACGGATAGCGGTCGCGCTGCCAGTCATCCGGGCCTTCAATCTGCGCGCCCTGTTCGAAGCGCTGCCGGAACAGACCGTACTGATAGTTCAGACCGTAGCCCGTAGCGGGCTGACCCACATTCGCCATGGAATCCAGGAAACAGGCTGCCAGACGACCCAGGCCGCCATTACCCAGCGCCGGATCCGTTTCGGTTTCCAGCACGTCAGTGAGTGAGATATTCCAGGCGGCCAGGGCCTCGTTGACCGCGTCATACCAGCCCAGGTTCAGCAGGTTGTTGCCGGTCAGGCGACCGATCAAAAACTCCATCGACAGATAGTTAACATGGCGCAGTTCTGTCGGGGCCGGGGGAGCAGGCTGCGCGGCCAGCATATCGGCCAGCGCACCGCTGAGTGCCTGCCACCACTGTGTCGTGGTCATCTCCTGCGCATCGCGCAGGCCAAAACGCTGCCACTGACGGGTCAGGGCAGCATTGAACTGAATCGGGTTGAAATCGGGCTGTGTCATGGTTGATGTCCTGTAAAAACGGAAAATGGGTCAATGTGGCGACAGTCTGCCCGCGCGGAAACCCTCGCTCATCCTCCTGCAAAGAATTAGCGGAGGAGGATGGGGAGGGTGGAGAGGATGAGGCTAATCCGAAATCGTTGAAGGAGTGTGATAGCGCACGCTTTTGTAAAGATTAGTTAATGGGTTTGCTTGCATTCATCTGACGAAATGCTGAACCTGTGTAAGGAATAATTACGAAGCGTAAAATAATGATGCGCTCGACAAATGGAGAAACGCGCGCCCATGTTAATACCCGCTAAACTCAGCCGCCCGGTGCGTCTTGAAGGCACTGTGATTCGGGAGAGATTGCTGCAAAAACTCACCGCTGCCGGTAACTATCGGCTGGTGCTGGTCACCAGTCCGGCGGGCTACGGTAAAACCACACTGGTGTCGCAGTGGGCGGCAGGGAAAAGCGATCTGGGGTGGGTTTCTTTAGATGAGGGCGATAATCAGCCGGAGCGCTTTGCCGATTACCTGATCGCTGCACTGCAACAGGCCACCCACGGTGGCTGTCCGCGCAGTGAACTGCTGGCTCAGAAGCGGCAGTATGTGAATCTCAACGCCCTGTTTTCTCAACTCTTTATCGAGCTGGTGGAGTGGCAGCAGCCGCTATGGCTGATCGTTGATGACTACCATCTGATTACCAATCCGGTGATCCACGACGCTATGCGCTTTTTCCTGCGCCATCAGCCTGAAAATCTGACGCTGATTCTGATGTCACGTAATCTGCCGCAGCTCGGTATCGCCAACCTGCGGGTGCGTGAGCAACTGATTGAGCTGGGCAGCCAGCAGCTGGCTTTTACCCACCAGGAGGCGCGACAGTTTTTTGACTGCCGACTGGCGGCCCCGCTGGAAAGCGAAGAGAGCAGCCGACTCTGTGATGATGTAGCGGGCTGGGCCACTGCGCTGCAACTGATCGTGCTGTCGGCGCGACAGGGTGCCAGTTCGGCTCAGCATTCCGCCCGGCGTCTCTCTGGCATTAATGCCAGCCACCTCTCCGATTATCTGGTTGAGGAAGTTCTGGATAACGTCGATCTGCCTACCCGCCATTTCTTACTGAAAACCGCGCTGCTGCGTTCAATGAACGATGAACTGATCGCCTGTGTCACCCGTGAAGAGAACGGCCAGATGCGGCTGGAAGAGATTGAGCGTCAGGGTCTGTTTCTGCAGCGCATGGACGATTCCGGCTGCTGGTTCAGCTACCATCCGCTGTTTGGTAACTTCCTGCGTCAGCGCTGCCAGTGGGAACTGGCGGCGGAACTGCCTGCGCTGCATCGGGCTGCGGCAGAGAGCTGGATGGCGCAGGGCTTTCCCGGCGAGGCGATTCATCATGCGCTCGCCTCTGGCGACGCCACTATGCTGCGGGACGTGCTGCTGAAGCACGCCTGGACGCTGTTTAATCAGAGCGAACTGCCGCTGCTGGAGAACTCCCTGAAAGCACTGCCGTGGGAGATGATGCTGGAAAATCCAATGCTGGTACTGCTGCAGGCGTGGCTGATGCAGAGTCAGCATCGCTTCTCCGAAGTCGACAGTCTGCTGGCGCGTTTTGAACAGGCCAGCCGCTGCGAGATCGACGCAGCACTGCGCGGTGAATTTAATGCATTGCGCGCCCAGGTGGCGATTAACGATGGCAATACCGATGAAGCGGAGCGGCTGGCGAAAGTGGTGCTCGATACCCTGCCAGCGAGCCGTCACTACAGCCGCATTGTGGCAACCTCAGTGCATGGTGAAGTGATGCACTGCAAAGGCGAGCTGGATGATTCACTCAAACTGATGCGGCAGACCGAACAGATGGCGCGGCGCGATGAAGTGTGGCACTACGCCCTCTGGAGCCTGATTCAGCAGAGCGAGATTCTGTTTGCTCAGGGCTTTTTGCAGGCAGCCTATGAGATCCAGAGCCGCGCCTTTGTGCTGGTCGACGAGCAGCACCTGGCGCAGTTCCCGCTGCATGAGTTTCTGCTGCGCATCCGCGCTCAGTTGCTGTGGGCCTGGGGACGACTGGAAGAGGCGGAGCAGGCGGCCCGGGAAGGCATCAAAGTACTGAACGGTTTCCAGCCGCAGCAGCAGATTCAGTGTCTGGGTTTGCTGGTGCAGTGCTCACTGGCACGTGGCAATCTGGATAACGCCCGCAGCTACCTGAACCGGCTGGAAAACCTGCTGAACAATGGCAACTGGCACAGCGACTGGATAGCCAATGCCGACAAAGTCCGGGTCATTTACTGGCAGTTGACCGGCGACAGCCAGAACGCCCGTGACTGGATGCGGCAGACGCCTAAACCCGCCTTCGCCAATAACCATTTTCTGCAGGGACAATGGCGGAACATCGCCCGCGCGCAAATCCTGCTGGGTGATGTCAGCCAGGCGGAAGTGGTGCTGGAGGAGCTGAATGAGAATGCCCGTGCCCTGCGCCTGATGAGCGATTTAAACCGTAATCTGCTGCTGCTGAATCAGATCTACTGGCAGACCGACCGCAAAGCGGAGGCGCAGCGTGTCCTGATTGAGGCGCTGAAACTGGCGCGCAGCACCGGTTTTATCAGCCATTTTGTGATTGAAGGCGAGATGATGGCGCAGCAGTTGCGGCAATTGATTCAGCTGAATACCCTGAATGAACTGGACAGCCACCGTGCCCGGCGCATCCTGCTGGAGATCAACAAATATCACCGTCACAAATTCGCCCATTTCGATGAAGGCTTTGTCAGCCGGTTGCTTAACCATCCTGACGTGCCGGAGCTGATCCGAACCAGTCCGCTGACGCAGCGTGAATGGCAGGTGCTGGGATTGATCTATTCGGGCTACAGCAACGATCAAATCGCCGGTGAGCTGGCGGTGGCCTCCACCACCATCAAAACCCACATCCGTAATCTCTATCAGAAGCTGGGCGTCACCCATCGTAGCGAAGCGATGAATCAGGTGCAGTCGCTGCTGAAAATGATGGGATATGTCTGACGACAGGCGTTTACAGGGGCGGGCTTCAGCCCGCTCTGCCGCATGTCAGCACACCATCGAAACAGGCGGTCTTTATCAATGGGAAGCGGGGCAGTTACTTTACTGCGCAACATGCAGCTCTGATTTGCCGGATTTCGGGCCCTGATTTCTTCCAGCCGGTGCATAAATATCGCATGCATCAGCGCGTTACGGGCTTCACCTTTATTCAGCCCCGCGAGGTCCCGCCTGCAGCAGTTAGGGTAGTGCTTCCTGAAATTACGGATTTCTGAGGTTCAGGAAAATTAATTCTGAGTGGTTAAAGAGTGTCCCCTTACCATACCTCTTAAAAGTCAGATGAATTATAGAAAATGATATATGCTTTTGCTTTTTTTTGAGTTCAGGATTGTCATTCCCTGCTTATGAAAAAAGTGCCTTAATAAAAATGCAATATGTATTATTTCATGAAAAGAGTAAATTGTTAGCAGAGTAATTACTAGCCTTTAATGTCATTAGCTATTAACTAGTTAGTTAAAAAATAGCATCCCCGAAAATTTTTTTTAAAATTAAACGAAAACATTATAAAACAACGAAAAACGTTTCATTACACTCCATAGTTTTTATTTTTTAGATAATTTACTTTTAATGAAATAGCTCATTAGCTATGGGGTGGGCCAGCGATTATCTCATGTATTTATTATCTTTAAGGATGGATTATGAGACATAAAAAATTAACGCTTGCTTTGGCTGTTTTTGTCCTCTCTGCGGCGCGACTTGCAGTCGCTGCACCGTTACATAACCAACCGTTTACGAATCACTCCCCACAGACCTTCTTACTTGTCGGCGATGCTAATGGAGGTGACGGCGGCAACGGGGGTTCTGGTTCTAATTCTCCTGGTGGCCCTGGCGGCGATGGAGGAAATAACAGCGCCAGCGGTAACGGGAATGGCAGCGGTAATGATAACGGCACTGGCAACGGCTCCGCTAACGGTAATGGTTCCGGAGACGGTGACGGCGGCGGTGATGGTGGTGA
Organism: Pantoea agglomerans NBRC 102470; assembly: GCF_001598475.1. Lineage (GTDB taxonomy): Bacteria > Pseudomonadota > Gammaproteobacteria > Enterobacterales > Enterobacteriaceae > Pantoea > Pantoea agglomerans. The sequence continues at coordinate 373,348 of NZ_BCZA01000006.1, forward strand.
CAGCGGTGGCGATGGTGGTGGTGGTGATGGCGGCGGTGCGTAATCAGGCTGCAGAATCTAACTAAAAATGGTCGCCTCATGAAGGCGGCCATTAATTAAAGGATGAAACTTCTATGTCAAAGCTACACAACACGCTGATTTTTTTTCCACTATCTGCAGGGCTGCTCCTTTCCCTGCCGGTATTCAGTCAGACACTCCCGCAGGACACTATTCAGCTGTCTGCCTGTGAGAGCCTGAACGGACAAGATGGGAACGGCAGTTCGCCTGATGGAGAAAGTGGTAAAGACGGCGTGCCCGGTACAGGCTGTCTGAACGGAGGTAACGGCGGTAACGGTTCTGCTACAGGTGGTAACGGCGGAAATGGGGGAAATGGGGCAGGCGCCGCGACTGAACCCTACCATAAACACCACAAACATCATAAAAATGGACAGGGTAGCGCCAATGGTGGCAACGGGGGTGATGGTGGTTCAACTGACAATGCGCCCGGAGGTGCTGGCGGTGATGGAGGTAACAATGACCAGTCAGAACATCTGTAAACGATACCGTACCCTACTAAGGTGCTCCACTCTGATACTGGTGATTTTTACACACTACGGTTATGCCTCTCCGGCCTCCCCGATTCCTTTTCCTGATTCCTTATCACTGATTTCTGATGGTGGAAACGGCGGGGACGGTGGTCCGGGCGAAAACGGAGGGGATGGCGGTAACGGCGGTAATGCTGGTACAGGCTCCAACTCAAATGGCGGAGATGGCGGAGATGGCGGAAATGGCGGCACTAACGGAGCCGATGGAGGGGATGGTGGCAACGGAGGAAGCGGGAACAACTCATCCGGTGGTGATGGTGGTGATGGTGGTGATGGTGGTGATGACGGTGATAGCGGTGATAGCGGCGGCGGCATATAAGTCATAGCGCAGAGGATGATATGAAAAACCTTCTCATGAAAGCTGTATATCTCATTATTCTCACCTCAGCATTACTGAGACCTTTCATGGTCGTACTCACGGTAACCTCTTCTCTGGCGGCCGGAATATTCAGCACTGCGGCATGGGCAGACGGCGACGGTGGCGACGGTGGTGACGGTGGCGGTGACGGAAACGGGGGAGACGGAGGGAATGCTGGTTCTGGCAGCAACGGAAATGGCGGCGACGGCGGTAATGGTGGTGAAAACGGAGGAAATGGAGGGAACGGCGGTAATGGTGACGGATCAGGTAATGGCGGAAACGGAGGCGATGCGGGTCCTGGCGGCGTCGGCGGGCAGGGTGGCAGTGGCGGGAATGAGGGAGGACATGATGGTTCTCCCGGGATGAGTGGAGCTAAATAGTTATCCCTATGCCGTTAACGTGGTCTGCCGGAGGTTAATTACCCCGGCGACTTCATGCATACAGACTAAGCAGACAGCAAGGCAATGCTGAGACACCGGGTTGCCAGGCCTGAACTGCAAAGCCGGTGAAGTCATATCAGTCGTTTTTACCGGCACCAGTAAATCCCGATCTTCCTTAAAAGACATCGCATAGTGTCAGCCTGAGTGATGGCAGTTTATCCGGCACCACCCAACGATCCATTTCCCGCCCGGCCTCTGCCGACTCCTGTGACATAACCCCGGCCTCTTCTGCAGGGGAACGGGTTGAATCGCGGCATGCTGGTCACAGATGTTATGTTGCATTAGAGCTGAAAGCCGTTCTTATCAGGCCAGGATATTAAGGATCGCAACATAAAAAGAAGATACAGGCGGTGAGTGTCCGCTATGAGCAAGGAGCGGACGTTCCGTTCTTAATGACTGACTGTTACCATTGCATCCAACATAGCACCCGGCTCATCCAACCTTACCCACAACAAAAATTAATATCCATAAATCAGCTCTATACACGTATGACATCACCAACTCCTCAAGTCACAAAATATTTTGCCGATAACGATTTTTTAACGATCCAAAGTCCTGGAAGACAGATATGAATAAATTTGTTTATTGTATGATTGCTTTGTTTTTTTCCGGTTTATGTTCCGCAGCTGAAGATTTAGGCTTGGGGACATATTTATGTGATGTCCGGATAACCAGCTCTCATACAGAGACGCAGCTTTTGCCAAAAGCTGCTGTCGTTGAAGACAATGGAAGTAACTACAAAGTGAAAATGCTGGGTAATGAGGTAGCATCCCCAGCGCTTGAAAGTGTCATGGGTGGTATTAAACAGCAGGCTACTGTTAACGGAATAACCTTCGTAAGACGTCCTAATTACGATGATCGTTTTATCATCGAAAATGCGCATTCCGGCTTCTTTTATAAAATGAGAAACTGCAAAAAAAACTAATATTTTTTCAGCTGATGCTTTAAGCATTAGTATATGATGGCTTTTAAATTAATTGTGTTTTAAAAGTCCCTGTTTACTATATTATCTTGATTGTGAACCTCATATCTTTGCAGCCATGTTATGATTAAAATGCTTCGACAAATTGCTGTCACCTATTCGGCCGATGAGCAATTTAAACTGCTATCATGTCCGTATGCCTTCCAGTTTAACGTTCAAGCTGTATTACCTTTGTATTGATTTCTGGCAACAGCAATGAGGCGGGCCAGACTAAGTTCAGATTTATGTCCGCTATGAGTGAGGAGCAGCCATGACCCCAGGGATGGTTTGAATAAGTGATATCCCTTTACCCGTTTTGAGCTGATGCTTTTCTTAGCAGGATGCTTTATGTTGGTCACACTCATCCTGCAGGGTATAACCATGATAAAAGTAGAAAAATCAGATCCATTCTCTTCAGAATCCCATCGTTTAATCGAAATGCTATCAGCAGAACTTGCCGCTATTACTGGTGATAACGGCAAAAGCAATTTCACCACCCAAGCAATGGGTGATGACAAAGCTTTATGGGCATTAGCAAAGAATTCTCAAGGCAAAGCTGTGGGATGCGGTGCTATACGACCATTTACCCAAAATATAGCCGAGCTTAAAAGAATGTTTTCAGACCGAAGTGAGTCAGGGATTGGTGGTACTTTACTCACTTTCCTTGAAAAATCAGCAAAAGAGATGGGATATATCGAAGTTAGGCTGGAAACCCGCCACATCAACTATCGTGCTGTAAATTTCTACATGAAAAATGGTTATGTCCCTATTGAGAATTACGGCCCATATATAGGCAGGACAGAAGCTATCTGTTTCTCAAAGGCATTGCGCTGACTATATTAATTGGAACTGACGTCTGCTCCTGTCACAAAGTGGACTGTCATCGGGCTGATGACCGCTATATGCCAGTAGCGGACACTGTTTTTAATGTGATTCATTTTGTTCTGCACTTCCTGGAGCACAAAGGAAGTAAAACTACGTAGCGATTATTGCTATCCCCGCTAAGGATAAAACCCATTAGCTAAGCAAACGAACCGCGCCTGGAGACTTACCCGTTACACGCTTAAAAGCCCGGCTGAAAGCAGCCTGAGAGGAGTATCCCAACCGTTGCGATGCGGTGTCGACGGTGATGTTTTCTGACGACAGCCAGCGGACAGCGAGATGCATCTTTACTTCTGTTGCATACCGTAGCGGTGGGACGCCGATGGTGGTCTGAAACCTTTCGGCGAATGCGGAGCGGGATATATGCGATTCGGCAGCGAGTTCTGCCACGCTCCAGTCCCGGCCCGGTTCGCGATGAATCGCCAGGATGGCCTGAGCCAGACGCGGATCGCGCAGTGCTGCAGCCAGGCCAGGGCTATTGCCGCAACCATCTTCCACCCATCCTCTGATAAACATCGCTCCAGCCACATCGGCAAGCCTGGCGAGAATACCTGCATAGCCCACGCGTCCGGAGCATATCTCACGCTTCATCGCATCAAGTATATGCATGAGTCCCGGCCACTGAATCCCCTTTGCATCGGCATGCATAATTTCAGGCAGCACATCCGCCAGCCGCTGCATGCTTCCCAGATCGATTTTCATGCAACCAAAAAACAGCACAGCGCCTGGCTTTTCCTGGGTACTCGGGCAGGTATCAATCCCACTCACTTTTTCATCCAGTGGTGCCGTTTCGATATTGTCGATATCCAGCACGTCGGCGGCTGTTGCCGACAAAAGCTGATGCCGTTCGCCGTGGGGAAGAAATACAGCCTCTCCGGCTGAAAGCGTAAGAACTTCGCCGTTTGCACTATGAAGCACCATCTCCCCTACAGCGACGTAGTGCAGATAAGCATGACCGGGCCTGCTTGCGAAGTTCAGGCCAAACGTATCTCCCGTCTGGATACGCTGATATCGCACGCCGTATAGCCGCAGGCCGGAAAGCAGCTCGCTGATGAGTTCTGATGACAGAGCGAAAGATGAAGTCATATGCCTTTTCGGGTTTTGGGTAAAAAAGTGAGGGGTTTAGAGCATAGATCATCCAGCTGCGCCTGAATAGACTTCTTCTCCTGAAACGACTTTCCAGGAGACTTAGAAATGACGGATGAAACTTCTATCAGGGTTCACAAAGAAAGAGTGCAAAGAGATGAGAAAATCCAGCCAGCCTGGCTTGCGGTTTTTTCGTTAACCATGGGTGTTTTTGGCCTGCTCACCGCAGAGTACCTGCCTGCCAGCTTATTAACGCCTATTGCCCGGGATTTGGGTGTGTCAGAGTCTCTTGCAGGACAGGCCGTAACAGTGACGGCGGTGATTGCGTTATTTGCCGGATTACTGATACCGCGATTAACGCGTGCGCTGGACCGGCGCATCGTGTTGTTGAGCTTTACTGCCCTTATGATCTTCTCAAATCTGCTCGTGGCGCTCTCTTCAGGTATTGTCATGCTGCTGGCAATGCGCATCCTGCTGGGTATTGCGTTGGGTGGATTCTGGAGTATGGCAGCGGCGGTTGCGATGAGGCTAGTGCCGGAGAGGCTGGTACCGCGGGCGCTGTCGATCATTTTTAGTGGAATCGCGGTAGGTACTGTTGTTGCCGTACCGCTGGGAAGTTATCTGGGCGAGATGTCTGGCTGGCGTAGCGCGTTTATTGCCGCTGCTGCGGTTGGCGCAATCTCTTTCATTTTTCAGTGGCTGACCCTGCCCGGAATGCCGCCGGTAGTCAGGACCAGGACGGCATCCGTATTTTCTCTGCTCCAGAGGCCGGGCGTGAGCGTGGGCATGCTGGGGTGCGTGCTCGCCCACACCGGCCAGTATGCGCTGTTTACCTATATACGGCCTGCGCTGGAAGGACTCGCACACATAGACGCAAAAGGGCTGGCGTTAATACTTCTGGTGTTTGGCATTGCTAACTTTATCGGGACACTGTCGGCAGGATGGCTGATGGAACGCAGCCTGCGTTTTACGCTGATTATTATGCCTGCTCTGGTGGGAGCAGCGGCACTGGGTATGATCACTCTGCCGTTATCAATCGCCGGGCTTACGGCGCTGGTCATGCTGTGGGGGCTGGCATTTGGTGGCATACCGGTGGCGTGGTCAGGTTGGGTCGCCCGGACTCTTCCCGATGAAGCCGAGAGCGCAGGGGGTATGGTGGTTGCCGCCGTTCAATCCTCCATTGCCGCGGGTGCAGCAATAGGTGGCCTGATATATGGCCTCAACGGGGTAACGGGGGTATTCATTACAGCTGCCTGTATCATGTTCACTGCCGCGCTGGTTATTGCATTCCGGGTCAGGGTCTCGCCATCAGCTGAAGGAACGCAAAACTGACCATTTCAGTGACATTTTAAGATGTCGGGAGACCTCAATCGAACAGCTTAACATCCCCGGACCGCAAAGCGTTCCGGGCCTGCTGGCTGAGTCTGATGGCAAAGGGGCGGTTTAACTGCTGAAGCTGGTTAAATGCGTTTTGAGCGAGGAGCGGAACATAAATAGCCGTCATCTCATTGACGGTTCTGTGGCTCCTTAGAGGATATGACTGCATTATCATCAGAATTTATCTTTGTCATATATGGAGTAAGTCTTATGAGTATAGGTATAAGGCCAGCACAATTTTCTGATGTTGATGGAATTTTCTCGGTCCGAACATCTGTTACGGAGAATCATCTGAGCCGAGAAGAAATGCGAAGAATGGGGATCACCGAAAGCGTCGTGGGCGATATGATCAAAAACGACCATTGTGCATGGGTTGCCTGCGATAACGACGAAATTATTGGTTTTTCAATGATTTTAACGGATAAAGGCTGTCTTTATGGTCTTTTTGTTCTTCCTGAATACGAAAGCAGAGGTATAGGTCGCAGACTCACTATGCTTGCGGAACAGGAGTTATTCAGACATCACGAAATTGCCTGGCTGGAAACCGAAGAAAACAGCCGTGCGGCAAAATTTTACATGCAACTCGGCTGGGGTAATAAAGCAAATCTGGATGGCACTTTTATCCGGTTAGAAAAGCAACGTGATAGTTGACCTTCTTCATCTCTCATCGAGTTCCGCATTTGCATGCAGAAGACCTGCGCTCTGGAAGGGCCGCTATGAGAGCGAAGCGGACGTGGTATTCCTGGTATCATTGAAATTTTCGAGCATTCCACTCATCGCGGGTGATTTCCCAAAGCTCAGAATCCAGAAGGCCGCTGACATACTCCTTCTTAACAGTTTTGATAAGCCGCATTCCGCTAGTGACCGAAATACGTTGAGAGCGGCTGTTAAGGGCTGCTTTAGGTGCGCGTAACACCGGCTTATTCAACACATTGAACCAGTAATCTGTAGCCGCAATACTAGCCTCACGCATATAGCCCTGACCCTGATATTCCGGTGCGAGCCAGAATCCACGATTGTTATCTTCTTCATCGTAAAGACAGATCAAGCCCATGACTTTATCTGGTATCTCACGATTTCTGATAGTCCAGAACCATGCAATTCCGCTCGCCATGTCAGGCAGAGCAACGTTATTGACGTAATTCTCTGCACCATTCTCTGGATAAGGCCAGGGGACCGATGCCACCATATAGCGGACTATTTCCCAGCGGGGATAAAGCGTCTGGATCTGCTTAGCATCTTCGGCGACTAATGGTTTCAAAAGCAACCGATCTGTTGTAAGTGTGGGGGTTGGCATGGGCAATTATCCTTGGTTGTTGATGAATTCCCGATCAGATTTTGTTTACCTTACGAAAAATATGCACATACCGTCATCTGTTGCATCATGCAAAGATGGTATTACGGCTTCAGCGTCCGCTACTGGCACAAAAGGGACTGGTAACAGTCAGATGTCCGCTAAGAGCGAGAAGTGGACATTGTGCATTAGCGCTAACGGTTCAATCTTTGGATGTCAGCTCGATTCAGTTCGGATAGTTTCTCTTAGATAATGATAATGTTAAGTCTCCCTACAACATCTGGATAGGTGTGATAGTGAGTATTTCAGCGATATTTGAATGGCGTATGAATGATTTTCTGATCAGTACAGACAATGCAAAGTTGAACATACAGGCTGTGCATCAGTATTTGACGAGATCTACATGGGCAAAAGGTATAGATCTGGAAACCGTCACGGCTTCAGTAGTAAACAGCCTTAACTTTGGCATTTATCACAATGAATCTCAGGCAGGATTTGCACGTCTGATAACGGACTATGCTACTTTCGCGTATCTTTGTGATGTGTATGTACTTGAGGAATACCAGGGCGTCGGGTTGGGAAGATGGCTTATGGAATGTATTCATAGTCACCCGGTGTTTGAAAAGCTTCGTAGGATCTTGTTATTCACAACAACTGCGCCCTGGCTTTATGAAAAGTTTGGTTATGAACCGGTGAATAAGAAAAACTACGCGTGGGCTATCACACGGCCTGATATCTATACCAATAGATAAAAAAACATAACAAGCCTTTCTCAATGCCCGGCCACAGTTCCTTTGAGAGTACAACGTCCGCTTCTGGCACAAAGCAGCCGTTCTGGCGGCGACTTATCTAAACAACATGGGGAACAGTTTATTCCCCGTGTCTGGCAGGAATAATACCCGCCGCGCGTTCATCATGATTACGGTTGCTTGCTGTTACCCAGCACTTTGTTAATCGCTTCGGTCCCACATTGATCGTCGGATTCCGCGCCGCCGGTGCCCGCCATGCCGATAGCGCCGATCCACTGGCCGCGATATTGCACCGGCACGCCGCCGCCAAGCAGCAATAGCTCATTAACCGTATTCAGGTTGACGCTTTCCGGTGAGGATTGCGCCTTTATGGTCAGTTGTCTGGTCGGCGTTTTGGTGGAGAGCGCAGTAAACGCTTTACGCCATGCCGCCTGGGTGTTGTGCGGCCCCACGTTGTCATCCCGCATCAGGGTAACCAGGTTTCCACCCCGATCCACCACGGCGACGACGCCCTGACGATTTATGTTATGGCAGGCGGACAAGGCCTCCGTTGCCAGTTGATTACTCAGCGCCTGCGTCATGTCATAGACGGAGGCTGGCTCAGCAGCGAGCGCCACGGCAGGTCCGGTTGTCAGCATCAATGCCAGCAGTAAACGTTTCATTTATCTCAGCTCCCGCGATAGGTGGAATATCCGTACTGGCTCAGCAGCAACGGAATGTGATAGGTGGTCGTGGTATTGGTGATATGGAACTCCACCGGGATTTCGGGGAAGAAACTCTGCTGTTGATGTGCCGCAAAATAGTGACCGGTTTTAAAAATCACCCGATAGTCTCCCGCCTCAAAGGGCTTTGCTGGCCAAAGGGCATCAATCCGACCCTGCTGATTAGTATTGGCGGTATTCAGTACTTTCCAGCTTTCTCCCTGTTTCTGCTCAAGCATTACCTCAACCTCTGAGGCCGGCAGCCCGGTCTGCTGGTTCAGCACGTGAACGCTCAGCGGATTTTTACTGGCCGCGAAGGTGACCGCGGGAACGGCAAGCAGCGTAGTGAGGGCCAGGGCAGTGAGACTCTTTTTCATTTTTTAATACTCCGGTGTTAATCACCCCGCTGTTATACCTGTACGGTTGTTCGTTCTGCCTGTCAGAAAGATGACCATATTGTCATCTGGCGCTGAAACACTGGGGCGGTCATAAATTTCATGGCAAACTGCGCCGATGAAACTATTGCTGATCGAAGATAACCAGAAGGCGAGCGCCTGGGTGCGTAAGGGGCTGGAAGAAGCGGGCTATATCGTGGATTACGCCGCAGACGGCCGGGATGGCCTGCATCTGGGGCTGTCACATCCCTACAGCCTGGTGATACTGGATATTATGCTGCCGGGAATGGATGGGTGGCAGGTGCTGAAAACCCTGCGTACCGCCAGTCAGATTCCGGTAATTTGCCTGACTGCCAGAGACTCGGTGGATGATCGGGTGAAAGGGCTGGAACTGGGGGCCAATGATTACCTGGTTAAGCCGTTCTCTTTTGCGGAGTTGCTGGCTCGGGTAAGAAATCAGCTCCGACAGCAGCAGCCGCACAGTAGCGTACTACGGGTGGGCGATCTGGTGCTGGACTCAGCGCGCTTTCAGGTTGTGCGTGACGGTGTCACTCTTGCACTGACGCGCAAAGAGTTCATGCTGTTATGGCTGCTCGCCAGCCGTAACGGTGAGATTCTGCCGCGGACGCTGCTGGCCAGCGAAATATGGGGCGTTAATTTCGACAGTGAAACCAATATCGTCGATGTTGCTATCCGCCGCCTGCGCCGTAAAGTCGACGACCCCTTTCCTAAAAAGCTCATCACTACGGTAAGGGGCATGGGATATTGCCTTTCAGAAAAAGGAGGCGAGGGTGACTAGCCCTTCTCTGACGCTGCGGCTGACGGCAATTTTTACGCTGATCATGGCGATGGCCTGTGGCGGCATCAGCCTGATTCTGTATAAAGCGTTACGCAGTGAACTGGTCTGGCGGGACGATCAAACGCTGATTAATCGGGCGGCGCAGTTAAGACAACTGCTTGAAGATGGTGCCCATCCCAGCTCGCTGCCGCTCTACTTCAATCGGATGGTCGATATCCATCAGGACATTCTCAGCATCCGCTCGCAGCATGAGCAAAACGTCAGTATTAATCATACCGGGATAACGTTGCCCGCGATCTCGCCCACGTCGGTCAGCACGCCACCCAGTGAGAAACAGCTGCACCGCTGGATCAATGCGGATAAGACGGAAGCGTCGGCGTTAAGCCTGCAGGCAAACTCCTCGCTCGGGCCGGTAACTATTACGCTTGCCCGGGTCGCGCGGGAGCGAGCACTGATGCTGGAGCGTTATCGCCAGCAAAGCATTCTGGTTTCACTGGCGGCCATATTGCTGTGCGCCGCAGTCAGTCCGCTGTTGATTCGCAGAGGGCTAAGGGCGATCGGCCGGTTAAGTAAGATCGTGGCAGAAACGGCCAGTGACCGGTTAAATCAGCCCGTGCCGCTTCAGGCTATCCCGCAGGAGCTGCTACCGATTGGCAATGCACTTAACGCTATGCGTCAGCGCTTATCCACGGACTTTATCCGTCTGACCCAGTTTGCCGACGATCTGGCCCACGAAATCCGCACGCCCATTAATGTGTTACTGGGCCAGAATCAGGTCGCGCTGGGTCATGAACGCTCAGCCGCTGAATATCAGACGCTGCTCGAAGGCAACATTGAAGAGCTTGAGAGTCTCTCGCGTCTCACTGAAAACATTCTCTTCCTGGCTCGCGCCACGCACCACAATATCAGACTCAATAAACAGGACTTCCTGCTGCAGGACGCGCTGGAATCGCTGATCGACTTTCTTGAACCGGTTGCGGAAGAGCAGGAGAAGGCCATTGAGCTGAGCGCCGCAGGCAGCCTCACCGCGGATAAAATGCTGTTCCAGCGTGCGATGAGTAACCTGCTGATCAACGCCATTCGTTATTCGCCAGAAAAAGGCACGATTCAGGTCAGTACCTGTCATCACGCTGACTACGTTGAGATTGAGGTGTTGAACGCGGGCGAAGCGCTGGAGGAGCCTGAAAAATTATTTGAACGCTTCTGGCGGGGCGATAACGTCCGTCATACGGCCGGAAGCGGGCTGGGACTGTCGCTGGTACGCGCCATCGCCGCTTTACATGGCGGAAGTGCTTACTACCGGCATGAGAACGGGCACAATATTTTTGGCCTGCGCCTGCCCCGAAAGTGAGTGTCTGTACGAAAACTTTATCGGTGCGGCTTTAATGAAAGCAGAGGGGGATGGAAGCGATCTGCGGAAGTCATAAAGTCAGACACAGCCACCCCCTTGCCTGTTACACGCTACCTAACCGGCACGGTGGTCACGTAGCGTCAATTACCAGAATATACCTTGTCACTTTCTCGGGTAAATCCCGGCACCACTGAGCATACTGGTGACATCCTGCGGGCCCCAGGTTCGCTGGAGTCTGCATCGGCACATGACGGTGAAGTGTTTAAAGGCTTGCCCCTTCAACCAGCACAAACGTCCCGTGCGCAGCCCCTGCACGCAACAGCCTGGCAGCCTGATACGCAGGGCTTTCATAAAAACCTTTGGCTTCGGCAAAAGATTCGAACTCAAATACCACATGCCGTTCATGCGCCTCTCCCTCCAGATTTTCATACTGCCCTGACCAGGCAACGATCTTCGGATTAAACGCCTGCATGGCTTCGCCTGCAGCTCTGGCATAGTCAGCGTATGCGACAGGGTCCGATACGGTCACGTGAGCGATTAAATAACCTTTGTTCATTTCTCTTTTCCTTCCTGACAGGGGGGTGAAATCCAGCGTAAGGCAGCGCGACTGGCGTTAACCAAATCCGGAATGGGGGCTAAGTTTTCAAATCTTCCTTCGGGTCAACGGATTGAGTGGTGAGTAACAACCTTTTCACTGAGTGCTTCCCGATACCCTGAGCAATGTTTGCCGCGGAACCGGCAGTGTTCTGAGACAGTGCTTATGTACACAAATCTGCATGGCAGTTCGCAACGGCGTTGAGCCTTTCAGAAAGACGGTTCACCTTCATAACGTTCAGATCGCGTTCTGTAATATCCGCGGTGTGAAAGCAGTCTATTACCCATTAATATGGTGATAAATAACGTAAGAAATAACGCACTGTTACTCTGAAGGGGAACAATGAATGAAAAACCTTGAGGCGCTGATTATTTTTGCACGCGTGGCGGAAATGAAGAGTTTTACTCAGGCAGCTGAAATCCTGGGTATTCAGAAAGGACGCGCCTCATTAGTGGTGCGCGAACTCGAAAGGGAGACAGGCGCCACGCTTCTGCATCGCACCACGCGAACAGTGCAGTTAACGGAAGATGGACGGGCTTTTTACTCACGCGCCCGCGATCTGCTATCGGAAGCCGAAGAGTTACAGTCCATGTTCTCTCACGATGGGATGTCACTGCGGGGCAGGATACGCGTTGATATGCCTGCCGTGCTGGCACAATGCGTGGTAATCCCCGCGCTGCCTCAGTTGCTGGAGGCACACCCTGAACTGGAGATCGAGCTTTCAAGTACCGATCGGCGCGTTGATTTAGTTCATGAAGGATTTGATTGTGTCATCCGTCTGGGGCCAATCGTTGATGACACGCTTATTGCTCGCCCGCTGGGGCAGCTCCGCATGATTAATGCCGCCAGTCCGGGCTATCTGGCGCGCTTCGGAGTACCGCAGACGATTGATGATCTGCTCAATCATGGCCACCAGATGGTCCATTACCAGCGGAGCTTTGGTTCGAAGCCAGATGGCTGGGAGTATCCGGTGGATGGCGGCTACCAATTGCTGATGTTACCCGGCGCCATAAGGGTAAATAGCGTACCGGCCTATCATGAGGAGGGACTGGCCGGGCTGGGCTTGATTCAGGGCGGTTACTCCACGCTGGCGCCCTATATTGAGCGCGGTGCGCTGGTTGAAGTCCTTACCGATCTGTGTCCTGAGCCGCTCAGTGCCTCTTTTGTTGTCGCACACCGACGAAATCTGTCGCGGCGTGTCAGAGCCTTTATGCACTGGACAGAAGAAATTTTAAAACCTTATTTTGACAGATAGCACAGTGATTCTTACGCCAGATAAAAGTACACCAACAGGGTATGTGGCGAACCAAACCAGAAGTACAAATTTAATCACCGCTATGCTAATATTTCCGCGCTTATTAAGGCGTCCTGCCATGCGTAGAATTTTTGGGAACGCAGTATGATCGATAAATATCAAATTCATCATGACGTCCATGTGCTGCTTTTCATACGCCACATCTGCAAACTCGTTTATACGGGACTTATTTTGCTGCTGCTTATTCCTCATATTGCCAGTGCCGAAATAAAAGATGGCAAAGCCAATGATATCGTCAGTGGTATTATCAGCTTCACCCAGTGGACGGGCTTAAAACAACCGCCTCAATTATGTATTTTTTCTTCAGCCCGGCATCTCTCCTTGCCGGACTCTGCCTCCTCGGCGGCAGCCACATTCACCGTTGTTTATCTTGCCAGCGCAGGCGACCTGCCGTCGCACAGATGCGACGCCGTCTATTTCGGCGATCAGACGTCACAACAGCAGGTGGACCTGATTCAGCAGTTTAAGGGCAGAGCCGTCCTTACCCTCGCGGAGAACAATGCGGATTGCACGCGGGGCGCCGCGTTTTGCCTGATTTTTCATCCGGGCCACACGCTTTTTTCCGTTAACCTTGATTCGCTTGCCAGAAGCGGTGTCAGGGTGAGTCCGGACGTGCTTTTGCTGTCCCGCGAGAGAAGCGAATAAAATGAAATTCGATAAATTAAGAAATGACAAATCATCGATACGCAATAAACTGCGAAAAATAAGCACCATCAACGCTGCGGTGATATTACTGTTGTGCTGGCTGTTGCTCTCTTCGACGTCGCTGCTATTCATTAAAAATTACGAGAAGCGAAACCTTGAATTAATCGGCGCAACCCTCAGCACCACGCTAACCGCTGCGACCGTTTTTTCCGACAGTTACGATGCGCACAATAAAATTGCACGGCTCGGCAATGAAGGGATGTACGCGTCTGCGAAACTGGTCACTAAAGATCAAATTGTTCTGGTCAACTGGCATGCTCAGCAGGAGCAGACGGGCTGGTATTCGCGGTTATTACGTGAGTGGATTTATCTTAAACCGCTTAACGTCAGTATCATTCACTCTGACGTTGCTGTCGGTACATTAACGCTGGAAGGCACCGTGACCGGCGCGGTGAGTTTCATTCGATACTCCTTCATGATTCTGACCAGCGGTATGCTATGTGTACTGATTATCTCCCTTTTGCTGAGTGAATTTCTGCATCGGGGTATGCTCGCTACACTGCGCAACATTACCAGCTCGATTCACTATGTGATTCATTCCGGTGATTTTTCCTTGCGTATACCGGAGAGCACGACGAGTGAGTTTCAGCTATTTTCAGATGATCTCAATTCGTTGCTGAGGGAAATGCAATCGCTAAAGGCTTCGCTTATCCGAGATAATCGCTCGCTGGCAGCCAAAGCGCTGGAGGACCCGTTAACCGGTCTTGCAAACCGCAGCGCCTTTGCTGCTCACCTTTCCCGGCTTCTCGACCAGCAATATGCTGAGGAGCGTTTTGCCTTACTCTTTCTTGATGGCGATCGCTTTAAAAGTATCAATGATAACTGGGGCCATGCCGCCGGGGATGAGGTATTAAAAGCGATAGCAGCACGCCTGCTATCACTGGCATCTGAACAGGATCTAGTCGCCCGGTTAGGTGGGGATGAATTTGCCATGCTGGTGAGCAGTCAGGTCAGTGAGGAGCAATTACAGCAACTCATGCAGGACATCCATGACCTCATCATGGAAAAAATCATCCTTGCAGAAGGTACGCCGATAAATACCTCGGTTACCATTGGCTACGCCTGGTCACAACACGGCGATACGGTTGAGTCTATTCTCGAACGCGCTGACATGAATATGTACAAAAATAAGCGAACAAATAAGGCTTAAAGATGAAAAAAAATATTTCCCTGATGCTGCTTATTTTGGCGCTGGTCGGTTGTCAGTCTAAAGAACGTTTTAGTGAGGCGCAGATCGCAGCGATGAAGCGTGCGGGATTCACTCAAAATATGGAAGGCTGGGGATTGGGCTTATCAGATAAGATCCTGTTTGGTGTAAACGAATCAGAACTTACACCCTCCAGCAAAAGAAATATTCAGGGGATGGCAAAAAACCTGGCGTCGACCGGTATTAAGCATGTGCGAATTGACGGGCACACCGATAATTACGGCAAACCAGATTATAACCAACAGCTGTCGCTAAAAAGAGCTAACGCAGTCGCGGCACAGTGGGCGGAAGGGGCTGCTATACCGCGCGAAAATATTATCACACGTGGATTAGGCATGAGTGCACCGGTTACCAGTAACAATAGTGCACAGGGACGCGCGCAAAATCGGCGTGTGGCAATTGTGATAACTGCGCCGTGATAATGAGTTAACAGTGGGCAGTGCTGCACGCTCAGGCCGGTATGACTCAATATCCTGCCTGGGGGCTTTATCCGGTTACCGATGATGCGTGAAGAGCCGCTGGAAAAGATGAAACGCAGAGGAAAATGCACGGCGGAAGCCGCCGTGCAGTGTTGCTATCAGCGATAAAACGCCGGTCTTGCTGGCATACTGACCGGCACAATTTCACCGGAAGTCTGGGCCGCGACGCAGGCATCAGCGGCCACCGCGGCGGCGTAACCATCCCAGGCGGAGGGACCGGTCATCTCACCGCTGATGACGTTGTTGATAAATGCCTGCAACTCCACGTCATACGCATCGATAAAACGCTTTTTCCAGTCAGTCAGAATGGTGGTGGAGAGCTTAGCCGCGCTGCGCAGCTGCACAGAGACTGGCTCCGGCAGACGAGCAATGCCGCTTTCACCCACCACTTCACACTGAATGTCGTAACCATATTCACAGTTCACGAAGATTTCGACATCAATGCGCGCCCCTTTGGTCGTCTCAAGCAGCACGATTTGCGGATCGCGCAGATGTGACGACGCCTTACGGGTTTTACGCGGGAAGATCACCTGCACGCTGGCATAATCATCATCCAGCAGCCAGCGCAGCACATCGAGTTCGTGGATCAGCGTGTCGGTTATCGCCATGTCGGTGGTGTAGCTGTCGCCCACTTCCGGGTTGCGGTGTGCGCAGTGCAGCATCAAAGGCTCGCCAATTTCGCCGCTGTCGATCACCGCTTTTAGCGCGCGATAGCCGCTGTCATAAGGGCGCATAAACCCGACCTGCACCAGCTGACGTCCTGCCTTAATTTCTGCTTCCACAATGTTCATGCAGCCCTGCGCGGTAACCGCCAGCGGTTTTTCGCAGAACACCGCTTTACCCGCCTCAATGCAGGCCAGCACAAAGGCTTCATGCGTCGGGCCCCAGGAGGTGACCAGCACCGCATTGACCTGCGGATCGTTAATCAGATCGATAGCATTGTCATAAATACGCGCTTCCGGCGTCAGCTCGTTAACGATTTGCTGGCAGTTTTCACGGTTGATATCGTTAAGCGCCACTACGCGCGCATTCTGTAACACAGTGCTGCAACGGCGGATGTGTTCGCGACCGATTGCGCCGGTGCCGATGACGCCAATATTAATAGTCATGATAATTCCTTAAGCTGAGTGGTTTAACAGCTGGATGCTGTCGCGAATTTCGCGGGCAATGTCCGCTTCCTGCCAGCTGTTCATCACTGAGGAGAACGGCTCAAAGGCGTAAAGGCCGGTGTAACCCATCTTCTCCAGTCGCTCGACCTGCTGCTTACTGCGCAAGCGGTCGTCCGCGCTGAGCATGATGCGTTCTTCGTCGGTTAGCTGATTAACCGGGCGCGGGTCGGTGACACCGGAAAGGTGAACCAGACCGATCTGCTGAATATCGATCTCCTGTTCGAAGGTCTGTTCCGCATCTTCAAACAGATGATGATGGAAGGTATCGATCAGCAATCTGAATGGCACACCCGCTTCATGGATCAGCGTCTGAGCCTGAGTTGCTGAACGCAGCGAGCTTTGCGGAAAGCCCAGCGGTTCCACCAGCCCCTGAATACCTGCCTCAGCGAACAGCGGGGCCAGGGTTTTCAGCGCGCTTACGGTGTCGGCAGCGCTGATCGGCGTGCCGTCATTAAGCGGGCAGAGCACCAGCGATTCAGCGCCGACCGCCTGCGCATCACTTAACAGCTGGCGGGTGCGTTGCAGCACCTCTTCATTCAGCTGATTAAAGGGATAGAGCGCATTGATGGTCACAATCCGGATGCCTGACTCACGCGCCAGAGCTTTTACCTCGTCGCCGCTGAGATCGTCGGTGACGCGGCCGCTGGGCATATCATTACGCAGTTCGACATTATGGATACCGAGCTGGCTAACCAGTTTAAAAAACTGCGGAAGGGTGAGGCTGGGCGCAATTTTACGGTTGATACAAAAGCGCGCGTTGGGAATATTCAGGCTCATAACAATTTCCTTGAATGTAGGGGTACAGTGTTAATAGCAATCGGGTAGTCAGCGTAATGCTGCGGGCCGTGAGTTATTTAATACGGACGTTTCAGGCACTATTTTTTGCCGTTGCCGTTATAAAGCGCATAGAAATAGTGCTCGACCTGCTCAAGACTTCTTCCCCGGGTCTCGGGAATAAACTTCACAACAAAAACAGAACCGCCGATGCCGATAGCCGCGAATATAAAGAAGGCTCCGGCCAGACCAAATGCGGCTAATAACAGCGGGAAGGCCATGGAGATGGCGAAGTTGGCGATCCACAGTGAGAAGACAGCGCCACCCATACAGATGCCACGCATCCGGGCGGGGAAGATTTCCGACAGCAGCAGCCAGGTAACGGGTGACAATGCGCCCTGCTGGAAGCAGAGAAACATCAGCATCCCCGCCAGCACCAGATAAGCCCGCAGCAGGTTGACCGTGCCGTTGAGGTATTCCGGCATCAGCCAGCAGACCAGCCCGATAAAGAACAGGCAGCAGGTGCAGCCCATCTGTCCGATTAACACCAGCGGACGGCGTCCCACTTTGCCGATTAACCAGATGCCCGCCAGCGTCATCACCACTGAAATCACGCCATTGGCGATGGTGGCGAACAGCGCGGCATCGTTGCTCAGTCCGGCGGCGGTCAGCATGGTGGGGGCGTAATACATAATGGTATTCACCCCGGTCAACTGCTGGATTGCGGCAATACCCACGCCCAGCAGGAAGATTTTCATCAGCCAGGGTGTGGCGAGATCGCGCAGGCGGCCTTTGCCACGCTGACGGTTCTCTTCAATGGTTTCCTCAATCTCTTCCAGCTCCCACTCGACATCTTCGGCGGCACGGGTTTTTTCCAGGACCTCGCGCGCTGCCTGACTGCGGCCTTTCATTACGTGCCAGCGCGGGGTTTCAGGCATAAAAATCATGCCGATCCAGAGCAGAACAGCGGGGACAATCGACAGCGCCAGCATCCAGCGCCAGGTATTTTCGCCGCCCCAGATATCGTTAAAGGTGGCGTTGGAGATGTACGCCAGCAGCTGACCGCTGACGATCATCAGCTCCTGCAGTGTGACCAGTTGGCCACGTTTGTTGGCGGGGGCGATTTCTGCGATGTAGACCGGCACGGTCGCGGCAGCACCCCCCACGGCAAAGCCCAAAAACAGCCGAGAAGCGATCATCCAGGTGACATCAGGCGCCAGCGCCGAGCCGACAGCGCCAAAAGCGAAGATAAGCGCCAGCGCAATGATAATGCGTCGTCTGCCGAGGCCATCAGCCAGATGACCGGCTGCCAGCGCGCCGAAGGCTGCACCAAACAGCAGGGAGCTGGTGACCAGCCCGGTAGTAAATGGGGTGAGATGCAGATCGCCGCGCATAAACAGCAACGCGCCTGAGACCACACCGGTGTCATAACCAAACAGCAATCCACCCAGGGTGGCGACCAGCGCAATAATCTTCACAAAAGGCTCGGTGCGGGTGGTGCTATTTGGACCGGATGCCGGGTTCGACGAGATATAAAGTTCTTTTTCCATGAATACTCCTGGTAATAACGGCAAAGACAAAACGTCAGAACATGAAGAAGACATCACCCTACTGATATTTTTATTTCGGGTTAAATTATATTTGAAACTTAGTTTTCATTATGTGAGCTCAACCCTTCCGCCATTTTTATTTTGATGGGATTCCATCAGGGCGAAAATAAAAACATTAAATTTAAGCGGGTTATAGAGGAGGTTGATAAGTTACCGGCGGTTCAGGCAGGGCGGAACAACGGGAAATCAGCGTCTGGAAAGAGTAAATGATCGCGGTCAGGATGAAACATCCCAACCGCGATAAACAGATAGCAGGGCGGGTTAGCGGATTTCCAGCGCGGTGAGCGCTGATAACAGCGCATCGACCTTAGGCAGGAACTGTTTACGGCGTGGCCACACCACGCTCAGCGTCAGCCCCTCTGGCTGCAACTGCGGCAAAATTATCTCCAGGTCGCCCTGTTTCACGGCATGCTGAATCAGCCACGAGGGCATTTGTGCCACACCCAGCCCGGCGATGACAGCCTGCAGCTGGGCATCAACGTCGCCCAGTGCCAGCCGGTACGGCACCTCGCGCCAGTGCGGCTGACCATCTTCGGTGGTGAACAGCCAGGGTTTGGTGCTGCCATCTACACGCTCATAAAGGATGGCGCGGTGGTTCAGCAGCGCCGCCTCATCTTCAGGTCGTCCTTCACGTGCCAGATAAACGGGTGAGGCACAGAACTGCATCTGCTCGCGGCCCATATTACGCCAGCCAAGCGAAGCAGGCAGGTCGGGCGCGCCGCCGATCCGTACCGCCACATCCACGCCCTCTTCAAACAGGTCAACAAAGCGGTCAGAGAAACTCAGGCTCAGAGCCAGTTCCGGGTGTTGCTGACAAAAGGGCATCAGCAGCGGCATCACATTGAGGCGGCCATAGGTGGTGGGCACTGCCAGGCGCAGGCGACCGGAAGGAATCGTTCGCTGTGCCGCCAGCACCGCTTCGGCTTCGGCCAGATCCTCCAGAATGCGCAGGCAGGTCTGGTAATAGGCGCTGCCCGCGTCGGTGAGGTGCAGGCTCCGTGTGGTGCGCTCCAGCAGTCGCGAGCCTAATCGCGTCTCCAGGCGGCTGACGCTTTTACTGATCGCCGATCCGGTCACGTGCAGACGCTCCGCAGCGGCGGTAAAACTGCCACACTCTACGCTGGCAACAAACGGCAGAATATCTTTGAGGCGATGATCGTGCATCGATTAATGAACTCAGGTTGAGAATGCTGTGAATAAATGCCAGAGATAAGAACTGAATTCTCTATTAGGCTTAGCATTACGCAAAACGAGGAGAAATCAAATGAAAAAGCATGCTTTGATTGTGGGCATCAGTGGCGTTATTGGTCGCGGACTGGCAGATAAATTACAGAAGGAAGGCTGGCAGGTCAGCGGTCTGTCACGCGGACGTGGCGCGGTACCTGAAGGTGTCACCAGCCTGACGGCCGATCTGACCGATGCGGATGCCGTCCGTGACGCGCTGAAAACAGTGAAACCGGATGCACTGTTCTTTAGCGTCTGGGCGCGTCAGGAAAATGAAAAAGAGAATATCCGCGTTAACGGCGGCATGGTGCGGAATGTGATTGAAGCACTCGGCGACCGCTTACAGGGTTCGCACGTGGCGCTGGTGACCGGGCTGAAGCACTACCTGGGTCCGTTTGAAGCTTACGGCAAAGGTGCTGTGCCAGTCACGCCGTTCCGTGAAGAGCAGGGCCGTCAGCCGGTCGATAACTTCTACTACGCGCAGGAAGATGAAGTGTTCGCTGGTGCAGAGAAGTATGACTACCGCTGGAGTGTGCATCGCCCACACACCATCATCGGTTATGCCGTAGGCAATGCGATGAATATGGGTCAGACACTGGCGGTCTACGCAACGCTGTGTAAAGAGAAAGGCTGGCCGTTTATCTTCCCTGGCTCACCTGAGCAGTGGAACGGTGTCGTTGATATGACCGATGCGGGCCTGCTGGCTGAGCAGCTGCACTGGGCGGCGACCTCACCTAATGCCGCTAATCAGGATTTCAATGCGGTAAACGGCGATGTGTTCCGCTGGAACTGGATGTGGCCAAAACTGGCTGACTATTTCGGCATTGAAGCAGCAGAATACCCGGCGCAGATGATGCCGCTGGAAGATCGCATGCAGGAAGCCGCCAGTGCATGGCAGACGATTGCAGATCAGCATCAGTTGCGTGAATCGGATGTCAACAGACTGGCTTCCTGGTGGCATACCGATGCCGACCTGGGACGTCCGATGGAAGCCTTTACCGATATGAGTAAGAGCCGTAAAGCGGGCTTCACCGGCTATCGCAGCACGCTCGACTCCTTTACTCAGCTGTTTGATAAGCTGAAAGCAGAAAAAGTGATCCCGCAATAACCCAGCAGGCGCCGCATCAGGCGCCTGTTTTGTTTCTGACTGATAACTATACTCTGGCACTCAATCAGTAAATGGAGGATTGGATCCTATGGCGACATGTTTCATTATCGGCGCAGCGGGCAAAGTGGGCCAAAAGCTGACTCGTCAGCTGAGCAGTAAAGGCCATACAGTGACGGCGCTGCACCGCAAACCGGAGCAGGCAGAGACGCTGCATGCCGCTGGTGCTAAACCGGTGGCTGGCGATATTCAGCAGCTGAGCGTGATGGCACTGGCAGATCTGATGACCGGTCACGATGTGGCTGTCTTCACGGCGGGTGCGGGCGGTGCCGGGATCGAGCTGACCAATGCCATTGACGGAGAAGGGCTGAAGCTGGCGGTTGCCGCAGCAGAGCAGGCGGGAGTATCACGCTTTATGCTGGTTTCCGCTTTCCCGGATGCGGGTCGCGGCAAAACACCCTCAGAGGGATTTGAGAATTACATGCGGGTGAAGCGTCTGGCGGATGCGGAGCTGGTGGCGAGTAAGCTGGAGTGGGTGATCCTGCGACCGGGTACGCTGACCGATGAAGCGGGTACCGGTCGGGTTCATGCCGATCTGGCGATTCCGTATGGTGAGATCCCGCGCGAAGATGTGGCGGCGACACTGGTCGGCCTGATCGAAAATCCGGCAATTAAGTATCAGATCATCGAACTCACCAAAGGTGATGTGCAGATTGATGTGGCGTTGCAGCGATTGCTGCGGGGCTAAAAAACCGCCTCAAAAAGTTGGAAACTCAACTTAATCAGACGCAGTTCAGGGAAGAGTCCAGGCTCTTTTCCTGTATTACAGTTTACGGTAGTCAGACATTACCCGGAATAAGAGGGATGGCTAACGTGAAACTGCTGCCCGTTATGGCGTTGGCGCAAGGTTGTTGGTCGCCGAATCTCTGCTCATTATTAATTAGCCTGTTAAACCCACGCCGTTACTCATCAATTATTTATCTGAAAAACTGCCAAATACCAAATTGAAGGCTGAACGCCGATGATACGCCATGTAGTTATCCCGTCTGAAAATATCGCTCATGAAAATGGCCGGTCGTAAGTATTTTACAGCGTGACTGCACCGGTGGCAGCGTTAATCAAAAGAGGGCAATGAGGTAGCTGTATTTTATGTTTGCGGCGAAAAGCGTTAACTCTCTCCGATAATTTACCTCTTCAGTACTGAAGTCATGTCCGAATGTCGTTCAGAAAATCCCGCCACGGCGCGAGTTAATAAATGTCAGTCAAGGCATTTACGCGGCTATCAGCGGCTGATTCACCCGTGCTTCATATCAAACTGCGGTTGCAGATCCAGATCACAAATTATCATTAAAAGCTTCGGGCAGCAGATGTGGTGCAGAGTCCTTAGGGTAAGTGAAACTGCTTTAATAACGCGATAGCTAAAAGATTTTTCGTCACGCTTCAATCCCAGGACTTCATTCTGGAGGAGTCAGATAGAATTAGTTGTGCAGAGAAAGGTCATAGACACTGGGATCCCCACTATAATTCTGAACGCATCAGCCTGCGTCTCAATAGCTTCAGCCCGGTTAAGTTCAGATTACAGTAAAAGAGGGTGTCCTGAGGGCAAAGATAGGATGCGTGAGCAGACCGAAAAGGGAGAAATATATGCGTTTTTATTGATTGCCATTAATTAAATATCATTCAGCATTTCATAATGGGAGTGCAGGCGGAGGATACTATCACTCTTCATATGACAAAGGAGTGTGTTAAATGGCTATACCAGTATATCTGTGGCTTTACGATGAAGAAGGGAAGTTAATAAAAGGCTCTGTCGATGTCACTGAACGCGAAGGAAGCATTGAGGTAACTGGGATGCAGCATAATTTATTTATTCCCACGGACGACACAACAGGTGCAGTGACAGGCGCGCGGCAACATGAGGCTTATACTTTTGAAAAAACTATTGATAGCGCATCGCCGCAATTGTATAAAGCGCTAACAACAGGGGAAACGCTAGCAAAAGCAGTGTTCAGCTTCTACCGCATCAATTACAACGGTCAGGAAGAGGAGTATTTCGTAACGAAACTCGAGTGTGTGAAGGTTTGTCACGTCGTGACGGTTATGTTCGATACCAAAGACCCGGATTTTGAAAGGCACGGTCACGTAGAGCATGTCGGGCTGCGTTATGAACAAATAGCTTGGCATTATACAGATGGCAATATTAAACACACCGATAGCCTGGAAGAGCAGAAAACAGCATAAGGAAATCACAATGGCTAAATGGATTTATAAACAAAGTACGGGTGAGTTATATCGCGATGGCAAGTTAATTGAAACAGGCTACTCTGGTATTCTTACAAACAAAAATAATCCTGATCGCGAGCAGGTTCGTGGTATGGGTCCAATCCCGCGAGGAACCTGGAGAATCGGCAGTACCGGAACCAGCAAAGGCCCGCTCACAATTACCCTGGTTCCGCTCAGCGTCAACGCTTATGAGCGTGATATGGGTACATTCAGGATGCACGGAGACAAACGCCACGGCATCAGAGGTTTTGCCTCTGCTGGCTGCATAATTATGGGACCATCAACACGCTTACTGGTTAGTAAAGATTACGGCGCAATTCTGGAGGTGGTGCGGTGATTAATCATTATGTGCTGAGTCTGGCCCTGGCTCTGTTACCGTTCGCTGGTTACACAGCAGATACATCTGGCAGTGAATGCGCCGCTCGGGGGCATTATGCCGAGGAGATGCTCTTATCTGCTATAACCAAAGAAGGTGTTAATGGGATTGAGCGAGATAAAACAATAGTTGAAGTGCTAAATCTTTCCCTCGTTTCCGATGCGTTAGCGCATCAGTTTGCGCAGAAAGACGCTATAACAGGTAAAGGTCTCTTGCTCAAAGATTACTTCGATATTTACCACAATAACGGCGCAATGAACCTGACGGTTAAATACACCTATACCAATGTGAAAGGCGCAAAAAATGTATATATTGTCTCCAGCATACTAAATAACGATGAGTGCTCTGTCCGATTCAACGGATATTTGACACTTTCCCGTGAGTTCTGAAGGGGGGTTAGCCATCCCGGGAAAAGTTGTCAGATAAAAGAGTTGCGAATTTATGTTGAGTTCCCCGGCCAACCTTAAACTGATTAGCCGGGGAAATTTTTAAAATCTCCTGCGTCCTGCCTTTCGGAGGCAGTTCGATTAAAGGTCTTTTTCGTTACTTAACGCATTTCGCGCAGTGCGCGCGCTCAATGTGCTGGAAGAAATCGTTACCTTTGTCATCGACCAGGATAAAGGCAGGGAAATTCTCCACCTCGATTTTCCAGATCGCTTCCATTCCCAGCTCGGGATACTCCACGCATTCCAGACTTTTGATGCTCTGCTGCGCCAGCACCGCTGCCGGACCACCAATGCTGCCGAGATAGAAGCCGCCATGTTTATGACAGGCATCCGTCACCTGCTGGCTGCGATTGCCCTTGGCCAGCATGATCTTACTTCCGCCGTGCGCCTGCAGCAGATCCACGTAAGAATCCATACGACCGGCAGTGGTCGGGCCGAGTGAACCAGAAGCATAACCTTCAGGCGTCTTCGCCGGGCCAGCGTAATAGACCGGATGATCTTTGATGTACTGCGGTAATCCTTCGCCGTTATCGATGCGCTCTTTGAGTTTTGCATGTGCAATATCGCGCGCCACGATAATAGTGCCGGTCAGTGACAGGCGGGTTGAAACCGGATAAGAGGACAGTTGCGCCAGAATTTCTTCCATTGGGCGGTTGAGATCAACCTGCAACGCTTCACCTTCGCCCTGCTGGCGCAGTGTTTCCGGGATCAGGCGGCCTGGGTTGGCTTCCAGTTTCTCAATCCAGATACCTTCACGGTTAATCTTCGCTTTGATGTTACGGTCAGCCGAGCAGGAGACGCCCATGCCGATCGGGCAGGAGGCGCCGTGACGTGGCAGACGCACCACGCGGATATCATGTGCAAAATATTTGCCGCCAAACTGCGCACCCAGACCGAGCTGCTGCGCCGCTTCCAGCAGTTCCTGCTCCAGCTGAACGTCGCGGAACGCCTGACCGTGCTCGTTGCCTTCAGTGGGCAGCCCGTCGTAATAGTGAGTTGAGGCAAGCTTCACGGTTTTCAGGGTGCTTTCAGCCGAGGTGCCGCCAATGACAAACGCAATATGGTAGGGCGGACAGGCTGCGGTGCCGAGGGTACGCATCTTATCCACCAGGTAATTTTTCAGCTTGCCCGGGCTCAGCAACGCTTTGGTTTCCTGATAGAGATAGGTTTTATTGGCGGAACCACCACCTTTAGCGATACAGAGGAACTTGTACTCATCGCCATCCACGCTGTAGAGGTCGATCTGCGCTGGCAGGTTAGTGCCGGTATTCACCTCTTTATACATATCCAGGGCGGCATTCTGCGAATAGCGCAGGTTATCTTCGATATAGGTGTTGTAGATACCCTGTGACAGCGCAGCTTCATCACCGCCGCCGGTCCAGACGCGCTGGCCCTTTTTGCCCATGATGATTGCGGTGCCGGTATCCTGACAGGTTGGCAGCACGCCTTTGGCGGCAATTTCAGAGTTCCTTAAAAACTGCAGGGCGACATATTTATCATTGTCGCTGGCTTCCGGGTCATCAAGGATGGAGGCGACCTGCTGCTGGTGGGCCGAACGCAGCATAAAAGAGGCGTCGTGGAACGCCTGCTGGCTCAGTAACGTCAGTGCCTGCGGATCGACCTTAAGGATCTCCTGACCCTCAAACTCGGAGACGGAGACATGCTCACGACTCAGCAGATAGTATTCGGTATCTTCGTGGGACAGCGGGAAAGGGTTCTGATAGACAAAAGGCTTGTTCGACATTTTTTCTCACTTAATGACCGGCTGAACCTCCGCGGACAGGCTGCGGGGCGCAACATCATAGGCGAATTAATTGTTTATTATGCTTCCCCACCGCGGGTGCGGTGGGGAAGTGCAGGAATGGTATCTTATAACGCGTTGATCTGCATGTTGTATCCGTCAGAACAACCACACCATCCACGGATAGGCAATCAGCATCATGGAGCCTAAGAAGATGGCACCGAAGATGGTTCCCAGACGCCAGTAGTCTTTGGTAGGCAGATAACCGCTGCCGTAGTAAATCGGGCTTGGACCAGTACCGTATGGCGTGATGATGCCCATCACACCCAGAGAGGTACATAACATCAGGCAGAAGACCGGCATATTGATGCCCGGAATGGAGGCTGCAATGGTCAGCATGGCCGGTAACAGCGCGGTGGTGTGTGCGGTTGTACTGGCAAACAGGTAATGCAGCAGGAAGAAGGCGATTAACAGCACCACGGCCGAAACCTGTGGGTCATAACCCTGCAGCAGCATGCCACCCTCTTTACCTAACCAGGTAATAAAGCCAACGCGGGCCAGACCATCGGCCAGTGCCACCAGGGTGGCGAACCAGGCAAAGGTGTTCCAGGCCGGTTTATTACTGGTGATGTCATTCCAGGTCAGTACGCCGGTCCACAACATCAGAACGACCACCAACAGCGCCGCCATGGCAGGTTCGATCCACGAGGTGGCGAAAATCCACATCAGCAGTGCACAGACTACAAACACCAGCAGCAGGATTTCATTGCGGGTCAGTCTGCCCAGTTTTTCCAGTTCAGCGATGGCCCATTTCGGCACTTCATCATTGATTTTAACTTCAGGTGGATAGAACCAATAAGCCAGCAGCGGCATGGTCAGAATCAGCAGCACACCCAGCGGCAGGAAGGCCAGGAACCACATGCCCCATGAGATATCAAAACCGACGATGCTTTTTACCAGTGCCAGTGCCAGCAGGTTGGGTGCCAGCGCAGAGAGGAACATGGAGCTGGTAATACAGGCCGCGGTAATCGCTACCCACATCAGATAGGAACCGATTTTACGGGCACTCGGGTCGTTAGGTTTAGAGCCGTAAAGCGGCGGCAGGTTGGCGATAATCGGGTAGATGGTACCGCCACTGCGCGCGGTGTTTGACGGCGTGAAGGGCGCAAGAAGCAGGTCAGCAAAGGTAATGGCATAACCCAGCGTCAGACTGCGGCGACCCAGATACTTCACCAGAATCAGGGCCAGGCGGCGACCAAACTGCGTTTTGTCATAACCTGCGGCGAACATAAAGGCACCGAAGATCAGCCAGACCGTGGAGTTGCCGAACCCACTTACCGCCCATTTGAACGACTCACTGGCGACTTTGAATTTCGGGTTAGCCAGTTCAGCCGGGCTGAAGAGCAGAAACTGGCTGAACAGCGCGATGACTACCACGCCGGTCAGGCCGATCACCGCGCCTGGCAGGGGTTCAAAGATCAATCCGACAATCACGCCGACGAAGATGGCGAAGAAGTGCCAGGCGTAGGGTTCGAGTCCGGCTGGTGTGGGCACCAGCAACAGCAACACGGCAACGAGCACCGGCAGAGCAAGCATGATAGCTTTCTTTTTACCCGGCGCCGCAGGTGCGACTTTTGGGGGTTCAGTTACAGCTGAGAGTGGTTTCATAGTATTTTATCTGCAAGTTAAGAAGAATGCGATTTGCGCCCCGGACCTTCACTGATGACTTTCTTTCTTATTCTTAATAGTGTGAATAAACCGCGATGCACTGATTTTTTAATCGACTGCTTAGCTATTGAGCTGCATTTTTAAATCCATGTAAATATGATGCGATTTTTGCAAATATAGATTTTGATCCAGATCAAAGAAATTAATTCATTATTCCCCATTTTTAACATTTATTTTTTATTTATATTTACGGCATCGACATTTTGACAGTTCTGTGAAGCTGGTCGACAAATCACCAGCTCACGCAAACTGAATGCCCTGCTTTAACTTCTTGATGATAAACGATTTATTTTTTAGGTAAACGAATGGTTGATTTTTGGTTACCCATGGTTAACAATTAATATAACTTCACTTTATGCATTCGGCAAATAAAAACTCTAAATCATTTAAAAGTTAAAAAAGTAAATTTATCGCTTATGAAAGCAAAGAAAAGGGTATATTAGTCTCATGACATCGGACCACTTAATTAAGCGATAATTTGCGTCCGCTAAAAAATTTCCAGACTTTTAAATCTTGGAGTTTATCGCAATGAAATCTCTCACCCCTATCCTTAATCCACTGACCCTGCCTAATGGCGCTGTGTTGAAAAACCGACTGGTAATGGCACCGATGACCACCTGTACCGGCTTTTATGACGGTACGGTCACCAGTGAGCTGGTCGAGTACTATCGCGCACGTGCAGGCAGCATCGGAACCGTGATCGTTGAATGCTGCTTCATTGACAACCGTGGCCCGGCATTTCCGGGTGCCATTGCTATCGACAGCGACAACAAAATCCCTGGTCTGAAACGCATTGCGGACGCGATTAAATCTGAAGGCTCTACGGCCATTTTGCAGATTTATCACGGCGGCCGTATGGTGGAACCGGAGCTGATTGGTGGCAAAACGCCGGTTGCGCCAAGCGCCATCGCGGCGCCGCGTGAAGGGGCAACCAAACCCCTGGCGCTGAGCGCCGAAGAAGTCGAAACCATGATCACCAAATTTGGTGATGCGGTGAACCGCGCTATCAAGGCCGGTTTCGATGGCGTCGAAATTCATGGTGCTAACACCTACCTGATTCAGCAGTTCTATTCGCCGAACTCTAACCAGCGCGATGACAAGTGGGGCGGCAGCCGCGATAACCGCGCACGCTTCCCGCTGGAAGTGCTGGAAATCACCCACAAGATGGCTGAGCGCTTCGCCCATAACTCTTTCATCATCGGCTATCGCTTCTCGCCGGAAGAGATCGAAGTGCCCGGCATTCGCTTTGACGACACGCTCTATCTGCTGGAAAAACTGGCCGCGCGCGGACTCGATTACGTCCACTTTTCGGTAGGTCAGCTGCTGCGTCCGTCAATTGTTGATACCCAGGATCCGACGCCGCTGATTGAGAAGTTCGTCGCGATGCGTTCGCCTGTGCTGGCAAAAGTGCCGGTGATTGGTGTTGGCGGCGTCGTCAATAAAGCCGATGCCGAACTGGCGCTGGAGAAAGGCTACGATCTGGTGGCGATTGGTAAAGCCTGTATCGCTTATCCGAACTGGGCTGACCGAATCATCAATAACGAACACCTCGAACTCTACATCGACAGCAACAAACGTGAAGAGCTGCAGATCCCGGAACCGCTGTGGCGCTTCTCCCTGGTCGATGCGATGATCCGCGACATGAGTGAATCGGGCCGTAAATACAAAGCGGGCGTCTATCAGGAAAAAGTCGAAGCCGAAGCGCTGAAACTGAAAATCAACGTTACGCTGGATACTGACCGTATCACTGACATCTCGCTGGTGCCGGATGACACCCTGGATGTGGACTTCACCACCACCTTTGAAAGCCTGCGTAGCCGCATCCTGGTGGCCAACAGCCCACACGTCGATGCGATTACCGGGGCGACTACCCAGAGTGAGGCGCTGAAAAAAGCGGTTTCACGCGCGCTGACCACCTCCAGCAAAGAGCATGTTATTGAAGAGGGCGGCAACCCTAACGCACCGCAGAATTACGATGTGGTGATTGTGGGCAGCGGCGGCGCCGGTCTTGCGGCGGCGATTCAGGCGCACGATGAAGGTGCGCGCGTGGTCATCATCGAGAAGATGCCGACCATTGGCGGTAACACTATTAAAGCCTCAGTGGGCATGAACGCCGCGGAAACCCGTTTCCAGAAATTTAAAGGCATCGAAGACAGCAAAGAGCTGTTCTACGAGGAGACGCTGAAAGGCGGTCAGTTTAAAAATAATCCGGTGCTGCTGCGTGAGTTTGTAGAGCTGGCGCCGGAGGCTATCGAGTGGCTGGCGAATCACGGCATTGAGCTTAACGACATCACCATTACCGGCGGGATGAGCATCGATCGTACCCACCGTCCGGCGGATCGTTCAGCGGTGGGTGGCTTCCTGATCAGCGGTCTGGTTAAAAACATCAACAGCCGCAACATCGAAGTCCTGCTGGAAACCTCAGTCTCAGAAATCCTTTATGAGAACGGCGCGGTAGCGGGTGTGAGAGTGGTCGATGAGTACAACGACAGCCGTATCCTGAACGCGAAAAGCGTGATTGTGGCGACCGGCGGATTCAGTGCGAACCGTGAACTGGTAGTGAAATATCGCCCTGAACTTGATGGCTTTGTCACCACCAACCACAAAGGTGCCACCGGCAGCGGTATTGCCATGCTGGAAAAAATTGGTGCCGGTACCGTGGATATGGGCGAAATCCAGATTCACCCAACGGTTGAACAGACCACCTCTTATCTGGTCTCCGAATCCATTCGTGGCGGCGGTGCTATCCTGGTCAGTCAGGCGGGTGAGCGCTTCTACAACGAAATGGAAACCCGCGATAAAGTCTCGGCGCAGATTATCGCCTTGCCAGAGAAGAGTGCCTGGATTGTGTTTGACGAGCAGGTGCGGATGAATAACAAAGCGGCTGACGAATATATTGCCAAAGGCTTTGTGGTCAGCGCGCCAACCGTGGCGGAACTGGCGGTGAAGCTCAACATGAGTGAGCATCATACGCTGGAAGCCACGCTGGCCCGTTACAACAACTTCGTTATCATGCAGAAAGATGAAGACTTCGGTCGCCAGACCGCGCTGCGTCATCCTCTGAGTGAAGCGCCGTTCTACGCGATTCGTGTTGCACCGGGCGTACACCACACCATGGGCGGCGTCACCATTGACACCACCACCGCGGTGCTGGACAGCCAGAAACAGGTGATTAACGGCGCCTGGGCCTGTGGCGAAGTGGTTGGCGGCATTCACGGCGCGAACCGCATCGGCGGTAACGCAGTCGCCGATATCATTATCTTCGGCATTCTGGCCGGTGGTAACGCCGCCGCTTACGCCCGACGTTAAGGGTCGTCTCCGGCATCCGCGCTCTGCGGATGCCGTTCTTTTCTCTTTAAAGCAGAGTCGCCTATGTTAACTGATGCGCGTGTCTATGCTTACTCCGCTGTCTTAATGGGTTCACCCATCCTGCTCAAACTCTTCGACGATAATCAGACCCTGGCCGGACAGGTCTTCCGCCTGATTAAACAGCAGGAGAATCTCTTCACGGTTAACCGCGCGGCGTCGGAAGTGATGGCGATTAATCACGCGGCAGGGCAGCATCCGGTGGTCGTGAGTCAGCCGGTGTTTGACCTGATCGCCTGCGCGCATGCGGTGAGCCTGCTGCCCGACAGCCTGTTTAATCTGGCTATCGGCCCGCTGGTGAAGTGCTGGAAAATCGGCTTTCAGGGCCACCGTGTTCCATCAGAGACAGAACTTCAGGCGCGTATGGCGCTGACGAATCCGCATGACGTTATTCTTGATGACGCAAGCCGCAGTGTCATGCTGGCCCGGCCGGGGATGGAGATCGACCTGGGCGCCATCGCCAAGGGCTATATCGCCGATGTTGTGCAGGCTTTTTTGCGCCAGCAGCAGGTCAGCAGTGCGCTGATTAATCTGGGCGGAAATGTGCAGACGGTGGGTGCGCCGCCAGAAGAGGCGGGCTGGGCAATCGGCCTGAAAAAACCATTTGGTGAGGCCGATGAGCTGATCGGGGTGATCGGGGTGAATAATCGCTCGGTGGTGACATCCGGTATCTATGAGCGTTATTTCGAGCTGGATGGCGTCTGTTATCACCACATCCTCGACCCGCGTAGCGGTTATCCGCTGGATAACGACCTGCTGAGCGTCACCGTGATCTCTGACCGTTCACTGGATGGCGACATCTACACCACACTGCTTTACGGCCTCGGCGTTGAACAGGGCATTGCCTGCCTGGCGGAGCAACCGGGCATTGAAGCGATATTTGTGACCCGTGACAGGCAGGTGATCTGCTCGTCACAACGTCACTTTTCTTTTCAGTTACTGGACACCGATTACCGGCTGGTTCACTGACAATATTGTTTGAGTAAAGTGTGATACTCCGGCTGCAGGCGATAGCGATAAACCGGACGGCCCGTGACCCCATAATGAATGCTGGTGAACAGAATATTAATCTGCGCCAGCCAGATCAGATACTTGCGGCAGGAGACGCGAGAGATATTCACCTCGGTTGCCAGTTCGTCGGTGGAGAATTCGGTACCCGGATGGGCGTCGATCCACAGACACAGCGTGCGCAGCGTCTGCGGTGTTAATCCTTTCGGCAGTCGCTTCTGCTCGCTGGCCCCCGGCGGATTGCCATGCAACAACTGATCAACGTCCGACTGCTGATAGAACTGATGATTATCCATCAGCGATTTTTTCTGTCGCCAGCCAGTCAGCGCCTCTTCAAAGCGGGCAAACTGGAAAGGCTTGATCAGATAATCCACCACACCGTAGTTGAGTGAGGTTTTGATGGTGGCGGCATCTGCTGCTGACGAGATAATAATCACGTCAACCGGACGTCCTGCGCTGCGCAGTTCCGGCAACAGGTCGAGACCGTTCTCCTGCTGCATATAGATATCCAGCAGGATCAGATCAACCTGAGGTTCGGCCTGCGCCAGCCGCTCTTTGGCCTGCTGTAAGGTTGAGGCGGTGCCGCAGCAGGTAAAGCCTGGGATCTGCCCGATATAACAGCGATTCAGCTCGGCTACCATGGCGTCATCATCGACAACTAACACATTGATCATTGGGTAATCATTCCTCTCTCCCACGGAAGTTGTACTAAGAATTGGGTGAATACACCCGGTTCCGACTCGACACTGACACTGCCGCCCAGGCTTTCGGTCTGCTGCTTAACCAGAAACAATCCGACACCGCGATCTTCGCCTTTTGACGAGACGCCACGCTCAAAAATGGCACTGAGCTGCGTACCGTCGATTCCGGGTCCGTCATCACTCACTTCACAGGCTAACCAGCCATTCTGATAATGCAGCATGAGGTGGATTTCCCCTTCGGTTTCCGGATCCAGCGCCTCAAGCGCATTTTCAATTAAATTGCCCAGCACCGTAATCAGTACCGCGCTCTGCTCCTCGCTGCCGCAGTCGGGCAGAAAACTCGCCTCATCGATAATCAGCTGATGGCCTTCATCGGTCACCCGGTTGATTTTGCTGAGCAGGAAACCCGCAATGATGGGCGATTTGATCTTTTGCAGCAGCGAACCAATCTCCGTCTGATAGGCGTTGGCGGTTTTCAGGATGTACTCTTCCATCTGCGCATAGTTTTTCATATGCAGCAGGCCCAGAATGACATGCAGCTTGTTCATGAACTCATGGGAACGTTCACGTAACGCATCTACATAGTTTACCATGCCGTCCAGACGCTGCATCAGCTGGCTGATCTCGGTCTTGTCCCTGAAGGTGGTTACCGCGCCGATAATGCGGTCACGACTGCGAACCGGCACGGTATTGCTGATCAGGATGCGATTACCCAGCGTCAGCTCCTGATCGTGCCAGGCTTTGCCCGCATGCAGCGCATCCTGCTGATGGCGGTGCATTACGCTCTCTTCAGCAATCAGATCGCCGCTTAATGGCATCTTGCGGGTGGTCTCATGCAGTAGCTGCTGTGCCGCGTGGTTAATCAGGCTGACGCGTGACTCATCATCTACCGCAATCACACCCTCTTTAATAGAATTGAGGATCGCCTGACGCTGCTCGAACAGGCTGGAAATTTCGTGCGGCTCCAGCCCGAGCAATATGCTCTTCAGGCGCCTGACCAGAATAAGAATCCCCAGCAGACCCACCAGGCCGCCAAATAAGACAGTCCAGACAATGTTCCAGCGGCTTTTGGCAATCTGCGCCGCCACATCATTCAGCGCAATGCCGATCGCCACCACACCAATCTGCTGATGATCTGCGTTATAAACCGGGGTAAATACCCGCAGTGCCTCTACCAGCACGCCGTGATTTACCGCCACATTTTCCCGCCCGCTGAGGGCCGGATAGATATCGTTGCCGACAAAATGTTTGCCAATCACCGCCGCGTTTGGGTGTGAAAAGCGAATGCCACGCATATCCGTCACCACCACAAACAGCAGGCCGTTGCGTTTGCGCGCGGCTTCAGCCAGTGGCTGAATCTGGCTGCTGCCGTCCGGTAACAGCAACCCACGCTGGACTTCAGGGCTGTCTGCCAGAGTGCGTGCCACCGCCATCGCCTTATCTTTAAGATGCGACTGAGCAAAGTTATCGATCTGCACAAAATAGAGCAGATGGACAGCAAGCAGCACGGTGACGATAACTGCAGTCATCATCAGGGTGGTCAGGGTACTGAGTTTCATGGGTCGTTTAGTCACGGCATATCGGTTCTGTGGTTGGCTTGTCATTGGCGTTCAGCACGGGTGGAAGATCGCCCGGAAACATACGCTAACTGACCGCATCAGTACAGTTTTAGCGGTCTGCGCGCGGGCAATCGCCGGAGAACAATATTTGTGTTAGGGGATTGTATAATTCAAAGGACACCCTTAATGTGTGGTTAAAATATGTGAGCAATTCGGTAAGCCTTTTGTAATTAAATTAAGGCTAAATTGCTATTTTTAATTTTATAACTATTTTCACATTAACTCACAAATAACATTATTTTAAACTTTAAGGACTTTTTTTAACCAATACCGTCTGAGCTGTAGATTAAAATGATGAATTCAAAGAAAGTTATCCCCACTCTTTCCCTCGCGGCCTTGTTAGTTTCTTCAGCACTGCATGCTGAAACTTCACCAGAAAAAACCGACGTCCTGTTAATTGGTGGCGGCATCATGAGCGCCTCAATGGGCACCATGCTGGAAGAGCTGCAGCCTGGCTGGAAACAGATCATGGTTGAGAAGCTGGATGGTGTGGCACTGGAATCCTCTAACGGCTGGAACAACGCCGGTACCGGTCACTCTGCCAATATGGAGCTGAACTATACGCCTGAGCGTAAAGACGGCTCGATCGACGTGACGAAAGCGCTGGAAATCAACGAAGCTTTCATGGTTTCACGTCAGTTCTGGAGTTCGCAGGTCAAAGAGGGCGTGATGCACGATCCGCGCTCTTTCATCAACTCAACGCCACACATGAGCTTCGTCTGGGGCGACAACGTCGACTTCCTTACTAAACGCTATGCGGCGTTACAGAAAACCGCGCTGTTCCAGGGCATGAAGTTCTCTACCGATCACAAGCAGATCGAGCAGTGGGCACCGCTGGTGATGGAAGGTCGTGATCCACAGCAGAAAGTGGCCGCAACCTGGACGCCAGTTGGCACCGACGTAAACTACGGTGAAATTACCCGTCAGCTAATCGGCAGCCTGAAGAAGAATGACAACTTCCGTCTGGAAACCTCGTCTGAAGTCACCGATTTCAAACGTAACGGTGATAACTCATGGCACGTCACCATTAAAGATGCCAAAAACGGCAACGAGCGTGCAGTTGACGCGAAATATGTCTTTATTGGTGCTGGCGGCGGCGCGCTGAAATTACTGCAGAAAACCGGCATTCCGGAAGCGGAAAACTATGCAGGCTTCCCGGTCGGCGGTTCATTCCTGGTAACCGAAAACAAGGCGATTGCCGATCGTCACCTGGCGAAAGTCTACGGTCAGGCGTCTACCGGTGCACCACCGATGTCCGTTCCGCATCTGGATACCCGTTATCTGGATGGCAAACGCGTCGTGCTGTTTGGACCGTTCGCGACCTTCTCAACCAAGTTCCTGAAAAATGGTTCACTGTTTGACCTGCTGAGCACCACCACTACTCATAACATCGTGCCAATGACCGACGTGGGTATGGATAACTTCGACCTGGTGAAATACCTGGTTGGCCAGGTGATGCTGACAGAAGAAGATCGCTTCGAAGCGCTGAAAGAGTACTACCCGGACGCGAAGAAAGAGGACTGGAAACTGATTCAGGCCGGTCAGCGCGTACAGATCATCAAGAAAGATGCTGACAAAGGTGGCGTGCTGAAACTGGGTACAGAAATTGTGACCGATCAGCAGAAAACCGTGGCGGCACTGCTGGGTGCTTCTCCTGGTGCATCGACCGCTGCGCCTATCGCGTTAAGCGTGATGCAGAAACTGTTCCCGGAAGAGTTTAAGTCAGCGGAATGGCAGGCAAAAATCCACAAGATGATCCCAGGCTACGGTCAGAAACTGAATGACAACGTGCCGATGCTCCAGCAGGTATGGAATGACACCGCTGCGACTCTGCAGCTGACCACACCGCCGGTTATCAACATGGATGGCAAAGCAGCCGAGGCGCCAGCAGCACAGCCTGAGCAGGCAGCGCCTTCAGCGAAGCACGACATGGCGCTGTAACAGCGACCTGACGTAAAAAAAGCCCGCACAGGTTATCCTGCGCGGGCTTTTTTATTGCCGCGTTGTCTGCCCGTTACTCCGGCTGGTTACCGCGCCAGTTGCCCCAGGGATCTTCTGCGGGTGCTTGATCCGCCTCTTCAGACGGTGCTTCGCGGGAGGCCGGTTTCTCTTTTAACGAGGCGAGATAAAGCGCTTCGACTTCAGCCCGCGCCCAGGGCGTGCGCCGCAAAAACTTCAGGCTTGATTTAACACTCGGATCGCTTTTAAAGCAGTTAATGTTGATCCGTTTTCCCAGCTCCGCCCAGCCATACTGCGCGACTAAACTGTTTATCTGCATCTCCAGCGTTACGCCATGCAGAGGATCTTTTGAGGTTTGTGCGTTCATCATCTATCCGCCTGATTCATTCAATGCCGCACATCCTGACAATCGTAAAGCCGTTGTGCAAGGCGTGAAGGTGAAAAAGGGCGTGCCGTGGCGCGTTAAGCGCAGATTTCTGTGTCTGAGTTAACGTGACAGGCAGAAGAGTGCGCAGGCGTGCGGCGATTGTGCTAATCATAAGCGACTGATGATGCTCAAAAAGGATCCCCTGCCATGTCTGTGCCCGTCGATAATCTGCTCAGCTCCGCCAGCCGTAAACGTGCTCTGATTGCCGGTTCGGTAGGTAATTTCATTGAATGGTATGAGTTTGCGGTCTATGGCTTTCTTGCCACCGTGATAGCGCAGAACTTTTTCCGGCTGGAAGGGGAGTCAGCGCTGACCGGTCTTCTGCTGACCTATGCGTCATTCGCCATCGCCTTTTTCTTTCGTCCACTCGGAGCAATCATTTTCGGCCGGATGGGTGATCGCATCGGGCGCAAACCCACGCTGATTTTTGTGTTAATCATGATGACGCTGGCGACGGCGGCTATCGGCCTGGTGCCCACCTATGCCCATCTGGGCATCCTGGCGCCGCTGATCGTGACCGGTCTGCGTATTCTGCAGGGCCTGTTCGCGGGGGGTGAGTATGGCGGGGCGGTATCGCTGATGACCGAGTTTGCACCGCGCGGTAAGCGGGGCCTTTATGGGGCGTGGCAATCTTTTACTGTGGCGCTGGGATTACTGGCTGGCGCGGGCATCGTAGCGCTGCTCTCACTGCTGCTGTCACCGGAGCAGATGCTGAGCTGGGGCTGGCGCATTCCGTTCTTCATTGCTCTGCCGCTGGGTGTCATCGCGCTCTGGCTGCGGGTTCAGATGGAGGAGACCCCGGCGTTTATTCAGCAGCAGGCAAAACCCGTTGCAAAAGTTGACGCCAGCCTTGGCGATACGCTGAAAACGATCCTGCTCGGTATCTGTCGGCTGATGGTCTGGTCGGCGGCCGGTTACACCTGGCTGGTGATTATGCCGACGTACCTGCAGGCATCGCTGCACACCGGTTTTAACCAGGCGTTGCTGATTGCGGTGATATCGAACCTGGGCTTTGCTGCCACCATCATCCCGGCCGGCATGCTGAGTGACAGGATTGGCCGCCGTGCGGTGATGGTGACGGCGGCGGTATTGCTGCTGGTGCTCTCTCTGCCGCTGCTTAACATACTTCAGGCAGAGAGCACCGGGCTGCTGCTGAAAGCGCTGGTGGTGTTTATCGCGGGCGGAGTGGTCGGGTTGCTGGCCGGACCGGGACCTGCGATGCTGTCAGAGATGTTCCCGACGCGGGTGCGTTATACCGGACTGGGTCTGGCCTATTCGCTTTCTAACGCGGTGTTTTCAGGCTGTGCCGGATTGATCATCACCGGGTTGATTAAACAGACCGGTAATCCCGATATCCCCGCCTGGTATGTGATGGCGACTGCGCTGGTCAGTATTGTTGCGCTGATGACCCTGAACAAAGATGACCATCTGCGTCTGCTGGATGAGCCACCGTCGCGCTAAGTGTCGGTAAGCGAGCTGAGCGGGAAATTCAGGCTGCTGAAGTGCCATGCAGCCTTCTTTGGCAGGTCTGCCGGCAAGGGCAACAAACAAGCCTGCTTATCAGAAATGCAGCTGTAATATCACCGGCGTAACGTGCCGCTCTGTGCAGGCCGATGTAACAGGGTTTTATCCCGTAAGCGATTCAGCCGGATCAAAGTTTCTGGTCTTCACGCTTCATCAACACCGTCAACAGGTCTGAAGTCAAAGAGGATGCTGGAGAGAAGGATTCGGACAAGGTCATTCACTTTGCGATGATGGCAAACTGAAAACCTGATCGCGGCAATTAACTTTATGAGCATGGTTGTCGGCAATAATGATGACAGCAGCCATAATCATACCGAGAAGAATGATAACTATTTTACGCAGGAGCATAAGCGTTAATTCCTGTGAAATTAAACTATTCTTATCTGTAATATGTTATTCACTGTTATCAGTGACTTAACGTAAGTGTTGATTGATTATGGCTGAAGTAAAATCTTTATTTATTGATCGCGATGCGGTTTTCCAGACTCTGCTGAAATAAAGCCGTCATGCAAATTATAAAATAAACGAAATCTAAATAAGGGAATAAAAGCTGTTAATTTATCTTGTGTCTGTTTGACTGAAAAGGGTTGAACCTGTATGGCTTCAGGCTGCGAAGATAAAAAGCTGAATAAAGGCCCACAGTTGAACACTGCGGGCAGCACGCTGGACCCGGTCGGGACTCATCCGACAACCGGATCCCGCTGGTGGCGGTCACATCACTAACTTTAAACAGATTACAGACTGAGAACGGTGTCGTCAGATTTCTGTTTCTCCGGCTGAGTGATGAAATCTTGTGCCAGATCGGCGACGATGGCTGCAACGGTTCGCACCGATTTGATCATCGAGATGCCGGTGCCTGTCGAAACGACGCCTTTGTCAAAATTGCCCAGTCGCATCGCCTGCCATAAAGAGTGGTAGCCATTCATTGCAGTGAACAGGGTTTCACGGTCAGCGCCGTGCGCATCAAGTTCTGCCAGCCTGGGGCTGAGCGGCGTGGGCAATGTACGGTAATAAGCGGGCAGGGTGCGAAAAAGTAGCAGATCTTCTGCGCTCGATGAAACAATCAGCTGCTTGACCTTCTCATCCGCCGGGTTCTCCTGCGCGGTTAAAAACAGGCTGCCTATCCAGACGCCTTCTGCACCTAACGCCATGGCTGCACGCACGCCCCGCACATCCCCAATGCCGCCTGCCGCCAGCACCGGAATTTTCACACTGTCAGCGATTATAGGCACGATGCTGAACGTTCCGATAATGCGTGATGGCACGGTGCCGCCTTCATCAAATCCCGTGGCGACAATGATATCGGCGCCAAGCTTTTCAGCCTGCTGAGAATTCGCTACGTCAGGCGTCAGCGCACGATAAAGGATTTTGATGCGATGTTGTTTCAGAAAATCGAATATTTCGGCATCAAGCACTTCATTAACTAAAACGACCTCTACCTTCTCTTCAACAAACATTTCAGCTGTTGGACGCCAGAAACTCATATCGGGCCCATTGATCAGGGTTGCCCCAAAAGGTTTATCCGTCAGCTGTTTGGTTTTTCTGATTTGCTCACGCATGCGCTCCAGCGCCATGAAACGAGAGTCCGGCAATGTATCCTGCCCGGCGTTGGGGCCAATTATGCCTAATCCGCCTGCGTTTGATACTGCGGCAACAAACGTTGCATTGGTCAGAAAGTACATGGGTGCCTGAATAATGGGATAGCGAATATTCAGAA
The DNA here is from genome assembly GCF_001598475.1 of Pantoea agglomerans NBRC 102470. Taxonomy (GTDB): domain Bacteria; phylum Pseudomonadota; class Gammaproteobacteria; order Enterobacterales; family Enterobacteriaceae; genus Pantoea; species Pantoea agglomerans. The sequence continues at coordinate 413,403 of NZ_BCZA01000006.1, forward strand.
TTTCTGTCACACGGTTTTTCATGGTTTTTCCTTATCCGGATACTGTGTAGCCAGACTTATTCGTTAGAAATAAGAATTTTTTACGGGCCGTTTTATTTTTATTCTCTTAGCCAAAACAGGGAGTTTAATAGTTGAAAATAAGAAGTAAATGGTCAGAATTGGGTACATGTTTGCCAGATATGGAAAGATAATGGATCTCAACGCGACAAAACTCTTTATTGCAGTCGTTCAGGCAGGCAGCTTTTCAGCGGCAAGCGAGAGAACGGCTATCCCCATCTCTACGCTGGTGCGGAAAGTGAACGAGCTGGAGCAGGCACTGGGTGTGCAGTTACTTGAGCGATCAAAGAAAGGGGTCAGGCCGACCTACAAAGGACAACAGTTCTTTGAGCAATCGCGACCTGGCCTGGAATTGCTGGAAGAGGCCACCAAAACGGTCAGGTCTGCGCACAAACTGGCGGGCAAACTGCGAATATCGGTGCCGCCTGACTTCACTATCTGGTGGGAGTTACTGCATGCGTTTCAGCAACGCTATCCTGATATCAAAGTGTTTTGCCACTCAGGCGAAAGAGTGGTGGATCTGTTTGAAGATGGCATTGACGTGGCACTCAGGCTGGGCGAGTTGCATACCGAGGATGTAATTGCGAAACCGGTTATGAATGTCGAGGCATGGTTTGTTGCCACGCCTGAACTGGCTGAACGCTTTGGACATCCGCAGACGCTGGCGGCGCTGGCGACGTATCCGATAGCCAGCTGGGAAGGGCTTAACAGTGGTTCCTTTGAGTGGGTATCCGGAGACGAGAAGGTAAAGTTTGAGCCGTTTTTTTCCTCCAACAACACGCAGGGCCTGCGCCACTATGCACTGAGCAGTGCCGGGGTATCGCTGTTGTTTGATTTTTTAGTTAAACCTGATGTGGAGAGCGGAAAGCTGGTGCGACTGCTGCCTGATTATCCGACTCACTCGATGCCCTTACATCTGGTCTATGTCCGGCACAAACATCCTTCAGCCATCACACTCGCGTATCTGGAGTTTTGTGCTGAATGGGTGAGTCAATACAAGATCGGCTAGGGGCTACACAAAAGGGGCAGAGGCGGAGGTGTCCGGCAAACCAGCGGACAGGCGCTGTGGCCTCACCGATGAATGAAAGGGATAAACACAGAAAAAGAAAAGGCGCCCTGAGGCGCCTCTGATAGTGACCCTGACGCCACTATTTACACCAGCTGCTGTGCCGTGGTTTCCACCAATGTCAGCAACACTTTGATATCTTCCAGCGTCACTGTCGGATTCAGCAGGGTCATCTTCAGGCAGGTCACGCCATCGAACTCGGTCACACCAACGTTGGCGCGGCCCGATTCAAGCAGGGCATCACCGATACGCTGATTCAGCAGCGCAATATCCGCACTGCTAAAGTGCGCCAGATGCGCCGGACGATAGCGGAACAGCACGCTGGCCAATTGCGGTTTCATCACCAGCTCCAGCGCAGGCTGCTCATCAACGTACTGTGCAACCTGCTGCGCCAGTGTCACACCGTGATCGATGATTTCGGCATACTGTTTCTGACCCAGTGCTTCCAGACCCATCCACAGTTTCAGTGCATCAAAACGGCGGGTGGTCTGAAGCGATTTGGACACCAGATTCGGCACACCCTGCGCTTCATCAAACTCAGAGTTCAGATAGGCCGCCTGGTAGCGCATCAGCTCATAGTGGCGTGCTTCCTTCAGCAGGAAAGCACCACAGCTGATGGTCTGGAAGAACTGCTTGTGGAAGTCCAGGGTAATGGAATCGACCAGCTCAATGCCATCCAGATAGTCACGATACTTTTCTGAGAGCAACAGCGCGCCGCCCCAGGCCGCATCGACGTGCACCCAGATGTTCTCTTCGGCCGCCAGCGCCGCGATTTCACGCAGGGGATCGATCGCACCAGCATCGGTAGTACCCGCCGTGGCAACAATCGCCAGAATGTTTTCGCCGTTGGCTTTGGAGGCTGCCAGCTTGTGGCGCAGGTCATCCATATCCATGCGTGCAAAGCGATCGCATTTAACCTGCGTCACGGATTGATAGCCCAGACCCAGCAGCGCCATGTTCTTCTGAACCGAGAAGTGCGCATTCTCTGAACAGAAGACTTTAATCTTCTTCAGATCGCCGGTTAAACCATCCTGCTGAACAGAATGACCCTGGCGGGCAAACCAGGCATCACGCGCCAGCATCAGACCCATCAGGTTGCTCTGGGTGCCGCCGCTGGTGAAGACACCCGCGTCGCCGGACTGATAACCCACCTGGGAACGCAGCCACTCAATCAGCTTCATCTCAATCAGAGTGGCTGAAGGTGCCTGGTCCCACGAATCCATACTCTGGTTGGTGGCGTTAATCAGCACTTCCGCCGCCTGGCTGATAACCAGGCTCGGGCAGTGCAGATGCGCCACACACTGCGGGTGATGAACCGACAGGCTGTCTTTGAGGAAGTACTCAATGGCGCGTTCAATCGCGGCCTGGTTGCCCAGGCCCTGAGGATTGAAGTCCAGCTTAATGCGCTCGCGCAGCTCTGCGACGGTTTTTCCCTGATACATCTCAGGTTGTTCCAGCCACTTCACGACGGCCGCGCTACTCTGGGCAATCGCCTGCTGGTAGGCCTCGGTACTCTGTGCTGAGGCCGCCAGAATCGGGTTTAACCGGGACATTGCATTCACTCCACTCAAACTGGTTTCACGCCAGCTGACAGCAGGGCGTTTTCAAATTTATCCATAAACACGTCCAGTTCTGCATCTGTGATCAGCAGGGAAGGCAGCAGACGTAATACGCTGCCGTGACGTCCGCCACGCTCCAGAATCAGGCCGTTCTCAAAACATTTTTTCTGTACCAGCGCGGAGAGCTCGCCGTCTGCCGGGAAGCTGCCCATGTGATCAGCGGCTTCGTCAGGTTTCACCAGCTCAATGCCGATCATCAGACCCAGACCACGCACGTTGCCGATCACCGGGTAGCGCTGCTGCAGCTCGCCCAGTTTGCCTTTCAGCCATTCGCCCTGTGCAGCAACTTTGTCAGCGATGTTGTTATCTTTCAGCAGTTTCAGCGTAGTCAGGCCGGTCGCCATTGCGAGCTGGTTGCCACGGAAGGTGCCGGTGTGGTGGCCAGGAGACCAGGCGTCGAACTCTTTCTTAATGCCCAGTACCGCCAGTGGCAGACCGCCGCCGACCGCTTTTGACATCACGATGATGTCCGGCTCAATACCTGCGTGCTCAAAGGCGAAGAATTTACCGGTACGGGCAATGCCCGCCTGCACTTCGTCGATGATCAGCAGAATGCCATGCTCTTTGGTCACTTTACGGATGCGCTGCAGCCACTCAGCCGGAGCCGGGTTAACACCGCCTTCGCCCTGAACTGCTTCCAGAATGACGGCTGCCGGTTTACGAACGCCGCTCTCAACGTCGTTGATCAGGTTTTCGAAGTAGTAGGTCAGCGCTTTCACGCCCGCTTCACCGCCAATGCCCAGCGGGCAGCGGTAGAGGTGCGGATAAGGCATGAACTGCACTTCCGGCATCAAGCCGTCGACCGCTTCTTTCGGTGACAGGTTGCCGGTGACCGACAGCGCGCCGTGGGTCATGCCGTGATACGCACCAGAGAAGCTGATGATGCCGGAACGACCGGTGTGTTTTTTCGCCAGTTTCAGCGCCGCTTCAACGGCATCCGCGCCCGACGGGCCGGTAAACTGCAGGCAGTACTCTTTGCCCTGACCCGGTAATAACGAGAGCAGATACTCAGAGAACGCATCTTTTAACGGCGTGGTTAAATCAAGAGTATGTAACGGCAAGCCGCTGGTAATGACATTTTGAATGCTCTGCAGAACGTCTGGATGGTTATGACCCAATGCCAGCGTTCCGGCACCTGCAAGACAGTCGAGATACTGATTATTCTCGACGTCTGTGATCCAGACACCCTGTGCTTTCGCAATCGCGAACGGCAATTTGCGAGGATAACTTCGAACGTTTGATTCAAATTCAGCCTGACGGGCTAAATAGGTTTCATTGGTTGCGTTTAAGTTCTGTGCATTCAAACTATCAATACGGACTTTATCCGTCATCATATCTCTCCTACAACCGGGACGGGCGTAGCGTCGCAGTTGAATAAATGTATTTAAATGGGGGTATGTGTTTTAAGCGCGGCCAATATAGGTGTTTTTAAGGTCCGACTCAACGTTTAATTTTATCGGCAGATAACAGATTCTTTGCTATAGGAATCAATCATTTGGTGAGTTTGTGAACGTATACATTATTGCCGCTTCGCTAGTCCGTTGTTAATAAGTGGCGTAAAAACACCAGCTTACCCGGCGCGGGGCGTGCTAAGTCAATGATAATAATCTGTGTAAATAGCTGTTTCCGGGGCAAAACGCTATCAAAAAGGGGCCTTTTCAGATGGAAAAAGCATAAGTCAGTTTGACTGAAGAAGCTGCATTTATAGCGGGTTAAAAGCGCAGACCAATTAAAATAATAAACCTTTTATTAACATTTAATTAAAATCTGGCGTTGTTAAAGCCTTTATAACGCGTCAGATCCACGTTACGACAGGAGATGATCAATAAACTGCGTTAAGTCAGCCATCCCTTCGCTTGCCTTTTTCTCCGACGGATTGATGGTCAGCAAATCGGCATAGCCGTTAAGCATCGCACTGATTTGCCGGGCGGTGCGCGGTATATCGGCACAACGCAGCGTTCCATCTGTGACGCCGTCACGAATTATCTCCTCCACCAGCGCCTGCCACGCTGCCGTCATTTGTTCTGCCAGCGCGGCATAGGCTTCGTGATGCGCAGCCATCTGCCAGAATGAAGCATAAAGTTGCCAGGTTGCATCCGGTGCGCTCGGCAGATGACTTTCGAACAGCGTCAGCAACCTCTGGCGGGGTGTGAGTAGATTCAGGGAGTCAGCAAAATTTTCTAAATCCACGTGCATAAAGCGTTCAAGCGCTGCCAGGCAGAGCGTCTGCCAGTTGCTGAAATAGTGATAAATATGACTGCGTGAAATGCCCACCGACTCAGTGAGTTCCCGAGTGGTCACTTTTTCGATCCCTTTCTCGATAAATAACACTATCGCGGCATCCAGGATTTTGGTTCTCAGTGCTTCAGCTGACTCTTTCATCTTTCTCTCAATGAGTGTCACGTTGACTTTGAGCAACTGCTCAAATAGACTGCTTTTCGTTCTTGAGCAACCGCTCAAGACTCATGATATCAGAAACAGAAACTATGCATTCCTCAAAAACGATCCTGCCGGTAGCAAAACCCCGCAGCGCTATTCTGACATTAAAAATGCTCGGCCGTCGCCATAGCCGCAAGCTGTTCCTCACGCTGCTGCTGGTGGTGGCGGAAAATGTCATGTATCTCCTCTATCCGCTGCTGGCGGGCTTCGCTATTAATGCGATTCTCTCCGGCAGGACCTGGCATGCGGTGCTCTATGCGGTGATGGTGTTTACCATGTGGGCCATCGGAGCGGCACGACGCAGCGTCGATACCCGCACCTTTGCCCGTATTTACGCCGGGCTGGCCGTGCCGGTGATTGTGGCACAGCGTAACGAAAACCAGAGCGCTTCCACCATTGCCGCGCGGGTGGCCTTGTCACGCGAGTTTGTCGACTTTTTTGAGAAACATCTGCCGGTGCTGATTACCTCGCTGGCCTCTATGACCGGCGCCGCGGTGATGCTGCTGGCTATCGAGTTCTGGACCGGCGCGGGCTGTCTGGCGACCCTGCTGTTCTTCGCCTGTTTCCTGCCGGGATTTACCCGCAAAAACGATATGCTGTTTGGTCGTCTGAATAACCGGCTGGAGAAAGAGGTGAGCTTTGTCAGCAACGCTAACGCTGCGTCACTGGACCGTCATTATGGCGTGCTGGCCAGCCTGCGGATCCGTCTCTCCGATCGGGAAGCCTGGGGTTATCTGGCCATCGGTAGCGTGGCAGCGCTGCTATTTGCTGTCACCATTGCGGTAATGTCGAACCGTGGCGGGACCAATGCGGGTCATATCTATTCAGTGATGACCTATATGTGGATGTTTGCCATGAGCCTGGATGATGGCCCACAGCTGCTGGAAAAATATTCCCAGCTGAAAGACATAGGTCGCCGGGTAAATACCGGCACGCACTGATTTGGCCGATTCATGCGCTGCCTTCTTTTGGGCGTTGTCTCAGTTGAGGGCTCAAGCAGCCGCCGGAGGGACCGGCGGCAACGGAGGTGAAGAATAACGAGCCGACTCGGGACCGAAAGCGATCACGGCTCAGGGGAGGGGCTAATAATCCAGCTCACCTGGCGCAAATGCTCTGAATGCGTTATCAGATGGCGTATAGCCCAGCACTTCTCGCGTCTGTGTCAGATCAAAGCGCTTAAAGCGGTTATCGGAAATGCCGTAGCCAATAAAGAAGGTGATCTTCTCTGCCTCGACAGCGCCAGTCAGTAATCTGACGGCATCTTCCGGACTCAGCCATGCGCTGTAATCCCTCGCATTATGCAGGCTGTTATCCAGTGCAGGTTCAAACGCCCCGATTCTTAATGCCACACAGCTCAAGCCGTGCTGGCTGGCATAGAAGGCGCAAAGTGCTTCACCATAACATTTGGTGACGCCATACAGATTCGCGGGAGAGACAGCCATGCCAGGATGTATCTGCACATCCGCCGGGTAGCCCTCAATGGTCTGCGCACTGCTGGCAAAGACCAGACGACGACAGCGGTGCTCAGCTGCTGCCCTGAGTATCCAGGTCGTAGAGAGAATATTGGCGGGCAGCAGATCGTCGAAACTGGCCTGCGCATCCGGGATACCGGCGAGGTGGATGACGGTATCGACAGGCTCTTCAGCCAGTAATTTCTCCGCCGCACCAGGTTGTGACAGATCCGCCACAATAAAACGATGGGGTGCGGGTATCGTGTAATCCGGCTCACATAAATCGGTCAGGATAAAACGGTAGTTGTTCTGGCTGGCCGCAAAGAAAGTGCGCCCGATTCGCCCGCTGGCACCGGTAAGAAGGATAACTCTGGTCGTCATCTGCTGATTCCTGTTATGCAAAAGAAGCGCTGAGAGGTCAGTTAAACAGAGATTCCCGACTCGGGCCTGCGTAGCTTTCCGGATTGTGATCTTAAACAGGTCGCTATGCGCCAGAGTGGCACGGATAAAGACCTACGTTACCGCAGCCTTCACTGTGCGCCAGATCACATAAATGGGTTGCTAAGCGCAGCCTGACTTTTTATAGTCTGCCCGCTTCACCCGGACGGGAACACGCTCTGCTTTCTCTCTCCGGCTCACTTCAGTTTTTTCAGTTCTGGCCATTGGGAATCAATTTTGTTAAGAAAAAATCATAAAACCGACGATGCCGGTTTTGTCCGCTGGGCATTACTGGCCCTCGCGCTGGGCGGCTTTGGCATCGGTACCGGTGAGTTCATCATGATGGGCCTGCTGCCAGATGTTTCACGCTCCCTGGCAATTACCGAGCCGCAGGCGGGCAACGCCATCGCCAGTTACGCGCTGGGCGTGGTGGTCGGTGCGCCGTTTATTGCGGTGCTGGCGGCGCGAATGGCGCGTAAATCGCTGCTGCTGATCCTGATGGCGCTGTTCAGTATCGGTAATGTTGCCAGCGCGATGGCTGACAGCTATCACGGCCTGCTCGTGGCGCGTTTTCTGACCGGGCTGCCTCACGGCGCCTACTTTGGTGTGGCGTCGCTGGTAGCCGCCTCGCTGGTGCCGATTGAACGTCGTGGCCGCGCGCTGGCGTCACTGATGCTGGGACTGACGGTGGCGACCCTGATTGGTGTGCCGCTGGGCTCCTGGATAGGGCAGTTATTTAGCTGGCACGTGGTGTTCACCTTTGTGGGCGCAATTGGACTGCTGACCTGCCTGCTGATTGGCCGCTATGTTCCTTACACGCCTGGCGATGTGGATGCGCATCCGCTGCGGGAACTGGGCGCGCTGAAAAACGCGCAGGTGCTACTGACCCTGCTGGTAGGGGCGGTAGGATTTGGCGGGATGTTCGCTATCTTCAGTTATATCGCGCCGACGCTGATTAACATTGCTGGCATCGCCCCCTCGCTGATCCCCTGGGCGATGGTGGCGTTTGGGCTGGGAATGATCATCGGTAATCTGGTGGGTGGCCGTCTGGCTGATGGCCCGGTGCTGAATATTATTGGCTGGACGCTGTTATGGAACGTGCTGGTGATGCTGGCCTTCCCGATGCTGGTTCAGCATGTGGCAACCGGCCTGCTGGCCACGTTCCTGATCGGCACCTGCTCAGTGCTGCTGCCGTCATTGCAGATTCGCCTGATGGATGTCGCCAATGAGTCGCAAACCCTGGCGGCTGCGATGAATCACTCGGCGTTGAACATTGCCAATGCGATGGGCGCGTATCTTGGGGGCCTGACGGTGTCGCTGGGCTATGGCTGGATCTCCACCGCGTGGGTGGGTGTTGCGCTGGGCGTGGCCGGTCTGATGGTCTTTGTGCTCACGGCGCGTCATGCTGCCCGTCAGCAGACTCAACTGGCCTGATATGAGTAAAGCAGGGCGCAGCGATACTGTTTATCGCTGCGCTTTATTAGTACAGGGCCGCCGTATTATTTTTCAGCAATGATTAACCGCATCATTATTGACTCTCTGACCGTTCAGCGAAAATTATCATTCTGTCAGCCCTGATATTTCAAAATGCTCGGAAAATCAACAAGGGCGCTCCGGACGTCTGGATGTTAAAAGTAAATTAAAATAATGTTTGCTAATGTCGGTGAGGCGTGGCTTAATAGCGTCATCGGTTTGGAACACAGACCTTATCAAAGCAGTTTTAGTAAAGCAGTCCTCAGTGCAAGCGATATCACAAGATACCCTTATTCATGAGTCTCCTCCTAAAAGCCTGGTAAGTTACCTTCTGAAAGACAGGCCATCTTCGCCACTTTGTGGCTCATAAATTAAGGAATTATCGATGTCTAATAAAATGACTGGTTTAGTAAAATGGTTTGACGCTGGTAAAGGTTTCGGTTTTATCTCTCCTCAGGATGGCAGCAAAGATGTATTCGTACATTTCTCTGCAATTCAGAGCAGCGATTATAAAACTCTGGACGAAGGTCAGCAGGTCGAATTCACTATTGAAAACGGCGCTAAAGGTCCTTCAGCGGCAAACGTTGTCCCTATGTAAGCCTTAATTATCAATGGTGCTTATCAACGCGTGATGGCAATAGCCTGAGCAGATAAGCCTGATATTGATAATTAATTAAAACCCGCCTTGTGCGGGTTTTTTGCGTTTATGGTTTGCCAGATGCTTACGCGATGTTTTTTGCCCGCGCCAGATATCCGCGCGGGCCAGTAAAAAAATGTTCAGCGCACGCTGGCGACCAGCCACTGCTGCAATTCTGTCAGCTCCGCGCGTTGCTCAGGGAAATCCGCAATAAGCTGATTCAGCACCGGTTCAAGGGCATCGGGCCGATAGGTCACACCCTGCAACCGCTGCGCCAGCGCTTCCAGCGGCGCAGGGTTGAGGCTGTCGCTGAAAATCTGACAGCGGCTGATCACGCCGCGTTCTACATCGAAATGAATCTCCACACCACCCCAGACAAAACGCTGGTCCAGCAGATGCGAGAAATCGGGTGCCTGACCGAAATTCCACTCCCAGCTACTCTGCTTTGCGAACTGCTCTCTGAAACCCGGCAGATCGGGCAGGGCGTCGGGAGAGATCCTCTCTGGCTCACAGCGCTCACCGTAATAGTTGAAAAATGCGTCCGTCACCGCGGAGCAGATCGCCTGATAGCTGATACCCGGCGTTAACTCCGCCAGATTGGTCACTCTGGCGCGCACTGAGGTAATCCCCTTCGCCTGCAATTTCTTCACATCCGGATTAAGGTAATCCGCCAGGCGGGAGAGGTCGGCATCCATCAGAATAGTGCCGTGATGGAAACCGCGATCCGGCGTTTCACGGTAGGCTGAACCGGATATTTTGCGCAGCCCGTCAGCGGTGTTCACCACTAAGTCATTACGGCCAGAGGCCTCCGCGGGTACGCCAAGCGAAGTCAGTGCGCGCAGGATGATCTCAGTCGAGACGCTTTTATCATACTCCGGCTTGCCGGCCATAAAGGTAAAACAGCAATTGCCGAGATCGTGAAACACCGCGCCACCGCCGCTGCTGCGACGTGCCAGCCGGATGCCATCTTCCGCCATGCGTCGGGTATTGCACTCTTTCCACGGATTCTGTGCCCGCCCGATCACCACCGTTTCCGCATTACGCCACAAAAACAGCACCCGCTGGGTGGCCGGCATCTGGCGGAAAATGCACTCTTCTACCGCCAGGTTAAACCAGGGATCGTTGGATTCAGATAACAGTAAACGCAGCGTGGACATCGGTGACTCCCGTTCCTTAAGAGAAGAGGCCCATAAAGCAGGGCAGAAGGCAGAGTGTACCAGCAGGGAAACGGGACTACATGCCTCTTCATGCCGTGATGCTGCGGCAAAAAAAGATAAAATGCCGTCTGCAGAGTAATCGCGGCAGATTGGTGTACGACATTATGACAATATGGATAAGGAGTGTGCTGATTCCCCTGCTTATTTTCCCTTTGAGAGAACAAAAATCGTATGAACGCTTCCGCTGGCATAGCGATGAAGATCACCGCTGCATTAAGTAGCACGCTGATGCTGGCCTGTGTAAAAGAACTCGATGGGGCGATACCGGTCGGCGAAGTAATATTTTTTCGCTCGCTGCTGGCACTGGTGCCGCTGTTAATCTGGCTGCGCTTGCAGGGCAGCGTGCTGGACGGCATTCGCACCCGCAATATCCGGGGGCATTTTGTGCGTGGGCTGGCCGGAACCGGTGGACTCTATTTCAGTTATCTGTCGCTGCTCTACATTTCTCTGACCGACGCCACGGCTATCAACTATGCCGCGCCGCTGTTTACCGTGCTGCTGGCGGCGCTATTTCTGCGCGAAAAAGTGCGTCACTATCGCTGGGTCGCGGTCTTTACCGGTTTCAGTGGCATTCTGGTGATGTTCTCCGGGCATCTCACACTGACGCGCCAGGCAACATTTTCCCTTTCTGCATCGGCGGGTATTCTGCTGGCGTTGATGGCGGCCTTCTGTACCGCCTGTGCGCTGGTGCAGATCCGCTTTCTTAACGGCAAAGAGAAGCCGGGCGCCATCGCTTTCTGGTTCGCTATCACCACGGCCTTAACGTCGCTGGTCACGCTGCCAGGCGGCTGGAAAGTGCCGCATGGCAATCAGCTGGCATTACTGGTGGGATGTGGGCTGCTGGGCGGTATTACTCAGATTCTGATGACTCTGAGCCTGCGCTATGCTGAAGCGTCGTTACTGGCCCCGTTCGACTACACCACGTTAATCTGGTCAGTGGCGGTGGGTTATCTGCTGCTCGGCAATCTGCCAACCTCCACCACGGTGATGGGTGCGATTCTGGTGGTGGCAGGCGGCCTTTACTCGGTGCTGTATGAGCGTTACCGCTTCCGTAAAGCGCGGATAGTTAATGCCAGTCGCTGATCGGCCCGCCCGGCATCGCCTTGTTATTTACCGAGTGATAACGCAGAGTTAATAATTTGTGATCGCGGCGAAGGAACAGTCGGCTGCATTCGTTTACGTTGTGAGCAATCAGAATGTAATCGATTACTTTTTCGTGAGGTTCCCATGATTGCAACAGTGCAGGAGAGAGCAGGCCAGCAGGTGCAGCATAAGCTGCTGGTGCCGCGCCTCTCTCTGATGATGTTTATGCAGTTCTTTATCTGGGGCAGCTGGTCGGTGACGCTGGGGCTGGTAATGACTCGTCACAACATGCCGTTGCTGATTGGGGATGCGTTTTCGGCCGGGCCCATCGCCTCGATTCTCTCGCCGTTTGTGCTCGGCATGCTGGTGGATCGCTTTTTTCCCTCGCAGAAAGTCATGGCGGTGATGAACCTGGCGGGCGCAGCGATTCTCTGGTTCGTGCCCCAGGCGCTAATCGCGGAGAACGGGGCGCAGCTGATCGCACTGTTATTTGGCTATACGCTCTGCTTTATGCCGACGCTGGCGCTTTCAAATAACATCGCCTTTCACAGCCTCGCCAGCAGCGAGAAAAGCTTTCCCATTGTCAGAGTCTTCGGCACCATCGGCTGGATCGTGGCGGGGATCTTTATCGGCGTAACCGGCATTGCTGACAGCGTGGCAGTGTTCCAGCTGGCGGCGCTCTGTTCGGTACTGCTGGCGATCTACAGCCTGACGCTGCCACATACGCCGGCACCAGCCAAAGGATTGCCGTTAAAAGTCCGCGATCTCTTCTGCGCCGATGCCTTCGCACTGCTGCGATTGCGTCATTTCCTGGTCTTTGCTGTATGTGCCACCCTGATCTCTATTCCGCTCGGCACCTACTACGCCTTTACCGCCTCCTGGCTGGCGGATGCCGGCATTCGGGAAGTCAGCACCCTGATGTCACTGGGTCAGATGTCTGAAATTGTTTTCATGCTGATCATTCCACTGCTGTTCCGCCGTCTTGGCGTGAAAGTCATGCTGCTGATTGGCATGACAGCGTGGTTTGTCCGCTATGCACTGTTTGCGCTGGGCATGAGTGATGAGACGCGCACGCTGATTTATCTGGGCATTCTGCTGCATGGCGTCTGCTATGACTTCTTCTTTGTGGTGGGATTCATCTACACCGATCGGATCGCCGGTGAAAAGGTCAAGGGGCAGGCGCAGAGCATGGTGGTGATGTTCACCTACGGTATCGGCATGCTGCTGGGATCGCAAATCTCCGGTGCGCTCTACAATCAGCTGGTGGCGGGTAACGCCAGCCCAGAGAGCTGGGCGATATTCTGGTGGATCCCTGCCGTGGCGGCTGCGGTGATTGCGATTATTTTCTTCTTCTCATTCAAATACCGTGATTAAGCGGTAACTGAACTCAGGAGTCACAGATGAAAACAGTTAAGGGACCCGGCATCTTCCTGTCTCAGTTCATTGCCACCCAGCCGCCTTTTAACTCACTGGCGGGGCTGGCGGAGTGGGCCGCCGGGCTGGGATACCGGGCACTGCAGATCCCCTGCCACCAGCCCGCTATTTTCGACCTTGAGCAGGCAGCGGTCAGCCAGACTTACTGCGACGAGGTGCGGGGAACACTGGCCGGTTTCGGACTGGAGATCAGTGAGCTTTCAACGCATCTGGAAGGGCAACTGGTTGCCGTGAACCCCGCCTACGATCTCGCTTTTGATAATTTTTCGCCTGCCGCGCTGCGAGGCGATCCCGCCCGGCGTACCGACTGGGCCATCGCTACGTTAAAGCGTGCGGCTGCTGCTTCTGAAAAACTCGGCCTGCGCGCACATGCCACCTTTTCCGGCTCGCTCGCCTGGCCCTGGTTCTATCCCTGGCCGCCACACCACGAAGCCCTGTTTGATGAGGCGTTTGCTGAGCTGGCGCGCCGCTGGCTGCCGGTGCTGGATAGTTTTGACCATCACGGTGTGGACCTCTGCTATGAGATACATCCCGGCGAAGACCTGCATGACGGTGTCACGTTTGAGCGCTTTTTGTCAGAGGTGAATCACCACCCGCGCTGCAATATCCTGTTCGATCCCAGCCATCTTCTTCTGCAACACATCGACTATCTGCAGTTCATCGACCTCTATCATCCGCGTATCAAAGCCTTTCACGTTAAGGATGCGGAGTACCAGTTAAATGGACGCAGCGGAGTATATGGCGGTTATCAGCCGTGGCTGGCGCGCGCCGGACGCTTCCGCTCGCCGGGCGATGGCCAGATCGACTTCAGCCGCATTTTCAGCAAACTTGCCCAGTACGACTATGACGGCTGGGCGGTGCTGGAGTGGGAGTGCTGTCTGAAGGATGGCGAAACCGGGGCGCGTGAAGGGGCAGAATTCATCCGCCGGCATATCATCCCGGTGGCTGACCGCGCTTTTGATGATTTTGCTTTATCAGAGAACGCCCCTTCGGTGCGCCATCAGCTGGGTCTGGATCGCGACGTCTGAGGCGGCATGGATTCAAAGGTTTTCTGTGGGTGAGTTTTAAAACAGAGGGATCGCTATGTCTATTCAGAAAATCGCCCGGATGGCGGGTGTTTCGGTTGCCACCGTTTCCCGGGTGTTGAATAACAGCGACAGCGTAAAACCGGCTAACCGGCAGAAAGTCCTTGAGGCGATCGAAGAGAGCAACTATCAGCCTAACCTGCTGGCGCGCCAGCTGCGCACGGCGCGCAGCTCGATGATTCTGGTTCTGGTTTCCGATATCTCTAACCCGTTCTGCGCGGAGGTGGTCAAAGGCATTGAGGAGCAGGCGGAGAAAAATGGCTATCGCATCCTGTTGTGTAACTCGGGCGCGGATATTGCCCGTTCGCGATCCAGCCTGCAACTGCTCTCCGGCAAGATGGTGGATGGCATTATCACCATGGATGCTTTCAGCAAGCTGCCGGAGCTTAGCCAGCTGATAGGCAAGGCTCCCTGGGTTCAGTGCGCCGAACATGATGATAATGGCCAGATCTCCTGCGTCGGGATTGATGATGACGTCGCTGCGCAGTCAGTGGTGCACTATCTGGCCGGACAGGGACGTCAGCGCATTGCGCTGATCAATCACGACCTCCGCTACCGATATGCCCGCCTGCGTCAGCAGGGCTACGCATATCAACTCAAAGAGCAACAACTCGCATGGCAGGCCATCGCTTACGCCAGTGAGTTAAGCTTCAGCGCCGGTAAAGCCGCGATGAATCAGCTGCTGGCGGGCGAGACACGACCGGACGCCGTGTTTGCGGTTTCCGATACGCTGGCAGCGGGTGCCATGGCGGCGATACAGCAGGCGGGTCTGCGGATACCTCAGGACATTGCCGTGGTGGGTTTTGACGGCAGTGAACTGGCCGACATGGTATCGCCGCCGCTGACGACTCTGGCTCAGCCCTCCAGGGAGATTGGCCGTCGTGCCTGTGAGCTGGTGCTGCAAAAAATCATCCGGCCCGACTCTCCGCCACAATGTGTGATCATGCAGGGTGAGCTGGTGGTACGAGCCAGTAGCTGAAGGATTAATCCGCAAAACCTGGCCCCGCCATAACCTCGTCTTTATTGTCTACTAAAACGCGACAGTCATTGCCAGTTCACGCCATTGTGTGACTACCTGGTTTACTTATATGCTGTTTCCATCGAAGGGCATTCGCACTTCCCGAATCAACGAAGGGGCAGAATATGATTGAGCAAAGATTGTCAGAGCAACGCGGCGTGGGCGATCACGGCTGGCTGAATTCACGTCACACCTTCTCTTTTGCAAACTACTGGGATCCAAAGCAGGCGGGCTTTTCAGATCTGCTGGTGATCAATGATGATCGGGTAGCCAAAGGTCGCGGTTTTGGCGCCCATCCTCACAGCAACATGGAGATTATCTCCTATGTCCTGGAGGGCGCGCTGGAGCATAAAGACTCCATGGGCACCGGCTCTGTGATTGTTCCCGGGGATGTGCAGCTGATGAGTGCCGGTAGCGGTGTAACTCACAGTGAGTTCAACCACTCGGGCACCGAGGGTGTTCACTTTCTGCAAATCTGGGTGGTGCCGGCAGAGAAAAATAGTCCGCCAGGCTACCAGCAGGTCTCCGTCAGCGAAGCGGATAAACGCGGTAATCTGCGACTGATTATTTCGCCTGAAGGTGAAAACGGGGCATTGCGGGTGCGCCAGGATATTCGCATCTATGCGGGACTGTTCCAGGGGGATGAGCAGCAGACAATCACTCTGCCGGACGACCGCTATGCGTATATTCATGTGGCGCGCGGCAGTGTCAGGGTAAATGGCCTGCAATTTAATGCCGGAGACGGTGCGCGGGTTCGCGATGAGAAAACGCTGTCGTTCAGTCACGGTGAAGGAGCGGAGGTGTTGTTATTCGATCTGCGTCCCAACGAAGTGAATCATCCAACCCGTTAAAGTGAAAACTGCGCGGCTGTCACCGCGCAGTTTTTTTGCATCACTGCGCGTTAAGAAACGCCAGCAGATCCTGATTCAGTTGATCCTGATGCGTCACCGCAAAACCGTGCGGCGCATTGTCATAAACCTTGAGTTCAGCACCTTCAATCATCTCCGCCGCCACTTTGCCGGTGGATTCAAACGGAACGATCTGGTCGTTGCTGCCATGAATCACCAGCGTCGGCACATTCACTTTCGCTACGTCAGCACGGAAATCGGTCTCAGCAAAAGCGGTGACGCAATCAACGGTGCTCTTCAGCGAAGCGAGCAGCGCGATGTTCAGCGTCTGCGTCATGACGCCATCAGAAACGGTCTGTCCGGCATTGGTACCATAAAACGGCGTAGCGAACTCTTTGATAAACTGCGCGCGATCCTTAAGCAGGCCATCACGAATTCCTTCAAACACCGACATATCGACACCCTGCGGGTAGTCTGCCGTTTTGCCAAAGATTGGCGTGACGGCACCCAGCAGCACCAGTGCCGCGACGCGATCGCTGCCATAGCTGCCGATATAGCGCGTGACGTCGCCGCCACCCATTGAGAAACCCACCAGCGTCACATTCTGCAGGTCAAGATGGGTGATCAAATCGTTGATGTCAGAAGCAAAGGTATCGTAGTTATTACCGGTCCAGGGCTGATCAGAACGACCAAATCCACGACGGTCAAAGGCGATAACCCGATAACCGTGCTCCGCCAGGAAGTTCATCTGGCTGTCCCACATATCGGCATCCAGCGGCCAGCCGTGGCTGAACAGAACCGGCTTACCGGTGCCCCAGTCTTTAAAGTAGATCTGTGTGCCGTCGGTCGTTTTAAAGGTGCTCATGGTATTGCCCTCTGTATGACGTGATGTATGAAAAGATGGTGTGCCAGTCACGCTGGCGCCACCAGATAGCGAACCTCGGGTGAATGTTCACCCTGATGAAAAGCGAAAACCCGTCGCTCTATCTTTTTGTCGTTGATGGTGTAGCGCTCTTTCTGACGCAGATGCTCGACCCAGGAGCCGACGACAAACGTCTCAACGAAAATGCCGGGCTGCAGAATATCTTCATACAGTGACCAGTTGATGGCGCCACCGCGACGCCTGACCCGCCGCATATCCTGCATGCAGACGGTAAAGGCATGTGCATCATCAATAGTAATCCGGTATTCGTAATTCACCATCACCGGGCCGCGTTCGTGACGAATATCCAGTGCGGGCGCGTTGACGCCATCACCAATCATATCGAGATTGAGGTCGGGATCCTGGTCGAGCCGCCAGCGCCAGACGGTGCTGCTGGCCAGCACCATGCCCAGTGCGGCGATGCAGAGCGACAGCGGAATGCTGAAGTGCGAGGCGAGCTGTCCCCAGAGTGCGCTGCCAGCGGTCATGGAGCCGAAGAACACCGTCAGATAGACCGCCAGCGCGCGAGCTTTTACCCATTTCGCGGCGCTGCGCTGTGCGCCGAGATTCAGCGTCGAGAGCACGGCAATCCAGGCAAATCCGGTAAAAAATTCAAACGCATTCAGTAGCCAGAAGTGGCGTACAAAAGCCAGAGCCAGCATGGTCAGGGCGAAAACAAGACTGGCGAGTACCATCAGGCGATCGGAGCTCAGGTGACGACGCAGGCGCGGCAGCAGCACCGCGCCGGTAATCGCGCCAACACCGATACAGGCCAGCATGATGCCGTAGCCGCCAGGGCCAAGGCCGAGTTCACGACGCGCCACCAGCGGCAGTAATGCCCAGCCCGCGCTGCCAAACAGGAAGAAGGCAAAGGTTCGCACCAGCACATTACGCAACACCGGTGCCGCGTGAACGTAGCGCAGTCCGGCACGCACCGCCGGAAAGAAGTGCTCAGGCGGGAGGCGCTGCACGCTCGGCTCCGCCTTCCAGCGCCAGAGCACCCAGGTGACGCCCAGCACTGATAGCGCATTCAGCAGGAAGACCATCCAGGGACCGGTGAACGAGAGGATCAGGCCACCCAGCGCCGGGCCGATGGCACGACTGATATTAATACCGAGTGAGTTAAGGGCAATGGCCGCGCCCAGCTCCGGTTTCGACACCAGATCCGGCACTACCGCCTGAAAGGGCGGTGAACTCATGGCGGCACCGGCGCTCAGCAAGAAGGCTGCCACCAGCAGCACCTCGGGAGTGACATGGCCGGTCCAGGCGAGCACCGTCAGTCCACAGGCGGCGATAAAGGTCCATAGCTGGGAAAACAGCAGATATTTGCGGCGGTCAACGATATCCGCCATCACGCCTGATGGCAGCGCGAACAGGAACATCGGCAGGCTGCTGGCCGCCTGCACCAGCGCCACGGCCAGCGGATCGGCACTCAGCGTCAGCATGCTCCAGTTCACACCCACATCGTTCATCCATGAACCGATGTTGGAGACGACGGTGGCGATCCACAGCATGCGGAACACCGGCCTGCGTAGCGGCTGTAACGGCGAAATCTCGCCAGCGGCCTGGACCTCAGGCTGCTCCTGCTCCAGCTGGTGGATATCATTAACCTGTGCCATGACGAACCCCCTGATGTTTCACCGCGCCGATTCGCCAGCCGCCAGGCCCGGTCAGCGCCAGCGTGGTAAAGATAATCAGCAGCAGCCAGCCGAACTGGCCTTCCGCCAGTGACCAGCCAGGGTGTACCACCAGCATCGCGACCAGCAGCACCGCGATGATCGGCAGGCAGGCAATCCGGCTACCCCAGCCGAGAATAATAAAGATCGGGCAGATGACTTCTGCCACTATCGCTGGCAGCAGGCTCATCATCGGTCCCAGACCAAACGGGTCTTCTATAC
The DNA here is from genome assembly GCF_001598475.1 of Pantoea agglomerans NBRC 102470. Taxonomy (GTDB): domain Bacteria; phylum Pseudomonadota; class Gammaproteobacteria; order Enterobacterales; family Enterobacteriaceae; genus Pantoea; species Pantoea agglomerans. The sequence goes on from NZ_BCZA01000006.1 coordinate 432,088, forward strand.
GCGTCAGTTCTTCGCTGAAATGCAGAATTTTCGGCAGTCCATGCACCTGTAACAGCAGCAGGCTGCCGGTCAGGCGCAGGAAGAACAGCCCCGCGTTGATGCGGGGCGATTGAGTGATAGCGTTATTCATGATTAAAACGCGAAGCAGCTGCAGCCGAGCGCGCCCCAGAAGGCGTTATCTTCGGCAACCGGAACGCTGGAACCACGGGCGATCTCATGGGAGTGGCGATGAACACCGCAGGGGCCGCTGCAGTGGTGCACAGCGGGCATCATACCCGCACGGCTCTGCGCAACCGGCGGAGCGCTGCGATAGTGACCTGGCACATTCACCACCGGTGACCACTCAGGCAGAACCGGAATAGCGGGCGGCGCATCCGCGCTGAACGATCCGGCGGCATAGACAATATTGCCATCCACCACTGTCAGCACTGACTCAATGCCTTTAATTTCCTCTTCCGGCACGCTGAAGAAATCTTTGCTCAGCACGGCCAGATCCGCCAGAAGACCTACCTGAATCCGACCTTTTTTATTTTGTTCGCTGGAGAACCAGGCGCTGCCCTGTGTCCAGAGCATCAGCGCCGTTTCACGGTCAAGGCGGGCATTGACGTCATACATCTGCATGCCGCCTACGGTGCGACCGGAAACCAGCCAGTAGAGCGCGGTCCAGGGGTTATAACTGGCGACGCGGGTTGCATCGGTGCCGAGTCCGACCGGGACGCCGGTTTCCAGCATTTTCTGAACCGGTGGGGTATGGCGGGTGGCTTCAATGCCGTAGCGTTCAGCAAAGTATTCGCCCTGGAATGCCATGCGATGCTGCACCGCAATGCCACCGCCCAGCTCTTTGATACGATCGATATTGCGCTGAGTGACGGTTTCCGCGTGGTCAAAGAACCAGTGCAGACCATTAAACGGGATATCGCGGTTGACCTTCTCAAAGACATCCAGCATCCGGCTGATCGACTCGTCATAGGTTGCATGCAGACGGAAAGGCCAGCGATGTTCCACCAGATGACGCACCACGCGCTCCAGCTCATCCTCCATGCCAGGCGCTAAGTCCGGACGTGGCTCCAGAAAATCTTCGAAGTCGGCGGCCGAGAACACCAGCATTTCGCCTGCGCCGTTGTGACGGAAATAGTCGCTGCCCTGGCCTGGCGTCAGCATATCCGTCCACTTCTCAAAATCTTCCAGTTCATGCCCCGGACGCTGAGTGAAGAGGTTGTAGGCGATACGCAGCGTCATCTGCTTTTTCTGATGCAGTTCAGCGATCACTTCGTAATCTCCGGGATAGTTCTGGAAGCCACCGCCCGCATCAATGGCGCTGGTCAGACCCAGTCGATTCAGCTCGCGCATAAACTGACGGGTCGAGTTGATCTGCTGTTCCAGCGGCAGTTTCGGTCCTTTGGCCAGGGTGGCGTAGAGGATCATCGCATTGGGACGGGCGATCAGCAGACCGGTGGGATTGCCGTTGCTGTCGCGCTGGATTTCGCCACCCGGCGGGTTCGGTGTCTCTTTGGTGTAGCCGACGACTTTCAGCGCTGCGCGGTTGAGCAGGGCGCGGTCATAAAGATGCAGCACGAAGACCGGCGTGTCGGGGGCCGCCTCGTTGATCTCATCCAGCGTCGGCATCCGGCGCTCGGCAAACTGGAACTCGGTCCAGCCGCCTACCACACGCACCCACTGCGGTGACGGCGTGCGCAGCGCCTGCTCTTTCAGCATTCGTAGCGCATCGGCAACCGACGGCACCCCTTCCCAGCGCAGCTCAAGGTTGTAGTTCAGACCACCACGTATCAGGTGCAGGTGGGAATCGTTCAGGCCCGGTACGGCGGTGTGACCTTTAAGATCGATCACTTTGGTGCCGTCGCAGTGATACTCCATCGCCTCTGCCAGTGTGCCTACCGCAACGAATTTGCCATCACGAATCGCAACGGCTTCTGCCACCGGATTGCTGCGGTCAACAGTATGAAATTTGCCATGGGTCAGTATCAGTTCTGCTTTACCCAGCGTAACCATAGATCCTCCTCAACGGGGTTGTCCGACGTAGTGCGGGACAGGAAGTGCCGCAGATAACAGGGCACGAATAAGCCGGATTATGGTGAGCGGGTTAATGCGTCGTCTAGTTATACAGAGGGATACCTATACCTTCGTATAGTTATACGCAGAGATAATAGTTTGCCTTCGCCCGTCGCCCTACACTGCGACCAGACAGCCAGCAGCAGGACGTTAAACCTGCACTGATCGTCCTTTTGCTCCGCGCCAATTGGCGAAAATTCCGTTACATAACCTCTATGGGTGAACGCATGTCCAACGCTAAGCTTGAAGTCCTCACGCCACATAACAGCCAGATTATTTTCATCGACCAGCAGCCGCAGATGGCCTTTGGCGTGCAGTCGATTGACCGCCAGGTGCTGAAAAACAACACCGTTGCGCTGGCGAAGGCGGCGAAAGTCTTCAATATCCCTGCCATCATTACCACCGTCGAAACCGAAAGCTTCTCGGGCCACACCTATCCTGAACTGCTGGATGTGTTTCCGGGTCAGGACATTCTGGAACGCAGCTCAATGAACTCCTGGGATGACCAGAAAGTGCGTGATGCGCTGGCCGCGAACGGCAAGAAAAAAGTGGTGGTGTCCGGTCTCTGGACGGAAGTGTGTAACAACAGCTTTGCGCTGTGCGCAATGCTGGAAGGGGATTACGAGATCTATATGGTGGCGGATGCGTCAGGCGGCACCACCAAAGAAGCCCACGACTACGCGATGCAGCGCATGATTCAGGCGGGTGTGGTGCCGGTCACCTGGCAGCAGGTCATGCTGGAGTGGCAGCGTGACTGGGCCAACCGTGACACTTACGATGCGGTGATGAACATCGCCAAAGAGCATTCAGGTGCCTATGGCATTGGTGTGGATTATGCCTACACCATGGTACACAAAGCGCCGTCACGTCAGAAAAGTGAACACCGTACCCTGGCACCGGTTCACGCACCGGTCCGCTAAGGGACGTCCTGCTGATCGGCTTTCGTCTGCCGGTCAGCAGGCATAACAGGAGTCCGGTTATGAATCCTTTACTGCTTTCTCTGGCTGCAGGGGTATTGATTGGCCTGCTTTACGGCCTGCTAAAGGTGCGTTCACCGGCTCCGCCCGCGATTGCGCTGGTGGGGCTGCTGGGGATGTTGCTGGGTGGGGCGCTGGTTCATGCAGTTTTGCCCGCAGAGCATGCGACCACCCTGCAGCGATCCGATGCGCCGTTTGTTACACCTGTTTCGCGGGTAAGCTGAACATGTTGAAATCCTACATTATTTCTCTCACGGTGGGGCTGCTTGCCGGGGTAATCTATGCCCTGATCAACGTGAACTCTCCGGCACCGCCGGTTATTGCTTTAGTGGGGCTGTTTGGCATGCTGGTGGGCGAGCAGTTGATTCCGCTGGGTACGCGTCTGTTCCGCCGGCAGCCGGTGACGCTGAAGTGGTTTCGCCATGAGTGTGTGCCAAAAATCAGTGGGACACCGCCACCCGATGGCGATGACCACCCTTAAGTCCTCGCGTGCCGTACGATGAGGCGTTTCAGAGGATAACTGCATGGCGCTGTCACAGCGTATTGTCATTGTGGACGATGAACGCGCGGTCCGCAGTGGACTCAGCAATCTGTTGCATTCAGACGGCTATTCGACCCGACTATTTGAGTCAGGTGAGGCGCTGCTGAGCGATGACGATGCGCTTTCAGAGGTAGGCATGCTGATCATTGATGTCGGACTCAAGGGCATGTCCGGCTTTGAGCTATTCACTATTTTGAAACAGCGGGCAGGTCTGCCACCGGTGATTTTTATCTCGGCAGATCTGGAAGAGACCACCCTGTGGTATGCCATTGCCTTGGGTGCCGTGACTTTTTTGCGAAAGCCGATTGATGTTGATACGCTGCTGACACTGATCCGTTGCGAGTTATCTCAGGGAAAGGTGCGCTGATGAGCATGCTTTCGGTTAATTTTCAGGAGAGTGATGACGCAGGGATCGCGATTGAAGATTTCGACACGCTGACGCCGCTTGCGCAGGATGGCTGCCTGCTCTGGATGCTGGCGCGCCGTCACTCAGGTGAGTCGCTGATAATCGCCACCGGACAGAGTGACGACGTCACGTTTCAGGCGACGCAGCGGCTGAAAAATGAACGAGCGCTGGCTGCTTATCTTTCGCCCCGCTGGGCCATCACCGCGACGGGCACCACCCGTTACCTCAACCGCTATGCGCTGATCTACCCCACGTTTCCGTTTCGCAGCCTGGCGAATAACCTCGCGACCCCTCCCGATGAAATCGCTGACTTCCTGCAGGTTGCATTGCAGCTTTGCTACACGCTCGGTCAGGCGCATCATCAGGGCATCGTGCATGGGGATATCAAGCCGGGCCATTTTTTTATCAGTGACGAGGGCCGGTTCCGGCTGGGCGGGTTTGGTCTCGCCTCGCTGGCAGCGCAATCGGCGGAAAAAAACAGCCTGCGCGTCTCTGGCGGTACGCTGGCCTATATGTCACCTGAACATACCGGCCGCACGCCGCATCCGGTCAGTAGCCTCAGCGATCTCTACAGTCTGGGTGTCGTGCTGTATGAATATCTCACCGGTAAGTTGCCGTTTGGCTCACCGGATGCGGGGGAGGCGGAGTGGATTCATCATCACATCGCCAGTGCACCCCGGCCAGCCGGACAGGTCAGAGAGGATGTGCCGCCGATGCTCTCTGTGATTCTGCTGCGTCTGCTGGCAAAGTCACCTGCTGACGGGTATCAGACCGTGCAGGGGCTGATGGCTGATTTACGCCGCTGTCAGGCGACGCTGACCGCAGAAAACACCATTGCGCCGTTCACGCCCGGTCTGCAGGAGCGGTTCAGCACCAGTTTCCGGCCCGAGACACTCTTCACGCAACATCCGCAGGCTCGCGTGCTGCTGACGACGCTGGATGCGGTCAACCGTACCGGCACGCAGAGCCTGGTGATGCTGAGCGGTTCCCCCGGCTCGGGTAAGTCCGCCATTATCGCTTCCGCACTGAAAACCCTGCAGCACCGACAGATTCTGCTGGCCGCCAGCAAGGCCGATCAACATTCGCCTGCAGCACCTTATGCCGCAGTCGCCTCAGCGTTTCGCACGGTCACGCTTTATCTGCTGGGATTGTCAGCCCTGGAGCTAAGCAAATGGCGGGTTCGCCTGTTGCGCTTGCTGGGTGGCTATACCGATTTAGCCATTGAGCTGGTGCCTGAACTAAAACAGCTGCTGAATATCCGGACGGTGCAGCCGGTGGTGCGCCATGCCCCGGACGCCCGCGAGCAGTTTAATCAGATGGCGTCTGCACTTATCCAGGCCTTTGCCACGCCGGGCCGTCCGCTGGTGATGCTGATTGATGATGTTCACTGGGCAGACAATGCCACGCTGCAACTGCTGGAAAATCTGATTACCCGTAATGAGCATCTGCCTTTTATGCTGGTGCTCGCCTTCCGGGAGGGTGAGTCGATGCCCTGTCCGATGATTGCAGGGTTTCTGCTGCGCCTCAGAGCATCAGCGGCACGTGTCGTGGCGCTGACGCCGCAGCCGCTCAGCGTTAAAAGCATCACCCGCTGGCTGGCGGGAATGCTGCACACCCGTCCCGGCGGCAATCGTGAGCTGGCACAGATTATCTTTGAGAAAACCGGCGGTAATCCGCTCTCGATGCAGGAGTTCTTCCGTCAGGCGGTGGATGATGGGGTGATTGTCTATCGTCAGAACCCGCTGAAGTGGCATTACGACAGCCAGGCGCTGATTGCGCGTCAGTACACCGACAATGTGGCGACGCTGGTATTAAATCAGCTGGCGCGGATGCCGGAGACAACACGTCAGCTGCTGGGTTCGCTGGCCTGCCTGGGGGCCAGCGGCGAGCTGTCTTTATTAAGTCATATCAACGCGACGTCCGTATCGCGGATTCAGCAGCAGCTTGAGCCTGCCGTCAGCGGCCGTTTTATAACCCTGACTGGCGGGAACTACGCCTTTACCCACGACCGCGTGCATAACGCGGCGTTTTTACTGCTCGAACTTCGGCAGCAACACTCTCTTCATCATCAGGCGGCGGCATGGCTGTCGGCCGCGGTGGCGAATGCCGATCACAGTGAGACGCTGTTCCGCGCGGCTTATCACATCGGCATGATTGCTGAACTGCCGCTTAGTGTCGCAGATCGTGAACGCTATTATCCCCTCTGTTTACATGCTGCGCAGGGAGCAAAACGTGCCGGGGATTATCTCTCGGCGCTGCGCTATCTGCGCAGCGCCCAGCAACTCAGCCAGCGGATGGTGACCGGCAATGACTTTATGCTGGGCATCGATGAGGCGGAGTGCGAATTTCTGCACGGTAATCTCACGACCGCCCAAAAGCTTTGTACCCGACTGCTGAGTGAGCCAGGCACGCTCAGTGAAAAATCGATGGCAGCCTGTCTCTCTGCTGAAATTCATATGCGTCAGTCCGACAACCATCTGGCGCTGGAAACTGCGCTCGCCTGGCTGGCTGTCTTTGGTGTGCATCTCAGGCGTGATCCGGACGACGCGGAGATTGACGCCGCCTGGCAGGCGATCAGGGCGCGGATCGGCGATTCCCCGCAAGCGGCTTTTTCCCGACTGCCACGCAACACCGATCAGGAAACTGAGTCGGTGCTGAACCTGATGGCCAGCACCATTTTTGTCTCCGCCTACGACTGCCCGCAGCTGCATCTGTTGCTGGTCTGCCGGATGCTGGAGATGACGCTGGATCACGGCGTGACCGGTGCTTCTGCGTTTGGTCTCGCCTGGTTCAGCGTGCTGATCAGCGAACGCTATCAGGCCTGGCATTTTGGCTATGCCTGCGGTCGGGTGGCCCGTGAGCTGGTGGAGCAGCATGACTTTACCCGCTACAAAGCCCGCACGCTGCTGCCTCTGGATCAGCTGGGGATCTGGACGCAGCCGCTGGATGTGGCCGTAGAGAGTGCCCGTGATAGTTTTCGCGTCGCGGTGATGCACGGTGACCGTTCCTTTGCCTGCCTCTCGTTGCGTCATCAGATCATGAACACGCTGACACGCGGCGATCACCTGGAGTCGGTCATGACCTCCATTGAGCGCGGACTCGCTTTTACCCGCAAAACCTTTTATCCCGATGTTGAGAACGTGCTGGTCATGCAGAAGCAGCTGGTGATGCAACTGCGGAACAGCAACGGGTTCAGGGCAGGCGATCGCGATGGGGCTTTGCCGATGGTGGCGGGCAGCGAGCCGGGCGTGATCTCTGGCCCAAAAGCGATGGTGCTGTTCTGGGCGGGGTTGTATCGGGGAATGGCACATTTCTTTGCGGCAGAATACCGGGAGGCGCTGCGCTGTTTTGCAGAAATTCGTCCGCTGACCAGCGCAGTGCCCGCTTACATCTACCTGATGGATATGCATTTTTACAGCGCACTATCGCTAAGCCTGCAGCCCGGTGCGGCTGACAGCAACACGCTGCGCTGCGATCTGGACAAATTTGCGGGCTGGGCCGACCTCAATCCCGGACTCTTTGCTGATAAATATGCCCTGCTCAGGGCAGAATGTGCCCGTCTTGCGGGCAACACGGGTGAGGCGCTGAAGCAGTATGAAAATGCGATCTGTCTCTCCCGCCAGGGGGGATATCTGCACATTCATGCGCTGGCGAATCAGCTGGCTGGCCGCTACTGCAAAGCATTACAGCTAGATACCGCCGCCGATGCCTACGTTAAAGCGTCGATGAGAAGCTGGGAGAGCTGGGGCGCGCTGGCGATGGTACGCCAGCTTGAGCAGCACTATCCGCATCTGACCACGCCGATGCAAAACAGTGCGGTGGCGACCATTCCCTTTACGCAGGATGCCTCGTTCTACGACCTTGAGAGTGTGCTGACCGCCGTGCGCGCCCTGACGGAGGAGATCAACCTTGATCGGTTGATTCATACCCTGATGCGCATCCTGCTGGAGCGGGCCGGTGCCCAGCGCTGTCGGCTTATCCGGATTCTGGATGGTACGCTTCCGGAAACGCAGGCCTGGGCAGAAAGCACGGCTGATGGCGTGCGGGTGCAGATTGTCAAAGAGCGCCCCGTCGCAACTGACCTGCCGCTATCGGTACTGGCCGCGGTGATCCGTACCGGTCAGGAGATACGTACTGGCAAGCCGGAAGAGTTCAGTCCGTTCAGTCAGGATCCTTACCTGGTGGCCTCGGGCGCTGCGGTGTTATGTGTTCCGATGTTCAGGCAGGCCAATATGGTTGGGGTGCTCTATCTGGAGAATCGCCTGATGCCCGATGCGTTCACGGCTGAGCACTCCCACATCGTGAAAACGTTGAGCGCTCAGGCGGCGGTTTCGCTGGAGACGGCGCGGCTCTACGCTGAGCTGCTGGAGGAGAACAACCATCGGCGACGGGTTGAGAAGCAGTTACGCGCCAGCAAAACCTCGCTGATGCTCGGCGAGAAGATCAGTCATACCGGCACCTGGCGCTGGGAAGTGGCAGAGGACATGATGATGGTGTCTGAAGAGTATGGCCGTATTCTGGGCCTGCCAGCCCATCAAAAAGGGTTGTCGATGGCAGATTTTCTGACCCGCGTTCATCCCGATGATTATGAATGCATCAGCGAACTGGTGACGCACAGCGTCAGTCAGGGACGTAGTATGCAGGCTGAGTTCCGTGTGCTCAGGCCGGATGGTGAATGCCGTTACATCAAAGGTATCGGAGAGCCGGTAGAAAACTTCCCCGAGGTGAAAGAGTACTTCGGCACCATTTCCGATATCACCTCGCAGCGCCAGGCAGAAGATGCCGCGCGCATGGCACAGGCGGATCTGGCCCGTGTAACCCGCGCCACCACAGTCGGGCAGTTGACTGCTTCAATCGCGCACGAAATTAACCAGCCACTGATGTCGATCGTGGCCAATGCCGGTGCCAGCCTGCGCTGGTTAAAGCGTGAACCGGTGATGCTGGAGAATGCCAGCAGTAGTCTGGATGAAATTATCAAAGAGGGAAAACGTGCCGGAGAGATAATTCGTGGCCTGCAAGCGCTGACCCGCAATCATGAATCGAGCTTTGCCTCGGAAAACCTCCATCTGATCGCCCGCGATATCCTGGCGCTCTCCAGAGTGGAGCTGGAGCGACGCGGAATTTCGCTGGAGCTGAAACTGAGGGCCGGAAAGGCGGATATCTATTGCGACCGCGTTCAGATTCAGCAGGTGCTGCTGAATCTGGTAATCAATGGCATCGATGCCATGTCCGACGATTTACCGCGCGCGGCGCTTTTGCGGCTGACGTCAGAGAACCCGACGCCGGACACGCTGCGTTTTGAGGTGCTGGACAGCGGTTGCGGCTTACCTGATGGCGTGCGTGAACGGATTTTTGAGTCGTTCTACACCACGAAGAAAAGTGGCATGGGCATGGGATTAACCATCAGCAAAGGGATTATCAAAAAGCATTGTGGTGAGTTAGGCGCAGAGAACAGGGCGGAAGGCGGCAGCCGTTTCTGGTTCACTCTGCCACTGGGATAATCCTATTGAGGCCAGGTGTCTGCCTGGCCTTAGCGGCGTCGGGTATGATCAATATTGAGCCGCTCTGCCGCCCGCACCAGATCGGTGAGCGACCGTGCCTTCATCTTCTCCATCACCCGCCGCTTGTGGACTTTTGCCGTGATCTCACTGACGCCCATTTCGGCGGCAATCTGCTTATTCAGCAGGCCGCTAATCGCCAGCAGCATGACCTCGCTTTCACGCGGTGTCAGGGTCTGATGTCGCTCCAGTATCTCCCTTCGCTCCTCGGAAGAGGCCATATTCTGCCCGGCGATCTGTAAGGCTTCTGCAACCGCCTGCAAAATACGATCGGGATCGACAGGTTTAGTCAGAAACTCATAAGCACCGGTTTTCATCGCCCGCACTGTGACCGGAATAGTCCCGAAGCCGGTTAAGAAGATAGTGGGAATGGCGTAGCCACGATCGATCAATGCCTGTGCGACATCAAATCCATCTGCACCAGGCAGATTAATATCCAGAATCAGGCAACAGGGAAGGGGAGTAAAAGCGTGAGCCAGGAAATCATCAGCCGAAGAAAAAGAGATAACCGTGTAATCGTCGGCAGTGAGCAGATTACGCAGTGCAGCAGTCACAGCAGCGTCGTCGTCAACGATATAAACGATGGGATTCATAGGGACCTCATTTCAGCCAGGTATTTACTGATAATTTAATTAAGCATGACGCGTAAAGAGGCCCTGATGAGAAAGTGTCGGGCAGGGTTAACAGGATATTACCATAACAGTTATCATTATCATCTTATAATTATCAGCTTGTTAAAATTAAGATAAATGGCTGATAGATATGACTAAAATTCGAGCGTCAACTCTGGGGTGGAGCGCCACTGTTCTGGGCGTAAATGCTGATAACTGTCATTTGATCGACATAGCTATGCCATAAATTGTTCGCTCACTCACGGGCAGGAGAATAGTCCCGTTTAATAGCTAAAATAATCCATAAACCCGTTATCCAGATTAAATCGTTTCAGCCTGATATGTACTGGAATAAGTTAGTGGCGGTACGTAATTAATTCACAAGTAGTCTGTTAACTCGCGGCGGTCCTGATAATTAATTTGCCTGAGGGCAAAACGACGGATTGATAAGCGTACCGATCTTTACCCTGCGTCTTATAGCGAAATAAGCTAGTTGATTATATAGTTACAACATACATTATGTTTGATTATTAACCCTAAACTTCACCATTGTGCGGCAAATGCTTATCAACGCGAAGCCTCTGTGCCAGTTTCTCACTATCAGCCGGGTAAAAGCTGACCCGTTTTTATCCGGTAAAAAGTCATTACATTTAAAAAAGCCTTGTCTGTCAGCAAGTAACCTTGATAAGCGTAGCGGTATTCATGGCGTGGCTGCTAATCCTCACTAAGCTTGTGAAGCAACCCTTTAAATAGAGGGAGATTTTACATTCGGTAGCTCGTCGCAATGTCGTCATGAGGCTTATATGAGTCAAAATTACTGCACCATTATCTACAATGGTGAACGGTTAAAAGGGTTAGCTGATCAACCTCTAATCGATTTTCTGGATGCTCAAGGGAAAAAACTACCTCATGTCTGTTACCACCCGGCGTTGCCGCCACTGCAAAGTTGTGATGTCTGCTGGGTAGATGCCAACGGCGAGCGGGTTCGCGGCTGCACGCTCCGCACTGAAGAGGGGCTGGAGGTGCAGAGTGAAGGCAGTGCGCTTAAGGCCGCGCAGCAGGAGGGAATGGATCGGCTGCTCAACCGTCATGAGCTTTACTGTACCGTCTGTGAACACAATACCGGTGACTGCACGCTGCATAATGCCGTGGCTGATATGCACATTCCGATTCAGTACTATCCTCATGAGCCCAAGCCCTACGCAAAAGATCATTCCAATCCGTTTTACACCTACGATCCTGACCAGTGCATCTTATGCGGTCGCTGTGTCGAGGCGTGTCAGAATGTCGAGGTCAATGAGACGCTGTCGATTGACTACACCCAGGCGCATCCTCGCGTGCTCTGGGATGGCGGAACGGAAATCGCCGGTTCCAGCTGCGTCAGTTGCGGACATTGCGTCACAGTTTGCCCGTGCAATGCGCTGCTCGAAAAAACCATGCAGCCCGATGCGGGTCCGTTCACTGCGATGGATGAAGGGCTGAAGCGTCCGCTGATCGACTTTGTTAAAACGCTTGAAAACAGCATCGGCATGGAGCCGATTACCGGCGTTTCGAAAATCGATGTGGCGCTGCGCCAGTCTGAGATCAAACGCACCAAAACCGTCTGCACCTATTGCGGTGTAGGCTGCAGCTTTGAGATCTGGACCCGCGACCGCCATATCCTGAAAGTTCAGCCGGTCGCCGAAGCCCCAGCCAACGGCATCTCGACCTGCGTTAAAGGTAAGTTCGGCTGGGACTTCGTCAACAGCCCGGAGCGCCTGACTACGCCGTTGATCCGCGAGAATGGTCGTTTCCGGCCCGCCAGCTGGGATGAAGCTTTGCAGCGGGTAGCCGAAGGTTTACAGGGTATCGCTCAGAATTATGGAGGCGATGCGATTGGCTTTATCGGCTCCAGCAAGGCCAGCAATGAAGAAGCCTATCTGACCCAAAAAATCGCCCGTTTAATTTTTGGCACCAACAACGTTGATAACTCCTCGCGCTATTGTCAGAACCCGGCCACAGAAGGGCTGTTCCGCACGGTGGGCTACGGCGGAGATGCCGGGACGATTGAGGATCTGCAACAGACCGATTTGATCGTGCTGGTCGGCAGCAACCTGGCCGAGAACCATCCGGTCATTGCTTCTCACATCAAACAGAGCCACAAACATCGCGGTCAGAAACTGCTGGTCGTTGATCCGCGCCGTCATGAAATGGCGGAACGTGCTGACTGCTATCTGCGTATCCGACCGGGTACTGACCTGGTCTGGGCCTCGGCGATGGCAAAATATATGTTCGATCACGGTTATGCGGATGAGGCTTTTCTGGCCCAGCGGGTCAACCAGGTTGATGAGTACCGCGCCTCACTCGCTCCCTTTACGCTGGCCTTTGCCAGTGAGACATGTGGACTGAGTGAATCAGAACTGATTGAAGCAGCGGAAATGATCGGCCAGGCGGGCAGCGCCTGTGTGTTGTGGGCGATGGGAATTACCCAGCACAGCCACGGGGCAGACACCAGTACGGCGCTGTCGAACCTGCTGCTGGTCACCGGCAACTATGGCCGACCTGGCACCGGCGGTTATCCGATGCGCGGACACAACAACGTACAGGGCGCCAGCGACTTTGGCTGCCTCAGTAATCTCTATCCAGGCTATGAAAAAGTCACTGACCCAGCGGTGCGCGAAAAATGGGCGCGCGCCTGGGGCGTCTCACCTGAAGCGCTTTCCGATCAGCCTGGTGCTGATAATTTCAAAATGGTGCAGCAGGCCGGTGAAGGCAAAATTCGCGCGATGTATATCACCGGTGAAGAGACGGCGTTTGCGGATGCCGATGCCACTTCGGTGCATGCCGCCTTCAGCAAGCTGGAATTTATGGTGGTACAGGACATTTTCATGTCACGCACTGCCGAATTTGCCGATGTGGTGCTGCCCGGTGCGCCCAGCGTGGAGAAGGAGGGCACCTTTGTGAACACCGAGCGGCGGATCCAGCACTTTTCACCCGCCATGAAGCCGCTGGGTGATTGTCGGCCCGACTGGGAGATCTTTACCGATCTCGCCGCCCGTCTCGGTCATCCGTGGCATTACCCGAACCCAGGCGCGATTATGGCGGAAGCGGCAGGCATCGCAGAGATTTTCGCGGGTGTCAGCTATGAGCAACTGGTCGGCTGGCAGTCCCAGCTCTGGCCCGTCAGCGCTGCAGGCGAAAGCACGCCGCGACTCTACACGGAACGGTTTAATTTCCCGGATGGCAAAGCTCGACTCTATCCGCTGAGCTGGCAGCCGCCCGCGGAGCAGGAGGATTCACAGTATAATCTGCTGCTGAATAATGGCCGGATGCTGGAGCATTTCCAGTCGATGAATCAGACCGGGCAGGGTGGCCGCATGATGTCGCTGTCGCCAAATGCCTTTGTTGAGATCTCACGGGAGCTGGCCGCCGAGCGCGCGCTGAACGAAGGAGAGTGGGTACGCATTACCTCGCGGCGCGGATCGCTGGATGTGCCTGTTGTGATCACTGAGCGTGTGGCAGGCAACGTGCTGTTTATGCCAATTCATCATGGCAAAGATGGCGTCAACGCCCTGACCGGCGAACATCACGATCCCGACGTCAACACACCGGCTTATAAAGAGATTGCCGTAAATATGAAGCGCGTTGATCGCCGGTCGCAGCCTAATCCGGTGCCACTACACAACTTCCGTCACGGCAGTCGTACGCCGCTGGATCACCTGCCGATAGAGCAAAAATGGCAGCAGGCTGGCTATCGGGAACCGCCTGAACATGTCGAAAAACCGGAGAAATTCTAATGGCAGAACGGATGAAATATCAGGTCCCGCCAACACCTACCGAGCCGACCGCCCGGGAGGCGATGGATGAGCTAATCGAAAATCTTCACCAGCACGGTTTTCTGCGGCTGGCGAACGACCTGGTTAAATCAAATAGCGAGGTGGGGAAAATCCTGGTTTCGGGCCTTAATCAGCCGGGTACGCAGAACGCGCTGCAGAATCTCTCGCTACTGATGATGACGCTGGGCAGCGTGCCGCCAGAACGGTTTAATCATCTGCTGTTGGCCGTTCGCGATGCCGCGATGGCCGTTAAACCAGCGCGCGATGAGGCCCGTCAGGATAAAGCCGCGCCGGGCATCCGCGGCATTATCCGGTTACTCAATGATGAGGATCTGTGGCGCGGACTGCGCCCCATCTTCGCGGCGCTTGAAGTCTTCTCACAACAGATCGACCGTGAAGAGCAGAAGCCGATTACCCGCTTCAGTGGCAAGCCCACACGGGAGTAGTTCAGCCTGCGATCGTTCAGGATTGCGTGGGGGTGTAGATCAGATGACCGGCTACACCGCCCGCGCCGCCATCTTTTGGATGATTGATACCATCGGAGACCGGGACATCGGTGAAATCAAACGGCGAAACCCCCTCAAGGCAGGCGACATTCACCCCGAACTGATCGGGCTGTGAGCGGCTCTGATGAAAGGTGTAAATGCCGCAAACGGAACAGAAGTAGTGGCCCACCTCTTTGCTGTTGAAACGATACTCTGTGAGCTGCGCTTCACCGCGGGTCAGCTCCACTTTTGTCGCAAATACCACCACCGCGCCGCGCATCCGGCAAAACGAGCAGTTGCAGCGGCGCACCGTATTAAATCCATCCTTCAGCGTCACCCGGTACGCCACCGCGCCACAGTGGCATTGTGCTGTCATTTCATTTTGCATCGTGATCTCCTGTGTAGTGAAACCAGCCAGCTTTCAGCCTACGCCAAAGCCTGGGATTTGGCAGCATCGGGTGCGGATTTGTCGACCATTAGCACAGCCAGGGCAGGGTGCGTTCATCGGGTTCGTCTGCGACACGATTTATTTAATCACCCCGTATCAGACAGTAATAAGCGTCATCTCTTCCGCTTCAAACGCCTCAAGCAGTTCTTTATCGAGCTTCTCTTCCACGACGAGCGTTGAAATTTCATGGCATTTCGCCACGCTGAATCGCGCTACGGCAGGGATTTTATCCGCTGTCAGCCCGACAATGACCTGATTGCTTTGCGCCATGGCAACTTTCTTGAATTCGCAATCCGCATAGTTAAAACCGGTCAGACCGGCCTCCGGACTCATGGCACAGCCGCCAATAAACGCCTGATCAAACAGAATCCCCTGGATCTGGTTGATCGCGGTTTGCCCGACCGCGCCGCCGGTGCTCTTCTGTATCTGCCCGCCCAGCATAATCACCTCCGCAGCAGGATGGTTGATCAGTAGCACAGCAATATCGGGTGCATTGGTGACGACGGTGATATTCAAATCTGGTGATAGCGCCTGTGCCAGCGCCAGATTGGTTGTACCGGCATCAATAAAGATGCAGCTATTGGCTTTCACCAGGCTGGCACAGCGCTGCGCGATCAGGGCTTTTGCTGCGTGATCGTGAGCTTTCCGGCTGACAAAGCTGCCCGCCTCCTGAAGCTGTAACACCGCACCGCCATAGACCTTTTTACATAAACCCTCTTTACTGAGTTCATGGAGATCGCGGCGGATAGTGTGCTCTGATACAGCCAATTGCCGTGCCAGGTCAGCGCAGACCACCCGTCCTTTGTCCTGCAATATCTCACGAATCAGCGCTTGTCGCTGCTGCGGGAAAGCTGCATAATCGAGCATATAAACCTCAAAATATTCACAATCGAGCTATAGTGAGCATAATCGTTCACTGCCGGGCAGGGAGTCAATAGCGATCTCTCGGTCCTGTCAGCTCTCCCCGACATCCCACAAAGGAATGCAATGGCTAATAACGTCTCTTCCACGCTGGCAACACGCATCATCTTTTTTATAGCCGGATTTATAACCGCGACCTGGGCGGTGATTGTGCCTTTCGCCCGCGGCAATACCGGCGTTAATGAGGCGCAACTCGGCACCTTGCTGCTTTGTCTTGGCGTCGGCGCGCTGATTGCGATGCCGGTGACGGGCTGGCTGACCAGCCGCTTTGGCTGCCGCCGGGTGATTCTGGTCGCTGTCGCGCTGGTCATCATCAGTACGCCATGGCTGTCGGTGCTCAGCGACCCGCTGTTGCTGGCGCTGGCGTTGCTGGTTTTTGGCGTCGGCATCGGTGTGACCGACTGCGCCATGAACATCCAGGCGATTCTGGTGGAGAAGCAGGCGGAAAAGCCAGTCATGTCAGGCTTTCACGGCATGTACAGCGTGGGCGGCATTGCCGGGGCGGGCTTTATGACGCTGCTGCTGGCGATGGGTTTTAGCGTGCTGACCGGCTGTTTGCTGGCGGTCGCGGCGGTGATTATCATGACGCTGGTCAGCGCACCGGGCTTACTGACCTACGCGAACCCCGCTGAAGGCCCGGTATTTGCTGTTCCGCGCGGCAGCGTACTGATTATCGGCATCATCTGCTTTGCCGTCTTCCTGACCGAAGGCACCGTGCTGGACTGGAGTGCTGTCTATCTGACCGACGTCCGGGCCATTCCGGCATCACTGGGCGGACTGGGCTATACCTGCTTTGCCATTGCGATGACCGTGGCGCGTCTGACCGGGGATCGGATTATCTCATCGCTGGGACGTTTACCGGTTGTGCTGGGCGGCGCACTGATTGCCGCCGCTGGCATGGCGATGGTGACCTTTATCGCCTCCTGGCCGATGGCGTTGCTGGGCTACACCCTGGTCGGCGCAGGCTGCGCCAATATCGTGCCGGTAATGTTCTCCGCCGCCGGACGTCAGACGGTGATGCCGCAGGCGGTCGCCGTGCCTGCCATTACTACTCTGGGCTATCTGGGGGTCCTGAGCGGGCCAGCCGTGATTGGCTACGTGGCGCATTACACACATCTCGCTTTCTCGTTTTCACTGATTATGGCGCTGATGCTGGTTGTCGGTGCGGTCTCTCTGACCCTGGATCTGGGCCGTAGCCGCGCGGGGGAGAATGCATAAAATTACCCAATCCGCGCTCCTGACAGAATTTCATTGAACGGGGCGCGGAGTCATCTTCAGGAGGAACGGAAGCGGCGTGCCATTACTCTCCCAGCCTGACCCAGCGGCGGCCTGCCAGCACCGTCAGCGCCACGATGGTGATGCCCGCAGCCAGATGCATAGAAAAATCGATGGCGTGCAGATGGGTATCGTGGCACAACGACAGCAGCATCGATGAGGTAAACGCACTGCCGCAGCCGCTCAGCGCCAGACTGCGCGCCGGATAGAGGGATCGGGTGCGCTGCAGGGCGAACACGGACATCAGCATCATCGGGACACTGGCCGACAGCATAAACAGATAGCAGTGCATCCCTTCACCCAACCGGTTCGCGCCCGATGGCGGTGCTGAAGATGACATATTGATCAGATTCAGAACCAGCCACATCATCGCCATCAGCAGCGGCCAGCGCAGGCTGATCGGTTTTCTGCCTGCAATACTCAGCGTAAAGGCTGCCGCCAGCGTGCTGCCCGCGATGATGAGTGACAGCAGCAGGGCAACCAGCGCGAAAAACGCGCCAGGCTGCGACCAGTCAGTGAAACGGCTGTGAAATGCCCAGCTGGTCAGCGCGCCACAGGGCAGGGCAAGGGCAATCCAGCCCGCAACGCGCCAGGCGGTGGGCCAGACGCGCTGCACCGGCTGGGCAGACGCGCTGAGCTGATTAATTAACTGGTCATGATTTCTCATGATGACCCCGTCCATATTTACGAAGGTTGACCATTGCGCGATGCAACAGAGATTTAACCGCAGAGAGCGACTGATTGGTTTCAGCTGCTGCCTGCGCCAGGCTCTGCTCGCGCAGATGCACGGATTCGACGATCTCCCGCTGGCGCTGCGGAAGGTTATCCAGATACCCGGAGAGGATATCTGTATCGGCTGAGGACTCTGCACTTGCAGCGGGTTGCCGTTGCAGCTCTTCCTCATCCTGTACTTCCTGGCGACGGCCGCGATGGCGCAGCGCATCTATGGCCCGGGCAGAGGCGATGGCAGCAACCCAGGGGAGTATCGGACGCTGCGGATCGTAAGTATGCCGCACCCGATGAATCGCCAGCAGCGTCTCCTGAATGACATCCTCAACCAGTCCCTCATCACGGATTTTTTTGCATACCAGTGCCCGGATGGCCGGAACCATCGCTTTCAGTAACTGGTTATAGGCAGCTCTGTCACCCGCCTGCGCCCGGGCCATTAATGCTGGCCACTGCTGTGCGCGTTGATCAGTTTCTGGCATCGATCATCAGCAGTTCAGCACGCTGTCGCCGCGCCCTGGCCACGCGCCAGGCAATCGTTTCATCAGTAATCTCAGGATTTATTTCCTTTTTCTGTTGCCTGATTCAGCGCTGAAATCACAATGCCAGGCGTCAGCACCTGGGGCAGCACCTCAGGTTTACCGCCGTCAGCCGGATAGACCACGTAGAGCGGTAATCCACCGCGTCCGAAATCGCTCAGCGCCTGTTCAACATCGGGATTGTATTTGGTGGAATCCGCGACCATATAAATGGTGTTGGTTCGCGCCATCGCCGCTTTTACCGCCTGCGTCGAAAGCGAAGTACGATCGTTAACCTGGCAGGTAATACACCATGATGCGGTAAAGTTCACCAGTATTGGTTTGCCCTGACCTTTGATGGCATCAACGTTCTGGGGCGACCAGGCCACAGCGGCGGCAGCCTGTGAGGCGGTTGCCGTTTCAGCCGGAGCTTCGGCAAACCTGTTCAGGTTCAGTAACGGCACTACGACCAGCGCCAGGAAGAATGCGGTCGCCACATGCAGCACCCAATGACGCTGTCCCATCATACGGCGTTTCTGCGCCATGCCATACAGCCAGGCGGCGAAACTAAACAGTAAACAGCAGGCCAGAATGGCAGCCAGCGCCGCCGATCCCGCCTGACGTTCAAGTACCCAGATCAGCCAGCCCACCGCGCCCAGCATGGGAAACGCCAGCCCCTGCTTTAAGGTGATCATCCAGGCACCCGGTTTTGGCAAAATTCGCGCCAGCACCGGGAAGAATGAGATGAGGGTGAAGGGCGCAGCAAAGCCCAGCGCCAGTGAAATAAAGATCACCAAGCTGATCAGTGGAGGCTGGGTAAGCGCATAGCCTACTGCGCTGGCCATAAAGGGCGCGCTGCAGGGAGTCGCGACAATGATGGCCAGCGCACCAGTCAGAGCTGAACCGACTAAACCACCGCGATCGCCTCCCACTTCGCCAACCCGCTGTACCGATAATCCTACTTCAAACAGACCGAGCAGGTTCAGTGCCGACCCAAGCATCACCAGAATCAGCGCGGCGATGACCAGCGGCGATTGCAGCTGGAATCCCCAGCCCACCGATGCACCGCCCGCCCTGGCCAGCAACAGAACCGCGGTCAGAGCGACCATCGTCACGACTACGCCCAGCAGAAAGGCCAGCCCTTCGGCTCTGGCGTGGGAAGGTGATTCGTGATGGCGGATCAGGCTCAGTGCTTTCAGCGAGATCACCGGAAACACGCAGGGCATGAGGTTCAGAATAATGCCGCCCAGGAAGGCGGCTGCAATCGCAGTCAGCATGATGTACCTGCTCTGAAGATGAAGTTATGCCGGATTGGCCTGACGGTATTTTTTAACGGCATCCATCGCTTTCTGGATGTGCGTATCAGGATTTTTATCGGTGAAGCTCAGCAGGATTTTGCCATCGGGCGCAATCACGTATGAGGTACGGTCTGAAAGCTTCTGACCTTTCATCTCCATGGTGCTCTTATACTCTGCCGCCACTTTGGCACCGGGATCGGCTGCGACGGTGAATTTGTCACGGCATTCAAGCTGCGAGAATTTCGCAATCTGATCGGTATTGCCCGCCGTCACGCCAATGACGGTCGCACCCTGCTTTTTAAATTCATCAGTCGCTTCAGCAAAATCGTGTGCTTCCAGCGTACAGCCTGCACTGAAAGCAGCAGGGAAGAAGTAGAGGACAACCGGGCCTTTCTGTAGCGCCTGTTGCAATGAGAAGGTGGTCGATTTACCGGCCAGTGCGGCTTCCAGTTTAAAGTCCGGTGCTTTTTCACCGACCTGTAGCGCTGCAAAAGCAGATGTTGCCGGAACACTCAGTGCCAGCAGCGTAGCGACGGCCAGGGTTTTCAGGGTGTTTTTCATTGGCTTTACTCTCTCCATTGACGAACAGACGGAGTTGTCTGACGTCCCTGATAAGAGGTTCGTTTAGAAATGGGAAAAGTTGCGCAGTTGAGGAATTTTTTTTATGTTTTTTTTATGGTGCTTCACCAGCCATCCTTTATCAGATCCTTCATTTTGAGCTGAATCGAATAAAGCTAATGTCAGCAAATTTCACCCGATTCGATGTAGTTATTCCTCTCTGGCCGTAATCACTGTGATTTGGCCCACAATAATAGGTCTGAGTCACTGCCTTTTCCCAACAGGTGAGCATCATCACGTTTATCTTCAGTCCCATTAAGTAAATTTCCCTTACGGAATGAAAAAACGATTCAGCTAATGGGGTGAAGGATGAAGATTAAACTGGCGTTAACGGTACTGGCAGTGCTGGTTTCAGGCTCTGCAGCGGCAAAAACCTGGGTGCTGACGAGTGCTGAACAGGGCACTGAGCAAGGAAACTGGAAGATTTCGAGTAGTGAGCTGAAGTCTCAGAGCAAACCGTTCAGCATCGAGCAGAAAGTCCTGCATGGCGGCAAGCAGGAAGGCAGTAAAATTCTGACGATCCACAGTGAGGATGGCCTGACGATTACGCTAAGCCCGACACGTGGCATGAACTTACTGCGTGTTGAAGGCTTTGGCACCCGCATGGGCTGGGATTCACCGGTTAAAGAGGTCGTCAATCCTGCCTACATCAATCTTGAGAGCCGCAACGGTCTGGGCTGGCTGGATGGTTTCAACGAGATGATGGTGCGTTGCGGCTACGAATGGACCGGCCATCCGGTCACCGATGAAGGCCGAATCTATACGCTGCACGGTAAAGCAGGGAATACGCCGGTTTCTCAGCTGGAAGTTGAAGTGGCAGATGCGGCACCACACGAAATTCGTATTCGCGGACTGATTAAAGAGAGCACCTTTAAGAAAGCTGATTTGCAGACCATGACCGAGCTGCGTTACGTGCCAGGCAGCAACAGTTTCAGCCTGCATGATGTGTTAACCAACCATGCCGACTATCCGCACGATTACCAGATCATCTATCACAGCAACTTCGGCAAACCGATTCTGGAAGAGGGCGCACGCTTCCTGGCGCCGATGTCCGGCATCAGCCCGTTCAATGACTACGCGAAAGCCGGGTTAAAAGAGTGGCAGACCTATAAAGGTCCGACCAAAGACTTCGATGAGATGGTGTTCAACATCAAGCCGCTTTCAGACAGCAATCATCAGACCGTCGCTGCGGTAATAAATAAAGCGGGCAACAGCGGCGCATCCATTCAGTTCGATACGCGTCAGCTCCCAATGCTGACCTTATGGAAAAATACCGACACCCTGAAACAGGGCTACGTGACCGGCATCGAACCTGGTACCAGTTACGCCTATCCGGTCACCATTGAACGTGAACAAAAACGCGTGAAGCAGCTGCAACCGGGTGCCAGTACGGCATTTGATCTGACTTACACCTTGCTGCACAGCAGCGAGCAGGTTAATGACGTTGAGAAACGCATTAAGGACATTCAGGGTGAAACGAAGATTGATGTGAGCGAGACGCCGATAGCGAAAGAGTAACGACCCATCATAACCCCAGCTAAATTGTTGGGGTTTTTAGTTTATAGGTCAGCCAGTTATGTTGTGCCACAACTGATAACGGCAGTAATCGACATTAGGCATTGTTAATTGTACCGTCAAGAGATGACAATACCGATGCGGGAGAATAGCGCAGTCCTGCGATGGATAATGGCAATGCGATAACATCGTAGTGTTGGACATCACGGGTAAATATTCGGCATAGCTGTGGGAGGGTTTTAAGCCGAAAGTTGATGGAAAAGAGTAACTCTGAAATACTAACAGTTAATAACTGATAGTAACTCAGCGGGAGAGGAATCATGCCAACCAGCGTAGCACTTAGTCCTTATTTCGAAGCGTTCATTCGCGAACAGATTGAAAGCGGGCGATATAACAACACCAGTGAAGTGATCCGTGCGGGCCTCAGGGCACTGGAAGAACGGGAGCAGCAGATGAAACTTGATGCTCTGCAAACAGCTGTCAGCGCAGGTATAAACAGCGGCGAAAGCAAAAACGCGGAAGAGGTATTTGGTCGCCTGTCGCAAAAATATCGGCGGCAGGCCGAAGGTGGTAAAGCGTAATGAAACTGGGTATTTCGCCTCTGGCAGAACAGGATATGGAGGCCATCGGTGATTATATCGCGCAGGATAACCCGGTGCGCGCGGTGAGCTTTACGGAAGAACTATACCAGCAATGCTTGCTGATAGCCGAGTCGCCGGTTATCTACAAAGAAAGACCGGAACTGGGACAGAGCGTCAGAAGTTGTACTTACGGGTGCTGGGCGATGTCCAGGATCAGCATATCAGTGAGCTTAAGGGCAATTCCAAGGCGGTTATGTCTGCCCCGGCGCTGATTAACAAAATCCAGATCGCGCTCATCAAGATGAAAATACCTCGCCAGCTGAACCTCATTTGGCTCGGCGGCATAACAACCCATCATCATTTGTACCAAAATGGATAGACTCGGGCGCAATACCGCTGACATGATCCATATCGTTGACGCCTGCCATAAAAAAGGGATCGCCATCCGGTTTCTGGAGAATGGCCTCAGTACGGAAGGAACGATGAGGAAAATGGTCATTCAGATTCTGGCCGCCGTGGCAGAGGCCGAGCGGGAACGTATTCTGGAACGAACACGACGGTTTACAACTGAAAATATTGAAAATGGCTACTGGCATCAACGGAAAGAGTAAACAAAACCCTCGTTTTCTTTACTCGCCTGATCTGCTCAAAAAACACACTTAGCGTACAGTTTCATACCGTTGGGCACCAAATTCCTTTACCATATCCTCTTATCCCATATAATAACTAATGGGATTTAAATTAAGAGGAGTTTTTATATGGCTATACCCGTTTATCTTTGGCTCTATGATGATGCCGGAAATCTGATAAAAGGTTCTGTTGATGTTTCTGGTCGTGAGCATAGCATTGAAACTGTTGCTTTGCGTCATATGATAGAACTACCAACTGATAATAACACTGGGAAAATTACTGGAACAAGAGTTCATGAGCCAATTAGTTTTGATAAAGAAATAGACTCTTCTTCAACTTATTTATATAAAGCATTAACTACTGGTAAAAATCTAAAGTTAGCAGAGTTTAAATATTACCGCATTAATAATTCTGGTCAAGAAGAACACTATTTCTCTATTATTTTAGAAAAGGTTAAAGTCGAATCCATTACATCTCTAATGTATGATATTAAAGATAATTACGGTGAAAACAAAAATTATCTTGAATGCGTTGATTTAGGGTATGAAAAAATCACATGGCATTACACCGATGGTAATATTATTCACTCTGATAGCTGGAAAGAAAGAGCAGCGTAAATAAAAGGAGTTAGCTATGACATGGACTTATAAACAAAGTACAGGTGAACTTTTTCATAATGGTTCTTTTATTGAAAAGGGTTATTCTGGTCGCATGACTAATAAAAATAATCCAGATCGTCAACAAGTGAAAGGATTGGGACCATTACCTCAAGGAACTTATCGTATTTCAGGACAATCGAGATCCAAAGGCCCAATGACTATTATACTTGTTCAAACATTCGGTAACACTTTTGGTAGAAGCGCTTTCCGTATACACGGTGAAAGAGTTCATGGTGTTCCGGGGTGGGCTTCTGAAGGTTGTATCATCATGGGGCCGGGAACACGTAGACGCATCCTTGACTCAAATGATACTCGTCTGGAAGTGGTAAGATGAGGCGCTTTAATACTGCTACATTAGCATTATTATTTTCATTTGCCAGCCATGCTATGGCGACGAACCCTTTGAATTTAGATATTGTTATTAATAGTGTTAGTAGAGGTGATCATAAAGCGTTAAATGATGTCCCATCATTAACTGAAAAAATTAGCATCGAAAAAAGCAATGATTTAAGAAATGCGCTTTCTCATTCACTTATCATATCCACACCTGAAACACTTGATGCTTTGAATGTAATTGATAAAAATATTTCTGAAAAAGGTCATTCTTTTTTAAGGGATAAGTTCGGAACTGACTCTATTTGTTCTTATGTTATTGATAGTAACAAATATGATAGAGAGTCATTTTTTAAATATTATTCAAAAGCTAGGTTAAATCTTGAAAAAATTGGTGGTAAAGGTAAGTCCTGTCTTGATTTAATGAATTCGTCAGTAGAGGAAATAACCAACGAAGAAAAACAGGGTAAAATGAAATGGGGTGTTGATAAATACGTTTTTGATTGAATAAAAGCCCCAAAAGGGGCTTTCGTATTACGCTTCACGTAGTTTATGAACAAACTCAGGTTTACGCGTCGATGACGCGCAACAGCTTCAACGCCGCACCTGCCGGAGTTCTTAACCCCTATTCCCACGACTGAACGAGAGAAGAGCTAACCCCGATCAGAGGGGGGCGAGAGCCAACCGTACATATTTATATATATCAGTCAGTTACTTCACTAACTTGGTTTTTACATCATTGACCGTTAAACCCCAAGTCCGTATAGAGAGGCTGCTACATGGTTCGCGGGATATTATCACGCTGTGCTCTGAACAGGAGGCGTCGGGAAGCTCTCGCTGAGCAGGGTGCTCCCGTACACGTCAGAGCGTGCCGTCCGTAGTAATCATCCAATAAATAATCTTGCAGATTAGTTGCGATACATCCTCCTGTGTCTGAAGTGAAAATCCGAAGGAGGGTGAATTGAGATTACTTAGGCTACCTGAGTACATGTGTGATACGTTATTTAACATAAGATAGATTATGCGCACTTAAGGCGAGGCGGTAACATAGAGGCTAAAGCTCTAAGCTAACCTTATCCGGGCGCTTCAGACAACCTGCTGAAGCCCCTTGTATGAGTATGACGGCCTCTGGTGAGGAATTTTCACGATCAATAAAGCCGTCGCCTCACCACCACTGTATCTCTCACGGCGATCGGTTCAGGATAGACCGCGGCGATGATCGCTGGTTTAAGAGCACGCTGTTGCTCTCAACCCGTCGCGCCCTGACACACTGCGAATCGACAGCATCTATGGCTTAGGCAATGAAGTCTCGTGCAGATGTCGCCACAAAACCTTGCCAGCATCATTTACCTCGAACACAACCGTAGAAAACCGCAGCGTGACCTCCTGACCCGGAAGCTGCTGCAACTCCTTATATACCACAGTGGCGTTTCCTTCACTCTCAGCAACCATCTGCATGTCGCAGATATCAATCGCTAAACCCGGACGTGCACCGCGCTGAGTGCGGAAAAACCCATTTAGTGTCGTGAAATCCAGTAAGGCACCGCCCGGTGTCACCATGGAATATGCAGGACTAAAACGCGCTAAAAGTTCCTCACAAACCTCATCATGTGCTTCTATGTTACACAGCCAGTTGCGAATCAATTCGTGGGCGTCCAGTACTTCCTTAAAATAACGGTTCATTTTTGGTCCCTTTTAAGCATAGAAATAACCTTCTGATTTGAAATGCGTAAACAGCACAGAAGCGGAATCACAGCGCTGAATGCCGCTATAACAAAACAGAGGTGATAAGCGTGTTCTTCAGGCATGCCGCTATTCGCAATCAGATTGAACAGCAGGCTGACCAGCGTAACGCCGAGACAAAAACTGAGCTGGCGATTGATATTCCAGAGTGCGCTGGCATCAGCAAGTTCGCTGTCGGTGATGTGAATAAAAGCAGAACTCTGAGCCGTGCTGCTGCACAGGCTGCCGCCAAATCCCATCAAGGCGAAAGCAAGTACAAAGACTAAGATGTCCGATGTCTGGCCAGTCAGCGCCAGCAGGCCAATATCCAGCGCCTGAAACAGACAGCCGGTGATAAATAGCGGGCGTGGTCCCCAGAGGTTGAACGTCTTACCTGTCAGACTAATTGCCGCAAAGGAAGCCAGAGACCATGGCAGCATGAGCGCGCCGACAATGCTGGCATGCATACCTAATTGATTTTGCAGGTATAGCATAGTGATCATACTGACGCCGGTGAACACGCCTGGTATAAACTGATAGATCAGCATTGCGGTGTGTAAGAGCGGATCCTTTATCAGATGCAGGTTAATGAGTGGATGGCTTTTTCGAAGTGCGTCCCACACATAGCCCGCCAGAGTAAGGACGCCAGCAAGCAGCATCATCGCCCCCTGATAAAGCCTGTCAGCATCGCCCAGGTAAGTCAGTCCGAGAAGGATCAGCGTGAGCGCGGTACAACCACTGACTAAACCCACCAGGTCCAGCGGGTCAGATGAGTTCGCCGGTTTGTCTGCTTTGAGCCAGCATCCCGCCAGCAGCAATGCCGCAACCGCGAGCGGCAGGCTCACAAGAAAAACCCAGCGCCAGCTAAGGCTCTCAACCACTATTCCACCAATAGCTGGCGACAAGGCGGGTGCCAGCAATGCAATCAACATCACTACTGACGATAACTTCGCACGTTCATTGCTTCTGTATAACGCATAGGTCATCGTCTGACCGATGGGGATCAACAGTCCGCCGCCGATGCCCTGTATCCATCGGAAGGCGATGAGCTGAGAAACTGACGTTGATGCCCCCACACCACAGGTGCCCGCAATGAAAATAAGAAGTGAGAGCATAAACAGACGTTTTGCGCCCATGCGCCGTACCAGCCAGCTACTGAGCGGTATGACCAGCGTCAGGCCTAAGATGTAGCCATTACTGATCCATGCCAGCTGGCTAACGGGAGCATCAAAATGTCTGCCAATCTCTGGATAAGCAACATTGGCGATAAACATGTTGACCAGATCAATAAAAAATCCCAGCAAATAGACACTTGCTACGCGCACACGATAGCTCATTTTTTTCCCAGACAGGTCAGCGTAAGGCGCGCAGTATAGGTGCTTAAATTATCGGGATAAATTCACTTTCTGTTGTTACACTGTCAAAGATATTTTGACAATGAGATGTCGTTAACGGAGTTTACGATGATCAATATGCAACGGCTGGGGATCTTTGTCGCAGTTGTCGAGGCAGGCAGTTTTACAGGTGCAGCTCAGACACTCGGGTTAACTAAAGCCGTTGTGAGTTTCAATATTAAACATCTCGAAGAGGAGCTGGGTGTCTCGCTCCTTATCAGGAGCACCAGACGCGTTTCAGCCACGGATACGGGTGAAAGATTTTATCATCGTTGCCTTCAGCTTCTTCAGGATGCGGAAAGCGTATTAGAGGATGTGAGAAGTGATCACGCTGGATTAAGCGGGACACTCCGGATCACAACCACTCTGGAATATGGCGCTCGTGTGATCGTCCCTGCCCTGGCTGACTTTGCAGCCCAACACCCGCAGTTATGCATACATCACGTCTCTTCATCAAAAAATGACGACCTGATTGCCGGCCGCTTCGATGTGGCGATACGACTTGGGCATCTTGCCGATTCCAGTCATCACGCCCGCCTTATCGATCAGTTTGATATCCTGGCGGTCGCTGCACCTTGTTATCTCAACAGCCTGAATGAAGCGTCTATCCGGGATCTTTCACATCTCGCGTCAGCAAAATGGATTGCGCATAGCCGTTTATCGACGCCACTCAGCTGGCAGGTGATCACGCCCGAAGGCGAGTCTGTGCTGATGAGCGCATTTCAGCCTGCCATGATCACGGCTGATAGTGCCTCTTCTTTACTCACTTTTGCTTTAGCCGGTGCTGGCGTGGCGATTCTGCCCGCCTGGCTGGTACAGGATGAGATTGAAAAAGGTGGATTAGTACGGCTACTGCCCGATCATCAATTCCCCCGTCAGGGAATTTACGCGCTCTACCCTAATACTCGTCATGTGCCAGAAAAAGTACGCGCGTTTATAGATTTCCTGCATGAACGTTTGGCGCACTCCAGCAGAAAATAGGCGTATCCATCACATTATTCTGATGGGCTAAGCGTTAATTTATCTCAACTGATTTAAATCCCATAAACTTTATTTTATGCAGGGCGGGAAGGTAAATATTTACTGTCTGGCTAATGACAATTCAGTTTAACGCAGGCGCATTACTTAATTCCCTGTCATGATAAATCACTGCTGCGCGATAATCTAAAAACTGGCGCTGGGGCTTGTCTTGTTATCCCATCCCCAGCGCCTGCGGCTTCAGGTCCGGACCTGCGCCACACCCTGGTATGGCTCAGTCATTTGATGCACACTATTAAGTAAAAATTAACGCCGTATAAATAATTCGCACAGTATCTTAATAAAATAAGATTTTAATCTGGATGATTGCGGTTTATTCGCTGGCAGGAAAACAGGTCGCATGTTATTAAATTTGAATGTCGCGCTTAAATTCATTTGCATCCGGGAATTAAAACATGAAAAAGAGCTTATCCCTCGCATTACTGTTTTCGCTCACAACAGTTAGTCACGCGGCACTGGCGCAGCAGACCCTGCGCTTTGGCGTTGACCCTACGTTCCCGCCGTTTGAATTCAAGGCGGCTGATGGATCATTGCAGGGCTTTGATGTTGATCTGGGCAATGCCATCTGCGCTCAGGCAAAGGTGAAGTGCCAGTGGGTGCAAATGGGTTTTGATAGCAGCATCCCTGCCCTTCAGGCGAAGAAATTTGATGCCATCCTGTCAGCGATGTCGATGACCGATAAGCGTCGTCAGCAGGTGGCTTTCAGCGATATGTTGTACAACACGCCCAGTGCTTTACTGGCACCGGCTGCCAGCACGCTGACGACCGATGTTGCCTCATTGCGCGGTAAGACGATCGGTGTGGCACAGGGCACCATCCAGGAAACCTATGCCAAAACCAAATGGGAGCCGGAGGGCGTTAAAGTCATCTCCTATCCTAACCAGATGGAAGTTTATCCGGATCTGGTCGCCGGGCGTCTTGATGGCAGCCTGGCCAATGCGGTCTCTGCTGAACAGGGATTCCTGACCTCAGCCGAAGGCAAGCCATACGCCATCAAAGGGACCCTGGTGGATAAAGTGATTTTTGGTGATGGCGTGGGTATCGCGCTACGCAAAGGAGATGAGGCAAACCTGAAGATGATTAACGCGGCACTGGCGGAGATGCATAAAAACGGGACTTATGACCAGCTCACCAAAAAATATTTTAAATTCAGTGTTTATCCCTGATCCGCACAACGTGAAGAATCGCAGGAATATGAAGACTATGGCATTGCCCGAATACCACGTTCAGCGCGCGCGGTTTATGGCAGCGGCGCAGAGCAAAGGTGCTGAGACGACCTCGTATCCGCATCCTCTGCCTGGTCCTCTGGGAGAAGCCCTGTATACAGACGTGGCACGGATAGGACCGGCCAGCGCATCACGTCTGATGCTGGTCGTTTCCGGCACTCACGGCGTTGAAGGCTATTATGGTTCCGATTGTCAGATAGCCTTGCTCGAGACGCTGGATGAAAAAGCATTGCCCGCTGATACCGCCCTGTTGCTGATTCATCTGCTCAATCCATGGGGCGCGGCGCATTTACGGCGCGTGAACGAAGACAATATCGACCTGAATCGTAACTTTATCGATTTCAGTCAGCCACCTCCTGCTAACCCGGATTATGCACAGTGGCACGGTATTTATCATGGCGACCGTGCAAGCGCCGATCGGCAACTGGCCGACGCACTCGAGGGCGCAGGCTGGCAGGCGGTTAAACGTGTCACAGAAGCCGGACAGTATAGTTTTGCTGACGGCTTTTTTTTCGGCGGTGAGAAGCCCTGCTGGTCACACCTTACGATGGCGGCGATCGTTGACCAGCATCTCTCTGTAGCGAAAACCATCATCAGCTTTGACCTTCATACCGGGGCTGGCGCATGGGGGCATCCGATGCTGCTCTCTATTGCGGAGCAGCGTTATCCGGCGCATGACTGGGGCAAAGTCATTTACGGTGAGTGGCTGACCTTATTGTTTACTGGTGCCGGACGTGACAGTGTAACTGGAATTACAGCAACGGCAACCGGCTATCTGTCGCACTATCTGCTGACGTCGCTGGCTGACACCCGGATTTTGCCTCTGGTGGTGGAATGCGGGACTTACGAGGGTCAGGATATGCATCAGCGGGTGCGTGAAGATCACTGGCTGCACCTCTATGGCGATCCTGCCAGTGCGGGCGGCCATGTGATAAAGCAGCAACTGGTCGAGGGGTTCTGGCCAGAAGATGCGGACTGGCGTGCATTGGTGGCTTTCCGCACGCAGCAAATCTTTCTGCGCGGCTGGCGTGCCCTTGCAGACACGCCATGATGTCATAGTCTGCCGTAAAAGGTCATACGCGCGGTTTCGGACAACGCAATATCCGGCTGCGTATTATAAGCCAGCACGGCCAGCATCCGGGTGACCTCGCCTTCAGTTGGGGTCACGCGGTGCAGGGAATTACGGCCACGAAACAGCACCAGATCCCCGGCATCTATCTCCAGCGCGTCAACGGTCTGGCGTTCTTCCAGCACTGTGTCGACACCGGCAAAGTTCATCTCACCGGCATCGGCATCCCGCAGATCTTTCACATACTGAAACACGCCGCCCGCCAGCGGTTTCTGTACCAGTAAGGTGATCGCAAATGAGGAGTTGTCGAAGTGCCAGCCCAGCTCCTGGCCGTGTGATGCATAGTGCAGGTTGATCGAGGAAAGTGGGTCAGCATAGGGATAGAGCGCTTTTTCACCCAGCACATCGCACAGGAAATGTTTGAACAGCTCATCATTATAAAGCTGACGCAGCGGCGAGTCGGCAGCGATAACATCATCAGTGATGCAGCCTTTGGTGCTGATCACATCCCGATTACGCGGATGCTCAGCACTGAAAGCGTCATCAGGTTTCATCAGATAGACATTGTGCTTGCTGCGGGTGTGATAAGCCTGGTGACGTTGTGCATTGCCCTCTTCGATGATCGCCTCTAAAGCGTGTGGTTTTAAAAACTGACGCAGTACCAGCGCGCCGGACTGGTTTAACTGCTCACGACAACGTTGACGCCAGCCATGATCGGCCAGTGGATGAAGATCGAGACGGACAAGGGAACCAGACATAGCAACAATTCTCATGATGAGCAGGTGTGATGTTACTCTACCGGTCGCCTGCAACGCTGCGTAACGATAAAAACTTAATGCCCTGATAAGGAAGTGTTAATGCCTGCCCAATTGCCAAGGTTGCCAAAGATCAGCGTCATACAGTCATTTAAAGTGGCTGCCGAACTGGGCAGCCTGGCAAAAGCGGCCGCTCAACTGGCCTTAACCCCGGCGGCAGTCAGTCAGCAGATTCGCCAGCTGGAGGAGCAACTCGGCAGCGCCCTGTTTTTACGTACGCAGAGCGGCGTGATGCTGACCGAAACCGGAAAAGAGTATCTGCGCTATGTTACTGAGGCGTTTGATATTCTGCATCTCGGTCAGCAAAACATCCGCCATGCGGCCAGCGCGCCAAAACTCACGGTTTACACATTGCCGGCGCTGGCGTCCAAATGGCTGTTGCCCCAGCTGGCGAGCTGGCGCGACCATTGCCCGAATATCGATCTCTCGTTACACGGTACGCATTCTCAGGTCGATTTCACCGCGATGCCCGCCGATTTTGTGATCTGCTTTGGTGAGGATCGTTACCCGCAGTCAGATAAGCTGAAGTTGTTTCATGATGACGTGCTGCCGGTGGCCAGTCCTGCTCTGTTACATCGCTTTACGCCGGAAACGATCTTAAGCCAGGCGCCGCTGATCCACCTCGACTGGGGTAATGAAGGCCGTTTTCTGCCGGACTGGCGAAGCTGGTTTCAGGCTAAAGGCATGGACGAACCTCTGCCGCAGCCCGCGTTCAGCTTTAATCTGACCTCGCTGGCGATTGATGCGGCTGTCGCGGGAGCTGGTGTGCTGCTGGGGCAGCGACGCCTTATCGCGGCGGAACTGGCACGGGGCGATCTGGTGGTAGTGGATGATCTTTGCCTGCCGCTGAGCAAACCCTATTACCTTGTCTGGCCGCAACGCACCCTGAGCCAGCCAGGCAGTGAGGCGATGATCAGCTGGTTAAGCCAACTGGGCGCGAGCTGCGAATAGCCCTTCGCCGCGATCGGACTCGCCTGCGTCCGCCAGTCTGGAACCATCAGCGGGCACAGGGTCAGATTATCACTGCGCCACCAGGCGATCAGGTGTCATCATCCCTCCGCATTATCCTCAACAATCACCGCCACGCGTTGCCCTGCACGTACAGCGCTGCCTGGCTGCACGCTGACCTGCTGAACAATGCCGTCGCACGGCGCCAGAAGCGGGATCTCCATCTTCATCGACTCCAGCACCACCAGTGTATCCCCTTCCTTCACCCGGCTGCCCGCCGTCGCCTGCACCTGCCATAAATTGCCGGAAACCGGGCTTTCAACCCCCTGCTCGCCTGGCTGCAGCGGCGCGTCGCCGCCTTCATCGGCCACACTTTCCTGACTGTCAAAATGGGCCTGTCCGCTGGCGATCCAGCGGTCACGTTCCGCATGGAACGCGGCTTGCTGGTGATGGCGAAACAGACCGATGCTCTGCGCTTCACGGGCGAGGAAATCCTGATATTCCGCCAGCCGCAGCGTGCTGTGCTCAATGCGCAGCGGATAGCGACCGAGGGGAAAATCGCGGCGAATCTGCAACAGCTCACTGGCTGAAACCGGATAAAAACGGATCTGATCGAAAAAGCGCAGCAGCCAGGGTTTACCGCCAAAATCAGCGACTTCATGATACCGGTTCCACATCTGCAGCGTGCGGCCGACAAACTGATAGCCGCCTGGCCCCTCCATGCCATACACACACAGATAGGCACCGCCGATGCCAACCGAGTTTTCCGCCGTCCAGGTGCGGGCCGGATTATATTTTGTCGTCACCAGCCGATGACGGGGATCCAGCGGCGTGGCGACCGGCGCGCCGAGGTAGACATCGCCCAGCCCCATCACCAGATAGCTGGCTTCAAAGACCGTGTTCCAGACAGCCTGCTCATCCGGCAGATCGTTTATACGGCGGATAAATTCCAGATTACTCGGGCACCACGGCGCATCCTGCCGCACGGTGGTCATATATTTTTCGATGGCCTTCTGACAGGCCGGATCGTCCCAGGAGAGCGGCAGATGCACCACGCGTGTGGGAACCTGAAGGTCATCACTCATGCAGACCCTCTCCCACTCACCGCGCACCCACATCAGCAGCACGTCGGGCGTCAGCGTCTCCGGCTGAAAGTGGATTTGCAGCGAGCGGATCCCCGGCGTGATATCAATAATACCGTTGCGGGATTGCGCTTCCAGCGCCTGCATCAACGCATGAATGCGAAAACGTAACACCAGATCCAGTTCCGGCTCGCCAGCCTCCAGCAGCAGATGCGTATCACCAGAGAGGCGCGCCACCAGGCGTTTATCCGCTGCGCCGCAGGTCATCACGATGGGCGAAATCAGCGGTGCAGGCTGCCAGTCTGTTTCCTGTGGCTGGAGCGTGGTCAGCTCGGCGCGTCGGCCCTCTGCCAGTCGGCGGGCGGTAGGAATATCCACCGCGACAAACTGCACTTTGTCACCGGCTTTGAGCTGTCCCAGTTGCCAGAGATCCGCCTCGATTACCGTCACCGGGCAGACGAACCCGCCAAGGCTCGGGCCATCCGGCCCCAGAATCACCGGCATATCACCGGTAAAATCGACCGCGCCGATCGCGTAAGGGTTGTCATGAATGTTCGAGGGGTGCAGCCCTGCTTCACCGCCGCTGTCGCGGGTCCAGATTGGCTTTGGCCCGATCAGACGAACGCCGGTGCGGCTGGAGTTAAAATGCACTTCCCATGCTGTGGTAAAAAACGTCTCGATATACTCCGGCGCAAAAAACTCAGGCGCACCGTGCGGACCATAAATGACGCGCAGCGTGCGCACCGTAGCAAGCTCTGTGTGCAGTCCGACGGGCAGTTCCGTTCCGGTTGCGCTCGCAGAACGCGGAGCGAGATGCAGCACGTCACCGCTACGCAGTGCCCGTCCGGCATGTCCGCCAAACTGACCAAGGGTGAACGTGCTTTTGCTGCCTAAATAGTCCGGCACCTGAATACCGCCGCTCAGACAGAGATAACTTCTGACGCCCGCGCCACTTATCGCGCCCAGCTTCAGCGTTGTCCCGGCCGGAATGGTAAATACAGAATTCATTGACTGTCCGACGCCATCCAGTGTGACAGTGAGCGGCGCGCCAGAGATCACCGCCTGAATCTCAGTGTTGAATTTCAGGGTGGGTCCATTCAGGGTGATTTCCAGCGCGGCGTCACCCTCCTCATTGCCCAGCAGACGGTTGCCCAGACGCAGTGCGCGATCGTCCATCGGCCCCGATGGCGGCACGCCTACCGCCCAGTATCCCAGACGTCCGGGATAGTCCTGAACGCTGGTCTGGGTTCCGGCACTCACCACTTCAACCGTTGCCGCCTGATAGGCGAGCTGCTCCAGGCAGCGGGTCCAGGGTTCGCCAGCCGTAAAGGGCGAGAAGGCCAGAATCTGCAACAGATAGAGGCGATTGGTTTCTACGCCATATAAACGTGTCTCCGCCAGCGCCTGTGCCAGGGTGGCGATGGCTTCCTCGCGAGTGGGGCGCCAGGTGATAACTTTTGCCAGCATCGGGTCGAAGAATGGCGGGACTTCGCACCCCGCTTCCACCCAGCGGTCAATACGCAGGGTTTTACCGTCGGCTGCCGGAAAGAGGACCTGGGTTAACAGCCCTGGCGAAGGCTGGAACTGACGCCCCGGATCTTCCGCATAAATTCGCGCCTGCACGGCATGGCCCTGAGGATTCAGCGCGGCGGCTAACGAGGGAAGCGGAGGAAGATCGCCTGCTGCCAGCTCAATCATCCACTGCACCAGGTCAACGCCCCACACCTGCTCCGTGACGCCATGTTCAACCTGCAG
This sequence comes from Pantoea agglomerans NBRC 102470, assembly GCF_001598475.1. Classification (GTDB taxonomy): domain Bacteria; phylum Pseudomonadota; class Gammaproteobacteria; order Enterobacterales; family Enterobacteriaceae; genus Pantoea; species Pantoea agglomerans. The sequence goes on from NZ_BCZA01000006.1 coordinate 467,122, forward strand.
CCGGGTATTCACTTCAAGAAAATAGAACTGCTGCGCCCCGCTGTCATAGACAAACTCAACCGTTCCGGCGCTGCGATAGTTCACCGCTTTTCCCAGCGCGATAGCCGCCGCGCATAAAGCCTCCGCCATACCTGCTGGCAGATTCGGCGCTGGCGTCTCTTCGATCACTTTCTGGTTACGCCGCTGTACCGAGCAGTCGCGTACGCCCAGCGCGATTACCTCGCCCTTGCCGTCACCGAAAATCTGCACTTCAAGATGACGGGCGCGTTCGATATATTTTTCGAGAAATACCCCGGCATCGCTGAAGTTGTTCTGGCCGAGGCGCTGGACCGTTTCAAACGCCTCTGACAGCGCATTCGCATCACGACAGACGCGCATACCGATGCCACCACCGCCCGCGGTGCTTTTGAGCATTACCGGATAGCCGACCCTCTCTGCGGCGCGGCGGGCTTCACTGATATCTGCCAGCAGTTCACTGCCTTCCAGCAACGGCACCCCTTCGGCTTCCGCCAGCGCGCGGGCCGTGTGTTTCAGGCCAAAAGTCCGCAACTGCTGCGGTGTGGGGCCGACAAAAATCAGACCGGCAGCCTCGCACGCCTCAGCAAAGGCGGCGTTTTCCGAAAGGAAACCGTAGCCAGGATGAATCGCTTTCGCCCCGCTCTGCTGCGCGGCGGCGATGATCTTTTCCGTCACCAGATAGGTTTGTGCAGCCGGGCCTTCGCCAAGGCTTAGCGCCACATCCGCCTCGCGGATATGTAAACTGCTCAGATCGGCTTCGGAGTAAACGGCGACCCCTTTCACCTGCATGGCACGCAGCGTGCGCAGGATGCGACAGGCGATAGCACCGCGATTAGCAATCAGTAAGGTATCAAACATAAGCGAACTCTCAGGGATGCGGGTCGTCCCGCAAAATTCGATATTCCCTGGGGCCGTCCCCGGGGCTGACCGGCACGTAACAGGCGTACGCCGGTGGTGTGTTGAGAGGTCTGACGCAAAAGGCTGAGAAACTCAGTCCCGCTTGTCGCCATGGCAACGCTGACTCAGTTCCACACCAGCACTTCGGCGGGCGTCGGGTTCCAGCCGTTACAGGGGTTATTCAGCTGCGGGCAGTTGGAGATCAGCACCATCACATTGCATTCGGCTACCAGCTCAACGTATTTGCCGGGTGCCGATAACCCATCTTCAAAGGTCAGACCGCCTTCTGGCGTGACCGGAACGTTCATGAAAAAATTGATGTTGGCACCGATATCACGTTTGTGAAGGCGGCCATCGTGCAGGCAGGCACAGAGAAAGTTATCCCGACAGCTGTGCATGTAGCGCTTATCCTGGGCATAGCGCACGGTGTTGCTCTCCTGCGAGCAGGCTCCGCCCAGGGTATCGTGACGACCGCAGGTGTCGGCAACGATAGTCAGCAGCGGATTGCCCAGATTCGAATAGAGCACGCTGCCGGTGGTCAGATAGACGTTTCCCTGACGACGCAGCGTGCGCTGAGGATCGTAGCGTTCCCGCGGGTTATCGCTGTTATAGAACAGGGTATCAATTGCCTGATTCCCTTCGAGGTCGAGCAGGCGCAGCGTCTGCCCTTTTTTCACTTCGAACAGCCACGGCTCGCCTGCCGGTATCACGTGGCGATAGACGGCATCTTCAGGACGACGATCAGAGTTGATAAGGGTCATCGCAGCCTCCTTACAGGGCAAAAAGTTGGGTGTTATGAAGCGCGCGCTGGTTTTCACCACGCGTGACCATCGCTTCGCTGACGGCCTGCATATCGTCGGCCTGATACCAGCTCAGCTGGACCGGACGCGGGAGATAGTCAGCGGCGGGATCCTGCGGATGTGGCAGCGCGGTCAGCACCATCAGCACGTCCATGGGTGCGTACAGTTCAGTGAAATCGCCGGCGCAGCTGTTGCCCGCGCTGAACCGGAAGCGGCCCTTCTCATCAACCGTGACCTTGCTGAAAAAGTTGACGACCATCAGCAGATCTTCCAGACCCAGATCCCATTTGCCCATCTCAACCAGCAGGTTATCGGTGCCGTTGCGGTAGAAGCCGTTGCGCAGCTCCTGATAGCGTCCGGCTCCATACTTATCGTGCGTTTCCGCCGCGTTGAGTACGCCGCCAAACGGGTCGTGCCAGCCGCAGCTATCCGCCACAATCGCGGCCAGTACGCGTCCCATGTCGGAATAGAAACAGTGCCCGGTAGTCAGGTGAGCCGTATGCTGGCCTTTCAGGGTATCCGGCAGATTCAGGCGTTCACTTTTCTCGTGGGGATTGAGCATCATCATGCTGACGTTCGCGCCGCCCTCGATGTCGGTCAGGCGCAGGATTTGCCCTTTGCGCAGAATCAGCGAGGTGTGCCCTCCGCCAGGCAGCTGCTCTTCGCGCAGGCTCGGAGCTGAATGAAAAAGTGCGGTCATTGAGCGGTCTCCTTGAGGGGATAAATGTTGTTTTTACTGCCGGTTGCCAGCTGCGACAGCCGGGTTTCATTAAGCGGGATGTCGTAAGTGATACGCGCGCCCCAGGCATTGGGGGCCTGAGGATCGATGCGCACTTTGTCGAAAACCAGCAGCCGGGTGCCAAGATTGAAGCCTTCGGCAAGGTCGTGAGTGACCATAAACACCGTCATGCGGGTTTCGCTCCAGAGCTGGAGCAGCAGCGCATGCATATCTTTGCGGATGCCGGGGTCCAGCGCGCCGAAGGGCTCATCCAGCAGCAGTACGCGCGGCTGCAGCACAAAAGCCTGCGCAATGGCCAGCCGCTGCTGCATCCCGCCCGAAAGCTGCGCCGGATATTTATCGAGCGAATGGCCCAGCCCGACTTTCTCCAGCATCTGTTTTGCCTGCTCACGGGCATGGCGTTTTCGGGTGCCAAACAGCCGGCCAGTAAACGGTGAAGCCGGAAGTTCGAGGCCAATGGCGACGTTATCCAGCACGTTGAGATGAGGGAAAACGGAGTAACGCTGAAACACCACGCCACGGCTGCGATCGGGTTCCGCGCGCAGCTGTTCACCATCCAGCGTGATTGTTCCCCGTGTCGGCCTTTCCTGCCCCAGCAGCAGGCGTAAAAACGTCGACTTACCACAGCCGGACGCGCCCACCAGCGAACAGAATTCACCTTCTTTGACCTGCAGATTGATGCGTTCCAGCACCACGTGGTCGCCATACTCCTGCCAGATATTTTTGATATCGATAAAACTCATTCCCGGCCTCCTTCCGCCCAGGGGAAACAGGCTTTGTGCAATTGACGCAGCGCGAGATCCATCAGCCACGCCAGCAGCGTGATCCAGATGACATAGGGAATGATCACATCCATCGCCATATAGCGACGAACCAGGAAAATGCGATAGCCCAGTCCGGCGGTTGCGGAAATCGCCTCGGCGGAGATCAGAAAGAGCCATGCGGATCCCAGCAACAGGCGCAGCGAGGTGATCAGCCGCGACAAGAGCTGCGGCAGCACAACCCGCAGCACCACCGTCCAGCTGTTCGCCCCCAGAGTTTGTGCTTTGATAAACAGCTCTGCGGGGATTTCCCGCGCCCGATGTTCAAGGTCGCGCGCCAGCATCGGCGTAATCCCGATAACAATCAGCATCACTTTTGACAGCTCATCCAGCCCGAAGACGATAAACAGCATCGGCAGGAGCGCCAGCGGTGGGATCATCGACACCACGGTCATAAAGGGTGACAGCGCCGCGCGACTCATCGGGAAGACGCCCGCAGCAACACCGATGCAGAGACCAATCAGTGAAGAGATCGCCAGGCCGGTCAGCAGACGGCTTAAGCTAATCCACGTATCCGCCCACAGCAGATATTCGCCGCTGCGCTTGTCCGGCGTGAAGGCCATCCGATCAATGGCGGCGATCATCTGTGACAGGCCGGGCAGCAGTTTGTCGTGTGGGTTGGCTTCAAGACGCACCGCCGAACTGATAAACCAGACGGCGATCAGCAGCACAAAAGGTAATAGCATCAGCGTCAGGCGCATTCCCTGCCGGGGATAGCGGTTGATGTGGCGCATGGCAAATACTCCTGAGATCGGTGATTACAGCTTGCCCGCAGCGGCCATCTTCAGATAGCTGTCGTCAAAGCGCAGTTTGATGTTCGCTGTATCACCGACGGTGATGTTGCCAGGGAAGCTCATACCGATGAAGTCAGCGCTTTGTGCACCCTCGCCCAGTAATCCCTTATCAAAGGAGAACGCGGCGACGCGCTGCATGGTTTTCGCCAGATCGGGGGAAGAAACAAATGTCTGGGTTTCGGCTGGGGTCCAGAACAGGTGGGTGGTTTTCAGCTGCGCCTTGTATCCGGCGAGGTCAGTACCGGAATCGGCAGCCATCGCGCTCAGCGCCTGCGCATCACCGGCCTGCATTTTCGCCATCATCTCAAACCAGGCCCCGGTCAGTGCCTTACCCAGCGCGGGGTTATCTTTCAGGGTCTCGGTGTTCACCACCATCATGTCAATCAGTTCGCCCGGCACGGCCGAAGAGCTGAATACTTCTGTGGTTTGCGGGGTTTTCTTGATCACTGAAAGCTGCGGATTCCAGGCAACCGCCGCCTGCACGCCCTTGGTACCAAAGGCGGAGACGATATCGGCATCGGAGGTGTTCACGACCTTAACGTCTTTTTCCTGTAAACCGGCCTTCTCCAGACCGCGAACCAGCAGGTAGTGCGAAACCGACAGCGCAGGAAGATAGACAGACATCCCTTTCAGGTCGCTGAGTTTTTTGTTTACGCCTTTCAGCACCACACCGTCATTGCCATCAGAGAAGCTGCCGGTGATCAGCGCCGTGGAATCAATGCCGCCCGCCGCAGGTATGGTCAGGGCATCCATGTTGGTCATGGTGCAGCCGTCGAACTGACCCGCGGTGTACTGGTTGATCGACTCGATATAGTCATTGAGCTGGGTGATATGAATTTTGATGCCGTATTTGCTGGCCCATTTATCGATGATTTTCTCGTTGCTGATGGTGCCCCAGGGCATCCAGCCCGCATAGATGGTCCAGCAGATATTGAACTCTTTTTTGACCGCGGCGAAAGATGGCGCGCTGACCAGCAGCGTCAGCGACAGAATAAGCGTCAGGAGGGGTGAATTCTTCATGGTTGACCTCTGGTTGGCACAAAAAAACGGGAGCAGCGCAAGACACCATTTGGTGCCGCTGTCTCCCGGGCTTTTGTCCCGCCGTGTAACCTCACAGAGGTCGCCAGCTCTCGGACCAGACATTCACCTGCGTGAACCGGAACCCTAGCCAGCTATTTGCTATCAATTGTGTCGAACGCTGCTTACTGTTCAGACTTCAGCAAATGGCGTGCCAGAAATTAAATCATGATAAATCAGATAAATAGAAGGAGAAAAATCAAGAAGGCACCGTGATGGTGAGTCAGTAACGGGCGTTGCACATAATCAGTGCCGGGCAGGCAAGAGATATCAGAACCCTCAGTCAGTCTCTTTTTGTACTCACATCTATGCCGGAATGCAGACCCGGACCGTGACGCTCGTCACTTATCGCTATATAATCCACTGCATAACGTATTTTGAGGATAGTTAATGAAGCGCTTCTGGCAGGCATGCACACTCGGTTTACTGATACTCCTTCCGCTCTCTTCCCAGGCATCGCGCCAGATAACCGATCAGACAGGCCGCCAGGTCACGATTCCTGATCGTGTTGATCGTATTGTGGTGCTTCAGCATCAGACGCTTAACCTGCTGGTGCAGATGAACGCGACCGATAAAATCGTCGGTGTGATGGCGAACTGGAAGCAGCAACTTGGTGACAGCTATGCCCGCCTGGCTCCTGAGCTGAACCAGAAAGCGACACTGGGGGATCTGACGCATGTTGATCCCGAAAAACTGGTGGCGCTGCATCCGCAGGTGGTGTTTGCAACCAACTATGCGCCGCATGAGATGATCGACAGCATTACCGCGCTGGGCATTCCGGTGGTGGCTATCTCACTGCGTCATGACGAGCCGGGTGAAAAGGCAAAAATGAACCCCTCTATCCGCGACGAGGAAATGGCCTATGACAAAGGACTGCGTGAAGGGATTACGCTTATCGGCGAGATCATCAATAAACCGGCAGAAGCAAAAGCGCTGATTACGGCCACCGATGAGGGCCGCAAAATCGTCAGCGACCGCCTGAAGGATGTTCCGGCGGAAAAACGCATTCGCGCCTATATGGCGAACCCGGAACTGACCACCTACGGCTCAGGAAAATATACCGGCCTGATGATGCTGCATGCGGGCGCGGTCAATGTCGCCGCAGCGACCGTAAAGGGATTTAAAACCGTGTCGATGGAGCAGGTCATCGCCTGGGATCCACAGGTGATTTTTGTGCAGGACCGTTATCCCTCCGTCGTGAATGAAATCAACAGTTCACCACAGTGGCAGGCTATCGACGCGGTAAAAAATCATCGCGTCTGGCTGATGCCGGACTACGCCAAAGCATGGGGTTATCCAATGCCGGAAGCGATGGGGATTGGCGAATTGTGGATGGCGAAAAAACTCTATCCGCAGAAATTTCAGGATGTGGACATGAATAAGCTGGCCAATAAGTGGTATCAGCGCTTCTATCGCACCGCTTATCAGGGAACAGAGTGATGCGCGTACTGGCTGCGGGCAGCCTGAAAGCGGTCTGGCCCGCGCTGATGGCGTACTTTCCTGAGCCAGTTGAAACCCGGTTTGGCCCCGCCGGTTTGCTTCGCGAACGGATTGAAGCCGGTGAGCCCTGCGATCTCTTCGCTTCAGCCAGTGAGGAGCATCCGCAAAAATTGCTGAACGCTGGGCGAGCGCTGGCAGTCATACCGCTCACAACTAATAAACTCTGCATCACGGTTCGCAGCGATCGGCTACAGGCGGGAGACGACTGGTATCAGCTAGTGACCCGCGACACACTGCGGATCGCAACCTCTACGCCCACAGCCGATCCCTCTGGCGACTACGCGCAGGCCCTTTTCACCCGGATGGGCAAAGCCGGTGAAGCGGTGCGCCAGCGCGCAAAGGCACTGGTGGGTGGGCGCGACTCTGCACCCATTCCCGCAGGCAGGCTGGCGGCAGAATGGATTATCCTGGAGGATCAGGCGGATCTGTTTATCGGTTATGCCAGCCATCGGGCTGCCCTGAGCCAGATTGCCGGGCTGACAGTCGTTGATATCCCTGCGGCTTTCAATTCTGTTGCGCGCTACGCCTGTGCAGTCATTACCCCAGAGGCGCGTCGGCTGGTGGATTTTTTAGAATCGGAGCAGGCAAAAAAGGTACTGCGGGAAGCGGGGTTTGGCGGGGAGTAAATGCCTTTTCTGTCGCGGATGACTTTGCGCCCTGCCAGCATCTCGCTTTAAGGGCGCGAAACACCGCTCATTAAAGCTTAGCGAAATCCACCTTAAGCTTGTGACTGATATGTTCAGCCTGCTTGGTAGCACTATCAGCCTCGCCAGTCAGGATAAAAGCGATCGCGAAGGCGAAATCAAACGCCGCGCCCAGATCCTGTCCACTCAGCAAATTGCCATCTTTCACTACCGAGGCATTAACGTAAACGCCATCGGTAACACCTTCTGATGACGTACCAGAACTGACATAGCGACGCCCCCTTAAAAGACCCTGTGGCGCCAGCACTCTGGCCGCCGCGGAGCAGATTGGGCAGACCAGGCGGCCCGCCTCATCATGGCGGCGAATAAAATCTATCACTGCCGCATTTGCCGCCAGATTTTTGCTTCCGTCAGGACCACCCGGCACAATCACCGCATCAAACAGCCTGTCCCGATTCGCCTCCAGCAGCTCATCGGCGACAACCTTCACATGATGATAACTGTTCACTTCGCGATAGGGCTGACAGGCCAGGGTTGTAACCTGAACGCCCAGGCGTGAGAGGATGTCGAGAGTGATAATAGCCTCAGCTTCTTCAAAGCCAGGGGCAAGCAGCAGAGCAACATTCTTATCCATGAAAATTCCTTTTTAATTGGTGTGGATGAAGCAGAGAGCGTTTAATCCTGGTCTGTGCAGGCGCACCCTTTACTGATCCGAATCAAGTCTGAGCAGGGTTTTTAAACGGCAGCGGGCGACACTACCGTGGTGCGTCATGAAGTAAGTGCGTTTAAAACTCTTCCGGCTCGCCCGGCAGTGGCTCGGTCAGTTCCTGCCCCTTTACACCGGCATAGGTAATCACCAGTTCGGCTGGCTCATCCAGTGTGTAACCGCGATGCGCACTGTTGACCGTCTCATTGAGGGCTTCACCCGCATGGAAGGTGCGCTGTTCGCCGCTCTCTTTATCCTCAACAATCAGGGTGCCGGAAAGAATAAACGCCGCATTCGGCATTGGATGGGTATGCCAGGGCAATGACGTATGGGCAGGTAGCGAGAGCCGCATAACGGTCAGCTCAGGTTCGCCGGTGGGATAGGCTTCAAGAACGTCACCGTTCCAGGCCTGGCTGCTGCGCATCACTTCAACCGCGTTAATTTCGTTATCTTGCTTCGACATGGTTAATCCCTGTTAATAATCAATAGAATGCCAGTAGTGACCGATAAGTAAGCTTAGAAGAAAACTGTGTTGATGCCCGCCTGCGTTTTAATAAGCCTGTTAACAGGAATTTTCCGCCAGCGAACAGAGGGATGAAAACCGGCCATTAGCGGACTGGCTGAATGACTGATTAATTAATGTTCAATATTTGCGTTGTGGTTATAAGATATATTCCTCAGTCAGTACGCAACCTGTGAGTTCTGTATTATCTTTGAAGCCATCAACCACCTGAGGGATTTCTGATAATGAAAGGTCTGTTTACGGCATTACTCGCCAGTTCTGTTCTACTATTATCCGCCTGCTCAAAAGATGACGATAACAAAGTTAAAGTTGCGATTAATACCGGGCCTGATGAAGCAATCTGGCAGGTGGTAAAGCAGGTGGCGAAAGATAAATACAAGCTGGATGTCGAAGTGCTTAACTTCAATGACTATGTGCTGCCAAATGAAGCGCTGAATAATAAAGAAGTTGATGCTAACGCCTTCCAGAGCCTGCCTTATCTGGAATCACAGTCTAAAGAGCGCGGTTATAAGTTTGCGGTAGTGGGTAAAACGTTCGTCTTCCCGATTGCTGCCTATTCGCACAAAATCAAGAACATCAGTGAGCTGCAGAATGCTGCCACTATCACCATCTCTAACGAAGCCACCACGCTGGGACGCAGCCTGCTGCTGCTGCAGGCGCAGGGTCTGATTAAACTTAAACCGGATGTGGGTTATTTACCGACCTCACTGGATATCATCGAAAATCCAAAAAATCTGAAGCTGGTTGAAGTGGACACCCCACAGCTGACCCGCACCTTAGACGATCCCAACGTGACCCTGTCGATCATTAATACTAATTTCTCGGCTCAGGCTGGATTATCAGCGCACCGCGATGGCTTATTTATGGAAAGTGCCTCATCGCCTTACGTCAATGCGCTGGTATCACGTGAAGATAATAAAGACAGCGATAAAATTCAGAAGCTGAAGTCAGCGCTGCAGTCACCGGAGGTGGCGGCCAAAGCCGAAGAAGTTTACAAGGGTGATGCGATTAAAGGCTGGTAATTCGCCCGATAATCGATCATTAACGATCCAAAAAGGCCGCACTCTGTTGCGGCCTTTTTTTATATCTGCACTTTTACAGGCACATCTGCCAGCACTTATACATCCGCGCCAGCCCGCAAGATCACAGGAACGGTTACGCGGCTGCGCCTTTTGGCTGAGCAGAGAGGTGCCCTGCCCACAGACTGGCGACCCATTTCACCCCTTTAGACGTAAAACGTGCCTGAGAGAAAGCGTGCTGATTTTCGCCCGTGCCGGTATGCAGCGTAAAGTAGCCGGCCTGCATATGGTAGTGCTGCGGCGTCAGGGTGCCTTTTGCGCGATACATGATGTTGCGCTCCAGCAGAAACTGGCGAAACTCCGGTTCTTTCACTTTCAGCATTTTGCAGAGCTGCCGAAAGCCCAGCGAGTCATCAACCTCAACGAAGTTATCAAAGAACGCCGCCTTGGGTGCCGAGAGAGCCAGCTGCTGCTCCGCCGCCTGACGCTGTTCAAACTGCTCAGCCCAGGCGCGAGCGGCTTCAGCCGGATTGGTAAAGTCAGGCAGATGGGTCGTCTTCTCGCGATCCTGCCAGCGATCCAGCACTTCTGCAGTGAAGCCTGGCGACAGGCGTGCCACGGCCAGCAGCGAGTCACGCTTGCACAGACGGTACTCCTGACGCACTTCCCCTTCCCGCTCATACTCATTCACGCTGAGCGGCTGGGAGAGACGCTGAGCCGTCTCCAGACTTTTGATTAACCGCTTCACTTCTCCGTGTGTAATACCGGTCATCTGAGCCAGTTCACGACTGCTCATTGTGACCGATTGTTCCAGAGATTTGAGGCTTTCAGTTGAAATCATCATGGGTTCACCCCTCGCTAACGCTACCAATACCCGGCGGGCAGTCGATTAATTATACAAACACCTGTTCAAATATCCAGTATTTTATTTAAGCAATAACGTAACTGGAAACTGTTACGCAAACAACAGGGTGTGAGGCGGTTTGGCGGGCTGAAGAGTGCGTGCTGAATGCCTTGCAGGAGGCGTTGCGGGCTTTTGCGGCAGCATAAGCGGGTAATCCATCGCTAAGTTATTTACATATAATCACAATGATGGACACAGACTCTTTACATTACAGTATAGTGAAGGCTGTCAGCAGGTTACTGGCCTGCCGGGCTCACTATTTTGATTCGGGGTGCAGGGGCGAAATCTGGCCCGTTACCACTGGATGTCACCTTTTACTGGAGTAAGTCATGCAGCCGTTGAAAGTCGCCTTTATTAAAGCTAACTGGCACAGCGAAATCGTTTCTCAGGTTCTGACAGGATTCGAACAGGAACTGGAAAGCCGCGGTACCTCATATGAGATTAAAACATGGGATGTTCCGGGCGCTTTTGAAATGCCGCTGCTGGCGCAACGCCTGGCGCAGACCGGCAACTACGATGCGATTGTCTGTGCAGCACTGGTGGTGGATGGCGGCATCTATCGCCATGATTTCGTCGCGCAGGCTGTGGTAAGTGGTCTGATGCAGGCACAGCTGGCAACCAATGTGCCCGTCTTCTCGGTGTCACTCACGCCGCATAATTTCCAGCCATCGGCCGAGTTTATCGACTTCTATACTCAGCATTTCGTGAAAAAAGGTCAGGAAGCGGCGCGTGCCGTCTGCCAGATTCACGCCCTGGAACTCTGATACGACTGTAACGAATGCTGACAATGCGTTTGCCTGCGCTGTTAAGGAGAGAAAGTTGGAAAATACACGTCCGCCTCTACCGCCATTTACCCTGGCTGCACAGGCGATTGAAAAAGTCCGGCTGGCTGAGGATGGCTGGAACAGCCGGGATGCGGAGCGAGTCGCTCTGGCCTATTCAGCGGACAGTAAATGGCGCAATCGCGATACCTTTCTGACCGGCCGGGCAGAAATTATCGCCTTCCTGCAGCAAAAATGGCAGCGGGAGCAGCAGTATCGGCTGATTAAAGAGTTGTGGAGTTTTGACCAGAACCGGATTGCGGTGCGGTTCGCCTATGAATGGCATGACGAGCAACGGCAGTGGTATCGCTCATATGGCAACGAGAACTGGGCCTTTGATGAGCAGGGTTTAATGCAGCAGCGTTATGCCAGCATCAACGATCTGAAAATCAGTGAAGAACAGCGGCTGTTTCACTGGCCGCAGGGCCGACGCCCTGACGACCATCCTTCACTGAGCGAACTGGGCTTATAGTGCCAGCCCTTCCAGCGGAGAGCGCAGCTCTCCGCCGTCATCCACTCAGCCCTGCTCGTCCTTGTTCTCAACAAAGGTCGCTTTGTTGCGTGTGACCGTATAAGCCACCTTTTTGACATCGTCCGGTGACGTGGTCACTTCTACCGGCGCAATGGTCACCCGACCCATACCAAACAGAGTGGGTACATAGCCACCGACCTGGTGTTTTCCGGCCGGAACATGCAGCAGCATGCTTTCGCCGTTAGGCAATCTGCCGGCGTCTTTACCATCTACAGTCAGGAATACACTGGAGCCATCATCTGCGCGGGTCTTGATGTGTGAGACATCAATCTGCGTCGGGCCAGCAGCAAATTCATCTGGCGCATCGCTGGCGGCATGTTTTGCACAGCCAGTCAGTACAGCAGCAACCGTTACAACGGCGAGACTAAAACGATAACGCATTGGGCACTCTTTCTCCTGATCATCAGAACCCGCTATTTTAGCGATTTAGCGGGAGGATGTAAGGGGGATAAGAGTCGGCATGCTCTTAAAAGAGGCTTAAAAGTACCGATTTCCCGGTATATTTGCGTAAAGAATATTTACTGAATAAATACACAGTATTTTTATTGCCTGATCGCAGCGCTTTTAACCTGCTGATCAGCATAAATTTAATCGGAGAATAACAACGAATAAGCGTAGCGTCACAGGCACATAGCGCCGGTTTGCCTTAACTCTGCCTCTGTTAATTGGCTGTTATAAGGTTCATAGTGGTGGTTCATCCCCGGTTAATCCCGGCGGCCTTCCCCTCTACAGAGGGCACGATATGCATTCTTATACCACCGATACTGTTTGCGCCATAACCGGCACCCATCCCGCTAACCTGAAGAGCTGGATGAAGCAGGGATTACTGACGCCGCAGCAGTATCAGGAACGCTGGAGTGAGCATCACCTCAGTGAAATCCAGACCCTGGTTGGCTTAACAGCCACTGGCGCGACGCTCGACGAAATCTGGCAAGGTCAGCAGGCTGCTTCGACGGTCACCACCTTTGGCTGGGCGGCGCGCAAAGGTGACCTGCTCTGGCAGCTGGAATTTGGCACACCGCTGTCGCTTTCACGTCAGATGCACACGATGTCCAGCCATTATAGCGGTGATGATTTCGTCATTAATCTGCTGCGGCCGCTGAGCGCCTGGCTTTACGCCGATCTCCGTCGGGGAGCGTCACGTCGCCTCAACCGTTTTGAGCAAACCGTGCAGCAGCAGGCGGATAAAGTCATGCGCGCCTCATCGCGCAACGAATCTTCTATTCCTCTGTTTCTGGAAGCGGTGAGCGTACTTGATAAAACCGAAATCTGGCTTGAAGCCATTCGTCTTACTGCGATGGGCTTTAATGTCGAGGTTGACTCGCGTGCAACCGGGCTGCCAGCCGTTAAAACCGACCTTCATCAGCATCATGTGATGTGGTGTGGTGCCGGCATCAGCCAGCAGATGCAGGACTATTTTGAACAGCAGAGTCTGGATGGCCATCCGGTAATGCTCAGTGGACCTGATTGTAACCTGCAATTTGCCCAATCCAACGCCTCCAGCGCTGCCTGACAGCAGGCAGCGCCTTCTTTACCCCTGTTTTTCCGCGCCAGTAAATAATTTTTTTCGTTAAGAATCTCTTAAGGTGGTTCCGTATACTGGTGCCACAACCCTGACTCATTGACGAGACTAAGATGAAAAAGACCTTACTGACCTTCAGCCTTCTCCTGTTACCACTCACTTTTACTGCTGCTCACGCGGCCTCTGGCCTGACCGGTTGTGCAGCCAAAAAGCAGGAGATTGAGACCCAGCTCTCTTTTGCCCGCCAGCACAATAATACCCATCAGGTTGCCGGCCTTGAAAAAGCGCTGAGCGAAGTAAATCAGAACTGTACCGAAAGCAGTCTGCTAAAGCAGCGTCAGGAAAAAGTGGCAGAGAAAAAGTTGAAGGTACAGGAACGCGAACAGGAACTGGCTAAAGCGAAAGCAGAAGGCCGCAGCGCCAGCAAGATCCAGAAGCGCGAAGATAAACTGGCTGACGCTCGCCAGGAACTGAAAGAAGCCGAGCAGGCTCTGCATCAGTAAAACTCATTCTGGCCAGCCACTGCGCTGGCCCGTTATTCTCCCTTCCCCAGCCCTGACCCTCTCTCCTTTCTAAATACCTGATTAGCCTGCGCTATTAACGTCCAATCCATTACTTTATGTAATCCTTTGATTACTTATTCTCATGCACTTAATTGGTGCAGCAAAGTCAACATGGTTACGATCAATTATTTAACTTTTTGAACGCCCTCAAAGATTTGAAAGATAGCGATATTTCCTGTCCTATGCAGAAAATACGCACTCCACGCGCATCTTTATTCGTCTGTAAGGGGCCAGCAATACTAATCTATTCACTTACCCTGCCCCAAAACAGGGCATTACAGCGATGTGGCATGGCTGATGCCACATCTTATTTGTTTCAGTAGTGTTAGATTATGTCGGCGCAATGCAATGCGCTCTCCATCCACGGCTCCACACAATAAATAACTTCATTAAGAAAGGTTTTTTATGGATAAGTTATCTTATGCGTCTGAAAGCAGCACATCTGCCTGGTCCACCTATTTACAGCAAATCGACCGGGTTGCGCCCTATCTGGGCGATCTTTCACGTTGGATAGATACTTTGCGTCATCCAAAACGTGCGTTGATTGTTGATATTCCTCTCCAGATGGATGATGGCTCAATTCGCCATTTCGAAGGCTATCGCGTTCAGCACAACCTTTCGCGCGGCCCAGGAAAAGGCGGTATTCGCTACCATCCGGATGTCGACCTTAATGAAGTGATGGCGCTCTCCGCATGGATGACCATCAAATGTGCGGCGGTTAACCTGCCTTATGGCGGCGCTAAGGGCGGTATCCGCGTTGATCCGTTCAAACTGTCCGACGGTGAACTTGAGCGACTGACCCGCCGTTACACCAGCGAGATCGGCATCATCATCGGGCCGCAAAAAGATATTCCTGCGCCAGACGTCGGGACCAACAGCAAAGTGATGGCGTGGATGATGGATACCTACTCCATGAACCACGGCACAACGATTACCGGCGTTGTCACGGGCAAACCGATTCATCTGGGCGGTTCACTGGGGCGTGAAAAAGCCACCGGTCGCGGCGTGTTTATTACCGGACGCGAAGTGGCACGCCGTGCAGGTATTGAAATTGAAGGCGCACGCGTTGCGGTCCAGGGCTTCGGTAACGTCGGCAGCGAAGCGGCACGCCTGTTTGATGAGGCGGGTGCTCGTGTGGTAGTGATTCAGGATCACACCGCGACGCTGTTTAATGCCGATGGCATCAACATGGCTGCCCTGACCGAATGGCAGATCGCCAATAAGCAGATTGCCGGTTTCCCTGGTGCGCAGAGCATTGATAAAGAGGCGTTCTGGACCACAGGGATGGATATTCTGATCCCGGCGGCGCTGGAAGGTCAGATTACCCGCGAGCGTGCTGAAGTCCTGAGCTGCAAAATCGTGCTGGAAGGCGCAAACGGCCCGACCTATCCGGATGCCGATGACATGCTGGCCACCCGCGGCATTATCGTGGTGCCGGACGTGGTCTGTAATGCCGGTGGCGTGACCGTCAGCTACTTCGAGTGGGTTCAGGACATGGCCAGCTTCTTCTGGAGCGAAGATGAGATCAATCGTCGCTCAGACAAGATCATGACGGAAGCGATGGTACACGTCTGGGAAAAGTCGAAGGAGAAAGATTGCTCGCTGCGCACCGCGGCCTATATCGTGGCCTGTGAGCGTATTCTGATGGCGCGTAAAGATCGCGGTATCTACCCGGGTTAATGCCTGTGGCGCTGTTGCCTGCAGCAGCGCCCTTTTCCCTGACTACTTCATCAGCACCTGAAACTTCGGATTAAATTCATCGAAAATCGGTAAAGCGGCGGCGCCGAGAGCGGCTGTATCGCTGCCGGTCATGCCAATTTTTAGTCGCATATCGTTAAGATAACGTCCGCGCACCGACTGATAAAGCGGCGGCAATCGCTGCACCATCTGCTCCAGCAACGGCGCAGGCATCATCCCGCCAATAATCACCGCCTCAGCATCAAACACCGACTCCAGAATATTGATCGCCTGACGCAACGGCGTCGTCACATTCTCAATCCATGCGGTAAAACGCGCGGGTTCAATCTGCAACAGATCTTCGGGCAGCGCCCGCATTGGATCGAGACCGCAGAATTCATAAGCGGCCTGCAGCGAGACGTAACGCTCGAGGCAGCCCTGATTTCCGCAGTAGCAGTCGCGACCGCCCGGCTCGACCACAATGTGTCCGATTTCGCCCGCATTATGAGCGTGGCCGGTATAGATATGACCATCGGTAAAGATCCCCGCGCCCAGGCCGGTGCCGATATAGAGATAGATAAAGGAGTTCAGGTGGCGCGCTGTGCCGTGAAAGCGTTCGCCTATGGCGGCGACCGTAGCATCATTTTCCAGCGTCACCGGCAGACCACTGATGGTGGCGAGTTCAGCCTCGATATCGACCTGCTCCCAGCCGTTCAGCGTAGTCGGCCCCACTGATGAAATGCCCTCCACACCAAAAGGCCCTGGCATCACCACGCCAATCCCCAGCACTTTTTGCCACTGAGTACCCAGGAAGGCGCGCATCTCCTCCAGCACGCTGGCAATGCACGCCAGGGTGGCAGCAGGCTGGGGCTTTTGCACCATAACGAGGCGGCGGAAACGCACTTCGCCGCTGAGATCGACCAGAACCAGCAGCAGCGTCTGGTGATCAAGATGGATGCCGATCGACCAGGCACTGGTGGGATTGAGCGTAACCGGAATTGAGGGCTGACCACGCCCGCTGCGGCGCGGCTGGCGGCTGGTCAGCAGTTCGGCCTGCTCCAGTTCCGCCACGATATTCGAGACGGTCTGCGGCGTCAGCGCCGTCATGCGGGCCAGTTCGGCACGGGTCAGTTCACCGTGCAGGCGAATGGCTTCAATCACCACACGTCGGTTATGCGCCCGCGCATGTTCAAGGTTGGTACCCGAGGTTTTCATGTTGTTTTCCATTTCAGCGGGACCCGACAGTATTGGTCTCCGAATGCATTCGGGCAAACAATATCTTTGATGCTGCACGCAATTCTCGCGCATCAGGATAGGCAATTTTGCCATAAAAGCGCAGTCTGAGTTTCAGCGTTGTTACGGCTTTGTTGCAATGTCCTCCGGCACTGTGGCACGCCGTTTGCTTAGATTCAGACAGGTCAGTTCACCCACTGACCAAAATTACGTCCCCGATTAAATCAATCAAATTGATTTAATTAACCGACAGCCTGTTGCTGCACAGTGGAGAAGACCATGTTACAGCGTTACACACCCCAACTAAAAGCCGGTTTTGCCGCCTTACTGATGTTAAGCGCAGGCAGCGCGGCGGCGGCCAGCCAGATCAATGCCCTGTTTATGACCCAGGCGGCTTACAGCGAAAATGATATCCGCGCGATGACGCAAAATTTTCAGAAGCAGCACCCGGATGTCAGCGTCAATCTGGAGTTTGTTCCTTATGAGGCGCTGCACGACAAGATTGTGGCGGCGCGTGGCGCGGGCGGCAATGGCTATGATGTGGTGCTGTTCGATGCCATCTGGCCAGCGGAATTCGCCCGTTTCGATCTGCTGCAGGATGTCAGCGCACGCATTACGCCAGAGGATAAAGAGAAGGTCTTCCCGGGCGCGATGAACACCGTGGTTTACAAAGGTAAAACGCTGGGTATGCCGTGGATCCTCGACACCAAATACCTTTACTACAACAAAGCGATGCTGGCTAAAGCGGGCATCACCACGCCGCCACAGACCTGGCAGCAGGTGCTGGATGACGCGAAGATCATCAAGGATAAAAAGATTGTCACCTGGCCGCTGGTCTGGAGCTGGTCCCAGGCTGAGGCGCTGGTGTGTGACTACACCACGCTTGTTTCAGGCTTTGGTGGTCAGTTCTATCAGAACGGCAAACTTAACTTCTCCAGCCCGGCTTCACTCAAGGCGCTTAACCTGATGAAAAGCTCGCTTGATGAGGGCCTGAGTAACCCGGCGTCGCGTGAATATCTGGAAGAGGATGTGCGTAAATCGTTTTCTAATGGCGATGCGGCTTTCGCGCTGAACTGGACCTACATGTACAACATGGCCAACGATCCGAAGCAGAGCAAAGTGGCGGGCGACGTTGGGATCATGCCTGCGCCTGGCGATGCACCTGGTAAAGTCGGTGCGGTGAACGGCTCAATGGGGCTGGGGATCACCAAAGGCAGCACCCATGCCAACGAGGCGTGGCAGTACATTCAGTACATGACCTCACAGCCGGTACAGAATCAGTATGCGAAGCTCAGCCTGCCGATCTGGAAATCCTCTTATCAGGATGAAGCAGTGAAAAAGGATCAGGAGAGCCTGATTGCTGCGGCGGACAAATCGCTAAACGTGATGCTGTCACGTCCGGAGACCGCTGACTATTCCCGTCTGTCGAACCAGCTGCAGCAGCAGTTACAGCAGGTGTTGCTGGGTAAAGCCCCGGTGCAGGACGCGATGGCGACGGTTGATAAAAGCGCCGCCCGGCTGCGTTAAGGAGTCACGATGCTGAGTTTGCGTCAACGCGAACAGCGTCAGGCATGGGTGCTGCTGGCACCCATGTTGCTGGTGATGCTGCTGTTAACCGCCTGGCCTCTGCTGCGTACCATCTGGCTCAGCTTTACCGATGCTGCGCTGATTGGCAGTGGTGAAACGCCTGCCTGGATTGGGCTGGAAAACTATCTCTATGCGCTTAGCGATCCCGACTTTCGGGCGTCGATCTGGCGCACACTCTATTTCACCCTTGTGTCTGTCACCGTTGAAGGGATTATCGGCGTGCTGGTGGCGCTGCTGCTGAATCAGAAATTCATCGGGCGCAACGTTTTGCGTGTACTGGTGATTCTGCCGTGGGCGCTGCCGACCATCGTCAATGCCATGATGTGGCGGCTCAACTTCAACCCTGACTACGGCAGCATCAATGCCCTGCTCAGCCAGCTCGGTATCATTGACGGTTATCGCAGCTGGCTGGGATCGCCGGAGGCGGCGCTCAATGCGGTGATGTTTGCGGATATCTGGAAAAACTATCCGCTGGTCACCCTGCTGGTGCTGGCGGCGCTGCAGTCGATCCCCGAGGATCTGTTTGAAGCGGCACGACTGGACGGTGCCTCCGCCTGGCGGCGTTTCCGGGCGATTACCTTCCCGGCGATTGTTGCACCGCTCGGCGTCGCGCTGGTGTTACGCACCATCGATGCTTTCAAAATCTTCGACATCATCTACGTGATGACGCGCGGCGGCCCAGTGGACAGCACCAAAACCCTGAGCTTTTTCGTTTATCAGGAGTCGTTCAGCTATCTGCGTGCCGGCAGCGGTGCCGCCTACGCGATACTGATGACCCTGATGTGCGCCCTGCTGATCACGCTCTATCTGCTGATGTTATGGCATCAGCGCCGCCGGAGTACCGCTTATGAAAACTAAACTGCGACGGGTCCTGCGTTACGGGGCTGCACTGCTGGTCGCCGTCAGCATCCTGGCCCCGATGGGCTGGCTGTTTCTGATGAGCGTCAGTTCCGCCAGCGATCTCTCCCGCGTGCCGCTGGAGTGGCTGCCGCGTCAGTGGGATTTCAGCCGCTATCAGGGGCTGGTTTCGCTGGCACCGAATCAGCCCGGCAACGTTTTTCTGCACGCGCTGGGCAACAGTTTGCTGGTGGCGACGGTGGCCACAGCGATCTCGCTGCTGCTGGCGATACCTGCGGCGTTCAGCTTCTCACGCTACAGTGGTCGTGATGCCTGGCTTTCCGGCGCTCTGGCAATCTATATGGTGCCGCCCGTGGCGTTTGTGCTGCCGCTCTACTTTCTGCTGCAACAACTGGGGCTGCTCAACACCCGTCCCGGCCTGGTGATTGTCTACTGCTCACTGATCCTGCCGTTTCTGACCTGGATGCTGAAGAACCAGTTCGACTCACTGCCACGTGATATCGAACAGGCAGCACGGCTTGATGGCCTGCGCTTCTGGCAGGTTCTGCTGCGCATTACGCTGCCGCTGGCAAAGCCGGTGCTGGGCGCTGCCGCGCTGTTCGGCTGGCTGCTCGCCTGGGATGAGTTTTTCTACGCGCTGCTGTTCACCAGCAATATTTCGGCACAGACCCTGCCGGTCGCCATTGCCGGTTTTACCGCCGGACGCGCGACCGATGACGGGCTGATCGCGGCAATCGGCATTCTGGCTTCGGTGCCGCCACTGTTTATTGCCATCTGGTTGCAGAAGACGCTGGTCAGCGGTCTCACCAGCGGCGGAAGTAAGGGATAATTATGGTCACTACCCTCACGCCCACCCTCTATGTGGTGGGCAATATAAATGTTGATTTAATCATGAGTACGCTCAGCGACTGGCCGCAGCGCGGCACGGAAGTGATGCTGCAGCACAGTGAGTTACGTCCCGGCGGGTCCGCAGGTAACTGTGCGCTGGCGCTGGAGGCGATGCAGGTGCCGCATCGGGCCATTGCCAATCAGGGCGACGATGGCTTCAGTCACTGGCTCGCCAGTCACTTTCCTCATAGCGCTGCATACTGGCCGCGCTATGCCTGTGAAACCTCGCTGACGGTAGGCGTGACCCATCCCGATAACGAACGCTCGTTTCTCAGCAATCACGGCCATATTACCGTGCTGACCGCGGACGATGTGCTGGCCCAGTTGCCGTCGCAGGCGACGTCGGGCGACATCGTACTGCTGTGCGGCACCTTTCTCTGTCTGGAACTCTATGATCACTACCCGGCGCTGCTGGCCGCGCTGCAACAGCGTGGCTTCTGTGTCGCCGTGGATACCGGCTGGCCGCCTGCGGGCTGGAGCGATGGGCTTCGCTTACAGATTGGCAACTGGTTAGCGGACTGTGACTGGCTGCTGCTGAATGAGGTGGAAGCGCTGGGCTTATCGGGCGCAGAACTGCTGGATGAAAGCGGTAAACAGCTGGCGGCCCGGCTCAGTGGTCGCGGCGGCTGTGTGATTAAGTGTGGCGCAGAGGGCGCACGTCTCTGGTCTGCCGCCTCTGTGCAGTATGCTGCTGCCCAGCCGGTGACGGTGGTAGATACCATTGGAGCCGGTGACAGTTTTAATGCCGGTTTTCTTACTGCACTGCTCTATCACCAGCCATCGCACACGGCGCTGCGCTGGGGCATTGAAGTGGCATCACAGGCGATAAGCAGCTCTCCGCGCCGCTATCCCAGCTGGCAACAACTCCAACTATCAAATGAGGTGCGCTGAACATGGCCAGTGTTGAACTTGTACAGGTGGCGAAGCGCTACGGTAAACAGAGCGTGCTGCACCCGCTGGATTTAACCATTCCTGATGGCAGTTTCACTGTGCTGGTCGGCCCCTCCGGCTGCGGCAAATCAACCTTGCTGCGGCTGCTTGCCGGTCTGGATACCGTCTCTGACGGGGCGATCATGCTGGATAAAAAACAGATTAACGATCTCGATCCTGCTGACCGGGATATCGCCATGGTGTTTCAGAGCTATGCGCTCTATCCGCATCTCACCGTCGCGGAGAATCTGGCGTTTCACATGCAGGTGAAAAAGGTGAAGCGCGAGGAGCAAAAAAGCAAAATCGCCCGCATTGCCGGCATTCTCGGCATCGATCAGCTGCTGCAGCGTTATCCAAGAGCGTTGTCGGGTGGACAGCGGCAGCGCGTGGCGATGGGCCGCGCCATGGTGCGCAATCCGCAGGTGTTTCTGTTTGATGAGCCGCTCTCTAATCTTGATGCGCAGTTACGCATGGAGCTGCGGGCCGAGATCAAGTCGCTGCATCAGCGTTTCAAAACCACCATGGTCTATGTTACCCACGATCAGGTCGAGGCGATGACGCTGGCAGATCAGATTGTGGTGATGAAAGAAGGGGTCATTGTGCAGCAGGGTGCACCGCTGGCGATTTATGACCGCCCGGTTAACACCTTCGTGGCGCGGTTTATCGGGTCACCGCCGATGAATCTGCTGGATGCCCGTTTCCAGACACGCGATGGGCTGCCTGGCGTCTGCTGTTGCGAGCAGTGGCTGCCGTTACCGCGTCGCTGGCACAGTGCGGCACAGCAGCAGGCCGATCAGCCGGTCACGCTTGGCGTACGACCCCACGATCTGATTTTTGATGCCAGCGGGCAACCGGCGGCGGTCAATATTGTTGAGATCACCGGCGAATCGACCCTGCTACATCTGAACTGGCAGGGTTTCCCGCTGCATATGCAACTGACAGGCCGCAGCGATGCCGTGCCTGGCGGCACGCTGCCGGTGACCGTTAACCCGGATAAAATGCACTTGTTTGATGCCAGCAGCGGTGTGCGGCTGACGGAACAGTGATAAAAATAAACCCGCCAGCGGCTAATGCCAGTCAGTTAAGCGACAGATGATAACGCAGTCTGGTGCCGGGCAGGGGCTGGCGGTCCTCGCGCCGCTGCGCGTTCCTTCACTTCATTCCTCTGCCTGACGGACCGCCGGGGATGGCACATCCTGTGCCGCCCCGCCTTTCGCCCGCGTCCTGCGGGCTCTCCTGGCAGACTCATTCTGTTCAGCGCTGCGGATTGCCTGCCCCTGCCCGGACCAGCCTGCTCTGAAACTTCAGTGTGTATTGTTAAAAAGGGCACGAGAGTGGAGGCCTGAGCGCCTCTGCTGCTGAAAGGGCTATCCGCAGCGCTGAGGCGTGACGTTGGGCCAGAAGTCCACGCAGGGAAGCGTGGACAGTTCGGGGCCGGCCAGGGAGGGCCGATCCCGAACGGTTCGTCGGCACGACGTCAAAGCCGAAGGTACCGCGTGAGCGGCGCGAGGACGGCCCGGCAGCAGCAGAGGTGCGCTGGCCCGCACTGCGGCTCGCTCGCCCGGAAAAAAAGGCTGTCACGTTTAACCGTGACAGCCTTTACAAATCTAATCTTAACTGATCAGCATTGCGCCAGCGGCGGGTTTTTTATTTTGTGAAGCAGAGTCTGGATCAGGAAACATACGCCTGCTTACGCCAGATGAAACTGCTCTACCGTCTGTGACAGCTGCTGCGCCTGATCCTCCAGCGAACTGGCGGCAGCCGACATCTGCTGCACCAGCGCGGCATTCTGCTGGGTGACGCCATCCATTTCATTGACGGCAATCGTTACCTGGCTGATGCCACGCGCCTGTTCGCTTGATGCTGTAACAATCTCACCGATAATCCCCTGCACCGAATTCACCGCCTGCATCATCTCCTGCATGGTTTTACCGGCATCGTTTACCAGCCGGACGCCGCTCTCGACCCGCACGCTCGACTCTTCAATCAGTGCGCCGATCTCTTTCACCGCGTTCGCGCTGCGCTGGGCCAGATTACGCACTTCAGAAGCCACCACGGCAAAACCGCGTCCCTGCTCACCGGCACGTGCAGCCTCCACCGCCGCATTCAGCGCCAGAATATTGGTCTGGAAGGCGATGCTGTTGATCATGGTGGTAATGTCGCCGATCTTTTTCGAACTGTCGTCGATCTGCGCCATGGTCTGCACCACCTCACCCACCAGCGAGGCACCCCGACTGGCGATGTGGGTAGCGTTTTCAGTCAGGCTGGTCGCCTGCTGCGCGTTATCGGCATTCAGGCGAATCGTGGCGCTGATCTGCTCCATGCTGGCTGCGGTCTGCTCCAGCGCGGCGGCCTGTTGTTCGGTGCGTGACGCCAGATTGAGGTTTCCGCTGGCAATTTCACCCGCCCCCTGGCGTACTGATTCACTGGAATCTTTAATCTGCCCGACAATCTGCCGGAGCTGGCTTTGCATGGTATCCAGGGCGAAAAAGAGGCTGCTGCGATCGCCGTTTTTCACCACAATCGCGTTATCCAGTTTGCCATCGGCGACAGCCAGCGCAATATGCGCCGCTTCAGCCGGCTCGCCACCAATCGGACGCAGCACTTTACGGCTGAACAGCATGCCCAGCACCGTCCCGACCAGCAGAACGCTCACGACCATCAGGATCACCGCCCACATCAACTGCCGGTTTGAGGCGGCCATCACCTCACTGACTGGTGCCACCACGCCCAGATACCAGGGTTTGTCGCTGTTACCAATCACCACCGGCTGCCAGGTGACCAAAGCGTCTTCACCCAGCACGGCATCAAATCGCTGGACGACTTTTGACGTAAAACCCTCTTTTTCGCCTTTCCAGGGCTTCCCGGCTTCATCTTTCACCGGCGAAGAGACCACATTCCCGCCGTGAGAAAGCAGCAGCGCATAGCCGCTTCCCTGCCAGGGTTTAATCTGATTCACTTTCTGTTGCAGTGATGCCAGTGAAATGTCAGAGGTAACAATCGCCTTTAAGGTGCCCTGATCGATAATCGCGGCGGCGACGGAGGTGAGCAACGTCGGTACGCCGTTGTAGGCATAGCTATAGGGTTCGGTTAGCGTATCTTTTTGTGTTTTTTGCGGGATCAGATAGTAATCGCCCTGACCCGGTGTCAGATAGGAGAGCAGCGGATGCATCGCGTATTTTCCTGACGCGTCACGATCCACAAAAAAGGCATAACGACCCTGTGGGGCCTGACCTGGCTGTGAAGCAAAATCAGCATCCCGGCCATCAAACGCATTCTGTTCAAATATCACTGACATCGACAGATAGTCAGGGTTAGCACGCAGCGCATACTCCATCACCTTATCGGCCGCTTTGCGATCGGTAATGCCTACGTGGGGCAAGGCAATCAGACTTTGTCCAAGGTGACTCGCGACATCACGTGCATGGCTCAATTCCTGCTGCACCTGTAAGGCACGGCTCTGCGCAATCTGCTGCAGATATTGTTCGGCCAGCGCCTTCTGCTCTTTACCGGATTGCCAGCTGAGAACCCCAATCGTCACGGTAAATCCCAGCACTATCGTTAAACCACCCATGATCAGCATCTGGGCACGGGTACTCATTCTTTTCTTATGTGTTAACTGACTGACCATAGTGCTTCCCCTGAAATTTACCTGGCTCAATACCTCCTTGTAGTTATGGTGCTCCTGAGATCATCTATCGGCGGCGTTTTTTTGAACTTTAATGGCCATTTCCCCGCCGTGATGGGGGTCTCACAGCGCGTGATTACGGGAAGTTGATCGCAAAGGGATTATGGCGCTGCGAATGAACGGCCTTTTTTTGATCTGCAACAATACTGGTGCCCGCCATTACTGTCAGTTTATGTCAACAGTTGCTGTAGCCCCCTTATCGCAGTGGAGATAGAACAATGATCGGTAAATCAGGATTAGCTGTTGGGATGGTTGTCTGGCTGGCATATGTCGCCTGGATCGTTCACTACTATTCAGACACCTTTATGCAGTTCTCCCGCTAAGCAAACAGGACCTTCGGGTCCTTTTTTTTGCCCTCACTTCAGCCGGGTTGGCCTGTGAGCCAAATATTCGCTATTATCGACTCATTCTGTGAGCCGAATAACCTCCTTTATTCGGCTCATCCACCCTTAGCGTGAGCCGATTATGAGCGTTACCTGGATCTGGCAACAGCCGGACTGGCCCCATTTTCAGTGGCAGGACGCCGTGCTGTTACCGCGCCTGCGCCATCTGCAGCAGCAGCGCGGATTGCTGCTGGGCCGTGCCAGCCTGCATTCAGACAGTGAAACCCAGACGCTGGATACACTGCTCAGCAATATCCTCTCCTCTTCCGCGATTGAAGAGGAGCGGGTCAACGTGCAATCGGTCCGCTCATCGCTGGCGCGTCGGTTAGGCGTGACGGAAGAGCAGCCCTATCCGGTCTCCGATCGTTCAGAAGGCCTGGCTGCCATGATGCTCGATGCCATCAATAACCGCAGCCAGCCGCTGACGCCTGAGCGTCTCTGTCAGTGGCATCGCTGGCTTTTCCCGGCCGATGAGTGGACGGTGCAGCGCCTGAGCGTCGGCACGCTGCGCGGCAGTGAGCCGATGCAGGTCATCTCAGGTCGCATCGATCGTCCCACGGTGCATTTTGAAGCGCCGCCGCGACAGGGACTGGAGCCACAGCTGGCGCAGTTTATTGAGTGGTTCAACAGCAGTCAGCAAGATGTGATGCTGGACCCGTTGCTGCGCGCCGCCATCTGCCACCTCTGGTTTGTCACCCTGCACCCTTTTGATGATGGTAATGGTCGTATCACGCGTGCCTTAACCGATCTGGCGCTGGCGCAGGCCGACAGTCAGAGCATCCGGCTGTATGCCATGTCACCCGCCATTCTGACGCAGCGTGCCGGTTATTACCGCATCCTTGAGCAGACGCAGAAAGGCGGCCTGGATATCACCCACTGGCTGGTTTGGTTTCTTGATATCCTGGATGAGAGTCTGCAACAGGCGATGAACGTCATCGATCGCACTCAGATGAAAGCGCGTTTCTGGCTGCGGCATCAGGGGATGGGATTGAGTCCGGAACAGGTGAAAGTGTTGAACCGGCTGCTGGATGGCGGCGAGCAGGGTTTCGAACTGGGGATCAGCGCCAGTCAGTACCAGAAGGTCGCCAAAGTGAGTAAAGCCACCGCGACCCGTCATCTGGCCGATCTGGTTGAAAAAGGCTGCCTTTACCGGCTCGAAGGCGGAGGCAGGAGTACCCGCTATCAGGTTAACTCCCGCGAGAAGCCCTGAACCGGGCTGTTTTAACTGCTAACCGGGAGTACATCGCGATCGTTGTGATGTACTCCTGAGTGCGGGAATTACTCTTTAAGTGAAGCCCCGTTGGTCGCAATGACCTCTTTATACCAGTAAAAGCTTTTCTTCCGGCTGCGGGCCAGCGAACCTTCACCAGTATCATCGCGGTCAACATAAATAAAACCGTAACGCTTAGACAATTCGGCTTTTGATGCGCTGACAAGATCGATAGGTCCCCAGCTGGTATAACCCATGACCTCCACGCCATCGTCAATGGCCTCACGCACCTGAACCAGATGATCGTTGAGGTAGCTAATGCGATAATTATCCTGCACGACGCCCGTTGCATCCGGTATGTCTTTGGCGCCCAGTCCGTTCTCAACAATAAAAAGCGGCTTCTGATAACGATCCCACAGCAGATTCAGTAAGGTCCGCAAGCCCACCGGGTCAATCTGCCAGCCCCATTCAGAACTCTGCAGGTGAGGATTGGGCACCATGCTCAGAATGTTACCCCGCATCTGCTGATTCAGTGCTTCATCGGCGGTCACGCAGCCGGACATGTAATAGCTGAAGGAGATAAAATCGACGGTCGACTGGAGTATCTGGCGATCGGCATCCGTGATATCAAGCTGAATATTATTCTCGCGAAAGAACCGCAACATATAGCCCGGATAAACACCACGGCACTGAACATCGCCAAAAAATTGCCATTTCCGGTTCTCCTGCAGCGCTTCCAGCACATCATCAGGCTTACAACTGAGTGGATAGACCAGCCCTCCCAGCAGCATATTGCCAATGCTGGCGTCCGGGTTAATCTCGCGGCAGGCTTTCACCGCCAGCGCACT
This sequence comes from Pantoea agglomerans NBRC 102470, assembly GCF_001598475.1. Lineage (GTDB taxonomy): Bacteria > Pseudomonadota > Gammaproteobacteria > Enterobacterales > Enterobacteriaceae > Pantoea > Pantoea agglomerans. Next base: position 494,304 of record NZ_BCZA01000006.1, read on the forward strand.
GGCGACCAGTTGATGATGAATTGCCTGATACACCTCAGCTTTGCTGCTGGTTTCCGGCAGACCCACACCGGTCATCGGCGCGTGAAGCGACATGTTAATTTCGTTAAAGGTCAGCCAGAGTCTGACTTTCTGCCGGTAGCGGGCAAACACCGTACGGGCATAATGCTCAAAGAAGCCAATCACCTGGCGGTTACCCCAGCCACCATACTGCTTCACCAGGTGCCAGGGCATCTCATAATGTGACAACGTAACAAGTGGAGTAATGTGATGTGCGGCAAGCTCATCGAATAACCGGTCATAAAAGGCCAGACCGGCCTCGTTAGGTTGTTGCTCGTCACCGTTCGGAAAGATGCGCGTCCATGCGATTGAAACCCGCAGACAGCTGAACCCCATCTCTGCAAACAGCCTGATATCGTCCGGATAGCGGTGGTAAAAGTCGATCGCGATGTCTTTGAGGCTTTGGCTGCCCTCAACGCGCTCCGATACCGGGCCAAAAATTCCCTGTGGCTGAACGTCAGAGGTCGAGAGGCCTTTGCCCTCTTCCCGCCATGCGCCTTCAACCTGATTAGCGGCAACAGCACCGCCCCATAAAAATGAATCCGGGAAAGTTTTCATCCTGTTCTCCTTTTATTGACGAGTGACGCTGAGTAAAGGCGTACCTGCAGTGACCGCAGTCCCTGCCACGGTCATCACCTCAGGATACTCATCGCTGTTAGTGATAATGATCGGTGTTGCCAGGTCATATCCGGCATCGAGAATGGCCTGACGATCGAACTCCAGCAGCAGATCGCCGGCACTGAACGTGTCGCCCACTTTTACATGTGCCGTGAAAGGTTTGCCGTCGAGCCTGACGGTATCGATACCCACATGGATCAACAGCTCAATCCCGCTGTGACTCAGCAGCCCTATGGCGTGACGGGTCTGAAACAGGGAGGCCACCTCTCCCGCAAAAGGCGCAATGACTTTATTATCAGAAGGGATGATGGCCACACCCTGTCCCAGCAGGCCACTGGCGAAGGTTGGATCGGGAATCTGACCAAGCCCCAGAACGGTGCCCGTCATCGGTGACAGAATGTCATCTTCGCCAGTGGTAATCGGGAGCGCTGCGTCTGGCGCCGTGTTTCGGGGCATGCCCGCTACCAGCGTCATGCCGCAACCCAGTGTCAGCGCGAGTAGCGTCCCGGCAATACCGCCCCATAACGTGGAATCCACACCGCCAGGTGGGATCATCTGTGCGATGGTAAAAATGTTGGCAAAACCAAATGAATAAACGTGGGTGCTGCTGAAGCCGACAATGGCACCGCCAATAGCCCCCGCCACACAGCCAAAGATAAAGGGACGGCGCAGCGGCAGATTAACGCCATAGACAGCCGGTTCAGTGATACCAAAGATCCCTGCGGTCACGGATGAACCCGCCAGCATCTTCTGTCGTGCATCCCGACTGCGCAGAAACACCCCCAGCGCCGCGCCAACCTGGCCCATGACAGCAGGCAACAGCATGGGCAGCATTGAGTCATGCCCCAGTACGGCAAGATTGTTGATCATCAGTGGCACCAGTCCCCAGTGCAAACCAAAAATCACACAGACCTGCCACAACGCGCCCAGGGCGGCACCAGCCAGCCAGGGTGCCAGCGCATAAATCCACTGGTAACCGTTTGCCAGTATCTGACTTAAGCCTGTGGCCAGTGGGCCAATCACCAGGAAGGTCAGCGGCACGGTGACGCTCAGACAGATCAGTGGCGCAAAGAAGTTTTTCATGGAGGCGGGAAGTCGCCGGCTGCTCTGTCTTTCCAGCCAGCAACTTACCCAGGCAGCGAGAATAATCGGGATAACCGACGCACTGTAATTAAACCAGGTTACAGGGATGCCGAGAAACGCGTCCGTCATTTCACCGGACTGCTGGCTGGCATTAAAAGCTGCAATCATCGTCGGGTGGGTCAGCGCCCCGCCAATCACCATGGTAATAAAGGGATTGCCGCCAAATTTCTTCCCGGCGGTGTAGCCCAGCACCAGAGGAAAGAAGAAAAACAGGGCATCACTGGCTGCAAACCAGATTTTATACGTTCCACTTTCAACAGAAAGCCAGCCACAGACCACGGCCAGCGCCAGTAAACCTTTTAGGATCCCTGAGGCGGCGAGAATGCCGATAAACGGGGTAAAAATGCCTGACACAATGTCGATCAGATGGTTGAAAACATTACCCCCGGTCTTTTCCCCTTCTGTTGCTGCAGAAAGCTCATCAGCCAGGCCCGCTTCACTACGCACAGCCTGCCAGACATCATGAACGTGGTTGCCAATCACCACCTGAAACTGCCCGCCGCTTTCAACGACCATAATAACGCCCGGATTTTTCTTCAGTCCTTCAGCATCGGCTTTATGGTTGTCTTTCAGTTTGAAGCGTAACCGGGTGGCACAATGAACCAGACTAACGATGTTCTCCCGGCCACCAATATGGCTGAGGATATCCTGCGCCAGCGTGTGATATTCCATCTCGATTTCCTTACAACCGATGCCTGCGGACATCAGTTAACTGAGCCAAAAATGAAAAAAAACCTGAGAACGGCCTCCTTTCAGAGTTCGCGCTCAGGTTTTGCCTGCGTTAAGCAGTAACAATCCGGTTTATAGAGCTTATTGCCCCTCTTTTCTCACCCGTTCGATGTTAATGGCGAGAAACATGATCTCTTCTGCAGTCAGATCACGCTGATAGCTTTGTTGCAGATGCTGCGCGATTTTCACCGCACATTTCCAGGCTTTGGGATAGTTATCTTTTACTGCTGTATGCAGCGATAAATCGTCATCGTCCACCACGGTACGCGTCAGCATCCGCTGAGCAAAAAACTTCAGATGAGTGACAAAACGCTGGTAACTCAGCGACGATTCGATGTACTCCAGCTGCAGTTGATACTTCACCAGTTGCAGAATCTCCTGCATAACCCGGGTGACATGCATCACTTCCGGCATTTCATTATTGAGCTGCGCCGTCACCAGATGTAGCGCGATAAATCCGGCTTCATCCTCCGCCAGTTCGACATTCAGACGACGTGAAATGATAGCCCTGGCCTCCTGACCCAGTTCGAATTCTTTGGGGTAGAGGCGTTTGATATCCCACAGCAACACATTTTTAATTGCCAGACCTTTTTTCTGCCTTTCAATGGCAAAGTAGCAGTGGTCGGTCAACGTGATATACAGGCTCTCCTGCAATGTCCCCAGACGTTGTGTTGCCAGATCAATAATGCGGTCGCAGGTGGTCATCACTTCAGGAGGGATCTGGTATAACAACTCCTCCAGACGACGTACCAGCAGATCACTTTGCAGCGCAAATACCTTCTCAATGTGCGCAGCGTTGAGACTGTCACCGATGCGCTTCTGGAAAGCCAGTCCACGCCCCATCACGACCTGTTCGCGTCCCTGCTCATCCTGAACCATCACCACGTTGTTATTAAGAATTTTGGCGATTTTCATCGGAACCCCAGAAACAAAAAAACCTGACATCCGACAGAGGCCAGAAGTCAGGTTTTGCCTGCCTAAGCAGTAACAATCCAGTTCGGGAACTCTATCAGTTTTAGTCGTGACCTCAATCTGTCAGGGCAAAAAGCGTGACAGCGATCGAAATCCTCTTATTAACTTAAAAAGTGACTACCTTGTTGAGTTCAGTCACCCATGCATCCTGCGTGTGGCGATACCCGCCGGACGAGACCAGTATTAAAGCCGGGGGTGCGGTTCCGGGCAGCAAAAGGGGTATGACGCTCAGTGGAATGAAAACTCACGTTATTGAAAGAAGATGGTCATGCGAGGAAGGTCGTCTGAAAAAGCGACTAATGGACTGCAGTGTTCATTAACTGCCATTTAGCGACTAAAAACACACCGCTTTGAACGCTTTTGTCACTGATCACAATGTTTTGATTTATCGGACGAAAAGCCCTTAATGTGTGAAATCGTTCTGTTGAGCGTCAGAGCCCGTTATGCAGGGTAAAAGAGTGGAAGGAAGACTATCTGTAAAAAAGTTAGCAGGAGAACAGCTCAAACCGCTATTCAGAAACAGCAACGCCGGAAGGTTCGCTTCCGGCGCTGTTGAGATTACGCAGCTTTAACGGCGCGTACTTTCTTTGCAGCAGGCTCTTCCTGCGACTCATCCGCGCTATCGTCTGAGACAGCTTCTGGCTGAGAGACGGGTGCTGCTGCCGCTTCCGGCAGTTTGCTGGTGCGCAGAATATGCTGAACCGCATCTTTTTGCTCTGCAATCAGCAGGCCCAGCGTTTCTGCCTGAGATTCATCCAGTGCAGGTTGATGCTGTAACAGCCAGTCGGTGAAGGCTTCGGCCATATCGAGCATTTTGTCGTAGGCATCGGCCTCTTTCTTATTGGCAAACGTCATCTTCTCTTCACCCTTTCTGACTACTACAAATTTTGTTTCAACAGCCATCTTCTCGCCCTCAGGTACTGTGTATGCATACAGTATATCATGCCGATCCTGCTTTGCCAGCAGAGAATAGAGTTTATCGGTTGTGCACGGGCTAACCTTAACCTGGCACAGGCTTTTTCCATTTTTCCTGACACATTCTCCGCCGCGAGGGCCGGCGGCTACACCAGCAGCTCTTCAAGAAACATCGCCAATGCCTTACGGGGATCGTCCTCTTCCGAGACGATCACCTCGATCCCCCACTGCCCCAGCACCTCTTTGGCCACAGGGTTGTTACGGTTAGTGAACAGGTACGATTTTGGCCGGGCGGTTGCCAGCCCGGTGCGGCCCCACATCTTGGTCAGACGGTAAAACAGCAGGCGAATATTGAAATCACTGATGCTGTAGCCGACAAACAGTACTGAGTTGCCCATCACATCGTGAGTCAGTTTGATGTCGAGCGGCGAATCAAAATAGAGGCGTTCAAAATAGCTGCTCTCATCGAGCACGATTGAGGTGTCATCATCAAAATCACCGTGCAGCTTGATGATGTGACGCTTATCTTCAGTGAGAGAAACCAGGTCCGCGGCGTTTGCCACTTTATAATAGGGTACGCCGTGCGCTTCATGCGCCGCTTCCAGCCAGCGATCGTAATTGGTGGTGTAGATACGCGAAAAGTTACCCTGGGTAATCATGGTATGAATTTCAGAAGAGCGGACATCAATATCGGGGCGATGCCATTCGCGATCCATCCAGCTGCGCAGCGGGCCAAGCGAACCTTTTTTCTGTTTGTAATACTCCGCCAGCGACAGGTGCGTGCCATAGGTATTAAAGATTTTTGGATCGTAACCCAGCTCATTAGCAAGATGCGCAATCAGTTCATGCCACTCGGGCAGGCCAAAATTGCGCGAAATACCGGCACCGGCAAACAGAATCAGTTTGCCGGAATCATAGGCGCGTTTGAGTTCAGGTTTCATGCCATGCCCCGCGAGGTTTTTAAAAAGGTGGCGAAGCGATCCAGCGCGATGCGCCGCATCGAGATCTCATTCTTGAGTTCGCCCATTTCAGCAAACGTCTGCTCATAGCCTTCGGGAATAAAGACGCAGTCCCACTGAAAGCCGCGCGTTCCGGCAGGTTTCGCGGCGATAGTGCCGCGCAGTTCACCCGAAAACTGGTACATTTTGCGGCCATCGCAGTAGCCCAGCACCGTTTTGGCCGTCACGGCCTGGCTGTCGAGCCCCTGCACCAGCGCGGTAAAGCGCTCAGCGTCCAGGCGGTTCCAGAAGATGCGGGTCAGACCGGCGGGCAGGCCATTGAGGCCATCCAGATAGAGGCCGGTATGCTCCACAAACAGCGGTCGCCCAATCAGCGAAAAGGCTTTGGTCAGTTTGTCACGCACCAGGTCGAGTTCGTTTTCAGTCTGAATTTCTTCGATGCGACGGGCGATGGGCAGAACTTCGACCCCGACAGGTTCGAGTATTTTGCGCACCTCCGCCAGCTTTTGCTCATTGGCAGAAAGGAATCTGATTTTCATGGGGCTTCCAGGTCAATTACTCCGCCACGCAGTGAGGATTTTACGGAAACAGGCGGGCAGGATAAATCACTAACGCTGGAGAGTGTAGTTCAATTCTGTGCTCATCAGGTTGAAGTGCGCAGAACCGGCCGCAGCAGGCGAGCCGGTTCTGCAGACTCAGTAAACAATGCCGGGTGGATTCACCGTGGACTGAGTGATGGCCTCATCCTGTTCGCCCCAGCGTGCCAGCACCTGCTGATACTGCCCGCCTGCGATGGTGCCATCCAGCGCAGCCTGCAGCGCGGGTGCCAGGCCATTGCCCTTTTTGGTGGTCACGGCTACCCAGGCGCGAAACGGTCCGCTGCCAACCAGCTTTGTCTGTCCGCGTGACGCCACTTTCCAGGCCGCCATCGAGTGAGGGCCAAACATCGCATCTGCCCGTCCCGACAGTAGCGTCAGCGTCGCGGAGGCATCATCAGTCAGGTAAATCGGCGTTACCGCAGGCAAACCTTTAGCCCGGTTCTGCTCATCCCAGCTCAGTAAAATACGCTCCTGATTGGTGCCCGAGGCGACGATAATCCGCTTACCGGCAATATCCGCCGGACTATTAATCTTGCTGATATGACTGTCGCTTTTCACCGCAAAAGCGTGGTTGTCGGCGCGATACGTCGCAAAATCGAACTTCTTCTTGCGCTCTTCGGTCACGGCAATATTGAACATCGCAACATCATAGCGTCCGGCGCTGATGCCCAGCGGCCAGTCCTCCCAGGAAGCCGGAACCAGCCTGAGCTTCAGCCCCAGGCTATCAGCAAGGAGTCGGGCGATATCGGGATCGCTGCCGATCCGCGTGACGTTATCAGACGCCAGCAGCGACAGCGGCGGCGAGTTGGTCGCCGAGGTAGCGACCGTCAGGGTGCCCGGTTCGATAAAACGGTAATTGGCCGGAATTTTACCAATAGCCTGCGGATTGGCCGGGGCATGAATCGGCGTCTCGTTTTGCAGGACATCGAGCTTCTCAGCCGCAGAACAGGCCAGCGCCGGAAGCAGCGTCAGAACCGTTAACGTTAATGCCCTCATAACACGCGCGCCAGAAAGCGTCGGGTGCGCTCATGACGCGGATTATTGAGCACCTGGGTGGTGCTGCCCTGCTCCACAATCCGGCCATCCACCATAAAGACCACGTTGTCCGCCACTTCCCGGGCAAAGCCGATCTCATGCGTCACAATCACCAGCGTAGTGCCGGAACGCGCCAGCTTTTTAATTACATCCAGCACTTCGCCCACCAGTTCAGGATCCAGCGCCGAGGTCGGTTCATCGAACAACATGACCCGTGGATTGAGCATCAGCGCACGCGCAATCGCGATGCGCTGTTGCTGCCCGCCCGACAGGTGACGCGGCCACGCATCGGCTTTATGCCGCAGGCCCACAATATCCAGCAGTTCGCCTGCACGCTTTATCGCTTCCAGTTTCGTTAACTGACGATGGGCAATCGGCGCTTCAATCAGGTTATCCAGCACGCTGAGGTGTGGGAACAGGTTGAAGTTCTGGAACACGTAGCCGACGTTGATGCGCTGGCGCAGAATCGCCTTCTCTTTCAGTTCATACAGCTTATTGCCGCGCTGCTGATAGCCGATGTAGTCGCCATCAATCTGAATAAATCCTTCGTCGACCCGTTCCAGATGATTGATGGTGCGCAGCAGCGTGGATTTACCGGAGCCGGACGGCCCGAGGATCACCGTGACGGACCCCGGTGCCAGTGACAGCGATACATCATCCAGCGCTTTATGTTTACCAAATCGTTTACTGACGCCGGTGATGCTGATGGCACCGGTAGTGTGTGAGGTGCGGTAATCAATGGCTTCGGACATGGCTGATCTCCTCGGTCGGATGAAGTGGCGTGACGCGGTTGCGCCATTGTCGCCAGCGCGACGGTTGCGGTTCACGGGTGACGCTGCGGGCCATCCAGCGTTCGGCGTTGTACTGAATCACGGACAACACGGTGGTGATAATCAGATACCAGGCGGCACCAACCATCAGCAGTGGAATTACTTCCTGATTGCGGTTGTAGATCATCTGGATGGTGTAGAACAGCTCCGGCATCGCCAGCACATAAACCACGGATGTGCCTTTCGCCAGACTGATGATCTCGTTGAACGCGGTGGGAATAATGGCGCGCAGCGCCTGCGGCAGAATGATGCGGAAGGTGCGGCGTGTGGCGGAGAGACCCAGCGCGGACGCGGCTTCCACCTGACCGTGATCGACGCCAAGGATCCCGCCGCGAATAATTTCCGCACTGTAGGCCGCCTGCACCAGCGTCAGACCGATAACGGCTGCCTGAAACTGCCCCAGCACGTTAATCGTCTGATACGCCCCCCAGGAGAGGCCGGTAAACGGAATGCCGACAGACAGGGTGTCGTAGAGATAGGAGAAGTTATAAAGAATGATCAGTACCACAATCAGCGGCAGTGACCTGAACAGCCAGATATAACCCCACGCCAGTGTACTCAGCAGCCACGATGAGGAGAGACGTGCCAGCGCCAGCAGACCGCCCAGAAACAGACTGAATATCGTACCCAGCAGCGTCAGCAGCAGCGTCTGGCCCAGACCGTGCAGGATCACCGGGTCAAAGAACCAGCGGGCAAACACGCTCCATTCCCAGCGCGGATTAAAGGCCACTGACTGCACCACGCCTGCCAGGATAAACAGCGCAACGATAGCCCCTGCGGTGCGTGCCGGGTAGCGTGCCGGCACCACCTGCAGATGTTGATGTTTGCTCATGGTCACCTCTTAACTTGCCGCGGCGACGTTATAGACGCCGATCACTTTGATAAAACGCAGTCGTCCGTCGTGCGGCGGCTGGCCATAACGCTCCAGATCCCCGCTGAGATCGAACTGTGGCTGATAACCGTGACCGGTATAGAGCCGCACCGCCTCCGGCTGACGGAAGCCGGTGGTGAGAAACAGCCGCTGATAACCCGCCTGTAAGGCGCGACGCTCCAGCTCCTGTAACACCACCAGCGCCAGCCCCTGACGACGCAGATCGCTGCGGGTCCAGATGCGCTTCAGCTCGGCGGTCTGCGGGTCATAGGGTTTATAAGCGCCCATCGCGATGATCTCGCCGTCACGCTCCAGCACGATAAACAGCCCCTGCGGCGGCAGATACCATTCGGTCAGCTCCTGTTCCAGCTCGTTACGACGGGAAAAATAGTCGCCATAGCGTGCGGAATATTCGCCAAACAGGCCGCCCAGGATCGGTTGCAACTCCGGCGCGTCGGGTGAAACTTCGCGAAAAGTGGATTCACTCATGGTCAGCTCCTTAGTCGCCCAGCCCGGCGGGATTGATTTCAGAACGATCGATCTTCTCAACACCTTCACCCCAGCGGTTCAGCACCTTCTGATAGTCACCGTTGCCGATCACGCCGTTCAGCGCGGTGCTGATCGGTTCCGCCAGGCCGCTGCCTTTCTTCACGGTAACGGCAATGTGCGCCGCTTTGGGCCAGCCGCCATCGACGCTGCCGACCAGACGGGTTTTACCGGTCAGTGCCGCTTTCCAGGCACCAATCACATTGGGACCAAAGAAGGCATCGGCCCGGCCTGCCTGCAGCGCCAGCGTCTGTGCGGCATCATCTTTGGTATAAACTGGCGTAAAGGCTTTCAGGCCTTTAGCCTGATTCTCTTTATCCCACGCCAGCAGAATCGCCTCCTGATTGGTGCCGGATCCCACAATGATCCTCAGCCCGGCAATATCTTCTGCTTTGGTCAGTGACTTTATCGGGCTGCTGGTTTTGACATAAAAACCCAGTGAATCTTTGCGGTAGGTGGCGAAGTCGAACTTCTCTTTACGATCTTTGGTCACGGTAATGTTGGAGATCGCCGCGTCATACTTGCCCGAGGCCACACCCAGCGGCCAGTCTTCCCAGGACGCTGGTACCACGTTGAGTTTTAATCCCAGGCTGTCAGCCACCAGCCGGGCAATATCCACTTCGCTGCCAAGCAGGGTTTTGTTGTCATCGGAAAACACCGTTAACGGCGGGGAGTTCAGCGCGGCGACCGCCACGGTAAAGGAACCCGGCACCACAAAACGATGACCCGCAGGCAGTTGCGCGATCGCCTCCGGATTCTTCACGGTATTGATCGGCGCTTTGTTAGCTTCAAGGCTGACGCGCTGGCCGTTAAAGGAGACGCTGGTATCTTCAGCCAGCGCATGGCTACTGGCCGCCAGAATAAGCAGGGCGATAAGACGCGATGTTTTGTTCATGGCTTGTGCTCTTATTGTGAGGTGAACTGATTAACAGGTTGTTTCAGGGCGAAGCTGTCACGAAGCGTGCTGCCCGGATAGTCGCGGCGCGTCAGGCCGCGAGCCTGCAAAATCGGCACCACGCGGTCGACAAAACGTTCAAAGGTATCGGGCGTGCCGCCGTTAATGATGAAGCCGTCAGTGGCGTGGGTTTCAAACCAGAGCTGCAGGCCATCCGCCACCTCTTCCGGCGTGCCGTGAAACAGCGGGCGTGGCGTTGCCGCTTCCAGTGCGGCCTGGCGCAGGGTATGCCCATGCTGCTGTGCTTTGCGTTTGATCTCGTCGGTGGTGCTGCGGAAGCTGTTCTGACCGATGTCACCGATATCCGGGAACGGCTGATCCAGCGGATACTGTGAGAAGTCGTGATGGTCGAAGAAACGCCCGAGGTAGTTAAGCGCATCGGTAATCGACACCAGCGCCGCCGTGGTCTGATACTGGCGTTCCACGTCCTCGGCATCATCGCCAACAATCACGCTGACACCCTGGAAGATGTGCAAATCGTCTGGCTGACGGCCATTCGCCACCAGTTGCTGTTTCACATCCTGGTAAAATGCCTGCGCCTCTTCACGCGACGGCTGATGGGTGAAGATGGCGTCAGCATGACGCGCCGCCAGTTTTTTACCGTCGTCGGATGCGCCCGCCTGGAAGATAATCGGACGACCCTGCGGCGTGCGGGCGATGTTCAGCGGCCCCTGTACCTGGAAGAAATCACCGTGATGATCGAGCGTGTGCAGCTTCGCCGGATCGAAAAATTGTCCGCTGGCCTTATCACGCACAAAAGCATCCTGCTCCCACGAATCCCACAATCCTTTCACCACCTGCAGATACTCATCGGCAATGCGGTAACGCAATGCGTGCTCCGGGTGCTGCTGACGCGAGAAGTTTTTGGCCGAGCCTTCCAGCGGTGACGTCACCACGTTCCAGCCCGCACGCCCGCCGCTGAGATGATCAAGGCTGGCAAACTGACGCGCCACGGTGAAGGGCTCGCTGTAAGAGGTCGATACCGTGCCAACCAGCCCCAGATGTTCAGTGACGCCCGCCAGCGCCGAGAGCAGCGTCAGCGGCTCAAAGCGATTCAGAAAGTGCGGGATCGACTTTTCGTTAATAAACAACCCGTCGGCGACAAACAGAAAATCGAGTTTGCCCTGCTCCGCCTTGCGGGCGATTTTTTTGGCGTAATCCAGATTAATACTGGCATCGGCCTGCGCCGCCGGATGGCGCCAGGCAGACATGTTTCCCGATGCGCCATGCAGAATGGTACCCAGCCGAAGTTGTCTTGTGGTCATGATGCTCTCTCTTTTTTAGTCGTAGCGATGCCCGACGACGGTGGTCAGAACCGTCGTGCTTTAGCGGGTTGCAGATGAATTCAGTTCAGAATGGCTTCCCGACATCGCGCGTTAAGATGTTGCAGCGCCTGGCGGGCCAGTCGGGCGAAGTAGTCGGCGGCGGGCGCAATCAGCGCCTCATCCGGGGTAAAGCTGGCATGGTGCAGACCAAAGTCACTGGCGCTGCCGATGCTGACAAACGCCCCCGGCACCTGTTGCAGATAAAAGGCAAAATCCTCCCCCAGCAGATGGAGATCGGCGGTCTGCACCCGATAGCCCGCCTGCTGCGCCACTTCGCTGCTGAAGGTCGCCCAGTGCGCATCGTTGATCAGCACTGGCGGGCCAGGATGCCAGCTCAGGGTTGCCTGCGCGCCATTGGCTTCGGCGAAGTGCTCAACCAGCGTGCGCACCCGCTGTTCCAGTTCGGCGCGCACCTGTAAATCGTGGGTTCGGGCCGTGCCGCCAAACTCAACGCCGCCGGGTAATACATTCCAGCTTTTGCCGCCGTCGATGCGGGTAATGCTCAGTACCAGACTGTCCAGGGCACTGAAACTGCGGCTGGTGAGTCCCTGTAACGCCTGGATAATCTGGCTGGCCGTCACAATGCTGTCGACACCCTGCTCCGGATACGCGGCATGTGCGCCTTTGCCGGTGACGCGAATAATAAATTTGTCAGCATTCGCGTAGAACGCCCCGCTGCGGGTGGCAAAGGTGCCGACGGGCAGCGAAGGCTCGTTGTGCATTCCGAAGATAGCCTGCACCTTATCCAGTACGCCTGCCTCAATGAACTGACGCGCCCCGCGCGCTATCTCTTCAGCGGGCTGGAACAGGATGCGCACCCGGCCAGCTAACCGATCGGCCTGTGCGTTGAGCTGTAACGCCGCACCCAGCATCACCGCGCTGTGCAGGTCATGGCCGCAGGCGTGCATCACGCCAGGATGGCGGGAGTGAAAACGCACCCCGCTCGCCTCATGGATCGGCAGCGCATCGATGTCGGCGCGCAGCGCGATCACCGTCTCTCCGCTGCCAATTTCTGCCACCACGCCGGTTTCCAGTGGATAGTCCAGCAGCCGGATGCCCGCCGCCTGCAGCCAGCCCCGCAGTCGCGCGGTGGTGGCGAACTCCTGACCCGACAGCTCCGGCCAGGTGTGCAGTTCGCGTCGCCATTCAATCAGTTGTGACTCAGGGTTCATGATGACTCTCCACTGACGGGGATTCAGGCTGCGACCAGATGATGCGTGGCCAGCAGTTCAAGTGACTGCAGACGTGCAACCGGCTCAGTAATCGGCGTGTCGATAACAAACTCATCAATGTCAAAATTATGATGCAGCGCGTCCAGCTGGGCATGAACCTGCGCCGCCGTGCCTTTCAGAAGTGACGGCGTGCGCGGCTCAATCTGATAATCGCGGTATCCACCCTGACGCACATAGCGCTCCGCCTGTTCCAGACTGGCAACGTTGACGCTCGGGCCATCTTTCACCGCTACATGATAGTGACGAAGATTGGCTACCAGCAGGTCAGCCCCGGCGGGTGAGTCGGCTACCACCACCTGCACGGCCACCAGGGCGCGCTGACCCTGGCTCAGGCGGGAGTAGGTACTCAGCGCATGCTCCAGCAACTGGCGGTCGCCATTAAGGTGAGCGGCAAAGACAAACTGCCAGCCCAGACTGGCGGCCAGCCGGGCGCTCTCTTCACTGGCACCCAGCAGAAAACGGTTCGCCGGACGTGACGGCAGTGGCGTGGCGGCTAAACCCTCATCGTCAGGATCAGCCTGACCGGGCTTCAGCCAGCTATCCAGCAGCTGAAGCTGTTCGGCAAAGCTCCCTTTTTTAGCGGCATCAACACCCTGTTGCAGCGCATGGGTGGAGAGTGGAAGTCCGCCCGGCGCTTTGCCCACGCCGAGGTCAATGCGGCCCGGCGCCAGCGAAGCGAGCAGATTAAAGTTCTCTGCCACTTTATAAGGGCTGTAGTGCTGCAACATCACCCCGCCCGATCCGACGCGAATATGTCGGGTCTGGGCAATGATCCAGGCAATCAATACCTCAGGTGATGGACTGGCCAGCTGCGCGGTGTTGTGATGTTCCGCCAGCCAGAAGCGGTGATAACCCCACTCCTCTGCCCGCTGCGCCATCTGCAGCGTGCGCTGCAGCGCCGCGGTGGGTGATTCACCCTGCAGCACGGGCGCTTTATCTAACAGACTTAATCGATATGCCATTCACCTGGTCCTTGTTTATTCCGGTTGCAGACCAGTGTGCTGCGCAGTCGATCATTGGTAAAACATCATATTGTTTTATGCATTATTGATTTCGTCATAATGGAGAACAGTGAGAAGTGAAAGAGGGAAAACGGGCTCTGAAACGGGAAATCAGGCCGATATTTTGCGTATAACGCTATTCGATGCCTGATATTCATGTGAGTAAAATCGGTTAGATGGCAAAGGTTTGCAGAAAATCGTCTTACGTATGGAGAGATGACAGTTGTTAGCCGCGATTGCAGGAATTTCAACAGCCTGAATTCAGAGCATTGAAATACATTCTTCACAGGATGGTGAAGCACAGGTCGCCAGATAGATAAATAAGCATATGAAGAATGTAATTGAGTCAGAGATACTCATTGCAACTGCCAGATGAATTACAGGCCCTTATACATTATCCGGAATTAAGATCCTCTACTGTAATAAGAGGTGTAAACCGGGCATCAATCTGTCTGATAGGGTCATATCCGGGCACAGCAAAGCATTGAGCCCAGAAACAAGATTATTTTTCTAAGGCCGTTGCGAATTTTGTTTCAACGGGAAAAATCGGGTGTTGATAAGCGCCACATTCACTTCACAGGGAACGCCGTCGTCGAGATAAACGGTTTCATTAAGCTGAATGACAGCATCCCCTTCAGCTAAATTAAGCAGAGTAAGCGACTGTGTATCCGTAAGATTGACGGCCGTTAAATGCTGGTCCCTTAGCTGCACTTTCTTACCGGTAACTTCTTCAATGTAGGCATATTTTGACAGTTCCAGCTTGCTGAACTCCATGCTGCTAAACATATTAACCGGCAGGTGAATATGTTCCAGAGCTACCGGGATGTCATCGAAACACATCAGGCGTAAAATTTTATAGATCTGATCGCTGTTTTTAATACGCAGCGCCTGAGCGATATCAGCAGAAGGAACCTTGATTATGCTGACCGATATGATTTTCCTTACACCTTTATGACCATTTCTTTGCGCCTGATAATCAAAAGGTGAAAGCACATGATATCGGTTCGCCTGGCTACTCATCTCCGTAGAACCGACAAAAATACCCGACCCTTTAACCCGGTAAATTCTCTGCTGCTCCACCAGAATGCGTGTGGCTTCACGCACCGTTGCGCGAGTAATGCCGATGCTTTTGGCAATTGATATTTCGGTATCCAGTTTCTCTCCGGGTCGAAGGCCATCATCCTTAATTTTATTGAGGATGTAATCAACAACCTCTTTTTGTTTTTCAGTAATGCCATCAACCATTGGCTTTCTTCCCGTTTTAGTGAAGGACAGACTCCCTCTAATCCGTGTCAGTACAGTTCTGCCTGACATTGCCGGATGAGTACCACTTCCGCTAGCTGAATATGTGATCAACTTATCAAATTGGCACTGATGTTAAGCCTGATAAGCAATATTTTAACTTTACATGTTGTGTCCGTACACGTCGAAGGACATCATCAGGATGACTAGACACCTTTAACATGTACAGATGTGATGACCGTTGTGAAATATAACCCCATCTGAACAATGAGAAAATATTTTTTTAATAACTACATGAAAATCATGACTTTTAAGGATGTTACCTCCTTTTCTACATTCGATTTTTGTATCGCTCTGCTGACAAAAAGTTTATCTAAAAAAGTGATAACGGGGTTTTTGAGGGAAACTGACTGTACATACTCAGGAATTTATGAAAAATCGGAATGCATAACAGGCCCTGTTCCGGTTGAGAAAATTTTATATGAGATGGGTTATGCGCAACCGGGAGCAGGCAAACGCCACACGGTTTATGCGTTTAGTTAAATTTTATTGCGCATTTAAACAGGAGGAGTAAGACGATGTCACACCTGGCTAAGTGGTTAAATAACGAGAAAATCCAGTACGTCGAAAGCGTGACTGACTGGCAGGAAGCGTTAGTTATTGCGGGACGTCCTCTGCTCAGTGAGGGCGCAATATCGCAGGATTATATTGATGCGATTATTCAGCAAAAAGAGGAGATCGGCCCCTTTTTTGTCATCGCGCCGCAGATTGCCATGCCCCACGCACGCCCGGAACAGGGCGCACACAAACTGGGGTTGTCGATTGTGCTGCTGGGTACAGCAGTGAAATTTGACTCCGAAGAAAACGACCCGGTGAAGGCTATTTTCATGTTTGCCGCACCGGACAGTAATAGCCATATCGAAATGATCTCCCATCTGGCGGAAGTGCTGTCCGATGAAGAGATCATGGCGCAGATATTCAATGCGAGCAGCAAAGAAGCGCTCATGACGATTTTATCAGGCGTTTAGTCTGCCCGTTGAAACGCGACTTTTAATCATTAGTTAATGTGGTTTGATATGAAAATTATGGCGGTGTGTGGTTCAGGTTTAGGCAGCAGCTTCATGATGGAAATGAACATCAAGAAAGTGCTTAAAACGATCGGTGTTGAAGCTGAAGTGGAACATTCGGATCTCGGCTCTGTCACCCCCGATGTGGCGGATGTTTTTGTTATGGCCAAAGACATTGCTTATAGCGCAAACCTTCCTGAACAGAAGGTCATCATCATTAATAACATCATTGACCTGAAAGAAGTGGAGCAGAAAATACGTGAGTATTTTGAGAAAAAGTGACGCTAATAATTAGATAAACACCTTACCCTCGAGGTTAATATGTTTACTCAAAATCTTTTGCAGTTCGTCGTCGACGTGCTGAAAGTGCCCTCTATATTAGTCGGACTGGTGGCATTTTTCGGACTGATTGCGCAGAAGAAGCCGTTTCCTGATGTTATCAAGGGCACGGTAAAAACTATTCTGGGCTTCCTGGTGCTGGCAGGCGGTGCGACCGTTCTGGTCGGTTCACTGACGCCACTGGGCGACATTTTCAAACATGCGTTTGATGTTCAGGGCATCATTCCTAATAACGAAGCGATGGTCTCTATCGCTCTGGCAAAATATGGTGCGCCTACCACGATGATCATGGCCTTCGGCATGGTCGCCAACATCGTTGTCGCTCGCTTCACCCGACTGAAATATATCTACCTCTCAGGGCATGTGACGTTCTATATGGCCTGTATGATCGCGATTATTTTATCGGTTGCCGGTTTTGAAGGTATTCAGCTTATTTACACCGGGTCACTGCTGTTGGGCATTCTGATGGCCACCTTCCCGGCGATCGCCCAGCCCTATATGCGTAAGATCATTGGTGGCGACCATGTCGCGCTGGCGCATACCGGGACAATTGGCTATGTCTTATCAGGCTGGATCGGCTCTTTGGTAGGCAAAGGATCTAAATCCACCGAAGAGATGAACATGCCAAAAAACCTCAGTTTTTTGCGTGACAGTACCATCTCGATCTCTCTGACGATGATGATTATCTACTTAATCCTGTCGGTGTCTGCCGGTAAAGAATATGTAGAGGCTAATTTCAGCAATGGTCAGAACTACCTTGTTTACTCCTTTATCCAGGCCATTACCTTCGCGGCGGGTGTCTTTATCATTCTGCAGGGTGTGCGCTTAATCCTGGCTGAAATTGTCCCTGCCTTTACCGGCTTTTCAGAAAAACTGGTTCCGGAAGCCAGACCGGCGCTGGATTGCCCGATTGTTTTCCCCTACGCCCCGAATGCGGTGCTGGTTGGCTTTATCTCCAGCTTTGTCGGTGGCCTGGTGGGGCTGTTTGTTCTCGGTC
>NZ_BCZA01000007.1 GCF_001598475.1 Pantoea agglomerans NBRC 102470
AGTAGTGCGGGGCTTTTTTACGTCTGCACTTTGCCACGTTAAACTGAAACATTTTCATTTTCTGCATCAAACCTCGACATCTTACAACGATCAGGCTAATGTTGGGCATCCAGATGTCTAAACGTTTATATGGTTGTAAGAGGTGAGCAGGTTATGCCAATCAGGGTTCCCGACGAATTACCGGCAGTGAATTTTTTGCGTGACGAAAATGTCTTTGTGATGACATCGTCGCGCGCCAGTGTTCAGGAGATCCGCCCGCTTAAAGTGCTCATACTGAATCTGATGCCGAAAAAGATCGAAACGGAGAATCAGTTTCTGCGTCTGCTTTCCAACTCGCCCTTACAGATCGATATTCAGCTGCTGCGCATCGACAGCCGCGAGTCACGCAATACGCCCACTGAGCACCTCAACAACTTCTACTGCAATTTTGAAGATATCCAGCATGATAACTACGATGGCTTAATCGTGACAGGTGCACCACTCGGGCTGGTTGATTTTAATGATGTCGCTTACTGGCCACAGATTCAGCGCGTTCTGCACTGGGCAAATGAGCATGTCACCTCAACCCTGTTTGTCTGTTGGGCGGTTCAGGCCGCGCTTAACATTCTGTATGGCATTCCCAAGCAAACCCGGCATAACAAACTGTCTGGCGTCTATGAGCATCAGATACTGCATCCCCATGCGTTACTGACCCGCGGTTTTGATGATAATTTCCTCGCACCGCACTCACGCTATGCTGATTTTCCCACTCATTTGATAACGGATTACACCGATCTTGAGCTGTTTGCTGAATCGGAACAAACCGGTGCCTATCTGATGGCGAGTAAAGACAAACGTCTGGTGTTTGTTACCGGTCACCCGGAATATGATGCCCTGACGTTGTCTGGTGAGTATCATCGCGATTATGAAGCGGGGGTAAATCCGGAAGTCCCTTATAACTATTTCCCGCAGGATAATCCGGTATTGCCACCCCGCGCCACCTGGCGCAGTCACGGCAATCTGTTGTTCTCGAACTGGCTCAACTACTACGTTTACCAGATCACGCCGTTCGATCTGCGTCACATGAACCCAACGCTGGAATAGTCCCGTCTGAAGATCAACTGAACCGTGTTAGCCGATGGCAACACGGTTTTTTTTCGCCTTTAAAACGTTAACTGAAAGCGATTCCTTTAATGGATTAAAGTTTTATTTCAGATAAAACATCAGGATAGGTTGTTTTGTATTTAAAAATGGAAATAGTTTTTTATTTAAAAAAATAAATGCTTATGCTCTGATCCTGTAGCTCACAAAATAAACACCGTGTGGATCCGCTGCTTTCGATCCTTTGAATACAGGAGAACGCCAGCATGACAGACTCAGTGATCAGCCATACCCTGATTTTCAGCCAGCCCTTTAGCCATGCAGAACAGCAGCTGTTAACGCCCGAGGCTGTTTCTTTTTTAGAGTCTCTGGTCGCACGCTTTGCACCGCAACGCGAAGTGCTGTTATCGGCTCGCCAGCAGCGTCAGCAGCAATATGACCAGGGCTATCTGCCAGACTTCGATATGGAAACGGCTTCCATAAGGGCCAGTGAATGGCGTATTCAATCTATTCCGGCAGATTTAGAAGATCGTCGGGTCGAGATCACCGGTCCACCCGATCGGAAAATGGTGATTAACGCCCTGAACTCAAACGTTAAAGTCTTTATGGCCGACTTTGAGGATTCGCTGTCTCCGGAGTGGTCAAAGTTGATTGAAGGGCAGCTGACACTGCGCGAAGCAGTACAGGGCACCCTGAGTTATACCAGCGACAAAGGCAAAATTTATCAGCTCGGCGCTACCCCTGCGGTACTGATGTGCCGGGTGCGCGGTCTGCATCTGTCAGAAAAACATGTCAGCTGGCAGGGGAAGGCAATTCCGGGCGGGCTGTTTGATTTCGCGCTCTATTTCTTCCACAACGTCCGGCCATTACTGGCCAAAGGCAGCGGGCCTTATTTCTATCTGCCGAAAACCGAGAGCTGGCAGGAGATCGCCTGGTGGCGTGAGATCTTCAGTTTCAGCGAGGATCAGTTCGATCTGCCGCGTGGCACTATCAAAGCCACTGTCCTGATCGAAACCTTACCCGCCGTGTTTCAGATGGATGAGATCCTGTGGAATCTGCGCGATCACATTGTTGGCCTCAACTGTGGCCGCTGGGATTACATCTTCAGCTATATCAAAACCCTTAAACAGCATGCGGATCGCGTGCTGCCGGATCGCCAGTCCGTCACCATGTCTCAGCCGTTCCTGGACGCTTATTCGCGACTGCTGATTAAAACCTGTCATCGGCGGGGGGCTTTTGCGATGGGCGGGATGTCAGCGCTGATTCCCGCTAAAGATCCCACGCGCAATGCCTGGGTATTGCAGCGCGTGACGGAAGATAAGCAGCGGGAGGCAGGTAACGGGCATGACGGCACCTGGATTGCTCATCCTGGTCTGGCAGAGACCGCGATGGCGGTCTTCAACGCTGCGCTGGGCGACCGGCCAAACCAGCTGCAGGTCATGCGGGAAGAGGATGCGACGATCACAGCGGAGCAGCTGCTGGCGCCCTGTCAGGGTGAGCGCACCGAAGCCGGTATGCGCGCCAACATCCGTGTTGCGCTGCAATATCTGGAAGCGTGGATCAGCGGTAACGGCTGTGTCCCGATTGACGGACTAATGGAGGATGCCGCCACCGCTGAGATCGCACGCACCTCAATCTGGCAATGGATTCATCATCAGCAAATGCTGAACAACGGCCAGCAGGTCACAGCTGAACTGTTTCTGCGCTGGCTTAACGAAGAGCTGCATCTGCTGCAAAACGCGCTGGGCGAAGCCCACTTCAGCGCCGGTCGCTATGACGACGCGGCGCAGCTGATGGCTCAGATCACCACCGAGCGCGAGCTGGTTTCCTTTCTTACCCTGCCAGGCTATCGCCTGATCCCCTGAACAGAGGAGTTATTGCCATGACACGTACTCAACAGATCGATCAACTGGAACAACTCTGGCAGACCGCACGCTGGCAGGGCATTACCCGCCCTTACAGCGCAGCAGAGGTCGTCAATCTGCGCGGCTCGGTCTTGCCCGCCTGTACGCTGGCAGAGCGCGGTGCGGAAAAATTATGGGCGTTGCTGAATGGCGAGGCGAAGAAAGGGTATATCAATAGCCTGGGTGCGCTGAGCGGCGGGCAGGCACTGCAGCAGGCCAAAGCGGGCATCGAAGCGATCTACCTTTCTGGCTGGCAGGTAGCGGCGGATGCCAACGTGGCGGGCCAGATGTATCCCGATCAGTCCCTCTACCCGGTGAACTCGGTGCCGGAAGTGGTGACGCGCATTAATCAGACCTTTCAGCGCGCCGATCAGATTCAGTGGTCCAGCGGCATTGAAGCGGGGGACAGCCGGCACACCGATTTCTTCCTGCCAATTGTGGCCGATGCTGAAGCTGGTTTTGGCGGCGTGCTGAATGCGTATGAGCTGATGAAGGCGATGATTCAGGCGGGCGCGGCGGCGGTCCACTTCGAAGATCAGCTGGCGGCGGTAAAAAAATGCGGTCACATGGGCGGCAAAGTTCTGGTACCGACTCAGGAAGCCATTCAGAAACTGGTGGCGGCACGGCTGGCTGCCGATGTGATGGGCGTGCCAACCGTGCTGCTGGCACGAACTGATGCCGACGCCGCCGATCTGATTACCTCAGACTGCGATGAATACGATCGTCCCTTTATCCAGGGCGACCGGACGGCAGAAGGCTTCTTCCGCACCCACGCCGGCATTGAACAGGCGATCAGTCGCGGGCTGGCCTATGCACCTTATGCTGACATCCTGTGGTGTGAAACCTCAACGCCGGATCTGGCGATGGCGCAGCGCTTTGCCGACGCCATTCATGCGCGTTTCCCCGGCAAGCTGCTGGCCTACAACTGTTCACCGTCGTTCAACTGGAAGAAGAACCTCGACGATCGCACCATCGCGAAGTTTCAGCAGGCGCTCAGCGACATGGGCTATCGCTTCCAGTTCATCACGCTGGCGGGCATCCACAGCATGTGGTTCAACATGTTTGATCTGGCCCACGCCTACGCCCAGGGCGAAGGGATGCGTCACTATGTTGAAAAGGTTCAGCAGCCTGAGTTCGCTGCCCGCGATCGCGGTTACAGCTTCTCTTCGCATCAGCAAGAGGTGGGCACCGGCTATTTTGATCAGGTAACCAATATCATTCAGGGCGGTAAGTCCTCGGTCACCGCGCTCACCGGTTCGACCGAAGAGCATCAGTTCTGACCCTTTTCCTCTGACTGATTCCCCGTCCGCAAACCGCGGGCGGGCGTTTACCGGAGCTGATTATGCCGCCACGCGAATCATTGATCGCCCACACTATCCTGCAGGGTTTTGATGCACAGTATGGTCGCTTTCTCGACATCACTGCTGGCGCACAGCAGCGGTTTGAGCAGGCGGAATGGCAGGCGGTGCAACATGCCATGAAGGCCCGTATTCATCTCTATGACCATCACGTCAGCCTGGTTGCCGATCAACTGCGGGTGCTGAACGGTGCGGCCAACTGGGATGAGATGTTCTGGCTGCGGGTTAAGGACCACTATCAAAGCCTGCTGCCCGGCTATCCACGGCATGAAATTGCCGAAAGCTTCTTTAATTCTGTCTACTGCCGGTTACATGGACATGCCGATCTGCAGCCGGACCGGCTGTTTATCTTCAGCTCTCAATCCCTGACCGCACCGGTCACACCTTTGCGCCCGTTATCGCGCCGTTATCAGCCGGAGCGGGGCTGGCTGGCACTGGTGGATCAGGTGTTGAGCGATTTACCGCTGACGTTGCCGTGGCAGCAGCGCGCTCGCGACGTCGGCTGGATTGTCCGCCACCTGCAGTCGCATTTTCCCCGGCTGAACCAGGGCTGGCTCGAGGTTAACAGTGAACTCTTCTATCGTAACAAAACTGCCTGGCTGGTGGCGCGCCTGCATCTGCCGGAGGGCATCTTGCCCTGTCTGCTGCCGATCCAGCGCAGTGAAACGGGCGAACTGTGGATCGACACCTGTCTGACCGATGTGAATGACGCCAGCATTGTGTTTGGTTTTGCCCGCGCCTATTTCATGGTTTATGCGCCGGTGCCTGCGGCGCTGGTTGCCTGGCTGCAACCGATACTGCCTGGCAAAACCCTGGCGGAGCGCTATATGGCGATTGGCTGCCAGAAGCACGGTAAAACCGAGAGCTATCGCGAATATCTTCAGGCGTTGGCAGAAAATGAGACGGCCTTTGAGATCGCACCCGGCGTGCGCGGCATGGTGATGCTGGTCTTCACGCTGCCGGGCTTTGACTGGGTGTTCAAGGTCATCAGGGATCGCTTCGCGCCGCAAAAAGAGGTGACGGAAGCACAGGTCCGCGCCTGTTATCAGCAGGTCAAAGAGCACGATCGCGTGGGACGTATGGCGGATACGCAGGAGTTCGAGCAGTTTGCGCTGCCGCTGTCGCGCATCTCTCCGGCGCTGCTGGCAGAGCTCCACGCCTGCGTGGCGGAGAAGCTGCATATCGAAGGCGATCGCCTGATTATTCGTCACCTGTGGCTGGAGCGCCGTATGCAGCCGCTCAATCTCTACCTGGCCCAGGCGAATGCCGCAGAGCGACGTCACGCGATTGAAGAGTATGGCAATGCTATCCGACAGCTGGCGGCGGCCAATATCTTTCCCGGAGACATGCTGTTTAAAAACTTCGGCATCACCCGCCATGGCCGGGTGATTTTTTACGATTACGATGAGATTCGCCCGATGCAGGAGTTGCACTTCCGGGAGGTGCCCGCGGCGCGCTATGAGGAGGATGAACTCAGCGCCGAGCCCTGGTACAGCGTCGGGCCGGACGATGTCTTCCCGGAAACCTTCCGCTATGCGTTATGCAGTGAAGCTGCTACCGGCGCATTGCTGTTGCAACTGCATCCGGAGATATTCGACGCCCGCTGGTGGCGCGCGCAGCAGCAGCGCATCGCCCAGGGCCATGTGGAAGAGGTGATCGCCTGGCGGCAGACGCAGCGTTTCAGCGTCTGCTACGGCGCAGATAAAGTTAACGACCACTGTACGCCAGCGTAACCTGGCGCGCTTCGCGGATGACCAGTGCACCTAATTCAGTAATCCGATCGTCAGTCATGCGGGCGATGGGGCCGGAGATAGAGAGCGCGGCAAACGCCTCGCCATGTTCGTCATAGATTGGCGCGGCGACACAACGCAGTCCAAGCGCATGCTCTTCATCATCAAATGAGAAGCCCGCTTTGCGCACCAGCGCCAGATTCTCTTTCAGACTCTGCGGTGACATCAGGGTTTTCGGCGTGTAGTAATGCAATCCTTTCTGATGCAGCAGGGCGGTGACCTGCTCATCGCCCAGGTGGGCCAGAAATGCTTTGCCTGCGCCAGACGCATGCATCGGCAGCTTGCCGCCAATCGGCGCAGACATTCGCATCAGCTGGGTACACTGCACCTGATCAATGATCACCGCCTGGTGATCGCTGAGATCCAGCACCGCCAGATTCACCGTTTCACCGGACTGCTCCATCAGGCTACGCAGCACCGGGTGTACCAGCGCCAGCAGGTTACGGCTCTGCAGGAAACTGCTGCCGACCACGAAGGCGTGTGCGCCGATCGTCCACAGCCCGAGATCGCCCACCTGCCGGACAAAACCCTGCTGCTGCATGGTGCTGAGCAGGCGATGCGTGGTGGAGTTAGGCAAACCCGCCTGCTGAGCCAGCTCGGTCAGCGCTACGCTGCCATGTGAGTCAGCAATCAGCTCCAGCAGCGTCAGGCCGCGGGTCAGCGATTGCACCTGACCGCCCGCGGGTGCGGCGACAGGGGTGCCACGGGGTTTCTTGCCGCGCTTAACAGGAACCGGGGTTGCCATCATTGTTCTCCTTTTACATTGTGGAAATCATTTTCGTTTTAATCGCGCGCTTTGCAAACGCTGGTTTTCTGGTCAGACCTGTACAGCCGTGACCTGAAAAACTCTCATTCGAGGTTACTTTGTCGCCTGACCAGCTTGTGCCAGAATGAAAAACGGGCTTTTCCGCCAGCAGACTGACGTGAATGGGGCAACAGTGAGCAATAAAATCGACGCGTTAAAACAGCAGCTCGCACAACGCATTATGGTGCTGGATGGTGGTATGGGCACCATGATCCAGAGCTATAAGCTGGAAGAAGAGGATTATCGCGGCAGCCGTTTTGCTGACTGGCCTTGCGATCTCAAAGGCAATAACGATCTGCTGGTGCTGAGTAAACCGGCAGTGATCCGCGAGATCCACGACGCCTATCTGGCGGCGGGTGCGGATATCCTCGAAACCAACACCTTTAACGCCACGTCGATTGCGATGTCGGATTACCAGATGGAAAGTTTATCGGCGGAGATCAATTTTGAAGCGGCCCGCCTGGCGCGAGCCTGCGCCGATGTGTGGACGGCGAAAACGCCGGATCGTCCGCGTTATGTCGCGGGTGTGCTCGGCCCGACCAACCGCACCTGCTCGATCTCACCCGATGTTAACGATCCTGCCTACCGTAACGTCACTTTTAATCAGCTGGTGGAGGCGTACCGCGAATCGACCCGCGCGCTGGTGGAGGGCGGTTCCGACATCATCATGATTGAAACGGTGTTCGATACGCTGAATGCCAAGGCGGCTATCTATGCGGTGCAGACCGAGATGGAAGCGCTTGGCGTGGCGCTGCCGCTGATGATCTCCGGCACTATCACCGACGCCTCCGGCCGAACGCTCTCCGGCCAGACCACCGAAGCTTTTTACAACTCGCTGCGTCACGCCGAACCGCTCTCTTTTGGCCTGAACTGCGCACTGGGACCCGACGAACTTCGTCAGTATGTGGCGGAACTGTCGCGCATCGCTGAAGGCTACGTGACCGCCCATCCCAACGCCGGTCTGCCCAATGCCTTTGGCGAATACGATCTGGATGCGGAAGTGATGGCGCAGCAGATTGGTGAATGGGCCACCGCCGGATTCCTGAACATTATTGGCGGCTGCTGTGGCACCACACCGCAACATATCGCTGCCATGGTGGCGGCGGTTGAAGGCGTCGCACCGCGTCAGTTGCCGACGATCCCGGTGGCCTGCCGTCTCTCCGGTCTGGAGCCGCTTAACATCACCGCAGAGTCACTGTTTGTTAACGTCGGTGAGCGCACCAACGTCACCGGCTCGGCAAAATTTAAACGGCTGATCAAAGAAGAGAAGTATAACGAAGCGCTGGAAGTGGCGCTGCAGCAGGTGCAGAGCGGCGCGCAGATCATCGATATCAACATGGATGAAGGCATGCTCGACGCCGAGGCGGCGATGGTACGCTTTCTGAATCTGATTGCTGGCGAACCGGATATCGCCCGCGTGCCGATCATGATCGACTCCTCAAAATGGGAGGTGATTGAGCAAGGGTTGCAGTGCATTCAGGGCAAAGGGATCGTGAACTCAATTTCGATGAAAGAGGGTGAAGCGGCCTTTATTCATCATGCGCGTCAGGTCCGGCGTTACGGCGCGGCGATGGTGGTCATGGCGTTTGACGAAGTGGGTCAGGCGGATACCCGCGCCCGTAAAATTGAGATCTGCCGCCGTGCTTACCGGATCCTCACCGAACAGGTCGGTTTCCCGCCGGAAGATATTATCTTCGACCCCAACATCTTTGCGGTCGCCACCGGCATCGACGAACACAACAACTACGCCATGGATTTCATTGGTGCCTGCGAAGATATCAAGCGCGAGCTGCCCCATGCGATGATCTCCGGCGGCGTCTCCAACGTATCGTTTTCATTCCGTGGCAACGATCCGGTGCGTGAAGCGATACATGCCGTCTTTCTCTATTACGCCATCCGTAAAGGCATGGATATGGGCATCGTCAACGCAGGCCAGCTGGCGATTTATGATGATTTGCCGGCAGAACTGCGCGAGGCGGTAGAGGATGTGATTCTTAACCGGCGGGATGATGGCACCGAGCGGCTGCTGGCGCTGGCGGAGAAATACCGTGGCGGCAAAAGCGATGGCGCGCAGGAAAAACAGCTCGCGGAATGGCGCAGCTGGGACGTGGTGAAACGGCTGGAGTATTCGCTGGTCAAGGGGATCACCGAGTTTATCGAGCAGGATACCGAAGAGGCGCGCCAGCAGGTACCACGGCCGATAGAGGTGATTGAAGGCCCGCTGATGTCCGGCATGAACGTGGTCGGTGACCTGTTCGGTGAGGGCAAGATGTTCCTGCCGCAGGTGGTGAAATCGGCGCGCGTGATGAAGCAGGCGGTGGCGTATCTGGAACCCTTTATCGAAGCCAGCAAAGAGGCGGGGCGCAGCAACGGTAAAATCGTGCTGGCCACGGTCAAAGGCGACGTGCACGACATCGGGAAAAATATTGTCGGCGTGGTGCTGCAGTGTAATAACTACGAAATCATTGACCTTGGCGTGATGGTGCCGGGCGAAAAAATTCTTAAAACGGCGCGCGAAGTGAATGCGGACATCATCGGCTTATCAGGCCTGATTACGCCGTCGCTGGATGAGATGGTCAACATGGCGAAAGAGATGGAGCGTCAGGGCTTTACCTTACCGCTGCTGATTGGCGGCGCGACCACCTCGAAGGCGCATACCGCTGTCAAAATTGAGCAGCATTACAGCGGCCCGACGGTCTACGTGCAGAACGCCTCACGCACCGTTGGCGTGGTGTCGTCGCTGCTTTCCGCTACCTTAAAAGAGGATTTCGTCGCCCGAACCCGCAAAGAGTACGAGACCGTGCGCATTCAGCATGCACGCAAAAAGCCGCGCACGCCGCCGGTCTCGCTGCAGGCGGCGCGCGATAACGCCACCTCAATTGACTGGGAGAGTTACACGCCACCCGTGCCGCATCGTCCCGGGGTCAGCCAGGTGGAGGCCAGCATTGAAACGCTGCGCAACTACATCGACTGGACGCCATTCTTTATGACCTGGTCGCTGGCGGGCAAATATCCCCGCATCATGGAGGATGAGGTGGTGGGTGAAGAGGCGCAGCGTCTGTTTGCCGATGCCAATGCGATGCTCGACAAATTAAGCCAGCAGTCGCTGCTGAAGCCACGTGGCGTGGTCGGTATTTTTCCGGCTAACCGGGTCGGCGATGATATTCATCTCTACAGTGATGAGCGGCGTGATGAGATTTTGTGTGTGAGTCATCACTTACGCCAGCAGACCGAAAAAACCGACTTCGCCAACTACTGTCTGGCGGATTTTGTGGCCCCGAAATCGAGCGGCAAAGCGGACTATCTCGGTGCTTTCGCGGTGACCGGCGGGCTGGAAGAGGATGCGCTGGCGGAGGCGTACGATCGTCAGCATGACGACTACAACAAGATCATGGTGAAAGCGCTGGCTGACCGTCTGGCGGAAGCCTTTGCCGAATACCTGCACGAGCGGGTACGTAAGGTGATCTGGGGCTTCGCGCCCAACGAAAATCTCAGCAATGAAGAGCTGATTCGGGAAAATTATCAGGGGATACGTCCGGCACCAGGCTATCCGGCCTGCCCGGAGCACACTGAGAAAGCCGCCATCTGGCGTCTGCTGGCGGTGGAAGAACAGACCGGCATGAAGCTCACCGAATCCTTTGCCATGTGGCCGGGCGCGTCAGTCTCTGGCTGGTACTTCAGCCATCCTGACAGCCGCTATTTCGCCGTGGCGCAGATCCAGCGTGACCAGGTGGAAGATTATGCGGCACGCAAAGGGATGTCGGTCACAGAAGTGGAGCGCTGGCTGGCGCCGAATCTCGGCTACGACGCGGACTAAGTAAAAAAGCGGCCTGAGGGCCGCTTCAGACTGCTGACAAATCCAGCTCCGGTTAAATCTGGCAGCAATGAGGAAACTCAACGCGCAGGGAACCCGGTCAGAGGAGGAAAGCGTCCCGCGCCAGGGACGGCGCGGGCCGAGCGGCCAGGGATGGCATTAGCGCCTTTCCGATCTGACCGGGTTCCCTGAGCAGGCGCGATCTCATTGCTATGCTTTGCTTCAGGCGTATGCTCCCTGAGCCTGCTTTCTGTTAACCGCATGAAACGGCCCTGAGGCCGCCATCTGCTTAGTTAAAGCGCGCGTCGCGATCGGACGTCAGATCATACAGCTGGTACTTGCGACCCAGCATCTGACCGCCATCACGCGTCAGCGGCACCCAGTTCACCTGCGCGCGACCGCGCGTTGGCGTCACAGTGAACAGATCCATTGGGATGGAGATATAGAAGCCTTTGGTGAAGTCGCCTTCGCCATACTCTTCAGACGAGACGTTGGTTTTGGTGGCATAGACACCCACCATCACGCCGCTGTCGAAGCGCTTCGACACATCGACCGTCACACCTTTATCTTTCGCCAGATACTGACCGACGCTGGTTTTCACCAATACATCCTGCATGAACCATGGACGCCAGTAACCCGTCAGGTTGCCGGTTGAGGCTTTGTAGCGATTGAACTGCATCATGTTGTCCCAGTCACGCTGACGGACATAGTTGGCATCGACGCCCACCGCCCAGTTCGCATCGACCGGACGATAGAGCAGCTCGCCACCCACGCCGCCATACATCGTCTCCAGGTACCCGCCGTAAACCTGACCATAGAAGCCGTTACCGAGGTGGCCCATATAGTTCGCCTGCAGATCGTTAACGTAGACGTTGTTCTCAACGTAGTCGCGGATATGGGTACGCACGCGCGGCAGCGAAGAGTCCGCCGGTGCGCCGTTGTAGTTGAACTTGTCGTAGTTGTTGGCGAGGTTACCAAACAGACTACCGCCCACCAGCAGGTGATCCGTCAGCCAGTAATCAGCGTTAGCCATTACGCCGACCTGATACATATAGAAGCTTTCCGGGCCGCCCACCGACTGATTCAGCACCGGCGACAGACTGTAGTTCAGGCGATCCTGACGGATAAACATCCCCTGCTCAGTGGTACCCGGATCGACCGGTTCTTTGCGGGTCTGTTGCAGTGGCTGCTCATGGCCCAGCGGATAGCCTTCCAGATTGTTACGCAGGCTGGCGACCTGCGTCTCAGTCGTCACCTGTGGCATGTTAAAGCGCGACTCGGTGACATTGATGGTGTCGATGCCGTCAGGCAGGTGGTTCATGATGATGCGGTTCGCACGATCCACCCCTTCACGGGTATCGCGATACTTCGTCTGCTCGCCTGACACATAGATCGTGTGACCCTGAGTCTGAATACGCGGACCATCGAGACCGGCATTGTATTTCAGATCGGTCAGCTGAGTGCCCACCACCGTCGGCTCCAGCAACTTAGGTTGCGGCTGCGGATTGTAGGAAGGCTTCTCGCTGTCGATGTGCGCCTGACGCAGATCGTTGAAGTTGGTGCGAATGGTGACACCAAACATAAAGGTGTTACCGCGTTCGTAGCTGGCGTTGATGTCAGCCCAGTCGGTCACGCGATAAATCGCGCCGACGTTGAGCTTGCTGCGCTGCTCAAGGCGACCAGCAAAGTCATTCTGGTAGTCGTTGCCCTCATACTCCATTTTAAGGCGCAGCGGCTGCCAGGGCGTCTGATACTCCACGCCGCCAAACAGCGCCGTCGGGCCGTGGAACATCTGCGAGCCGTTGATTGAACCCGCTTCGCCCACCTGCGGACGCTGGCAATAGCTGTCGCTGTATGAGCAGAACGGGTTCTTCACGGTGCCGCTGTTGCCGAGATAGCCCCAGCCAAGCCCCAGGGTAAAGTCGAACGGTCCCCATGCTTTGGTCGCCACCAGATATTCGCTGTCGAACAGACCGGTACCGCCCAGATCGCGGGTTCCCACCGCCACTTCCGGCAGCCAGAAGCCCTCCTGCCACAGACGGAGTTTCAGGTCGAAGGCTTTATCTTTATAGCTCTGCGTGCCGCTGAATTCTGAGACCGCACTGTACTGACGGGTGCGCACGTCGGTATACCGCACAGTGGTCTCCAGCCAGGGAAAGAGCTGCAGTGACGCGGAGTAGTATCGGTACTGATCGTTGTCGCGCGCGTTGAGGCTGAACTCGCCCTCTTTGGCCATGCGCGCCGTCGGCACCTGCATCAGACCCACGCCGCCGAAATCGGATTGTGAAGGGCCCACCGGCTCGGGCCAGGTGTCAGCCTGCGCCTGACAGGCTGCCGCCACGGAAACAGCCAACAGGCTGAAGAGATAACGTTTTTTCATCAGTCTGGTATCCGGTGAGTCAGTACGGAAAGGATGCGTTCATTAAGGTCTTCATAGCTGCCTGGCAGGCTCCATGACGAAAAGCCGAGCCAGATAATGCTGCCTGGCTCCATTTCCGCGTGGCGATGATTCCAGTAGGCAACCGGCACCTGCTGTGTGGCGCCTGAAGGTGCAATCACGGTGACAAAATTGCGTTCTGCCCCGGAGAGTGCGTCATGACCATCCAGATAGTCGCGTACTGATTTACCCGGCTGCCAGCTCACTTTGCCTGCGCCGCTCAGCGCGCCGAGCAGCAGTACAGAATCTGAGGGGGCCTGCAGATAGAGGTCATAGCTGCCTTCCAGCCGACGGTTGTCAGCCGGATGCAGACGGATCCAGTCCGGGTCGAGCGACGTGAACTGGCGACCTGCTACTTTGATGGCGCTCAGCTGGCGGATCACTTCATCAATGGCCGCCGCCCGATCGCCGCTGCTGTCGGCACGCCAGGCACGTAACGCGCCCAGCGTCTGTTGATAGTGCTGCTGTGCCACTGCGCTGGCGCCGCGCTCGGCAATAAAGGTCGCACGCCAGTCAGTGTTGACCTGCAGTGGAGGCAGAGTCACCAGCTGGGAGAGATCCGCGACCTGGCTCAGCTCAGCCTGACCGCCGTTGTGCGGTGCATGAACGATAACCTGCGCAGTTGCCTGCGCTTCTGCGGCGCTGAACAGGCTCAGCCCGGCCAGCAAAAAAGTGATTTTTTTCATGATTTCGCCGGCTTCAGAATAGTGATATCTACAGGGAAGGCGTCTGCCGCCAGCATCTGATGGGCCTGCACCACATCGCCGCTGCTGTTATCGATCCAGAAGGTGTTTTCCCACTCGCGGTTACTGCTGTCGATGCTCACCTGCTCATGCCAGACGCGGCACGGAATGCGGTTGCCCGCCACGGTCAGGACTTCGTCGGTGCCGCGCTGGAAGGTTGAACGCACAGTCGCGCCGCGAACCTTGCCCTGTTCGGTCCACTGCACGATGCGGGTCCAGCCTGCGCCGTTGCTGATATGCAGGCTGTCAGCGAGCGGATCCTGTTGCAGATTGCTGACGCTCAGCAGGTTATCCGGCAAGCCCAGGGTTTTAACCAGGCGGCCATGCTGTGTCACCAGCATCGCCTGATCCTGTGTCACCCATTTTTGCTGACCTTTCTCGTTGTAGCCGAGCACTACAAAAATGCGCGGACCTTCATTCAGGCGAGCATAGAGACTGGCATAGGGAAGATTGTTGACCTGTTGATCGGTAACGGTCACGTCGTCCGGACCGTTAACCGCAAGCAGCAGAGTCTGTTCAAGACCTTTTTGCGTTTGTGTACAGGCCTGCAGCAGCAGGCAAGCGAGCAGCAGAGGAAGTTGGCGCACTGTGTGTCCCTGATAAGTCATGCCAAAGTAAAAAATAACCACACAGGCGTGTGGTTATGTTTAAAGGTGCTCTGCCCGTCCCGTTCCGGCTGCAGAAATACAGGTTACGTGGCTCAGCGTCCTCACTCACCGAAGTCAGTGGTTCAGCCTCTGCCCGTTTGCTGCAGATCAGCAATCAGACGGGGGTCGGGCATCCATCAACGAGTGGTGCTCGTCGTGGTCGTGGTTGTTGTACCGGTATTTGCACCGTCACCACCGCCAGAAGCGGCAATGCCGAGCCCGACCAGCGCGCCAAGTGCACCGATACCCACAGCGGTCGACGTGCCAGCAGAGATTGCTCCCGCCTGCGCGCCAGCTGCGGTACCAGCTTCTTCCGGCGCAGCAAATGCGCTGGAAGAGACGGCAACGAAGA
The DNA here is from genome assembly GCF_001598475.1 of Pantoea agglomerans NBRC 102470. Taxonomy (GTDB): domain Bacteria; phylum Pseudomonadota; class Gammaproteobacteria; order Enterobacterales; family Enterobacteriaceae; genus Pantoea; species Pantoea agglomerans. The sequence continues at coordinate 14,931 of NZ_BCZA01000007.1, forward strand.
TCAAGGCTGCACCGGCAACCATAGTTTTTTTCATAACAGCGTTTCCTGCATTGAGTGAATGAAGGATCTCTGTCCGCTGAGGTTGCAACGCAGTCAGACTGCGGCAAAATCGACAGACAGTCCCATTGCGGGCGCGTTCAGTATAGGGCAACAAAATACCAGAGTTCAGCACCGGAAAAACCAGGGTGAATAGCGGGGTGGGCGCGTGATTTAATTAGCTGGATTGGGGATAACTACTTTTTATATTGGAATATTTCGGGCTGATGCCAGATATTTCGCTACTGGCGAATCAATTGCAAAGCGGAATGTTCTTTTTTATTAATATCTGGTACGGAATAAGAATAATCAGAATTTACTCAGGATTGCTGAAACTGAATATGATTATGAATCAATAGCTAATAATAGAGATTGCCCCATTTCAGGACCATTTTATACTTTATGCTGGCCCGTTCAGTGTATCGATGTTCAGAATTATCTTAGGTTATTTTAAGACTTTTCCCTGACAACCCATGCTCTCCGACGATATAAACAGCCCATTCAGATGTAAAAACAGACAAAAAAAGGGCGGCAAAGTGGCCGCCCGATGAAATTAACGCCGATTAACGCCAGGATTTATAGCGGTTAATTAAGGCATTAGTGGAGCTGTCGTGAGTGGTAACTTCGTCCTCATTTTCCAGTTCCGGCAGAATACGGTTCGCCAGCTGCTTACCTAATTCCACACCCCACTGATCGAAAGTGAAGATATTCAGGATGGCACCCTGAGTGAAGATTTTGTGCTCATACAGGGCAATCAGTGCGCCCAGGCTGTAAGGGGTAATCTCACGCAGCAGAATGGAGTTAGTCGGGCGGTTACCTTCAAACACCTTGAACGGCACGATATGGGCCACAGACTCTGCAGATTTACCGGCATCGGTAAACTCTTTCTCTACAACGTCGCGTGACTTACCAAACGCCAGCGCTTCAGTCTGGGCAAAGAAGTTAGAGAGCAGCTTCGGATGGTGATCCGCGAGCGCATTATGGGTAATGGCCGGCGCAATAAAGTCGCACGGAACCAGCTTGGTACCCTGGTGGATCAGCTGATAAAACGCGTGCTGACCGTTGGTGCCAGGTTCGCCCCAGATGATTGGGCCAGTCTGGTAGTCCACCGGATGACCGTCACGATCCACATACTTGCCGTTTGACTCCATATTGCCCTGCTGGAAATAGGCGGCGAAGCGGTGCATGTACTGGTCGTAAGGCAGAATCGCTTCGGTTTCAGCACCAAAGAAATTGTTGTACCAGATGCCAATCAGCGCCAGCAGCACCGGCAGGTTCTGCTCAGCCGGCGCAGAGGCGAAGTGCTGGTCCATGGCATGTGCGCCGCTCAGCAGCTGCTCGAAGTTATCGAAACCAATCGAGAGAATGATCGACAGGCCGATCGCTGACCACAGTGAATAACGGCCGCCAACCCAGTCCCAGAATTCAAACATGTTGTTGGTGTCGATACCGAATTCGCCCACCGCTTTGGCATTGGTCGACAGCGCAGCAAAGTGTTTCGCTACGTGCTGCTGGTCGCCTGCCGTTTTCAGGAACCAGTCGCGCGCGCTGTGGGCGTTGGTCATGGTTTCCTGGGTGGTGAAGGTTTTCGATGCCACCAGGAACAGGGTGGTTTCCGGGCTGAGGTCTTTCAGCGTTTCGGCGATGTGGGTGCCGTCAACGTTAGAGACAAAATGCATGTTCAGATGGTTTTTGTACGGGCGCAGCGCTTCAGTCACCATAAACGGGCCGAGGTCAGAGCCGCCGATACCGATATTCACCACGTCGGTGATCGCTTTACCGGTATAGCCTTTCCATTCGCCGCTGATGATGCGCTCAGAGAAGCCTTTCATCTTATCCAGCACCGCGTTGACCTCTGGCATCACATCTTTGCCATCCACCAGAATCGGCGTGTTACTCCGGTTACGCAGCGCGACGTGCAGCACCGCACGATCTTCGGTGCGGTTAATCTTCTCACCCGAGAACATAGACTTAATGGCACCGCTCAGGTCGGTCTCTTTGGCCAGCGCCTGTAACTTATCGAGGGTTTCCTGGGTGATGCGGTTTTTGGAGAAATCCACCAGCATCTGATCATCAAAGGTGGCAGAGAATTTGGCAAAACGATCGGCATCCTGGGCGAACAGATCGGCAATTTCTACCGACTTCATCTGCTCAAAATGCTGTTGCAGCGCTTTCCAGGCTGCGGTTTGTGTCGGATTGATATTTTTCATGGCAACACTCTTGTTGATATTAAGAACCGTCATTCCATCGGAGGCACATCATGCCCGTTTAGCGTTTCAGTATGACCACAGTTGTAACTGAAAGGAAAAATTTTGTCAGCGCGCGCCGGACAGGCGATCTGAACGCCGCTGTTTATCGCCAGCATTCACTGGCGCGAACAGCCAGCCGACCGCAGAGGCAACGCGCGGTAAAGTGTGACGCGAAAGTCTGCGCAAAACGTTGTGCCGTATCAGGGATTGCTGCATGGGCTGAACCCATTAAGCACTGTAGCCGCTGCGACGCAGAGTCATTTGTTTTCTGATGCGGCGCTCCGGGCATCGCTGACATTGACAGCAGGTCCAGAAAAGGCTAGATCTATGCGCCTACTTGCGCACCTGTGCGCAAGCCAGAAGAGGCGCGTCGCCCAGGCAGTGTGTTGGAGGAACCGTATCCGGTGAAAACACATGATGGGGAGCGACGCCGAGGTGGGTCAGCACGCGGTGTGCTGCCTGTCGGCTACAGGGGCTGAATCCTCTGGGTTGTCACCAGAAACGTCTGCAGTCGACGTTTCGCAAGGTGGGGCGCTTCTGGGTGACTCGTCTATCCGATCTTGTCCGCCCGTTTCTGCTCTTTCCTTGTGCCTGGCTGAAAGAATGTTTCTCGACCCTTTCATCGGCGAGAACAAGATAACCTGACACGAGGTCCTACATGTCTCAAACACTGATAGTGGCAAAATTCGGCGGCACCAGCGTAGCCGATTTTGAAGCGATGAACCGCAGCGCCGATGTGGTGTTGCAGGACGCCAGCACGCGTCTGGTGGTGCTCTCTGCTTCGGCGGGCATTACTAATCTGCTGGTTGCGCTGGCTGAAGGCCAGCAGGCTCCCCAGCGCGCTGTGCTGCTTGATGATATCCGCCGTATCCAGTACGCCATTGTTGATCGCCTGCAGCGTCCGGAAGTGATCCGCGATGAAATTGATCGGATGATCGACAATATCAGCATGCTTTCCGAAGCCGCCTCACTGGCCACCTCGAATGCCCTGACCGATGAACTGGTCAGCCACGGTGAGCTGATGTCATCACTGCTGTTTGTGGAAATTCTGCGTGAACGCCAGGTTAATGCGGAGTGGTTCGATGTCCGCAAGGTAATGCGTACCGACGATCATTTTGGCCGGGCAGTACCGGATGTACAGGTGCTGGCGGAGCAGGCGACGGCGCAGTTACAGCCGCGCATTGAGCAGGCATTAGTCATTACTCAGGGTTTCATTGGCAGTGAAAGCGAAGGGCGCACCACCACCCTGGGTCGCGGCGGCAGTGATTACACCGCCGCGCTGCTGGGCGAAGCGCTGAATGCGGCGCGTGTGGATATCTGGACGGATGTGCCAGGCATCTACACCACCGATCCGCGCGTGGTGCCGACGGCGAAGCGTATTGATGAAATTACTTTTGAAGAAGCCGCTGAAATGGCGACGTTCGGCGCGAAAGTGCTGCACCCGGCGACGCTGCTTCCCGCTGTACGCCGGGGTATTCCGGTATTCGTCGGTTCCAGTAAGGATCCGGCAGCCGGTGGGACCCGCGTCTGCAATGAAACCCGCAACCCGCCGCTGTTTCGTGCGCTGGCGCTACGCCGTAAGCAGACGCTGCTAACGCTGCACAGCCTTAACATGCTGCATACGTTTGGTTTTCTTGCTGAACTCTTCAATATTCTGGCGCGTCATAACGTCTCGGTTGACCTGATCACCACCTCCGAAGTGAGCGTGGCGCTTACGCTCGACACCACCGGATCGACCTCAACCAGTGCCAGCCTGCTGACCCAGGCTTTACTGACTGAACTCTCGTCGCTGTGCCGGGTTGAAGTGGAAGAAGATCTGGCGCTGGTGGCGATTATCGGCAACCAGCTGTCAAAAGCGTGCGGCGTCGGCAAAGAGGTGTTTGGTGTGCTCGACCCGTTCAACCTGCGGATGATTTGCTACGGTGCCAGCAGCTACAACCTCTGCTTCCTGGTACCGGGCAACGATGCGGAAAGCGTGGTACGTACGCTGCATCGTAATCTGTTCGAGTAAACTTCTCTGCCATTCAGGCCGCGTCAGCGCGGCCTGAAAAGCGGCAAAAAAGGTTCATATCTCCTTCATTACTCCCTGCCACGCGACTTCCGATAAATCCTGTTAATTCATAAAATTACTTCCTGTTATTGCCAAATGGCAACCCCTTTCTCTGCGCATTTCGTGCACCTGCATTGCTATCCCTTTCCGCAGATTTATAATCCCGCCGCTGAATCAATTCACCCAAATTTAGGAAATATCATGAAAAGGTTAGTCGCAGAGGCGCTGGGTACCTTCGTGCTGGTGGCCGGCGGTTGTGGTAGTGCCGTGCTGTCAGCTGCGTTCCCGGAGCTGGGCATTGGCTTCATGGGCGTGGCGCTGGCTTTCGGGCTGAGCGTGCTGGTCATGGCGTATGCGGTCGGTCACATCTCAGGCGGGCACTTTAACCCGGCGGTGACCCTGGGATTAGTGGCAGGCGGACGTTTTCCCGCGTCTCAGGCCATTCCTTACATCATCGCGCAGCTGGCAGGCGGCATTGCCGCTGGCGCGGTGCTCTATCTGATCGCCAGCGGTAAAGGCGACTTCAGTGCAGCGGCCAGCGGCTTTGCGGCGAATGGTTACAGTGAACACTCGCCGGGCGGCTTCAGCCTGCAGTCAGGCATGATCGCCGAAGGGGTGATGACCGCTATCTTCCTGATTGTGATTATGGGTGCCACCAGCGAACGCGCGCCGAAAGGCTTTGCACCTATTGCGATCGGCCTGGCGTTAACCCTGATCCACCTGATCAGCATTCCGGTAACCAATACCTCGGTTAACCCGGCACGCAGCACCGCTGCAGCCCTGTTCCAGGGTGACTGGGCGATCTCTCAGCTGTGGATGTTCTGGTTAATGCCGATTATCGGTGCCGTGATTGGTGGTTTGATCTACCGCGGTTTAGAGGAAAAAGCAGCGTAATTTCTTCGATATGCAGCGGATCGGCAGCAGTCGATCCGCATTTTGCCGCCTCGCCCCATCTTCGCCTTACGCCATGATAATGAAATGTTATGATCCCGCCTTCGTCACGGCAGTCGTTCCTGCATGATGACTCTCTATGGCAAATCTGCATAAAACATAACATTCTTATAAGGAAGTCTGGCTATGCTCGCCACGTTAACCCGCCTGTTCCCGCTCTGGGCCGTGCTGTTGTCTGTCGCCGCTTATTACTCTCCAGGTACGTTTCTCGGCATCGGACCCTGGGTCACTTATCTGCTGATGCTGATTATGTTCGGCATGGGTGTGACCCTGAATATCGACGATTTTAAACGGGTCCTGACCCGACCTGCGCCGGTGATTGCCGGAACCTTTCTGCACTATCTGGTGATGCCGTTAGCCGCCTGGGGACTGGCAAAACTGTTTCATATGCCGCCCGATCTGGCTGCCGGTATGATTCTGGTCGGCTCAGTTGCCAGCGGCACCGCCAGCAACGTCATGATCTATCTGGCGAAGGGGGATGTGGCGCTGTCGGTGACCATCTCGTCAGTCTCTGCGCTGGTGGGTGTGTTCGCCACGCCGCTGTTAACCCGCTTTTATGTTGATACCCACATTCAGGTTGATGTGGCTGGCATGCTGCTGAGCATCGTGAAGATCGTCGTGATCCCCATCTCCCTGGGACTGATCATCCATCACAGCATGAACAGCGTGGTTCGCCGGGTGGAACCCTGGCTTCCTGCGTTTTCGATGGTCTGTATTCTGCTGATCATCAGTGCGGTGGTAGCGGGCAGTCAGGCCTTTATTGGATCGGTGGGTCTGATGGTGATCGCGGCGGTGATCCTGCATAACGCGATTGGCCTGCTTGGCGGCTACTGGGGCGGTAAGCTGTTTGGCTTCGATGAGTCAACCTGCCGTACCCTGGCGCTGGAGGTCGGCATGCAAAACTCCGGTCTGGCGGCGACGCTGGGCAAACTCTACTTCTCACCGCTGGCGGCATTGCCAGGCGCGCTGTTCTCGGTGTGGCACAACCTGTCAGGTTCACTGCTGGCGGGTTACTGGTCAGGAAAGCCGATTAAGAAGAAGTAACAGTGGCGGCGCATTATTACACTGCGCCGCATCTCACTGCTGCCGCGCCGGACGATCGCCGCTCCGGCGCGGCAGGTTATTCACTCCGCTCAGTTTTATTCATAGTCACGTTCATCGTCGGGCTGTTCCAGCACCGTGTAGGCCACACTACAAAACAGTGAATTCAGGCGCTTCATGTCGCCCAGTAAACCGAGATGCAGCGAACTGGTCTCAATACTCTGCACGTTCTTCTGGTGCAGGCGGTCAACATGCGCATGAGAGTAGCGGCGGATCATCAGACGGAAGCGATGTTTAGCGCGACGCAGACGTTTAGCGCTGGTGATATCGTGTGACAGAAACACCGACAGACTCATTCTGAGGTTAGCGATCAGCAGCTCATGCAGCTCCTGCAGCTCTTTTAATCCCTCGGCAGAGAACGCGCGGCCCGCTGCCAGTGACTTGTCAGCGACATCGCCGCTCATCCGCTCAATGATGTCCCCGGCCTGCTCCAGATTTAGTGACATTTCAATGATTTCGCCCCAGCGACGCGAGTCCTCTTCGGGGAGGTCCTCTTTTGGCATCCGCGCCAGATAGAGTTTGATGGCGGTATAGAGCACATCGACATCATCATCCAGCCTGCGCACCGTGCGTTCCTCGCGGGATTCGCCATGTACCACCTTATTAAACGCCTCCAGCATCTGCTCCAGCACGTCGCCCATGCGTAACGCTTCGCGGGCGGCATTCACCAGCGCCAGCGCCGGCGTATCCAGTGCGCTGCGATCGAGGTGCTTCGGCTTAAGGTGCAGCGCGTTATCCACGTCGTCGGCGATCATACGGCGACAGAGGCGCGCCATCAGGTCAGCAAACGGCACCATCGCCACGCAGCGGATCAGGTTGTAAAACACATGGAAGAAAATCACTAACTCTTCATCGTTGACCGGCAGCTTATCCAGCCACTCCGCCACAATATCGACAAACGGCAGGATGAACACACAGCCGATCAGCTTGAACAGCAGGCTGCCGAGCGCCACGCGCTTGCCCGCAGCATTCGAGCCGCTGGCGTTGATCATCGCCAGCAGGCCGCTACCGAGATTGGCACCAATCACCAGACAGAGCGCCACCTTAAACGAAATCACGCCGGTGGCGGTGAGCGTCGCGGTGATCAGCACCGCGGCCAGGCTGGAGTAGCTGATGATGGCGAACACCGCACCCAGCAGCGCATCGAGCATCACGTCGCCGGTCAGGCTGGAGAAAAGCACCTGGACACCGGCGGCCTGGGTAATCGGGCGAGCCGCTTCGACAATCAGCTGCAGCGCCAGCAATATCAGGCCCAGGCCGATACTGGCCCGGCCTAACTGACCCGCACGGGTCTGCTTGCGGCTGAGGAAGAACACCACGCCAAAGAAGATAAACAGCGGTGAGAGCCAGGAGAGATCAAACGTCAGGATACGCGCCATAATCGCGGTGCCGACATCCGCACCAAGAATCACCACCAGCGCGGGCGTCAGGCTGACCAGATTCTGCGCCACAAAAGAGGTCACCAGCAGCGTGGTGGCGTTGCTGCTCTGCACCAGCGTGGTCACGCCAATGCCCGCCAGAAACGCCATCGGTTTTTTTTCTATGCTGCGACTCAGGACGCGGCGCAGATCGGCACCGTAGACCCGCATGATGCCGGTTCGTACGATATGCGTGCCCCAGACCAGCAGGGCCACCGCAGAGAGTAAATTAAGCAGGGTTAACACGTGGTGTCGCTCCTCGAATGTCAGGCTCAAAGCACAGACTGCCAGCCTGACGGAAGAGAGCAATCTGTGAAGGGGATTGCCGTGCTATGCGTGATTTTTTCCTGTGTTTTAAGCCACCTGGCGCAAAGTCGACATCTCCAATTGTAGACCAATCTTCCTGCCAGCGGGATGCAAATCCGCCGCCGATCGGTTAAGCACATCAACCGAAAGTTCCACATCATGCGCCCGGATACGATAGCGGATCACGTTGCCCAGCAGGCTGTGGCTGAGGATTTCCGCAGGAATGCCCTGGCCCGGCGCGGTGAACAGCATTGATTCCGGGCGAATGGCCACCTGGCTGTGGAAAGGCTGACCGGTCAGTCGCGTCGCCTGCTCAGCGCTCAGCAGGTTGTAGTTGCCAATAAATCCGGCGGCGAAGAGATCGACCGGTTGGGTATAGAGCGCTTCGGCATCGCCATTCTGCACGATTTTGCCCCGGTTCATCAGCACGATACGATCGGATAGCGTCAGCGCCTCCTCCTGATCGTGGGTGACGAACAGGGTGGTGAGATTCAGCTCGCGCTGGATGCGCCGGATTTGATCGCGCAGATGGCGGCGAATACGCGCATCCAGCGCCGACAGCGGTTCATCCAGCAGCAGCAGACGCGGACGCGTCACCAGCGAACGTGCCAGTGCCACGCGCTGACACTGCCCGCCTGACAACTGGTGCGGATAACGGCGCGCATAATCATTGAGTTCAACCAGCTCCAGCACCTCCAGCACCCTCTGGCGAATCTGCGCTTCGGGCAGTTTCTGCATCTTCAGGCCAAATGCGACGTTCTTCTCTACCGTCATGTTGGGAAACAGCGCATAGCTCTGAAACACCATACCGATGGCGCGCTTCTGCGGGGCCAGCGGCACGATATCTTTGCCCTCCAGCCTGATTTCACCGCTGTCGACGCCGGTTAATCCCGCCAGACAACGCAGCAGCGTCGATTTACCGCAGCCGCTGGGGCCGAGCAGGGTGACAAATTCCCCTTCAGCGGCGCTGAAATCGATCTGCTCAAAAATGGGCGTGGGTCCATAGGACTTGTTCAGCTCTCTGACCTCAAGGTAACTCATATTCAGCCTCGTTCGGGATTCAGGGCGTTGGCCAGCCAGGTAACCAGCAGCACCACAAAGAAGTAGGAGATCACCAGCGCGCTGGTGAAGTGACCGCTGCCGTTACGCATGTTGAAGAGGTAAACCTGCAGGGTTTCATAGCGGTTGCCGACCAGCAGGTTAGCGAAGACAAATTCGCCAATCAGGAAGGAGAAAGAGAGCAGCACGGCAATCAGCATCCCTTTGCGCAGGTTGGGCAGCACGACCCACAGCGCCGCCTGCCAGGTGCTGGCACCCAGCAACTGCGCGGCATCAATCAGCTCTTTGAGGTTGATCGCCTGCATATTGTTCGCCAGCGCCCGGTAGATAAAGGGTAACGCGATAGTGAAATAACAGCCGATTAAGATCCACGGCGTGCCGGTCAGCATCAGCGGTGACGAAGAGTAGAGTTGCAGTAATCCCACTGACGACACCACCGGCGGCACGGCGAAAGGCATCAGGATCAGGACGTTCATCACCGCATCCAGTCGAGGAAAATAGTAAGCGATTACAAACATGGCAGGCAGCACCAGCAACAGCGAGAACAGCAGCGCACCCAGGCAAATCAGCAGCGAATGGCCCAGCGCCGTCAGAAATCGCGGGTCGCTCCAGAGCTGGATGAACCACTTCAGGCTATAGCCCTGTGGCAGAATGGTGTTACTCCAGTCGGACGACAGTGCATAAAGCAGTGTGGCCAGTAAAGGCAGTGCCAGCAGGGTAAAGAGTAACCCGACCATTATCCGGTGATAGAGGTGCTCAGCACGTGACATGGCGGCTCCTTTCATGGCTGTTTCGCATTGAGATAGCTACGGCGCACCAGATATTGCTGCACCAGGGTGATCAGCGCCATAATCGCCACCAGCAGCATCGCCAGCGCACTACCGGTGTTGGGATCCAGCGAGATATCGCCGGAGACCAGCGCGGCAATGCGCACCGGCACCACGTTGAAATTACCCGTGGTCAGGGCATAAATCGTGGCGTAAGCGCCCAGTGCATTTGCCAGCAGGATCACAAAGGTCCCGAGCAGCGCCGGAAACAGAATCGGCAGGCCGATATGCCACCAGTAGTGCCAGCGGCTGGCACCCAGCAGCGCAGCGGACTCCTGCCACTCTTTTTTCAGCCCGTCGAACGCCGGGTAGAGCAGCAGCACGCCCAGCGGGATCTGGAACCAGGTGTAGACCAGCACCATGCCGTTGCGCGAGAAGAGTCTGAAGCTCTCAACCAGACCATAATGGCGCAACAGCAATGTCAGGCAGCCGTTCAGCCCCAGCAGAATCACAAAGGCAAACGCCAGCGGGACACCGGCAAAGTTGCTGGTCATATTGGTAAAAGCGATGAGAAAGCGCTGCAGTCGTCCGCCGCCGAGCTGATGCAGTGAATAGCCGGTGACCAGTGCAATCAGTAAGCCGTAGACGCTTGACCAGAGTGAGATATCCAGCGAAAAACGAAACGCCTGCTGGTAGAAGGGCGAGGTGAGAATGTCCTGATAGTTATCCCAGCCCCACTGGCTGTTCATCTCACTCCAGAAGCTGTTAATGGCGATCCACAACAGCGGTGCCAGCTGAAAGGCGACCCAGAACAGGGTGAACGGTAACAGCAGCAGCAGCGCGACTCCTTTTCCTCTCATCTCTTCGACTCCGCCAGCAGGCCGCGACAGACCGGCTTGTCATGCGCCACCTCAAGCAGTTCACACAGCGTGCCGCACAGATCGGTCTGCTGCGGTGCCAGGTCAGGCTGCAGCGAGAAAGCCCGGCCAAAGACAAACAGCGGCACCGTGGTCTCTTCCGGCAGAATGCCGCCGTGGGAGCGATCGTCATTCATGCCGTGATCGGCGGTCACCATCACCTGATAGCCCTCAGCCAGCCACAAGGGCATCCACTGCGACAGCAGGCCGTCGGCGATGCGTGCCCGGTTGCGGTACTGTGGCGAGGAGAGGCCCGATTTATGACCGGCATCGTCGATATTCATCGGGTGGATTAGCAGAAAATCGGGATCGTGACGCAGCCGCAGGCTCTCTGCATCTTCAAACAGATGCGAGTCGGGATAGCTATCATCAGAATAAAAATGGCCATACTGAATGGGCAGGTCCGGCGCGTCAGTGTGACGATCGCGCGCCGGAACGAACGGCGTTCGGTTATAAAGCTCACTCACCCAGTGGTAGGCCGCCGCCGCAGTCGTCAGTCCCGCCGCTCGCGCAAAGTGAAAGATGCTACGCTCGCGACTTAACCGACTGACGCCATTATGAATAATGCCGCTTCTGACCGGCGGAACACCGGTCAGAATGCACTCATAAAGCGGGCGTGACAGCGAGGGTAATTCACAGGTCATACGGTAATAAAACCCGTTGCCCTGCGAACATTCGGCATGCAGGTAACCCATTGCATGTTGTGCGACCTGATTGCTCAGGCCGTCCAGCACTACCAGGATGGTCTTCATTCCGTTCTCCCTGCCGCGAATTACTGCTGCATGTTGATGATGACGTTTTCCTGCCACAGGCGTGGCAGCATTTTCGACGATTTATCCCAGGCAGCCTGATCCTTCACCGGACGGGCATTTTTATATTCAGATTGCGGCAGCAGGCGAGCCTGAACGTCCGCTGGCAGCGTCAGATGCTCGGCACGAATCGGACGGGCATAGCCCTTCGCCAGATTGATCTGTCCCTGGTCTGAGAAGATATATTCGCGCGTCAGTTTTGCGGCGTTAGGGTGTTTCGCATATTTGTTGATGACGGTGGTGTAGCCGGAGGTCACGGAGCCATCAGACGGGATAACCACTTCGTAGCGGTTTTTGTCGATCTGGTCCCGGTAGTTAAGGGCGTTAAAGTCCCACACCACCGCCATCTGCACTTCGCCTTTTTCGATATTGGCAATCACCGGATCGGTAACGCCAAGACGACCCTGTTTAGCCAGATCGGCAAAGAAAGCCAGCGCCGGTTTCAGGTTCTTCTCATCGCCGCCTAAGGCGTAGTTTGCCGCCAGTACGCCGTTAGCCGCCTGAGCTGCCACGCCGACGTCACCGATAGTAACCACATACTTACCTTTTTTCAGATCGGCCCAGCTATGGGGGATATCTTTAACCTGCTGCTTGTCGATCAGAAAGGCGATGGTGCCGGTATAGGCCAGCGCCCAGTGGCCATCTTTATCTTTAGCCCAGGCCGGAATCTGATCCCAGTGAGTGGGTTTATAGGGCTGGGTCACACCTTTAGCGACAGCGATCGGGCCAAAGGCGGCACCCACGTCACCGATGTCAGCGCTGGCGTTCTCTTTTTCTGCATCGAATTTCGCCAGCTCCTGCGCCGATGACATATCGGTATCGCTGTGCTTAAGGCCATATTTGCTGCTGATGTCGTTCCAGGTATCTTTCCAGTTAGCCCAGCTATCCGGCATCCCGACGCTGTTGACCTGGCCTTCACTGCGTGCCGCTTTTTCCAGTGCGGCAAGGTCGTTATCGGCGGCCTGCGCAACGGGCAGGGTGAGCACTACAGCACTGGCTACTACAGAGGCGATAAACGCTTTCATCTCAGTTGCTCCGGGTGTAAGTTGATGGGCCTGGCTGGTCTAGTCCAGCAAGAACCGAGCCAATGTAGCCCCTGTATATGAACGATTTATGACAGGGCGGCGCTGTGCGGGGGATGGGCGATGAAAGATGTGACCCGTTCGCCTGTCACAGGCGCGTTTACCTGAACAGTAAGAGTGCGGAGTCGCACCAAAATGAGGCTACTGTTGTGGAGTCGATAGCACTCAAAACGGCGGATGCGATCGCCAGCGTCCTGCTGACGCGCATTCAGGCCGGAGAGTTCAGCGCCGGGCGACTGCCGGCGGAGCGTGCCTTAAGCGAAGCATTCAGCACGACCCGGATTACCCTGCGGGAAGCACTGGGCAAGCTGGAAGCCCAGGGAATGATCTACCGGGAACTGCGTCGCGGCTGGTTTATCGCACCGCCGCGGCTGATCTATAACCCGCTGCATCACAGCCACTTTCATGCCATGGCAATGGAGCAGGGACGGCAGGCGGCCACCGAGGTCATCGCCGCCGAACAGGTCGCGGCGCACGACAGCGTGGCGACGGCGCTGCGGCTGGCATCCGGTTCGGCGGTGTACTGCATCCGCCGTTTGCGGCGCATCGACGGGCGTGCGGTGCTCTATGTTGAACACTACCTCAATCCGCGTTTTTTCCCTGGTCTGCTTGATGAAGATTTGACCCGCTCACTGACCGATCTCTATGACCAGCGCTACGGCATTCGTTACGGCGGCGCGCGCTTCACCATCCTGCCCGGCCCGCTGCCGGAGGTCGCCGCACCCATGCTGAATGTGGCACCGGGCAGCCCTGGTTTGTTGATCACCCGCATCAATCGCAACCAGCAAAAAGAGGTGATTGATTGCGACTGTGAATACTGGCGTTACGATGCGCTCTGTGTTGATGTGGAGGCCTGAGGAGTTATTGTGATTTGCGTCACACTCGCGCATGATACCGCGCGCTAACAACTCCTTTTTTAAGGCGCAACATGAGTGACAAAAATCCTTTGGCCCGCCACCTTGCAACGGTACTGCAATGGGTGCTGAATCTGGGTCTGCTGAGTCTGGCGATCATCCTGATCGTCTTTTTAGGCAAAGAAACTATCCATCTGGCAAACGTGCTGTTTAACACCAGCGAGCAGTCATCCTCCTATCTGTTGATTGAGGGGATTGTCATTTATTTCCTCTACTTCGAATTTATTGCGTTGATTGTTAAGTACTTTCAGTCGGGATATCACTTTCCGCTGCGCTATTTTGTCTATATCGGTATCACGGCAATTATCCGCCTGATTATCGTCGACCATAAAAACCCCTTCGATACGCTCTGTTACTCTGCGGCGATTCTGATTCTGGTAATCACTCTGTGGCTGGCAAACAGCAACCGCCTGAAACGCGAGTAATCTCCCTGCCGTCTGTCATGACGGCAGGTGTTCGCATCGCGTCTCTGCGCTAAACTAGCGTCCTGAAAATTATTGGGAGTGGTGCTATGTCGCAAGACGCGCTCAGCTTATTACGTGCACTCAACTGGCTTTCTCCGTCGCAGGCAACCCTTGCGCCGCCATTGCTCGACTGGCTGATGGAGGAAGATTCAATGACGCGCCGTTTTGAACAACATTGCCAGCGGGTCACGGTTCAGCCGCTGCGTGAAGGCTTTATCGACGCCAGCGAGTTGGATGATGAAAAGGGCTTGTTGCCAGACGATCAACGCTTCTGGCTGCGCGAAGTGTTGCTGTTCGGCGACGATCAGCCCTGGCTGGCTGGCCGTACGCTGGTGCCGGAAAGCACCCTCAACGGGCCAGAAGCGATGCTGCAGCAGCTGGGCACCCGGCCGCTGGGTCGCTATCTCTTCTCCTCTTCAACGCTGACCCGTGATTTTATTGAGCCGGGGCAGGTGGAGCGATTGTGGGGACGGCGCTCACGCCTGCGTCTCTCTGGCAAACCGCTGCTGCTGACTGAACTGTTTTTACCGGCATCGCCGCTCTATCGCGATCTGGTCTGAGGATCCTGTGGTGCAAAATAGCTTAAGTATAAATAAATGGCGGGCCTACACGCGCCTGATGCGTATCGATAAGCCGATCGGTACGCTGCTGCTGATGTGGCCAACGCTCTGGGCATTATGGCTGGCTGACATGGCGATCCCGCCGCTGCCGGTGCTGGCGGTGTTTGTTGCCGGGGTCATCGTGATGCGTGCAGCTGGTTGTGTGATCAATGACTACGCCGATCGCAAAGTAGACGGTCATGTCGAACGCACGAAGCATCGGCCACTGGCCAGCGGCGCGGTGAGTGCAAAAGAGGCTAAGCTGCTGTTCGTGATCCTGGCTCTGGCGGCTTTTGCGCTGGTGCTGACCATGAACATGATGACGATTATGCTCTCAGTGGTGGGGCTGGCGCTGGCCTGGGTCTATCCCTTTATGAAGCGTTATACCCACCTGCCGCAGGTAGTGCTGGGTGCCGCCTTTGGCTGGGCCATTCCCATGGCATGGTCCGCAGTTAGTGAGTCCTTACCTCTGGTCTGCTGGCTGGTATTCATCGCCAACATCTGCTGGACGGTCGCCTATGACACCCAGTATGCGATGGTGGACCGGGATGATGACCTGAAGATTGGCGTGAAGTCGACCGCGATTCTCTTTGGCCGTTTCGACAAGCTAATCATTGGTCTGCTGCAATTGGCGACGCTGCTGCTGATGGCGCTGGTTGGCCTCATGCTGCATCTGAACAGCGCCTTCTACTGGACGCTATTACTGGCCGCCGCGCTGTTTGTTTATCAACAGAAGCTGATCGCCGGACGCGAGCGGCAACCCTGTTTCCAGGCTTTTCTCAATAACAACTATGTCGGAATGGTGCTGTTCCTCGGTGTACTGATGAACACCCCGCCGTTCAGCCAGCTGTTCTGATAGAGAGTTTCCAGACATAAAAAGGCGATCCGGGAGGTCGCGAAACCTGATGAGGATGAATCTGGCAGCAATGGATGAGCTCAACGCGCAGGGAACATGGGCAGAAGAGGAAAGCGTCCCGCGGCAGGGACGGCGCGGGCCGAGCAGTCAGGGATGACGCTTTTGCGTCTTTCCGATCTGACCATGTTCCCTGAGCAGGCACCGTCTTACAGCGAATCGGACCAGACCTGGCCTATAAAAAAGGCGACCTCATGAGGTCGCCTTTTTACTGTGCGCGCTGGGGTCAGTCGTGCGCCACAGCGGTTTCAATCGTCATGCGGACATCGCTGGTGACCAGGTCTGCCAGCATATGCCAGGTCGCCAGGGTCTGCGCAACATCGGCATCACCGCTGTCGCTGATATACCCTTCATCGCGCAGGGTCAGGACCAGTGAGGTAAAGACCGCTTTGTCGAAGAATTCCGGGGCATTGATACCGTGCAGCACCGACAGACGCTGTGCCAGCGTCCGGCTCTCTTTCTCCAGCGTGCCGCGGTTAATCGTCGGCTTGGCGCTGAGAATGGAGAACGTAATAGCATAGCGCTGCAGTGTTTCACGCACACCGGCGGCCAGCAGTTGCAGCGTGCGATAGCGCGCTGAGGAAAAGCGCAATTCGCCGGCTTCGAGCGTAATCAGGCCCTGACGCGCCAGCTCCTGACTCAGTTCGGTCAGCAGTTGTGGCAGCTCATCGGTCTGCCAGCGCAGGAACAGCTCACTCTTCAGCATCGGGTAGATCAGGCTCACCTGACGCAGCAGTTCTGCTTCGCTCAGTGTCTGATGTTGCTGAACAATGGCGGCAATCAGCGACGGCATCACCAGCATGTGATGAATATTGTTGCGATAGTAGGTCATCAGCACCGCCTGCTCACGCGGCAGAATGATGATGTCGCCAATGCTGTCCTTTTCACTCTCAAACTTATTCATACCCATGGCGTGATCCAGCAGCGCTTCCGCTGAAAGATCGGGTACGGTCGCATTTGGCGAGTAAGGCACGTTGCGCAGCAACTGGGTGTAGCACTCCAGTTGTTCAATCAGCTGTTCACGGGTTAGTGAGCGCTGACGTGACGCCAGCAGGGCGGTGACACAGAGGTTCATGGCGTTAGCCGCGCCCGCTTCATTGATACGCACCATCAGGCTGGCAGCAATATCGTTGACGGTTGGGGTTAACCAGCTGGGACGCTGTGGCTCAATCGGATCGATGGCATCGCGCCATTCCGGCACCCGCTTATTGATATAGTTGACCAGCGGCAGGGGTTCGCCAAAGTTCACGTAACCCTGACCGAGATTGCGCAGCTTGCGTAAGCCGCGCACCATCTGCATGAAGCCCTCTTTCTCTTTCGCCGCGCCGCGCAGCTCTTTAGCGTAAGTGCCCACTTCCATCACGTGCTCATAGCCGATATAGATCGGCACCAGCGTGATGGGGCGATTTCCGCCGCGCAGCATCGCCTGCAGCGTCATGGCTAAGGTGCCCGTTTTAGGGTCCAGCAGGCGACCGGTTCGTGAACGGCCTCCTTCGACAAAGTACTCAACCGAATAGCCGCGGGTGAATAGCTCGCCGAGATATTCGCGGAATACCGTGGCGTAGAGCTTGTTGCCTTTAAAGGTACGACGAATAAAGAAAGCGCCCAGGCGACGGAAAATCGGGCCGGCTGGCCAGAAGTTGAGATTGATACCGGCTGCGATGTGCGGCGGCACCAGACCCTGATGATAGAGCACATAGGAGAGCAGCAGATAATCCATGTGGCTGCGATGGCACGGCACATAGACAATCTCGTGGCCATCCTGCGCCAGCTGGCGAACTTTTTCTCCGCCATTGACGTTGATGCCCTGATAGAGCCGACTCCAGAGCCAGCCCATCACGCGGTCAGTTACGCGGATGGCTTCATAGGAGAAGTTTGCCGCAATCTCCTCCATCATCTCGACGGCATTCTGCTGCGCTTTCTCATGGGAGATTTTTTTGCTACGAGCTTCATCTTCTACTGCTTTTTCAATCGCTTTGGATTGCAGCAGACGAGTAAACAGATCCTGACGCGCCGGCAAGCGCGGGCCAATCGCCGCCAGCCGCTGGCGGGCAAAATGAATGCGCGCCACGCGAGCCAGCTTCTGGGCGATCGACTGATCCGTACCGTGTTCAGTTGCCATGCGGCGCAGCGACACCGTCGGCGAGAAGCGGACAAAACTGTCGCGCCCGTGCCAGATCACCGCAAAGAACTTCTGCACCCCGTTCAGCACCCGCAGGTGTGGCGTTGCTTCGCCCTGGACTTCACGTCCTGGTGCGCGGCCAAACATCACCGTGACCGGCAGCATCTGAATATCCAGCTTAGGGTTATTGCGATGCAGGTCCAGGTAATCGTGAAAAATTTTCACGGATTCAACGCTGGGCACAAAATAGGGGAAGACGCGAGGGCCATTGTGGATAAAGACGTGGCGCGGCAGCAGAGAACCATCAATCTCCAGCGGAGTGAGCGGGTCGGGCAGATGATGCCGCAGACACTGTGCGCGTAAAGTCAGTAAGTCGGCCTTCGAATCGTAAGGCAAAACATACATAATAGGTCGGGTCGGATCCAGACCATGTTCAGACACGGGATCGGCCGGAATGGCCTTACTTTTTACCAAAAACGACAGTGGTAAATTAAGCAATTTGTAATAGAGTTTACGCCAACCTGACATAGACAACATGAAGCCTCTTGTTAGCAAAGCGCCGCAAGCATACCAGAAAGCGCAGCGAAGATCTGTGGTGGTGCCAATTGCACGCAGCCCAGACATTGACGTCAATCCGATGAAAGGGTTCCCACATCATGGCAAATAATGCCACCGGACTTATCAGAATAGTAAAAGCTGCAGGTTACTCATGGCAGGGACTGCGTGCCGCCTGGCAACATGAAGCGGCGTTTCGGCAGGAAGCGCTGGCTGCGCTGGCCGCTATTGTTATCGCGTGCTGGCTGGATGTCGATGTGGTCTCCCGCATCCTCATGATTGGGGCGGTGGTGCTGGTGGTCATTGTTGAAATCCTCAATAGCGCCATTGAAGCAGTGGTCGACCGCATCGGTCAGGAGCATCATCCGCTGGCGGGCCGGGCAAAAGACATGGGCTCGGCGGCGGTGCTGATCAGCATCTTACTGGCACTCTTCGTCTGGATCGCGCTGCTCTGGACACATTTGCGATAAGCCTTCCATAACGCGTCTGAGGGCGCGTTTTCCCTGACAATCGGTTTCCATTTCACCAATACCTGTATATACTCACAGCGACTGTATAAACAACCAGGGGGCGGGATGAAAGCATTAACCAGCAGGCAGCAGCAGGTCTATGACCTGATTCGCGACCATATTTCTTCAACGGGCATGCCGCCTACGCGTGCCGAGATCGCCGCGCAGCTGGGCTTCCGTTCGCCGAACGCGGCAGAAGAGCATCTGAAAGCGCTGGCGCGCAAAGGCGTCATCGAGATCGTTTCCGGTGCATCGCGCGGCATTCGACTGTTAATGGAAGAAGAAGCCTCAGAAGGGCTACCGCTGATTGGCCGGGTTGCTGCCGGTGAGCCGATCATGGCGCAGGAACATATCGAAACCCACTACAAGGTCGATCCGGGCCTGTTTAAGCCGTCTGCTGACTTCCTGCTGCGCGTCAGCGGAATGTCGATGAAAGATATCGGGATTATGGATGGCGACCTGCTCGCGGTGCATAAAACCCAGGATGTGCGTAACGGCCAGGTTGTGGTTGCCCGCATTGATGATGAAGTCACCGTTAAGCGCTGGAAAAAGCAGGGTGCTATCGTGCATCTGCTGCCGGAAAACAGCGATTTTGACCCGATTGTTGTCGATACCCGTGCGCAGTCACTGACCATAGAAGGTCTGGCTGTTGGCGTGGTGCGCAACGGCGAGTGGCTCTGATTCTTCTGCCAGCGTGCATTCGCCTTCTCTGATGCTATTCTGTCTGCCCTAATTTTGTCGCTGCCTCTTTTGCGCAGCGACACTGAGCACGGAACGGCGAATGCGCTTTATTACGGCAACCGATAAAAATCTCTGGCGGCTTGCGCTGCCGATGATCCTTTCAAATATCACCGTTCCCTTACTGGGAGTGGTCGATACTGCAGTAATTGGTCATCTCGACAGCCCTGTCTATCTTGGCGGGGTTGCGGTCGGGACTACAGTGACCAGCTTCCTCTTTATGCTGCTGCTTTTCCTTCGAATGAGTACCACTGGCCTTACGGCGCAGGCATTTGGCGCTGGCGATAAAATGGCGCTGGCACGCGCGCTGACTCAGCCGCTGATCATTGCGCTGCTGGCGGGCGTACTGTTCATCGCTTTGCGTTATCCGATTATTCAGCTGTCGACCCATCTGGTTGGCGGCAATCCCGATGTACTCGAACAGGCGGCACTGTTTATTCAGATTCGCTGGCTCAGTGCGCCTGCCACGCTGGCAAACCTGGTCATTCTGGGCTGGCTGCTGGGCGTGCAGTATGCACGCGCGCCGGTGATCCTGCTGGTGGTGGGCAACCTGGTTAACATCGTGCTCGATCTCTGGCTGGTGATGGGGCTGCACTGGGGTGTCGCGGGGGCGGCAACCGCCACGGCGCTGGCGGAATACATTACGCTGGTTGTCGGCAGCATCATGGTCTGGCGGGTGTTAAAACTGCGCGGAATTACGCTTAGCCTGCTGAAGCAGAGCTGGCGCGGTGACAGCGGCCGGCTGCTGCGACTGAACCGGGACATCATGCTGCGCTCTCTGATGCTGCAGCTCTGTTTCGCCTCGCTGACCGTACTGGGTGCCCGGCTGGGTCCGGATGTGGTGGCGGTTAACGCAGTATTACTGATGTTCATCACTTTTACGGCTTACGCGCTGGATGGCTTTGCCTATGCGGTTGAAGCTTTTGCGGGTGAGGCGCATGGTGCAAAAGATGGCAGCAAGCTCCTGCGCGTCTGGCACTCTGCCTGTCGGCAGGCGGTAGTGGTGGCGCTGTTCTTCTCGCTGATCTATGCCATTTTTGGCCCGCAGATCGTTACCCTGCTGACCTCTCTTCAGTCACTCCAGCAGACAGCGGACCGCTATCTGGTCTGGCAGATGATAATGCCGCTGATCGGCGTCTGGTGTTATCTGCTGGATGGCATGTTCATCGGAGCGACGCGCGGGCGTGAGATGCGTAACAGCATGGTAGTTGCCGCAGCAGGCTATTTTCTGACGCTGCTTAGCGTACCGGTGCTGGGTAACCATGGTCTTTGGCTGGCAGTCACGGTTTTCCTGGCGCTGCGCGGCCTGTCGCTGTGGCTCATCTGGCGTAAGCACTGGCGTCAGAACAGCTGGTTCGATGCCTGAGTCAGCCGTGGCTGCACGCAAGCCGATACGGATTATTCTGTATTATTCCACGGTTAATAAATTGGCTACTACAATTAACTCTATGCAGCGCAGTTAACCAGCGCTTTGTATCGTTATTTTGTTAAGTAGCAAGATAATCATTAAAACCCGAGGGTTGGAGGTCTGCCATGAATAAAGACGAAGCAAGCGGCAACTGGAAGCAGTTCAAAGGCAAAATGAAAGAGAAATGGGGCAAGCTGACCGACGATGATATGCAGGTTATCGAAGGTAAACGCGATCAGCTGGTCGGCAAAATCCAGGAGCGTTACGGCTCTACCAAAGATGAAGCCGAGCGCGAAGTAACCGCCTGGGAAGGTCAGAACAAAGATCACCGCTGGTAATCAGACAATAGCTTGATAATCAGCTGAATGCGTTCCGGTGGGCCCTCACCGGAACCGCACAAGGATGTGCCGATTACCCGCGTTTCCCCCGCTTTTTACCCTCATCCTGATGGTCATGCTCGCAGCTTTCATGGTGCGTACAGGCTTCAACCGCAGCACAATTTTCACATAAACCATGCGCTTCAATCACGCTGTGGCGTAATGCAAACTGCGCTTCACCTGCCAGACCAGCAATAATCTTCTCTACGCCCTGCGCCTGCTTCTCTGTAACGGCGGCACAGCGGTCACAGACCAGCATCACCGATGTATGTGCTGGTGCCTCAAAATGGTGACACATGACGTAGCTGTTGTTGGATTCCACCCGATGAATGAAACCCTGCTCCAGCAGGAAATCGAGCGCCCGGTAAACCGTGGGTGGCTTGGCCTGTGGCTCGCTGACCCGGAGTTGATCCAGCAGATCGTAGGCGCTGATCGAGCCAGGCTGCTCGGCCATCAGGCGCAACACTTCAGCACGCTGCGAAGTCAGACGCACACCGCGCTGCAGGCACATCTTTTCGGCCTGAATCAAAATTTGCTGCGACGTCATGTTTGTCATGAAAATTCTCCGCTGGATAAGTGATGTTATTTTATCACACATAGTTTCGCGGCGCTGAGGTTGGTTTTCGTCTGAAAAAAACAGCATCATTTGCCTGATAAAGCAGCACATTCAGAATTTAAGCCGTCTTCTATCTCAAATCTGACGACAAATCAGATCCATTCTGAATCCACCTGAAGCGGAATTTGTTGGCATTTTGCTTTGCATCTCACTGAGTTAAGAAGTAATGTTCAGAAAGACTTAAGAAAAGTCTGGCATTATTTGAAATATCCCAATGCAGTTTGAACAATTACAACGGTTTTTTGATTGGAAAACGTCCAATCCTTTGAATTAAGACACTGTTTCCTTTGAATTCACAGCAATAACGCGTTAGCCAGGGTTCACAATAGGGCTAACAAACTATTCAGTCATTGAATGTTTCAATGACAATTTCTCAGGTGATGGCAGGCAAATGGTGAAAAAATCCGCTCAACGTTCAGCGCTAATCTACACAGCTGTAACGACCGCGCTTTTCCTTTCTTCTTCCGCCATGGCGGCAGGGACCTGGTATGATGCACGTAATGACGCCATGGGCGGCACCGGCGTAGCATCTTCTCTTTATGGCTCCGCAGTGCTGGCGAACCCGGCATTAATGACGCGCGCCAAACCCGACGATAGCGTCAGCATTATTTTCCCTTCAGCCGGTATTCAGGTGACCGACAAAGATCATCTGATCGACAAAGTGGATGACATCACCGATACCGTTGATCGCTACCGCGACGTGCTCAGTAATTTAACCTTCGCTGATTATCTGCGTGGCTATCCTGAAGTGCGCGCCGCCTCAGGCGATGTCGCCAACCAGCTAAATGATTTACGCGGCAACAAAGCGGACGGTAACGCCGGGGTTGCCCTGGCCGTCACTATCCCTGACGAGACGCTGCCTTTCGCCTTTATCACCAAAGCCTATGGCTCAGCACACGTGCGTGCCAATGTGGTCCAGAGCGATATCGACTATCTGCGCGGTGTGGCTAACGGCACAGTGCTTCCTCGTCCTGGCGATCAAAATAACCTGCGCTCCAGCGCGAATGGCTTAGCGGCGCTGGTCACCGATTATGGTGTTGCGGTGGCGCATGAGTTCACCATCGCTGGTCAGCCAGTATCGGTAGGCGTCACACCGAAAGTGCAGAAAACCTGGCTCTATAACTACACCGCCAGCATTTACAACTACGACAAAAGTGACATCAATAACAGCCAGTATCGCAGCACTGACACCGGCTTTAACGTTGATGCCGGCCTGGCGACCACCTTTGCTGAAAACTGGACGCTGGGTGTAACCGGACAGAACCTGGTTTCACGCGATCTGCAGACCAAAGAGGTCAATGGTTTCCGCGACACCTACCAGATCCGCCCGCTGGTCACCACCGGTCTGGCCTGGGATAAAGGTCCGTTTACCGTGACGGGCGATGTGGATCTGACTGAAACCAAACGCTTCAAAACTCAGGATAACAGCCAGTATGCGGCAGTGGGCGCGGAATACCGCGTACTTGACTGGCTGCAGCTGCGTGCAGGTTATCGTGCGGACATGCGTTCTAACGACGAAAATGTCGCTACGGCCGGTTTTGGTCTGTCACCGTTTAACAAAGCCGTACATCTGGATCTGGCGGGCTCTGTAGGTGCTAACAACACCTGGGGCGCGATGATGCAGCTGGGCTTTAACTTCTAAGCGCGTTAATCAGACTGTTCGGGGGCGGGCGATGCACTATCGCCCGCCCTTGTGTTATCCTTGCACAGAATTCCATCACCCCTTAATTACCGGATTGTCTGCGCTTCATGCCTAATTTCTCTTCGCAACGTTTCTCTATCGCCCCTATGCTCGACTGGACCGATCGTCACTGTCGCTATTTTCATCGCCAGCTGACCGGTGACACGCTGCTCTACACCGAAATGGTGACCACGGGCGCAATCATTCATGGCAAAGGGGATTACCTGGCTTACAGTGAGGCTGAGCATCCGGTCGCGTTGCAGCTTGGCGGTAGCGATCCGGCGGCACTGGCGCAGTGCGCGAAGCTGGCAGAGCAGCGCGGCTACGATGAAGTGAATCTTAATGTCGGCTGTCCCTCTGATCGGGTGCAGAATGGCCGTTTCGGCGCCTGCCTGATGGCCGAGGCGAATCTGGTCGCAGATGCCGTTAAAGCGATGCGCGACGTGGTTTCAATTCCGGTCACGGTGAAAACCCGCATTGGTATCGATGAGCTGGACAGCTATGAATTCCTGACCGATTTTATCGGCACGGTGGCGGGACGCGGTGAGTGTGAGACATTTATCATTCATGCGCGTAAAGCCTGGCTCTCCGGCCTCAGCCCGAAAGAGAACCGCGAGATTCCACCGCTGGATTATCCCCGCGTCTATCAGCTGAAACGCGATTTTCCGCAACTGACCATTGCCCTCAATGGCGGCGTGAAAACGCTGGAAGAGGTACTGACCCATCTGCAACACCTTGACGGCGTGATGATGGGACGTGAAGCCTACCAAAACCCCGGCATTCTGGCGCAGGTCGATCAGACATTGTTTGGTCGTCAGCATCCGGCGGCGAACCCGGTTGAAGTGGTGCGCGCCATGTATCCCTATATTGAAGCGGAACTGGCAAAGGGGACGTATCTGGGACATGTCACGCGCCATATGCTGGGTCTGTTCCAGGGAATTCCGGGCGCCCGCCAGTGGCGACGCCACCTGAGTGAAAATGCCCACAAACCCGGTGCCGATGTTCGTGTGCTGGAAGCGGCGCTGGCGCTGGTCGCCGATAAAATCCCGCAGGAAGCCTGACGCCTCATCTGAACCCGAAAAAACCAGCTCTGAATGCTGGTTTTTTTTACGCCACTATGTGGTTTTTCTCACCAGGTTGCGCTCTTCTGTATATCTCTTATCAGCAGAAAATCAATGAGTTAACTATTGGCACGTTTTTTGTAATAACTATAACAATCGGAATCAAAAAGGAGCGCTGACGTGGAAATTTTATTCGTATTAGGGTTTTTCCTGATGCTGTTGCTGACCGGCGTTTCGCTGTTAGGCGTGCTGGCGGCACTGGTGGTCGCAACCATCGTGATGTTTGTCGGTGGACTGTTTGCAATTGTTATTAAAGTGTTGCCGTGGCTGGTGCTGGCGGTGATTGCGGTCTGGCTGCATCGTGCCTTTTTTGGCGACAGCGATGAGCGAGCACGTCGTAAGCTGCGGCGTAAGATCAACAGGTTAGACCGCAAAGGCTGGCGCTAAATGCGGTGAAGATCACAGTGTGAGAGATTGGTCAGGGCTGATTTGCAATTAAACATATTTTTTACTTATGTTTTCTGGCAGGATGCCTGTCGTCAAATCGATGTGCCATCGACTCGACACGAATTCATCGCCGCTGTCCCTACACCAGCGCGAACAAAAAATAAAAAAAGAGAAGGGCTTCCCGCGGGAGGCCCTTTTTGTTGCTCACTACTATGGAATTAAGAGACAGGATCCCTGCGTGGCGCGGCTCTCCAGCATCTGGTGCGCTTTGCTGGCCTCTTTCAGCGCAAACTTCTGCTGCTCCGGCACATCAACTTTAATTGCGCCACTCGCCAGCAGCGAGAAAAGCTCGGCACTGGCGGTTTCCAGCTCCTGGCGGTTGGTGATATAGCCAAACAGTGAAGGGCGGGTCACAAACAGCGAGCCTTTCTTATTCAGAATGCCGAGATCAATCCCGGTCACCGGACCCGAAGCATTGCCAAAACTGACCATCAGCCCATGACGGCGCAATGAGTCCAGCGATGCTTCCCAGGTATCTTTGCCCACGGAGTCATAAACTACGCCCACTTTTTTCCCGTCGGTCAGTTCGCTGACGCGTTGCGCAATATTCTCTTCGCGGTAGTTAATCGTCGCCCAGGCGCCGGCCTTCTTCGCCATCGCTGCCTTTTCTGCTGACCCAACCGTTCCAATCAAATGGGCACCCAGCGCTTTTGCCCACTGACAGGCAATTAACCCGACGCCGCCCGCTGCGGCATGAAACAGGAAGGTCTCACCAGCGCTGATTTTATAGGTCTGGCGCAGCAGATATTGTGTGGTCAGCCCTTTCAGGTAGCTGGCTGCGCCCTGCTCAAAGCTGATCGCCTCCGGGAGATGCATCAGGCGATCTTCCGCCACGTTGTGCACTTCGCTATAGGCCCCCATCGACGCCAGACAGTAGACCACGCGATCGCCGGGCTTAAATAATGTCACGCCACGTCCAACCCGCGACACCACGCCTGCGGCTTCTGTACCCAGGCCAGAGGGAAAAGCGGCGACCGGATAAAGCCCGCTGCGAACATAGGTATCGATGTAATTAATCCCGATAGCGCGATGTTCTACCTGCACTTCATGTTCGGCCGGGTCAGCAGGTTCAAAATCTGTCCACTCTAAAACGTCCGGGCCGCCATGTGCGCTGAACTGAATACGCTTTGCCATTCTGACTCCTGTGATTGTTTCATCATGAGGGTGAGGCACGCACCCCAACTAAGGTATACTTGCGCGTCCCCACAGAAGATCGGTAATGCATTCACTATGGCAGGAAATAAACCCACCAACAAATCGAACGAAACGCAGGATCGCCAGCTCGCAGGCGTGAAAATGCCCCCGCATTCGCTGGAAGCGGAGCAGTCGGTGCTCGGTGGGTTAATGCTGGATAACGAGCGCTGGGACAATGTCTCTGAGCGCGTCGTCGCGAATGACTTTTTCAACCGCTCGCATCGGCTGATTTTTTCAGAGATGCAGCGGCTGCTGGAAAACAGCAAGCCCATTGACCTGATTACGCTCTCCGAATCGCTGGAAACCCGTGGCGAGCTGGAGATGGCGGGCGGCTTCGCCTATCTGGCGGAACTGGCGAAAAACACCCCGAGCGCGGCGAACATCGGCGCCTATGCTGACATCGTGCGCGAACGTGCGGTGGTGCGTGAGATGATCGCCGTCGCTAACCAGATTGCCGATGCCGGTTATGATCCGCAGGGGCGTAACAGCGAAGAGCTGCTCGACTTCGCGGAGTCGAACGTCTTTAAAATTGCGGAAGCGCGCGCGGATAAGGATGCTGGCCCGAAAAACATCGAGCAGATTCTGGAATCGACCGTTTCCCGTATCGAATCGCTCTATCAGACACCGCACGATGGCGTCACCGGCGTCGATACCGGCTATCAGGATCTGAATAAAAAGACCGCGGGCCTGCAGGGTTCTGATCTGATTATTGTTGCAGCACGTCCTTCGATGGGTAAAACCACCTTTGCGATGAACCTGTGCGAAAACGCCGCCATGCTGCAGGAAAAACCGGTGCTGATCTTCAGTCTGGAGATGCCCAGCGAGCAGATCATGATGCGTATGCTGGCGTCACTCTCCCGCGTCGATCAGACCCGCATCCGTACCGGGCAGCTGGATGATGAGGACTGGGCGCGTATTTCCGGCACCATGGGCATCCTGCTGGAGAAGAAGAACATGTACATTGATGACTCTTCCGGCCTGACGCCCACCGAAGTGCGTTCACGCGCCCGACGCATCTACCGTGAAAACGGTGGATTAAGCATGATCATGATCGACTATCTGCAGCTGATGCGCGTGCCGTCGCTGTCGGACAACCGTACGCTGGAAATTGCTGAGATCTCCCGCTCGCTGAAAGCGCTGGCCAAAGAGCTGAACGTGCCGGTTGTAGCGCTGTCGCAGCTTAACCGCTCGCTGGAGCAGCGAGCCGATAAACGTCCGGTCAACTCGGATCTGCGTGAATCGGGCTCGATCGAGCAGGATGCGGATTTGATCATGTTTATCTATCGCGATGAGGTTTACCACGAAAACAGCGATCTTAAAGGGATCGCGGAGATCATTCTGGGTAAACAGCGTAACGGCCCGATCGGTACGGTACGCCTGACCTTTAACGGTCAGTGGTCACGCTTCGACAACTACGCTGGCCCGCAATACGACGACGAATAATCCCCGGTTTGTGCTGTCATGCACGATCTGTGCATGACAGCCCCCATCATCACAAAATAGTGTTGGACAACCTCTCGGGTTATCGGGTTATCTGTAACAAAGCGACGCCCATCACGCTGTGGAAACGGAATGACTCACGTAGACGATTACGACCTTAAAATCCTGACTTTATTACAATCCAACGGCCGTCTGACCAATCAGGAACTCAGCGATCTGGTCGGCCTTTCTGCCTCACAATGTTCCCGCCGTCGTATCAATCTGGAACAGGCTAATCTGATCCTGGGTTATCATGCCCGGCTGTCGCCCGATGCCATCGGGCTTGGGATGGTGGGATTGATTGAGGTGCGTTTAATTAACCACACCGCAGAATATGTTGAGAGCTTTCACCGGATGGTGGAGCAGGAACAGGCGATCGTGGATGCCTATAAAACCACCGGCGATGCGGACTATCTGCTTAAAGTGGCGGTGGCCGATCTCAATTCCCTTAGTGCGTTAATCAGCCAGTTAGTCGCGGGCCACCAGAGCGTTTCCCATGTGAAAACCTCGGTAGTGCTGGGACGCATGAAAGAGAACGGGCTGATGATGCTGCCTGAGCAGAAGACGCGCTAAAAAGGTGCGCGCTGTGCGCTTTTGGTGCACACTTGCGGCAATTAATGCGAAGAGCGCGCATAGAGTCGGACTTTAACGCATAGGTTGACGGTATCAGCCGGAATTTATGCACAAAGTTCTTTTTTAAAGCGCCTTAGATATCAATGGGATATCGCTGGCACCCGGTTTACAGCAGTTCAGTGCTGTGGCGATGGTGCGTTTTTTGCATCGAAACCGCATCATTTGCACTGAGAAAACCCCATGGATAACATCGCAGAACCCTCCCGCGTCCCACATTCGCGCATTGAAGATGCGCTGGCGATGGTGCTTGGCACCCTGATGGTCTCGTTCGGCGTCATTATGCTGAAACAGGCGGGAGCGCTGACCGGCAGCACCGCAGGCATCGCCTTTCTGATCAGCTACCTGTCGCCGCTTTCGTTCGGCAGCGCGTTCTTCCTGATCAACATCCCTTTTTACTGGCTGGCGGTAAAACGCATGGGCTGGGAATTTACGCTGAAAACCTTCTGCGCCGTCGGTCTGGTGTCGCTGTTCACCCAGCTGCACCCGCTGTTCGTCCACTTTTCTGACCTTAACCCCTTCTATGCGACACTGTTCGGTAACGTCATCATGGGAATCGGGTTTATAGTGTTATTTCGTCATAAGGCGAGCCTGGGCGGCATCAATATTCTGGCGCTGTGGCTACAGGATCGCTTTGGGATCCGCGCGGGGAAACTGCAAATGGTGGTCGATACCTGCGTCGTGCTGGCGTCACTCTTTGTGGTGAGTGGCCCCATCCTGCTCGCGTCGATTGCGGGTGCGGTGATCCTGAATCTGATTATTGCAATGAACCACCGTCCGGGACGCTATCGGGTTTAATCCGCATCTTCCCTCTGGACCAATCATGGAGACCTACACCGTGTTTCAAAACGTTGATGCCTATGCTGGCGATCCGATTCTGTCGTTGATGGAAGCCTTCAAACAAGACCCACGCGAACACAAAGTTAACCTGAGTATCGGCCTCTATTACGACGAAAAGGGCATCATCCCGCAGCTGAAGGCTGTAGCCGCTGCCGAAGAGCAGATCTATGCTGAGCCGCATCAGGCATCGCTCTATCTGCCAATGGAAGGGCTGAACAGCTACCGTAGTGCGATTGCACCGCTGCTGTTTGGTGCCGATCATCCGGTGTTAAACGCGGGCCGTATCGCCTCTATTCAGACGCTGGGCGGTTCTGGCGCGCTGAAAGTGGGCGCGGATTTCCTTAAGCGCTACTTCCCGCAGTCTGCGGTCTGGGTGAGCGATCCGACCTGGGAAAACCACGTCGCGATTTTTAATGGTGCAGGTTTTGAGGTAAATACCTATCCCTGGTATGACGCAGAGACCCACGGCGTGCGGTTTGATGCCTTTATCAGCACCCTGAAAACCCTGCCAGCGCAGAGCGTCGTGCTGCTGCATCCCTGCTGTCATAACCCGACCGGTGCTGACCTGACCGATGCGCAGTGGGATCAGACCGTTGAGGTGCTGAAAGCACAGCAGCTGATTCCATTCCTGGATATCGCCTATCAGGGCTTTGGTGCCGGCATGCAGCAGGATGCCTATGCGCTGCGTGCAGTCGCGGCGGCGGGCCTGCCAGCCCTGGTGAGCAACTCCTTTTCCAAAATTTTCTCGCTCTATGGCGAGCGCGTGGGCGGTCTCTCTATCGTCTGTGACAGCGCCGAAGAGTCAGCGCGTGTGCTGGGCCAGTTAAAAGCCACGGTTCGCCGCAACTACTCCAGCCCGCCGAATTTCGGTGCGCAGGTTGTCGCGCGCGTACTCAACGATGACGAGTTGAAAGCCAGCTGGCTGGCTGAAGTGGAAGCGATGCGCTTACGCATTCTGGACATGCGTCAGTCGCTGGTGGACGTGCTGAGCACTGCACTGCCAGGTAAAAACTTCGACTACCTGCTGAAGCAGCGTGGCATGTTCAGCTACACCGGCCTGAGTGCGCAGCAGGTCGATCGTCTGCGCAACGAATTTGGCATCTATCTGGTGGGCAGCGGCCGCATGTGTGTGGCCGGTCTGAACAGCAAAAATGTGCATCAGGTGGCTGAAGCGTTTGCCGCCGTGATGTAACTCTGCCGCCAGGCTGTAAAAAAAACCGTCAGGGTACTCTCTGGCGGTTTTTTTATGGGTCAGGGTTTACCTTTCGGCGACATGCTGCACACTTAAACGGGGTAACCGTTTCAGGAATAAGCTATGTGGCATCAACAAACTATTACGCTGAGCGCGAAGCCGCGCGGGTTTCATCTGGTCACCGATGAGATCGTGAACTCGCTCTCCGGACTGCGTGATATCAAAACCGGTCTGCTGCATCTGCTGTTGCAGCACACTTCGGCGTCGTTAACCTTAAATGAGAATTGCGACCCGACGGTGCGCAGCGACATGGAGCAGCATTTCATGCGGCACGTGCCGGAGAATGCGCCTTATCAGCACGACTACGAAGGGCGTGATGATATGCCGGCGCACATCAAATCGTCGATCTTAGGGGTTTCGTTGTTATTACCGGTTCAGCGGGGACGTCTGGTGCTGGGCACCTGGCAGGGTATCTGGCTGGGCGAGCATCGCATTGAGGGCGGTGCCAGGCGGATTGTCGCCACTTTACAAGGGGAATCGTAATGAATAACTCAGACTTACTGACCTATTGCATGAGCAAGCCGGGCGCGGAGCAGAGCGTCCACAGTGACTGGAAAGCCACGCAGATTAAAAGCAACGGCGTGCTGTTTGCGATGGTACATGAGGCGAAAGGGCGGCCAGCGGTCTCGCTGAAATCGACGCCTGCGCTGGCCGAATTACTGCGCGAAGAGCATAGCGATATTATTCCCAGCGAGCATCTGAACAAGTCACACTGGAGCACGCTGTTCCTGGACGGTTCGCTGAAAGATTCGCAGATCTACTATCTGGTCGATGCCTCATTCCAGCAGGTTGCAACGGCCCGCTAAACGGCAATAAAAAACCCTCTTACCTGAGCAAGAGGGTTTCAGAGGCAGCGGGTTACGCGGCAGGCTGCTCGCGCAGGGTATTGATGTCGATAACGAAGCGGTATTTCACATCGCTTTTCAGCATGCGCTCATAGGCTTCATTGATCTGGTCCATCGCGATCAGTTCAATGTCTGACGTAATGCCGTGCTCACCACAGAAATCGAGCATCTCCTGGGTCTCTGCGATGCCGCCAATCAGTGAACCGGCGATGCTGCGACGCTTGAAGATCAGGTTAAATACCTGCGGTGCCGGGTGATCGTGCTCCGGTGCACCCACCAGCGTCATGTTGCCATCCAGCTTCAGCAGGGTGATGAAGGGGTTGAGATCGTGCTGAGCGGCCACGGTATTCAGAATGAAGTCGAAGCTGTTGGCGTGCTGCGCCATCTGCTCCGCATCTTTGGAGATCACGACTTCATCGGCACCCAGACGTTTGCCATCTTCAATTTTGGAAGGCGAGGTGGTGAACAGCACCACATGTGCGCCCATGGCATGGGCGATTTTCACGCCCATATGGCCCAGGCCGCCTAAGCCTACAATACCCACTTTCTTGCCCGGGCCGACATTCCAGTGGCGCAGCGGCGAGTAAGTGGTGATACCGGCACACAGCAGCGGTGCCACGCCCGCCAGCTCGAGGTTCTCGGGAATGCGCAGCACAAAGCTCTCATCAACCACCATCGACGTTGAGTAACCGCCGTAAGTAATGGCGCCGGTTTCACGATCTTCACCGTTATAGGTGCCAACAAAGCCGTTTTCACAATACTGCTCCAGACCCTGCTGACAGCTCGGACAGCTGCGGCACGAATCGACCATGCAGCCTACGCCGACCAGATCGCCGACTTTGTATTTCTGCGTCTGCGGGCCAACGGCCGTGACGCGACCGACAATTTCATGGCCCGGAACCACGGGAAAAATGGTGTTTTTCCACTCATTACGGGCCTGATGCAGGTCTGAGTGGCAAACGCCACAGAACAGCACCTCAAGCTGAACGTCATGGGCGCGCAGCTCACGCGGCTTAAAATCGAACGGTGCCAGTTTGGATTTTGCATCCTGAGCAGCATACGCATGCGTAATATTCATGGTGTCTCCAGTTTCGATGTGTCGTGAGTGTTATTCGATGAAGTGCAGCAGCGTTGATGTGCTGCGAAAACAGGGCGACGCCAGGGGCGTGCCAAAGAGGAACCGCTTAAGGATAGTCAGCGTGGGGAAAAGCGTATATGCCTATACATGTCTGAATCTTGCCTGATTCTGCAATTTTCTGGCTGAATCGACAGGGGAGAGTAAAAGGCCCGCACGCGGCGGGCCTGACAGAATTACTTCTGTAACAGTGGCTTCAGGAAGCGCGCGGTATGTGATTTCTCACACTCCGCCACGGTTTCTGGCGTACCAGCTACCAGGATTTCACCGCCGCCGCTACCGCCTTCGGGACCCAGGTCGACAATCCAGTCTGCAGTTTTGACCACATCCAGGTTGTGCTCAATCACCACGATGGTGTTGCCCTGATCGCGCAGCTTATGCAGCACTTCCAGCAGCTGCTGGATATCGGCAAAGTGCAGGCCGGTAGTCGGTTCATCCAGAATGTAGAGCGTCTGACCGGTGCCACGCTTTGACAGCTCACGCGCCAGCTTCACGCGCTGGGCTTCACCGCCGGAAAGGGTGGTGGCGGACTGACCGAGGCGGATGTAGGTGAGACCCACATCGATCAGCGTCTGCAGCTTACGCGCCAGCGCCGGCACCGCATCGAAGAACTCACGTGCCTCTTCGATGGTCATTTCCAGCACTTCGTGAATGCTCTTGCCTTTGTACTTCACTTCCAGCGTTTCACGGTTATAGCGTTTGCCTTTGCACTGATCGCACGGCACATAAATGTCCGGCAGGAAGTGCATTTCGACTTTCAGCACACCATCGCCCTGACAGGCTTCACAGCGTCCGCCACGCACGTTAAAGCTGAAGCGGCCCGGATTGTAGCCGCGTGAACGCGCTTCCGGCACGCCCGCAAACAGTTCACGCACTGGGGTGAAGATGCCGGTGTAGGTGGCCGGGTTGGAGCGCGGTGTACGACCAATCGGGCTCTGGTCGATGTCGATTACTTTGTCGAAGTGCTCCAGTCCCGCCACGTCACGGTAAGGTGCCGGTTCGGCGATGGTCGCGCCGTTCAGCGCCCGCTGGGCAATCGGGAAGAGCGTATCGTTGATCAGGGTCGATTTACCCGAGCCGGAAACACCGGTAATACAGGTGAACAGTCCGACCGGCAGCGTCAGCGTGACATCCTTGAGGTTGTTGCCGCGTGCGCCAGTAATCTTCAGGACTTTGGCCGGGTCGCCTTTGACGCGCTCCTCTGGCACTGCAATGCCACGCTTGCCGCTCAGGAACTGGCCGGTCAGTGACGCTTCCTGCGCCATGATCTGATCAACCGTGCCTTCAGCCACCACCTGGCCGCCATGTACGCCCGCACCCGGACCGATATCGATCACATGGTCAGCGGCACGAATCGCATCTTCATCATGCTCAACAACGATCACCGTGTTACCGAGGTCGCGCAGATGAATCAGGGTGCCAAGCAGACGTTCGTTGTCGCGCTGGTGCAGGCCGATTGAAGGCTCATCCAGCACATACATCACGCCGACCAGACCGGCACCGATCTGGCTGGCCAGACGGATACGCTGTGCTTCACCACCGGACAGGGTCTCGGCGGAACGCGACATCGAAAGATAGTTCAGGCCGACGTTGACCAGGAAGCTCAGGCGATCGCCAATCTCTTTCAAAATTTTCTCGGCGATCTGCGCACGCTGGCCGCTGAGTTTCATGTTTTCAAAGAAGGACATCGCATGGCCGATGCTCATCTCAGAGATGGTCGGCAGCGTGGTGTTCTCCACGAAGACATGACGCGCTTCACGACGCAGACGGGTTCCTTCACAGCTGGCACAGGCGCGGTTGCTGATAAATTTCGCCAGCTCTTCGCGTACCGCTGAGGATTCGGTCTCTTTGTAGCGGCGCTCCATGTTATTGAGCACCCCTTCAAACGGATGACGGCGTACCGAGGTGTCGCCGCGATCGTTGATGTACTTGAATTCGATGCTCTCTTTGCCTGATCCGTACAGAATCACTTTCTGTACGTTTTCTGGCAGGCTGCCGAACGACGCTTCGATATCAAAATCGAGGTGTTCCGCCAGCGAACGCAGCATCTGGAAGTAGTAGAAATTGCGGCGATCCCAGCCGCGGATTGCACCGCCCGCCAGCGAGAGTTCAGGATTCTGCACCACGCGGTCAGGGTCAAAATATTGCTGTACGCCAAGGCCGTCACAGGTCGGACAGGCGCCCGCCGGGTTGTTAAACGAGAACAGGCGCGGCTCCAGCTCGCTCATGCTGTAACCACAGATCGGGCAGGCGAAGTTAGCCGAGAAGAGCAGCTCTTCTGCGGCGCTGTCATCCATGTCCGCCACGATGGCCGTCCCGCCGGAGAGCTCCAGCGTGGTCTCAAACGATTCCGCCAGGCGGGTTGCGAGATCTTCACGTACTTTAAAGCGGTCAATCACCACTTCAATGGTGTGCTTCTTCTGCAGCTCGAGTTTTGGCGGATCGGAGAGGTCACACACTTCGCCATCAATACGCGCACGGATATAACCTTGCGTCGCCAGATTCTCCAGCGTTTTGGTGTGCTCACCCTTACGATCTTTCACCACCGGCGCCAGCAGCATCAGGCGACGGCCTTCCGGCTGGGAGAGCACCTGATCGACCATCTGGCTGACGGTCTGCGCCGCCAGCGGCACATCATGATCCGGGCAGCGCGGTTCGCCAACGCGGGCAAACAGCAGACGCAGGTAATCATGGATCTCGGTGATGGTTCCCACGGTCGAGCGTGGGTTGTGCGAGGTGGATTTCTGTTCAATGGAAATGGCGGGCGACAAACCTTCGATATGATCGACGTCCGGCTTCTCCATTAACGAAAGAAACTGGCGCGCATACGCAGAGAGCGACTCCACATAGCGGCGCTGACCTTCCGCATACAGCGTATCAAACGCCAGTGAGGATTTACCGGAACCTGACAGGCCGGTTACCACAATGAGTTTGTCGCGTGGGATGGTCAGGTTGATGTTTTTCAAATTATGGGTGCGGGCACCACGAACTTCGATCTTATCCATTCACCTTTCCCGGATTAGCAGCACTCACCGCGCCTTGCCGACACGGCCAGAATAAACGTGTCATTATGGCACAAAAAATAGACTGAATAAATATCCAGTACTCTTAGCCTCTGGCGCGCAGAGTATTAAAACTGGAACCCCGCTCGAAAGTGGGAAACAGACCGCAGGACGTGTTAGAATTGATAGATTAGACTGTATGCATTAACTCATCGGGAGACAGCAACATGGCCAGTCGTGGCGTTAACAAAGTGATTCTTGTCGGGAATCTGGGTCAGGATCCGGAAGTACGTTATATGCCAAATGGTGGCGCTGTTGCCAACATTACGCTGGCTACGTCGGAAAGCTGGCGCGACAAGCAGACCGGTGAAAACAAAGAGATCACTGAGTGGCACCGTGTGGTGCTGTTTGGCAAACTGGCTGAAGTCGCGGGTGAATACCTGAAAAAAGGATCGCAGGTCTATATCGAAGGCCAGCTGCGCACCCGTAAATGGCAGGATCAGGGTGGCCAGGAGCGTTACACCACCGAAGTCGTGGTTAACGTTGGTGGTACCATGCAGATGCTGGGTGGCCGTCAGCAGGGCGGTAATGCCGGTGCAGGCGCTCCAGCCGGTGGTGGCGCGCAGGGCGGTGGCAACAACAATGGCTGGGGTCAGCCGCAGCAGCCGCAGGGCAACAATAACCAGTTCAGTGGTGGCGCGCAGTCCCGTCCGCAGCCGCAGCCACAGAGCGCGCCGGCCAGCAACAACAACGAACCACCAATGGATTTCGACGACGATATTCCGTTCTGATTCCGTTGGCCAGAGAGTACAAAAAAAGCCCGCTTTGCGGGCTTTTTTTATGCGCGGCGTCTGGCGGCCAGCTACGACCATTCCGCCAGAATCGCCTCCGTGCTCAGCACACGCGGCACGTTGCCGGGGATCAGCAGTGAGGCCCACACGTCATTGTGCTGGTTAATCAGTGCTTCGGCGCTGACCCAGCGGCG
Organism: Pantoea agglomerans NBRC 102470; assembly: GCF_001598475.1. Classification (GTDB taxonomy): domain Bacteria; phylum Pseudomonadota; class Gammaproteobacteria; order Enterobacterales; family Enterobacteriaceae; genus Pantoea; species Pantoea agglomerans. The sequence continues at coordinate 51,502 of NZ_BCZA01000007.1, forward strand.
ATCTGCCGTGGTGTGCGCATCGGCGGCAACGGTAATCGCATAGCCCGCACTGGCACCGACTTTTATCGTGGTATCCAGGCAGTAGTCAGTGGCACAACCGCACACCACTAATTCCTCTACCGCCAGCCTCTTTAACAGCGCGGCCAGGTCGGTGTGCCAGAAGCTGTCGCAGGCAGTTTTGGTCACATAGTGTGCGCCAGCAGGCTGAGCGATTTCCGGCAGCAGCTCGAAAGCCGCATTACCCTCGCACATCTCGCCTTCGCGGTGCTGGATAAATATTGTGATATCGGCGCGTTCGGTCAGCCGGTTAATCTGTGCAATCCTTCCCGCTGTGTCGAAGCGTGGCGTGCTGAAGACGCCATTCTGCATATCAATGACCACGACTACCCGCTGTGCCATGCTTAATCCCATCTGGTTTGAAAAAAGCAGTGTTACCTGAGGCATTGCGGAAAGCAATCTTTTGCATTTTCCCCCCTGTCACAGGCATGCTAAACCGACTGGTTAAATAAGGAGAGAGAAGTGGAAGGTGTTCCGGCGAGTTTTCCCTGTGAGAAAGACCGCGCCCGGTTTCAGCAACTCGCCGAGCTGCCCGGTGTGGAACTCTATCAGGCCCACATCTCCCGCTACGCATTTGAACCCCATACCCATGAAGCCTTTGGTATCGGCACCATTGAAGCGGGCGCGCAACGCTTTCGCTACCGCGGCACCGAATATACTGCGCCGGAGAACTCGCTGGTCATGATGAATCCGGATGAGCTGCATACCGGTGAGTCAGCGTGTGAAGAGGGCTGGCGCTACCAGATGATCTACATTCAGCCGCAGCTGATGGATGAACTGACCGGCGATCGCGGCTGGTGGTTCAACGAGGCGCTGTTGACCGATCCGCGCGTGGCACGGCCGCTCTCCCGCACGCTGGCGACACTCTGGCAGGCGGAATCACCACTGGCGCGCCAGAGCCTGCTGGCTGAACTGCTGTTGCAGATTCGTCCGCTGGCACGCATGTCCTCACAGGGCAGACCGGATGCACGGCATCGTTTTGATCAGGTAAGAGACTTTCTGCGCGCGAACCTCGCAGAACCGGTGCGGCTGGATGAGCTGGCGGCGCTGGCCTCGCTTTCGCCGTGGCACTTCTTACGCGCCTTTCGTCAGCACTATCACGTTACGCCGCATCAGATGCTGATGGCTTTCCGGCTTTACGACGCCAAGCAAAGGCTGGCACAGGGTGAAGCGGCTGCCAGCGTTGCGGCGGCGGTGGGATTAACCGATCAGGCCCATCTGACCCGCGCCTTTGCAAACCGTTATGGCATCACGCCGGGCCGCTATCAAAAGCAGGTGCGCCAGCCCTGATACCACCGCAATCTGCTACAAGCATTCCCCGCCCGAACCCGCCACACTGAACGAAAAAGCTATATAAGGAAGAAATTATGTTTGCTGGTGTCATGTTTGCCGTCACCGCCGGACTGCTGTGGGGGCTGATCTTTGTCGGGCCGCTGCTGGTGCCTGACTATCCTGGCGCGCTGCAATCGGCGGGACGTTATGTGGCGTTTGGGCTGATTGCGCTGCCGCTGGCCTGGCACGGTCGTCATCGCCTGCGCAAGCTGGCCCGGGCCGACTGGCGTGAGGCGGTAAAGCTCTCGCTGGTGGGAAACCTCTTCTACTATGCGTTTCTGGCGAACGCCATTCAGCGCACTGGCGGGCCGGTCTCCACCATGATTATCGGCACGCTGCCGGTGGTGATCGCTGTGACGGCCAATCTCTGTTACGGCCATCTTGAAGGACGCCTGCCGTGGCGGCGGCTGTTTCCGGCACTGGTCATGATGGCGGCCGGATTACTCTGCGTGAATGCGGCGGAGCTACAGAGTCAGGGCCACACCCTTGATCTCAGCCGTTATCTGACCGGTATCGCGCTGGCGCTGCTGGCTGTGGTCTGCTGGACCTGGTATCCGCTGCGCAATGCCCGCTGGCTGCGTACACATCCCGAACTGCGGCCCTCGACCTGGGCAACAGCGCAGGGAGTCGTGACGCTGCCGATGGCGCTAATCATGTACGCGCTGGTCAGCGCGCAGCTCGCCTGGCAACAGCCGGCTTTTTCGCTGCCGTTTGGGCCGCGTCCTGCGGTGTTTATCTCCCTGATGCTGGCGATTGGTCTGCTCTGTTCCTGGCTGGGGACCTTATGCTGGAACGCTGCCAGCCAGCGTCTGCCCACCGTACTGATGGGGCCACTGATTGTTTTTGAGATCCTTTTCGGTCTGTTGTGGACTTTTCTCTGGTATCAAAGCTGGCCACCCCTGCTCACCGTGACGGGGATTATTTGTCTGATGGCTGGTGTCCTGTGGGCAATGCGCATTAAACCGCAGCCTCTCGTCGTCGCGGTTAAAGAGTAAACCGCGAAGATTGCCAAAAGACCTCTGCCGCGCGGATAACACGCCGCGCGGCTTTTTAAGATTAAACCCTACCCCGATTTGCTCGCTCTCCGGCAGATTTGTGCCGCGAAATCGATTTCATGCCTCTGCGTAATCGTGCCTTTACCCCCGAAAGCCTCTTTCATCCCCTGTTTGTCAGTGAAAAAACGGGACTGATGGTCTCCTGAACATAGCCATGTTTAGCGTTGCCAGGGAGGAACTGTTCAGATATCGGTCATTAATCAGGAAAAATCGCGCAGCATTATGGACGTTATGCTTTTATCAGCGGCTTTTTATTGCGGTATGGTCCTGAGAAAGGGAGGCTGAAAACCACTATTAACTTCACTCAGTGATGAATGAGTAAGAAAACTCCGCCGCTGCGTTAATAATTAAAGATTAATCTCTGGCATCAATGATGCGCAATGAAGAGAGCGAAAAGATAGACACATAACGTTAGTGATAAGGAGCAATAAACTATTTATCCTGGATTAATCCTGGAGAAAGTATATGCCATTAACCCATTCCCCGGAATTAAACGCAGCCGCAAAAATTTGAGTCAGGTCCAGCATTAACTCAAATATACGGTGATTGTTTTTTGCGCGATGTTTAAATTGGCTTAATGATATTGAGACGATTTAGTTCCGACTATTAGCTGGGCTTACGTAAGAAAGGGAGGGCCCAATCCCGCGTAAACGAGATTGGGAAGGGAAGAGTAGCCGTAGAATGCGAGACGTTTGCTGTTGTGAATCAATTTTACCGCAAAAAAAGAAGCTTAGCCGTGAAGCCATTCATTAGTTATAAATGGAGCGGAAAAGGGTGCCGCAATTGTCCTGTTAAATGATCTTCATCTCTTCTGGTAAGAACAAATCTCAGCGTTAAGTCTAAAAAGCGCGGTAGCATTGGGGTTTAGCGGTTCTCCGTGCCTGACGGATAATGGTATACGCTGCGACTGATATCTAATAAGCGGCAGCTGCGACGGGTGCCAATGTCAAAGGTGGCCTGCAGGAAATCCACAGCCTGACGTTTTTCATTAGTGGTAAAGAAGTGCTTCAGAACACTCTGCAGCATCTCTTTGTCCGAGTTGAGCGTCTGCAGTTCACGCGTGATGTTCTGCAGTTTTTCTTCCAGCTCTTTGATTTTTCTGCCTTCTTCCGAAGACAACCCAGAAAACTTCTTCTTCCAGCTGTAGAACGTGGCTTCAGAGATGCCTAACTCTTCACAAATCTCTCTGACTTTCACGCCCGATTCAGAAGCTTTAATGGCATTTGTGATTTGATCTTCGCTGTATCGTGACTTTCTCATAAATGCTCTTACCTTTCTTATCGATTAATGGATGAGAATGACTTTAATAATTTCTGGCACTGTAAGATTCTATTAAGGCAGTATTAAAGTGCGCGAATTGAATTGCGAAGCCTAAATTAAGATATTTAGAATAAATATCATCATGGGATAAATCTTATTTTATTCTTATCCGGTGGGCGTGCCTTCCTGGAGGGGGATTTTTGTTATAAATTCATCGCATCCAAAATACGAAAAAATTCTACGTACATTGGATATTTAGCCTGACCGACTTGATTAATATGGCGGGAAGGGCTCTTAAAGGTTGTTTTATTTTCAGCCTGAAATCGTTTCCATCTGAAGTGATTCGCGCCATTTATAATAAGAATTATCCTGAATTAACACTCCGGATCATGATTTACATCTCAATTTTCGGACCAGCTTGGTCTGAAGTCTTACATTTTCGCCAGGCCCACTGAGCGCTTATTAATTCGTTACAGGGATGTTGTACCGAAGCGGTTGTAGTTGAGTAATACTAAGGAAGAGTCGATGAAATTGAGCGTAATGTCTAATGCCGCCTGGATGATGTCTGAGAAGATCATCTCCGTTTTTGGCGTCATTTTTGTGACGTCTTACGTGGCGAAATCCTTTGGCCCAACGGTGTTTGGCCAGATGGCGTTTTCTACTTCACTATTTGCGATGGTGCAAACCGTTGCAATCTTTGGCACCGAAACCATTCTGTTTAAACGCGTCAGCAAAAATGCGTCAAAAGGCCTGCGCCTGATGACCATCGCCCGTACGATGAGAATGGTGCTGTTGCTGGTCACTTCGGTGCCAGTCTTAATCTGGGTCTGGTACAACATGCAGGAAAATTTCCTGGCGTTTGCACTGGCCTCATTTGTTGCCTCGGTTTTTGTCACCCAGGACACCTTCAGCGTTTATAACAACGCGCGTCTTGCCTCGCGTCTTAACACCATCGCCAACGCCGTGGGCATGCTGCTGAGTTTCGGCATCAGCTTCACCGTCGCCTGGCTGCGTCTTAATCCGCTCTGGCTGACGCTGTCGATTGTCGCAGTGACTCTGGTGCCTTACCTGATTAAGCGTCACAACTTCTATCAGGACCATCAGGATCAGATGCCACCACGCGAAAAGCGCACTGCCTATCTGCGTTATCTGATGTATGCCGGTCTGCCACTGGCGATCTCCAGCATCTTTATCTCTGTGCAGGTAAAAGCGGCGCAGATGTTCCTGGCAGGCACGGCACCCGCGCGCGACCTCGGGCTGTTTGCGGCGGCGAATACCATTTCCGCCTCATGGATTTTTATCCCGGTGGCGCTCATCACCTCCTGCTTCACTGAAATCTTCAGGGAGCGCGGCGAGGTCGCCATTAAGCTGGCTGCGCGGCTCAATGGCTATGTTATGGCGGTTTCATTGCTGATGCTGCTGATCATTTCGCTTTACGGCGAGCGAATCATCATTGCGTTGTACGGCCCGGAATTCACACAGTCAGGAAGTCTCATTACGTTGCTGTCGATAGCGACCAGCTTTTCGGCAATGGGGACCGTAGCGTATCGCTACATGGTCAAAGAGGGAGGATTTAACTACTTGCTGAGGAAAATCATCTGCCTGATGGTCATCAGTTTGCCGCTCTCCTGGTGGTTGATCCAGGGTCACGGCATCATGGGGGCCGCGTGGAGCGTTTTCCTTTCAGAACTTTTGTCCCTGACCGTAATGAATTACTTCTTTAAAAACGGCGTCATTCAAAAGATTCAGGTTTCCTCACTCAACTACAAAACATACAAATGAGGTCAGATATGCTCAAGTTGAAAGAAGAACTCAGAAGAAGTGTGCAGTATTTTATTAAGAAGATGCCCTGGGCTTATCAGGACCGCATCTACTACTTCCATAAGTTCAGAAAGCTGCCCAATCTGCGTCAGCCAAAAGTGTTCAACGAGAAGGTGTTGTACCGTAAGTTTATCTTCGGCGATTACCAAAGCTATGGTCGTCTGTCAGATAAGTACTCGGTGCGCGAATTCATTGCTGAAAAAATCGGTAATGAATACCTGATCCCGCTGGTACACGAAACGACTGACCCGACCACGCTGAACAGCTTACCCTGCTGGAAGGGGACGGTGATCAAGCCGAACCACGCCTCCAACATGGTAGAGATTCTGCTGGAGGAGCCAGACGCACTGCGCAAGCAGCAGATCATTCATGACTGCTATCGCTGGCTGAAGACCGACTTCGCCAACGAAGCGCGTGAGATTCACTATCGCTACATCAAGCCACGTATCCTGGTTGAGAAGTACATTGGTGATGGCAAAAGCGCGCCGATTGATTACAAGTTTCATATGTTCAACAAGCGTGATGGCAAGTTCGAATATGTGCTGCAGGTGATCTACAACCGCTGCCAGCCGCTGCTGTCGATGAATTTCTACGTGAATAACCTCAATGAGGCCTATCACAAGATTCGCGATACCGGTCTGGATGTCTCACCGATTATGCCGTCACTGGAACATGCGCTCGAACTGAGCAAGAAGCTGGCCAGTGATTTCGACTACGTGCGTGTGGACTGGTATATCCATGACGAGCGCATCTACTTTGGCGAACTGACCTTCACCCCAGGTGCAGGACTGGTCACCGGATTAGATCGTGGTTTAAATCAGATGATGGGAGATATGTGGATTCAGGACCGCCGCGGAACGCAGAGCCCGGGCGTTACAGTGCAGGATGTTAATATTCCTGCCATGTTGAAGAAAATTTAAGCACACACAGCAATATAAAAAACCCCGCTTAGCGGGGTTTTTTATGCGCAAAAATCAGGGCATCGGCCAGTCAGCAGGCGCCTGGCTCATCACATCGATAAAGGCATGCTTTGAGATTTCCAGAAAGTTATGCACGTTATCCATGCTCAGGGTAATGCCCATCAGACCGGTAACAAACCAGCAGGTCATGCCTAAACCAATCCCGCCACACATAAATGCCATCACGTGACGGCTATCCTGACGAAGTTTGGTTTTCAGGGTGCTGGCAAAAAACATCATGATTGCGCTCAGCAATTCCCAACGCATAACAAGTAAACTGGCGGTTAACGTAGCCATCGGCCGGACCTCAATATCAGTAAGTATTCCTGACAATCTGCGGACATCACCGGCGGCGGAAAAGTGTGTCAGGGGGTGCTTTTTCGCCGTCAACCCAGGTTCAAAGTGTGACTTGGGTCACATTATATCACCCGATTTTAAATTTTGAACAAAATTTGACTCTGGTATGGTAGCGGCGTGAGGGAATAGTGAGCAGTAGAAGAAGAACGGCGGGGAAATCAGTCAGATGCGCCCGGGCGGGCGCATCTGAGGGGTCAACGAACCGGACAGCACTCGCCGGTCGTACGCTGGGTGAAGCTACTGATACCGTCATTGCAGCCAAAACTCAGCAGGCGAGGGCGCTGAATCGCCTGGCGGCGCATGGTATGGCGGTAAGCGGTAGGCGTCTGTGAAAACTGACGACGAAACACGCGGGAGAAGGTCTGCTGCGAGTCATAGCCATACTGCATCGCAATATCAAAAACCGGCCGCTGTGTCTGTGACAGCGCTTCCGCTGCCAGCGTCAGACGGCGCTCGCGAATATAGCCACCCAGCGTCTGTTTCGTTACCGAACGGAACATACGCTGCAGATGCCATTTCGAATAGCCCGATTTTGCGGCAACCTCATCGATCGACAGGCTCTTATCCAGGTTCTGGTCAATCCAGTGCGTCAGGGAATGAATGATCTCTTCTTGCATCATGGTCTCATCCTTCTGGTGCTTAATAAGCGGTAATGGGAGTTTAGTGGTTTTGATGGAGAGCGAGTATAATTCCTCAAGTTAACTTGAGGTAAAGAGCCTGATGAAAAAAGAACGCAACTATCCGAAACCGGTCTTAACACCGGGTGAAGTGGCGCGCCGCAGCGGTGTGGCGGTTTCGGCGCTGCACTTTTATGAGACAAAAGGACTTATTTTCAGCACCCGCAACAGCGGCAATCAGCGGCGATACAGCCGTGACGTGCTGCGACGCGTCGCGATTATCAAGATTGCGCAGCGTATCGGCATTCCGCTGGCAACGGTCAGTGACAGCCTGGATCACATTCCGCCTGACAAGCGCATGTCGACACCGGAGTGGGATGCGCTGACGCAGCACTGGCGCGAAGAGCTGGATAAGCGCATTGAAACCCTGACCCGCCTGCGTAATGACCTGGATGGCTGTATCGGCTGCGGCTGTTTGTCGATGCGCGACTGCCCGCTGCGCAATCCCGGCGACCGGCTGGGTCAGCAGGGCTCGGGTGCGGTGCTGCTTGACCCGGAACAGGATGATAAACATCCGGATGTGGAGTGACGTCTATACTTGGTGAAGGTCAAAACACAGGGAATCATGATGATCACCGTTCACCATCTTGAGAAATCGCGCTCGCATCGGGTGCTGTGGCTGCTGGAAGAGCTGGAAGTGCCGTACCAGATTAAACGCTATCAACGCGAACCGACCATGCTGGCCCCGGAGGCGCTGAAAAAAGTGCATCCACTGGGAAAATCACCGGTCATTACCGACGGGAACCAGGTAGTGGCAGAGTCAGGTGCCATTCTCGAATACCTTGAAGAGAAATATGATCACGAGTTCCGGCTCAAAGTGAGTGATGAGGCGTCACGGCTGCAGTGCCGCTACTGGCTGCACTATGCCGAAGGCTCGCTGATGCCGCTGCTGGTAATGAAGCTGATCTTCGGTCAGATGGGTAAAGCACCGGTGCCGTGGCTGCTGCGCCCGGTCGGGGCGGCATTCGGTAAAGGCGTGCAGAAGGCGTTTCTGGATAAACAGCTTAAGCCACACATGCAGATGATCGAACAGCATCTGGCTGCAAATCCCTGGTTCGCCGGTCAGCGCTTCAGTATCGCTGATATCCAGATGAGCTTTCCGCTGCTGGCGCTTGCGCGACGTGCCGGACTGGAGCAGATGCCCGCCAGCCAGAAATGGCTGCAGACTGTGCAACAGCGTGCCGCCTGGCAGCGCGCGATCGATCAGGGCGGCGAGCTTTCGCTGCCAGGTTAATTCCCCTCTTCCACTGGCGGGTCGTGTCTCATCACGGCTGCGCCAGTGCGCATCCCCCTGAAAATCGCGTTAACTTCAGGGCGTCAGCGTTTGACGTCGGCCTGGGCCACGTGGCTGCTGGCGACTTAAGCCTGATCTTTATGCTGAAGAATCTCCCTCTGACAGTTGAAAATGTGCCGCTAAACGCCGGATAATCGCATGCCTTTTTATCTGGCCGCTTCTGGCGGCCAACTATCTGCGGCAAGGTAAACGTTTGCCTGCCGGGTAAAACCCGACAGTGACGCCGTCTACCCGCTTATTCCAGGGACAGCGATGGTCGCAGAGCGATCCACACAACAAAAATTTTTGAGGCTCAACTATGTCAACTGAATCACGCCCGGCCAGTGGAAAACTGGACGCCTGGTTCTCGATCTCGGCGCGCGGCAGCAGCGTGCGCCAGGAAATTCTGGCCGGACTTACCACCTTCCTGGCGATGGTCTACTCCGTTATCGTGGTGCCAGGAATGCTGGGCAAGGCCGGTTTTCCCCCTACTGCCGTGTTTGTCGCCACCTGCCTGGTTGCCAGCTTTGGTTCCATCATTATGGGACTGTGGGCCAATCTGCCGATGGCGATTGGCTGTGCAATCTCCTTAACCGCCTTTACCGCTTTCAGCCTCGTGCTGGGCCAGCACATCAGCGTGCCGGTAGCGCTGGGCGCGGTGTTCCTGATGGGCCTGCTGTTTACCCTGATCTCAGTGACCGGCATTCGTGCCTGGATCCTGCGTAATCTGCCGATGGGCGTGGCGCACGGCACTGGCGTCGGAATTGGCCTGTTTTTGCTGCTGATTGCGGCTGACGGTGTAGGCCTGGTAGTGAAAAATCCGGCTCCGGGCCTGCCGGTGGCGCTGGGGCATTTCACCACCTTTCCGGTAATGATGACGCTGCTGGGACTGGCAGCGATTATTGGACTGGAGAAGCGCCGGATGCCCGGCGGTATTCTCATGACAATTATCGCCATTTCGCTGCTGGGGCTGATTTTCGATCCGGCGGTGAGCTACAAAGGATTGTTTGCGCTGCCGAGCCTGCGTGATGCCAGCGGTGAGTCGCTGCTGTTCAGTCTCGACATTATGGGCGCGATGCAGCCGGTCGTGCTGCCAAGCGTGCTGGCACTGGTGATGACGGCGGTCTTTGACGCGACCGGCACCATTCGCGCGGTCGCGGGTCAGGCAAATCTGCTGGATAAACAGGGCCAGATTATCAATGGTGGCCGTGCGCTGACTAGCGACTCCGTCAGCAGCCTGTTCGCGGGTCTGGTGGGCGCGTCACCGGCTGCGGTTTATATCGAATCGGCGGCAGGAACGGTGGCGGGCGGCAAAACCGGTCTTACCGCGATTGTGGTCGGCCTGCTGTTCCTTGCCATTCTGTTTATGTCACCGCTGGCGTATCTGGTGCCGGCTTACGCCACCGCCCCCGCGCTGATGTATGTGGGTCTGCTGATGCTGAGCAACGTGGCGAAAGTGGACTTCAATGATTTTGTCGATGCGATGTCGGGCCTGTTAACGGCGGTGATTATCGTGCTCACCTGTAACATCGTAACCGGTATTATGATCGGCTTCGCCAGCCTGGTAGTGGGGCGTCTCTTCGCGGGGGAATGGCGTAAGCTCAACGTCGGCACCGTCATTATTGCTATCGCGCTGGTGGCGTTTTACGCCGGTGGCTGGGCGATCTGACTGTACAACCGGGCGTGCGGCTGCACGTCCGGAATTTTCCACTATTTTCCCGCCCGGCGCACGCGTAGCTGACAATCTTCACCGCAGTTTGTTTTACACTTTAGTGCTTAACCAATGATTGAAAGAAACGACGCCTAAGGAAAGCATGGAAATCTTTTTTACAATTCTCATCATGACGCTGGTCGTGTCGCTCTCTGGCGTCGCGGCCCGCATTCTCCCTTTTCAGATCCCGTTGCCGCTGGTCCAGATCGCTGTTGGTGCGATGCTGGCCTGGCCAACTTTTGGTCTGCATGTCGACTTTGACCCGGAGCTGTTTCTGGTGCTCTTTATTCCGCCGCTGCTGTTCGCGGATGGCTGGAAGACGCCGATCAGTGAGTTCCTGCATCATGGTCGCGAGATAATTGGCTTAGCACTGGCGCTGGTCCTGATTACCGTGATCGGCATCGGCTATCTGATCTACTGGCTGGTACCAGGTATCCCGCTGATCCCTGCCTTTGCGCTGGCGGCGGTGCTGTCACCGACCGATGCCGTGGCGCTCTCAGGCATTGTCGGTGAAGGCCGTATTCCCAAGAAGATTATGTCGATCGTGCAGGGCGAAGCCCTGATGAATGACGCTTCGGGCCTGGTATCGCTGAAATTTGCCGTGGCAGTCGCCATGGGTACCATGGTGTTTACCTGGGGCGGTGCCAGCGTTGAGTTCCTGAAAGTGGCGGTGGGTGGTCTGATTGCGGGTGTCGCGATCTGCTGGCTCTACGGTAAGTCACTGCGCCTGCTCAGCCGCTGGAGCGGTGACGATCCGGCTACCCAGACCGTACTGCTGCTGCTGCTGCCGTTCGCCTCTTACCTGATTGCTGAACATCTGGGTGTCTCAGGCATCCTGGCGGCCGTGGCTGCCGGTATGACCATCACCCGTTCCGGTATTATTCGTCAGGCACCGCTGGCGATGCGCCTGCGTGCCAACAGCGTCTGGCAGATGCTGGAGTTCGTCTTTAACGGCATGGTCTTCCTGATGCTGGGCCTGCAGTTGCCGGATATTCTGCAGACCTCTGTTGATCAGGCGCAGGCCGATCCGAACGTCGAGCTCTGGATGCTGTTTGCCGATATCGGGCTGGTCTATGCCGCGCTGATGATCGTGCGTTTTGGCTGGCTGTGGATTATGCAGCGCTTCAGCAAACGCCTGCTGAAGAAGAAGCCGCTGGAGTTCTCCAACTACTCGTTGCGTGAACTGCTGATCGCCTCCTTTGCGGGTGTGCGCGGCGCGATTACCCTGGCCGGTGTCCTGTCGATTCCGCTGTTCCTGACCAACGGCGAGCCTTTCCCGGCGCGTTATGAACTGGTCTTTATCGCCACCGGCGTGATTCTCTTCTCGCTATTGGTAGGGGTAGTGATTCTGCCGATTCTGCTGCGCGGCATTGATACCATTGATAAAGGCGCACATCGTCGCGAGCTGCAGAATGCGCGTGCGGTAATGGCAGGCGCAGCCATTGAGAGCCTGCACAAGATGGAAGAGCGGCTGGAGAATGAGTCGGAAGAGAACATCGATCCGGAGCTGCTTAAAGAGGTGAGTCTGCGGGTGATTGGCAACTTACGTCGTCGCGCTGAAGGGAAGAATGACCTTGAACACGCGCTGTTCGCCGAGAACCTGGAGCGTCGCTTCCGCCTGACCGGACTGCGTGCCGAACGTGCTGAGGTCTATCATCTGCGCGCCACCCAGCAAATCTCCAATGAGACGATGCAAAAGTTACTGCACGACCTGGATCTGCTGGAAGCGCTGCTGATCGAAAAAGAGGAGTAAGTCCTGACTGGCACGCCTGCGCGTTAATGCGGCGTGCCAGCCTTTCACACCGACAGGCGCGGCGGCTCATCCGGCCAATGCTCGCGACAACAGGCTATCCACGCCTGCGCACTGCGCGACAGATAACTCCCTTCCCGCCAGATCAATCCCAGACTCCACTTCAGCTCCGATTCCAGCGGCAGCCACAGCAGCGACTGCTTATCCAGCCGCTGACAGATCGGCTCCGGCAGAATCGCCAGCCCCATCTCCGCCTGCACCATCGCCGCCAGAAAATCCCACTGTCCGCTGCGAACCGCCACCGTTGGCGTCAGGTTGAGCCGCTGAAACGCCTGCATCAGCTGACGATTCAGCGAGAACTCCTCATTAAAAATCAGCAGTGGATGCTCTGCCAGTTCTGCCAGTCCAATCTGCTGGCGGCTGAGCCACTCCGGGCGACGCGGCAGCAGTACGCAGAGCGGATGATGCATCAGAGGCAGGGTGTTCAGCGGCAGCTCGGCATCGACCGGTAGCGCGGTCAGGGCGATATCCAGACTGCCCGCCAGCACCGCCTGTTGGACGGTCAGACCGCCGAACTCAGAGATTTTCAGCTTCACACCGGGGTAGCGGCGGCGAAACGCGGAAATCGAGCCGGCAATCTGCATACCGACCATCGGCGGAATACCCAGTCGCAGCTCACCGGTTTTGAGCTGGTTAATGTCACCAATCTCCGCTTCCAGCTGATGAAACTCCTGCAGGATCGCCAGGCCGCGCTGATAGACCGCCTGGCCGCTGTCGGTGAGGTGCAGACGACGACCATCGCGCAGGATCAGCGTGCAGCCCAGCTCCTCCTCCAGCTGGCGCAGCATTTTGCTGATGGTCGGTTGTGTCACAAACAGCTTCTGCGCCGCACGGGTAAAGCTTTGCTGGCGTACGACTTCAGTAAAGTAACGCAGGGCGCGGACATCCATAACTATTCCTTTCAGGCATGATTTCGATAATTTTAATTCATTTTTTTCACCTTCTGTTGACGATTTATACTGGTGACATCAATTTAATCGGGGAGACAAGGTGATGGCGTTAGCGCTCACTTTACGCAGCAACCGCGCAGTGCAATGGCTCAGCCTGCCGCTCCAGCTGGGTTTCTATATCGGCCTGTTTATCGCCTGCGACCGGCTGGTGAGCTGGCTGCATCTGCCGCTGCCCGCCAATATCGTCGGGATGCTGCTGCTGCTGGCGTTAATCGTGACGCGGATTGTGCCGCTGAACTGGGTGAAAGCCGGATCACGCTGGCTGCTGGCCGAGATGCTGCTGTTCTTTATTCCGGCGGTGGTGGCGGTGGTGAACTATGGCGATCTGCTGCGGGTTGATGGCTGGCGCATCTGTGTGGTGATCGGCGTCAGTACGCTGCTGGTGCTGGCCTCGACTGCCTGGGTGGTGGACCGGCTTTATCAGTATGAAGTCGCGCGCGCCGCGCGTAAGCAGGATCCGCATGCGTGATTTTCTGCTCAGCCTGCTGTGTGTAGCCGTTACGCTGCTGGTTTATGCGCTGAATAAACGGCTTTACCGCCGCTGGCGGACGCTGCTGCTGATGCCACTGGTGATGACGCCGCTGGTGCTGGTGGCATTGCTGCTGCTGACGCATATCAGCTGGCAGGATTACATCGCCGAAAACCACTGGCTGCTCTGGCTGCTGGGGCCAGCGACGCTGGCGTTTGCGGTGCCGGTCTATGAGAACGTGGAAATTATTAAGCGCCACTGGCTGTCGCTGAGCGCGGGCGTAGTGACCGCGACGCTGGTCGCCGTCTGCAGTTCCGTCTGGCTGGCGCGGCTGTTAACCCTGCCGGAGTCGATTCAGCGCAGCCTGGCCGTGCGCTCTATCACCACGCCGTTTGCGCTGGCTGCGGCGGGTCCGATTGGCGGGCAGCCCGATCTGGTAGCGCTGTTCGTGGTGATTACAGGCGTGTTTGGCATGGCAATCGGCGACGTGCTGTTTCTGCGGCTCGCCATTAAGCAGGGTGTGGCGAAAGGCGCGGGATTCGGTGCGGCGTCACACGGTGCCGGCACGGCACGCGCCTATCAGATTGGCGAGCAGGAGGGCGTGGTCGCCAGCCTGGTGATGATGCTCTCTGGCGTGGTGACCGTGGTGCTGGCCCCGCTGATTGGGCACCTGATGTGGACAATATAGGCTACACTCCGTCGCACAGGGACTGGTCTGCGCTGAGACACGTATTTTTACGTAAAGTTTTCCAGATTTTGTTGTCTCCCCATTTCAGGCTGTTAACCTTGCGGCCGAATTAATTGTCCTTTCACGGAGTGGAATCATGTTTAAGCAACTTGTTGCCGGGAGCGCCCTCGGGCTGGTTTTAATGAGCGGTGCCGCTCAGGCGATTGAAGGCAGTGTTGATGTCAGCGAACACAACACCAACCTGAATGTGGGTCTGGGCACCACAACACCCGGTCTGTTTCTGAAAGGTAACTGGCTGCGTAGCGACCATGACGGCAGCACCTACGGTGCCGGTCTGGGTTACAACGTTGATTTCGGACCGCTGCGTCTGGCGCCGACCGCAAAAGCGATCTTCACCCATCCTGAAGATGGGAAAGATGGATTTGCGGTGGCGCTGGGTGGTGCAGCACACTACAGCTTCAACAGCATGTGGGGCCTGTATGGCGAATATTATTACGCGCCAGAGTCTTTCACCGATCAGCTCGACAGCTATCAGGAAGCCGGTGGCGGCCTGAGCTTCACGCCGGTTTCACTGCTTAACCTGCGTGTGGGTTATCAGTATATCGAACTGAACAACAAAGATGGACGCAAAGATAACGTGCTGGTCGATGGCCCGTACGTGGGTGCATCGCTGCGCTTCTGATTCTGCTGCGCAAAAGAAGAGGGCGACTACTTCGGTAGCCGCCCTTTTTTATTGCCTGCTCGTTATGAACGAAAAGCCACGATCAGTGCGCTTTGCCCTGTTCGATGCCGGTGCCGGTCTGCGAGCGGATAAACTGTGCACGGAAGCGTGAACGTTCTTCTGCGCCCTGCTGCGAATGGTCGGTAATGGAGAAGAGCCAGATGCCCACGAAGGCCACCGCCATGGAGAACAGCGCCGGATACTCATAGGGGAAAATCGCCTTCGCGTTGCCCAGCACCTGTACCCACACCGTCGGGCCGAGGATCATCAGGATAACGGCGGTCAGCAGACCGAGCCAGCCGCCCACCATCGCGCCGCGCGTCGTGAGTTTTGACCAGTACATCGACAGCAGGATGATCGGGAAGTTACAGCTGGCCGCAATCGAGAAGGCCAGCCCGACCATAAAGGCGATGTTCTGTTTCTCAAACAGAATACCCAGCGCAATCGCCACCACGCCCAGCGCCAGCACGGTAATTTTTGAAACCCGCAGCTCATCTTTCTCGCTCGCCTGGCCTTTACGATACACGCTGGCGTAGAGGTCGTGAGACACCGCCGACGCACCTGCCAGGGTTAAGCCTGCGACAACGGCCAGAATCGTGGCGAAGGCAACCGCAGAGATAAAGCCCAGGAAGGTGCTGCCGCCCACGGCGTTCGCCAGATGCACTGCCGCCATATTGGTGCCGCCAATCAGCGCGCCGCTGGCATCTTTAAAGGCCGGATTAGCGCCCACCAGCAGGATGGCACCGAAGCCGATAATAAAGGTCAGGAAGTAGAAGTAACCCATAAAGCCGGTGGCCCAGAAGACGCTTTTACGTGCCTCTTTAGCATCCGCTACGGTAAAGAAGCGCATCAGGATATGCGGCAATCCGGCCGTACCAAACATCAGCCCCAGCCCCAGCGACAGCGCGGAGATAGGATCTTTGACCAGTCCGCCAGGCTGCATAATCGCGATGCCTTTTGGATGGACCGCCATCGCTTCGGTGAACAGCGTATTAAAACTGAAACCGGTCGCCTTCATTACCATGACCGCCATGAAGGTGGCACCAAACAGCAGCAGCACGGCTTTGATGATCTGCACCCAGGTGGTGGCCAGCATGCCGCCAAACAGCACATACATCACCATCAGAATGCCGACCAGGACTACCGCAACATGGTAGTTAAGGCCAAACAGCAGCTGGATCAGTTTACCGGCCCCGACCATCTGCGCGATCAGGTAGAGCGCCACGACCACCAGCGAGCCGCAGGCTGACAGCGTGCGGATCGGCATCTGCTTCAGACGATATGAGGCGACATCGGCAAACGTGTAGCGACCCAGGTTGCGCAGTCGCTCGGCGATTAAAAACAGAATCATCGGCCAGCCAACCAGGAAGCCGAGCGAGTAGATCAGCCCGTCATAACCGGAGGTGTAAACCAGCGCCGAAATGCCCAGGAACGAGGCGGCCGACATGAAGTCACCCGCCATCGCCAGGCCATTCTGGAAGCCAGTGATATTGCCGCCCGCGGTGTAGTAGTCATTACGTGATCGGGTGCGCTTTGAGGCCCAGTAAGTAATTCCCAGCGTGGCCCCGACGAAAATCGTAAACATGATAATCGCCTGGTAGTTGGTCGCCTGGCGCTGCACGGCACCGGTTATCGCATCGGCAGCCAGCGCTGAAAACGGCAGCATTAAGGCCAGCAGCCATAAGGTGAGACGAGTCATGATTTCACCTCGCTGAGGATCGCTTTCGTTAAACGGTCAAACTCACCGTTGGCACGCCAGACATAGACGCCAGTCAGCACAAACGACATCACAATCAGCCCGACCCCAATCGGGATACCGCGCGTGACGTTGGTGCCGGCATGCAGCGGCGTACCGAGCCAGCCGGGGGCAAACGCGATCAGCAGGATAAAGCCGACATAGAGCACCAGCATGATCAGCGACAGCAGCGTCGCGAACGCCTGACGCTTACGGACTAACTCATGAAAAAGGGGATTACGCTCAATCTGTTGATTGATGGCATCCTGATTCGAAAGGGCGTCATTCATCACATTTTCTCCAGAGGGCTTGCAGGCGAGAACCTCGCGACAGGGCGCGGATTCAGCTGGTTATAATATTTGTGACTACCGAAACAGACTGCGTAGGGCGGGTGTGGCGGGAAGCGATCTTCCCGCCGGACAGCGTGCGCTTAAGGCATCTTGATCGACTGTTTCTCCTCAAGCAGTTTTTCTACTACGCCAGGATCGGCGAGCGTAGAAGTATCACCAAGATTACTGGTATCCCCGGTGGCAATTTTGCGCAGAATACGCCGCATGATTTTGCCGGAGCGGGTTTTCGGCAGTGAGTCGGTCCAGTGCAGTACATCCGGTGTGGCTATCGGGCCAATCTCTTTACGGACCCACTGGCGCACTTCGGTGTACAACTCCGGCGACGGCTCTTCGCCATGATTCAGCGTGATATAGGCATAAATCGCCTGGCCTTTGATGCTGTGCGGAATCCCCACTACCGCCGCTTCGGCAATTTTAGGGTGCGAGACCAGCGCCGATTCAATTTCGGCGGTGCCGAGTCGGTGACCGGAAACATTGAGTACGTCATCGACGCGTCCGGTGATCCAGTAGTAGCCATCTTCATCACGACGGGCACCATCACCACTGAAGTAGACATTTTTAAAGGTAGAGAAGTAAGTCTGCTCGAAACGGTCGTGATCGCCATAGAGGGTACGTGCCTGACCCGGCCACGACTCGGTGATCACCAGATTGCCTTCACAGGCGCCTTCCTGTGGCTGGCCTTCGTTATCCACCAGCGCGGGCTGCACGCCAAAGAACGGTCGGGTGGCGGAACCCGCTTTCAGCTCGGTCGCACCCGGCAGCGGCGTGATCATGAAGCCGCCGGTTTCGGTCTGCCACCAGGTATCAACAATCGGGCAGCGGCTGTTGCCGATTTTCTTGTAGTACCACTCCCAGGCTTCCGGGTTAATTGGCTCACCGACCGATCCCATAATGCGCAGGCTGCTGCGGTCGGTGCCGGCAATCGCCTTATCACCTTCCGCCATCAGCGCACGGATGGCAGTGGGCGCGGTGTAGAGCAGCGTGACTTTATGTTTATCGACCACTTCCGCCATACGGCTCGGCGTTGGCCAGTTCGGCACCCCTTCAAACATCAGTGTGGTGGCGCCACAGGCCAGCGGGCCATAAACCAGATAGCTGTGGCCCGTCACCCAGCCAACATCAGCGGTGCACCAGTAGATATCATCCTGATGGTAATCAAAGACGAACTTAAAGGTGGTCGCGGCATAGACCAGATACCCGCCGGTGGAGTGCAACACGCCTTTGGGTTTGCCGGTTGAACCGGAGGTATAAAGGATAAACAGCGGATCTTCCGCGCCGACTTCTGCGGCAGCGTGGTTGGTGCTCGCGTTCAGCATCAGGTCGTGCCACCACTGATCGCGGCCTTCAACCCAGCCCACATCTTTACCAGTGCGCTGGAACACCACCACGTTTTTCACGCTGGTGACATTAGGATTTTTTAACGCGTCATCAACATTTTTCTTCAGCGGAATGCTGCGACCGGCGCGGATCCCTTCATCGGCCGTGATTACCAGCGAGGCGCTGGAATCGACGATGCGGCCCGCGACCGCCTCCGGTGAGAAACCGCCAAAGATCACCGAGTGAACGGCACCGATACGCGCACAGGCCAGCATCGCTACTGCGGCTTCCGGCACCATCGGCATATAGATCGCCACCACGTCGCCTTTTTTCACTTCCAGCAGTTCCAGCACGTTGGCGAAGCGACAGACTTCTGCATGCAGCTGGCGGAAAGTCAGGGTTTTGCTTTCGCTGGCGTCGTCGCCCTCCCAGATAATCGCCGGGTGATCGCCGCGCGTGGCTAAATGACGGTCAAGGCAGTTTGCCGCCAGGTTGAGCGTGCCATCTTCGTACCAGCGAATGTTAATGTTACCTGGTGAAAACGAGCAATTTTTCACTTTGCTGTAAGGCTTGATCCAGTCAAGGATTTTGCCCTGTTCGCCCCAGAAACTGTCTGGATCGTCGACAGATTGCTGATACATCGCCTGATACTGTTCTGCAGTAATCAGGGTGTTTGCTGCAATATTCTCTGGAACGGGATGTTTGTGTATTTGGCTCATGGCGGATCTCCTTGAAGATGTTAATGATATGTAAATCAATGGTTAATTAAAGCCTGCGCCAGAGCTTTGTTTCTTTTTTGCGCCACAGATCACGTGATACACATCCCCCGAGAAGCGTTAAGCCATTCTGATCTATCAGGTTAACGCTCTGGCGGCGCTGGAGAAGTCAGGCATCTGTTTTACGCTTTTATCCTGAATAAAAAGCGAGCAAACGCGCCGGATCAGTTTTTAATCGTTTCTGCATAGCTATGCGTAAATTCATCGAAGTAATACTTTTCATAACAGCAGGTTAGGGTTTTTCAGCTCCAGCAGCACTTTATGCTGCTTAGATGGTGAACTTTTAATCGGATCCGCCAGGGGTTGCATTTACCACAGTGAAAATGGTACTTATCTCGCCCCTGTTCTGCAGGTATCAACTCAGACCGCGTCTGAAAATGGGTATGGGAATCATCAGATTTTCATACGAGGCGCTGTTTCAAGACACCCTCTAATTTACCGGGCTTTTTGCTCACTCCCTGTGTGTATTGTCTTCTGCACCTTCGCAGTAGAGAGAAACGGGTTTTGACTGAGGAAATTACACGTTATGAAAGGTTTTAAAATCAGCCTGGCCTGGCAGATTCTGACAGCCCTGGTGCTTGGCATCGTTGTGGGTGCTGTGTTGCATAATCAGCCAGACAATCGTGAATGGTTAGTCACCAACATTCTCAGCCCGGCAGGCGATATCTTTATTCATCTTATCAAGATGATTGTGGTACCGATTGTGATTTCATCCCTGATTGTCGGCATCGCTGGCGTGGGTGATGCAAAGAAGCTG
The DNA here is from genome assembly GCF_001598475.1 of Pantoea agglomerans NBRC 102470. Lineage (GTDB taxonomy): Bacteria > Pseudomonadota > Gammaproteobacteria > Enterobacterales > Enterobacteriaceae > Pantoea > Pantoea agglomerans. Next base: position 71,577 of record NZ_BCZA01000007.1, read on the forward strand.
GGACGTATCGGCGTCAAAACGATTCTCTACTTTGAAGTGATCACCACCATTGCCATTGTGGTCGGTATTACGCTGGCCAACGTATTTCAACCCGGCACCGGCATTGATATGTCAACGCTGGCAACGGTGGACATCTCTAAATATGAAGCGACAACGGCAGAGGTACAGGGCGGTCCGCACAGCCTGGTGACCACCATTCTGTCGCTGATCCCGCAGAATATTTTCGCCTCAATGGCGAAGGGCGACATGCTGCCGATTATCTTTTTCTCGGTGCTGTTTGGCTTAGGCCTGTCGTCACTGCCGTCAGAACAGCGCGATCCGCTGGTGAACCTGTTCCGTGGCATTTCTGAAGCGATGTTTAAAGTGACGCACATGATCATGCGCTATGCCCCGGTGGGTGTGTTTGCGCTGATTGCGGTGACGATTGCTAACTTCGGCTTTGCCTCGCTCTGGCCACTGGCTAAGCTGGTGCTGCTGGTTTATGCGGCGATTCTGTTCTTCGCGTTTGTGGTGCTGGGCGGGGTGGCGCGCTTCTGTAAGCTGCGGATTACCACGTTGATGCGTATCCTGAAGGATGAGCTGATTCTCTCTTACTCTACTTCCAGCTCGGAAACGGTGCTGCCGCGTATCATGGAGAAGATGGAAGCCTACGGCGCGCCGAAAGCGATCACCAGCTTCGTAGTGCCGACCGGTTACTCGTTTAATCTGGATGGTTCAACGCTTTATCAGAGTATCGCAGCGATCTTTATTGCGCAGCTGTATGGCATTGACCTGTCGCTGACCGACGAGATTGTGCTGGTAATAACGCTGATGGTGACCTCGAAAGGTATCGCTGGCGTGCCAGGTGTCTCCTTCGTGGTGCTGCTGGCCACGCTGGGCAGCGTCGGCATTCCTCTGGAAGGTCTGGCGTTTATCGCCGGTGTTGACCGCATCATGGATATGGCGCGTACCGCGCTGAACGTGGTTGGTAATGCGCTGGCGGTGCTGGTGATTGCCCGCTGGGAAAACCAGTTCGACGTCGAAAAGGCGAAAGAGTATGAGCTGGAGCTGCGGACACAGACCGCAAGCTGAACACGGCATTAACGTAAGAATGGGCTCAACGAAAGTTGGGCCTTTTTTTTTATGAGATTTTTCATGGCAGATATACAGGTTGACTGAAAATTAAAAGGTTATATTTTTATAACTAAAAACCATAATTATGAGACGATAGTATTGTTGTTATGATTGATTATAGTTATATTTCGTTGCGGTAAGTTGACTGTCTTCTTTGACAACATGGAGTGTTGACGGATGCCAGAAATTAACTGGACGAAAAAGGCATTGAAACAGCTTTATGGGCTGCCTCAGAAAGAGGGTAACGCTATTGAAGATGCTGTAGAGGCGCTGGCTAAATGGCCGGATATTCCCCATCTGAAAGTCGAAAAGCTGACTGATGATAAACAGAAGCGAATGAAGCTGGTAGTAGGTCACTACCGCGTACTCTGGAAGATAGAGAAAGGTCAGCCAGTAGTGATAGATATACTTGAAGTCGTAAGAAGAACATCGACCACGTACAAAAAGCGCTAGCAGTGTGGCAGGAGCAATGTGCGTCATCAATAAGTTCTGTGCAGCCGGATTTAGCGTTCCGCAGCACAGGCAGACGATCAGACAGTTCCGCAGCACAGGCAGACGATCAGACAGTGTTGCCTGCCGTACCACTAAGGAGTGATTACCCATGAATGCTATACAGTTTCTGACGGACGAGCGCGGGAACCGCACTGGTGCTGTCATCCCTATAGAGCTGTTTAATAAGCTCATGGCTGAACGTCATTTAGATGATGTGTTTGAGTCTGTCCCTTATGAAGTGGGTCCAGACGATGATGAAACGATTCCTCACGATGTAATGAAAATCAGCCGACGGCAATCTGTTCCTTTGCATGTTGCCTGGCGTTTGCATCGTCACCTGTCACAGGAAGAGGTGGCGAATAAACTTGGCATCACGCAGGCTGGCGTGTCGAAGTTAGAGTCGAGAAAGAAACCTCAAAAACAAACGCTTGAGAAGCTGGCTGCTTTATATGGCTGCAGAACGTCACAACTTTATATTGATTAAATGGATGCGCTTTTAACCTGCGATTGGTGGGTTTTAATTGGCTGACGCGGCTCCCTCGCGATGTCGAATGGTGCCCTCAGAACCCATTATGAGGCAGGCAATTGCTCACTGTTTTCTGATACCTGAAGAGTAAAGCGTCCCACGGCAGGGACAAAAACGCCGGGAGCGTTTTTGAGCAACGCAGAGCGTTGGCCCGGCAACGGGCGCACCTCATGGATGAGGTGCGTAATCGCGTGGGCCGAGCGTCATGGATGACGAATGCGTCTTTACGATCAGGTGAACCTTTTCTGACCGGCACCGGTCTCCCAGCGATTGCACTCACATGCACCGCACCCAGCCCGTAATACGCATCAATTAAGCATGTATCAATACTCGATTGCGCTTCCTCGCCGATCAGGTGAACCTATTCTGACCTGCGCCAGTCTCCCAGCGATTCCTCTCACATGCACCGCACCCAAGCCGGAATGCGGAGCGATTAAGCTCCCAATGCCCAATATCACTCACCCAACCTGATCCCCCGCAACATGACTCACCCCACATCCATCGAAAAAAGATCTCACCCAATGAATTAATCATTCGTTATGATAGTTAGTAATTTGAATAATTTATTCCTTTGCGGAGCCCGCCATGAAACTCGACCTCAGCCAGATGATCACCGAAGGCCGCAACCCGGCCAGCCAGAATATTGACGAACTTTCCACCGAAGCGATGCTTCGCGTCATCAATGATGAAGATAAAAAGGTAGCGCTGGCGGTTGAGGCCATCGTGCCGCAGATTGCCGCCGCCGTTGACGCCATCTGCGCCGCCTTCCAGGCCGGTGGACGACTGATCTATTGCGGCGCAGGCACCTCCGGTCGGCTGGGCATACTGGATGCCAGCGAATGCCCACCTACCTTTGGCACACCCCGCGAGCAGGTGGTCGGCCTGATTGCAGGAGGTCATACCGCCATACTCCAGGCGGTAGAAAACGCGGAAGACAACCGGGAGCAGGGCGCGCAGGATCTGAAAGATATCCACTTCAGCCGCCACGATGTGCTGGTTGGCATCGCCGCCAGCGGTCGGACACCCTACGTACTGGGCGCACTGGCTTACGCGAACGAACTTGGCGCGACTACTGTATCGCTCACCTGTAATCCAGGCAGCGCCATGTCGCAGGTTGCCGCGATTGCGCTCACGCCGGTGGTCGGCCCCGAAGTGGTCACCGGGTCTTCCCGTATGAAAGCGGGCACGGCGCAAAAACTGGTGCTCAATATGCTCACCACCGGGTCGATGATTCGCAGCGGAAAAGTGTACGGCAACCTGATGGTCGATGTGGAAGCCACCAATCAGAAACTGGTGCAGCGTCAGGTTAACATCGTCATGCAGGCCACTGACTGTGATGAGGCGACGGCCAGCGTGGCGCTCACCGCCTGTGGCGGACACTGCAAAACCGCCATCCTGATGGTACTGGCTGACCTGGCTGCCGATGAGGCGAAAGCGCTGCTCAGTCAGCATCAGGGCTTTATCCGTCAGGCTTTACAGGCAGCGGGAGCACGCTAATGGCCAGAATCACCGAGGCTCTGTTGCGCGACATCCTGCAGGCGGTCGGTGGCGCGCAAAATATCGCGGCCTGTGGTCACTGCATGACGCGGCTCCGCCTGACGCTCAATCAGCCGGGAGAGAGTGATCTGGCACGGTTAGAAAGCCTGCCGGGTGTCTTAGGCGTTATCGACAGCGAGGCACAGTTGCAGATTGTGCTGGGACCTGGCAAGGCGCAAACCGCCGCCGAAGGGATGCAGAACCTGCTGGCTCAGGGTGATACCGCGCTGGCACCGCAGGGCGAAACAGCGGAACTAAGCCTGCTGGCACAGCAGCAGAAGCAGCAGCTAAAGGCGAAACAGACCAGCGGCGTGCATCAGTTCCTGTCGCGCTTCGCCACCATCTTCACTCCGCTGATTCCGGGCTTTATCGGCGCGGGGCTGCTGCTGGGATTTGCCACGCTGATTGAACAGAGTCTCCACCTCAATGCACCCGGTGACCACGCGCCCTGGCTGCTGCATACCGTGGCGTACATGAAAGTCTTCGGTAAAGGGCTGTTCACCTTTCTCAGCATCCTGATTGGCTACAACGCGCAGAAAGCGTTTGGCGGCAGCGGCGTCAATGGCGCAATCATCGCCTCGCTGTTTGTGCTCGGCTATGTGCCCACGGCTACCACCGGCTACTACAGCGGCATGGAAAACTTCTTTGGCCTGGCGATCGACCCGCGCGGCAACATTATTGGCGTGCTGATGGCGGCGATTATCGGGGCGTGGATTGAAAAACAGCTGCGCAAAATCATTCCCGACAATCTCGATATGATCCTCACCTCGCTGTTTACGCTGTTGATCACCGGCGCCATCACCTATCTGTTGATCATGCCGCTGGGCGGCGAACTGTTTAAAGGGATGTCGTGGCTGTTTATCCATCTCAATAACAATCCCTTTGGCTGTGCGCTGCTGGCCGGGCTGTTCCTGATCGCGGTGATGTTCGGCATCCATCAGGGCTTTATTCCGGTCTACTTTGCGCTGATGGAAACCCAGGGTTTTAACTCGCTCTTCCCGATTCTGGCGATGGCGGGAGCAGGCCAGGTCGGCGCATCACTGGCGTTGTGGTGCAAAGCAGAAAAAGGGGCGCTGCTGCGGGCGCAGATCAAAGGCGCTATCGTACCGGGGCTGCTTGGCGTCGGTGAACCGCTGATCTACGGCGTCACTTTGCCGCGCCTCAAGCCCTTTATTACCGCCTGCGGCGGGGGTGCGCTGGGCGGGTTCTTTATCGGGCTGGTGGCGTGGCTGGGCTTGCCGGTCGGGATGAACACGGTATTCGGACCCTCCGGCCTGGTCACGCTGCCACTGATGACCTCCAGCCAGGGGATCTTCGCTGGCATGGCGGTCTATCTGGCCGGGCTGATGGTGGCCTGGATCGGCGGATTCCTGCTCACCTGGTGGTTTGGCACCCGTAATGTCGACCTCAGCTGACCCGCTGCCGGAATTCTCCAGTCCGGCTAACGGATGGATAATCAACCAAAAATGTGAAAGCCGCTACAAAGCGGCTTTATTATTGCCACTAATTTAACTTAAACGCTAAAGAGTAGGCAGAAGCATGCCGAAAACATAAAAAAAGGTAATCGTTATCTCTCAGCCCACAGTTTTCATGCCGACACTCAGACCGTCGCGTGCAGGACGTCGGGTCTCCAAGGACTTTTGATGCGTAACAACCAGCCTGTCTCTCAGCGTGAATATCTGTTCGACGATAATGCGACACTGATGTCGACCACCGATCTTAACAGCCACATCACCTACGCTAACGACGCGTTTATCGAGGCGAGCGGATTCACCGCCGACGAGATCAACGGCCAGCCGCATAACATGGTACGTCACCCCGATATGCCATCAGAAGCGTTTGCCGACATGTGGGCGACGCTGAAACAGGGTGAACCCTGGACGGCACTGGTCAAGAACCGCCGTAAAAATGGCGATCACTACTGGGTACGGGCCAACGCCATTCCGGTAGTACGCGACGGTAAAGTGCAGGGCTACATGTCGGTGCGCACCAAACCCACGGCAGAGGAAGTGCGTCAGACTGAGGTGCTCTATCAGGATTTTCGTGAAGGGCGCGCCAGAGGGCGACGTTTTCACAAAGGCCTGCTGGTTCGCAGCGGCTGGCGTCGTCCCGCCTCAATCCTGAAGACGCTGCCCCTTCGCTGGCGGATCCGCACAACGCTGCTGACGTTACTGCCCCTCTCGGTGGCAGGCGTCTGGGCGCTGGGCATGACGCCCGCGGCACTGGCAGGCTTTACCGCGGGAATGGCTGCGCTGCTTCTGCTCTGCAGCCTGTGGCTGGAGCAGCAGATTTCACGCCCTATTGAGCGGATGTGCAAACAGGCGCTGAGCGTGGCAACCGGTGCCAGCCATAAAGTGGAGCAGATGGACCGCGTTGATGAGGTGGGTGTGACGCTGCGCGCCATCGGTCAGCTCGGATTGATGTTCCGCTGGCTGGTGGATGATGTCAGCGGCCAGGCGATCAACGTGCTGAGCGCCAGCGACGCCATCGCCCGCAGCAACAACGAACTCAGCCGCCGTACCGAACAGGCGGCTGCCAACGTGCAGCAGACTGCGGCCACCATGAACGAAATGACCGCCACGGTGAAGAGCAACACTGAAACTGCGCATGAGGCGAATACCCTCTCAGCCGGCACCAGCCACGCTGCCAGCAAAGGCGGCGAGGTGATGACCGAAATGATGGGCATGATGGGCGAAATTGCTGACAGTTCAAAGCGGATTGCCAATATTACCAGCGTTATCGACGGGATTGCGTTCCAGACCAATATCCTGGCACTGAACGCCGCCGTGGAAGCGGCGCGGGCCGGTGAGCAGGGCAAAGGCTTTGCGGTGGTCGCCGGAGAAGTGCGCAGCCTGGCGCAGCGCAGCGCCAAAGCCGCGAGCGAAATCAAAATGCTGGTTGAAACCAGCGCCAGCCGGGTCAACTCGGGCAATGAGCACGCCAGCGCGGCAGGCCGCACGATGCAGGATATCGTGTCGCAGGTGCAGAATGTCACCGCACTGATCGCCCAGATCAGCGCCGCCACGGCCGAACAGGCGACCGCGCTCAGCGAAGTCAGTTCAGCGGTGGAAGATCTTGATGATATCACCCACCAGAACGCCGCCCGCGTGACAGAAAGCGCCGAGGCTTCAGGTCGCATGACTCATCAGGCTAACCGTCTGGTCGAAGCGATCAGCGTCTTTCGTTAAGAGAAGAGATTCAGCGGCCCGGTTAAGAGGCCAGCGCCTGCGTGCCGTCGCGTCCGGCACGCAGTGCGCCTGGTGGCTGACCGACAATCCGTTTAAAGGCGCGACTGAATGCCGCAATCGAGCCGTAGCCGAGATGATAAGCCACGGCTTCCACCGCTTCACCGTTGTTCACAATCCGCTGCACCGCCAGCCGCATCCGCAACTCCGTCAGATAGCGCAGCGGCGTCATGCCGGTGGCATTGAGAAACCGTCCGGCAAACACTGAGCGCGAACAGCCTGCCACGCTGGCCAGCCGCGCCACCGTCCAGTTTTCTCCTGGCTCCCGATGCATCGCAGCAATCGCCTGACTCAGACGTGGATCGCGCATCGCCTGCACCAGCCCACTGCGCTCGCCGCAGCCGTTCTCTACCCAGCCGCGCACAATCAGCGCGGCAACCACGTCTGCCAGACGCGACAGAATCCCGGCGAATCCCGCCTGGCGGGTGAGCGACTCCCGCTCCATCGCCGCCAGAATCGGCTGAATCTCCGGGTATTGCGACAGCAGAGTACTCACCAGCATCACATCGGGCATGGTATTGATCAGCGGCTGCATGCCGCCGAGCTCAAACGCCATGCAGGCGCTGAACAACAGCACACTGTGCTCGTCATCACAGGCATCTTCCGGTGCTGCAATGGCGCAGACGCTGTCGCAGAGCGGCTTGCTCGCCATGTTCTTAATACACTGGCAGCTCGCCTCCTCACTGGAGATCAGGCTGTGGGGTTTGCCGTGCGGCACCAGCAGCGCATCGCCGCTGTTGAGCTGAAACACCTCGCCGGAGGCGCTGCGCACCATCAGTGAGCCGCGTCCGACAAAGTGGAACTGCGCCCGGCCCGGCGCGTGCTCATAACGCAGCCCGAACGGCGCGCTCACTGCGATACGCTGATAGTTCACGCCATAGAGGCGCATCCCCATCAGCAGCTCGCTGGTCAGATCTCCATAGTGGCTCATGTGATTCCAGACGAATTATCAAAAATGAAGGTGTAAGCATCATAGATCGTCCTGACACGGCGTTCTATGCTCACACTCACTTTTTTATCTTCCGGAGAAGCAGCATGAGTCTGACAACCGAAGTGGCTGATGAGGTTTCCTCGCCGACCCGTCCCGCGTGGGGCGCGGTATTTGCTATGGCATTTGGGGTGTTCAGCCTCATCACCGCCGAATTTTTACCCGTGAGTCTGCTGACGCCGATGGCTCACAGCCTGGGCGTATCCGAAGGCCAGGCGGGACAGACCGTCACCATCACCGCGCTGGTGGCGCTGTTTACCAGTCTGGTCACCGGCAGCGTCACGCGGCGCATCGACCGCCGCATCGTCATGCTGGTGTTTTCGCTGTTGCTGATCGCTTCGGCACTGATGGTGGCGTTTGCGGCTGACCTGACGGTGATCCTGCTGGCGCGGGTGCTGCTGGGTATGGCCATTGGCGGCTTCTGGACACTCTCAACCGCCATCACCATGCGCCTGGTTCCCACCGATCAGGTGCCGCGTGCGCTCTCTATCGTCTTCAGCGGTATCTCGCTGGCGACGATTATCGCTACGCCACTGGGCAGCTATCTCGGCGGACTGGTGGGCTGGCGCAACATCTTTATGCTGACTGCCGGACTGGGTGCGGTGGCGCTGCTGTGGCAGTTCTTTACCCTGCCCGCCATGCCGGCAGAGAACAAAGCCCGCAACGGCGGGGTGCTGGCGCTGCTGCGTATTGGTGTGATGCGCTGGGGAATGCTGGCGGTAATCATGATGTTTACCGGTCACTTTGCCTTCTTTACCTATCTGCGTCCATTTCTGGAAAGCGTTGCGCAGCTCAACCTCAATCAGCTGTCGCTGGTGCTGCTGGCCTTTGGTGTGGCGAACTTCTTTGGCACCTCGCTGGCCGGTTTCCTGGTCACCCGCAGCGTATCACTGACCCTGAGTGGCATGGCGCTGTTGATGTGTGTCACCGCGCTGCTGCTGGTGAGCTTTGGCGATGTCAGCTGGATGGTAGGTGCAGGCGTGGCGATCTGGGGTATGGCGTTTGGTTCGATGCCAACCGGCTGGTCAACCTGGATTTCGCGCGCGGTGCCGGATGATGCGGAGTCAGGCGGCGGTTTACTGGTTGCCACCATCCAGCTGGCGATTACTGTCGGCGCGGCGGCGGGCGGCTGGATGTTTGACCTGCGCGGCGCAGGCGGTGTGTTCGTTGCCAGCGGAGTGCTGATGCTGCTGGCCGCGCTGACCATCTTCACCCGGGTACGACATCACGGTTAAATCCTCAAGGGCAGCAATATATGCTGCCTTTTTTAATGGGGGTAGATTATTAACCTTTTGAGTGATAACTGTGCGAAATGTGCTTTTTATCATCAATTTTACTGAACGAGTTAAGCAAAACCCTCCGCTTTTTACTGATCAACTTCCGGACTAATATATCTATCAACAAGGCAGCACGCCTTACCTGATAAAAATTAACCGAGGAATTGACCATGAAATCTATCAAAACTTTTGCAGCTGTTATCGCGCTTTCTGTTCTGCCATTCGCCAGCTTCGCCCAATCTGTGACCGCCATCGACTCTACGCTGGATGGTGCTGAAGCGAAAATCGCTGCGCAGGCTCAGGAAGCTGGTGCTTCATATAAAATCACTGAAGCTTATACCAACAACGGCGTTCACATGACCGCTGAGCTGATGAAATAAGTTAAGTTTTACCCTCTTGTGCTGACAGGACGCCTTTGGGCGTCCTGGCGGCGTTTATCCGCTAATAATCCTGTCCCTTTCCCCCCGAAATAATTATTATTCTCAAAAACAATTCTGCATCTGACTGCTGGTCAGCTGTTTCTGGTTGCAATGTCGGGCTTTCTTTTCACTGCGTCTGCAGTGGATTAACTATGGAGAAGTTATGAAAGCGATTACCAATACGTGCCGGACCCTGCGTCCGCTGTTACTGGCTACGGCCCTGTTCTCTGCCTCAGGATGGCTGGCGGTGCAGGCTGAAGATCTCAATCAGGCCGTGGGTAAAGGCGTCTATGAACTGGCAGTCAGCCCGAAAGATAACGCGCTGTTCGTGGCGACAGCGCAGAACAGCAGCGGTGACGGCGGCACAGTTTTCCGTCTCGACCCGGCGACGCTGGCGGTACAGCAGTCGATCAACACGGAGCTGAAATCGTTCGGCGCGGCGATCAACCCGCAAACCAACGTGCTCTACATCGGCAACACCGTAAACGGCTCGGTTACGGCCATTGACGCCAGCAGCGGCAAAGTGCTCAACACGCTGGTGCTGGATAGCCGTAAGCGCAGTGAGACAGTGCGCCCATTGCAGCCGCGTCAGGTGGCGGTTGATGCTAAAACTAACCGGGTTTATATCACCGGCCTGGGACCGCAAAGCGTGGTCTGGGTGGTGGATGGCAGCACGCTGAAGCTTGTCAGTACCATCCCGAATACCGGTAAAATGGGCACCGGCCTGGCGGTAGATTCAGACGCGCAAAAGGTCTACGTCACCAACGGTGATGGTGAACTGGTGACGATCAATGCGCGCACCAATGCCATTGAGAAAAAGCAGAAGATTGACGGAGATAAAGAGCACTTCTTCCTGAACATCGCGCTGGATACGCGCGGTCAGCGCGCCTTCCTGACAGATTCAAAGCAGGCGCAGGTGCTGGTGGTTGATCTGCGTAATCAGCAGGTGATTCAGCGGATTGATGTGCCGGAATCACTGGCGGTGCTGTTTAATGGTGAGCGCGATGAGCTTTATGTCACCCATCGCAAAGCGGGTGAAGTCAGCATCATCGACGCCAGCAGCTATAAGGTGAAGCGCACGGTGAAAACCCCGGCGCTGCCTAACAGTCTGGCACTCTCGGCAGATGGCAAGGTGCTTTATGTCAGCGTGAAACAACCTGGCTCGCGTAAGGCGCCGCCAAAAAATCCTGACAGCGTGATGCGTATTGCACTGTAAGGCGTGACGTCCCGGGCACTGCTGTGTTGAAGCTGTTTTACATCCGGTCTTTGTAAACGAGAAAGCCACTCTGACGAGTGGCTTTTTATTTAAACAGAATCGCTTTCGCCGTTTTGAGGGTTCAGATGCGAAAGGCCACTCTTTTTCCGGTCGGAAGTTCCACATCAAGACTGAGTTTTCCGCCCATTGCTTCGACATAGCGTTTCAGCGTGGCAACCTTAATCTCATTTCCGCGTTGCTCAATCTGAGCAACGGCAGGCTGACGCACGCCCATGGCCTCGGCGAGCGTCTTTTGTGATAACTGAAGCTCTTCGCGAATCATCTGAAGCCCGACTTCCAGAATCATTTCATCAGACATTTTTTTGATTCGCGCCTGAGTCTCAGGGGAGAAGTCGGCGATAACATCATCCAGGGTTCTCATTAATTATTTCCCTTCTCCTGTTCAGCCAGCCAGGCTGAAAATTCATCGTCAGCGATGCGTATCATTCGGATATAAAAACGTTTGTCATGACTCTTATCTCCGGCACATAACACAATAGCCTGGCGGACAGGGTCAAATGCATAAAATGCCCGAATTGGCTTTCCTGAAAACTGTACGCGGAGTTCTTTCATATTCCTGTACTGCGAGCCCTTGAGAGTATCAGCATAAGGGCGAGGCAAATCAGGGCCGTATACTTTTAACTTTCCCAGATCCGCTAACATTTTTTCCTGCAGGGCTTCTTCCTGCTCACTTAGCCAGCTTTCAAAGCGCGGGCTCAGGAGTACGGTCCACATGACATACTTCCTTGTATATATTCCGTCATACAGGGTACAGATTATAAGCTACAGCTTATAAATTCAAGCCAGAGAACACGCATGACGGCTGATTTAAGCATTAAAAAAGCCCGCTTTCGCGGGCCAGGAGCAGCACATCTCTGCTGTTACAGGAGTCCTGCAGGTTCTTTGCGGGATGATCCGTGGCTGAGGAGAGTGGGGTGGAAATCGACCTGTGCCGCCATACTTAAGTAGTTACACCTCTTCCGACGCTTCGCGCATCATCTCATCGTGCGGAACATCATCCAGAATCTGTTCAAAGCTGCGCAGACGCTTATAGATCGACATCAGTTCGATCAGCGTCGACCAGGAGGCGATCAGATACTGGAACGAGCCGCGCACCTGATCAAACACGTTGGTGATCTGGTTGAGTAAGCCCAGCGTGATGGTGCCCGCCACAATGGATGGAAACAGCAGGAACAGACCAAACACGTTATCAACCTGCAGATAGAGAATGCGGGTGATGTTGAAGTAGAGATAGTGAAAGTAGAGACGGAAGTAGTTAACCCGCACCCGACTGAATAACTCCTGAACCGTCTGCGGTGTGGCACGATCGGCATTGTCTTCGCCGTAGACCAGTTCTTTACGGTAGGCGGCTTCAACCCGCTGATTGCGGAACTCCAGCCCCGGCAGCTTAATCCCTACCAGCGCCAGCAAACCGGTACCAAACACTGACCAGAGCACAGCGGCAATCACCAGTGCGTAAGGAATATTGCCGAGGATGGGAATATCTTTCACGTGATGGGAGAGCGCGACCAGCACCGGTAAAAACGCCACCAGCGTCATAATCGCCTGAATGAAACTGACACCCCAGTTTTCCAGCGTGGTCGCAAACCGCATGGTGTCTTCCTGCACACGCTGTGCGGCACCTTCGACATGACGCAGACGCTGCCAGTTGTGCATGTAGTAGTTATTCATGGCGCTACGCCAGCGGAAAACCCAGTGGCTGATAAAGAAGGAGTTGAGTACGCCAATCACCACTGCGATTAATGCGATGCCGAGAAAAGAGAAAACCTCATGGTAAAACTCCGCAATCTGCACCGATCCCGCTTTGGTTAACGCTTTCTGAATCAGATCATAAAACGGTCCATACCAGGCGTTAATGGCCACTCCGACCTGCACGCCAAACCAGGTAACAAAGATGATCAGCGCGGAGCCCCAGACTGACCAGCGTTGCCATGGATGCGCATCAATCAACCGCCAGGCCCCGGCAAAAATGGCTACCATGATCCAGTAATAGAGGTAGAACCAGAGCTGACTCACGGCGATAAAACGCGCTGCCGTCGTCGGCAGGGGCTGTTTCATTGCTGTTTCAAAGGTGGGCCAGATGCCGGGCAGATGCGCGGCAAAACCGAACCAGGCAAAAATCGCTACTAAGCTCCAGACAGCCGCAGAGCTGAAAAACAGCGCTGGCCGCGGAAAAAAAGACTTAAACATAGGCACTCCGCTGTTGTGTGTTGCCTGTTATAACGTTTTTGACGGGTCGCTGTCTGTAGTCTGTTGTTTCTGCTAATGACAGGAGGGGGATAGATGTTAATGAAATTGTGCGGTTTTGTTTCCTGGAACTAAATCTTTGTGAATGGCAGTGTTACAATAGGTTGTTTGTTACCGGTAACAAACAGGCTCCTGGCCTGTATCTGCTGATAAAAACCATTACAACGCAACCACCTATTTTTTTCATACCGCCGGTCAGCGCGGGAATGAGGCAATGTCATGTCAGAACAAAAAAAGGGTCATTCACGCAGGGATTTTTTGCTGAAGACAATCACCCTGGCGCCTGCAATGGCGGTAGGTTCCACAGCGATGGGTGCTCTCTCCCTGCCGCTGGCCACACAGGCGGCTGAAACCCCGGCCACGCCACAGCAGGCGCGCGACTACCAGCCGAACTGGTTCACCGCCGAAGAGTTTGCTTTTATTACCGCCGCCGTGGCACGGCTTATCCCCAGCGATGAACGCGGGCCTGGTGCGCTGGAAGCAGGCGTGCCTGAGTTTATCGATCGTCAGATGAATACGCCGTATGCCACGGGGTCGAACTGGTATATGCAGGGGCCGTTTAACCCCGACCTGCCGAAAGAGCTGGGCTATCAGCTGCCGCTGGTGCCCCAGCAGATCTACCGCCTCGGTCTGGCCGATGCCGATAATTACAGCAAAAAGCAGCACGGCAAGGTGTTCGCCCAGCTCAGTGGCGAGCAGCAGGATGCCTTACTGCAGGCGATGGAAAGTGGCAGTGCTGAATTCAGCCAGCTGCCGGCAAAAGTTTTCTTTAGTTTCCTGTTGCAGAATACCCGCGAAGGCTTCTTCAGCGATCCTATACACGGCGGGAATCAGGGCATGGTCGGCTGGAAGCTGATTAACTTCCCTGGCGCACGCGCCGACTTTATGGACTGGGTAGAGCGCGGCGAACGTTATCCGTTCCCGTCAGTGTCGATTCGCGGGGAGAGAAGCTAAGCATGGCAAACGAAATGAAAAAAGTGGATGCGGTGATTGTCGGCTTCGGCTGGGCGGGTGCCATTATGGCGAAAGAGCTGACCGAAGCAGGCCTGAACGTACTGGCGCTGGAGCGCGGACCGCATCGCGATACCTATCCCGATGGCTCCTATCCGCAGTCCATTGATGAGCTGACCTATAACGTCCGCAAAAAGCTTTTCCAGGATCTCTCCAAAAGCACCGTGACCATTCGTCATGATGCGTCGCAGACCGCAGTGCCCTATCGTCAGCTGGCGGCATTTCTGCCCGGCACCGGTACCGGTGGCGCGGGTCTTCACTGGTCCGGCGTCCATTTCCGTGTCGATCCGGTTGAGTTGCGGATGCGCAGCCATTACGAAGAGCGCTACGGCAAGAACTTCATTCCGGAAGGCATGACGATTCAGGATTTTGGCGTCAGCTACGATGAGCTGGAGCCGTTCTTCGACAAAGCGGAAAAGGTTTTTGGCACCTCAGGCAGCGCCTGGAGTATCAAAGGCAAAGTGGTCGGCAAAGATACAGGCGGCAACCCGTTTGCGCCCGATCGCTCAGATAACTTCCCGCTGCCCGCGCAGAAGCGCACTTACTCGGCGCAGCTGTTTGCTCAGGCGGCAGAGTCGGTCGGCTATCACCCTTACGATCTGCCGTCCGCCAATACCTCGGGTCCGTATACCAACACCTACGGCGCACAGATGGGGCCGTGCAACTTCTGCGGTTATTGCAGCGGCTACGCCTGCTACATGTATTCCAAGGCGTCGCCTAACGTCAATATCCTGCCTGCGCTGCGTCAGGAGCCGAAGTTTGAGCTGCGCAATAACTCTTATGTGCTGCGGGTCAATCTCAGCGATGACAAAACGCGTGCGACCGGCGTGACCTATGTGGATGGGCAGGGCCGCGAGCAGATTCAGCCCGCTGACCTGGTGATCCTCTCCGCCTTCCAGTTCCACAATGTTCACCTGATGCTGCTGTCGGGCATCGGCAAACCCTACAACCCGATTACCAACGAAGGGACCGTAGGCCGCAACTTCGCCTATCAGAACCTCTCTACGCTGAAGGCGCTGTTTGATAAGAACACCACCACTAATCCGTTTATCGGTGCGGGTGGCGCAGGCGTTGCGGTTGATGATTTCAACGCGGATAACTTCGACCATGGGCCGCTGGGCTTTGTTGGTGGTTCGCCATTCTGGGTTAACCAGGCGGGCACCAAACCGATCTCCGGCCTGCCGGTGCCGGCGGGTACGCCCAACTGGGGCAGCAAATGGAAAGCGGCGGTGGCGGATACCTACACCCATCATCTGTCGATGGATGCGCACGGCGCCCACCAGTCTTATCGCGCCAACTACCTTGATCTCGATCCCAACTACAAAGATGCCTATGGACAGCCGCTGCTGCGCATGACCTTTGACTGGCAGGAGAACGACATCAAAATGGCGCAGTTCATGGTCGGCAAGATGCGCAATATCGCTGAAGCGATGAATCCGAAGATGATCATCGGCGGCGCGAAAAAGCCTGGCACCCATTTCGACTCCACGGTTTATCAGACTACCCACATCAGTGGCGGTGCGATCATGGGCGACGATCCAAAAACCAGTGCGGTTAACCGTTATCTGCAAAGCTGGGATGTACCGAATGTGTTTGTACCGGGCGCATCAGCTTTCCCGCAGGGACTGGGCTACAACCCGACCGGCATGGTGGCGGCGCTGACCTACTGGTCAGCTAAAGCGATTCGCGAACACTACCTGAAAAACCCAGGCCCACTGGTGCAGGCATAAGGACATGGCGATGAAAAATGGCATTCTGGCTCTGATTCTTGGCTCCCTGACGTTCGCCGCCCTGGCGGAGAGCAGCCAGGACGATCTGGTTAAACGGGGTGAGTATCTGGCGCGAGCCGGTGACTGTGTGGCCTGCCACACCAGCAAAGGCGGCGCGGCCTTTGCCGGTGGGCTGCCGATGGCAACACCGATTGGCACCATCTACTCCACCAACATTACGCCCGATCCCGCGACTGGCATTGGCGCATACAGCTACGACGACTTCCAGAAAGCGGTGCGTCAGGGCGTGGCGAAAAATGGCGATACGCTCTATCCGGCGATGCCATATCCCTCTTACGCCGTGGTCAGCGATGAAGACATGAAGGCGCTTTACGCCTACTTCATGCATGGCGTCGCGCCGGTCGGGCAGCCAAACCGGGAGAGCGACATTCTCTGGCCGCTGTCGATGCGCTGGCCGCTGGCGATCTGGCGCGGGATTTTTGCGCCCGACGTGAAAGCGTTCCAGCCTGAAGCCCAGGAAGATCCGGTGCTGGCACGTGGTCGCTATCTGGTAGAAGGACTGGGTCACTGCGGGGCCTGTCACACGCCGCGCAGCATCACGATGCAGGAGAAGGCGCTGACCAACAATGAGGGCAGCGACTATCTGGCGGGCAGCAGCGCACCGATTGATGGCTGGACCGCCAGCAACCTGCGTGGCGACAACCGCGATGGACTGGGTCGCTGGAGCGAAGAGGACCTGCGTCAGTTCCTGCGTTATGGCCGCAACGATCAGACCGCTGCTTTTGGTGGCATGACCGACGTGGTGGAACACAGCCTGCAGCACCTGAGCGAGTCCGATATCACGGCGATTGCGCGCTATCTGAAGTCGCTGGGCGCGAAAGATCCCCATCAGGCAGCCTTCAGCGTCGATGACGCCACCGCCAAAGCGTTGTGGAAAGGTGACGACAGTGCGACGGGGGCAGCCACCTACGTCGACAGCTGTGCGGCGTGCCATAAAACCGATGGCAGCGGCTATAAACGTTTCTATCCGGCGCTGCGCGGTAATCCGGTGGTGCTGGCGGACGATCCGACCTCACTGATCCATATCGTGCTGGTGGGCGGACAGTTGCCTGGCGTAAATGGCGCGCCGTCGACCATTACTATGCCAGCATTTGGCTGGCGTCTTGACGATCAGCAGGTGGCGGACGTGGTAAACTTCGTGCGTAACAGCTGGGGCAACAAGGCGTCGGAGCCGGTCAGCGCGAAGCAGGTCGCTGAGCTGCGTAAAGATGAGAAAGATCGGCTGGGCAGTGCAGATATCCGGGTACTGGAAGGCAAATAATCGGCAGTAAAAAAGGCCGTCATCATCAGGATGACGGCCTTTTCTTTTAGATATTCTCCAGATCGATACCGCGCGTTTTCGGCCCATAAATCCCTACCGACAACATCACCATCATCATGCTCAGCACGATAAAGGTAATCACACCTGGTGTACCGGCATACTGCAGGATCACCCCAATCAAAATACTGCTGAATACCGTAGAGAGACGGCTGAAGGAGTAGCAGAAGCCGACCGCCCGCGCACGAATATGGGTCGGGAAAATCTCGGTCTGATAGGCGTGGAAGCTGAAGGTCAGCCAGGCGTTGGACCAGGTGATCAGGAAGCCGCAGAGAATCAGCAATACCGGCTGCGTCTGGAAGGCGAACAGCGTGCCGAACACCACCGTCATCAGCGACGACAGGACAATCTGCCACTTATTTTCCAGCTTATCGGCGTAGCGGCTACAGATCAGCGATCCCAGCGGATAGGCCAGCGTGATGAAGAAGGCATAAAGCAAACTGTGCGTCACCGTGGCACCGCGGCCTGACAGCAGCGCAGGCAGCCAGTTACCAAAGCCGAAAAAGCCGATCGCCTGGAAAAAATTCATCACCACCAGCATCAGGGTGCGCTTGCGGTAAGCGGGTGACCAGATCTCGCTGAAGCGCCCCCGTTTTGGCAGCTGCGCCGCGGCGTCATCGGCTGAAAAAGCGGGGCCGGCCGCGATGCCGCAGCGTTGCTCCATCGTGGACAGCACCTGATGCGCCTCCTGATGACGACCCTGCTGCGCCAGCCAGCGCGCCGACTCCGGCAGGTTCCTGCGCACCAGCCAGATCACCAGCGAGCAGACCGCGCCCGCAATGACCACCCAGCGCCAGCCTTCAAGGCTGAACAGCGTTTGCGGAATCAGCCACCACGACATCAGCGCCACGGCCGGCACCGATAAAAACTGCACGAAAAAGGAGAAGGCAAAGGCGCGGCTGCGCAGATGGGTCGGCACCCATTCCGACAGATAGGTGTCGATGGTCACCAGCTCGACGCCCAGCCCGATCCCTACCAGAAAGCGGAACAGAATAATCATCTCCGCGCTCTGCTGGAACGCCATCAGCAGTGAAAACAGCCCGTACCACAGCAGCGCACACATAAAGGTGAGACGGCGACCAAAGCGGTCAGCGTAGGGTGCCAGCAGGCTGGCACCAAAAAACAGACCGAGAAAAGTGGCTGAGGCGAAGGCCGCCTGATCGGAGAAGCCCAGCACGCCTGCCGCACCCGTGTGAAATACGCCCGCCGACAGCAGGCCGGTACTGATGTAGCCGGTTTCAAACAGGTCATAAAGCTCAAAAAAGCCGCCCAGCGCCAGCAGCGTAATAAAGCGCCACAATCCGGCGGAGGAGGGCAGCGCATCAACCCGAGCGGCTAAGCTGTTACGGGCCGCCGATGAAGCGTGCATCGGTGGCAGGCTGGTGGAGGAGGTGGTCATGTCAGCGTGAACCTCTGGCAGTGTGGAGACGACTCGCAGCCGGTCGGAGGCTTATTAAAATAGTTAACCGTTAGCAAGCGAAGAAATAGCAGAATAGTCAATTCATCCGCCGTTGCCGAGAGGGTCGTTGCTGACTATTTAGCAACGTACGTTGCAGGTTTTGCCATCCGTGGCACTGTGCTTTACGGCAGTTTCGGCCAGACACCTGGCCCGATCGGCAGACCCAGCAGATACCACACCAGCAGCAGCGCTATCCAGCTGATAAAGAACACCAGCGGATAGGGGAAGATCAGCACGTAATAGGTGCCGAGCTGCGCATCTTTCTGGTAACGCTGCAAAAAGGCGAGAAACAGCGGCAGAAACGGCGACATCGGTGCCAGCGGCAGCACGGCGGAGTCGGCGATGCGGAAAATCATCTGGGCAAAGGCGGGGTGGAAACCGAGCAGCATAAACATCGGCACAAAGACCGGCGCCAGAATCGACCAGATGGCTGAACCGCTGGCGATAAACATGCAGAGAAACGCCGACAGGAACATCAGGCCGAGAAAAGCGGGCGCGCCGCTGACGCCTGCGCTCTCCAGCACATCAGTCAGCCCGATCGCCATGAATTTGCCCATGTTGCTCCAGTTGAAGAACGCCACGAACTGCGACAGCGGAAACACCATCACGATAAAACCCGCCATGCCCTTCATCGGATCGACCAGCAACTGCGGGATATCATCCGGACGGCGGATCTGTCGGGTGACCACGCCATAAGCAATCGCCACCACAAAGAAGAACAGAATGATGATCGGCACAATGCCCTGAATAAAAGGCGAGGGAATAATGGCGCCGCTGGCGGGATTGCGCAGCGGTGCATTTTCCGGCACCACCAGCAGCGCCATCAGGGCGATAAACAGCAGCGCGGCGATCCCGGCAGCCCGCAGACCGCGGTTTTCAAGCGGCGTCAGCGCCGCCAGCTTCTCGCCGTTGCCCTGCCACTTTGGCAGTCGCGGCTCGACAAATTTATCGGTCAGCAGCGCGCCCACAATCGTCAGCACAATCACCGACGTGGCCATAAAGAACCAGTTATCGATGACGCTGACATGCACCGTGTCGCTGACCGCTTTAGCCGCTTCAGTGCTGATGCCCGAGAGCAGCACATCGGTGGTGACAATCAGCAGGTTGGCGGTAAAGCCGGAGGCCACACCGGCAATGGCGGCCAGCAGGCCCGCCACCGGATGACGGCCCACCGCCAGAAAGATCAGTGCGCCCAGCGGCGGCATCACTACCAGCGCGGCATCCGAGGAGATATGGCTGAAAAAGGCGATAAACAGCACCATGTAGCTGGCATAACGGCGGCTAACGCGTGACGCCATCTTCACCATCAGCGACTGGAGCAGGCCGACCTTTTCCGCCAGTCCGGCACCAATCACCAGCGCCAGAATCGATCCCAGCGGGGTAAAGCTGCTGAAATTTTTGATGATATTTGGCAGGATCCACTGAATGCCTGCGACGCTCAGCAGGTTATTCACCCGCACGATTTCGCCGTTGCTCGGGTTCTTCACCGCCAGATCCAGCGCGCTGATAATGGCGGTCGCCACCATCAGCACCACGATCAGATAGACAAACAGTAAAAACGGGTTGGGGACTTTATTCCCCACGCGCTCGATCCAGCTGAAGAGCCGGCCAGGACTGCGGTTCTCGGATGTTGCTTCCATGGTATTGGTTCTCGTCTTGTGTCCCTTTTATCGGCGGTAGCAAGGCCTGACGCCGGTCGCGTTGTGCGACAGGCGGTGAGTTCAGTTCCGGCACCGCTGAATCGGGGAAGTGTTTGCAATATTTTTTTATAGTGGTCCGCGTCAGAGACACGGCCGTTGGCTCATTCGGCCAGTTTTGTTGGTGTGATCCCCGCCGGGATCGGGCAGTGATAGGGCTGCGCGGCGCGTACCCGATCAAACTCGGCCCGGCAGCCAGCCAGCGCCTGCCGATCCGTTAACAGCGTTAGCACCGTGGCCGCCATCACTTTGCCCGCCAGAAACATCCCCTTATGCCCGATACTGGTGCGTCCCTGCGCCACCAGTTGCCAGGTGTGCAGCGGCGTGCCGAAGGTAAAGCAGGGCGCAAAACACTGTGCAGTCGGCGTCACCCAGCTGACATCGCCGACGTCGGTGGAGCCATAAAGCAGATCACGTGTGACCGCATAGGGCGCGACCTCATCCATAAACAGCTTGTCACCCAGTTGTTCAGCCCAGGCGTGACCGGCTTCACCACCGGTTCGGGCGGCATTGAGCCGTGCATTGCGCAGATCGTCATCAGTGAGCGTGGCACGCAGTTCAGCCGCAAACGCGCGTTCTTCGTCGCTGTAGTCGGGCAAACCAAACTGATGCAAATAACGCTCCATGACCGCTTCCAGCGCGCGATTCGGCACGTAATCCGAGCAGGCTTTATCAAAACGTACTGTCAGCGTGGTGTCGGTCATCAGCGCTGCACCCCTGGCGATATTGATCACCCGTTCATAGATCGCCTGCGCCTGTGGCAGTTCCGGGGCGCGGATCAGGTAGAGCACCTCCGCATCGGCCTGCACCACGTTTGGCGAAACACCGCCGCTGTTGGTGATGGCGTAGTGCAGACGTGCCTCCTGAACAATATGCTCGCGCAGAAAGTTGGCCCCGGTATTCATCAGCGTGACGGCATCCAGGGCGCTTCGGCCCAGATGGGGAGAATTGGCCGCGTGCGCCGCAACCCCTTTGAAGCTGAACGCCGCCTGAATATTGGCGAGGGTGCGCAGATTGAACATGCCGCTGAACCCCTCCGGATGCCAGGTCACGGCGGCATCAACGTCGTCAAACAGCCCTTCGCGCACCATAAAAGTCTTGCCCGAACCGCCTTCTTCGCCAGGGCAGCCGTAAAAGCGAACCGTGCCGCCCGTGTGATGCTGTTCCATCCAGGCTTTCACGGCGCAGGCCGCCGCAACACCTGCCGTGCCGAGCAGGTTGTGACCGCAGCCGTGTCCGTTGCCGTTGGCTTCCAGAGGTTGTGGCCGGGCGCAGCCCGCCTGCTGACTCAGGCCCGCCAGCGCATCGAACTCGCCAAGGATGGCAATCACCGGCTTACCGCTGCCCGCACTGGCGATAAACGCCGTATCGATGCCACCCACGCCGCGTTCCACTCTGAATCCCTCTTCTGCCAGCGCATCAGAAAGCAGGGCTGACGAGCGGGTTTCGGCAAAGCGGGTCTCCGGTGTGTCCCAGATGGCGTCGCTGAGCGTGCTGAAACGAAGCTGATGACGATGGATATAGTCGGCAATAAAGTCTTCCATCATCGTGAGCCCCCATACTGCGCCTGGTTCAGCGCCAGCGTCGCCAGCAGCGTGATGGCGTCCGGCATCACCCGCTCATCAAAGTCGAATTTCGCATTGTGGTGACCCGCCGCCAGCTCACAGCCAAAAATGACGTAAGAGGCCTGACCGCCGCGCTGCTTTACCCGTTCCATCATGTAGGTCGCATCTTCTGAACCCGCCGCCTGCGCTTTACGATCGACCACGGAGTTGAAGATACCGAGCGCGTCCGCCTGCTGATGGATGAAATCAACCCATGGCTGCGTCGGGGTACAGCTGCGCGCGGCCCCCATCAGCGAGACCCGCTGCTCAACGCCATACATCGCCGCCGCACCGGCAATCACCCGCAGCGCCTGCTGATAAATATCGTCATTAACCTGATTGGTCACGCCACGGGTTTCGACTTTCAGCAGGGCGCAGTCGGCTACCACGTTGCGGCCGGTTCCCGCCTGCAGCACGCCCACGTTGACCCGTGCCACGCCGCCGCTGTGCTGGGTTAAACCATGCAGCGCCAGCGTTGCCTGTGCGGCGGCCAGCAGGGCATTGCGCCCCTCTTCAGGACGACCGCCCGCATGGGCACCGACGCCGGTAAAGTGAACATCCAGCTTGGTAGTGGCGAGGAAGCTGTCGCTGCCGCACACCACTTCGCCTGCCGGTACGCCGGTTCCAATATGAATCGCGGTGAAGCGATCAACGTCATCGACCACGCCCGCCGCTACCATCGCTTTTGCGCCGCGAACACCCTCTTCGGCGGGCTGAAAGATCAGTTTAATCGTACCGCTGAGCTGATCTTTCATCGCCATCAGCACCGAGGCGAGACCCAGCCCGATAGTGGTGTGGCCGTCATGCCCGCAGGCGTGCATCATGCCTGCGTTGCAGGAGGCGAACCCTTCACGTTGCGGCAGATGATCGTCAGCCTGGCTCTCGTTGAGATCCAGGGCATCCATATCGACGCGGAAGCCCATCACCGGGCCAGAACGGCCGGTCTCGAGCGTTGCCACGATGCCGCAGAATCCGCCGGAGAAGTGGCTGATCCACTGCGGCAGCGCGCCCTGTTGCAGCGCGCGCGCTTCCTGCTGCTTCAGCACCGCCTCGTCGGGCAAGCCCATCCGCGCGTCAGCGTCGATGACCTCACGGCCCAGCTTCAGTTGATAACCGAGCTTATGCAGCTCTTCAGCGACTAAGGTGGCGGTGCGGAACTCCAGCCAGCCCGATTCGGCATAGTGATGGAAGTCGCGACGCCACTGTTGCAGCTGTGGCAGCCGGGCGCTGACGTGGTCTGAAAGGGGGTTCATCGGCTCTCTCCTCGTTGTTGATTTTTTATGCACTGTTCCGAATCTACACAATGGTATTGACCGGCATAAGATGCGAATATCTTGTGACTGATAAACAACGGTTATCGCAAAATTATGTCTGCCAATCTCAAGCTCCATCAGCTGCGCGCCTTCGTTGACGTGGCGCGACAGGGCAGTATCCGGGCGGCAAGCCGTCTTTCCGGGCTGTCACAACCGGCGTTAACCAAAGCGATTCAGGAACTGGAGCGCGAGCTGGGGGCAAAGCTGTTTATCCGCCGTCAGCAGGGCGTGGTGTTAACCGATATCGGTGATAACTTTTTTCGGCATGCCAGCCTGGTGCTGGCGGAGTTGCGGGTCGCCGAAGAGGATATCCAGCAGCGGCTGGGACTGGGTGGCGGTCAGGTGAATATCGGCGTCGGTGGCAGCGTGGCGCGCACCATTATGCCGCAGGTGATTAATCAGTTTCATCGCGAATACCCGCTGGTAAAGGTGCGCATCGTCGAAGGCCAGCTGGTGTCGATGGTGCATGAACTGCGCCAGGGCGCGCTCGATTTCACCATTAATACCTACGATCAGAGCCATCTCGATCAGGAGCTGATGTATGAGCGGATGATGGAGCGCGAGTACAAGGTGGTGGTGCGCAAAGGCCATCCGCTGGAAAAGGCGCGTTCTCTGGCGGAGTTACAGCAGGCGGACTGGACGATGCCAACGCCTAAAGGCAGTTACTACCGCTTGTTGCACGATCTGTTTGGCGAACGCGGCATGGCACCCAAAATCGTGGTGACCTGTGAAACCTTTATGGCCTGCACCAGCCTGGTCGCGCAAAGCGATTTCATCAGTATTCTGTCGGTCGACGTCATTGACGACCCGATTCTGGGTCGGTCGCTGGTGGCGCTGACGCTCGACGAACCCCTGCCGAAAGCGATCTTCTATCTGATCCAGCGCAAAGACACGACGCTGACCCCAATGAGCAGTTATATGGCACA
Source organism: Pantoea agglomerans NBRC 102470 (assembly GCF_001598475.1). Classification (GTDB taxonomy): domain Bacteria; phylum Pseudomonadota; class Gammaproteobacteria; order Enterobacterales; family Enterobacteriaceae; genus Pantoea; species Pantoea agglomerans. Next base: position 95,814 of record NZ_BCZA01000007.1, read on the forward strand.
ACTCTTTCGCCGTTATTGCCAGTAAAATCAGTGAGTAAAGTCGATCGTCTACACTGTTAAGGTACTGAAAAAAATCCACCCGACAAATATAGAGGTTACGATGCAAGTCAGTCCTTATCTGTTTCTCTATGGCCGTTGCGAAGAGGCTATCGACTTTTACCTGCAGGCGACCGGGGGAGAGTTGCTCTCTAAAATGAAATTCGGTGATATGCCGGATCAGGGTGAGCAGGTCGGCGATCAGTCTGCCGCGCCGCAGCCGCCAGAAAAGATCATGCATGCCCAGCTGCGTATTGGTGACGGTGAGCTGATGCTGAGCGATGGCAACACCGATCAGCCGCCAGCGTCTGAGCATGCCGGTTACGCGGTCAGTCTCTCAACTAACGATGTCGAAAAGGGTAAAGCCTGGTTTGAGAAACTGTCGGCAGGCGGCAAGGTGACAACTGAGTGGCAGGAGACGTTCTGGTCGAACGGATTCGCGATGTTCATTGATAAGTTCAACATTCCGTGGCGCATCAATGTCGAGAAGCCGCAGGAATAATCGGGCCAGTCGGCGTCGCAATTTGCGGCGCCGTATTAATTAATGGCAACTGCCCGGATTAATGCGCGGCGGCGCTATTCAGGCCGCCGCACGTAATCAGAAGTTATAACCCGCCACCAGGTAGTAACCCCAGCCAGTCGATTTCACTTCAAACGGCCCGTTGCCGAAGTTCAGCTCCTGACCATCCGCCCACTGTCCGCCGTTGTGGAAGTAACGCGCCACCGCAGAGAAGTGCCAGTGATCGTAACCCAGTGACAGAATGTGGCTGGAGGCGATGGAGTTGCTGGTGCGTGATGAACCGCCTTTATCGCGGAGATCGGAACCCCAGTCGAAGTTGGTGAAGCCCACATAGCCCAGATTGCCGCCCCACAGCGTGGTGATTGGCACGAAGTATTTCACCTTGAAGCGATAGCCATCCCAGCTGTTTTCATTCGCCGCACCGTAGTTTTCCCACTGATATTTGGCGTAGACGTTCAGCGACAGGCCGACATCGCTGTGCGTATCGATATCGGTGCCCAGACCCATATACCAGGTGTTCTGGCGGCTATCGCTGTTGCGGCCCATGTCGTAGATGTAGTTGTTAGCGAAATACCACTCTTTGAACGGACCAAAGGCCAGGCTGGTGCCGGTCAGTTTGTCGATAGAGAAGCGCGGCTCAATCTCCATAAACATCGGTGAACCGTGATCAAAAATGCCGTTGGCGTTGCTGTTGCCTGCGCCGAAGAAGTTGGTCAGGTCGAGGTAGCCATAAAAATCGAACCAGTCCTTCTTCGCAAACGCTTCATATTCCAGATAAACGTCGTTGTTAAACTGCGGTCCGAAACGGGTGTGGTAGCTGCCTACCACGTTAACGCTCTGATGCCACCAGTCGGAGACATACTGCGGATCGCTTTCAGCGGCCTGTGCAGCACCACTCAATGAACATGCCAGCACGGCACCTGCTATCAACGTTTTAAATTTCATTATTATCAGCCACATGCTTTTGACCGCCGCACAGCAGACGCAGTCAGAGAGAAATCGGTCCCTTGATGGGAATGAGGGTTTCACAGCAAATAACAGCCAGTTCTTCAGCCCGCGTAGCGTGCCTGTAACAGATCGATAGAAAATAGATTTTGCTCACGTTTGTCAAAAAGTGTTGCATTACAATTCAGCTAAAATGTGATGCGCTTCACAATAATGACCAGGATCGAACGGAACCAGGCAACCGTTTACGTTGTCTGGTTCGTGATCAAACGGGCGGGATCAGGGAAGGGTGACGCGAACCTGCAAACCACAAATGGCACCCTGTGGCGTCAGGCAATTGGAAAGGGCGACGTGAATCTGATGCTTCTGTGCGACGTTGCGCACAATGGATAATCCCAGCCCGCTGCCCTGGGCTTTAACGTCAGGCGAACGGGTAAAACGGTCAAACGCGCGTTCGATAAAGGATTCCGGCATGCCTGGCCCGTTATCGACAATATCGACCACTGTTTTACCTGCGACCCGATGCAGCAGCACATCGACCAGGCTGCCCTCCGGCGTGTGCAACATGGCGTTACCAATCAGGTTATCGAACAGGCTGCGCAGCTCGGAACGGCTGGCCTGCAGACGATACTGCGTGGAGCCATTAAAGCCGATATCGATGCCGCGTTTATCTGCCACCACCATCAGCTGCTCAATGCTCTCTTTCAGCAGATCGTCCAGTTCGATATGCTCGACGCTGGCGACCACGCTCTGGTCATCCTGACGCGAGACATTGAGTAACTGCGTGACCAGATGACGGGTGCGTGTGACGCCCGCTTCCAGCTGGCTGAACTGTCGGCTCGCTTCGCCTGGCTGGATGTGCTGACGCAGATTTTCCAGCTGCAAGGTCACCGCCGTTACTGGCGTGCGCAGCTCATGCGCCGCATCTTCCAGGAACTGACGCTGCGACGACCAGGCCTCACGCAGCTTACTCAGCAGCGAGTTGTAGGCGGCCACCAGCGGCAGGATCTCATCCGGCAAGCCTTCGGGTGAGACATTGTGCGGATGGTGCGTCTCCTGCGCGGCAATCTGACGCGAAGCGACCTGCAGATCCCGGGTGATCTTGCGCACCACCAGCCAGATCACCAGCAGTGACAGCGGCATCATCAGAATCAACGGAATAATCGCTGACAGCGCCCGCTTGACCATCAATGCCTTCATGTAGCTGAGGTTGTGCATCACCTGGATAGTTTTGATCTCGCTGCCAGGTAAGCCGGGCCGGGTATAGATGCGCCATTCGCAGTCGTCGCACTGACCCACATGCACGTCGCGATAGCCCCGTTGATTTTGCAGCGGAGCCTGCAGCTCCGGCCATGAGCTGGCCCGTAACTGACCCCGATCGTCCCACAGTTGCACCACAAAGGCGCTCTTCGCCTTGTCAGGCGCAATAAGCATCGGCATCAGGGCGGGCATCTGTTTATTAGTGGACCAGGCATCAGCGATTTTTGCCAGCTGATCGTCCTTCATGGTGCCGACCATATCGCCATAGCAGCTGAAGAAATACCAGGTGACGCCGCCGATCATCAGCAGATGAATAATCAGCAGCGTAGAGAGTAATTTGTTGCGTAATGAACGCATAAAGGTGAAGGGTTTCATATTGCCGGTACCCGCCAGCCCAGCCCGCGCACATTGCGGATCACGTCGTTATCCAGCTTGCGGCGCATCCCGTGGATCAGGACATCCACCGCGTTGCTGCTGACTTCATCGCCCCAGCCATAGATGCGATTTTCCAGCTGCTCGCGCGACAGAATAGCGCCTGGCCGCTCCAGCAGGGCGTAGAGCAGGGCATATTCGCGCGCCGTAAGCTGCTCGCGCTGTCCTTTGTAGAGCACTTCGCGGGTCATCATATCCAGCTGCACATCGCCGCTGCCCAGCACCGAGTCTGCTGCGCCGTGGCTGCGTCGGGTAATCGCGCGCATCCGGGCCATGACTTCCTGTAAATCGAACGGTTTAAGCAGGTAGTCGTCAGCGCCGCTGTCGAGTCCCTGAATCCGCTGCGCCACCGTGTCGCGTGCGGTAAGAATCAGCACCGGCGTGGCGTCGCCGCGCCCGCGCGCCCGGCGCAGTACCTGCAGGCCATCATCGCGCGGTAAGCCGAGATCGAGCAGCACGCAGCTGTAGCCGCCTTCGCTCCAGGCATTCTGGGCATAGATGCCATCACGCACCCAGTCCACCGACCAGCCCGCCCCCTCCAGTGCCTGCTGCAGGTTCGCGCCGATCATTTCATCATCTTCAACCAGTAACACGCGCATGGCTGATCTCCTTCAGAAAGATGAGGGGAGTTTACTCACCAATTGTTAGGCCAGAATTATCCGCCGTCATACTTCGCGCTGTAGCGGCGTTGGCTGCTTTTGCTCACCCCAGTCACTGACTTATGTCAGCTCCTGGGGACTCGCGCAGTTGCCGCCTTGCCACAGCATGAATTATTTCGCGGACCGCCGTCACCGGTATTTTATGGAGGAGTCAGGTGGCCTGATGTCCCCATCCATATCCATTGAGATGCCAGCGATTGCAAGCGTAAATGGGGTGACGTATATTTGAGCAACAGATTAATGCCAGACATTTCAGCGGTGAATAGTATGTCAGCCCAGGAAGCAAAAATCAGACATCAGCGCGAGTATCAGGAGCGTGTTGAAGCCGTCCGAAATGGTCAGGCTCCGGGCCGCGTGCTTGAAAAACGTCCTCAGGGTATTGTGCCTGCAAAAAGTGGACGCAGCCTCGCATTTTTCTGATGTCACGCCGTGCTGAAATCAGCCAGGTAGTAAAATAAGCTCATCATACAGGTGGGCTTTTTTTATGACATTGCACGCTATTCCTCCAGAAGAACAGATCCTTAAACTCAACCGTTATCTTATTGATAACGCCGGACAACTTCCGTCACCGGTTATTACTGTAGGCGGTCAGGCTGTTATGTACTGGTATCTGACCTACCTGCATCTTTATCCTGATCAGCCTGATGTAACATCCATAACCTCAATTGATGTTGATTATGTCACCCGAAAGGAAGGCGTTGATTTTCTGGCTCAGGAATATCAGCGATATCTCAAACATGTTGACGCCTGACAGGGCTGAATGCCCCCGTCACTTATGATGCAGAAATAAATTTGTCTGACTCAGCGTTTTTATCTTCTGCCTTTTTTCAGCAGCAATCTCTTCACGAACTTTCACACTAAAGCCCCGCTGGCTGCGCGATCCCGCCTCCGTTTCAGCCGTTGCTAATTCTGCGCTAATTTTCTGCTAATTAAGGGATAAATTTTAGCGGGTAGAGTGGCTCCACTGCACATCAGCATCAACAGGAGGAACCATGAATCAGCGCGAGTTTATTCGGAGTTTGCTGGACTGGATTGAGAACAACTTAGGACACGATCTGCATCTGGATGAGGTGGCGCGCCGCTCGGGCTATTCGCGCTGGCATCTGCAACGGCTGTTTCGCCAGCATACCGGCTTTTCACTGGCAGAATATATCCGTCAGCGCCGTTTAACCGAGTCTGCGCTCACGTTGCTGAGCAGCAACGAAGCGATACTGCAGGTGGCGATGAACTATGGGTTTGATACCCAGCAGGCCTATACCCGCACGTTTAAAAACTACTTTATGGTGACGCCTGGCCAGTTGCGCCGTCAGCGTCGCGTCGAGCCGGATCGGCTGCTATTCCCTCTGGCGATGGCCAGCTGATGCCTGATAAGACCTTCCCGTCACAGCCTGCGGACGGGAAGGTCGGCCCGCGCTTTGCGTCTCTCTCCACCTGCTCTTCGCCTCGATTTTTTTTGCCCATCAGCCACAGTGACCCCGTCCGGACGTGTTAGTTTGTTGCCAGCATCCCTTTACTGTCGGAGTCGGGAAACATGGAAAACGGCGCGAATTTAACCGCCATGTTGGTATTTGCACGGGTTGTGGAATTACAGAGTTTCAGTGAGGCGGCACGCGCACTCGGCTTGTCCAAATCCCATGTCAGCCGGGAGATCGCCCGTCTGGAGCTGCGGCTCGGTATCCGGCTGCTGCAACGCACCACCCGGCGGCTGGCGCTGACCGAGCTGGGCCAGGCGTACTATCCCTACTGTGTGCGGATGCTGGCCGAAGTGCAGCGCGCCGAAGCCTTTGTGCAGCAGGTGCATCAGCAGCCCGCCGGCCATGTCAGGCTGCAGGCACCCGTTACGTTTGGCTGCCAGTGCGTAGTCCCTGTCCTTAACCGCTTTCTGCGTCGGCATCTGCATATCAATGTCGATCTTGATCTGACCGATCGCAGTCACGATCGGCTGGATGATCAGGCGGATCTGGCGATTGTGATCCGATCCCGATCGCCACAGCAGGGCAATTTTCGGGTACTGAGCGAAATCGAGTGGGGGCTCTATGCCGCGCCTGCCTACCTGGCGCAGCGACCCGCTATCACACATCCTGAGATGCTGCCACGGCACGACCTGCTGCTGTTTCATGGTCCGGCGCACACCGCCGCACTGCCGTTCCGCCGTGATAAACAGCGGCTGGCACTGGATGTACGCAGCCGTTTTCGCGCCAATAACAGTATGGCGCTGCTCAATGCGGCACTGGCGGGGAGCGGCATCGCCTATCTGCCCTCCTACATGGCCCAGGAGGCGATGGCGCGCGGTGATATTCAGCAACTGCTGCCGGAGTGGCAGATGGATCGTCTGCAAAGTTATCTGCTGCTGCACGACACGCCTGAACCGGCGTCGCCCGTGACGCTGCTGTGCGATGCCCTGGTTGCGGCGCTGAATACAGGCTGATTGTTGCCTGCTGACAACAATCAGCGCCACAGAGTAACTATCCCGCCGCGACTGTTGTTACTCCGCTACGCCGGTTAGCCTGTATCCCTGATTACTCACCGGATATCATCATGCAACAGTCACCCGAAACTGCAGAGTTTCAGCACTGGCGACGTAACTTAGGGGTCTGCGTCGTCGGCTCTTTTACCACTATCGTGGCGATGACGCTGCTGCTGCCGTTCCTGCCGCTCTATGTGCAGCAACTCGGCGTTGAGCAGCCTGCCGCTATTGCCCGCTGGTCCGGCCTTGCCTACGGCGCGACCTTTTTCAGCGCCGCACTGACGGCGCCGTTGTGGGGCAGGCTGGCTGACCGCTATGGTCGTAAGCTGATGCTGATTCGGGCCAGTCTCGGGATGGCGATTGCGATGTCGCTGATTGGCATGGCGACCGCGCCGTGGCAACTGGTGGCGCTGCGCCTGCTGGCGGGGCTGCTGGGCGGCTACGCATCGGGATCGACCATTCTGGTGGCGGCACAAACGCCGAAAGCGCAGACCGGCTGGGCGCTGGGGGTGTTGTCTTCCGGCATTATGGCCGGCAACGTGGTCGGGCCGCTGCTGGGCGGTGTGCTACCGCCACTGATCGGGATTCGTCAGACTTTCTGGCTGACCGGCGCCGTGATTTTTCTCGCCTTCCTCGCCACCACCTTTTTACTCAAAGAGCAGCCACGTGCTCCCGCTACATCGCGCGCCAGCCAGCAACCGCATCCTGAAGCCGGGCCGGTTAATCACAGCCTGATACGGCTGATGTGGCTCTCTGGCATGTTGCTGATCTTCGCCAGCATGTCGATTGAGCCGATTATTACGCTTTACGTGGGCGAGTTTGTGCAGGGCGACCACCAGATCACCCTGATAGCCGGACTGGTGATGTCCGCGGCGGCGCTGGGCACGGTCCTGGCGGCACCACGACTGGGTCGGCTGGCCGATCGGGTAGGGCACTGGCAGGTGCTGACCGGTGGTTTAGTCGTTAGCGGGCTGCTGCTGATACCCCAGGCATTTATCACGGCGGCCTGGCAACTGGTGCTGCTGCGTTTTCTGATGGGGATGGCGCTGGGCGGATTGATGCCGTGCATCACGGCGATCATTCGTCATAACGTGCCGGGTTCACAGGTTGGGCGGATGCTGGGATATTCGACATCGGCACAATATATCGGCCAGGTCAGCGGCCCGCTGTTCGGTGGGCTGGTGGGCGGTGCATTCGGGATGCGGCCGGTGTTTCTGGCAACCTGCGTGGTGATGCTGTTTTGCGCCTGGCTCAACTGGCGTGGGATGAAAAAGTAGCGCGATCAAAAAAGGCGGACCGGAGTCCGCCTTAGTTTATTCACCGCTGCGTGAATTACTTCTGGTCTGGCAGCGCGTAGGCAATCACATAATCGCCCAGCCTGGTACCAAACGAGCCGTGACCCCCTGCCGCGATGACAACGTACTGCTTGCCATCTACTTCATAGGTCATCGGTGTCGCCTGGCCGCCTGCTGGCAGACGTGCCTGCCATAACAGTTCGCCGGTATCAGTGCTGAAAGCACGCAGGTAGTTATCTGCGGTCGCACCAATGAAGAACACCTTACCCGCGGTGGTGATAGGACCACCCAGCATCGGCATACCCATTTTGAACGGCAGCGGAACCGGTGCGCTATCGCGAACGGTACCGATACGCTGTTTCCACACCACGTTGTTGGTCTTCAGATCCACCGCGGAGATGTAACCCCAGGCAGGCTGTTTGCATGGCAGACCAAACGGTGACAGGAACGGGTTCAGCTCGACGCCATAAGGCACGCCATACTGAGGCTGAATACCGGTTTCAGTACCTGAACCACCTTCAGCGCCTTTCGGCGGCTCAATCGGGTTGCCTGGGCCACGTGGAATCAGCTTAGAGACAAACGGCAGCGCCATTGGGTTAGCAATCGCGATCTGACGATGAGGATCGACTGCGATGCCGCCCCATTCGAACATACCGAGGTTACCCGGGAACACCAGCGTACCCTGCTCAGATGGCGGGGTGAACGGACCTTCATAGCGCAGGCGCTTGAAGATCACGCGGCACACCAGTTGGTCAAACATCGTTGCGCCCCACATATCCTTGTCCGTGAGATTCTGTTTCGGACGGAAGGTCAGCTCAGAGTAGGGCTGAGTGGCGGCAACGTGATCGCCTTTAGCAGCACCCTGTGGCACTGGCGTTTCTGGCGCAGGCACGACTGGCTTGCCGGTACGGCGATCCAGTACAAAGATGTTGCCGGTTTTCGCTGGCGCGTAGACAACCGGTACGGTGTTGCCATCTTTGTCGGTGATGTCAGCCAGCGTAGGCTGCGACGGCAGGTCCATATCCCACAGATCGTGATGCACAGTCTGATAAGACCAGACCAGCTTACCGGTGGTGGCGTTCAGGGCCAGCACGCTGCTCGCATAACGCTCCTGCTCTGGTGTGCGGTTACCGCCCCAGATATCCGGTGTGCTCACGCCCATCGGCAGGTAAACGGTATCCAGTTTCGGATCGTAAACTGCCGGTGCCCATGAGTTCGGAGAGTTCATGGTGAAGGTGTGTTCATCAGCCGGAATGGCATTAGGATCTTTTGCGCCTGGATCAAATACCCACAGCAGTTTGCCGGTATTCACATCAAAGCCACGAATCACGCCTGACGGCTCGCGGGTTGAGTAGTTATCGGTAACCGCACCCGCCATCACGATGGTGGTGTTAGTAATCACCGGCGGTGAGGTCGGCTCATACTGACCCGCAGTGGTGACAGGCTGTTTGTGTTGCAGATCCAGCTCGCCGTTGACGCCAAATGCCGGGCAGCGTTCGCCGGTCTCTGCGTCCAGTGCAAACAGACGACCATCGTTGACCGGCAGATAGATACGACGTGAACACAGCGCAGGCTGAGTGTTCGCTGCATCGGCGGCTGCCGGCACTTCGTGGTAAGAAACACCGCGACAGGTCACGTGCTGGAAGGTCGGGTTGACCTTCATGCCCGGATCAAATTTCCACTTCTGCTTACCGGTGGCCGCATCCAGTGCAAACAGGATCTGGTGTGGCGAACAGAGATAAAGCGTGTCGCGGATTTTAATCGGCGTGACTTCGTCGGTAATTTCACCCGGATCGTTAGGGGTTTTCATGTCGCCAGTCTGGAACTGCCAGGCAACCTGCAACTCTTTCACGTTCTGATGATTAATCTGCTTCAGCGGAGAGAAACGGGTTCCCTGCTGATCACGCGCATAAGCGGGCCAGTCAGCGTCCGGGATGTTGCTCAGCGGCGCAGCCTGCGGGGCGTTGTCAGCGGTTTCTGGTACTGACCCGTTGATGACCTGCGGATCGTTGAATACCGCATAGGCCAGCACAATGGCACTGGCAATCAGCGCCACAGCCATGGTACCCAGCGCGGCTTTGCTGCCCGCGTTGAAGCTGCGATAAACAAACGGCAGGATCAGCCAGACACCGAAGATCACCAGCACATCGGTGCGTGGTGCCAGTGCCCAGAAGTCGGTGCCCACTTCCCATACACCCCAGATCAGGGTGCCGATCAGCAGCAGCGCATAGAGAACCAGCGCAGTGCTTTTACGACGGGAAAGCAGATAAGCGGTGATAAGCATCACCACACCGCCAAAAACGTAATACCAGGAACCACCAATGGCGGCTAACCAGCCACCGCCAATCAGCATAAACGCGCCCGTCAGCACTGCGAACAGCACCGTCAGGAAACGAATTACGCCAAAAGATGAGGAGTTTTTCCCCATAATATCGACCTCGTTTCGTTGCCATAAAACACACGAAAACAACCAGATAGGCTGTTTCCAGTTATCAAGTACAAATGATTAGGGTGTTCTGAAGTATCTCTTCCGTTAAGACAGACGATCCCTTTGTGTTAAATGTTATAGCAAAATCAGATCGAGGTTTGATTTTTTTGGCTTAAACCGCTTAACAACTGGAATAAAACGACATTTTATGGGGGATTAAAGGACGTTAAGCGCACCGCCGTGTGCCCTTAACGCCGGAAGGCAGGATTTGTGAATCAGCAGCTAATAAGATCGCCGTCCGAGCGTTGCTGTTGCCAGCCGCTGATATTTATCTCAGCAAACTGCTCAGCGGTTAAGGGCGGCGTATGACTTCGTACGATTACCTCTGCCCCTTTTTCACGAAACGTCGCCATAAAAAAGGGAAAGGTAAACTTCTCATAATTATCATTAAAGAAAGATTCGGTTAAAACAATTCCTGAAAAAGGAAATGATTCCAGCAGTCGCCAGTCTGCACCCGGTGGCGCAAAATCATAAAGCCAGAAATCAAATTTCTTTGTTAATTCAAGCAGTGACGTACTGTGTGCTGCCAGACTGGAATAATTAATTCCAATCCGGACACGCGCATTTTGTAAATGCGTATAGGCATCCGGAACCGCGATCATTCCCCGTAATCGAATATCTTCCACCGGCACAACCATTAATGCTGCTTCAGTAGCAATTTGATTGTGTAATGAAATAATGTTGTTTGTATTAAGTATATTGCCGCTATCCTGGTTTTGCTGAAGATAAGGCACGCTATAACAAATGCCAGTGACATTACGCTTAACGTGATGGATTGGTTCAGTAACATAGGGGTTATATAAACTGTTTTTCATTATCTCTATGAAATTCAATAGAAAGGATTTGTTGTTAATTAAGCATATAAAAAGTCGCATTTTTCTAAACGCGTGAATAAATATAGATCACATGCTTAATCCAAATCATCCTTTTGTTGCCTGAGAAAGTAAATAAACCTGTTAGCAAAGAAACGATAATTCCTTTGGCATCTGATGATGTGCTGGAATATATTCAATAGTCGGGACCAATAGGCTGGTAATAATCATGAGGGGTCTGACGTGCCTCGGCCGGACAGGGACGCTGCTTATCGCGCAGGGAGGCTGCGCTGGAGCCGCAGGCCTTCTGCTCGCATCCGGTCTGCTAACGTGAAGCCGACAATCACCACACCAATAACACCGCGCAACGACGCGGGTTTCCTCACCTGATTTGGGATAAGACATGGGATTTATGGCATCGGCGGCGGAAGAGTCACTGTGGCGACATCGGACATTTGTCGCCTTCTGGGTGGCGCGTACCTGCTCATCATTTGGTTTTCAGATGTTCTCGGTCGCAATCAGCTGGCAGATCTATGCGCTGACCAACAGCGCAATGGCGTTAGGGATGATTGGCTTAATGCAGTTTCTGCCGTCGGTGTTGCTGGCGCTGCCAGCGGGTCATCTGGCGGATCAATATGACCGGCGGCGGATCGTGCTGTTGGGTCAGCTGGTGGAATTTGCCGCACTGCTGGCATTAGTGGTGCTTACCTTATTCCATACCCCCGATAAGACCGCCTTGTGGGGGCTGGTGTTTATGATTGCGGTGGCGAAAGCGCTGGAGTGGCCTGCGATGTCTTCGATGCTGCCGTCGCTGGTGCCGCCTTCGATTCTGGCGCGTGCGATGGCGATGAACTCCGTGGGCGGTCAGGCAGCGGTTATCGTCGGGCCGACGATTGGCGGGCTGCTTTATGTCGCCGGGCCGCATGTGGTGTATGGCGTTTCCGGGCTATTTTATCTGGTTTCGCTGACGCTGGTGAGTCTGCTGCGTTATGAGCGTCCGGTGCAGGCTCGTCTGCCGATGAATATGAAGAATCTGTTTGCCGGGATTCACTTTATCCGTGAGCGCAAAGATGTGCTTGGGGTAATTTCGCTCGATCTGTTTGCGGTGCTTTTGGGCGGTGCAACGGCGCTGCTGCCGATTTTTGCCAAAGATATTCTGCATACCGGGCCCTGGGGGTTGGGGATGTTGCGCGGCGCGCCGTCGGTGGGAGCATTGCTGGTGGGCATCTGGCTGAGCCGTCACAAGCTGGAGAAGCATGTCGGGATGATTATGTTTGGCTCGGTGGCGGGCTTTGGCGTTGCGACGCTGGTGTTCGCGCTTTCCACGCAGTTATGGCTGTCGCTGGTGGCGCTCTGTGCATTGGGTGGCTTTGATATGGTGAGTATGGTGATCCGGGGTGCGCTGGTGCAGCTGGATACGCCGGACACCATGCGCGGTCGGGTGAATGCGGTTAACGCGATTTTCATTAATACGTCGAATCAACTGGGCGAGTTTGAGTCGGGGTTGCTGGCTGCCTGGATGGGTGCGGCACCGGCGGCAGCGATTGGCGGCATCGGTACGCTGGTGGTGGTGGCGCTGTGGATGAAGTTGTTTCCGCATCTGCGACGTCGTCAGAAGCTGGAGAATGAGGTGGATCCGGTTTGATGACTGGCGTTGGGGTTAGGTGAGGGGGTTGTGCGGTGGTGAACCACGGCGCAGGCGCAGGGAACAAACACCTTTCGCAAAGACGCAAAAGCGCCATCCATTCGCTCATTCGCTTTGAGTTTGTTCGTTGCCTAAGGCTGCGGAGAGATGGATTGAGGCTGGCTGGATTATTGCGGTTGTAGAATTGTGTGCAGGCATATGCTGCCATCGCTTTAAGTTTGTTTGTGACCAAAGCCTGTCTGCGGACCTTGAGAGTCCTTTAATGCTTTTCTGATACGAACGGCTCGTTTCCGGCACCTTTAACTGTTCCGCCATTTAGTGATGCTGCGCAGCGGCAATGATTAAAAAATGCCCTTTTCTAATCCCAGTTCTTGATCCTGGTATAGGAGTGAATGAAAAATCAGTGCCAATTAAAACTATATTGATGGCACTTAAGAGATCAGTTTTCGTTTACGGAAGGCTGCACTGCCTGATATTTTTCAGGCTGGTATCTAAAACGGTAGAAGAATGAATGGACGCAAAGACGCTCGCCGTATCAGTTGCTCATGGTATTGCTTCACTTCCGATGGATTTTTATTTGGGTATTGAAAGAACCTTTCAGGATCTCAACCTGACAGATGGCGGCAGAAACATTCAGCGCCGTAACTTCGGTGAGGATGAGAGGATGTATCGGGCTTTGAACAAGCTCTTCCGTAACAGAGCCATTCTGGGGCAGATTGCAGAGATGATAATCAAAGACTCTCTTTCCTACCTTCCGGATCCAGCCCTTAAAAAAATCACAGATAAACTCATCGGAGCAGCGTCTTCACTGGGTTCAAGACAGTCCATGCAGCTGGCCATTACAGGTTATCTTGGTTCAAAAGTTGTTGGAGGAATGATGGCCAGCGTGATAACGAAGTTATCACTGCGATTATGGACAGGCACCCTTGCGGGCGGCATAGTTCTGCAGGGGGTGCTTTCGCGTGCTTCTGCAGCTTCACGGCGTTTGAGGCATCAAAATCCTGAATTATGGTCAAGGCTTTACATACTTGATTTTGAAATGCTTTACTTCCTCTTTGAAGAACCTTTAGCCAATTACATCGAGCTCGGTGAGACTCTACGTAAAAATCCTTCGAAAACGGAGCAATTTCTGGGTGCAATCGAAAATCTTTAGACTAATCAGAAAAGTCATTTCTGAGTTATCAGGGGCGGTTGTTGTCAGCGCTGTAGTGATTGGAATTTTCATCGCAATATTTGCGAATGAAGGAATTATGCGCGTTATCGCCCCCTTACTCGTCTTTATCGCTGGCCTGGTTCTTTACTGGTTAGCCTGGAAGATTTCATCCAAAGAAGATTGAAACCAGGTCACTAATAAACACATTACCATCAGGGATGAAAGACTGTCGCGCATCAGCACAAGATCACCCGGTGCAGGCTCAGCGCGGGCGATTACGCACCTCATCCCTGAGGTGCGCCCGAAGCCGGGCCAACGCTTTGCGTTGTTCAAAAACGCTCCCGGCGTTTTTGTCCGTGGCCCGCGATGCTTTGCTACAGGCATATGTTCCCATCGCTTTAAGTGTTTAAGTTGCCTCTGACTGAGACGCAAACCGGACGAACGCAAAGCTCCGGGACGCCTTTCAAAACGTTCCTGATTTACACGAAAACACGTTCCTTGCTATAACTTATCTCTCATCGGCAGGCCTGTGGCCTCCTCAGTCAGCTTAAGCGCTTATAGAGGGTACCGTTATGAATCAGACTCACTCCATTCCGGAAATTTATAATCCTGATGTGCCGTATTCAGTAAAGTGCGAGATCGTGGCGCAGCTGTGCCGTGCGCTGGCTTCCCATAAAAACATCCCGGTTAGCGCCCTGAGAAAATATCTTCTGGAAAAAACTCACGTTGATTTCGAAAATCTGGAGGATAACCCGGTAGGAATGCTGCTGCTGTATGAGTACCTTCACTGCCAGCGCCCCTCGGTCTGCGCCCGGAATGAAAAAAACCTTCATTAAGCGCTGCCTCCAGCAGGGGGCCATTTAATCAAATACGCCTTCGGAGAAGAGGGCTGGAGAAGGGGCGGTTGAGTTGTCGCTGGCAACGGTTTCCCGAGCCAGCTCAACCTCAATATTGTCACTGGCCCGAAGGCCAGTACAGGAAGTTACCAGTCATACTGCCATTAAAATCCTGGGGTCAGAGGGGGAGGCCGACCCGCAGGCTGGGGCCATCAGGCCCCGGTTTTTCCCAGGTTGGCGTCAAATGTTAGCCAGCTTTCACGCATGTCCACTACGCTGCGGGTTTTACGAGCCTCATCGATTTTAATTGCCGTGAGGCCCGCTTCCAGCGCGTCCACTACTGAAACTTTCAGCGGTGTTCCCTGTTTAATATGTTTAACGATCTCTTCAGCCATCAACGCATCTGCGCCGTAATGGCCATCATACGCATTGCCGCTGTAGGCGGTATCGACCTCTTTCTCGCCGCTGCGCGCGTTGTGTACGCGGAAGTAGTTGCGCACGAAGTCGCCTTCCGCCATGCCGTCGGTGCCCATGACACAGAAACGGCGGAACTCATCCGGCACATTCAGATTGGCGTGGAAGGCCAGCGTCGCGCCGCCTTCGTACTCAATCAGGGCAGTCTGGTAGTCGACAATATCGGCATCGCTGTCGAACACCGCATCGGTGCTCGACCAGCCGCTGGGCTTCACGTGATAAAGTTCTGAGTCAGCGGTGATAGCTCCCTGCGGCGCATGAGCGGGAGTAAAGGATTTCCGGCCACCAAAGCTGGCGACGCGGATCGGGCGCTCCTGCAACAGGCCCTGATAGAGATCGATGTCGTGACAGCATTTTTCCAGAATGTACGGGCCGGCATATTTCTCCAGACGTCGCCAGTCGCGCTGAAAGAATGCGCCGTGATAAGGCTTGATATGTTCTGTCGCCTCAATCGAGGTGATCTCACCCAACTGACCCGCATCGCGTGCCGCCAGCAGATCGTGATAGAGCGGGGAATAGCGCAGTACCAGGCCGACCAGAATGCGCGCTTCGCCATACTGACGCACCAGCTTCGCCATCTCCATGGTCTGCTCTTCATTGATCACCACCGGCTTTTCGGTAAACACCGTGTAACCCGCTGCCAGCGCCTGACCCACATGCTCCAGATGCAGAAAGTTGGGAGAGCCAACCAGCACGACATCCATTCCGCCATGTTCCAGCAGAGCATCGATTGACGCAAAGGCCTGGCCGGGCGCGATACCAAAGCTGTGCAGATTAGGCAGTCCGGCGGGTGCCGGATCGTAATAACCCACTACCGAGAAGGCGTCGTCGGCTTTGCTGAACTCTTTGATCACGTGGGACAGTCGAAAGCCGAGACCGATAATGCCTACTTTCATGTTAAACCCCTGCTCCTGAAATCGCATGATGCATAGCCCGCCTGTGATCGGGCGCGCCTGTTGATAATCTGACCACCAACTTATTACGACAGAAAAACTAATGTCAATAACGCACTGCGCGTTTTGCGAGGGTGTTTTTGTTATGACGATGTAAAATAACAAGAAAATTCAGATATGATTTTGCTATATTTATTTGTTATTGCGATTTAAGTTTTTTTATCCTATCGTTCGCTCATTATGGCTATAACCCTTAATCAGGGAAGGAAGCGCGTGCAACCACACTATCTTCTGGGCATTGATGGCGGCGGTACACAGTGTCGCGCGCGGTTAACCGACCTGCAGGGTCGCATCCTGGCTGAAGCCACCGGCGGGCCTGCCAACGTCTGGTCAGACTATGACGCGGCACTGACCTGCGTCGGGCAGCTGATCGAACGGGTATTGTCACAGGCGGGATTCGCCCCGGAGGCGCTGGCGCAAACCACGCTGGTGGCCGGATTAGCCGGTGCGAATGTCACCTCGGTACAGGCGCGGCTCGCCAGCTGGCAGCCTGACTGCGCGGCGTTACAGGTGGTCAGCGATGTGGAGATCGCCTGTGCGGGCGCCCATGGCGGCGCACCTGGCGCCGTCTTTATTATCGGCACCGGCAGTCAGGGAGCCGCGTGGGATGGCGATCAGTTTACGCTGCTTGGCGGCTGGGGCTTTGCCTTGTCTGACCAGGGATCGGGCGCTGAGCTGGGCCGTCGTGCGCTGCGGCTGGCGCTGCTGGCCCATGAAGCGATTATTACCCAGAGCGCTCTTACCCGGCAGCTGATGGCGCAGTTCGACCACATTCCGGAAACCATGCTGCTCTGGACGCGCTCAGCGACGCCTGCAGACTGGGCCCGCGTGGTGCCACAGATTTTTGCGGCCGCCGACGCGGGCGATGGTCATGCACAGGATCTGCTGCATCAGACCGCAGCCGATATCGGCCTGATGGTCCGCCGTCTGACTGCCCTGAGCAGCGGACCCGTGGCGCTGATGGGGGGACTGGCCACGCCGATTCAGCGCTGGCTGGATGACGATATTCAGGCCCGGCTGGTGACGCCGCAGGGCGATGCCCTGAGCGGGGCGCTGATACTGGCGCAGCAGCTGACGCCTGCCCGATTACCGATCTGAAGCTGGCTGAGCATCCTCAGCCGGATAACCCGAGGAATTTATGACCGCTCCCAACGTAACCGCGCGCATTCTGCGGTTGATTGTTGAAAATGCGCCGATCAGCCAGTCAGACCTGAAAGTTCGTAGCGGACTGAGCATGTCGACCGTGTCGCAGGCAACTAATCGCCTGCTGGCGCAGGAAATCGTGCAGGAGCTGGGACTGCGTCGCGTGTCGATGGGGCGGCCAAAAACGTTGCTTGGGCTCAATCCCGATCGCGCCAGCGTGATTGGCATTCAGCTCAATGCGGAACGCAACCTGATCGTCATGACCGATCTCAGCGGCAATCTGCTGGGCGAACAGCAGATGCCGAAAGGCACGCTGACGCCGCGCCAGCTCGGCGATGCGCTGGCGAAATTCCTGCGCGGCGTTGAGGAGAAGCGGGTGGGCGCCATTGGCCTTGCCCTGTCGGGACTGGTCGATGCCGAAAACGGCTACTGTATCCGATCCAAAGTGCTCGACTGGGACAACGTCCCGATTGCGCGCCTGCTGGAAGAGCGTTTTTCGCTGCCGGTGTTTATCGAGAATGACGCCAACGCCATGGCAATGGCGGCGCTGGTGTTTGGTCAGCTCGGCAACGCGCAGTCGGCGGTGATCGCCACCTACGGCAAAGGGATCGGGGCGGGCATCATCCTGAATCGTCAGCTCTACCGCGGTCGTCACGGCAAGGCGGGGGAGATTGGCAACGGGCTGGTGGGCGACGGCTCACTGCGTCTGCTGGAAGATGTCGCCTCATCGCGCGCCATTCTGCAACGGCTTGCTGAGCAGGAACCGGTGGAAGGCCTCACGTTGCAGGCGCTGGATCAGCGGCCAACGCCCGAGGTGCTGGCGGTGCTGGAAGAGGCAGGACGCGAGCTGGGAATTTCACTGGCGAACCTGTCGGTGGCTTACGATCCGGATGTGGTTTATCTGGCGATGGAGCCGCACATGGCGTCACGCATTCTGCTCGATCACATCACCCAGAGCTTCCAGGCCTACCGGCTTAAACTGACGCCGCACATGACGCCGCTGCAGTTCCTGACTGAATCGAACCGCATGTGGGCGCTGGGCGCGGCGGGTTTTGCTGTCAACCGGCTGCTTGATCTGCTGGCGGCGCAGGCCGATGAAGAGCCGGTCACCTGAGTTATCCCTCCAATAAAAACGGGCGCCGCGGCGCCCGTTTTTGTTTCCGCGCTTCCCTTAGCGCAGGCGCATTCCCTGCTCATCAAACAGCAGGCAGTGCGCGGCAGAAAAGCCCAGTTCAACCTGGGTTCCCAGATCGCGCGTGGTTGCTTCGCGCTCTTCCACCACCAGCATCTCTTCACGCCCGATATCCAGGTAGAGGTAGTTGGTGTGGCCCAGCATCTCGCCATAGGCCAGCTCGCCGTGAAAGCGCAATGCCTCCGGCGTCTGCGCGGCAGGCTGGAAATGCTCGGGACGAATCCCCAGCGTCACGGTTTGCCCCTCGCGGCAGTCGGCGGCGATTTTCAGCACCAGCCCCTCAATCTTCAGTTCCGGCACCCGCAGCTGCACTTCACCCTCGCCCTTGGCGCTGATTTCCGCCCGCAGGAAGTTCATTTTTGGCGAGCCGATAAAGCCGGCGACAAACAGGTTATCCGGGTCGTGATAGAGCGTCAGCGGTGCGCCGACCTGCTCAATGCGGCCCTGACGCAGCACGACGATGCGGTCAGCCAGCGTCATCGCTTCCAGCTGATCGTGGGTGACATAAATCATGGTATTGCCGAGCGAGGCGTGCAGCCTCGCAATCTCAATCCGCATCTGCAAACGCAGCTCGGCATCGAGGTTAGAGAGCGGCTCATCGAACAGGAAGATACGCGGATGACGGATAATTGCCCGGCCAATCGCCACGCGCTGCCGCTGTCCGCCAGAGAGCGCGCGCGGCAGGCGGTCGAGCAGTTCGGTGAGATGCAGGCGGGCGGCCGTCCGGGCAATCGCCTCATTGATCTCCGCCTTAGACTTCTTCATTACCTCCAGCGGATAGGCCAGGTTGCCGCGCACCGTCATGTTGGGGTAGAGCGCATAAGACTGAAACACCATAGCAATGCCGCGCTCGGTGGCGGGCTGCTGCGTCATGTCCTGCTCCTCAATCAGCAACTGCCCGCTGCTGATCTCCTCCAGCCCGGCGATCATCCGCAGCAGCGTCGATTTGCCGCAGCCGGATGGCCCGACAAACACCACAAATTCGCCGCTGTTGATCGTCAGATCGATGCCATGAATGACATTAACGTGTTCATAAGACTTTTTCACATTCTGCAAGCGCAGGCTGGTCATCGGCTACCTCACTCAGAGTAACTGGCCCATGTAGATGGCATTGCTGCGCAGGATTGGGGTGAACCCCATGCGCTGATAAAAGGCACAGACCTGCTCATTCTGCAGGCTGACGCCAAGATGGACACCGCTGACACCGGCAGCGCGCAGCGCCGCCAGCTCATGCTCAATCATCCGGCGACCCCAGCCGCCTTTCTGTGCCGCCGGCAGCAGGTTGATATGCAGATGAGCGGGCCACTGCGTCACCAGCGTGTCAGCGGCCTGGTCAGGATGGCGGATCGCATCGAGCACTTTGCTGTCGAGCGGCGCGCTGGCGCTGCGATCACGATATTTCTCCTGCAGCTGCGGCCACCATTCGGCCTGTAGCTGCGCTTCAAACGCGCGGGTATCGGGCGCGGCGACCACATAACCCTGCACCTCACCGTCCCGCTCCAGCACAAAAGCAAAGTCAGGCGCGAAACGCGCATAAGGCACAGCAAAACGCTGGCCGGGATAGTCAGGATCGGAATAGAGCGCGCGGGCATCGCCACCTGCATCGGCTGTTTCCAGGCAGATGCGGTAGAGCGCCGGGTAGTCCGCCGGGGTGGCCGGACGAATGACACCTTGATTCGCCATGGTGAATTCTCGTGAGTGAGTGAATCGGTCAGGGATTGAACAGATCCGCAGATAAAAGTTACGTTAATGAAAGTGGACTTAGTTTTCAAGATAGAATAATTACCTTATCTCACTAACACGGGCGCTTCGGCAATGTTTACCGGCATCGGGATGCACAACTGTGATCGCCAACACGCCCGGGTCATGGCGGCTGGCAGCAGATTCACGGCCAGTGAAAGGGGAAAAGTGTGAGCGTGATAGGATTTTCGTATGTTTTATCAGGATGTTATTTTGCAATGATTGCACTGGCATCTCCTGCTGCAGAAAAAGTAGCTGGCGACGCACCGCCACGATTAATCGCGTAAATGCCAGCGCAGTGTGCTGAATTTCACGCCATGTCGCTGTTTATTTGCGCGTGCTCACAGCGTTGCAATTCCCCGCGCAGGCTGTTTGACTTTATTTTTTTATTAAAGTAAGTATGAGTGAGTGCGTTTGTGTGCGGCTGCAGCCTGCAGGATGTCAGGCGGTGAGATGAAAGGATGCCGATCCTGGTCTGAAGAAGGTGAGCATAATGTCTGTTTCCTCCGTTCGTTCGTTCCGAATTCGCAATGTGGGTCGGCTGCTGGCAGCGGGCCTGCTGGCGGGCAGCGTCTCGCATGCCGCCCACGCCGCCGTTACCCTGAATGAGTGGGATATCTACAACTACCCGGAGCAGACTGCCGCGGTAGATGAAGGGATTAAAGAGTTTTCCCAGCAGAATCCCGGCATTGTGATTAACCGCTCGGTTCACTCCTTTGAAGATACCCGTATTCCCCTGAAGCTGGCGCTGACCGCCGGTGATGGCCCGCAGATCGCTCAGGTCAACCAGGGCGGCGGCGATATGGGCTCGCTGGTTAAAGATAAGCTGCTGCTGCCGCTCGACAGCTACGCCGCCAGCAACGGCTGGACCACACGCTTCCCTGACTCGATTCTGAAACGTAACCGCTGGTCAGACAGCGGCGAGTTTGGCAGCGGCAAACTCTATGGCGTCGCCAGCCTGGGCGAGATGGTCGGGCTCTATTACAACAAAGCGCTGCTGGATAAAGCAGGTATTGCCGTGCCGAAAACGCTGGCTGAGCTGGAAAGCGCGATGGCGAAACTGAAGCAGCAGGGCACCGCACCGATGATGCTCGGTCTGCTGGATGGCAACATGGGCCAGCAGCTGCTCAGCACCCTGTGGCAGGCGCAGATTGAGAGCCACGACCGCAAGACGCTGGATAATCTGATTTACGATGTGGGCGGCACCTTCAAAGACAGCAAGCTGGTCAATGCCGCCTCTATGATGAAGAGCTGGACCGACAAAGGGTACTTCTTCCCTGGCTTCCAGGGCATCGGTCACGACGATGCGGCGACCCTGTTCCAGAACGGCCAGGCTGCGTTCCTGGTCAGCGGCACCTGGTATCTCGGCCAGTTTAAAGACAACAAAGATATTCACTTTGCCGCGATGCCTGCCGGTGAAGGCGTGAAGCAACCGCTGATGGTGGGCGGTACCGATCTGGCGTTCTCCATCACCAGCACTGCCAAAGGCAAAGATCAGCAGGAAGGTGCGGCGAAGTTCATCAACTATATGGTCTCTGATGCCATGGCGAACCGCTGGCTGAAGGTGGGCTTCCTGCCTGCCAGCACCAACAAAGCGGCGAAAATGCCAGCGGACAATCCGCTGCTGGCCGAGGCGTATCAGGTCTGGCTGACACTCAATGATTACGACGGTTTAGGCCACTACGTGGACTGGGCGACACCCACCATGAACGCCGAGCTGAATCAGAACGTTCAGCTGCTGCTGGCGGGCCGTCAGACACCCGATCAGATGGTAGTTAATTTTGATAACAACTATCAGCGTTACCTGAAAACACTGAAGCATTAAGCCGGAGGCCCGGCGAACAGCCGGGCCTGAGCCTCGTTCTGAACCACGAGTAGAGTTATGTTGAATTTAAGTGGCTGGCGTAATTTTCTCTATGTTCTGCCTGCGGTGCTGGTCTATGCGGTGTTTCTGCTGTTCCCGCTACTGGCCTCGCTGGGCATCAGTTTTACCGAATGGGACGGCACCTCGCTGCCGGTGTTTAGCGGCGTCAGCAACTATCTGCGGATGTTCAGCGATCCGGTGTTCTGGATTGCGCTGGGCAATAACGCCATCCTGATGCTGTTCTATACCCTGTTGCCGATTGGCGTCGGCCTGCTGCTCTGCAGCTTTCTGTATGACACGCGCAACAACAGCGAACGCAGCGTGCTGCGCATTCTCTTTTTCCTGCCCTACATCATGCCGATGGCGGTGCTGGGCGTGGTGTGGCGCTGGCTCTATAACCCGGCGTTTGGTCCGATCGACCAGATATTACGCGCAATCGGATTGCCCCAGCTGGCACTCTCCTGGCTGGGTGATTTTACCTGGGCGCTGCCCGCCGTGGGTCTGGTCGCCACCTGGTACTTCTTCGGCTTCTGTCTGGTTCTGTTTATGGCGGGCCTGCAGCGCATGGATCCCTCACTGCTGGAAGCGGCCGATCTCGATGGCTCGTCGCGTCGCCAGAAGTTTATGCGCATTACGCTGCCAGGCCTGCGACCCGAGCTGCGGATTGCCCTGCTGCTGACGGTGATCGCCAGCCTGAAAGCCTTTGACCTGGTCTATGTGATGACGCAGGGCGGCCCGGGCACCTCCACCATGGTGACCAACATCTTTATGTATAAGCAGGGCTTTGATCTGCACTACTTTGGCTACGCCTCGTCGGTAGCGGTGTTCAGCATGGTCATTGTTTTAGGGATTAACTATCTGATCCATCTGGCCTTAAAGGAGCGTTACTGATGCGAAGCACGCCGGTGATTTCACGCGCGCTGATCTGGATCGTGGCGCTTATGACGATTCTGCCGTTCCTGATGGCGCTGATGACGTCGTTCAAAACCCAGATGGAGCTGTTTCAGGGGGTCTTCACGCTGCCCGCCTCGCTGAATTTCAAAAACTACCTGACCGCGTGGCAACAGGGCCACTTCAACGTCTACTTCCTCAACTCAGTGCTGGTGGTGATTCCGGTGGTGCTGTTCAGCGTGCTGCTGGGCATTCTGGCCGGGTTCGGTTTCGCGTGGCTGAAAATCCCTGGTAAAAAAGTCATCGGAGCGATGCTGGCGCTAGGGATGGTATTGCCGAGTGAAGCCTTTATCATTCCGCTCTATCACGAGCTGCGCTGGATGGGGCTGACCAACACCTATCTGGCGCTGATCCTGCCGCAAATTGCCCTGTCGCTGCCCTTTACCACGCTGATGATCGCCAGTGCTTTCCAGCAGGTGCCGAAAGAACTGGTGGAAGCGGCGGTAATGGATGGGGCATCGCGGGTCAAAATTCTGTGGGGCATTCTGGTGCCCGCTATCTGGCCGACCCTCTCAACGCTGGGGCTGCTGCTGTTTATCTGGACCTGGAATGAGTTCCTGATCCCGCTGATTCTGGTCAACAAGGATGAGTTACGCACACTGCCAATTGGCATGATGTTTTTCCAGAACAAAAACACCATCGACATTCCGGTGCTGATGGCGGGCGCGATGATTGTGATTATGCCGCTGATCGTGGTGTTCCTGATTTTCCAGCGCAAGTTCATCAGCGGCGTCACCGAAGGGGCCGTGAAGTAATCTGTGATAGCCCGCACGAAACGGCGCACTGGCGGCCAGACAAAGGTTTGCCGCGCCGTATCGTGCTGCAATTCCTCCTCCTCAATCCTGCGGGAGACGCATGATGCACCTTTCCCTTGCTGATTTTCACCCTGTCGCCGATGGCGAAACCCCGGACACGGCCGTGCTGCAACGCGCTATGGATCAGATTGCGGCGGCGGGCGGTGGCCGTCTGACCCTGCCTGCCGGGCGTTATCGCAGCGGCTGCCTGAATCTGCCCTCTGATTTTGAACTCCATCTTGAAGCGGGCGCGGTGCTGATCGCCAGTCAGCGGCTGGCTGATTACCAGGCGGTACAGGCGCTGAGCTGTGCTGAGAAGTCCCACAATGTGCTGCTCTATGCGCTGGGCCAGCGCAATATCACCATCAGCGGCACCGGCCGTATAGACGGTGACGGTGAAGCCTGGTTTGCCGCTGAGCGTGACGAGCAGGGCTATCGCCTGCCGCGTGCGGACCGGCCGCGGATCATTGTGTTTGAAGATTGCGAGCAGGTAACGCTGACCGCCTTTACCATCGTGCAGGCGCCGATGTGGACGGTGCATCTGGTGAGCTGTCGCCATGTGCATATCGACCACCTCACCATCGACAATGCCATGACCATGCCGAATACCGATGCGCTCGATATCGACAGCTGCGAAGCGGTGTTTGTCAGCAACAGCTATCTCAGTGCCGCCGATGATGCCATCTGCATCAAAACCACCCATAAACCGGCCGCGCTGCGGCGTCCGGCGCGGCAGATTATGATCACCAACTGCCTGCTGCGTAGCTACAGCTGCGCCTTTAAAATCGGCACTGAAACCTGGGATGATGTGGAAGATGTCACGGTGACCGGCTGCACCATTTTTGATTCCAACCGTGGCATCGGCATTCTGTCGCGTGACGGTGGCGCGATGCGGCGTCTGCTGTTCAGTAATCTGACTTTTGCCTGTCACCATGCGCCGCCCTGTCACTGGGGAAAAGCCGATCCGCTGCATATTTCGGTGCGCAGTCGCGATCCCGCCATTACGCCAGGCATCGTAGAGCAGGTGCAGTTCAGTAACGTTACGGGCGTGGCGGAAGGGGCGATTAACCTGCATGCGGCAGAACCGGGCTGGATACGCGATGTGGTCATCAGCCAGCTGCAGATGCGGCAGACCGTGGCACCGGTTGCTCAGGGACACTATGACGTACGGCCGCCCTGTAACCCGGACTCCCCGACCGGCATGGGGCTGGATAACGCCTACAAACTTGACCCGAAAACCGGAGAAGCTTTTGGCGTAGAGCGCTATCCCGGCGGGCTGCCGGGCCTGTTCGCACGCGGGGTGGAGAACCTGCAACTGCACAGCCTGGCGATAATACGGCCGGAACCGTTACCGCCAGGCTGGCACCCCGAGTGCGTGGTGCAGTTGCCGGACTAAATCACAGCGCGGCGGCGATGGCCATACCGAGCTGTTCGGTGCTGGCGCTGCCGCCGAGATCGCGCGTCAGGTGCTCACCCGCTGCCAGCGTGCGTTCAATCGCGTCTAACACCGCATCACCTGCCGCTTTGTAGCCGAGGTGCTCCAGCATCATCGCGCCACACCAGATCTGTCCGATGGGATTGGCGACACCTTTACCGGCGATATCGGGCGCAGAACCGTGAACCGGTTCAAACAGGCTGGGGAACAGGCCTTCCGGGTTGATATTGGCCGAAGGGGCGATGCCGATAGTGCCGGTACAGGCCGGACCGAGATCGGAGAGGATATCGCCAAACAGATTGCTGGCGACCACCACATCAAACCAGTCCGGATGCAGCACGAAGTTAGCGGTGAGAATATCGATGTGATACTTATCGACGCGAACATCGGGGAACTGACCGGCCATGGCTTCAACGCGGCTATCCCAGTAGGGCATGGTGATGGCAATGCCGTTCGATTTGGTGGCGGAGGTCAGGTGTTTCTTCGGCCGACTCTGCGCCAGCTGATAGGCAAACTTCAGGATGCGATCGACGCCGGTGCGCGTCATCACCGTCTCCTGAATCACCACTTCACGTTCGGTGCCGGGGAACATGGTGCCGCCGACGCTGGAGTATTCACCCTCCGTGTTTTCGCGTACCACATAGAAGTCGATATCGCCGGGCTGACGGTTCGCCAGCGGCGCTTTGACGCCTGGCATCAGTCGCACCGGACGCAGATTCACATATTGATCGAACTCCCGGCGGAACTGCAGCAGCGAGCCCCACAGTGAAACGTGGTCGGGCACCACATCGGGCCAGCCGACTGCGCCAAAATAGATCGCATCAAAGGCTTTCAGCTGTGGAAACCAGTCGTCAGGCAACATTTTGCCATGCTGCTGCCAGTAGTCGGCACTGGCGTAATCGAACCACTCCCAGCGCAGCGGAATGTTAAATTTCTCTGCGGCCGCATTCATTACACGGACGCCTTCCGGCATCACTTCTTTGCCGATGCCGTCGCCAGGGATCACGGCAACAGAGTGAATTTTGTCAGTCACAGGGTACCTTTCCGGTTGATGTTCGAATTGTGTACGCAGTATAACTGTCGCTTCCGGGGAAATAATGAGCCTGAAAGGCAATCCAGTGTTGAATAAAAGTAGAGAATCCCGCACCTCCACCGATGATTTAGCCTTCTTTGTTCGCCTGGCTGCGCTGGATAGCCTGACTGCGGCGGCGCGCGAACTGGGACTGTCGCTGGCGGCGGTCAGCAAACGTCTGAGCCAGCTGGAACAGCGGCTTGGTGTGCAACTCCTGCGCCGCACCACGCGACGACTGGAGCTGACGCCGGAAGGGCGCCGATATCTGGCGGGTGCGCGTCCGTTGCTGGATCAGCTGGCGGCGCTGGAAGAGGCGGTCAGCGGCGAAACCGCCCAGCTGCGCGGCACACTTAACATCAACGCCTCATTTGGCTTTGGCCGTCGGCATATTGCGCCCTGCGTTTCGGCTTTTGCCGCGCTGCACCCGGAACTCTCGCTGTCGCTGCAGCTCAGCAGCCAGCCACTTAATTTTCTTGATGCCCACATGGATATTGATATCCGCGTCGGAGAACCGCCCGACTCACGGCTGGTGGCGCGCAAACTGCGTACCAATCCGCGCATTCTCTGCTGCTCACCCGCCTATGCCGCCCGGCACGGTCTGCCGGAGACAGTGCGCGATCTGGCACAACACAACTGCATTTTACTGCGCCAGCACGACAGCGATTTTACCCTGTGGCGACTGACCAGCGGCGAACAGAGCATCAATCAGAAAGTGCGCGGCAGTCTGATCACCAACGATGGCGAAGTGGCGATGCGACTGGCGATGGATGGGCATGGCATCTTGCTGCGTTCCTGGTGGGACGCGCAGCACAGTCTGGCGACGGGCGAACTGCTGCCGGTGTTACCCGACTGGCAGGCACCGGATGGCGATATTTTTGCGGTCTGGCAGGCGCAGCGTCAGCTTCCGGCGCGTATTACCGCATTTGTGACGTTTCTGCAGAGCAATCTGCAATCGGTTGATTAGCCAGGCTTTTAAAGGCAGTTTCTGGCGCGGCCAGACGCCTGCGGACAATAAACATACCGCATTAAGCTGATTCGGTTGCGTCAGCATGCCGCTGCGTTTACAGCGTTTTAGCGGCTGCGTATGATTCTTATTCTTTTTATTTCCTGCCTGTCCTCTGCGTTGTGGCCAGCCGGGAGCAGCAGGCAGATAGGGGAGTTAAGTATGAAAGCGTTGTTCAGTCCGCGTACAGCGGCACTTACACTGGCGATGGTGACCACCTTCAGCCTGACGGCGTGCCAGATGCCGGCGAAAAAAGTGGATGCCAGTGCGCCGGTGGTGATGCAGCCCTCCAGTCCCGATAACCTGATTCAGCGCGAGCTGGGTGAAGGTTTGTATGAGATGGCCTATCTGCCAGCAAAAAATGCCCTCTATGTCGCCAGCGCGCAGGGATTTAAAGATATCAGCGGCGGCATGATCTACCGTCTTGATGCTTCCACGCTGCAGAGCACCGGCGCGGGACACTTCGACCTGAAAAACTTTGGTCTGATCAGTGCGCCTGACGGCAGCGCACTCTACGCCACCAACACGCTGGATGGCGGTATCTCTAAAATCGATCCTGATAACGGTAAGGTGCTGAAGCGCCTGATGTTTGACGAGAAAAACGAGAAAGGCATGCCCTATGGCACGCGTGAAATCTTTCTGCATGACGGGCTGCTCTATGTCGGCGGCGTGGGCGATCCGGGCGTGATCTGGGTGGTTGATGCCAAAACCCTGACGCTGAAAACCCGGATAAAAAATGCCGGGAAGTGGGTCACAGGCATCATCTTCTCGCCGGTCAGCGACCGGATTTATGCGGCGAACGGCAGCGGGGAAATCCTGGTGATCAATCCGCGCAATAACAAAATCGAGCAGCGCCTGACGGCGGGTGACGGGCAGGAGTATCTGTTCCTGAATATGGCCGAGGATCCGGCAACCGGTCGCCTGTTTGTTACGGATAATTCAAAAGCGAAAAATACGCTGGTGTTTGATGAGCGCAGCGGCAAGGTCATTAAGCGTCTGAATCCGGGCGACTCACTGGGGATTAAGTTTAATGGCAAGCGCAATGAGATTTATATCAGCCAGCGCGAATCGAAGAAGGTGCTGCAGCTGGATGGCACCACCTATGAGGTGAAAAACAGCTGGTCATTTAATAGCCATCCCAACAGTCTGCTGGTCTCACCGGACGGGCAGACCCTGTTCGTCACCCTGAAGCAGGGCTTCAATGACGATCACAGCAGTCAGGGGCTGGATGGCGTGGCGCGTATCACACTGCAATAAGAAAAGGCGGCATCGCTGCCGCCTGCATCTTTACTTAGCCACACCTTCTACCAGCACCACGCGATAGTTCGCGCCTTTCAGACGGTGCGCTTTGGCAGCCTGATATTCCGGGCTGTCATACCAGGCATGTGCGGCTTCGCGGCTCGCGAATTCCAGAATCACCACGCCTTCCGCTTCCTGTCCTTCCAGCGTTTCCAGTTCGCCATAAAAGGCGAGAGGATTGATCTGATGATCGCCGCGAGCCTCGCCCGCTTTCTCGGCATAGATCGCCATTTCGTCCTGGTTCAGGGTGTTATCACGAATAAATACAACATATGCACTCACAGATCTCTCCTTAAGCTTTTTTATCCTGGGTTTTGGTATCGAAGTCAGCGGCATCATGACGCTCGTGCAGCTGATCGGCCGGGTCGCCCATGACACGATTGACCTTGCGGCCACGAATTACAGCAGGTCGCAGCGCGATCTCTTTCGCCCAGCGCACTACATTTTTATAGGACTGCACATCCAGGAATTCGGCACCGCCATACTGATCATTCAGCACCATGTTGCCGTACCACGGCCAGGTGGCGATATCAGCGATGGTGTAGTCATCACCGGCCAGATAGCGGTTATCTGCCAGCTGACGATCCAGCACGTCGAGCTGACGCTTCGCTTCCAGCGTGAAGCGGTTAATGGCGTACTCAATTTTTTCTGGCGCGTAGTGATAGAAATGACCGAAACCACCGCCGAGGTAAGGCGCTGAGCCCTGTAACCAGAAGAGCCAGTTCAGGGTTTCGGTGCGGCCAGCGATATCTTTCGGCAGGAAGTAGCCATACTTCTCCGCAAGATAGAGCAGGATGTTGCCCGATTCAAATACCCGAATCGGCGGCGTTGCTGAGTGGTCGCTCAGCGCCGGGATTTTCGAGTTCGGGTTTACGTCGACAAAACCGCTGGAGAACTGATCGCCTTCGCCGATACGGATCAGCCAGGCATCATATTCCGCATCGTTGACGTTAAGCGCCAGCAGTTCTTCCAGCAGGATGGTCACTTTCTGGCCGTTAGGCGTGCCAAGCGAATAGAGCTGTAAAGGATGCTTGCCGACCGGCAACGCTTTTTCATGGGTGGGACCAGCGAACGGACGATTAGTTTTAGCGCCGTTACCTTTGGCTTCAGGGTCCCAGGTCCAGACTTTTGCGGGCTGATATGCATTTTCCGACATAATGAAAGTTCGCCTTATGGTGTGGTATTGGTCTGGAGTGTAGCAGGTGCTGCGAAGGGGGTTTAACTCTGCTGGCTGCGCAAGGCCGTGCTGCAGGGGGCTGATGTCAGGCGGGCAGCGGCACAGGAGAAAAGTGAATAAAAGTGTGTCAGGCAGGTGGTTCGTTATCCTGAGCGGAGGTGGCCGTGCAGTCAGCAGCGACTGCACGGCAGGCAGGGTTACAGCAGTTCACGCTCAATCAGTTCGCGGGTTTCTACCGCCTGAACCTTCATCTTTTCCGGGTAGCCAAACAGAGACGCCGCGATGATCGGTTCACCGCCGACTTTATAACTGCGGGTGGCAAAGCCGGTGTCGCGCAGCGTTTTAAACAGGGTGTCGAAGTCCACTTCGCCTTCGCCCACGCCGACATGCTGGTGAATGGTGGCATCCACCCCTGGCGGGTTAACGATGTAGCGACAGTGTTTTGTATGGTTCATGGTGTCGGCGATCAGCATGTGTGACAGATCGTCACCGGCATACTCCAGCATCGGTTTCACATCACCTTTGCCTTTGTCATAAAAGAAAGTGTGTGGTGCGCTGTAGATATACTTCACGTTATCGCTGCGAAACGACTTCACGATATCCACAGTTTCGTTGTTCTCTTCGCAGAAATCCCACGGATGGGCCTGGATTTCGACGCGGATGCCTTCACGTTCGATGATCGGCAGCAGCTCTTCCATGGAGCGATAGAACATCTCTTCACAGATTTCCGGCTCGTTAGGCGTGCCGGAGAGTTCGGTGTTGATCACCTGCACACCCATCTCAACCGCGATCTCGATCATCCGCTTCCAGTTCTTCACCGCCGCCTGACGACGCAGCTCATCCGGGCCGGACCAGCGATAGACCACAATAAACGAGGAGATCTCCAGCCCGGTGGCGTTTAACGCATTCTTATACTCGGTGATGATTTCACGGCTGGCTTTAGGATGCTTATAAAACGGGTTGATCTGCGGATGCGGCGACTGTTCGATATATTTGTATCCCCAGTCGGCCACCTGATGAACCATACGGGTGATGCCTAAATCTTTAATCACATCCACATCAAAAGCGATTTTCATCTTTCTGCTCCGGGCACATTAAGGTTGCTGTTCTTCATTGAAGGTCACGCCAATCTGCTGCCTGACGTTGTCCATCGCGGCCAGGGTGGTAATCGCCTGGTCAAGCGAATGGATGGGTGAATCGATCCGGTTCTGACCGATACACCAGGCGAAGTGGTTAATTTCATGACAGAGCTGTTCATAGCGGCTGGCAGGCTCCTGCCACTGCAGGCGATGACGCCGATCGCTGGAGGTCAGGGTGAAGTTACCGGGCGCATAGAACTGGCCCGCCAGTTCCAGCGTGGCCTCGCGTCCGGCGATCACCGCGCCGCCTGGCGTGTTGCTGAACAGGGTGGTATTCAGCACCGAATGCATGCCGTGCTGATGGGTAAACAGCATCGACGTCTGACCGTTTACACGCCCATCCGGGACGGACTGGCCCCGGGCGACGATCGTGTCAGGCGCACCGCCGCCAACAAACACGCTAAGCGCCACCAGATAGCTGCCCAGATCCAGCATCGGGCCGCCCGCCAGATCGGCATTGAAGATGCGATGGTCCGGGGTGAAAAACTCGCCATGATCGGCAATCAGGGTGTGAACATCGCCGAGCACGCCATCCTCCAGCAGCTGACGGATAACGTCATATTTCGGTGTGAAGTTGCACCACATCGCCTCCATACAGAGCAGGTTCGCGGCAGCTGCGGCCTGTTTAAGCTGTGTCGCCTGTTGAGCATTCAGCGCCAGCGGCTTTTCAATCAGCAGATGCTTTCCGGCGGCAATCGCGCGCAGACCATCGGGAAAATGGTGGTTGTGGGGCGTGGCGATATAGACCGCATCAACATCCTCCCGCGCCAGCAGCACGTCGATACTGCCCGTGGCATGGCTGATTGACCATTTGTCAGCAAAGGCCTGCGCTTTTGCCGGGTCACGCGCAGCCACCGCCGTGATCTGCTGGTGGGTATGCTTGCGCAGTGCATGGGCAAAATGGTCGGCGATCCAGCCCGGCCCGATAATGCCCCAGCGCAACTGTGGTACCTGGCTGGCAGCGGTCAGGCGT
The DNA here is from genome assembly GCF_001598475.1 of Pantoea agglomerans NBRC 102470. Taxonomy (GTDB): domain Bacteria; phylum Pseudomonadota; class Gammaproteobacteria; order Enterobacterales; family Enterobacteriaceae; genus Pantoea; species Pantoea agglomerans. Next base: position 127,571 of record NZ_BCZA01000007.1, read on the forward strand.
GGAACCGGAAGCGTTGAAGGGAACATAACTTTTCCTTTTATACGTGCAGGCAGGTGCTGCTCAGGGCTCCACTATAGAAAGCCCGCCGTCGTCGCTCTAACCTTTTAATGATGTAATCCCATCAACCCGATCGGCGCAGGATTTTTATCCGTTTTAGCAAATGGGCGTTTTAAAGAGAATGCAGAAAGAAATGAATGTTTCATTTTGCGAGGACGATCAAGATTAACGCTGAATTTCTATCAAATAAATGAGAGGAAATGGCTTTGCCGCGATAGAGTGTTGATGTCTCAGACAACAGAATATTTAGGCGTAGCCGTCAGCCAGCGCTACAGAGAGCAGAAGCAGGGAGAAGGATGATGTCAAAAGTGACGATGACCGCTATTGCGCAGGCGGCGGGCGTGGGCGTGGCCACCGTGGATCGGGTGCTGAATGGACGCGCGCCGGTGCGCAGCGTGACCGAGCAGAAAGTGCTGGCTGCGGCCCGCGAGCTGGGCTATCACCTGACGCAGGCACACATCCGGACAACATCGCCGCTCGCTGCGGCAACAGTTCGCGTGAGCTTTATCCTGCTGCCTGCCCGTTATTCGTTTTATCAGCAGCTAGGCGAGGTGCTGAAACAGCAGCTGAAGGCGCAGCAGCCACAGGGCAGCGAACCTGAATTCTGCTGGCATGATATTCATGAAGTGGAGGCGGTGGCGCACTCGCTGCGTCTGCTGGCACAGCGCAGTGATGTGATTGCGCTGGTGGCGCTGGATCATCCGCTGATTCGTCACGCGATTCAGGATGTGTCCCGACTGGGCGTACGGGTTTACGCGCTCTTTTCTGATTTCTCGCCCTGTGAGCATGCGGGGTTTATCGGCATTGATAATCAGAAAGCGGGACGTACGGCGGCCTGGATGGCACAGCATCTGCTGCGTCAGCCGGGATGCGTTGGGGTGCTGCTGGGCGATCACCGCTTTACCTGCCAGGAGAGCAGCGAGATCAGTTTCCGCTCTTACCTGCGCGAGTCAGGCATCAGCCAGCGGGTACTGGAACCGTTAAAAACGCATGAGTCGGGTGAAGGGGGCTATCAGGCGACCCGGCAGTTGCTGGACACCCATGATGATCTGGTGATGATTTATGCGCCCTGCGGCGGCATAGAGGGCGTGGTGCAGGCGCTGCGTGACAGCGGACGCAGGCAGATCGATCTGCTGTGCCACGGTCCGCTGCCCGGCGATGAGCTGGCGCTGATTGATGGCACCATTACGCTGATGTTGCGCCATCGTATTGATGCCATGGCTGCGGCGGTGATCGCCACCTGCCTCAACAGCCGGATGGAACAGCGCGACCATTTTGCTCAGGTGACCGTACCCTTTGAAATCGTGACGCGTGAAAACCTGTAGAAAGAGCAGGTTAGCGGGTATTTGATAGAAAACTATCATATAAAGAAATATTTAAACGCGATCTCTATCAAAAAATGAAACTTTCATTGTTGTCTGAGATGAAATTTTCATTTGATACTGCCAGCAGTTCTCACTGCACAGGCAGATATCATGACCTTTCACATTGCTAATGCGCCCTGTAGCTGGGGCGTCGACGATCCCGCTAATCCCTGGCTGCCGCCATGGCAGAAAGTCCTGACCGAGGCCGCTCAGGCTGGCTATCCCAGTATCGAACTTGGCCCCTGGGGCTATCTGCCAGCGGATGCAGCCGAACTGACCCGGCAGCTTAATGCGCATCAGCTTTCGCTGGTGGCGGGTACGATTTTTGATGATTTGGTCAGTGAAGCGCATTTCCCTGAACTGGTCACGCTCACCCACAACCTGTGCCGTACCCTGGCCAGCGTACCAGCCGCCGTCAAAACGCCCGGCGCCAGCGCGCCTTATCTGGTGGTCATCGACTTCGGGAATCCGGAGCGGGCGAAATATGCCGGTCAGTCAGAAAAAGCGCCACGGCTCTCCGCTGACGACTGGCAGCGCATGATGCGACACATCACCATTCTGAGTGAGATTGCCTGGCAGGAGTATGGCGTGCGACCGGTGATCCATCCGCATGCGGGCGGCTGCATTGAGTTTGCCGATGAGCTTGCGCGGCTGGTCAGTGATATTCCGCATCAGGTGGCTGGTTTATGTCTGGATACCGGCCATCTCTATTACGCCGGGATGGATCCGGTCGCTTCACTGCAACAGTACTGGACCCGCATCGATTACCTCCACTTCAAAGACGTTAACCAGCGGGTCTGGCGAGACGCCCTCTCTCGCGGACTCGACTTTTTCACTGCCTGCGCGCAGGGGGTGATGTGTCCGCTGGGGCAGGGCGCAATTGACTATCCGGCGGTGCGCGCACTGCTGACTGAGCGTAACTATCAGGGCTGGATCACCATCGAACAGGAGCGTGATCCGCGCCATGCCGACACCAGTCTGCGGGATGTTAAAGCCAGCCTGGACTATCTCCGATCAACAGGATTTTGAGGACAACAGCATGATTAACGGTAAAAAAGCGGCTAATCGCTCGCTGCGCTGGGGCATGATCGGCGGCGGCGGCACCAGCCAGATTGGCTATATCCATCGCTCTGCGGCACAGCGTGACGGAAACTTTGTGCTGCTGGCGGGGGCGTTTGATATTGATGCCGCACGCGGGCGTGAGTTTGGTCAGGCGCTGGGTGTGGCACCGGACCGCTGTTATCCCGATTATGCCAGCCTGTTCGCCGGGGAAGCCGCGCGTGAAGATGGCATTGAGGCGGTGTCTGTCGCCACGCCTAATAATACTCATTTCGCCATTTGCCGCGCGGCGCTTAATGCCGGGCTGCATGTGGTGTGCGAGAAGCCCCTCTGTTTTACGGTCGAAGAGGCGGATGAGCTGGAGCAGCTGAGCCGGGAGAAGCAGAAGGTTGTTGGCGTCACCTACGGTTACGCCGGGCATCAGCTGGTTCATCAGGCCAGGGAGATGATCGCCGAAGGGGCTCTGGGTGAGATCCGCATCGTTAACATGCAGTTTGCCCACGGCTTCCATAATGAGGCGGTGGAGTTGCAGAGTGAAAGCACCCGCTGGCGGGTCGATCCGCGCTTTGTCGGCCCGAGTTACGTGTTAGGCGACCTGGCGACGCATCCGTTGTTTATCGCAGAAACGATGTTGCCACAGCTGAAAGTGACCCGTCTGCTCTGTTCGCGTCAGAGCTTTGTCGCGTCGCGTGCGCCGCTGGAGGATAACGCCTTTGTGATGATGGAGTATGACAACGGCGCGGTCGGCACGTTATGGGCGTCGGCGGTGAATGCCGGATCGATGCACGGGCAGAAGATTCGGGTCGTCGGATCGAAAGCCAGTCTGGAGTGGTGGGATGAGCAGCCGAACCAGTTGCGCTATGAAGTGCAGGGCGAGCCAGTGCGCATTCTGGAGCGCGGCATGGGCTATCTTAATCCGCGCGCGCTGGAAGAGGACCGCATTGGCGGAGGGCATACCGAGGGGTTATTTGAAGCCTGGTCCAATCTTTATCGTCGCTTCGCACTGGCGATGGATGCCACCGATCGCCGTGACACCGACTTCCTGCAGGATTTCTGGTATCCCGACGTGCATGCCGGATTAATGGGCGTGCGCTGGGTCGCGCAGTGCGTGAAATCGGCGGATGCCGGTGCAGTGTGGGTGGCGTGCTGAAGCAGAGGGCGAGCCACAGGATGTGGCGAGTGTATCGAACCTTCGATAACGGGTTCGTTCCACAAAAGCAAAAACCCGCCAGAGGCGGGTTCTTTAAATATGGTGCCCGAACCCGGAATCGAACCAGGGACACGGGGATTTTCAATCCCCTGCTCTACCGACTGAGCTATTCGGGCAACGGGGCGCATTAAACCGTAAAGGCCGCGGGTCGTCAACGGCTTTCACTAAAAAACCCCTGGAAACGTGACTGATTGCCTGATTTTCAGTCAAAGCGGGTAAAACCTCAGGCCAGCGCGCCATTTTTACGGCACAGCGCGATGCTGTAAACATCCTCCGCCAGCCGCTGTGCGGTGGCGACATCCTGCACATTGCGCTTCACCAGCAGCTTGCTGAGGCAGCCTTCAAGAATCAGCTCCATCTGATCGGCCACCATGCTGGGGTTGTCCAGCGCCTGCTCCACCAGAATGTCGTGGGTGAACTGCCATGAGCCGCGTTTCTGCTGTTCGGCTAGTTGATGGATGGGCTGATCGGGCTGCGGGTAGAAGCTGCAGGCGGCGATAAACAGGCAGCCAGGAAAGCGTCCTTTGCTGACCTGCTCACTCAGGACCTCATAGCGTGCCATGAGCTTCTGGTCGGGCGACAGCGATTCATCCAGCAGGATCTGGCGTCGCCAGGTATCAATCTGCTGCCCGTGATAGCGCAGTGCATCGTAGAGCAGGGCGTCACGATCGGGCCAGAACTGCTGAAGCTGGTCACGGGTTAATTCGGATCCCGCCAGGGTTTCCAATGAGAGGGTGGCGGCGAGGCCGTTCTGTTCAAGCACATTCAATGCATGCTCGAGTATCTGTTCACGCTGCAAGTGACTCTCCTCTGGTATGCAGGCCCGGTAAGGCACCGGGCAATGACCTGACTCCAGTGTTGTTTACGGGGTAAGTTTCTGCAAATGCGCCCGGAACTCGGCGGCATTGAGAAACCCGGTGATGCGCGATCCGGCGATTTCGCGGCCCTGCGCATCAAAGAACAAAATCGTCGGTAAGCCCAGCACCTGAAGGTGCTGCAACAGCGCGTTATCACTGGCGTTGTTGGCGGTGACGTTGGCCTGTAGCAGCTGTACCTGACTCAGGCTATCGCGCACGGCGCTGTCACTAAAGGTATATTTTTCAAACTCTTTGCAGGCGACGCACCAGTCAGCGTAGAGATCGACCATGGTGATGCGGCCGCGGGCCTGCTGCAGCGCGCTATCGAGCTGCTGCGGCGTCTGGATAGTATGGAACGGCAGCGGTGCCACAGCCTGCTGCTGCGCCGGTCCGCCAAAGGCCCAGTCCTGCAACGGGCGTGCGCTGATCAGCGCAGCGGCCAGCATGATAATCTGCACTACGCGCCACTTACCGCTGCTGGCGCGCAGGCTGACGCTGAACGCCCAGCCAAAGAACGCCAGGCCGAGCAGGCTCCAGAGCCGCAATCCCCACGCATCGCCCAGCACCCGCTCCAGCAGGAAGACCGGCAGCGCCAGGATGACAAAACCAAAGCCCTCTTTAACGGTTTGCATCCACGGGCCGCTTTTTGGCAGCAGCCGGTTGCCAAACAGGGTCACGGCGATCAGCGGTAATCCCATTCCGACCGCATAGAGCCACAGCGTCCCGGCACCGGCCCACAGATTTCCGCTCTGCGCGATGTAAAGCAGAATGGCGCTGAGCGGGGCCGTGGTGCAGGGCGAGCAGATCAAACCTGCCAGCGCGCCCATCAGGAAGACGCCGGGCAGCGAGCCACCCTGCTGACGATTACTCCACAGGGTCAGGCGGGTTTGCAGGCTGGCGGGCAGTTGCAGCGTAAACAGGCCGAACATCGACAGCGCCAGCACGATAAACAGCAGTGAGAGCGTGAACAGCACATAAGGATGCTGCAACGCGGCCTGGAAGCGCAGGCCCGCTGCCGCGACGACGACTCCCAGCAGCGTGTAGGTCAGCGCCATCCCCTGCACATAGACCATCGCCAGCGCGAACAGCCGGCCCAGCGAATAGTGGCGCTGACCGCCAAGGATAATGCCGGAGATCAGCGGATACATCGGCAGTACGCAGGGCGTAAACGCGACACCGATACCAATCAGTAGCGCCCAGAGCGGCGAGAAAGGCAGCGGGCTGGCGGGCGCGGGCTGAGCGCTGACCGGCGGCGGTGCGCTGCTGGCGGTTACCGCACTTACCGGAACGCTGCGCGTCTCTGGCGGATAACAGAATCCGGCGGCGGCACAGCCCTGATAAGTCACACTGAGCGTGGCGCCGCTGGCCGCCTGTTGCAGCGTCACCGGCAGCGTCAGATCCTGCGGATAGATTTCACTTTTGCCGAAGAATTCATCTTCATGCGGCTGACCAGCCGGCAGCGTTAACGGCGCGATGGTCGCGTTCTGCGGTGTGATGTGGATCTGCTGGCGATAGAGGTAGTAACCCGATTTCACTTTCCAGTGCAGGTTGAGCTGCGCGCCCTGCTGGTCGAAGTCAAAAGTAAAGGCCTGATCGACCGGCACAAAGCGACTGGTCGCCGGATTTGAAAAGAGTGAAGCGTGCGCCTGCAGGCCGATAAACAGCGTCAGCAGAAGCGTAATTAAGCGAGAGATGCGTGCAGCCATGACAAGTATTCACTGTCTCCATATTGAACCGGCAGCGCCAGCAGTTCGGGCACATCGTAAGGGTGAGCGTCTTTGAGCAGATCACACAGCGCCTGCTGATGATCGCTGTCGCATTTCAGCAGCATCTGGACTTCGCTGCTCTGCTCCATTTTTCCCTGCCAGAGATACCAGGAGGTGGCGCCCGGCAGCAGTGTGACACAGGCCGCCAGCCTGGCTTCCAGCGCTAAGCCAGCAAGGTGCTCCGCCGTGGCCTGATCGGGCGTGGTGCAGAGGATCACGACAGCATTCATCCTGTGACTCCTGTTTTAAAGAGCGCCGATGATAGCACGCTCCATCCGTAACACGAGGAGTGTGCTTATAGCAGCAATCCGCCAAAAACGAAGCCAGAGAGCACCGACAGCGCAATGGCGATCACGCCGGGAATGATAAAGGCATGGTTAAACACATACTTGCCAATACGGGTCGAGCCGGTGTCATCCATCTCAACGGCGGCCAGCAGGGTCGGGTAGGTCGGCAGTACAAACAGCGCCGAAACCGCCGCGAAGGAAGCGATGGCAGTAAGCGGCGTAACGCCCAGCAGCAGCGCGGCGGGCATCAGCGCTTTGGTGGTCGCAGCCTGCGAGTAGAGCAGCATCGAGGCGAAGAACAGCACCAGCGCCAGCATCCACGGATAGGTTTTCAGCGTGTCGCCCGCCAGCATCTGAATCTCCGCCAGATGTGCCTTCACAAAGGTATCGCCCAGCCAGGCGACGCCCATTACGCAGATACAGGCGCTCATGCCGGACTTAAAGGTGCTGGCGCTGAGGATTTCGCTGGTGTCGAGTTTGCAGGTCAGGCTGATCAACGTGGCGATGGTCAGCATAAACACCACAATCGCTTCATTGCGTGGCAGCGGCGGATTAACGATCAGCCCGACGCTGGCGCTGGTCGCGGTGGCATAAAGCACCACGGCCACAATGCCCGTCAGAAACAGCAGCACCGATTTTTTCGCGCCCGGTTTTGCCTGGTAGAGGCTGGCGCCGCGCAGCGTGACTTCGCCTTTGGCGAGACGCGCCTGATAAACCTCATCATCCTTTAGCTCACGGCCTAAGAAGTTAGTCACCAGAGCCGCCAGGAAGAGGCCCACCATGGTTGAGGGGATGGCAATCGCCAGCAGCGTGATATAGCTGACGCCGCGCGGCTCAAGCAGGGTGGCGAAGAAGACCACCGCGGCTGAAATGGGTGATGCGGTAATCGCGATCTGCGAAGCCACTACCGCAATCGACAGCGGCCGGGAAGGGCGAACGCCTTGCTCTTTCGCCACTTCGGCAATCACCGGTAATGTTGAGAACGCGGTATGTCCGGTACCGGCCAGCAGCGTCATCAGGTAGGTCACCAGCGGGGCCAGCAGCGTAACGTGGCGTGGATGGCGGCGCAGCAGGCGTTCCGCCAGGCTCACCAGATAATCCATGCCGCCTGCCACCTGCATGGCGGCTATCGCGGCGATCACCGCCATGATGATTTCAATCACATCGAACGGAATAGCGCCGGGTGCCATGCCAAATCCCAGCGTCAGGATCAGCACGCCCATTCCGCCTGCGAACCCGATACCAATGCCGCCAAGACGTGCGCCCAACCAGATCGCCATCAAGACGATAAGCAGCTCAACCACAAACATGAATGACTCCTGAAAGATAAACCGGTAATAGCCGGGTGTGCTGTTTAACAAAAAAAAAGGCACACCGTGTTGATCGCGGTGTGCCTTTGGTTAACCAGCGTCGGTTAAACCTTACTGTTCGTTTTCATCAGTATAACGTTTGGCTTTATAAACCGGGTACATCAGGTTCTGCACCGAGAAGATATCGTCCAGCTCACTTTCCGTCAGCAGGCCGCGCTCCAGCACGACTTCACGTACGCTTTTACCGGTTTCCGCACAGATTTTACCGACGATGTCGCCGTTGTGGTGGCCGATGTAAGGGTTGAGGTAAGTCACGATACCAATCGAGTTGAAGACATAGGCTTCGCACACTGCGCGGTTGGCGGTAATGCCGTTGATGCACTTCTCCAGCAGGTTGTAGCAGGCGTTAGTCAGAATGCTGATCGACTCAAACAGCGCCTGACCAATCACCGGCTCCATCACGTTGAGCTGCAGCTGGCCCGCTTCAGAGGCCATCGTCACGGTGATGTCGTTGCCAATCACTTTGAAGCAGACCTGGTTTACCACCTCCGGTACAACCGGATTGACCTTGGCGGGCATGATAGAGGAACCTGCCTGCAGCTCTGGCAGATTGATTTCATTCAGGCCAGCACGCGGGCCAGAGGAGAGCAGGCGCAGGTCGTTACAGATTTTAGAGAGCTTCACCGCCAGACGTTTCAGCGATGAATGGACCATCACATAGGCGCCGCAGTCGGAGGTTGCTTCAATCAGATCTTCCGCTGGCACCACCGGCAGGTTGCTGACTTCCGCCAGACGCTGTACCGCCAAATGCTGATACCCTTCCGGCGTGTTGAGGCGGGTGCCGATGGCGGTCGCGCCCAGGTTCACTTCCAGCAGCAGTTCCGCGGTGCGCAGAATGCTTTTGGTCTCTTCGTTCAGCAGTACGCTGAAGGCGTGAAATTCCTGCCCGAGGGTCATCGGCACGGCATCCTGCAACTGGGTACGGCCCATTTTCAGGATGGTCTGGAACTCATCGGCTTTGTGCTGGAAGCCTTCGGCCAGCTGGCTGATGCCATCAAGCAGTTTCAGTAGCGAGCTGTAGACCGCGATGCGGAAACCGGTTGGGTAAGCGTCGTTGGTGGACTGGCATTTGTTCACATGATCGTTGGGGTTGAGATACTGATATTCCCCTTTCTGGTGGCCCATCAGCTCAAGGCCGATGTTCGCCAGTACTTCATTGGTGTTCATGTTGACCGAGGTCCCGGCACCGCCCTGATAAACATCCACGGGGAACTGGTCCATACAGCGGCCGTTGTTGAGCACTTCGTCGCAGGCCTTAATGATGGTATCGGCAATATTGCGCGGGATGGTCTGCAGCTCTTTGTTGGCCATCGCCGCCGCTTTTTTTACCATCACCATGCCGCGGACAAATTCAGGTATGTCGCTGATTTTGCTGTTGCTGATATAAAAATTCTCAATCGCACGCAGAGTATGAACGCCATAATAGGCATCCGCCGGAACTTCGCGCATACCTAACAGGTCTTCTTCGATACGAATGTTGTTCGCCATGATAACCTTCTTGTTGTTGCCGCTAACCATCACAAAGGATGTGTTTATTTTGTCGTGGTGTACCCGTGCCGACATATTATCCGTCTTCATAGGGGCGTGTGCGATCATATTCTGATGCATATGAAAAGCACGCATGCAGATCACTTAATGCTGCAGCCTGGTTAACGATATGTGAAGTTGGTTACAAAATTAACCCCGCAGGATAAATTTGACAGGATCGGTTGAAAATGGCGGCGCGGGTGCCCATCTCTTTTCTTATCATCCTCAGGATGAACGCTTTCTGCTGACCGGCACGCTGCCGTTCAGCCCCTACTTACAGGAGAGTACGGTGCGCTGGATACCGTTATTAGTCTTTTTCGTTCTGGCCTGGATTGAGATTTCCCTCTTCATTCAGGTTGCACACGTCATGGGCGTGCTGCTTACCATGCTGCTGGTGGTCTTCACCTCGTGCATCGGCGTCTCGCTGGTCAAAAATCAGGGCATGAAAAACTTTATGCTGATGCAGGAGAAGCTGGCACGTAATGAAAGCCCGGCCAATGAGATGATCAAAAGCGTGTCGCTGATCATCGCCGGTTTCCTGCTGCTGCTGCCTGGTTTCTTTACCGACCTGCTGGGCCTGCTGCTGCTGCTGCCACCGGTGCAGAAACATCTGACGCTGAAGCTGATGCCTCATCTGCGCGTCTGGCGGGGGCCGGGAGCCGGTCCAGACAGCGGCTACACCATGGATGGCGAGTTCGAGCGTAAAGACAGCGATCGCCTTGAGCATCATGACGATCACAAGGATCGTTAACCGCAGCTGTCACCTCTGAAAGCGCAACCTACGGGTTGCGTGAGATTGTTGAAAAGCCTGACCCGGCCAGCTGTGAGACCGGAGCCGCACAGGGAACAGGGTCAGATCGGAAAGTCGCAAAATCGTCATCCATGACTTCTCGGCCCGCGCCATCCGTGGCGCGTGACGCTTTCCTCTTCTGACCCTGTTTCCTGCGCCCTGAGCTTAGCCGTTGCTGCCAGGGTCATCCTGTACTGAGTTTGTCAGCACGCTGGCGCAACCTACGGGTTGCGTTTTTTATCTGCCCCATCATCTGTTCAAAAAGCCATCACTTATCACTCACAGGTAAAAAATTTGTTGTCCGCCCCCTTGAAAGTGGGTGGCAGCGGCCCTATCTCTCTGGTCACGAGGCCGGAAGCCATGCAGCCCGGTGTTCAACCCCAAAACTGAATGATTGGACTTCTCAAAGGAGAGCTATCAAATGAAAATTCGTCCATTGCACGATCGCGTTATCGTCAAGCGTAAAGAAGTTGAAGCTAAATCAGCTGGCGGCATCGTGCTGACCGGTTCCGCAGCCGGTAAATCCACCCGTGGTGAAGTACTGGCTGTCGGCAATGGCCGCATCCTTGAGAGTGGCGACATTAAGCCGCTGGACGTGAAGGTTGGCGACATCGTGATCTTCAGCGAAGGTTACGGCGCGAAAACCGAGAAAATCGACAACGAAGAGGTGCTTATCATCTCTGAGAGCGACATTCTGGCCGTTGTTGAAGCGTAATTTTTACGCGTAATTCACTGAACGAAACGAATTTAAGGGATATTTAAAGATGGCAGCTAAAGACGTAAAATTCGGTAATGACGCACGCGTAAAAATGCTGCGTGGCGTGAACGTACTGGCAGATGCAGTAAAAGTTACCCTGGGTCCTAAAGGCCGTAACGTAGTCCTGGATAAATCTTTTGGTGCACCGACCATCACTAAAGATGGTGTTTCTGTGGCACGTGAAATCGAGCTGGAAGACAAGTTCGAGAACATGGGCGCGCAGATGGTGAAAGAAGTTGCCTCTAAAGCGAACGACGCTGCGGGCGACGGTACCACCACTGCAACCGTACTGGCACAGTCTATCATCACCGAAGGCCTGAAAGCGGTCGCAGCGGGTATGAACCCGATGGACCTGAAGCGCGGTATTGACCAGGCTGTTATCGCTGCGGTTGAGAAACTGAAAGCGCTGTCTGTTCCTTGCTCTGACTCTAAAGCGATTGCGCAGGTAGGTACTATCTCTGCTAACTCCGATGAAACCGTGGGCCAGTTGATTGCTCAGGCGATGGAGAAAGTGGGTAAAGAAGGCGTGATCACCGTTGAAGAAGGCACCGGCCTGCAGGATGAGCTGGATGTGGTTGAAGGTATGCAGTTTGATCGCGGCTACCTGTCACCTTACTTCATCAACAAGCCAGAAACCGGTGCGATTGAACTGGAATCTCCGTTCATCCTGCTGGCTGACAAGAAAATCTCTAACATCCGTGAAATGCTGCCAGTGCTGGAAGCCGTTGCGAAAGCCGGCAAACCACTGCTGATCATCGCGGAAGATGTTGAAGGCGAAGCGCTGGCAACACTGGTGGTTAACACCATGCGCGGCATCGTGAAAGTGGCTGCGGTTAAAGCACCAGGCTTCGGCGACCGTCGTAAAGCTATGCTGCAGGATATCGCTATCCTGACCGGTGGTACCGTAATCTCTGAAGAGATCGGTATGGAACTGGAGAAAGCGGCTCTGGAAGATCTGGGCCAGGCAAAACGCGTTGTGATCAACAAAGACACCACCACCATCATCGACGGTGTGGGTGAAGAAGCGACAATTCAGGGCCGTGTAACCCAGATTCGTCAGCAGATCGAAGAAGCAACGTCTGACTACGACAAAGAAAAACTGCAGGAACGCGTAGCGAAACTGGCAGGCGGCGTAGCCGTTCTGAAAGTAGGCGCAGCAACTGAAGTTGAAATGAAAGAGAAGAAAGCCCGCGTTGAAGATGCGCTGCACGCAACCCGTGCTGCCGTTGAAGAAGGTGTGGTTGCTGGTGGTGGTGTGGCGCTGGTTCGCGTGGCAGCACAGCTGGTTGATCTGCGTGGTCAGAACGAAGATCAGAACGTCGGTATCAAAGTTGCGCTGCGCGCGATGGAATCTCCACTGCGTCAGATCGTTTCTAACGCCGGTGAAGAGCCATCTGTTGTCGCTAACAACGTGAAAGCGGGCGACGGTAACTACGGTTACAACGCGCAGACTGAAGAGTACGGCAACATGATCGACTTCGGTATCCTGGACCCAACCAAAGTGACCCGTTCTGCTCTGCAGTACGCGGCCTCTGTTGCGGGTCTGATGATCACAACCGAATGTATGGTCACTGACCTGCCAAAAGGCGACGCACCTGATTTAGGCGGCGGCGCTGGCGGTATGGGTGGCATGGGCGGTATGGGCGGCATGATGTAATTGCCGTTGACTGCTTAAGTCATCAAAGAACCCCCGATCGGAAACGGTCGGGGGTTTTTCTTTTTCAGCGTCTGAATGCTGGCAGCAGCAGGAAAAACCCATTAACTTTTTTTATGTTCTGCATCATGGTTTAGTCAGGGCGGGATGCTCTAACGTGGATCCCGGCGCAAAATAGCGCGCTCTGAAAGGGATAAACAACAGATTAAGGAAAATTAAAATGCACGATAAATGGGAATTTTATAAGGACGAAGCACACAAGTGGCGCTGGAGAAGAACGGCGCCCAACGGCAATATTACCGGCGCCGCCAGTCAGGGCTACGTTAACAAAGCCGATTGCATCGAAAATGCACGACGTAATGGCTACACCGGTTAAGGGCATCACGCTCTGACATCACCCCCGATCGGAAACGGTCGGGGGTTTTTCTTTTGGGTGGGAAAATAGTATAAGTAAGGCGCAATCGTTCGTCTTTCCTCTTGATATGTCACGCTGTCTGCGGCTGCGCCGACTGATCGACTGGCTTCATTTTATTCACCAGCATCGGCACGCTTGCCAGCCTGCAAGCGGCGTGAAATATTGAGACGATATAACGGGATAAGGGCAATGAATGTGCAGAAAGAAAAATCCTTTTTCTGCTACGCTGCCACCCGACTCTGATGATAATAAATGGGGATTACAATGCGGATTAACCTCTTGCTCGGACTGACGGCTGGCGCGTTATTGCTGGCGGGCTGCAGCAGCTCTACGCAACTCTCTTCAGCAGGACAGCGCGTGACGTTCACCGATCAGCAGCCTGGCAATACCTGTCAGCTTCTGGGCAATATTACCGGCTCACAGAGCAACTGGCTGAGCGGTGCGGGCGGCGAAACCAGCGCACTGCGTGGCGCAGCAAACGACCTGCGCAATCGCGCAGCGGAGATGGGCGGTAACGTGATTTATGGGGCAACCAGTCCGACGCAGAACCTGTTGTCCGCGTTCGCGCCACTCGACAGCAAAATGACCGGCCAGGTCTACAAGTGCCCATAATGTGAATCAGGCAGTCTGCCAAATTGAACCGGCCAGCCTTTTACTGGCCGTTTTTATTCCTGACGTAACTGTAAATCTAACGGTGTTTTACTTGGCTCTCCGCCAATTTCACGCGCCAGCTTTGGCACCAGATAGCCGGAGACCTGTGACAGTAATGCACGCACCAGCTGGCGGGCCTCGTCATCTGACACAAAGAAATGCGCCGCACCCTGTACCTTATCCAGCACGTGCAGATAGTAGGGCAGAATGCTGGCATCAAATAGCGCATTGCTCAGGGTGGCCAGCGTCTGCGCATTATCGTTGATGCCACGCAACAGGACGCTCTGATTCAGCAGGGTCACTCCAGCACGCTTCAGGCTGCTCATCGCCTCACGCAGCTCATCATCAATCTCCTGCGCATGGTTGATGTGCGTCACCATCACCACCTGCAGATGCGTCTCGCTGAGCATCTGACAGAGCTGATCGGTAATGCGCGCCGGTATCACCACCGGTAAACGGCTGTGGATGCGCAGACGTTTCAGATGCGGGATCTGTTCCAGCGCGGCGATAAGCCAGGCGAGCTCATGATCTTTCGCCATCAGCGGGTCACCGCCGGAGAAAATGATCTCATCCAGCTCGGGATGATCGGCGATATAGTCCAGTGCAGCCTGCCAGCTACGCTTGTTGCCGGGATTATCCTGATAAGGGAAATGACGACGGAAGCAGTAGCGACAGTTGACGGCGCAGCCGCCTTTTACCAACAATAAAGCCCGGTTTCGGTATTTATGCAGCAATCCAGGTACAACGTTGCTTTGTTCATCGAGCGGATCGGTGCTATAACCTGGCGCATCAGTGAATTCCTGGCGGCGGGTCAGTACCTGAAGCAGCAGCGGGTCGTGCGCATCGCCTTTTTTCATCCGGCGGATGAACGCATGCGGTACACGTAAGGCGAAAAGACGCCGCGCATCCGCACCTTCAGCCAGCTCAGTGTGCTGATCAAGGGCTAAAATCCGCAGTAATTCATCAGGTTCGGTGACAACATCCGCAAGTTGCTGCAACCAATCTTCTCTGGAAGGTGTTTTTAGGGTTACAATGTGTGCCATTTTTTTGGCTTAGTACCAGTGTCAATTTTCGTAGAGGGCCTTCATGGCGACTTATTCTAGCAACGATTTCCGTCCCGGTCTTAAAATCATGTTCGAAGGCGAGCCGTATGCCATCGAATCCAGTGAGTTCGTTAAACCGGGTAAAGGTCAGGCATTCGCGCGCGTTAAAATGCGTCGCCTGCTGACGGGTTCTCGCGTTGAGAAAACTTTTAAATCTACCGACTCCGCCGAAGGCGCTGACGTAGTAGATACCAACCTGAACTACCTGTACAACGACGGTGAGTTCTACCACTTCATGCATCCGGAAAGTTTTGAGCAGTTCCAGGTTGAAGAGAAGACGGTAAGCGATGCAGCGAAATGGCTGCAGGATAACGCTGAATGTATCGTTACGCTGTGGAACGGTCGTCCGATCGCCGTTCAGCCGCCGAACTTTATCGAAGCTGAAGTTATCGAAACCGATCCAGGCCTGAAAGGTGATACCGCAGGGACTGGCGGCAAGCCAGCTAAACTCTCTACCGGTGCTGTGGTGAAAGTGCCACTGTTCGTGCAAGAGGGCGAAGTGGTGAAAGTTGACACCCGCTCTGGCGAATACGTGTCACGCGTGAAATAAGATTCGCAGGCGCATCTTCTGGTGCGCCTTTTTCTTGTCTGAGAGAAAAAAATGATCAAGCTGGCAAAATTAATCGCGTTCGCGTTGCTGGTCTCCTCTGCGCTAAGCGCCTGCAACACATTCCACGGTTTTGGCGAAGATGTCTCTCACTTAGGTGGTGCCATTTCGCGAGCAGCAAAATGACCTTAACTGATTGTCCTTTTTAAAGTCTCACCAGCAGCAACTGCCGGAAATCCGGCTATGCTTAAAGCGCTGTACTTTACATCCATCAAAAAGGACATTGTTATGTTAAAGAAAAGTATTGCTGCAATCTTCTCTGTACTGGTGCTCTCTTCCCTGCTCACAGCTTGTAATACAACGCGTGGCGTAGGTGAAGATGTCGAAGCGGGCGGCCAGGCGATTCAGAACAGCACGAAATAACCTGTTATTCCAACCGGTACGAAATGCTTTTCGTACCGGCTTGTCAGATTCTGCACTATTTCTGTTTTACCCAGATTAACTCTTCAACCGGGAAACCATCCCGACGCGCCTGATCAACCAGTTTCTCTTTTACGCCCGGTTCCAGTTGTGGTGTGCGTGACAGTATCCAGAGATAGTGGCGATTCGGTCCACATACCAGCGCATAGCGGTAGTCAGGATCGAGAGCAATCACGTTATAGCCGCCATAGAAGGGGCCGAAGAAAGAGACTTTCAGAGAAGCCCGCGTGGGTTCACCGGTGAAGTAGGCTTTGCCGACGCTCTCCTGCCAGCGCTGCTTTTTGACGTTATAGCCACGGTTGATTACCTTCAGGCCGCCATCTTCACGCGGGCTGTAGTTTGCCGTTACCTGTTCAAGTCCGCGCTCAAAAGGGTGGTTAAGGCGGGCAATCTCATACCACTGACCGAGATATCGCTGGCTGTCAAAGTTATCTACGACCGTGACGTTCTTTGGCGGCGTAGTGCTGCAGGCGACAGAGAGAAAAGCACTCAGGCTGGCAACAACTGTTTTCCATGGAGACATAGTGGGATTCCTTTGTGATTTAACCGCTTAAGTATAGAAGCCGAAACGCTGTTTTTGGCAGTACGGGCACGAGATTGTTTGCCGCAGGCATTGCAGGTAGACTTCCCCCCCTAATTTGCATCAGGAGTCATCACCATGAGCGAAACGGCAAGCTGGCAACCAAGCGCATCCATCGCCAATTTGTTAAAACGCGCCGCTATTTTAGCAGAAGTGCGTCGTTTCTTTGCCGATCGCGGCGTGCTGGAAGTGGATACGCCGGCGATGAGCCAGGCCACCATTACCGATATCCATCTGGTGCCATTCCAGACGCGTTTTGTCGGGCCTGGCGCTGCGCAGGGGCGCGATCTCTGGCTGATGACCAGCCCGGAATATCATATGAAACGCCTGCTGGCGGCGGGCAGTGGCCCGATCTATCAGATGGCGCGCAGCTTCCGCAACGAAGAGGCGGGACGTCACCACAACCCGGAATTCACCATGCTGGAGTGGTACCGGCCGCATTATGATATGTACCGTCTGATGAACGAAGTCGACGATCTGATGCAGCAGGTGCTGGAGTGTGACAGCGCTGAGTCGCTCTCCTATCAGCAGGCGTTTATCCGTCATCTTGAGCTGGATCCGCTGTCAGCGGATAAAGCGCAGTTGCGTGAAGCGGCAGAGAAACTGGGTGAAGGCGAGCTGGCGCGTGCAGAAGAGGATCGCGATACCTTACTGATGCTGCTGTTTATGCTGGGTGTGGAACCAAAGATTGGTCAGGATAAACCCTGCTTCGTTTATCATTTCCCGGCCAGCCAGGCAGCCCTGGCGGAGATTAGCACCGAAGATCACCGCGTGGCCGAACGCTTTGAGGTCTATTACAAAGGCATTGAGCTGGCGAACGGTTTCCGCGAGCTGACCGACAGCCGTGAGCAGCGTCAGCGTTTTGAGCAGGATAACCGTCGCCGTGCGGCGCGCGGCCTGCCTGTGCATCCTATTGATACATATCTGCTGGATGCGCTGGCGCATGGCATGCCAGCCTGTTCCGGGGTCGCACTGGGAATTGATCGCCTGATCATGCTGGCGTTGAAAGCGGAGTCATTGAGCGATGTCATCGCGTTTCCGGTGGATCGCTGTTAATGGGTTAATCACAAACGATGGCGGATTAGAGGGGAAGGGTTGGCCCGGATGAAGAGCAAAGCGTCCGAGCCAGGATGGCGAGGCCGACCGCCATGGATGGCGGCCTTCTTTGCGATCAGCCGGGCCATCCCTGACCTGGCACAGGTTTCAGCTAACTGCTGCTGTCAGGAAACTCCTGAATGGTGACCGGCAGCGTCAGTTTCTGATCGTTTCGCAGTACCTGCACATCAATCACTGAACCCGGGCGAATTTCTGCCACCTGATCCATGGTCTCCTGCGCGGAGATGGCCGGCTTGCCATTAACGCTGAGCAGCACATCGTTGGCCTGAATCCCGGCTTTATCCGCTGGCCCATCTGGCGTGACCACGCTGACAATAATGCCCTGAACCCGATCCAGATTGCTGCCCTGTCCATGCAGCGGCGGCAGCTCACGCCCGGTAATGCCGATATAGCCGCGGATCACCCGACCATCACGAATCAGCTTATCCATGATCTTCGAGGCTAAAACGGTTGGAATGGCGAAACCAATCCCTTCCGGGGTTTCACCATCACTACTTTTATCGAAGGTCAGGGTGTTAATGCCCATCAGCTCGCCTAGCGAGTTAATCAGCGCGCCGCCGGAGTTACCCTGATTGATTGACGCATCGGTCTGCAGGAAGTTCTGTCGGCCTGATGAGCTTAAGCCAACCCGGCCCGTGGCGCTGATAATGCCCTGCGTGACCGTCTGACCGAGGTTATAGGGGTTGCCGATAGCCATCACCACATCCCCGATATGCGCCTGGCGATTTGGATTGATGGGGATAACGGGCAGGCCGGAGGCCGTGATCTTCAGTACCGCCAGATCGGTCATACCATCGGAACCCACCAGCGTCGCTTCAAAGAAGCGGCCATCCTGCAGCGCCACGATAATTTGATCGGCATTATTGATCACATGCTTATTGGTAAGGATGTAGCCTTTTGCATTCATGATCACCCCTGAACCCAGGGTCGTGATGCCACGATTGTTGTTGCCGTGGGCGCTACGATTGTAAACGTTCACAACGGCAGGTACGGCGCGGCGCACCCCTTGATTGAAGCTAAAGGGCGTTTCGTCTGTAATATTTTCGTGGTTATAGAGGGCGTCGCTGCCCATACGCAGTGCAGGCAGTGCTGCGAGCAAAATACCCGCCACAATCAGGCCCAGCACCACGGCACGCAAAAGTTTAAGAAACATGGTGTTAAATTACGCCAGGGGAGATCGCAGGGGAGAATAGCATGAGAGCGGCGGACACACACGCGCTTGTGTCCGCCGTAATGCGAGGTTTATCTCAACAACAGATAGATACTTTCATCGCCGCGCACCACATTCAGTGCCAGTACCGGCGGTTTCCCTTCCAGTATTTTACGCATTTCAGCAATGGTCTGAACCCGGTTGCGGTTAACGCCGATAATCACATCATCTTTCTGCAGACCAACCTGTTCAGCCGGTGTGCCTTTTTCGATGGTATCGACCTTCACGCCTTTATCACCGGTTTTAGTCTGTCCATCACTGAGGGTTGCGCCCTGAAGCGCGGGTGACATCAGCTGTGCGCTGGCGGTGCTCTGTGCGCTCTGCTCCAGCGTAACGGTAACCGTTAATGGCTTACCTTCACGCAGCAGGCCAAGCTTAACCTGTTCACCTGGCGGCGTGGTTCCTACTTTCACGCGCAACTCAGCGAAGCTGGTAATCGGCTTATCGTTGATCGACGTAATGATATCGCCTGACTTCACGCCCGCTTTCTGCGCGGCAGATTGCGGTAAGACTTCAGAGACAAAGGCGCCGCGCTGCGCATCGACATTGAATGCTTTAGCCATATCGGCTGTCATTTCAGTGCCTTTGATGCCGAGCTGACCGCGCTTCACTTCACCAAATTTAATCAGCTGCTGCGCGAGGTTCATCGCCATATCACTCGGGATAGCAAAGCCGATACCGATGTTACCGCCGCTGGAGGCGAGAATCGCAGTGTTGATACCGATCAGTTCGCCGTTAAGGTTGACCAGCGCACCGCCTGAGTTGCCACGGTTGATCGCGGCATCGGTCTGAATAAAGTTTTCCAGTCCTTCCAGGTTCAGGCCGCTGCGGCCCAGTGCGGAGATAATACCGGAGGTGGCCGTCTGTCCCAGCCCGAACGGGTTACCGATCGCCACCGCGAAATCACCCACTTTCAGCTGGTCAGAGTCCGCGACTTTCACCTGCGTGAGGTTTTTTGCGCCCAGAATCTGAATCAGCGCGATATCGGTCTGCTCATCATGACCAATGAGTTTGGCTTCATATTCACTGCCGTCGCCAAGCTGTACGTTGATTTTATCCGCACCGTTGACCACGTGATTGTTGGTGAGCACGTAGCCTTTCGCGGCATCGATGATCACGCCAGAACCTAAACCTTCAAACGGCTGTGGCTGACTATTTCCGCCAGGCATCTGACCAAAAAAACGCTTCAGCGGTTCAGGAATATCCTGAGCCTGTGCACCCGAATCAGTGCCTTCCACATGCACACTGACCACGGCAGGTAGCACTTTCTCCAGCATCGGTGCCAGACTCGGCAGCGGCTGGCCCGCAATTTGTGCTGGCAGCGTTGCCATCGCGTCTGGCGCGGCGGCAAGGCTCATCCCAATACTCAGGGCTAATGCGCTAAACAGGCGTGCTTGTTTTTTCATTGCTACAACGCTCTCGCTGCAAAAGGTGGGAGGAATTAATAAGTGTGACAGTCGTTTGCGGTCAGGGTTCGCAAAAACAGCGGGCGCAGACAGGCTGCGCCCCAAAAAGATTAGTCGCGGGCAGGGCGCTCGCCACGCAGTAAACCGGATGCGCCTTCAGAATAGTCGCGCGGCATCTGCACCGGCACCTGATCGTTGTCCGCTTCGGCTTCAGTCAGCTGATAGGCAAACGGATTTTTCTGGCCAGGCAGATTCGGCAGCAGGTCATTTGAGCCTTTTGCCATGTGCTGATAGAGCTGACGATAATCACGCGCCATGTTGTCCAGCAGCTCCGCGCTCTGCGCGAAGTGATTGGTCAGCTCTTCGCGATAATCCGCCAGCTCCGCTTTCGATTTTTCCAGCTCGTACTGCATGCTGCGCTGCTCACGCAGCTTTTTGTTGCCAAAACGCATGGCGACTGCGCCGACAATAATACCAACCACTAAACCAATTAGCCCGTATTCCCAGGTCATAATGACTCCCGTGTTATTTCCATTGTTCCGTAGGGCATTGCACCATTTCAATAATAGTCACTATACCCGTTAATCTTATGGATGTGGAACTCTGGAGCAGCATGGCTTAGTGTAGAACGGCCTTTTTTTCAGCAACCGTGGTATGAATCAGACACCATTCAGGGACTTTGAAACAACAATGCAAACCTCAACTCCGCTTTCACGCTATGAACAGGCGCTGTCGCAGGGCGAATTCAGGCCCGATGACGTACAACGTGAAGCGATTACCCGTTTAGACGCGCTGCAGCAGGCGCTGGTTGCCCGGCAACAATCCGCCGCGCCTGCCACATCCGGCCTGCTGGGTCGCCTGTCAAAATTGATCGGTAAAGAGAAAAACGAGACGCCACAACCGGTACGTGGACTCTATATGTGGGGCGGTGTCGGTCGCGGTAAGACCTGGGTCATGGATCTCTTTTTTCAGTCTATTCCTGGCGATCGCAAACTGCGTCTGCACTTCCACCGCTTTATGCTGCGGGTGCATGAAGAGCTGACGCAGCTTCAGGGGCAGAGCGATCCGTTACTGATTATTGCGGACAGATTCAAAGCGGAAACGGACATCCTCTGTTTTGATGAATTTTTTGTCTCCGATATCACCGATGCGATGCTGCTGGGCACGCTGATGGAGGCGCTGTTTGAACGCGGCATTGCGCTGGTGGCCACCTCGAACATTCCGCCTGATGATCTCTATCGTAATGGTCTGCAGCGCGCGCGCTTCCTGCCTGCCATCGAGCAGATCAAACGTCATTGTGATGTGATGAATGTGGATGCCGGTATCGACTACCGGTTACGCACGCTGACCTCCGCGCACCTGTGGAACTCTCCGCTGAACAAAGAGACGCACGCTGAAATGGCGCGGATGTTTAAAGCGCTGTCGGGCAGCCAGCCTGAAGATGCGCCGGTTCTGGAAATTAATCACCGCCAGATGCCGACGCTGGGCGTCAGCGAGGGCGTGCTGGCGATTAATTTCACCACCCTGTGTGGCGAAGGGCGCAGCCAGCATGACTATATTGCGCTGTCGCGCCGTTTCCACAGTGTGCTGCTGTATGACGTGCCGGTGATGATCTACAAAACCGAAGATCAGGCACGGCGTTTCCTGGCACTGGTCGATGAGTTCTATGAACGGCATGTGAAGCTGGTGGTCGCGGCAGAAACGTCACTGACCGAGATTTATCAGGGCACGCGGCTGAAGTTTGAATACCAGCGCTGTTTATCGCGACTTCAGGAGATGCAGAGCGAAGAGTATCTGCGTTTACCGCACCTGCCGTGAGAATAATCGGGATAAATACCGAAATAGGGTTCGATTTTTGTAACCGACTTCTCTATAATCTTGCGACCCCACGTTACAGCAAAGGATTTTTTTCCCAAATCCTCTGTGTTCCAGTAACTCTATCCGAAGGGGTGGCTTGCTGGTCAAAATGGTCGTGTGAGCCTCATTCGTTTACTTAAGCGTTTGGGATTTCACCAACGTGTAACTTAATTTGGGTAAGCTTTTCGATGAAAACTTTTACAGCTAAACCAGAAACCGTCCAACGTGACTGGTTTGTAGTTGACGCAACGGGCAAAACTTTGGGTCGCCTGGCGACTGAACTGGCGCGCCGTCTGCGTGGTAAGCATAAAGCGGAATACACTCCGCACGTTGATACGGGTGATTACATCATCGTTCTGAACGCAGAAAAAGTTGCTGTAACCGGCAACAAGCGTACTGACAAGATCTACTATCACCACACTGGCCACATCGGTGGTATCAAACAGGCGACCTTTGAAGAGATGATTGCTCGCCGTCCTGAGCGTGTGATTGAGATCGCGGTTAAAGGCATGCTGCCGAAGGGCCCGCTGGGTCGTGCTATGTACCGTAAACTGAAAGTTTACGCAGGCAACGAGCACACCCATGCGGCACAGCAACCGCAAGTTCTTGACATTTAATCGGGATTAAAGGCAATGGCTGAAACTCAAAACTACGGCACTGGTCGCCGCAAAAGCTCTACCGCTCGCGTATTCATTAAGCCGGGTAGCGGTAACATCGTAATTAACCAACGTTCTCTGGAACAGTACTTCGGTCGCGAAACTGCCCGCATGGTAGTTCGTCAGCCGCTTGAGCTGCTGGACCTGGTTGGTAAATTCGATCTCTATGTCACTGTTAAAGGTGGCGGTATTTCTGGTCAGGCTGGTGCGATCCGTCACGGTATCACCCGCGCTCTGATGGAATACGACGAATCACTGCGTGGCGAGCTGCGTAAAGCAGGCTTCGTAACGCGTGATGCGCGTCAGGTTGAACGTAAGAAAGTCGGCCTGCGTAAAGCACGTCGTCGTCCTCAGTTCTCCAAGCGTTAATTGTTTGCAGCTCCGGCTGCGGCAATTGGCTCAAAAAACCCGCTTCGGCGGGTTTTTTATTTTCTGCCTTCCCATAAACTGTCCGCGAAAACCGTAACGCCGCGCTCAATTTACCTGCAAAGATTCATTCCACGCCCACAAGCAGCCTAAAATCTGGTAAACTCTGTGTCACTTTGCGCCCGCAGGCCGGTGCGTTATGCGCCTCCCCACTGTCGGGGCGTCAGTATCTGTGACGCAGCTAACCAGGTTGCGTGCGAGTTCGATAAGCAAGTGAGTCGCCGTGTGGTTGGCTATTCGCAGTATCTTTTTGTGAACAAACTTGGAGGTTTTCATGGCTGTCGCTGCCAACAAACGTTCGGTAATGACGCTGTTTTCTGGTCCTACTGACATTTTCAGCCATCAGGTACGTATCGTCCTGGCGGAGAAGGGTGTCAGCGTAGAGATCGAGCAGGTCGAAATGGATAACCTGCCGCAGGATCTGATTGACCTCAATCCGTATCGCACGGTACCGACGCTGGTAGATCGTGAGCTGACGCTGTATGAATCACGCATCATCATGGAATATTTAGATGAGCGCTTCCCGCATCCGCCACTGATGCCGGTTTATCCGGTTGCCCGTGGTGATAGCCGCCTGATGATGCACCGCATCGAGCAGGACTGGTATAGCCTGATGAGGAAAGTAGAGAACAGCAGCGGTCAGGAAGCGGAAGCGGCACGCAAGCAACTGCGTGAAGAGCTGCTGGCTATCGCGCCACTGTTTGGCCGTACGCCTTATTTCATGAGCGAAGAGTTCAGCCTGGTTGATTGCTATCTGGCTCCGCTGTTATGGCGTCTGCCGTCAATGGGTATCGATTTGATCGGCTCAGGTTCAAAAGAGCTGAAAGGTTACATGAATCGCGTATTTGAGCGTGACTCCTTCCTCGCTTCATTAACTGAAGCTGAACGTGAAATGCGGCTGCAAGCCCGGGCTTAACGTATGGAAATGTCGCAACTTACTGCACGTCGTCCCTATCTGCTGCGCGCCTTTTATGACTGGTTGCTCGACAACCAGCTGACGCCGCATCTGGTGGTCGACATAAATCTGCCGGGTGTGCAGGTGCCGCTGGAGTATGCGCGGGATGGTCAGATAGTCCTGAACATTGCGCCACGTGCTGTCGGTAACCTCGATCTGGCGAATGATCAGGTGTCGTTCAACGCCCGCTTTGGTGGCGTTCCTCGCCAGGTTAACGTGCCGATGGCGGCGATTCTGGCAATCTATGCGCGTGAAAATGGCGCCGGGACGATGTTTGAACCGGAACCGGCTTACGAGCTGGGCACGCATGAGGCGTCAGAGGGTCAGGAAGAGACTATGATGTCGGTGATTGATGGTGATCGTCCTGACGATGCCAGCGATGACGAGACACCGCCTGATGACGATCCACCGCCACGTGGTGGACGACCTTCACTGCGCGTAGTGAAATAGCAGTGACATAACAGCGAATACCCGTCCATCCGACGGGTATTTTTTTTGCCTGCAGCCATAAAAAAATCCGGCTGCCTGCGCAAGCCGGATTTTTTCAGCAGACCATCGCGATCAATAGACGTCGCGCAGGTAGCGCTTCTCTTTCTTCAGCTGATCGACATAGTCAGCAGCGCGCTCGGTGGAGAGACCACCAAACTGGCGAACCACTTCATACAGCGCATTATCCACATCCTTCGCCATACGCGATGCATCGCCACAGACATAGAAGTAAGCCCCTTCCTGCAGCCAGGCATACAACTCAGCGCCCTGTTCAAGCATCCGGCTCTGCACGTAGATCTTCTTCTCCTGATCGCGTGAGAAGGCCAGATCCAGACGCGTCAGCAAGCCATTATCGCGCCAGGCAAGTAATTCATCCTGATAGATAAAGTCATGTTCCTGATGCTGATCGCCGAAGAACAGCCAGTTTTTCCCCTGCGCGCCGGTTGCCTGGCGCTCCTGCAGGAAGGCACGGAATGGTGCGATACCGGTACCTGGTCCCACCATGATCAGCGGTGCGCTGTTGTTGGCAGGCACGCGGAACGATTTATTGGGTGAGATAAAGATGGCGGGCTTCTCACCGCGACGCACACGCTCGGCCAGGTAGGTTGAGCAGACGCCACCGCGATTACGGCCGCCACTGTGATAACGCACCGAGGCAACGGTCAGATGCACCTGATCAGGATGGGCTTTAGAGCTGGATGAAATAGAGTAAGCGCGATGCTGCAGCGGACGCAGCAGCGCGACAAACTCGGGTACCGCCAGCGTGCGCGTCAGTTCAAGCTGCAGCAGGTCAAGGGTATCTTTGCCCCACAGCCACACGCCCAGCGCATCTTTATCATCATGCTGTAACACATGACGCAGCTCCTGGTTGGTGGTGTTCTGTCCGACCCACTCGATTAACTTGCGTGACGGCTCTGAGATCTCAAACTGATAGGTCAGCAGGTCGCCAAGGCTGCGATCAAAGCCGGGCACCGGCGTCTCGTAGTCCGCGTTAAGCTGGGTCAGCAGCAGGCTGACCAGCGACGGCTCGTTGACCGGAATTACGCCCAGCGCATCGCCCGCTTCATACTTCAGGCCGCTGTCAGACAGGTCGAACTCGAAATGACGAATATCTTTGGCTGACTGCTCGCCTGACAAACGCTTGTTAGTGATCAGCGCGGCGGCGTATGGATTGGATTTGTTGCTGCCTGGAATGACTGGCGCTTCAGGCGCGCTTTCCAGCACGGTGCCGCTGCTGCCCGCGCTGGCGGCAAACTGTGGCATTGAGCTGTTCAGCCACTCGCTGGAAGGCTCCTCAAAATCGATATCACAATCGATACGATCAACCACGCGTTTCGCGCCCAACTGCTCAAGGCGCATATCAATAAACTTGCCCGCCTGACAGAAGCCATCGTAGCCGGTATCGCCAATCGCCAGCACGGCGAAATGCATCTGCTCCAGACGCGGTGCGGTACTGGCAGAGATCGCATCCCAGAACAGCTGCGCGTTGTCCGGCATTTCACCTTCGCCATAGGTCGAGGTGACGATCAGTACATGGCGCATGGTGGCAAATACGTCGAGATCGACATCGCCCAGCGCCTGAACCACCGGCACCAGACCTTTAGCGCGCGCAGACTTCGCTGCGGTCTGCGCCAGTGCTTCAGCATTGCCGGTCTGTGAGCCATAAAGAATGTGCAGTTGCGTCGTCGCGGCTGCGCCTGTGCCCGCGGCGGGTTGCTGCTTGTCTTCTAATACCAGCAAACGGGAGTGCAGACCCGCAAGAAAGCCAGCCAGCCAGTACTTCTGATCGCCATTAAAAGGTGCATCTTCTGGAATATAAGGAATTTTCATGGGTACTTTTACTCAATCCCGTTCTCGCCCGTCATCAGTGGCATTGTCCGGTGTGAAAGCGGTTCCGCTTTCCCGCGCCGCAGTGTGTGCGACAGGGGAGAGCGGTGCTGCATCTGTCCGGTACAACGATTAATCCGGGCAATGATCAATTAATAATATTCAGTTCAGCCTGATCAGTATCACTGTCAGGAGAGTTTACCCACCGCAGCGGCGATTTCCGGCAATGCCGCACGTGCAAACAGCTCTTCAAAGTCAGGCAGGTGACCCAGCACTTCCCGGTTACAGGCATCCTGATACATGATCCAGCCGTAGGTTGCCAGACTGTCCATGGAGCGGATGTTACGTTGCGTCAGCGCCGCTTTGTAATCTGACATGCGTTTGGTACCAATCAGACTCGCCAGTTCATCATCGCTGTAGCTCTCGATAGCGGAACGGGCATGACGCTGCAGCTTGCTTATCAGCGAAAAGTCTTCCGTCATCAACAGATTACGGACCGCTTTTTCAACTGCCGCATCTTCAACCGGGGTGCCTTTCGGTAATTTCCCCAGCGCCAGCTGCTGGGCAAAACTCAGCACGGTGTAGTTGTTCAGCAGGACAAACATCTCCAGCGTATCGGTCGCGCCATAAGCCGGTACGGCACCGTTGGCGATGGTTTTACCCTGACGCCATGCGGCTTTAAACTTCGCCACCTGATGGCCTGCCAGCGCCGTCGACAGCTCTTCGAGCAGATCTTTGCGGCTCTTGGCTTTCAGAATCTCGCCGCCATCCTGATAGAGCAGCAGCGAGCGCGGCATCACGTAAACAAAGTGGTGACACTCCGTTTCCCAGTTCTCCAGCAGCCAGGCGGCACGCGGTGATTTGGTCGCCTCCAGATGCCAGTTCAGCATGGTCAGCACCGCCTGCTTGTGCACCTGGGCCATCTCATCCTGATCGGCAATCGAGCCGAACTGTACCGAATCACCGGCAGCATGGCCGGCCAGCGATCCATAGGGGTCGTACTGGTAGGCGAAGCCGCCGCTCATGCCGTTGCCAAATCCTTTACCGAAGGTGCCCAGGTTGAGGATGGCGCCATTGGTCATATATTCGCAGCAGAAGTCACCGACGCCTTCAACCACGGCGGTGGCACCGGAGTTACGCACCGCGAAACGGTCACCGGCCTGGCCCTGCACGAACAGACGTCCGCCGGTCGCGCCAAACAGCGCAAAGTTACCAATCAGCACGTTGCCATCGGCATCCTGCGCGCCGCCGCCAGGCGACATCACGATCAGTTCGCCGCCACACTGTCCTTTGCCGACACCGTCGTTACAGGTGCCGTAATGGGTCAGCTGCATGCCATCGTTGCAGAAGGCGCCAAACGACTGACCGGCAGAACCGGTGGTGGAAATTTTTACGCTCTCAGGGGCCAGATAGCGACGACCGCGATCGTCAGTCATTACGGCAGGCATCGCCTGCAGCTGCTCAGAACTCAGCTGATGGTTCAGCATCCGCTCAATATCGATGGCCAGCTGGCCGCCGACACTTTTGTTTCGGTTATTCAGCACGATGTTGTTGCCCAGAGTGACGTCAGGATTTCCCTGATCCACCAGCGACAGCTTCAGTTGCTCAATCCAGACATCATCCAGCTCAAAATCTTTTTCCAGATAAACCGGCTTGTCGATTTTCAGCTCAGGCACCACGGTAAGCATGGCGCGTAAGTCGAGCTTGCCCACTTCCAGCGGGTGATCCATCAGGTGCAACAGGTCAGAGCGACCGCGTGCCTCACGCAGGGAACGCAGGCCCATACGCGCCAGGATTTCACGCACTTCATGCGCCACGTTGAGGAAATACTGCGCCAGCTGACGCGGATCGCCATCAAACGCTTCGGCATTCGTGGTTAAGCCAGCCGGGCACTTAACGTTACAGTTCTTCGCCATCACGCATTTCAGCATCATCAGCGCCGTCGTACCGAACTCAAAGCTGTCGCCGCCCAGCAGCGCAGATTTCACCACGTCGCTGCCGGTCTGCTGTGCGCCAGAGCAGCGCAGCAGCACTTTCTCACGCAGGCCGTTGGCGCACAGCGCCTGGTGGACTTCAGCGATGCCGATTTCAGCCACGCGTCCGGTATATTTCAGGCTGGTCACCGACGCAGCGCCGGTACCGCCGGTGTTACCCGCAACGTTAATCACGTCTGCACCGGCTTTGGCCACGCCAACCGCGATGGTGCCGATCCCTTCAGACGAGACCAGCTTGACGATAACGCGCACCCGCGCGGCTTTGCAGTCGTGGATCAGCTGCGCCAGATCTTCGATGGAATAGGTGTCGTGATGCGGCGGCGGTGAGACCAGCTCGACGCCAGGCGTACCGCCACGCGCGGCAGCAATCTCGACGGTAACTTTGGCCGCCGGTAGCTGGCCGCCTTCGCCAGGTTTCGCACCCTGACCAATTTTGATCTCCAGCTCTTCCAGCATCGGATCCGCCAGATAGGCAGCCCAGACGCCAAAACGGCCCGAAGCCAGCTGTTTGATCCGTGAGGCACGAATGGTGCCGTGACGGGAGTAATGCTCGCCGCCTTCACCGCAGTTACTCATGCCGCCGACCATATTGGTGCCGTGCGCGACCGCTTCATGAGCGGGAGCCACCAGCGCACCGTGGCTCATCGCCCCGGAGGCAAAGGTACGGGTAATTTCACAGGCTGGCTGCACTTCGCTCAGCGGCAGTGAAGGCAGGGTGGTGAAGATACGTGACAGATAATCGGCCGCTTTACCGTAAGCGGTCACTTTCAGACCGCCAGTCACCACTTCGCTGCTTTCAATATCGTCGCCGAAGCGGGATTTCAGGGCGCGTGACAGGTTCTGCAGGCGTTCGCTCTCAGGCTTCAGTCCTTCAATCGCATCGGTCAGACGCAGCATAAAGTGATTCAGGCTGCCATCTACCGCCTCACACTCCATGCCACGAATGGCAAAGCCGTTGTTGGTCAGCGAGTAGCGTCCCAGCTTGCGGCGGAACTCCGCTTCGCTGTCGATGTGGGTCAGGTCAGCCGGGAATGTCAGGATGTCGCGCAGGGCCGCCGGGCGACGTTTACGCTCTTCATACATCAGGCTTGAGAACTGACGGTAATCAGCAGTAATCGCGAAATTATTGATCACCTCATCCGGGATGCGCTCAAAGCTGCTGTCTTTAAAGGTCTCAGGCTTGATGCCAAACGCATTATCCAGTTTAGCCAGCGTCATCAGGCGGATGAAGTTGTCCTCTTCGCGCGCTTTGTCGGCAAAGCGAATCGGTTCTTCGGTCATATCGATAAAGGTCCGCACGGCGATGGTGCCGTAGGAGTGACCTGCGCCTTCTGCACGCTCTTTGAACAGGCCCAGCAACGGAACTTCAGATTCGCCCTGAATCTTCAGTGCGCTCTGGTGCCAGTCAACGGCCATCTGCGCGATCGTCGCGAAGCCTGCGCCGCCCACCGGCGTTTTGATATTCGGGAAATACTTTTTCAGCACCGGATCATCGGTGTTGAGGAAGTTAGGCTCAAAGAACTCGCCGCTGCTGTAGCTCTCAACGGTACAGAGGCCCACTTTGCCCATGGTTTTCATCAGTGCTTTTTCAGCCGCTTTGGCATAGCGCTTAAAGGCTTTGTTACCTTCTTCACCTTCACCAAATTTCTCCTCTGCGCGCATCTGTACGCCCAGCGGATAGATAGCTGACGCCCCAAAGCCAAGTGTGGCGGCAATGTGGTGCGAGGAGATGCTCTGGCCGCTTTCAACCACCAGAGAAACATCCAGACGCAACCCTTCCTTTATCAGGCGCTGGTTGATGGCGGAAACCACCAGCAGCATCGGGATCGCGGCGTGCTTTGAAGAGATATGGCGATCGGTAAGTACGGCGATGCCACCCTGGGTACGGGCAAAATCAACCACCTGTTGCGCCAGGTCATCAATCGCCTTTTCCAGGGCATTCGCGTTCGCGGTGGTGCTCAGCAGATCTTTGCCGATCACCGGCTCATAGAGCATCTCAAAGCGGGCATAAGGTGCGATGGTCTGCTCGCGTAAACGCAGCATATCGAGGTGGCTGAGAATCGGGGTCGGCACCACAATCTGACGGCCTTTGCTGCGGCCCAGATGGGGTTTTGCCCCCAGCGCGACACGCAACGTCATGCCATCCACTTCGCGGATTGAGTCCAGCGGCGGGTTGGTGACCTGCGCAAAGCGCTGAGAGAAGTAGTGCGCCATACCGCCTTCATGATCGGATAAGCCGTTGATGGCGTTTCCGTAACCCATCGCGGAGATCTTCTCTGCGCCGGTATTCAGCATCGGATCCATCATGAACTTGAAGCTTTCCTGGTTGTAGTAGTAGGCAACAAAGCGCTGATACGTTTTCAGATCGCCACGATAACGCAGCGGTGAACCCTGTTGTTCTGCCGGGATCTCGGGCAGATCGTCAAGACCGACGCGCGCTTCACGCAGCAACGCCGAATAATCTTTCTCTGCGGCCAGTTTTTCCAGCGCCTGCAGCGTGGTATAGCTGCGTTTTTCACGGTGATCGAAATAGAGCATACCGCCCGCTTCGATACGCCCACGACGCAACACGCTTTCAGGTGGGAAGGCGATCTGGCCGGCTTCCGACATCGCACCGATATAGTCAGCGGTTTCTACTGAACGCAGTGGACGCAGACCCAGACGATCAAGACGGGCGCCAATTACTTCGCCATTACCAAAGATTAAGGCAGCAGGGCCGTCGTTCTTCTCTTCATACAGCGAGAAGTACTCCAGCATGTCACGCACTTCTGGCGACAGCGCGCTGTCGTTTTCCCAGGCGGGCGGCATCATCGACACCACGGCGGTGATCAGATCGAGGTCATCTTCCATCAGACGGCTGTGGATGCTCTGATCCAGGCGCGAACTGTCGGACTGGCCTTTAGGCCGCACGATGGTCTTGCCACGGGCCAGTGCCAGCGCGGACTCAGCGATGCGGTTTTTACGGTCAGTGTTCAGCTCGCCATTGTGCGCCATCAGGCGGAACGGTTGCGCCATCGTGGTATGGGGATCGGTGTTAGTGGAGAAGCGGGTGTGGAAAAACAGCCCGCGCACCTGATGATCGGGATCGGTCAGATCTTTGAAGTAAGGGATCACTTCATTGGAATTCAGACGGGCTTTGAACACCTGCGTGCGTGATGACAGCGACAGCGGATAGAGGCCGCCAAATTCGCTTTCGGTGAAAGCTCGGGCTTCAATGGTTAACAGGGCACGGTAGATGCGTTTTTCGAAGTCGTTCTGATCAACTACATCCTGTGGCGCAGTGAAAATCCACTGCAGAATCGGTAACTGGAACTGCGCGGCTGCCGGGCGCGTCACGCTGCTGTCGAGCGGCATGTCACGCTTCATGAGTACCGGCAGACCAAAGCTGCTGAGGGTTTCATCCACCAGACGTTCGGCATTCGCGCGCAGCTCAGCATCTTTCGGCACAAAGAAGTTACCGACACCAAAGCGTCCCGCTTCCAGCGGCTGGCCGGTAATTTTGCGGAAGAATTGCAGCGAAAGATCAACGTTGACCCCCGCGCCGTCGCCAACGCCTTCCGCTGACATGCCGCCGCGGTGAGGCACCGTACACAGGGCGCTGTGCGCCATCTGCAGAATCTCGTGGGTCTGCTCGCCGTCCTTACGCGTAATGAAACCTACACCACAGCTGTCACTGCCTGCTGTCGGATCATACAAGCCATAGGATTGAGGTTTTTTAGTGGACATTGAGGGTCTCCTTAAACTGCTTTGACATTACCTGCACTGTTTCAGGGTCTGAGCGCAACGGGGGCGCTATCATTTTCATCGCCATGCTCTGTCGAGCGCGCGTCATAGCCCTGAGCATTTCTCTCCAGACATCGGTAAAACGTCCTTAATTGAGCTGCTCTCTGATTTCCGGTCTCTTAAAGGAGATGACTTAAACCACGCGGGAGTCTTCTTGTTGCATAGATATGCCGAGACAATGGCCCGTCTGGAAAGCTTTCAGCGGATTTCCAACTTATCGGGAAAGCGTAATCAGGTCAAATAGGGCGGTCAGACGGGATTATCATGCGTTTTATCTGTTTAAGTCTATGAATTAAATGCTTTTTAAGGTTTAAAATGTATCACTCTGGTGCCTGGCGACAGGCCGATAAATGTGAACTGACTCACTGTAGTGCAGGCGTCAGATCTCTGCACCATGCTGGTGACAGGGTGTTAAGCAGCATTAAATGCTGTTCAGCACCCATGATGCATAGCATGTATCTGTTTTTCTTATGTCCGGTTATTTGAATGAAACCGCGGTTGGTTATAAGAAAAATTAATCAGCATGGGCATGCTTAAAACAGCATTAAAGATGAATGGCTATGCATATAAAAGGGTGTGCCTGTGCAACAGGACGCTGCCAGGATATTGAAAAAAGGCCGTACAGAGAAATCGGTGATTCGCTGGCGGCCTTACAGATTATTCATTTGGCACAGTCAGTCAAGGGTTTTAACCGCTTTGTCCTTAACGTCGCCGATCGGCGAGGCTGCTGCACCATAAAAGCGCATTTGATCCCTTATCTCCACGCGACGTGCTGCGACGGCAGCAGGTTAACTGCGCTATTATGAGGCTGTTTCTCTTCCAGGGAGTTGTTATGAAACAAATTCGTCTGTTGGCGCAGTACTACGTTGATTTAATGGTGAAGCTTGGACTGGTGAGGTTCTCGCTGCTGCTGGCGTCTGCGCTGGTGGTGCTGGCGATGATTGTCCAGATGGCGGTCACGATGGTACTGCGGGGCCATGTCGAGAGTATTGACGTGGTGCGTTCGGTCTTCTTCGGACTGCTGATCACGCCCTGGGCGGTCTATTTTCTCTCAGTGGTGGTCGATCAGCTGGAGGAGTCACGGCAACGCCTGGCACGGCTGGTGGATAAGCTGGAAGAGATGCGTACCCGCGATCTGGAACTCAATCAGCAGATGAAAGAGACCATTACGCAGCTGAATCAGGAGATCAGCGATCGTAAAAAGGCGGAGCTGGCACGCGAACAGGTGATGGATAAGCTGCGTGAAGAGGTAACGCGTCGTGAGCAGGCACAGATTGAGCTGGAACAGCAATCCTCCTTCCTGCGCTCCTTCCTGGATGCCTCGCCTGACCTGGTGTTCTATCGCAACATCGATAAACAGTTCTCCGGCTGCAACCGTGCAATGGAGCTGCTGACCGGCAAAAGCGAAAAGCAGCTGATTGGCCTGACGCCGCGCGATATCTATGATGATGAAGCGGCCACTAAGGTGCTGGAAACGGACGAGAAGGTTTTCCGCCACAACGTCTCGCTGACCTATGAACAGTGGCTGCAATATCCCGACGGACGCAAAGCCTGCTTCGAGATCCGTAAAGTGCCTTACTACGACCGCGTGGGTAAGCGCAGCGGATTGATGGGCTTTGGCCGCGATATAACCGAACGTAAGCGCTATCAGGACGCGTTAGAGAACGCCAGCCGGGAGAAGACCACCTTTATCTCTACGATCAGCCACGAGCTTCGTACGCCGCTTAATGGCATTGTCGGCCTGAGCCGCATCCTGCTGGACACCGACCTCAATCAGGAACAGCTGAAATATCTCAAAACCATCCACGTCTCCGCCATCACGCTGGGCAACATCTTTAATGATGTGATTGAGGTGGACAAAATCGAGCGCCGTAAAGTACAGCTGGATAATCAGCCGCTCGACTTCACCGGTTTCCTGGCCGATTTAGAAAACCTCTCTGGCCTGCTGGCACAGCCGAAAGGGCTGAAGTTTGTGCTCGCGCCGCAACTGCCGCTGCCGCATATGATCTTGACCGATGGAACGCGTCTGCGCCAGATTCTGTGGAACCTGATTGGTAACGCCGTGAAGTTCACCCAGCAGGGCGAGATCGTGGTGCGGGTAACCTATGAGCAGGACGAGACGCTGCGCTTTGAGGTGCAGGACTCCGGCATGGGTATCCGTCAGGAGGAGCAGGACAAGATCTTCGCTATGTATTATCAGGTCAAAGATCAGCATGGCGGTAAACCGGCTACCGGTACCGGCATCGGGCTGGCAGTATCACGCCGCCTGGCGCAGGCGATGGGCGGTGATATCCGGGTGCACAGTGCGCCGGGACAGGGTTCCTGCTTCACCGTAGAGATTAAAGCGCCACGCATTGCTGAAGAGGTGGAGGATGAAGGCGTGGACGACAGCCTGCCACTGCCTGCGCTGCACGTGCTGCTGGTTGAAGATATTGAGCTCAATGTGATTGTGGCGCGCTCGGTACTGGAGAAGCTGGGCTGCAGTGTAGAGGTCGCCATGACCGGCAGCGAGGCGCTGGCGATGTTTGACCCGCTGGAGTTTGACCTGGTGCTGCTGGACATTCAGCTGCCCGATATGACCGGGCTGGATGTCTCACGTGCGATTCGCCAGCAGTACCAGGGAACGCATCTGCCCCCGCTGGTTGCTCTTACCGCCAATGTCCTCAAAGACAAAAAAGAGTACTTCGATGCGGGAATGGATGACGTGCTCAGCAAACCGCTGGCAGTGCCGGCACTCACTGCGATGATTAAAAAGTACTGGGATTATCAGGCAGAACCGGAAGAGGAGATCGCTGATGTCAGCGATGACAAAACCCGGATGCTGCTGGATGTCGCGATGCTCGAACAGTATATCGAGCTGGTTGGTCCCAGCCTGATTACCCAAAGTCTGACGATGTTTGAAAAGATGATGCCGGACTACCTTGCGGTGCTGGAGTCGAATCTGATGGCGCGCGATCAGAAAGGCATTGCTGAAGAGGGACACAAAATCAAAGGGGCGGCGGGTTCGGTCGGGCTGCAGCGTTTGCAGATGCTGGCGAAACAGATTCAGAGTCCGGAGTTACCGGCGTGGTGGGACAATGTGGGTGAATGGATTGATGAGCTGAAGCATGAATGGCGACACGATGTGCAGGTATTACGCGACTGGGTGGCAGAGCAGGATAAGTGATACCCCGGAAAAAAATGACCCCAGCCGAGGCCGGGGTGCGCGAAATACTGCGCCAACACCAGGGAAATCATTGCGGCCGCTATGATTTGAATAATTAATGCAGCCGCAGGGTATTGGTTAACACTGTCATCACCTTAGCAAATTCATCTTCTCATGCGATAAGATTCATTAAAATTTGTGATATTGAGCAGCGTTTAAATACAGAAAACATTAATTTGGCAACACAGTCAAGTAAGGAATTAATTTCTGTGCTGTGTTGCTGCTATTTTAATCAGTTTTACGCTTTTTCGTGTAGTTTTAATGCTGCCGGGCAGGGAAACTGAGGCTGAGCAGCACCAAAGTGAGCCGCCGTTAACATTTGCCTTTTGAGTGAGGCTAACGCGCTGATATTGCAAGCGCGCTGCCTGAAATGACACGAATTATCCAAAACGATTTGGAATGATAAAAAAGAATCTAAAAGTTTGTCCTTCTGTCGTTCTGCTATCAGGGTTATTACTGGAAGGAAATAGTGCCATTCTGGCAACCCGTGACGCCATTAAGCGCTGCTTATTTATCCGTTATAACGATAATTCTGATTAACCTTTGGGCGCGGCAGGATTAAGAAAATAATAACAGTTAAGCATGGTAAATGATTCATGCGGGCGCTTATTACTCATTATTAAGTGTTTATCTGGAAAGATGCTAAGCAATGGCAATGAATGGAACCGATTCCTTTTTTGCGGAAGTACTTGAACTATTTCGAACTGTTGCAGCATGTTGATGCAAAATGATTGAATAAAGTCTGGAAACAGCCTGTCAGTTTTCAGCGATAATCGTAAAAAGGCTGCTTTTTTAGCAGTGATTACATGAGTGATTGATTAACGTCTGAAACAAGTGTGGGAAGATTGCATGAACAAGCATAAAGGAAGCGTCGGACAGCGTATCGGACGTATTGTTGGTCGTATCGTACTGGTGTGGCTGGGAATATGGCTGGCGGGCATTTTACTCTTTTCGTTCTTACCCGTGCCGTTCTCAGCGGTGATGGCTGAACGACAGATCGGAGCCTGGTTACGCGGTGATTTTAGTTATGTCGCCCATTCAGACTGGGTCGGCCATGACGAGATTTCGCCCTGGATGGGGCTGGCCGTTATCGCCTCAGAAGATCAAAAGTTTCCCACCCATTGGGGCTTTGATGTGGCGGCGATTGAGTCTGTACTGGATAACAGCGATAGCCGGATGCGTGGGGCGTCCACGCTGTCTCAACAGACGGCGAAGAATCTGTTCCTCTGGGATGGTCGCAGCTGGGTGCGTAAAGGTCTGGAAGCGGGTCTGACGGTAGGAATTGAAACGGTCTGGACGAAGCGGCGTATTTTAACCGTCTATCTCAATATTGCGGAGTTCGGGCCGGGCATCTTTGGCGTTGAGGCGGCTTCTCAGCGTTACTTCCATAAGCCTGCCAGCCGGCTGACCGCAGCAGATGCCGCCTTACTGGCAGCGGTGCTGCCTAATCCGATACGTTATCGTGCTGCTGCACCCTCAGGCTATGTCAGAGAGCGGCAGCAGTGGATACTGCGTCAGATGCGCCAGCTTGGCGGGGAAGGCTTCCTGCAGCGTAATCAGCTCGATTAAGCGTTAATCTTCATCGAAACCCGCTTCAAATAACTCAATGACCGCTGCCAGCGCCGGGATCTCCTCCGGGCCGCTGGCTTCAATCTCAATGTGGCCGCCTTTTGCCGAGTCGAGCATCAGCAGCGCAATCACGCTGCTGGCTTCGGCTTCAGTGCCCGCTTCATTACGCAGTAATACTTCGGCATCAAAGCTCTGCACCAGCTCAAATAACTTCATCGCCGGACGTGCATGCATGCCCAGCTTATTTTTGATTTCTACAGTTTGTCTGACGGTCATGATTTGCGCTTTTCCAGCGTACGATGGCGTGACTGCACATTCTTACCCCGTGAACGGAAGTAATCTGCCAGCTGTTCTGCAATATAGACTGAGCGGTGTTTACCGCCGGTGCAGCCAATCGCCACGGTAAGATAGCTACGGTTATTGGTCTCCAGCATCGGCAGCCAGAGTTCAAGGTAGCTGCGCGTCTGGTAGATAAAATTATGCACTTCGGTGTGGCGATCAAGGAAGGCCGCCACAGGACGATCGAGGCCGGTCATCGGGCGCAGTTTGGGATCCCAGTGGGGGTTGGGCAGAAAGCGCACGTCAAATACATAGTCAGCGTCAATCGGAATGCCATGCTTGAAGCCAAACGACTCAAACACCATGGTCAGCTCACGTTCACGCTTGCCCAGCAGGCGGGTACGCAGCATCTCTGCCAGCTCATGCACCGACATCTCTGAGGTGTCGATGATCAGATCGGCACGTGAACGAAGTGGCTCCAGCAGATCGCTCTCTTCATCAATCGCGCTCTCCAGCGAGAGGTTTTTGCTGGAGAGGGGATGCAGACGGCGCGTATCGCTGTAACGACGAATCAGGGTGTTGCGATCGGCGTCGAGAAACAGCAGCTGAGGGGAAAATGTATCAGGCAGATTATTCAGTGCGGTTTCAAAAATTTCCGGGGATTCGGGCATATTACGCACGTCGATGCTGACCGCCGCCGAAATATTGCGCTCAGCCAGCGAGTTAGCTAACTCAGGCAGCAGCACGACCGGCAGGTTATCAACGCAGTAGAACCCCATATCTTCCAGCGCACGGAGCGCCACTGACTTCCCCGAGCCTGAACGACCGCTAACGATCATCAGCACCATGACCTTCTCTCCCGTTTTAAAACCGGCACCGGGCCGGTAAAGACGCGTTACTGCTCCGACTGGACTTCCGTAATAATGGCATAGAGCTCTTCATCACTCTGCGCTGCGCGCAGACGACGGCAAACCGTTTTATCTGCCAGACGCTTTGCCACCAGTGACAGGGTGTGCAGATGTGTTTTGCACTGGTCAGCCGGGACCAGTAAGGCAAACAACAGATCGACCGGCTGGTTGTCGACGGCATCAAACGCAATCGGCTGTTCGAGGCTGATAAACACCCCAACCGCGCGCAGCGTATCCTCTTCCAGCTTGCCGTGCGGGATGGCTATCCCGTTACCAATACCGGTACTGCCCATGCGTTCGCGGGTCAGGATCGCTTCGAAAAGCGTCTGGTGCGGCAGGTTGAGCTGCTTAGCGGCCAGTTCGCTGATGATTTCCAGCGCACGTTTTTTGCTCTGGCAGTGGACGCCGCTGCGGGTGCAGTCTGGCGAAAGCACTGTGCTCAATTCCAGTGTGAGATCGTTGTTCATTATCGTTTCACTTGCGTGTTCACCAGGCCATTCACCGCCAGCGCGTATTGACGCGTGTGACAAACGGCGCCTGCTCAGATGACAAAACGGGGCGGATTATCCGCCCCATCCTGTCGGCTCTGCGCGCCAGGCGCGCGTCGCTAGCGTGAAGGTTAGTGTTTTTTCAGTTTATCTTTGTGTTTGGTCAGCTGACGGGTGAGCTTATCGATCAGTCCGTCAATGGCCGCATACATATCTTCCGCTTCGGATGTGGCGTGCAGCTCGCCACCATTCACGTGTAGTGTTGCGTCAGCCACCTGCGTGACTTTCTCAACCTTCAGGACAATATAGACCTGATTGATATGTTCAAAATAGTGTTCCAGTTTGGCAAATTTACCGTTGACGAATTCACGCAGAGGTGGAGTGATTTCAACGTGTTGCCCGGTCAGGTTCAGCTGCATAGGTCTTCCTTCTCATTTCTTTCAAACCAGTTGTTTACGCTGGTTCGATGGCGGGATGGATAAAGACTCACGATATTTGGCGACGGTACGCCGTGCCACCATGATCCCCTGATCAGATAACATGGAGGTCAGTTTACTGTCGCTCAAGGGTTTGGCTGGATTTTCCGCCGAAATTAATTTTTTCACCAGGGCACGAATCGCGGTAGAGGAGGCTTCACCGCCACCTTCCGTATTAACGTGACTGGAGAAAAAGTACTTCAGTTCAAAAATGCCACGCGGGCTGTGCAGATACTTCTGCGTGGTAACGCGGGAGATGGTCGATTCGTGCATCTCAACGGCCTGGGCGATATCCGCCAGCACCATCGGGCGCATAAATTCTTCACCCTGCTCGAAAAAGGCCTGCTGCTGCTCAACAATACAGCGCGTCACTTTCAGCAGGGTATCATTGCGGCTTTCCAGACTCTTAATCAGCCAGCGGGCTTCCTGCAGATTACTGCGAATGAACTGGCTGTCGCTGTCGTTCCGCGTCGCGCCGCTCATTGCCGCATAGTGCTGATTGATCTTCAGGCGTGGCACGCTATCGGCATTGAGTTCAACCGTCCAGCGGCTGCCGATCTTACGCACCAGCACATCGGGAATGACATATTCTGGTTCGCCGGTGTTGATCGACTGACCCGGACGCGGGTCCAGCGACTGAATCAGCAGCATCGCCTCTTTCAGCACCTCTTCTTTGAGGCGTGTGACCCGCATCAGGCTGCGGAAATCGTGGTTTGCCAGCAGATCGAGATGTTCGCTGACGATCAGGCGCGCCTCTGCCAGCATCGGCGTTTCGGGCGCATATTGTGAAAGCTGCACCAGCAGGCAGTCACGCAGGTCGCGCGCGCCAACACCAATCGGGTCAAAGCGCTGGATGCGTTTCAGCACCGCTTCAACTTCATCCGCTTCGAGCTCATCATCGCCGATGCTGTCAAGGATCTCCTCAAGCGAAACGGTGAGATACCCGGTGTCATCAATAGCATCGACAATAGAGGTGGCAATGGCGCGATCGGTATCGCTGAACGGCGTCAGGCCGACCTGCCACATCAGATAATCCTGCAGCGACTGGGTTGTTTCGCCCTGATAAACCGGTAACTCATCATCCTGGTAATCGGTGCCGGTGCCGGAAGGCGTACCCGCGGTGTAGATCTCATCCCAGGTCGCATCCAGCGGCAGTTCATCAGGCATCTCTTTCTGCTCAAGCGCTTCGCGTGTATCCAGCGCCTCGGCCTCTGAAGACTCCCGTGAATCGATCTCTTCATGCAGGTCAGTCTGCTCAAGCAGCGGATTACTTTCCAGCGCAAGCTGAAGCTCCTGCTGGAGTTCAAGCGTAGAGAGTTGCAGCAGGCGAATCGCCTGTTGCAATTGCGGAGTCATTGCCAGCTGTTGGCTGAACCTGAGTTGTAAACCTTGCTTCATAGACAGGATGATCGTTCCCAGGTAAACATCGGTATTAACGACACCTTATCAGAGTCTGAACTCTTCACCCAAATAAACCCGCTTAACCTGCTCATCCGCAAGAATTTCATTCGGTGTGCCGTGTGCGATCAGGTGCCCCTGGCTGACGATATAAGCCCGCTCACAGACCGCTAACGTTTCGCGTACGTTATGGTCGGTAATCAGCACACCGAGGCCGCTGTCACGCAGATGCTCAATGATCTTCTTAATGTCGATAACGGAGATGGGGTCAACACCGGCAAAAGGTTCATCCAGCAGGATAAATTTAGGATTAGCCGCCAGTGCCCGCGCAATCTCAACACGACGTCGCTCACCACCTGAAAGTGCCTGGCCCATGCTGTCGCGCAGGTGCTCAATGTGAAACTCTTCCATCAGCTCACGGGCACGATCCTGGCGTTGCTCTTCGGTCAGATCGTCACGGATCTGCAAGACCGCCATCAGGTTATCGTAGACGCTGAGGCGACGGAAGATCGATGCCTCCTGCGGCAGATAGCCGATGCCACGACGCGCACGGGCATGCAGCGGCAGGATACTGATATCTTCATCATCAATAATAATGCGGCCAGCGTCACGCGGCACAATGCCCACTACCATGTAAAAGGTGGTGGTTTTACCGGCACCGTTCGGGCCCAGCAGGCCGACAATCTCGCCGGATTTTACCTGCAGGCTGACATCTTCTACCACGCGACGGCCTTTATATGCCTTCGCCAGGTTTTCTGCGATTAATGTGGCCATAGCTATCAGTTACTCTTCTTTCCGCTGTTGGACGAACCTTTGTCCTGAAGTTGCGACGGCACCAGTACAGTCGTGACGCGCTTGTTCTGGCCCTGACTGAAAGCCTGCATTTTCTGCTCTTTCACCAGGTAGGTAATACGATCGCCTTTGATGTTGCTGTCCTGCTGCTCAATGAACGCATTGCCGGTCAGTTCAACGAAATCGTTAGCCAGTTCATAGTGCAGTTTTGCGGCATGGCCCTGCACCGGCTTACCGCTGTCCTGCATCTGATAGAAGGTGGCGGGATTACCGTAGGCGTCAACGATGGTTTTCTTGCTGTCGCCGCCCGGACGGGTCACCACGACTTTATCTGCCGTGATTTTAATTGAGCCCTGCGTCACGATGACATTGCCGGTAAAGGTCGCGACATTGCCTTGCAAATCCAGCGCCTGATTCTGCGAGTCAATATTGACGGGCTTGTCCGAGTCACCGGTCAGAGCCAGCGCCGGAACGCTGGTTGCCAGCAGCAGGCTGGCCACTAAAAGCTTCAGGCTATTTTTGTTCATTTTGAATTTCATAAGAGGTTTTGACCTTCTCGATTAACTCGGCGTTTTTTGTCCGTAAATTGCCGCGCATTTTCATGCCGGTGGAGTTAAAACTGCGGCCATACAATGTCACCTGGTCATCAGAGGTAACATCCTGAGTGACAAGATTAATCTGGGCGTTATCGGTTTTGATCCGCTCAAGCTGAGAATCCTGCGTCAGCGTATTCAGCTCAACATGGCCATACAGGTAAAGCATACGATCTTTGGTGAGCTTTGCTTTATCCGCGCGTAACGTCCAGGTAGGGATTTTGTTCTCATCAAAGGTGGTCATGACCGGATTGTCGAACCAGCTCAGTTCATCATCCGAGAAATAGGTCACTTTGTCAGAGACCAGTTTATATGACAGCGCGCCCTGCGGGTTATAAACCACAGTGTGTGAATCAGCACTGGTATAGGTCGGTGACTGACTGTCCGTCCCGACTGGCGTGCCATCGTCATCCTGGTTAGTAAGATTCCAGCCGATCAAAACCAGTGCAATCAAGGTCAGAATCAGCGTTATCCAACGCCTGCTTTTACTCATACTGATTGCCCTTTGGCATCCTCAAATTTGTTCTGCGCCATTAAGATCAGGTCACATACTTCGCGAACTGCACCGCGTCCACCGGCAATCCGCGTGACATAATGCGCGCGCGGCAACAGGATCGGATGTGCATCCGCCACCGCCACGCTTAAACCCACTTTCGCCATAACCGGCCAGTCGATCAGATCGTCACCGATGTAGGCGACCTGGTCGTCGGAAAGAGACAGTTTATCCAGAAGTTCACGATAGGCCAAAAGCTTATCCGATTGTCCCTGATAAAGATGACGGATGCCGAGCGTTTTGCAGCGATCTTCCATCAGACGGGCATTGCGGCCGGTAATAATAGCCACTTCCACATCGGAGGTCAGCAAACAGCGAACGCCGTAACCGTCCCGCACGTTGAATGCCTTCAGCTCTTCGCCATTATTCCCCATGTAGATCACTCCGTCGGACATCACGCCATCGACATCGCAGATCAGCAGACGAATCCTGCTGGCGCGCGCCATAACGTCAGCGCTGACCGGGCCGTAGCAGGTTTCAATCGGGTGGGTTGCCTGTTGCATTTTCTCTTCCTGTTCAGACTACGCCAGCGCGCAGCATGTCATGCATATGTACCACACCGAGCAGATGGTCGTCATCGGCCACCAGAATCGAGGTAATGTTTTT
The DNA here is from genome assembly GCF_001598475.1 of Pantoea agglomerans NBRC 102470. Taxonomy (GTDB): domain Bacteria; phylum Pseudomonadota; class Gammaproteobacteria; order Enterobacterales; family Enterobacteriaceae; genus Pantoea; species Pantoea agglomerans. The sequence goes on from NZ_BCZA01000007.1 coordinate 170,631, forward strand.
GGTCTGCATCAGGTTCAGGGCTTCCACCGCCAGCATATTAGGCCGGACGCGGATGCCACCTGGCGTCATCACTTCCCCGATGGTGGCGCGCTGGAAATCGATGCCCATATCAAAGATGCGGCGCAGGTCACCATCGGTAAAGATACCTTCAATTTTCATCAGGTCGTCGACGATCACCGTCAGCCCCAGATTTTTGCGGGTAATCTCCAGCAGCGCATCGCGCAGCGAGGCGTCCCGTGTGACGTGCGGCAGTTCATCGCCACTGTGCATGATATCAGCCACATGCAGCAGCAGTTTACGACCCAGCGCACCGCCAGGATGGGACAAAGCAAAGTCTTCGGCGGTGAAGCCGCGCGCTTCCAGCAGCGAAACCGCCAGCGCGTCACCCATCACCAGCGTGGCCGTGGTGCTGGTGGTCGGTGCCAGACCCAGCGGGCAGGCTTCCTGCGGAACATGGACACACAGATGCACATCGGCAACCCGGCCCATCGCACTGTCAGGCCTTCCGGTCATGCAGATCAGCGTAATGTGCTGACGCTTTAAAACCGGAATCAGCGCGAGGATTTCGTTCGACTCACCGCTGTTGGAGATGGCGATGACCACATCATTTTTGCTCACCATGCCCAGATCGCCATGGCTGGCTTCGGCCGGATGAACAAAAAAAGCGGGCGTGCCGGTACTGGCAAAGGTCGCCGCCATTTTTTTGCCGATATGGCCAGACTTGCCCATGCCCATCACCACCACTTTACCCTGACAGGCGTAGATCAGGGCGCAGGCGCGGGCGAAATCGTCGTTAATATATTGATCGAGTTGTTCCAGACCTTCGCGCTCAATGCGCAGTACGGTTTTCCCCGCCTGCTGGAAATCAAATGCTGTTGGTTGCTGATATGACATAGTGAGTCTGTCCTTGTTAGCCGTCCATGAATGCCGGCTGCATCCACAGCAGCGTCACCCAGACGAAGAAACCACAGAGTAAAAATAAGCCTGCCGTTCGGCCAACGCGGCGGCGACGTAGCAGGCAGAGCAGGGCAAACAGCACGCTGACTCCCAGCATCACCCAGTAATCACGGGCGAAGGCGTGATAATCGACACTGCCAGGGTGAATCAGCGCCGGCAGACCCAGCACAATGGCAATATTATAAATGTTGGCGCCGATCAGATTGCCGATCGCGATATCATCTTCGCCTTTCAGCGCACCGGCAATAACCGTTGCCAGCTCGGGCAGGCTGGTGCCCACGGCGATCAGCGTCAGGCCCATCACCAGTTCGCTGACGCCAAAATAGTCGGCAAACGCCGTGGCATTGTCGATCACCATTCGTGTCGACATCGGCAGGATAATCAGCGCGACGGCCAGCCAGAGAAAGGCCACCGTATTTCCGCTCTCTTCGCGTGGCAGCTCGGCCAGCTGCTCGCGGGTCAGGGTGTCGTTGTTATCCCGTTCTGCTTTACGCGCAATGCGAATCACCACCATCAGATAAATCGCGGCAATGGCGATCAGGCCTATTCCATCCAGTCGACTAAGCTGATTGTCAAACAGCATGAAACCGCTGAGCAGGGTAACCAGCAACATTAACGGCAGTTCACGGCGTATCAGATTAGAATGGACGCTGAGCGGGTGCATAAGCGCAGCGGCACCCAGGATGAGTAAAATATTGGTAATATTCGAGCCGAGCGCGGTGCCAACAGCAAGATCCATCTGGCCATGCTGCGCGGCGGAAAAGGAGAGGATCATCTCTGGCAGCGAGGTGCCGATGCTGACAACGGTCATGCCAATAATCAGTGGCGGGATGCCAAATGATCGACACAGTATAGAGGCGCTAAACACCAGACGATCGGCACCATATGCCAGTAAAAGCAAACCGATAATCAGCAGTGCAGAAGCTACGAACATGAAAAATCCTTGCGTAAAAACCCAGGCCGGCAATGCCTTTCCCGACCGGTTTAAGGTTCTGTTTGGCGAGACAGGCGCTGATTTTGACCGTCCGGACGGCAAAAGTAAATTTAATGACCATTTTCGCCAAATCTTAGCGGTAAGTTTCTGTAAAGCTATCGTGAATCAGGACCGAACAGGCTACCATCGTACCCCATGTTTACGCCCGATCCTTACAAGAGGTTATAATGATCCAGCAGCAATCGAATCTGGTTGAGGTTCGTGGCGTGAGTTTTTCGCGCGGAGATCGCACCATCTTCGATGACATTTCGCTGACCGTGCCAAAAGGCAAAGTGACGGCGATAATGGGGCCGTCGGGGATAGGAAAAACCACGCTGCTACGCTTGATTGGGGGGCAACTTCAGCCGACCCGCGGTGAAATCTTTTTCCGTGGTGAAAACATTCCGTCATTGTCTCGCACTAAATTGTACGAAGCGCGCAAAAAAATGAGCATGCTGTTCCAGTCTGGCGCGCTGTTTACTGACCTGACGGTCTATGAAAATGTTGCCTGGCCGCTGCGTGAACATACCCGTCTGCCTCCTCCGCTGCTGCACAGCACAGTGCTGATGAAGCTGGAAGCGGTGGGTCTGCGTGGCGCGGCCCAGCTGAAGCCCGCGGAGCTGTCGGGCGGAATGGCGCGTCGTGTGGCACTGGCGCGCGCTATCGCGCTGGAGCCGGAACTGATCATGTTTGATGAGCCTTTCGTCGGTCAGGATCCGATCACGATGGGCGTGCTGGTAAAACTCATTGATGAACTGAACCATGCTCTGGGCCTGACCTGTATTGTGGTCTCGCACGACGTACCGGAAGTACTGAGTATTGCGGACTATGCCTATATCGTGGCCGGACAAAAAATTATCGCACACGGCACCACGCCGGAGTTGCGAGCGAACAATGACCCGCGCGTTCGCCAGTTTATTGATGGCGATGCGGATGGTCCGGTTCCCTTCCGTTTTCCTGCCGGCGACTATCTCGCTGATTTAACCGGCTCAGGGAGTAACTAAACTGATGGTGTTGAAGGCGCTGGCGACATTTGGACGTCAGGGAATTGAAACGTGCGCCAGTTTTGGACGCGCAGGACTCATGCTCTTTCATGCGCTGGTGGGCAAGCCAGCGTTCCGCAGACACACGCCGCTACTGATTAAACAACTTTATAGCGTCGGCGTGCTGTCGCTGCTGATCATCGTGGTTTCCGGTCTGTTTATCGGCATGGTGCTTGGCCTTCAGGGTTATCTGGTCTTAAACACCTATGGCGCGGAAACCAGCCTCGGTATGCTGGTGGCGCTGTCATTGCTGCGCGAACTGGGGCCGGTTGTGACCGCGCTGCTGTTCGCCGGACGGGCAGGGTCTGCGCTGACCGCCGAAATCGGCCTGATGAAGGCCACCGAACAGCTCTCCAGTATGGAGATGATGGCGGTTGACCCGTTGCGCCGGGTGGTCTCGCCGCGCTTCTGGGCCGGTTTTATCAGTATGCCGTTACTGACGCTAATTTTTACCGCGGTAGGGATTGCCGGTGGGGCGCTGGTCGGGGTGAGCTGGAAAGGGATTGATCCTGGTTTCTTCTGGTCGGCGATGCAGAATGCCGTCGATTTTCGTGCCGATGTGGTTAACTGCCTGATTAAAAGTGCGGTATTTGCCATTACCGTGACGTGGATTGCGCTGTTTAACGGCTATGATGCGATTCCAACCTCTGAAGGGATCAGTCGCGCGACGACGCGCACTGTGGTGCACGCGTCACTGGCGGTGCTCGGATTGGATTTTGTGCTGACAGCACTGATGTTTGGGAATTGATGCAATGCAAAGCAAAAAAAGCGAAATCTGGGTTGGCATATTTATGATTATGGCGTTGCTGGCGGCGCTGTTTCTCGCGCTGCGCGTCGCCGATTTAAAGTCAATGGGCACCGAGCCGACGTGGAAGCTCTACGCCACCTTTGACAATATTGGTGGTCTCAAAGCCAGTTCGCCGGTCAAGATTGGTGGGGTGGTGATTGGCCGGGTGACCGACATTGAGTTAGAGCCGAAAACGCTGCTGCCGCGTGTCACCATGGACATCAGCGATCAGTATGCGAATAAAATTTCAGACACCAGCTCGCTGGCGGTTCGCACTCAGGGACTACTGGGTGAGCAATTCCTGGCACTCAATTTAGGATTTGACGATCCTGAACTGGGTTCGGCGATGCTGAAAGATGGCGATACGCTGCGCGATACGAAATCCGCCATGGTGCTCGAAGACCTGATCGGTCAGTTCCTTTATAAGAGCGGCGATAATAAACAAAACAGTGAAAACAAGGATGCGCAGGAAGGCGACAGTGCTGCGCCTGCGGCACCGGCTCAACCTTAAAGAAGAGGGTATACCATGTTTAAACGTTTACTGATGATTGCCATGCTGGTGGTTGCGGTACCGCTGACGGCAACCGCAGCCGATCAGAGCAACCCCTACAAACTGATGAATGAAGCGGCGCAAAAGACGTTCACCCGTCTGAAAAACGAGCAGCCGAAAATCAAGCAGGACCCTAACTACCTGCGTCAGATTGTGCGTCAGGAGCTGCTGCCTTATGTGCAGATCAAATATGCGGGCGCGTTAGTGCTGGGCCGCTACTATCGTGATTCCACGCCCGCTCAGCGTGAAGCCTACTTCAGCGCCTTTGGTGACTATCTGGCGCAGGCTTATGGTCAGGCACTGGCACTGTACAACGGACAGAGCTACCAGATTCAACCTGAGCAGCCGTTAGGCGATGCCCAGATTGTCGCTATTCGCGTTTCCATTATCGATCCAAATGGCCGTCCACCGGTTCGCCTCGACTTCCAGTGGCGTAAAAACAGCCAGAGCGGTAACTGGCAGGCGTATGACATGATCGCTGAAGGCGTCAGCATGATCACCACCAAACAAAATGAGTGGAGCGATCTGTTACGTACCAAAGGTATCGATGGTCTGACGGCGCAGCTGAAATCTTCTGCGGCACAGCCAATCACGCTGGATAAACAACAATAATGCACGAATCGTTACGCTGGGAGCGGGAAGCCAGCACGCTATTACTGAAAGGCGAACTGGATCGCGACACGTTGATGAGCCTGTGGCAGCAACGTGAAACGCTGATTAAAGATGTCGATACCATCGACGTCGCGGCGCTGGAGCGTGTGGACTCTTCCGGGCTTGCCCTGCTGGTGCATCTGCGGGAAATCGCGCGGGCACAGGGTATTACCCCTCGCTTTACGGGCATCAGCGACAAACTGCATTCGCTGATTACGCTTTACAATCTGCAACAGATTATTGTTTCTGCGGATAAAAGCGCCTGATATCCGGTTGTTATGCTAAGCCCCTGTTTTCAACAGGGGCTTTTGCGTATTTAAGAGTCAGCCGCTTTCCTCTACTATGTCAGCCTTATTATTATTAAGTGAAGTTAAGCCCAATGGAAAACAGTGAAATTCAGGCCGTGCTGATGGCAGCATTGCCTTTAGACGAAGTGCATGTGATGAGCAATGATGGCAGCCATTTTCAGGTGATCGCCGTAGGCGAACTGTTTGGCGAACTGAGCCGCGTGAAAAAGCAGCAGGCTGTCTACGCGCCGCTGATGGAATTTATCGCGGATAACCGCATTCATGCTGTCTCTATCAAAACCTATACTCCCGCTGAATGGGCGCGTGACCGTAAACTCAACGGTTTCTGATCCCCAGCGGGGTGAACTCGTCGCTGGCGAGTCCAATCTTTAGCTAGTTAATTGAGAGCCGTGTTAATGGACAAATTTCGTGTGCAAGGCCCCACCCGCTTAAGTGGTGAAGTAACCATTTCCGGGGCAAAGAACGCCGCGCTTCCTATTCTGTTTGCTGCGCTGCTGGCTGAAGAGCCGGTCGAGATCCAGAATGTGCCAAAGCTGCGCGACATTGATACCACCATGAAGCTGCTGAGCCAGCTGGGTGCGAAGGTGGAACGCAACGGTTCTGTGCATGTCGATGCCAGCGCGGTAGATGTATTTTGTGCGCCTTACGATCTGGTCAAAACCATGCGTGCCTCAATCTGGGCGCTGGGCCCGCTGGTGGCGCGTTTTGGTCAGGGTCAGGTTTCCCTGCCGGGTGGCTGCGCTATCGGCGCGCGTCCGGTTGATCTGCACATTACCGGTCTTGAACAGCTGGGTGCCGAGATCAAGCTGGAAGAGGGCTACGTGAAAGCGTCAGTCAATGGCCGCCTGAAGGGCGCACTGATTGTCATGGACAAAATCAGCGTCGGCGCGACCGTGACCATCATGAGTGCTGCGACGCTGGCGACCGGTACCACCGTGATTGAGAATGCGGCGCGTGAGCCGGAAATTGTCGATACCGCCAACTTCCTTAACACCCTGGGCGCCAGAATCAGTGGTGCAGGCAGCGATAAAATCACCATCGAAGGCGTAGAGCGTCTGGGTGGCGGTGTTTATCGTGTCCTGCCGGATCGTATCGAAACCGGTACCTTCCTGGTGGCTGCCGCCATTTCGGGTGGCAAAGTGATGTGTCACAAAACCCAGCCGGATACGCTGGATGCTGTGCTGGCCAAGCTGCGTGATGCGGGTGCCGATATCGAAACCGGCGAAGACTGGATCAGTCTGGATATGCACGGCAAGCGGCCAAAAGCGGTCAATGTGCGCACTGCACCGCATCCAGGTTTCCCGACCGATATGCAGGCGCAGTTCACACTGTTAAACATGGTTGCGGAAGGCACGGGCGTGATTACCGAAACCATTTTCGAAAACCGTTTCATGCATATCCCGGAACTGATTCGTATGGGCGGACATGCTGAGATTGAGAGCAACACGGCGATCTGTCATGGGGTTGAAACCCTGTCAGGTGCGCAGGTGATGGCGACCGATTTGCGTGCGTCTGCCAGCCTGGTTCTGGCTGGTTGTATTGCGGAAGGAACGACGTTCGTTGATCGCATTTATCACATCGATCGTGGCTATGAGCACATCGAAGATAAGCTGAAAGCCATGGGCGCAAACATCGAGCGCGTCAGCGAAGAGTAATCCCGCAGATGCTCTGAAAGAGCCAGCCCCCTTTGGGGGCTGGTTTTTTTTCGCCTGAGGATCGCCTGAGTTTTCAGGCGGTATCGGAATGATCGACAGGCGCCCGGATACGTTTTCTGCGATCCAGCAGGCAGTGGGTCTCGGGATCGTAATAGCGGCTGGGCCAGATCTCACAAGGATGAACCTTGATCGCGTCAGCGATCAACCATTCGCCCTTGGGCCATGGACGCGTGAGCGCATTAGCCAGCGTTGATGAACTGAGACCTGCTGCGCGTGATAGCGCCGCGAGTGTCATTCCACGCTTATGCAGCGCCGCGATAATGTCAGCCGGGTGCCAGTCTTCCATCCTTTTTTGCATATCCTGTTCTCCTTTTCCCTGTCATTGCGTCGTCCAGCAGGACGTGAGCTTTCCTTTTTACCGTTATCTGGAAAGATTGAGGTTTTTATAGCAAATAGTTCCCATTAGTTTCCAGTAATATTTGGATCCAGCATCTGATCTGTGGGGTGGCATGCAAAAGGAGTGCAACAGCTAAGAGATAACAAAAAGAAGTGAGAGCAGGGACGTAAAACGGAGCCTGTCAGGCTCCGTGAGGGATCAGAAATCGCGCTGAACTGACATGTGCGCCAGCGACTCCAGCGCACTGCGCCACGGCGATTCGGGCAGAATACGCAAGGCGTCAATGGCTTTATCCGCTTCCTGTTCGGCGCGGCTGCGCGTCCATTCGAGTGAACCACACTGATTCATCGCTTCCAGTACCGGTTCCAGCAGATGGCGGCCATTTCCCTGCTCAATGGCTTCACGGATCATCTTCGCCTGCTCAGGTGAGCCGTGCTGCATAGCATGCAGCAGTGGCAGCGTGGGTTTGCCTTCACTCAGATCATCGCCGGTATTTTTGCCCAGCGTCTCGCCGTCAGCACTGTAATCCAGTAAGTCGTCAATTAACTGGAAAGCGGTGCCCAGATAGCGCCCATAATCCTGTAGCGCTTTTTCCTCTTCAGGTGTGGCTTCAGCCAGTATCGCCGAGGCCTGCGAGGCCGCTTCAAACAGACGCGCGGTCTTGCTGTAAATCACGCGCATGTAACTCTCTTCGGTGATGTCGGGATCGTTGACGTTCATCAGCTGCAGGACTTCGCCCTCAGCAATCACGTTTACCGCTTCTGACATCAGCGCCAGGATACGCAGCGAACCCATGCTGGTCATCATCTGGAAGGCGCGGGTGTAAATAAAATCACCGACCAGCACGCTTGCCGCATTGCCAAACGCCGCGTTCGCGGTCGCTTTGCCACGACGCATATCGGATTCATCCACGACATCGTCATGCAGCAGCGTGGCGGTGTGGATAAATTCGATCAGCGCCGCATTGGTCACGTGCAGATCGCCCTTGTAGCCCATGGCACGTGCGGATAGCACGGCAATCATGGGACGGATACGCTTGCCCCCACCACTGATGATGTAGTAGCCCAACTGGTTGATGAGCGAGACATCTGAATTCAGCTGGTCGAGGATGGTCTGGTTAACGGCAGCCATATCCTGTGCGGTTAATTCATTAATCTGTTCTAAGTTCATTCGTCTTTTCAGCTATGACTCGTTATCTCTGCCATGGTAAGTGCTTTTACCCAGCCAGCGTTCAGGTAATCTGTTACTGATTGTACTTGAATTTTCTGCCTGAGAAACGGTTGCATTCAGCCTGTGTTTTTTTTCTGCAAGAGTGTGCAAAGTGCTCTTGTCTTCTTCTGGAGTTTTGCGTAGAATTCGCGCCCTATTGTGAATATTTAGCGCGCCGCCTGATGAACTAAAAGGCAAGCGCAGAAGCGGAGTTTTATATGTACGCGGTTTTCCAAAGTGGTGGTAAACAACACCGAGTAAGCGAAGGTCAGACCGTTCGCCTGGAAAAGCTGGACATCGCAACCGGTGAAACGATTGAGTTTGACCAGGTTCTGATGATTGCTAATGGCGAAGACGTGAAAATCGGCGCGCCACTGGTTTCAGGCGGAATGATCAAGGCAGAAGTTGTTGCTCACGGTCGTGGCGAGAAAATTAAGATCGTTAAGTTTCGTCGTCGTAAGCACTACCGTAAGCAAGCAGGCCATCGCCAGTGGTTCACTGATGTGAAAATCACTGGTATCACGGCATAAGAGGAGATCTGACAAATGGCACATAAAAAGGCTGGTGGTTCGACTCGAAATGGTCGTGACTCCAATGCAAAACGTCTGGGTGTAAAACGTTTCGGTGGCGAATCTGTTCTGGCAGGTAGCATCATCGTTCGTCAGCGTGGTACCAAATTCCACGCCGGTACCAATGTAGGTTGTGGTCGTGACCACACCCTGTTTGCTACCGCAGACGGTAAAGTACAGTTCGAAGTTAAAGGTCCGAACAACCGTAAATACATCAGCATCGTTGCTGAGTAAGGTTGTCGTGACGCAGACGTTTAACGTCTGAACGCACGAATTGAAGGCCCCGCAGCTCCTGCGGGGCTTTTTACATTCTGCGGTCTGTTGCGGTAAAAGCGACGCATCACAAAAGTTTGCTGTACACTTTATGTACGCACTGGCGAAAGCCAATCCTGATTTATCCGCCGCTGGTCAGCGCAGAAGACCCTGGCGGACCCGTCTGCAGAGTGCTGCAGGCGATTGTGTGACGGAGATAGAAAATGAAGTTTGTAGATGAAGCGACAATTTTGGTCGTCGCCGGTGATGGCGGTAATGGTTGCGTAAGCTTCCGCCGCGAAAAATATATCCCGAGAGGCGGCCCTGATGGGGGTGATGGCGGTGACGGCGGTGACGTTTATCTGATCGCTGATGAAAACCTCAACACCCTTATCGATTATCGTTTCGAAAAATCTTTCCGCGCCGAGCGTGGGCAGAACGGCCAGAGCCGCGACTGTACTGGCAAACGCGGTAAAGATATCGAAGTTAAAGTGCCGGTCGGCACCCGGGTTATCGATCAGGGTACCGGCGAGACACTGGGCGACATGACGCGGCACGGCCAGAAACTGATGGTCGGCAAAGGCGGCTGGCATGGCCTGGGTAACACCCGCTTTAAATCATCTGTAAACCGCAGTCCGCGCCAGAAAACCATGGGTACCCCAGGTGAAAAGCGCGATCTGCAGCTGGAGCTGATGCTGCTGGCAGATGTCGGGATGCTGGGCTTACCGAATGCCGGTAAATCGACCTTTATCCGTGCCGTATCGGCAGCGAAGCCAAAAGTGGCGGACTATCCGTTTACCACGCTGGTGCCGAGCCTGGGCGTGGTTCGTATGGACAGCGAGCAGAGCTTCGTCGTGGCCGATATCCCTGGCCTGATTGAAGGCGCAGCCGATGGCGCAGGCCTCGGCATTCGCTTCCTGAAGCACCTTGAGCGCTGCCGCGTGTTGCTGCACCTGATCGACATCGACCCCATCGATGAAAGCGATCCGGTTGAAAATGCCCGCATCATTCTCGGCGAGCTGGAAAAGTACAGCGAGAAGCTGTTCAACAAGCCACGCTGGCTGGTCTTCAACAAAATTGATCTGATCAGTGAAGAAGAGGCGCAGTCACGGGCTAAAGCGGTGGCTGAAGCACTGGGCTGGGAAGATAAGTATTACCTGATTTCTGCCGCAAGCCGTACCGGTGTCAACGAACTCTGCTGGGACGTGATGAGCTTCATCAACGCTAATCCGAAAGAAGCGGAGCTTGAAGAGAAGCAGCCGGAGAAAGTGGAGTTCATGTGGGACGATTACCACAAAGAAACCATTGAAAACACGGTTGAAGTGGAAGATGAAGAGTGGGATGACGACTGGGATGATGAAGACGACGAAGGCGTTGAAATTATCTATCAGCGTTAACCGATCGCCTGCTACAGCGTGATATGCAATGCCCCCTTTCAGGCCTGAAAGGGGGCATTGTTCTTTCTGCAGCTAGCTCATCACCGCCACACTCAGTCGCGCACTGCAGCACAGCTGATCCCGACCGTTCCGAATCTCAATCTGCCAGCTCTGACTGCGTTTACCCAGATGCAGTGGACGGCAAATTCCCCGCACCAGACCGGCAGAAACCGCACGATGATGGCTGGCATTCACTTCTACGCCAACCACGCTGCTGCCTTCCTCAACCGCCAGATATCCGGCAATTGAGCCCATCGACTCCGCCAGCACCACGGACGCACCGCCATGCAGCAGCCCGAACGGCTGTTGCGTACGGGCATCGACCGGCATCGTCGCTTCCAGATAATCATCACCTATCAGGGTAAAAACGATACCCAGATGGGCCACCAGAGAGTTCTCACCCAGCGCATTCAGGGCGGGAAGATCAATGGATCGCTTCCAGATCGCTGTCATTATCAGGCTCCCAGGGTTGCGCCACCATCAACCACAATATCCTGCAGCGTCACATGGCTGGCAAGATCCGACGCGAGAAACAATACGGTGGCTGCAATTTCCTGCGGCTGCGCGATCTTGCCCAGCGGGATACCCAGCTTGAACTGATCCGGGAAGCCGGCAATCATCTCCTGCTCACCCGTCGGTGTGTGCCACAGGCTGCGCTGCATATCGGTGTCGGTGGAACCCGGTGAAACGATGTTGCAACGGACGCCATAGGGCGCCATCTCCAGACCCACGGTCTGACAGAGACTGCGCAGCGCCGCTTTTGAAGCGCCATAAGCGGACATGCCAATACGCGGGGCATGAGCCGAATTAGACGCGACGGTGACGATGGCACCGGCGCGCTGTTCGCGAAAGCGTGGCAATGTTTGCTGGAACAGATTAAACGCGCCGCCCGCATTGACGTTAAGACACGCCTGCCAGTCGGCAAACGACAGCTCATCGGTGGCACCAATCCGTAAGATACCGGCTGCGTTGACCAGCACATCAATGCGCGGTTGCACGGCCAATACGCGCTGGCAGATCGTTTTGACCTGCGCCGGATCGGCCACATCCATCGTGTGGCAGGGATACGGGTAATCATGGCCCTTAAAACGTTGATCAAAGGCCTCGACCTGTGCGCCAGCCTGATGAAAGGCTAACGCAGTATGATAGCCGATGCCCTGGCCGGCACCGGTTACCCAGACGATTTTACCGCTGAAGTCGAATGTGTGGCTCATTTCGCCGGCTCCCGCGTCAGCAGCGCCCACCAGCCATCAATGCTCGGATTTTTCGCCAGGCTGACGAAATCGATATCACGATGTACCTGACGCCAGCGTGCCGCCAGCGCCATCACGCGTACTGAGTCCAGACCGTAATCAATCAGGTTTTCATCATCTTCCGGCACCTCATCATCTTCCAGCAGCGGCAGGATCAACGCGCGCAAATCATCTTTGCTGAGTGGCACAGGCATCAGATCGGCGGTCATCACCACTTTTCCGCTACGGCCCGCGGTGTAGGTCAGCGCCATCATATGTTCCTCACGGCTGAAGTCAGCCAGCGCATCGGCCACCATAAACGGCTGAATATTGCGCATAAACGCATCGGTGGCGGTGGTCAGGCAGCCAATATGGGCATAGACGCCGGTGATAATCAGCTGATCGCGACCCATCTCCTGCAGGATCGACTCCAGCGGCGAGCGGTGAAATGCACTGTAGCGCCATTTGGTCAGGACCTGATCGTCCTCATCCGGTGCCAGCGCATCCACGATCTTCTGCTGATCGGGATGTTTATTCAGGCCCGGTCCCCACATGTCGTTGAGCAGCGCACGATCTTCATCGCTCTGCGCGTTTGGCTGAGCGGTGTAAAACACCGGAATACCCTGCGCTTTGCAGTAGCGACGCAGCCGGGCAATATTGTCGACTACCTGCTCAACCAGCGGGCTATTTTCGCCCCAGAAGTTGAGAAAATAGCGCTGCATATCGTGGATCAGCAGGGCGGCGCGGTCCGGCTCCAGCATCCATTTCACTTTGTTGTTGGGCAACTCGGTGGCGGCTGGCAGTGGATAAGAGGTCAGTTGTGGAATAGCCATTGAAAATCTCCGGACAGATCAGGCTTGCGCTTGTTGATCGGCAAGTTGTTGGCGCAGACGTTTTTTGTCCACCTTTCCGACCGCGGTCAGCGGCAGGGCATCTACGCAGGTAATACGGTCGGGCAGCTTAAATTCTGCCACGCCAAGTTCACGCAGGTGACGACGCAGCGCCACCGGTTTAACCGGCTGACGGGTGACGATAAAGGCACAACTCTTTTCACCCATCAGCTCGTCGCTCATGGAGACCAGCGCAGCGTGGATCACATCCGCATGGCGCTGCAGCAGGTTTTCGATCTCTTCGGCTGCGATCTTTTCGCCGCCCCGGTTGATCTGATCTTTCTCCCGGCCCTGCACGATGATGTTGCCAGAGGGCGTGATCTCAATCAGATCGCCAGAGCAGTAAAAGCCCTGGTCATCGAAGCTGGCGGCGTTATGTTCCGGGCTGTTGTAGTAGCCGCGGAAGGTATAAGGACCACGCGTCATCAGGCGACCGATGGAGCCTGCTGGCAATGGGTTACCCTGATCGTCGGCGACCCACACCTCGTCATCCGGGGAGATCGGGCGTCCCTGCGTGGTGAGAATGGTCTGCTCATCGTCATCCAGTCGGGTGTAGTTCACCAGACCTTCCGCCATACCAAATACCTGCTGCAGGGTGCAGCCGATCTCGTTCTGGATGCGCGCGGCCAGCGTTTCGCCCAGCTTTGCGCCACCGACCTGAATGCGTTGCAGCGAGGCCAGCGCAGCATTGCTGCCCCATTCCTGAATCGCCTGCAGCCAGAGACTGGCGGCGGGCGGAACCAGGCCGGTATCGGTGACCTGATGCTTTTCAATCAGCGGGAAGCAGAGCGTTGCGCTGGGATCGGCGGCTAAGATCACCTGTCCGCCCGCGTAAAAAACGCCCAGCGCGCCCGGCGAACTCATCGGGAAGTTATGCGCGGCGGGCAGGGCGATCAGGTAGCGGGTGTCGGCGGTAACATCGCAGATAACGTCACTCTCACGGATGCTGTAGTAGTAATCATTATGGGTACGTGGGATCAGTTTCGGTGTACCGGTACTGCCACCCGACAGCTGGAAAAAGGCGACTTCATCGCCTGCGGTCGGGGTTGCGATGAAGTTGCCCGCGGGTTCAGCCAGCAGGGCGTCGAGGCTGTTTTCCGTCTGAGCATCATTACGCAGGATCACCTGTTGGAGTGAACGCTGATCGCGGCGAAGTTGCGCAATAAACGCATCATCGGCGAACAGTGCGTGGCTGCGATCGGCAATTAACAGGCTCGGCGAGATCTGACTGGCATAGGCGGCCAGTTCGGTGCGCTGATGGCTGAACAGGGCGTTAACCGGGGCAACGCCGATTTTGAACAGGGCAAACAGCGTCAGGTAAAATTCCGCCACGTTGCCAAGCTGCACCAGCGCCGTATCGCCTGACTTCAGGCCGCGACGCTGCAATGCCGCGGCCAGGTTGTCACTCAGCGCCGCCAGCTGGCGATAGGTAAATTGCCGTTCGCCATCAATCACCGCTACGCTCTCGCTGTCGCGATGACGTTCCAGGATATCGGTCATCGGCAGATCGAGCCAGTAGCCTTTTTCACGGTAACGTGCGGCCAGATCGTCCGGCCAGCGGCTGTAGGAAATCGTCATACAGGTTCCTTTATTGCAGTCCAAAAGCGCGAAGCATGGTGTCGAGTTTGACGCCGGTTTCACGCCATTCTGATTCAGGTTGTGAGTCCGCTACGATGCCTGCGCCCGCAAACAGCCGCACCCGCGGGCCATTCACCGTACCGCAGCGAATGGTGACGACCCATTCGCCATTGCCCTGATCGTCACACCAGCCGACGATGCCGCCAAACAGCTGACGTTCAAATGGCTCCAGTCGCTGAATCAGCGCCTGAGCACGCTGATGCGGGAAGCCGCTGAGGGCCGGTGTCGGATGCAGCAGACAGGCCAGTGACAGCGCATTTTCGCGATCGTCCAGCACGTCACCCTGAATCTGCGTAGCGAGATGCCACAATGTTGCGGTGGTCAGCAGTGAAGGTGTCTCGGGGACCGACAGCAGGCGGCTGCGCGGTTGCAGCGTCGCGCGCATCGCATCCGTGACCAGCTTATGCTCATGACGATCTTTTGCTGAGTGCATCAGGCTGTCGCCAGAGGCCTGGTCACGCTGCGGATCGCGATGACGCGGCGCTGAACCGGCCAGCGGACAGGAGCTGAACTGGCGGCCCTGCTTACGAATCATCAGTTCCGGGCTGGCGCCAACCAGCGCGCCACCATCGGGCAGTGGCAGATGAAAGTGATAGCTGTTAGGGTTCTGCGCCACGATGCGCTGCATCAGGGCGGCCGTATCAACCGGCTGTTCCGCCACGATATCCATCAGCCGCGACAACACCACTTTATCCAGATCGCCGCGCTGCGTAGCCGCCACCGCCTGCGCAACCATGTCGATGAAAATGTCATGGTCCGGCACCGCCGTGCGGCGACGCACCTGCGGCAGTTCAGCCTCAGTTAGAGAGGCACTGGCGTTGAGATCGTCACGGTTAAAGGTCTGATACGACTCAGGGATAAACAGCGCAGCGGGCTGATCCACGTCGAAGGGGATTGCACCCACCAGAATGGGATGGGCAATGCCCTGTTTTCTGGCTGAAGCAAAATGGTGCTGTAGTTGCTGCTGAAACTCCCCTGTCAGCTGCTCACCCTGCCTCACCGGCGCGGTAAGGGTAGTAAAACAGCCCTGTGTGGTCAGGCTTTGCCAGGGAGAGGTAAACAGAAAGCCACGGCAGAGTGCCGGGAAATCCTGCAACAAGGGATGTTCAAACGCCAGCGATTCCACCATAATTTCCACCTATAAATGATAAGATAACTAATAATGATTATCATTTGTATTGTGGGCCAGTAACCTACGTTGATTAGCCGAAAGTGTCAATAATTACGCGGCGATTCAGCTGGTATGGCCGGTTAAATCAGCACAAATGGTCTCTCTCTTTTTCCGGGTAAAAGTGGACGAAAATCTATGAGTAAACATGGTGTCACATTGGCGATAGCGCTGTTTTTCCTGAGCATCAGCCTGTTCAGTGTTACCGCTGCTGCCCAGACCGGCTGGCCGCGAACTGTCGCCGGGGCAACAGGCAATATCACGCTGACCCAGGCACCGATGCGCATTGTTTCGACCAGCGTTACCCTGACCGGCTCGCTGCTGGCCATTGATGCGCCGGTCGTCGCTAGTGGCGCAACCGCACCCGGCAGTCGGCTGGCTGATAAGCAGGGATTCTTCCGTCAGTGGGGCGAAGTGGCCAAACAGCGCGGCGTAAAACGTCTCTACATTGGTGAGCCCAGTGCAGAAGCGATTGCTGCTGAAGCGCCAGACCTGATTGTGGTCAGCGCCACCGGGAATGATTCGGCGATCAAACTGGTCGATCAGCTCGCGGCGATTGCGCCGGTGCTGGTGGTGAATTACGACGATAAAAGCTGGCAGCAACTGGTGACGTTGCTGGGTGAGGCGACCGGGCATGAAGCGGAAGCTGCCGCCCGGAAAGCTGAGTTTGATGCGCGAGAAAAGGCTCTGAAAGCGAAGCTGACCCTGCCGCCGCAGCCGGTTTCAGCGATGGTGTGGAACGGGGATGGCCGGGCAGTCAATCTATGGACGGATGCGTCGGCGCAGGGGAAATTACTGCAGCAACTGGGCTTCACTCTGGCGACGCCGCCGGCCACTCTTCAGTCTGGTCACAGCATGGGACAGCGTAAAGATATCCTGCAACTATCAGGAGAAAATCTGGCGGCAGGCCTTAATGGTCAATCATATCTGCTGTTTGCCGCTGAAGAGCCCACCGCCGCACAGGTGATGAGCAACCCTTTCCTGGCGCAGACCCCAGCTGTGCGCGCAAAAGCGGTCTATGCGCTGGGGCTGGATAGCTTCCGGCTCGACTACTACAGCGCCAGCAATTTGCTGACGCGGCTGGAGACGTTATTCGTTAAATCATGATCCCGTTTCCGCCGGTGCAGGCGGTTGATAGCGACGCAGACGCGCCATCAGCAGCCACATGACGATGCCCAGCACGGTGGCTGCCAGACCAGACAGGCTGGCCGCCTGCTGCGGCAACAGCAGTGAACCCATCGCGCCAATCATCGCTGCACCTATCGCATCGCCGGTGACATTCTGCGCTGTCCAGAGGCTGTTGATCCTGCCGAGCAGCGCATCAGGCGTCAGCGTCTGGATCAGCGCGTACTGCACCAGGCTGTTGATGGCACTGAAATAGCCAAAGGCCGCGAGGCAGACCAGACTCGCGCTGAACCACGGCATCAGGCTGAACAGAGCCAGCGCGACGAAAGCAGCAATAGCACTCGCCAGAATCAGGCGGCCCGGCTGCGGTGACTGTGCCAGCCGTCCGCTGGTGAGGGCACCTGTGGCAGCACCCAGCGGAACGGCGGCATACATCAGCCCTAACTCCGTCACACCGACCTGCCAGTGTGGCGCCAGCGCCGGATAGAGCACGCGCACCGCGCTGGCTAACGTCACCAGCGCGCCGACCAGCGCCGCCATGCCAACGATCGGGCTGGCAAACAGGAATTGCACGCCGCTGACCAGTGCTTTTAGCGGATGCTCACGCGGCTGCGGCGGTGGCGCCAGCCGCGGCAACCGCAGCAGGGTTAGCACCGTCAGCAACGTGCCGAACGCCGCCAGTCCGTAGTTCCACGCCACACCGCCCTGCGCGATGACCAGTCCGGCAATGGCGGGGGAGAGAATCGCGCCAAAGCGCACCGTCAGCATGGTAATCGCACCTGCTTTCATCAGGTTTTCACGCCCGACCAGCGCCGGCGTCGCCGCCAGCAGCGCGGTGACGCCTATCGCGCCAAAAAAACCATCCCACAGTCCCAGCACAAAGACGGCGATCACCGACGGCGAAGGGAGCAGGGCATTGATGCATAAGGCGACAAAGCCCAGGCCACAGGTGGATCGGGCAAACAGGATCAGACGTCGGCGCTCATAGCGATCCGCCAGCACGCCGCCGGTCAGCAGGCCGATAAACATGCCGGCACCGGCCAGCGTCACCGCCAGACCCACCAGCAGCGGCGACTGCGTTAGCTGCTGAATCTGAACCGGTACCGCCACCGCCAGCATGCCGAGGGCGACGATGGAGATAAAGCGGGCGATAAAAATGGCGCGAAAGGCGGGGTGGGTTCTCAGCAGGCTGAGATCGATAAAGTGGGAGGGTTTGTTCATAGCGTCGCTTTTTTGCACCCATTTTCCTCATCATTGAGTCCGGGAGTCATGGTAACATACAAAAAATCACTAATAACGATAACAAGTATCATTATCATAATGACTCGTGCTGCGATCTCAATGAATCGGTGAAGGTTTAAACGTTATGCGTCAACTTCGTGCAATAGCAGGTTCAGGGATGCTGCTGTTGTTGCTTCTCGCGCTCAGCCTGATGCTGGGTGCCAAATCTATCCCCTTTCATGATGTCACGCAGGCCTTATTCAGCGACTGTAACCGCGTCGATTGTGTCATCGTGCGCGATGCCCGACTGCCGCGCACCCTGGCGGGTCTGCTGGCCGGGATCAGTTTAGGTCTGGCGGGCGCGCTGATGCAGAGCCTGACGCGCAATCCGCTGGCCGATCCCGGCATTCTCGGTATCAACGCCGGTGCAGGCTTTGCGGTGGTGCTGGGCATCGCCCTGTCTGGCGCTGACTCCCCCGCGGACTGGCTTGGCTTTGCCTTTACGGGCGCACTGCTGGCCTCCCTGCTGGTGGCGCTGACCGGTGCGCTGGGCGGTGGCCGCGTTAATCCGGTGCGTCTGACGCTGGCAGGCGTGGCGCTGGGCGCGGTGCTGGAGGGGTTAACCTCTGGTTTATCGCTGCTCAATCCTGACATCTACGATCATCTGCGTTTCTGGCACAGTGGCTCGCTGGATATCCGCAATTTTGCCATTCTGCGCACCACCTTTCCGGCGGTAGTCGCCGGTAGCCTGCTGGCGCTGCTGCTGGCGCGTTCGCTCAACAGCCTGAGTATGGGCGGTGATATGGCGACCGCGCTGGGTACCCGGGTGATGCGTACCCAGCTGGTGGGATTACTGGCTATTGCGCTGCTGAGTGGGGCGGCGACAGCCGCTGTCGGCCCCATCGCGTTTGTCGGCTTAATGACGCCACATCTGGCCCGCTGGCTGCTGGGTAACGATCATCGCTGGATGCTGCCCGGAACCCTTCTTATCACCCCCTGTTTGCTGCTGGCCGCCGATATTCTGGGACGGCTGCTGGTACCGGGCGAACTGCGCGTGTCGATTGTCACGGCCATACTGGGCGCGCCGATGCTGATTGTGCTGGTGCGCCGCAAGTCGGGAAGAGGACAGATATGAAACGGGTGATGGTTAATGCGCTGATGCTGCTGGTGGCCTGCGGGGTGCTGGCCTTTCTGAGCATTACGCGCGGCACCTTACCGATCTCCGCCAGCCAGTTGTGGGCCCTTATCAACGGCGAGGCGGCGCGTAACATACAGTTGATTGTACTGGAGTGGCGACTGCCGCGTGTCATGATGGCGCTGCTGATTGGTGCGGCACTGGGCGTCAGCGGGGCAATTTTTCAGTCGCTGCTGCGCAACCCGCTGGGCAGCCCCGATATTCTGGGTTTCAATACCGGCGCTTACAGCGGCGTGCTGGTGGCACTGGTGCTGTTCCAGCAAAACATGGAGGGCATGACGCTGGCGGCACTGCTTGGCGGACTGCTCACGGCGGGCGTGGTCTGGCTGTTCAGCTGGCGCAACGGCGTGGAGACCTTTCGTCTGATCATTGTGGGCATCAGCGTGCGGGCGCTGCTGATGGCGCTGAACAGCTGGCTGATTATCAGCGCCTCACTGGAGGCGGCACTGAGCGCCGGGCTCTGGAGCGCCGGTTCACTCAACGGCATTACCTGGGCGAAAACGACGCCGGTGATTACCGTGCTTCTGCTGGCGCTGCTGGCGACAAGCATGCTGGCCCGGCGCATGCGTCTGCTGGAGATGGGTGACGACACCGCCTGCGCGCTGGGCGTACCGGTTGAACGCAGCCGCGTTTTGCTGATGCTGACGGGCGTGATCCTCACCGCCGCCTCTACCGCGCTGGTCGGTCCTGTCTCCTTTATTGCGCTGCTGGCACCGCAGATTGCTCGTCGGCTATGTGGCGGTATCAAAGGCGCGCTGCCGCTGGCTGCCTTGTGCGGCGCGCTGCTGTTAACCGCCGCGGATTACGCCGCGCAGCACTTTTTCCTGCCTTATCAGCTGCCGGTTGGCGTCATCACGGTTAGCCTGGGCGGACTCTATCTGATTGCTTTACTGGTAAGGGAGGCGCGACGCCAATGACAGTGAAAACACGTTTGCAGGGCGACGCGCTGACGCTGGGGTATGACAAAAAAATCGTGGCGGAGAATCTCACCGTCGCGATCCCCGACGGTGAACTGACCGTTATTATTGGCCCCAACGCCTGTGGAAAGTCGACGCTGCTGCGTACCTTAAGCCGCCTGGTCTCGCCCCTGAAAGGCCAGGTGCTGCTGGATGGCAATGCGATTGCGCACTACGCTACCAAAGAGGTGGCGCGTCGGCTGGGTCTGCTACCGCAAAGCTCGAATGCACCAGCGGGCATCAGCGTCAGCGAACTGGTCGCGCGCGGGCGTTATCCGCACCAGTCGCTGTTTGGTCGCTGGCGACAGGAAGATGAGACGGCTGTTCAGCAGGCAATGCAGGCTACCGGCGTGGCAGATTTGGCGCAGCAGCAGGTTGATACGCTCTCTGGCGGCCAGCGGCAGCGGGTGTGGATTGCGATGGTGCTGGCTCAGCAGACGCCACTGTTGCTGCTGGATGAACCGACCACCTGGCTCGACATCGCCCATCAGATTGAGTTGCTGGAATTAATGCAGGATCTCAATCAGCAGCATGGCCGTACGCTGGTGGTGGTGCTGCACGATCTCAATCAGGCGTGCCGCTATGCCAGCCACCTGATTGCGATGCGAGACGGGAAAATTATTGCCGAAGGGAAACCGGCGGAGATCGTTACGCCGGAACTGATAGAAGCGATCTACGGCCTGCGCTGCATCATCATTAACGATCCGGTGGCCGGTACGCCGATGATTGTGCCGCTGGGAAGAGGCTGACCTGCGCTTTCTCCACCCGAAGAAAGCGCAAAGTCAGAACGGTTCAGGGATCCAGCGACGCCAGGCACTGCTGCAGTCGTGGCCCAATCTGTTCGAACATGCGCGGTGAGATGATCTCGACGTGCGCACAGTCCAGCGGCCAGATAGTCAGCTCGCCCACATAGGGCGCCCAGGCGCGGCGCGCATCCTGACCGGGCTGCTGCGTCTGTTCCGCCAGGAACAGGGTTGCGTGTCCGGTGAAGCGGGCACTGCGCGCTGTTGCCAGCAGGCGCACTGAACTGGCGTAGTTGGCTTCAATGGTGGTAAACAGTGCCTCCATTCCTTCACCGGCCTGCTGCCGTTGCGCAGCGATAAACTGCTCGCGCTCACGATTAACCTCTTCCAGCACCGCCGGATCCAGCACGTTTTCACCGCGCCGTTCATCCCAGTTCTGCGTCTCCGGCGGCCAGGTATCCAGCAGTCCAAGGAAGGCAACGGTTTCACCTTCGGCCTCCAGCCGCGCGGCGATACCCTGCGCCAGCGTGCCGCCCAGCGAGTAGCCCAGGAAATAGTAAGGCCCCTGTGGCTGCTGCTGACGCACCGTCGCCAGATGCGCCTCACACACCGCGTCAAGGTGCTGCGCCTGGTTCAGCGGGCTGGCGGTGTCGGGTGACTGAATGCCGAGTAGCGACCAGCGTGCATCCAGATAGCGCTGCAACACGCTGAACTGCCAGGCAAAACCGGAGGCGGGATGGAAGCAGAACAGCGTCGGGCCAGTGCTGCGTCGCAAGGGTAATACCGCTTCAAATCCGGCGCGAGCCACATCCGCGGGCTCGCTGCTGAGCAGTGCCGCCAGCTTTTCTACCGTGGATGCCACCATAATCTGGCCCACTGACACAGGCTGATTCAGCGTCCGGCGCAGCTGTGCTGCCAGCCGCATCGCCAGCAGCGAGTGGCCGCCCAGCGAGAAGAAATCATCCTGGGCGCTCACCGGTTCGCACTCCAGCAGTCTGGCAAACGCCTGCGCCAGTGTCGTTTCGAGTCCGGGATGCGGCGCGCGACCAGCCAGCGCTGCCTGCGTTTGCGGCAGCGGCAGCGCTTTGCGATCCAGTTTACCGTTGCTGCTGAGCGGTAACGCCGCCAGCTGAACAATCGCCACCGGCACCATATGCGCTGGTAACTGTGTGGCCAGAGTCTGACGCATTGCGTCGGTATCAATCGGGCCATCAGCCACCACATAGCCGACCAGCTGGCGGGCATCGCCCTGCTGATCGCTGCTGCTCCCCAGCACCACCGCATGTGTGACGGCCTGCTCAATGCCAGGTAGCGCAGCCATGGCGTGGTCGATCTCGTTCAGCTCGATACGCTGTCCGCGAATTTTAAGCTGATCGTCGCTGCGGCCCAGATACTTCACCGCACCATCCGGCAGCCAGCGCGCCACATCACCGGTGCGGTACATCCGGGAGCCGTGTCCCCACGGATCGGCGACAAACCGGCTGGCAGTGAGGTCGGGACGATCAAGATAGCCATGCGCCAGCTGCACGCCGGTCAGATAGAGATCGCCAGCCACGCCCGGTGGCACCGGCTGCAGACGTGCATCCAGAATCCGTAAGCCGGTGTTCCAGACCGGGAAGCCAATCGGCACGCTGGCCCCTTCGACGGCCGCCAGTTCCGGGCCAAAGGCCGGATAGTAGCTGACATCAACCGCCGCTTCGGTCGGGCCATAAAGATTATGCAAGGGCACACGGGTCAGCGCCTGCCACTGGCGCGATAACTCTGCGGGCAGCGCTTCGCCGCTACAGAAAACCCGGCGCAGGGTGGCGCAGCGCGCTATCGCGTCACCTTCCTGCAACGAAGCGACAAAAGCAGCCAGCATCGACGGAACAAAATGGGTGGTGGTCACGCGGTAGCGGGCAAACAGCTGCTGCAGCGCGTCCGGGTCGCGATGAGCATCGGGCGGAGCCATCACCAGCCGTGCGCCGACGATGAGCGGCCAGAAGAACTCCCATACCGAAACATCAAAGCTGCTCGGGGTTTTCTGCAACACCACATCATCGCTGCCGAGCGGATAGCGATCCTGCATCCATAACAGACGGTTGACGATCGCCTCATGACTGACCAGCACCCCTTTTGGCCGACCGGTCGAGCCGGAGGTATAGATGATGTATGCGCCATCCTGTGGACGCGGGGCCTGCATCAGCACGCTATCAACGGGTGTTAACAGCGCGTCGTAAAACAGCGGCGCGACGGGTGAGAGTGCCGCCAGCCGCTCGGCCAGTTCACGAAAGGTGATCAGCGTTTTCGGCGCGGCATCTTCCAGCATCATCTGTAACCGATCGTCCGGGTAGCCGGTATCAAGCGGCAGCCAGGTTGCCCCCACGCTGACGATCGCCTGCAGCGCCAGCGATAAAAAGACCGAACGCGGCAGCGCTACGGCGACGATATCACCCGGCGTCACTCCCTGCGCAATCAACTGTTGCCCCAGCGCGGCGACCTGCTGCTGCATCTGTTGATAGTCAAGCTGATGCCCCTCATCTGCCAGTGCCGGAGCGCGCGGCGAACGCTGTGCCTGACGGAGCAGCAGGCTGCTCAGGGTTTCTGCGGGCAGCATTACGGCAGTCTGGTTGATTGCCGCGAGCTGCTGATGCTCTTCCGGCATCAGCATGTCCAGCTCGCCACAGGCACTGGCTGGCCGGACGGCAAGCTGCTGAAGCAGCAGGCCAAAGCGGCTGGCGTGTTGCTTTAGCGTTGTGTCGCTGTAGCGCTGTGCATTAGCGAGTAACTCCAGCGTCAGGTCGCCCTGTTCGCTGAGGTAGATAGCAATCTCCAGATCGCGTACCGGTCCTGACGCCAGCTGATGGGTTATGCCTTTGATGCCAGCGAAATCGAGCTGGTAATCAAACATCTTCAGGTTGATTACCGGCCCATAGAGCGGATCGCTGTCGCCGGAGCGACCCAGATCGCGCTGCACCTGTTCAGCGTCGTAGCGCTGATGGCGACGCATTTTTTTGACTTCGCCCGCCAGACGCCCGGCCAGTGCCGTCAGCGGCTGTGCCGGATCGTAATGCACCGCCATTGGCAGCACGTTAATCACCGGACCGGTGGCGCAGAGCGCGGCCGAGCCGATGCGGCGCATAAAGATGAAACCGGCGGCGAACGCATGCTGACCGGTGAGGCGCGCCAGCCATAACGCCACCAGCGCAAAGGCGGTATCCGCAGCACTGAGGTTGTGCTGCCCGGTGTGCGTCAGCAAAGCCTGAAAAGTGTCGCGATCCACGGCAAACGTGTGGCGCAGCAGGTCGGTACTGGCGCTCTGACCGGCCAGCGGCAGAGCGGACAACGAGGCGGGCGCAGGTAGCTGCGCGCCTTTCTCCAGCCAGAACTGGCGATCGCGCTGCCAGCCCGAAGATTGCTGATAGCGCTGATATTCATCAACGACGTCGCTGAACGGCACGAACGGGCTTGGCTCCGGCGTGTCGCCGCGCTGCCAGGCGCTGTAGAGATTGGCGATACGGCGGGTCAGGGCGGTGAAACTAAAACCATCGACCACCAGATGATGATATCGCTGATACCAGTACCAGTGATCCTCATCCAGCCGAAACAGGCTGTGATGGTAGAGCGGCGCGCCGCTCAGCACCCGCAGATCGCCGGCCATATCCTGCTGCATCAGCGCACGTGCTGCGGCCTCAGGATCGGCGGCGTCGCGCAGATCGATCACCTCAGGCTCGCGGAAAGCCTGGGGTTCAGGCCACTGTAGCGGTTCACCCTCCTGCTCGCCAAAGGCCATATTCAGTGTGTCTGCTTCCTGCATGCCAGCAATTATGGCCCGTGACAGCAACGCGCTGTTCAGCGCACCGCGCAGTTCGACAAAATGCGCCACGGCGTAAGCATTGGAATAGGGCGATAGCTGGTCAGCGATCCAGATTCCGGGCTGAGCGGCCACCAGCGGCAGCGTTTTTTGTTCTGTCTGCGGGTTGAGGGTGATCTCAGACATTTTCGCCTCTGTCCTGCGTCATAACCGGACGGATATCGTGCCAGTTTTCATTCAGCCAGCTCAGACAGTCAGCCTGTGGTCCGGGACCAAACACCGGCTGCCATCCTGCCGGAACCGCACAAAAGGCGGGCCATAAGCTGTACTGCTGCTGATCGTTCTTCAGCACCTGACAATCCTGTTGCGGATCGTCGAAAGGGTTAAGTTGTTGCATGTCGGTCTCCTGTCCGCAGTCACCGGGCGCGCTAACGCCGCTGTCCTGCATATCCGATATCTTTCAGTGGCGCGCAGAAGGCGGAATATAAGCGGGTTAGGGCTATTGCCACATGGCTTTAAGGCCTGCCAGCAGTCCGCCGCGCCAGCACAGCGCATCGTGACCGCCTTCGACCGGGTGATAGCTGACCTGATGTCCGGCGGCAGCCAGATCGCGCTCAAGCTGCTGGTTTGCTGCCAGAATCAACCGCTCGCGTCGTCCCGCTTCCAGGTAGAAGCGGCGAGGGGGTGCCTGCAGCAAACCCTGTTGTAACTGCTGTGGCAGCCAGCCATTGGGATCGCCGCGCGCGGGCCACCAGAACGAACCGGAGAGGCTGATCGCTCCAGCAAAGGTTTCCGGCCAGGTCAGGGTGGCGTAAGCGGCAGAAAGGCCGCCAAAACTCTGTCCCGCTACCAGCGTGCTGTCGGCACGAAACGGCGCCCAGCGCTGAACCTGCGGCAACAGCTCGTGCTGAATCGCCAGCCAGAAGTCAGGGTTACAGGTCAGCTCACGCGTGCGGTGTTCGCGGTCGATGATGTCGATCATGACATAGACCGCAGGGGGCAGTTCGCCCGCCTCTGTCAGTTGCTGAAGCGGGCCGGCAACCGGCATGTTCTGTGCCCAGAACTGACCATCCAGCAGCAGTACCAGCGGACGATCGCCTGCACTGGCGTCTCCGGTGACAGAGATCCAGATCTGACGCTGGTTCCCCAGCCGTTCGCTGCGCCACAAATAGTGTTGCAGCGGAATATCGGCGGCACGGCCTTCATCAACCGCACGCCACACCTGCTGATCCGGCGCGTGTGGCAGGTGCAGTGGCGAGACCCTCATTCCGCGTCCACCCGCCCAGCTTCGCAAAGGATTCAGCGGGTCGCTTTGCGCCTGCGGGAATTTCTGACTCCACCACTGGCGCACTGCCTGCATATCGGCCTGCCCGGTAAAAGTCTCTTCCTGACTATCAGGAATCAGGCAGTAGCTGCCGCGCCAGTCAGCGGGCAGGGCGGTTTGCCACCACCAGACATCGGTATCGGGAACAGGCGTTAATGAGGAGGGGACCGCTGAATGATGATGATCGGTTACGCCGGTAATATTGATCCAGACGCGCCGGGTATCGGAGTGCTGCGTGTCACCCTGGGGATCGCGCCAGAAAAAGGTGACCTGACAGGTTCCCTTTTCGCCAGCTTCAACCAGAGGAATGCCCCGTTGCTGCTGCTGTTGCCACCAGCGTTCACTGCCGGTTTCTTCATTTAACCACGTCATACGCGCCATCTTTCGATCACCCTTGATTAGGGTCATGCATGTTATGAATAATAGTATTGATAATTATTTGCATTTGCAATAGGGTGTTTCCGCCCGACAGGGAGCGCGCGCATCCTCTCTGCCGCACCGGCTTTCAGACTGATGCAAAGCGGTTCTGACGCTGGCCCGGCGACAAGGGGAAAACGTTGCAGGCAAGGTTATTACTTTTTTACCGGCACGCCGGCAGTGGCATCCTCGCCGGCACTCCAGGAACAGAAAAATGAAAAAGTTATCCCGGCTTTCGTTAGCCATTATGATTGAACTGGGTTTCACCGCCTCTCTCATTTCTGCCGGTGCCATGGCTGCCGAAGCCACCCGCCAACCGGCTATCGACAGCAGCCCCTCCGATACCCTCCACGACGACACCATGATGGTGACCGCCGCCGAGCAGACGTTGCAGGCACCTGGCGTGTCGACCATCACCGCCGACGAAATAAAAAAACATCCACCCGCACGCGATGTCGCCGAAATTATTCGCACCATGCCTGGCGTCAATCTGACCGGTAACTCCACCAGCGGCCAGCGCGGAAACAATCGCCAGATCGATATCCGCGGCATGGGGCCGGAAAATACCCTGATTCTGATCGATGGATTGCCGGTGACCAGCCGCAACGCGGTTCGGCTTGGCTGGCGTGGCGAGCGTGATACGCGCGGCGACACTAACTGGGTGCCGCCAGAGATCATTGAGCGCATTGAGGTAATCCGCGGTCCGGCAGCGGCTCGTTACGGTAACGGTGCAGCGGGCGGCGTAGTGAACATCATCACCAAAAAAGAGATGGATAACCAGTGGCACGGCTCATGGAGCGCCTATTACAACGTGCCGGAACACAAGGAGGAGGGCGCGACCCGTCGCACCAACTTCAGCCTTGAAGGGCCGCTAGGCGAGGATGTCAGTTTCCGGCTCTATGGCGGTCTGGCAAAAACGCAGGCTGATGCTTACGACATTAATGAAGGGCACGCCGCAGACCGCACCGGCAGTTACGCCGGATCGTACCCGGCGGGCCGGGAAGGCTCGATCAACAAAGATATTCATGGCCTGCTGCGCTGGGCATTTGCGCCGATGCAGACGCTGGAAGTGGGGGCCGGTTACAGTCGTCAGGGCAACCTCTACGCCGGGGACACGCAGAACACCAATACCAACGCCCTGGTGAAAAGCAAATATGGTGACGAGACCAACCGGTTCTATCGGCAGAACTTTTCTGTTAAGTGGACCGGTGCCTGGGATAATGGCATCAGCACCAATACCTACGCGCAATATGAGAACACCCGCAACGCGCGTCTGAATGAGGGGCTGGCAGGCGGCACCGAAGGCATCTTCGCCAACAGCAACTTCAATACCATCCAGCTGGATGATGTGTTGTTGCACAGTGAGATCAGTGTGCCGTTTGAATGGCTGGTGAACCAGACCGCGACTTTCGGGACGGAATGGAATCAGCAGCGGATGAAGGATCCTTCATCGACGACTCAGGCCGCCAGCTACGGGTCGATTCCCGGTATCGCTACGACCGGCCGCACACCCTATTCGCAGGCGGAGATCTTCTCGCTGTTTGCCGAAGACAATATTGAGCTGACCGACAGCACCATGCTGACGCCGGGCCTGCGCTTCGATCACCATTCGATTGTCGGCGATAACTGGAGCCCGTCGCTCAACCTGTCACAGGGATTAGGCGATGAGTTCACACTGAAAATGGGTATTGCGCGCGCCTATAAAGCCCCGAGCCTCTATCAGACCAACCCGAACTATCTGCTCTACAGCAATGGTCAGGGCTGCGCCGCCAGTGCCGGTGCCTGTTATCTGATGGGTAATGACGATCTGAAAGCGGAAAACAGCATCAATAAAGAGATTGGGGTCGAATGGAAGCGCGACGGCTACCAGGCGGGCCTGACCTGGTTCCGCAACGACTACCGTAACAAGATCGAGGCTGGCACGGCGCCAACCGGCACCGCATCTAACGGCAAAACCGACATCTACAAATGGGAAAATGTGCCGAAAGCGGTCGTCGAGGGGCTGGAAGGCACGGTTAATGTCCCGTTCTCCGAAAGCGTAACGTGGAACAATAACTTCACTTACATGCTGCAGAGTAAGAATAAAGAGACCGGCGATCGTCTGTCGATTATTCCGGAATATACGCTCAATTCGACGCTGAGCTGGCAGGCGATGCAGGACCTCTCCCTGCAAACGACCCTGACCTGGTACGGTAAACAGGTACCGAAGAAATATGACTATAAAGGTAACGCCGTTACCGGTAGCGCCACCGATCAGGTGAGCCCCTATTCGGTTGTGGGCATGAGCGGCACCTATGACGTTAATAAATATGCCAGCGTCACCGTGGGTATCGACAACCTGTTCGACAAGCGCCATTTCCGTCAGGGCAACGCGCAGACCACCGGCAATGCCACCACCGGAGCGTGGCTCTATGGCGCAGGGGCCAATACCTTTAACGAGTCGGGCCGCACCTGGTATATGAGCGTGAATACCCGCTTCTGATGGACGGGCAATAAAAAGCGCAGCGGTTGATCTGACCGCTGCGCTTTTTTTATGACTGAATAATCAGTTGTTCTGATTGATATCGCGGTAGAGACGGCTCTCAAATCGCACCAGCGGAATACGGCGGGTACGCTGATCTTCCGGCGGGACCGCATAACCGGAAAGGAACTGAACGAATGCCACCCGCGCACCACTGGAGGTGGTGATAAAGCCCGCCAGGTTATAGACGCCCTGCAGTGAGCCGGTTTTCGCCGAGACTTTGCCATCCAGCCCCGCCTCATGCAGCCCGCCGCGATACTGCAGCGTGCCGTCGTAACCTGCCAGCGGCAGCATCGAAATATAATCCAGCGTGTTGTCATTCTTCGCAATGAACTGCAATACCTGCATCATGGTTTGCGGCGAAATCAGGTCATGGCGGGAGAGACCTGAACCATCCACCTGAATGCTATTACCCATGTCGACATTAGCTTTGGCTTTCAGGATGCGGCGAACGGCATCCTGTCCGGCGCGGAACGTGCCGGGCACATTGAAGTAGTGATGACCAATGGTGCGAAACACCGTGTCGGCAATCATGTTGTCTGACTTCTTCAGCATGGTGTGCAGCAGCGTATGCAGCGGCGCGGACTGGGTCGATGCCAGCACGGTACCCGGTTCGGTGACCTGCGTCTGTCGCACCAGATGCCCGCTATAGTCAATCTCAGACGACCGCAGTTCCGCCTTGAGGATTTCGCCAGCCCAGGCCGCGCCATCCTGCACCGCAAATGCCAGCGGCAGCGGTTCCGCGCGCTGGCGCATACAGCCCGTGAGGGTGTAGCGGTTCAGCTCGCCCGGCACCACATCCAGTTCGCAATATTGCCCTTCGCCGCTGTTGCGGCCAATGGTGCGCACCTGGCTGTACATATGCGCCGGATAATAGGAGGCGATACGTACAAAGGCATTCTCACCCGGCGTATTAGCACTGTAGAGCGACACCGAGAAGCAGTTTTTATCAACGATTGCCGCACCCGGCGGAGCGCTAAAGCACTGAGTCATATCGTTCCACGGCCAGCCCGGCGCCATATCGTGACTGGCAAAAACGGAGGTGTCGATAACCAGATTGCCTTTGATATGGTTAATGCCCTGCTTCTTTATCGCCGCCACCATGTTGCGCAGATCCTGACGGCTTAAGGTGGGATCACCGCCGAAACGTGCAACTAAATCGCCGTTCAGGGTGCCATCGATAATGGCGCCGCGAGTCTCAAAAGTGGTCTGAAAACGGAAGTCGCCACCCAGTTCCAGCAATGCAGCCAGCGCCGTCACCACTTTCATGGTACTGGCGGGCAGGGCCATCTGTTTTCCGTGATAATCAATAATCGGTGTTGATGCGCCTACTTTCTGTACCATCAGTGCCAGATTGGCACCGTCTGGCAGGTACTGCATATATTCATCAACTGGCGCTGCGTGTGCCTGCAGCATAAATGCGCAGCTTAATCCGGTAACAAGTCGTGAAAATCGCATAATCTCGCGGTAACTGGCAGGTGAGGGCGTCAATACTACGTCGCTGGACGGTGCAAAGTAAACGATGACCCGCAGGGAACTCTGGGGTAAAATACGTATCAAATTGCAAAACTCTTTTCTGGCCTGGAAGCATCTCCGGGTCAGGATTCTTTTATTTGCAAAAACGGGCTAATGCGCCGCAGAACGCTTTTTTCTGCAGTCACCGGTCAGGATGACATCGTTAAACAGGAAAGATGGCGAGGAGCTTAAATGAATCAGATTCCGATGACGTTAAGAGGCGCTGAAAGATTGCGCGAAGAGCTGAACGAGCTGAAAACCGTGAAGCGCCCGCGCATTATCGCCTCTATCGCTGATGCACGCGAACATGGCGATTTAAAAGAGAACGCGGAATATCACGCTGCGCGTGAAGAGCAGGGTTTTTGCGAAGGCCGTATTCAGGAGATTGAAGCCAAACTCTCCAATGCGCAGGTTATCGACGTCACTCAGATGCCGAAAACCGGACGCGTGATTTTCGGTGCAACCGTCACCGTGCTGAACGTCGAAACCGACGAAGAAGCCACGTATCGCATTGTGGGCGATGACGAAGCGGACTTTAAGCAAAATCTGATTTCGGTCAATTCGCCGATGGCGCGTGGCCTGGTGGGTAAAGAGGCCGATGACGTGGCTATCGTGAAAACCCCGGGCGGCGACGTTGAGTATGAAATCCTGAAGGTGGAATACCTTTAAGATGTTGCTACGCTTTGAAAAGCGTTAAAGCACAATGTAAAGAAAGGAAAAAGGCCGCATTGCGGCCTTTTATCTGAGGTAAGAGCATGTCACTTTCTTTGCCCACTTAGCGTGGCAGAGAAATTTTGCTCTCTTTAGAGGGGCGATACAGCACCAGCGTTTTGCCGATCACCTGTACGTTGCTGGCACCGGTCTCACGCACGATAGCCTCAACGATCAGCTGCTTCGTTTCACGATCTTCCGAGGCAATTTTTACCTTGATCAGTTCGTGATGCGACAGAGCCTGCTCGATTTCGGCCAGCACGCCTTCAGTCAGGCCATTGCCACCCAGCATAACCACTGGCTTGAGCGGATGGGCGAGGCCCTTGAGGTGCTGTTTTTGTTTGGTACTTAGATTCATCGTAGTTTTTTACTTACTCAGGGATTGAAAACGGTTCATTCTACCGCCATCTCGGGTATATCACCAAATCGACGCAACCCATTGCGTGCAGGTTTATCGCTACGATGACGATTTAGTTGGAAATATTATGACGGGTAAAAAGCGTTCGGCCAGCTCCGGCCGCTGGCTTCAGGAACACTTTAGCGATAAATATGTGCTCCAGGCGCATAAAAAAGGGTTGCGTTCGCGCGCCTGGTTTAAACTTGATGAAATACAACAGGGTGACAAGCTTTTCAAACCCGGCATGACCGTGGTAGATCTGGGTGCTGCACCCGGTGGCTGGTCGCAATATGTGGTACAGCAAATTGGGAACAAAGGGCGAGTCATTGCCTGTGATATCCTGCCAATGGATCCGATAGTCGGTGTCGATTTCCTTCAGGGCGATTTTCGTGAAGAATCGGTGGTCAATGCGCTGCTTGAACGCGTTGGCGATCAAAAAGTTCAGGTTGTCATGTCCGATATGGCGCCGAATATGAGTGGTACACCTGCCGTAGATATTCCCCGGTCGATGTATTTAGTCGAGCTGGCGCTGGAGATGTGTCGGGATATCCTGGCACCTGGCGGCAGTTTTGTAGTGAAAGTGTTTCAGGGAGATGGCTTCGATGAATACCTGCGGGAAATTCGCTCCCTGTTTACGAAAGTGAAAATTCGTAAGCCGGACGCTTCACGTTCACGTTCACGTGAAGTGTATATTGTGGCGACTGGGCGCAAACTATAACCAAATTGCTGGAGAAGTCCGCAGTTTTGCTGCGATTCCATGTATGCGGGATCTATAGTACCCTACGCTATCTGTTAACACCGTTGTAATATGAGGTTAATCCCTTGAGTGACATGGCGAAAAACCTGATTCTCTGGTTAGTCATCGCGGTCGTGCTGATGTCAGTATTCCAGAGCTTTGGGCCCAGCGAGTCGAATGGCCGTCGGGTTGATTATTCAACCTTCCTGTCGGAAGTGAACCAGGATCAGGTCCGCGAGGCACGTATTAACGGGCGTGAAATTAACGTCGTTAAAAAAGACAGCAATAAATACACGACCTACATTCCTGTCAACGATCCCAAGTTGCTCGATAACCTCTTGACCAAAAACGTCAAAGTGGTTGGCGAACCGCCGGAAGAACCAAGCCTGCTGGCTTCAATCTTCATTTCGTGGTTCCCGATGTTGCTGCTGATCGGTGTGTGGATCTTCTTTATGCGTCAGATGCAGGGCGGCGGCGGTAAGGGCGCGATGTCCTTCGGCAAGAGCAAAGCCCGCATGTTGACGGAAGACCAGATTAAAACCACTTTCGCCGACGTAGCAGGTTGTGACGAAGCGAAAGATGAAGTTGCTGAGCTGGTGGAATATCTGCGTGAGCCAAGCCGTTTCCAGAAGCTGGGCGGTAAGATTCCAAAAGGCGTTCTGATGGTGGGGCCACCGGGTACCGGTAAAACCTTGCTGGCAAAAGCGATTGCCGGTGAAGCGAAGGTGCCTTTCTTTACCATCTCCGGTTCTGACTTTGTGGAAATGTTTGTCGGTGTCGGTGCATCCCGTGTGCGTGACATGTTCGAACAGGCCAAAAAAGCGGCTCCGTGCATCATCTTTATCGATGAGATCGACGCAGTCGGTCGTCAGCGTGGCGCCGGTTTAGGCGGTGGACATGACGAACGTGAGCAGACGCTGAACCAGATGCTGGTTGAGATGGATGGTTTCGAAGGTAACGAAGGTATTATTGTTATCGCCGCAACTAACCGTCCTGACGTACTGGACCCTGCGCTGCTGCGTCCAGGTCGCTTTGACCGTCAGGTTGTTGTTGGCCTGCCAGATGTTCGCGGTCGTGAGCAGATCCTGAAAGTGCATATGCGTCGTGTGCCGCTGGCAACTGATGTTGATGCAGCAATCATTGCACGTGGTACGCCAGGCTTCTCGGGTGCCGATCTGGCCAACCTTGTTAACGAAGCAGCGCTGTTCGCGGCCCGTTCAAACAAGCGTGTGGTTTCGATGGTAGAGTTCGAGAAAGCGAAAGACAAAATCATGATGGGTGCGGAACGTCGCTCCATGGTGATGACGGAATCGCAGAAAGAGTCAACTGCCTACCACGAAGCAGGCCACGCCATTATTGGTCGCCTGGTGCCAGAGCATGACCCGGTTCATAAAGTAACGATTATCCCGCGCGGTCGCGCACTGGGTGTGACCTTCTTCCTGCCTGAAGGCGACGCGATCAGCGCCAGCCGTCAGAAACTGGAAAGCCAGATCTCAACGCTTTACGGCGGTCGTCTGGCAGAAGAGATCATCTATGGTGCAGAACGTGTTTCTACCGGTGCGTCCAACGATATTAAAGTTGCGACCAATCTGGCACGTAACATGGTGACGCAGTGGGGCTTCTCTGAAAAACTGGGCCCGTTGCTCTATGCAGAAGAAGAGGGTGAAGTGTTCCTTGGACGTTCTGTCGCGAAAGCGAAACATATGTCTGATGAAACGGCCCGCATCATCGACCAGGAAGTTAAGCACCTGATCGACAGCAACTACCAGCGTGCTCGTCAGATTCTGGGTGAGAACATGGACATCCTTCACGCGATGAAAGACGCGCTGATGAAGTATGAAACCATTGATGCACCGCAGATCGACGACCTGATGGCGCGCCGCGAAGTGCGTCCGCCAGCGGGCTGGGAAGATCCAGGCAGCAACTCAGACAGCAACGGTACGCCAAAGGCGCCACGTCCGGTTGATGAACCGCGTACGCCAAACCCAGGCAATACCATGTCAGAGCAGTACAACAAATAAGACGCAACATCGTCAGACAAAACCCCGGCTGGTCCGGGGTTTTTTACATCCAGATATTGATCAGCAAGGAGTTTCCGCCATGAAGTTGTTCGCCCGTGATTCCCATCTCGATTTATCTTTTCCACATGTGATGGGCATTCTTAACGTCACGCCGGACTCCTTTTCAGATGGTGGAAAGCATAACGCGCTGGTTGATGCGCTGACGCATACCAATGAGATGGTCAATGCAGGCGCAACCATCATCGATGTGGGTGGGGAATCAACCCGTCCTGGCGCGGATGAAGTGAGTGTGGAGGAGGAGCTGGAGCGGGTGATTCCGGTCATCGATGCCATTGCCCAGCGTTTCGAAGTCTGGATTTCAGTGGACACCTCTAAAGCTGACGTCATCCGGGAAGCCGCGCGAGTAGGTGCTCACATCATAAACGACGTGCGTTCGCTTTCTGAACCCGGAGCACTGGAAGCCGCCGCCTCGACCGGGCTGCCCGTCTGTTTAATGCATATGCAGGGCGAACCGCGCACCATGCAGCAGGCACCGGTTTACGAAAATATTTTAAGCGAAGTGGACACTTACTTCGCTCAGCAGATAGCGCGCTGCGAAGCGGCGGGCATTAAAAAAGAGCGTCTGATACTCGACCCGGGCTTCGGTTTCGGTAAAAATCTCAGCCACAATTATGAACTGCTGGCTCATCTTGGCGATTTTCACCACTTCGGCCTGCCGCTGTTAGTGGGGATGTCGCGTAAATCGATGATTGGCCAGCTGTTAAACGTCGGCCCGTCACAGCGTTTAACCGGCAGCCTGAGTTGCGCGGTGATTGCTGCTATGCAGGGCGCGCAGATTATTCGCGCCCATGATGTAAAAGAGACGGCTGAAGCGATGCGCGTGGTCGAAGCGACCCGAAGAGCAAAAGGAGTATCATGAGTAATCGTAAATATTTCGGTACAGACGGCATTCGTGGCAAAGTCGGTGAAGCACCCATCACCCCCGATTTCGTCCTGAAGCTGGGCTGGGCCGCAGGTAAAGTGCTGGCGCGCCACGGTTCAAAGAAGATCATTATCGGTAAAGATACCCGTATCTCTGGCTATATGCTGGAGTCCGCGCTGGAAGCCGGTCTCGCAGCAGCAGGCCTGACGGCCGCCTTTACCGGCCCGATGCCGACACCAGCCATCGCCTATCTGACCCGTACCTTCCGCGCAGAGGCGGGCATTGTGATTTCAGCGTCACATAACCCGTTTGACGACAACGGGATTAAATTCTTCTCGTCCGAGGGCACCAAACTGCCCGACGACGTTGAAGAGGCGATTGAGCTGGAGATGGAAAAGCCGATTACCTGTGTTGAATCAGCGCAGTTAGGTCGTGCCAGCCGTATTGTGGATGCAGCAGGGCGTTACATTGAGTTCTGCAAAGGCACTTTCCCCAGCGAACTGAATCTGAATGGCCTGAAAATTGTGGTCGACTGCGCCAATGGTGCCACTTACCACATTGCGCCGAATGTATTGCGTGAACTGGGCGCGACGGTGATTGCTATCGGTGTCCAGCCAGACGGCATGAACATCAACAAAGAGTGCGGTGCCACCGACCTCAAACTGCTGCAGCAGCGCGTGCTGGCGGAGAAGGCCGATATCGGCCTGGCCTACGACGGTGACGGCGATCGCATCATGATGATTGACCATCTGGGTGACAAAGTTGATGGCGACCAGATCCTCTACATCATTGCGCGTGAAGCCCTGCGTCAGGGACAGTTACGCGGCGGCGTGGTGGGTACGCTGATGAGTAACATGGGGCTGGAGTTAGCGCTGAAACAGCTTGGCATTCCGTTTACCCGTGCCAAAGTCGGTGACCGTTATGTACTGGAGAAGATGCAGGAGAAGGGCTGGCGTCTCGGTGCAGAGAACTCCGGTCATGTGATCCTGCTGGATAAAACCACAACCGGTGACGGTATCGTTGCAAGTTTGCAAGTGCTCACTGCGATGGTGCGTAATCACATGAGCCTGCACGATCTCTGTAGTGGCATGAAGATGCTGCCGCAGGTTCTGGTTAACGTACGCTTTGCGGGCGAACATGATCCGCTTCAGAGTGACGCGGTAAAAGCTGTCACGGCTGAAGTGGAAAAAGCGCTGGCGGGTCGCGGACGCGTTCTGCTGCGTAAATCAGGTACTGAGCCATTAATTCGTGTCATGGTCGAAGGCGAAAATGAGGCGCAGGTCACCGAACTGGCGAATCGCATCGCCGACCAGGTCAAGGCCGTTTAAAACCGTAACAGGCGGTCTGCAGGGTGCTGAACTGCCTGTAAAATCACCGGGATGGCGTTTTTTTCTGCAAACAGTAGGGGTAGTAAAAATTGCACTTGCAGAGATATGCGCCTTTGGTTAGTATTCACACCCGCTTCTGATGGGTGATGACGAGACTCCCCATCAATACTGGTTGAAGCTTTAACTGTACGATTACCGTGCAAGGAACAGGATGATATGTACCAAGCTCTTTTAGTAGTTTTCCTTATTGTAGCTATCGCCCTCGTGGGTATGATCATGCTGCAGCAAGGCAAAGGCGCTGATATGGGAGCCTCATTCGGTGCAGGCGCATCCGGTACGGTGTTTGGTTCTTCGGGCTCAGGTAATTTCATGACTCGTACAACCGGCATCTTAGCAGCGCTGTTTTTCATCATCAGCCTGGTACTGGGTAATCTGAACAGCAATAAAGCGTCTAAAGGAAGCGAGTGGGAAAATCTTTCTGCGCCGGCGCAGTCTTCTCAACAGACTGAAAAGCCAACTCAACCGGTAACGCCGGGCAGCGATATTCCTAAGTAAGATCGTCAGCACAACGAATCGTTGTGGTCAGTGCAGTGCCGTGGTGGTGGAATTGGTAGACACGCTACCTTGAGGTGGTAGTGCCCGATTGGGCTTACGGGTTCAAGTCCCGTCCTCGGTACCAAATAGCAGTATCCCTTGCATTTTATGCAGGTCTGGCGTATTATTCGCCACGTTTTCGGACGCGGGGTGGAGCAGCCTGGTAGCTCGTCGGGCTCATAACCCGAAGGTCGTCGGTTCAAATCCGGCCCCCGCAACCAATTTTCCCTTTGAGTTCTTTTTCAAATATACTGTATGCATCGACGGACGCATTCACGGTTATTTTTTGAAAGAAAATTCTTTGGATGGAGTCCGGGCCGCATTGCGGCATACAGGGTCCAGTGATTAAAAGCCCCGAATATTCGGGGTTTTTTGTTATTAGCGAATCGTAATACTGGGCTATAGGCCCTTTTTTTATGTCTTGGGGGTGGGCTTGTCCACATTAGAGCAAAAATTGACAGAGTTGGTATCGGCTCCCGTAGAAGCGCTGGGTTACGAACTGGTTGGAATTGAATTCGTTCGTAGTCGCACATCTATCCTGCGCATCTATATTGATAGTGAAGATGGCATCAATGTCGATGATTGCGCCGATGTCAGCCACCAGGTAAGTGCGGTAATGGATGTTGAAGATCCCATTACGGTCCCTTACAACCTAGAAGTCTCTTCACCGGGACTCGATCGTCCTCTGTTCACTGCAGAACACTACACCCGCTTTATGGGTGAAGAAGTGAGTCTGGTGTTGCGTATGGCCGTGCAGAACCGCCGTAAATGGCAGGGAACCATTAAGTCAGTTGATGGCGAGATGATCACGGTGCACGTTGAGGGTAGCGATGAAGTGTTCGCACTGAGTAATATTCAGAAAGCGAACCTGGTCCCCCACTTTTAAAAGTCCGGATTGAGGCTAACCAGGATGAACAAAGAGATCTTAGCTGTTGTAGAAGCCGTTTCTAACGAAAAAGCCCTGCCGCGTGAGAAAATCTTCGAAGCGCTGGAGAGCGCGCTGGCGACTGCGACCAAGAAAAAGTACGAGCAGGAAATTGAGGTACGCGTCAGCATTGATCGCCGCAGTGGCGATTTCGATACTTTCCGCCGCTGGGAAATCGTAGAAGAGGTGACACAGCCGACGCGCGAGATCACGCTGGATGCGGCCCGCTTCGAAGATGAAGCATTCAATCTGGGCGAATATGTCGAAGATCAGATTGAATCGGTCACCTTTGACCGTATCACCACCCAGACTGCTAAGCAGGTTATCGTGCAAAAAGTGCGCGAAGCTGAGCGCGCAATGGTGGTTGATCAGTTCCGTGAGCAGGAAGGCGAAATTATCACGGGCGTGGTGAAGAAAGTTAACCGCGACAACATCTCCCTCGACTTAGGCAGCAATGCCGAAGCGGTGATTCTGCGCGAAGATATGCTGCCGCGTGAAAACTTCCGTCCAGGCGACCGTATTCGTGGCGTACTCTACTCTGTACGTCCGGAAGCGCGTGGCGCGCAACTGTTCGTGACGCGTTCTAAACCAGAAATGCTGATTGAACTGTTCCGCATCGAGGTGCCAGAAATTGGCGAAGAACTGATTGAAATTAAAGCCGCTGCCCGTGATCCGGGTTCGCGCGCTAAAATTGCAGTCAAAACCAACGACAAACGTATTGATCCGGTGGGTGCCTGTGTGGGCATGCGCGGCGCGCGTGTTCAGGCAGTTTCCAGTGAACTGGGCGGCGAGCGTATCGATATCGTGCTGTGGGACGATAACCCGGCGCAGTTTGTTATTAACGCCATGGCTCCGGCCGATGTGGCGTCAATCGTGGTTGATGAAGATAACCACACCATGGATATCGCCGTAGAAGCTGGCAATCTGGCTCAGGCGATCGGCCGTAACGGCCAAAACGTGCGTCTCGCTTCACAGCTGAGTGGCTGGGAGCTGAACGTGATGACCGTCGATGATCTGCAGGCTAAGCATCAGGCTGAAGCACATGCAGCGATCGATATGTTCACTAAACATCTCGACATCGACGAAGAGTTCGCCACCGTACTGGTGGAAGAGGGCTTCTCCTCGCTGGAAGAGCTGGCATACGTGCCAATCAACGAGCTGCTGGAAGTCGACGGCCTCGACGAAGAGACCATTGAAGCCCTGCGTGAACGAGCAAAAAATGCGTTAACCACCCTGGCACTGGCGAAAGAAGAGAGTCTTGGAAATCAGGAGCCCGCTGAGGATCTTCTGAATCTTGAAGGCCTCGATCGTGCGCTGGCGTTCCGCCTGGCGTCGAAAGGCGTTTGCACGCTGGAAGATCTCGCTGAGCAAGGTGTTGACGATCTGACGGATATTGAAGGCATGTCTGATGAACAAGCCGGCGCGCTGATTATGGCCGCACGTAATATCTGCTGGTTCGGCGATGACGCGTAATAACAGGAAGGAACAGCATGACAGATGTAACCGTAAAATCGCTGGCCGCAGAAATTCAGACTCCGGTCGATCGCCTGGTACAGCAATTTGCTGATGCGGGGATCCCTAAGTCTGAAAATGACGCGGTGACCCAGCAAGAGAAAGAAACCTTACTATCTCATCTGAACCGTGAACACGGTCAGGTCGGTTCAGCTAAGCTGACGCTGCAGCGTAAAACGCGCAGCACCTTGAATATTCCAGGCACCGGGGGTAAAAGTAAGTCGGTGCAAATTGAAGTCCGCAAAAAGCGTACCTATGTGAAGGGTGATGCAGAGGCTGAGCAAGCTCAGGCAGAAGCTGAAGCCGAGGCGCAGCGTGAAGCGGAAGAGCAGGCGCAACGCGAGGCTGAAGAAAAAGCCCGTCGCGAAGCTGAACAGAAAGCGCAACGTGAAGCCGAAGATAAAGCCAGGCGCGAAGCCGCTGACAAGGCCAAACGTGCAGCAGCGGAAAATGAAAAAGTGACAAATCAACCTACCGACGAAGTGACCAGGGCTGCGCAATCAGACAAAGCCCGTCGCGAAGCTGAAGCTGCCGAACTGAAGCGTAAAGCTGAAGAAGAAGCCCGCCGTAAGCTTGAAGAGGCTGCCCGCCTCGTAGCAGAAGAAGCCCGCCGTCTGGCTGAAGAGAAATCAGCTGAATGGGAAAAACCGGAAGAAGAGGATAAAGGCGACTATCACGTCACCACTTCGACCCATGCCCGTCAGGCGGAAGATGAAAACGACCGTCAGGTTGAAGCAGGTCGTGCGCGTGCGCGTACTACGGCTAAAGCTGCGCGTCCGGCGAAAAAAGGCAACAAACACTCTGAAGCCAAAACTGACCGTGAAGAAGCGCGTGCGCAGGTTCGTGGTGGTAAAGGCGGCAAGCATCGCAAACCTAGCGCACTGCAGCAGGGCTTCAACAAGCCAGCGCAGGCCGTTAACCGCGATGTTGTGATTGGCGAAACTATCACCGTAGCCGAACTGGCTAACAAAATGGCGGTGAAAGGTTCTCTGGTCATTAAAGCGATGATGAGAATGGGCGCCATGGCGACCATCAACCAGGTCATCGACCAGGAAACTGCACAGCTCGTTGCCGAAGAGATGGGCCACAAAGTGACCCTGCGTCGTGAGAACGAGCTGGAAGAAGCGGTAATGGACGATCGTGATACTGATGCTGCGCAGGAGTCTCGTGCTCCGGTTGTCACCATCATGGGCCACGTCGACCACGGTAAAACGTCCCTGCTGGACTATATTCGTTCCACTAAAATCGCCTCTGGCGAAGCGGGCGGTATTACTCAGCACATCGGTGCTTACCACGTTGAAACCGACAACGGTATGGTTACCTTCCTGGATACCCCGGGCCACGCCGCGTTTACCGCGATGCGTGCACGTGGTGCGCAGGCGACCGATATCGTTATCCTGGTGGTTGCAGCAGACGATGGCGTGATGCCACAGACTGTCGAAGCTATTCAGCACGCCAAAGCCGCTAAAGTGCCGGTTGTGGTTGCAGTGAACAAGTGCGATAAGCCAGAAGCGGATCCGGATCGTGTTAAAAACGAACTGACTCAGTACGGTATCATTCCGGAAGAGTGGGGCGGCGAAAACATGTTCGTTAATGTCTCTGCGAAAGCGGGTACCGGCATTGATGACCTGTTAAACGCTATCCTGCTGCAGGCGGAAGTGCTGGAACTGACCGCTATCCGTGAAGGTATGGCGAGCGGCGTGGTGATCGAATCGTTCCTCGACAAAGGTCGTGGTCCGGTTGCCACCGTGCTGGTACGTGAAGGTACGCTGAACAAAGGCGACATCGTTCTTTGTGGTTTCGAATATGGCCGCGTTCGTGCAATGCGTGACGAACTGGGTCGCGAAGTCATGGAAGCGGGTCCATCTATCCCGGTTGAGATTCTGGGCCTGTCCGGCGTGCCGGCTGCGGGTGATGAAGCGACCGTGGTACGTGACGAGAAGAAAGCACGTGAAGTTGCGCTCTATCGTCAGGGCAAATTCCGCGAAGTTAAACTGGCTCGCCAGCAGAAATCTAAGCTCGAGAACATGTTTGCTAACATGACCGAAGGCGAAGTGTCTGAACTGAACATCGTTCTGAAAGCTGACGTTCAGGGTTCTGTGGAAGCAATCTCCGACTCCCTGCAGAAACTCTCCACCGACGAAGTGAAGGTGAAGATTGTGGGTTCAGGCGTGGGCGGGATTACCGAAACCGATGCGACCCTGGCTGCTGCCTCTAACGCCATCCTCCTTGGCTTCAACGTTCGTGCCGATGCCTCTGCGCGTCGCGTCATTGACGCAGAAAGCCTGGATCTGCGCTACTACTCTGTCATCTATAACCTGATTGACGAAGTTAAAGCGGCGATGAGCGGCATGCTGGCACCAGAGTACAAACAGCAGATCATCGGTCTGGCTGCGGTGCGCGATGTGTTCAAATCACCGAAGTTTGGCGCGATTGCCGGTTGTATGGTGACGGAAGGTAACATCAAGCGTCACAATCCAATCCGTGTCCTGCGCGACAACGTGGTAATTTACGAAGGCGAGCTGGAATCTCTGCGTCGCTTTAAAGATGACGTCAACGAAGTGCGTAACGGCATGGAGTGCGGTATCGGCGTGAAGAACTACAACGACGTTCGCGTTGGCGATATGATCGAAGTGTTTGAAATCATCGAAATTAAACGCACCATCGAGTAATAGACTGCTGATGTGTTGCAATTTGGGAGGCCTCTGGCCTCCCGAATTATTTGGGAGAAATAATGATGGCGAAAGAATTTGGTCGCCCGCAGCGCGTTTCACAAGAGCTGCAAAAAGAGATTGCGATGATCCTGCAGCGTGAGATCAAAGATCCACGTCTTGGCATGATGGTCACCGTATCAGGCGTTGAAGTCTCACGCGATCTCGCTTACGCAAAAGTGTTCGTGACTTTCCTCAATGACAAAGATGAAGAAGCGATTAAACATGGCCTGAAAGCGCTGAAAGAAGCGTCAGGTTATATCCGCATTCTGCTGGGCAAAGCGATGCGTCTGCGTATCGTGCCTGAGCTGACTTTCTTCTACGACAACTCGTTAGTCGAAGGGATGCGCATGTCCAATCTCGTCACCAGCGTCGTGAAGAACGATACTGAACGCCGTGGTCCGG
Organism: Pantoea agglomerans NBRC 102470; assembly: GCF_001598475.1. Classification (GTDB taxonomy): domain Bacteria; phylum Pseudomonadota; class Gammaproteobacteria; order Enterobacterales; family Enterobacteriaceae; genus Pantoea; species Pantoea agglomerans. The sequence goes on from NZ_BCZA01000007.1 coordinate 213,418, forward strand.
ACGCCACTGGCGATGACGAGGAGGCGTAATGAGTCGTCCGCGTCGTCGCGGTCGCGACGTCCATGGCGTGTTGTTGCTGGATAAGCCACAAGGCGTCTCGTCGAATGATGTCCTGCAGAAAGTGAAGCGTATCTTTAACGCGAATCGCGCAGGACATACCGGCGCGCTGGATCCTCTGGCTACCGGCATGTTGCCGATCTGCCTGGGTGAAGCGACTAAGTTTTCGCAGTATCTGCTCGATTCCGACAAACGCTATCGCGTGATTGCCCGACTGGGCGAGCGGACCGACACGTCAGACGCCGATGGCAACATCGTGCAGACGCGTCCGGTCAGCTTCAGTCAGGCCGATCTGGACAGTGCTCTGGAGAGCTTCCGTGGCGAAACGCTGCAGGTGCCTTCGATGTTTTCGGCACTGAAGCATCAGGGACGCCCGCTGTATGAATATGCGCGTCAGGGCATTGAGATTGCGCGTGAACCGCGTCCGATCACTGTCTATGAACTGCAATTTATTCGCTGGCAGGATAACGAGCTGGAGCTGGAAATTCACTGCTCCAAAGGCACCTATATCCGCACCATCATCGATGACCTGGGCGAAAAGCTGGGATGCGGTGCGCACGTGATTATGCTGCGTCGCGTTCAGGTTGCCCGTTATCCGTATGAAAGGATGGTGACGCTGGAACAGCTCAACACCCTGCTGACGGAAGCCACAGAAGCCGGCATTCCACTGGAAACGCAGCTCGATCCGCTGTTGTTGCCGATGGACAGCCCCGCCTCTGATTTCCCTGAAGTGAATATCCCGCCTGCCGTGGCAGATTTCTTCCGCCAGGGACAGCCGGTACAGGCCAGCAATGCGCCTGCCCAGGGGCTGGTAAGGGTATCGGAAGGCGAAGCGCGTAAGTTTATCGGTATGGCAGAAATTGCCGACGATGGCCGGCTTGCGCCACGTCGTTTAGTGGTTGAGTATCAGGATTGAGCCAGGCGTTCACTTTTCGCTGATGGGGCATTTGCGTTGCTATCGGGCGCAGAGTAGAATAGCGCGGCTTTAAAGCGGGATGCTGAATTAGAGATCGGCACCCATACATTCATTTATTACTGGAGTTTATTATGTCTCTAAGCGTAGAAGCTAAAGCAGAGATCGTTGCTAAATATGGCCGTGGTGCTAACGACAGCGGTTCAACTGAAGTTCAGGTTGCCCTGTTGACCGCGCAGATTACCCATCTGCAGGGTCACTTCTCTGAGCACAAAAAAGACCACCACAGCCGCCGCGGTCTGCTGCGCATGGTATCTCAGCGTCGTAAGCTGCTGGACTACCTGAAGCGTAAAGACGTTGCACGCTACAGCAGCCTGATCGAAAGTCTCGGTCTGCGTCGCTAAGTCTGAAGAATCTGATCGTCGGGGCATTATGCGGGCTTTTGCACTCTGTGCAGCTTACGATCAGATTTGTGCGAGTTTCGTGAAGAGGGGGCCTTTATGGCCCCTTTTTTCGAGCAATCGGCAGCAATCCGGACCAAACTGATGTATTGTTGCTTAGTGTGATCTTTAGTTTGCAGAATTTCGCGCGGCTAATGAGAGGCTTTACCGCAGGGGCGGTCGAGGGTTGTCATTAGTCGCGAGGATGCAACTGAAGATTGGTAATCAATGGCGGGCTACAGATAGCCATGCCCCGAAGTTAAGGACTTTGATTTTGCTGAATCCGATCGTACGCAAATTCCAATATGGTCAACATACCGTCACGCTGGAAACCGGCATGATGGCTCGCCAGGCGACAGCCGCTGTTATGGTGAGCATGGACGATACTGCAGTATTCGTCACTGTAGTAGGTCAGAAAAAATCTAAACCAGGTCAGGATTTCTTCCCACTGACCGTGAACTATCAGGAGCGTACTTACGCTGCTGGTCGTATCCCAGGCAGCTTCTTCCGTCGTGAAGGCCGTCCAAGCGAAGGCGAAACCCTGATTTCGCGTCTGATTGACCGCCCGATTCGTCCGCTGTTCCCGGAAGGTTTTGTTAACGAAGTTCAGGTTATCGCCACTGTTGTCTCTGTGAACCCACAGGTTCATCCGGACATCGTTGCCATGATCGGTGCTTCTGCTGCACTGGCGCTTTCTGGTCTGCCGTTCAATGGCCCAATTGGTTCTGCGCGTGTTGGTTACATCAACGATCAATATGTCCTGAACCCAACCGCAGATGAGCTGAAACAGTCTCGTCTGGATCTGGTGGTTGCCGGTACGCAGAATGCCGTTCTGATGGTTGAATCTGAAGCTGAGATCCTGTCAGAAGAGCAGATGCTGGGCGCCGTGGTCTTTGGTCACGACCAGCAGCAGATTGTTATCGAAAACATTAATGCTCTGGTTGCTGAAGCGGGCAAACCACGCTGGGACTGGCAGCCAGAAGCGGCCAATACCGCACTGATTTCTCGCGTTGCTGCCCTGGCAGAAGCGCGCATCAGCGATGCTTACCGCATCACTGACAAGCAGGAGCGTTACACCCAGGTTGGCGTCATTAAAGACGAAACCATCGCTGCGCTGCTGGCTGAAGATGAAACGCTGGATGGTTCAGAAATCGGCGACATCGTGCATAGCCTTGAAAAAACCGTTGTTCGTACTCGCATCCTGAATGGCGAGCCACGCATCGATGGTCGTGAAAAAGATATGATCCGTGGTCTGGACGTGCGTACTGGCGTATTGCCACGTACACACGGTTCATCACTGTTCACCCGTGGTGAGACGCAGGCACTGGTTACTGCAACGCTGGGTACGACCCGCGATGCGCAGAACCTTGATGAGCTGATGGGCGAACGTACCGACAGCTTCCTGTTCCATTACAACTTCCCTCCATACTCTGTCGGCGAAACCGGCATGGTAGGTTCGCCGAAGCGTCGTGAGATTGGTCACGGTCGTCTGGCGAAGCGCGGCGTGTTAGCGGTAATGCCTAAAGCGGAAGATTTCCCTTACACCATTCGTGTTGTTTCTGAAATCACCGAATCTAACGGCTCTTCTTCAATGGCCTCTGTCTGCGGTGCCTCACTGGCGCTGATGGATGCAGGCGTGCCAATCAAAGCCGCCGTTGCCGGTATCGCAATGGGTCTGGTGAAAGAAGATGAGAAGTTTGTTGTTCTGTCTGACATCCTGGGCGATGAAGATCACCTGGGCGACATGGACTTCAAAGTAGCCGGTAGCCGTGAAGGTATCACCGCGCTGCAGATGGACATCAAAATCGAAGGCATCACGCGTGAAATCATGCAGGAAGCGCTGAACCAGGCCCGTGGTGCACGTCTGCACATTCTGGGCGTTATGGAACAGGCTATCAGCACACCGCGTACTGAGATTTCTGAATTCGCACCACGCATTTACACCATCAAAATCAGCTCTGACAAGATCAAAGATGTGATCGGTAAAGGCGGCTCAGTGATTCGTGCACTGACCGAAGAGACCGGCACAACGATTGAAATTGAAGATGACGGCACCGTGAAAATCGCTGCGACCGATGGTCTGAAAGCGAAAGAAGCGATTCGTCGTATCGAAGAGATTACCGCAGAGATCGAAGTGGGCCGCGTTTACAGTGGTAAAGTGACCCGTATCGTTGACTTCGGCGCCTTCGTTGCAATCGGCGGCGGTAAAGAAGGTCTGGTTCACATTTCACAAATCGCTGATAAGCGCGTTGAGAAAGTGACTGACTATCTGCAGATGGGTCAGGAAGTACCGGTTAAGGTGATGGAAGTTGATCGCCAGGGCCGTGTACGTCTGAGCATCAAAGAAGCGACAGAATCTAAGCCGCAGGCTGAAGAAGCTGTCGCGGTGACCACGCCTGACGCTGCTGAATAAGTCGTTGCTGATTTGCCCCTCTCTGCCTGGCAGAGAGGGGCGTTTGTATCATCGCGAGGGCGGGAATCCTTGTGCACAGCAGGCGGATGACAGGATGGTTATCCCAATGTTTGTTTTCGGGAGTGGGAAATGAAGCCTTTTCTGCGCTGGTGTTTTGTTGCGACAGCTTTGACGCTGGCAGGATGCAGCAACTCCAATTGGCGTAAGAACGAAGTTCTTGCAGTGCCTTTACAGCCCACACTGCAGCAGGAAGTGATACTGGCGCGCATGGAACAAATTCTTGCCAGTCGCGCTCTCACCGATGATGAACGCGCACAGCTGTTATATGAGCGCGGAGTGTTGTATGATAGTTTAGGTCTGCGGGCATTAGCGCGGAACGATTTTTCGCAAGCGCTGTCTATAAGACCAGATATGCCCGAAGTGTTTAACTACTTAGGCATATATTTAACGCAGGCGGGCAACTTTGATGCCGCCTATGAAGCGTTTGATTCTGTACTTGAGCTTGATCCAACTTACAACTATGCGCATTTAAACCGTGGTATCGCCCTCTATTACGGCGGTCGATACAAGTTAGCGCAAGATGATCTGCTGGCGTTTTATCAAGACGATCCTAACGATCCTTTCCGCAGTTTGTGGCTCTATCTCGTTGAACGTGAGATGGATGTCGACAAGGCAAAAGTCGCGCTTCAACAGCGTCACGACAAAGCGGTCAGAGATCAATGGGGATGGAATATTGTCGAGTTCTACCTTGGAGATATCAACGAGAAAACGTTGATGGAAAGTCTCAAGGCGGACGCAACGGATAACACCTCGCTCGCTGAACATCTCAGTGAAACCAACTTCTATTTAGGTAAGTACTACCTAAGTCTGGGGGAGAAGGACGACGCGAAAGCGTTGTTCAAACTGGCGGTGGCCAACAACGTCAATAACTTTGTTGAACACCGATACGCATTGTTGGAACTGGCGCAACTCGGCCAGGCACAAGACGATTTATCAGAATCTGACCAGCAATAGCTGACGAACTTAATTTGCCTGTAAAACCTGTTAAGTCATCATCTTAAAGGATGAAGGCTTTTCTGTTCGTCAAAACTTTTAATTTGAGCCGGTTCACACTTTTTGATGAAAATGACTGAAAGTTTTCACGACGAGTTATGTAGACTGGCCGCCGCAATCTAAGAGGCACGTGTACTACATGACTGATATTCAAACCACTTTTGCTGACCTTGGCCTGAACGCCGACATCCTTGAATCACTGAATGGCATGGGCTACGTAAAGCCATCCCCAATCCAGGCTGAGTGTATTCCTCACCTGCTGGCGGGCCGTGACGTGTTAGGCATGGCGCAGACCGGGAGTGGTAAAACCGCGGCGTTCTCTCTGCCGCTGTTACACAACATTGATCCTACTGTTAAAGCGCCACAAATCCTGGTGCTGGCACCTACCCGCGAACTGGCGGTACAGGTTGCTGAAGCAGTTACCGAATTCTCTAAACACATGCGTGGCCTGAACGTGGTTGCCCTTTACGGCGGCCAGCGTTATGACGTGCAGCTGCGCGCACTGCGTCAGGGACCACAGGTTGTTGTGGGTACGCCTGGCCGTCTGCTTGACCACCTGAAACGCGGCACGTTAGACCTTTCTAACCTGCGTGGCCTGGTGCTGGATGAAGCAGACGAAATGCTGCGCATGGGCTTCATCGAAGACGTTGAAACCATCATGGCGCAAATTCCAGCCGATCATCAGACCGCGCTGTTCTCTGCAACCATGCCGGAAGCGATTCGTCGTATCACCAAACGCTTCATGAAAGATCCACAGGAAGTGCGTATTCAGTCAAGCCTGACCACGCGTCCTGATATCAGCCAGAGCTACTGGACCGCTTACGGTCGTAAAACAGACGCACTGGTTCGCTTCCTGGAAGCAGAAGACTTTGATGCTGCCATCATCTTCGTGCGTACCAAAAACGCAACCATGGAAGTGGCAGAAGCGCTGGAACGTAGTGGCTATAACAGCGCCGCGCTGAACGGTGACATGAACCAGGCTCTGCGTGAGCAGACGCTTGAGCGCCTGAAAGATGGTCGTCTCGACATTCTGATTGCAACCGACGTTGCGGCCCGTGGCCTGGACGTTGAGCGCATCAGCCTGGTTGTTAACTACGACATCCCGATGGACTCAGAATCTTACGTTCACCGTATCGGCCGTACCGGTCGTGCTGGTCGTGCTGGCCGTGCGCTGCTGTTCGTTGAGAACCGCGAACGCCGTCTGCTGCGTAACATCGAACGTACCATGAAGCTGACCATTCCTGAGGTAGAACTGCCTAACGCAGAACTGTTGGGTGAGCGTCGTCTGGCTAAGTTTGCTGCTAAAGTTCAGCAGCAGCTGGAAAGCAGCGATCTGGATCAGTACCGTGCTCTGCTGGCTAAAATGCAGCCAGAAGACGAAATGGATCTGGAAACACTGGCAGCCGCACTGCTGAAGATGGCACAGGGCGAACGTCCTCTGATTCTGCCACCAGAAGCACCGCGTCCGGCACGTCGCGAATACCGCGATCGTGACGAGCGTGATGGCCGTCGTGACAGCCGTGAAGCGCGTGGCGATTCTCGTGCTCCGCGTGAAAACCGCGAAAGCCGTGATGGCGATCGTCCACGTCGCGAACGTCGTGACGTTGGCGAAATGCAGCTGTACCGCATCGAAGTAGGCCGCGATGATGGTGTTGAAGTTCGTCACATCGTTGGCGCTATCGCTAACGAAGGCGACATCAGCAGCCGTTACATCGGTAACATCAAGCTGTTCGGTACCCACTCGACTATCGAGCTGCCGAAAGGCATGCCAGGCGATGTGCTGCAGCACTTTACCCGTACCCGTATTCTGAACAAGCCGATGAATATGCAGTTACTGGGTGATGCACAGCCGAACGAAGGCCGTGGTGACCGTCGTCCAGCTGGTGCTGGCGGTGAGCGTCGCAGCGGTCCAGGTGCAGGCGGTCCGGGCGCAGCTAACCGTGAAGGTGGTCGTCGCTTCTCTTCTGAACGCCGTGAAGGTGGTCGTGAAGGCGGCGGACGTACTTTCAACCGTGAAGGTAGCCGTGGTCCACGTCGTGAAGAGGGCGCAGCCGCCGCTCCACGTCGTCGTGATGTATAACGACTTAGCGTCGTAACAAAAAGGGAAGCTAATGGCTTCCCTTTTTTTATGCCTGTCAGGCACCGCCGCTGATCATCACACGCTCGCCGCTGACCCAGGCGGACTCTTCAGAGGCCAGAAACAGCGCAACCTGCGCCACATCTTCCGGCAGACCAAAGCGTCCCAGCGGCGTGGCAGCCAGCAGTTGCGCTTTGAGCTGTGGGCTCATCCTCTTCGCGGCCAGTAATCCCTCCGTCAGAATCATGCCTGGTGCCAGGGCGTTAACCCGGATGTTCTTTGCGCCCAGCTCGCGCACCAGTCCCTGGGTCAGGGTATCCACTGCGCCTTTGGTTGCCGCCCAGAGCACGGAACCTGGCGTGCTGTTTTTACTGTTCAGGGCGCTGAGATTAATAATGCTGCCGCCGTGCGACGGGAAGTGACGAATCGCCTGCTGACAGACCATCAGCGTACCCAGCAGGTTAACGTTAATCTGCTGCTGCATCTCCTCCAGCGTCAGCGCCGCAAACTCGCCGTGATGAAAGCTGCCCGCATTGTTCACCACAATGTCGGGCGCGCCGAAGCACTCTGCGGTGGTGGCGAAGAGCCGTTCCACATCCCGCAGGAGAGAGATATCTGCCTGTACCGCCACGGCTTCACTGCCCAGGGTGACGATATCGCTGACCACGTCAGCCGCTCCCACTTCATCCTGACGATAATTGACCACGACGCGGGCGCCAGCCGCGGCAAAAGCGATGGCAATCGCCGCACCAATGCCTTTTGAGGCGCCTGTTACCAGCGCGATTTTATTCTGCAGTGCCTTCATTATGTTGTTCTCCGCCGTAATGATTGCGTCGAAAGACTATGCGCGCTGGTGCCGAAAAGCGGGTAGTGCAATCCTGCAAGCTTCTTGCACGATCCTGCAAAAGTAGCGCAGCGGGCCAGGTATTCCGCTCAGCGTCAGGTAATATCAGCACAGATAGCGGGAGGGGAGAACACAGTGACAGAGAGTGAGAAGTGGCAGGGGCTGGCGCAGTTAATTGCCCGTCATGCTCCGGAGGATGGGCGGCATTCCAGCGCCATAGATTGCCTGTTTTTTGGCCGGGTTTCAGCACCGACTGAGCCAATGCACTTTGCTCAATGGGCCAGTTTTGCCCTGGTGGCACAGGGCGGTAAGGCGCTGCATATCGGTGATGAGGTGCTGCACTATGGTCCGGGCGATCTGCTGCTGGTGACGCTGGATATGCCGGTGCGCGCCTGCGTCACCGTCGCCACGCCGGAAAAACCCAATCTGGGGATTGGTATTGCCATCAATGAATCCCGGCTGATGCGCTACCTCGAACAGTTTCCCCCGACGCTGCCGCTGGTGACACCAGACAGTGAACGCGGCGTCACCGTGCATAAGGTCTCACCTTTGCTGGTGGATGCGGTTATCCGGCTGGTACGCCTGCTTGACCATCCTGAGGACATTGATGCGCTGGCCCCGCTCATTGAGCAGGAGATTTTCTATCGGCTGCTGACCGGGCCGGAAGGTTCGCGCATCCTGAATATGGCGCTGGCTGAGCGGCCGGGCAACCGGGTCGCGCAGGCTGCCCGCTGGCTGCGGGAAAATTTTCATCAGCCGCTGAAGATCGATCGGCTCGCCAGCAGTGTCGGCATGAGCATCTCTTCGCTGCATCATCACTTCAAAGCCGTGACGGCTATGACGCCGATGCAATACCAGAAACAACTGCGGCTGAATGAGGCGCGACGTTTGATGATGGTGGAAAAGCTGGATGCCGGTACGGCAGGCTATCGGGTGGGGTATCAGAGCGCGTCACAGTTCAGCCGGGAGTATCGCCGCCTGTATGGGCAATCTCCGGCCAGGGATAGTCGTCAGCTGGCGGTGAGCCCGGAGAGATTGCGCCCACCGCAGAACTGATTACAGGCTGTTAGCCGCTTCCATCGCAATGGCGAAGGAGCGCAGGCGCGCTTCGGAATCAAAAATCTGGCCATTGACCATAATTTCATCCGCCTGGGTTTCACGCATCAGCGAGGCCAGCCCATGACGCACTTTGTCCGTATCGCCGACCAGCGACATGCTGAGCGCCTGCTGTACGCCATACTGTTCTGATGGCGACCAGAGATTATCCATGTTTTCAACCGGTGCCGGTAACGGGCCCGGTTTGCCGCGGCGCAGGTTAATAAACTGCTGCTGCTGCGAGGTAAACAGGAAGCGCGCATCACGCTCACTGTCTGCGGCGATCACGTTAATGCAGACCATGGCATAAGGCTTGTCGAGACGCGCCGATGGCTGGAAGTTTTCGCGGTAGACGTGCAGCGCCTGGAACAGCTGGTCAGGGGCAAAATGGGAGGCAAACGCAAACGGCAGGCCCATTTTTGCTGAAAGCTGTGCGCTGTAGAGACTGGAGCCGAGCAGCCAGACCGGAATCTGCAGGCCCAGACCGGGTACCGGCTGCACCGGCGGCTGCGCATCCGCTTCGGCATCGAACCAGCTAATCAGTTCAGCCACATCCTCGGGGAACGTGTCGATGTGCATGTTGGCCTGATGACGGCGCAGCGCCATCATGGTGCGCTGGTCAGAACCTGGCGCGCGACCTAAGCCGAGATCGATACGGCCAGGATAGAGAGAGGCCAGCGTACCAAACTGCTCGGCGATCACCAGCGGCGCATGGTTAGGCAACATAATGCCGCCGGAGCCCAGCTTCAGAGTCTCGGTATTCGCCGCCAGATAGCCAATCAGCACGGAGGTGGCTGCGCTGGCAATCCCCGTCATGTTGTGATGTTCAGCCAGCCAGTAGCGTTGATAGCCCAGTTTTTCAGCCTGACGCGCCAGCGCCAGCGAATTATGGAACGCATCCCGAGCGGTCGCGCCCTGTGGAATCGGCGCGAGATCCAGCACGGACAGGCGAAGAGGTTTTTTATCAGACATGACTACTCCCGTTGTATGGCGCAGGCGTTAAGTTAAGGCCTGCACCATTTAGTATTACGCATCATTCCTTATATTAAAACTGCTAACCTCAGCAGGAATATAGCCGGTATGTGCTTTTATTCAGGATGCCAGCGTCATGCCCGCCAGTTTGCGCCAGTAACCATTACAATCACTGCCTTTTGCGACCATTAGCGGAGCCTGACCGTTTTCATTGGCGCGGAAACGGTCAATCTCTGCCAGCGTCGTCACATCCTGCGGCGAGAGCCGTATGCAATCGACCTGGCCGTGCATACCAGCCAGATCGTTACCCAGGTTATAGCAGTAGCCGCTCATGGTCTGAATGCCATTGAGGACGAACACTTGCTGCCCCTCCTGGGAGTTGACGCGCCGGCCTGTCGGATAGTTGATACAGCAGGTTTCGCAATCATCTTTCGCGCGGTTTTCCGAGCGGGCGGTGAAGCAGCGCGCTGAGAGCGCCAGCGGCAGATGACCGTAGCCCAGCACCTCCACCTCAAACTGCTGCCGGATACCCCGCGTCTCGCACTGCTCCAGCAGCTGTAGCAGCCAGTCACGTGACATCTCCACCGGCATACACCAGCGCGTCATGCCCTCTTTGACCAGCAGCTGCAGCGTGTCGGCGTTATAAACATTGAGCGTCGGGCCCGCGACAAAGGGCAGATGACGCTCAGCGGCCATGTTTACCGTGCCGATATCATTGGCTTCAATCAGGAACTCACCGTTCTCTACGTAACGCTGCAGCTCTTTCAGCTCAGAGGGCGATTGCAGCAGCGCCAGCGTGCTCAGCACCACCTGTTTGCCGCTGGCCGCGAGTTCACGAGCCAGCGCCATCCAGCGGGCATAGGGCGTGGCGCGACGTTTACTGCACACCGCTTCGCCAAGGTAGATAATATCCGCGCTACTGCGGGCAGCCTGCTGGTAAAAATCTTCCAGCGTATCGGTCGGCCAGTACCAGAGCACCGGCCCAAGGGCATATTGCATCATGACTCCTTATTGCCATTCACGGTGATAAGCACCCAGCGTGGTTTGCGAACCTTCTGAGAGATCGCCCAGCGTCTGCATCCACTGTGGTGCAACTTCAAACTGTTCCGGCTGCGCCTTGCAGCGATCAATTGCCTGACGCCAGACGCGCGCCACGTCAGCGACATAGGCAGGGCTGCGCTGACGGCCTTCGATTTTCACCGAGGCGATGCCTGCCCGCAGCAGTTCCGGCAGCAGCTCCAGCGTGTTCAGACTGGTGGGCTCCTCCAGCACGTGATAACGCTTGTCGTTAACCACATAGCGTCCTTTGCAAAGTGTCGGATAACCCGCGCTTTCGTCCGGGGCGTAGCGATCGATCAACACTTCATTAAGACGTGACTCCATGCCCTGCGGCGTCTGCTGCCAGCGCACAAACTTCGCCGGGGAGCAGGCACCGGCGCTGTTAGGCGATTCACCGGTCAGCCAGGAAGAGAGGTAGCAGCGGCCTTCCGCCATGATGCACAGGCTGCCAAAGGCGAACACCTCCAGCGGTACCGGTGTGCTGCGTGCCAGCTGTTTAACCTGGTGAATCGACAGCACGCGAGGCAGCACCACACGCTGCAGATTGAAGTGGCGATGGTAAAAGCGAATCGCCTCCAGATTGGTCGCCGAAGCCTGTACAGAAAGATGACGTTCGACCTGGGGATAGTGCGTCGCGGCATACTCCAGCGTGGCGATATCCGCCAGGATCAGCGCGTCAGCTCCGTTTTGCGCCGCCACATCAATCGCCCGCTGCCAGCGACCCATGCCATCCGGATGGGCAAAGGTGTTGATCGCAACATGCAGTTTGCGACGATGCTGATGAAGATAGCGCGCGGCTTCAGCCAGTTTTTTATCGGTGAAATTCAGACCCGCAAAATGACGGGCATTGGTGTCATCTTTCAGCCCCACATACACCGCATCAGCGCCATTCTCTACAGCGGTGCGCACTGCGGGTAAGTTTCCTGCCGGGCAGAGCAGTTCCATAGATATTCCTCTCAACATGCAGATGGGCGTCGAGTCTAGGCATCTGGTCCGGGCAGCGTGTTGATTTGGGGCAGTGAAATTCAAATTCATCCGCCCGGCGGCGCTTTTTTTACCTGCATGGCAGCGGTTTTTATTGATCTCAGAGGAGGCGCGCAGAAAAGGATATGGCAATATACGTAAAATTTTCTGAAGGGAGTGACGAAAGTGTTAGAGCGGATACATGCCCATTGTGTGAAAAACGGTCCTAAAATCTTAGGGTTACCCGCTGCGTTCACCCCATTCCCGGTCAAAAAGTTGCTTCTGCAACAACTCTTAAACTGGCAATTTCGTCATGCTTTGGCTGAAGGTGAGTTAGACTTTCTGGATGGTCGCCTGCTGGGTATTGAAATTGCCGATCTCAATCTGCAATGGATAACCACGCTGCAGGACGGCCGACTGGCGGTATTGCAACAGTCCGAAGCGGATGTCTGGTTTCGGGGCAATGCCAATGATCTGTTGCTGGTGGCAGCACGTAAAGCAGATCCCGACATGCTGTTCTTTCAACGCCGGCTGGTGATTGAAGGTGACACTGAACTGGGACTTGAGGTGAAGAACGTAATGGATGCTATTGAACCCGAGGCTATGCCCACCGCGTTACGTACGGCAATTGAGCAGATGGCGGCATTTGTCGACGCCGGCATGAAACAGGACGCGAAGGCCGCTCAGGCGCGCGCAGGTGCTGCATGTTGATTCGTAGTGAAATTGGCGTGGATGCCGCAGGCATCGACGCGCTGCTCAGACGCTGCTTCAGTACCTCTGCAGAGGCGGAACTGACTCAGGCGCTGCGTGAAGATGGCTTGCTGACCTTAGGCGTGGTCGCGACGGATGACGAGGGACAGGTGCTGGGTTATGCCGCATTCAGTCCGGTCAGCGTTCAGGGTGAAGATCGCGGCTGGGTTGGGCTGGCACCGCTGGCCGTCGATGAGACGCTGCGCGGTCAGGGTATTGCCAGCAAGCTGATCTATGAGGGGCTGGATACGCTCAATGAATTTGGCTACAGCGCGGTAGTGGTGCTGGGCGATCCGGCGCTGTTCAACCGTTTTGGTTTTGAACCGGCGGCACGCCACGGCCTGCGCAGCCGCTGGCCGGGTACAGAGGCAACGTTCCAGGTCTACCGTCTGGCCGATAATGCGTATGACGGGGCGGAAGGGCAGATCGACTACGCCGAACCCTTTAATCGCCAGCCGTAATACCCAGCCAGCTCTCCAGACAGCCGGGCTGGCCCGCCACCAGCAGTAATTTCTGCTGGCGGGTCAGTTGCTTGACCTGATACTCCAGCCTGGAGGCGCTGGCGCGATCGCCCGCGTCACAGTGAAACACCAGGTCCAGCGGCCCTTTGCCGCGCAGCGCGCGGGCGCCGCGTCCGCTCTGGTGCTGAGCGACCCGGCGCACCACATCCGTGGTGATACCGGTGTACAGGCTCCCTTTCGCCGTACGGACGATGTAGAGTTGCCACTGCTGACTCATCGCAATCATTTCCCAAAAAAAGGTGCCGGGCAGTTTAGCGCGCTTCACTCTCCGGTGCACCGCCAGGAGTTTATCTTGTCCGATCACGCCCATCTGGTTCGCTATCTGAGAAAGCAGCATGTGCTTTCACTCTGCTGTACCGCCGACGATCAACTGTGGTGCGCTAACTGCTACTACGTCTTTGACGAGACGCGCATGGTCTTCTGGATCATGACGGAACCCGATACCCGCCACGGTGAGTTAATGGTGCAGAATCCGCAGGTTGCGGGCACCGTCAATGGCCAGCCCAGAAGTGTGCTGCTGATTAAAGGGGTGCAGTATCGTGGCCATGTCAAACGGCTGGAGGAGACAACAGAGCAGATCGCCAGAGCCGCTTACCAGAAACGTTTTCCGGTCTCACGCAAAGTGTCGGCACCGCTGTGGGAGATTGTGCTGGATGAAGTGAAGATGACGGATAATGCGCTGGGATTCGGCAAGAAAATTGCCTGGCAGCGGGAGAAATAGGAACGCCCTTTTCAGCAGAAAAGGGCGTCGCGGCTTACAGCGCTTCGAGGATCCGCAGGGATTCACGATTAAAGGCCGGTAAATCGGCCGGGGTGCGGCTGGTGACCAGCTTATCGTCGTCTACTACCACTTCCTTATCATGGAAGTCGGCACCGGCATTGATCAGGTCAATGGCAACGGCTTTAACGGTAGTCATCTTGCGACCGCGCACGCCGTTAGCGCTAATCAGCAGCTGTGGCCCGTGGCAGATGGCAAAGATTGGCTTGCCGCTGGCGACAAACCCTTTGGTAAAAGCAACAAAACGATCGTCGCCGCGCAGGGCATCGGGCGAGTGACCGCCAGGCAGGAGCAGAGCGTCAAATTCAGCCGGGCTGACGTCATCAATGCTGCGATCGATGGTCACTTCCGCTTCGCCTTTCTTGCCTTTAACGACATTACCGGCTTGTTTCTCAATGGTAACCACCTCAAAACCAGCGCGTTTGTAAACTTCCGCAGGTGAGGTAAATTCTGAGTCTTCAAATTCATCGGTAATTAAAACCGCCACTTTCTTGCTCATTTTTTTCCTCCTTCAGCATGTGGAGCGCGAGACGCGCTTTCCGGATAACGCTATAAGCCTGGTCGCTGAGAGTGAGAACGCAAGCCAGCCCGTTAAGATCAGCTATCTTTTAACCAGTCAGCAGTGAAATAAGGATGAATCTGAGATGAATCGCGTATTACTGACCGGTGCCACCGGCTTAGTCGGGTCGCATCTGCTGCGCTTACTGATTGAGGATCCACGCGTCGATGAGATCATCGCGCCAACCCGTCGGCCACTACCCGCCATGGACAAGGTGGTGAATCCGGTTGAGGCCGATCTCACCGATGTACTCGGGCCGCTGCAAAGCTCGCTGGACACGGTGTTCTGCTGCCTGGGCACCACGCGTAAGCAGGCGGGCAGTAAACAGGCTTTTATCCACGTTGATTACACCCTGGTGGTGGACAGCGGGTTAAGCGGATTACGTCTGGGGGCGAAGCAGATGCTGGTGGTCAGCGCGCACGGGGCCAGTCGTCACTCGCCGTTTTTATATAATCGCGTCAAAGGCGAAATGGAGAATGCGCTGCGCCATCAGGGCTGGCCGCGCCTGACGCTGGTGCGGCCTTCATTGCTGCTTGGGGATCGCGCGCAGAAGCGCCGGGGCGAAAGCCTGGCGGGACCGCTGTTTTCGCTGCTGCCTGGCAACTGGCGGGCGGTCAGCGCGCACGACGTGGCACGCTGTCTGCACCAGCAGGCTTTTACGCCGGGGAGTGAGAGCGTCAATATCATTGAGTCTGGCGAAATTCCGCGCCACTCAGCGTAACTGCCAGATAATCTGATTACGGCTGCCGCGCCATTGCAACGTGGCATCCTTCTCCTCTTCGACAAAACGGCCATCGATCAGCACGTCGAGATAGACCAGTACAGCGCGCTGCGCCGCATTCAGCTCCTGCATCCGGTAACCGGTCCAGAGCCAGATATCTTTACCGGGACACGTCTGTCGCACCCGTTTCACCAGACGGCGAATGTGCGGCACGTTATGCGGATGCAGCGGATCGCCGCCGCTCAGCGACAATCCCTGGCGCGGAATGCGGGTGTCCTGTAAATCCGCCAGCAGTTGCTCCTCCATCGCAAGCGTAAAGGGCACGCCGGAATCAAGCCGCCAGGTGCTCTGGTTGTAGCAGCCGCGACACTGATGTTCGCAACCAGCGACAAACAGCGTGCAGCGGGTGCCAGGTCCATTAACGATATCCACATCATAGTAGCGATGGATATGCATCATCCCAGCGGTCCTTCAGACAGATGCTTCACCCGACGCTGCACTTCCTGCTGTTTACCGGCATTAAAGGGTCGCGCATCCGGGCTGCCCAGATAGCCGCAGACCCGCCGGGTAACGGAGACGCGCGCCGGATCGTGGTTGCCGCAATTCGGACAGGTGAAGCCGCGGCTGGTACAGGTGAACTCGCCGTTGAAGCCGCACTCGTAACACTCATCAATCGGGGTATTGGTGCCGTAATAGGGCACGCGGTCGTAGCTGTAATCCCAGACATCCTCCAGCGCCTTGAGGTTGTGCTGCACATTCGGGTATTCGCCGTAACAGATGAATCCGCCATTCGCCAGCGGCGGATAGGGCGCTTCAAAGTCGATTTTGTCGTAAGGATTGACCTTCTTCTCAACGTCAAGATGGAAGCTGTTGGTGTAGTAGCCCTTGTCGGTAACGCCTGGCACCAGGCCAAACTGCGCCGCATCAAGACGGCAGAAGCGGTCGCACAGATTCTCGCTTGGCGTGCTGTAAAGGCTGAACCCATAGCCTGTTTCAGCTTTCCAGCGCTCGGTGGCATCGCGCATGTAAGCAATGATCTCCACGCCTTTGGCGCGCAGAGCCGCGTCATCGTAAGGATGCTGATGACCGCCGCTGAGCGCATTCAGGGTTTCATGCAGGCCGATATAGCCCAGCGACAGCGACGCACGGCCATTACGGAAAATAGGACCGACTTCATCATCCGCATTCAGCCGAACGCCACAGGCGCCTTCCATATAGAGGATGGGCGCCACGCGCGCTTTGGTCTTCTCCAGCCGCGCCACCCGCGTCATCAGCGCCCGCTTAGCCAGCTGCAGTCGCGCATCGAGCAGCGTCCAGAAGCGCGCTTCATCACCGCCCGCTTCCAGTGCGATGCGCGGCAGGTTCAGGCTGATTACCCCGATATTGTTGCGGCCCTCATGAATCTGCTCGCCGTTCTCTTCATAAACGCCAAGGAAACTACGGCAGCCCATTGGGGTTTTAAACGAGCCGGTGACTTTAACCACCTGATCGTAATTGAGGATGTCGGGATACATCCGCTTGCTGGCGCACTCCAGCGCCAGTTGTTTGATATCGTAATTAACGTCGCCCGCCCGGCGGTTGACGCCTTCGCGAATGCTGAACACCAGTTTAGGGAACACCGCCGTCTTGCGATTTTTACCCAGTCCGGCCAGCCGGTTAAGCAGAATCGACTGCTGAATCAGCCGGGCCGCCCAGTCCGTCCCCAGACCAAAACCAAAGGTGACAAATGGCGTCTGGCCGTTGGCGGTGTGCAGAGTATTCACCTCATACTCCAGCGACTGAAAGGCGTCGTAGCACTCTTTCTCCGTACGCTGGCGCGCATACTGCTCGGCCTGCGGGATCTGCCACTGCTCAGCAATCGCCAGATGCCGGGCATAGCTCTGCTCAACAAACGGGGTCAGCACTTCATCAATACGGTTAATGGTGGTGCCGCCGTAAATATGGCTGGCGACCTGCGCGATGATCTGCGCGGTCACGGCGGTGGCGGTGGCGATCGATTTAGGCGGCTCGATTTCAGCATTGCCCATTTTGAAACCGTTGGTCAGCATGCCTTTCAGATCGATCAGCATGCAGTTGAACATCGGGAAGAAAGGGGAGTAGTCGAGATCGTGATAGTGGATCTCGCCGCGCTCGTGCGCCAGCACCACATCGCGCGGCAGGATCTGCTGCTGTGCGTAGTGTTTTGCCACGATCCCGGCCAGCAGATCGCGCTGAGTCGGGATCACTTTGCTGTCTTTGTTGGCATTCTCGTTCAGCAGCGCCGCATTGGTCTGATCGACCAGCCCGCGGATGGCGTGATGTAACTGGCTCTGACGATCGCGGGCGACATCGCGATCGTGGCGGTATTCAATGTAGGCGCGGGCCAGTTGAGGGTAAGGACCCGCCATCAGCGTCTCTTCAACCGCACACTGAATTTCACGGATATCCACTTCCGGACAATCGGCCAGCCGCAATGCCACGCGCTCAGCGACCTGCGCGCACCAGGCCGCGTCTTCTACTTCGGCTGCCCGTGCCGCCGCCGCCACGGCCTGCTCAATACGCTGCGCATCAAAGCCTGTCCGGCATCCATCACGCTTGATTACCACCGTCGCCATTTCTCTCTCCATAAACTACATATAGGGGTCGAAAGGATTCTATTCGCTACATGTAGTGATTGCTGAGAATTATTGCGATCAGATTTGACCTGAAACAAGGAAGCCTCAACCCGCTGGAAAACTCTGGCTGATGTAAAAAATCGGGTGCTGGTTCAGGTTTCCTGCAGGATCCACTGGCGGATTGGCGAGCAGCAACTTTAATCAACGTTCTGCCCTGTCAAAACGTTGACGTTACAAGGATGCCCGCCAATGTGGTTACCCCGTTCTTTGCTCCTGCTCTCAGCCCTCTGCCCGATCGCCCTGGCCAGTCCGCTGCCGCTGATGCCCTGGCCGCAACAGGTGGAACAGCCCGCCAGCGGCGGCACGCTTATCCTGACGCCGCAGCTGACGCTGCAAATCTCTGGCGATCATCTGGCGGGTGCCGAAGCGCGCTGGCTGGAGCGCATCAGCAATCAGACCGGCTGGCCGCTGTTGCCCGCCACCCAGCCGGTGGCAGCACCGACTATCCGCATCGTCATTGCGAAGGCGGTGGATCCGCAGCCGCTGCCTGATAGCGATGAGAGCTATCAGTTGCAGGTCGATGGCGACGGTGTCCTGTTAACCGCGCCCAGCCGTTTCGGCGCGATGCGCGGCATGGAAACCCTGCTGCAGCTGATACAAAACGGCGCACAGGGGACAACCATTCCTTACGTCACCATCCACGATCATCCGCGCTTTCCGTGGCGCGGCGTGCTGATCGACACGGCGCGTCACTTTATGCCGGTGGAGACGCTTAAACGTCAGATCGACGGCATCGCCGCCGCGCGCATGAACGTCTTTCACTGGCATCTTACTGACGATCAGGGCTGGCGCTTCGCCTCAAGCCACTATCCCCAGCTGCAGCAGAAAGCCAGCGATGGCAACTATTACAGCCAGCAGCAGATGCGGGAGATCGTGAAATATGCCACCGATCGCGGGGTGCGTGTGGTGCCGGAGCTGGATATGCCGGGACATGCTTCCGCGCTGGCGGTGGCGATGCCAGAGCTGATTAGCGCACCCGGCCCCTGGCAGATGGAGCGCGGCTGGGGCGTCTTTAAACCGCTGCTCGATCCCAGCAACGAACAGGTTTATCAGGTGATCGACACGCTGGTGGGTGAGATGGCGGCGATCTTCCCCGATCCCTGGCTGCACATTGGCGGCGATGAGGTGGATCCGACACAGTGGAACGACTCGCCCACTATCCAGCAGTTTATGCGCGACCACGATCTGAAAGATGCCCATGCGCTTCAGGCATATTTCAATCAGCGGGTAGAGAAGATCCTGGAAGTCCATCACCGTCAGATGGTGGGCTGGGATGAGATTGCCCATCCCGACTTGCCGCGCAGCATTCTGATCCAGTCGTGGCAGGGCCAGGATGCGCTGAGCGCGCTGGCAAAAGAGAACTACCGCGGCATCCTCTCCACCGGTTTCTACCTCGATCAGCCTCAGCCTGCCAGCTATCACTACCGCAATGAGGTCACGCCACAGGGCCTCAACGGCCAGGATCGTCTGCGGCCAGGCGACCAGGCGCAGAGCTGGTCATTCACCATGCCGCGGCTGAAAGGCAGCCCGGTAAAGGGCAGCTTTACGCTGATACAGGGAGAACCAGGCTGGCGCGGTTTTATCGACTTCGATGGCAAAGCCCGCCGGATGGTCGGTCAGATCAACTGGCTCTCGACTCAGCAGGTGCGGTTTAGCGTGGATAGCTGGATGGGGCCGTTCCAGCCGGTGTTCACGCTGCAACAGAACGCCCTCAAAGGTTATGCAGAGGTAGGCAACGTGCGTTATCCCACCACCGGCCAACGGCTGGCGCAGACGCCTGCGGGCATCGCGCCCGCGCTGCCCACACCTGCGCAGGTGCAGCAAAATCTGCTGGGTGGCGAGGCGGCGCTGTGGGCGGAAAACATCAACAGCCAGATTATTGATACCAAACTGTGGCCGCGCGCCTTTGTGGTGGCCGAGCGGTTATGGTCGGCACAGGATGTCACCAATACCGACTCGATGTATTCGCGGCTGGCGGCGATGGATCGCTGGAGCAGCGTGTCGGTCGGAACGCTGCAACACGCGCAGACGGAGCAGCAGATGATGCGGCTGGCCAGTGGGCATGACATCGCCCCACTGCGGGTACTGGCCGAGGTGCTGGAACCGGCGCAATACTACACGCGCCAGCATCTCAAGTTTCAGGCGGGCCATTACGACTACCATGAACCCCTGAACCGGCTGGCAGATGTACTGCCCGCTGAGAGTGAGGCGGTACGTCAGCTGGAGCAGCAGGTCGCCGTGTTAATCGCCAATCGTAATAATCCGGCTGCCGCCTCTGCGGTTCGCGCGCCGCTGCAGCGCTGGCAGGCTAACACCAGCGCGGTGCTGCCGATCATTAACGCGAGTGCAACGCTGAAGCCGCTGGCACAGAGCGTGCAGCAGATCGAGGCGCTGAGCGCCATGGGCCTCGCGCTGGTTAATGCTTACGTTCGCAATCAGGCGTTTGGTGCCAGTGAAGTGGCGGAGATGCGTGCGACACTGGATGCCGCCGCAGAGGTACAGGATGAAACAGTGATTGCGCTGGTCAGGCCGCTGGAGACGCTGCTGCGCGCCTTTCAGTAAACGCTGCGGCCGGATAAACCGGCCATAGCGTCCTCAGGCCGGGCCGCTGACCGAGTGGCGGCGCACCAGGGTCGGGCTGAACATGTGGGTCACTTCCGGCAGCGGCTGATTGTTAGCCAGCGCCAGCGCCAGCTGGGCCGCCTGCTGCGCCATGGTGACAATCGGATAGCGGATGGTGGTGAGGCGCGGTCGCACATAGCGCGAAACCAGCACATCATCGAAGCCGATCAGCGACATCTCTTCCGGCACCCGAACGCCGTTATCGCTCAGCACCGCCAGCGCGCCGGCGGCCATTGAGTCGTTGTAGCAGGCGACGGCGGTGAAATTCTTGCCGCGACCCAGCAGTTCCGTCATCGCCTGCTCACCGCCCACTTCATCCGGTTCACCCCAGGTGACCAGCCGATCGCTGCACGGCAGGCCATGTTCTTTCAGCGCATCGTAGTAACCCTGCAGGCGATCTTCTGCATCGGAGATAGTGTGGGTCGAGCAGATAAAGGCGATATTCTGGTGGCCAAGCTGGATCAGATGACGGGTCGCCAGCCAGGCGCCGTAACGGTCGTCGAGCGCGATACAGCGTTTTTCAAAGCCTTTTATCAGCCGGTTCAGCAGCACCATGCCAGGCACCTGCTTCATCAGCACTTCCAGTTCTGCATCCGGGATTTTCTTAGCGTGAACCACCAGCGCCGCGCAGCGGTGACGCATCAGTTGTTCAATCGCCTGCCGCTCTTTTTGCTCATTATGGTAACCGTTACCAATCAGCAAAAAGTTACCGGTGTCACCTGCCACCTCATCCACGGCTTTAACCATTGCGCCAAAAAAGGGATCGGAAACGTCACCAACAATCAGGCCGAGCGTTTCGGTCGATTGCTGCGCCAGCGCGCGTGCGTTGGCATTCGGGTGATACTGAAGCTGCTCCATCGCCTGACCTACGGCCTGTCGGGAGCTGTCGCTGGCTTTGGGAGAATTATTGATTACACGGGAGACTGTGGCGACAGAAACGCCAGCCAGTCGCGCAACATCCTTTATGGTAGCCATGCGTTGACCTGCTTTGGGGAAAACGTTTACACATCGCATCAGTGTTACGGAAAAGGGCGGACACATCAACCCGACAGAATGCCAGCGTCGTCGCAAAAAGGGGTAAAAACGGTCACTGCTGCACGTCTTCTGCTGAGGCGTCGCACCATGCTATGCTCAATCTCCCACCTGGCTACCGTGAAAAACAACGATGAAAACCAAAGTGCCACATCTGGCGCACTGGGGCGCCTTTACCGCCGTCACTGAAAACGATCGCCTGATTGGCTGCGAACCTTTCTTCGCCGATGCCGATCCGTCACCGATGATCCACACCATTCCTGAACTGGTCTATTCCGACAAACGCATTCGTCAGCCGATGGTGCGGCGCTCGTGGCTGAAGTCACGCGAAAAAAGCGACCGTACGCTGCGTGGCCGGGAGGATTTTGTTGCCGTCGACTGGGAAACCGCACTGGATCTGGTGGCGGAGGAGAATCGCCGCATTCGCGAGCGCTATGGCGCATCGGGCATTTTCAACGGCTCCTACGGCTGGTCATCGGCCGGACGTGTTAACCATGCCCGCACCCTGATTCGTCGCTTCTACTTTCAGGGCGGCGGCGGTGTTGATCAGCAGGGTAACTACAGCTGGGGCGCCGCGCAGTTCTTCCTGCCCTATGTGATTGGCACCTACATGCCGCTGACCGGGCGCGTCACCGAATGGCCGCAGGTGGTGGAACATGCCGAAATTTTTGTCGCCTTTGGTGGGCTGGCGCTGAAAAACGCCCAGGTCGCCTCGGGGGGCGCAGGGCAGCACAGCCTGAAACCGGCGCTGATGCAGCTGGCGGCCAAAGGCACGCCGGTGATCAACATCAGCCCGATGCGGGATGACTGCCCGGAATTTGTTAACGCCGAGTGGATTCCGATTCGCCCCAACACCGACGTGGCGCTGATGCTGGCGCTGGGTCATGAGATCACCCAGCGCGGCGCGGTTGACGAAGCGTTTCTCGCCAGCCACTGCACCGGCTGGCCGCAGCTGCGCGCCTATCTGCTGGGCGAAACCGACGGCGTGGCGAAAACCGCCGGCTGGGCCAGTCGTATCACCGGCATCCCGGCCGATCGCATTGTGCAGCTGGCGCAGCAGCTCACCGGCAAGCGCAGCTTTATTACCTGCTCCTATTCCGTTCAGCGCGCCCATCGCGGCGAGCAGCCTTACTGGATGATGATTGCGCTGTCGTCGATGCTTGGCCAGCCAGGCCTGCCGGGCGCAGGTTTCTCTTTTGGTCACGGTTCGATGAACAGCGTCGGCAACCCGCGCCAGGAAGGTCCGGCTCCGATGATGAGCACCGGCCCCAATCCTTCCGGGCTGTCGATTCCGGTGGCGCGGATCAGCGATATGCTGCTCAATCCCGGCCAGCCTTACCGCTTTCAGGGCGAAACCCTGCACTATCCCGACATTCACATGGTGCACTGGGCGGGCGGCAATCCTTTCCATCATCACCAGCAGCTCAACCGGCTGGTGGAGGGCTGGCAGCGGCCCGATACGGTCGTGGTGCAGGATATCGTCTGGACACCCGCCGCGCAGATGGCGGACATCGTACTGCCCGCGACCACCACGCTGGAGCGCAATGACATCGGCGGCTCCTCCCGTGACCGCTTTGTGCTGGCGATGCATCAGGCGATTAAACCGCAGCATCAGGCGCGCAACGACTTCGATATTTTTGCTGACCTGGCGGAGCGCCTCGGCTACCGCGATACCTTCACCGAAGGGCGCAACGAGATGCAGTGGATCGCCCATCTTTATCAGCAGTGTGCGACGGCGCATCAGCGTAAAGGCATCGATTTCCCGTCGTTTGAGGAGTTCTGGCAGCGCGGCTTTGTGGAGATCCCCGAAGGGGGCAAACCCTATCAGTTTATGGATGATTTCCGTGCCGATCCGCAGGCCAATCCGATTAAAACTGCCAGCGGCAAAATCGAGCTCTTCAGCCAGACCATTGCGGACTACCAGCTGGACGATTTCGCCGGCCATCCGGAATGGCGTGAACCCCAGGAGTGGCTCGGTTCGCCGGTCAGCCGCGACTATCCGCTGCACATGATCTCGATTCAGCCTTCCGACCGGTTACACAGTCAGCTGGATGCGACAGAAACGGTGCAGGGCAATAAAACCGCCGGACACGAAACGCTCTACATGCATCCGCAGGATGCGGCCGCGCGCGGGCTGGTGGAGGGCGACGAGATAGAGGTGAGCAACGCACGCGGCGTGATGCTGGCGGGCGTGCGGATCACCGATGGCGTGACGCAGGGCGTGGTGATTATCGCCACCGGCGCCTGGTTTGATCCCGGCTTTGGCAAGGCGTGGCAGCCGCACGATCGCGCGGGTAACCCCAACGTGCTGACGCTCGACATCGGCACCTCGTCGCTGACTCAGGGGCCAAACGCCATGAGCTGCCTGGTGGAAATCAAAAAACATCAGGATTGCACAATAGCGTAAGGATCTCATGGCTGGTTACATTTTGCCGGTAACTGTTGCGTTTGAGAGATGGCAGCCGATCGATCCCTCTTGCTACATTCAGGGTCCCAGAGGTATTGATGGGTGAACATCAATAGATTTTCTTGATTACACCAACCTGCGCAGATGCGCAGGTTTTTTTTTGCCAGAAATCGGCTGCCGATAACGAACTGATACACAGTTTTCCTGTTATACGGCCAGCGCTTTCTTTATAACTGCTGGCACCAGCCCCTTTCTCTTTATTTTGCGCAGCGGAATGCCATGCCCCGGATTAAAAAACTACTGGGAAAAGACCAGATAAAAGCGCCGTTTAACCCTTTTCGTTTCCGACTGATCTGCCTGGGTGTCACGACCTGTCTGGTGGTGCTGCTGGCGCGCGTCGCGGACCTGCAGTTCCTGAATCAGCCGATGCTGGAGCACGAAGCGGATCAGCGATCGCTGCGTACCGTGACGCTGCCGACCAGTCGCGGCACGCTGCTGGATCGTAACGGTGAAGCGCTGGCGCTCAGCGTCCCGTCGCGCGACGTGATTGCCGATCCGCAGCGTGTGCTGGAGAGCAACCCCGATTTTACCAGTGCCAAATGGGCCTATCTGGCGGCGGCGCTTAACACCCGTCCCGAAGAGCTGGCGGCGCAGATCACCGCCAACCCGAAACGTCGCTTCCTCTATCTGGGGCGTAAAGTCGAGCTGGGCATCGCCAAAGATATTAAAGAGCTGAAGCTGAAAGGCATCAGCGAAGTCTATGACGACAGCCGTTTCTATCCGATGAGCGAGGCCTCTGCGCCGCTGATCGGCATCGTCGGGGCGGATAACGTCGGCCTGAACGGACTGGAAAAGGGCTTTGATAAAGTATTGCAGGGCGAGCCGGGCAAAGAGGTCTATCGGCAGGATGCCGCGGGCAATATCATCGCGATGATCAACTATCAGCCGCCAACCCAGCCGCCGACGGTACAGCTCAGCATCGACAAATATGACCAGTACACGCTCTACAGCAAACTGCGCGACGGCGTACTGATCAACAAGGCGGACTCGGGTGCGGCCGTGCTGGTGAAAATCGACACCGGCGAGATTCTGGCGATGGCCTCCTATCCGTCGTTCAACCCCAACAACTATGAAGGGGCAACGCCCGCGCAGATGCGTAACTCTGCCATCAATGACAGCTACGAACCGGGATCGACCGTCAAACCGTTAGTGGTGATGGAAGCGCTGGAGCGCCACCTGGTGCGCCCGGATTCGGTGATCGACACCACGCCTTACAGCGTTAACGGCCACCTGATCCGCGATGTCGGCCACTGGCCGCGCCTGACCATGACCGGCATTCTGCAAAAATCGAGCGACATCGGCGTGTCACACCTCGCGCTGGCGATGCCCGCCGAAGCGCTGGTCAACACCTATCATGCGTTCGGCCTTGGCAAACCAACCGGCTTAGGGCTGACCGGCGAAAGCGTCGGCTACTTTCCGTTGCACCGCACCCGCTGGGCAGATATCGAGCGAGCCACCTTCTCCTTTGGCTATGGCCTGCGTGTGACGCCGCTGCAGATTGCCCGCGAATACGCCACGCTCGGCTCCTATGGCATTTACCGTCCGCTGTCGATCACCCGCGTTACGCCACCGGTCATGGGACGCCAGGTCGCCAACCCGGAAACGGTGAAAGAGGTGGTGCACATGCTGGAGAGTGACGTCCTGCCGGGCGGAACCGGGCTGAAAGCTGCGGTGCCGGGCTACCGTCTGGCAACCAAAACCGGTACGGCGGAAAAAATGGGCACCAGCGGCAAGTATGATGGCGGCTACGTCAACTACACCGCCGGTCTCGCTCCCGCCAGTCATCCTGAAGTGGCACTGGTGGTGATGATCAACCATCCGACGGCGGGCGATCACTTCGGTGGCTCGGTTGCTGCACCGGTGTTCGGCAATATCATGGGACCAGTACTGAAACACATGAATATTGCACCGGATGCCATCTACACCAAACCGGCGGCCACTCCTTCAGATAAATCTTAGATAAATCAGAGTGTAAGCGAGGCGTGAAGGATATTCACACCTCGTTGCACTTCCCCGAATTCGGTTGCGTTTTCCTGCTGTCTCCGCGCGGTCAATCAGTGCGAGGATAGCAGTCCCAGAGGTATTGATGGGTGTGAAAACAACACCGCTTCGGCAGTGAGACCCTGTTATTACACCAACCCACGCAGATGCGTGGGTTTTTTTTGCCTGCTCGCCTGAGCCTGCCGTTACCGCTGTAAAAACCGCCGCTAAATCAACATCGTTCTTAACGAAACCCTGACAGTTTGCCAATAGAAAGGCGCGTCGCCTTTCACTGATAATGGCCGCCGTGAAGCCTGGCGGTTTTTTGTCCGCCGCCGCTCACTGCCGCATTCCGCACGTTCCGGGATTTCTTTTTCTGCTTATCTGAAGAGTTCGACGATGACTCACCTTTCTCGCCCCGCGCGTTCCTTTGGGCTTAAATGGCTGCTCCTGTTGCTGGTGATGGCGATTATCGCTGGGGTTATCTGGCGTCTGCTGGCGGCGGGTCACGGGCCGGGCGAGGGGATGCCGTCGGGCAGACCGGGTGCGCATGGCATGATGGGCGGAGGGGCGACGCTGGTTCACAGCGGTGTCGCCAGCACGGCGGATGTGCCGGTGTGGCTGAATGCGCTCGGCACGGTCATCCCCAACGCCAGCGTCACGGTGACCAGCCGCGTTGACGGCCAGCTGGAGCAGGTTTTCTTTACCGAGGGACAGAAAGTCAGCGCCGGGCAGCTGCTGGCGCAGATCGATCCGCGCAGCTTTCAGGCCACGCTGAACCAGTATCAGGGCGAACTCAGTGAAAACCAGGCGCTGCTGAAAAGTGCGGAGCTGACGCTGGCGCGCTACCGCAAACTGGCGGCGCAGGATGCACTGGCGCGTCAGGATCTGGACAGCCAGATTGCCACTGTCGGGCAGTATCGCGGTGCGGTCGCCGCCGATCAGGCGCAGATCGCCAGTGCCAGACTCAGCATTGAATATGCCCGGATCACTGCCCCGATCAGCGGGCGCGTCGGCCTGCGTCAGGTCGATCCCGGCAACATGGTTCAGAGTGCCAGCAGCACCGGCCTGGTGACTATTACCCAGATGCAGCCCGCCGCCGTGACCTTTAGCGTGCCGCAAAGCGAAATCCCGACGCTGGTCAGCGTGCTGCATCAGGGGCAGAGCCTGCCCGCCACGCTGTATGATCAGGACAACCAGCATCAGCTCGGCAGCGGCGAGGTGAAGTTCATCAGCAACCAGATCGACACCGCCACCGGCACCGTGGCGCTGAAAGCGGTGTTCGCCAACCAGGATGAGTCGCTGTTTGCCAATCAGTTTGTGAATCTGCGGCTGCAGACCCGGGTGCTGAAAGGCGCGACGGTGATCCCGGCCCAGGCGCTGCAGCTGAGCAGCGACGGCAGCTTTGTCTTTGTGATCAATCAGGATCACAGCGTCACGCGCAAAGCGGTCACCACCGGTCCCGCTTTCGGAGACGATCAGCAGGCGATCCTCAGCGGCGTTTCGCCGGGCGATCGGCTGGTGACGGAAGGGATCGATCGTCTGACCAGCGGCAGCAAAGTGTCGCTGGCTGATGAGACGCCTGCCGCTGCGGGTGCTGTGTCGAAATGAACCCGTCGCGCCTGTTTATTCTGCGTCCGGTCGCCACCATTCTGCTGATGGTCGGCGTGCTGATCGCCGGCATTTTTGCCTGGAAATTCCTCTCTACCTCGGCGCTGCCGCAGGTCGACTATCCGATCATTCAGGTCACCACGCTCTATCCGGGTGCCAGCCCGGATGTGATGGCGTCGTCGGTCACCTCACCGCTGGAGCGCCAGTTAGGGCAGATGGCGGGGCTGAGCCAGATGAGCTCCACCAGTGCCAGCGGCTCCTCGATCATTACCCTGAAGTTCAGCCTCGATCTGTCGCTGGATGTCGCCGAGCAGGAGGTGCAGGCAGCGATCAATGCGGCGAATAACCTGCTGCCCGACGACCTGCCCAATCCGCCGACCTACAAAAAGGTCAATCCGGCGGACAGCGCGGTGGTGACGCTGGCGGCGAGCTCCAGCACGCTGCCGTTGACCGCGGTGCAGGATCTGGTCAACACCCGGGTGGCGCTGAAGCTGTCGCAGATCTCCGGCGTCGGGATGGTGACGCTGGCGGGCGGCCACCAGCCGGCGATTCGGGTGCAGATGAATCCTCAGGCGCTGGCGGCGCATCATCTGACGCTGGAGGCGGTAAATACGCTGATTGGCAACAGCAACGTCAATGGCTCCAAAGGCGGCTTTGACGGGAAATATCATTCGGTGACCATTGACGCCAACGACCAGCTGCGCACCGCAACCGAGTACGGCAACCTCATCCTCAGCTATGAGAATGGCGCGGCGCTGCGCCTGAAAGATATCGCCCACATTGAACAGGGCCCGGAAAACAGCTTCCAGTCGGCGTGGGCCAACAACCAGCCCGCGATTGTGATCAGCGTGCAGCGCCAGCCGGGCGCGAACGTCATCCAGGTGGTGGACAACATCAAGGCGCAGCTCCCCGCGCTGCAGGCGGCACTGCCGGACGGGGTGAAGATGACCATTCTCTCCGATCGCACCCAGACCATTCGCGCCTCGATCAGCGACGTGCAGTTTGAACTGATGCTGTCGATTGCGCTGGTGGTGATGGTGACTTTCCTGTTCCTGCGCAACGTGGCCGCCACGCTGATTCCGAGCGTGGCAGTGCCGCTGTCGCTGGTCGGCACCTTTGGTGTGATGTATCTGGCGGGCTTCAGCCTGAATAATCTGTCGCTGATGGCGCTGACTATCGCCACCGGTTTTGTCATTGATGACGCCATCGTGGTGGTCGAGAACATCTCCCGGCGGCTGGAGCAGGGTGAGTCGCCGATGGAAGCGGCGCTGAAAGGCTCCCGGCAGATTGGCTTCACCATTATCTCGCTGACCTTTTCCCTGATTGCGGTGCTGATCCCGCTGCTGTTTATGGGCGATGTAGTCGGGCGACTGTTCCGGGAGTTTGCGATTACCCTGGCGGTGGCAATTCTGGTGTCGATGGTGGTATCGCTGACCCTGACACCGATGCTGTGTGCGTATCTGCTGCGCCACATTCCGCCCGAACAGCAGTCGACGTTTGCCCGCAAGGGCGGCGAACTGTTTGATGCCCTGGTGCGCGGTTATGATCGGCTGCTGAACGTGGTACTGAACCATCAGAAACTGACGCTGCTGGTGGCGCTGGCCACCTTCGGGCTGACGGCGCTGCTCTACATGATGGTGCCGAAAGGCTTCTTCCCGACCCAGGATACCGGGCTGATTCAGGGCATTACCGTCGCCTCACAGGACGTCTCGTTTAACGCCATGGCAACGCGGCAGCAGGCGTTGTCGGCGCGGATCCTGAAAAACCCGGCGGTGGAGAGCGTCTCATCGACGATCGGCATCGACGGCACCAACACCAGCCTTAACAGCGGACGATTGCAGATCAACCTTAAGCCGTTTGGCTCGCGTGATGTGAAAGCGGGTGAGGTGATTAAACAACTGCAACAGGCGACCGCCGATGTGGCGGGCATCCGGCTCTATCTGCAACCGGCGCAGGATCTCACCGTCAACGATCAGGTCTCGCCGAGTCAGTATCAGTTCACCCTCGATGATGCCGACAGTGAAAATCTGGTCAGCGAGTCGCCGAAACTGGTGGCGGCATTGCAGCAGCGGCCCGAGTTTAATGGCGTGGTAAGTAACCTGCAGGATCAGGGGCGCGTCTCTTACGTTGAGCTGAACCGCGATAAAGCGGCGCGCTTCGGCATTACTGCCTCGGATGTGGACACCGCGCTCTATAACGCCTTTGGTCAGCGGCTGGTCTCCACCATCTTCACCCAGTCGAATCAGTATCGGGTGGTGCTGGAAGTGGCTCCGGCATACCAGCAGGGTCCGGCGTCGTTTGATGATGTCTGGCTGCAATCGTCCGGCAGCAGCAGTTCGGCGTCGTCATCCACCAGCACGACTTCATCAACGTCAACGTCTTCGTCAACATCTACGTCTTCGTCGACGTCCACTTCAGCCTCTGACACCAGCGCCAGCACCACCAGCAGCGGCATGGTCAAACTCACCTCTATCGCCACTATCCACCAGCGCACCGGCTCGCTGATGCACATGCGGCTGAATCAGTTTCCGGCGGTGATGATCTCCTTCAACCTTAATCCGGGCTATTCGCTGGAGGATGGACTGCGGGCGATCGCGGACGTGCAGCAGCAGCTGCAGCTGCAGCTGCCGGAGAGCACCACGCTGCGTTATCAGGGGGAAACCTCGGCGTTTCAGAGCGCCACCGGTAACACGCTGTGGCTGATTCTGGCGGCGCTGATCACCATGTATGTGGTGCTCGGCATCCTCTACGAAAGCTTTATCCATCCGGTGACCATCCTCTCTACGCTGCCGTCGGCGGCGGTGGGCGCGCTGCTGACGCTGCTGCTGGCGGGCACCGAATTCAGCCTGATTGCGCTGATTGGGGTGATCCTGCTGATCGGCATCGTGAAAAAGAACGCCATCATGATGATCGACTTCGCGCTGGAGGCGGAACACCATCAGCAACTCAGCGCGCGCGACGCGATTCATCAGGCCTGCCTGCTGCGCTTCCGCCCGATTCTGATGACGACGATGGCGGCGCTGCTGGGTGCGCTGCCGCTGATGCTGGCCTCCGGCTCCGGGGCAGAGCTGCGTCAGCCGCTGGGGCTGGTGATTGTCGGCGGGCTGATTGTCAGTCAGGTGCTGACACTCTTCTCCACGCCGGTCATCTACCTCCTGTTTGATGGGCTGGCGCAGCGCGGTAACGCCTGGGTGAAACGCCGTCAGCAGCGGGCGCGGAGCGGGCAATGAATCTGACGCGGCTGTTTATCTTTCGTCCGGTGGCGACGCTGCTGCTGACGCTGGCGATCCTGCTGCTGGGCGCGCTGGGCTACCGGCTGCTGCCGGTAGCACCGCTGCCGCAGGTCGATTTTCCTACGATCATGGTCAGCGCCAGTCTGGCAGGCGCCAGCCCGGAAACCATGGCGGCGACGGTCGCTACGCCGCTGGAACGTTCGCTGGGGCAGATTGCCGGTATCAGTGAGATGACCTCCAGCAGCTCGCAGGGCTCCAGCAGCATCATCCTGCAGTTTGAACTGGACCGCGATATCAATGGCGCGGCGCGCGACGTTCAGGCGGCAATCAACGCAGCGCGCAGCCTGCTGCCCAGCGCAATGGCCTCGCTGCCGACCTATCGCAAAGCCAACCCGTCAGACGCGCCAATAGTAATGCTGGCGCTGACCTCTGCCACCCGCACGCCAGGCGAGCTCTACGATCTGGCGGAGAGCAAAATCGAACAGGCGATGGGGCAGGTACAGGGCGTCGGCGAAGTGTCGCTGATGGGCAGCGCCTTACCGGCGGTGCGGATTGATCTGCAGCCGCTGAAGCTGACCCATTACGGCATCTCGCTGGAGACGGTGCGTGCCGCCGTCGCCAACAGCACCACTAATCTGCCTAAAGGGATCTTACAGAGCAGTGACCAGTCGTGGCTGGTGGACAGCAACGGCCAGCTGGAGAAGGCCGCCAGCTACCGCGATCTGATCATCACTTATCAGCAGGGCAAGGCGGTGCGACTGCGCGACGTCGCCACGGTCTATGACTCGGTGGAAGATCGCTATCAGGCGGGGTTTCTGAATGCCACACCGGCGGTGATGATCGGTATCAAACGTCAGGCGGGTGCCAACATGCTGGAAACCATCGACGCGATAAAAGCGCAGTTGCCGCAGCTGGAAAAGAGCCTGCCCGCTGACAGCCAGCTGAACGTGGTGGTTGACCGTTCGCCTGGCGTGCGCGCCTCGCTGTATGACACCGAAGAGACGCTGCTGATCGCGGTGCTGCTGGTGATTGCGGTGGTGTTTATTTTTCTGCGCAATCTGCAGGCGGTGATCATTCCGGCGCTGGCACTGCCGGTGTCGCTGATCGGCACCTGCGCGGTGATGTATCTGCTGGGATACAGCCTGGATAACCTGTCGCTGATGGCGTTGATTATCGCCACCGGCTTCGTGGTGGATGATGCGATTGTGGTGCTGGAGAACATCACCCGTCACATTGAGCGCGGGCTGAGCCCGCTGCGGGCGGCGCTGCGCGGGGCGCAGGAGGTGAGCTTCACCGTGCTGTCGATGACCGTGTCGCTGATCGCGGTGTTCATCCCAATCCTGCTGATGGGCAGCATTGTCGGGCGGCTGTTCCGCGAATTCGCCGTGACGCTCACCGTGTCGCTGCTGATCTCGCTGTTTGTTTCGCTGAGCCTGACGCCGATGCTCTGCGCCCGCCTGCTGAAACCAAAGCCGCCCGTCAGCCAGCGGCCGCATCCGCTTTATCAGTTGATTGAAAACCAGCTGAATCGCCTGCTGGCCGCCTACGGGCGCGGGCTGGCCTGGGTGATGCGCCATCAGAAACTGACGCTGCTCAGCCTGCTGCTGACCGTACTACTGAATGTTTTTCTCTTCGTCGTGGTGCAGAAGGGCTTCTTCCCCAATCAGGATACCGGGCTGCTGATGGGTGCGCTGCGCGCCGATCAGAACATCTCGTTCCAGGCGATGAAGCCGAAAATGCTGATGTTCACGCAGATCATTCAGCAAGACCCGGCGGTAGAGAGTGTGATGTCGTCGATGGGCAGCGGGATGTTTGGCTCCCGTAACAGCGCCAACTTCTTTGTGCGGCTTAAAGATTTTGATCAGCGCGATGCGACCGCCACCGAGGTGGCCAACCGGCTGACGCGCAAAACCAGTCACATCGCCGGGGCGCAGATGTTCCTGATGGCGGCGCAGGACCTGCACATTGGCGGACGCAGCGCCAACGCCACGTATCAATACAGCCTGCAGGCGGACGATCTCGATCTGCTGCGCACCTGGACGCCGAAAGTGCAGGCGGCGCTGGCGGCGATCCCCGAGCTTAACAGCGTGGACTCCGATTCGCAGACCGGCGGCCAGGAGGTGGAGCTGACCATTGATCGTGATCGCGCCACCCGGCTGGGCGTCAACGTGAACATGCTGGATACGCTGCTGAACAATGCGTTCAGCCAGCGGCAGATCGCCACGCTCTATCACACTCTGAATCAGTATCACGTGGTGATGTCACTGCAGAATAGCGACACTGCCAATCCCGAGACGCTGCAGCAGCTTTATGTGATTAACGACAGCGGTGACCGCGTGCCGCTCTCCGCCTTTGCCCGCTTCAGCGGCGGCAACGCGCCGCTGTCGGTGGCGCATCAGGGCCAGGCCGCGACCAGCACCCTGGCGTTTAATCTCAACGAGGGTGTGTCACTGGAACAGGCGCAGGAACTGATAAAACAGGCGATGGCGAAGCTGGGCCTGCCATCGACCCTTCACGCCGGTTTTGCCGGCACCGCCGCCGCCTTTTCTCAGCTGACCGCGACCATGCCGTGGCTGATTCTGGCGGCGCTGGCGGCGGTCTATCTCGTGCTCGGCGTGCTCTATGAGAGCTACATCCAGCCGCTGACCATTCTTTCGACCCTGCCGTCAGCGGGCGTCGGCGCGCTGTTACTGCTGCTGCTGACCGGCACGCAGCTCACGGTGATCGCGCTGATTGGCATCATCCTGCTGATCGGCATCGTGAAAAAGAACGCCATCATGATGATCGATTTCGCCATCGACGCGGAACGGCAGCAGGGCATGTCGCCACAGCAGGCGATCACCCAGGCGTGCCTGATGCGCTTCCGGCCCATCATGATGACCACGCTGGCCGCCTTTTTCGGCGCGTTGCCGCTGGCGCTGGGCAGCGGCGGTGATGCCGATCTGCGCAGCCCGCTGGGCATCGCTATTGCGGGCGGACTGGCGCTCAGCCAGCTGCTCACGCTGTTTACCACGCCGGTTGTTTATCTTTGGCTCGATCGTCTGGGCCGTGCCACTCAACGTCAATGGCGTCGTCTGCGCCCTACGGAATCCTGATCCATGAAACCGCTTATCCCCTTTGTTGTGATGCTGCTGCTGGGCGGCTGTAGCGTCGGTCCCGACTATCAGCGCCCCGCGATGGTGATGCCGGTCCACTATAAAGAGGCCAGAGGCTGGCAGCAGGCGACGCCGCTTGATGCGCAAAGCAAAGGCGAATGGTGGGCGGTTTATCACGACGCCACCCTGAGCGGCCTGCTGAACCAGGTGAGCATCTCGAACCAGAACGTGGCGAATTATGCCGCGCAGTACCGGCAGGCACAGGCGCTGGCGAGTGAGTCACGCGCGGCGCTGTTTCCCTCGCTGGGCTATGACGGCAGCGCGACGCGCAGCGGCAGCCACGCGACTGACAGCAGCGTTCGCACCACCAGCAGCAGCCATCAGGCGGAGCTGAGCGCCAGCTGGGAGCTGGATCTGTGGGGCAAACTGCGACGCACGCTGGAGGAGAACCGCGCCAGCGCCTCGGCCAGCGCGGCGGAACTGGCCAATATCACCCTGAGCGCCCAGTCTGAGCTGGCGCAGGACTATTTCCAGCTGCGCATCATGGATCAGAAAATCGCGCTCTATCAGCAGAGCGTTGATGCTTATCAGCGCTATCTGAAAGTGATTACCAGCCAGTATCAGGCGGGCACCGCGTCGCGTGCCACCCTGGCTCAGGCGCAGCTGCAGCTGGAGAGCGCCAGCGCCTCGGCGCAGGATTATCAGTGGCAGCGTGCACAGATGGAGCACGCCATTGCGCTGCTGGTCGGCAAAGCACCCGCTGAATTCAGCCTGACCGCCGCGCCGCTGACGGCCACGCTGCCCGCGATTCCGGCAGCCCTGCCGGGCGAGCTGTTGCAGCGCCGTCCCGACATTGCTTACGCCGAACGTAACATGGCCGCGGCCAATGCTGCGGTGGGCGTGGCGGTGGCCGGTTACTATCCCGACCTGACCCTGAGCGCCAGCGGTGGCGTCAGTTCTTCCGTGCTGCATTCGCTCTTCTCGCTGCCGAACCGCGTCTGGTCGCTGGGGCCGGAGCTGAGCGGCACGCTGCTGGATTTTGGTGCGACCGCAGCACAGGTCGATCAGGCACGAGCGAGCTGGGATGCCAGCGTTGCGACCTATCGTCAGACGGTGCTGACCGCAATGCAGGAGGTGGAAGATAAGCTGGTGGAGCTGAACACGCTGCAGGGTGAGATCGCCGCGCAGCAGCGCGCCACCGACGCGGCGCAGACCTCGTCGCGGGTGACGCGTTTGCAGTATGAGGCGGGCATGATTACGTATCTGGATGTGGCGACCACCGAAAACAGCCGCCTGAGTACGCAGCAGAGTTTGCTGACGTTGCAGAGCACGCAGTGGGTCAGCAGTGTGGCGCTGATTGCGGCACTCGGCGGTGGCTGGCAGGCACCCTGAAGGCGGCGTCAGGTTACCGATAATTCTGTTGTCGAACCGCGTCAAATCCTGCATCGTGAGGGGCTATTTTCACGATGCTAAGGAGCCGGCATGGTTTTCACACTATTGCGCCTGATATTTCGCCTGTTATGGCGGGTCGAACTACGTGGCGACGTCGCCGAACTGCATAAGCAGAAGGTATTGATCACGCCGAACCATATGTCGTTTCTCGACGGCATATTGCTGGCGCTATTTTTGCCGATTAAGCCGGTCTATGCGGTCTATTCGACCATCAGCGAAAGCTGGTTTATGCGGCTGGTTAAACCCTTTATCGACTATGTGCCGCTCGATCCCACCAAACCCATGGCGCTCAAACAGCTGGTCAGGCTGATCGACAGTGGCCGTCCGGTGGTGATCTTCCCGGAAGGACGTATTACCGTCACCGGATCGCTGATGAAGATCTACAGCGGGGCGGGTTTTGTCGCGGCGCGTTCGGGCGCGAATGTGGTGCCGATGCGCATTGAAGGCGCAGAGTACACGCCGTTTGGTCGTCTGGCGGGCGTGTTTAAACGTCGCCTGTTCCCGCGCATCACCCTGACGATTCTGCCCGCCACCCGCATTCCGATGCCGGAGGCGAAACGGGCGCGCGATCGGCGCGTGCTGGCCGGTGAGCATCTGCACCATGTGATGATGGAAGCGCGCATGGCGGTGCGTCCGCGTGAAACCCTGTTTGAGGCGTTTCTGGCGGCGCGTACGCGTTATGGCGCGTTTAAACGCTGCATCGAAGATGTCAATTTCAAACCTGACAGCTACAACGGACTGCTGAAGAAGGCGCTGGGCGTGGGCCGTATTCTGGAGCGCTACAGCCAGCCGCGCGAAGTGGTAGGGCTGCTGCTGCCCAATACCACCGTCACGGCGGCGGCGATTTTCGGGGCATCCCTGCGTGGACGCGTTCCGGCGATGCTCAACTACACGGCGGGCGTGAACGGCATGCGGGCGGCACTGACCGCCGCGCAGATCAAAACGGTCTTCACGTCGCGCCAGTTCCTGGACAAAGGCAACCTGTGGCATCTGCCGCAGGGGCTTGATGATGTGCAGTGGATCTATCTGGAAGATCTGAAAGATACCGTGACCAGTAAAGATAAACTGTGGATCGTCGCCCATCTGCTGATGCCGCATCGCGCGCAGCTGCCCCAGCAGCCGGAAGACGCCGCGATGGTACTGTTTACCTCCGGCTCGGAAGGCAACCCCAAAGGGGTGGTGCATTCGCATAAAAGCCTGCTGGCGAACGTCGAACAGATCCGCACCATCGCCGACTTCACCCCGCGCGACCGCTTTATGTCGGCGCTGCCGCTGTTCCATGCATTTGGTCTGACCGTCGGGCTGTTTACGCCGCTGATGACCGGCGCCCAGGTGTTCCTCTATCCCAGCCCGCTGCACTATCGCATCGTGCCGGAGCTGGTTTATGACCGCAACTGCACCGTGCTGTTTGGCACCTCGACCTTCCTCGGCAACTACGCGCGCTTTGCCGCGCCCTATGATTTTGCCCGCCTGCGCTATGTGGTGGCGGGGGCGGAGAAGCTACAGGAGAACACCCGTCAGCTCTACATGGAGAAGTATGGCATTCGCATTCTTGAAGGCTACGGCGTAACCGAATGCGCGCCAGTGGTCGCGATTAACGTGCCGATGGCGGCGAAGGCGCACACCGTCGGACGCATTCTGCCGGGCATGGATTCGCGGCTGATGTCGGTGCCGGGCATTGAGCAGGGCGGACGGCTGCAGCTGCGCGGACCGAACGTGATGAAGGGCTATCTGCGCGTCGAGAATCCAGGCGTGCTGGAAGTGCCGGTCGCCGACGATGGCGAAGGCAATCAGGAAGCGGGCTGGTATGACACGGGTGATATCGTCAGCTTTGATGACGGCGGTTTCTGCCAGATTCAGGGGCGCGCCAAACGCTTCGCGAAGATTGCCGGTGAGATGGTGTCGCTGGAGATCGTCGAGCAGATCGCTCTGAAGGCGTCGCCGGACAAACAACATGCCGCCTCGCTGCGCCCGGATGGTCAGCGTGGTGAGGCGCTGGTGCTGTTCACCACCGACGCTGAACTGGCGCGCGACAGCCTGCAGAAAGCGGCCCGCGAGCTGGGTGCGCCAGAACTGGCGCTGCCGCGTGATATCCGGGTGATGAAGCAGTTGCCGCAGCTGGGCAGCGGTAAACCCGATTACGTCACGCTGAAAAAAATGGCGGAAGAGGAGCAGGCATGAGCCTTGATCGTAATGCGCCGCTGATGTCACGCGGCATGATCGCCGTGATTATCGCCCAGTTCTTTTCGGCCTTCGGCGATAACGCGCTGCTGTTTGCCACGCTGGCCGTGCTGAAAAGCCAGTTCTATCCCGACTGGAGTCAGCCGGTGCTGCAGATGCTCTTTGTCGCAGCCTACATTCTGCTGGCACCGTTTGTCGGTCAGGTGGCGGACAGCATGGCAAAAGGGCGGGTGATGATGCTCGCCAACAGCCTGAAGCTGCTGGGCGCGCTGGTGATCTGTTTCGGCTTTAATCCCTTCCTCGGTTATACCCTGGTGGGCGCGGGCGCAGCGGCCTACTCCCCGGCTAAATATGGCATTCTCGGTGAGATCACCCACGGCGAGAAGCTGGTGAAAGCCAACGGGCTGATGGAGGGATCGACCATCGCCGCCATTCTGCTCGGCTCAGTGGCGGGTGGGATGCTGGCTGACTGGCATCTGCTGGCGGCGCTGGGGATCTGTGCGCTGACCTACGGCATTGCCGTGGTAGCCAACCTGTTTATCCCGAAACTGCAGGCGGCGCGTCCCGGTCAGAGCTGGCAGCTGGGTATGATGGCACGCAGTTTTTTCAGTGCCGCCGCGCTGCTATGGCGTGATGCGGAGACGCGCTTCTCGCTGCTCGGCACCAGCCTGTTCTGGGGCGCAGGCGTGACGCTGCGTTTTCTGCTGGTGCTGTGGGTGCCGGTGGCGCTGGGCATCAATGACAACACCACGCCGACCACGCTGAATGCCATGGTAGCGATTGGCATCGTGATTGGGGCGGCGGCGGCGGCGAAGCTGGTGACGCTTGAAACGGTGCGTCGCTGTATGCCAGCCGGTGTGCTGATTGGTGTGATGGTCGTCGTCTTCGCGCTGCAGCATTCTCTGCTGAATGCGTACTTAGTGCTGATGCTGATTGGTGCGCTGGGCGGTTTCTTTGTGGTGCCGCTGA
Source organism: Pantoea agglomerans NBRC 102470 (assembly GCF_001598475.1). Taxonomy (GTDB): domain Bacteria; phylum Pseudomonadota; class Gammaproteobacteria; order Enterobacterales; family Enterobacteriaceae; genus Pantoea; species Pantoea agglomerans. Next base: position 251,929 of record NZ_BCZA01000007.1, read on the forward strand.
ATGCGCTGTTGCAGGCGCGGGGCAAAGAGAGCGTCGGTTCAGGTAATGCGATTGCGGTGCAGAATCTGGGTGAGAACAGCGCCATGCTGATCATGCTGGGGTTCTATACGCTGGCGATTAAGGCGGGTGCACCTGCGGTGGCGACGGGCGTCGGTTTTGGCGTGCTGTTTGCGCTGGCGATAGCGCTGCTGTGGCTGTGGCGACCGGCTAAGCGTTAAGCGATTCACCGCCTCTCTCCGGGATAGCCGGAGAGAGGCGGGCGCCCTCGTTAACAATAGATGTTAACAACGGAGATTAGCGACGAAGGGCAATCGCTTCGATTTCGATCTTCACATCTTTTGGCAGACGCGCCACTTCGACACAGGAACGCGCCGGGAAGTGAGCTTCATGCTCGGTGAAAAACGCCTCATAAGCCGCATTGACCGTGGCGAAGTCATTTAAGTCTTTCACGAACACCGTGGTCTTCACGATGTCGCCGACCTTCAGACCTGCTGCTTCAACAATCGCCTTCACATTTTCCAGTGACTGACGCGCCTGTGCGGCAACGTCATCCGCCACCTGGCCGGTCGCCGGATCCACCGGGATCTGACCCGAGGTGATGATCATGCTGCCCAGATCGACACCCTGAACATAGGGGCCGATAGCGGCAGGGGCTTTTTCAGTACTGATTTCACGAGACATCATTGCTCCTTTGATTACGTCGTCAGGCGGCGATGCCGCCGGTGTTGCCCATTATAAGGTCGGGCAGGGCGATTACCAGTGACCCAGCACCACATGGCGGGCGAACTCTTTTTCGCAATATTTGCACTTCAGATGCACATCGTCGGCGCGCTGCTTCACGGCAAAGCTGGAGAAGACCGGCTCGCTGCGGCTGATGCAGTTGCTGTTCGGGCAGGTCAGCACCCGTTCAACGTGGTCCGGCAGCGTCGGGGCGATCTTCGCGACCACTTCATAGTCGTCGATGCGGTTGACCGTGGCATGGGGCGCGTAGACCGCCAGCTGATTCACCTGATCGTCGGTGAGAAAGGTGTTCTCAATCTTGATCAGATCTTTGCGGCCCATCTCGCCCGAGGGCAGATTCAGGCCAATGGTAATGCGCTGATCGGTTTCGGTCAGCCGGAACAGGGAGAGCAATTTAAAGCCGATCTGCGCCGGAATATGGTCGATGACCGTGCCGCGTTTGATCGCTTCGACCTGCAGTTTGTTGTCCTGCGTCATGGGGGTATCTCCTTACAGGGCGAGTTCGCTGTTTAAAACCAGTGCCAGCAGAGCCTGGCGCGCATAGATGCCGTTACCCGCCTGCTGGAAATACCAGGCATACGGGGTTTTGTCGACATCGGTGGTGATTTCGTCGATGCGCGGCAGCGGGTGCAGTACCTTCATATTGTCGCGCGCTGTAGCGAGATCGGCGGCGCGCAGAATGAACTGCGCTTTGACGTTGGCATATTCTGACGGATCGAGCCGTTCTTTCTGCACGCGCGTCATGTAGAGGATATCGAGATGCGGCATCACCTCTTCAAAGCTGTCGTGACGTGACCAGCTGATATTCTTCTCATCCAGCATATCGGTGATATAGGCCGGCATCGCCAGCGCATCGGGCGCGATAAAAAAGAAGCGGTTGCCGTCAAACTTCGCCAGCGCCTGGGTCAGGGAGTGGACGGTTCGGCCATACTTCAGGTCGCCGACCATCGCCACATTCAGCTGATTAAGACGGCTCTGCGTCTCCTGAATGGTGAAGAGATCAAGCAGCGTCTGGGTCGGATGCTGGTTCGCGCCGTCACCGGCGTTGAGAATCGGGATGCCGCCGGAGAATTCGGTCGCCAGCCGCGCTGCGCCTTCCTGCGGGTGACGCATCACAATGGCATCGACGTAGGTGCTGATCACTGAAATGGTGTCGGCCAGGGTTTCGCCTTTTTTGCCCAGCGACGTATTACTGCCGTCAGCAAAGCCCACCGCTGACGCGCCGAGGCGATGAATGGCGGTTTCAAACGACAGGCGGGTACGGGTCGACGCCTCAAAGAAGCAGCTGGCGATAACCTTGTGCTTCAGCAGTTCCGGCTGCGGGTGGGCTTTCAGCTTTGCGGCGGTGTGTAGCGCCAGTTCCAGCTCTTCACGACTGAGGTCGTTGATTGAAATAATGTGCTTGCGATATAGCGGGTTAGCCATAGCTGTCTCCTCTGCGCGGCCGGATTGCGGACAAAAAAAAGCCCCTGCTTAAGGGGCTTTTTTAAGATCGGGTCGATGACCGAAAGAAACAGTAGCACCGCCTGCGGTCAGGCGTGATTGAGCGTCAAATTGTCCGCTGTGCTGTAGCATATTTCCTCCGGCAAATTGGGCCGCATTATACCCGTTCGCGGTGGGGCAGCAAGAGGAAAACGTTTGCGCCTGCTTAGCCGATCAGAGACCGGGCCAGATAAGACGGTGAATCGGCCGCTATGAGCGGGCGCGACTCAGCGTCCTCAGCCGCGCGGTGCTGGTCGGTCAGCGCTGGCCCAGCGTGGCCACCATTACCGCTTTAATCGTGTGCATCCGGTTCTCGGCCTGGTCGAACACAATGCTGTGCGGCGACTCAAATACCTCGTTGCTCACTTCCATGCCGTTGGGCAGATCGTACTGTTCCGCCATCTGCTGGCCCAGCGTGGTCTGGTCGTCGTGGAAGGCGGGCAGACAGTGCAGGAATTTAACCTGCGGGTTGCCGGTCAGATCGAGCATCGCCCGGTTCACCTGATAGTCACGCAGCAGCGCGATACGCTCGGCCCACACCGCTTTGGCTTCGCCCATCGACACCCAGACATCGGTGTAGATAAAGTCAGCGCCTTTCACGCCGTCGGCAATATTTTCGGTGAGGGTAATTTTCCCGCCGGTCTGCTGCGCGGCTTCACGGCACTGCGCCACCAGTTGCTCCTCTGGCCAGCAGCTCTTCGGTGCCACCAGACGCAGATCCAGCCCCACCTGTGCGGCGGCTTCCAGCATGGTGTTGCCCATGTTGTTGCGCGCATCACCCACATAAACCAGCGTCATCTCGCTGAGTTTTTTGCCCGGCAGATGCTCCTGCATGGTCAGCAGGTCGGCCAGCAGCTGGGTCGGATGAAACTCGGTGGTCAGGCCGTTCCACACCGGCACACCGGCATGTTCCGCCAGTGTTTCCACCAGTTCCTGTCCGTAACCGCGATACTGAATGCCATCGTACATCCGGCCCAGCACCCGCGCGGTGTCGCGCATCGACTCTTTATGGCCGATCTGGCTGCCACTCGGGCCAAGATAGGTGACGTTTGCACCCTGATCGTAAGCGGCAACTTCGAAAGAGCATCGGGTACGGGTCGAGTCTTTTTCGAAGATGAGCGCGATGTTTTTACCTTTCAGATGCTGCACTTCCTGGGCACTTTTTTTCGCCCGTTTCAATTCAGCGGAAAGGATAAGCAGGTGATCAATCTCGGCGGGCGTAAAATCCAGAAGTCTGAGGAAATGGCGCTGATACAGCTGACTCATACAACACTCCGGTAATCATTAAAGTGAATTAAAATTCAATCTAACCGGATGAATATGCATTTTCAAGTGCGGTGCTAATAAACTTTTCGTTTTGTGTAGTGGCGCGACGGGCAGTATGGGAAAATAATTGATTATTGCCGAACTCAGAGAGGATATCGTCATGGCATATGAAGCATTACTGGAAGAGCAGCAGGAAGAGACGCGGCAGATTATTGAAGAGCTGCTGGAGGATGGCAGCGATCCTGATGCGCTCTATACCATCGAGCACCATCTCTCATGCAATAATTTTGATTCGCTGGAAAAAGCGGCCGTTGATGCGTTCAAGCTGGGTTATGAAGTGACCGAGCCGGAAGAGCTGGAGCTGGAAGATGGCACCACCGTGATGTGCGTCGACATCATCAGCGAATCCGCCCTGAAGCCTGAACTGATCGATGTGCAGGTTGAGCAGCTGGTGAACCTGATTGGTAAGTACAACGTCGATTACGACGGCTGGGGTACCTATTTTGAAGATCCCGATGCCGAAGATGAAGATGACGACGCCATCGAAGATGAAGATGATGATGGTATTCGCCACTAAGTAGCCGGGGCGGAGAGTTCTCCGCCTGTCACCCCTGCCACCTGTTTTAACATCATGAACTACGCACCCTTACTTGAACCGATCTATCAGTTTCTGCACTGCCGCACGCCACAGGCCTGGATTGATGAGGCGCGCAAGCCGGAAAATCTGACCCTGCTGTTAACCGACCATCTGGTGTGCGAACTGAAAGCCGCACAGACCGCGGTGTGGTTGATCCGCAAATATGTTGCCGACAAACCCAGCGGCGACACCATTATGGCGTGGCTGAAACCCTATGAAGATTTTATCTTCCGCGAAGATGGCGACAGCGACTTTATCAACGCCCATAAGAACCTGACAAAACGTATCATCGTGCGCAATGCGCTGCCGTGGGCGGATGAGCTGGTGGAGAAGATGATGCTGCTGATTAAAGAGGAGCTGCATCACTTCTATCAGGTGTGGGAAATTATGCAGTCGCGCGGGCTGGTCTATCAGAAGATTACCTCCAGCCGCTATGCCAAATCGCTGCTGCGCGAAGTCACCACCCATGAACCGGAAACGCTGGTGGATAAGCTGATATGCGGCGCTTACATCGAGGCGCGCTCCTGCGAACGTTTCGCCAGTCTGGCACCTTATCTTGATGACGAACTGGCGAAGTTCTATCTGTCGCTGTTGCGCTCAGAGGCGCGGCATTATCAGGACTATTTAACCCTGGCGGCGCAGATTGCCACCAGAGACATCACGCCGCGGGTGCAGGTGATTGGGGCAACAGAAGGGCGGTTAATTAGCGAACCCGACAACGAATTACGCTTTCACAGCGGCGTACCGGCGTTCTGAAAAGAGTAAACGGAGCTCTTACGATGGCCGTTTATTTTTTATATTGAACCGGGTTGATTTTATTAATAATAAAAAGATAAATATTAACCATTAATCTAATGTGAACGCGTTACTTCCCCTAAATATAATTTGAGTGACCCCTCACAAAATACTTTATCTCTTCTGTTTTTTCTTTGCGGAATAACTATAGTGCTCTTGCCGGATTAGGATTGTTATTTTTCAAGCAAAACCTGATTCATAACACCTCTTTGCCAGAGAGGGTTGTGAATCAGGTTTTTTTTTGCACCGGCTATAGCCGGGGAAAAGAATCAGCGACTTTTTTTTGGCGTCCAGTTTTGCTAATAAGCATTTAATGGAAGGAGTCATTAACATGAGGGGAAAGCGAGGTATTCCGTTATTTATTTTACTGTTTTTGCAGCCACCTGGCGCATGGGCTGACTTTTCTGACGCATTATCGTTCTCTGACAATGCTTTCCTGCGTGATTCGCAACTCGATCTCAGACTGCGTAATCACTGGAAGTATCTCAAGGAAAATGAAGCGCAGCCTGCCGCTGTTCATAATGCCTGGGGACAGGCGGCAAGCCTGAATTTTCTTTCCGGCTATCAGTGGGACTGGCTGGGTTTCGATGCAACCTATACCCGAGCAATCAGGCTGGGAGCCAGCGACTACTTTGCCACGCGCGGCCTGCTTTACGACAGCGGCGGTCATCAGCAAAAAGCTGACGCGCACGGCTTCAGCAAGTTTGGTGAACGCTATCTGAAAGTGAAGCTGGGGGACGCGAATGCGGGATTTAAAGGAAAAGCGGGCTGGCAGGAGTTAAAAAACATCGGCGTGCTGACCACCACGGACCGCTTGTCACGCAACAGTTACTCAGGCTATAGCGGCGCGCTGAACGTGCAGAAGGTACGGCTGGATTTGGCTTACGTGACCAAAACGCTTCGCCACGACTCGCCGGAGAGTCTTGCCCTGCAAACCCAGGACCGACGAAAAATTAATGCGATCTATACCGGCGCACTGAGCTATACCGGTGATCGCGGACGTCTCGCCTACGCATTTGGCGAAGCGGAAGCCTACCAGCGGCGTCATGTTATCGAAGCGAATTACTCGCTCTCACCGAACTGGCGCTTGTCCTCTCAAATTTATGGCAGTCAGGGGCTGGAAAATTATAAAAGCATGGCGGCCAGCAAAAGATCGTTCGATAACCACGCGTGGCACTATGTCGGTGAAGCAGACTGGATTAACGACAGATGGACACAGAAATTCGCTGCCGCCTGGACTTCGGCGCCCAAACATAATGCGGTGGGATATTATGTGCGCCCGCTGACAAAAAATACCCGTGGGCGTTTCAACGCCCTGACCTCTGCCGGAAAAGATTATACCCGTGATAAAGAACTGGCGCTGGTGTCGCAGACGGAATTTGAAATTTCAAAAGGCATTTTTAGCGGATTTCAGATTAACTATGGACAGTTTAATTATCGTAATACGCGTATACGTTCGGGGGAAGTCGCGCTCATAAACCGCTTCATCGAACCCCATCCGGTCCTGAAGGATTTATCGGTCTTTACGCTATTCGGTTATGGCTGGTCATATAAGAATAATAAAGAAACCCCGGTTTTTAATGCGCAAGGGAAATATATGCGTTCTCCCAGCCTTTCTGCAGAGATCGCGGTTGAATATAAATTAAATCTGTTCAGATAAGGAAAATACGATGAAAAGAATTTTTAAAGCGTTGCTGATTCTTATTGTGGTTGGGGCTGTCGCAGGCGAAGCCTTTGCCGCCGATGTCACTCTCTACGTTACGCGGCATGGTAAAACGATGTTCAACACGGTGCATCGCGCGCAGGGATGGGCAGATACTCCGCTAACGCCAGCGGGGGTAGAGGTGGCGCAAAAGCTGGGACGCGGTCTGAAGACGATCCCGTTTATCGCCGTCTGGTCCAGCGATGCTGGCAGAGCGAGAGAAACCGCGCAGCTTGTGATGCAGGCATGGAAAGCGCCGCTGCCGCTGAACGAACGCCGGGAATTGCGGGAAGTGGGCTTTGGCCTGTATGAGGGCGATCTGAATAATAATATGTTGAACGATGCCGCCCATGAGTTGGGATTTGCATCCGATACGGCGCTAATGGAGGCCTATGGCAAAGGCAAGGTTCATGTCGACAGGATCATAGACGCTATCCGGCAGGCGGAAGCGTCAGGCACGCCGGCACTGAGAGGCATTAAATCAGCAGGCATGGCCGAAAGCTATCAGCAGGTTGCGAAGCGAATGGTCGATAGCCTGACTGAGATAGCGCAGCAGGCCCGGCAGCAGGGCGGCGGTAACGTTCTGGTGGTCACGCATGGCCTGGCGATTACAGCGCTACTGCAGGCGCTTGGCGATACGTCATTAAACCAGACGCTGGACAATGCGAGCGTGACCCGGCTGCGCTATACCGACAGCGGAGAGTTCGTGATTGAATCCATCAACGATATGAGTTACGTCGCGCGCGGCTTATAACTTCCGCAACATACGCACTTCGCAGTCGACATGGCCTGTGCAGCCCATCGCGCTGTCGATATGCTCGAAGCCGAGTGACTCATAGAGTTTAATGGCCCGCGTCAGGCTGGCGGTGGTTTCCAGATAGCAGCGACGGAAGCCGTGGCTGCGTGCATGTTCTATCGCCCGCAGCGCCAGTTCGCGTGCCAGACCCTGACCGCGCACCTCCGGCAGAAAGTACATCTTTTGCAGTTCGCAGATATCGGGCGCGCTGCAGGCGAGCGGCGCAACACCGCCGCCGCCGACCACCTTGCCCTGATACTCAACAATCCAGTAGGCGCTCTGTTCGGCACTGTAGAGCTCAAACAGCTGGTCGAGCTGCGGATCGGAAACGGTGTAGCCCTTGTCAGCCGTCAGGCCGAACTCCGCGGAAACGTCGCGGATCACCTGGGCGATATGCGGATTATCGGCGGCAGTAATCGGCCGCACCTGGAGGTGCTGAGAGTCAGAAATCATGTGGGAGTTGAACTATGTAAATCGGTTAGACGTTTACCAGAAGTAACATTATCGTCATGTAAAAGCAATATTCCTGACAATGCAGGGAGGCTTTAAAAACGTCATGTTTTTTAATGTCACTTGAAAATCTGTTTTATCATTTACACCTTACTATGTTCAGTAATAAGGGATTGTTTCTATCTTCTGGTCTTAATAGTGCTGATTACTTCACAATCAATTTGTTTGTCTTAATTGATGTGAATCAAAAATGCTGACTGCTACTCCTGTAAGTTAATACCTTTAACGCTAATTAAAGGATTAATTTCATGGCAATTCCAGCTTACCTATGGCTGAAAGATGATGGTGGCGCAGATATCAAAGGATCAGTTGACGTCCAACATCGAGAAGGAAGTATTGAAGTACTTAGTTTCATGCATGGTTTGAGCATACCGGTCGATCCTCACACCGGTAAACTCACAGGGACGCGTGTTCATAGTGCATTAGAATTCGAAAAAGAATTCGACTCATCCAGCCCTTATCTCTATAAAGCAGTCTCCTCCGGGCAAACACTCAGGTCAGCTGAAATAAAATGGTACCGTATTAATCACGCTGGCCAGGAAGAGGAGTACTTCAATATGTTCATTGAAGGAGTGAAAGTGGTGTCGGTTAATCCACTCATGCATAACATCAAATCCATTGAAAATATGAACCATCTTGAGTCAGTAACGCTGCGCTACGAAAAAATCACCTGGAAGTACTGTGATGGCAATATTCAGCACTCCGATTCATGGAAGGAACGCACATAATTCAACTATCAATGGCGCAGCAATTCTGTGAGTCATTTTAAGGAGCGTGTATGACATGGGTCTATGACGTCAGAAAGCGATCTTTTACACGAGATGGTGTCTATAAATTCGATGCGTTATATGCCGGGGCTGAAGGATATAAAGACGATCCTGCATTAGCATGTGAGGTGAACAAAGGTCCTTTGCCAGCAGGAAAGTATAAGATTGCCAGTCCTATGGCAAAGCATCCTACAGCCGGACGATTTGTTCTCCGTCTGATACCTTATGCGGGTAACAATATGTGTGGTCGCGCCGGATTTCTTATTCATGGAGATAACGGCTTTGGTACCGCTTCGAATGGCTGTATTGTCGCGTCTTTCAATGTAAGAAAAAGTATTGCGGATAGCGGCGACAGGGAGTTAATAGTGAAATGAAATGGCTCATTATTTTGCTATTAGCATTGTTTTCCGTCTCCTGTTCATCAGGAAGGTTCAATTCTGCAGAACATGTTTTGTCAGATAAAGTGATTACGGCATCCCGCAATAATGACAGCAGTTCACTTTCAGATGCTGATTATGACAAGATAACAGAATATCTTTCTCAGGGCCGGACACGCTGGATTGAACTTTACCCCATTCTTAATCGATCGCCATTCTTAGGCGCAACCTCTTTTCAGGAAGGTCTGGACATCGCGATGGCCTATGCCTTACCTGAAAATCCTGGCGCGGTAATGAAATACGTTAATCAAGGCAATGTTAATAAGCTATGCGGCATGCCATTTATTGAGCCGACGCCGGATGAAACAGATGCGTACTTTTTAAAAGCCCGCACGGCGCTTACTCAGTTAACGTCAGAAAGTGACCGGGAAAAAAGATGCCTGTCTGTATTAGAAAAGAGTCATGATCATCTTGCTGCTGAAACAAGGACGGGAAGGGTGTCATCGAAAAAATGATTTAAAAAACCCCGCGCCAGAGCGCAGGGTTTTTTCAGAGCGAGGAATCAATCAGAGCGCCGCAATGACCGCCTGCTGTTCAATCAGTTTTGTTTTTGATTGTTGCAGGTCCGCTACGCGTTCGCGCTCTTTCGCCACCACCGCTTCCGGAGCACGCGAAACAAAGCCTTCGTTCGCCAGCTTGGTTTCGATCTTCTCGATTTCCACATCCAGCTTAACCAGCTCTTTCGCCAGACGCTCCAGCTCGGCGGTTTTATCCACCAGATCCGCCATCGGGATCAGTAGCTCTGCGCCTTCGACCAGTTTGGTCACCGACACCGGACCTTTCTCGCCTGCAGGCAGAATGGTCAGGCTTTCCAGACGCGCAAGGCGCGACAGGAAGTTGCGGTTGGCTTCAACGCGACGCAGCGCCGCAGGCGAGCAGTCACGCAGCAGCACATCCAGCGGCTTGCTCAGTGCGATGTTCATCTCGGCACGGATATTACGCACCGCCACGATCGCCTGTTTCATCCACTCAATGTCCGCTTTCGCTTCGGCATCTTCTTTCGCCGCATCGTACTGCGGGAAAGGCTGCAGCATGATGGTGTCGTCGCTGATATTTTTCAGCCCCTTCACGCGCTGCCAGATGGTTTCAGTGATAAACGGAATGATCGGATGCGCCAGACGCAGCAGCGCTTCCAGCACGTGAACCAGCGTATGACGGGTGCCACGCAGTTCAGATTCACTGCCGCTGTTCATGACCGGCTTGGTCAGCTCCAGATACCAGTCGCAGAACTGGTTCCAGGTGAAGTCATACAGCAGGTTAGCCGCGATATCGAAACGGTAGCTATCCAGCGCTTCACGGTACGCTTTCACCGTATTGTTGAACTCGGTCAGGATCCAGCGATCTGCCAGCGACAGCGTCATTTCGCCGCCATTCTGTCCGCAATCCTGCTCTTCGGTGTTCATCAGCACAAAGCGGCTGGCGTTCCACAGCTTGTTACAGAAGTTGCGATAGCCTTCCAGGCGCTTCATGTCCCAGTTGATGTCGCGACCGGTAGAGGCCAGCGCCGCCAGGGTGAAACGCAGCGCATCGGTGCCTGATGGCTCGATGCCGTCCGGGAACTGCTTCTCGGTACGTTTGCGGATTTTCTCCGCCAGCTGTGGCTGCATCATGTTGCCGGTGCGTTTTTCCAGCAGTGCTTCCAGTGAAATGCCGTCGACCATATCCAGCGGGTCAATCACGTTGCCCTTGGATTTCGACATCTTCTGACCTTCTTCATCACGGATCAGACCGGTCATGTAGACGGTTTTAAACGGTACCTGTGGTTTGCCGTTTTCATCTTTGATGAAGTGCATGGTCAGCATGATCATGCGGGCAATCCAGAAGAAGATGATGTCGAAGCCGCTGACCAGCACACTGGTCGGATGGAAAGTACGCAGCGCTTCGGTGTTTTCCGGCCAGCCCAGGGTGGAGAAGGTCCACAGACCTGAGGAGAACCAGGTATCCAGCACGTCATCATCCTGACGCAGCGCCACATCGGCGGCCAGGTTATTCTCGGCGCGCACTTCGTCTTCGGTGCGGCCGACGTAGACGTTACCGTTGTCGTCATACCACGCCGGGATGCGGTGACCCCACCAGAGCTGACGGGAGATACACCAGTCCTGAATATCGCGCATCCAGGAGAAGTACATGTTTTCGTACTGCTTCGGTACAAACTGGATGTCGCCGTTTTCAACGGCTTCAACCGCGACTTTCGCCAGCGGTGCGGTACGCACATACCACTGATCAGTCAGCATCGGCTCGATAACCACGCCGCCACGGTCGCCGTAGGGCACGGTCAGATCGTGGGGTTTGATCTCTTCAAGCAGGCCGAGTTCATCGACAGCGGCAACAATCGCTTTACGCGCCGCGAAGCGTTCCATGTTCTGGAAAGCCGCCGGGATCTCATCGGAACAGGCATCGCTGGCTTCGCCATTGGTGTCATACACCTGAGCACGGTCGCGGATATCGCCGTCGAAGGTCAGGATGTTGATCATCGGCAGTTTGTGACGACGGCCGACTTCGTAGTCGTTGAAGTCATGCGCCGGGGTGATCTTGACGCAGCCGGTGCCTTTTTCCATGTCGGCATGTTCGTCGCCAACGATAGGGATAAGACGGCCAACCAGCGGCAGCATCACAAATTTGCCGATCAGATCTTTGTAACGTGGATCTTCCGGGTTAACGGCGACGCCGGTATCGCCCAGCAGGGTTTCCGGACGCGTGGTGGCGACCACCAGATAATCTTTGCCGTCGGCGGTTTTTGCGCCGTCAGCCAGTGGATAGCGGATATGCCACATCGAGCCTTTGCTCTCGCGGTTTTCCACTTCCAGGTCGGAGATTGCGGTACGCAGTTTTGGATCCCAGTTCACCAGGCGTTTGCCACGGTAGATCAGGTTCTCTTTATAGAGGCGAACAAACACCTCTTTCACGGCGTTGGAAAGGCCGTCGTCCATGGTGAAGCGCTCGCGCTCCCAGTCGACGGAGTTGCCCAGACGGCGCATCTGGCGGGTAATGGTGCCGCCGGATTCTGCTTTCCACTGCCAGATTTTGTCGATGAACGCATCACGGCCATAGTCCTGGCGCGTCTTGCCCTCTTCAGCCGCAATTTTGCGCTCAACCACCATCTGCGTGGCGATGCCCGCGTGGTCAGTACCTGCTTGCCACAGGGTATTTTTCCCCTGCATGCGCTGGTAACGGATCATGGTGTCCATGATGGTTTGCTGGAAGGCGTGACCCATGTGCAAGCTACCGGTGACGTTCGGCGGCGGGATCATGATGCAAAAGCTTTCCTGGCTGGTATCGCCATTCGGTTTGAAGTAGCCCTGCTTTTCCCAATGCTCGTAAAGCGGCTGCTCGATATCTTGCGGGTTATATGTCTTTTCCATTTCTGCTATGTCGTTTGCGGCTGTGGTGGCGCTGCCGTATTCAATTGGAATCCAACGCTGCGATACGCTTTATAGCGGTCGCGCGCCAGTTGTTTGAGCGTGTCTTCGTAAGGAACGAAGTCTATCACTTCATGGAAAGCAGTAGCAAAATCTGCGAAGTGGGGCAGCAGGCTAATCAGCAGGTCACGCGGTGAACTGCCGCGACGCTGTGGCCAGGCCAGCTCAACCGGCGCACCGTAGCGCGGGCCTTCACCCGCCAGGTTATGCGGCACGAAGGCGTTTGCCGGTCGTTGCCACAGCGCTTCGTCGAGACGAATGGCTTGCTGTTCATCTTCGCAGGCGATCAACACCCGCTTTCCGGCCCGCCAGCGTGTTTCCGCCAGATTGCACACCAGCGCTTCAACGGCGCTAAGGCCATCGCTCGTTGCATCGGTTTCCAGCACGTAGAAGGTTGCGTTTTTCATCGGTTTGCTCATCAGAAGATCAAGGGCGGAATGATATCCGCCCTTGCTGTCAGAAAAGAGGGCGCTTAATCGTCGCCGTTCAATCCTGCCCGATTCAACAGAAATTGCGACAGCATCGGCACCGGACGTCCGGTGGCGCCTTTGGCCTTGCCGGAGCGCCAGGCGGTACCGGCGATATCCAGGTGTGCCCAGTTATATTTGCGGGCAAAGCGTGCCAGGAAGCAGGCGGCGGTAATCGCGCCGCCGGGACGGCCACCAATGTTCGCCATATCGGCAAAGTTGGACTCCAGCTGCTCCTGGAACTCATCCGCCATCGGCAGACGCCAGGCGCGATCGCCTGACTGCTCCGAGGCGCTGATCAGCTCATGCGCCAGCGGATTGTGGTTCGACAGCAGGCCACTGATGTGATGACCCAGCGCAATCACGCAGGCACCGGTCAGCGTCGCGACGTCAATCACCACTTCCGGATCGAAACGTTCAACATAGGTCAGCGCATCGCACAGGACCAGGCGGCCTTCGGCATCGGTGTTCAGCACCTCAACCGTCTGGCCAGACATGGTGGTCAGCACGTCGCCCGGACGCATCGACCGGCCATCCGGCATGTTTTCACAGCCCGCCAGCACGCCAACCACGTTCAGCGGCAGATTCAGCTCTGCCACCATACGCATCACGCCATAGACGGCGGCCGCGCCGCACATGTCATACTTCATTTCGTCCATGCTGTCGGCAGGCTTGATGGAGATGCCGCCGGAGTCAAAGGTCAGCCCTTTACCCACCAGCACAATCGGACGTGCTTCCGCATCCGGATTGCCTTTATATTCAATTACCGACATCAGCGATTCGTTTTGCGAACCGGCCCCGACAGCGAGATAGGCGTTCATGCCCAGCTCTTTCATCTGCTGTTCGCCAATGACGCGGGTGGTGACATTTTTGCTGAAGGCATCCGCCAGCTGACGCGCCTGTGACGCCAGATAGGCGGCGTTACAGATATTAGGTGGCATGTTGCCGAGATCTTTAGCCGCTTTCATACCGGCAGCGACCGCTAATCCATGCTGGATCGCCCGTTCGCCGCTGGTCAGTTCACGGCGGGTCGGCACGTTAAAGACCAGCTTGCGCAGCGGACGACGTGGCTCTGCTTTGTTACTTTTCAGCTGGTCAAAGTTGTAGAGCGCCTCTTTGGAGGTCTCTACTGCCTGACGCACTTTCCAGTAGGTGTTGCGGCCTTTGACATGCAGCTCGGTCAGGAAGCAGACCGCTTCCATTGAGCCGGTGTCGTTGAGCGTGTTAATGGTTTTCTGAATGACCTGCTTGTACTGGCGTTCATCCAGCTCACGCTCTTTACCGCAGCCAATCAGCAGAATACGCTCGGACAGGATATTTGGCACATGATGCAGCAGCAGTGTCTGGCCCACTTTTCCTTCCAGCTCGCCGCGGCGCAGCAGGGCGCTGATGTAGCCGTCGCTGATTTTATCCAGCTGCTCGGCAATCGGTGACAGACGACGCGGTTCGAAAACGCCAACGACAATGCAGGCACTGCGCTGTTTTTCCGGGCTTCCGCTTTTTACACTGAACTCCATGCACTCTCCTGAATCTTAAAGACAACGGCCGCTGCTGCCGCTAGAATGTAGCGCGCTCATGACCCATTTATTCATCGTCGCAGCATGACATTCTGCTGCTGGAGGTCATAATGAATCAGGGTGACAAGATGTTGTTTTTTCACCACCCGGACGCGTTTTTCATACAAATTTAGCTACGGCGACGGCCATTGATGAAGAAAAATGGCTGATAAGCGTTGAAACTAGCGATTTTCCTGCAAAAAGACAAGTTTTCACAGGCGTACTAAGCGTGATCATCATTAGATATCTGGTTCGGGAAACGCTCAAAAGCCAGCTGGCTATCCTGTTTATCCTGCTACTCATCTTCTTTTGTCAGAAGTTAGTCAGGATCCTGGGTGCCGCGGTGGATGGCGAAGTGCCGACAAACCTCGTTCTGACCTTGTTAGGACTCGGTGTGCCTCAAATGGCACAACTTATACTGCCCTTAAGTCTGTTTCTGGCGATCCTGATGACGCTGGGGCGGCTCTACACGGAAAGTGAAATTACCGTGATGCACGCCTGCGGCCTGAGTAAGGCCGTCCTGGTGAAAGCGGCGATGGTGCTGATGCTGTTTACCTCGATAGTGGCGGCAGTAAACGTCATCTGGCTGGGGCCGTGGTCATCCCGCTATCAGGATGAGGTGACGCAGAACGCCAAAGCGAACCCGGGTGCGGCAGCAATGGCCGCCGGACAGTTCCAGACCTCCAGCGACGGCAGCGCCGTGCTGTTTGTCGAGGATGTGAAGGGCAACAACTTTGGTAACGTGTTCCTGGCGCAGTTACGGCCAAAGGGCAACGCGCGACCATCGGTGGTGCTGGCTGACAGCGGTCACATGGAGCAGCATAAAGATGGCTCGCAGGTGGTGACGCTGGATAAAGGCACCCGTTTTGAGGGCACCGCTCTGCTGCGTGATTTCCGTATCACCGACTTCACCAATTATCAGGCCATCGTAGGCTATAAAGCGGCAACGCTCGATCCTAACGATGCAGAACAGGCAAGCCTGACCGACCTGTTCGCGAATAAGACACCTGAGTTTCAGGCCGAGCTGCACTGGCGTCTGACGCTGGTGTTTGCGGTGCTGGTGATGGCGCTGATGGTGGTGCCGCTCAGCGTGGTGAACCCACGTCAGGGGCGCGTGCTGTCGATGCTGCCCGCCATGATGCTCTATCTGATTTTCTTCCTGTTGCAGAGCTCGCTGAAGTCGAGCGGCGCGAAAGGGCGGCTCGATCCGGCGCTCTGGATGTGGGTGGTGAATATCAGCTATCTGGTGCTGGCGGTGCTCCTTAACCTGTGGGATACGGTGCCGATGCGTCGGATTCGCGCTCGCTTTACCCGCGGAGGGTCGGTCTGATGTTTCGCGTACTTGACCGCTATATCGGTAAAACCATTTTCAATACCATTATGCTGACGCTGTTCATGCTGGTGTCGCTTTCCGGCATCATCAAGTTCGTCGATCAGCTACGCAAGACCGGCCAGGGCAGCTACAACGCGCTGAGCGCCGGTTACTACACCCTGCTGAGCGTTCCCAAAGATATTGAGATCTTTTTCCCGATGGCGGCTCTGTTGGGCGCACTGCTGGGACTGGGCGCGCTGGCGCAGCGCAGTGAACTGGTGGTGATGCAGGCGGCGGGCTTTACCCGCATGCAGGTTGCGCTGTCAGTGATGAAAACTGCGATTCCGCTGGTGTTGCTGACCATGGCGATTGGCGAGTTTGTTGCGCCCTCGGGCGAGCAGATGGCGCGTAACTACCGGGCGCAGCAGCTTTACGGCGGCGCACTGGTGTCGACGCAGAACGGTCTGTGGGCGAAAGATGGCAATAGCTTTATCTTTATCGAGCGCATTAAAGGCGACAACGAAATTGATGGCGTGAGCATCTACAGCTTTAACGATCAGCGTCGTCTGCAGAGTGTGCGTTACGCGGCGACGGCGACCTGGGATGCGGCTAAGAAGCGCTGGATACTGTCGCAGGTTGATGAGTCTAATCTCACCGATCCGAAGCAGATTACCGGTTCACAGAGCCTGAGTGGCGAGTGGAAAACCAATCTGACGCCGGACAAGCTGGGTGTGGTTGCGCTGGATCCAGACGCGTTATCGATTCGCGGTCTGCATAGCTACAGCAAATATCTGAAGCAGAGCGGCCAGGAATCGGGACGTTATCAGCTGAATATGTGGAGCAAAATCTTCCAGCCGCTGTCGGTGGCGGTGATGATGCTGATGGCGCTGTCGTTTATCTTTGGTCCGCTGCGTAGCGTGTCGATGGGTGTGCGTGTCGTAACCGGTATCAGTTTTGGCTTCCTGTTCTACGTGCTGGACCAGATTTTCGGTCCGCTGAGTCTGGTTTACGGTCTGCCGCCGATTCTGGGGGCGATTCTGCCAAGTTTTGCGTTCTTCGCTATCAGTATGTTTATGTTGATTAAGCGGCGCTAAGCGCAGTAAATGCAGTAAAAGAAAAGGCCGCGCAAGCGGCCTTTTTTGTGACCGGTGTTAAGGCTCAGGGCAGGCTTCCATCGCTTTACGTTTGGTCTCCGTCTGGAAGATGCGGTTTCAGCGGCTTTATTCTGCGCTGATGCCCTGTTTATGCGGAGTGCCGGGTAGTCTCTTTCAGTGTCCTGGTGAGTTGCTCTCTGTTCAGGGCTACGCAATAGGCGGGTGTCCCACGCTCGAAACGCCAGCCTTCCGCTAATGCTCCCGCATCCACGGCATCAAATCCAAAGGCTTCATATAATGCCGTGGCGGTCGCTTTCCCTTCGCTATCATCTCCCGCCAGCGGTAATGCCTGCCGGTTAGCATCGCCCGGCGGCAGGCCCTGCGTTTCAAGATCGGTCATGCGGATGGCATTGAATGCCTTGGTGACGCGGCTGTCAGGAAGCAGGCGGGCAAGCCGTTCACTGGTGCTGATGCGGCCATTGAGCAGCTCTTCAATTTCGCCATCGCGGTCGGGATAGTAATTGACCGCATCAAGCACGATTTTTCCCCGCAATTCTGTGGCCGGAAGTTGTTCCGTTGCCGTGAGCGGCACGGCAATCACCGCCACGTCGCCGAACTCTGCGGCCTCTGTGGCGGTACCGGTTTCACAGCCAATCATCGGTTTCAGGCTGAACAGCGTTCGTGGATCGCGCGAGTTGCTGAGCATCACCTGATGTCCTGCCTGAATCGCCAGTTTTGCAATCGCCCGGCCAACAAAGCCTGCGCCAATAATGCCTATTTTCATACGTTTCTCCTCGATGAGTTTCACGCACTGACCTTAATTAAAAACAGGAGGTGAATAAATCGACAAACAGACGCAATATAAACAACCAACAGGAGGGAATCATGGATCGGCTTACCAGCATGAACGTGTTCGTTACCGTCGCGGAATCGGGCTCGTTTGCCGCAGCCGCCGGGCATTTGCAAATCTCACCGCAGATGGTGGCGAAGCATATCGCCATGCTGGAGAAGCATCTCGGTACGCTGCTTCTGCATCGCACCACCCGACGACAAAGTCTGACGGATGTGGGCCGCAACTATTTCGAACGCTGCAAAATCGTGCTGGCAGAGGTGCAGGAAGCGGATGCGATCGCGCTGGATATGCAGCAGCGGCCGTCCGGTACGCTGAAGGTCAGCGCCCCGGTCACGTTTGGTTCTTTTAGCCTGGCGCCGTTTGTGACCCGCTATCTTGACCGGTTTCCGGAAACGCAGGTCGATCTTGAACTCAGCGATCGGCTGGTCGATCCGTTTGAAGAGGGTTATGAGGTGGTGATCCGGATTGGTGCGCTGGCGGACAGTTCGATCATCGCCCATCCACTGCAGCCCTACCGGCTGATAGCCTGCGCGTCGCCAGCCTATCTGGCGCGGCACGGTGTTCCCGCCACGCCAGCGGAGCTGGTGAACCACGCCTGTCTCGTTTATGGCATCTGGTCGCCCTCAAAACCCTGCCGCTGGGTATTCAGCCAGGCCGGTAAGGTTGAAGAGGTGCATCCGCAGGGACGCATGCGATCAAATGACTGGAAAGCGCTGCTGCATGCGGCGCTGGAGGGTTATGGCATTACCCTGGGGCCGGCCACCATTCTCTCTGAAGAGATCAGACAGGGCCGGCTGGTCCAGGTGCTGCCCGATTATGCCGGGCCAGCACGACCCATGCATGTGCTGATCCCGGCGGGCCGCCGCCAGACGGTGAAAATCCGCAGTTTTGTTAGCGCCATTATCACCGAGTTTGGCCTCTATCCACCCCAATCCGGTTAAACCAGGCGGTTATCGGCTCAGCAGCGGGAGTAACTGGGGCAGCTGCGACAACAGGTAGAGAATCAGACCGATGGTGCCGCCAACCAGCGTGCCGTTGATGCGGATAAACTGCAGGTCTTTGCCGATATTAAGTTCGATCTGCTGCGACATGTCGCGTGCATCCCAGCTCTTCACGGTGTCGCTGATGTGGCGCGTCAGGAAGCCAGCAAACTCGGGTGCAACGCTGCGTGCGGCCTGTTCCAGATGCTGATTCATCGAGTCACGCAGCGCCGGGTCGGCCGCCAGGGTTTCGCCCAGCCATAAGGCTGCACCGCGCACTTTCTCCTGCACCCGTGAGTCATCACTGCTGAGATCCGCCTTGAGCCAGTTGCGCATATCATTCCACAGTTCGCCGATGTAACGATTGAATGAGGCATCTTCTTTCAGCCAGCCTTTGATCTCCTCGGCACGCTCTGCCATTTCCGGGTCGTTCTGCAGTTTAACGATCAGTTTGTCGACCGCCCGATTGAAGCCGAGGCGTAGCTCATGCCCCTGATCCAGCGCCACATCATCCAGCAGTGAATCGACCGCGTTTGCCACCAGTTCGGCGCTGTGCTCGCCCAGCCATTCGGTCGGCAACATTTTTGCTTTAATCGGATGCTCGCGTTTCAGCCAGCGCACCAGCTGCATGGCAATAAACTCGCGGGTACTGGGCTTATGCAGCAGCTTCAGCAGCTGTTCGATTGCCGCGTCCAGCAGCGCCTGATGACGGTTGTTTTTCGTCAGGCTCTCCAGCAGCAGGGCGCTGGTCTGGCTGAGATCGACCTTGTCGATGGCGCGATGTACTGCGCGGCGCATGAAATTCTGGATCCGTGTGTCATCGGTCAGATCAAGGAAGCCGCGCATGACCTGCAGCAGATGGCGGCCAATGCGGTCAGCATTGCCCGGCGCATTCAGCCATTGCGCCAGCAGGTTGGAAGGATCGTGACGGCGAATCAGATTCAGCAGCGAGTCGGTATCAAGAAACTTCTCCTGCACAAAGCGACCGAGGTTTTCACCGATACGATCTTTGTTGCGCGGAATGATGGCGGTATGACGCGAGATAAAGGGCACCGGCACGCGCCGGAACAGTGCGACCACCGCGAACCAGTCCGCCAGCGCGCCGACCATCGCAGCTTCTGCTATCGCCTTTACGCCGCTGACCCAGAAGCCGGGTGGCAGAAAAAGCGTAACGATAAAGGTAATTGCAGCCAGCAGTAACAGCAGCAGCGCCAGACGTTTCGTCCGTTTCAGTTCGTGTTGTTTATCCATATCCTGATCTTAGCAGAGAGCCGGTTTCATCGGCGACGGCCACCCAGCAGGCTGCCGAGTACGCCGCGGATGATCTGATTGGTAATCTGGCGCGTGGCGCTTTTCGCCATGGTCTGTACCACGCCATCGTGCTTGCCGCCGCGCGGGCCGGTTCGGCCAAACAGGATCTCTTTCAGCCCGCCGAGAATGCCGTTATCTACCGCGACATCGTCGCCTTTCGCCGGAGGCGCGCTGGCCTGATCGCTGGCGGCCTGAAACCCTTTTTGCAGCTTCTCAAATGCCGATTCGCGATCAACTTCGCTGTCATATTTGCCATAGAGCGGTGAATGATTGATCAGGCCGTTGCGCTCATCGCCTGTGACCGGACCCATACGTGAGCCGGGGGCGATCACCATGGCCCGTTCCACCACCGACGGACTGCCTTTGGTATCCAGGAAGGAGATCAGCGCTTCGCCGGTGCCCAGCGCCTGAATTGCCTCGACGCTGTCAAACGCCGGATTGGCGCGCAGGGTATCGGCGGCGGTTTTTACCGCTTTCTGATCTTTAGGGGTGAAGGCGCGCAGGGCGTGCTGAACGCGGTTGCCGAGCTGGCCCAGCACCCGATCCGGAATATCCGCCGGGTTCTGGGTGACGAACCAGACGCCGACCCCTTTGGAGCGGATCAGCCGCATGACCTGTTCTATTTTCTCCAGCAGCACCGGCGGCGCGTCGGTAAACAGCAGGTGCGCCTCATCAAAGAAGAACACCAGCTTTGGCTGATCGAGATCGCCCGCTTCCGGCAGATGCTCATAAAGCTCCGACAGCAGCCACAGCAGGCTGGTGGCGTAGAGTTTCGGCATCTGGTAGAGCTTCTCAGCAGAGAGGATGTTGATGACGCCTTTGCCGTTGCTGTCGACACGCATCCAGTCGGCAATATCCAGCATCGGTTCACCAAAGAAGTGCTCCGCGCCCTGTTGCTCCAGCGTCAGTAACCCGCGCTGGATGGCGCCGACCGAGGCGCTGTTGATATTGCCGTAGTGGGTCTGGAAGCTTTTGGCGTTGTCACCGATGTACTGGGTCATGGCGCGCAGATCTTTGAAGTCCAGCAGCAGCAAACCCTGGTCATCGGCGATGCGGAAAATAATCTGCAATACGCCGCTCTGCACCTCATTCAGATTCAGCAGTCGCGCCAGCAGCAGCGGCCCGAGATCGGAGACGGTAGCGCGAACCGGATGGCCTTTCTCGCCGAAGATATCCCACAGCACCACCGGATTACTCTGCGGCTGCCAGTCGGTGACGCCGATTTTCTCCAGCCTCTCCTGCAGCTTTTCGCTGGACTGGCCAGCCATCGCCACGCCGGTCAAATCGCCTTTAACGTCAGCCATAAAGACCGGCACGCCGCTGGCGGAGAACGATTCCGCCAGTTTCTGCAGCGTAACGGTTTTACCGGTGCCGGTCGCGCCGGTGATCAGGCCGTGGCGGTTGGCCATTTGCGGTAACAGATGAAGTTCGACGTCTGGCGTACGGGCAATCAGTAGCGGGGAAGTCATGATTTTCCACTCTCAGGCATTGGGTTATGCCTGAAGGATAGCAAGCCGGAGCGGCACAGGAGGAGAACTATTCACCAAAAAAAGGCCGCTGCCCGGGGAGCAGCGGCCTGCAACAGTGGTTTACTTCTGCACCTCTTCAAAATTGAGCAGGCTGACGCCGATGCCCTGCTGCAGGTGACTGAGGTTGCTGCGCACCGCCACCTGGGTTGCGCCCTGTAACAGCATGACAAACGGCGAATCCTGCTGGATGCGGGTTTGCAGCCCGGTGTAGAGGTTGCGACGTTTCGCCGCATCGCTCTCTCCGGCGGCGGCGCGGGTCTGTGCACTCAGCTCCGGAATCGTCCAGCCGACGCGCCACGCCAGGGTTTTGCCGCCGCCCGGCACGTTATAGGCAAAGGTGCTGGCATTGGTGTTGGGATCGATGTAGTCCGCGCCCCAGTAAGTAAAGATGGCCTGGAAGTCACGGCTGCGCATTTTGCTCCACAGCTCCGATTCCGCCACCGGCTGGATATCAAGCTGCACATCCGCTTTGGCAAAGCTGGCCTGCAGTGCCTGCGCCACATCAATGTAAGGTGGCTGGTTCACCACCGTCAGCGCGATATGGGTGCCAGGTTTGATGCCGCCTTTTTGCAGTATCGCCTGTGCCTTTTTCAGATCGTAATGGAACGGTGTCGTGTTCAGCGCACCATCGAAGCCGTCCGGCAGGAAGCTCTGATGAATGCGGTACTGACCTTTCAGCAGCTGGTTCGCCAGGCTGTCATAGTCAACCAGCCAGCGCGCCGCCTGCCACAACGCCGGATTCCCCAGCGCCGGTTGCTGCGGGCTTTGGGTGTTAAAGCCCAGGTAGTAAACCAGGCTGGACGGGAAGGCATCAATACGCACATTGGCGGTGTTCTTCAGCGCGGTAATCTGATCCGGGCCGAGCTGATAGGCGACATCCACATCACCCTGCTGGATCAGCAGACGGCGGCTGCCCGGATCGGCCACACCTTTTAGCAATACCCGCTTCAGATGCGGCTTCTGGCTGCTGTGGGGATTGGCTTCCAGCACCAGCGCCTGTAGCGGCACAAACTGTTTGATGGCATAGGCGGCGCTGCCGGCGGAGTGCACCTTCAGCCAGCTATTGCCGTAATCGTTGTTGCTGGCGTGCTCTTGTGCCAGTTTGCTGTCGACGATGGAGGAGACCGGCGCGGTCAGCAGGCGCAACGCCAGATCGCTGCCAATCTCCGCTGGCCAGCGCAGTTCAAGCTGGTGGTCGTTGATCACGGTGAACTGCTGATCGATGTTTTCTGGCGTCCAGCCAAATTCACCCAGAATAAAAGAGGGCGCTTTATTGAGTTTTACCGCGCGGGTTAATGAAAAGACCACATCCTGTGCAGTCACGGGATGACCACTGGCGAAGCGGGCCTGCGGATTAAGATCAAACACCAGGCTATGAGGCGTTTTGCCTGCCTGCCAGCGCGTAGCAGCCAGCGGTGAGAGCTGCTGCGGATTCTGATGATCCGGCTCCAGCAGTGTCTGATAGATATTGCGCTGGCTACTGTTGCTGACGGTCTCAAAACTTTCCGCCGGGTCGAAACTGATGATGCCATCAAGCGGAACGGCAATCACCAGCGTGTCGGCAGGCGTGGCGGCATGTGCCGGGTGAACCAGTGCCAGAGCCGTAAACAGTGACAAGAGTGTTTTTCGCATGGAGGGTTATCCTGAGTCGTTGATAGCTCTACTCTATCGGGCGCCGGATAATCTCCAAATGCGGGTTTCTTATGAGCTTTGCACAATTATTAGCGTAGTCATTCAGGCAAAGAGACAAAATAAGATAATGACGGTCAGTAATTATTTTATTGTCATTTTACAGCGGGCGGAATAAAGCCGGTTTTACTCAGCCGATCACAAATTGCGCACAGTCTGATTGTATGACTATCAAAGTCACTATAGTGTTAACGATGAGAATGATTCTCTTGTATGGAAGTATGATATTTTTTTATCGGTTATCTGGCGTGATGATGACAGGGCGAAAATAATAACCCTCATTCCTGCGTTAAAAGAGTTAAATACCCGATGTTTATGCGGTTTTACCCCCGATTTCCGCGCTGTAAATCTTTTACCTCTCCGCAACCCTTTCGCAACACCATGATAAACTTTTACTAAGACACATCTTAAATTCAATTTTTACATTCAGACATATCTATATCCCTAAGATTGCCAGGTTATTAACCGATAAGTTTCGTTAGTCACCGAACCATAATTCTACCTGCCCTTGTCTGTTCTGCCGTCGTCTGTGCCGCGTGCGTTGATCTCAGCGGGGAGTTTTCCGCCTGCACTCAGCCTTTCAGCTTCATAACAAATAAAGCGGGTATTTAGCAGATGAGAGTCGTGCGGATATGCTTTTAGAAAAACCCACCACCAGGCGTAAATTTTTGCTCGGTTCACTTCTGGCGTTGCCATTAAGTGAACTGGTCTTCAAAGGCATTACTGCGGCACAGGCGGCAGAGATGGCCGCACCGGAGTTAGCCGATTATAAACCGATCTTTTTTAGTGCCGATGAGTGGCAGTTTATCCTGGCCGCCACTGACCGTTTGATTCCGGCAGGCGGCAAAGGCAAAGCGCCGGGCGCGCTGGAAACTAACGTGCCGATCTTTATCGATCAGCAACTGCACAGCGAAGCGTTTGGCAGCGAAATCTACATGCAGGGGCCGTTCAATACGCAGGCGCCTGCAACCATGGGTTACCAGATCCCGTTCCGCCCACAGCAGATGTATCAGACCGGTATCCGGCTGATTAATCAGTGGTCGCAGAACACCCATCAGAAAGCGTTTCATGCACTGACGCTGGAAGAGAAAGATGCGGTGCTGACCCAGGTAAACAAAAACGAGATCGACTT
Source organism: Pantoea agglomerans NBRC 102470 (assembly GCF_001598475.1). Taxonomy (GTDB): domain Bacteria; phylum Pseudomonadota; class Gammaproteobacteria; order Enterobacterales; family Enterobacteriaceae; genus Pantoea; species Pantoea agglomerans. The sequence continues at coordinate 276,404 of NZ_BCZA01000007.1, forward strand.
TGCCGCACTGGGCGAAGCCGATCTTAAGCCTGCGCATTTCTTCAGCCAGCTGCTTTCCGATACCAAGCATGGCTACCTTGCTGACCCGATGTACGGCGGTAATAAAGGCATGAAAGCCTGGATCGCCATCGGCTTCCCCGGCGCGCGTGCCAGCTTCACCGAATGGGTGAAACAGCACAACGTTCCTTATCCGCTGGGTCCGGTCAGTGTGAAGGGCGAACGCGCGTAGGGCGCGTCCACATCAGGTATTTGAAACAGGATTATCATGGCACAGGTTACTAAAAAAGAAGTCGACGTCGTGGTCTGCGGCCTCGGCTGGGCAGGCTCGCTGATGAGCATCGAGCTGGCACTGGCAGGTCTGGACGTGCGCGCCCTTGAGCGCGGCGGCGATCGCGATTATGACGAGTTCGCCTACCCGAAACCAGCGGATGAATACGCCTATGCGGTGCGCAATAAAGTGTTTGCCACCCCCGCCGAAGTGGCGGTCACCGTCCGCTACAACAGCAGCCAGACGGCATTGCCAACCCGTAAATGGGGTGCGTTTGCTCCGGGCACCGGCGTAGGCGGTTCCGGCCTGCACTGGACCGCAGTACTGATCCGTCCGACACCAACCGATATCAAACTGAAGACTTATGTCGACGAGGCTTACAAGCCGGGCATTCTGCAGGATGATATGCGGGTGATGGACTTCCCGTTCAGCTGGGAAGAGATCGAACCCTACTACTACAAATTCGAACTGATTTGCGGCCAGTCGGGCAACACCGGCAACCTGCGCGGCAAAATTCTGGAAGGCGGCGATCCGTTTGAAGGCCCGCGTTCTGAGCCTTATCCGCTGCCTGCGCTGGATGACACACTGAACAACGTGATGTTCAAAGAGGTGGCGACCAAACTCGGTTACCATCCGTTCCCGAACCCGTCGGCCTGTGTGTCGCGTGCGTGGAAAAACCCGTACGGCAACCAGATCGCGCCGTGCAACTACTGCGGCTACTGCAGTAAATATCCCTGCCTGAACTACTCCAAAGCGTCGCCGCAGACCGCCGTAATGGATTCACTAAAGCGTATGCCGAACTTCTCCTATGAAGTGAATGCGGAAGTGATCAAGGTCGTGCTGAACGATGATAAGAAAACCGCGAAAGGCGTGATCTACATCGATGCACAGGGCAACGAGTGCTTCCAGCCAGCGAAAATCGTGGTGCTGAGCAGCTTCCAGCTCTACAACGTGCGTCTGATGCTGCTCTCCGGCATCGGCAAGCCTTACAACCCGATTACCGAAGAGGGTGTGGTAGGACGTAACTACGCGTTCCTTTCCAACGGCGGCGCAACGCTGTTCTTTAAAGATAAAAACTTCAATCCGTACGCCACGGCGGGCGCGACCGGCCAGATGTTTAACGATATCTCGCCAGGCAACTTCGACGGACCATCACTCGGCTTCCTCGGCGGCGCGAAGATCCACAGCTCACAGGCGACCGGTACGCCGATCAGCACCGCGCTGCCAAAAGGCACGCCGACCTGGGGCATGGGATACAAGGAAGGTCTGGAGGAGTGGTACGGTCATTCGATGAAGATCAGCATCACCACCACCTGTCAGTCTTACCGCGATATCTATCTGGATCTCGACCCGAACTATAACGATCACCGTGGCCTGCCACTGCTGCGCATGACCTTCAACTGGAAAGAGAATGAGCTGAAGCTGCAGCAGCACCTGAAAGGCATCGTCGGCAATATCGCGAAAGAGCTGAACCCTGACAGCATGAGCATGAGCTTCCTGCCAATGGGTGCGGATTTCGATCTGACCAAATATGTCTCTACCCACAACGTGGGCGGTGCCGTAATGGGCGATAACCCGAAAACCTCGGCGCTGAACAAGTATCTGCAGAGCTGGGACGTGCATAACGTCTTTGTGCCGGGTGGCAACGCTTTCCCGCAGAACTTCCAGGCGAACCCGACCGATACCATCGGTGCGATCACCCTGATGGCGGCACAGGCGATCAAAGATCAGTATCTGAAAAATCCCGGCCCACTGGTACAGGCATAAGCGCATGAATAAGCTGAAACTGAAATCTTTTATCTTTGCCAACGCGGTGCTGTTAGCCAGCGGATTTGCGCTGCCGGCTCACGCCGAAGATGAAGCGCAACTGATTAAGCAGGGCGAATATCTCTCGCGGCTGGGCGACTGCATGGCCTGCCACTCACTGCCTGGCAAGCCTGACTATTCGGGCGGGCTGGCGATTGAGTCGAACCTTGGCACCATCTTCTCCACTAACATCACGCCCGATAAGCAGCACGGTATTGGCAACTACAGCGAGCAGCAGTTCTCTGACGCGGTGCGCAAAGGGGTATTACCGGACGGTTCGCATCTCTATCCGGCGATGCCTTATCCTGATTACGCCAAAATCAGTGATGCCGACATCCACGCGCTTTACGTCTACTTCATGAAAGGCGTGCAGCCAAGCTCAGAACAGCCGCCGGAAACCGATCTGAGCTTCCCGTTCAGCCAGCGCTGGGGTATGCGTTTCTGGAACTGGGCGTTCGCCTCGGATAAGCCGTTCCAGCCGATTGGTGGCGCTTCTGAAGAGGTCAACCGCGGTGCCTATATCGTGGAGAGTCTGGGCCACTGCGGCAGCTGTCATACGCCGCGCGGTCTGGGCATGAACGAGAAAGCGCTGGATAGCGGTGACGATAAATTCCTGACAGGCGGTAGCCTGAACAACTGGGATGTGCCGTCACTGCGTGGCCTGCCACGCTGGAGCGAGCAGGAAGTGGTGGACTACCTGCAGACCGGCCGTAACGATAAAGCGGCGGTGGGCGGCGAGATGACCTCGGTGATTGAGCACAGCAGCTCACACATGACCGACGCCGATCTGAAAGCCATCGCGGCCTACCTGAAGTTCCTGGGCGGCAACCCGCCATTGCAGGCGTACAACGTGCAGGCGCAGCAGGCAACGGAAGCGAAACTCACTGCCGCGAAGAACCTGAGCGAAGGCGAGCGTCTTTATCTGGATAACTGCGGTGCCTGTCACTTCGTGACCGGCAAAGGCGCGCCAGGGATCTTCCCGGAGCTGGATCAGGCGACGATCGTCAATGCCAAAGATCCAACCGGTCTGATCCACACCATCCTGGCCGGCGCACAGCAGCCTTCCACCGCGAAGGCCCCGTCGAAACTGGCGATGCCAGGCTTTGGTCAGCGTCTGAGTGATGATGAAGTCGCGCAGCTGGCGACCTTTATTCGCCAGGGCTGGAGCAACACCGCGCCAGCGGTGAGCAAAGATCAGGTTGCTGAAGTGCGTAAAACGCTGAAGTAATCGAGCTTTCCCCTCTGCCCGTTCGGAGAGGGGAAATCCCGGATTAGTGAAAGGTGCGCACCACTTCCAGCACGCCGTTAATGATAAACTGCACGCCCATACAGACCAGTAAAAATCCCATCAGGCGCGATATCGCCTCAATGCCGCTTTTACCCACCAGCTTCATGATGGCACCCGAGCTGCGCAGTGAAACCCACAGAATCAGACTCACCAGCAGGAAGATCAGCACTGGCGCGACGGTGATGACCCAGGCCGGAAAGTCGACGCCGCTTCTTACCGTCGAGGCAGAGGAGATGATCATCGCAATGGTACCTGGCCCGGCCGTGCTTGGCATCGCCAGCGGCACAAAGGCGATATTCACTGGCTCTTTGGCTTCATCCAGCTCATCCAGTTTCTGCTTTGCTTCGACAGAATGGCCGGCAGGTTTAGCCGGAAACAGCATCCGAAAACCGATAAAAGCAACGATCAGGCCGCCCGCCATGCGCAGGCCAGGAATGGAGATGCCGAAAGTATTCAGCACCGCGCTGCCCGCATACCACGCCACCATCATGATGGCGAAGACATAGATGGAAGCCTGGCGCGCCTGTCGGTTGCGCTCCTGGAAGTTCATCTCACCCGCCAGCCCCAGGAACAGCGCCACGGTGGTGAGTGGATTGGCGAGCGGCAGGATCACCACCAGCCCCAGACTGACTGCTTTAATTAACTCCAGCATGACAAATCGCCTTTTCCGTGGTGATTAGTGCTTCGGACGCTCCAGCGCCTCAAGCAGTTCCGGAAAGAAGTCCTGCAGGATTTCAGGCGTCATCAGTTCGGGATACTGCATCAGATGCTCGCGGATACGCTCATTGATGTCCGGCAGCAGACGCTGGGCCGCAGCGCTGGCGGTGATTTTGTGCTTCTTCATGGCGCGCAGCAGATCGCCCGGCAGCGCGTCTTCGTCGTCGGCGTCATCCACCATCTCCAGCGCGTCCAGCTCGTCGAACATCTCCATCAGCGCTTCGGTCTGCGGCGTGCGCGACTCATATTCACGCGGATGTTCATCTTCCAGGAAACGCAGCATGGCGCGCATTGGCGTGCCGTCTGGCGTGGAAGGCGGCTCGGTGGCGAACCAGCTCAGCAGCTGATGCATGGTGACCTGATGAACGCGAAAGCCGCTGTCGACCAGCTCATCGGCCAGCAGCTCGGCGGTTTCGTTTTCAATCACGCAGATGTGAGTACGTTTGGGTTCGTACTGCTCCAGCCACTGGTAGATCTCTTCAATCACGCCATCGTCATACTCGAATTTTTTGGTGACATAGCTGTCGTCCTGTTCGTGAACGCAGGCCTGAATCTGATCGGGGTCGAAGTAAAGTGCGATGTTGATGCCTTTCATGCGTGCTGTCCTGTAGAAATCAAAACAACACTATAGCGCTCAACCCCAGGTTAAGGGAATGTCAGGCATCACAGCATGGGGGCGTTTAACGCTCCCCTCAGAGCAGAGAGGGGAGAGAGAAGGGAAGGAGATCAGGAGATAAAGTTTTTGCCCTGCTTCAGCACTACGTCACAGGCTTTGGTTTTCAGCTTCTCACCCATTGGCGAGTTGCTCAGGCTTTGCAGATTCAACTGCTGGCCATTACCGGTATTCAGCAGACCGGCCACGCCCTGGGTGTAATCGGTTTTCTGTTCCTGCGCGGTGGTGGTGTTCAGACCGAGCTTGCTCAGCACCTGGTCTTTGACCGACTGCACGTTGTTTTTCACCACGTTATGTTCGACGCAGTACTGCATCACACCAGCGGCGTTGGTCATGCTGTTGGCGCTGACCGCTTTATCGCCGCCACCCAGCATGCTGGTAATGGTAGAAAGCGACATGCCGCCATTCTGCTGCGTGGTGCCGGTGGTGCTGCCGTTGTTCTGCTGGCTGAGCTGCGATGCTGCACTGCTCAGCTGATCCTGCCAGCTTGCCGCTGATGCACTGCCTGCGACCAGAAGTGCCGCCAGTCCCCATCCCCACGCACTGCGTTGTGCTTGCTTCATTTCAACCTCGGTATGTGCTTATTCAGTTTTCCTAAGAAAGGCTGACGGGCAGAAAGTTCCTGACTTCCTTTTATAAATAGCGTCTTAAATAGCACTTTGGGAATCTTCTGTAATAAGAGCGATAAAATATTCAGATGCTTGTGGGTGTTATTATTCTGTGAAGTGATTAACTGAAGGCAGTAATAAGTACATCCCGCGGAAACATTATTTAATATCCTCACCATGTTTATCAGGAATCGTCCTGGTTTAAATTAAAGTTACCGCTTTGCTTATAGCGTGTTTTCTAAGCGATTGCGTCTGGTCTGGTAATATTTACCTGAGAAATCATATTAATGTAACTTCATGTATTTTGGTTATTTTATATTTTTATCGTAGCGGTGATTTAAGCCGGGTTGCTGTTTTTTGATGCGATTTTCTGTGCCGTAATTAAATTGAGTTAGCGGAGTTTTTTATTATTCCGGCTTGCGAAATCAGCCAGAGTGTTCATGCTTAATCACTGTGTCAGGCAGTTGTGGCAGATATTAAATTTAAAACGGGAGCGATATTATGGCTGGACAGCCAGAGCACAATAATAATGCAGAGGTCACGCTTAAACTCGCTGAAGAGCAAATAGCCCTGACGAAGCAAAAGATTGTGGATGGACATGTCCGTGTTACCCGTTCCACAACTGAGCATGACGAGGTCATCAGTACACTGCTTAACCGGGAGAAGGTTGAGGTTGAGCATGTAGCGAAAGCGCAACCCGTTGAAACGATGCCCGAAATCAGGGAAGAGAACGGTGTACTGATTGTCCCGGTAGTAGAGGAAGAAATCCAAATCGTCAGAAAGCTGGTGCTTAAAGAGGAGATCCACATCCGAAAAGTGCAGGAAAATGTTCCTTTTCAGGAGGTGGTGACCCGACGTGAGCAGCAGGTGAACGTTGAAAGAGATGACGATCAAATTAGCTAACAGAGAGGAACCTATCATGGCACATGAAAAAATCGTAACACTGTTCGATTCTGCAAATCAGGCAGAGGCCGCGAAAAGAAATCTCGTGAAAGCAGGCTTTTCTGATCGGGACATCAGTCTTATCAGTGGAGAACGTTTGCAGGAGGAAGGACACTCTATCCGCCATCCGAGCATCTGGCAGCGTCTGTTTGGTCACTCCGTTGATAAAGAGCAGGCCGATGTTTACACCAGAGCGATGGACAAGGGCGGCGTCGTGCTGACCATCCGTACTGAGGAGGAGAAGCTGGCTCGCGCCATGACCATTCTCCATTCTCATGACTCGGTGGACGTTCCGTCACGTATGCAAAGCTCGGTTGAGAATGGCACCACCGCGCCGGGCATCAACCCGACGACGGCAGGCAAGCAGTTTGCCGGTGAGACCAACGACCGCCAGGTTGAACCGCGACGCACCTCACTGACCGGTGATGAGAGCGAAGCTGATATTCTGCGTCTCGCCGAAGAGCAGGTGGAAGTGGGTAAACGTCTGGTGAGCGAAGGCTCTACCCGTGTTCGCCGCTATACCGTGACCGATACCGTATCTGAAGATATTTCGCTGCATGAGCAGCACGCTGACATCTTCCGCCGTTCGGTGAATGAACCCGCGCTGGCTGGTGAAGTGGACTGGTCAGAGAAAACCGTCGAGGTTGCTGAGACGCATGAGCAGCCGGTGATCAACAAAACGACCCACGTGAAAGAAGAAGTGGTGGTGCGTACCGACGGCAGCGATCGTACCGAGACCATTAACGACACGGTACGTCGTCAGGAAGTGGATATCGACCATGCACGAGGTGGTCTGGAGCGCGAACTGCCGGGTACGACCGCAGGGGTAAAACCTGCGACCGCCGCAGCAGGCACGCAGTCACCAGGTGCACATAACCGTGACCACAAAGAGAGCCTGACTGAGAAGGTGAGTGAGAAAGCCAGCGAAGTGAAGGATAAGGTCGGGAACAAGCTACACGACCACTCGCATTGAGGCGCTTATCCTGACAACAACAGGCGCTAATGGGCACCGCTGATGCCCGATGCTGAGCAAGCAAGATGCAAGAAGGGGCCAACCGAGAGGTTGGCTCTTTTGCGTTGTGTGGGGGGCAGGTGAGCGGTTAAGGTTGCGGCTTGTTGTCCGGGCTTTAGTCAGCACAGGGTTAACGGCGGTCTGGCTTTTCAGCAATCAGCCAAGTCAGGCCGTAAACAACCAGGCCCACAACAAGAACGAGCAGCGGAGCAATTATGCGCATGGCACCCTCATTCAGCGTGGCTGCCAAAAAAATGCCCACCACCATAGCCATTAATACCAGACCGCCAGACACTTCGGCGATGAGCTTACGAAGAAGTCTAATAAGTTTCGATAGCATTAATAAATTCTCTGGAGGCTGAGGGGTTTTTACGTAACATTTCACCCATTTTGATGAAGTTTTGCAGGGGTTCTTCGAACATGAAATAGAGCATGTCGTAGTCGTTAATCCGCAGTTTTCGCCACAGTCCAGGGTTTTGTATCTGAAGTCGTCTGGAGGCTTCACAGGCGCGGGAAATCACGCCCTGAGCGATGACGCCGCCAGTCAGGCCACCGGTCAGTCCCCGGAGTGCCACGCGGGAAATGAATGACAGCATGACACCACTGATGACCTTTGATCCCAGGTAAGAAGACAATGTAAGTTGCGTAGCCGTCCGGCTGGTCATTGACGTTGCGTTGCCTATCAGCTTGTCATAAACCTTACGCAGTGCAGGTTCGGGAAGGTACTGCAGCGAATCATCAATGATGATATTAACGATTTTCGCTATCTTATTTCTGTCCCTGAAGGCCTGATAGACAGCCCGGCCAACGCGGACGTCGTCATGCATATTGCGTGACTGGATGCCTCTGCCGCCATCAGAAAGGTTTAAATCCTGAAAGGTTCGCTCCAGTCCCAGATAAAAATCCATCGGTACTGAAACTACGCCCGATAAGACTGAACTGGCGAGCATTGTTGCGTCCATTGCTTTTCCTCGGAAACCGTGTCCATTGATGAATTAACATTAAAATATTGTAACTGTCATGGCAATCTTTTGAGGGGCCTGACCGTGCCAAAATGACAGCTGTTTAAGATTATATGTAAAAAAACTTTCCTTGAAGTTTCAACGTGCACCCGGCGCGTATAACCGCGACCACAAAGAGAGCCTGACTGAGAAGGTGAAAGATAAAGCCGGCGAAGTGAAGGATTAGGTCGAAAACAAGCTGCATCATGACCATACGCATTGAGGCGCTCATCCTGACAACAACAGGCGCTGATGGGCACTGATAATGCCTGATGCTGAGCATGTGATATGCAAGAAAGAGCCAACCGCGAGGTTGGCTCTTTTGCGTTTGTGGGGGAGGAGCCAGGGCCTTTTACAGGCCAGCTAGAAGATTAAACTTTTCCTGATAATCGCATTCAGCCAGACTTCGTCGCCGCGTCCGATACGAACATCACCGGTCTGCCAGATTTTATCTATTTCAAGAGCAAATCTCTTTACCGCTGTGTCCTCAGAGCCAGCCTCACTTTTTATCTCCATCGTATTTTTAGTCAGGAGGCTGCCGCCGGGAGTATTAATCCTCTCGATCAGTTTCTGTAACCCAGCCCTATCCATATCCGTAAATCTGCGCCCATCCTTTTCCCGTTCGCCGTGGCCATGTTTAAAAGAGAGATACCCTACGCCGCCAGGCTTCAGCGCCATGGCCAGTTTTGTCATGACGCCGGGTAGTTCAGCTTTGGAAACATGCAGCAGCGAGGCGCAGCACCAGATACCGTCATATCTTTCAACCGCATCCACATCCTGAAAGCGCATCTGTTCTACAGGCTTCCCGGATAACTGGCGGGCCAGCGCAACCAGCTCCGCCGAGGCATCAAAGGCTTCGACGATAAAACCCATTTCGCTGAAGGCTTTAACGTCACGGCCTGAACCGCAGCCTGCATCGAGAATGCGAGCACCCGGCGGCAGGCAGTCAATAAAAGGCGGGTAAAGCGCAGACATATCCACGCTTGCCGTATCGGTAAAAAACCGCTGAGCGTTCTGCCGGTAATAATCTTCGTTGTTCAAAACAGGCTGTCTCCCTGTGCCGCTGGCTGCCACTCGTGGAGCAGAGAAAATTTTGCCGTATCCCAGCTGTTTTGCAGGAAGCTGTGCCGCAGCAGCGGCGTTGCGCCGGTCTGGCGGATTAACGTCTCCCGCAGTGGCAGATGACTGTTAATAAAGTATTCGTTTCGATCATGCAGTCGCTGCAAAAGTATTATCGAAGGGATACGCGCAAATTTACCCTGGGCACCGCGATTACAGGTCTGGCAGGCCAGCACCAGATTCCAGACGCCGTTGAGGTTGCCGATTTGCTCGCTGAGCATCAGCGGCAGAAAGTGATCGACATCCGCCAGGTTCTCCTCACCATCCGTCACGCCAATGGCACGGAAGCAGTAAAAACACCGGCCTTTCTGGTAGCCATTCAGGCTGCTGCGGCAGCTGGTAATGGTGACGCGGCGACCGCTCTGACGGCTGAAAAGCATCTTGTCATTATCGTCATAATCAACCGCAATCAGGTTGCGTGAAACGTTCATCGCCCAGGCTTCTTCTACCAGCCGCCATCTGGCATCCGTTTCCGCTTTCAGACTGGCAAACTGTTCGTTTTCCGTCAGCTGATAAAAGTTATCCGTAAGCCTAATGCCTTTATGGCTTCGCCGTTCATCCAGGAAAAAGCGTTTGTCGATCTCGGCGTGATTCACATTATGAAAAGCATCGATGACGTTAGCGAACCCGCGCTTAACGGTAATAGCAATTAATTGCTCTTCGCTGATTTCGCCTGCGTTGAATTGTCTGCATGCCTCCAGAAACTCGCTGCTTTTGCTGGTGATCTGCTTTGGCGCATGACGCAGGTGGGCACATAAATGCCGCACAAAAGGCACGGCCAGCGCTTCCAGTGTAATCAAATCGTTGTCCGGCTGCTTCAGGTCATAAAGCGCATGGGCAAGAGCAAACTTATAAGAGGCGACGTTTTTGCCAAAAAGGATAACGCCGCGCCAGTAGTTTTCAAGGCGGGGATCGGCCTGGTAAAAGCGCATGCAGGATCCTGTTTTGCGAGACGGCTCGAAGAATTCACGTAACAGGATCACATAACAAATGCAGGTAAATGTAAACCGCAAAGGTGGGGAGGCGTTTGGGCGTTTCTAAGGGCGAACAGGCGCTGTAAGTCGATGGAGGCAACATCAGCGTGAATGGTAAGTAGAAGGAGAACAATCAAGCTAAAACGTTTGGCAATAACCGGATTTATTCAGGCAACTCAGTTGTGGGGCAGGTGCGCAGCAATGTCTGTCGCTGGTACGCGTCAGGCAGATCGTACTGCACTGAAAGATGAGCGGGCAGGGCGGTAAAAACGGATAACGGCGTCATATCTTCTTCGATATAATCAGGAGCTATCCGAACAGGTCGGGTCATTTAAATGCATCAGTTTGTTTATTTTATTTTCTCACTGCTGTCGTTAGCTTTCTTCATTTTGCTCATCTGCTATTGCTTCAAGCCTTTGCCCTTTAAAAAAGGGCTCCCTCCTTCTCCAGGAGAGATGAAAAAGATATCGGCTAACACTCCGATATTGAAAAAATTGGGCATGAACACGGAAGATTATTACTATGACAGCGACTTCCTGTATCAGCAGCGTGAAGGCGAAACGCTTTGCAAAGTTCCGCTGGAAAATATTATCAGGATAAAAGTTACCGGAACTGAAGTCAGCAGTCGCCGGGTATGGTTGGTTCGTTACGTTACCGGAGCTTATAAAACCGAAAGGGAGTTCAGAGTCCTGAACAACTACACCCTTTTCAATCGGGATTTTGCCGGTTTTCTTGCCGCCGTGAAAGAGGCCAATCCAGCGGCTGAGGTGCAGGAAATGACCCTGGGGCGACTGTAAAATGACAGGATTGCGCGGAGCGCTTTAGCATGAGCAATGATATGGAACCCTCAATGGCGGACGTTATCGCTTTTGTCCGCGATTTTGCAGGATGCAGACGTGAAATAATCGATGAAAATACCTGGCTGGAAAAGGATCTGGGGATTACCGGCGATGATGGTGTTGAATTGCTGGAGGAGGCCGAAAAAGTTTTCGGCGTGAGCTTTTCTGCAGAAGAAGGTGGTTTCAGGAAGGCGTTCTCTCTGAAAGAAAACGAATATCTTTTCCATAGTGAAGGCATCGATTTTTTTGGCATTGTTTATCTTTGCAGACGACTGCGCGGTATTCCTGCGCCTGTCATCCGCGATCTCTCTGTCGGCCAGCTGCATAGCGTGCTGGTTGAAGCGCTTAACAAAAAAGAGAGAGTTACCCGATAGGCGCATCACCCAGGACGTGGCGTAGCCTTTTTTCAAAGCCTGGCGTCGATTAACAATGGCTTTGGGTTCCCTCACACCGATGGTGAAAGAGTGATACCTGTGCTGATATCAGAAATACAACCTGAGGGAATAAAGTGAACTGTAAACCGATGCTTTTCGTGCTGGCGATGCTCTCCCTGTCGGCTCAGGCCGCCCAGAGCGGAAAAACGCTTGAGCACAAAGACTGGGAAGTTGTCTGTGATAACACCCTGACCTGTCGCATTGCGGGTTATGCCAAAGAAGAGGATCCCTCCGGCTCCATCCTGCTCACCCGTGCCGCTGGACCTGCAACGGAGACTGTGGGAGAGGTGACGCTGGGCGACACCGAAGATGACAGCAAACCGGCGGAAAAACTGACGCTGTGGATCAACGGAAAATCAGCCGGCGATCTGGTGGCGGCTGATGACAACTGGCGAATGTCTGCCAGCCAGACCTCCGCGGTAATCAGCGCCGTCAAAGGCAGCGGTAAAGTCGAGTTTAAAGGCGGTACAAAGCCTTTCCTGCTTTCCGGCGAGGGCGCTTATGCCGTGCTGCTGAAAGCGGACGACGTGCAGGGCCGTATCGGCACGCCAGGTGCGCTCACCAAAAAGGGCAATAAGCCGGAGAGCAGCGTGGCTAAGGCTGTGCCCGCGCCGGTTATTCAGGCGGCAAAAACCCTCAGCGGCGAACCCCGTTTGCTGACCGCACCAGAAATCGACGCGCTGAAAACCCGACTGCTTTCTACGGTGAATCACAATGACGATGACACGTGCGACAGCCTGTATTCACCTGCAGAAAACAGTGACCCGGAAACCGACGGACTCACGCTTACGCCACTGGATGACACACACGCTTTGCTTTCGGCGCTCTGCTGGCGTGCCGCTTATAACGAAGGATATGGCTACTGGGTCATTGATAATCAGCTGAAAGGCACGCCAGTGCTGGTGACCATTTCCGGGTCGGATTACGACAAGGGCGAGATTACCAATGTGCAGAAAGGCCGCGGTATTGGTGACTGCATGAGTCAGGAAAGCTGGGTATGGGACGGCCAGGCTTTCCGCAAAAGCTATGACGGCGGGACCGGCATGTGCCGTTATATCCATGCGGGCGGCACCTGGGATCTGCCGACACTGGTAACGGATGTGAAGCCTGTTTCGGGTTAGAGCTATTGTTTTGCTAATGAAACATGAGTTCTGAAGCGACTGCTTTACGGCGGGCGAGTGTGAGTGAAGAATTCCTGACAAGGATGCCACGCAGTGTCCCTGAGAACCCGAAAGCCGTTTTTTTCAGCAGTTGCACCTTCGCCTGCGGATAAGGGTTGCGGAAACAGGGGGTAACGGTATAATCCTCAACGTTTTCCGCATACCCTTCAGTGCCGAAGTGGCGAAATCGGTAGACGCAGTTGATTCAAAATCAACCGCCGCGAGGCGTGCCGGTTCGATTCCGGCCTTCGGCACCAAATATGCAAATTTAAGTCGCTTAAGGGCGGCTTTTTTTTTCTGGGATTTTATTTTCTGTCCGGGTATGTCAACGGAAGTGATAAATATCCAATATGCCTTGTTCGCACAATGGTCATTTTCAATCAAATAACCCCAAGCTTTGCATACACTTCTTTTTTCTCTTTCATGCTGTTATCCAATGGTGCTACTCGCAATGCCGCTTTCAAATAAGCTGCAGCACCAGAGTAATCACGCATTTGCTCGCAAACTAAAATGAGTTGGCTTAACACATGGAACTTCATTGGAGTTGTTTGGTTTACTTTCTCCAATAGTGCTCTTGCTTCAGGATATTTTGCTTCAAGGCCAAGGATAGATGATTCTAAATACATGGTAGTCGCGTTTTCTGCTTCAACTTGCTTTCTTTGCGACAGCCAGGATTTTGCTTGACTGATATTGCGCAACTGTAGGTTTGTCTTAACTATCAGCTCGAACAAAGCCGCAGGTTGAGTCAATTTACCTTCGAGCAAGATCGCTTTATTATCTTCTACAACTTTTTCAAAGTCGAATAAGCGATTGGCGCGGTACAAGGCAATAAGTTGCTGATGTAAAGCTTGTAGATCTTTACTGCGGCCATACTCCTGCGACGCTAACTGAGCAGCCTTTTGGTAAGATTGATTGGACATGGCTTCAAGTACCGCACTTGACCAGTCCTGATCAAGTTTAGTCTGAAAAACGGGAGCAATAGCACCAACTTTTAGTTGCTTAGTGGTAGCTGCATCAAATGCATGAATTAAGTCGGAAATAGTTGAAAAGCGATCCTCCGCTCGTTTTTGTAAGCAGGTAAGAACCACTTGCTCCAGGTCCGTATGAATAGAGCTATTAATCTCTGTTGGAAGCTTGAAAGGTGCGTGGCGCTGAACTTGTGCTGGCGTATCATGGGGCAGCTTTCCTGTCAGCAGCTGGTATAGCAAAACACCTAAGCTATAGATGTCGCCCAATAGTAGCTCTTCCAGACTACCTCTACGACTATCGACGTTGGAGAACTCTGGGGCCGAATACAACACAGTCCCGCCATTTTCTCGGGTACGAACGTAAATTTCTTCTGGTAAAGCTGAGCTGCCAAAGTCTGTCAACTTCACCAGGTCCCGTTCGCCAACCAAAATGTTATGTGGCTTAATATCTCCATGGGATATTGGCATTGGTAGTTCGGCCAAATAATGTACAGCACAGAGCACTTGACGATATATTCTGAATAAACGTTCATAGGTCTGGCCAAAATTACGCTGCCTGTCATCGAGCTTTTGCGCCAGGGTTTGGCTTGGGAAATATTCCATTTCAATATAGAACCATTCATTATCTATACGGCCCATATCAAAAATTTGCACAATATTTTCGTGGGGCTCGACGTCTAAAAGCTCTTTACCTTCGGCAAGTTGGCGGTCTTCCCGAGTAATATCCTTAGGGATTTTTACTGCGACAATTTTACCATCTTGCAGGCGCTCCGCCCGCCATACCCAACCGTGGCTGCCATCACCAAGGCATTCAAGTAACAGGTATTTGTCACCAAGGCGTTTATTCGTCCCTGGCAAAAAATGTGCTGATTTAATATTCACATCAACACCTCATTGTGAATTCTGTCCAAAACAATCATGCTCATATTTTTGATAAATAAAAAGCGACTAAACACCACCTCAACATCAGGAGCGGCGCTGACTTGGGTACCAGTGGACGAAGTAAAACCCATGCGGCAAATGTCTTTCAGTTTTCGGGTATCAGGTGAACCTACTAAGCCTTGGCTCCAGGCACTGAGGACCAGGGTTTTGGGGCAATGATTCCAGCGCTGCGCTGCTTCCAGTAAGTTTTTTAATTTTTCTTCTAGCTTTTGCTGCCCCTTTGCTGAACCATCAAAGCGTTCAAATTCGATTAAACACACAGGCGATGCAGAAGATTTATGAAACCAGCCCGAGTCTGAGCGAATATCAGCACCAAATGTACCTGGAGCCGGACATTCCACTACCGCCATAAATGACTGTTCATGTCCGAATGTATTCCAAACGCTACAGCCTAAGCTGTGGACCAATACATCCTGGTCCAATAGCTTACCGCTTGCTAAAAGTGGAAACGTCTCATTTACCCAAGCTACTTCAGGCATAGGCACCTTAGCCATTGAAAGAGCCCCAAACACGCAATACCTCCGGTGATTCACCACCATGAATTAATGCCTTACTACCAACTTTAACAAGCAGTGGTGCAGGGATTGAACGACCACACACCAGAGCTTCACCGGTTGATAAACTCGGAAGTTCTTCCAGGTCAGCTTTGCTCACCATATCTGATGCTTTAGCTATAAATCGTTGATCGTCTGGGTTCTTTAAGCGCATCGTAATTAGCGTATTGCACTGAGAGGTCACATCTGAATCTAATTTCGATGGACGCTGGCTCACAACGCCAAATCCAACACCAAATTTACGACCTTCACCGGCGATCTTTTTAATAATGCGGTGACTGACTGCATTGCCACCGGCCGGAGCAAAATTATGGCCTTCTTCGTAAATGATAAAGCATGGGCGCAGCGGGTCCGTTTTGCTCGAGGCCGCCTTTAATATTTCACTAGATAACAGTGCACAAATGACTTGCTTAGCGGTATCACTCAAACCTTGTAAGTCAACAACGACTAAACGCCCTTGTTGATTGCTCGGGCGTCCCACCATTTTGTAAATATCAGTTGGCTCAGCCATCGTTGCACTGTAAAAACTTTTGGCTTCATTAAGCACGCGTGAAAGCTTCATCGAGGCGACGGCGGCACTACGGCCTGATAACGCCTTCGCCTCAGCTTCAGAAAGGTCGTCCCACTCTTTTAACTCTTCAATGCCATCACCTAATAAGAAGCGTAGGCGGTTAATATCTCGTGGCTCGGTCTTATCTGCTGAGCGCCAATAACGAATTGCAACATCGAGTACCCGTTGTTGCGGTTCCGTTAAACCAGGTAATATTTCAGCAATATCGTCCATTTCAAAATGGTCAAACTGAAGCGCTAATGGCGTATTCTTACTAGCGTATTTATGTTTAAAAGATTCGTGCTGTGGAGAGAAAACCTGAATACCTGCACCGGCGGCTTGCAGCTTTTCAAAGGTCTGTTTTATCAGTGGTAGTGCTTCTTGATCACGCTTATCGTCAGTGGCTTCTAAGAAGCTTGAGAATTGCAGATTACCGCCAGCGAGGGCTTTACCATATTCACCATGTGGATCAAATACTACTACAGTACCGTTATTAACCGCGACTAAACGCTCAATAATGCGGCCAACAGTATAAGACTTACCTGAACCCGTCATTGCCAGAACTGCCAGATGCTCAGTGACCAACTTGTTCACGTCAATAAAAACAGGAACTGTATTCTCGCCTTTGTCGTAGCCTACCAGGTTGCCCAAGTGCAAACTGGAGTGTTCATTAAATTCGTAAAAATCACTCAAAAACTGGAAATCGACGGTTTCAACAGCAGTACCAGGGTTAAGTGGGCGACGTGGAATTTTGATTTGACGAGTAACAGGATCGCGGTAACCAACCAGCTCGACCTGAGCAAACATATTCTCACCAGTTACATTCGCACCGGGCAAAAGCTCAAGCTCAGTCACACCATCGCCAAAGCCGGCGTTGTAGAGCATATTGGTACGACTGATCTTGGTCACTCGCCCCAGTACGGCGACTTGCCCCTCATCTTTGCGTTCCTGGTGCATAATGCGTACAAACTCACCACGGCGTACTGAAAACGAGTCTTGCACAGCCATAGTTAACTGGCTGGCATCACCAGTGTTACCGACTAATTTACCTAAAACTTTATAAGCCATTATTCAATCCCTCATCGAGGCCTGCCAACCACCCTGCCTCAATATCATTATTCTTTAGAGCCTGGTGTAAACCCTGGCGATAAAACGTAGCAAATTTAGGTAAAATGCCAAGCTGTTGATAGCCAAGTAATTGTGGCAACGGCATTGCATTACCTTTGTTTTGCATATCCAGCACTATCAGGCGAGAGGCAACTAAATCGAGATCAGCACTTTTCCATTCTGGTTCGTCACCCGCTAATTGCACCATTTTTATCTGTCCACCTCGGGCACTACGGAAGTGAAAACCAATTAAACCTTGCTTAGCTTCAATGTTGGGTTCAATGCGGTTTTCTTGCTCAGACAAACGATATGCGATGGTGCGCGAATAGTTGCCTAAAATGCCATTGATAAATCGCAAATCCCCCACGCCCACCAAACTTTCATCCAGCCCTACCAGATTTTGCATCAACTCTTTAGAAAAACCATCAGATGCTAAAATTTGTTTGCGGCCTTGTTCGGTACGTAAATCTTGTTTGGCGATACTTACAATTGCACTAAAGCGCTCAGCCAAAATGCTCGCAAGCACTACACCATTTTGATTCCAGGGAAAAATTTTAGAGCGATGGTTTTGCCAAAAAGTTTCTATCACTTGCCTGGTTTTTTCGTACTCTAGTTTATGACGGACATTGCGCTCCAGCGGAGCCATATCCCGTGCTAAAAACAACGGCGTATCCAGCAAAATTAAATCGCCAGGCTCATAACTTAAAAGTTTTTTCTCAACTAACTGATAAGAATGACGAATTTCAATTAAATCAAGTCGTTTACGCTGTGCTTCAAAATCAATATCATCCAGTTCTGATACCGAGTCGCTACCCACCGTGCTGACTTTATTGTCATCTATTAGCAAATCTGTGCGCACTGCCGCACTGGCATAAATAAAACCACCCAATACCTTGTCTAAGCACGATTTAGTCGCAATACCAGCTACGCGTAAATTGACGATTGTGGGCTTCGGGACCGCCTTCACTAAGCCAGCATCACGGAACAGCGGCGCCACTTGCTCAATATCACGGACCTGTTTAAGCAAGCGTCCTGCGCTTCCCGGTAAGCGAAGCTGGCTATCGATGGCGAGAGATTGCGCTAAATTCATCGTTTTGTTCTCATTCATGCTTATAGCGCTCCTGTGCGTAGCTGCTCGCTAAGTAATGGGGCATAAGCCCAATATTGCGAGGATTGTAGGCATGTTTTACCGGTGGCTGTTATGTCCGCTTCGTTGATAAAATCGTGCTGCCGCAACATCTCACCCCGCTTGACAATATCAAGGCTGTTAACGTCAAACATCAGCTTAACCGCGTTATGCTCAGACAACGCTTGTAAGCTCATGCCACTTCCAGCATAGAGTAGTAGCAATACAACCAGATCGTAATTATCTGGTGTGTAGTCAGTTGATGGCGCGTTAGGTTCGATGATTCGTTCAGCAATGCCTGCGTGGTCCACAAACCAATTCAACCAGCTCACCAGGATCTCACTATGATCGAGTAAATTTAACGACCATAAAGGTAACGTGGTAAAGGCTAATAACCCACTGTTGCTGTGTTTTCGTATGTAGCGGGTATGCACCACATCACCGGCCTGGTGCTGGTGGCGATCTGCACTGCCAGTAAAGCCAGCAATAGCCTGGTCTGTTTCACTGGTTAGCAAAGCGGTTAGCCCCGGTTCTTGCATCTTCAAAGCCGCTGAAACTAATTGCCAATCCAGTGGGGAGGGCAATTGCGCTAATAAGGTAAATTGTTCAGCTTTCAGGTTTATTACCAAAGCGGCACAACCTGCCTGCATAGCCCAGTGATACAGGTGCTGCATAGTATTAGCGTCAGTCAACTCTTCTGCTTGCACTATTAACAAACCGCTGGCTGGCGGCGAGCTAATCCAATCCTTCGTTAAGGGAGTAGCCCCCGCAACAGTTTGCAAAAAACGGCCTTTACGATTACTGGCCAGTGCCGCAGATAAATAAAGACTCATCGCGTCACCTCTATAAACCAGTGGCAAAGGTAAGGCGCATTTTTACAATGCCTTTGTCTACAAGTCCTTTCTGTTGCTCAGGTGTTAACACGGGCTCCTGATTTTGGCTCAAAGCCTGATAAATCGGTTGCCAATCCGCCAGTGTTAAGCCTGTATCTTTTAATATTTGCTCACCTTGACTCTGCCATTTGGCTTGGGTGCTTTCACACACCTGTTGAAGTTCTCTGATACCCAAATTGCTCACATCCTCCAGAGTCAACGCTGCTGGTTCCGCTTGCTTTTGAGAAGCCAATAGCGGTTTTAATAACGGCAGCCAGCTGTTTACTTGCTCAATGCAGTTGCGTCTTACTTGGTTTAGACGCTCTTCAATTTTAAGTAGCTGGCCTTGAATCGGTGTAAGTTGACCGCGTGCCGGTTTTAAAAGCTCTTCTGGTAAATCCCGTAACGATGAAAACTGCCCATTGCGCAAACTGTTTTGCATACTTTGACGCTTGCTCTCGGCATCGTTGGGGAGATCGGCAGTAGCATCTTCAATGAGCTGTAATTTCATTACCAGTTTTGGTAGCTCTGCAATGTCATCGGTGAACTGATACTCAGCCGTGGCGCTACTAAGCCATTCTTGCAGTTGTTGTGCACGTAGTTTTTGCTCTGTGAGGTTATTAACCAGCTTACTAAATCGTTCTTTGCAGTTGCGGTAGCTGGACAAAATATGCCCCTGAATCTCCGCTATCGGCAACTGTTGATCATTTTGCAGATTTAAACCCACTTCTTGCGCTAAGGCTGAAAGCTTGTCATGCGCTCTACCTAAATCGAGTTTACGCAGGTAATGCAGTAAGGTATCGCTGTCTGCTTGCTGCTCTTTTCGGCCAGTGGCACTGCTGGTATCGTCTTTTAACGCTCCGTCTAAAATATGACCTATGGTGCGGAGCGTGTTGGTGTACAGACGTTTCGGGAAATTCGTCAGCGGGGCACACTCTGTTTCAACATCTATGATTAAATCAGCGAGTCGGTTGTTGATACGCTCAGCGCTGCGCTCAACAAACTCGGCAAATAAACAGGCCTGTTCAATCCGTTGATAAAGCGAGGTCGTTTTGTCTTCTAAGCTGAGAATATGGGCATCTTTTAGCATAGGTCTGGAACTATTAAGCGGTTTAACCTTTGCTACCAGCTCCAGCACTTCAGCACGTTTGTGGATAAGCCCTGCCAATACTTTCGTGTCGTTGGCCTCGACCATATCAGCCAGTTGTTCTTCTTGCTGTTTGAGCACGTTAAATAGCGATTGTGCTTTTTCCAGCTGCTCTTTAGCTTCCACGGTGACGAAACCCAGCTTATTTTTACCCAGTGGCGCGAACATTTCATTAATGCGTGCATAACCATACACGCGGCTCATGACTTCCACATTGGTTGCGTAGCTGCCCATATCGTTACCGCGGAACCAGTTTTGCGCTTCTCTAATGGCATTTTCTAAGCGGGAGCGCGGGTAGTGCTCCCAAACTGCCTGTTTTTCTGTTGGATTGGTTAAAGTGAGTAAGTTCAGCTCTCCACACCACCACATCCAGTCATTAAACACGCCTTTGGCGGTAACACTCGTTTCAGCCACATAGGCGAAATAAAACTGTTGCTTAAAGCCTTCGAATTGCCACTTGTGCTTTTTATTAGGGTGAGCAATACGGGCTAAAAATAATGGGATCTGCGCCTGGCTTCGCTGCACATTATTAAGTTCAGTAAATAGCCCGGCATGTTCATCGGCCGTGTAACCTTTGGCAATATAGCTGCCCGGCACCTTAAGTTTATCCAACAAGCTGCTTAGCTCATTCACTGGCACGCCGTGTTGCTGCTGTAAATCGAGAATGCCATTTAACTCAGGGTGAGCAATGGCCAGCTGATACCACCCTTTAAAAAACAGGTCTCGGTCATTAGGTGATAATTTACCATCTACCTTTAACGGCCAGGCAATTAAACCGCGCTGCTGCAAACGCTGGCGCCACTTGTGAATGGCATCCGTGGCAAAGGTTGTCAAGGCATGCAGCTTGTTTTTGAATTTCGCGGTAAAGCTGTCGGCAGTTAAATTCACGCCGTGTAACTGGCATGCTGCCAAACTTAAGCCAATACGCTCTAACTGGTCTGCTTCGCTTGGGTTGACATAATGCAGCAGTATCGTATCACGTAACTCATTTCTTTCATCCAGTCGGCTGTATTGCTCCATGAGATGTGCAGATGCGGTTAACGCTAATACTGGCGTGCGACCATTTTGGTGGCTGTGGTTTGCCGCAAAGGTGTGAAGATTGTTCAGTTCAATTAGGTTACTGACCCAGGCAAACAAGGCTTTACCTTCTGGGTGAAGCTTAAATCCATCCAGGGTAAGTAAACCACCCTGGCGGCCACGTGGCTCGGTTAAAATGGCCAGAGATGCATCGTCGCTGCCCGCTTTATTACTCAGCAAGTTTTCATCATAGGTCCAGTTGTTATCCAGTAATCTCACAAAGCCCGTTACACGGGCTAATGCCTTGATGAGTGGCTTCTGGCTACTTTGTTTGCTTAGTTCACTCATCGCCTGTTCATGAGCATCGCCCATGGCGGGATCTTTAAAAATCAGTGAGTTTTGCTGGGCACTGCGATAGCGCAAATCCAGGCGCAGTAACATCGCCACACTGGGGCCAATATGCGTTGCTTCGCTGGCGTCCAGTTCGGTAGTTTCACCCACTAGCTTGTGCCATAAGGCATCGGCAGCAAATTCAATTGCTGGGTGGTCATACAGCAAGCTGAGTAAGTATTTAAACTCACCTTTTGACAGAGGCAGCAATACTGCGCCTTTATCGCCGCTTGCGGCTTGTTCTTTAATCGAAAAAGTACGCAGGTTATCCAGCAAAGTATCTAAGTTCAGCGCTTGATCTACTGCAGGGTAGTACCATTCATCTTTATCGCGGCGGAATTTGGCTTGCTCCAGGGCTTGTCGGCACTGTAGGCGGTCAATGCTCAGTTTGCGGTAATGAGCGGCTATGGGTTCCAGATCTTCGTTTTTCAGCGCCAGCAATTCAGTGGCATGGCTCACTTCAGTTAAGCGCACGGGTAATTGGCCGTAGAGCAAAGTACGGCATTCGGTCAATAGTGCCTGGTCGCGGGTTTGAATGCCCTCTATCGCACCTTTATCCAGCACATGCCTGGCCACGCGGCCAGAACCTGCCAGTACAGCTTCAAATAAATCGCCCACATCCTTGATACTGCGGCCTGCTTGTTGGTATTGACTCAGCACCGCATCCACATTAGCCATGACCACGTTAAACCAACCGAAGTTGGCACCACTCATGGCGTAAGCGGCTTCCACTAAACCAGCAGGGTAATTAAAACCCAGCTTGCCGTCTTTTAAGAGGCTTGCCACATAGTCTGATACATCGGCAAAGGCATTATGCTCAAGTTCCACTAACTCAAAGCGGCGTGCGACCGATTGAATTTCGCGCAATTGCTGGCCAAGCAGTGGTGAACACAGCGCAACATAGCGCAACCATGGAAGTTTACGGCGAGGGTCTTCCTCTTTAATTGCTTTACCAATCAGGCGAATGGCCTGGCCATCGAGGCGTTTATCTTGTTCATCTTCCAGGCCAAAGGTGGCGGCTTCTGCAACGGTTTCCAGCTCATCCAGCACCACCAACATATACTGTACGCCAAAGCTCTTTAATACTTTATAGGCGGCTTGCACCAAACTGACTACCAGCGTTTGGTCAGTATAGAGGTCTTCTTCGCTGTGGTTGGCGTTCAGCTGTAAGGCATCTGCTAACAGTTCAGATTTAAAGCCAAATGGCATTAAGCGTTCATAGGCTTGTTTGGCAATTTCACTTTGAATCGATCCATCAAAGGTTTGGGTGGCCAGTGGTAATAGCGCCTGATATAAACCAAAAGCAAACCAGTTATCCGAGTTTTGATAATCTGATGCCACTTGCGAGTAGCGAATATAGAGCGCCAGGTATTTATCTTGCGTATCGCGATTAAATAGCTGCTTATTATGCAGTTGGCCTTGTTCGTCGCGGACAAACCAGCCTCTGGAACAGTCGTTAATTTGTGCGACCAATTCATGGCCCAAACGTGATTTACCCCGACCCCATTCGGCCTCGACGGCAAATACATGGGCAAAGCGATCATCGTCGTGATCCACTGTATGTAAAAAGGTTTGAAAGCGTTTGAAAAATCGGCTCTGGCCCACTAACGGGTCGCGAGGAGGGTAATCTGATACGCCCGTCGCCGCCCAGCGATGTTGTTTTGCCAGGCTATCAACCATCTGTTCGTTTAATTCAAAACTCATAACGACGATCCTTGAAGGTTTATTCTATTGGCGGCGCGTTTTTTATTGGCATAGCAGTTTTGCGCCAGTTGCTTAATGGCCCGTTGTAAAGTTTGGCTTTTGTAGCCAAATAGCGGTGCTAACGGCAGACTATAACAGGCATCGCTGAAGCTTGTGTGAATTCGATATTGGCCGGACTCGCCACGACCCGCCTCGGTAAATTGCCAGATTTTTTGTGCCAGCAATTCGGCAATGAATGAGCTCAGGACGCGGTTTAGGCGGTTGATGCTTTCCGTGTTCGCATCGAGTGCCGGGTAGAGGGTGATATTGAGCTCACCGAGCAGAAGCACAAGAAACTCAGCCAAACTGCCCAGGCTCACCTCATCACCCTCAATACCTTGTACCGCCACATTTATTTGACCGGGTGCAAAGGCATTTTGCCCGACAGGTAAAGTGAGCAACAAGCCGCCACGCTGCTCGGCAGCCCAGGCATCTTGCACAAAGATAATGAGACTGAGTAAAAATAACCAGGGTTGTTGGGCGAATAGCGCGGTAAACGGCACGTTGTCATGACCCGAGCGGGACACCAATAACCAATCGGCATTGGGTTTAAGGTCATGTTCATCAAGCAAGGTATGAGGGAGTGCTAACAACCGCCCACTACACCAGTTATTTGTCAGTTGTTTTGCAGTGACATCCACCGCCTGTATAGGTGCCGGTGGTTCATTTTGTTCGCTCACGGTAAACAAGGTATGGCTGGTGCGCAAAATACGGCATAGAGCGGGAATGGCAGCGTTGTCGTTTAGGCTATGACCGAGCAAATCGCGTTCGGTTTGTGCCAGAGGGCTGGCAATGATTTGTGGTGAGAAGTCTGAGTTTTCCAACTGGGCTAAGACCCATTCGCTGGCATTGCCCAGTTGCTGAATGAGTTTAACCAATACCATTGGGTCACTCATCGCGCCTGCTTCCTGGCAGCGAGCGGCGGCTAAATGTATCCAATGCTGGCGAACATCTGGGGTTAAGCCCAACAACGCTAATTGCCATTCACCTGGCTGGCTTAAATCGTTAAAGGCTTCAAGCAATGGCGCAGTGAGGCTATAGGCGCTAACGGTATCAGTTTCAGCGTCGTTCTTTTTCGGCTGTATTATTGGTTGTAACAGTGACCTAAGGGCAGGCGCAGCCGCCAATAACAACGCTGCTTTGTTGGCGATCAAACCACCTTGTTGCCAAAACTGCAGGCAGAGGTTAAGTGCCGCTTCGCTATTCAACGTGTTGTTATTTTGCCTGGTTGTACTGCTGTCCATACCCCTTGTCTCCATCTTTACTCTTCAGCCTCCGCTTGCGCCGCCTCTTCCAGCAAACTGTACAACTCATCCACATCGCTAAATAGCGGTGTGGCGCCTTCTATGGCATAACCCTCAGCACTTAGTTTACTTAAAATCGCCTGATCTAAGCTGTTGTCGCCATCTTCCAGGGCTTGTTGGGCCTGGATTAATTGTTGCTCGGTCAGTTGGCCTTCGATCAGGGCTTCGACCAGGGTTTTAGCTGTGTTTGCTAGTAATTTAGACAGATTTACAGCACTTATCTGCTCGAACAGTAGTTGCTGTATCTCGTTCTGAAACTCCTGTGATGCTTTCCAAATAGCAATTGAACTCAACTCTTCAATGTTTATATTCAACTGCACAGCACCATTTTCTAGCCTTCGAAATTGTTGTTGACCTACCCATGAATTCAAGTACCAACTCACATAGGCTGGTAAATATAACTTATTTGAGAGTGTGCATTTTATAATGAAAGAACCATACCAATATTTCGCATACTCTGAAGTCACGTGAGCTGCTACTCCGACAGTACCACTTCGGGTTATTAATATATCATCCTCTTCGATGCAGTAATTATTGCCCTCATCTTCTAGCGATCTATTTAGATAAACTATGTCGTCTTTGTTAATTCTGTTAGGTGACAAAGCATTGCCTCGAATGAAAGGCAATCCATCAGTGTTTACGTAATTTGCAGCAATAGACGCTCCATATTTAAATTTCGAGAAAATAGTACCAAGGCTTTCAAAGTCGTCGGTGAATTGAGCATAAAGATCGAGGTGTTTGTTAGCATAGTAACGAGCATCTAATCTATTTTCTGTTAGGTACGATAGGGTAGCCTTTGAGTGTTTGGCTTCTCTGACAACATGCTTTGAGATAGGTATTTTATTTTCGAGCAATGCTAATCTTACTTCTAGCCGCTTCGCCCAAGCGCGCAATTTCTCGGCTTGGCGAACTTTATCCCCGATGTATTTTTCTGCACTTGAATCTATTCTTATGACTCTAATCTGTCGTAGCTTTTCATTGTTTATCCATTTTTGAATAACACCAGTTGCTTCTCTTAAAAATCTCATTCTTCCATGATTAGAATTTAAGAATGTAGCGAGAAAATCTGCATCATAAGACTTATCTAAGCGAAATCGTGTTACATTTTCACTGATTGCAGCACCATGTATATCCGCTGATACTGCGCTTGCAGCACCAACTTTACCTTTTCGACACACAATCAAATCGCCAGTTTCACACAGTGACTTTGCAACCATATCTTTGCATTTAAGATCGACGTAAATACCATCCGAAAAATCTATATAACCGTCCATCAAGTTTTGAGTTCGTACATAAGGTATTCCACTTGTATGGTTAAACTGAATACCTCTCAGAAATTCAAAACTACCATTTGAGGTTAGGTCCGAAATAGCATTGCGAATATTTGTAACGCAATTCTCGAGAGTGACTTGAATGAAAAGGTTAAGCTTAGATTCGTTTTCCAATAATTCTTTTGCATAGTATTCACCATCAAGTCGGTCTGCGATTTGATCAGGTTTTATACGGTTAAACAGGGAGGTAGTCATAAATTACTCACCCCGCTTATAAGCCGAGACAATCTTATCCAGATCGTTTGCGACCCCTGCGTTATAATCTTCTATATTGTTTTTCACCACATACCCTAGCGTTTCAGCCACTGCCATAAACACGTCGGTTTGTGGCTCGGGCAAAAATTGCTCTGGCTGGTTGGGGTTGGCATGGCGTTTTTGCAAATACAAAATCGAGGTCTTGGCCCCCGTGCCGGAGAGTTTAAAGCAGTCGCTCGGCAATGAAATTACTGCTTTTACAATGGCTTTACCGCCAACAAACTCGCCGGTTTTTTCGTCTTTTTTCCCCATGATGTACTCGCGGACATAACGGTCGCCGGAGTTACATAAAATACCATCGGGCAGCACTATTAACAGACGGCCACCAGGTTTAAGCAGTTGCAGGCAGCGGTCGATAAACAGTACGGCTGGATCAATGGTGGCACCTACCGGTTGCCAGTTGCCCTTGCTATCGGGTTTGCTGCCCAGCGCGAGCCCTGCGGTTGTAGGCTGCAAGCTGTAAAACGGTTTTTTATCTGTACCACCCGTTTTGCGTAAATCGGTACGATAGCCCGCCCATTTAGGCTCGCCGTTGTCATCCAGCTCTAAATCACCGATATCCTGCCACTTCATTTTTACGTGGTCGTACCAGGCGTTGTAGCTATCAACGACTTTTTGGGTTGGACGAAAACCACCGAGTACTTGCTCCATATTGGCTTCGTAATTGGCTTTTGAGTTTTGACCATTTTTGCCTTTATCAAATTTAGGTGTACCGAACGGTGGGTTGGTACAAATAAGGTCAAAGCTATTGGGTTGCAGTGCTTTGGTGGTGAGTGAGTTGTCGGTATAAAAAATCTGCGCTTTAGGGGCGCCTTGTAATGCCATATTAACGCGAGCCAGCATCACCATACGCGGTGCAGCATCGGCACCGGTAAAGGCATAATTGCGTAATTTTTGTTTCAGTGATTCTTTTTTATCGTCGGCCAGCACCAGCTTAAAATCGATCCATTTATCAATCTGGCTTAACGCCACCGAGCCAAAACCAAAGGAGCCACAGGTTGGGTCGCAGAAACGAAAATCGCCATTTGCTAAGTGCGATCGCATTTCATCGTCATCGTCGATGTCGTGCATAGCAATTTCTAGCATGGCCTGTTTTACTGGGTTAGGTGTTAAATAAACGCCAAGGCCACCTTTGG
This sequence comes from Pantoea agglomerans NBRC 102470, assembly GCF_001598475.1. Classification (GTDB taxonomy): domain Bacteria; phylum Pseudomonadota; class Gammaproteobacteria; order Enterobacterales; family Enterobacteriaceae; genus Pantoea; species Pantoea agglomerans. The sequence continues at coordinate 303,687 of NZ_BCZA01000007.1, forward strand.
ATTCAAAGTTGGCACGCAGGAAGACATCAAATACCCTGCCAAGTAAATCCCCCGACACATCACCTAAGGTACCGTGTTCTTTAACAGTTTTGCCATCGTTGGTTTTTACCGGTCCTAAGTTTTGGATGGCTTCAAGCAAGTCTAGATAGTTTTTCGCCACCGACAGGCGCAAGTGAGTCTCTTTACCAAAGATGGCATTACGTGAGCCATCATCTGAGATCACAACATAGTCTTCGTGGCTTTTAAATTCCTCAAAGGCGGCTTTAATTTGCTCAACGGCTTTATCGCCGTATTTGGCCACATATTTCCAATCATAGACGTCACGAAAACGCAGGGTATTACCCGCATCGTCTTTAAAGGTAAGATCTTCATCGTGATGGACTCGGAAGCTCTCTAAAAACAGTAGTTTGGCTACTTCTTCGATGATGTCGTTCTTGTCGTTTACCTTGTCTTTGGTAACGCGATAAACATTTTCATGAAACGCATCAAAACGCTGCATTAAGCGGGTATAGACACGCATCGACCAGCGGAAGGTTTGGTCGCGTTCCATGCGGTCAAAACTACGCAATTCTTCCAGACTTGGCAGGGTATCGACACCATGGGTGCCGTCGGATCCATCTGCACCAAACAAGGCTAAAATGCGTTGGTTAATGCCATCGTCCACTACAGCAAATACCGGCCAGTCGCCTTCAATATCACTTAAGAACTGATAGGCTAACTCATCAAATTTTGCGGTGTCAGCGGCGTATTCCCAATGGCCTTCTGTCAGCGCAACCAGCATGACAGGTGGCGTTAAGTTACCTTCGACCAGGCCCTGAATGAGCCCTGCTTTGGCAAACTCAAGCTCGGGTAGTTCAACCAATGGTTGAGTAAACTCAGTGTGCTGGCTCACTAATTCGTCAAATAGCATGGAGAGCTGCTGTTGCGGGTCTTGTTTTTTTGCTTTTGCTTCTTTTGCCATGATGTTTTCTAAAATCCTTTAATACAGCCAATGGTCACTACAAGTGCCGGCTAATTTATCAATACCAGCAATGGGCCTTTAATCTCTATCTGCGCGTGTTTCTGCGCCAGTTTGCGTATCTGCTGTTCACTGGTCGTAATACCAGCAGGGAGCTTTTTCAGTACTTGTGCCAGGGGCATGCGGCCACCAGCTTGTTGTAACAATGATACTAAATGTGCGGCAACATCAGATGTAACCTGGTATGTTGCCGCTGTGAACTCTTTTAGATGATTACTTTGAGGCAATGAGGCAAGCCATAGCGAAACTTGAGTCTGGCTAAAGTCAAGTGTTTGCCAGAGAGTGTGGTTCTCATTAAATACAACGGCAGCGCTTCTGGGCGCTGCTGTTTGCTGAGTAATTAGTCGTTCCAGGCTTTGCCGCTGGTATTCATGGGTCATCTCATGCCTCCACTATAGGATACTGAAGCAGCCATCCGATTTAGGTTGGGTCTCATTGTACAGGACACGTCACTCGGCCACACCATCCTCTCCCCACGCTTTGCTGAAATCCGGTATGGCACAACCCACAATCTTAATGTGTCAGAGAAAGCAAAGTGCTGCGGTATCGGTTGGTTAAAGTCATCATGTGCAGGATAGATCAGATACATTTCACCAGTCCCATCAAGATATTTTTGGCCGTAGGCAAACATTTGATAGAAGTCAGATTGTGCTAGTCCATACAGTGATTGTTTTTGCTGGCTGTTATTCACCAGCTTCCATTTCGTATCCATCACCATTTGGGTTTTAACCGGCTGGCGTGATTGAATCAACAAGTCTGGGCGAAGCTTAAAGCAATCGTGAAGTCCATGCCTAACAAGGGAATAAGTGGAAACCTGTGGCTGAGCTTTAAGGTGAGGAGGAAGCTCGTAGGGGAGGGTTTGTGCAACAAATGACTCAAATACCGCTTCCATTGGGAACAAGAGTGATATTGCTTTGGTATTTCCCTGCAAGGCACTCGGGCTCATTCCTCTCAGGAGCAATTGCGCCCAAGCCATTGACTCGTTGTAATGAGCCATACCACGATCCAGGCGTAAGCTGCTTATATCACTCTCAATATCCCGGCTAAGTGGAATACCATCAAACGCGAAGCGCAGTTCGTAAAGCCAGCGTTGATTCTCTGATGATAGCTGCAGACTAAGTAACTTATCCAGTGCGGAGTGTAAGAGCCGATTGGCTGCAAAATCAGGCATATAGTCATCATAATCGACACAAAACTTATGACGATTCACCGCGTTATGCCGCAGCTGTGCAGAAAGCATCAGCTTGCCCTTCATAAAAGCCAGATTACCTTGCTCGCTTACATAGTCGGAGCGTAAACCTTGTTTAAGCAATTGACTGACGCTATGCAAAAACTGGCTGATAAAAATCTCGAGCAAAGGCATGCGTTGTGCCTGAAGAGTGGCCTGCTGGGTTTGAATATGTCGAAACCCAGGCAGGTGACTTAGCATCGTAATGAATGCTTCTCGCGCACTCGCAGCCGTGAGGTTTTTACCAATCTTGGGCAGTATCTCAAGCTGGATACCGTGAGGCGTAGAAAGCATCCCCGCGTAGTTTTGCACCTGCAGCAATTTGAAACCTGAACGAGAAGTGAGTTTGAGAAACTGGCTTCCTTGATCACTTGTTAGGCTAAGTGTTTCTAAATAATCAAAGACCTGTTGAGGCACCAGCTTTGCGCCAACTGAAGCCGCTTTTCCACTCCCCAGCAGGTCATATTCAAAAACTGAGATAACTTCACCCATGGTTTACGGCCTGCTCATCAGGAGTGGTCTGCTGTGGCTGATAAATTGAACGATAAGCCTGTGGCATATTCCAGACCTCTTGATCAAATGCTTCGAGCTCGTAAGCTGTCGATTGCTGATCATGGCGTCGTAAACCATGGTTGTTACCAAAAAGCGTATCGAGATCGTCGGTTTTCTCAATTACGAATTGCAGGCTGTCGTCTTGCTTTTGGTTGTCTGCCAGCACCAACCTGATCTTGTTCCAGTCATCGAAAAAGTATTCCTGTAAAAGCGGAATGATCTTTTTCTGGAATGCGATCTTCAATTGTTTAAACGCAGCTTCTTCATCACCGGCATCGAGTGCATTTTTTACCGGCATAAAGAACGCATGCCCCAGTGTATGTTCGCGATCGTAAAGTGCTTCGATGCGGCTGTTGAGTTTTTCTAACAACGACTCAAGCTCTATGCCTTTCACCTTAGCTCCACTCAGTAAAGAGAGATCAGGAATCATTTCGACAAAGTCAAAGCGACGGCGCAAAGCCGTGTCCATCAGAGCTAAAGAACGGTCCGCTGTATTCATGGCTCCGATGATGTCGACATTGGCGGGTACGCTAAAGTGATCACCGCTATAAGACAGTTGCAGGCTCATTGCATTGGACATACCCGCACGCTTGTCTACTTCAATCAGTGAGATTAGTTCACCAAAGATTTTGGATATGTTTCCGCGATTGATCTCATCAATGAAAATGGCGTAGCGATGTGCTGGATCGGCATTAGCACGTTGGCAAAGGCGCATAAAGATACCCGGCTCAATGGGATAAGATATATTGCCACTCTCGTCAGAGCGAGCGCGGATACCTTCAATAAATTCTTCATAGCCGTAAGATTGGTGGAACGTAACCACCGCAAAACGCTGGATGGCTTCGGCAGATTTAGGGCCTTGTTTTAATTCTGCGTAAAGAGTAAGTAGCTCATCCACTTGCTCTAACTGGGATTCGACCAAAAACCATTCACTATCGGCAGTTTTGTCGAAGATCGCAGGTTCACGACGACCTTTGTACGCAACAGTAGTTGATCCTGGAATGGTGAAGGATTGTAACGTCGCCCAGGCAGTTTGAGAAAAGTTGCTACTACGGCCATTTAGCAGCGCTTTGCGTTGGAACCACTCGTGTTCAGTCATTTGGCGAACTTTGGCTCGTTTCCCAAGATCGAGCAGCACCAGCGTTATAACCTGCATCCAGTTCAACGATTCAAGGCGAGAATCCAGCCAGGCATCACGATCAGCAGGAACAGCATGAGAAGTGTACTCTTTCATTTTTTGCTGCAACGTGAAGGTCTTGCCTGTGCCTGGGGGCCCAAAGAAGATCACGTTAGTTGGTGAATGTGGAATGGTCTTGTTCTCGATGGGCTCACTGCAGGTTGAGGATGTTGTGCTAGCTACTTTCTCCTGCTTTTGTTCATTATCGCGTTCACGGAGCAATTCATAGAGATGCCAGATGGCCATATTCACGTAATAAGGATCTGTGTTAGGAGATTGGGCGTGTATGACTTGCTTCAATTCATGGTTTTTCTGTAACCAATTTCCGGTCAGTACCAAACCGAGATGGAAGTGTTGATTTAGGAATTCTGCTGCTTTATTGAAAGCATTCTCATCCACAGTACTGGTGTAGTTTTCTGGGGAGAACGCGGCAAAGACACGATTTCTTAAACTCCAATACATGCGCTTAAGCTCTCCGGTCTCTTTGGCCTGCTGCAGCGCACTGCCTACATATTGGTAGGTAGCTTCATTCGGTTGCTGACGAACACGTTCAGTGAGTTCTCTAAGCAATGGGAGGCTTTGCTGATATTCTGCTAATGATGGAACGCCCTGACGAATACTTGCAATACCGTTATCACGTTCATACCAGAGCCTCTTAACTAAATCATCCGTTTCAGGCTCAGCAAAAGTTGAGGTTTGTTGTAGCAAGGTCGTAAATTCACGGTATCGCTGATCCCACTTGGAAGCTGAGTAATTTTTATCTTTCGCCAGGGCATCAATCAATTCACTGATCGTCAGCTTGCCTGCTTCGACACTATCTACAAGATCCATCGTGATATTTCCTCTGCTATTACATTCATTACCAGGCAGCTAGTCTGGTGTTTTATAATCTATATTACCAAGCATGCTATTGTAGCCAAGCGCCATAAGTAAGATTATCAATGTACAGTACATATTTTTCATAAAAATGATTTTGTGCTCTCGAATGGATTTTAGGCACATTCACCTTCAGCCGTACTTCTTGTATTTCTTTATCATGCAGAAGTGATTTTGCTATCAGCGGAGCATGGGTAGTATGAGAATTAGTGCAGGGCATGCCATTTTAAGGCGTGAAGTGGCTTACTGAATTTGGCCACCTGAACAGAGGTGATATGCTCACCTCAGAACTACACAGGTGCTCCAATGAAAAGAAGAAATTTTAGTCCTGAATTTAAACGCGAATCCGCTCAGCTGGTTGTCGACCAAAACTACACCGTCTCTGATGCCGCTAAGGCTATGGATGTCGGTCTTTCCACGATGACAAAATGGATCAAGCAACTGCGTGAAGAGCGTCAGGGCAAAACATCAAAATCCTCTCCGATAATACCGGAACAAATCGAAATACGTGAGCTGAAGAAAAAGCCACAACGTATTGAAATGGAAACGAAATATTAAAAAATGCTACCGCGCTCTTGATGTCAGACTCCCTGAACAGTTCTCGATAATCGGGAAACTCAGGGCGCGTTATCCTGTGGTCACTCTCTGCCATGTGTTCGGGGTTTATCGCAGCAGCTACAAATACTGGAAAAACCGTCCTGAAACGCCAGACGGCAGACGGGCTGTATTACGCAGTCAGGTACTTGAGCTGCATGGCATCAGCTATGATTCGGCCGGAGCAAGAAGCATTGCCACAATGGCAACTCAGAGAGGCTACCAGATGGGGCGCTGGCTTGCTGGCAGACTCACTCACCGGTATAAGCGAGGCGGTCATGAGCACGTTGCTATCCCAAATCATCTTGAGCGACAGTTTACCGTAACGGAGCCCAACCAGGTGTGGTGCGGTGATGTGACCTATATCTGGACAGGTAACGCTGGGCGTACCTCGCCATTGTTCTCGACCTGTTCGCAAGAAAGCCAGTGGGCTGGGCAATGTCGTTCTCGCCGGACAGCAGACTCACCATGAAAGCGCTGGAAATGGCATGGGAAACTCGTGGCAAACTCGTCGGGGTGATGTTCTACAGCGATCAGGGCAGTCACTATATGAGCAGGCAGTTCCGGTAGTTACTGTGGCGATACCGGATCAGGCAGAGTATGAGCCGGCGCGGAAACTGCTGGGATAACAGCCCAATGGAGCGCTTCTTCAGGAGCCTGAAGAGTGAGTGGATGCCAGTGACAGGTTACGTAAGCTTCAGCGAAGCAGCTCACGCAATAACGGACTATATCGTTGAATATTACAACGCACTCAGGCCGCACGGATATAATGGTGGTTACCACCAAACGAAACGGAAAACCGATACTGGAAAAACTCTAACGCGGTGGGCAGTTTTAGTTGACCACTTCAGTTCTTTTAATCCCACTGAATTATTCCTGGCATATTACGCACCCGAATGCTCCTACTTCAGTACAGGCAGCGAAAAAGGATGATAGCAACCAATATAGCTGGACGAAATATGGATTGGCAGTATGGCCCGCTTCAATGTCCTTGAATATTTGCTCAACAGCGGCCTTGCTCAGTGATGAAGTCACGATGGCCACCCGTTTGGAGGTGTGAGGCGCATTCCTGCAAAACTCCACAGCGGCCTTTGACTCAGCAGCTGTGCCACGGCATGTCCGATGAATGCCAGTCCTTACTTTGTTGTTGGTGTAAAATCGCTCCCAACGTGCAAATTTTTTACCCATGGCTGGGGCGGGCAATGTGAGGTTGCCTAGGTTCTTGATAGCTTGGCTTACTGATACATGAAATGCTCCAGCACCAAGAGTCAGCTCACCGTGCTTTGCATGATAGAAGGTGACTCTTGGTGAAGCAGGATCCGTTCTAAACCCAACGAAATCCGCCCATTCATCACCAAGATCATCGCAGACTATGACATCGTCTTCGTGGGCGATCGTCGACAGTACAGCACCAAATGTAGAGTCTGGATCGAACGTACGATGGGCTGCAGTAAAGGTACCTTTTTCATCTGTGACAGTTGCTAACTCTGCATTACCGAAAAGATAGCCCAAGAACTGTGTGCCACCGTTGACCAATGAGTCGTCTTGGTAAAGGCTGCCGTCTAGATAGGCAAATTTCGGCTGGTCAAATAAGACGATAAACGTGTCCTGTTTGTCGATAAACTGCCTAAGCGGGGTGCAGTTATCGTCTGCACCAAGTGCAAATTGAGTATCCTCTACGTATACATCGACGAGCAAAGGCAGTGTAAGGCGTTTCAAAGCTATACGCGTTTTATTGATCGCGATCTCACCTACCTCTACACCTGTTCCCTGCTGGGAAACCATGTGTTTGCCTGTATCGTTTTTAGCGACGTACAAGATATCTGTTAGCTCCATGAGTATCAAATCGACTTCAGCCTTTGGCAGCTCACGATAGCCCCCACCGTCAGGTTTGACCAAGCGGATGATTTTGTCATCAAAGATGGCCTGTCTGAGAATAGCGGTATCAACAGCAAATTGGGTAGGGCTGGCCGTCAGATCTGATAGCTCCATCGGCCGCGCGAATGCTGCCAGGAAAGGGGAAGAGGATGGTCTTCCAGGACGAGGGTGTAAACGATCAATGATTTGGCAGGCATAATCAACTAAATCCAAATAGCCCGAGCGATCCGCGCGAAGCGAGATCCGCCCGGTTCGCGGTGTCGTTGAAAAGTGTTCGTCCTCTTCAGTAAAGCTGTAACCCTGCGGGGCAAATCGAGCCGAGGACGCCATACCTACATTGTTCTGGAGGTTCTCGCCTTCGAGCGTCTTGCTGCGCAATGCAAAGCGGGATAGATTCATATGCCTCAGTCGGACACGGGCAAATACCGAGTCTTTACTTGTCAGTCCCCGGTCGATATCTTGGGCGCTTATACGCTGCAAGTGCCGCCTGGAGAAATAAGCAGGGATATCGATCTGGGATTTGAAAATGGCAATATAATCGCGATGCTCGACGATCAGAAAATATCCGGTTACCCGGTCGATCACACTTTGAGTGCCAGGCAGAAAAGCCGGTGCCTTGTCAAACTGAAAGCATAAAGCAGACCAAATTGACGCCCCGTGGGGCTGCCGAATAAAAGAGAAAAGATTGTTGGAAGGGGAAGTTTGCGCCTTTCTAATAGCCCGGAACAATGCCGTGATCGCAGCTGTCGTGATTGAAGATTTTTGGCGATAGAAATAGCAAGATTTGCTGGCTTGAAGTTCATCGATCATGTTCGATTCCCTACGAAGATGGGCGAAGCGAAAGTACTTCAGCCTGAAATGCTAACCCAGCGCTCTCATTATTGTCTAGATGATTTTTTTCGGGTAATAGTGGCTATTGTGAAGGACCGTTTAGTGCCAATTGCGGACTTTGATGTACGCTGGTATATATATGTTTATTAATGAGGTGTCATCAATGTCTAGTAGCTCACATAAGAAAATATTGTTTATTTTATAACTAGATTATTGATGAAAAAATATCTTGTAATATTCAATTTTTTGGACAGATTATAAAATATGAACAACGTATTGTAGCATTTATTGACATTCTGGGTTTTAAGTCATTACTTAATGACACTCTTGATAAAAATGGAAATGATAAAGAAGAAAAATTGATTCGGTAATATCGGCATATAATGCAATTGGAGAAATTTAGGACTTAGGTTCTGTGTCTCAATACTTAGATGTTAAGATTGCTGAAACAAAAAATATCAATATTTTCGGACTGTTTAGTTGTTTCTTTTGCCATCGAACAGCCAGGAGGGGTCTTTTCTACTCTACTTGAAATTAAGATGTTGATTATGAGACTAATATCTAGAAAAATTCTATGTAGAGGAGCGATTTCAATAGGGAAATTTATTCATACAGATGATTATTTATTTGGTCCTGCATTAGTAGAGGCTTACACGCTAGAGTCAAAAGCGGCAATGTATCCAAGGGTTATACTAGATCATTCAGTTATCGAAGCCGGGGCTCAGAATAGAAATCAAGATCATGACTTTACTGAAGAGAAAGAATACGTGCAGTCTTTGCTTGAACAAGATTCTGATGGGATGTTTTATATTGATTATTTCTTCAAAGCCCAAAATGAACTAGATGACCCTGAGTATGATTTTCCTGATTACATTGAAAATCTAGCAGATGTTATTAGAAAAGGTTTAATGGGATCTAGTCATCATAGCAAAGCCGATATAAGAGTTAAATATTCTTGGATGAGAGAGCGATTTAACAAAATGATAGACATAGTAACCAGTAAAGAAAATCTCATAAGACTAAATAATTCCGGTGAGCAGGAACTCGCTGATTTTTACAGTAATCTTAAGAAGATTAGCACTAATAAATACACTAATTTATTTAATTCAAAAAATTCAAAACATAAGTAATTTTATATTGAAAATATAATTCTAATTTTCGAACTGGTGTTATGTGGTATAACGCCAGTTAAGATTTTTATACGAAGCGGACTGTATGGCAGCATAAGGCTGTCCGCCTCATACCAGAAGCTGTCAATGCAAGTTTTGCGATGTATCGATCAACAAGTGAAGGTTAGGAGAAATGATTGTAACCAGAGAAAGCATGAAACAATGGATCATTGAGTGCCTTCAGGAACGTGGTGGTAGTGCTTGGCCACGTGAAGTTTCAAAGTACGTATGGGACAGCTACGAGGCTGAGCTTAGGGATTCTGGCGATATGTTGTATACGTGGCAATATGACATTCGTTGGGCCGCTCAACAATTGAGAAACGAAGGTACTCTAAAACCAGTAAATAGACGCAGAGATTTGCCATGGGAACTAGCATAGCAAAGCAAGGGTTAGCGTTTATTTCGCAGCCAAATCTGACTTTGTTCTGAGTGGATGGGAATTGATATCTCTGAAGAAAACGTTCCTGCCTGCCTGAATCTTGCTTTGATAGCCATATTAGTGTTCTACTGATATGGCTTTACACCCACTAATGTTGTCTGTTTTTTGTACGGATTTTAACTTGTGGGTACAAGTGCGGGTATAACCATTTATTCCTGATTTTAAACAACATTGGTATCAGTCTTTTAGGTGTGAAATTCGATTCCGGCCTTCCATCAAGTATGTAAATTAAAGTCACTTAAGAGCGGCTTTTTTTGTGTCTGGGATCTATGCTTCCAAAGCCTGAATCAACCTGCCTCAATCCCCATCAGGTAATGGATGCAGGCAGATCTTGGGGTCCATCCCGTTTCGATAAGGTTTTAACTGCACATGGCCCGGAAAAATATTCATCATAGCCCTGGCTATGTGAAGGCCCGTATAGCAAAGTCTGAGTGTCTCATACCCATGATAATTAGCCACAAATCATGGGATATCGGATGGATTTATAGCCTTGCCGATTTGTCCCAATAACTGGTGTCCTCGCTCAGATACGCGATACCTTGGCTTTGATGAGTTTTCGTTATAAACAGTATCTACCATTCCATCGTTCATCAGGTTGGTTACTATCGTCGCAACATTGCTAAATCCGGGAATACCCCTTGTAGCAAGGGTGCGGTCCAGTATCATCCATGTCCAGTCTATGTCTTTTTCTGCCATAACTTTTAAGACATTAAGTTCAGTATTAGTCATCTTCATTTCAGTGCATCCGGGTGGAATAAATCACCGTCTTTGAGTTTAAAATCTTCCAGCGTTGCCGTATGGGTATTATTCCACATATCATAACCTGCAACACCGTCCGGTTCACCCGTTTCCCATCCCAGGTTACAGTAACGCTGATATTCCCGACATTCATGAGTGTAGTAGTTTAAATCCACCTTCTCAGGGAACATCTCTCCTTTTACGATGCTTTTCAGCCTGCCTATCATTACGTCATTTGCAGGGTCGTGATCGAATCGAGATATATGTTTTTCAACGGTTGCTATCCCTTCATGGGTTATATTAACGCCATCGGTTGTCAGATTTTCAATCGGCCCTCCGGCTAGTTCCGGGTCAAACTCTCTTCCTGAGGCGGCCCCTCGGGCACCAAAGTGCTCAAGTGCTTCTATCTCAGGAAATCGCATTCTTCCCATTGTTAGCCCGGCAGCAACAGATGCACCGGTGATAAGTAACCCCTTATTATCCATGACCTGTTCGTAACCCGCTGGTGCATCCCCGCCGAGTTGCTCTGCGGTCTTCCTGAATCCCTCAATATTGCCGTTGTAAACACCCCCAGCGGCCAGAAGCCGACCCGCTGCTTTACTGTTGATGGTTTTTGCAGCCTGAGCATGTTGAATGGGTGCTGATGGAAGAACGCAGTACACCGGACGTTTTAGTTGATGTGTGATGAGGTAGCTAAGCCGGGAGTGGAGAAACAAAGGCAGGTCATTTCGGAGGTTGCCAGAGGATGTTTGCACCCCCGTAATGACATGACCAATTGCGTCATTTCCCAGTAAAACAACCTTCCCGGATCGAATGTCATCCAGCACGTCCCGGTATGCCATCCAGGGCTGCTGAAAGTGGAACTGACGATATCGGCTGACAAAAAGACCATAATTGCCCGGTAAATCCCACTCCCGGATGATTCTATTTGGCCGAGCGGTCTCCTCAAGGTAACGCGCTGCCATATCCGGGTGGATGATGTCGGGAAAGTCACCAAGGTAGATATCATCCACTGATTTTGCCTGATAGTGATGAAGCATAATGTCCCTATTAGCGCTACCATTGCACACAGCTTACAAAACGACCGATGTTGAGTGAGGTTTAAGACTATCCCTTCATTTAAGAAAAGTGAAGTGTCTGGCGATATCCAGGCGACTAATCAAAAGGTATTTTGGGATTACATGTAAATTATTGTCTGGCACCTCTGACAGAGAGGTCATAGAGGAAAAAATACCAATCATAACGCTTTAAAGGTAATGAGATTTGACATTCAAGTTGAAGCATCTATTTAGTGATAAAAGTAGAAGGAGCCAGACATGGCATTAAAAGGAATTTTCACTGTCAATGATGCAGATTACTCACCTTTACTCATGTATGGGATAGGGACGTTTATGGCGTACTCTGGTAACAGGGAATATCGCAATCGTGCAGGATGCATTGCAGTTCCAGACAACGGGCCAATACCTGATGGTTTATATCACATCGTTAAGCGCCCAACCGGTGGCTGGAAAGGTATAATCCGAACTGACTTGCATGATTTCTACTCATGGCCTACTTCAACGCCAGTTATCAAGTATGAATGGTTTGCTTTGTATCGTGATGATGGAAGGATAGATGACCATATGTGGGTTAATAATGTAGAGCGAGGGAATTTCAGACTACATCCTCGCGGGCCTCTTGGTGTATCTTTAGGTTGTATCACTTTGCAACACAGAACTGATTTCATCGCTATTCGGCAAGCATTACTCTCTACTTCACAAGTGAAATTACGTAATGGACTAATGTCTTTTGGCACAATTGAGGTGGTTTTAAATGGAAGCAAAACGTGTCCCAGCGGAGTTTAGAATCCTTATCGCAGTATCTTTGTTTGTAATGACGTTCCTTCTGGTAAGACCGTCAGATCCATCGACACAAGGAGAGCAGCAGTTTTGGACAGAGTTAGCAAAGCTATTTAATCAACGCGATATTGAGGGTTTCGTGGGGATTGCGCTATTAGTGATATGTACAATGGTAACACTCATTGGTTATCAGATTATAGTCAGAGCGATTGAGAGGAAAAGTAACATTAAGAAATGATTTTTATAAGGTGTGAGTTAATTCTGGCAGAAGTTAAAAAATTGTTTATAAATTGAATGATGTAAATTCGCTCACATTGTGCATTAAATTATTATGATATGTACGGCTAACTCTTAGGTTTTCTTGCCCAAAAATACTTGCATGCGCAATTGATTGAGTTGCATTGTAACCTGCTCACCGTTTTCTGGTGTATCCACCACCGGGACATCGGATTTTCGTTGCCTGATTGTTTAATTCACTTTCCTGCAGTCCGATTATCCCTCTGGAAATGAAAGAGACAACACAGGGATGCTTATATGGGATTGAGCCTGCCAGAAAACCGTCTTATTTGCCTGTCGGGGAATAATCTTTCGCCGGAATCGTTTGAACGTATCATCAGTCCTTTTGCTGCATGGCGCCACGCCGGACAGGACTACCAGTTTGATGATCGCTGACATCACCAGCGCTATAACGTCAATATCAAACCACAATCCAGCTATCCCCTTGCCGGAACGCTATCCAGACACGGAGAGCGGTCAAAGGAACAACTAAAAGCCTTGATAGAGTGTGGTGATGTGGTATGCCTGAATGATGTGTCTGTTCTGTCCGCCGGGCTGTTTTACATTAACGACAACGGTAAGTTAATTTGCGGCGATGAAAATGCCTTCAGATTCGGTGGAGCGAAAACACTATCGGTGCATTTAATCCTGCAGTGAGTAAGCGCGATCACCGACGCTCTGACGGAAAACCTGCGCCAACTTCATTAAGGCAGCTCAGCGTGGGAGGCGGGAGACAGCAAGCCAGAAACCTACGGAACGCTTAACATCAAAAACGTCGGCCGGTTACTCGCTGCTGGCGGTATCTGTAAGATAATAGTGAGGGGTTTCGTATAACGGCTGAACAGTTTGGCGGCGATGTCTTCAGCAACTGATTAGTGTCAGGCGGGGAAACCCCCGGTTAACCTGTATCACAGATTAGATAATAGTTGCTTTAGTCAATGCAACAGGAATGCTTGCCCCTTAAAATTATAAAGGGCAATAATTAAACTATAGTTAATTGATGTTTTTCGTATTTTAATATAATTATCGTTTGAGCACTTATTGCACTCTGTACCCGGTACCTGAAATATCAGATAATCGCGGGTGGGTTTTCCCTGGTGTTGACTTGGTCTTTGACCTCCTGACCGCTAAGCATGGTGAGTGCCAGGTGGTCAGGTACTTTTTTAAGTATAGGGTCTGCGCAGGTGTAATAAAAGCTGTCTTAAAAGACAGGGGTAATGGTTCCCATGTGTGATTATCAGGAATGAATGAATGAATTCTGCTATTGAGTTTTTTTTGCATGATTACGATGCATTTCCGCCGGAATTATCAACCGAACTCTACCGGCTCAGAAGAAAAACATTTCGTGAGAGGCTCGACTGGAAAGTCGAATGCATTGACGGCATGGAAAAGGATCAATTTGACAACGAAAATACGACTTACCTGCTGGGCATGCATAACGGGAAGTTGCTATGTGGTGCACGGTTTATAGATTCGACGCAGCCGACGATGATGAGCGAAATTTTTCATGAATATTTCGAGGGTATAAGTGGTCTCCCCACAGATATCCCCTGTTGTGAGATTAGCCGGCTGTTTTTAGATAAAGATAGACGTGACTCTGCAGGCCTGCATGGCTTGCCCGCCAGTAAAGTGTTATTCCTTGCAATGATTTTTTATTGCATGAAGAGAAACTATCGGGGGATGTACGCTGTGGCAAGTCGCGGCATGTATGCAATATTTCGCCATGCGAACTGGAAAATAGAAGTTATTCAGAAAGGCCTTTCTGAAAAAGGGGAAGTTATCTACTACATTTTCATGCCTGCCAGCATGAGCATCGTGGAAGATATTATCACCAGGGACAAAGCCAGTGGCTGGCTTCGTGAGATGTCCCGGCATTTACGCCATCTTTAACCAGTAACGCTGGCTCAGTTGTCCAGCAGCCGGAGCTCCGTTCCAAGTTTTACCGCATGTGTGGCGTTATTCACTCCGAGCTTTTTCATGACGTTGCCCATATGAAATTTTACGGTGCGTTCCGCAATAGATAAAATGACCGCAACTTCGGCGTATGTTTTCCCGGCGCCGACCCACTTAAGTATCTGCCGCTCACGCGGTGACAAAAAAACGTTCTTTTTCTGATTGTGTTGACTGTATAAGTTAAGCGTCTTCTGATGCAAATTAATAAGAAAGCTAACTATTTTTGAACGATTTTTTTCCATGTCAATACCAGAATCTTTCTGACTAATAATGGATAGCAAAGCCAGGTTGTTCAGGTAGTCATGCAGAGGGAATGTCTGTCCCTGGAAAATATTATATTGAAAGCTTTCATTAAAAATTCGCGTGAGATTGTAGCCGCCTGACAGAATGACGTTGTTTTCCCAAAAAAAATCTTCAACACAACGTAAACTCTGAATAATGACAGGATCAATAAACTGATATTTTCTTTCAAGGTATATATCGAACCACTCAGGGTTGTTATTAATAATACGCATCTGTGAAGGGTCTTTCTTGTTCATAATGGCATAGGCATAGATAACACCCTTGTAATCCTCAAAGAATGCATTCAGTTCATTCTGGATTAACAAATTGATTCTTGTATCGTTGTAGTATGTATCCTTCACGTCAGTATCTACCTCCGGGATGAGTGGATAAACCAGTATAATCCGCTTCGTTAGCTGTTGCTAATCGTATTTTAAACCAGCTAACAGACAGTGCAAATGACATCTGCCAGCAATATCCTGAATATTTTTGCTTTACAAAACGGATGTAAAGATCAGCTTACAGGACTACAGATGAATTATCGGGATTCACAAAAATCTGCGGGGACAGCAGGAACATTCGAATAATGATTCGCGATTTTAAGTTATTGCTGACTGGAGTGAACCGACAGCAGCATTTATCATAACAAAAATCATGCTGGCAGGAGTAATTAAACAGACACCGAGTCAGTACCTGAATGCTGACGGTTTTTAAATCCTGATGCTTATGCTCCCCTTCGGCTCCACGGCGTTACCGGGTCGTCAGTTCTGCTGCGCTAACCCCTGTGGGTTTCGGACATAGGGCCTGATGGCAAACGTTCAGGTCAACCCTGCAGCCGGCTTAACGCCTGCGCTTTCACTGGCCATATAGATGATGACAAGCGAGTGTTAATCAGCAGGAGGCACATCAGGTCGTGTAAGTAGGCCAGTAATCTGATTACTCTCCTGAACAGCAAGCCTCTATTTTAGCTCACTATTGGTTACTACTGGTTTATGGGATTGATAAGTGGTTTTTCTATCAGAGGCCAGGGCGCATGGGGATGTACAGGGGCAATGATATGTTGCAGGATGTCCCCACGCTTTCTCAGAAAATCGTAACAGGGAAGGGGCGTTAATCATGAAAAACATGATGATGCTGGGTGTCGTATTTCTCTTAACGGGATGCCCTGGGCCTGGCGACCGAATGGTGGAGCGCGAATCTACAACGGCATTTATCAAAGACAAGCAAGTTTGTGTGGTGTCGCCACTGGAGCCACAAGAAAGGATTACTGCCATTCAAATCAACAGCGATAAAAGCAACTCCCTTCACAAGGTTTTTGATGACAAACCTGTTTATATTCCAAAAGGTGAGTGCCTTCCTGTGTTTGGATTTAAGTTCACAACTGGAGATCGTTACTATTTCGCCTATGATGTTCAATCTGATAAATCAGCGTCGCATTTAGTCACTGCTGATTTTTCTTATCCAAAAGAATAGGGGCATAACGGCCCTTTGATTCTCATAAACGCACGCATGTCATCAGGCCAGGCTTAACGACTTCACATCTGCGGTAGTTAAGGTAGTTACCAATGATGGGACATCACTCTTATTCATGGGGGCGAGGCAATGAAAAACCTGTTTAAGTGGTCCGCACTTGTGGCTGCCACCGTCCTCATTCTTATTGGCTTGTTTGTCTGGCTTGTTGCATCGGGCTCTGATGAAACGACTGTCTACAAAGAAAATGACTTCTTCAGCTATCACACACTGACAGACAAGGACATTGAAAACGCGCCGCGTATAACGGACAACTACTATTTTGAAGCGCACCCTGGCGACGGTTACTCACCTTCAAATAGCATCGTATTTAAAGGGGCTACAGATACTGCATCGCTGCGCGCTTATCTCGAAAAGCTGGGATACGTGAAGCAAAATCGCAGTCTGGGCGAGAAGGAAATATGGGCAAAGCCTGATCAGTTGGATGGGGATCTGTTCTATCTGTACTTTAATCCCACAACCCATGAGGTTGAGCTGACCAGGGTTCTGAATAATTGAGTCGGCTGAACGGGAAATTGTTGTGGCGATGCCGGTCTCTGCCGCTGGTCATCGCGCTGATGCTGACAGGATGCGCCCGCTCTGACGCGCTGTGGACGGTCACGCATGACCTCTGCATGAATAACTATCACTATCGTCGCGATCCGGCTCCCTGCCAGCAAATCTATCTGCCGCAGGACAGCACACAGGGCTACAGCATCATCCAGAATCCTCGCCACAGGCTGCACTTTATTCTGGTGCCGACGGAGGCGATGTCCGGCATTGAGAGCATTGCGCTGACGCGCCCCGGCCGTCCCGACTATTTCGGCTACGCCTGGTTAATGCGCTATCGTCTGATGGCGGCCTATGGCGCTAAAGTGCCTGAGGATCGGCTCGGCATGGCGCTGAATTCCGCTTATGGCCGCAGCCAGAATCAACTACATATTCATCTGACCTGCCTGCGGGAAGATGTCTATCGCCAGCTTCAGGCCGAGCGCCCCTATATTAATAATGACTGGCGACCCTTGCCCGACCGCTTGCTGAATCACACCTACTATGCCCGTCGCGTTATGCAGCCGACGGCGATGGGGATTTATCCTGTCTCCTCCGTGGCACGCCATTTCCGGCTGTCCCCGCCGCAGCTGGCAGAGTCTGGTGTGGCGCTCATCCCGGCGACGTTTTCGGGAGAGAAAGGGTTTATCCTGCTAACTACCCGGCGCGGCTGGGATAAGGGCAATCGGGCGTCCGTTGAGTCGCTGCTGGATAAACGCTGCGCAATTCTTTCAGCGCCGCCAGCTGATGTTTCAGTCGGGAAGTAACTAAACCTTATCACCCTTAATCCTTCACCGACCCAGCCACTCTGCTGTAATCAAATGCTCTGCCAGCAAGAACCCGACTGACGAGGACGATCGCCCGTCCATCGGTTTCGTAAACATTGAATTAGGTTCGTGTCCGCCCTGTTTCAGTTCCTGCTCCAATGCCACGAAAAATGCCTTCTTCATGTCGCTGAAGATATTGATTTTACCGACGCCATAACGAATTGATTCCGCGACCTCGCTGTTTTTGTTGCCCGAACCGCCATGCAGTACACGTGGAATATTAATTAATAGTAAGCTTGTTACAAGCTTGTCATTTATACATGATTGTTGAGCTATAACT
>NZ_BCZA01000008.1 GCF_001598475.1 Pantoea agglomerans NBRC 102470
CTCCGGCGGCGCAGTCTCCTGTGCCTCTCAACCCGTTTTCCGTTTCCGGTTTGCCGTGTCAGTGGAGGCGCATTATAGGGAGTTTCCGCGGGCTGACAAGCGTTTCTTTGAATTAATTTGCTGAGCGCATCTTTTTTAAACGAACGGCTTAAAAAGAGACGTTTCATGGCGGAATAACGCACAAAAATCGCCATTAAACGTTGTAAAGAGACCTGCCGTTGCTTAATGCGGGTGCTATTATTTTGCTTCTTCTCGCAGGATAACCCCAGGAAGGATACTCAATGATAAAATCCGCGCGCAGCATGGCTGGTTTGCCATGGATAGCTGCCATGGCCTTTTTCATGCAGTCACTCGACGCCACCATACTGAATACTGCCCTGCCCGCTATCGCCACCAGCCTCGACCGTTCTCCTCTGGCCATGCAATCCGCCGTCATCAGTTACACCCTGACTGTCGCTATGTTGATTCCGGTCAGCGGCTGGCTCGCCGATCGCTACGGCACGCGCAAGGTATTTATCGTTGCCGTTTCGCTGTTCACCCTGGGCTCGCTGGCTTGTGCACTTTCTCCCACACTCCAGGTACTGGTCATCTCGCGCATCATACAGGGCGTCGGTGGCGCAATGATGATGCCGGTCGCGCGACTGGCGCTGTTACGCGCCTATCCGCGCAGTGAGCTGTTGCCGGTGCTCAACTTTGTCACCATGCCGGGATTAGTTGGCCCGATACTGGGTCCAATGCTGGGCGGCGTGCTGGTGACCTACGCGACCTGGCACTGGATTTTCCTGATTAATATCCCGATTGGCATTCTCGGCATTATCTACGCACGCAAATATATGCCGGACTTCACCACGCCTAAGCGCCGCTTCGACTTTTTCGGCTTCTTATTGTTCGGGGCCGGACTGGTGATGATCTCGATTGGGATTGAGCTGTTTGGCGAACGAATTGTTTCCGCCTGGCTGGCGGGCGGGATATTACTCAGCGGGATTGTGCTTTTGCTTCTTTATATAGTGCATGCCCGAAATCACCCTTCGCCACTGATCAATCTGCCGATGTTTAAAACCCGGACGTTCTCAGTGGGCATCGGTGGCAACATCGCGTCACGTCTTGGCACCGGCTGTGTGCCCTTTTTGATGCCGCTCATGTTGCAGGTCGGCTTTGGCTATTCAGCGATTATCGCGGGCTGCATGATGGCACCCATCGCCATTGGTTCAATACTGGCGAAGTCGACGGTGACGCAACTGCTGCGCGGGCTGGGTTACCGCCGCCTGCTGGTTGGCATTACCGCCATTATTGGCATTCTGATCGCCAGCTTCTCTCTGCAGTCGCCCGCTGAAAGCATCATTGTGCTCTTACTTCCGCTGTTTATTCTCGGCATGGCCATGTCTACGCAGTTTACCGCCATGAATACCATCACCCTGGCCGATCTGAATGATGATAACGCCAGCGGCGGTAACAGCGTGCTGGCCGTGACTCAGCAGCTAGCGATCAGTTTTGGTGTGGCCGTCAGCGCCGCGGTGCTGCGCTTCTACCAGGAGTTTGAAACCAGCACCATTTCACAGTTCCACGCCACATTTCTGACCATGGGCGTGGTAACAGTACTGTCGGCGCTGACCTTTATGCTGCTGAAAAACGGCGATGGTCGTAATCTGATCAGTAATCGCGACAAAAAGAAAAAGCGCTAAACCGATCTACGCACCACCAGTTCCGGCGTCAGCACCAGCGTTTGCTGACTGGCGTCGGGATTGCTGAGACGATGGAGCAGGGTGTCTATTGCCAGTTCACCCAGCGCATCTTTCGGCTGATGAATGGTACTCAGTGGCGGAGTGAGATAGCGCGCCAGTTCGATATCGTCATATCCCATTACCGCCATCTGCTGCGGAACCTGCATGCCGGCCTGATAGAGTGCGTGATAAACGCCCACCGCCATGGCATCGTTGCTGGTGAAAACCGCTTCCGGCGGCGTTTCCAGCGCCAGCAGTTCGACCATCCCGTTGTAGCCTCCCTGGAATTCAAAGTCACCATTCACCACATAGCCGGGCAGAATCGCCAGGCCACTCTTTGTCATGGCGTTGCGATAACCTTCCAGACGCATACGAGCCGGGGTTTTGTCCTGTGGACCGGCGATACAGGCGATGCGGGTATAACCACTGTCGATAAGATGCTGAGTCGCCATCTCCCCGCCCAGCAGCGCGTTATCCTGAATAATGTCACCACGGCCTTCAAACGGCGCCCAGTCCATCATAACGGCAGGTATAGAGGGATAACGGTTCAGAATGTCGGCCGAGGGCAGGTGGCTTTCCGTACACATGATCAATAAACCGTCGACGCGCTTCTGCATCAGCGTTTCCAGGCTGCGGTTCATCCGCTCTTCATCGCCTGCCGTGTTACAGAGAATCAGGCTGTAGCCACGCTGATAGCAGCTCTCCTCCACGCCCCGCACCACTTCGGCATAAAATGGGTTACTACTGGTGGTCAGCAACATACCGATCGTGTGCGTCTGATTGATTTTCAGACTGCGCGCCAGCGCAGAGGGGGCGTAGTTCAGATGGCGGATGGCCTGCTCAACTTTTTCGCGCACGCCTTCACTAACAAAACGATTGTTATTGATAACGTGCGAGACAGTGGAGGTAGAGACGCCCGCCAGGCGAGCGACATCTTTCATGGTGCTCAAATGCTTAGCCCTGCTGCTGCAAAAATTCATCGATCTCCGCGCGCCACGGCACGGAGGGCTGCGCACCCGAGCGGGTAACGGCGATAGCAGCGGCGGCATGGGCAAACCGCACCGCGTCATACATCGTTTTCTGCTCCAGCCGCGCGGTAATAAAGGCGCCATTAAAGGTGTCGCCCGCCGCGATGGTGTCGATAGCTTTAACACTGAAGCCAGCAATACGCTGACCTTCTCCCTGCTCGCTCAGCCAGACACCGCGGCGACCCAGAGTAATCAGAACCGTGCCGATGCCTTTCGCGTGCAGTACTGCCGCAGCGCGGGCGGCATCTTCATCGTTGCTGACCGCAATGCCGGTCAGACTCTCGGCTTCGGTTTCATTCGGGGTAATAATGTCGATCAACGCCAGCAGTTTATCTGAGAGCTGGGTGGCGGGTGCAGGATTGAGAATAACCTGCGTCTGATGCTGTCGGGCAAGCGTCGCGGCGGCCAGCACACTCTCCAGCGGTGATTCCAGCTGCATTAATAGTGCATCGGCGTCGGCGATAACCTGCTGATGGCGCGTCACGCAGGCGGGTGTTAACGCCGCGTTTGCACCGGAGTAGATGCCGATGTTGTTCTCACCGTCACCATTGACGAAAATCATCGCCACGCCGGTTGACTCACCCTCGACCACTTCGACTGGCGTGGTATCAATATTGTCCTGGGCCAGTTGCTGACGAACACGTTCACCAATGTCGTCAGCGCCCACACAGGCGATAAATGCGATATCGGCACCAGCACGACCGGCGGCGACAGCCTGATTCGCACCCTTACCGCCAAACGCAATCTGATAATTCTGCCCGATCACCGTTTCACCGGGACGAGGAAAGTGCGCCAGATTAAGGATGTGGTCAGCGTTAATGCTGCCAAGAACGGCCAGTTTTGCGTTTTTGCTCATTAGGGGAGTCCGGAATAAGTGCGCCACCAGGAGGGTGGCGCAGTGCCCTGCTTTTCTTTGAGTTATTGAGTGACCAGCTTCAGGTCGACCGGGTTGATCGCCTTCACTTTTTCACCCTTCAGCACTTTATCAGCGGTATCTACGCCGATCATGCCAATTTTGTCTGGCATCTGTGCCACAGTCGCGGACAGTTTGCCACCTTCTACCGCTTTAACGCCATCAGCAGTACCGTCAAAACCAACGACGATCACACCAGTTTTACCGGCGGTCTGCAGCGCACGCAGTGCACCTAGCGCCATTTCGTCGTTCTGAGCGAATACAGCCTGAACGTCCGGGTGTGCCTGAAGCAGGTTCTGCATGACGTTCAGACCTTTGGTACGGTCAAAATCGGCTGGCTGGCTGGCGAGGATCTGGAATTTATGCGCATCAGCGGCCTGTTTGAAGCCTTCGCCACGCTCACGGGCGGCAGAAGTCCCGGCAATGCCCTGCAGTTCGATAATTCTGGCGTTTTCGCCGACTTTTTTGGCGATGAAGTCGCCGGCCATTTTACCGCCGAAACGGTTATCGGAGGCGACGTGGCTGACAACGGTGCCCTGTGCCGCAACGCGATCCAGCGTGATAACCGGGATGTTCGCCTGGTTAGCCATCTTCACCGCATTGCCCACAGCATCAGAGTCGGTTGGGTTGATCAGCAGCAGTTTGGTGCCGCGAACCGTCAGATCCTGCACGTTAGCCAGCTCTTTCGCCGGGTTGTTCTGTGAATCCAGCACCACCAGGTTGTAGCCCAGCTTGTCCGCTTCTTTCTGCGCACCCTCTTTCAGCGAAACAAAGAACGGGTTATTCAGGGTTGAAACCACCAGCGCGATAGTATCTTTAGCCATAGCGCTGGTACTGAGCGTTGCGCCAAGGATCACGGCCAGTGCGGTTAACTTTTTCATCATGTCATCCTGTGTAAGGTCAGAGTTATTTACTGCTTTTATTATCTACCAGCACCGCCAGCAGGATTACTACCGCCTTAACGATCATCTGGTAGTACGAAGAGACGCCCATCAGGTTCAGGCCGTTGTTCAGGAAGCCGAGGATCAGCGCGCCAATCAGGGTGCCGAAAATACGGCCCTTACCGCCTGCCAGGCTGGTTCCGCCCAGCACGACCGCAGCAATCGCATCCAGCTCATAGCCGGTACCCGCTGTCGGCTGTGCCGAAGAAAGGCGCGCCACTTCAATGGTGCCTGCCAGCGCTGCCAGCATGCCACTCAGTGAATAGACGATGATTTTGACGCGATTCACATTGATGCCGGAGAGACGCGTTGCCGCTTCATTACCGCCAAGCGCATAGATATAGCGACCCAGGCGGGTGTGCTGCAGCATGTACCAGGCAGCAATAAAGACCAGCGCCATCAGCCAGACCGGCGCAGGGATACCCAGCGGACGACCGATACCAAACCAGCCCAGCAGATCGGCATTGGCATTAAAACCCGTGTTAACCGGACTGCCGTCGGTGTAGACCATGGTGACACCGCGCAGCAGCAGCATCATGACCAGCGTGGCGATAAACGCCTGCACTTTGCCGCGCGCCACAATGGTGCCGGTCAGGGCACCGATTGCCGCTCCCAGCGCCAGCGACGCCGCCACCGCGACCAGGGCATTGACCTCCATACCCACCAGCGATGCACCCACCGCGCCAGTCAGGGCCAGCAGCGATCCTACAGAGAGGTCGATACCAGAAGTCAGGATCACCAGCGTCATCCCGACCGCCATAATGGCGTTAACCGAGGTCTGCTGCAGAATGTTGAACAGGTTCGCCACGGTAAAGAAGTTCGGGCTCTGGCTGGCCACCACGGCGATCAGCACCATCAGCGCAATCAGCGACTTCTGTTCAAGTAGCCAGCTTTTGCTAAACCAGCGACGGCTGGCAGGTAAAGTTTGGGTCGTCATACCACTAAATCCTCGCTGTGTTGCTTGCCTACGGCGGCTGCCATCAGGCTCTCCTGAGTGGCTTCTTCTCGGGTAAATTCGCCGCTGATACGGCCTTCATGCATCACCAGAATCCGATCGCTCATGCCCAGCACTTCCGGCATTTCCGAGGAGACCAGAATGATGCTCAGCCCTTCGGCTTTAAACTGGTTAATCAGTTGATAGATCTCTTTCTTCGCGCCGACATCCACACCGCGTGTCGGTTCATCCAGAATCAATACGTTAGGCCGGGTCATCAGACCGCGGGCAATCGCCACTTTCTGCTGGTTGCCGCCCGAAAGCAGACCAATGGGCTGCTCCATTGAAGGCGTTTTAACGTTAAACAGCCGGATAAAGTCGCCCACCGCCAGCTGCTCTGCCGCATGTTTCAGCTTGCCGCTGCCGTGACTGAAATAGCCTAACGCTGTCAGCGACATGTTCTCTTTTACTGACATGCCCAACACCAGGCCATCGCGCTTACGATCTTCGGAGATATAGACGATGCCGTTAGCCAGCCCATCCTGCGGTGAGCGCGTCACCACTTCCCGACCATTGAGCCACAGTGTGCCTTCGCTACGCGGCAGGGCGCCGTAAAGCACCTTCATCAGTTCGGTACGGCCCGCGCCCATTAAGCCGGAAACCCCAAGGATTTCACCTTTGCGCAGGCTGAAACTGACGTTATCCACGCCCGGTCCGCTGACGTTCTCCACTTTAAGCCGCACGTCGCCTGGTGCCTGATCAATATGGGGATATTGATCTTCCAGCTTACGGCCGACCATCATTTCGATCAGGCTCTCTTCGGTCAGTTCGCTGACCGGGCGTTCAGCAATAAACTGACCGTCGCGGAACACCGTGACGTCATCGCAGATCTCAAAGATCTCTTTCATGCGATGCGAGATATAGACGATGCCGCAGCCCTGCGCTTTCAGTTCGTTGATCACCCGGAACAGCGACAGCGTTTCGGTATCGGTCAGCGCATCGGTCGGCTCATCCATGATGATCACCTGCGACTCAAAGCTCAGGACTTTGGCGATTTCGACCATCTGCTGATCGCCAATCGACAAATCCCCCACCAGCTTGTGGCTGTTGAAGCGCAGATTAAGCCGTTTAAGCAGCGCATCGGCTTCGGCATACATGCGCGGCCACTGGATACGGCCAAAACGGCTGACATATTCGCGGCCGAGAAAAATATTCTCCGCCACGGTTAATTGAGGGATCAGGTTCAGTTCCTGATGAATGATGCCAATACCCGCTTCCTGAGACGCTTTCGGCCCACTGAAACGGGTCTCTTTGCCCAGCCAGCGCAGCGTACCAGCATCATATTGATAGATGCCGGTCAGAACTTTCATCATGGTGGACTTGCCTGCGCCGTTCTCGCCCACCAGCGCCATCACGCGTCCTGCCCGGACATTCAGCGACGCCCCCTTGAGGGCTTTCACACCCGGAAAGGATTTTTCAATGCCGTCGAGTTGCAGTAAAAGTTGCATAGCGGCCTCAGAAGGTCACACCGGCGCTGAGGATGACATTCGCAAACGGAGAGCACTCTCCGCTGCGAATGACCGCCTGACTACGCTGCGTTTGTTGTTTGAATTGTTCATGACTGGTGTAGCTGATGGTGATGATATTCCCCTGGTGCTGTTGCAAGGCTTCGAGCACGGCGACAAGCGCGCTATGAAGTTGCGGATTATGCTGCTTAATCTCTTCCGCGATCAGGGCGCTCTCTACCTGCATCTCCAGTGCGACAGCATTAACCACCTGCATAAAATCGGGCGTACCCGGCGTGAGCGCTAAATCGATGCGCTGCGGTCCGGCCGGAATCGGCAAGCCTGCATCGGCAATCGTCAGCGTATCCGTGTGTCCCAGGCGGGCAATCACATGAGAGAGTTCAGCGTTTAACAAGCGACCTTTTTTCATCTTTTCACTCCACAGCGAAACGTTTCGCTGTCAGGAGTGTATGAAAAGCCGCCATCAACTCAACCGGCAAAGAAGAAATCTGTGATCGCTATCGAAACGTTTCGCTCACGCGGGGAGAAATTTGTATTAAGTCGGGGGACGGGCTGAAAAAAGGGCCGCGAACGCGGCCCCGGAGGAGAGGATTAAGGCAGTTTCTTAACCTGCTTAACGTCCATCTCAATGCTGTTGAAATCTTTATCCAGTTCACCCGTCAGCTCGACGTTGTCTTTAGGTGAAATAGTCTGGCCGTTCCAGTGCTTGTGGTCGATTTCGACTTTCATGGTGCCGGTCTGGTCGCGGAACAGATAATCTTCGTTGCCGATCTGTTTCTCCAGCTTACCGCGCACGGTGACCCAGCTGTCATCCTTCATCTCTTCAGCCTGCTTTACGGTCACCACACTGGTGTGATCGGCACTGAATCCGCCCTGACCAGCTGCTGCCTGCGTCTGTGCGGCTGGCGCACTGGGATCAACAAATCCACCCTGCTGTGCAGCGAAAACCGGGGCGGAAGCCAGCATTACGACGGCCAGAATTGCAGCGTGCTTTTTCATTTTGTCACCTCTTTTCCATGATGTGGTTCGTCTTGTTGAGCTTAGTTGACCATAAAGTTCTTAACAGCTTCTTAAGAGGCAAAAATAAGCTATTTTCGCCGAAATCAGCTGTACAAGCAGGAAGTTGCTTCGTATAAAGCGCTATCGGAACAGGGAGACGTGATGCGTATTTTACTGATTGAAGATGATCGTTTAATTGGCGACGGTATCAAGGCAGGGCTGAGTAAACTGGGCTTCAGCGTTGACTGGTTTACCTCTGGTGAGGCGGGCTTTAACGCGCTGGAGGCCGCGCCCTGGGATGCGGTGATCCTGGATCTCTCTCTGCCCGAGCGGGATGGGCTCGATATTCTGCGGCAGTGGCGACAGCAGGGCAAAGATGTACCGGTACTGATACTGACCGCACGCGATGCGCTCGATCAGCGGGTCGAAGGCCTGCAACTGGGAGCCGACGACTATCTGTGTAAACCCTTTGCCTTAACCGAAGTGGCTGCTCGCTTACAGGC
This sequence comes from Pantoea agglomerans NBRC 102470, assembly GCF_001598475.1. GTDB lineage: Bacteria > Pseudomonadota > Gammaproteobacteria > Enterobacterales > Enterobacteriaceae > Pantoea > Pantoea agglomerans. Next base: position 8,566 of record NZ_BCZA01000008.1, read on the forward strand.
GCTGATCCGCCGCCGTCATGGCCAGCTGCAGCCCGAACTCCGGCACGGTAATGTGGTGCTGATACCCGGCAGCCACAGTGTGATGCGCGAAGGTGAGGCGATTACGCTGAAAAGCCGTGAACTGGCGCTGCTGGAACTGTTTATGCGAAACCCGGGCCGGGTGCTGACACGCAGCCAGCTGGAGGAGAAGCTCTACAGCTGGGACGCCGATGTCTCCAGCAATGCGGTAGAGGTTCACATTCATCATCTGCGTAAAAAACTGGGCAGCCAGTTTATCCGCACGCTGCACGGCGTCGGTTATACCCTGGGAGCGGCTGAATGCGATCAATGAGCCTGTTTCTGCGGCTGGGTATCGGTTTTGTGCTGCTACTCGGGATCTGCTGGGCCAGCGCCAGCCTGAGTGCCTGGCATCAGACACGTGAAACCCTTGATGAGCTCTTCGATACCCAGCAGATGCTGCTGGCAAAGCGTCTGCTGACGCTGGATTTCTCCTCGCTGGACAACGCCACTCTGCCTAAAACCAAAGAGATACTGCGCCACCATCGCGGCGATCAGGATGACGACGCCCTGGCCTTTGCCGTCTTCACGCGCGACGGCCGGCAGGTGATGAATGATGGTGACAATGGCCGCTACCTGCCGTTTGAGGCGGAGTATCAGGGATTTCATGAGGGTCAGCTCACCAATGATGACGATCGCTGGCGGTTTGTCTGGCTGACTACGCCCGACCAGCAGTTCCGGGTGGTGGTGGGTCAGGAGTCCGAATACCGTGACGACATGACGCGGGATCTGATGAAAGCCAGCATGCTGCCCTGGCTGATCGCGCTGCCCTTTATGTTGCTGCTGCTGATCGGTCTGGTCTGGTCTGAACTGCGCCCTCTGAAGACGCTGGCACAGCAGCTGGCGCAGCGCGCGCCCGATGATGATACGCCGCTGCAGGCAGACCGCGTGCCGAAAGAGGTGCAACCGCTGATGGTCGCGCTCAACGGTCTGTTCAGCCGCATCAGCGCAATGATGCAGCGTGAACGGCGCTTTACCTCTGATGCCGCACATGAGCTGCGCAGTCCGCTGGCCGCGCTGCAGGTGCAAAGCGAGGTGATCCAGCTGACTGCGGATGATGAAGTGATGCGAAGCCATGCGCTGCAGCAACTGGATGCCGGCATTATCCGCGCAACCCGGCTGGTGGATCAGCTGCTGACGCTCTCACGGGTTGAAGCAGATGATGCACGCAGCGCCTTCGAAACGGTGGCGCTGAAACGCACGGTCCAGGAGACGCTGGCTGCACAGCTGCCGCTGGCGGATAAAACGGGTGTCACGCTGCGGCTGCATGCTGACGCCGATCCGCAGATTCAGGGGCATCCGCTGTTACTGTCACTGCTGGTGCGTAATCTGCTGGATAATGCCATTCGCTATACGCCAGCAGGCAGCGAAGTTGATGTGCGGCTTCAGGCGAATAGCCTGTCGGTAGAGGATAACGGCGAAGGTCTGAGTGCAGCCGATCTGCAACGGCTTGGTGAACGTTTCTGGCGACCGCCAGGTCAGGAGAAAAGCGGAAGCGGGCTGGGATTATCGATAGTCCGCAATATCGCCCAGTTGCACGGGATGCAGGTCAGCTTCAGCCAGCGCTCGGGCGGCGGATTATGCGTTATGCTGCGCTGGTCAGCGCCCGCCCCGTAAGGCGGGCGCTGCAGATCAAATCTCGACCTGGGTGCCCAGCTCAATCACCCGGTTTGGCGGGATCTCAAACTGGTCTGGCGCACGGAGCGCATTGCGCTGCAGCGCCAGGAAGAGTTTGCCACGCAGGCGCAGATACCACGGCCGTTTGCCGATAATCAGCGACTCATGCGACATGAAGAACGATGTCTCCATCATGCGGCAGTTGAGCCCTTCCAGCCCGCAGCGGTGGAAAATCTCCTCGACGTTTGGCGTTTCGCGCCAGCCGTAGCTGGCCACCACCCGCCAGAAGGTGGGTGACAGCTGCTCAATCGTCACGCGACGCACGTTATGCACGTAAGGCGCATCTTCTGTCCGCAACGTCAGCAGCACCACCCGCTCATGCAACACTTTGTTGTGTTTGAGGTTATGCAGCATGGCAAACGGAATCACATTCAGCGCACGCGACATATAGACCGCCGTACCCGGCACGCGAACCGGCGGCGATTTCTCCAGTGACGCGATCATCGCCTCCAGGGAGTTGCCATGCTCGTGCATGCGGCGCAGCAGGCGGAAACGTTCGCTTTTCCACGTCGTCATAATGATAAACATCACCAGGCCGAGACAGAGCGGCAGCCAGCCACCGGAGAAGATTTTCACCAGGTTGGCGGTAAACAGCGGCACATCGATACAGAGCATCAGTACCAGGATGACGGCAACCGCCAGCTTATTCCAGTGCCAGTTTTTAACCGCCACGGTACAGGAGAGCATCGCGGTCAGCACCATGGTGCCGGTGACGGCGATACCGTAGGCCGCAGCCAGATTACTTGAATGCTCAAAGCTGATAATCACAATCAGCACGGCGAAGTAGAGTACCCAGTTAATCACCGGAATATAGATCTGGCCCGATTCGCGCTCAGAGGTGTGGATGATACGCATCCCCGGCAGATAGCCCAGTCGCACCGCCTGACGCGTCAGCGAGAAGACGCCGGAGATCACCGCCTGCGAGGCAATCACCGTGGCCAGCGTCGCCAGAATCAGCATCGGGATCAGCGCCCAGTCCGGCGCCAGCAGGAAGAAGGGATTTTTAATCGCTTTGGGATCGCTGAGTAACAGCGCGCCCTGACCAAAGTAGTTCAGGACCAGCGACGGCAGCACCACCGAGAACCAGGCCAGTCGGATCGGCACTTTACCGAAGTGACCCATATCGGCATACAGCGCTTCAACCCCGGTAATCGCCAGTACCACCGCGCCAAGCGCGAAGAATGAGACAGATTTATAGTGCAGGAAGAACTCGACCGCGTAGGCGGGATTCAGCGCATGCAGCACTTCCGGGTTTTTCATGATGCCGCTGACCCCCAGGATCGCCAGCACCAGGAACCACACCAGCATCACCGGCGCGAAAAGTTTGCCCACCATGCCGGTGCCATGTTTCTGAATCGCAAACAGCAGCGTCAGCACCGCAATCGACATCGGCACAATAAAGGGATCCAGCGACGGCGCGGCAATCTCCAGGCCTTCAATGGCTGACATCACCGAAATGGCCGGCGTGATGACCACTTCCCCATAGAAGAAGCTGCCGCCAATCAGGCCCATGATCACCAGCACTGCCGTGGCGCGTGCACCCGTATGGCGGCCCGCCAGCGACATCAGTGTCAGAATACCGCCTTCACCAGCATTGTCGGCGCGCATCACATAACTGATGTACTTCAGTGATACTACCAGCACCAGCAGCCAGAAAATCAGCGACAAAAAGCCAAACACCGCTTCCCGCTCAACGCCGAAGCCGAACTGTCCGGAGAGACATTCACGCAAGGTATACAGCGGACTGGTGCCGATATCCCCGTAAACAACACCAATAGCGGCCAGCGTTAATCCGCGAAGTGACTGCTTATTATCCGAGCTCATAGAGTTATCTTTTGTTGGAGTCTAAGAGGCGCAACAACCCCTCGCTCAGGCCATCAAAAAGCGCACAGTATGCACGGTTTGCCGAAAATTCCTATACCCGCTTCGCCTGTCTGCCAGGGTAACGGGGTGGTTTCAGGCATTAAAGCGTTAATCAGCGCCGCTTTCAAAGCAGGCAAACCTTATGAAACAAAAAAGCTGACAGCTATCAACGCTTTCACGCATGATGATCTATAGAGTAAGGCGCTTGCTGAAGCGCGGCGGCCCGACGATCGTAAGGACATTGAAGTGATTATGGCTCAACCCCATCTTTTGGCAGAAAGAATTTCTCGCCTTAGCAATGCGTTAGAAAAAGGATTGTATGAGCGACATCATGCCATCCGCCTTTGCCTGCTGGCAGCGCTGAGCGGTGAAAGCGTATTCCTGCTGGGACCGCCCGGCATCGCCAAGAGCCTGATTGCCCGCCGCCTGAAATATGCCTTTCAGCACGCCCGCGCCTTTGAATATCTGATGACCCGTTTCTCCACACCGGAAGAGGTGTTTGGCCCGCTATCTATTCAGGCACTGAAGGATGAAGGGCGCTATCAGCGCCTCACTAAAGGTTATCTGCCCGACGCGGAGATTGTTTTTCTGGATGAGATCTGGAAAGCCGGCCCGGCGATTCTGAATACCCTGCTGACCGCTATCAACGAACGCCGCTTCCGCAATGGCGACAGCGAAGAGGCCATTCCGATGCGTCTGCTGGTCACCGCCTCTAATGAAATGCCGGAAGCGGACAGCGGCCTTGAAGCGCTCTATGACCGGATGCTAATCCGCCTGTGGCTGGATAATGTGCATGAGAAGCAGAACTTTCGCAGCATGCTGACCCATCAGCAGGATGAGCACACCAATCCGGTCGCGGAATCCCTGCGCATTAGTGATGAGGAGTATGCGCAGTGGCAGCTCGGCATCAGTCAGGTCAGCCTCCCGGATGCGGTGTTCGAGCTGATTTATCAGCTGCGCCAGCAACTGGAAAGCCAGCCCGCCGCGCCCTATATTTCCGATCGTCGCTGGAAAAAAGCTATTCATCTGCTGCAGGCCAGTGCCTTTTACAGTGGCCGCAGCGCCATTGCGCCGATAGACCTGATCCTGCTGAAAGATTGCCTCTGGCACGACGTCGCGTCCATGCAGCTGCTGGAGCGCGAAATCGATCAGCTGATGACACAGCACGCCTGGCAGCAGCAGCCGATGCTGCTGAAACTGCATCAGATAAAAGCGCGTCGCATGGCTCTGCAGCAGCAACAGAGCATCGCACAGGCGATCACCCTGGAAAAACACAGTGGGATGTTCAGTCGCAAACCCCATTACGATCTGCCGGAAAGCTTCACTGATGAGCAACTGACGCTGATGCTGCAAAAGCCGCTGATGCTGCATGACATGCAGGTGACACATCTGGTTATCGCGCGTGATGCACTGAATCAGTGGCTGCAGAAAGGGGGCGAGGTTCGCGGCAAGCTCAATGGAATTGGCTTTGCGCAGAGTCTGGATTTACAGGTGGATGCACAGCACTGCCTGGCTATCCGTGATGTCAGCCTGCAATCGTCGCGTCTGACACTGCCTGGCGTCAGCAATAGCGAGCCGCTGCCTGGTGAGATCACCGAAGCGCTGGATGCACTGGAGAGTGAACTGCGGTCGCAGCGTCATCTGTTCAGCCAGCACCAGCGCTGCCTGTTTATCAGTGATGACTGGCTGGCGCGGGTTGAAACCAGCCTGCAGGATGTGGCGGAACAGTTGAAACAGGCGCGTAAATGATCCCACTGGAGACGCTCAGCACACTGCTCTCCGTGGGTGAAACCGAACTGATTGAAGAGCTGATTATTGCCCTGCTGGCGTCTCCACAGCTGGCGCTGTTTTTTGAAAAATTTCCCGGGCTGAAAAAAGCACTGTTACGCGATGTGCCACGCTGGCGAGCGGAGATCAACGCTGAGCTCAAAGCCACGCCGGTTCCGGCCACGCTGGCCGAAGAGTTTCAGCTGTTCCAGCGGGTACAACTCCTCAGCGATCGTGAATTCAGCCACCAGCTGAATGCCACGCTTCAGGCGCTTGAAAGCCTGCCTTCCCCTTTTCTGGATGAAGCCAACCGGCTGCTGCAGCACACCGATATCAGCCATCTCAGCAGCGCGCAGCACCAGCTTTTTCTACAGCGCTGGCGGCTGAGCCTGACCTTACAGACCCTGACGCTGAATCAGACGTTGCTGGAGCAGCAGCGCGAACGCCTGCTGGCGGAACTGCAGCAGCGTATGGCGCTGAGCGGTCAGCTGGCACCGATTCTCGGCGACGATGACGAAGCCGCCGCTGGCCGGCTGTGGGACATGAGCAAAGCGTCACTGCAGCCTGGCGACTATCAGCTGATGCTGCAATATGGCGACTTTCTGGCGCAGCAGCCGGAGCTGCTGAAACTGGCCCAGCAGCTGGGTCGCAGCCGCGAGGCAAAATCGGTGCCGTCGCAGGATGCCCCTATGGAGGCCTTTCACCATATGGTGCAGGAACCTGCGGCCGTGCCGGAGGAGGTCAGCGGCATTCACCAGAGCGATGACGTGCTGCGTCTGCTGCCGCCGGAGTTAGCTGCGCTGAGTATCAGTGAACTGGAGCTGGAGTTTTACCGGCGGCTGGTAGAGAAACGGCTGCTGACCTACAAGCTGCAGGGCGATGCCTGGCATGAAAAGGTCACGATGCGTCCGGCCAGCCACCAGCAGCATGAAGAGCAGCCACGCGGGCCTTTCATCGTCTGCGTCGATACCTCGGGTTCGATGGGTGGCTTCAATGAGCGCTGCGCCAAAGCGTTTTGTCTGGCGCTGCTGAAAGTCGCGCTGGCCGATCGCCGTCGCTGCTACATCATGCTGTTTGCGCATGAGGTGATCGGCTATGAACTGACCGGTGATGACGGGCTGGAACAGGCGATTCGCTTTCTCAGTCAGCGCTTTCGCGGCGGCACCGATCTGGCAGCCTGCCTCTCTTCCGTTGTGACCCGGATGGAAGGTGCACTGTGGCAGGAAGCCGATGCGGTGATCGTCTCCGATTTTATTGCCCAGCGTCTGCCGGAAGAGGTGATCGGGACCATTAAAACGCGTCAGCGAAATAATCAGCAACGTTTTCACGCCGTGGCTATGTCGGCCCACGGGAAACCAGGCATTCTGCGCATCTTCGACCATATCTGGCGTTTCGATACCGGCATGAAAAGCCGTCTGCTGCGTCACTGGCGGCGTTAAGTCATCGGGCAGAAATGCATATTTGCTATAGTAAATTACCGTTTCACTTACTCAGCAATCTGGAGCTTCCTGTGACGCTTGCTCAACCTCATCGCGATCTGCCTGCGCCGACGCGAACGCTACTGCTCTCCGGCCATAACATTGAACAAAAACGTGCCGAATTGCTGGCCTATTTCCACCAGACCTGGGAACAGTATGAAAGTCTGTTTACCTGTCTGGCCGATTCCCAGGCCTGGTTTACCAAAGCCATTCCGCTGCGCCATCCTTTAATCTTCTATTTTGGCCACACCGCTACCTTCTACATTAATAAGCTGATGGCCGGACGCCTTATCGACGCGCGTCTGGACGATCGTATCGAAGCGATGATGGCGATTGGTGTGGATGAGATGAGCTGGGACGATCTCAACGACAACCACTATGACTGGCCTACTGTCGAAGAAGTCCGCGAATACCGCGGGCGCGTTAAAGCGCTGGTCAGCGATCTGATCCAGACCCTGCCGCTGACTCTGCCGATCACCTGGGAAAGTCCGGCCTGGGTGATCCTGATGGGCATTGAGCATGAGCGTATTCATCTGGAAACGTCCAGCGTACTGATACGCCAGTTACCGGTCGGGTGGGTGAAACCCCAGCCTGCGTGGCCGGTCTGCCCGATGGCGCGCCACCAGCGCGAGGCTGTTCCGGCCAATACCCTGCTGCCGATGCCCGGCGGCACCGTCACGCTGGGTAAAACCGACGAGACCTATGGCTGGGATGTCGAATATGGCCGCCAGCAGATCGCGCTGCAGCCGTTCAGGGCGAGCAAAATGCTGGTCAGCAACGCGGAATTCCTGGCGTTCGTTGAGGCGGGGGGTTATCAGGACGCTCGCTGGTGGGATGACGAAGGCTGGGGCTGGTGTCAGTTTGCAAAAGCGGAGATGCCCACCTTCTGGGTCGGCACGCCTGCGATGCCCGATCAGCTTAAACTGCGTCTGATGTGTGAAGAAGTCGCAATGCCGTGGGACTGGCCAGCCGAGGTTAACCAGCTGGAAGCGGCGGCCTTCTGCCGCTGGAAAGCGGATCAGACGGGAATGAGTGTTCAGCTCCCCTGTGAAGCGGAGTGGGCTCAGCTGCGCGAACAGGTCGCGGGCGATCAGCCGGATTGGGATCGGGCACCGGGCAACATTAACCTTGCATACTGGGCTTCCTCTTCACCGGTCGATCTCTTCGCCCAGGGCGACTTCTTCGATATCGTCGGTAACGTCTGGCAGTGGACGACCACGCCGACCAACGGCTTTGAAGATTTTAAAGTCCACCCGCTTTACGATGATTTCTCTACCCCGACCTTTGATGGCAAACATTCGCTGATCAAAGGCGGTAGCTGGATATCGACCGGCAACGAAGCGCTGAAATCGGCACGCTATGCGTTCCGCCGCCACTTCTTCCAGCATGCCGGTTTCCGCTACGTGGTTTCCAGCCATCAGGAAACCATGGCGCTGAACCCGTATGAATCTGACGCCATGGTGTCGCAATACCTCGACTTCCAGTATGGCCCGCGCTATTTCGGCGTGGATAACTATGCCGAAAGCCTGGTAAACCTGGCGCTGAACTACACCACGGCACGCGGCGAGGCACTGGATATCGGCTGTGCCACCGGACGCGCCAGTTTTGAACTGGCCCGCCACTTTGAACGTGTCACCGGCATGGACTACTCGGCGCGCTTCATCGATGTGGCGCTTCAGCTGGCCAGCGGCGAAGACTTCCGTTATCTCCTGCCACAGGAAGGCGATCTGGTGGAGTATCGCCAGGTTCGCCTGAAAGATTTCGCGCTGGAGAGCGAACTGGCGCAGCGGATTCAGTTTGTTCAGGGCGACGCCTGTAACCTTAAGCCGCAACCCGCCCGTTACGATCTAATACTTGCATCCAACCTGATCGATCGCCTGCGTCAGCCCGCACGCTTCCTGCGGGATGTCACGCCGATGCTGCGTCAGGGCGGCATTCTGGTGCTCTCATCGCCCTATACCTGGCTGGAGGATTTCACGCCGAAGGAGAACTGGCTGGGCGGCGTGCGTGAAAACGGTGAGGCACTGACGACGCTGCAGGCACTGCAACGTCTGCTGGCGGCCGACTTCGACCTGGTCGATGAACCGCAGGATAAACCGTTTGTGATCCGCGAAACGGCCCGCAAGTTCCAGCACACGCTGGCGCAGGTCACCGTCTGGCGCAAACGCTAAGTGAACCGGCAGCGACGCCCGTCGCTGCCGGGAGTTGCCTGAACCACTATTTTGCTGCACATTCATCCTTGTTTACTTAAGCAGACCAATAACGAGGATGGCCATGGCCGAACATCTGCAGCTCGATAACCTGGATCGCGGCATTCTGAATGCCCTGCTCGACAATGCGCGCACTGCTTACGCCGAGCTGGCAAAACAGTTTAACGTCAGCCCCGGCACCATTCATGTCCGCGTGGAGAAGATGAAGCAGGCGGGCATTATCCTGGGCACCCGGGTTGATATCGATCCGCGCCAGCTGGGGTTTGATGTCTGCTGTTTTATCGGCATTATCCTTAAGAGCGCGCGTGACTATCCGGCGGCGCTGAGCAAACTGGATGCGCTGGATGAAGTGGTTGAAGCCTGGTACACCACCGGCCACTACAGCATCTTTATTAAGGTGATGTGCCGGTCCATTGATGCCCTGCAACAGGTGCTGATCAACAAGATCCAGACCATAGATGAAATTCAGTCGACGGAAACGCTGATCTCGCTGCAAAACCCGATCATGCGCACTATCAAGCCCTGATCCTTCTCCGCCTTGTGCATAATCTTATCCCTGACGAATGTGGCGGCTGGCAACGGCTGCGTTCGCTTCTCTTAATCTATTAACCCTGTTGTCCACAGGTGGATCACCGCTTGATCACAGCGTACAATGCTCGCCTTAATGTCCGGGAGAGCAAGATGGCCGATATCACCTTAATCAGTGGCAGTACTCTGGGTAGCGCAGAGTATGTGGCTGAACATCTGGAAGAAAAATTACAGGAAGCGGGCTTCTCAACGCAGATGCTGCATGGCCCGGAGCTGGATGAAGTGCCACATGAGGGTATCTGGCTGGTGGTCTGTTCAACTCACGGTGCAGGCGATATTCCCGATAACCTGCTGCCGCTGTTCGAAGCCATCACGGAAAGCCAGCCCGATCTCTCGCAGGTCCGGTTTGGTGCCATCGGACTCGGCAATCATGAATATGATCTCTTTTGTGGCGCGATCCGCCAGATTGAAGCCCTGTTAATTGCTCAGGGTGCCCGCCAGATCGGCGATCGTCTGGAGATTGATGTGCTGGAGCATGAGATCCCTGAAGATCCCGCGGAAGCCTGGCTGGAAAGCTGGAAAAAAGCGATCTGAAGGGGGCTGGGGATCGCGAAATAGTGACGATCCCCAGTGGAACATGCTGATTTTATCCTTTTCCGCTCGTTTATTTTGTGGATAACTACCCTCTTTTACTGCGTATAACCGGTAGTTATCCAAAGAACAACCGTAGAATGAATTTTGAGCTGTGGATAACATGCCATTTTGATCCCAGCTTATACGGATCAGGATCACCGATCACTAACAGGTAGTGATCCTCTTCATCCTGTTGTTTCTGCTGTGCTTCTGGCACATATCCACAGAAAAGCGGGATCCTAATAAGAGATCTAACAGAAAGATCATATACAGATCTAAGATCCTTTCTTTTAAAACCGGACGATCCCGCGGCTTTCACCCCAGACGGAATTTGAGTAGAATCCACGCCCCAGGACGACGATCCTGCAAGTTCATCAACCGAGGTACCACTTCATGTTTTATCAGGATCCTTTTGACGTCATCGTAATTGGTGGTGGTCATGCGGGCACCGAAGCCGCAATGGCGGCAGCCCGAATGGGTCAGCAAACCCTGTTACTCACCCATAACATTGATACGCTTGGACAAATGTCCTGTAACCCGGCGATTGGTGGGATTGGCAAAGGACATTTGGTGAAGGAAGTGGATGCCCTGGGTGGTCTGATGGCCAGTGCGATTGACCAGGCGGGTATCCAGTTTAGGATACTAAACGCCAGCAAAGGTCCGGCAGTGCGGGCAACTCGTGCTCAGGCGGATCGCGTGCTCTATCGCCAGGCAGTGCGTACGGCACTGGAGAACCAGCCCAATCTGATGATCTTCCAGCAGGCGGTCGACGATCTTATCGTGGAAAACGATCGTGTGGTGGGTGCAGTCACCCAGATGGGACTGAAGTTCCGCGCGAAAACCGTCGTCCTCACCGTCGGCACGTTCCTTGACGGCAAAATTCATATCGGTCTGGATAATTACAGTGGCGGTCGCGCAGGTGATCCCCCGTCCATTCCGCTGGCAAAACGACTGCGTGCGCTGCCGCTGCGGGTAGACCGCCTCAAGACTGGTACGCCACCGCGTATCGATGCGCGCACCATCGATTTTTCAGTGCTCAGCCCGCAGCACGGCGATAACCCGATGCCGGTTTTCTCGTTTATGGGCAATGCGTCTCAGCATCCGCAGCAGGTACCGTGCTGGATCACTCACACCAATGAGAAAACCCATGAGGTGATCCGCAATAATCTGGATCGCAGCCCGATGTATGCCGGGATCATCGAGGGGATCGGTCCACGCTACTGCCCGTCTATCGAAGACAAAGTGATGCGCTTTGCCGATCGTAACTCGCATCAGATCTTCCTGGAGCCGGAAGGGCTGACCAGCAATGAGATCTACCCGAATGGCATCTCAACCAGTCTGCCATTTGATGTGCAGATTCAGATCGTTCGCTCCATGCAGGGCATGGAGAATGCGAAGATCGTGCGTCCGGGCTATGCCATCGAGTATGACTTCTTCGATCCACGCGATCTCAAACTGACGCTGGAGAGCAAATTTATTCACGGCCTGTTCTTTGCCGGCCAGATCAACGGCACAACCGGCTACGAAGAAGCCGCTGCACAGGGGATGCTGGCGGGGCTGAACGCCGCCCGTCAGTCTGCGGACAAAGAGGGCTGGGCACCACGTCGTGACCAGGCTTATCTGGGCGTACTGGTTGATGACCTCTGCACGCTCGGTACCAAAGAGCCGTACCGGATGTTTACCTCCCGTGCTGAATATCGTCTGATGCTGCGCGAAGACAATGCCGATCTGCGTCTGACCGAAACCGGTCGTGAACTGGGTCTGGTGGATGATGCGCGCTGGGCGCGTTTCAATCAGAAGCTGGAAGCGATTGAACAGGAGCGTCAGCGCCTGCGCGATATCTGGGTCCATCCGAAGTCAGAGCACGTGACGGAAGTGAATACGGTACTCAGCGCGCCGCTGACTAAAGAAGCGAGCGGCGAAGATCTGCTGCGCCGTCCTGAGCTGACCTATCTGAAGCTGATGACGCTGGATGCCTTTGGTCCGGCACTGGCTGATGAGCAGGCCGCTGAGCAGGTTGAGATTCAGGTCAAATATGAAGGTTATATCGCGCGTCAGCAGGAAGAGATCGATCGCCAGCTGCGCAACGAGAACACGCTGTTACCGGTGGAGCTCGACTATCGCCAGGTGAACGGCCTCTCAAATGAGGTTATCGCCAAGCTGAACGATCACAAACCGAGTTCGATTGGTCAGGCGACGCGTATCTCCGGCATTACGCCGGCGGCCATCTCAATTCTGCTTATCTATCTGAAAAAACAGGGTCTGCTGCGTAAAAGCGCCTGATCTGAAAACGGGGCGAGGAGACTCGCCCCCGCTGAATGGACTTATGCTGTGATCAACACACTCACGTCGCTGCTACAGGCAGCCGGTATTTCCCTCTCCGATCAACAAAAACAGCAGCTGGTTGCCTATGTCGGCCTGCTGGATAAGTGGAACAAAGCCTACAATCTGACATCAGTGCGCGATCCGCAGCAGATGCTGGTACGCCATATCCTCGACAGCATCGTGGTGGCGCCGCATCTGCAAGGCTCACGTTTCATTGATGTGGGAACCGGACCAGGACTGCCTGGCATTCCGCTGGCTATCGTGATGCCTGATGCGCACTTTACGTTGCTCGACAGCCTGGGCAAGCGGGTGCGTTTCCTGCGTCAGGTTCAGCATGAGTTAGGACTCACTAACATTACTCCGGTGCAGAGCCGGGTTGAGGCGTTCCCGGCTGAGCCGCCCTTTGATGGCGTGATCAGTCGTGCATTTGCCTCGCTGACCGACATGGTGAATTGGTGTCATCATCTGCCGGGAAGAGAAGGGCGCTTCTTCGCGCTGAAAGGCGTGCGTCCGGACGATGAAATTGCGGAGTTACCGGCAGGCTACGTCTCTGATGCTGTGATTAAGTTGCAGGTACCGCAGCTGGAAGGTGATCGCCACCTGGTCATTCTTCGTCACCAGTAGGCTTTCGACTGGCAGAGATTTAGCGTTTATCTGCCAGTAATTTTCGTCAGTTCCGGGATGAAAAAAGTGCAGATGATGCGCTATCAATAAAAGATTTTGATTAAGCCCTGGCTGACCGAAGGTTAAAACGCTGACGGAAATTATCCGAAAAGCTCTGTTACATTTAACGTTTAATTCACATTCAGTTATCAGAAATATCACTTGTATAGGCGGGTCGCTGAATAAAAGTAGTCACGGCAGAAAATATATCGCGGTAATAACTTTGCGTGCGTAATATCAATTACACGATTCTTAAGCACAGTTCGATGTCAATAGCGTGTTTTCTGTGAAAATAGTCTTGCAGATGCATTTTTATAATTTTAATTCTTTGATTTTATTAAATATATCTGTAATACAGATTGTTCTTAAATAGCGCGAAGATAAAACTCAGTGTAGCGAAAGTGCTTATTATGTGATCTAAAGCACGCTTTAAAAGCAAGTTGCGAGAGAATTTTCAGTCAGATTAGGGTGAATCTCTGCAGGGTAATCTTTGGAAAAATAGCCCTCCGGAAAGAAATTTAAATAATTGTTCACCTTTTCGCTACTTACCGATTGAAATCGCAGGTGCGGCCCGTATAATTTGCACGGCTTTTGCTGCTTGACTCAACTGCGCAAAGGCAGTCTTATACGACACGCGACATACCCCTAACGGGGCAGGAGAGTATCAGCGTCATGTCAGTGTCTCTTTACAGTGTAAAATACGCCCGAACGGTGCTGATGATTCAGCTGGTGACGATAGTCATCATCGGTGCACTCTTTGCTCTTAAAGATGTCATCTGGGGTCTCTCTGCTCTTGCTGGCGGTGCGGCAGCCTGGCTGCCAAACGTATTGTTTTTGTTTTTAGCCTGGCGCCTGCAGGGGCAAACCCCAGCTTCGGGGCGAGTCGCGTGGAGCTTCGCTTTGGGTGAAATAGCCAAAGTGTTTGCGACCATCATTTTGCTCATTGTGGCGTTGGGTCTATTCGGAGCGGTTTTCTGGCCGGTCGGAATAACCTGGTTATCGGTGCTGGTGGTACAAATGCTGGCACCGGCGGTAATTAACAACAAAGGGTAAGAGGCATCATGGCTGCAGGAGAAATCTCTACTCCGCAAGAGTACATTGGTCACCACCTGACTCATCTTCAGTTGGACCTGCGTACCTTCGAGATAGTGAATCCGCACGACGCTCCCGCGACGTTCTGGGTATTAAATATCGATTCCATGTTTTTCTCTATGGTGCTGGGAATCATCTTCCTGGTGTTGTTCCGTAGCGTGGCAAAATCTGCCACCAGCGGTGTGCCAGGGAAAATGCAGGCGGCTATCGAACTGGTTGTCGGTTTCGTCGATAGTAACGTGCGCGACATGTATCACGGTAAGAGCAAACTTATCGCCCCGCTGGCTCTGACAATCTTTGTCTGGGTCTTCCTGATGAACTTCATGGATCTGCTGCCAATCGACTTGCTGCCATATATTGGCGAGCACGTATTGGGGTTACCGGCGCTGCGCGTCGTACCGTCTGCAGACGTGAACATCACGCTATCTATGGCGTTGGGCGTATTTATTTTGATTCTGTTCTACAGCATCAAAATGAAAGGCATTGGCGGCTTCACTAAAGAGCTGACGCTGCAGCCTTTTAACCACCCGATCTTCATCCCGATCAACCTGATTCTGGAAGGTGTGAGCCTGCTGTCTAAGCCTGTATCACTGGGTTTACGACTGTTCGGTAACATGTATGCGGGTGAACTGATCTTTATCCTTATTGCCGGTCTGTTGCCGTGGTGGTCGCAGTGGGTGCTGAATGTGCCGTGGGCCATTTTCCACATCCTGATCATTTCGCTACAGGCTTTCATTTTCATGGTCCTCACGATTGTCTATCTGTCGATGGCATCTGAAGAACATTGATTTTTTTCTCAACACTACTTTCCCTCTTGATTTCGGGTTGCAGCGCACACCGCTGAAGCCCGGAAGATGAAGGGAGCATTTAACTGAAACAAACTGGAGACTGTCATGGAAAACCTGAATATGGATCTGCTGTACATGGCTGCCGCTGTGATGATGGGCCTGGCGGCAATCGGTGCTGCGATCGGTATCGGCATCCTCGGAGGAAAATTCTTGGAAGGCGCTGCTCGTCAGCCTGACCTGATTCCTCTGCTGCGTACGCAGTTCTTTGTTGTAATGGGTCTGGTGGATGCAATCCCGATGATCGCTGTTGGTCTGGGTCTGTACGTGATGTTTGCTGTCGCCTAAAGCCCTGTGTTCACTCAGCGCACAATGTGCAAGGGTGAACGGATTCTGCCGCTTATCGTTGATAACGGCAGAAAAGTTAAATACTCAATCTAGAGGCATTGTGCTGTGAACATTAATGCAACAATCCTCGGCCAGGCTATCGCGTTCATCCTGTTTGTCGCGTTCTGCATGAAGTACGTATGGCCGCCGCTCATGGCTGCTATCGAAAAGCGCCAGAAAGAAATTGCTGAAGGCCTTGCTTCTGCTGAACGTGCAAAGAAAGATTTGGATCTCGCGCAGGCTAATGCGACCGACCAGCTGAAAAAAGCCAAAGAAGACGCTCAGGTCATTATCGAGCAAGCGAACAAGCGTCGCGCGCAGATTCTGGACGAAGCCAAAACCGAAGCTGAAAACGAACGTAATCGCATCGTGACACAAGCGCAGGCTGAAATTGACGCTGAACGCAAACGTGCGCGTGAAGAACTGCGTAAGCAGGTCGCGTTGCTGGCTATGGCTGGCGCCGAGAAGATCATCGAACGCTCCGTGGATGAAGCTGCTAACAGCGACATCGTTGATAAACTGGTCGCTGAACTGTAAGGAGGGAGGGGCTGATGTCTGATCTGATTACTGTAGCTCGCCCCTACGCCAAAGCAGCTTTTGACTTTGCTGTTGAGCATCAAAGTATTGAACGCTGGCAACAGATGCTGGCGTTTGCCGCAGAAGTGGCTCGCAATGAACAGATGGCTGATCTTCTCTCAGGTGCATTAGCACCCGAAGCGCTGGCAGCGTCGTTTAACGCAGTCTGTGGTGATCAACTGGATGAACCCGCGCAGAACCTGATTAAGGTGATGGCGGAAAACGGACGTTTGACAGCGCTTCCGGCTGTACTGGCCCAATACATCGAACTGCGTGACGCTCATGAAGCCACCGCTGAAGTAGATGTTATCTCCGCCAGTACGCTGAGTGACGACCAGCTGAATAAAATCAGCGCCGCGATGGAAAAACGTCTGTCACGCAAAGTTAAGCTGAATTGCAAAATTGATAAGTCTGTGATGGCAGGCGTGATCATCCGTTCGGGTGATCTGGTTATTGATGGCAGCGTACGCGGCCGTCTTGACCGTCTGGCTGACGTCTTGCAGTCTTAAGGGGACTGGAGCATATGCAACTGAATTCCACCGAAATCAGCGAACTGATCAAGCAGCGCATTGCTCAGTTCAATGTCGTGAGTGAAGCTCACAACGAAGGTACGATTGTTTCTGTAAGTGACGGTATCATCCGCGTACACGGCCTGGCCGATGTCATGCAGGGTGAGATGATTGCCCTGCCGGGCAACCGTTACGCTATCGCCCTGAACCTCGAGCGTGACTCGGTTGGTGCAGTGGTGATGGGCCCTTACGCTGACCTCGCCGAAGGCATGAAGGTTAAGTGTACTGGCCGTATTCTTGAAGTACCGGTAGGCCGTGGCCTGCTGGGCCGCGTAGTGAACACCCTGGGTGCTCCTATCGACGGTAAAGGCGCAATCGACAACGACGGTTTCTCACCGGTTGAAGTCATTGCACCTGGCGTTATCGACCGTCAGTCAGTCGACCAGCCGGTTCAGACCGGTTATAAGTCGGTCGATGCGATGATTCCAATCGGCCGTGGCCAGCGTGAGCTGATCATCGGTGACCGTCAGACCGGTAAAACCGCAATGGCGATCGATGCGATCATCAACCAGCGCGACTCAGGCATCAAGTGTGTCTACGTTGCGATTGGTCAGAAAGCCTCAACCATCTCTAACGTGGTTCGTAAGCTGGAAGAGCATGGCGCACTGCAGAACACCATCGTTGTTGTGGCGTCTGCTTCTGAATCTGCTGCACTGCAGTATCTCTCTCCGTACGCAGGCTGTGCGATGGGCGAATACTTCCGTGACCGTGGTGAAGACGCGCTGATCGTTTACGATGACCTTTCTAAGCAGGCTGTCGCGTACCGTCAGATTTCTCTGCTGCTGCGCCGTCCACCAGGTCGTGAAGCATTCCCTGGCGACGTGTTCTATCTCCACTCCCGTCTGCTGGAACGTGCATCACGCGTAAGCGCTGATTATGTAGAGCGTTTCACCAATGGCGCAGTGACAGGTAAAACCGGTTCACTGACCGCGCTGCCGATCATCGAAACCCAGGCGGGCGACGTTTCTGCGTTCGTTCCGACCAACGTAATCTCGATTACTGATGGTCAGATCTTCCTGGAATCGAACCTGTTCAACTCCGGTATTCGTCCGGCCGTTAACCCAGGTATTTCGGTATCCCGCGTAGGTGGTGCTGCACAGACCAAGATCATCAAGAAACTGTCCGGTGGTATCCGTACCGCGCTGGCACAGTATCGTGAACTGGCGGCATTCTCGCAGTTCGCCTCTGATCTGGATGATGCAACCCGCAAACAGCTGAGCCACGGTCAGAAAGTGACCGAGCTGCTGAAGCAGAAACAGTATGCGCCGATGTCTGTTGCGCAGCAGGGTCTGGTTCTGTTCGCTGCAGAGCGTGGCTATCTGAACGACGTTGAACTGGCAAAAATTGGCAGCTTCGAAGCTGCACTGCTGGCCTTCGCCGATCGCGACCACGCTGAGCTGATGGCTGAAATCAACCAGTCGGGTAACTTTAATAACGATATCGAAGCCAAGCTGAAAGGCCTGGTCGAGACGTTTAAAGCAACCCAGTCCTGGTAATGTCTGGCGGCTTGTCTGAAAAGGCAGGCCGCAAGGCTTTGAGGAGAAGCTAATGGCCGGCGCAAAAGAGATACGAAGCAAGATTGGAAGCGTGAAAAACACGCAGAAGATCACCAAAGCGATGGAAATGGTCGCCGCCTCCAAGATGCGTAAAACGCAGGAACGCATGGCGGCCAGCCGTCCGTATGCAGAAACCATGCGCAAAGTGATTGGTCACCTTGCGTTGGGTAATCTGGAATACAAGCACCCTTACCTGGAAGAGCGCGACGTGAAGCGCGTCGGCTACCTGGTCGTTTCAACTGACCGCGGGCTTTGTGGTGGTTTGAACATTAACCTGTTCAAAAAGTTACTGGCGGATATGAAGTCCTGGTCCGATAAAGGCGTGCAGAGCGATCTGTCGATTATCGGTTCAAAAGGGGCGTCATTCTTTAATGCTGTGGGTGGCAACATTGTGGCGCAAGTCAGTGGCATGGGCGATAAACCTACCCTGTCTGACCTGATTGGCCCGGTAAAAGTGATGTTGCAGGCTTATGATGAAGGCCGCATCGACAAGCTGATGATCGTCAATAACAAATTCAATAACACCATGTCTCAGACTCCGACCATCACCCAACTGCTGCCGTTACCGCCAGCGGAAGGTGAAGAAGAGATGAAGGCGAAGACCTGGGATTACCTGTATGAGCCCGATCCGAAAGCGCTGCTGGATACCCTGCTGCGTCGTTATGTCGAATCGCAGGTTTATCAGGGTGTGGTGGAAAATCTGGCCAGTGAGCAGGCCGCACGTATGGTAGCGATGAAAGCCGCAACCGATAACGGCGGAAATCTGATCAAAGAGCTGCAGTTGGTGTACAACAAAGCTCGTCAGGCCAGCATCACCCAGGAACTTACCGAGATTGTCGGTGGAGCCTCCGCGGTTTAACCAGGTTTGGAATTAGGTAGAGGATTCAAGATGGCAACTGGAAAGATTGTCCAGATTATCGGCGCCGTTGTTGACGTCGAATTCCCTCAGGACGCGGTACCGCAAGTGTACAGCGCCCTCGAGGTTATGAATGGTGATGCGCGTCTGGTGCTGGAAGTTCAGCAGCAGCTCGGCGGCGGCGTAGTACGTACCATCGCAATGGGTACGTCTGACGGCCTGAAGCGTGGTCTGAGCGTCAACGACCTGCAGAAACCGATTCAGGTACCCGTCGGTAAAGCGACCCTGGGCCGTATCATGAACGTTCTCGGCGAGCCAATCGATATGAAAGGCGAGCTGAAAGAAGAAGATGGCAGCGCAGTAGAGATCGCCTCTATTCACCGCGCAGCCCCTTCTTATGAAGATCAGTCTAACTCGCAGGAACTGCTGGAAACCGGCATCAAGGTTATCGACCTGATGTGTCCGTTTGCTAAAGGCGGTAAAGTCGGTCTGTTCGGTGGTGCGGGTGTAGGTAAAACCGTCAACATGATGGAACTGATCCGTAACATCGCGGCTGAACACTCAGGTTACTCAGTGTTTGCCGGTGTGGGTGAGCGTACTCGTGAGGGTAACGACTTCTACCACGAAATGACTGACTCTAACGTTATCGATAAAGTTGCACTGGTCTATGGCCAGATGAACGAGCCGCCGGGTAACCGTCTGCGCGTAGCACTGACCGGTCTGACCATGGCGGAAAAATTCCGTGATGAAGGTCGCGACGTTCTGCTGTTCATCGATAACATCTACCGTTATACCCTGGCCGGTACAGAAGTTTCTGCACTGCTGGGTCGTATGCCATCTGCGGTAGGTTACCAGCCAACGCTGGCAGAAGAGATGGGTGTGTTGCAGGAGCGTATTACCTCCACCAAGACCGGTTCAATCACCTCCGTACAGGCCGTTTACGTCCCTGCGGATGACCTGACTGACCCATCACCAGCAACTACCTTTGCGCACTTAGACTCAACGGTAACGCTGAGCCGTCAGATCGCCTCTCTGGGTATCTACCCGGCCGTTGACCCGCTGGACTCTACCAGCCGTCAGCTGGATCCGCTGGTTGTCGGTCAGGAGCACTATGATGTTGCACGTGGCGTTCAGTCACTGCTGCAGCGTTATCAGGAACTGAAAGACATCATCGCCATCCTCGGTATGGATGAGCTGTCTGAAGAAGACAAACTGCTGGTGGCACGTGCGCGTAAGATTCAGCGCTTCCTGTCTCAGCCGTTCTTCGTTGCAGAAGTATTCACCGGTTCACCGGGCAAATACGTGACGCTGAAAGACACTATCCGTGGCTTTAAAGGCATCATGGAAGGTGAGTTTGACCACCTGCCAGAGCAGGCCTTCTACATGGTTGGCGCCATCGAAGAAGCCGTGGAAAAAGCGAAGAAACTGTAATAACGGTTTCCCGGGAGGAAGATTATGGCTATGACTTATCACCTGGATGTGGTCAGCGCAGAGGAGCAGTTGTTCTCTGGTCTGGTACAGAAAATTCAGGTGTCAGGTAGCGAAGGTGAACTGGGGATTTTCCCTGGCCATGCGCCGCTGCTGACTGCCATTAAGCCTGGAATGATCCGTATCGTGAAACAGCACGGCGAAGAGGAGTTTATCTACCTCTCTGGCGGCGTGCTGGAAGTGCAACCGGGCAGCAGCACCGTTCTGGCCGATACCGCTATCCGCGGTACCGATCTGGACGAAGCGCGCGCTCTGGAAGCAAAACGCAAAGCAGAAGACCATATGAACAGCAGCCACGGCGACGTGGACTATGCTCAGGCCTCTGCCGAGCTGGCGAAAGCCATTGCTAAACTGCGCGTGATCGAACTGACCAAAAAAGCGATGTAATCCAGCTTTATGCGTCATGAAATGCCAGCCCTCGGGCTGGCATTTTTTTTGTCTGCTGCGCCTGATCTGCCTGTCCGCCTAATTTCGGCCTGAGAAAAATGTAGTAATCTCAATCTCAAACCGTTTTACTTTCACCCGTAAAAATTCACTCAGGATAGTTATGTCTAACAGTGCGATGAGTGTGGTGATCCTTGCTGCTGGCAAGGGCACCCGTATGTATTCCGATCTGCCTAAAGTTCTGCATACGCTGGCAGGCAAACCCATGGTTCAGCATGTGATTGACGCGGCTAAAGGGCTGGGCGCACAGCAGGTCCATCTGGTTTATGGTCACGGCGGCGATCGCCTGAAGGCGACCCTCACTGACAGCTCGCTCAACTGGGTACTGCAGGCCGAGCAGCTCGGCACTGGCCATGCGATGCAGCAGGCAGCGCCTGCATTCGCGGATGATGAAGATATCATGATGCTTTACGGTGACGTGCCGCTGATCTCTCAGGCGACACTACAGCGGCTGCGCGAAGCAAAACCGCAGGGCGGCATTGGCTTACTCACCGTGGTACTGGATGACCCAACCGGCTATGGCCGCATTGTGCGTGAGAACGACACCATCACCGGCATTATCGAACAGAAAGATGCCAGCCCGGCGCAGCTCACCATTAAAGAGATCAACACCGGCATTCTGATCGCCAACGGCGGCGATTTAAAACGCTGGCTGGCGCAGCTCACCAACAATAATGCGCAGGGTGAATATTACATCACCGATATTATCGCGCTGGCGCATCAGGAAGGTCGGGTGATCAACGCGGTTCATCCGGCACGCATCAGTGAAACCGATGGCGTCAATAACCGGCTGCAGCTGGCGACATTAGAGCGCACTTACCAGGCTGAACAGGCGGAAAAGCTGCTGCTGGCTGGCGTGATGCTGCGCGATCCGGCCCGTTTTGACCTGCGCGGGACGCTGACGCACGGACGGGATGTTGAAATTGACACCAACGTCATTATTGAAGGCCAGGTCACGCTGGGCGCACGCGTCAGAATCGGCGCGGGCTGCATTATCAAAAACAGTGTGATTGGCGATGACTGTGAAATCAGCCCCTATTCGGTGATCGAGGATGCGAATCTCGCCACTGCCTGCACCGTCGGACCTTTTGCCCGTCTGCGTCCTGGCAGCGAACTGGCCGATGCCGCCCACGTGGGCAACTTCGTCGAAATGAAGAAAGCGCGTCTGGGCAGAGGATCGAAAGCGGGGCACCTCTCCTATCTCGGTGATGCGGAGATTGGCGACAACGTAAATATCGGTGCAGGCACCATTACCTGCAACTACGACGGTGCGAACAAATTCAAAACCGTAATTGGCGATGACGTATTTGTGGGGTCAGATACCCAGCTGGTGGCGCCGGTCAGCATCGCGGCAGGGACCACCATTGCGGCGGGCACGACCATCATGAAAGATGTGACCCAGGCCGGTCTGGTCTATAACCGTAAAGAGCAGAATCACAAAGCGGACTGGCAGCGTCCGGTGAAGAAAAAATAAATTTTAACGGCCCGCTTTAATGCGGGCCGATGCAGTGCAGTGCAGTGCCAAAACTATAATCCCCACTCTCTACAAGGCTCGGGGAACCGGCAAAGCCGGATATCAGGTCGCATGACAACAGAAGTGGCGAAAAGCCATGTAGTCAGGAAAACATCATTATGTGTGGAATTGTTGGTGCAGTAGCGCAACGTGATATCGCAGAGATTCTGCTGGAAGGTCTGCGTCGTCTTGAATATCGCGGATATGATTCGGCCGGTCTGGCCGTGGTCGATCGTCAGGGGCACGTCACGCGCCTGCGGCGTTTAGGGAAAGTGCAGAAACTGGCGGAAGCCGCTGAGCAGCAACCGCTGATTGGTGGAACCGGCATCGCGCACACGCGCTGGGCAACCCATGGCGAGCCGTCGGAAGCGAACGCGCATCCGCACGTCTCAGAGCACATCATCATCGTGCACAACGGCATCATTGAAAATCATGAGCCATTGCGTGCTGAACTGATCGCGCGCGGTTATGTCTTTGCCTCTGAAACGGACACCGAAGTGGTGGCGCATCTGGTTCACTGGGAGCAGAAGCAGGGCGGTTCGCTGCGTGAAGTGGTGCTGCGTGTGATTCCGCAGCTGCGCGGTGCCTATGGCATGGTGATCATGGACAGCCGCGATCCGTCACTGCTGGTGGCGGCCCGTTCCGGCAGCCCGCTGGTGATTGGTCGTGGCATGGGCGAAAACTTTATCGCCTCGGATCAGCTGGCCCTGCTGCCGGTGACCCGTCGGTTCATCTATCTGGAAGAGGGTGATATCGCCGAGATCAGCCGTCGCGATGTCACGGTGATCGACCGTGAAGGCAACACCGTGACCCGTGCCGAGATCGAGTCGAACCTGCAATATGATGCCGGTGACAAAGGCATTTACCGTCACTACATGCAGAAAGAGATCTACGAACAGCCCATGGCGCTGAAAAGCACCCTGAGCGGTCGGTTCAGCCAGGGTCAGGTTGATCTCAGCGAACTGGGCGCGGGCGCAGAAGCGCTGCTGAGCCAGGTTGAGCATATCCAGATTATCGCCTGTGGCACCTCCTACAACTCCGGCATGGTGTCACGCTACTGGTTTGAGTCGCTGGCAAACCTGCCCTGTGATGTCGAGATTGCCTCGGAGTTCCGCTACCGCAAATCAGCTGTTCGCAAAAACAGCCTGCTGATCACCCTGTCGCAGTCGGGTGAAACGGCAGATACCCTGGCGGCGCTGCGTCTCTCTAAAGAGCTGGGCTACCTGGGCTCGCTGGCGGTCTGCAACGTAGCCGGTTCGTCACTGGTGCGGGAATCTGACCTGGCACTGATGACCAAAGCGGGCACCGAAATCGGCGTCGCCTCTACCAAAGCGTTCACCACCCAGTTAGCGGTGCTGCTGATGCTGGTGGCGAAACTGGGCCGTCTGAAAGGGATGTCAGCCGAGACTGAGCATGAGATCGTTCATGCACTGCAGGCGTTGCCGAGCCGGATTGAGCAGATGCTGGCGCAGGATAAGCTGATTGAGAATCTGGCGGAAGGCTTCTCTGACAAGCATCACGCGCTGTTCCTGGGGCGTGGCGATCAATATCCGATTGCCATGGAAGGGGCGCTGAAGCTCAAGGAGATCTCCTACATTCATGCGGAAGCCTACGCCGCAGGCGAGCTGAAACATGGCCCGCTGGCGCTGATTGATGCGGACATGCCGGTGATCGTGGTGGCACCTAACAACGAACTGCTGGAGAAGCTCAAATCCAACATCGAAGAGGTACGCGCACGCGGCGGCCTGCTCTATGTCTTTGCCGATCAGGATGCGGGCTTCAGCGACAGTGACGGAATGAAGATTATCCCGTTGCCGCATGTCGAAGAGGTCATTGCGCCCATCTTCTACACGGTGCCGCTACAGCTACTCTCCTATCACGTCGCCCTGATCAAAGGGACCGACGTCGATCAGCCACGTAACCTGGCAAAATCGGTTACTGTGGAATAACCGGGTGGGCCCCGTCGCGGGCCCACTTTGCTCTGGCCCTCTGTCATATAACTGTCATATTTCGTACATTTCACTGTCATCAAACTGTCCTATTTTCCCTCCTGCAGCAATCACAGATTCTTACTAAAACGGCCCCAAGCCTGACTTTTCTCCCCTGGAGGGAATATGACACTGATGCGTAGCACCGTAGCCCGAATCCTCGCCACCACCTTCGCCGTAAGCGCGGTATCTGCTTTTGCGGCAACCGATCTCACTGGCGCAGGCGGGACGTTCCCGGCGCCGGTTTATGCCAAGTGGGCAGCAGAATATCAAAAAGCCACCGGTAGCAAAGTTAACTACCAGGGTATCGGTTCATCTGGCGGCGTGAAACAGATCATCGCCAAAACCGTCGATTTCGGTGCGTCCGATGCGCCAATGAAAGATGAAGATCTGCAGAAAAATGGCCTGTTCCAGTTCCCTACCGTGATCGGTGGCGTGGTACTGGCGGTTAACCTGCCGGGTATCAAGTCAGGTCAGCTGACGCTGGATGGCAAAACCGTCGGTGATATCTACCTCGGCACCATCAAAAAGTGGAACGACCCGGCGATTGCCAAACTTAACCCAGGCGTGAAACTGCCAGAGACCAACATCAACGTGGTACGTCGCGCTGACGGTTCAGGCACCTCGTTCGTCTTCACCAGCTATCTGGCGAAAGTGAACCCGGACTGGAACAGCAAAATTGGTAAAGGTAACACCGTCAACTGGCCGGTCGGTCTGGGCGGTAAAGGCAACGACGGCGTCGCCGCGTTTGTTCAGCGTCTGCCGGGTTCAATCGGCTACGTGGAGTACGCCTACGCTAAACAGAACAACCTGACCTACACCAAACTGATCGATGCCGATGGCAAAGCGGTCGCCCCAAGCGAAACCAGCTTCAGTAATGCCGCGAAAGGCGCTGACTGGAGCAAATCGTTCGCGCAGGATCTGACCTTCCAGAAGGGCGCTGATGCCTGGCCAATCTCGTCAACCACCTTTATTCTGATCTACAAGGATCAGGCTAATGCGGCCAAGGGTGCTGAAGTACTGAAATTCTTCGACTGGGCTTACAAAAGCGGCAGCAAAACCGCCACAGCGCTGGACTATGCTGCGCTGCCAGAGAGCGTGACTGAACAGATTCGCGCCGCCTGGAAAGCCAACATCAAAGACAGTTCTGGTAAAGCGCTTTATCAGTAATTGACCGACCCTGACCGGACAGCAGTCCGGTCAGACTCAACGGGCGGCGTCATGCCGTCCTGATAACTTCTGAAGACTGAGACTTCTATGGCTGCAACGAAGCCGGCATTCAAAGCCCCAGGTAAACAAGGTGACAGAATTTTTGGCGCGCTGGTCAGGCTGGCTGCGCTGATTGTCCTGTTACTGATGGGCGGCATTATTGTCTCCCTGATCATCTCCTCGTGGCCCAGCATCCAGAAGTTTGGTTTCGCCTTTTTGTGGACCAAAACCTGGGATGCGCCCAACGAACAATTTGGTGCACTGGTACCGATCTACGGCACCCTTGTGACCTCCATTATTGCCCTGATTATCGCAGTACCGGTGAGTTTTGGTATCGCGCTGTTCCTGACTGAACTCGCGCCAGGCTGGCTGCGTCGCCCGCTGGGCACCGCCATTGAGCTGCTGGCAGCCATTCCCAGTATTGTTTATGGCATGTGGGGTCTGTTTGTTTTCGCGCCGCTGTTTGCCGAATACTTCCAGACACCGGTCAATGACGTGATATCGGGCATTCCGATTGTCGGCGAGCTTTTCTCCGGCCCCGCTTTCGGTATCGGCATCCTCGCGGCGGGTGTGATTCTGGCGATCATGATCATCCCTTATATCGCCTCGGTGATGCGCGACGTCTTTGAGCAGACCCCGGTGATGATGAAAGAGTCAGCCTACGGCATCGGCTGCACCACCTGGGAAGTGATCTGGCGCATCGTACTGCCCTTTACCAAAAATGGCGTGATTGGCGGTGTGATGCTCGGACTGGGTCGTGCGCTGGGTGAAACCATGGCGGTGACTTTTATTATCGGCAACACCTACCAGCTCGACAGCCCGTCGCTGTTTATGCCGGGTAACAGCATCACCTCGGCGCTGGCCAACGAGTTCGCTGAAGCGGAATCGGGCGTGCACGTCGCCGCGCTGATGGAGCTGGGACTGATCCTGTTTGTGATTACCTTTATCGTGCTGGCGATTTCAAAGCTGATGATTATGCGGCTGGCGAAAAGTGAAGGAGCGCGCTCATGACCACAATTGAAATTCAGGCGCGCGCCGAACTGGACGCATCACGCCGTAAAATGCAGTCCTGGCGCAGCACTAAAAATAAAATTGCGCTGACGCTGTCGCTGCTGACCATGGCTTTTGGCCTGTTCTGGCTGGTGTGGATCCTGTTCACCACCGTATCGCGCGGCGTGGATGGGCTCTCCTGGTCCCTGTTCACCGAATCAACGCCACCACCCAATACCGCGGGCGGCGGGCTGGCTAATGCCCTGGCGGGCAGCGGATTACTGATTTTCTGGTCTACCTTCTTCGGCACACCGCTGGGCATCATGGCGGGTATCTATCTGGCGGAATATGGGCGCAAGTCGCCACTGGCAGAAGTGATCCGCTTTATTAACGACATTCTGCTTTCGGCACCCTCGATTGTGGTCGGCCTGTTCGTCTACACCCTTGTGGTGTCGCAGATGCAGCACTTCTCCGGCTGGGCCGGGGTGATTGCGCTGGCGCTGCTGCAGGTGCCGATTGTGATTCGTACCACCGAAAACATGATGCGACTGGTGCCAGACAGCATGCGTGAAGCGGCTTACGCGCTGGGTACGCCCAAGTGGAAGATGATCTCGTCTATTACCCTGAAAGCGTCGGTCTCCGGCATCATCACGGGTGTGCTGCTGGCGATTGCGCGCATTGCAGGTGAAACGGCACCGCTGCTGTTCACGGCGCTCTCGAACCAGTTCTGGAGCACCGACATGATGCAGCCGCTGGCGAACCTGCCGGTCACCATCTTTAAGTTCGCCATGAGCCCGTTCGCCGAATGGCAGAGCCTGGCCTGGGCAGGTGTGCTGATTATCACCCTCTGCGTGCTGGTGCTGAACATCGTGGCGCGGGTGATTTTCGCCAAAGGTAAACACGGTTAATTTCCGGCGCGGCCCTGTGCGGCGCCGTATAAGAGAGATGAATTATGAGTATCGCGACAGCATCAGCCGATAAAATTCAGGTCCGTAATCTGAACTTCTATTACGGCAAATATCATGCGCTGAAGAACATCAATCTGGATATCGCTAAGAATCAGGTGACTGCGTTTATCGGGCCATCGGGCTGTGGTAAGTCGACCCTGCTGCGGACCTTCAACAAAATGTACTCGCTCTATCCGGATCAGCGGGCTGAAGGGGACATTCTGCTGGATGGCGAAAACATTCTGGCGACTCAGCAGGATATTTCGCTGCTGCGCGCCCGGGTCGGCATGGTGTTTCAGAAGCCTACGCCGTTCCCGATGTCGATCTATGACAACATCGCCTTTGGTGTTCGCCTGTTTGAAAAGCTGTCGCGTGCAGATATGGATGCGCGCGTACAGTGGGCGCTGACCAAAGCCGCGCTGTGGAATGAAACCAAAGACAAGCTGCATCAGAGCGGTTACAGTCTCTCCGGCGGCCAGCAGCAGCGTCTGTGCATTGCCCGCGGTATCGCGATTCGCCCGGAAGTCTTACTGCTGGATGAGCCCTGCTCTGCGCTTGATCCTATCTCTACTGGCCGTATTGAGGAGCTGATCACCGAGCTGAAACAGGATTACACCGTGGTGATCGTGACGCACAACATGCAACAGGCTGCACGCTGCTCTGACCATACGGCTTTCATGTATCTGGGCGAACTGATTGAGTTCAGCGATACCGACACGCTGTTCACTAAACCCGCCCAGAAGCAAACCGAAGATTATATAACTGGCCGCTACGGCTGATCTGACAGGAGATCGACATGGATAATCTTAATCTGAATAAGCACATCTCCGGTCAGTTCAATGCCGAGCTGGAGCATATCCGTACCCAGGTGATGATCATGGGCGGTATGGTCGAGCAGCAACTGACCGATGCGATTACCGCCATGCATAATCTGGATGGCGAACTGGCGCAGCGGGTGATCGACGGTGACCAGAAGGTCAATATGATGGAAGTGGAGATTGATGAAGCCTGCGTGCGCATCATCGCCAAACGTCAGCCAACCGCGATCGATTTGCGACTGGTGATGGCGATCATCAAAGCCATTTCTGAGCTGGAACGGATTGGCGACGTGGCGGAGAAGATCAGCCGCACGGCGCTGGAGAAGTTTGGTCAGCAGCATTTGCCGCTGCTGGTCAGCCTTGAGTCGCTGGGTCGTCACACCGTACAGATGCTGCATGATGTGCTGGACGCTTTTGCACGCATGGATCTCAACGAAGCGATCACTATCTACCGTGAAGATAAAAAGGTGGATAAAGAGTACGAAGGCATTGTGCGCCAGCTGATGACCTACATGATGGAAGATCCGCGCACCATTCCCAGCGTGCTGACGGCGCTGTTCTGTGCCCGCGCCATTGAGCGTATCGGCGATCGTTGCCAGAATATCTGCGAAATCATCTTCTATTTCGTCAAAGGTCAGGATTTCCGTCACGTTGGCGGTGACCGGCTCGATGAATTACTGTCGGGCGATGACGGCAGCAACAGACCTTCCTGATAAATCTTCTTCCTGCGCCTGATCGGCGCAGGGATAAGCCTTTTCAATTGGTCACATCCTGAACTCTCTCTATAATTGCGGCACTTTTCTTTATGAGGTGCGCAACGATGTCCCCTTCTCCCCAATCTAAGCCCGGCGTAACGCCAGGCAAAGCGATGCTGGCTGCGGTCAGCGGTTATGCCATGGATGGATTTGACCTGCTGATACTCGGCTTTATGCTGCCGGCTATCAGTGTTTCGCTGGCGCTCAACCCATCACAGGCGGGATCGCTGGTGACCTGGACGCTGATTGGCGCGGTTATCGGTGGCATCGTATTTGGTCATCTCAGCGACCGCTATGGCCGCATCCGCATGCTCACCGTCACGATTCTGGTCTTCTCGGTCTTTACCGGCCTGTGCGCGGTGGCGCAGGGCTACTGGGATCTGCTCGCCTGGCGAACGCTGGCGGGTGTCGGTCTGGGTGGCGAATTTGGTATCGGCATGGCGCTGATTGCCGAAGCCTGGCCGGCGGAGAAGCGTAATCGCGCATCAGCGTGGGTTGGCATCGGCTGGCAACTCGGGGTGCTGATGGCGGCCTTTATCACACCGCCGCTGCTGACTATCATCGGCTGGCGCGGCATGTTTCTGGTCGGCTTGTTGCCTGCGCTGGTCTCGTTTGCCATTCGTCGCGGCATGGGTGAACCGGAGGCGTATCAACGGCAGGTTAAACATGTGCCGTCACTCTCTTTTCCGGCGCGCCTGAAACTGCTGGTGCGCGATCGCGCCACCGCCAAAGCCAGCCTGGGCATTTTTATCCTCTGTTCAGTACAGAACTTTGGTTACTACGGGCTGATGATCTGGATGCCGAGTTACCTCTCCTCCAGCTTTGGCTTCAGCCTGACGAAGTCGGGCCTCTGGACCGCGGTGACCGTGGTCGGGATGACCTTTGGCATCTGGCTGTTTGGCGTACTGGCCGACCGCTTCGCACGCTGGAAAATCTTCCTGCTCTATCAGTTTGGCGCAGTAGTGATGGTGGTGGTGTATGCTCAGCTGCGCGACCCGAACATCATGTTATTTACTGGCGCGATCATGGGGATGTTTGTTAACGGCATGATTGGCGGTTATGGCGCGCTGATTTCCGATACTTTTCCGCCGCAGGTGCGTGCCACCGCGCAAAACGTCCTGTTCAACCTTGGCCGCGGTGTGGGCGGCTTCGGCCCGGTGGTGATTGGTCTGCTGGCGAGCCAGTTCTCGTTTACGGCGGCGATTACCCTGCTGGCGCTGATTTATCTGCTGGATATTGCGGCGACGCTGTTCCTGCTGCCGAAGAAACAGGGTCAGGAAGATACGCTGGGCGCGATTGGCTGATGCTGCCGTGATGGTATGGCTGGGTAAGTGTCATCCCGGCCATTCCGGGTCAGTAATATGGCTCACGATCACCTGTTCTGCCTTCATTACCCCCCTGGCATTACATGGCAGGGGGATCCGTTAACAGGCGATTTAAATCCATAACAGGCGGAGCGTTCTCACAGGTTTACTTCATCAGCGGCAGGAGCTGTTGATACAGCGTCGCAAAGGTCTCACGACGTGGCTGGTAGTGCGCTACCCGGGCCGGATCCGGCTGGTGTCGCTGCACCAGAACCGGCGTCGGCACGGTGACCTCTGCATCCAGCGCCTGCTGTGCCAGCCTGGCGGCCCCCAGCGCCGGGCCAACCTCCCCGCCATGGCAGTAATCCAGCGTCTGGCCGCTGATGTCTGCCAGCATCTGACGCCACAGTGCACTGCGTGCGCCGCCGCCGATCAACATAATGCTCTTTGGCTGAACGCCACAGTCGTGCAGCGCGTCCATGCCCTCCGCCAGCGCAAACCCTACGCCTTCCAGCACCGATCTCGCCAGCTCGGGACGGCCATGCTGGTGGGTAAAGCCAAAGAAAGCACCCCGGGCATTCGGGTTATTGTGCGGCGTGCGCTCACCGGAAAGATAGGGCAGAAACCACAGCCCGGGCAGGTCATCGCGTGCGCGTTCAGCTTCAGCCAGCAGCTCAGGAACATCTCTGCAACCGGTCAGCGTCGCTGCCCAGTCCAGACAGGAGGCTGCGCTGAGCATCACCGACATCAGATGCCAGCGCTGGGGTAACGCATGACAGAAGCTGTGTACCGCGCGCTGCGGATTGCTGAGATAGCCGTCGCTCACCACGAAGTAGACGCCCGACGTACCCAGCGACAGCATGCCCTGGCCCGGTTCGGTCATGCCGACACCAATCGCACCCGCAGCATTGTCGCCACCGCCCGCCGCCAGCGGCACGGCGTTCATCTTCCAGCGTGTGGCCAGTTCGGCATGTAAGGTGCCGGTCAGGGCATTGCCCTCATAGAGTTGCGGCATCTGATCGCGGCTGAGGTCGCAGGCGCGCAGCATCGCATCGCTCCAGTCACGCCGCGCCACATCCAGCCACATCGTGCCTGCTGCATCTGACATATCGGTGGCGAAGTCGCCACTCAATCGCCAGCGCAGGTAATCTTTGGGCAACAGCACGTGAGCGATCTGACTGAATATTGCCGGTTCATATTGCTGAACCCACAGCAGCTTGGGAGCCGTGAAGCCGGGCATCATCAGGTTGCCGGTGATCGCCCGCGAATCCGGCACCTTCTGTTCCAGCTCACGGCACTGCGCCTCGCTGCGCCCATCATTCCAGAGCATGGCCGTTCGTAATACCTGGTTTGCACTGTTGAGCAGCGTTGCACCATGCATCTGTCCGCTCAGCCCGATGGCCTGCACCGCGCGCAGATCCTGCTGCGCGCTCAGCGCCTGCATGGCCAAATCCAGCGCCTGCCACCAGCTTTCGGGATCCTGTTCGCTCCACAATGGCTGCGGACGCGAAACCTGCAGCGGCGCTGTTTCCGTCGCCACCACGTTGCCTTGTGCATCCATCAGCACCACTTTGACGCCAGAGGTGCCTAAATCGATCCCGATAAACATGCTCTGCTCCTGAGGGGTTAGAAATCAAACAGGTAGTGATTTACCAGATTTTCCAGCTGCTCCTGACGTCCGCTCTGATGCTGCGGATTGAGCTGCTGCTGCTGAGCATGCGCCGCCAGCGCCTCCAGTGAAAACTCGCCTTTCAAAATTTGCTGGCCGAACTCACCATTCCAGCCGCTGTAGCGCTGTGCCACACG
This sequence comes from Pantoea agglomerans NBRC 102470, assembly GCF_001598475.1. Lineage (GTDB taxonomy): Bacteria > Pseudomonadota > Gammaproteobacteria > Enterobacterales > Enterobacteriaceae > Pantoea > Pantoea agglomerans. The sequence continues at coordinate 40,850 of NZ_BCZA01000008.1, forward strand.
CTTATCGAGTTCACCGTCGCTGATCATGCGAGCGGCGACTTTCAGCGCCAGCGCCATGGTATCCATCGCGCCAATATGACCGTAAAAGAGATCATATTTATCAGTGCTCTGACGACGCACTTTGGCATCAAAGTTTAAGCCGCCAGTGGTAAAGCCGCCCGCCTTGAGGATTTCGTACATCACCAGCGCATTCTCTTCCACGCTGACCGGGAACTGATCGGTATCCCAGCCGCACTGCGGATCGCCGCGGTTGGCATCCACTGAACCAAAAATGCCCAGCGCAATGGCCGTCGCAATTTCATGATGGAAAGAGTGACCCGCCAGCGTGGCGTGGTTCGCCTCAACGTTAACCTTGATCTCTTTCTCCAGTCCGAACTGTTTCAGGAAGCCATAAACCGTCGCGACATCATAGTCATACTGATGTTTGGTCGGCTCCTGCGGTTTCGGTTCAATTAGCAGCGTTCCCTGAAAGCCAATTTTGTGTTTGTGCTCGACCACCATCTGCATAAAGCGGCCAATCTGCTCGCGCTCCTGGCGCAGATCGGTATTCAGCAGAGTTTCGTACCCTTCGCGTCCGCCCCACAACACATAGTTTTCGCCGCCCAGGGTTTTGGTCGCCTGCATGGCGCTGCAGACCTGCGTCGCTGCCCAGGCAAAAACTTCAGGATCGGGATTGGTGGCAGCCCCGGCTCCGTAGCGTGGATGGGTAAAGCAGTTGGCTGTGCCCCACAGCAGTTTCACGCCGGTCTCCTGCTGTTTCTCCAGCAGTTTATCGGTCATGGCGGCAAAATTCTCTTTGTAGCTGTGCAGCGAATCGCCTTCTGGTGAGACATCAACGTCATGGAAGCAGTACCACGGCACATTCAGCTTGTGGAAAAACTCAAAGGCCACATCCGCTTTCAGTTTTGCCAGCTGCAGCGCATCTCCGCTTTTCTGCCACGGACGATCAAAAGCGCCGACACCAAACATATCCGCGCCATTCCAGCAGAAGGTGTGCCAGTAACAGGCGGCAAAGCGCAGATGCTCCGCCATGGTCTTGCCGAGGATCACCTCATCGGGATTGTAGTGGCGGAAAGCGAGAGGATGAGTCGACTGGGTGCCTTCATAACGAACCCGATCGATCTGATCGAAATAAGCGTGCATGGTTTGCTCCTTAGCATCAGTACCCGAATGGCCTGCGTTGAAGCAATATTTGATATTGGCTGCTGCCTCAGCTCAATTACGATATTTCACTACGGGTGTCAGATAATTATTATTTGTGCGCTGGCTCGCAAAATAATGTTCTTTACGGGGTGGTTTATCATTATCGCTCTCTTGTCCGAAAAAGATGAAACCTCGATCGCGCTCATAAAAAATGAAATAAACCAAAAAACGTAATAGCCGGATAAAAATCAGTAATTGCTGTAACAGGAAAATAAGGGCAACAATTCATCCGCCTGGTTTATAGGCCTGAAACGACAATAGCCTCAACCTACAGGATGATCACAATGAAGATGAAACATGCACTGCTCGCCGCCTGTGCGGCGCTGGCGCTGTTCAGCCAGACCAGCGTGGCAAAAGAAGTGAAGATCGGCATGGCGATTGACGATTTGCGACTCGAACGCTGGCAGAAAGACCGCGACATTTTCGTAAAACAGGCTGAGACGCTGGGCGCGAAGGTGTTTGTTCAGTCAGCCAACGGCAACGAAGAGACACAGATGTCGCAGATTGAAAATATGATCAATCGCGGTGTCGATGTGCTGGTGATTATTCCTTACAACGGTCAGGTATTGAGTAATGTTGTCGCTGAAGCGAAACGGGAAGGCATTAAAGTGCTGGCGTATGACCGAATGATAAATAATGCCGATATCGACTTTTATATCTCTTTCGATAATGAAAAAGTGGGCGAGCTTCAGGCCGAGAGCATTGTGAAACAGGTGCCTAAGGGCAACTATTTTTTAATGGGCGGATCGCCTGTGGATAATAACGCACGCCTGTTCCGTGCCGGACAGATGAAGGTGTTAAAACCCTATATTGATAACGGCAGCATTAAAATTGTTGGCGACCAGTGGGTCGATGCCTGGCTGCCGGAAAATGCCCTGAAAATTATGGAAAATGCCCTGACCGCCAACGGCAACCATATCGATGCGGTGGTGGCCTCTAACGATGCCACCGCAGGCGGCGCGATTCAGGCGCTGAGCGCGCAGGGGCTTGCAGGAAAAGTGGCGATCTCCGGTCAGGATGCCGATCTGGCAGCCATTAAGCGTATCAAAGCGGGCACCCAGACCATGACGGTTTACAAACCGATCACTGAGCTCGCCACCGAAGCGGCGAAAATTGCCGTCGAACTGGGCGAGGGCAAAACACCTGCCAGCAACAGCACGCTTAACAATGGTCTGAAAGAGGTTCCGTCACGGCTGCTGAAGCCGATTCCGGTCAACAAAGACAATATTGAAAGCACCGTGGTGAAAGACGGTTTCCACAAACAGAGCGAACTCTGACTGCGCATAGCGTGAGGGAGAACAGTCGATGCTGCTGGAAATGAAAAATATCACCAAGCGTTTCGGTGCCGTGAAGGCGCTGAATGATGTCAGCCTGCAACTTGAGGCGGGCGAAGTGATGTCGCTGTGTGGTGAGAATGGATCAGGCAAATCGACGCTGATGAAAATCCTGTGCGGACTCTATCCGCACGGCGATTTTGAAGGGCAGATTCACTTCTCTGGCGACGACATTCAGGCGCAGACCATTCGCGATACCGAGCGTAAAGGCATTGTGATTATTCATCAGGAGCTGGCGCTGGTGCGGCAACTGACGGTGATGGAGAACATTTTCCTCGGTGCCGAACTGAGACGTTTCGGCATGGTGGATGATGAAACCATGACCCTGCGCTGCCAGCAACTGCTGGCGCGGGTCGGGCTGAACGTTTCTCCCGCCACCCGGGTCGGTGAGTTAGGCCTTGGGCAGCAGCAACTGGTGGAGATTGCCCGCGCCCTTAACAAACAGGTCCGGCTGCTGATTCTGGATGAGCCGACCTCTTCCCTGACGGAGCAGGAAACGGACGTGCTGCTCGGCATCATCCGCAATCTGCGTGAACACGGCATTGCCTGCATCTACATCTCGCACAAGCTGAATGAGGTTAAGGCGATCTCCGATACCATCTGCGTGATTCGTGACGGCCAGCATATTGCTACCCGTCCGGCAGCGGGCCTGAGCGAAGATGACATCATCACCATGATGGTGGGACGCGAGCTGACCGCGCTCTATCCCCACGCGCCGCATCAGATTGGCGACGTGATACTGAAAGTTGAAAACCTCACCGCCTGGCATCCGGTTAACCGCCACATCCGCCGCGTTAACAATGTCTCGTTCTCGCTCAGACGCGGTGAAATCCTCGGCATCGCCGGGCTGGTGGGCGCGGGCAGGACTGAGACAGTCCAATGTCTGTTTGGCGTCTGGCCGGGGCGCTGGCAGGGCGATATCTGGATCAATGGCAAACAGGTCAACATCACCGATTGCCGCGCCGCCATTGCGCACGGCATCGCGATGGTGCCGGAAGATCGTAAAAAAGATGGCATCGTGCCGCTGATGGCGGTGGGCAAAAATATTACCCTGGCGGCGCTGGACCAGTTCAGCCACCGACTCTCAACGCTGGATGAAGCGCAGGAGCAGCAGGCGATCAATGACGCGATCGGTCGGCTGCGGGTGAAAACCTCCTCATCAGAACTGCCGATTGGCCGTTTAAGCGGCGGCAACCAGCAGAAAGCGATTCTGGCGAAATGTCTGCTGCTCAATCCAAAAATCCTGATCCTCGATGAACCGACGCGCGGCATTGATGTGGGCGCACGTCAGGAGATCTACCTGCTGATCAATGCGCTGGTTCAGCAGGGTATCGCGGTGATTGTGATTTCCTCTGAGCTTCCGGAAGTGCTGGGCCTGAGCGATCGGGTGCTGGTGATGCATGAAGGGCAGATCAAAGCCGATTTGATTAACGATAACCTGACTCAGGAGCAGGTGATGGAAGCTGCCCTGCGGAGTGAACATTATGCTTAAAAGTGAAAGTACCCAAAGCCGCCTCTCCGGCACGCCGGGCAAACCGTCACCGGGCAGGTTCACACTGCCTAATCTGCAGGTTCTGGTGATGCTGGGCGCAATTGTGCTGATTGCCCTGTTCTTTACCTGGACCACAGACGGCTCGTGGCTCAGTGCGCGTAACGTCTCCAACCTGCTGCGTCAGACCGCCATCACCGGCATTCTGGCCGTGGGTATGGTGTTCGTGATTATCTCGGCGGAGATCGACCTGTCAGTAGGTTCCATGATGGGCCTGCTGGGTGGCGCGGCGGCGATATTCGACGTCTGGCTCGGCTGGCCGCTGCCGCTGACCATCGTGGTGACGCTGGTGATGGGATTACTGCTTGGCACGTGGAATGGCTGGTGGGTGGCCTACCGTAAAGTGCCTTCGTTTATCGTGACGCTGGCGGGAATGCTGGCTTTCCGCGGTATTCTGGTCGGAATTACCGATGGCACTACGGTTGCGCCGATCACGCCAGGCATGTCGCAGATTGGTCAGAGTTATCTGCCGGGCGGCGTCGGTTTCGGCTTTGGCTTTGCCGGTCTGGCGTTGTTTATGTTGTGGCAGTGGCGGCTGCGGCTGCGTCGTCAGCAGCTCGGACTGGCGCAGGGCGCAGCCAGCGGCACCGTCGGGCGTCAGGCGATCACCGCCATCTTAGTGCTGGGTGCCATCTGGTTGCTCAACGACTATCGCGGCGTGCCAACGCCAGTGTTACTGCTGGCCGTGCTGTTGCTGGCGGGCATGTTTATGGCAACCCGCACTGCTTTTGGCCGTCGTATCTACGCCATCGGCGGCAACATTGATGCTGCGCGCCTGTCTGGCATTAACGTGGCGCGCACCAAGCTGGCGGTGTTTGCCATCAACGGTGTGATGGTGGCGATTGCCGGGCTGATCCTCAGTTCACGACTGGGCGCAGGCTCGCCGTCGGCGGGTAACATTGCGGAACTCGACGCTATCGCCGCCTGTGTCATCGGCGGCACCAGCCTGGCGGGTGGCGTAGGTTCGGTTGCGGGCGCAGTCATGGGGGCGTTTATTATGGCCTCGCTGGATAACGGCATGAGCATGATGGATGTGCCGACTTTCTGGCAGTACATCGTCAAAGGCGCGATTCTGCTGCTGGCGGTGTGGATGGATACGGCAACGCGGCGTCGGGTGTAATCGCGCGGGCGATCACATTGTGGCGCAAACAATTTTTTTGCCCCTTTCAGCCGTGTTATGCAATGCGCTGAGGATTTAAGGGAACGCGCCATCATGCATGAGAAACGCTATCGCATTACCCTGCTGTTTAACGCCAACAAAGTGTATGACCGTCAGGTTGTGGAGGGCGTCGGTGAGTATCTGCAGGCTTCGCAGACTGACTGGGATATCTTCATCGAAGAAGATTTCCGCTGCCGCATCGACAACATCCGGGAGTGGCTGGGCGATGGGGTGATCGCCGATTACGACGATCGCTCTATCGAAACCCTGCTGTCGAATGTCTCCGTGCCGATTGTCGGCGTTGGCGGCTCTTACCACCGGCAGGAGGATTATCCGCCGGTGCACTACATTGCCACTGACAACGCCGCGCTGGTGGAGAAAGCCTTTCTGCATCTGAAAGAGAAGGGCATTAACCGCTTCGCCTTTTATGGTTTACCGGTCTCCAGCGGCAAGCGCTGGGCACAGGAGCGTGAACAGGCGTTTCGCCAGCTGGTGGGACGTGAGCGCTATCAGGGCGTGGTCTATCAGGGCATGGAAACCGCGCCGGAAAACTGGCAGCACGCCCAGAACCGTCTCGCCGACTGGCTGCAGACACTGCCGCCGCAAACCGGCATTATCGCCGTCACGGATTCACGGGCGCGACACCTGCTGCAGGCGTGCGAACACCTGAAAATACCGGTGCCGGAGAAGCTTACGGTGATCGGGATTGATAATGAGGAGCTGACCCGCTATCTGTCACGCGTGGCGCTCTCGTCCGTGGCGCAGGGCTCGCGACAGATGGGCTATCAGGCGGCCAAACTGCTGCATCGGCTGCTGGATAAGCAGCCCTTACCGCTTCAGCGCATTCTGGTACCGCCGGTGAAAGTCATCGCCCGGCGCTCTACCGACTTCCGCTCGCTGCGCGATCCGGCGGTGATTCAGGCGATGCACTACATCCGCTTCAACGCCTGTAAGGGGATTAAAGTGGAGCAGGTGCTGGATGCAGTCGGGCTGTCGCGCTCTAATCTGGAAAAACGCTTTCGGGATGAGACCGGCGACACCCTCCATGCGATGATCCACCGTGAAAAACTGGAAAAAGCGCGCGAACTGCTGGCCTCTTCATCGCTCAACATCAACGAGATATCGCAGATGTGCGGCTATCCTTCGCTGCAATACTTCTATTCGGTCTTCCGCAAAAGCTACGACACCACGCCAAAAGAGTATCGCCAGCATTTTGGGGAGAATGTGTTGTAGCAGGAAGCGTTCAGTCTGAGGTGGATGGATACCGGATGAATCAGGGCGGCTTGAGCCACTAGATCATCCGCTGCTCACTCTGCTCCAGCACCGCCAGCGCCAGCCCGTTGGCCGGATCGATCCGCTGCTCAGGAAAGTGCAGCAGGGTATGTGCGGCGGTAAAGGCCAGCGCGTTGCCGTGTGCGGTAGTGCGCACCGCCTTGCAGAAGACTTCACTGGCGTTCCACGGACAATCAATGATGATGGTGGCGGGATTGAGCAGCAGCATAATCTGACTCAGCGCCGCACCCAGATAGCCACCCGCCTGCGCCATCACCTCATCCACCACCCGTGGCGCGCTGTCGCGGTTCTGCCAGCTCAGGCCAGGCTGACGCTGCGCCAGCTGCTGTTTAACCGCAGGCTGGCTGACCAGCGCTTCCAGGCAACCGCGGCGGCCACAGCTGCAACGCGGGCCGTCGGGCTGGACAACCAGATGTCCCGCCTCGCCCGCCGTCCAGCTGTGCCCGGTAAATACTTCGCCATGCTGTACCAGTGCGCCGCCAATTCCCTCGGAAATACGCAGATAAAAGTGACCGCTCTCCACAGATAATCCACGTAGCTGTACCGCCAGCAGCGCAGCGGCTTTGACATTATTCATAATGCGGATGGGGAGACTGACGTGCTTACTCAGCGCGCCCAGCAGGTCAACATCCTGCCATTCGAGGGGCAATGAAATATGCATCCAGCCGCGCCGGGGATCGACGATACCGGGAAAACCCAGGCCAATGCCGAGCAAATCAGGATAGCTTTTCATCAGTTCCCGGCACAGCATCGCCAGCTCAGCCAGCAGTCGGGTCGGGTTACTGGTATCGGTGCGCAGCGTCTTTTCAGCCAGCACCTGTGAAAAATAGTCGCAGACCCGCCAGTGGATAACGTTGCGTTCCACCATGATGCCTGCGCTCTTGAGCTTTTCCGGTCGCAGGGTAATCCCGATTTTAGGCCGTCCGGCGGACGCGACGCTGACCGGCCCCAGCTCCTCTATCAGACCCTGCTCCAGCAGGTCATCAATGATTAAGGAGACGGTATTTTTGCTGAGTGTCAGCGCCTCCGCCAGATCCTGACGCGACGTCACGCGCAGCTTACGCAGCTGAGTCATCACCCGTTTCTGGTTATTCAGTCGCAGTAGTGCAGGGCCTTTGCCGTTCGTTTTCATTACGGGTTCACTCAACAGAGGAGTAAGAATTGAGTGTATCAGCCCATACGTATTCCACATCCCACACTTTTGCGGGCGGTTTCACACAACCCGATCGCCTGTGGCTAAGATCGTGACCGCGATCAGATCGTGGGATTAACGCCGGGTTTTTCTGCTGCACCAACGGCCGAACGTCGGAATGATCCTGACTCAGCGCTGCCGGGTCACTGTTTAATATTCGTCGCCGCGTACCCGACTGCGATAGCTTTCCCAGTCGAAGCGCACCCACAGGCTGTTGCCAAGGCGCATACGGTCCATGACACGTTCGCCCAGCAGCGTATTCATGCCCGCATGGTCGAGGTTGGATAACATGCCGGTCGGGCGTTTCGAGGAGGATCGGCGATCGACAATCTGGTTAATAATCACTTTTTCGTAGCGCGATTCACTCTGCATACCGATCTCATCAATCACCAGCAAATCAACACTGCTGAGATCCTGAATCAGCCGCTCTTCGGTAATGCCGCTGCTGCCGCTGAAGGTGCCCTTCATGCTCGACATCAAATCAGCAACCGTCACGATCAGCACGCTTTTACCGCGCAGGATCAGGTCGTTGCCAATCGCGGCGGCCAGATGGTTTTTACCGGTGCCGGGACGGCCTGAAAAGACAAAACTGGCGATGCTGCCATCAAATTCAGCGGCATACTGACGCGCCAGTTCCAGCGCCTTGCGCTGTCCCTCATTCTCTACCCGGTAATTATCAAATGAGCAGTTCATATGCAGCTCGCGAATGCCGGAACGGCCCATTACGCGCTGCATTTTCATTGCGCGATTCTCACGCACAATCGCCTCTGATCGCAGGCGACCCTGCTCCTGATTCCACGCCAGTAGCTCTTCGCCATTGGCAAATTTAGGACGTGTGCCTGCGGGCATCATTTTTTTCAGACGGTTAAAGAGATCGTTTGGCGTTTTCATCATTCACCTCGGAAACCATCGGGAATGGTACGGTCAGGATCGGGCAACTGCGTGATATCACGCTTCGGTTGCCCGCCGTTTGCGGCACGGTTCATCTGAATGCTGCGTGCCAGTTTCTGTTGCCACTGTACATGATGGAACATCCGGCCTTCCGCCTGCCAGTAAGCCACAAAGGCCGCCAGCTCGCTGGGGGTCACCGGTTCACCCAGCGCCACACCCCAGATCGCGGCCTGGCGCGTAAAGTCGGCATCCGGCTGCCAGCCCTGATACATGGCGAACTTACCAGCCGGCGTGTGGATCGCGGCGGGGGAATCGTCATACAGGCTGTCATCCAGCGCCACATCATTCGGCTGCCGGGCGGCGGCTTCCAGCGCCAGCAGCTCAGCCAGACGCTTAGGTGTGATGGCGTACATCACCGGCGCATAATTATCTAACACCGCCAGCGTGCCCTTTTCCGCCTGCTGCAGGGCAGTCAGCGGATCCTGTCGGAAGGCATCCAGGCCAATGAGCGTTGAAGTTAAGATTTTAGCTGACATGAAAAGACCTGAGGTTAACGAACACCTTGCGCCGGGAACCCGTCGCCGACGCAGAAGTGTTTATTGTACCTTTTTTAATGATGCGGATCGCTTAAAAAGCAAGAGTGCGGATCAGTGCGAGGTGACCGGAGAAGTGGCGTGACGGGCCGGTGCAGATTCGGTGGCGTGCACGCTGACGGCCGCGGCGGCCGGACGGGTCTGCCATAGATAGCGAACCGAGGCCAGCCAGCACAGGCCGTAACCCAGCAGTTCGGTGCCCTCTTCGGCCATGTTTTTCACCACGCGGTTGTAATCTCCCAGCATCAGGTGCTGCCACAACGCATGAATACCAAACAGTCGTGAGAAGACCAGCACCACTAAAAAGCCGGAGGCCATCACCGGCCAGCTGCGGTGCTGCAGCAGCCTGGCCAGCGCATGCAGGGTTTTTTTCGGCGTTCGCAGCGCGACGGCCAGACAACCGGCCGTCACCGCCAGGGCGAACCAGATCCAGCTGCCATGCTGGATAGCATCAAACACAAAGTCGAGCTCACGGATCAGCATACAGCTATAGAAGCCCGCCACTAAGGTCAGCGCGCCGCGCTGAGCCGGACGGCGCTGGGCCGCAATAAAGAACAGGGCGGCAATCACCGCCAGCATGATTTCCTGGGTGGTTTCAGTAAAAGAAGTTTCGTGCAGCGCATCATTCATCCAGGCCACATCAATATAGATGGGCAATATCATCAGAGCGAGAAAGAGTGCTGCCAGTATGAAGACCGTCATTTCACGGCCAATAATTGTCAAATCGTTGCGCATAGTGTTACCAGTATAATGATTAGCGGACTCATTATATTTTAAACGCCCGATTCCCTTTCTCTTTTCATGCCCCGGTCAGAAGCTGGCGCTGAAGCCAAAGGTATAAAGTTGCTGCTCCTGGTTATTCAGCGCTTCGCTTTGTGAAAACGCGGCGAAAGCCGCCAGATTATCGTTCAGAGGCACTTGTGCACCGATGCTCAGATCGATGCCTTCGGACTGATCGGTGCCGTTCGTCGCCTCACGCCGGGGATTCTGCGGCGTGTCTGCCAGCAGATAGTGATAACTCAGCTGCGCCCAGGGCGATATCCATCCCTGCTGTGAATCGATGCGCCAGCCGACGCTGGCGCTCTGCTCACGACTCTGCTGATCGCTGTAGTCACATTGCAGACAGTTCATCTGCTGCGGATCAACGGCATACTGCGCCACCGGCCCGGTGGTAAATGACGGGGCAATGGGCAGGTCAACCCCAGCCCGATAGCGTTTTCCCAGCGGGGTGGTGCCTACGCTGCCGGTTTCACTGTGGACGGCGATGGGTGACGCGGTGGGAGAGTTGATGGCGGCTTCAAACAGGGCGCGGCTCTCATCGCTGAAGGCGAGTGGCGTCAGGGCGATCTTCTCCGCCAGAATCGTATCGTAGTCGGGCAGAAAGTCGGGATGTTGAGGCGCAGAGATGCCGCCGCGCGCAAAAGTCGGTTGCGTTAAGATTAACAGCCATACAGCACAGCAGATCCGCAGACCTTTCCAACCGCTTCTCGGCAACATCGCTTCTCCAGGCAAGGCTGAAGTTATTATCCGGCGTTTAAATTAAATTTCGGCCCGTCTCTGTTATTTAACCGGTGATCGTTTAACTATCAACCGATTAATTCTAAGATCAAGCGGACCGCTAAAATATTCTCGTTATAAAGGAACAAAGCGATGCAACGATGTGGTTGGGTAACGCAGGATCCCCTCTATCTGGCTTATCACGACAGGGAGTGGGGTGTGGCACAGAGAGACAAGCGTGCGCTGTTTGAGATGCTCTGTCTGGAAGGACAGCAGGCGGGGTTATCCTGGATTACCGTGCTGAAAAAGCGGGAAAACTATCGGGCGGCGTTTCACCAGTTTGATCCGCAGGCCATAGCGTTGATGGATGCGGCAGAGATCGACACGCTGATGCTCAACAGCGGCATTATCCGCCACGCCGGAAAAATCGCGGCGATTATCGCCAACGCCCGTGCTTATCTCCAGATGGAAGCAAAAGGGGAGGATTTCAGCCACTTCGTCTGGCAATTTGTCGATAACGTGCAAATCGTTCACCATTATCCTGACTATAGCCAGGCTCCCACCACGTCAGAGCAGGCCATTGCGCTCTCGAAGGCGCTAAAGCAGCGTGGTTTCAAATTCATCGGCCCCACAATCTGCTACTCCTTTATGCAGGCCTGCGGGCTGATAAACGATCATCAGAGCAACTGTTTTTGCCATCCTGACAACCAAAAGGCGTAATTCCCGCTAAATCAGGATTTTTCCTCACTACATTCCCGGCCACCAGGCGGCATAATCGTGCCACTTATGGGAAAGGTTTTCCCCTGTGTGTCGAATGTAAGGGAACAAAAATGCAGAAGAAATTAATCGCCATCACCTTGTTATTAAGCGGCAGTCTGGCCCTGCCAGGTTGTACCACCAATCCTTACACCGGCGAATCTCAGGCGGGTAAGTCAGGTGTGGGCGCAGGCCTGGGTGCGTTAGTGGGTGCCGGTGTCGGCGTACTCTCCTCGTCGAAGAAAGATCGCCGTAAAGGTGCGCTGATTGGTGCTGCAGGCGGAGCCGCACTGGGCGGTGGCGTGGGCTACTACATGGATGTGCAGGAAGCGAAACTGCGCGACAAGATGCGCGGTACGGGCGTCAGCGTGACCCGTAATGGCGATAACATCGTCCTGAATATGCCAAACAATGTCACCTTCGACTCCAGCAGCAGCAATCTGAAACCTGCCGGCGCGAACACACTGACAGGTGTTTCAATGGTGCTGAAAGAGTATCCGAAAACCGCGGTAAACGTAGTGGGTTATACCGACAGCACCGGCACCCGCGCGCTGAACACGCGTCTGTCACAGCAGCGTGCTGAAAGCGTCGCCAGCGCGTTGATCGTGCAGGGTGTTGCCAGCGACCGCCTGCGCACGCAGGGCGCAGGCCCGGATAACCCGGTTGCCAGCAACAGCACCGAAGCAGGCAAAGCGCAAAATCGTCGTGTTGAGATCACGCTCAGCCCGCTGGGATAAACGCGGTCGCCCCCGCCCGGGGGCGCCTTTTTTCTGTAAAGCATCGCGTTAAAAGTATCAGTAATGTTTCTGCGAATAGAGCCAGCAGAGGCTTTATGGTAGTCTGATCAAAAATTGATCAATGGACGCCTTCCCATGTCTCTTAAAGCCATCGCTACGGTTTTAGGTCTTTCCGTAACGACCGTCAGCCGCGCCCTCAATGGTTATCAGGATGTCGCTCAGGAGACGCGTAAACGCATCGAAGAGGAAGCGCAGCGGCGTGGTTATCGGCCTAATGCGGCGGCCCGGCGTCTGAAAACCGGCCGTGCTAACGCGGTGGGGTTCGTCTACCCGATCGGCGCCTCTCCCCTGAATGGCAGCGACTTCAGCGACATGCTGCTGGCGCTGGAGCATTACCTTGCCCGTTATGACATTAACCTGCTGTTGCTGGCGGATAAGCAGCAGAGTCAGGCGACGCTGACACGCCTGCTGCGCAGTGGCGCCGTTGATGCCCTGATCGTCGGCCACACCACGCCAGAAGACAGTCGGCTTCATGCTCTGCTCCAGACCAATTTTCGTTTTCTGGCGCTGGGCCGCAGCGATCTGCCATCGACCTATGCGTGGTTTGATGTTGATCACCTTGCCGGTTCACAGCTGGCGGTGGGCTGGTCGCTGGCGCAGGGACGGCAGCGGATAGCCTGGCTTGGCAGCAATGAAAACAGTACGCGGGTGCGTGACCGGCGTCAGGGTTATCTGACGGCGCTGGGGGAAGTTACGCCTTACGCGATGGCGGCGGTGGCACCGTCGCGTCGCGCCGGCTATCAGCAAACCCGGGAGTGGCTGGCAGAGGGGCCAGTACCGGAAGTGATCATCACCGACTGCGCTGCGCTGGCTGAAGGCGCGGCTCTGGCGCTGCAACTGGCGGGGCGTGCAGCGGGCGAGGGTGCCATTCTGCTGGCGGGCTGGGAAGGATTGCCGCGAGATGCGATTCTCGATCATCCCATTGTCGCCATTCGCCAGGCGACGCCGCATCAGGCCGGTGAACAGGTGGCTGAAATGGTCATCCGGCTGATTGATGGCGCACCGCCGGAAACGTTACAGACCCTGTGGCAACCCTGGCTGCAATTACCGGCGTAGCGCTTTTTGCGCCGGGCTTTGCTTGTGCTAGTCTCTGCCGGGTTTCTTATTACGCAGGATATCTCATGAAAATCAGGCCGCCTCGCGCCACCATCAGCGATGTTGCTCACGCGGCACGAACCGGTAAAACCAGCGTTTCACGCTATCTCAATGGTGAACTGCATCTGCTCTCTGCCGGTCTGAAAGCGCGGATCGAACAGGCTATTGCTGATCTCAGCTATCGCCCGAGTCAGATGGCGCGCGGCCTGAAGCGCGGACGTACCCGCCTGATCGGGCTGATTATCGCCGATATCACCAATCCCTATTCTGTTGATGTCATGAGCGGTATTGAAGCTGCCTGCCGCGAGCAGGGCTTCACGCTGCTGATGTGTAACACCAATAACGAAGTGGATCTGGAGCAGCACTATCTGCAATTGCTGAGCAGCTATCAGGTTGAGGGCATTGTGGTAAACGCAGTCGGGATGCGCGAAGAGGTGCTGAACCATCTGCAACAATCCCTGCTGCCGATGGTGCTGATTGACCGTAAAATCCCCGATTTTCCCTGCGATGTGGTGGGCCTGAATAACGCCGAGGCAGCTGAAACGGCAACGCGGCATCTGGTCGACAATGGCTATGATGCGCTGCTGTTTCTTAGCGAGCCGCTGGGCAGCGTCAACACGCGCCGTGAGCGCCTGCAGGCCTTCCGCCAGCTATTGGCAGAGCATCCGCAGGTTGAGCATGAGAATACGGAAGTGGCGCTGCATCAGCCCGCCGCGCTGGATCAGGCGCTGCTGGCCTTTCATCAGCGTCACACCGGCAAACGTTGCGCAGTGATGGTCGCCAACGGGGCGCTGACCCTGCAGGTAGCGCGATCGCTACAAAGACTCAATCTGCACTGGGGCCGCGATATCGGCCTGCTCGGTTTTGACGAACTGGAGTGGGCGGCGCTGGCCGGTGTCGGTATCACCACGCTGAAACAGCCCACCTGGCAGATTGGCTACAGTGCGCTGGAACGACTGATTACGCGCATCGAAGGCAGCGGATTGCCGGTTGCCGAGCAGGTCTTCTCTGGCGAACTTATCGTTCGCGGCTCCAGCCAGCCTCTTAACTGAATTTCAGATTTAACCTTCCGTTTACGTGCTCGCTTCGTGAGCACGATCATAATTTCACAGTTTGCTGCTTTGCTTTGGAACCGGTTCCATTTAGGGTTTTTGTATTCGTTATGGGCAGAACCCTGCCATGGAGTAGAACATGAAACCTGACATCATCGTGGTGACCGCCGCATATGGCCACGCACAGATCGCCGCTCTCGGCGGTCAGCGTGCGCTGCTGCCGATTATCCAGCAGGCGGGCGCAGACGGGGTCGAAATCCGCCGCGAACTGCTTGATGACGCGGCACTGGCCGATCTGCCGGCACTGGCCCGGGCGGTGGCGCAGCATCAGCTGCACAGCAGCTATTCGGTGCCCGATACGCTGTTTTGTGACGGCGGCGAAATCAATCCCCGTATAACCCACTACGTTGAAGAAGCACGCCAGTTAAACGCTCAGCGGCTGAAAGTGGCGCTGGGAGAGTTCACCGGTGCGCTGCCTCGCGAAGCGTTGCAGGCGCTGCTGGCGGATCTGCCATTTCAGCTGACGGTAGAAAACGACCAGACTGAGCATGGCCGACTGGCTCCGTCAGTCGCCTTTTTCACGGCGGTCAGGGAAGCGGATCTGCCGATCAGCATGACCTTTGATATGGGTAACTGGTGCTGGACCGGTGAGGATGCCGATCAGGCGGCGCAACAGCTGGCTGCGCAGGTGGGCTATGTGCATGTCAAAGCCGCCGTGGCGCACCAGGATAGCTACCGTGCGATTGCGCTGGATGAGGCTGATGACCACTGGCGCACACTGCTGCAACAGTTGCCCGCACAGGCAGCGCGCGGTATTGAATTTCCGCTGGAAGGCGACGATCTGACTGCGGTGACACGCCACTACGTGTCGCTGCTGCGTAACGTGTAAGGAGTGAAGATGACCACGCATCACACTATGCATCACAACGGTCCGCTTGATGTTGTCACTATCGGTGAAGCGATGGCGATGTTCATCGCCCGTGAAACCGGCGACCTGGCCGCAGCAGAGACCTTTGTTAAACGCGCGGCGGGCGCTGAACTCAATGTGGCGACCGGCCTGGCTCGTCTTGGCCTGAAAGTGGGCTGGGTCAGTCGTATTGGCGATGACGCTTTTGGCCGTTTTATCTGCCAGCAGCTGGAAAAAGAGGGTATCGACCACGCCCGGGTGACGGTCGATAAGCGCTATCCCACCGGTTTTCAGCTCAAGTCCAAAGTCGATGACGGCTCTGATCCACTGGTGGAATATTTTCGTAAAGGCTCGGCGGCCAGCCATCTGTCGGTCGACGATTTTGACGCGGACTATTTTGGTTCGGCGCGACATCTGCACCTGAGCGGTGTGGCGGCGGCGCTGTCAGAGAGTTCGCTGGAGCTGCTGAAGCACACCGCCAAAGAGATGCGTGCGCGCGGTAAAACTATCTCGTTTGATCCTAACCTGCGGCCGGTGCTGTGGCGCAGCGAAGAGGAGATGCGTAAGCAGCTCAATCTGCTGGCGGAGTATGCCGACTGGGTACTGCCGGGCGAAAAAGAGGGGCTGATTCTGACCGGCTATCGTCAGCCAGAAGCGATCGCGGATTTCTATCTCGATAAGGGCGTGAAAGCGGTCGTGATTAAAACCGGTTGTGACGGTGCCTGGTATAAAACGGCGCAGGGCGAGCAGGGCCAGGTTGAGGCGATAAAAGTCGACAACGTGGTGGATACCGTAGGCGCCGGAGACGGCTTTGCCGTTGGCGTCATCAGCGCCCTGCTGGAAGGTCAGTCGCTGCCGCAGGCGATTCGTCGCGGCAACAAAATTGGTTCGATGGCGATTCAGGTCATTGGTGACAGCGAAGGTCTGCCGACGCGTCAGCAACTGGGCGACGTGTAGTTCGCGCCCCTCTACAGTCACAGGAGTTCCCGATGAAAAAGCAGACAATCGCGCCAAAACGCTGGTGGTTCATCATGCCCATCGTGTTTATCACCTACAGCCTGGCGTATCTCGATCGTGCAAATTTTAGCTTCGCTTCTGCTGCCGGGATTAATGACGATCTCGGCATCACCAAAGGCATGTCCTCGCTGCTGGGTGCGCTGTTCTTCCTGGGTTACTTCTTTTTCCAGATCCCGGGTGCAATTTACGCCGAACGCCGCAGCGTCAAGAAACTGATCTTCTGGTGCCTGATCCTGTGGGGCGGCTGTGCCTCACTGACCGGCGTGGTGAGCAACATTCCGATGCTGGCGGCCATTCGCTTTATTCTGGGCGTGGTGGAAGCCGCGGTGATGCCCGCGATGCTGATCTACATCAGCAACTGGTTTACCAGGTCGGAACGTTCACGCGCCAACACCTTCCTGATCCTGGGTAATCCGGTCACGGTGTTGTGGATGTCGGTCGTGTCAGGCTATCTGATCGAATCGTTTGGCTGGCGTGAGATGTTTATCTTCGAAGGGATTCCGGCGGTGGTCTGGGCGATCGCCTGGTGGTTCCTGGTGCAGGATAAGCCGGCGCAGGCGCGCTGGATGAGCGATGCCGAGAAAGCGGCATTGCAGGCTGAACTGCAGAAAGAGCAGGAAAATATTAAAGCGGTGCGCAACTACAGCGAAGCGTTCCGCAACCGCAACGTGATCATTCTCTGCCTGCAATATTTTGCCTGGAGCATCGGCGTCTATGGCTTTGTGCTGTGGCTGCCGTCGATTCTGCGTAACGGCACGCAGATGGGTATGGTAGAGGCGGGCTGGCTCTCTGCGGTGCCTTATCTGGCGGCGACCATTGCGATGGTGGTGGTCTCCTGGGCGTCGGATAAAACCCAGAACCGTAAGCTGTTCGTCTGGCCGCTGCTGCTGGTGGGCGCGCTGGCGTTCCTCGGCTCTTATCTGGTGGGATCGAACAATTTCTGGATGTCCTACACCCTGTTAGTGATTGCCGGTGCCGCGATGTATGCGCCTTACGGACCGTTCTTCGCCATTATTCCTGAGATGCTGCCACGCAATGTCGCCGGTGGCGCAATGGCGCTGATCAACAGTATGGGTGCGCTGGGGTCGTTTATCGGTTCATGGATTGTCGGCTATCTTAATGGAGCCACCGGCAGCCCGTCCGCGTCCTACATCTTTATGGGATCGGCCCTGCTGGTTTCGGTGTGGCTGACGCTGATTGTGAAACCGGCGCAGAACAAAGCGCCGCCGCTGCAGGGTGCGAAACCCGCCTGAAAGCGTAAACGTTAGCCTCTATTTCTCCGGGCGGCCTGCAAGCCGCCCGCTACTTATTGACCGGGAGCCACCGAATGAAACCCGCTGTAATTCTCTATAAAAAACTGCCCGACGATCTTTATGCTCGCCTGGCTGAACAGTGTGACGTGACGGAAATCAGCGATCTCTCGCCGGAAAGCCAGCAGGAACATGCTGCGGCGTTCCAGCAGGCAGAAGGTCTGCTGGGATCGGGCGGTAAAGTGAATGGTGAGCTGCTGGCGAAGATGCCCAATCTGCGCGTCTGCTCCAGCGTCTCTGTAGGCTATGACAATTTTGATGTGGATGCGCTGAATCAGCGTCACGTGGTGCTGATGCACACGCCGACCGTGCTGACCGAAACCGTGGCGGACACCATGATGGCGCTGGTACTGAGCACCGCGCGTCGGGTGCCGGAACTGGATGCCTGGGTCAAAGCGGGCAACTGGCAGAAGAGCATCGGTCCGGCACAGTTCGGCATCGACGTGCACCATAAAACGCTGGGTATTCTCGGCATGGGACGTATCGGGATGGCGCTGGCGCAGCGCGCCCACTTTGGCTTCGGTATGAAAATCCTCTACAACGCCCGCCGCGAGCATGAAGAGGCGCAGTCGCGCTTTGGCGCACAGTGCTGTGAGCTGGAGGCGCTGCTGAAGCAGAGTGATTTCGTCTGCATCAGTTTGCCGCTGACTGAAGAGACGCACCATCTGATCGGTGCCGCCGAGCTTGAACTGATGAAGCCGGATGCGGTGCTGATCAACGCCGGTCGCGGGCCGGTGGTGGATGAAAATGCGCTGATCGCCGCGTTGCAGGCGGGCAAACTGCATGCCGCCGGGCTGGATGTGTTTGAGCAGGAGCCAGTCTCTGCCGACTCTCCGCTGCTGTCGCTGCCCAATGTGGTGACGCTGCCGCATATCGGTTCTGCCACCCATGAAACCCGCTACGGCATGATGCAGGATGCGGTAGAAAATCTCCTCGCTGCACTCGGCGGAAGCGTCGAGAAAAACTGCGTGAACCCGCAGGCGCTGAAGTAATCCCCTCGCCTTTCCATTGCGCCCGCCCATGGCGGGCGTTATGGTGGACCCCCGATTCGCTATCACAAATATTTAACCGCTATGTCTTTTTCTCAGTTCGGCGACAAATTTACCCAACATTCCGGCATCTCACGTCTGATGGAAGATATGGGCGCGGGCCTGCGAACGCCCGGCACCATCATGCTGGGCGGCGGTAATCCGGCGCAGATCCCGGCCATGAACGACTACTTTCAGCAACTGCTGCAGCAGATGCATGAGGAAGGCAAACTCAGCGAGGCGCTGTGCAATTACGACGGCCCGCGCGGAAAAGCGACGCTGCTGGCGTCGCTGGCCGGGCTGCTGAGCGATGAGCTTGGCTGGCCCATCACCGCACAGAACATTGCGCTGACTAACGGCAGCCAGAGCGCCTTCTTCTATCTGTTCAATCTGTTCGCCGGTCGTCGGGCCGATGGCAGCAAAAAGCGGGTGCTGTTCCCGCTGGCGCCTGAGTATCTGGGTTATGCGGATGCCGGCCTGGAAGAGGGGCTGTTTGTGTCGGCGAAGCCGAACATTGAGCTGCTGCCGGAAGGTCAGTTTAAATATCATGTCGATTTTGAGCATCTGCCGATGAACGAAGAGGTCGGGCTGATCTGCGTATCGCGCCCGACCAACCCTACCGGCAACGTGATCACCGATGATGAGCTGATGCAGCTCGATGCGCTGGCGCAGCAGCATGATGTGCCGCTGCTGATCGACAATGCCTATGGCGTGCCGTTCCCCGGCATCATTTTCAGCGAGGTGCGCCCGCTGTGGAACCCCAACATCATTCTCTGCATGAGTCTGTCGAAGCTCGGCCTGCCGGGTGCGCGTTGCGGCATCATTATCGCTGACGAGAAGACCATCACCGCGCTGAGCAATATGAACGGCATCATCAGTCTGGCGCCCGGCAGTATCGGTCCGGCCATTGCCAATGAGATGATCCGTCGCGGCGATCTGTTACGGCTCTCCGAAGAGGTGATTAAGCCGTTCTATCAGCAGAAGGTGCAGCAGACCATTGCGATCCTGCGGCGCTATCTGCCGGAAGACCGCTGCCTGATCCACAAGCCGGAAGGGGCGATTTTCCTCTGGCTCTGGTTCCGCGATCTGCCGATCACCACCGAATTGCTTTATCAGCGGCTGAAAGCGCGCGGCGTGTTGATGGTGCCGGGCCACTTCTTCTTCCCGGGACTGGAACAGGCGTGGCCGCACACCCATCAATGTATGCGGATGAATTACGTGCCGGATGCAGAGAACATTGAGCGGGCGGTGCAGATTCTGGCGGAAGAGGTTGAGAACGCCTGGCGCGACAGCTAATCCTGCGTATCGGTTAACGACAGCTGGCACCACTGTGCCAGCTGCTGAATCGCCTGTTCCACCTCTGCATTCCAGCCAAAACCGGCATTCAGCCGGAAACAGTGATCGTAGCGCTGGTCGGTGGCAAAAATGTGGCCCGGCGCAATGCCGATGCCCGCGTTGCGCGCTTTCAGAAACAGCTCGCGCACGTTCAGCGCCTGTCGGGGCATCTCAACCCACAGCACATAGCCTCCTTCCGGATCGGACACCCGGGTTCCCGCCGGAAATTCCCGTAACACCGACTGACGCATTTCACGGATTTGTCGTGCCAGCTCACGCCGCAGCTTACGCAGATGAGCATCATAGCCGCCGCTGCGCAGCAGTTCCGCCACCGCCGCCTGCGACAGCACCGAGGTGCCCATGGTTGAGGTATATTTCAGTGAGGCGATTTTGCGCATGTAGTTGACGCTGTGAACCCAGCCGATACGAATGCCTGGCGCCACGGTTTTAGAGAAGCCGCTGCAGAGAATGGCGTTGGGGCTGAAGGCGCGCATCGGGAAAGGGCGGCGTTCACCAAAGGCAGTATCGCCAAAAATATCATCCTCAATGATCACCACGTCGTTTTCATCCGCCTGCCGCGCAATATAGGCCTTATGCTCGTTGGGAATGCTTTTTCCCAGCGGATTGTTGACGTTGCACAGAGTGAGAAAGACCCGCACCGCCTTGCGCTGAAACAGCCCGGTGAGCTTCGCGACATCGACATACCCTTCCGGCCCGGCTTCCACTTCAATCACCCGTAAATTGAGGTTATGCAGCATCTGCAGCAGCACGAAATAGCAGGGTGATTCCACGGCGACCACATCGCCCGGCTGGGTCGTGGCGCGCAGCGACAGCGAGATCGCCTCAATGCAGCCGTTGGTGATCAGAATATCGTCAGCGCTGATATTGCAGCCGTAACCCACTGCCCGGCGGGCAATCTCTGTTTTCAGCGGCGCATAGCCGGTGCCCTTCACCGTATTCCCGAGCAGGGCCGGTTTGCTGTAGCCCATCTGACGCATCAGCAGGCCGATGCGCTTGACCGGATAGAGCGCACTGTCGCCGTTGGCCAGATCGAGACGCACCCGGCAGTCTGAGCCAAGCATCGCCAGATGGAGTTCTGTCTGCTCATCAAGCGGCGCGATGGCGCGCGGCTGTTCACTGACGGCGGGCAGCTGACGGGAAGAGGGCCGCTGCGGGGCAACAAAAAAGCCCGATTTGGGGCGGGCAACGGCGTAGCGCTCATCTTCCAGCGTGCGCAGTGTCTTCAGGGCGGTGGTAAGGCTGACATTGTACTGCGTCGCCAGCGTGCGCACCGACGGCAGACGGCTGTCAGGTGCCAGCGAACCGGCATGAATGGCCTGCTTGATCTGTTCTGCGATCTGGCGGTAACGACTGCTCTGACTCTCCTGTTCCCCGATAATATCGGCCATCTGTTCCACCCCATATCGCGCTGATCTGTGCATATTCAACAGAGTACATTCAAAGTACTTTAGGCTGCATCTCTTAATTATTCATAACGCTAAACGGCCCGGCGACCCCGTCAGCCCCGGGCTTCAGACCATAAAGTGATTCTTTTCACCTGAGGAAAACGTGAGAAATGAATAATCTGCCCGCCATGATGAAGGAGATGGAAGCGTATCTGTCACCCGCCATCATTGAGTCCGCTCAACGCTGCTCTCTTCGCCTGCTGGCAGCGTTGCCGGATCAGCAGCAGCTGGAGAATAACCGTGTGCTGCTCGCCTATGGCGGAGGAAAAGATAGCAGCTACATGGTGGCTTACGTGCGTTACATTCAGGGACTGATCTGGCAGCAGCAGGGCAGCACCTTTCATCTGCGGATCAGCACCAATCGCCATGCGGCGATGAATCAGAGCGTAATGGAGAATATCCACCGCGTTTATCAGTCGCTGGCGATGCATGACGATGAGCGGGTGGAGTGTCTGGTCGTGGATGGCCTGCTGATCCGGCCGTTTGACCGCGACCTGCCGATGCCGGAGAGCGTGCGGCAGCAGAACCGCAATGACGTGCTGATGAATGGCCACCGGTTTCGCGCCGACGCGCGCTCGACCTTCTGCAACGCCTGTAATCTCAGCATGGTGAACTCCTTTGGCCTGGCGGCAGACTACAACGGTGGCGTGGATCTGATTGTTACCGGCGACTCGCCACAGGAGCAGGCCGCCTATGTCGCCTGGGCGCGGCACCTCTCACGGCTGTTTGATGCGCCAGTGGCGGACAAAACCCGGGGCTTCAGCGGGTTTCTGCAGACGCTGGATGGCGTGGCAGAGCGCTACTTCAGCGATGTTTATGGCGCCGAGCAGCTGACGCCTGCGCACCGCATCACCCACCAGCTGGCGCGCAATCCACTGTTCTTCAACATCTATCAGGACACCGCCTATGAAGCGGGCGCGCACTGGGCACTGCTCAGCGAATTTATGCGCTTCCGTTTTGATGCGCTGATGTTCAGCTTCTCCGAATCCGACTGCGGTAATCCGACGCTGATGGCACACCTGCGCGGATTGCGGGCAGAAACGCTGCTGCAGCGCCACTATGCCGAAGGGATCCGCGAATATGTGCGCTTTGCGCTGGGACTGATGGTGAAGAAAGATTTTCCGCCCGCGCTAATCGATGAGATGGCGGCACGCTATCAGGATGACGCTGCGATCCAGCGGCAGCGGCAGCGCGCGGCGGACTTCGCCATACAGGCGTTTGACCTCAGCGAAGATCAGCTGATCTGCATGATCTACTCCCCGTTCCTGGCGCAGGGAGAGCAGCTCGGACACTGGCTGATGCAGCAGCAGATTACGCTGGATGAGGCGGCCATCCGCGATCTGCTTGAGCAACGCAGTGAAGATCGCGCGCTGGCACAGCAGTTAACCCGGCTCTCCGGCATGACGCTGACGCAGATGCGGCACTGCTGGCAGAGCAAGCCGGTCAGTTCGCTGCTGGAGGGCAAAAGCGCCGATCCGCTATCGCGCGTGCTGCGTTTTGATCCCCACAAAGCGGTGATTCAGGTCAATAACGGTGTGCTCAATGACATCGTGACAGAAATCATTTCCGGGCGATAACCCGGTAAGGCGAGGCGATGAAAAAGATTTTTCTGCAAATTGGCGCCACCCGCGACGGGCAAAATCCTTACTGCGCGGTGGCGAAGCGCGACGGCTATTTTACCGTGCTGGCTGAAATGGGTGATTTCGTCGATTACCAGTCGTTAAGCCTGGCTCTGCCATTTGATCTGATCATTCGCCTCGATCGACCCGAGAATCCCTGGGAGGTGATGCAGGCCTATCTGCACGCCGGTTTACTGGCGCATCCGCTGGTGGTGCTGGCGGGCTTTGAAGCCTACAACGCCAGCGCCGGACGACTGCGCGAGATGCTGGCTGGGCCGGATGCGCCCGCCGCCTTTATTCCGCTGGATAAATATGCGCAGCGCATGGCGCTAAAAAAAGCCTGGCCGCGCTTCCCGCAGCCGGAGTTCCGCTTTTTCGCCTCGCCGCTCAGCATTCTGGATGCCGGACAGGCGCTGATCTATCCCTGCGTCGTGAAGCCGGTGGATGGCGGCGGCGGCCTGGGTATCTGGCTGATTGAGCATGCCGATCAGCTGCATAGCGTAGTGAAACAGCTGGTGCAGACCATGAACTACGGC
The DNA here is from genome assembly GCF_001598475.1 of Pantoea agglomerans NBRC 102470. Classification (GTDB taxonomy): domain Bacteria; phylum Pseudomonadota; class Gammaproteobacteria; order Enterobacterales; family Enterobacteriaceae; genus Pantoea; species Pantoea agglomerans. The sequence goes on from NZ_BCZA01000008.1 coordinate 64,479, forward strand.
GGACGCGGCTTCAGCGGCTTTATTGTGGAAAGCGCGCTGATCGGCGATGAGTTTTCATTACAGGGCGTAGTGCATCAGGGACATCCCCAGGCGCTGACCTGCTGCCAGAAGGTGATTGAGCAGCACCGGGATGCTGAGGGCTGCGTCAGCTTTTATGAGTCGGGGCATGTGGCGATGGCGGCAGCGGCCCTGCCGGTCTCGTTCAGCAGCCTGATGACCTTCTGTTGCGAAACCTTTGGCTATCGTCAGGGTGCATTTCATATCGATTTTATTGTGGTCAACGGCGTGCCGCATTTCCTGGAGATGGGGTTCCGGCTCTCCGGCATGGGCGTGGCGACGCTGGTGCAGGAGGCGACTGGCATCAACTGGGCGGAAGTCACCTTCCGGTTAGAAGCGGGCGGCGCGTTACCTGTCTTTGCCTTCACCACACCCGGTGCGGTCGGCCAGCTGCGGTTGCGGCAACCGGCGCAGCTGCAGGCTGCCGAACGCTGGATCGATCAGCATCAGCAGGGCGCGTTGTTACCGCCACTCAGATTGCCTGCGTTACAGGTTTCGTCACGCTCATCGCTCTATGCCGACCTGACGCGTCACGCGGGCATTCTGGCCACTTTCAGCCTGACGGCCACAGCGCGTGAGCCGATTATGACCACTTTTCAGCAGGTGATTGCCGCGCAGCCGGTGGCGGCCGGGAGAGATAAAGTATGTGCAGGATGATTCTGGCGCATGGCCGGTTCGACAGCGCAGAGATTCTGGAGGCGGCGCGCGCCATGAGCTGCGGTGAAAGCGCCGAACACGATGGCCCGATCAAATCACACCCTAACGGCTGGGGCTGTCTGTGGTTCGAAGAGGGTGAGATTCGTACCCTGCACGGCACCGGCGCGTTCGCAGAAGCGCTGCCCGGTATCGATGTGGATCGGCTGCGCAGCCGGTTTCTGGCGGTGCATGTGCGGCACGCCACGCTGAGTAAAAATCAGGGACTGGCGTTTTCTCATCCGCTGTGGCGCAACAGCGCCGGACATCAGTGGTACATGATGCATAACGGCTTTCTGCCGACGATTTACCGCCAGCTCGGTCTGGCCGAATCGCGCTTCGATTCAGAAGAGTATCTGCGTTATCTGGTGGATCAGACCACGCCTGCCGATTTCACCCGCGACTATCTGCGCGCAAAGATGGCGCAGGTAGAGCCGGGCGGCAGCGCAGGGAATGCCATTTTCGTCACCCGTGACAAAGCCTGGGCGTGGCAGTGGTATCCGCACGACACGCCCTGGCCCGACTATTTTACGATGCATTTTCAGCAACAGGATGGTTGCACGCTGATCGCCTCTGAACCCGTGGCAATACCAGGCAGCGCTGGCAACTGGCGGCGAATGAACAATCATGAACTCTATGAAATACCGTTTAGGGAGTGATAAACATGGCAATTTTCAATCAGTTCCGCGTGATTAATCCCAACATGTTTGTGGAATCGACCTGGCTGGATGACATCGTTACCGCACGGGTGCCGCTGCTGGTGTTGCGTAATTTCCTGACGCCAGAGGTGCGGGAAGCGGTGGTGACCGACCTGCAGAGCTGCCGGGAAAAGATCCGTGTCTCCCACTATCCCAATGGCGCGCTGACCACGCTCGGCCCCTATCTGGCGCGTCATACTGCGGCTCCCGATAACTATTTTACCGAGCTGCGCGATATCCAGCCGGCGTTGCCGCCCTCACTGAATACGCTGCGCGAACAGATTTACCGCTGGGTTCAGCATGCGCTGCGGCTGGAAAGTTTACGCATCGCCCACGAACCGGGTTGTGGAGACTATGCCGGTTCTATCGTGCGCTTTCATGCCAATGGCGTCGCGAACCCGCTGCATAACGACAATATCGTGCGCGACGCCGCAGAGACTTCGCTAGTGGTGACGCAAATCCTGCATCAGCTCAGCTGCGTGGTCTGCCTGCAGGAGTGCAACGCGGGCGGAGCACTGCGTATCTACAACAAAAAGTGGTCGCCGGAGGATGAGCAGTTCAAAACCGCCGGGGAGCTGGGTTATCGCAGTGGGGTGATCGAAAACAGTGAGATCTGCGAATTTTCACCACGCAGTGGCGATATCTATCTGTTTAATCCTGCGTTTTATCATGAGATCGATCGGGTCGAAGGCGATACCCGTATCACCATGGGTTTCTTTTTCGGGCTGACCGATAAAAAAATGAAACACGCTATCGCCTGGAGCTAAGCCGGGCTGTGCCAGAACAGGAGAAGGGAATGACGACGTTTGAAAAAATTACTGCGCTGCTGGATCAGCAGCAGGCCAGCTACCGCGTGGTGGAACATGAGGCGATAGGGCAGACCGAACAGATCAGCCAGATACGCGGTAACCTGCTGGGTCAGGCGGCCAAAGCGATGGTGCTGGAGGTCAGCATGCCGGACGGTGCGCCATCGCGTCAGCTGCTGGCGATAGTGCCGGGCGACTGCCGGATCAATTTCAAAAGTGCGGCGCGCGCCATCGGCGGCAAAAAATCCTCTTTCGCCGCTCCGGAGCTGGCGCAGGCGCTGACGGGCTGTGTGATGGGCGCGGTACCGCCGTTTAGTTTTGATGACCGGCTGGCGCTGCGGGTGGATACCCGACTGCAACAGGTCGGAACGTTATGGTTTAACGCGGGCGAACTGGATAAGTCGATCGCGCTGGCTGCAGATGATTATTTTCGCATCGTGGGTGAAGGCTGCTGTGCCGATATCGCGACCCCGATTGCGGTCACCGCCTGACGGCAGGACAAGGAGTTTCTGATGTCGGTAAAAGATATGCTGTTAGCGCTGTGCGTGGTGGTGGCGTGGGGCGTCAATTTTGTGGTGATCAAGCTGGGGCTGCAGGGTATGCCGCCTTTTTTGCTCGCCGGGCTGCGTTTTACCCTGGTCGCCTTTCCCGCCATTTTCTTTGTGCGTCGCCCGCCGATTCCGCTGCGCTGGCTGGTGGTGTATGGCATGACCATCAGTTTTGGTCAGTTCGCCTTTCTGTTCCTGGCGATCAAGCTCGGCATGCCTGCCGGTCTGGCCTCGCTGGTGCTGCAGGCGCAGGCATTCTTTACCCTGTTGCTGGGCGCGCTGTTGCTGGCGGAGAAGCTGCACTGGAATCATATCGTCGGGATTATCATCGCTACGCTGGGGATGTTTTTGCTGGCAACGGCAGGCATGGAAGGGCAGACCAGCGCCGGTATCACGCTGACCACCATGGTGCTGACGCTGTCGGCGGCGCTCTCATGGGGACTGGGTAATATCACCAATAAGATTATTATGCGGAACCGCAGCGTGCCGATCATGTCACTGGTGGTCTGGAGTGCGCTGGTGCCGATCGTTCCTTTCTTTGCCTGTTCGCTGCTGTTTGATGGTCAGGCCGCCATCGTTAACAGCCTGCTGCATATCGGCCTGCAGACCGTGCTGGCGCTGTTCTATCTGGCATTTGTCGCCACCATTGTGGGTTACGCCATCTGGGGGAATCTGCTGAGTCGCTACGAAACCTGGCGCGTCGCGCCGCTGTCGCTGCTGGTGCCGGTGGTGGGGATTATTACCGCCGCGCTGGTGCTGGATGAGCATCTCTCCGGGCAGCAGATGCTGGGTGCGGTGGTGATTATTCTGGGGTTACTGGTCAATGTGTTTGGTGGCGTGCTGGGTCAGCGTTTAGCGATGCGAACGCAGCCGTAAGGACAAGTCCGCCTTCAGATATAAGGGCAAAAAAAACGCCGCTAACGCGGCGTTTGTCATGGTTACTTCAGAATCTCAATACGGCGTGGTTTCGCCTCTTCCGGCACCAGACGTTCAAGATCGATGCTCAGCAGACCATTCTCGAGACGGGCATCGCGCACCACAATGTGGTCGGCGAGCTGGAATTTACGCTCGAAGTTACGCTCGGCGATACCCTGATACAGGTATTTACGCTCGGTCTGCTCTTCAGGATGGGCACCCCGCACGATCAGCACGTTATCGTGCGCCGTGATATCCAGTTCGCTCTGAGCAAAACCGGCCACCGCAATAGTAATGCGATAGTGATTTTCATCGACCAGTTCAACGTTATAGGGAGGATAGCCGCCATTGCTCTGATTCTGATTAGATTCGAGCAGGTTAAACAGGCGATCAAAACCGATAGCAGAGCGATAAAGTGGGGTGAGATCAAAATTACGCATATTAAGACTCCTGAATTTCAGCAAGTTTTGGCAACCTTCCACTGCTGGACAGGCTGGATACGGCACCCCACTGTCCCTTGCGGCAACGGTGAGTGCGTCCGTAAACTAAAAATGGGTGCCACAAGACCATTTTCAAGAGGGCGAAATGCAATTTTTTTCGCCAAATTGTGGAAATGGCATACACTCAGGACTACTTTTGCCAGACCCAGACGGACTTCGCCCCAGAGTGTTGACGTTGTCTGGCAAGCAAACTCAGCCAGGCTTATGCCATGACTGAAGGGATGATGATGATGAAATTGATGAAGACCTTACCTCTGGCTGGAGTGGTGTGCTGCGCAATGGCAACAACCGGCTGTTCCAGCGTGATGTCTCACACAGGTGCGAGTCAGGGCTACTATCCAGGCACCCGTGCCAGCGCTGATATGCTGTCCGATGGTGATACCAGCTGGGCATTGAAGCCGCTGGCGTTAATCGATCTTCCTTTCTCTGCCGTGCTGGATACGCTGCTGCTGCCGTGGGACTACTACCGCAGCGACAAAGATAAATCTCTCGACTCTCCACGTGAACGCATCCTGCAGAGCGAAAGGCTGGCGCATACGCAGGAAAGCCTGGCGCAGGCGCAGCCTATGCCCCCTATGCGGTCACTGCCGCAACCGTAAAGAGTTGCCGCCAGCCATTCACCTCACGCATATAAGCAATCTGTGTACCATCCGGTGACCAGACCACCGCGTCACCTGATGGCGCCTCTTCTGTTCTGCGGGTCAGACGCTGACATGCGCCGCTCTCAACGTCACATCGCATCACGCTGTTATCGCAGATAAAAGCGATCGCCTGGCCGTCAGGATGCCAGCTAAAGGCGGACTGAATGCTGTGGCTGAGTCGGGTGATCTGACGTGGTTCGCCGCCGTTGGGGGAGACCGTCCAGAGCTGGATCACCTCTGCGGCATCCGCCATCAGAAACGCTATCTGGCTGCCATCCGGTGCGGCGCGCAGCCAGTGGCGAGGTTGCAGAGCCACACCACGGCTGTGCGTCAGGCGACGCTGCTGCACGCCAGCCGGTGGCGCAGGTAACTGCTGGCTGCTGCCCTCCAGCGGCATCTCTCCGGCGCGGGCGTAATCCTCCAGCGCATCAGGCAGATCAACAATAAAAACTTCAGGCCTTTTTTCGCCCTGCGCCGTCAGCGTGTCGCCAATAAAGGCGATCGCCCAGCGCTGCCAGCTGCCGTCCGGCTTCTGGTAGCCACGCTCACCGACCCAGCACTCCTCACAGGCACGATTAATCTGGTCACTGCCTGGCAGCGGTTCCGCATGCGTCTGGCTTACCAGCAGGCAAAAAAAGGTGCCGTCATATTCGCGCGGATGCTGCTTTTCAGGCGTTACCGCGCAAAGGGGCACCGCGATGCCGACGTTGCGCAGATCGAGCCGGCTATCCAGTTCGTGCATCACGTGGTCATTGTAGGTAAAGCTCAGGCGAGAACCATCGGGACTGAAGACATGTACATGCGAGCCGCCACGCAGCGCGCCAGGGGTAAACGGCGGCGTGATATCGCAGGCATCCAGATTCACCGCTGCACCGTTCTGAACGATCACCCCGCGCCGGTGGTGGAAGTCATACTGCCAGCTGGCATCGGGATGTTCCGGGCCATGAATGCAGACGTAGCGCGGTGGCAGATCGGGACTGACCGTGACGACGCCGACGTGAGCACCATGCCGGGCCTGATAGAGCACCTCCACCTCACCGGTCATCACATTGACCCGCTCAATGGTCTGGCTGGTAAACGACGCGCCCGATGGACGAACGTCAAACGCCAGCCACTGGCTGTCGGCAGTCCAGACATTAATATTGGTGAGCTGATGCTGACGGGCAGCAAAGGTGATCTGTTTTTCTGACATGATGAAACCCACGGAGAAAGAGTTGCCCGACAAATTACGCGATTCTGTTTTGCGGTGCAGCATTTTTGCCGGGTTAGGGGATCCGGGCCGAAGCGGCCCGGCAGAGAACAGGCCGTTACAGCACTAACTCTTCGATGGCATGCGCGACGCCATCTTCCATATTGGTTTTGGTGATGAACTGAGCAATTTTCTTAACAGAGTCAATGGCATTCCCCATTGCGACACCCGTTCCTGCGTATTCGATCATCGCCAGGTCATTCTCCTGATCGCCAATCGCCATTACTTCTTCCTGCTTCAGGCCGAGCTTCTCAGCCAGCATTTTGACGCCCTGGCCTTTATTCACCCGACGATCGAGGATTTCGAGGTAATAAGGCGCGCTCTTCAGGATGGTGTAAGTCTGCTGAGCATGCCCGGGCAGGCGGGCAATCGCTGCGTCGAGCAGAGCGGGCCGGTCGATCATCATCAGTTTCGGGAAGCGCATGGCACGATCCATCTCCTCCACCGCGCGGTAGCGCACCGGAATGCCGGTCAGGCTCGCTTCATGGATGGTGTATTCGCTGATGTCTTTGTTAGGGGTATAGAGATGGGTTTTGTCGAATGCCTGGAAATGTACGCCAAGCTCACGCGCCAGGTTCTCAATGTAGAGGTAGTCGTCAAAGGTCAGCGTCACTTCCGCCACGCACTCACCATCTTCGGCCTGATGAACCAGCGCACCGTTGTTGCTGATCGCGTACTGGCCGGGCGTCTGCATATCCAGTTCCATGAGATAGCGCTGGATACCCACAAACGGCCGGCCGGTGGTCAGAACAATCGACACCCCTTGCTGACGGGCGCGATCCAGGGCGGATTTCACCGCCGGTGTGATCTCATGTTGCGGGTTGAGCAGGGTGCCATCCATGTCGATAGCGATCAATTTAATAGCCATAGAGTCCTCGTAGCGTCTGGGTTTTGTTCAATGCTAGCGCGATTCAGCGCACATTGACCAGTTTCATGGCAGGCGAGAACGGCCAGCTGACCGCCAGCTTCAGGCGGTAAAGAGATCGCGGTGGATTTTAATCACGGCTTTTCGGATTGTTTCGGGTTCGCCAGGGGCGCAGCAGGGGCGATGGATATCGTGCGGGAAAAAGAGCGCGAACATGCCGGGCATCAGCGTAATCACAGACTCATTCAATATCTTCTGATAAAAAACGACGTCTCGCTGCTGGGCAAAATCTTCGGTGATGTGCTGGTCGGGATGGGCGCGGGCCACGCCAATATTTTCGGTGCCTGCCAACAGATACTGAATATCGATGTAGTTGAAGTGGGACTCCGCTTTACGCGCGCTGGCCGGTTCGGTCATCATCTCCTGCACCAGACAGAACATTTTGTTGTCGGGCAGGATCTCATATTTGCCGGTTTCCAGCTGGCTGAAATCTGTGCTGGCAATCCAGCTTATCGCCTGATCGACTACCGGATGAAAGGCGTGACGTTCTCTGTCCCAGTCGTGACGATCGCAAACAATCATGGTGTAACTCCCTGTGTGGAATAGTGCGCGGTAAATGCGCAAAGAGGGGCAAGAGTAAGGGAGCTGACCGGGTTAAAACGTGATCGGGATCGCAGCATACGGGCAGGAAGGCACGCCCTGGCGGGTTTTCCGCCCGGACGGCACAAAAAAAAGGCCATCACCTGGGTGATGGCCTTTCATCGCTGATGACAGTTAAATATCGATATTGGCGGCTTTCAGCGCATTTTCTTCGATGAAGGCGCGGCGCGGTTCAACCGCATCGCCCATCAGGGTAGTGAACAACTGATCAGCGCCAATCGCATCTTTAATGGTAACGCGCAGCATGCGACGGCTGTCTGGATCCATGGTGGTTTCCCACAGCTGCTCCGGGTTCATCTCGCCCAGACCTTTGTAGCGCTGGACCGAGAGGCCGCGACGCGACTCTTTAATCAGCCACTCAATCGCCTGTTCGAAGCTTGCCACTGGCTGACGACGCTCGCCACGCTCGATGTAAGCATCTTCTTCCAGCAGACCACGCAGTTTGCCGCCCAGGGCGCAGATTTTGCGGTACTCAGGACCCTGAATGAAATCAGCATCCAGCGGATAGTCAGTATCTACACCGTGGGTACGGACGCGCAGTACCGGCTCGAACAGGTTTGATTCACGGTTTTCACGCACCTGTGCCAGATAGGTGCTGCCGTGCGCTTCGCGCTCCGTCAGATAGCTCACCAGACCATTCAGCCAGGTTGTAACCTCTGCTTCGCTGGTCAGGTCGCTCAGCGTGTCGTGATAAATCATCGCACGCAGCATGGCCATCGGATAACGGCGCTCCATACGCTTGATCATCTTCTGGGTGCTGTTGAAGTCAGTGACCAGCGTCTCCAGCGGCTCACCGCCCAGCGCCGGCGCGCTGGCATTGGTGTGCAGCGTCGCGCCATCAAGCGCGATAGCGATCTGGTATTGATCCATCGCTTCATCATCTTTGATGTACTGCTCCTGCTTGCCTTTCTTCACTTTATAGAGTGGCGGCTGGGCGATATAAACGTGGCCGCGCTCAATGATTTCAGGCATCTGACGATAGAAGAAGGTCAGCAGCAGGGTACGGATGTGCGAACCATCGACGTCGGCATCGGTCATGATGATGATGCTGTGATAGCGCAGCTTGTCCGGGTTGTACTCGTCGCGACCAATACCGCAGCCCAGCGCGGTGATCAGCGTGGCCACTTCCTGGGAGGCGAGCATCTTGTCGAAACGCGCTTTCTCAACGTTAAGAATCTTACCTTTCAGCGGCAGAATCGCCTGGTTTTTACGGTTACGGCCCTGTTTGGCCGAGCCGCCTGCGGAGTCACCCTCCACCAGGTAGATTTCAGACAGCGCCGGGTCGCGCTCCTGGCAATCCGCCAGTTTGCCTGGCAGACCCGCCAGGTCCAGCGCGCCTTTACGGCGGGTCATTTCACGGGCGCGGCGTGCCGCTTCACGGGCACGGGCAGCGTCGATGATTTTGCCGACTACAATTTTGGCGTCTGAAGGATTTTCCAGCAGGTATTCAGCCAGCAGTTCATTCATCTGCTGCTCAACCGCTGTTTTCACCTCGGAGGAGACCAGTTTATCTTTGGTCTGCGAGGAGAATTTAGGATCCGGCACTTTCACCGAAACCACAGCGATCAGACCTTCACGGGCATCATCACCGGTGGCGCTGACTTTGGCCTTCTTGCTGTAACCCTCTTTTTCCATATAGGCATTCAGGGTACGGGTCATCGCTGAACGGAAACCGGCGAGGTGTGTACCGCCGTCGCGCTGTGGGATGTTGTTGGTAAAGCAGTAGATATTTTCCTGGAAGCCGTCGTTCCACTGCAGCGCCACTTCCACACCAATGCCATCTTTCTCGGTAGAGAAATAGAACACGGTAGGATGAATCGGGGTTTTGTTTTTGTTGAGGTACTCAACAAACGCCCGGATGCCGCCTTCATAGTGGAAGTGATCACTTTTACCATCACGCTTATCATCCAGACGAATCGACACGCCGGAGTTCAGGAATGAGAGTTCACGCAGGCGTTTCGCCAGGATGTCATACTCAAAATCGCGCACGTTGGTAAAGGTTTCGTGGCTTGGCCAGAAACGCACACGGGTCCCGGTAATGTCGGTCTCACCCGTCACCGCCAGTGGTGCCTGCGGTACGCCATGGACGTAAATCTGCTGATGCACTTTGCCTTCGCGACGAATGGTCAGCTCCAGCTTCTGCGACAGGGCGTTAACCACGGAGACGCCCACGCCGTGCAGGCCGCCGGAGACTTTATAGGAGTTATCATCGAACTTACCGCCAGCATGCAGCACGGTCATGATCACTTCAGCGGCAGAAATGCCCTCTTCTTCGTGAATACCGGTAGGAATGCCGCGTCCATCATCCTGCACCGATACGGAGTTATCGGCATGGATGGTGACCACAATGTCACTACAGTGACCAGCGAGCGCTTCGTCGATTGCGTTATCCACGACCTCGAATACCATGTGATGCAGACCGGTACCGTCATCGGTATCGCCGATATACATGCCCGGGCGTTTGCGTACCGCATCAAGTCCTTTCAGGACTTTAATACTTGAGGAGTCATAAGAATTCGACATCAACGTTTCTCGCTCATTTTAATCTTCAGGTTGAACCGCTATTTTACCCTGTTCCACGCGGAACATCTTGCCCTTTTCGTCGGTCATGTCGATTACATGTCCGGCAGAAATTGCGCTGACAAACACCTGAGCCTGAGTGGCTTTTAACCGTTCCGCCAACAGGCGTCGGCGGCTCTCATCCAGCTCAGAAGCAAAGTCATCAATGAGGTAAATACAGCGGCGTCCGCTCTGGCTTGTCAGGAACTCGCCCTGTGCCAGACGCAATGCACACATCAGCAGTTTTAACTGCCCGCGTGAGAGTAAATCTTCTACCGGCGTCCCTTCAGCCCGAATACGAAAATCCGCTTTATGGGGGCCGCTGGCGGTATAGGTCAGTGCGCGATCGCGCTCGAAGTTACGTTCCAGCAGTTCGGCGTAATCGCTCTCTTTGTCCCAGCCACGCTGGAATGAGAAGCGCAGCTCAAATTCCGGCAGAAACTGGCCACAGGTGGCGGTGATTTCCGCTGAAATCGCCGCACTGTATTCCGCCCGCCACTGGCTGATCTGTTCAGCCAGTGGGACCAGCTCCTGATCCCAGGGACGAATCTGGCTGTAACGTGAGACCTGGCGCAGCGCCGCGTTCCGCTGTTTAAGCAGGCGGCGCATGTTGTTCCAGGCGTTAAAAAAGCCGGGGGTGTTATGGAAGCAGCCCCAGTCGACATAGGCTCTGCGATATTTGGGGCCGCCATTCAGCAAACTAAAGCCTTCAGGGGTGATTAACTGCATCGGCAACAGCTGCGCCAGCTCCGCGACCTTGTGACCATCGCTGCCATCAATGCGCACTTTGCTGTCACCGGCACGGTTTTTGGTCAGCCCGACTGAAATTTCCCGCTCTTTGTTTTCCAGACGCCCATGCAGCACAAACGCCGCCTCATCGTGACGAATCACGCGTCCCGCCTGCAGGCTGCGAAACGAACGGCCATGCCCCAGAGTATGAATCGCTTCTAAAACGCTGGTTTTACCACTGCCGTTGGCGCCGACCAGGAAATTAAAGCCGGGTGCCAGCTGCAGGTCAGCCTGCTCAATATTACGAAAATCTTTGATAAGAAGGCGGGTTAAAGCCATGAATCAGTCCAGCGTGAAGGGCAATAAAGTTTTGGGCCTGGCGATCCAGGGCGTCAACGGCAAAGCAGGTTTGCCCGATACCTCAGTCACCAGGCCGTCGGCGTCGCCGCCAGTCTGATTCCGGCCAGCGCGCAGGCCCTGGGAGCATACTGAAGTATGTGACCAGGGGCGAGCACTGCCCGGAATCAGAATGGCAAGTAAGCCAGGCCGATATATTCTACAAGCGCATGGGCATGACGACATAGGCCGCTGCCGGACTCGCCACATCCTCAATCTGCACGCTCGACACTGAATCGGTCAGCAGCAGACGGACGTTTTCGCACTTCAGCGCGTTGAGCACATCCAGCACGTAACTGACGTTGAAGCCAATCTCCAGTTCCGTGCCGTTATAGCTGACATCCAGCATCTCTTCCGCTTCTTCCTGTTCAGGGTTATTGGCGGTGATCTTCAGCTGATTTTCGGTGATATAGAGGCGAACACCGCGGAACTTCTCGTTAGAGAGGATAGCGGCGCGGGCAAAGGCCTGTTTGAGCAGATCGCAGCCCGCTTCCAGCGCTTTGTCGGGATTCTTCGGCAATACGCGACGATAATCGGGGAAACGGCCATCAACCAGCTTAGAGGTAAAGATGTAGTCGCCGACATGCGCACGGATATTGCTGCCGCCAATCTGAACCTGCAGCGGAGTATCGCCGCCATCCAGCAGACGCAGCAGTTCAATCACGCCTTTACGCGGCACAATCACCGAATGACTCGGCAGCGCCTGACCAATCGGCATGGAGCAGACGGCCAGACGGTGACCGTCAGTGGCCACGGTGCGCAGCTCTTCCCCTTCGGTTTCAAACATCATGCCGTTGAGGTAGTAACGCACATCCTGATGCGCCATCGAAAACTGGGTCGCTTCAATCAGCCGTTTCAGCGTTGCCTGCGGCAGGGTAAATTCAACTTCACTCTGCCAGTCGTCAAGATTGGGGAAGTCACTGGCGGGCAGGGTCGACAGCGAAAAACGGCTGCGGCCAGAGCGCACCAGCATGCGATCGCCTTCCAGTGCCAGAGTAATTTCTGCGCCATCCGGCAATCCGCGACAGATATCGAGGAATTTACGCGCCGGAACGGTGGTGGATCCAGGCTCATGTGCCTGAGTCAGCGCCACGCGTGCGACCATCTCCATTTCCAGATCGGTACCGGTCAGCAACAGCGAACCTTCAGTTACCTGCAGCAGCAGGTTTCCAAGGATCGGCAGCGTCGGACGACCACCCAGGGGACCACTTACTTGTTGCAGCGGCTTCAGCAACTGCTCACGTTCAACAATAAATTTCATAGCGTCAGGAAGATAATGTTCTGATGAGATTAGAGAAATCTTCTTTGATATCGTGGCTCTCTTCACGCAGCTGCTCAATCTTGCGGCAGGCATGAAGCACCGTTGTATGGTCGCGACCCCCAAAAGCATCGCCAATTTCTGGCAAGCTATGGTTGGTTAACTCTTTCGCCATCGCCATCGCCATCTGGCGCGGACGTGCCACCGAGCGCGAACGGCGCTTGGAAAGCAGATCCGCCACCTTAATTTTGTAGTACTCAGCCACGGTCTTCTGAATATTATCGATGGTGACCAGCTTTTCCTGCAGCGCCAGCAGATCGCGCAGCGCTTCGCGCACGAAGTCGATGGTAATCGCCCGGCCAGTAAAGTTGGCATTGGCGATCACGCGATTCAGCGCGCCTTCCAGCTCACGCACGTTAGAGCGTAACCGCTTGGCAATAAAGAAGGCGACTTCACCAGGCAGACGGATGTCGTTCTCATCCGCTTTTTTCATCAGGATCGCCACACGCGTTTCCAGCTCAGGCGGCTCGATCGCCACCGTTAAACCCCAGCCGAAACGTGATTTAAGACGATCTTCCACCCCGTTGATCTCTTTTGGATAGCGATCCGAGGTGAGGATGATCTGCTGGTTGCCCTCTAATAAGGCATTAAAGGTGTGGAAGAACTCTTCCTGCGATCGCTCTTTATTAGCAAAGAACTGAATGTCATCGATCAGCAGCGCATCTACCGAACGGTAGTAGCGTTTGAACTCTTCAATCGCATTGTTCTGTAGTGCTTTAACCATGTCCTGCACGAAGCGCTCGGAGTGCATATAAACCACTTTTGCATTGGGTTTTCGGGCAATGATGCCGTTGCCCACCGCATGCAACAGGTGCGTTTTACCGAGACCGGTGCCGCCATACAGAAACAGCGGGTTGTAAGCGCCGCCTGGATTATCCGCCACCTGACGTGCCGCCGCGCGCGCCAGCTGGTTAGATTTACCCTCGACGAAGTTATCGAAGTTATGACGGTTGTTCACATTTGAGCGATAGGTGACGTCGGCCGGAGCCGGGACATTATCCCAGCTGGGACGCATGATCTGCGTCGGGGCCGGACGAATATGGCTCTGTACGGGCATCACGGGCGCGCTGACGCTGGCCATTACAGGCTGGCTGACCGCTGCCGCCTGCTGCTGAACCGGGCGCGTTCCCACTTCAAAACGCAGCGTGGGCACGTTTGGACCGCAGAATTCATTCAGCAGTGCATTGATACTATTAAGGTATTTGTCCCGAACCCAGTCGAGTACGAAGCGATTTGGAGCATACAAGGCAAGCGTATTGTCGTTTAACTCAGCCTGCAGTGGACGGATCCACATGCTGAATTCGGTGGCAGGAAGCTCATCCTGCAAACGGGCAAGACACTGTTGCCAAAGCGTAAGTGACACGGCGGACTCCACTCGTACAAATTCGAAAAGAATAGTAGGCGTTACTCTAAGAAACGTTCATTTTTGACACAGACGCTAAGAAAGCGCCTGCGACCGCTATCAGCGGTTTTCCGTCCTGCAATCACCGGAGGATCGTCAGCGGAAGGGCGGATCATAGCGCAAAGCGAGGCAGAGATCTTCCCTTTCTACACAGTTTTGATCCTTTTTATCCACAGGCCAGAGGCGCGCAAAGAAGTTTACGCCAGTTGCGGGAAAAACCAGCAGGGATCTGGCGCAATCCATTAAAATTTCGGGCGACATCTCATTTTATCCCCAGGATCCGGCAAGCCGATCGCAATAAGATCCCGCGCGATCCTTGCGCTTTAGTGCGGAGCCCGTATAATTCTCCACCCGACATTGAGCCATCAGGCGCAAAGTCGGGACTCTGCGGGCTGTATGCGGGTTTTCAGGCACTATGACACGCGAAGTAAATTGACTCGGGACTGTACAATTATTACAATCCCGCCTCTTTATTAAAGACACATTGAGGCGTAGGTCGATTTTCTGGCCCGAAACGCGTCACCCAGTGAAAATTTTCAAGTTTAGGTAGAAACCGCCATGAAACGCACTTTTCAACCGTCCGTACTGAAGCGCAACCGTTCACACGGTTTCCGTGCTCGTATGGCAACAAAAAATGGTCGTCAGGTTCTGGCACGTCGTCGTGCTAAAGGCCGTTCTCGTCTGACCGTTTCTAAGTAATAAAGCAAGCCCTGATGGGTAAGCTCGCATTTCCCAGGGAGTTACGTTTGTTAACTCCCACTCATTTCACTTTCGTCTTCCAGCAGCCACAACGGGCTGGCACGCCGCAAATTACTATTCTCGGCCGCCTTAACGCGCTGGGGCATCCCCGCATCGGTCTCACCGTCGCTAAAAAACATGTGAAACGCGCTCATGAACGCAACCGGATCAAGCGATTGACCCGCGAAAGCTTTCGTCTGCGTCAACATGAACTGCCGTCGATGGACTTCGTGGTGGTCGCGAAGAAGGGGGTTGCCGATCTGGATAACCGTATGCTGGCGGAAGCGTTGGAGAAATTATGGCGTCGTCACTGTCGCCTGGCGCGCGGCTCCTGATCGTCCTGATACGCGTCTATCAACGCGGCATCAGTCCATTACTGGGACCACACTGTCGGTTTCACCCGACCTGCTCTCATTACGGAATTGAGGCATTACGCAGGTTCGGCCTGATAAAAGGCAGTTGGTTGACATTAAAACGCGTATTAAAATGCCACCCCTTGAACCCGGGTGGTGACGATCCTGTGCCGCCAAAAACCTTTGATACCAGAGAACATTAACGATGGATTCGCAACGCAATCTCTTTCTCATCGCTTTTCTGTTCGTGACCTTTATGATCTGGCAAGCCTGGCAGACGGACCACGCTCCGCAGCCACAGCAGACGCAGACCACACAAGGCACAAACAGCGTAGCGGGTGATACCGCCAGTCAGGGTGTACCGGCCAGCGGTCAGGGCCAGACGATCACCGTTAAGACTGATGTCCTGTCATTGAATATCAACACCCGAGGCGGTGATGTTGAACAAGCACAGCTGCTGACTTTCCCGGACAAACTGGGTTCTAACCAGCCGTTCCAGCTGCTTGAAACAACGCCAGCGTTCCTTTATCAGGCACAGAGTGGTTTGACCGGTCGTAATGGCCCGGATAACCCGAACAACGGCGCGCGTCCGCTGTTCAACGCTGCGCAGGATCACTTCGAGATGGCTGATGGCCAGTCCGAACTGCGTGTGCCGATGACCTACACCGCTGAAAATGGCGTGGTTTACACCAAAACCTTCATCTTCAAGCGTGGCGAATATGCCGTTAATGTCGATTATCATGTCAACAACACCACCCAGCAGCCGCTGGAAGTGTCGCTGTTTGGCCAGCTGAAGCAGACCATCGATCTGCCTAAGCATCGTGATACCGGCAGCAACAACTTTGCTCTGCACACCTTCCGTGGCGCGGCCTACTCTACCAGCGAGTCGAAATATGAGAAGTATAAATTCGACACCATCGCGGATAACGAGAACCTGAACGCCACCACCAGCAATGGCTGGGTTGCGATGCTGCAGCAGTACTTTGCAACAGCCTGGGTTCCGCGTACTGAAGGCACCAACACCCTTTACACCAGCAACCTGGGTAATGGCGTGGCGGCGATTGGCTATAAATCTGCACCGGTCACCATTGCCGCGGGCGCACAGCAGAATCTGGGTGCAACGCTGTGGGTCGGCCCGGAAATTCAGGACAAGATGGCAGCGATTGCGCCGCACCTTGATTTGACCGTGGATTACGGCTGGTTGTGGTTTATCTCTCAGCCGCTGTTCAAACTGCTGAAATTTATCCACAGCTTCATCGGTAACTGGGGCTTCTCCATTATCGTGATCACCTTCATCGTGCGCGGCATCATGTACCCGCTGACCAAAGCGCAGTACACCTCGATGGCGAAGATGCGCATGCTGCAGCCGAAAATTCAGGCGATGCGTGAGCGTCTGGGTGATGACAAGCAGAAGCAGAGCCAGGAAATGATGGCGCTGTATAAAGCAGAGAAAGTGAATCCGCTGGGTGGCTGTCTGCCGCTGGTGATTCAGATGCCAATCTTCCTGGCGCTTTACTACATGCTGTCAGGCTCGGTTGAACTGCGTCATGCGCCATTTATTCTGTGGATCCATGACCTGTCAGCGCAGGACCCGTACTACATCCTGCCGATTCTGATGGGCATCACCATGTTCTTCATTCAGAAGATGTCACCGACCACCGTGACCGATCCGATGCAGCAGAAGATCATGACGTACATGCCGGTGATTTTCACCGTGTTCTTCCTGTGGTTCCCGTCAGGTCTGGTGCTGTACTACATCGTCAGCAACCTGGTCACCATTCTCCAGCAGCAGCTGATTTATCGCGGCCTGGAAAAACGTGGTCTGCATAGCCGCGACAAGAAGAAAGCGTAAGCGATCCAGAGCGGGAGCAATCCCGCCCTAAAATAGTCTATTCTCAGGCGGTCAAAGCGACCGCCTGTGTTTTTTGTAGCGAGAGAAAATTTATGAGCCACAGCGATACCATTGTTGCCCAGGCGACGCCGCCCGGACGCGGCGGCGTAGGCATTCTGCGCGTCTCTGGCGCGCAGGCGGCAGAGGTCGCCCGCCAGCTACTGGGCAAACTGCCTAAGCCGCGTTACGCCGATTATCTGCCGTTCACCGATAGCGATGGCCGCGTGCTGGATCAGGGCATTGCGCTGTGGTTTCCTGGTCCTAACTCCTTTACTGGTGAAGATGTGCTGGAGCTGCAGGGCCACGGCGGCCCGGTGATCCTCGATCTGCTGCTGAAGCGCATCGTGGCGCTGCCTGGCGTGCGTATCGCTCAGCCGGGTGAGTTTTCAGAGCGTGCGTTTCTGAATGACAAGCTCGATCTGGCGCAGGCCGAAGCGATTGCTGACCTGATTGATGCCAGCTCTGAGCAGGCGGCGCGTTCGGCCGTGAACTCCCTGCAGGGCGTTTTCTCCACCCGTATCAATCATCTTGTGGAAGCACTCACTCACCTGCGGATCTATGTCGAAGCCGCTATCGACTTCCCGGATGAGGAGATCGATTTCCTCTCTGACGGCAGAATCGAAGCGCAGCTGAATACGGTGATCGGCGATCTGGATGCCGTCCGTGCCGAAGCGCGTCAGGGCAGCCTGCTGCGTGAAGGGATGAAAGTGGTGATTGCGGGCCGGCCTAATGCGGGCAAATCGAGCCTGCTGAATGCGCTGGCAGGCCGTGACGCCGCCATCGTCACGGACATCGCAGGCACCACCCGTGACGTACTGCGTGAGCATATTCATATTGATGGCATGCCGCTGCATATCATCGACACCGCCGGTCTGCGTGAAGCCAGCGACGAAGTGGAGCGCATCGGGATTGAGCGCGCCTGGCAGGAGATCGAACAGGCTGACCGCGTGCTGTTTATGGTGGACGGCACGACGACCGATGCCACCGAAGCGGCGGCTATCTGGCCCGATTTCGTCTCTCGTCTGCCGCCGGAACTGCCGATTACCGTGGTCCGCAACAAGGCGGATGTTACCGGGGAGTCTCTCGGTCTGACAGAAGTAAATGGTCACTCACTGATTCGTCTGTCGGCACGCACCAGCGCGGGCGTGGACGAGCTGCGCGATCACCTGAAGCAGAGCATGGGCTTCGCCGGCAATATGGAAGGCGGCTTCCTGGCGCGTCGCCGTCATCTGCAGGCGCTGGAGCTGGCGGCAACGCACTTACAGCAGGGTAAAGCGCAGCTGCTCGGTGCCTGGGCCGGAGAGTTACTGGCGGAAGAGTTGCGTCTTGCCCAACAGGCGTTAAGCGAGATCACCGGCGAGTTCACTTCTGACGATCTGCTGGGTCGCATCTTCTCCAGCTTCTGTATCGGTAAATAACCGTGCTGGCCTGATAGCGTCCTGCTGTCAGGCCAGATTTCCTGCCACGCTGCTCCCCTGTTATTCCCGCTTCTGTGTTGATTCTTGCTGATATGTTATTTTGCGGCGGCACGGCATTGCCGTATAACGGTTGAAGCGCCGATCTGACGTGCGGCGACGGATTGCGGTGAATAATCCCCGCCTCATCCCGCCGCGCCGGACCGGACGCAAACCCACTACGTGAACACCGTTGGGCGAACTTTTTCGCCTGAAACAGGAGAGTTGCATGAGTACACCGCTCGACACTGCCGCACTGGACACGCTGTTTAATGACGCCCGCACCCACAGTTACTGGCAGGCTAAGCCCGTCGATAACGCCCTGCTGGAGCAGCTCTATGCTTTAACGGCACTGGGCCCGACCTCGGCGAACTGCTCGCCTGCGCGATTTGTTTTCGTGACCTCGGCGGAAGGCAAAGAGAAGCTGAAACCGGCACTCTCTTCCGGCAATCTGGAAAAAACCATGAGCGCGCCGGTCACGGTGATTGTGGCCTGGGACCGCGAGTTCTATGAGCAGCTGCCCGCCCTGTTCCCGCATGCTGATGCGCGCAGCTGGTTTACCGGCAGTCCCGAGGCGGCAAAAGAGACCGCTTTCCGTAACAGCAGCCTGCAGGCGGGCTACCTGATTCTGGCGGCGCGTTCGCTGGGTCTGGATGCCGGTCCGATGTCCGGGTTTGATCCGGCCAAAGTCAATGACGCCTTTTTCCCCGACGGTCAGTATCAGGTTAACCTGCTGATTAACCTCGGCTACGGTGATGCATCAAAACTGCATCCGCGCCTGCCGCGACTGAGCTTTGAGCAGGCGAGCCGTTTCGCCTGATGCTGCCCGCGTCGCGATTCGAATCGCGACGCTTATCTCTGGTCGATCCCCGCAACTCAGCTCACTCTGCTCATCCTAATCCGAATTTACCCCAATCTGTGCGTTGCCAGGTGCATTAAGGTAAGAAAATTCCTACAATGCTTCTGATGATTATCTGACCATTTTCACGGAGCGACAGATGGCTGGTCATTTTGTACGCTGGACGGGCGATCCCGGCTTCCCGGCTAATGATTTACGCATTCCCCAGGCTATCACCGACACGGCACAGCAGTTTGCTGACAAACGCCGTGGGCGATTTCTTGCCGCCCGTACCCTGCTGGCACAACTGATGCTACGGGTTTATGGCATTAGTGAGCTGCCGCGCCTGCTTATCCAGAGCAACGGACGCCCCGTTTTTGCTGACAGCGATCTGCCCGATTTCAGCATCGCCTATGCGGGCAATACGGTGGGTGTGCTGCTGGCCGAAGAGGGTGGACGTGCCGGTCTGGATATGGAGATTGTGCATGCCAGAAGCCGTCAGACTCAGGAGCAGCTGATTCAGGGATTAACCTCGGGCGAGATCGCCTGGATCAATGCCCAGCAGGATGCCATGGAGGCGGTGACGCAGATCTGGACATTACGCCAGAGCATTCTCAAGCTGACGGGAGAGGGCGATCGGGGACTGGATTCGCTGCGCCTGTTGCCCGGTGCGGGTCGGCTGCGATCTTCACTCTATCCCGATATTCAGGTGGTGTGCGATGCGGAGCCCATGCTGGTCTGGTCGTGTGCGCTGTCGTCTGCGACTCAGCGTCTGCATCTGTGGGAGATGGATAACGCCTTTCAGTGGCACGCATTACGCGAAATAGAGATGGGTAAGCCCAACATCGGGCCTCATGCTCTGCGGCTGACCAGCCTGCCCAGCGAGCGCAGCCTGCATCCTGAAATGTAAAAAGCCGCAACCCGGAGGTTGCGGCCCTGAATGCGCTTAGTGCGCGTCTACAAAAACAATCTTCAGCACAAACAGCAGAGCAACAATCACTACGCAGGGGCTGATTTCACGCCAGCGGCCAGTACCCAGCTTCATGACGCAGTAAGCGATGAATCCCAGCGCAATGCCTTCGGTGATGGAAAAGCTGAAGGGCATCATGGCGGCGGTCACAAACGCCGGAACGGCTTCGGTCAAATCATCCCAGCGTACGCGCGACAGGCTGGCGGTCATTAACACCCCAACGTAAATCAGCGCGCCCGCAGCGGCGTAGGATGGCACCATCGCGGCCAGCGGTGACAGGAAGGTCACCAGCAGGAACAGCAGGCCGGTGACCACGGCCATCAGGCCGGTACGGCCACCAATCGCCACGCCCGAGGTGCTTTCGATATAGGCGGTCACGGATGAGGTGCCCGCCAGCGCGCCACTCACTGAACTGATGCTGTCGACATAGAGCGCCTGCTGCATGCGCGGGAAAGTGCCGGTTTCATCGGTCAGTCCCGCTTTGTCGGTGACGCCGATCAGCGTGCCGGAGGAGTCGAACAGATTGACCAGCATAAAGGAGAAGATTACGCCTGCCATACCGATGTTGAAGGCGCCTTTGATATCCACCTGGCCGACCACAGAAGTAATGGAAGGCGGCGCAGAAAACAGGCCGACAAACTTCACGTCGCCCAGCATCCAGCCGATAGCAGTGGTAACCACCATCGAGATCAGCACTGCCGCGTGGATATTGCGTGATGCCAGAATAGCGATGATAAAGAAGCCCAGCGCGCCCAGCAGTACGCTGTGCGAGGTCAGGTTCCCCACGGCCACCAGGGTATCGGGATTCGGCACGATAATACCGGCATTCTTCAGCCCCATCATGGCGATAAACAGGCCGATACCGGCGGTAATGCCGACGCGCAGGCTCAGCGGGATATTGGCAATCATCCAGTAGCGAACCCGCAGCAGCGTCAGGATCAGCAGGCCGACCGCACCCCAGAAGATCGCGCCCATACCCACCTGCCACGAATAGCCCATCGCCCCGACCACCACAAAGGCGAAAAAGGCGTTCAGCCCCATTGCCGGCGCCAGCGCCACCGGCAGATTGGCAAACAGTCCCATCAGAATGCTGCCGAAAGCGGCAATCAGACAGGTGGTCACAAACACCGCCTGGGTATCCATGCCGGCGACGCCGAGGATCTGCGGATTGACGAAGACGATGTAGACCATCGTCAGAAAGGTGGTGATACCCGCGATCACTTCGGTGCGCACCGTGGTGCCATGTTCCTGCAGCCTGAAGATGCGCTGCAAAACGCCTTGCTTGCTCATGCCATCCATCCAGAAGAAAAAATCATCGGCGCGTATCCTGGCGATTTTACCGGGGCAATACAATGATTTTTCGCAACCGATTGCCAGTCTCGCAATCTGCGCTGAGTGCGGTAGAGTGTGGAGCACACCCCTGAATCGAAGGATAGAGTCTGATGTCAGTAGAATGCGTCTTTTTTGATTGCGATGGCACGCTGGTGGACAGTGAGTTGCTCTGTACCCAGGCCTACGTCAACACCTTTGCCCGTTACGGCCTGGAACTGTCGCTGCAGCAGATGTTTGAAAAGTATAAGGGCGTCAAACTCTACGACATTATTCGTGACGTCGGCGACGCGCATCAGGTGACGCTGCCGATGGAAGAGGTGGAGACTGCTTATCGCGCAGAGGTCGCGCGGCTGTTTGATCAGCAACTGCAGCCCATCCCGGGCGCGAAAGCGCTGGTTGAGCAGATCAAGGTACCGATGTGCGTGGTTTCAAACGGGACGGTAAAAAAGATGCAGCACTCGCTGGGCTTAACCGGCATGCTGCCGCTATTTGCGGAGCACCTCTACAGTGGCTATGACATTCTGCACTGGAAGCCTGATCCGGAACTGATGTACCACGCGGCGGAACAGATGCAGGTACCTATTGAGCGCTGCATTCTGGTGGATGACTCCGAAGCGGGCGCCCGCGCCGGTATCGCCGCCGGCATTCCGGTCTACTACTACTGCGCTGACCCGCACAACCCTGAACTGGATCATCCGCTGGTGACGCGCTTCGACGATATGGCGCAACTGCCTGCGCTGTGGCGCGCCCGCGGCTGGGATCTGGTGTAGCGCGGGCCAGCATGACACACACCGTCTGGTTTTTAACCCTGCCCGGCGTGATGGCGCTGGATCTCACCGGACCGGCCGAGACGCTGAAGCTGGCGGGCGATCACTTTACGCTGCGCTACATCGGCCCGCAGCCGGAGGTGGTCTGCTCCACCGGCATGACCATTGGCGGCATCGAACCGTTACCTGATCAGTTGCCCGCCGGGAGTCTGCTGGTGGTGCCTGGCGTCTATGACTCGCAGCTCTGTTACGCCACGCCGCAGGCCGGAGAGGCTCGCGACTGGCTGATGCGCCAGCACGGCGCGCTGCGCGCGCAGACCTTTATGCTGGTCTGCGTCTGCTCGGGAGCGCTGCTGGCGGCGCAGGCAGGCATGCTGGATGACGTGCTCTGCACCACCCATCATGATGTGATTGCCCGTCTGAAAGCCGCGGCCCCGCGCGCACGGGTGCAGGAGAACCGGGTGTTTGTCGGGCATGAGAATATCTGGACCAGCGCAGGCATCACGGCGGGAATCGATCTGGCGCTGCATCTGATTAATCAGCTCTGTGATACGCAAACCGCGCTGGCGGTAGCGCGGGAGATGGTGGTCTGGTTCCGCCGTGCCGGTGACGATCCGCAACTTTCGCCGTGGCTGCGTTACCGCAACCACATGCATCCGGCCATTCACCGGGCGCAGGATCTGATGATTGCCCATCCTGAGCACGGTTGGACCCTGACCGAGCTGGCCGGACGCACGCATGTCAGCAGCCGCCATCTGGCGCGGCTGTTTCGCCAGCATCTGGGGATTAGCGTGCGTGAATACCATGAGCAGTTGCGGGTTGGCGTGGCACGCCAGCGTCAGCAGCAGGGTGAATCTGCCGAAAAAGCGGCGCTGGCGGCGGGGTTTTCATCGGCGCGCCAGCTACGGCGCGCCCGCCAGCGTGAAGCCAATCAGCTGACAAAGTGACGGGTATCGACGCGTTTCAATGCCATACCCAGCAGCAGGCTGCCGCCCAGCGTCAGCCCGAACACCCAGGGCAGGTCGAGCCACGGACGCGACATATCATCGTAATGATGTGTACGCAGGTAGTGAATGAACAGCGCATGAAAGCCGTAGATCGGCAGTGAATAGCGCGCAATCACCGTTAAACCCGGCAGCGTGCGCTGGTTCAGGCTGTTTTTAAACACGATGAGCAGGCTGATCGCGGCGATAAACACCAGCGGTCCGCAGTAGAGATACCAGGTGTCATTAAACGCCCCGTTAACGATCAGCGCCTGTTTCGTCCCTAACGTAATGCCAATCACACAGGCGATAAACAGCCCGGCAGCCAGCGGCGTCAGGCCGCGCCGGGTCGTCTCCATCGTGCCGATAGCCCGTCCCAGCAGCGCATAGAGCAGGTAGTAGATACTGTCACCGCTGACATAGAGATTAACCGGCAGAAAGTGAAACGGCCCCAACGACTGGCTGACCGTATTGGGATTGGCGAGCACCGCCAGCACCAGCACCAGCAGCGCCACGTAGCGCGCCTGCACGGTTTTTACCTGGATCAGGGGCGACAGCAGATAGATGCCGATCAGCGCAAAGAAGAACCACAGGTGATAAAACACCGGCTTCTGCAGCATCTTCAGGATTGATCGCCCTTCGCTGATGGGGGTCAGCCAGGTGATATAGGCCAGCGATACCGCGCTGTAGAACAACAGACAGAGCACCAGCCGGAGCATATGGCGCGGCTGGGCGCTGCGTTCGCCAAAAAACAGATAGCCGGAGATCATAAAGAACAGCGGAACACAGACGCGTGATGCTGAGTTCAGCAGATTAGCCGCATCCCAGGTGATGCCAGTCACCGCCATCGGCCCGGTGATATACCAGGTGGTGGTATGAATCACGATCACCATCAGGCAGGCAACCGCGCGTAAATTATCGATCCAGTAAATCTTTTGCGGCATGGCATCCTCTTGCGCATCGCGTCCGTGCGCAAAAGGGTAGCCAAATGCGACCAGAGCAACAACTGCTGCCAGCAGGATTCGGAGCCATCTGTATGCCAGCGCCCTGAATCACCGCGAAAACGCGCCGGTAGCGCCTGGGATTTACGGCTGCACATCGCGCGGTCAAAGGGTATACTGTCGGCCTCTTTTTTTAATCTAACCGAAGCGCGTGCACACTCAACATGCAAAAGTTTGATACCAAAACCTTTCAGGGGCTGATCCTGACCTTGCAGGATTACTGGGCGCGTCAGGGCTGCACCATTGTCCAACCGCTGGACATGGAAGTGGGCGCTGGCACTTCACACCCGATGACCTGCCTGCGCGCACTCGGCCCGGAGCCGATCGCCGCCGCTTACGTGCAGCCATCACGCCGTCCTACCGATGGCCGCTACGGTGAAAACCCGAACCGCCTGCAACACTATTACCAGTTCCAGGTGATCATCAAACCCTCACCGGATAACATTCAGGAGCTCTATCTTGGCTCGCTGAAAGAGCTGGGTATGGACCCGACGGTGCATGACATTCGCTTCGTGGAAGATAACTGGGAAAACCCGACGCTGGGTGCCTGGGGACTCGGCTGGGAAGTGTGGCTCAACGGCATGGAAGTGACGCAGTTCACCTACTTCCAGCAGGTTGGTGGCATGGAGTGTAAGCCGGTGACCGGCGAGATCACCTACGGTCTGGAGCGTCTGGCGATGTACATCCAGGGCGTCGACAGCGTTTACGATCTGGTGTGGAGCGACGGTCCGCTGGGCAAAACCACCTACGGCGACGTGTTCCATCAGAATGAAGTGGAGCAATCCACCTATAACTTCGAATACGCCGACGTTGATTTCCTCTTTACCTGCTTCGAGCAGTATGAGAAAGAGGCGCAGCATCTGCTGGCGCTGGAAAAACCGCTGCCACTGCCCGCCTACGAACGCATTCTTAAAGCGGCACACAGCTTCAACCTGCTGGATGCCCGCAAAGCGATCTCGGTAACAGAGCGTCAGCGCTATATTCTGCGCATTCGTACCCTGACCAAAGCCGTGGCTGAAGCTTACTACGCCTCTCGCGAGGCAATGGGCTTCCCGATGTGCAATAACAAAAAGTAAGAGGCAGCCATGACTGAACAAACCTTCCTGGTGGAGATCGGCACCGAAGAGCTGCCACCAAAAGCCCTGCGCAGCCTGGCAGAAGCCTTTGCCGCGCAGGTCACTGCTGAACTGGATGCCGCTAACCTGAGCCACGGCGAGGTCAGCTGGTTTGCTGCGCCGCGTCGTCTGGCGCTGAAAGTCGCAAACCTGAGCGCCTCACAACCCGATCGGGAAGTAGAGAAGCGCGGACCGGCGATCTCTGCTGCGTTTGACGCTGACGGCAACGCGACCAAAGCCGCTGAAGGCTGGGCGCGTGGCAACGGCATTACCGTCGATCAGGCTGAACGTCTCGCCACCGATAAAGGCGAATGGCTGGTTTATCGTGCTCAGGTCAAAGGCGAAGCGGCCCAGGCGCTGCTGCCCGCAATGATCGCTACCGCGCTCAGCAAGCTGCCGGTGCCAAAACTGATGCGCTGGGGCAACAGCGATGTGCAGTTCGTTCGTCCGGTTCACACCGTGACGATGCTGCTGGGCGATGAGCTGATCCCAGGCACCATTCTGGGCATTAAGTCAGATCGGGTTATTCGTGGTCACCGCTTTATGGGTGAAAGCGAAATCACGCTCGACAACGCCGATCAGTACCCTGATGTGCTGGAAAAACGCGGCCAGGTCATTGCCGACTATCAGGTCCGCAAAGCGATGATTAAAGCCGATGCTGAAGCAGCAGCACGCCGTTTAGGCGGCAACGCTGATATCAGCGACAGCCTGCTGGAAGAGGTAACATCGCTGGTGGAGTGGCCGGTGGTCCTGACCGCGACCTTTGAAGAGAAATTCCTCAAGGTACCTGCGGAAGCGCTGGTCTACACCATGAAAGGCGACCAGAAGTATTTCCCGGTGTATGACAATGACGGCAACCTGATGCCGAACTTCATTTTCGTCACCAACATCGAATCCAGCGATCCGCGCCAGATTATCTCCGGCAACGAAAAAGTGGTACGTCCACGCCTGGCCGATGCGGAGTTCTTCTTTAATACCGACCGCAAAAAGCGTCTGGAAGATCACCTGCCGCGTCTGGAGACGGTGCTGTTCCAGAAAGAGCTGGGCACGCTGCGCGATAAAACCGATCGCATTCAGGCCCTCGCGGGCTGGATTGCCGGTGAAATTGGCGCAGATGTGAATCACGCCACCCGCGCGGGCCTGCTGTCGAAGTGTGACCTGATGACCAACATGGTCTTCGAGTTCACCGACACCCAGGGCGTGATGGGCATGCACTATGCGCGTCACGACGGCGAAGCTGAAGATGTGGCGGTGGCGCTGAATGAGCAGTATCAGCCGCGCTTTGCCGGTGACGATCTGCCGTCCAGCCCTGTCGCCTGTGCACTGGCGATTGCCGATAAAATGGATACGCTGGCCGGTATTTTCGGCATTGGTCAGCATCCAAAAGGCGACAAAGACCCGTTCGCACTGCGTCGTGCGGCGCTGGGCGTGCTGCGTATCATCGTTGAGAAGAACCTGCCGCTCGACCTGCAGACTCTGACCGAAGAAGCGGTGCGCCTGTATGGCAGCAAGCTGAGCAACGCCCGCGTGGTGGATGATGTGATCGACTTTATGCTGGGTCGCTTCCGCGCCTGGTATCAGGAAGAGGGTCACAGCATCGACACGCTGCAGGCGGTTCTGGCGCGTCGTCCGACCCGTCCGGCTGACTTTGATGCACGCATGAAAGCGGTGTCGCACTTCCGTACGCTGGAAGCAGCCGCAGCACTGGCGGCGGCGAACAAGCGCGTCTCTAACATTCTGGCAAAATCGACTGAAACGCTGAATGAGAGCGTGCAGGCGTCGCTGCTGAAAGAGAATGAAGAGATCCAGCTGGCGACCTTTGTCACTGCGCTGAGCAGCAAGCTGCAGCCTTACTTCGCTGAAGGTCGTTATCAGGATGCGCTGGTCGAACTGGCACAGCTGCGTACTGCGGTAGACAACTTCTTCGATAAAGTGATGGTTAACGCCGACGATCAGGCGGTGCGGGTTAATCGCCTGACACTGCTGTCAAAACTGCGTGAGCTGTTCCTGCAGGTCGCGGATATCTCGCTGCTGCAGTAATGCTATTTGTTGTGCGAAAAAGGGACGAGCAATCGTCCCTTTTTTTATGGGATTTTTTGGCCTGATGTCTTCGACTCATACCTGAGTGTGACCGCTATAGCGGCCATTTTTTAGGGTGCAAATGAATACGCTAAAGTGCTCAAACTGCCATTGCCGGTCATCAGGAATCGGCTGTTGTGATGCGCCAGGTTATAAATATTATGTCTATATATCAAAAGGTTAATTGTTAATTTTTCTTCGGTCATACTCTAAAGTTTTTCATCAATCCGGTGGTTAAGAAACCGCCCTAAAAATAGCCAGCCCTCTTGTTTTTCCCCTCACCTGATGGATAATTCGCCAGAATTTACACCCGGTTACATTTAGTGAAATGGAATTTTCATGAAAAGGATTTGTTTATCGCTCTGTCATCCGCCAGTGCGTCTGCTCGCCATGGTGGCAGGCGCGCTGCTCTGCTCTGCTTTCCCGGTGATGGCAGCTCCGCCAGCCGATAACCTCCGTGAAGAAGGCCAGGCGATTGATGCCCGCGAGCAACTGCGTCAGCAGACGCGCGAGCGCGTGCTGCAACAGCAGAATGCGCCGCAGGCGAATGAACATCTTCCCCGTCCTGATAGTCGTCTGCCCGGTTATCCTGCCAGTGAGCAGCCCTGCTTTACCATCAATCAGATCGTCCTGACTGGCGATGAAGCCAGCCGTTTTCAGTGGGCGCTCGACGCCGCCGCGGATGCCACCGGCCGCTGCCTGGGCGGACAGGGCATCGTGCTGGTCATTAACAAAGTGCAGAATGCAATTCTCGCCAAAGGCTATGTCACCACCCGCGTCATGGCACAGGAGCAGGATCTGACCAAAGGCGTATTAACGCTGACGTTACAGCCGGGCCGTATCAGCAGGATCCGTTTTGATGAACCGGTTTCCTGGCGTGGACGGCTGTGGAATGCGATTCCGGCGTCATCGGGCGAGATATTAAATCTGCGGGATATTGAGCAGGGGCTGGAAAACTTCAAGCGGGTGCCCAGTGCCAGTGCCGACATTAAAATCGTGCCGGGCGAGCAGGAAGCCACCAGCGATCTGCAGGTCAACTGGCGCGAAGGCAGACCGGTGCGGCTCAGTCTGGGACTGGATGACAGCGGCTCCAGAAGTACCGGGCGCTACCTCGGTTCCGCCACCCTCGCAGTGGATGCGCCCTTTGCGCAGAACGATCTGTTTTACGCCAATATTGGCAAAAATCTGTTTGAGCATGGGCCGTTCGGTAACCGCTCGCACACCCTGAATTACTTTTTCCCGATAGGCTACTGGGCCGTTTCCGCCAACTACAACGACTACACCTATCACCAGAACATCCCCAATGCCAATGAGGTGCTGCGCTACAGCGGCAAGAGCGATAATTTCCAGCTCACGGTCTCCCGGTTGCTCTACCGCGATCAGTCGAACAAAACCACGCTTAATCTGCGTGGCTACCGCAAACACTCCACCAACGCCGTCAACGATATCGACATTGTGCAGCAAAAGCGGCGCACCGCGGGCTGGGAACTGGGCCTGAATCAGCATAGCTATCTGGGCAGCAGCACGCTGGACGCCAGTATCGCCTGGCGGCGCGGTACCGGGGCGTTTAATGCGCTTCCTGCACCAGAAGAGTCGCGTCATCAGGGCAGCGCGCGTACCGGCATATTGCTGGGCGACCTCGGCATCAACCATCCTTTCGCTGTGGGCGAGCAGCCCTGGCGGGTCTACAGCAGTGTGCGGGGCCAATGGAGTCCGAATGCCCTGACGCCACAGGAGCGCATGGCGATTGCCGGCCGTTATACGGTACGCGGCTTCGACGGTGAACAGATGTTGTCGGGGGAAAAAGGACTGCTGTGGCGCAACGAAATTGGCTGGAATCTTTTCTCGCGCGGACATGAGCTCTATCTGGCTGCCGATTATGGCCGGGTAAGCGGACCTGCGACTCGCGACCTGGTCGGACATCAACTGGCAGGCAGTGCAATAGGCGTACGCGGCGCGCTCTGGGGGCGCTTCAGCTACGACCTGTTTGCGGGCATTCCGCTCTATAAACCCGCGGGATTTCATACATCAGGCGCGACGGCGGGTTTCAGCGTTAACCTGGAAATCTGACCACTAAAGCGGGCGATCCCGCTATCTGAACTGAGTGACTTTCACATGGATGTGACCCATGAATAAACATTGCTATCGCATTATCTTCAGCCGCACCCATGGGGAACTCCGGGTGGTGTCAGAACTTGCCCGCAGTTGCAGCACGGAGCCCGGTCAGAGCCGTGGCAACGGCACGCCGCGTCTCTGGGTCACTTTACGCCGCGCGGCGTGGCTGCTGGGAATGGCCCTGTTTGCCGGGCCTGCAATGGCGAACGGCATTGTGGCGGATAGCAATGCTACGCCAGGACAGCGGCCGGACGTCATCGCCACCCAGAATGGGCTTCCGCAGGTTAATATCACCGCCCCCAATCAGGCGGGTATCTCGCATAACCAGTATCAGCAATTCGATGTCGCGCAGAACGGCGCCATCCTGAATAACTCCGCAGTGATGACCTCAACACAACTGGCCGGAATGATTCAGGGCAACCCGAATCTCAACCCAGACACCCCAGCGGCGCGGGTGATCATCAACGAAGTAAACAGCAATAATCCCAGCCAGCTGCGCGGTTATATGGAAGTGGCGGGCGGACGGGCGCAGGTGATCGTTGCCAACCCGGCCGGGATTGTCTGTAACGGATGCGGCACCATCAACGCCGGACGGATGACGCTGACCACCGGCAAACCACAGCTCAACGCTGACGGCAGTCTGGCGGGTTATCAGGTCGAACGCGGCGTGGTGCGCATTGAAGGCGGCGGACTCAACGGCGATCCCCGTCATGATACTGAGTATGTTGACATACTGGCCCGCGCGGTGGAGATCAATGCGGGCGTCTGGGCCAAAAAAGAGCTGGCGGTGGTGGCCGGTCGCAATCGCGTAAGCGCAGACGCACAGACGGTCACACCGCTGGCTGATGACGGCAGCGCCAGACCTGAACTGGCGATCGACATGGGGCAGATGGGCGGCATGTACAGCGGCCAGATCCGCATGATTGGCACCGAAGCGGGCGTCGGCGTGCGAAATCAGAACGCTCAGGTGCAGGCGGGCAAAACGCTGGTGGTGAGCAGCGAAGGTAAGCTTGTCTGGCAGTCGGCGGCGCAGGATGGCGTGACGCAGGCCGGAGGCGACATCAGCCTGGCGGCCAGAGAGGATATTGACTACCAGGGCAAACTTCACAGTGGTGGTCAGCTGACGGTCGGGAGCCGCGAAGGCGGAATCACTCAGTCCGGCACCCTGGCGGCGGCAGGTGATGTACGGCTGACGGCGGCCCGCAGCATCCAGAGCAGCGGACACCTGCTGGCAGGCAGCGATGCCAGTAGCCAGGTTGTGCAGGAAGCTAATCTGCAGCTGGAGAGCCAGGATACCATTCGTGCCAGTGGCAGCCTGCTGAGCAAAAAAGAGGTCAGCGCACGCGGACGCCGGGTCGATCTCAGTGGCGCTCAGGTCGCCGCCAGCCGCGCAACGCTGACGGCTCAGGAGGGTGGAGTTGCCGTGCGGCAGGCGGTGATTAATGGCACGGAGCTGGTGATTAACACGGCAGGTGATATCGAGGCGCAGCAGGCGCAGATTAGTGCCGGGCGCTGGCAGATCGATGGACGCAGCCTGTTCAGCCAGCAGGCCGGATGGTCGCAGACCGGAAGTGGCGAGAGCCGCTTCACGTTGAGTGGTGGGCTGGATAACAGCGACGGAGCGATTGAGAGCCGGCAACTCAGCTTCCGGGCCGCCTCGCTCAATAACCAGCGTGGACGCATGGTCGCACTCGACAACGCCGCCCAAAAATGGCGGATTGACGGTCTGCTCGACAATACCGCGGGTGAGCTGGGTAACAACGGCGATCTGACGCTTGAGACAGGCAGCCTGACTAACCAGGGCGGCACCGTCAAAACCAAGGCATCGCTGGCTATTAATGCCAGCACGGCTGTAAACAACAGTCAGGGTAAGCTGCTGGCCGGTGATGCGCTGACGCTCAGCGCGGGCGGTGATCTCGATAATCACGCTGGCACGCTGAACGGTGGTCAGCTGTCGCTGACCGCACAGCATCTGAATAATGCGCAGGGTGAAATCGTCAGCCAGGGCGATCTTGATCTGACGACACTACAGGGCCTGGATAACAGCGATGGCTGGATCGAAGCGGGTCATCATCTCTCACTCAACAGCGGCGGACTCTGGCAGAACCGCGACGGAACGGCACAGGGCGGTGAGCGGGTCACGGCGGCCGCAGATCAGCTCAATAACGCCAGCGGCCGGTTGCAGTCTGGCGGTGATCTGGAGCTGACCAGCCGTGGCGATATCCTCAACCAGAGCGGCAAACTCACGGCGAAAAATGCCCTCGCGGTCCATGGCACCGCAGCGACGCTATTTGATAACGATGGCGGATCGCTGCAAAGCGGCGGCGATCTGCTGCTGCAGGGCGGCGCACTGAACAATCGCCAGTCAGGGCAGATTCTCAGCCAGCAGGCACTGACGCTGAACCTGGCGGGCGACTGGGACAATCAGGGTGGCACCCTGACCGGTAATGGCCGCACGCAGGCCAGCGCCGCAAATCTGTTGAATGCTCAGGGCGCGATCAATGCGCTGGATACGCTGGATATGCAGGTTGCTGGTCGTCTGGATAACAGCAATGGCCGCATCTTCAGCCGGTTAAGCCAGACGCTTCAGGCGCAGGAGATGAGCAATACGCAGGGCTGGATGGGCAGCCAGGGAAGCTGGACTGCCACGACTGCCGGTTTCGATAACACGGCGGGCAGCGTACAAAGTCAGCAGCAGGCTGAACTCTCGGCGAACTGGCTTAGTAACGCCAGCGGCGTGTTGCAATCGGCTGCTGGCATGGCGTTACGCATTGCGCAGGATATCAACAACCTGGCCGGTAAAGTCTCTGCTCAGCAGCAGCTTACCGTTCAGGGTCAGACCGAAGGCAGCCGCACCGGTAACATTAACAATGCGGATGGCCAGTGGCTGGCTGGTGAGGGGCTGACTATTACCGCTGCGCGACTCGATAACACCCAGGGCGGTCTGCTCTACAGTCAGCGGCAGTTGAAGCTGAATCTGGCCGGGGATGTGCATAACCAGGCCGGTAAGATCCAGAGCGGCGAAGCGTTCCAGCTGGATGCGCAGACGCTGAACAACACAGGCGGCAATATCGACAGCCAGCAACAGCTGACACTTCAGCTGTCAGGGCAGTTTGATAACAAGGGCGGCGCGGTACGCAGTAATGGCGGGCAGCAGATCAATGCCGCAGCGATCAACAACCGTCAGGGCGTGTTCAGCAGCCGTGAAGCGATTAATCTGACCACCGGGCAGCTGGAGAATGCCAGCGGCACACTGATTAGCCAGGGCGCGGGAAGTTATCACGTCGGCACGCTCAACAACCAGCAGGGCAAAGTCCACAGCGGCGCGGCGCTGACCCTTGAAGCCGCACAACTGAACAATCAGAGCGGCCAGTTGGTGGCCACCCAGGATTTAGTGCTGAACGCCACGGCGATCGATAACCGTACCCAGGGTGTGATCAGCAGTCAGGCGGGGCTCTCACTGCAGGCCGATCGCCTTATCAACCGCGACGGCGGACTGTTACTCGGCACCACCTACAGCGACATTACTGCCCGAGATATCGATAACAGCGCCGGACGGCTGCAGAGCGCCGGAACGCTCAGGCTGCGCGGTGTTGCACAGCTGGACAACCGTCAGGGACGGGTGCTGGCGAATGACGATCTCACCCTCAATGGTGATCTCTCACCGACTGATTCACCGCTGGTGCTGCTCAATCAGAGCGGACGGCTGGAGAGTGCTGGCGCATTAAACATCCATGCACACTCTTTCGATAATCAGGGCGGCACGCTGCTGGGCCTGCAAGCTCTGAGGCTGAGCGCGCAACAGGACTACACCCGCCAGGCGAGCGAAACCATCAGCAGTAACGGCACGGTGACTGTCTCTCTGAGCGGGGCGTTTACTAACCTGGTGGACTGGCTGCTGCCGGGTAATCTGGTGCTGAATGCGGCAGGCATAACCAACCCGGCGATGCTGGTGGGCAAAACCGTTCAGCTCACGACCGGTGCGCTGCTGAACAGCGGGCGTCTTGAAGCCGACGACCTGACGCTGAATGTCGACTCGCTGGATAACCGTGCCGCGTTGATGGGTGATGAAGTCACCGTGCGTTCCCGGGTGATCGACAACCATGGACAGCCTGCGGTCATCGCGGCAACTCAAAGCCTGACCCTGCAGGCCAGCGAGCGGCTGAGCAACACAGATGGCGCGCTGCTCTATAGCGGCAATCGCCTGTCATTGCATAGCGATGACCTGATCGAGAACCGGGCGAGCTTTGTTGAAGCGGATGGTGATATGACGCTGGAGGCGCGGCGGCTCAATAACCTGCGCGAAGGGCTGGTGATAGAGCGCAACGCTGAGACCAGCGACTACAAGTGGCATCGTTATAACTACTACTGGCGATCTTATGGCTCAGCAGTGAGCACCGATCTCAGCACCATGGCGTCAACGACCCAGCAACTGACTTTCCAGGATGAGTCAGCGGCGCAGAGCAATCCTTACGGCACCCTGCTGGCAATTGACGCTGCGGGCAAACGCGCCCAGGTTCGTGTCATGAACAATCAGGGCGTATTGACCGATCTTTGGGTTAACTATCTGGCGCTGAACCCCAGCGCCGATGGCACGTATGCCATGACGTTCTATGAAACCCGCGGATTCCGGCAAAATAACGTACCGACTCCCTATCAAAATACGGTGTGGCGTGAACATGATCGTGGACGTCTGGAGCAATGGGATCCCGAAAAACATATCGACATCGACAATGCGCCGTTCGTTACTGATTACAACAATTTCCGTGAACGAACTGCAGCTGGCACCATAACGCGTGATCGGCTGGTCAGCGAAGGCATGGGTGCCCGTATTCTGGCGGACGGCAACATGATCCTGCGCATCACCGGAGCGTTATTCAACGATGCCAGCGTGATCACGGCTAACGGCAATCTGACACTGGATGGCGGTGGCAGCATTGATAACCGGGGTTACTCGGTCAATGAGCGACGCCAGGAAGTGATTGTCGATCATATGGATAAAGATACCCACCACTGGTATCCAACCTTCAATTCCGATGAGACCACCGCCCTGGCAACCGTTGACGGCATCATTACCGGCAACGGCAACGTCAGCATTAACGGGACCAGCATCAGCAATACCACCGTTAATCAGGCGCAGATAAGCCAGCTTGAAGCGGCGCTGCAGGCAGTGGACGCTGAGCGCGCTGAGTATGAACGTAACCCACTGGCATTTGCCGTGGACGGGGTCGCCCGCCATGACGGCGACACAGAACTTACGACGGGTAATAACACAACGGGTCGCCCACTGTTACCGGCTGAACTGGCCCTGACGGCGCTACAACAGCTGGAGAAAGTCGCCACAACCATCCCCAATAATGGTCTGTTCAGCCAGCATACCGCGGCGGGCAGCCCGTATCTGATCGTGACTGACGAGCGTTTTACCAGCAAGAGCAAATTTATCAGCAGCGACTATCTGCTTGAACGGGTGGGTTACGACCCGTCACAGGTGCATAAACGCCTGGGCGACGGTTTTTATGAGCAGCGTCTGGTTCGCGAGCAGGTCCTGAAACTGACCGGCAGGCCTTCCGTTAACGGCTGGGATGCGATGGCGCAGTATCAGGAGCTAATGAACAACGGCTCTA
This sequence comes from Pantoea agglomerans NBRC 102470, assembly GCF_001598475.1. Classification (GTDB taxonomy): domain Bacteria; phylum Pseudomonadota; class Gammaproteobacteria; order Enterobacterales; family Enterobacteriaceae; genus Pantoea; species Pantoea agglomerans. The sequence continues at coordinate 99,775 of NZ_BCZA01000008.1, forward strand.
AAGTGGCGCAGGATTTCCATCTGGTGCCGGGCGTGGCGTTGACGCCGCAGCAGATTGCGGCGCTGCAACAGGATATCGTCTGGCTGGTCAGCGAAACGGTTGATACGGCAGACGGCCCTCAGACGGTGTGGGTGCCGAAAGTTTATCTGGCACAGACCACGCTGCGCCTGACTGGCGCGGGCGCGGTGATTGGCGGCGGTAATCTGCAGCTCTCGGCAGACAGCGTGACTAATGCCGGTAACCTCTTTGCGGACCAGGCGCTCTCCATCGACAGCGGGCAGTTTCAGCACCTGGGTGGCGATATCAAGGCGGGCAGCATTGATGTGAAGGCGGAGACGCTGACGATCAGCACCGATCTGCAGAATGCCCTGCGTCAGGCGACGATGAGTGCTGAGGATATCAGCCTCAGCGGCACCGATATCCGGCTGCAGGGCGCGAAACTCAATGCCACCAATAACCTCAGTCTGAGCGCGCACAACAACCTTGAGATCGGTGCCGCGAAAAGCAGTCACAGCGGCAGCCTGAACGTGATCTCCGGGGCGATGGGTAACCGCACCAGCAGCGGCATAGAAGAAGCGGGCAGGCGCATGGCGCAGGTCAGCGGCGAGTGGCAGCAGGCGCAGGGCAGCGAGCTTAACGCCGGTGGCAATCTTCTGCTCTCGGCCGGGCGTGACCTGACGCTGACCGGTAGCCAGGCCAGCGCCTCCGGCTCTGCCCGGGTTCAGGCTGGCGGCGACATTCACATCGGCGCTGAAACCACCACCAATGCCACCCATCTTGAGGCTGGCAGCCGGACTTCATCGGTCAGCAACAGCCGCACGGAAGATCGCCTGGTGCTCAGCACCCTGAGCGGTGACCAGGGCGTGACGCTGGTGGCGGGTAATAACCTGCAGGCCGAAGGCGCGCAGGTTGATAGTACCGAGGGCCGCATTGGCATCAGCGCGCAGAACGTTACCATCAAGGACGCGCATACCCGCACGCAGGACCTGGACAGCGAGAACAGGCGGCTGGGTAATACCCGCAGTCATCGTGACGAGGAGACGATTCGTGAGGGCAGCATGGGAAGCACCTTCGGCGGAGAGCAGGGCGTAATGGTCATCGGGCGTGAGGGTGACGTGACGGTCACCGGCAGCACGCTGCACAGCGGACAGGGTGCTGTTGCGCTGCAGGCGAAAAAGGATGTCATCCTCAGCCACACGACAGACAGCGAGCACCGCGTCTCAGAAGAAAAAAGTCGCGGCCGGAAAACCAAAGGTGAACGCTCAGAGGAAATGCTGAGTGAGAACGTGGTGGGGAGCACACTCAGTGGACGTGATGGCGTCACGGTGGTAGCGCAGGACGGCAGCATCACCGCCACGGCCAGCACTCTGCACAGTGAGCTGGGGGCCGTTGCACTGCAGGCGAAACAGGATGTGACCCTCAATACCGCCACCGAACGGGCGTTTGACTTTAGTGAAGAACGTTCTGAGAGAAAAGGCTTCCTGAAAAAGAGCAGCAGCCACACTATTACGCAGGACGGCAGCACGCGCGAGAACGGCAGCCTGCTGAGCGGCGAAAGTGTCACGGTCATTGCCGGGCGCGACCTGACGGTGACCGGCTCGGCGGTGGCCGCAGACCAGGACGTCAGTCTGCGGGCCGGACGCGACGTGGAGATCGGCGCGGCAACCGAGACCGACAGCCACTACCAGCTGAAAGAAAAGAAAAAAAGCGGGCTGCTGGGCAGCGGTGGCATCGGTTTCACCATCGGCAAGCAGTCCACGCGGCACGAAATTGATGAGAAAGGCACCACCCAGAGCCAGAGCGTCAGCACCATCGGCAGCAGCCAGGGCAGCGTGGATATCACGGCGGGCAACCGGCTGCACGTCGGCGGCGCAGACCTGGTGGCAGGTCAGGACATGAACCTGACGGGCGACAGCGTAACTATCGACCCGGGCTTTGATTCACGCAGCCGTAAGGAAACCTTCGAGCAGAAACAGAGCGGTCTGAGCATCGCCCTGTCAGGCACGGCAGGCAGCGCGCTCAACACGGCAGTGAGCAGCGCGCAGCAGGCGAGGAAGTCGGGTGGCGGGCGTGTCAGCGCGCTGCAGAACACCCAGGCGGCGCTGAACGGGGTGCAGGCGGCGCAGGCAGCTCAGATGGACGGGCTTAACACCGCCGCCGCGGACGCACACAATGCCGCCGGCGACCTGAAGCCGGGGCAGGACGGCTATCAGGCGGGCTCGACCAACACCATCGGCGTCAGCGCCTCGTACGGCAGTCAGTCGTCGAAAAGAGAAACGCGTACCGAGAGCAGTCAGTCGAAGGGCAGTACGCTGACGGCGGGCCGGAATCTGACCGTCACGGCAACCGGCAAAAACGGTACGGCGCAGAGCGGCGACATCAGCATCGCCGGCAGCCAGCTGAAGGCGGGCGGCGACCTGGGTCTTGATGCGTCACGGGACATCCTGCTGCAGTCGGCGCAGAACACGCAGAGCACCGATGGGAAAAACAGCAGCAAGGGCGGCAGCGTCGGCGTAGGCATCGGCGTGGGTTCAGGCGGCTACGGCATCAGCGTGTCGGCGAGCATCAACGCGGCGAAGGGCAGCGAAAAAGGCAACGGGCTGACGCACAGCGAAACCACGCTGGACGCGGGCAACCGGCTCAGCCTGACCAGCGGGCGCGACATCACGCTCACGGGCGCGCAGGCAAACGGTGAGAGCGTGAAGGTGGACGCGGGCCGCAACCTGACGCTGACCTCGGAGCAGGACAGCGACCGCTACGACAGTAAGCAGCAGAGCGCCAGCGCGGGCGGCAGCTTCACCTTCGGCTCAATGACCGGGTCGGCGAACGTGAACGTGAGCCGGGATAAGATGCACAGCACCTGGCAGAGCGTGGCCGAGCAGACCGGGATTTTTGCGGGCAAGGGCGGCTTTGACGTCACGGTGGGTGAGCATACGCAGCTGAACGGCGCGGTCATCAGCTCAACGGCTACCGCCGATAAGAACCGGCTCGACACCGGCACGCTGGGCTTCGGCGATATTGAGAACCACGCGGAATATGAGGTGGAGCATCAGAGCGCGGGCATGAGCACCGGCGGCAGCATCGGCGGTCAGTTCGCCGGGAACATGGCGAACGGCATGCTGGCGGGGCTGAACGACAGCGGCAGCGCGGACTCCACCACGAAGGCGGCGGTGAGTGAGGGCACCATCGTTATCCGCGATAAGGAACAGCAGACGCAGGACGTGGCGGACCTCAGCCGCGACGTGGCGAACGCGAATCCGGGGCTGGACGTCATCTTTGACAAGGAGAAGGAGCAGAACCGGCTGAAGGCGGCGCAGCTTATCGGGGAAATCGGGGCTCAGGCGGGAGATATCGCGCGGACGCAGGGCGAGATAGCGGGACTGAAGGCGCAGCGAGATCCGGCGGCGCTTCAGGCGGCGAGGGAAGAGCTGGCCGGAAAAGGGAAGCTGAACCCGACGGCAGATGAGATAGCGAAGCAGGCTTACGACACGGCGATGAAGCCGTTCGGCACGGGTTCGTCGCTGCAGCAGGGCATCAGCGCGGTGACGGCGGCGGTGCAGGGCCTGTCGGGCGGGAACGTGGCGCAGGCGTTAAGCGGCGCGTCGGCACCGTACCTGGCGGAAAAGATACACGAGCTGACGACGGACGCGAACGGTAAGGTTAATACCGAAGCGAACCTGATGGCGCACGCGGTGCTGGGTGCGGTAACCTCGTATGCGTCGGGCAATGCGGCGCTGGCGGGTGCCTCGGGCGCGGTGATGGGCGAGTACATCGCGCAGCAGTTGTATCCGGGGGTTAAGCGTAATGACCTGTCTGAGGAGCAGCGGCAGACGATAAGTGCGCTGGGGACGCTGGCGGCGGGTCTGGCGGGCGGCGTGGTTGGTGACAGCACGGCGGATGCGGTGGCGGGGGCGCAGGCGGGAAAAAATGCGGTTGAGCAGAATCACCTGCACGTATCGGAGAAGACCGAGCTGGAGCTGGCGAAGCAGAAACTCCAGAACAGCAAAGATCCGGCAGAGCGTGAGCAGGCGCAGCAGAAGATCAATGAGCTGAACGAGCTGGATATCAGCCGCGATCAGAAAGTGCTGGATGCCTGCGGAAATGGTAACGCAGGAAGCGCAGCCTGTGCCGGTGCGAGACTGGAAGTTATCGCAGTAAAAGGCGAGTACGAAACCGGCCCCTACAACTCGAAGATCAGCCAGCAGTATGCAGACTCCTACGGTAAGATCGTAGACCTGCTGAATATCACCAGCGTTGATGCACAGAATCAGCAGCAGGTGAAAGATGCGATGGTGAACTATGCGATGATTCAGCTTGGTCTGGATAAAGCGACGGCTGAGAACTACATCGAAACCTACGACGGGATGAAGATGGTAGCGGCGTCGATGACGCCGGTGTTGGGTGCTGCGGCTGCCAGTAAACTCAGTACGCTGGCTAAAAAAGTTGTGGTTTATCCATCGGGTATAAATTTCAAAATTGATCAGCCAAAACACTTGGCAACAGTCGATGGATTTACGCAGAAAAATGGGATCTCAGGTGGGCATAATGCCACAGCATTTTATGATGCGGCTAAAGAGTATAACGTGAAGATCGTCAGTGAAACACCGACCGGCGTTAATGGTATTACGGAGGTTAAATATCTGGTTCCAACCAAGAACAGGGATGGAAGCCTTACTGGTGAATATAAAGCAGCACCGGAAACTAAAACCATATACGATCCAAAGGTATTTACAGATGAAAAAATCCTGAATCTTGGTCAGCAGGCTGCTGCTAATGGTTTCAAAGAAGCGATGAATAGCCCGAACGGTACAGCGAATGTTATAGCAGGCGGTGTTAGTTTCAGGATATATGTTGATAAATCCACGGGTACGGTACGGAACTTCCATCCGAATTAAAGCATTGGATAAATGAAAATGGATAAAAAATTATTTGAGATGTCAGATGTTTACTCCGGCCTCAATGAGGTTGTTGTAGGTTATTTCAATATCATGTCATCTGGCAGGAATTTTCTGGAAGTTATCGAACATATTATTGGGCAAGTTGGTTTTAACACTGATGGTGCCTATTGCAATTTTCCCGACATGAACAGCTTCGATGAAAGTGAACATTTTGAGGGTGTGGAGTTTGCTGTAGGTTATCCTCCTTCTGAAGCGGAGACCGTGATTGTCAGTGAAGAAACCTGTTATCGGTATGTTCGACTCGCATGTGAAAGGTATTTAAAACTTCATCCTGAAGATACCGAAAAGGTGAACGGTTTACTAGCTAAGTTACCTGCCTGAGTACAAAAGTCCCGGCCCGGTGGCCGGGCCTTTTTTCGCCTACTGTCTGCCATGCCGTTGCCCGGTCTGTGACCGTTTTTACTCACCAACTGTGGAACAGGGTTTGTTTTGTTGAACCGCCAGGTTGTGGCCGTCCCACAAAACGCCTTCTGAATCATGGGCAGGGCTGCGCCCCGACAGACGCAGGCCATCCATGCGCAGCAGCGCCGGGCGCAGACGCCGGAAAGGCTGCTGGCGTCGAATGAAAAAAGTTACCTGACAACGCTGCACCAAAACGCGCAGCGGCTGCTGCGGCCGCTGTAAAGTGGTTAACCTCGTACGCGGCGGGCAATGCTGCGCTGGCCGGCGCCTCGGGCGCGGTGATGGGCGAGTACATCGCGCAGCAGATGTATCCGGGGGTTAAACGTGAAGACCTGTCTGAGGAGCAGCGGCAGACGATAAGTGCGCTGGGGACGCTGGCGGCGGGCCTAGCGGGCGGCGTGGTTGGTGACAGCACGGCGGATGCGGTGGCGGGGGCGCAGGCGGGAAAAACGTCGCTGGAAAATAACAATCTTATTCTGCCTGCACCAGTGCCTGTACCGGGCGTACCCGTTGGCCCCGGCGATCAGGTCAAAAAGGATGCGGATAAGCAGATAGCTTCCGGCCTGGACGGTGCGCTGAAAGATATTGGTGAAGCCATTGATAAAGCCACACAGTGTTCATTCGGACGGGCCTGTTCTGAAGATACTGGCGACAGCAGCGCAAATCAGCCTAATATTGGAAAGGATCTGACCGATGCAGAGAAGGCTGAACTGGGTGGATCCGGATCGGGAGCGCCGGGCGGCTGGGAACCGCAGGATGAAGAGAATGCGCGGAATAACGCTTCATCTAAAAGTACTGATAAGATCGGTGAATGGTCTCTTGATGAATTATCAGATGGGGCGAAACATGTTGACCCAGCATCGAAAAAAGGAGATTTGACTCTTACAGGAAGAGCTTTACAAAAACATGGAAGTCGTCCGGGAGGTTGTTTCCCTTCTGCTAAAGGCAATCCATGTTCAATAAATGAGCAGGGTCAGCAAATAGTAGACAATATTTTGAACGATCCGAATAAGACTATTATCCAAAGTAATGCAGGACGTTATGGGAAAGTAACCGATATTTTCTCGTCCAATGGTCAGGGGCTGCGATATGACGCTCAAGGAAAACTTATAGGCTTTTTGGAACCACCAAAATGACAAACAAACTTCATGCTAAAATAGCGAGCTTGCCGGATAGAGAAAATGTAGTTTATGAAATCTATTTAGGTACAGATCAAGTCGCTGAGGTATCTAATGAACCAGATACAGGAATGCGTATAGAAATATTTAATTGTCAGCATGCCAACGGTTGGGGTTTTGATTTTAACGAATTTTATCTTTTGGTTGAGCAGGCAAAGAAAAATATATCAGCATGAAGAAATCCCGGCCAATCGAGCCGGGATCTTCTTACCCGCCGATCACTCCTTAGCCAGCCGGATAAGCAGCTCTCCCTGCTCACAAATCACCTCAACCTTCTTCCCCGTTTCAAACCCCAGATCCCCCATCCAGTGGCCCCGCAGCGTGATCGACGGTGATGGCTGGTGCTTAATATGATCCCGGATATACCCCACGGTATAACGCCTTGATTTAGTTGTGGGTGTGGTGGTGCCTGGCTTATGATGTGTCTCAGCCATAATCAACTCCTTGATAGTTGCTTGTGGTCAGCGACTGAAACGGGGGCCAACCCGTTTCAGCTCGCGCTAAAAATCTCTCGTTACGTTCTTCCTTTTCTGTTTTCTCCTGTTCAAATATACACCGCCCGCTTTGTAAACTCGCTGAAAGCTAAGTAATAAACTGCGAGTCGTCTCTGAAAAACGGATTGTTTTTTCCGTTTACTATTTCGTTTACATCCTCTTCTCAATACTCTCTTCAGCATCTGCAGCCGGCCATTTTTTTATATGGGTATGGCGATTTCCGGCATCGCATAAGAGTGAAATGATGATGACAGGGAAAAGGATGAAAGGCATGATGACACCACAAATGACACCACGCGAGAGTCAGGTTATGAGTACTATCCACTTCAGGATTGATGAGGACGTTAAACGGCTGGCGATGCGGGCAGCAGAGCGCCAGAAGATGACGCTGACAGAGGTTATGCGTCAGCGAGCGGAAGAGCTGGCTGCTGAAGAGCGGCAATATCAGGATGGCCAACATGATGCATGGCTGGAAGAGCAGATAGTGACGGCATTCAGTCGTTATGATGCCGGTGATAGCGAGTTCATCAGTAACGATGAAATGAATGCCCGCATGGAAGAACTGAAAGCGCAGGCCGCGCGGGGAACGTTGTGATATCAGCCGTTCAATGGGAAAAACAGGCGCAGGCAGACAGGGAGACGATATTTCGTTATCTGTATCGTGAGGCTGGCCTGCTGGTAGCCAGTGCAACAGACGATAAGTTTACCCGTATGGCCAGTCTGCTTAGCGAAAACCCGCGGGCCGGAACAAAAGTCGGCACAGAAAAACAATATAAACTGGTGGTGCCACGCTTTCCGTTCATCATCGTCTATGTTGCCGAAACAGATGGCGTTCGCATCCTGCGGGTACTTCATACATCCCGGAAAATATCAGGCCGCTATCAAAGATAGTTAGCCTGTTCATCCAGCATCAGATTGTCAGGCATAAGGACGTCGTCAGACAGAACGGCACGCTTCAGAGCTGAATTAGACAATTAGCCCCCAAACCGCACCTTTTAATTTTTCACCTGCCATCTACAGCACACCATCACGCCGCAGGCGGCGTCGTCCTTGCAAAGCTTTCACGCTGAAACAGTGTTTCCGCCAGACGGTGTCGGTGAAGGGGCTGACGGGTAAGAACCTGGCGCAGGTGGTAAGCGATACGGATGCAGTTTGCTTGGCAACGCAGATAAATAAGCTGACGGAAGACTATTCGGAAGTACAGGCGATAGGGGCGCGTTGCTGGGTACGGTAACCTCTTATGCTTCTTGCAACTCGGCGCTGACAGGCGTACCGGACGGTATCAGTGACGAAGTATAATAAAAATACGCTCTAAAACCTATAGTCAACTAGCAAAGTGAAAGTGAGTTTTCGCTAATTCCATTAGCAAATTAAATTGTTTGAAAGTATATTTATGAGAAGATAGCTCACTAACAACCAGAAGTTAAAATAAGTTTTAGTGTTATATAAGGAAAGATTAAAATGCATGGAAGCCGTTTTGTTTCTGGCTATGAAAAAGGCAATGTTAAACGCTATTTATTACTCTCCGTTTTTTTCATCATATTCGCAGCATGGCTATGGTATCTGATGTGGTCAACTGGCGTCGCAAGTCGTGTTGTATTAATGAAGAGTGTTCCCGAGTGGACAACATACATTACTGTTGCATCAATAGTAGGTCTTGTTTTTTCGGGGCGAGTTGTTTATTTTAGACCAGTTGGTGAATCAGCTATCTATGTACTGAAAGCTTTTGGATGTGGCTTTTCTATTGGTCTTATATGCATTCTAAATTGTTACAGTGTCTATGTTTATATCGCTCCTGGTAACATTGTTCAGTATGAGTCTGAATATGAGGTTACGTTTCCAGGTCCGGCAGTTGGGAAATATAGCCATTGTGAAGCTGGCTTGTGGATTAAAGATGCTCACACAAAAAGATGGCTTCAACTTTGTACAAATCGTACGAATTTATACAATGACAGGAAGCAAGGTATGACTAAAGTATGGGTGACGGCTCATACTAATAAAATAGGGTCTTACATTATAAATTATAAGTTCACTTATGATTAGTTTTAAAACAACTATACGCATTATTATTATTTTTATAAATCCGGGTTAACTGAGTGATAGTTAAAATTTCCGAGCGGAAAGTCCAGAGGCAGGAACGAAGATAATCCAGTAAAATTAATATTCGTGGGCTTTTACTGATCTATAGCCTGGCTCCAGATTTCTGCTGCTCTTAATGAAGTCATTACCTTGATATGGAGCCAGACACCATTGTCCTTCTTAATGGTTCTGGCTCAGCACCCATCACGCTGCAGGCGGCGTTGTCCGCGCAAAGCTCTCGCGCTGAAACAGCGTTTCCGCCAGCTTCACCAGCGCCGGTCGTTCAACACACCAGTTCGGCACTACGCGGCGGAAATTGAGGTAGCCGATCATGCAACCGGTGGCGATATCCGCCAGATTGAGCTGGCCGTTGTTAAGCCATTTCCCCTCTGCCGCCTTCGCTTCCAGCATGTCGAGGCTGCGCTGAATCTTTTCACGATTGCGCAGCAGCACCTCTTCCGACTGCAAATCCCCCGGACGCATCTGCTCGCGCACGATCACCAGCGCGGCATCGCTGACGCCATCCGCCAGCTTCTCCAGCTGACGGATGTTAAGCGATTCAAGCGGATCGGCAGGCAGCAGAGCAGGCTCCACGCCACGCAGTTCCAGAAACTCTGCAATGATGCTGGAATCGAACCAGATTTGCTTATCGTCAGCGACCAGCGCCGGAACTTTGCCCAGCGGATTGTAGTGCGGCACGTGGCTGTCATCGCTGTAAGGCGATGCGTTAACGAATTCAAAAGTAATGCCTTTTTCCAGCATGATAATCGAAATCTTACGCACAAACGGGCTGGTATAGCTGCCAATCAGTTTCATCGGGTTCTCCAGAGTCAGTGACTATTCGCCAGGAAACATAAAGGGATTGAGACTGCTGCGTGCGAAGCCTTCCTGCTCCATTCTGGCATCCAGTATCAGCGATGCCAGGTCATCTGCTACCGGTTCAATGGCCGGATCTTTCTCCTGATAGAGCATCTTCAGGTAAGTGCCGCAGTCGCCACAGCTCTCTGCTTTCACCGCCGCCCGTTCGCTGTCGATCGACCAGTAGTGCAGATCACGGGACTGTTCGCACTGGGTACATTTGCTGCGCACCACATGCCATTCACTTTCGCACAGATTACAGTGCAGATAGCGCGCGCCTTCATGACTGCCCATATGCACCACGCTGGCGACCGGCATACTGGCGCAGACCGGACAGAACTGACGCTGATCGCCCATCTCAGCGCGTGCTTTGCCTGGGATCAGGGCCGCCATCTGCGCCCAGTAGAGCGAAAGCGCCGCCCAGATAAAGGGTGCTTTGTCGCTGCTGACCAGCGCATACTCGCCGGTAAAGAGCGCGCTGGCCAGCGTCTCCAGCTCGGTAGCGGACGCCTTCTCCAGATTCTCCAGCACCGCCAGTGCCTGACCGCTCATCTCTGGCTTCAGCTCGGCAATCAGTGAATGCAGCAGTCGCTGCCAGTGGGGATCGCGCGGCAGGGTATGAATATTCAGCGGCGGCTTACCCTCGCTGGCGCTCTGCGTCAGGCGGGCATGCAGGTCGATGTGCAGCGGATGGTCATACAGCACAATCTCCTGCGCTTCAGCGATCACCGCCGCAAAGCGCAGGTAGTCGCCGAGTGGGTTTTTCGCCGCCAGGTCACGCAGTCGCGCAGCACGACGGCTGTATAAATTTTTCAGCCGTGGAAAAAGTAACGGCGGAATCATCTCCGCCGTTGTCTTTTCGCCTTTCTCCAGCTGATCTTGCGGGATTATGCGAATACTCATCAGGGGCGTTTTTCCTGTTTTATTGGCGGATTACGCTGCTCGCGATACCAGCGAGGATGGTGCTGCCTGGCCCATTCGGCGCTGACCCAGCCTTCTACCATCGCGGTCAGTGTGCCTTTGACCCACAACGCAGCATAAATGTGCACCATAATGACGATGATCAGCGCCACCGCTGACACCGAATGTACCACCAACGCCAGACGAATCAGCGGAATGGCGAAGGCATCGGCAAAGTAAGGTCGCCAGATCACGATGCCACTGGCAAGCAGCAACACTAAGCTGATAATAGCAGCCCAGAACACACACTTCTGACCAAAGTTATATTTACCGGTATCACCCACCTCTTCATTCAGCGCAATCCGGTGAATGTTTCTGGCCCAGTAAAGGTCATCGCGATTAATCAGGTTGTGTTTCCAGTAACGCAAAAACATCAGCATAAAAGCAACGAACATCACCACGCCGACAAAAGGATGCAGAATACGCGCCAGCTGTGGTGTGCCAAATATCTGCATCAGCCAGTTGAACGACGGAAAGAAAAACCCTAATCCGCTTAACGCGGCCATGACAAAGCAAATCGCGACAATCCAGTGATTGATGCGTTCGGGTGCGCGGTAACGCACCAGATGATCGGGCTTTTTCATTATTTGCGCTCCTCAGGGTGATCGTCGTTGTCGTCGTGCTCTTCAGTGACGCGATTCGGGCCAACGCCAACATAGTGAAAAATAGAGGCGGCGAACGTAGCGGCAAAACCCACCGCCGCCAGCGGTTTCCAGATCCCCTTCCAGAAGGTCACCGTCGGGCTGATGCCCGGGTTAGCAGGCAGCCCGTGATAGAGCTGAGGCTTATCGGCATGATGCAGCACATACATCACGTGGGTGCCGCCCACGCCTTCCGGGTTGTAGAGGCCAGCCTGCGCAAACCCGCGCGACTTCAGCTCCGCCACGCGTTCCTCCGCCAGCGTCAGCATGTCGCTTTTGCTGCCGAAATGAATGGCGCCGGTCGGACAGGTCTTCACACAGGCAGGCTCCTGGCCGACGCTGACGCGATCCACGCACAGGGTGCATTTGTAGGCGCGGTTATCCTCTTTGTTGAGCCGCGGCACGTTGAACGGGCAACCCGCAATGCAGTAGCCGCAGCCGATACACTGCTCAGACTGGAAATCGACGATGCCGTTGGCGTACTGAATAATGGCACCTGCCGACGGACAGGCTTTCAGGCAGCCGGGATCGGCGCAGTGCATGCAGCCATCTTTGCGAATCAGCCAGGCCAGCTTGCCATTCTCTTCAACTTCCGAGAAGCGCATCACCGTCCAGGATTTGGCGGTCAAATCGGTAGGGTTGTCATAGACCCCGATGTTATGACCGACTTCATCGCGGATGTCGTTCCATTCGGAGCAGGCGACCTGACAGCCTTTGCAGCCAATACAGGTGGTGACGTCAATGAGCTTCGCAACTTCACGCTGGTGATCGCGCGCCTGTGGCGGTGGGGTAAAGCCGTTGGTCGCTGAGCGACGGATAATATCTTGTGATTGATAAGCCATTGTCATCTACCGTTACGCTTTTTCCACTTTCACTAAAAATCCCTTGTACTCCGGGGTCTGCGAGTTGGCATCGCCAACCGACGGCGTCAGCGTATTGGCGAGGAAGCCTTTACGCGTGGTGCCTTCAAAGCCCCAGTGACAGGGAATACCCACGGTATCAACCGGCTTGCCGTCAATCATCAGACGCTGCAGACGACGTGTTACCACCGCTTTGGCTTTGATATAGCCACGGCGCGACGAGACCTTGACGCTGTCTCCGGCCTTGATGCCTTTCTCCTCTGCCAGTTCGGTGCCGATTTCAACAAACTGCTCCGGCTGCGCAATCGCGTTCAGCAGGGCATGTTTGGTCCAGTGGCGGAACAGTTCGGTGATGGAATAGGTGGTGGCGACGCAGGGATAGTCAGCGGCCTCGCCCAGTTGCGCGGCGTCGCTGCTGAACAGTCGAACGACCGGACTATGACGCTGCTGCGGATTCATAGGATTGTCGGCGAGCGGGCTTTCCATCGGTTCGTAATGTTCCGGGAAGGGGCCGTCGGCCATCTTATCGAGCGCAAACAGGTGGCCAAGACCATCGGGCTGCATGATAAACGGACCGGCCTGCTGCTGCGGCGACAGCGTTACCGGATAATCCGGCACGTCAATGCCGTGCCAGCGAGTGCCATCCCACTCAATCAGGCGGCGATTCGGATCCCAGGCTTTACCCTGCGCATCCGCGGAGGCGCGGTTGTAGAGAATGCGGCGGTTAGCCGGCCACGCCCAGGCCCAGCCGGAGACCGCGCCCAGCCCCGATGGGTCGGCGTTGTCGCGTCGTGCCATCTGGTTGCCTTCCGGCGTCCAGCTGCCGCTGTAGATCCAGCAGGCGCTGGCGGTGGTGCCGTCGTTACGCAGCTCTGAGAAGCCGTTGAGCTGCTGGCCTTTTTTCAGCAACAGCTTGCCGCTGGCGTCGTAAATGTCGGCCAGCGCCTGACCGTTGTTCTCCTGCGCCACCTCTTCCGGCTCAGGATTAGACGGATCGCGGTAGTCCCAGCGCATTGCCATCAGCGGTTCAGGGTTTGCTCCGCCTTCCAGGCGATAGAGCGCGCGCAGACGCATGAACAGATTGCCGAGGATTTTACCGTCGTGCAGCGCTTCAGCGGGCGGCTCCGCAGCCGCCCAGTGCCACTGCAGCCAGCGTGACGAGTTGGCCACCGATCCTGACTCTTCAGCGAAGCAGGAAGAGGGCAGACGGAACACTTCGGTCTGGATTTTCGACGGATCGACATCGTTGAACTCGTCGTGATGCTGCCAGAAGCTGGCGGTTTCGGTGCGAAGCGGATCGATCACCACCATATATTTGAGGCGGGACAGTGCCCGGACCGCTTTATTTTTGTCCGGGAAGGCGGCCAGCAGGTTGAAGCCCTGAATCAGGCAACCATTGAGCGCGCCCTGTTCCATCATCTCCGCCTGCGCCATGCAGTCGTAGCTCTTATCCCACTTCGGCAGCCAGTCGTAGCCCCACTGGTTTTCTGCGGTGGCTTTATCGCCATAGAAACTCTTCATCAGGCTGACGAAAAATTTGTCGGTGTTCTGCCAGTAGTTGACCTGATCCGGCAGTGCCGCAACCGGTGTGGCCTGCTGCAGGTAGGTTGCCAGGGTCGTCATCTTCTCGGAGGGCAGTGGCAGATAGCCCGGCAGACTCTGCGCCAGCAGGCCGAGATCGGTGTAGCCCTGCACGTTGGAGTGGCCGCGCAGCGCGTTAATACCGCCGCCTGGCATCCCGATATTACCCAGCAGCAGCTGAATCATCGCCGCCGTGCGGATAATCTGCGAACCGTTGGTGTGGTGAGTCCAGCCCAGCGCATAGAGAATAGTCGCGGTGCGATTCGGCACACAGGTTGAGGCCAGCTGCCTGCACACCGCAATAAAGGATTCCTGCGAGGTCCCGCACAGGCGCGTCACCATTTCCGGGGTGTAACGGCTGGCATGGGTTTTCAGCAGGTTCAGCACGCAGCGTGGGTGAGTGAAGCTCTCATCGCGTTTCGCATGGCCGTTTTCATCCAGCTCATAGTGCCAGCTCTGACGATCGTACTGACGGGTTTCAGCATCGTAACCGCTGAACAAACCGTCGCTGAAGCTGAAGCCTTCGCTGACAATCAGGGCAGCATTGGTGAAGGCGCGAACATACTCCTGCTGAATCTGATTGTGTTGCAGCAGATAGTTGATCACCCCCATCAGGAAAACCACATCGCTGCCGGCACGCAGTGGCGCGTAGAGATCGGCGACCGCCGCAGAGCGGTTAAAGCGTGGATCGACCACGATGACCTGCGCATTGTTATGGGTTTTGGCTTCAATCACCCATTTAAAGCCAACCGGATGCGCCTCGGCGGGGTTGCCGCCCATGATCATCACCACATTGGCGTTTTTGATGTCGTTCCAGTTATTGGTCATTGCACCACGACCAAAGCTGGGGGCCAGCGCGGCCACGGTCGGGCCGTGACACAGGCGCGCCTGGTTTTCCAGCGCCAGAATACCCAGCGAGCGGGCAAATTTCTGATCGAGCAGCCCGGTTTCATTACTGGCGGCGGAAGAGCAGAGCATGGAGGTGGTCGGCCAGCGGTTTACCGTCACGCCAGCGGCGTTGGTGGCCTGGAAATTGGCATCGCGATCCTGCTTCATCAGGCGGGCAATGCGGTCAAATGCCTCATCCCAGCTGATGCGCTGCCATTTATCCGAGCCTGGCGCGCGGTATTCCGGGTATTTCAGGCGCTGTTCACTGTGAATAAAGTCGAGCACGCCCGCGCCTTTGGGGCAGAGCGATCCACGACTGACCGGATGGTCAGGATCGCCTTCAATATGGTAAATCGAGGCGCGGGCATTTTTAGCGCCATCACCCAGGCTGTAAATCAGCATGCCGCAGCCGACTGAGCAGTAGGTGCAGTTATTACGTGTCTCTCTGGCGCGAATGAGTTTGAACTCTCTGACGCTGGCTAAGGCTGTGGTGGGGGCAAAACCGAGTAACGCCGCGCTGGTGCCCGCCAACCCGCCAGCACAGATTTTGAAAAAACTCCGTCTGTTAATTTGCATTTTATCGTTCTTCTTTATTGGCTCCATTGCGAAGCCTTGCAAAATAGCAGCCCTATCTGCCTGTAAGTTGACCAGGGTCAACAGGTTAGTCATTAGTAATTCTTTTTCTAAATTTTGTTAAAAATCCTCGGCAACCAATCCCCGGCGCAAGCAGATTTCCTTTAGCGGCAGATAATTACTGTTGTTTTATGCTTACCGATGTTAAAGCCTGAAAGATACCCATTCTCATTCTGCCCGCCAGCAGGCGTGGCTGCGCCTTTCCCGATGAGAAAACCGCATGAATTGCCCCGCTGTTTATTTGCGCCGCACCGGGTCAGAGGGCAAAATTAGTCTGCGTCTGATCCCCGCTGTGCAGCCGCACTGACTGTCGCATTTCATTATTTATTAACAACAGGTCGTACTTTTTGAAAGCTATCCAGCCTGACTCAGGCGAAGATTTAACAATTCAGGCCGGCGTCAGCAGAACGCAGGTATGGCAACGTGCCGATTTGACCGCAGCAGAGTCTGACTGGCTGGCGGACGAGGTGCCGGTGGCGCTGGTTTACAACGGCATCTCTCACGTGGTGATGATGACCACGCCCAAAGATCTGGAGGCGTTTGCGCTGGGTTTTTCGCTGTCAGAGGGCATTATCGACGCGCCAGGCGACATTTTCGGCATGGACATCGTGCCGGGCTGTCACGGCATTGAGGTTCAGATTGAGCTTTCCAGCCGCCGTTTTATGGCGCTGAAAGAGCAGCGTCGTGCGCTGGCAGGCCGTACTGGTTGCGGCGTATGCGGTGTTGAACAGCTGGACCAGATTGGCAAGCCGCTCTCTCCGTTGCCGTTTACCCAGACCTTTGCGCTGGAGCAACTGGATCGGGCGCTGGGCCAGCTGAAAGCGTATCAGCCGGTCGGACAGAAAACCGGCTGCACCCATGCTGCCGCGTGGATCCAGCCCGATGGTCAGCTGGCCGGTGGCTGCGAAGATGTGGGGCGCCATGTGGCACTGGATAAGCTGCTGGGCTATCGCAGCCAGGCTGAGTGGGGGCCAGGCGCGGTGCTGGTCTCCAGCCGTGCCAGCTATGAAATGGTGCAGAAGTCTGCCATGTGCGGGGTTGAGATCCTGTTCGCAGTCTCGGCAGCGACCCGCCTGGCGGTTGAGGTGGCTGAGCGCTGCAATCTGACGCTGGTCGGATTCAGTAAACCTGGGCGCGCTACGGTTTACAGCCATCCTCAGCGACTGCGTTAAACCACCATCACCTCTGGCAGCGTCTGCTGCAACGCCTCAAGGGCGGCACTGTTGTCGCCGCTACTATCCGTAATCAGCAGGTTGATCGCCGGTGACGGCGCGTAAACCGTGCGGCTGACTACCCCCAGTTTGGTGTGATCGGCCAGCAGATAGCAGGAAGTGGATTGCTGCACCATCGCCCTGGCGATGGCCGCTTCGTGCGGATGAAAACTGCTGGCACCACAACCCGCCTCAATGCCAACCGGCGACAGCAGCGCCACATCGGCGCGATAGCGGATAATCTCACCCACGGTAATTTCGCCGCGCGTCTGTTGTGCGCCCGCCGACATCGTCCCGCCCAGCAAAATAATCTGATTATTCAGCGGCTGATCTTCTTCTCCGGCGCTCAGCGCCAGCGCGGCCTGCAGGCTGTTGGTCACAATCGTCAGGCCGGAAAGGGCGTGCAACTCCTCTGCCAGCAGCGTGGTGGTGCTGCCCGCATCCAGAAACAGCGTCTGTCCGGGCTGCAGCAACTGCGCAGCGGCGCGGGCGATGGCGCGCTTCTCCCGGGTCTGGGTACTGCGGCGTTCCGTCAGCGGCGGTTCAGCCCGCGTTTCAATCGCCACCAGCCCGCCGTGAACGCGGCGTGCCAGACCCAGCGCTTCCAGCTCAATGATATCGCGGCGCGCGGTTTCGCGTGAGACCCCCAGCTCCCTGATAATGCGCTCGGTACTCACCTGGTTAAGCCGGGTCAGTAAGGCACGGATGCGATGAAGGCGCGTTTCCTGCAGCATAGAGGTTTCCTTTTAAAGCGCGAAGATCACGGATGATACGCCAGTGAAGCGAAAGATTCCGTCTGAATCAGGGAGCAAGCTTAGCGTGGCGATCTGCCTGCGTCATGTGTATTTTATTGCATTTGTGTATTTTGTTGCATTTTAGATTCAGGCAGGCATGATAAAGGCGTCAGCTCTTCCTCCTTCATCCTTGTAACGGGAGTCATTATGGCCACGCGTTCCACTATTATGGATACCAACAGTTTCCGCGCCGAACATGCCGATGCGCTCGACAGCGAGACGCGCAAACTGACCGATAAACGCAGCAAAGTGCTTGGCGAATCTTATCGCCTGTTCTATCGCAAACCGGTGCATCTGGTGCGGGGTGAAGGGCAATATCTGTGGGATGCGGCGGGCGATAAATATCTCGACGTCTACAACAACGTGGCGAGCATCGGGCACTGTCATCCGGCCGTGACTGAGGCGGTGACGCAGCAGATGAAAATGCTGAATACCCACACCCGTTACCTGCATGAAAATATTCTGGACTACAGCGAAGCGCTGCTGGCGACCACGCCTGAGGCGATCGATCGCGCGATGTATATGTGCACCGGATCGGAAGCTAACGACCTGGCGATTCGCGTGGCGCGCGCCTTTAGCGGCGGCAGTGGGATTATTGTCAGTAAAGAGGCCTATCACGGCACCAGTGAGCTGACATCCGGCGCTTCTCCGGCGCTGGGCAGTGGACAGCCGCTGGCGCCCACCACGCGGCTGGTGATGCCACCGGATGCGTATCGTGTGGACGCGCCTGACCTGGGCGACTGGTTCGCTGACCAGATTCAGCAGCAGATTGATGATATGGCGGCGCACGGCATTAAATTTGCCGGTTTCCTGGCGGACTCAATCTTCTCCTCAGACGGCGTGTTGCCCGATCCGCGCGGCTTCCTGAAAAAAGCGGTCGAGGTGGTGCATGCCAACGGCGGCATCTTTATTGCCGATGAAGTGCAGCCTGGTTTTGGCCGTACCGGCGACGCGTTCTGGGGCTTTGGCCGCCACGATGTGGTGCCTGACATCATTACCACCGGCAAGCCAATGGGCAACGGCATTCCGGTTTCCGGCCTGCTGGCAAAAAGTGAAGTGCTGGCCGCCTTCAGCGACTCAATTCCCTACTTCAATACCTTTGGTGGTAATCCGGTCGCGATGGCGGCGGCGCAGGCGGTACTGAAAGTGATCACCGAAGAGGGGTTACAGGAACACAGCCGCGTGGTCGGCGCGAAGCTGCTGGCGGAGCTACGAACCCTGATGGATCGCTATGAGTGCGTGGGGGATGTGCGCGGTGCCGGACTGTTTATCGGTTTTGAGCTGGTCACCGATCGTCACAGCAAAACGCCGGACAAAACGCTGGCGCTGGATTTAATCGAGAAGCTGCGTGAACATCGCGTGCTGACCTCGGTCGCCGGCCCGTATGGGAATGTGCTGAAACTGCGTCCGCCACTGGCGTTCCAGGAAGGGGATATCGACTGGCTGGTCGGCGCGCTCGACAGCGGGCTGCGCGAACTGGGCAGGTAACGCGCAGGGCAGGGCAGATGCGGCGTTCGGGCGGGATGAGTGCCTGCTGGTGGTGCTGGCAGAGTGCTTCGCTCTCCCTGTCTGATAAAGCTGAAAAGGCGGAGTCAGCAGCAGCATGCTGTAAAAACAACGGGTTGCTTTTGCCAGATTTCTCAAATCCTTATGGTTAATAGGGCATTGATTACCCTTTTACGCTACATGAATTTAACTATAATGATTCGACTGCTTACGCGGCACGTCCCGAATTCGTCGTGCTGCTCAAACTAAATGGAGAGGAAGAACATGAGTTATTCACTGCCATCCCTGCCTTACGCATACGACGCACTGGAACCGCATTTCGACAAGCAGACGATGGAAATCCATCACACCAAACATCACCAGACCTACGTGAACAACGCTAACGCGGCGCTGGAAGGCACTGAATTTGCCAATCTGCCGGTAGAAGAGCTGATCACCAAACTGGATCAGCTGCCAGCAGACAAAAAAGGCCCACTGCGTAATAACGCAGGCGGCCACGCTAACCACAGCCTGTTCTGGAAAGGCCTGAAAACCGGCACCACGCTGCAGGGCGACCTGAAAGCGGCTATCGAGAAAGATTTCGGTAGCGTGGAAAAATTCCAGGAAGAGTTCGAGAAAGCGGCTGCGACCCGTTTCGGCTCAGGCTGGGCGTGGCTGGTTAAAAAAGGCGACAAACTGGCTGTGGTATCTACCGCAAACCAGGACAACCCGCTGATGGGTGAAGCGGTTGCTGGCGTTTCTGGCTTCCCAATCATCGGTCTGGACGTGTGGGAACACGCCTACTACCTGAAGTATCAGAACAAACGTCCTGACTACATCAAAGCATTCTGGAACGTGGTCAACTGGGACGAAGCAGCAGCCCGTTTCGCAGCTGCCCAGTAAGTTAACCCAGTGTTAACGTGATAACGATAAACCGGTGGAATTTATTTCGCCGGTTTTTTATATCTTTAAATTCTGTCGTCCCAGATTAAACCAAAAATAAACGGATCTCGCTTTTTAACCGCCGCGCTTTTAACCTTCTGCCACATTAACACGCCGTTGATACTCGTTGTCTTATGCTCAGTGACATTCCTGCTCACTGTGTGTCGATGACTATGTCAATTATAACTACTCACGAAACCACGACCGATTCTTCTGCATCGCTTTTTTTTCAGTTAATTAGCGGAAAATACGTTCCGAATAAACTCTGGATAAGTAAACGTTTCCGGCTGAAATTTGTGTTAAGAACCTTAATATCGCCGCTGACTACGCTGCGTTATCTGGATGAGCTGTCGCATTTACCGCAACTCCCTCTGTTGATGAGTACTCAGGGATTGCTGCCAGCCAAGCTGCACCGGCCCTATCTGCGCTCAGGGTTGAGAATTGCTGCGCGCGCGCAGGCGATACTTGATCATTACAGCCTGATGAATAATCTGGAAAACCCTGCGCTGCGTCAGCTGCTGCAAAGCGCCACGGATAATCCGCTGGCTACGCTGACCGGTAAAAATGGCGAATCCTTTTTACTTTCCTGCAGTTCCGGTTATTTCGATCGGGAAGGGGAAGTGACGCTGGTATTACGTTATAACGACGAAATTATTGCTTCACTTTCATTTTCAATTCTCAATGAAAATAACCAGCGCACATTATTAATTGGCGGATTACAGGGTCCGCGAAAACATATCAATAATGAGGTGATCCGCGAGGCGACCAAAGCGGCGCAGGGTCTCTTTCCGAAACGCCTGTTAATGGAAGCGGTATTTATTGTGGCGAAGCAGTGCGGCGTGGAGAATATTCTGGCGGTAGGCGATGAGACTCATGTCTTCCGCAGCCTGCGTTATCGCCACAGCAAGGGGGATAAGTTCTTTGCCAGCTACAGTGAATTCTGGCTGTCGCTGAGTGGCGAGGCGCGCAGGGATGGGATGTTTATCCTGCCGCTGAGCCTGCCGCGCAAAACGCTGGAGGAGATTGCCAGTAAGAAGCGGGCTGAATATCGTCGCCGCTATGAACTGCTGGATGCGCTGGCGGAGCAGGTCTATGCCGCCGCCGGCGAACGCAAAGCCGATGTCGATCAGGCTGCTGCCTGATCGACCCGTCAGAATGCGGTTTTGGCGAAGCCGGTCATTGCTGTCAGCCCCATCTCACGTCCCAGCGCGGTCATTGGATGCACCACGACCAGGCCGCGCACGCTTTTCTTCAGCGCGCCCAGATTTGCCTGCTCTTTCTTGGTAATTTCGCGGCTGAAGCCCATTTTTTGCAGCTTCTGCGCCTCGGCACTGAGTTTTTCAACCCGCTGACCGCGCAGACGCTCAATCTCAATGACCAGCGCTTCTTTCTCTTTCAGCAACGCGCCCAGTTTCTCGACATCACCCGATTCCAGTAACTGCGGCTCTTTGCGGTTCAATGCGTCCAGCTTATCGCTGAGAAGTTTGATTTCGTTCTTTTCTTGCTCTTTCATGACAACAACTCGTTGAGGAAAACAGGCCAAGGATACACCAAATCTGGCGCATATTCCCGCTCAGGTTAAGACGAAAAAGGCGCCGTGATGGCGCCTGACAGGATTAGCTGCCGGACTTTTTAAACGCCTGCTTCATACTGATGCGGGCGATCAGCTCGGTTAGCGACAGGACCATGGTGGATCGCACCATCTGCAGATAGCGCTGCTGCTGCATGCTGCGCAGCTCTGCATCTTCGGTGTGAAACACCGGTGCGGGCGGCCAGGCGGTGACGCAGTGCAGTTCACCAAACGGGCCAAGGATCTCGTCGTCGGTAAAACGATAATCACCGCTGTCGTGAT
The DNA here is from genome assembly GCF_001598475.1 of Pantoea agglomerans NBRC 102470. GTDB lineage: Bacteria > Pseudomonadota > Gammaproteobacteria > Enterobacterales > Enterobacteriaceae > Pantoea > Pantoea agglomerans. The sequence continues at coordinate 121,591 of NZ_BCZA01000008.1, forward strand.
TCAGCTCTTCGCGCAGCGCCAGCAGCAGTTCACCATCTTCATATTCGTGCCGGCTGATAACGCCAAGACCGTAAATCAGCTTCAGACGAACCGAGAGTTCGCCTAAAGGACCGTTCCCCAGCAGCAGTGGTTCTACGGCATATTTCACCGCGTAGTCATCTTTACGGAACACCTGCAGCACCAGCAGATTGACGGCTTCAGCCAATAGCTCAACAGCGGCGATCAGAAAGCTTCTCACCGAACGACCGGCGTTCAGGCGCTCAAGCACCCGGTTTTCAAAAGCCTGCTTCTCTTCCATTATTGCCTGCATGGGTTCAATACCGCCGTTGGGCGCAGGCGAACTGCGCCCGGCTTGCGTCACTAACACGCGCGCATTATGCCATAGCGTGCCAGGCGCTCACCACCGAAGCCACCACTTCGCTGTCAGCATCCAGCCCTGAAACCTCAGCCAGCGTCGCCTGTGGGCCTTTTTCTGCCAGCAGCGTGGCCAGCTCCTGCGCCTGTGGGTCCTGGTCGCTGCGATAGTGCATCGCGGCGGCAATGCCCTGCACCAGGCTGGCGTGCGGTAAACCATACTCCAGCGTGCCCAGCGTCGGCTTGATCAGGCGATCGCCCGCGCTGAGTTTACGCAGCGGCTGACGACCCACACGCTCAACATCATCTTTCAGATAAGGGTTCTCAAAACGGCCAAGAATTTTCTGGATGTAGGCCGCATGTTTATCCGCCTCAAAACCGTAGCGCTTAATCAGCACCGCGCCGCTCTCTTCCATCGCCCCTTTCACCACGGCCCGGATTTTTTCATCGAGGATGGCGTCACGAATGGTCTGGTGACCGGCCAGCTGGCCGAGATAGGCGGTAATCGCGTGACCGGTGTTCAGTGTGAAGAGTTTACGCTCAACAAATGCCATCAGGTTATCGGTCAGTTCCATACCCGGAATCGCAGGCAGGTCGCCTTTAAACTGAGTTTTATCGACGATCCATTCGCTGAAGGTTTCAACGGTCACTTCCAGCGGATCGGTGCTGCCCGCTTCAGACGGTGGCACGATGCGATCGACAGCGGAATCCACAAAGCCGACATGCTGCTCAAGCCAGGCGTGATACTGCTCCGGCAGCGCCTTCAGCACATGCTGTTTCAGCTGGCTGGTGCCGCGCACCATATTCTCACAGGCGATAATATTTAGCGGGCGGGTATTGCCGTTGTCGCTGCGTTTTGCCAGGCCTTTAGCCACACTGCCGGCAATACGCTCCAGAATCTGCGGGCCCACGGCGGTGGTAACGAGATCGACTTCAGAAACCAGGGTGATGATCTCATCGCTGGTGCTGTTTACCGCACTGACGCCTTTAACGGTTTCTGTTTTGGCCTGCTCGCCAACTACATGAACGGGATACTCATGACGCGCGTTCAGTGCATCCAGCACCGTCTGATTCACATCAGCAAAAACCAGTTCGATACCTGCATCAGCCAGTAACTTGCCGATAAAGCCGCGACCAATGTTTCCTGCTCCGAAATGTAACGCTTTCATAATTTTTGACCCATATCAAATGACGATGGGGCGGGCAAACCCGCCCCAGGAAATCGGGACGGGCATGACCGCCCCAGGGAAAATAATTGCTATAAATTACGCGATTGCAGGCTTACCTGACAGCAGATCCAGCACTTCCTGCACGCTGGTGGTGTTCGCCAGCTTCTCAATCACGCTGTCATCATCCAGCGCATTGGTCAGGCTGGTGATCACCTGGATGTGCTCGTTGTTACGGGCAGCAATACCAATCACCAGGCGCGCCACATCGTCCGGCTCTTCACCGAACAGGACGCCTGCCGGATACTGACAGAACACCACGCCGGTTTTCAGCACGCGATCTTTCGCTTCGACCGTACCGTGCGGCACGGCAATCGACTCACCGAGATAGGTCGGCGTCAGTTTTTCACGCGCCAGCATCGCCTCAACGTATTCAGGCTCAACGTAACCGCCTTTCACCAGCTGTTCACCCGCAAAGCGAATCGCCTGCTCTTTGTTACTGGCGGTCAGGCCGAGGAAGACGTTATCCGCACCCAGTTTAAACAGGTGTGCGTTGCCTTCATCGTAGCTGTCAGAGAGCGCGGTATTCACCGTTTGACGATGCACGTCGCTGCGGTTAGCCGCCACCAGACGTTCGGTCAGGGTGCTGTAGAGCGCGCTGTCGAGGAAGTTGTTCAGCGAGATATGCTGCGCATGCGGAGCCTGGCGGATGGCGCGTTCAGTCAGGTCACGGTGGGTAATCACCAGATCGACATCACCTGGCAGGGCGTTGATCGCGGTATTGGTCACCGACACATTGCTCAGCCCGGCGTCCTGCACTTTCTTACGCAGTACGCCTGCACCCATCGCGCTGGAACCCATACCGGCATCACAGGCGACGATGATTTTACGCACGTGATGCAGTTCAACGCTCATGGCATCGCTGGCGACTGGCGCACCCGCGCCGCTCTGGCCTTTAGACTGCGCTTTCATCTCATGCATGCGCTGGGTCGCGGCTTCGATATCGTCATCTTCTTTGACTTTGCTGGTTTTCAGCAGGATAGCAGACACCACGAAGGAGACGGCGAAGGCCGCAGCGATAGCGGCGATGTTCGCGAAGTAGGCACCTTTTGGCGTCATTGCCAGCACCGCCAGGATTGAACCCGGTGAGGCAGGAGAGACCAGGCCACCGTTCAGCACCGTCAGCGTGAAGACGCCGGTCATACCGCCAAGGATAACCGCCAGCAGCAGACGAGGAGCCATCAGCACATACGGGAAGTAGATCTCATGGATGCCGCCAAGGAAGTGGATGATTGCCGCACCGCCCGCAGACTGTTTAGCACTGCCACGACCAAAGAACATATAGGCCATCAGCACGCCCATACCCGGACCCGGGTTGGCTTCGATCAGGAAGAAAATGGATTTGCCGGCTTCACTAGCCTGCTGGATACCGAGCGGCGAGAAGATACCGTGGTTAATGGCGTTGTTCAGGAACAGGATTTTCGCGGGTTCGACGAAGATCGAGGTCAGTGGCAGCAGGTTGTTCTGCACCATCAGATTCACGCCCGCGGCGAGAATGTGTGACAGACCTTCTACCAGCGGACCGATCGCCAGGAACGCCAGCAGTGCCAGTATCATCCCGATAATACCGGCCGAGAAGTTGTTGACCAGCATCTCGAAGCCGCTTTTGATTTTGCCGTCAATCGCCCGGTCAAACGACTTGATTGCCCAGCCGCCCAGCGGACCGGCAATCATCGCACCGAGGAACATCGGCATATCAGCACCGACAATCACACCCATGGTGGTAATGGCACCGACCACGCCGCCGCGATCGCCGCCCACCAGACGCCCACCGGTGAAACCGATCAGCAGTGGCAGCAGGTAGGTGATCATCGGGCCAACCAGTTTGGCCAGCGTTTCGTTAGGGATCCAGCCAGTTGGAATAAACAGTGCGGTGATGATACCCCAGGCGATAAACGCCCCGATGTTTGGCATCACCATATTACTCAGAAAGCGACCAAAGCTTTGTACTTTGACCTTCACTGATGAGGACATAAACCCACCCCTTATTGAGACGCGCTGCAATAGGAGAGCGCGCTTGTTTTTGTTTAGCCACCCCGACCCAAAGCCGGTGGTATTACTGTATGCACGCGGACTCTATCACGCGAATTTGACGCTGCGTAGCGTGCGGGGTAAGTGTGATCTACATCACTGATTAAGGGTGGTGGCAGGGGTGATTAGCGTGATTTTGATCACACTTTAAGGCGTGACTCAGGCTCAGTTGGCTGATTTTTAGACGGGTTGGCCGGTTATCTGTGAGGTGAATCACACTTGTTTGACGTTGATTTGTTATATATCTGTGACTTAGATCACAAACTATTTTTGGTCGAAAATGCGCCAGATCACACTTCATTCAGCGGGTGATTGGGTGGGAGGAGAAAAGAGAGTGTAACGGGCAGACGATTAGCATCTGCCCGTAAGGCGGGTTTACTGCAGACCACCCTGGACGGCAGCCTGTGCCTGAGCAAGCGCCTGCGAATTGGCGGATAAAGTGCTCATCAGCGCGTTATATTGCGAAGCCTGATCCTGAGTCGGAAACTGTACGCCGCCATCATTGAAGCTGACACGGGTTCCCTGCGTTTGCAGGAAATCGCCGGTCTGCACTGCACCCTGGCTCAGCGCCTGGAGTTTTGGCAGCAGAGGAATCAGCTGATTGGCGGGCACCGTCACCACTTTGTTGTAGGCGGTGTCGTAGACTTTTTTCAGGTCATCCGGCTGCTTCAGGGTCGCCTTGCTGCTGTCCGCCTGCATTTTGGCGCTTTCAATCTGCTGGGTGACGATCACCAGTGCGCTGGTCGCCTGACGCAGGGAATCACGACGGCTGAGATAATCCTGCGGAACGCGAATAGCAGAAAGCTCATCCACCACCGGACGCATACCCTGTTCAACCGCTTTGTTCGCCTGCTGCGAGAAGCCATACATAATGGCGTAATCGCTGGCGAAGTTGCCAAAGCTCTGCTTCTGGTTTTCGCTGAGGCTGGGCAGATGCTCGCCGCTGCGCATCACAGTGTTCTGGAGAAAATCGATAAATGCTTTGCGCTGCTCGCCTTCTTTATCACCGCATGCGGTGAGTTGCAGCACGATCAGCGCGCCAGCGAGCATAATGCCGCCACGTGCCATAAGGCGTGTAAGTCCTGAAGCCATAGGGTCAACTCCTGTCGGTGATACTGTCAGATGTCCAGGTAGGAATGGCCTAAAGAATAGAACAAACCCGAGCCACGGCACAACGTGAAACCACCTGTGAAACAGATGCTTTCTGAAACGCCGGTTACAGAATGGGACCGCCTGCGCCTCACGGCGTGCTGCATTCCCTGCCATCGCAGGCTTCAGCGCGCAGAGATGAAGAAGGGGCTGAGCAGCCTGACGCTCACTGCCGCAACCTTAAAACACCACCGCCTGACCATCTTTGCGACTCTCACTGGCCGCAATGTAGAAGCCCTGCGGATCGCGCACTATCGCCTGCGCGCCACCAAAATTGTAGTTACTCAGGGGATCTTCCAGTACCACGTTGTGACCCATACGGCGCAGTGTGCTCAGGATATTGCGATCGAGGGTTGATTCAAACACGACTTCGCGTCCCTGCACCACCCGCCAGCGCGGCGCATCAATCGCGGCCTGCGGATTCTGGCGGTGCAGCATAATGCGCAGCGCCAGCTGGAGGTGTCCCTGCGCCTGCATCGGGCCGCCCATCACGCCAAACGCCATCAGCGGCTGGCCCTGCTGATCCCGCGCAAAGGCCGGAATGATGGTATGAAACGGCCGCTTACCGCCCGCCACGACGTTGGGATGGTCTGGATCGAGTGAAAAGCCCGCGCCCCGGTTCTGCAGGCTGATGCCGGTATCGGGTACCACCACGCCGGAGCCAAATCCCATGTAGTTAGACTGAATGAATGAGACCATCATGCCGCTGGCATCACCGGCGGCGACATACACTGTGCCGCTCTGCTGCGGTGATCCAAAGCGGAAATCTCCCGCCTTGTCAGGATCAATTAACGCTGCCCGCTGGCGAATATAGTCATTGCTGAGCAGGTGTTCCGCCGGAAATTCGAGATGATCTTCATCGGTGACATAACGGTCCAGATCAACCAGCGCCAGTTTCATCGCCTCGATGGAGAGATGCAGCCACTGCGGCGAATCCGGTGCATGGCGGTTGATTTCCCACTCTTCCAGAATGCCAAGTGCAATTAAGGTCGCAATGCCCTGACCATTCGGCGGCAGCTCCTGCACCGATCCTCCGGCAAACGGACGCGACAGCAGGGTAACCCAGTCGGCACGATGGTTTTTCAAATCCTCCAGCGTCAGGGCTGCGCCATGCTCACGGGCGAAGGCTGTCATCTTTTGCGCCAGTGCGCCGCGGTAAAAGCTTTCGCCCTGAGTCTCAGCGATTTCCTGCAAGGTGCGGGCCTGAGCCGGATTGCGGAATAGCTCGCCAGCACGCGGCGGACGACCCTGCGGCGCAAAGCAGTCGCTAAAGCCAGGTTGATCCCGCAGCTTGTCATAGCCGCGCTGCCACAGCTGACCAATCAGCGGTGAAACCGGAAAACCGTCGCGCGCATAGTCAATTGCCGGTTGTGCGAGGGTGGTCAGCGGTAAGGTGCCAAAGCGCTGTGCCAGTGTGACCCATGCCGAGACGGCCCCTGGCACAGTGACGGATTCCCAGCCGGTTTCAGGCATCGCACTAAAATCGGCAAAGCGTTCGGGATGCCACGCGGCTGGCGATCGGCCTGAGGCGTTTAACCCATGCAGCTCGCTGCCATCCCAGACAATGGCAAACGCATCGCTACCGATGCCGTTTCCGGTTGGCTCCAGCACGGTTAAGGCGATGGCGGTGGCGATAGCCGCATCCACGGCGTTACCACCCTGTTGCAGCATCCGTAAACCCGCCTGCGCCGCCAGCGGTTGAGAGGTTGCGACGGCATTACGACCCATCATCGGTACACGATGAGAAGGGTATCCGACGTTAAAATCTGTTTCACGCATCGCTTTTCCTTACAGAGGTCAGGTATAGGTTTGGCCTGCCGTCAGTGCGTTATCACGGGGCTGCACTTTTACCGCGCATCAGGTTGATAGTTGCCGGGTAACTGCACCGGCATGAGGCGTCAGCCGTTTCGTTAAGATGACTGTTGATTAATCTGGCGACAGAGCGCCGTTAAGAATAAAAGATTTACCCGCTCTGCACTGTGAGCCGCCGCGCGCCAGGCCTCAGGCCCCAACCAGGACTATTCTTAATTTAATAAGATCAGTGAATATATGTGTTCAGGAAGTAAACCATTGGCGTATATTTTGCACTCACTACCTGAAGAGGTGTATTGCCTCACAGAAATGAGAATATGCCAGCAAAAAGCTTGATGGCATCCACATAAATAGCAAACACCATTTGATTTTTTTGCCCACACCGAAGGCACAAAACTCAACTGCCTCAGCGGGTTAGAGGCGCTGGAACTTTTCCGGCAAACCATAGTTAAAAAAATAATTATAAATTGCGCGGCAAATAGTCAGGTCTCTATCCATACTTAGTCTCCCGGCATTTGTTGCATTGACCTGACATCTTTAAAGCAGTGCACCGCAGGCTGTGTCCCGTAATGGTTTCTCTCATAACAAAAATAAACCCTTGCGGGATCCAGCCTGAAACAGGCCCGGTTTCAGAGTCCTGACTTCAGGCTCGTACCTCTCTACTTTCACGTGCTTCATAGCGAGTTTTTAAGGAGTTCTCTATGGAATTAAAAGACCCGATGTTTGAATTGCTCAGCAGCCTTGAGCAGATTGTTTTGACACGTGATGATCGCGCCGCCGAGTTACTTATTCAGCGTCAGCAACCCGCCCAGCCAGAGCCGCAGCGTCTGCGTGAAATGACCGGCATGCAGGTTGATGAGTTTGCAAAAGTAATGGGCGTGAGCGTTTCTTCCGTGAAAAGCTGGGAAGCCCGGCGTACCCGTCCTTCCGCGACGGCGCAGAAATTGATGAAGTTATTACATGCCAATCCCTATCTGGGACGGCAGTTGCTTGAATAAACTGATATCACGAAAAGAACCCGCCGCTGGCGGGTTTTTTATTAGCGTAATTCGCTGTATTTAGCCGCCTGTCTGGCAAACCAGCTCTCCGGCACGCTATAGGGCGGCTCCCGCAACTGTGCGAGTCCGCTTTCAATAATCATTGAAGCCTGCTGCCATAACTGCGCATCTCCCTGCTTCAGCAACTCAATCTGTATCTGCTTTTCAACCAGGTAGACCCGCGCAAAGTCGGGATCAAAACGCACAATCGCGCGGGTGTTATCGATGATGTCAGCCAGTTTGATGGTTTGTGCCTCAGGACTGGCGCTGGCTGTATGGCGGAAGTGCGCCAGTTTACGGGCCGTGCGATTTTTTGCCCCAGCGGGTGCGCTGTTGGTCAGCATCTCTACCAGGCTTGCCACGCGCGTACCAAAGTGGGTTTCGATATCGCTCTGTGTGGTTGCGGTATCTTCTACGGTATCGTGCAGCCAGGCTGCCGCTAACAACGCGTCGTCATGGCTGACGCTGCGCACCAGTTCCACCACCGCTGCCGGATGAACAATATAAGGCTCATCGGTATATTTGCGGCGCTGACCGGCACTGGCATGTGCCTCGGTGGCGAAGCGACGCGCCTGTTCTTCCAGTGAATCCTGCATGCCTTTCCCCCTGACAAAAAGTTTGCTTGCAATTATCTAGCGCGCTATCTATATTATTAACCATGAACTGTGATCAAGATGACAAAAAAGTGAAAACGATGCCACTGTTGGTCGATCAGCACCTCTGCTTTGCGCTTTATTCTGCCAACCTGGCGATGAATAAAGTCTATCGTCAGTTGCTGAGCCAGCTCGACATCACCTATCCTCAATATCTGGTCATGCTGGTGTTGTGGCAGAAAGATGATGTCACGGTGTCAGAGATTGGCGAGCAGCTTTTTTTAGACTCGGCAACATTAACGCCACTTCTGAAGCGACTGGAAAGTGCAGGCCTGATTAACCGGCAGCGAACCCGTCAGGATGAACGCCAGGTTGCGGTGACGCTGACCGAAGCCGGGCAGGCGTTACGGGCCAGGGCTGAAGCCATTCCTGAAGCGGTCAAGTGTGCCACAGCCTGTGATGATGACGCTTTGCTGGCGCTGAAATTACAGCTGGATGGGTTGCGAGATAACCTGAATAAGTCACGATAAATATTGCTGACGGGTGCGCGGCACCCGTTAAACCTCACCGCCTGATTACGGCTGTATAAGTAGTGGGCGATTAAATAGCGTAATGGAGAAATGTCATGTCTTTAGAACAAGTGGTTTACCGCGCCAAAGCCAAAGCAACCGGTGGTCGTGATGGTCGTGCAACCTCTTCTGACGGTGTACTGGACGTGAAACTGGGTGTGCCAAAAGAGATGGGCGGTGCAGGCGGCGAAGTGACTAACCCGGAGCAGCTGTTTGCTGCGGGCTATTCTGCCTGCTTCCTGGGCGCGATGAAGTTTGTGGCAGGCCGTGACAAAATCACCATGCCAAAAGACGCCTGGATCGAAGGTGAAGTGGGTATCGGCCCTATCCCTGATGGTTTTGGTATTGAAGCGACCCTGAACATTCATCTGCCAGAGATGGATGAAGCAGAAGCGCAGAAGCTGGTTGATGCGGCACACATCGTTTGTCCTTACTCAAACGCCACCCGCAACAACATCGATGTCACGCTGAACATTATTCGCTAAGCGTGCTGCGGGCCTGAAATTATCAGGCCCGCACTTTTTTTCCTCTGTCATTTTCACTCTCCTGCTGCTGTCTGCGACAGCCCACCCGGCCGTTCCTGTTCGATGTGTACAAAAAATGTGCTAATCAGGTCGACAACGATTATTTTCTGGTCTATCAAACGCGACCATGTTTTACTGAGCCACCTCGCGTTATAGCCTGTAAATCCGTTCAGAATTTTCCTTCATCTTGTCCGGTCCGCTTATTCAGCGAACTCTGCCGCGTTTCGGCAGTCACATAAAAGATTTGGTCAAGCGCTTCACACCGGAGAAACACCTTTTTTCATGAATTACATTAAAACCCTGACTCAGCAGAAGTTATCGCTCTTGCTGGCGCTCTATCTCGGTATCTTATTGAATTTGCCGATTTTCTATCGTCGTTTTGACGGTTTTCTCAGGCACTCTACGGTTACGAACTGGCTGACTGCCGTCACCGAGGTAGTGGCCATTGTGGTGCTGACTTTCTTCCTGATGCGTCTGCTGTCGCTGGGCGGAAAGTGGTTTTATCGCGTGCTGGCCACGCTGATTGTTCTGATTTCGGTTGCCGCCGCCTATTACATGGCGTTTTTTAACGTGGTGATCGGCTACGGCATTGTGGCTTCGGTGATGACGACTGACACCGATCTCTCTAAAGAGGTGATTGGTTACCATTTCATCCTGTGGATGGTGCTGGTCAGCGCGCTGCCACTGCTGATGATCTGGCGCAATAAGCTGAGCATGACGTTGAACGAACAGCTGCGTACGCCGGGACAGCGCCTGAAACCCACCCTGATCATGCTGCTCTGCGTGGCGCTGGTCTGGCTGCCGATTCGGTTTTTCGACAAGCTGCAGAAGCATAACGAAGAGATCACTAACATCGATCTGCCGAGTTACGGCGGTGTGGTGGCGCACTCTTATCTTCCTTCGAACTGGCTGGCGGCTGTGGGCCTGTTTGCCTGGACCCGTGTGGATGAGTCGCTGAACAGCCAGGAACTGCTGGATCCGGCGAAGAAGTTTACCTACGTCGCGCCTGCCGGGCTTGATGATACCTATGTGGTGTTTGTGATTGGCGAAACCACGCGCTGGGATCACATGGGGATGCTGGGCTATGAGCGTGACACTACGCCGAAGCTGTCGAAAGAGAAGAACCTGGTGGCATTCCGGGGCGAGTCCTGTGATACCGCGACCAAGCTGTCACTGCGCTGCATGTTCGTGCGCGAAGGCGGCACTATGGATAATCCGGGCCGCACGCTGAAAGAGCAGAATGTGTTTGCGGTGATGAAAGAGCTGGGCTTCACCTCTGAGCTGTTTGCGATGCAGAGCGAAGTCTGGTTCTACGACAACATCAATGCTAACAATTTTGCCTTCCGTGAGCAGATCGGTTCAGAGAAGCGTAATCAGGGCAAAGCGGTGGATGACATGCTGCTGGTGCCGGAGATGAAAGCGTCACTGGATCGTTTCCCGAAAGGTAAGCATCTGATTGTGTTGCACACCAAAGGTTCGCACTACCTCTATTCACAGCGTTATCCGCGCAGCTTCGCGAAATATCAGCCGGAGTGTATGGGCGTGGATGAGACCTGCAGCAAAGCGCAGTTGATCAACGCTTATGACAACTCGGTGCTGTATGTCGATAGCATGCTGGATAGCGTGCTGGATCAGCTGCGTGATAAGAAGGCGATTGTCTTCTATGCCGCTGACCATGGTGAGTCGATTAGCGAGAATATGCATCTGCACGGCACGCCGCGTGAGATGGCTCCGCCTGAGCAGTTCCGGGTGCCGATGATGGTCTGGGCGTCAGATAAGTATCTGGAAGACAGTCAGAACCGCAGCAACTTTGAGCGCCTGCAGGCGCAGCAGCGCGTGGGCCGGACCCATCGCCACGTTGAGTTGTTCGATACCATCCTGGGTTGTCTGGGTTACACCTCGCCAGATGGCGGTATTAACCCGGCCAACAACTGGTGTCAGGCACCGGGTAATGGTCAGGCTAAACCGCTGTAATAGTGGTCGAAAAGGGTAAAGCAGGCGGCTGATTCCCGGTAACCGCGTGCTTTCCAGGCGATTGGCGGCAAAAGCATAAAAAGCGGTTGACGCTGATCGGGGGTAGCAGTAACATGCGCCCCCATCGGCGAGTAGCGCAGCTTGGTAGCGCAACTGGTTTGGGACCAGTGGGTCGGAGGTTCGAATCCTCTCTCGCCGACCATATTTAAGAAACCTGTCTGAAAAGACAGGTTTTTTTTCGTCTGAAGAAAAGAGGATGAGAACCTCCGAAGGAGGTTTGAGCCGAGCGTAGCGAGACAACGTTGCTTCAGCAACGGCCCGAAGGGCGCTGCTCGCAGAGCAGAGTCATCCTCTCTCGCCGACCATATTTAAGAAACCTGTCTGAAAAGACAGGTTTTTTTTCGTCTGAAGAAAAGAGGATGAAAGGTACGGATTTACCGTTGAGCGGGCTTCAGGGAGCATACGTCTGGCAGACGCTGGGAGCCTCAGACGGCTAACAGATCCAAACCCGAGTGACGCTGACAGCAATGAACAATCTCAAGGCGAAGGGAACACGGGCAGAGGAGGAAAGCGTCCCACGCCATGGACGGCGTGGGCCGAGCGTCCAGGGATGGTTTAAGCGCTTTTCCGATCTGACCGTGTTCCCGAAGCAGTCTCGATCTGACCGCTAAGCATTCACATTATTACCGCTGAGTGGGCTTCAGGGAGCATACGCCTTCCGCAAAGACGCAAAAACGCCATCCCTGGCAGGCTCAACGCAGGCGATTACGCACCTCATCCCTGAGGTGCGCCCGTAGCCGGGCCAACGCTTTGCGTTGTTCAAAAACGCTCCCGGCGTTTTTGTCCCTGGCCCGCGATGCTTTGCTCCAGGCGTATGCTCCCTTCGCTTCACGTCTGGCAGACGCATCAGGTACTTATTTGGGAGCCTCAGACGGCTGACAGATCCAAACCTCAGCTGTCACCTTCCAGAAAGTTCCAGTAAACCCCATCCACCGCGCATTCTGTTTACCAGCCGTTGTTATCATCACTTACCCGCTGGCAGGCCTTGCCATATAAGAGATGCGATCATAATTCGCGACACATTCTTCTTATGACCGAAAGCGGCAACATGCTGATTTCTTATGCTTCTTTACCAGCATATTCCGCTGGATGAACGTCATAACGCACGGTGAATCGTTCAGTTATTCAACATTTGCCGGTAAAAGTTTTAAGTTTTTTAGCGGTGAGAATCACTAGCGATAGAACAACCATCCAGCACAATGCACGGAAATCAGACCAGCAGCGCTGTGCATTGTATGGCTTTTAGGCCGAAAGGGTTTTTATTACCGTTGCATGCTATCCCTCACACTCTGTGTAAATAAGTAACCGTTGTATTGACGTTCTTTGCAACTGTTGACAAATTGATGCGTCAATAAACGCACAGTTACGGAATTTTCTGAATGCACCATCTGCATAAGAAAAAACAAAAAAAACGTAGCGTGCTTTAACCACCTGTTCGGTGGTACGCCTGAACCGCATAAAAAAATCAGAGGTCGGGCAATACACACAACATCACATCACAATGGAGCAAAAGCATGATCAACTCCCTGGCTAAATCCGGGATGCTGAAGGTCGGTCTGAGCCTGATTGCTATGACTGTCGCCGCCAGTGTTCAGGCAAAAACCCTGGTTTACTGTTCTGAAGGTTCTCCGGAAGGCTTTAACCCGCAGTTGTTCACCTCGGGCACCACCTACGATGCCAGCTCACGTCAGATCTACAACCGACTGGTTGAGTTCACTATCGGCACCACCGAACTGCACGCTGCGCTGGCAGAGAAGTGGGATGTCAGTGAAGACGGTAAAACTTACACCTTCCACCTGCGCAAAGGCGTGAAGTGGCAGACCACCAAAGATTTCAAACCGACGCGCGACTTCAATGCGGATGATGTGGTGTTCACCTTTGAACGCCAGCTGGATAAAAACAACGCCTATCACGGCGTATCCGGCGGCAGCTACGAATATTTCGAAGGCATGGACATGCCGAAGCTGATCAGCAAAATTGAAAAAGTGGACGAGAACACCGTGCGCTTTGTGCTGACGCGTCCTGAATCGCCGTTCCTTGCTGACCTTGGCATGGACTTCGCCTCGATTCTGTCGAAAGAGTACGCTGACAACATGCTGAAAGCGGGCACCCCGCAAAACGTCGACCTGAATCCGGTCGGTACCGGTCCGTTCCAGCTGCTGCAGTACCAGAAAGATTCGCGCATCCTTTACAAAGCTAACCCGAATTACTGGGGCACCAAGCCGAAAATCGATCGCTTAGTCTTCTCCATTACCCCGGATGCTTCAGTGCGTTACGCCAAGCTGCAGAAGGGCGAATGTCAGGTCATGCCCTATCCAAACCCGGCTGACATCGCGCGTATGAAGCAGGACAAAAACATCAACCTGTATGAGCAGGCTGGCCTGAACGTCGGCTATCTGTCGTACAACGTTGAGAAAAAACCGCTGGATAACCTGAAAGTGCGTCAGGCACTGACCATGGCGGTCAACAAAAAGGCGATTATCGAAGCCGTTTATCAGGGTGCAGGTCAGCCTGCTAAAAACCTGATCCCACCAACGATGTGGGGCTATAACGACGACGTAAAAGACTACGCCTATGATCCTGAGAAAGCCAAAGCGCTGCTGAAAGAAGCGGGCATGGCAGACGGCTTCTCAATCGACCTGTGGGCAATGCCGGTTCAGCGTCCTTACAACCCGAATGCGCGCCGCATGGCTGAGATGATCCAGAGCGACTGGGCGAAGATTGGCGTCAAAGCCAAAATCGTCACCTACGAGTGGGGCGAATATCTGAAGCGCGCCAAAGCAGGCGAGCACCAGACCGTCATGATGGGCTGGACCGGCGACAATGGGGATCCGGATAACTTCCTGGCCACCCTGTTCAGCTGTTCAGCGGCAAAAGATGGCTCTAACTACTCGCGCTGGTGTGATAAATCCTTTGAGGATCAGATTCAGCCAGCTCGCGCCACCGCCGATCAGGCGAAGCGCATCGAGTACTACAAGCAGGCACAGGTTGTGATGCATGACCAGGCACCGGCGCTGATGATCGCGCACTCAACGGTATACGAACCGGTCAGCAAGAAAGTCTCCGGGTACAAAGTCGATCCGCTGGGCGGACACTACTTTGCTCAGGTAGACATTAAAGAATAATTGTCGCCTTTTCCGGGGCGGCTGCGCGTCGCCCCGGCTTTATCTCCCTGTTTTACTGGAAACGGTAGAGGCGCAGCCTGTCTGCGTCGCGGTCGGGCCTACCCGATCGTCAGATGTAAGCAATAACTACCCTCGCGGCGACGGTCGCGCGGACAAGAGAGAACCCGGATTATGCTGCAGTTCATACTCCGACGTCTGGGCCTTGTCATCCCAACGTTTATCGGTATTACATTACTCACCTTCGCATTTGTTCACATGATCCCCGGCGATCCGGTACTCATCATGGCGGGCGAACGCGGTATTTCTCCTGAACGCCATGCACAGTTAATGGCGCTTTTAGGTCTGGATCAGCCGCTGTGGAAACAGTACCTGAACTACATTAACGGCGTATTACATGGTGACCTGGGCATTTCACTTAAGAGCCGCATCCCGGTCTGGGATGAATTTGTTCCGCGCTTCAAAGCGACGCTGGAACTCGGCATCTGCGCCATGATATTTGCCGTGGCCATTGGTATCCCGGTTGGGGTCATGGCTGCCGTGAAGCGGGGGTCGATTTTCGATCACACCGCCGTGGGAATCTCACTGACCGGCTACTCCATGCCGATCTTCTGGTGGGGCATCATGCTGATCATGCTGGTCTCGGTACAGCTCAACCTGACGCCGGTTTCCGGGCGGGTCGGCGACACCGTCTTCCTGGATGACACCATGCCGCTGACCGGCTTTATGCTGATCGATACCTTCTTCTGGGGGGAGCCGGGCGACTTCCACGATGCGGTGATGCACATGATCCTGCCTGCCATCGTGCTCGGCACCATTCCGCTGGCGGTGATTGTGCGAATGACGCGATCGGCGATGCTCGAAGTGCTGGGTGAAGATTACATCCGTACTGCGCGTGCCAAAGGCCTGACGCGGATGCGCGTGATCGTGGTGCATGCGCTGCGAAACGCCATGCTGCCGGTGGTCACGGTGATCGGCCTGCAGGTCGGCACTTTGCTGGCCGGGGCGATTCTGACCGAAACCATCTTCTCGTGGCCGGGCCTGGGTCGCTGGCTGATTGAAGCGTTGCAGCGCCGTGACTATCCGGTAGTGCAGGGCGGGGTGCTGCTCACAGCAGTACTGATTATTGTGGTCAACCTGCTGGTTGATCTGCTGTATGGCGTGGTTAACCCGCGCATACGTCATAAGAAATAAGGGGGCATCATGTCTGTTGTTGATCCCGGCAGCGTTACCGTTGCACCCAAGCCGATGACCCCGTTTCAGGAATTCTGGCACTACTTTAAACGTAACAAGGGCGCCGTCGTGGGCCTGGTTTACATCATCATTGTGTTGTTGTGCGCCATTTTTGCCGATGTGCTGGCCCCGCATGCCCCTGCTGAGCAGTTCCGCGATGCGCTGCTGCATCCGCCGGTCTGGCAGGAAGGCGGCAGCTGGAGCTACATTCTGGGCACCGACGATGTAGGCCGCGATGTGCTGTCGCGTCTGATGTACGGTGCGCGCCTGTCGCTGCTGGTGGGCTGTCTGGTGGTGGTGCTGTCACTGATTTTTGGCGTGATATTTGGCCTGCTGGCCGGTTATCTCGGCGGCGTGGTCGATGCCATCATCATGCGTGTGGTCGATATCATGCTGGCGCTGCCCAGTCTGCTGCTGGCGCTGGTGCTGGTCGCCATCTTTGGCCCTTCGATCGTTAACGCCTCCATCGCGCTGACCTTTGTGGCGCTGCCGCACTATATCCGTCTGACCCGCGCGGCGGTGCTGGTGGAAGTGAACCGCGACTATGTGACCGCCTCCGGCGTGGCCGGTGCCAGTATGCTGCGCCAGATGTTTGTGAATATTCTGCCTAACTGCCTTGCACCGCTGATCGTGCAGGCTTCATTAGGTTTCTCCAACGCCATTCTCGATATGGCGGCGCTGGGCTTTCTCGGTATGGGTGCGCAACCGCCAACGCCGGAGTGGGGCACGATGCTCTCCGACGTCCTGCAGTATGCGCAAAGTGCCTGGTGGGTAGTGACCTTCCCTGGATTGGTCATTCTGCTTACCGTGCTGGCATTTAACCTGATGGGCGATGGTTTGCGTGATGCACTCGACCCGAAACTCAAGCAGTAAAGAGGCACCGAGATGGCGTTATTAAATGTAGACAAACTATCGGTGCATTTCGGCGACGATAAAGCACCGTTCCGCGCGGTTGACCGCATCAGTTATCAGGTTGAGCAGGGCCAGGTCGTGGGTATCGTGGGCGAGTCCGGCTCTGGTAAATCGGTGAGTTCCCTGGCAAGGTGATGGCTGAGAAGCTGGAGTTCAATCAGCGCGACCTGCAGAACATCTCCGAACGTGAGCGCCGCCAGCTGGTGGGCGCCGAAGTGGCGATGATTTTTCAGGACCCGATGACCAGCCTGAATCCCTGCTACACCGTAGGTTTCCAGATCATGGAAGCGATCAAGGTGCATCAGGGCGGTAATAAACGCACCCGGCGTCAGCGGGCGATCGACCTGCTGAATCAGGTCGGTATTCCCGATCCCGCGTCACGGCTCGATGTCTATCCGCACCAGCTGTCGGGCGGCATGAGCCAGCGTGTGATGATTGCCATGGCGATCGCCTGTCGGCCTAAGCTGTTAATCGCCGATGAGCCGACCACGGCGCTCGATGTGACCATTCAGGCGCAGATCATCGAACTGCTGCTGGAGTTGCAGCGGCAGGAGAACATGGCGCTGATCCTGATTACTCACGATCTGGCGTTAGTGGCAGAAGCGGCGCACCACATTATCGTGATGTATGCCGGTCAGGTGGTGGAGAGCGGGAAAGCGACCGATATCTTTAAGGCGCCGCGCCATCCTTATACGCAGGCGCTGCTGCGTGCGCTGCCGGAGTTTGCGGCCGATAAAGCACGCCTGGCCTCGCTGCCTGGCGTGGTACCGGGCAAGTATGACCGCCCGATTGGCTGTCTGCTTAATCCACGCTGTCCCTATGCGACTGACCTTTGTCGTCAGGAAGAACCTGAACTGCGCACCATTCCAGGACGCCAGTCCAAGTGTCACTATCCGCTGGACGATGCCGGGAGACCAACTTATGAGTCATGAAACCACGAAAGAGCAGTTCCTGCTGCAGGCGATTGATCTGAAGAAGCACTACCCGGTGAAGAAGGGGCTGTTTGGTCAGGAGCGTCTGGTCAAAGCGCTGGATGGCGTCTCTTTTAATCTGGAACGCGGCAAAACGCTGGCGGTGGTAGGCGAGTCAGGCTGTGGTAAATCCACGCTGGGCCGCCTGCTGACGATGATTGAAACCCCGACCGAAGGGCAGCTTTACTGGCACGGTCAGGATCTGCTGAAACATGATCCCCAGGCGCAGAAGCTGCGTCGCCAGAAAATCCAGATCGTGTTCCAGAACCCGTACGGCTCACTCAATCCACGCAAAAAAGTAAGCCAGATTCTGGAAGAGCCGCTGGTGATTAATACTCAGCTGACCCGCGCGGAACGCCGCGAGAAGACGCTGGAGATGATGGCAAAAGTCGGCCTGAAAACCGAGCACTACGACCGCTACCCGCACATGTTCTCAGGCGGGCAGCGTCAGCGTATCGCCATCGCACGTGGGCTGATGCTCGATCCGGACGTCCTGATTGCCGATGAGCCGGTTTCGGCGCTCGACGTGTCGGTGCGTGCCCAGGTGCTTAACCTGATGATGGATCTGCAGCAGGATATGGGGCTTTCTTATGTCTTTATCTCGCACGATTTGTCGGTGGTGGAACACATTGCCGATGAGGTGATGGTGATGTATCTCGGCCGGTGCGTTGAGAAGGGCAGCAAAGAGGCAATTTTTGCCAACCCGCGCCATCCTTATACTCAGGCTTTGCTGTCAGCGACGCCGCGGCTTAATCCAGACGACCGTCGTGAGCGCATTAAGCTGACCGGCGAGCTGCCGAGCCCGCTCAATCCACCGCCGGGCTGCGCCTTTAATGCGCGCTGCCACCGACGTTTTGGCACCTGCGTGCAGTTGCAGCCGAAGCTGAAAAACTATGGCGGACAGGAGATTGCCTGCTTCGCGGTTGATCAGGATGAGAATCAACCGGTCGGCGTGGCAGAAAAGGTCAGCTGAGGATTGGCAGCGCATTCTGGTGTTTACAGACCGCACAAAATTGAAAGCGATGGGAGCACAGGCCTGTAGCAAAACATTGCGCCCCCCGGACAAAAACGCCGGGAGCGTTTTTGAACAACGCAACGCGTTGGCCCGGCTACGGGCGCCCCTCAGGGATGAGGTGCGTACTAAAAACGCCGGGAGCGTTTTTGAACAACGCAACGCGTTGGCCCGGCTGCGGGCGCCCCTTAGGGATGAGGGGCGTAATCGCCCGCGCTGAGCCTGCCAGGGATGGCGTCTTTTGCGTCTTTGCGTAAGGCGTATGCCCGCCTGAGCCTGTTCGCGATCTTAACTCCCCAGCCGAAGGCTCTTTTCTGGAGCCTTTTTTTATCTCAACTCAGCTGCAAGCCGCACTGCTGGCAGGTCAGCGAGCACTTTCTGGTTATTCCTCCTCTTTTTCCGTTATCAGTCTTAACCTGTTTTCCTTCTGGCGATATTTGCAGTGAAAAAAGATAAATAGCCTCAATCACTTATGGCAGAAATGCGATTGTTTTGCGCCTGCGGCAGCCTGAACGCTCTTTGAAACGCTGTTTACAGGAGTCAGCCTGGCAGTGCCAGAGGTTGTAAGAGCGGTATTTTCTGAAAAATTATTAAAACAGTGCTAATGAATTTAACTTAAGTATTACTTATTAATTATCAGCGGTAATGACTCGGCAAAGGCTTTCTTCCGCCACTATTGAATCTTTATGATTAAACAATTTGATTGAAATTGCTTTTTTTGTAATCAGGTTTTTCTGACTGATATTAAAGGGATGTGTTATATTCCAGGAAAATTCCCACCTTGTTGCAGGCCATGGCCAATGAAGAATAATTACGATGATTTGCAGCGTTTTAAAGAGAAAACGCAAACGCTCGACATCGACTTTAAAGATATGTCTGGCCAGACGCAGGAAGCGGCGGAACACAGTAAATGGGCATTGATTCGCCAGCTGGCGAAAGAAGAACATCAGACCCCGTTTGGCGGCGGCGAGCGTATTGACCTGCCGCAACCTCAGCCGCTGCGTGGTGATGAGTTTACGGCTCCACCGCCTGGGGCTCCGGCACGACATGCCGCACTTACTGCGCAACCGGCAATGGCAGCCCGCACCTCGATTCTCGATAGCCTGTCAGGCAGTAACCTGCCAGCAACCAGCACGACTGCACGCGGTCCTTCATCACTCTTTCCGCCACCGCCGCCACTGCAAAAAGTGGCCGTGGCTGAGCCTGCGACCATGCTGCGTGCTGAGTCGGTCCGGCCTGCCACCGTGGCGGAGCTTCAGCCCGTCGTCGCACCCACCGCCACCCATTCTGAGCCAGGGCGATTTGGTGCGCTGTTCCGCTCGCGCGAGATTAATCTGCCGAAAGAAACCTTACTCAAACCGTTACTGGAGAAGATTGCGCTATGCCATTAGTTTGTGTGTGCTCGCCGAAGGGGGGTGTGGGGAAAACCACGCTGGCGGCGAATCTGGCCTGGAGTCTGGCGCGTTCCGGTAGCAAAGTTCTGGCGATTGATTTTGATGTGCAGAATGCACTGCGTCTTCACTTTGGCGTGCCGCTTCATGATGGCCGCGGATTTGTGGCGCGCTCAGAAGAGCAGGCGGACTGGAGCCAGTCGATTCTTACCACCGGGGGCAATATCTTTGTGCTGCCCTATGGCGACGTCACGGAGCCGCAGCGCGAACGGTTCGAAGAGAACCTGATGAAAGATCCCCACTTTATTAAGCGCGGTCTGGATACGGTGCTCAATTATCCCGGTCTGGTGATCGTGGCTGATTTCCCGCCGGGCCCGGGCCCCGCCCTTAAAGCAATGACGGCGCTGGCCGATATGCATTTAGTGGTGATGTTAGCCGATACCGCATCAGTATCGTTATTACCGCAGATTGAAGAGAACCGGATGATCGGTAAGCCTCTCAATAATAAGCAGGGTCACTATTTCATCCTTAACCAGTGTGACAACCGCCGGAATATCAATCGCGATGTCACCGCGTTTATGCAGCAGCGCCTGGGCGATAATTTACTGGGCGTGGTTCACCGTGATGAAAGTGTAGGTGAAGCCAATGCTTCGCAGCAGTCTGTTTATGATTTCAGTCCCGCCTCGGCAGCGGCATTTGATATTGAACTGATCGCGAAAAGGGTCAGCAGCATTCTGAATATCACCGTGGGTAATGGCGAAGTTCAGGCTCCCATCCGCACAAACCACTTTTAGTCGGCTTCCGCCAGGCGACTGACTTACACAGCTCTTCTCAGGGTGAATCATGAGTAAAATCGGGTTTTACCTGCTGCTGCTGGTGCTTGCACCCGTTGCGGCGGTGATCATCATTACGCCAATGGACAGCCAGAAACAGTATATTTTTGGTCTGATCAGCATCGGCATGATGTTTTTATTGGGTTTCAGCAAGAGCCGCAAAATAACGGTGGTGATGGTGGTTCTCTCTGCGCTGATGTCCAGCCGCTATATCTGGTGGCGGACCACCGAGACGCTGCACTTTAATTCCGAAGTTGAAGCTATCTTAGGCATTGGCTTATATCTGGCGGAGCTGTACGTCTGGCTGATCTTAATTCTTGGCTTCCTGCAAACCACCTGGCCATTAAAACGCACCATCGAACCCTTACCGGACGACACCAGCCTGTGGCCGACGGTCGATATTTATGTGCCTTCCTATAATGAAAGTCTTGATGTGGTGCGCGACACCGTACTCGCGGCGCAGTGTATCGACTACCCGCGTGACAAAATCAGGGTCTATCTGCTGGATGATGGCAAGCGCAGCGAGTTTGCCCGCTTTGCGGCGGATGTCGGCGTGGGTTATATCACCCGTGACGACAACAAACATGCCAAAGCCGGGAACCTCAACCATGCGATGAAAATCACCAAAGGTGAGCTGATTTGCATCTTCGACTGCGACCACGTGGCGACGCGCACCTTCCTGCAGGCAACGGTAGGACCGTTCCTGAAAGATCCGAAGCTGGCGCTGCTACAGACGCCGCACTACTTCTATTCTCCCGATCCCTTTGAGCGTAACCTGCGCGCCGCACGCAGCATTCCAAACGAAGGCTCGCTGTTTTATGGCCCGGTGCAGCAGGGTAACGATAACTGGAATGCCACTTTCTTCTGTGGCTCCTGTGCGGTTATCCGTCGTTCAGCGCTGGAAGAGATTGGCGGTTTTGCCGTTGAAACCGTGACCGAAGATGCACACACCGCCCTGAAAATGCAGCGACTGGGCTGGGGCTCAGCCTTTTTGTCGATCCCGCTGGCTGCCGGTCTGGCAACAGAACGTCTGGGCCTGCATATCATTCAGCGTACCCGCTGGGCGCGTGGCATGACACAGATTTTCCGCGTCGATAACCCGCTGTTTGGCCGTGGCCTGAAGTGGCAGCAGCGTCTTTGCTATCTCAACGCCATGCTGCATTTCCAGTTTGGCCTGCCACGCGTTGCCTTCCTGACCGCACCGCTGGCTTACCTGCTGTTTAACCTGAATATTATTCACTCATCGGCCTCGCTGATCTTTGCCTATGTGCTGCCCCATCTGGTGATGTCGCTCTACGTTAACTCACGGATGAATGGCCGTTTCCGTTACACCTTCTGGGGTGAAATTTATGAGACGGTGATGTGCTTCCATCTGGTAATCCCGACCATTCTGACCCTGCTGTCGCCAAAACATGGCAAGTTTAACGTGACCGATAAAGGCGGCGTGCTGGATCAGGGCTTCTTCGATTTCCACATTGTGCGTCCGCATGTGATTGTGGCGCTGCTGCTGGGCATTGGCATTGTAGCCGGCGTGGTGCGCGCCGTGATGCATGACTATTTTGGCGTCGATCCTTACGTTATCGCGCTCAACGTCGGCTGGGCGATCTTCAGCCTGATCATTCTGATGGCGGCAATTGCCGTGGCGCGCGAAACCAAGCAGGTGCGTAAAACCATCCGTGTTGAAGTGCAAATCCCGGCGATTATTCATTACGCCAGCGGCATTTCATCGCGCACCCAGACCAGCAACCTTTCGATGGGCGGCGCGCAGCTTGATGCACCCGATGGACGTCATGAAACTGATGAGATTGAAGAGATTGATCTGCTGCTGAAATCCGGCGCGATCACTATCCCGGTCAGTCAGATTTCCGGCGATGATGAGAGCATCCGTCTGCGCTTTGAGGCGATGCCGCTGGCGCGTCGTCGCGAACTGGTCCGTGTGGTGCTGGCTCGTGCTGATGCCTGGATTCAGCCGGAGTATAAGCAGGACAACCCGCTGATTTCGCTGGGCACTATTATCCGTACCGTCTTTGAGCTGTTCTGGCTGACCTGGAAAGGCCGCCACGATAAACGTAAAAATGTCGACCCGGTTGCCGCGGCGGCGAAAGAGGATGGGGCGGCATGAAGATCCTGACGCAAACTTTGCTGGTCAGTTCACTGACCGCAGCGTTATGGCTGACGCCCGCTGGCGCGGAAACGCCGGTTACTGCTGATAACAGCAGTGCTGCGCCGGTAAACAGTTCAGCCCCGACGCCGTCTGATGCTGCTTCCACCACGCAGCCTGCCAGTGCGCCGGTAAACAGTTCAGCCCCGACGCCGCCTGATGCTGCTTCCACCACGCAGCCTGCCAGTGCGCCGGTAAACAGTCCGGCTCCGATGCCGTCTGATGCTGCTTCCAGCATGCAGCCTGCCGATGCCACCGTCAGTGCACCCGCGACAAATCAGGCTCCGGCCAGCGATGCGGCATCTGTGGCACCCATAAATAATGGTTCCACCCAGACGGCAGGTTCAGACCAGGTAGCCGCCCCGGTCAGCGGTGGAGAGTCTGCAATGCCGTCAGTGTCACCAGCGGCAAATGCGCCATCTGCGACACCGTCCGCAGAATCTGCACCGGCATCGGCGCTTCAGAGTGCATCACCCAATGCCATGGCACCCCCGGTGAACGCCTCTTACGCCCCAGGTAGCGAGGCGACATCACAAACTCAGCCATCTTCAGTGACCGGTGACGCGGCCTCAACGCCTCAGACCGCGTCATCGACCGGTGAGGCGGCGGCTTCTGCCCAGACCACCGCGCCGATGGCCGCCACCGGCGCGGTGACCCAGGACAGCAGCGCGCTGTCCGCGGTGCCACTGCCGCAGGGCCTGAGCAGTGCCGATCCCGCGCTGGAAGCGGCCGCCAGTGCGCTGCCCTACGCGCCAGGTCAGGTAGCTGCAGCGGTTGCAGAAGCGCAGCCGCCGATCGCGGCTGCCATCAATCAGCCAATCAGTAGTGTTATTTCAGTGGCCCAGATGGGCCAGTCGCGCGGCATCACGCTGACCGGCGGCCAGCTTCAGTCGGGCATCACCTTTACCCTGCCCGGCGATGAAGTCATCACCAATGCGCGACTTAATCTGACGCTGCGCGTCTCAGCTGCGCTGGCGGCACGCAATACGTCGCTACAACTGATGCTGAATGGTCAGCCGCTCGGCACGCTGCCGCTGGGTGCGACGGACAGCGATGTCAGCGACTATGAGCTGGATATTCCGGCGGCGATGGTGGTGTCGGCGAACAATCTGAGTTTTAAAATCAATGATGCGGACAAGTTGCTGTGTGAAAGAGAGAGCGCACAGCAGTATCAGGTCACCATTCTGCCGAACACATCGCTGCACCTTGAGGGTCAGAAGCTCAATATCGGCACCAGCCTGCGTAATTTCCCGCGCCCCTTCCTGGATCCTCAGCGAATGACGGCGTCCACCGTGACGGTGGGCTTTGCCAGTCATGTTTCAGCCGATGCTGTCAGCGCGGCGGCACTGGTGACATCATGGCTTGGCATTCAGAGTGATTATCGCGGCATCCGTTTCCCGGTGGTGCGCGGCGAACTGCCGGAACACAACGGCATCCTGTTTGGTCATCCTGGTGACCGGATCGGCACCCTGACTTTCCCGGCCAGTAACGGTCCGATGTTGCAGGTGGTGGATAATCCCAATAATCCGGTTTACAAATTGCTGCTGGTCAGTGGCAACAATGAGGAGCAGTTGCGTCAGGCGGCGAACCGTCTGACGACGCAGCCACTGACGACGGATGAGAGTCAACTGCAGGTCCCCGCACAGACTATTGCAAACCGCAAACCTTACGATGCCCCGCGCTGGATTAACACTGACCGCCCTGTACGACTGAGCGAACTGCTGCGTAAAGATCAGAGTCTGACCAGTAGCGGCATCTGGCATGATGCGCTGCGTGTTAACTTCCGCGCCGCGCCTGATTTGTTCCTGTGGGATGGCGACACAGTGCCGGTCAATCTGCACTATCGCTTCCCGTCCGAAAGCTGGATCGATGAGGATAATTCCTTCCTTAACGTCATGCTTAACGGCACTTTTCTGCGCAATCTGACGGTGAACAAAGTCGGCCTGCTGGAGAACGCCTGGCACCGTCTGGGCGGTGATGCGCGTCAGGAGCAGTATCAGCTTAATCTCGAACCCTACCTGATCTATGGCGATAACCAGCTGGCGCTCTACTTCAATATCAAACCGCGGGCTGATGCGCCCTGCGGTGTGTTACTGAACAACAACATCAAGAGCCGGATTGAAGAGGA
Organism: Pantoea agglomerans NBRC 102470; assembly: GCF_001598475.1. Taxonomy (GTDB): domain Bacteria; phylum Pseudomonadota; class Gammaproteobacteria; order Enterobacterales; family Enterobacteriaceae; genus Pantoea; species Pantoea agglomerans. Next base: position 146,683 of record NZ_BCZA01000008.1, read on the forward strand.
TTCATGGATCGATCTGAGCCATACCCGTCACTTCAGCATGCTGCCGAACCTCTCTTACTTTGTGGGTGCCTCTTTCCCGTTCTCACGTCTGGCCGATTTCAGCCAGACCACGCTGCTGCTGCCGGAAACGCCCAGCGATGCTGAACTGTCAACGCTGCTGGATCTGGCGGCGCGGGCTGGTAAAGCCACCGGTCTGGCGCTGACACAGAATCAGGTACTGTTTGGCCTGCCGACTGGCGGAACCCATCTGGCGCGCATACAGCAGAGCGATCTGCTGGCGGTGAGCACCACCGGCAACAGCGCCTTTAATCAGGCGATGCTGGCGGCTTCCCCTTATGACGCCACCAGCAGCACTTTTGGGGTGAAAGAGCCTGACACGCTGGAAAAATTACGCGGCTGGCTGACCGGTGACTGGAGCCGTCAGCAGCTGGATGCCGATCGTTACTTCTCCTCCAACGAAGCGTGGCGAGGCTTCCTCAGCTACCGATCGCCATGGAACCGCGATCGGCTGGTGGTGATGACGGTGGCAACCAGCGACGATCAGCTGTTGCGACTGCATAACGATTTGAGTTCAGCGCAGATTAACGCCGGCATTCGTGGCGATACCGCGATTATTACCGATGAAAACGGCATTCGCAGTTTCCGCGTCGGCGCGCAGTTTCCCAGCGGTGAGTTGCCCTGGTACATGATGGTGGTGTGGTATGCCAACCAGCACTCGGTGCTGCTGGCGGTGGCGGCGATGCTGCTCTCCGCGCTGGTGGGCAGTGCGGCCTGGGTGATGCTGAAGCGTCACGCCTGGCGACGTCTGAACCCAAAGCAGGACCGTGATTCCGGCAGGAAGTAAGGATAATAACAATGAAAAAAAATCTGTTAAGTGCCGGTATCCGTAAGGCGTTGCTGCTGGGCAGTGCGCTGGCCCTGTCACAGCCGCTGCTGGCGGCGGAAAGCGCCAACCCGGCGTTGCAGGCGCTGTTCGATCAGGCCTCTTACTGGCATCAGAAAGCGCATGACGACCTGGCGACAGCCTCACTGCAAAAGGTGCTGATGGTTGAACCCAACAACACTCAGGCGCTCTACCTGCTGGCGCTCTATTCACAGCAGGGTGGCGACACTGCGGCGGCGGCGCAGTATCGCGCCCGTCTGAGTCAGGTCTCCCCCAACGATCCGCATCTTGGCGAGCTGGATAACGCGCGCCAGATGCAGACCATTCCGCAGGCGCAGCTTGCGCTGGCGCGTCAGCAGGCGCGCAGCGGCAATATTCCGGCGGCGTTACAGACCTGGCGCAACACCTTCAGCGGCAATGCGCCACCACCCAGCGTCGCGGCAGAATATTATCTCACTATGGCGGGCGACCGTACGCTGCTGCCGCAGGCGGTTGAGGCACTGCGCCAGTTTGCGGCTCAGCATCCGCAGGACACCGGCGCACGGCTGGCGCTGGGTAAAGCGCTGACCTATCAGGAAACAACCCGTCGCGAAGGCATTGAGGTGCTGAGTTCGCTGGCGAGCGGTAATCAGGATGCCGACCGCTCACTGCGTCAGGCGCTGCTGTGGCTCGGTCCGCAGCCGTCAGATGCGGCGCTCTATCAGACCTGGCAGCAACGTCATCCGCAGGACTCCGCCGTCATCGACTACTACCGTAAAAACGTCGGCGGCGCAGAAAAAGGGGCCGGATTCAGCGCGCTGAACAGCGGTGACGTCGGCGGTGCGCAGTCCAGCTTTGAAAAAGTACTGGGTGCGAATCCGCAGGATGCCGATGCGTTAGCGGGCATGGGCTATGTGGCCCAGCGAGCCGGACGTTATCAGGAAGCGGCGGATTATCTGCAGCGGTCTGCTCAGCTCGGCGGCGATCAGGGTTCATCGCGTCAGCAGCAGGCTGACGATGCGCGTTTTTATGCACAGCTGGCCAGCGCCCAGCAGGCACTGAAAAGCGGAGACACGGCGCAGGCGCTGACATTAAGCGAACCGCTGGTGCAGGCTGACGGCGAAAAAGGGCTGGCCGCCAGACTGTTCCGCGCCGACGTGCTGCGCCGCACCAATCAGCCACAGCAGGCGGAGCAACTCTATCGCACTATTCTGCAAAGCGATGCGGATAACCGCAGCGCCAAAGAGGGACTGTTCTACGTTCTGCGTCAGCAGAATCGGGGCACCGAAGCTAACACGCTGCTGGGTGCATTGCCGGACAGCGTACGCCAGAGCGTCACGCCACGGGCCAATGAAGCCGATGCGCTGCGTCAGCAGGCGAAGCGTCAACTGGCGGCCGGTAACAATGCCGCTGCCATCGCGACGCTGCAGCAGGGTATTCATCGTTATCCCACGGATGGCTGGCTGCGGCTCGATTTAGCCCGGCTCTATCGTCAGCAGGGCGACACGCTGCTGGCGGCCAACGTGATGCAGCCGGTGATGCGCAACGGGGCCAGCACCAGCGAACTGTATGCCGGTGCGCTTAACGCCAGCGAAAGCGGCGGCTGGCAGCAGGCCAGCACGTTGCTGTCGCGTATTCCCGCTAACGCGAAGACGGCGGCGATGCGTGAACTGGCGCAGCGGGTTAATTTCAATCTGCAGATGAGCACGGCCGACCAGTATCTGGCGCAGGGCGCGACGGCTGCCGCCGCCAATACCCTGAAGGCGCTCACGGTTAATCCACCCACCAACCCGGTTGATGCCGGAAACCTGGCGCAGAAGCTGGCGCAGGCGGGCGATCTCACCAGCGCCGTTTCGGTGGTGCGGACTAACCTGCAGCGTGGCGTGCAGGGCAATGCGGGCGATTATGCCGCGCAGATGACGGTACTGAATCAGGCGGGCCTCGGCAGTGAGGCGCAGCGCTTCCTCAGCAACCCGGAACTGCAGGCGCGCAGTACGCCAACGCAACTGGCCGGTATTCGCAATGGCTATCTGATTAACGAAGTGGATCGTCTGCGGCAGCAGCGTCAGTACGCGGTGGCGTATGACAAGCTGATTGGTGCACTGCAGCAGGATCCGCAGAACCGCGATCTGATGTTCGCGATGGCCCGTCTCTACCAGGACGGCAAGATGAACCGGGATGCGGGCGTGGTCTATGACTACCTGATGACCCAGGATACGCCGACGCAGGATGCGCGCGTCGGGGCCATCAACGTCGCGCTGGCGCAGAACAATGTGCAGCGCGCTAATGAGCTGAGTCGCGGCCTTAACAGTACGACTCAGACACCGGATCGTCTGCTGCTGCTGGCGCGGGTCGCGGAAGCCAATGGCGAGCATTCTCAGGCGATGGCTTATCTGCGTTCAGCGCGCGGTCAGCTGATTGGCCTGCAGGGCGCGCAGCCTGGCAGCGTGCCGACCGTGGGCGGACTGGCGCTGGCGGATAATCCGTTTATCAACCGTGATACTTCGCCGGTGGGACGTTCACCATCCAGCTACGGCACCGTGCTGCCGTGGCAGGCGGCACCGGCGGGCGTTGCCGCTGGCGTGACAACGCAGGGCGAACCGGCCGCGGGCAGCGAAACCGTTGCTCAACAGTCACAGATTCTGCACGACGTCGACACCATGATGGATTCGCTGCAGGAAAAAACCGGCAGCTGGAGTCAGGGCATGGTGCAGGTGCGCGGGCGTGATGGCGAGTCGGGCCTGAGCAAGCTGACGGAAGCCAAAGCGCCGCTGACCTTCTCTACCGTGCCGTTTGAAACGGCGCGCCTCGACTTTACCGCCACGCCGGTCTCACTTACGGCGGGCAGTGGCGCAGCCGATGCCTGGCGCCGTTTCGGCACCAATGCGCTGAGTCAGGGCAGGGTGGTGGCTGCAGGCGGTGCAACGGTGAATGACCTGCCGAACGCCACCACCGATTCGCAAACCGCTTCGGGCGTGGAGCTGAATCTGGCGCTGAAGGGCGACAGCTATAAAGTGGATATCGGCAGTACGCCGCTGGGCCAGGATCTCAGTACTCTGGTCGGTGGCGTGCAGTGGTCACCGAAACTCACCGACTTCCTGACGCTGATCCTGACCGGTGAGCGCCGCGCGATTACCGACAGCCTGCTCTCTTACGTCGGCGCAGAAGATAAAACCAGTGGCAAACGCTGGGGACGCGTCACCAAAAACGGCGCTAACGCCCTGTTAAGCTACGACAATGGCGATGCCGGCTTCTATGCTGGTGCGGGCGCGTACAGCTATCTCGGCGAGAATGTCGCCAGCAACAACAACCTGCAGGCAACAGCCGGTGCCTACGTCCGTCCGTTCCACACTGAGGATCGCGAGCTGAAAGTCGGCATGAGCCTGTCGTGGATGGACTTCTCAAAGAACCTCAGCTACTTCAGCTACGGTCAGGGCGGCTACTTCAGCCCGCAGAACTATGCGTCGGTCTCGTTCCCGATAGAGTTCTCACGCAAGTTTGACGATCTGAAAGTGAATATTGGCGGTGCAGCCGGTTATCAGACCTACAGTCAGGATAAGAGCGCGTACTTCCCGTCGGATGCCAGCCTGCAGTCAGAGCTGGAATCCCTTGCCGCCAGCGGCAGCGTGAAAGACGCTTACTACTCCGGCGGCAGCAAAAACGGCATCGGCTACAACCTGCACGCCGGGGCGGACTACAAACTTAATAAAGATGTGACGATTGGCGGCCAGCTGGGTTATGACACCTTTGGTGACTACAACGAAAGCAGCGCACAGCTCTATGTCCGTTACCTGTTCGGAGAGAAGTAATGAGTGAGCATTCGGGGGTATCGCATCCTTATCAGCCAGGCTGGTTTGACCTGGTCAGCGTGCTGATTGACGGGATGATCGCCAACGCCGGTCAGCAGGAGGCGGAAGCCTTTCTCTATAAGATGGGGGAATCGCTGGCGAACCGCTATCCTTTGCCAGAGTCGCGTACCGTGCAGGATCTGGAGCGCGAGTGCAATCTGCAACTGGCGCGGTTTAACTGGGGCTTTGTGCAGCTTCAGCCGGAAGAGAAGGCGCTGCTGATTGCCTGTCACGCCTTACCGGCAGGCGACAACATCCACTCTCCAGCTGACTGGCAGGCGGCGTTTGGTGCGGTGATGGCCGGACTTTTTTCGGGCTGGTTGCAGGGCCAGGGCGGCAGCAGCATTGTGCCGGTTACGCTTGAACTCAACGATGGCAGCACGCTGCACTATCGATATCAATAGGATCGGAAATGAAACGTAATCCACTCTGGCGGGTCTGGCTCTGCTCTGTTTTACTGCTGGCCTGCAGCGCGCAGGCGAGTGCCAGCGGCTGGGAGACTTTTAAAAGTCGCTTTGTGACCTCAGAAGGGCGGATCACTGACACCGCCAATAACAACGTCAGTCATACCGAAGGCCAGGGTTATGGCATGTTGCTGGCGGTGGCCAACGACGATCGCGCCACCTTTGATCGGTTGTGGCAGTGGACGCGCAGCCAGCTGCGTAATCCGCAGACCGAGCTTTTTTACTGGCGCTACGTGCCGGGCAGTGACAACCCGGTCGCCGACAAGAATAACGCCGCGGATGGCGATGTGTTGCTGGCCTGGGCGCTACAGCGTGCTGCACAGAAATGGCAGGTGGAGAGCTACCAGCAGGAATCTGACCGTATTCAGCGCGCCATTATCAGGCTGGATGTCACGAGCTTTGGCGGCCACACCGTGATGCTGCCGGGTGCGCAGGGCTTTAACAAAGTCAGTTATGTGGTGCTCAATCCCTCTTACTTCCTGTTTCAGGCGTGGCGCGAGTTTGGTGAACACAGCCATCTTCAGGTCTGGGATAAGCTGATTAACGATGGCTTTGATCTGCTGGGTAAGCTGAGCTTTGGTAAAACCGGGCTGCCAATGGACTGGGTCGCACTGAATGCCGACGGTTCGGTTGCCCCGGCCGTCGGCTACTCGAACCGCTTCAGTTACGATGCGATTCGCGTGCCGCTGAACATCTGGTGGTATGACCCGCACAGTCTGGCACTGGTGCCGTTTCAGCGCGTCTGGCAGGGTTACAGCCGCATGCTGACACCCGCCTGGTTCGACGTGCTGGCGAATGCCCCTGCACCTTACCATCTTGAGGGCGGACTGCTGGCGGTACGTGACCTGACGCTGAATGAAACCGGCTATCTGAGCGATAAGCTGGCTGCGGATCAGAACTACTTTTCTGCCAGTCTGCAGTTGCTGACCTGGCAGGCGTTTCAGGAGAAGCGCTGATAACTGGCAGAATGGCTGCACTGGCCGCTATTCTGCCATCGACAGCCACGCGCTCAACAGGGAGCAGGCGCCGCGCCTGACCCGCCTTTAACTGCCGGGTCACGGCTCTGCAACCCGGCGGTCACGCGTTACTGCGGATAGGCGACCCAGTCGCCGCCGTTCAGCCTGATCCAGGGTTTGCCCTGATACATCATCACCACTGCACCGTCATTTTCCGACACCACCGGCGTCTGCGGCAGCTTGTCAGTCAGCACCGACATATTCACATTCGGGGCATTAAATACCTGCCCATCTACGACGCGCGACACAATCTCTGACAAGGCCAGCAGGCTGGTCGGCGCATCAATGTTCAATGGCTGAGCCTGATGCGGCGCCTTCATTCCGACGAATTTAATGCCCACCGGTACGTGAGTAATATCCGGGCTGGGAATATCGCGCAGGCCGGACATCTGCATCTTATCTCCCTGCAATGCTGCGCCATGCTCGGGCACCACCAGCACCATGACGCGGCGGCCCGACTTCTCCAGTTGCGTCATAAAGGCATCAAGCTGATCGAATAGTAGTTGCGCGCGCGGCTTCCACGGCGCGGTTTTGGTGCTGCCGAGTTCGCGGGTGCCGTCGTGCAGCGGGATCAGATTGTAGAAGGTGGCGCTGCGTGCATCGCTGCTTTTGCTGCGGTCGTCCAGCCAGCGCTGCATCAGTTGCGCATCGTTGAATACCGGCGAGCCGTCGAATGATGTCAGTTCTGGTGCGATACCCGCCTGTGACATCAGCGGTGCCTGAATATCGCCGCCCTCGCGCACCTCCTTCAGATAGTTACCGAATACGCCGGTGTGATCCATCATCAACTGCTCTTTAAAGCCCAGCTTCGCCAGATTGTCGAACAGATAGCAACGCGGATCGGCAGGTTTATAGAGATCGCTATGCGAGGTCTGGCCACAACTGGCACGCAGCAGTCGGATACCCGCCGGTCCGCTGTAGCTGGTTGCGGCGTTGTAATTGCTCAGCATGATGTCGAAATGCTGCCACAGCGGATGGTTACGCAGCTGGGAAGCATCCATATCAGACCAGGCGAGCGAACAGATATTGATCACCAGGATGTCGAAAGGCTGCGAATCGGCGGGCAGATTGTCGGGAAAATGCGTCACGCGCTGGCGTTCACTTTCATGAAAGCGGTTCAGCCAGGCGGTGAGATTCGCGCTGGTCGGCGGCGCAGACTGCTCCAGTCCATCCGGCGTGGCGGCTGGCTGGCCGCCGCTGGGTGTCTGATTCAATACGACCTGTGGCGTAGCCGTCCGGGTCGGCAGCAGCGACATCGCCGGGCCAGCAATCGTCAGCACGTTAAGCCAGATCAGCATCAGGGAAACCAGCACCGTGATGCGAATCCATTGTGAAACAAACAGATAGAGAACCAGCAGCACAAAGGCGGCTCCCACCATTTGCCAGTTAATAAAGCGATCGGCCAGGTCGAGCAGATAGGCCGCAGAGAAGCCCGCCAGCTGATCGCCCTGGCTGAGTATGCTGCTGAGTCCTGGCAGCCAGGTGTCGTGCCAGAACAGCGCGATGCCAACCGGAATCGAGATCAACTGGCGGATGCGATGCAGGCGCGCCGAGGGTAACGGAAAAAGCAGCCAGGCGAGAAACACCAGATTGCTCAGGGCGTGAAAATTGAGATAGCCATACCACAGCAGGCCGAACTTCAGTAAAAAGTAGAAATTCCAGCCGCCCAGTCCGCGCCAGGAGGACCAGAAGCGGGAAGAGGAGGCCGCCGCGGGTTGATCAGTATTCATTAATTTTTTCTGTCCGTTTCAGAGGATTGACGCTGCCAGTAACCTTCCGATTTAAGCGCGCGCGCTGGCAACAGACGATTCATGATGCCGTTCCAGCGACGGGGTAGCCATTTTTGATATAATGGCTTTAAAAACAGCAGGATAACCAGAATAAGTAGCGCAATTTGTACCCAGTCCATCAGATTCATCAGGCTTTGTTCTCCGGCAGTAAAGTGATGGGCTGCGGTGCAGCGCGTTCATGTGTTTCAGGCCGGCTCTCAACGGCGGCGCGGGCCGTCTCTGATACCGGAGCCAGATCCTGAATTGCCATCGGCGTCAGTTTCTTAATATTGCTGACTTCTGCGAGGATCTGATTATCCTCAAACCAGACCATCCGGTTAGCAAACAGCTCGTCGTGAGGCAGAGAAAAGATATATTTCAATGCCTTATCAAGGTCGTTATAGCGGCAGGAAGAGAGGAAAAGGATGACACGATCTTCCAGTACCGTGACCAGGTCTCCAAAGCGGCGCGGTTTACAGAGCGTCAGGATTTGCTGAGGCTTAAGCTGTGGCACAGGCCGCAACGCGACCAGCAGGCCCTTATCATTTTCCGGCAGCAGGGTATTGCTGATCAACTGGCCGACTGACTGACAGAAGGCATCGAGACGCAGGTAGCCTTTCTCATGCAGAGGCTGCAACGAAGCGGTTAACGCCTCAAGACTGGCGGGAACGCGACGGTTAAACACCTGTCCCTGAAGGCCCTCCAGCGTGGTCAGAAAGCGCGACAGTGTGGCGTTGGTCGGGACGATGGCGTTTACACCGCAGGCCAGCAGCAGACGTTCGTCGCTATAACGCAGGCTGGCCCCCATCTCGCGCACCACAATTTTCAGTCCGTTGCCGCGTGTACGACGCAGGCTGTGCACCATCTTCGCCAGTTCGTTGATATATTCGCTGCGGGTCAGGCTGAAAATCACCGTTGCGGCATTGGCCTGCTGCGCCCGCAACCAGACCTGCTCGTTATCCTCGAACAGTTGCCACTGGCGTGAAAGCGGCGGCGCGCCTTCGAGCACGATGTTGTCCGCAAGATAATGCTGCTCATCGTTGAGGCTCAGCGGTTCCTGCTTTTCATTTAAGGTAAAAAAGCGTTCATTTTCACAGCCCAGACGTATTGCCCGATCGGCAAGCAGGCGTTTCGCGGCATACCACCAGTTAATTCGATACTGCCAGCTATCCTGCTGAAAGCTCAAATGCGCAACGCCATCCAGCTGACGAAAATAACGCTGAAGATGATTACTCAGATTTATTATTGTGGTGCCAGAGGTCACGATTAAAAGGGTGAGCTTTCTTTTATGCAGAGTCTGACGCATGCCCTTTATCCAGCGGGATAATTCTGCGTCATCAAGCTTATCCCATTGCGCGGCGTTGCTATTAAATATCACTAACCCATTTTTACTGCCGAGCGTGCGCAGAAAATCGCTTTCCAGCTGCAACAAACTGCTTTTGCTTTTGGAAAGAGAAAACAGCGGAATACGATCGGGTCCGCCAATGGGATCGGGCGTCAGCAAATCACGCGGCGGCTGGTCAGCGCTGATCAGCGTTACGGCCTGCTGATGTGAAATTACCTGTCGAATAAAAGTGCGGGCGTCATCCTGCCGCGCACAGGTCACCCAATAACAGCCGGGCGTTTGCAATGCCGTTAATTCAGGCTGAACATGCAACAGCCCCAGCGAAAAAGAATTTTTCATATTGAATTCGTTATTTTTCCAGTCCAGGCTAGCTTATTATAGACAGGCCGGGATGTAACCTGAGAAATTTAAACATTGCTAATCACAGGCCGGCTCACATTGTTCTGCAATTGCCGCGTTTCTGGAAATATTTTTCAACTTTCCTTTACGCGTACGCGCAGTCGGTCATCCTGAGTGTGACGTTGTTTTATTTTTGGCGAACAGTAATGAAAAACCACAATCTCTATAACCCTGTTGCCGCTGATGGCGATCGTCAGGATGATATTAGTGCGTTGCGTGATGCGTTTTCTTTGCACTCTTTCCGCTATGTCGACATTGCGCGGGAAGAGCGCCTGAAAGCGATCGTGTCGCGCTGGCCGCTGTTAGCGGAAACCCTTGCCAGCCAGTCTGAGACCGATCGCTGATGCCGCAGATCGCGCTTCAGGGCGTACGGGGCGGCGTCGGCACGACTTCTCTTTGTGCCGGATTAGGCTGGGCGCTGGCGGCACTCGGCGAACGAGTATTGTTGATCGATGGCTCCCCGGTCAGCCAGCTCGGCGTGCATTTTAATCTGCCCGCTCAGCAGGATAATGGCTGGATGAAAGCACTGTGTGAGGGCGGTGACTGGCAGCACAGCGGGCTTCGCTATCCCGATGGTCCTGATTTGCTGCCTCACGGGGTGCTGTCCCATCAGCATGCTTTGACTATTGCCAGACAGAATGAGGCGATCGCCGCGCCGCTGCTCCAGGCATTACCGGACCTGCGGGCGCGCTATCAGTGGATTATTTTCGATCTGCCTGCCGATACCCTGCCCTGGCATGAAACGCTCTATCCGACGCTGGACAGCCTGTTGTGCGTCACTCAGCCAGACGCGAATTGCCATTTACGGCTTAGCCAGCGCCAGTTTCCGGCGCGCACCCGGTTTATTATCAATCAGTTTAATGCCAACAGCCGTCTGCAGCAGGATCTGCATCAGCTCTGGATGGCCTCGCTGAATCCGCTGATACCGCTGCTGATCCACCGGGATGAGGCGCTGGCAGAAGCGCTGATGATGAAGCAGCCGGTCGGTGAATACCGGCCACATGCGTTGGTCAGTGAAGAGATCATCACGCTGGCAAGCTGGCTGCTGCTCAATCTGAATGGAGTGAGCTCTTGAATCCGTTGTGCTGGCTGTTAACAGCGCCCGCCTGGCAATCGCTGCACAGGGGCTATACCACCGCGCGAGGCAATGGCGCGTCCCGCTTCGCCAGTGCACTCCATCTGTTCTGGTCAGTGCTGGGCCTGATGCTGCTTCGCTTCGAAACGCCGGGCTGGCAGCGGATTATTCAGCAGCGCCGCCGGCTCTATCCGCACATTTCGCCGGAGCGGCCGCGACCGCTGGATATCCTGCGTTATCTGATCCAGACGCTGTGGCTTTTGGTGATCCTGCCGCAGAGCGATCGCGCTCGTGGCGGTTTCCGTGGCCTCGGTGCGCTGTCTGGCTGGCGCCACCATGGCTACCGCTGGCTGGACAAGGCCGTTGCCCAATCACAGACCCAGGGAATCGATGTGCGCATCGAACACTGGCTGAAGCGGCTGTCGCCGCTGGTGCGACGCAGCCTCTTCGCCGTCACTGCCCTGTTTGCCACGTTGCTGGCGCTGCTCTGTATCAGCCAGCCGTTTGGCCTGATGACGCAGTTTATCTTTGTGGTACTGCTCTGGAGTCTGGCGATGCTGGTACGACGCATCCCGGGGCGTTTCCCGACCATGATGCTGATTGTGCTGTCGCTGACCGTATCGTGCCGCTACCTCTGGTGGCGCTATACCTCGACGCTGAACTGGGACGATCCGCTGAGTCTGGTGTTTGGTCTGCTGCTTATTGCGGCAGAGACCTACGCCTGGGTGGTGCTGGTGCTGGGCTATTTTCAGACGCTCTGGCCGCTTAATCGTCAGCCGGTGTCGATGCCTGTCGATCGGGATCAGTGGCCAGGCATCGATCTGCTGGTGCCAACCTACAACGAACCGCTCAGCGTGGTCAGACCCACCATCTACGCTGCCATGGGCATCGACTGGCCGAAAGACCGCCTGAATATCTATCTGCTCGACGACGGCGACCGGCCGGAATTCCGCGACTTTGCCGCCAGCGTGGGTATCAACTATGTCGTCCGTCCCACCCATGAGCACGCCAAGGCCGGCAATATCAATCACGCGCTGAAAAAGTACTGCCGCAGCGAATTTGTGGTGATTTTCGACTGTGACCATGTGCCGACGCGCGCCTTTTTGCAGATGACCATGGGCTGGTTTATTAAAGATCCCCGGCTGGCGATGATGCAGACGCCACATCACTTCTTCTCGCCTGATCCGTTTGAGCGCAATCTCGGGCGGTTTCGTCGTACGCCCAATGAGGGTTCGCTCTTTTATGGACTGGTGCAGGACGGTAATGATACCTGGGATGCCACCTTTTTCTGCGGCTCCTGCGCCGTGCTGCGCCGCAGCGCACTGGATGAAATTGGCGGTATTGCGGTGGAAACCGTTACCGAAGATGCCCATACCTCGCTGCGGCTGCACCGGCGCGGCTACACTTCGGCCTACATCCGCATTCCTCAGGCGGCCGGACTGGCGACCGAAAGTCTGTCAGCGCATATCGGACAGCGTATCCGCTGGGCACGCGGTATGGTGCAGATCTTCCGCCTTGATAACCCGCTATTTGGTAAGGGGCTGAAGTGGGTACAGCGGCTCTGTTATGCCAACGCCATGCTGCACTTTCTCTCTGGCATTCCGCGGCTGGTCTTCCTGCTGGCGCCGCTGGCGTTTCTGCTCTGTCATGCCTACATCATCTACGCACCTGCGCTGGCGATCGCCATTTATGTTTTGCCCCATATGCTGCATACCAGCCTCACCAACTCGCGTATTCAGGGACGCTGGCGACACTCTTTCTGGAGCGAGGTCTACGAGACGGTGCTGGCCTGGTATATCGCCCGGCCTACCACCGTGGCGCTGTTCAATCCTCATAAAGGGAAGTTTAACGTCACCGCAAAAGGCGGGCTGGTGGAGGAGGAGCATCTGGACTGGGTGATAACCAAGCCCTATATGCTGCTGGTGCTGCTCAACCTCGCAGGGGTTTTGATGGCGTTCTGGCGCATGCAGCACGGTCCGGCCAATGAGGTACTGACGGTATGGGTGAGCCTGATTTGGGTGCTCTACAACATGATTATCCTTGGCGGTGCGGTAGCGGTTTCGGTTGAAGCACGGCAGATCCGTGAGGCGCACAGGGTGGAGATCGCCATGCCGGCCGCCATTGCACGCGAAGATGGTCATATGCTGCCCTGTACGCTGCGTGACTACTCTGACGGCGGCGTCGGGCTGGAGATGCGCGAGCCGGATGCGCTGCGGGAGAATGAAAAAGTGTGGCTGCTGCTGCGTCGTGGACAGCAGGAGTTCAGCTTCCCGTGCCAGGTGCAGCGGGTCTTTGGCCACCGGGCTGGCGTGCGTCTCCATCAACTGACCACTCAGCAGCATATTGAATTTATCCAGTGTACCTTCGCCCGCGCCGATACCTGGGCGCTGTGGCAGGACGGTTTTCCGGAAGATAAACCGGTCCAGAGCCTCGCCGATATCATGATCCTCGGTTTCAAAGGTTATCTGCGCCTGGCGGAATATGGCCCGCCGCAGTTACGTCGGCTGTTTAACCTGCTTACCGTTGGGGTGAGCTGGCTGGCTTCGCTGTTGCCGCAAGGCATCGGTCGTGTGCCAGCTTCAAAAAACGCATTGAGTTGATGATATGACGATACCGAGAGTAAACAGGTGGTTTGCCGCTCTGCTGCTGGGCAGTGCAACGTTAAGCTGTGCCGCCGCGCAGGAGGACACGCCCGCAAACATCAATGGTGTAACGCCTGTGCAATCTTTACCGCAGGATAACGGCGCACCGCTGCGGAACAGCCAGCTGAGCTTTGCCCAGCTGGCACCGCCGCCTGGCAGCATGACGCTGCGTGGCACCCGCACTACCGGACAGATTGAGTTCGGTGTGCGCAGCGATGAGGTGGTGACGCGCGCGTTGCTGAACCTTAGCTTTCGGCCTTCGCCCGCACTGCTGCCGACGCTGTCGCAGCTGAAGGTTTATCTCAATGATGAGCTGGTCGGTCTGATTACCCTGACGCCGGAACAGCTGGGTAAAGAGATCCAGACGCAGCTGTCGATCGATCCGCGTTACATCGCCGACTTTAACCGCGTGCGTTTCGAGCTGGTGGGCCACTACGCCAACGTCTGTGAAAATCCTGCCAATAGCGCAATCTGGCTGGATATCGGCAAACAGAGCGGCATCGATCTGACGCTGCAAAAACTGCCGCTGAAAAATGACCTCTCCCACTTCCCGGAACCCTTTTTTGATTCGCGGGATACGCGACCACTGACCCTGCCGATGGTGTTCAGCGCCCAGCCGGATGTCACGCAGCAGCGGGCTGCCGCCATTCTTGCTTCCTGGTTTGGCAGCAAAACGAGCTGGCGCGGGCAGCGTTTCCCGGTGCTGTATAACCAGCTGCCGCAACAGCAGCATGCGGTGGTGTTTGCCACCAACGATGCGCGCCCGGATTTCCTGAAAGATCTGCCGCCGGTGACAAAACCCACAGTAGAGATTGTCAGCCAGCCCGATAATCCGTATGAAAAAATGCTGCTGATTCTGGGACGCAACGATGAGGACCTGCTGACGGCGGTTCAGGGTATCGCCCAGGGTGAGCTGCTGCTGCGCGGCGATATCTCAACCATCGACAGCGTTAAGCTGCTCTCCCCGCGCCAGGCTTATGATGCCCCTAACTGGGTGCGGACCGATCGCCGCACCACTTTCGCCGAACTGACGCAATATGAGAATCAGTTGCAGTCTGATGGGGTGCAGCCTAATCCCGTCAGCCTGACCCTCAATCTGCCGCCCGATCTCTTCCTGGTTCGCGCGCGCGGTATCGATATGGATCTGAGTTATCGCTACACCGCGCCTTTCCAGTCGGATGGCTCATGGCTGGCGGTCAACCTGAATAATCAGTTCATTCAGGATTATCCGCTGCCGCCGAAAAATACGACGGGTCAGCAGCTGCTGCATATTCCACTGATTCAGGGAATGCTGGACAAGAGCCATGAGCTGCTGATTCCGGCGCTGCGCCTCGGGGTGGTGAATCAGCTGCGCTTCGATTTTGATTACGCCAACATCACCATCAGCGGCAACGCGGATGGACGCTGCGAAACTGTAACGCCGATAACGCATCATGTGGTGGTGGACGACAATTCCAGCATCGATTTTTCCGGCTATCGCCACTACATCGAAATGCCGTCGCTGCGCGCCTGGGCGAATGCGGGCTTTCCGTTCAGCCGCTACGCCGATCTGGCGCAAACCCTGGTACTGATGCCGCCAAAACCCGATGCAGAGCAGGTCAGCACGCTGCTGAATACGTTGGGCAATATGGGTGCGCAAACCGGCTATCCGGCGCTGCGCGTTCAGTTGACCGATGACTGGGCCACGGCGAAGAAGCAGGATGTGGATCTGCTGATGATCGGCGTCATCCCCAAAGATCTTCAGGATGACCAGCGGATCCCGGCGCTGGTCGACGCCACCGCCAGCTGGCTGAAAGAGCCTGTGCGACGGATCACTCCGGAGGGGAACCCGCAAAGTCAGCGCGAGCAGGCGGCAGAAAGCACGACGACTATCAGCTCCCGCGGCCCGCTGGCAACGGTGATTGGCTTCCAGTCACCTTTTTACGATCAGCGCAGCGTTGTCGCGTTGCTCGCCGATGGCACGCCGCGCAGCTGGCAGTTGCTCAACGAGGCGATGGGTGACAGCGGCAAGCGTGGCACGATGTCTGGCTCCACCGTGGTGATCCGTGAGTCAGGGGTTAACAGCCTGCGCGTGGGAGAGAGCTACTACGTTGGTCATCTGCCGTGGTGGGAGCGTCTCTGGTCGCTACTCTCCGTCCATCCCTTCTGGCTGGCACTCTGCGCACTCTTTGTGGTGGTGCTGTTCGCGCTGATGACCTGGCGTCTGATGCGAATTATTACCCGTCGTCGTTTACTGGATGAAGATGAATAACGCCCGGGTGCTGCGGGCAGGCATGCTGCTCGGCGCACTGAGTGCGCTGCCGGGGCTGGCTGCACCGGTCGACGGACCGGAGGTGTCGCCGGTCGAATGGTTGCTGTCACAGGTACGCACCGGTGAGTCGACCAACAAATACGATCTGGTGCAGCAATCGCTCTACCGGCTTGAGAAGATCGATCCCGATAATCCGCAGGTGCTGGCGGCTCGCCTGCGGCTGGCGCTGCGTCAGGGCGATATCCCTAAAGCGCAGATGCTGCTGGAGCAGCTGAAAAAGGTTGCGCCCGACTCCGCCGCGACGCGTGAATCCGCCGTCGGCCTGACGCTGATGTCGTCGGATGGGCGTCAGCAGCTGCAGCAGGCGCGCCTGCTCGCCGCCTCGGGGCGCCTGTCGGAGGCGAAAAGTGCTTACGATGCATTGTTCGGAGGGGTTTTTCCGGATGCAAACACGGCGCTGGAATACTGGCGGCTGCTGGCACGCACTCCCGGTCAGGAGAGCGTCGCTTACCAGCAGCTGCAGGCGCTGGAGCAGCGCTACCCGGGCAATATCGGGGTTGAGCTGCAAATTGCACGCATGGCATTTGATCAACAGCAGCCGGAGCAGGCGATAGCGCAGTTGAAAAAGCTGGCAAACAGCAACGGCGGACGCGCCGCCGCCGCCGATCTCTGGCTGCAGCAGATCAACGATCAGCCGGTCAGCGACAGCAGCGTGGCGCAGTTAAAGGATTATCTGGCTGTTTTTACCGACGGCGACGCGCACCAGCAGGGCGCGGAAGTGCTGGCGAAGCAGCAGGCGCAGCTCGCCGATCCCGCCTATCGCGAGCGGATGCGTGGCCTGGCGCTGGTCGAGGCGGGCGATGTGAATAATGCGATGGCAGCGCTTAGCCGGGCACTGAAGGATAACCCCAACGACGCCGAACTGATGGGTGCAATGGGGCAGACTCAGGCACGCGCCGGCCATCGTGACACGGCGGTGCTCTGGCTGGAACGCGCCGTTGAGGCGGGCAAGCAGAGTACGCTGATCGGCAAATGGCAGTCACTGCTGCAGACTAACCGTTACTGGCTGGCGGTCGAACAGGGCGATAAGGCGCTGGCGCAGCATGACGTTGAGGGGGCCGAACGCGCTTATCACGCCGCACAGAAAATTGATAGCACCGACAGCTATGCCCTGATTGGCCTGGGCGATGTGGCGATGGCGCGCAAAGATGCGGCAGGTGCCGAACTATTCTGGCAGCATGCGCTAAGGCTGGACGCGACCAACACCACCACCGTGCGTCGCCTGGCCGGGCTTTATCAGGCCGAGTCGCCTGCCCGCGTAATGCAGTTTATCAGTACGCTACCCGCCGGTCAGCAGCGCGAGATGGCGGGAACGTTGCGCGCGTTGCGCAGTGACAGCCTGCGCGCCGAGGCCGATGCGCTCGCCCGGCAGAATAAATGGCCGCAGGCGGCAGAGAAGTATCGGGCGGCGCTGGCGCTGCAGCCGGATGACGTCTGGCTCAGTTATCGGCTGGCGAGCGCGCTACGCGACGGTGGGGCCATCCAACAGGCGGATGCGCAGATCGCGACGCTGCAACAGCAGCATCCCGGAGATGCGACCGCGCTCTACGCCGCCGCGCTCTACCTTTCCAGCCGGGATAATGATGACGCCGCACTGGCAACGCTGCATCGCCTGCCTGAAACGCAGTGGAACAGCAATATGCATGAGCTGGCTGACCGGCTCGGGCAGGATAAAATTTTTGCCAGCGCCGAAGCGCTTCGTGCGGCAGGGCAGGAGCGGGCAGCGGTGACGCTGCTTTACCAGCAGCCGGTTTCCAGCCGACGCGACCTGACGCTGGCCGACTGGGCGCTGGCTCGCGGGGATGCGCAGCAGGCACTGGAGATCTATCAGCAGGTGCTGTCAGGTGAAGCTGACAGCAGCGACGCAGCGCTGGGACGAATCGAAGCGCTGGTTGCCCTCCAGCGCAACAGCGAAGCACGGCAGGCACTTGAGCAGCAGCCAGCCCAGCCCAACACTCTTAATGCCGATCGCCGCGCCGCGCTGGCATGGCAGGCGGTGGGCGAAACCACGCAGGCTGCCGTGCGCTTTGCCAGCCTGAAGCAGCGCGCTGCGTCACTGGCGCCTTCGCAGGATAAGGCACTGGTGTTTCGTGATGCGGCACGGCTGGAGCGCGCACAGCAGCAGCCAGAGATCGCGCTGGCGGATTATCGTCAGGCGATGACGGCCAGCGGTATCGGCAGCGGCGAAAGTATCAGCCGCGCGACACGCTCTCAGGAAAAGGATGACTGGCTGAAGCGCAGTATTCGCAGCGACACCGCAGATCTCTATCGTCAGCGTGAGACCACGCTGACGGTGCAGCAGGACTATTCGCGCAATAAGGGTACGGCTGGGGTCTCCGACTTTACTGCCCATACCACCATGCTGCAGGCGGAAAGTCCGTTTGCCGACGGACGCGGCTTTTTCCGTCTCGACCGGGTGGACGTCTCGGCAGGGAGTTTTACCACCCGCAACGGCAGCTTCGACGAGCAGTTTGGTAGCTGCGACGACGCCAGTTCCGGCGGATGCAGCCGCGATGCCAGTCAGCGCGCCGAGGGCACTGCGCTGGGCGTCGGCTGGCATAATGATCGCTGGTCAGCGGATCTGGGTACCACGCCGCTGGGCTTTGAGGTGACCAACTGGACCGGCGGCCTGAGCTGGAAAACTGACGTCAGGGATCTTGGCGTGACGCTGACCGCCTCGCGACGGCCGATCGCCAGTTCGCTGCTTTCCTATGCGGGCGCGCGCGATCCATCAGCCAACGGTGGAAAAAGCTGGGGCGGCGTAGTGGCAACGGGTGGCAGCATCGGGCTGAGTTACGATCAGGGCGGCGCACACGGTGTCTGGGGCGACATCAGCGCGCATCAGATCACCGGTAAAAACGTTGCGGATAATAGTCGCGAGCGCTTAATGGCCGGCTACTACTACAAGCTCATTAATAGCGATAATCGCCGGGCCACCGTCGGGCTTAACAGTATGCTCTGGCACTATCAGAAGGATCTCAGCGATTACACCTTCGGGCAGGGCGGCTACTACAGTCCGCAGCAGTATCTCTCCTTTTCCGTGCCGGTCACCTGGCGACAGCGGACAGAAAACTGGTCGTTCGACCTGGGCGGCTCGGTTTCCTGGTCACATTCGAAAACCGATGCGCAGCAGCGCTATCCGGTCAATCCCGGCTTTACCCTGGCCAGCAATCCCGTTTCCGCCAGCAGCACCGGCAGCGGCACGGGGTATACGCTGCAGGGCGTGGTTGAACGTCGTATCACGCCCGACTGGTTTATCGGGGTGGGCGTCGATATTCAACAGGCGAAAGACTATACCCCAAGTCACGGGCTTATCTACGTGCGTTACTCTGCCGCTGGCTGGGAAGGGGATCTGGATATGCCACCACAGCCGCTGACCCCTTACGCAGATTTTAAATAATCCCGACCGGGAAAAAGCCGGACTTTTCAGACGGTAAAAAAGTCAGTTTATGGGATATACTGGCGGGCATTGTACTGTCTGCTATCTGGGCTTTTTTCATCGTCAGGAGAATATTTTTGCGCGTAAGCCGGTCACTTACGATAAAGCAGATGGCGACAGTTTCGCTGGTTGCGGTTATCACCATCAGCATCTTTATCGTCATCCAACTGTTTCATTTTGTGCAGCAGCGCAGGATTGACTACGCCCAGCAGATGGAGAATATCGCACACACCGTCCGCCAGCCGCTGTCGGAAGCGGTACTGCGCGCCGATATTTCTCAGGCCGAACGCATTCTCCATTCACTGAAACCTGCCGGTATTTTATCGCGCGCCGATGTGGTGCTGCCGAATGCGTTTCAGGCTCTGCATGCCGACTTCGAAACGGAGAAACCGGTGCCGCGTCTGGTGGCGCGACTGTTTGAGCTGCCGGTGCAGATTACCCTGCCGCTCTACTCAGTGGAAAATACCGGGATGCCGAAACCGCTGGCCTATCTGGTGCTGCAGGCTAACTCGACGCGCGTCTACCAGTTTATTCTCAGCACGCTCTCGACCATGATTATCACCTATCTGCTGCTGGCACTGATCCTGTCAGTGGCGATCAGCTGGTGTATCAACCGGCTGGTGGTGCATCCGCTGCGCAATCTCTCGCGGGAGCTGCAGGAGCTGCCGCCGCAGTCGATTCTGACGCATAAGCTGTCACTGCCGCAGAGCCACCGCGATGATGAAATCGGCATGCTGATCCGCAGCTACAACCGCAATCAGCAGGTGCTGGAGTCGATACATGATGAGATGAGCCGGCTGACCACCCATTTTCCCGTGACCGATCTGCCCAACCGTACCCTGTTTCTGGCGCTGGTCGAGCAGTTCATGAGCAGCCCGGAACAGCCGCTGGGGCTGATGGTGATCCGCATTGAAACCCTGCAGGAAGCCAACGGCGTATTGAGCGATGAGCAGCGCGATACGCTGATGCTGACGCTGGTGGAGAAGATCCGTAATACGCTGGATGACCATACTCTGCTGGCGCAGACCGGGACCAGCGACTTTGTTCTGTTAATGAAGCGCGCCAGTAATCCGTTCCGCGCCCTGCGTCTGGCCCGTAACCTGATGATTCGCCTTAATCAGCCGGTCAACCTTTATCAGCTGCAGCTGCGTCCTAACGTCAGCATTGGTCTGGCGCTGCGCGATGATCAGCCGCTGAGCGCCAGTGATCTGCTTGGCCGCGCGACCTCAGCGATGATGTCGGCCCGTCATCAGGGCAAAAATCAGATCCTGTTCTTTGACGCCGCGTTAACCGAGCGCGCGCAAAAACGTCTGACCCAGGAGCATGACATTCTGCAGGGGTTGCACAATGAGCAGTTCGCCCTCTATCTGCAACCGCAGGTCGATATGCGCACCGGCACGTTAGTCGGCGCGGAAGCGCTGCTGCGTATGCGCCAGCCCGACGGCAGCTACGGTCTGACCGAAGAGTTTATTGCCAGTGCCGAAGAGATTGGTGTGATTAGCGCGATTGGCCGCTGGGTGTTTGAAGAGGCGTGCCGCATTCTGGCAGGCTGGCAGCGACAGGGCATTATGCTGCCGCTGAGTGTGAATATTTCCGCTGTGCAACTGCGTGACACGGGCGTGGTCTCTCATCTGCAATCCCTGCTGACGCGCCACCGCATCGCACCTGGCACCTTCGTGCTGGAAGTGACAGAGACGGCTCAGCTTGATGATGCTGAACAGGCGATATCGATGCTGCGGATGTTGCAGCAGACTGGCGTGGCCGTGGCTCTGGACGATTTCGGCATGGGCTACTCCAACCTTAACTACCTCCATCAGCTGAAAGCGTTGCCGGTTAACAAGCTAAAGATGGATCGCAGCTTCGTGGCGGCGCTGCCGCATGACGACACCATGGTCTGCATCGTGGCGGCCATCGCCGAGATTATCCATCTGGAGGTGATTGCCGAAGGCGTGGAGACAGCAGAACAACGTGACTGGCTGCTGGCGCGCGGCATCTCTATCGGACAGGGCTATCTGTATGCTGAAGCGCTGCCTCTGACCCGATTCAATCAGGCATGGATCGTAAACTCCTCACTACCGCAATAATTGCCTGATTCATTGATTTTGCGAGAATTTTAGTTACAAAACCCCTTGCTGAAGCGTTTCAGTTCAGAATTACGATCCCCGGGTTTCCTGGGCGTTTGTCACCCTGTATTAATCACGTAAACAGAGTGTTATTTTCGGGTTACTGTCAGGCGCCACCTCTGTTGCCCGCCAGTCACAATAACGAATCCGACAACATCACCTCACGGCGTTAGTGGACACCTGTTTATGAAAACCTCACTTTTTAAAAGCCTTTATTTCCAGGTGCTGATGGCGATTGGCATCGGCGTTTTGTTAGGCCATTTTTACCCGGAGTTAGGGACCCAGATGAAGCCGCTGGGAGATGGCTTTGTTAAGTTAATCAAGATGATTATCGCCCCGGTGATTTTCTGTACCGTGGTGACCGGCATCGCTGGCATGGAAAGCATGAAAGCGGTAGGACGGACCGGCGCGGTTGCACTGCTCTATTTTGAAATTGTCAGCACCATCGCGCTGATTATCGGCCTGATCGTGGTGAACGTGGTGCAGCCAGGTGCCGGGATGAACGTTGATCCTGCCACGCTGGATGCCAAAGCCGTGGCGATTTATGCGCAACAGGCAGAACAGCAGGGCATCGTTGCTTTCCTGCTGGATGTCATCCCCAACAGCGTGATTGGCGCCTTTGCCAGCGGCAATATTCTACAGGTGCTGCTGTTTGCCATTCTGTTTGGTTTTGCCCTGCATCGTCTGGGTAACACTGGCACGCTGATTTTCAACGTGATTGAAAGCTTCTCAAAAGTGATTTTCGGCATCATCAACATGATCATGCGTCTGGCACCGATAGGGGCATTTGGCGCGATGGCGTTCACTATCGGCAAGTATGGCGTGGGCTCACTGGTGCAGCTCGGCCAGCTGATTATCTGCTTCTACATCACCTGTATTCTGTTTGTGGTGATCGTGCTGGGGCTGATTGCACGCCTGTTCGCCGGATTCAGCATCTTTAAGTTCATCGCCTATATCAAAGAAGAGCTGCTGATTGTGCTGGGTACTTCCTCTTCCGAGTCTGCGCTGCCGCGCATGCTGGATAAGATGGAGAAGCTGGGCTGCAAGAAATCGGTGGTAGGGCTGGTGATCCCCACCGGTTACTCCTTTAACCTGGACGGCACCTCGATTTACCTGACCATGGCGGCAGTATTTATCGCTCAGGCGACCAATGCGCACATGGATATTTTCCATCAGATTACGCTGCTGGTG
Organism: Pantoea agglomerans NBRC 102470; assembly: GCF_001598475.1. GTDB lineage: Bacteria > Pseudomonadota > Gammaproteobacteria > Enterobacterales > Enterobacteriaceae > Pantoea > Pantoea agglomerans. The sequence continues at coordinate 169,167 of NZ_BCZA01000008.1, forward strand.
GTGCTGTTGCTCTCCTCCAAAGGCGCGGCGGGGGTAACCGGGAGCGGATTTATCGTGCTGGCGGCGACGCTCTCTGCGGTGGGACATCTGCCGGTGGCGGGTCTGGCGCTCATTCTCGGTATCGACCGCTTTATGTCCGAAGCCCGTGCGCTGACCAATCTGATCGGTAACGGTGTGGCGACCGTGGTGGTGGCGAAGTGGGTCGATCAGCTGGATCATAAACAGCTGACCGACACGCTGGCAGGCCGGAATAAGGAGAATAAAGCGTCTGAATCTTCAATTTAATCATTGAATTTCACTTAAATCCCCACAAATGCCCGCTGTCGCTTGCCCTGACAGCGGGCATTTGCATAATAAACCCCACTTGTTTTTTTTGACGTTTTTCACTTCGTTACGCGACATCCTGAGCTTCCTGTGGTCAAACACTTTGTTGTTGGATAACAGCGCGATTCGGCGCCAGCCGATTCGTTAATAACAGCGGCAATATGCGCCAGTGATAACGATATTTGAATTATTTGAGTAGGGGTTCACATGCAGGGCACCAGAATTCGGCTTTTGGTTGGTGGATTAGTGCTGGCAAGCAGCTTTGGTCTCCAGGCAGAAACGCTGCAACCGGATCCGGCCTGGCAGGAAGGCAAGCTGGATAATGGATTTAACTGGCAGTTACTGGCCACACCGCAACGCCCCAGTGACCGTATTGAACTGCGGCTGGTGGTGAATACCGGCTCGCTGGTGGAGAGTGCGCAACAGGCCGGCTTCAGTCATCTGCTGCCGCGTCTGGCGATGGTGCACAACACCGCGCTTGATAACCATCAGCAGCGCGCGCTATGGCAACAGGCGATGGATCCTCAGCATCCGCTGCCACCTGTGATCACCTCCTATGATTCCACCCAATATAATCTGAGCCTGCCGAATAACCGCCCCGAGTTGCTGAAAGAAGCGCTGAACTGGCTGGCGGCCACGGCGGGCAATATGGCCATCACCGAACAGGTGGTTAATACCGCGCTGGCGGCATCGGATCCGGTGGCGACCTGGCCGAAAGATACCCAGGATGTCTGGTGGCGCTACCGCCTGAAAGGCTCCGCGCTGCTGGCGCATGACCCCGCAGCGCAACCACGCGCGCCGGTTGATTTAACCCAGCTCAATGATTTTTATCATCAGTGGTACACCCCGGATGCGATGACGCTCTACGTGGTAGGGAATGTTGACAGCCGCAACCTCTCTGAGCAGATCAATAAAACCTTCTCGGCGTTAACCGGTAAACGTGAAACGCCTGCGCCACTGCCCACCCTGTCGCCGCTGCCGCACGAGCCGGTAAATCTGGTCAGCAGCAACATGACGCAGGATCGTCTCTCGCTGGTGTGGGATACGCCGTGGCAACCGATTCGTGACTCCCAGAATCTGCAGCGTTACTGGCAGGGCGATCTGGCACGTGAAGCGCTGTTCTGGCATGTCCAGCGTGCGCTCAGTGACAGCAAGGCACAGGGCATACAGGTGGGATTTGATTGCCGTGTGCTCTATCAGCGTGCGCAGTGCTCCATCAACCTGGATGGACGCAACGAAAATCTGGCGCAGAATATGAATCTGGTGGCGCGTGAGCTGGCAAACGTGCGTGACAAAGGCTTGCCGCAGGAAGAGTTCGATGCGCTGATGGCGCAGAAGCTGCTGGAGCTGAACAAGCTGTTTACCACCTATGCCCGCACCGATACGGATGTGCTGATGAGCCAGCGCCTGCGCTCCCAGCAGAACGCCGTAGTCGATATCGCACCTGAGCAGTATCAGAAGCTGCGTCAGACTTTCCTGGCCGGCCTGACCCGCGAACAGTTAAACCAGGAGCTGCGTCAGCAGCTGACGCAGGAACTGATGATGGTACTGATTCAGCCGGAAGGCGAAGCGGAAACCAACGTGAAGAGCCTGCAAAACAACTGGGACAAAGTGATGGCACCACCAGCGGCACCGGCGACCAGCAATGAAGCCAGTCCGCCGGATAGCAACGTCAAAGACGTTCCGCCAGCCGCATAAAGTCAGGTTTTTGCCCTGAGCCACTCGGTCACTAACATCGGCCAGCTGGCGAGGGGCAAATCTGCCACGCCGCGGATACCAAATCCGTGTCCGCCTTTCTGATAGAAATGCACCTCTGCCGGGACCTTATGCTCACGCAGCGCGCCAAAAAACGCCATGCTGTGATTCACTGATACATCATCATCGTCGGCTGCGTGGATCAACAGCGTTGGCGGCACCAGCGGATGAACCCGGGTTTCCATTGAATAAGCGTCAATGGTTTTCTGATCGGGCCAGGCACCCAGCAGGCGGGTTCTGGCTCCTTCATGGGCGATGCCGTCCCGCATGCTGATTACCGGATAGACCAGGACCATCGCATCCGGACGCGGCGAGAAGTTTTCTGCGCCATCCTGCACCGGATAGAGTTTCTCTGCGAAACGCGTACCCAGACTGGCAGCCACGTGGCCACCCGCCGAAAAGCCCATCATGACGATATATTTACCATTCAGGCCGCGCTGCGCCCGTTCACGCAGGACGCGTACCGCGCGCTGAGCATCGGCCAGCGGCGCGTCGGGGCCTTCGTGATGTCCATCATAGGGCAGGCGATAAGTCATCACCGCCAGGGTGTAACCCATTGAGGTAAAGAATGTCGCCAGGGCGCTGCCTTCACGATCGATCATCACGCGCTGATAGCCACCGCCCGGTGCGACCAGCAGGGTAATCCCGTTTGATTCGACCGGATGCCAGATCGCCATCTCCGGGCAACGCACGCCGGTAGCGGCCCGATCGTAAGGCTCATACTCTTTTGCCATGTCGACAATCTGCGGCTGTGCGCGCGAATCGCTGGCGCCTGGCGCATCACCGTGTGGCCAGATATTAATAATTTCTGTGTGCATAAATAGATCCTGATGCGGGGAATATTTTAATTGTTTTGTTCGCGGCCGGAGAGAACAGCGTCCTGCTGTCTTTTGATTAAAAGATGGTCTTTTTTCAGGCAGTCGTCCATCCGAAAAGGGGGGATCTGACCAGATTCGGACTATGCCTGGTGGTGGATCTGTTTGTTTAACTTATTAATTTTAATCAATAAATTATAAGAGAGATTGAAGGGGGAGACCGCAGGGGATCTGTTATTAACCACAATTTTTCCGCTTAAGGTAAATAGCTGGCACGGCCCGCTTTATTAGCCGCAATTTACCGGATATCACGCTGTGCGTTCTTAAGGCGACATAATGATTTTAGCGTCAGGATCACACCGCCACGCTGCAGGGGCTAACGTGCCAGTCTCATCTGGGAACGGATAGCATCGGTTACAGTCACGCAGCCAGACGTTACCAGCAGCCTAAAAAAATGCGCCCTCGGGCGCATTTTCTGGCATCGGCACGATCAGTGCCTGTATCAACGACGCTGGCTAGCGCTCTGTCAGTCAGGCATCGCCTCTGCCGGAATAATCGCGCCGCGATGCTGAATCACGGTGCTGGCAGTCAGGTGTCCGCGCTGCGCGGCGACCTCTGCAGAGGCGCCGGTCAGACGGCGAGCCAGATAACCGGCACTGAACGAATCACCGGCTGCGGTGGTATCGATCACTTTCTTTTTCGCCAGACGTACCGCAGGCACATCAATCAGCGGTGCGTCGCCGGTGACCACCAGGCAGGAGTCTGCACCGCGCTTAATCACGATTTCGCTGGCACCCGCCTGACGGGTACGCGCGATAACGTCATCCAGCGGCTCTTCGCCCCAGAGCAGATGTTCATCATCCAGTGTCAGGAAGGCGATATCGGTGCAGTTGAGCATGGCGCGATAAGCGGCCTGCGTGCTGGCCCGATCGGCCCATAAACGCGGGCGGTAGTTGTTATCGAAAATCACCTTGCCGCCATTAGCCCGGCAGCGCGCCAGCAGCACCATCAGCTTTTCACGACTGGCAGGCGGCAGAATCGCCAGGCTGATGCCGCTAAGATAGAGATAATCGTAGTGCGACAGCTGTTCAGCTATCTCTGCTGATTGCGGACTGTCGAGCCAGTAACGCGCGGCGGCATCACTGCGCCAGTACCAGAAGGTGCGCTCACCGTCGGCATCGGTTTCAATGAAATACAGGCCCGGCATTTTATTATCGAGCCGCTGAATCAGGTCGGTATTGACCTTCTCCTGCTGCCAGGCCGCGATCATTTGATCGCTGAACGAATCCGTACCCAGCGCAGTGACATAATCGACCCGTAACTGCTGCTCATCAACCTGGCGGGCGAGATAAACGGCCGTATTGAGCGTATCGCCGCCAAAGCCACGTTTAATGTTCTCACCCTTTTCGGACAGCTCAATCATGCATTCGCCGATGATGGCGATTTTTTTCTGCGTCATGGTTTCAGACCTGTAGTGAAATATCGCCTTAGTCTCGCGTCTGGTATGGCAGACGTCAATGGTTTTAAAACGGTGTTTTAATTTACCTTTTAAGGTGGCCATTAGTCCCGGTCTCGGGGATAAACGCCGGGAATGTCGGCTTTTTTTACCGCTTATGCTAACGAAATGGCTGAGAAACCCCTTTTTCTGAATTGAATCATCTTACTATCCCGCTTCCCTGATGCTGTTGCCCGCGGTCTCGACTATCTTTAACGCAGACCGTGAATGTGCAAGGAGAAAGCGTAATGTCGCGTACCGGGAAAATAGTCAGCTGGGTAGCAGGAATTCTGGTGTTGTTGATCGTGGTGATTATCGTCGTCATCGCGACCTTTGACTGGAATCGCCTGAAGCCCACCATCAATCAAAAAGTTTCAACCGAGTTAAACCGCCCCTTTGCGATACGCGGGGATCTGGGTATCGACTGGGCACGAAATCGCGACGAAGCAGGCTGGCGGCGCTGGGTGCCGTGGCCGCAGATCCATGCGGAAGATATCATGCTGGGGAATCCGCCTGACATTGCTGACGTCACCATGGTACATCTGCAGCGGGTCGATGCCACATTGTCACCGCTGTCGCTGCTGCACAAAGAACTGTTCATCCCGTGGATTAAATTGCAGCGGCCGGATGCGCGTCTGATCCAGACCGCGGATAAAAAGAACAACTGGACCTTTACCCTTGCCGATAGCGGCAAGGATGAGAAGAGTGCTGCGCCATCGGCCTGGTCATTCCGTCTGGATAATATTCTGTTCGATCAGGGCCAGATTCGTTATCGCGACGCCATTAACCGCGCAGATGTCACGGTGCAGGTTAATCCGCTGGGTAAACCGGTGCCGTATACGCAGATTGCCGGAGGCAATGACCAGCAGAAGGGCGCAGGCGACTTCGTCTTTGGCTGGCAGGCGAAGGGCACTTATAACAATGAGTCACTCAGCGGCGACGGTAAGATTGGCGGCATGCTGTCACTGCGCAGTCAGAACACCCCGTTCCCGATTCAGGCCGATCTGCGCAACGGCAGCACCCGCGTTCAGGTGACCGGCGGTCTGCAGGATCCGATGAACCTCGGCGGGCTTAACGTGCGACTGCGTTTCTCGGGCGATACGCTGGCCAATCTCTATGGCCTGACCGGCGTCCTGCTGCCTGACACGCCACCTTATGAAACCGACGGCCATCTGATTGCTAAATTCAGCGGCGAAAAGGGTGCGGTCTACCGCTATGAGAAATTTAACGGACATATTGGCGACAGCGATATTCATGGGTCGCTGATCTACAGTCAGGTTAAACCCCGCCCGACACTCAGCGGCGAGCTGACCTCTGAGCAACTGCGCATGGCCGATCTGGGGCCGCTGATTGGGGTCGACTCTGGCAAAGGTAGTGAAAAAACGGCTCAGGCCAAAGCCCGGCGCGGGGAGAAATCGAATCAGCCCGCAGACCGCGTGCTGCCACACGATAAATTCGAAACCAAAAACTGGGACGTGATGGATGCCGACGTGAAGTTCAGCGGCAAACGGATCGAACACAGCAATTCACTGCCGTTAAGCGATCTCTATACCCATTTACAGCTCAAAAACGGTGATCTGCTGCTGGACCCGCTGCGCTTTGGTGTGGCGGGCGGCAATCTCAACAGCACTATCCGGCTGGAGGGCGATCACTCGCCGATGCGTGGTCGAGTTGATCTTCATGTCCGTAAGCTGCAGCTGCGTCAGCTCTTCCCGAATGTGGAGGCGATGAAGAACAGCCGTGGCCAGCTCAATGGCGATGCCAGCTTTACCGGCACCGGTAACTCCGTAGCCGATCTGCTGGCGACCAGCAACGGGCAACTTAAGCTGCTGATGAATGATGGTCTGATCAGCCGCAGCCTGATGGAAATTGCCGGACTCAACGTCGGTAACTACGTGGTGGGCAAACTGTTTGGCGATGACCAGGTGCGCATCAACTGCGCCGCCACCGATCTCAAACTGCAGAACGGTGTGGCGACGCCTAACCTGTTTGTGTTTGATACCGAGAACGCGATTATCAACGTGTCAGGCAACGCGAACTTCGCCAGTGAGCGGCTGGATCTGTCGGTGAATCCGGAGAGTAAGGGCGTCCGCATCGTAACGCTGCGCTCCCCGCTCTACGTGCGTGGCACCTTTAAAAATCCTGATGCGGGCGTGAAAACGGGGCCACTGCTGGCACGTGGTGCTGCTGCAGTGGCACTGGGCGCAGTAGTCGGCCCGGCGGCGGCGCTGCTGGCACTGATCTCTCCAAGTGATAACGAAGACAACCAGTGCAGCACCGTCCTGCAGCAGATGAAGCAGAAGAAGTAACTAGTTGCGATAGAGCACTTTAATAATGTGATAACCAAAGCCGGTCTTTACCGGCCCGTAAGGCGTCAGCAGCGGGCAGGTAAAGACCGCTTTATCAAAGGCCGGCACCATCTGTCCCTGCCGGAACTCGCCCAGATCGCCGCCATTCCGGCCGGAAGGACAGGTTGAGTGCTTCTTTGCCAGCTGCTGGAAATTGCCACCCTTCGCCAGTTTTGCCAGTATCTCTTTTGCCAGCGCTTCCTCTTTGACGAGGATGTGTAAAGCCGCCGCGGTTTTCGCCATGTTGGTATCTCGGTTGTGTATAATTGCCTCCCAGTATAAACCCCTTTCTTTTGATTCAATCAGGCGATTTCTCCTATGCGTTTAAACCCCAGCCAACAACGTGCCGTCGAATTTGTTACCGGTCCCTGTCTGGTGCTGGCGGGCGCGGGATCGGGCAAAACCCGCGTGATTACCAATAAAATCGCCCATCTGATCCGTGAATGCGGCTATCAGGCGCGCCACATCGCCGCGGTGACCTTTACCAATAAAGCCTCGCGCGAAATGAAAGAGCGTGTGGCGCAGACGCTGGGCCGCAAAGAGGCGCGCGGTCTGCTCATCTCCACCTTCCATACGCTGGGGCTGGAGATCATCAAACGCGAAACCGCGGCGCTGGGCATGAAGTCAAACTTCTCGCTGTTCGACGATCAGGATCAGCTCGCCCTGCTGAAAGAGCTGACAAAAGAGTGGCTGGAAGAGGATAAGACGCTGCTACAGCAGCTCATCTCCACCATCTCGAACTGGAAAAATGATCTGATCGATCCGCAGGGCGCCGCCGCGCTGGCGCGATCGCAGCAGGATAATATTTTTGCTCACTGCTACGCCCTCTACAGCCAGCATCTTAAGTCGTGCAACGTGCTCGATTTCGACGATTTGATTCTGCTGCCGACGCTGCTGCTGCAGCGTAATCAGGAGGTGCGTGAACGCTGGCAGCAGCGTATCCGCTATCTGCTGGTGGATGAGTATCAGGATACCAACACCAGCCAGTATGAACTGGTTAAGCTGCTGGTGGGCGCTCGGGCGCGCTTCACGGTGGTGGGCGATGATGATCAGTCTATCTACTCCTGGCGCGGCGCACGCCCGCAGAATCTGGTGCTGCTGAATCAGGATTTCCCGGCGCTGGAGGTGGTGAAGCTGGAGCAGAACTACCGCTCTTCGCAGCGCATACTGAAAGCGGCAAATATCCTGATTGCCAATAACCCGCACGTCTTTGAGAAGCGGCTCTTTTCGGAGCTCGGGCAGGGCAGCGAGCTGAAGGTGCTTACTGCCAACAGCGAAGAGCATGAAGCGGAGCGGGTCACTGGCGAGCTCATCGCGCATCACTTTATCAACCGGACGCAGTACAAAGATTACGCGATTCTTTATCGTGGTAACCATCAGTCCCGGACCTTTGAAAAGTTTCTGATGCAGAACCGCATCCCTTATCGCATCTCTGGCGGTACCTCGTTCTTCTCACGGCCCGAGATCAAAGATCTGCTCGCCTATCTGCGCGTGCTGACCAATCCTGAGGATGACAGCGCGTTTCTGCGCATCGTCAATACACCGCGCCGTGAGATTGGCCCGGCTACGCTGCAGAAGCTCGGTGAGTGGGCCAACCTGCGCAGCAAGAGCCTGTTTAACGCCAGTTTTGATGTCGGTCTGGGGCAGACGCTGAGTGGCCGCGGTCTGGAGCACCTGCAGCGGTTCACCCACTGGCTGAATGAGATTATCCAGCTGACCGAACGTGAGCCGGTAAACGCAGTGCGTGATTTGATTCGCGGCATCGACTACGAAAGCTGGCTGTTCGAAACCTCCGGCAGCCCGAAAGCCGCAGAGATGCGGATGAAGAACGTCAACACGCTGTTTCAGTGGATGACCGAAATGCTTGAGGGCAGCGATATCGATGAGCCGATGACGCTGGCGCAGGTGGTGACGCGCTTTACCCTGCGCGACATGATGGAGCGCGGTGAAAGCGATGAAGAGCTGGATCAGGTGCAGCTGATGACGCTGCACGCCTCCAAAGGGCTGGAGTTCCCCTATGTGTTCCTGGTGGGCATGGAGGAGGGGCTGTTACCGCATCAGAGCAGTATCGATGAAAATAATATCGAAGAGGAGCGTCGCCTGGCCTACGTGGGGATCACACGGGCGCAGAAAGAGCTGACCTTTACCCTGTGTCGCGAACGCCGGCAATATGGCGAATTAATCCGGCCGGAGCCGAGCCGTTTTCTGCTGGAACTGCCGCAGGACGATCTGCAATGGGAAACTGAGCGCAAAGTGGTCAGTGCGGAGGAGCGGATGAAAACTGGTCAGAGCCGGGTGGCCGGTCTGAGAGCGATGCTGGATAAGGCGAAAAAGAGTTAAACCAGTGCAGGAGGCGAAAGAGATTCGCCTCACGCTACGGCAATTACGACAGGGTTAATAACCAGTGGACGTAAGACTGATAATGGCTTTCCTGCTCCAGCAGCTCACTGCGCAACGGATGGGCCTCCAGCCAGCCCGCGGGCAAGGTCAGATGCAGGGCATCATCGTCTGCCTGTAGCCGCACCGCAGGCAGGGTGTCATCGCGACGGCGGGTGGAGAAAATAATCGCCAGCCGCAGCAGACGGCACATCCGTTCCGCCAGCCGCGGCGGCAGGGCGTTCTGCTGCGTCAGCAAAGCCAGATCGATGCTGCCGTTCTGGTTTTGCAGTAAACAGGCCAGCAGCTTCTTCTGCGCCGGTGTGAAACCAGGAAGATCGAGGTGACGCACCAGATACGCCGCATGCTGCGGCGCATGACGGAAGTCAACGCTCAGGCCGATTTCGTGGATCGCGCAGGCGCTGAGCAGCAACTCACGACAGCGCTGATCCAGCTTCCACAACGTGGAAACCTGACGGAAAAAGCTCTCCGCCAGCTGACGCACGCGATCCGCCTGCTCGACATCAATGCTGAAACGGCGCTGGACGTTATGCAGCGTACGGGTTCGGATATCCCGGTCAATGGGCAGATGCAGCATGCCGTAGACCAGTCCTTCACGCAGTGCGCCGCCCGCCAGCGTCATGCTATCGATACTGAGCTCCTGGAAGATGGCGATCAGAATCGACAGGCCGCTGGGGAACACCAGCGCCCGCTCCAGCGTCAGCCCTTCGATTTCCAGCTCTTCCAGTTTGCCGCACTGAATGGCGCGCTGCTTCAGTTGCTGCAGCTTATTCAGCGTGATGCGCTCATCCATGCCCTGCGCCACCATGATCTCCTGCAGCGCCTGAACCGTGCCAGAGGCACCAACGCAGGCCTGCCAGCCCTGCTCACGCAGTTGCGCTGCAATAGGCTGAATCATCTCACGTGCCGCCAGCTCGGCCTGGTCAAAGTTCTCCTTTGCCAGATGACGATCGCTGAAGAAGCGCTCCAGCCACGTCACACAGCCCATCGACAGACTGAACAACACCGACGCGTGCGAACCATCGCCGGTAGCCAGCTCGGTGCTGCCGCCGCCGATATCGACCACTAAACGCTGGTCGGAACCGCCAGTAGTGTGGGCCACGCCCTGATAAATCAGGCGCGCCTCTTCTTCACCGCTGATGACGTTGATGGTACAGCCAAGGATCTGTTGGGCGGTGTCGAGGAAGGTCTGCGCATTGGCAGCCAGACGCAGCGTGGCGGTCGCCACCACGCGAATCTGATCGGGGGGAATATCCTGCAGTTGTTCAGAGAACAGTCTGAGGCATTGCCAACCCCGCGACATCGCGTCGGCTGACAACAGGTTATTTTTATCCAGACCGGCAGCAAGGCGAACCTTGCGCTTAATTTTTGCAACGGTCTGGATACTGCCAGAGACCTCGCGCACCACCAACATATGAAAGCTGTTAGACCCTAAATCAATCGCTGCATAAAGTGACGATGCGCTTAGCATGGTGGCCTTAACCTGAACGTTTACGGTTGTTGTTGCGTGGAGCACCGCGACGATTGGCGTTATTCCCTCCGCGACGTGGGCCATTGCCGGAACGGCTGCGTTGCAGACGCTTAGGCGGCGGTAAATCCGTTAACAACGCCTCGCTGCTGTACTTGCTGACCGGGATGCTGTGGCCGATGTACTCTTCAATTGAAGGCAGATTCAGCGCGTATTCTTCACAGGCCAGGCTGATTGAATGACCGCTGGCGCCTGCACGACCGGTACGGCCAATACGGTGAACGTAATCTTCACAGTCGTCTGGCAGATCGTAGTTAAAGACGTGGGTAACAGCCGGGATGTGCAGACCGCGAGCAGCCACGTCAGTGGCGACCAGAATATCCACATCACCTTTGGTGAAGTCATCCAGAATGCGCAGGCGCTTCTTCTGAGCAACGTCGCCGGTCAGCAGGCCGACACGATGTCCATCGGCAGCCAGGTGGCCCCAGATATCTTCACAGCGGTGCTTGGTGTTGGCGAAAATAATGGCGCGATCGGGCCACTCTTCTTCCAGCAGGGTCTGCAACAGGCGCATTTTCTCTTCGTTAGACGGATAGAAAAGCTCTTCCTGAATGCGATGGCCGGTTTTCTGTTCCGGTTCCACTTCCACATATTCAGCACTGTTCATGTGCTCGAATGCCAGTTCACGGACGCGGTAGGAGAGGGTCGCCGAGAACAGCATGCTCAGACGCTGAGTCGCCGGCGGCATGCGACGGAACAGCCAGCGAATATCTTTAATAAAGCCCAGATCGAACATACGATCGGCTTCGTCCAGCACCATGACCTGAATAGCACCGAGGTTGACGTGATTCTGTTTCGCGTAGTCGATCAGGCGACCGGTGGTAGCCACCAGAATATCAACGCCCTGCTCCAGCACTTTAAGCTGTTTGTCATAACCGTCTCCGCCATAGGCGAGACCCAGTTTCAGGCCGGTTGAGGCGGTAAGGGGTTCTGCATCTGCATGAATCTGCACAGCAAGTTCACGCGTCGGCGCAAGAATTAATGCCCGTGGCTGGTTAACCTGACGACCTTCCGCCGCAGGATGAGAGAGAAGATGATGAAACGTTGACGTCAGAAACGCCATCGTTTTGCCGGTACCGGTTTGCGCCTGGCCTGCAACATCACGCCCTGAAAGCGTAAAAGGCAGAGCTAACGCCTGAATCGGCGTGCAGTATTGAAAGCCTTTAGTATCAAGGGCTTCCACCACTTTTGGGTGCAGGGCGAAGTCGGAAAACTTCTGTTCAGTTAAGTGTGTTTTGCTCATAGTGTGGTAGAATATCAGCTTACTATCGCTTTACGAAAGCGTATCCGATGAAATAAAGTCAACCAACATTGGTATATTTTACGCCAATTCGCCAGGCATAATCTTGTGGAGTAAAACATGAGCAGCGATAAAATCGTTCATCTGACTGATGACAGTTTCGACACCGACGTGCTGAAAGCCGACGGCGTTACACTGGTAGATTTCTGGGCTGAATGGTGCGGTCCTTGCAAAATGATCGCGCCAATCCTTGATGAAGTTGCAGAAGAGTATGATGGCAAGCTGACCATCGCTAAGCTGAATATTGATGATAACCCAGGCACGGCACCGAAGTATGGCATTCGTGGTATCCCGACGCTGCTGCTGTTTAAAAATGGCGAAGTCGCCGCGACCAAAGTGGGCGCGCTGTCTAAAGGCCAGCTGAAAGAGTTCCTGAACGCCAATCTGGCGTAATTCAGGGCTGAATGTCCGGCAGTGGTGAATTTATCTCCTGCTGCTGGACGTTCGCTTTCAGGCGTGCTAATTTACCAGCACTGCATTACGAACTTACCTTGTAGTTAGCATCTAAAAGTTTTCCCTTGTTGAACCCTGTCGCCCTGTACCTTATAAAGATAGAACGGTTCAGCAATCTTACGGTTAGCTCCAACTCTGGCATCACATTCGGACATCTCCCTGCATACCGATCGCCATTCCATACGATGATCGTCAGGAAGAGCCGAAAAGAGCCATTAACGGCATGGATTAGTTGCCATACCATTCACGACAAACATTCCGAGTATTACCCCGAGTTTAAGAACCCATCACTATGAATCTTACCGAATTAAAGAATACGCCGGTTGCTGAGCTGGTTACTCTCGGCGAAAATATGGGACTGGAAAACCAGGCTCGTATGCGCAAGCAGGACATTATCTTTTCAATCCTGAAGCAGCACGCGAAAAGCGGCGAAGACATCTTCGGTGATGGCGTGCTGGAGATCCTTCAGGATGGATTTGGATTCCTCCGTTCCGGAGACAGCTCCTACCTCGCCGGCCCTGATGATATCTACGTTTCCCCTAGTCAAATCCGCCGCTTCAACCTCCGCACTGGTGACACCATCTCTGGCAAAATCCGTCCACCGAAAGAGGGTGAACGTTATTTTGCGCTGCTGAAAGTTAACGAAGTTAACTACGACAAGCCGGAAAATGCGCGTAATAAGATTCTGTTCGAAAACCTCACGCCGCTGCACGCAAATAAACGTCTGCGTATGGAGCGGGGTAATGGCTCAACGGAAGATTTAACCGCTCGCGTACTGGATCTGGCATCGCCAATTGGTCGTGGCCAGCGTGGTCTGATAGTTGCACCACCGAAAGCCGGTAAAACCATGCTGCTGCAGAACATCGCGCAGAGCCTGGCGCACAACTATCCGGACTGTACCCTGATGGTACTGCTGATCGATGAGCGCCCGGAAGAAGTCACCGAGATGCAGCGTCTGGTGAAAGGTGAAGTTATCGCCTCAACCTTCGATGAGCCAGCTTCACGCCACGTTCAGGTTGCGGAAATGGTGATTGAAAAGGCCAAGCGTCTGGTTGAGCACAAAAAAGATGTCATCATCCTGCTCGACTCTATTACACGTCTGGCACGTGCTTACAACACCGTGGTTCCTGCTTCAGGTAAAGTCCTGACCGGTGGTGTGGATGCCAACGCCCTGCATCGTCCAAAGCGTTTCTTTGGTGCTGCACGTAACGTGGAAGAGGGCGGTAGCCTGACCATCATCGCGACCGCGCTGGTTGATACCGGTTCGAAGATGGATGAAGTGATTTACGAAGAGTTTAAAGGTACCGGTAACATGGAACTGCATCTCGCCCGTAAAATCGCTGAAAAACGCGTCTTCCCGGCGATTGATTACAACCGCTCTGGTACGCGTAAAGAAGAGCTGCTCACCTCTCAGGAAGAGCTGCAGAAGATGTGGATCCTGCGTAAGATTATTCACCCGATGGGCGAAATCGACGCAATGGAATTCCTCATCAACAAGCTGGCGATGACCAAAACTAATGATGAATTCTTCGATATGATGAAGCGTTCTTAATCCGATACTGCCTGGCCGAACCACAGATTCGGCTTTTTTAGTCCAGATGCGCAGAAAATCGACCTCACGCCACGTCTCAACGTGGCGTTTTTCATTTGTGAGCTATAGGATTGAACACTGGCAGGAGCATTTATAATGACTGTGGTAGCGATGGCGAACTTTTGACCGTTCGTCTGTCTCTTTATGCAGAATTCGGAATCCGACACAGCGATAGGCGCGTTTTTTCGCGTATTGTTGTGCGGGATGTTAGCTGAGAGCGTTTAACGTGAATTTACTCACTATGAGTACTGAGCTTGGTTTAATTTTTCTCTTTTCCCTGGCTTTCCTCTTTTTTGCTCGAAAAGCAGCTAAAAAAATTGGTTTAGTTGATAAGCCTAACTCACGTAAACGCCATCATGGCGCGATTCCGTTGGTGGGCGGCATTTCTGTGTTCGCAGGTATCTGCTTTACGTTTGCCATTACCAACTACTATCTGCCTCACGCGCTGCTCTATCTGGGCTGCGCCGGTGTTCTGGTGCTGGTTGGCGCACTGGATGACCGTTTCGATATCAGCGTCAAGATCCGCGCGGTGGTGCAGGCGATAGTCGCGCTGGTGATGATGTTTGGCGCAAAACTCTATCTGCTTAGCCTGGGCTTTATCGTCGGCCCGTTCGAGCTTATCGTGGGGCCGTTCGGCTATGTGCTGACGCTGTTTGCCGTCTGGGCCGCGATCAACGCCTTTAATATGGTGGATGGGATCGATGGTCTGCTGGGCGGACTCTCCTCGGTCACTTTTGCCGCCATGGGGATCATCCTCTACTTCGACGGCCAGACCAGCCTCGCGATGTGGTGTTTTGCGATGATTGCCGCCACGCTGCCCTATATCCTGCTTAACCTCGGCTTCCTTGGCCGTCGCTTCAAAGTCTTTATGGGCGATGCCGGCAGCACCATGATCGGGTTCACCATTATCTGGATTCTGCTGGAAACGACGCAGGGTCTGAGCCATCCCATCACGCCCGTTACTGCACTGTGGCTTATTGCCATTCCTCTGATGGATATGGTGGCGATTATGTATCGTCGCCTGCGTAAAGGCATGAGTCCGTTCTCGGCTGACCGTCAGCACATCCATCATCTGATTATGCGTGCCGGCTTTACCTCCCGTCAGGCCTTTGTGCTGATTACCGTTGCGGCGGCTATTCTCGCCGGTATCGGTGTGCTGGGCGAATATCTGGCATTTATCCCGGAGTGGGTGATGCTGCTGCTATTCCTGGGCGCGTTTATGGTTTACGGCTACTGCCTCAAACATGCATGGCGCGTGGCGCGACGTGTCCGCCGCATTAAGCGCCGTCTGAGCCATCATCGCGAAGCAAAAAACAAATTACCCTGAAAAGAGCTGATAAAGGATACCTCTGCCATGCCTTCTGACGTTGTGGACAACGAACTGGATATTCGCAGCTTTTGCTGCCGTTTATGGCGTGGCAAGCGCTGGATTATCGGGCTGGCGCTGCTGTTTGCTCTGGTCGCCTGGCTAGCCACGCTGCTGCTGAAACAGGTCTGGAGCACCACGGCGATCACCGATCGTCCGACGGTGAACATGCTGGGTTCTTACTATGCGCAGCAGCAATTCCTGACCAATCTGGATGTGCGTAACAACGCCTTAACCCTGGCCGCACCTTCACCTACGGTGATGGATCAGGTTTATCAGGAGTTCACCATGCAGCTTGCCTCCTGGGATACGCGTCGTGAGTTCTGGCAGCAAACGGATTATTACAAGAGTCGTAAAACCGGCAATGCGCATAATGATGCCGCGCTGCTCGACGATATGATCGGCAATATCCTGTTCACGCCCGCTGACGCGGCACATAACCTGCCCGATAACGTCAAACTCAAAGCGGAAACCGCTGGCGACGCCAATAATCTGCTGCGTCAGTACATCGCCTATGCCAGTGAGCGCGCCGCGCGTCATCTGAATGATGAGCTAAAAGGTGCCTGGCGGGCGCGTACCGACCAGTTGCAGGCGCAGGTGAAACGTCAGGAAGATGTGGCTAATGCGGTGTTTCAGCGCCAGCAGCATCGGCTGGAGCAGGCGCTGAAGATCGCCAGCCAGCAGGGCATCAATGAGAAACAGACGCGTGAAGCGGGTGAAAATCTGGCAGACAGCGACCTGTTCCTGCTGGGCCAGCCCGTTTTACAGGGACAGCTGGATACGCTGCGCGCTACCGGTCCGGAGTTTGATATCAGCTATGATCAGAACAGAGCAATGCTGACCACGCTGCAGACCGGGCCAAAACTGAACAGCCAGTTCCAGACCTACCGTTATCTGCGTACGCCGGAAGAGCCGGTATCACGTGACAGTCCGCGACGTCTGTTCATGATGATTATGTGGGGTGCCATTGGGGCATTAACAGGCGCGGGAGTGGCGCTGGCACGTCGTCCGCGTCTGATGTCAGACACGCATGAGTGAGAGAAACAGTGTGAAAGTTCTGACGGTATTTGGTACTCGTCCCGAAGCGATCAAAATGGCACCGCTGGTTCAGGCGCTGGCGCAGGATCCCGCTTTCGAATCGCGACTGTGCGTCACCGCACAGCATCGCGAAATGCTCGATCAGGTGCTGCGCCTGTTCAAGCTGCAGCCGGACTATGATCTCAATATTATGCGTCCCGAGCAGGGGCTGACCGAGATCACCTGCCGCATTTTAGAGGGCATGAAAACCGTCCTGCTCGACTTCAAACCGGACATCGTGCTGGTGCATGGTGACACCACCACCACACTGGCGGCGAGCCTGGCGGCATTTTATCATCAGATTCCGGTCGGGCATGTGGAGGCCGGTCTGCGTACCGGCGATCTCGCCTCGCCATGGCCGGAAGAGGGTAACCGTAAACTTACCGGTCATCTTGCCCATCTGCATTTCACCCCCACCTCCCGATCGCGTCAGAATCTGTTGCAGGAAAATCTGCCCGATGCGCGCATTATCGTGACCGGCAATACGGTCATTGATGCGCTGCTGTGGGTTCGCGACAGGGTGCTGGATGACAGCAATCTGAATGCACAACTGGCGGCGCGCTATCCGTTTCTCGACCCGGATAAGAAACTGGTGCTGGTCACCGGACATCGTCGCGAAAGCTTTGGTGGCGGCTTTGAACGTATCTGCAGCGCGCTGGCGCAGATTGCCCGCCAGCATCCCGAGGCGCAGATTGTCTATCCGGTGCACCTTAATCCCAATGTCAGCGAGCCGGTAAACCGGATTCTCAGCGGCATTGAGAATATCATTCTGATTGAACCGCAGGAGTATCTGCCTTTTGTCTGGCTGATGAACCGCGCCTGGCTCATCCTCACTGACTCCGGTGGCATTCAGGAGGAAGCGCCTTCGCTGGGTAAACCGGTGCTGGTGATGCGTGACACCACCGAGCGGCCTGAAGCGGTCGACGCCGGCACCGTCAAACTGGTGGGGACCGATATCGCCCGAATCGTGGCGGAGGTCAGCATCTTGCTGACTGACGACGCTGCCTGGCAGGCGATGAGCCACGCCCATAATCCGTATGGCGATGGCAAAGCCTGTGGTCGTATTTTACAAGCCTTAAAAGATAACCGAGCCGAATTATGAGTTTTGAAACCATCTCCGTGATTGGACTGGGATACATTGGGCTGCCGACGGCAGCCGTTTTTGCCTCAAAGGGAAAAAAAGTGGTGGGCGTGGATATCAACGCGCGCGCCGTTGAAACCATCAATCGTGGCGCGATCCATATTGTGGAGCCCGATTTAGATCAGGTGGTGCATGCGGCCGTTACGCGTGGCGATCTGCGCGCCACCACGCAGCCGGAAGCCGCCGACGCTTTTCTTATCGCCGTACCAACCCCTTTTAAAGATGAGCATCAGCCCGATCTGCGCTTTGTGAAAGCCGCGGCGGAGTCGATTGCGCCGGTACTGAAAAAGGGCGACCTGGTGATTCTGGAGTCGACCTCACCGGTGGGCAGCACCGAACAGATGGCCGACTGGCTGGCGGCGGCGCGTCCCGACCTGCGCTTTCCTCAGCACGGTGATACGCCCGATATTTTTGTCGCCTACTGTCCGGAGCGCGTGCTGCCTGGTCAGGTGATGGTTGAGCTGATTAACAACGACCGGGTGATTGGCGGCATGACGCCAGCCTGTTCCGCCCGCGCCAGCGAGCTTTATCGGCTGTTTTTAAAAGGCGAATGCGTTGAAACCAACGCCCGAACCGCCGAGATGTGTAAGCTGACAGAAAACAGCTTCCGTGACGTGAATATCGCCTTTGCCAATGAGCTGTCGCTGATTTGTGCCGATCAGGGGATTAACGTCTGGGAGCTGATTGCGCTGGCGAATCGCCATCCGCGCGTCAACATTCTGCAGCCGGGTCCAGGCGTCGGCGGTCACTGTATCGCCGTCGATCCCTGGTTCATCGTGGCGCAGAATCCTGAATTAGCCCGCCTGATCCGCACCGCGCGCGAGGTCAATGACGCCAAGCCTCAGTGGGTGCTGGACCAGGTGAAAACCGCGCTGGCGGACTGCCTGACGCAGACCGGTAAGCGCGCCAGCGATATCACCATCGCCTGCTTTGGCCTGGCCTTTAAACCCAATATTGACGACCTGCGCGAAAGCCCGGCGGTGGGCGTGGCACAGAAAATTGCAGAGTGGCACAGCGGCACCACCTGGGTGGTTGAACCCCATATTGAGCAGCTTGCTGACGCACTTGCCGACAAAGCCGTGCTGGTCTCTGCCGGGCAGGCGCTGGAACAGGCCGATATTCTGGTGATGCTGGTCGATCACCGCGCCTTCCGCGCCATTGATGGCGCCAGCGTTCAGCAGAACTGGATTGTCGACACCAAAGGTGTGTGGCGATGAGGCGTTTTCTGATCACGGGCGGTGCCGGGTTTATCGGTTCTGCACTGGTGCGCTTTCTGATCGCAGAAACCGAACATCAGGTGGTGGTGGTCGATAAACTCAGCTACGCCGGAAATCTGGCGTCACTCGCCAGCGTTGCCGACTCGCCCCGCTTTCATTTTGAGCAGGTCGATATCTGCGATCGCCCGGCACTTGATCAGGTGTTTGCCCGTCATCAGCCAGACTGTGTGATGCATCTTGCGGCTGAAAGCCATGTGGATCGCTCGATTGACGGGCCGGTAGCCTTTATCGAGACCAATATTGTCGGGACTTATCAGTTGCTGGAAGCCGCGCGTTTTTACTGGCAAAACCTGGATGACGCGCGCAAAACCGCCTTTCTGTTCCACCATATCTCGACAGATGAAGTCTTTGGCGATCTGCACGACAGCCAGGCTTACTTCACCGAAACCACACCCTATGCGCCAAGCAGTCCTTACGCCGCCAGCAAGGCCAGCAGCGACCATTTAGTGCGAGCCTGGCTGCGCACTTACGGTCTGCCCACGCTGGTCACCAACTGTTCAAATAACTACGGCCCCTGCCATTTCCCGGAGAAGCTGATCCCGCTGACCATCATCAATGCGCTGGCCGGGAAAGCCTTGCCGGTTTACGGCAACGGACAGCAGATTCGTGACTGGCTCTACGTCGAAGATCACGCCCGCGCACTCTATCAGGTGGTCAGCCATGGCAAGCCAGGCGAAACTTATAATATTGGCGGCCATAACGAGCGACGCAATATTGAGGTGGTTGAAACTATCTGCAGCCTGCTTGAAGAGCTGGCCGCAGAGCAGAAACCTGCCGGGCTGGCGCATTACCGCGACCTGATTACCTATGTCACTGACCGCCCCGGTCACGATCAGCGCTATGCCATTGATGCCAGTAAAATCGCGCATGAACTTGGCTGGGTACCGCAGGAAACCTTTGAAAGCGGCATGCGTAAAACCGTGGCATGGTATCTGGCCAATCCCACCTGGTGGCAGGCTATTCTGGATGGCCGCTATCAGGGCGAACGCCTTGGCTTATCGCAATAAACCCGCGTAAGGAGCAGCGATGAAAGGCATCATTTTAGCGGGAGGGTCGGGCACGCGGTTACACCCGATAACCCGTGCAGTATCAAAGCAACTTCTGCCGGTTTACGACAAACCGATGATCTACTATCCGCTCTCCGTGCTGATGCTGGCGGGTATTCGCGACATCCTGTTAATTACCACGCCGGAAGATCGGGCGCAGTTTGAACGGCTGCTGGGCGATGGCAGTGAATTTGGGATACGCCTTAGCTATGCGGTGCAGCCAAGTCCCGATGGGCTGGCGCAGGCCTTTATCATCGGCGAATCCTTTATCGGCGAGGATAATTGCTGCCTGGTTCTGGGTGATAACCTCTATTTTGGCCAGGGCTTCAGCCCCAAGCTCCGGAAAGTTGTTGAACAGAATCGTGGCGCAACGGTGTTCGGCTATCAGGTCATGGACCCGGAACGTTTCGGCGTGGTGGAGTTTGACGATAACTTCAGGGCGATCTCGATTGAAGAGAAACCACAGCAGCCGAAATCGCGCTGGGCAGTAACCGGGCTCTATTTTTATGACAATCAGGTTATTGAATTCGCGAAACAGGTTAAACCCTCAGCGCGGGGCGAGCTGGAAATCACGGCCATTAACCAGATGTATCTGGAGCGTGGTGAGCTGACGGTCGAACTGCTGGGACGAGGTTTTGCCTGGCTGGATACCGGCACGCACGACAGTCTGGTGGAAGCCAGCATGTTTGTGCAGACGGTGG
The DNA here is from genome assembly GCF_001598475.1 of Pantoea agglomerans NBRC 102470. GTDB lineage: Bacteria > Pseudomonadota > Gammaproteobacteria > Enterobacterales > Enterobacteriaceae > Pantoea > Pantoea agglomerans. Next base: position 189,781 of record NZ_BCZA01000008.1, read on the forward strand.
AAAAACGTCAGGGTTTTAAAATTGCCTGCCTGGAAGAGATTGCCTGGCGTAACAGCTGGCTGAGTGATGACCAGTTGCGGGCCGCGGGTGAAGCGCTGACAAAAACCGGCTACGGCCAATACCTGCTGGATTTATTACATGCCCGTCCACGTCAATATTAATCCCCTTAGCTGGGAGAGCGCATTCTTCGGTGTTGATACCGTGCGGCTGGAGCCGCAAGGTGACATTCCGCTGGAACAGGCGCTGCGTCATCCCTGTGCGCTGATGCAGATAAAAGTCGCTGCCAGCGAGACGGCACTGATTGATACGCTGCAGCAGCATCAGTTCCGGCTGGCAGAAGGCGAAGCAGATCTGACGCTGGCGCTGAAACAGACTGAACGGCAGGCGGGAATTCGCATTGCGCGCGAAGCCCAGATCCCGCTACTGCGCGATGCTGCCTCACAGCTCTTCAGCCAGAGTCGTTTTCGCGCGCCCTGGTATGCGCCGGACGCCAGCGGACGCTTCTATGCGCAGTGGATTGAAAATGCGGTACGCGGGGCGTTTGACGATCAGTGTCTGGTGGCAAGCGATGCCGCGGGTCAGCTGCAGGGATTTGTTTCGCTGCGCGCGGTGGATGGCGATGCCCGCATTGGCCTGCTGGGCGTACTGCCCGGCGCGCAGGGCCAGGGGCTGGGTCAGCGACTGATGCTGGCGGCGGCAGACTGGGCGCGGGTACGACAGCTGGCTCAGCTTCGGGTTGCTACCCAGCTCAGCAATCTCACGGCGATGCGCCTCTATTTACGCAGCGGTGCCCGGCTCGACAGCACCGCGTACTGGTTTTACAGGAAAGGTCATGATTCCATTTAATGCGCCCCCGATTGTGGGCACAGAAATTGAGTATATGCAGTCGGCGATGAACAGCGGCAAGCTGTGCGGCGACGGTGGATTTACCCGTCGCTGTCAGCAGTGGATGGAGCAGCGGTTTGGCAGCAAAAAAGTGCTGCTGACCCCATCCTGTACCGCTTCGCTGGAGATGGCGGCGCTGTTAATCGATCTGCAGCCCGGCGATGAAGTGATTATGCCGAGCTACACCTTTGTCTCTACCGCCAACGCCTTTGTGCTGCGCGGCGCCCGCATTGTGTTTGTCGATGTGCGCCCGGACACCATGAACATTGATGAAACGCTGATCGAAGCGGCCATCACTGAAAAAACACGCGCTATTGTGCCGGTCCATTACGCAGGCGTGGCCTGTGAAATGGACACCATTATGGCGCTGGCGGCAAAGCATAAGCTGTTTGTGATTGAAGATGCGGCGCAGGGCGTGATGTCACGCTACAAAGGTCGTGCGCTCGGCACCATCGGTCATATTGGCTGCTTCAGTTTCCACGAAACCAAGAACTACACCGCCGGCGGCGAAGGTGGCGCGACGCTCATTAACGACGCCAGCCTGGTCGAGCGCGCCGAGATCGTGCGGGAAAAAGGCACCAATCGCAGCCAGTTCTTCCGGGGTCAGGTCGATAAATACACGTGGCGCGATATGGGATCGAGCTATCTGATGGCCGATCTGCAGGCAGCCTATCTCTGGGCGCAGCTGGAAGCCGCTGAAGGTATCAACCAGCAGCGGTTACGCATCTGGCAGCGTTATTACGATGCGCTGCAGCCGCTGGCGGCTCAGGGACGCATCAGTCTGCCGGTGATCCCCGCCAGCTGTGAACACAATGCGCACATGTTCTACATCAAACTGCGCGATCAGGACGATCGTCAGGCGCTGATAAACTGGATGAAAGAAGCCGAGATACTGACGGTGTTTCACTATATTCCGCTGCACAGTTCGCCCGCCGGTGAGCGGTTCTCGCAGTTTGTCGGCGACGATCGCTTTACCACGCGGGAAAGTGAACGCCTGCTGCGTCTGCCGCTGTTTTATAACCTGTCGGATAACAATCAGAGCACGGTTATCAGCTCACTGCTGAGCTTCTTTTCCTGATGTCATTAGCCAGAGCCTCAGTGTGGACCGCATCGTCCACGCTGGTAAAAATTGTGGCCGGCCTGCTGGTCGTCAAACTGCTGGCGGTCAGCTTCGGACCCGAGGGTGTCGGCCAGGCGGGGAACTTCCGTCAGTTGATCACCGTGCTGGGCGTGCTGGCGGGCGCAGGCATCTTTAATGGCGTTACCACCTATGTGGCGCAGTATCAGCAGCAGCCCGAACAGTTGCGGGCGATGGTGGGCACGGCATCAACCATGGTGCTGGGCTTTTCCGGTGTGCTGGCGCTGCTGTTTCTGCTGGCGGCGGCACCCATCAGTATCGCGCTGTTTGGTCACGACCGCTATCAGGGCGTCATCCGTGTGGTGGCCTTTCTTCAGCTCGGCATCGCCTGGGCCAACTTTACCCTGGCGCTGCTGAAGGGCTATCGCGACGCGCGCGGTAATGCGCTGGCGCTGATTCTCGGCAGCCTGATTGGCGTGGCAGGCTATCTGCTCTGCTGGTGGCTGGGCGGCTATCAGGGCGCGCTAACGGGTCTGGCGCTGGTGCCGGCTTTGCTGCTGCTGCCTGCACTCCTGATGCTGAAACGCCGTGCGCCGCTGCCGCTTAGCTGGCTGCGACCGCAATGGCATCCTGAGCTGGCCCGTAATCTGGCAAAATATACGCTGATGGCGCTGATCACCGCCGTGACCCTGCCGGTCGCCTGGGTGCTGATGCGTAATCTGCTGGCGGCGCAGCAGGGCTGGGCACAGGTCGGATTATGGCAGGGCGTCACCAGCATTTCCGATGCCTATCTGCAATTTATTACCGCGACGTTTAGCGTCTGGCTGCTGCCGACGCTGGCGCGGCTGGATAACAAACGCGACATCGCGCGCGAGATTGGCCGTGCACTGCGCTTTGTCCTGCCCGCCGTAGCGGTTGCCAGCCTGGGTGTCTGGGTACTGCGCGATTTCGCCATCAGCCTGCTGTTCTCTGAAGCGTTTCGCGGGATGCGCGATCTCTTTGTCTGGCAGCTGTGCGGCGATGTTTTTAAGGTCGGCGCCTATGTTTTCGGATATCTGGTTATCGCCAAAGCCTCGCTGCGCTTTTATGTTCTGACTGAGATCAGCCAGTTCCTGTTGCTGACCCTGTTTTCACGCTGGTTGATCCCGTTACATGGCGCGACGGGTGCGGCGCAGGCCTATATGTTTACCTATATGGCTTACTTTGCCCTGTGTTGTGGCGCTTTTATTGTTTACTGCCGGAAAAAATGACTTTAATTCACGTTTTGGGATCGGACATTCCCCACCACAATCTTACGGTGCTGCGCTTTTTCAACGACGTACTCAGCGTTGAGCAGCCTGCGGCTGCGCCACGCCATTTTATGGTGGTGACGCAGCAGCCCGAGAGCCTGGCGCCGTTCAGTGCGTTGCAGATCGAGTGCTTTACCAGCAAGAAAGCGCTGGCGCAGGCGGTACTGCAGCGGGCCAGAAATCGTCAGCAGCGTTTTTTCTGCCACGGACAGTTTAACCCGTGGATCTGGCTGGCGTTACTCAGCGGTAAGCTGCGTCGTTCACAGCTCTTCTGGCATGTCTGGGGTGCCGATCTTTATGAAGATTCGCGCAGCCTGAAGTTCCGCCTGTTCTATCTGGTCCGCCGGATAGCGCAGGGACGGGTTGCACAAGTTTTTGCGACCCGTGGCGACCTGCATCACTACCAGCAGCGCCATCGGCGCGTACCCGGTTCACTGCTCTATTTTCCCACCAGAATGCCCGCCGCAGCCGTTGAATCTGTCCCGTCGGAGCCTTTTACGCTGTTGCTGGGCAACTCGGGCGATCCGAGTAACCGGCATATCGAAGGTTTAAAAGCGATTCACGCGCAGTTTGGCGAGCAGGTGCGTATCGAGGTCCCTTTGGGCTATCCGCCAGGTAATGAGGCTTATATCAGCCAGATTCAGGCCGCTGCCGATGCGCTGTTCCCAAACGGGCAGGTGAATCTGATGCGTGAAAACCTGGCGTTTGATGATTACTTAGCCCTGCTGGCGCGCTGCCATGTCGGCTATTTTATGTTTGAACGTCAGCAAGGGGTGGGAACACTCTGCCTGCTGATTCAGGCCAACGTGCCGTTTGTCCTGACCCGCAAAAATCCATTCTGGCGTGATGTGGCAGAGCAGCAGCTTCCGGTATTGTTCAGTGAAGATACGCTGTCGCCTGCGGTGATCGCCGAGGCACGTCGTCAGCTGATGAGCTGTGATAAACAGGCTATCGCCTTTTTTGCGCCGGGTTATCTGGCGGGCTGGCGGGCCGCGTTACAGCTCAGCGAAGGGGAGTTGTCATGAGTCTTATGCAGTTTGGCGGCCTGCTGGTGGTCTATTTGCTGTCGCTGGTTTTTATCCTGACCCTGACCTGGCGGGAGTTTAAGCGCGTCCGTTTTAACTTTCATCTGTTTTTCACGCTGCTGTTCTTACTGACCTTTTACTTCGGCTTCCCGCTGACCTCCGTGCTGGTGTTTCGCTTTAATGTTGAAGTGGTGCCGGTTGAGAACCTGCTGGAGGCGCTGCTGTCGGCCACGGCTTTTTACGCCATTTATTACGTCAGCTATAAAGTGCGACTGAAACCCGCCAGCGCGTCTCCGGTGAAGCCCTGGCTGCAGATGAATCGCGTCGAAACCCATCTGACCTGCGTGATCCTGGCGCTGGTGGCGCTGGGTACGGTGACGGTGTTCTTCATTCATAACGGTTTTCTGCTGTTCCGCCTGACCGCCTATAACCAGATTTTCTCCAGTGAAGTGTCGGGTGTAGCGCTTAAGCGCTTCTTCTATTTCTTTATTCCGGCGATGCTGATCCCCTACTTTTTGAGCCCGACGCGCCGCAACTGGCTGCTGTTCCTGGTGGTGACCGTTGCCTTTGGTTTACTGACCTACGCGCTGGTGGGCGGTACCCGAGCCAATATCATTATTGCGTTTGCCCTGTTCCTGTTTATCGGGATTACCCGTGGCTGGATCACTTTGTGGATGCTGGCGACGGCAGGCGTGCTGGCGATTGCAGGAATGTTCTGGCTGGCACTGCGCCGCTATAACCTCGACGTTATGGGCGATGAAGCGTTTTATACTTTCCTCTATCTGACGCGTGATACCTTCTCGCCGTGGGAGAATCTCGCCTTGCTGCTGGATAACTACGCCAGAATTGAGTTTCAGGGGCTGGCACCGCTGTGGCGTGATTTCTACGTTTTCATTCCGACCTGGCTCTGGCCGGATCGGCCGCTGGCAGTGTTAAACAGTGCTAACTACTTCACCTGGGAAGTGCTGAACAACCATTCTGGCCTGGCGATTTCACCCACGCTGATAGGGTCGCTGGTGGTGATGGGCGGCGTCTGGGCGATTCCGATCGGTGCGGTCGCGGTAGGGATGATTATAAAAGCCTTTGATGCAATCTATCAGCGTGGCTGTCTTGAGACCAACCGTTACACCGGCGCCATCCTGCAAAGCTTCTGTTTTGGCGCGGTCTTTAACATGATCGTGCTGGCACGCGAAGGCCTTGATGCGTTCGGTTCACGCGTGGTGTTTTTCTGCATCATTTTTGCTGCCTGTCTGGGCATGGCTAAATTACTTTTCTGGTTACTGGATCGCGCAGGTTTGATTCGCGACCGCAGCAGGCGGGTGTTGCACAGCCCGCTCTGAGTAGCCTCTGGGATTGACGGAAGATATGACAAAGTTAACTGAGACGCCGCAGTACCGGATTCGCGGCGTTGAGTTGTATGGCTTCGAAAACATGCCGTCGGCGGTGAATTTTCTGATGCCGCCGCACAGCGTACGCAGCGGTATTTTAGTGGCGATTAATGCGGAGAAGATCCTGACCGCTGAGCGGGATGAGGGATTACGTACGCTGTTAGCGCAGGCGGAATATGCATACGCCGATGGCATCAGCATTGTGCGCTCGATTCGTAAAAAGTATCCACACGCGTCGGTGCAGCGCATTGCGGGTGCTGATTTATGGGAAGCGCTGATGGAACGCGCCGGGCGGGAAGGGACGCCTGTATTTCTTATCGGCGGTCGTCAGCAGGTGCTGGATGAAACCTGCGATAAGCTACGTCGTCAGTGGAATGTGAATATTGTCGGGGCGCAGGATGGCTATTTTGCGCCAGCCGATCAGGATGCGCTGTTTGCCCGGATTGCGGCCAGCGGCGCGAAGCTGGTGACTGTAGCGCTGGGGTCGCCCCGTCAGGAGCTATTGATGCTGGCGTGCCGTGCGCACTGGCCTGATGCGCTCTATATGGGCGTGGGTGGAACGTACGATGTTTTCACCGGCCATGTGAAGCGAGCGCCTGAGATCTGGCAGCGGCTGGGTCTGGAGTGGCTCTATCGTCTGATTCGGCAGCCTGGCCGCCTGCGCCGGCAATTAAAACTGCTTAAATATTTGCGCTATCACTGGCGTGGCGATCTCTGATATTGCTGATAAATGCCGCATTTTTACGCGTTGTGAGAGTGGAAATGCACTATTTGTCGACAAAATGCACAAAGCGTAATCAAACGCGTCTTTTTATTTAAAAAGCACTAGACACGATGGGCGCTTATCTCTAGTATGCACATCCGCAACGGCGCTACGCGCCCGTAGCTCAGCTGGATAGAGCGCTGCCCTCCGGAGGCAGAGGTCTCAGGTTCGAATCCTGTCGGGCGCGCCATATCGTTTGTGCGCATGAGCTTCGGTGGTTGATTTACCGCGGTTGGCAGTAGAGATTTAAATGCTGCAGGTTTTTAACTTGTGACATTAAGTATTGTGGTGGCTATAGCTCAGTTGGTAGAGCCCTGGATTGTGATTCCAGTTGTCGTGGGTTCGAGTCCCATTAGCCACCCCAGATTTTGCTGGGAAACGCGAAGGTGGCGGAATTGGTAGACGCGCTAGCTTCAGGTGTTAGTGTCTTAACGGACGTGAGGGTTCAAGTCCCTCTCTTCGCACCAGGCAAAACAGTTAAAAAAATCGGCGAGTAGCGCAGCTTGGTAGCGCAACTGGTTTGGGACCAGTGGGTCGGAGGTTCG
>NZ_BCZA01000009.1 GCF_001598475.1 Pantoea agglomerans NBRC 102470
CCCCTGCCCGGCCCCGGCCTGCTCTGAAACTTCAGTGTGAATTGTTAAAAAGGGCACGAGAGTGGAGGCCTGAGCGCCTCTGCTGCTGAAAGGGCTATCCGCAGCGCTGAGGCGTGACGGCGGGCCAGAAGTCCACGCCGGGAAGCGTGGACAGTTCGGGGCCGGCCAGGGAGGGCCGATCCCCGAACGGTTCGTCGGCACGACGTCAAAGCCGAAGGTACCGCGTGAGCGGCGCGAGGACGGCCCGGCAGCAGCAGAGGTGCGCTGGCCCGCACTGAGGCTCGCTCGCCCATAAAAAAAGCTGCCACGTCTGACCGTGACAGCCTTTACAAATCTAATCTTAACTGACCAGCATTACCGCTGTGCGGGCCTTTTTTGTTTTATCTTTACCGCAGCGCCGGAACACTACTCTTTCTTCTCGTCGTCCTCATCCCGATCCTCTTTCACCGGGGTGCTGGCGGTGAGCAGGAACGGCGACTGCTGCCAGCGGGTGCGGCGGTGGCGCAGCAGGGTGCGTGAGAGAATAATGCCAATTGCCAGCGCCAGCAGCATCATCAGACGCAGAATATTGGTGGTGTTATCGACCTGATGCGAGTCGGTGACCAGCACATGGGTATCCAGCGTCACGCGTAAAAAGCCCAGCGGACCCTCGTTTCCGGCCAGCGGCTGCACAATCTGATGGTTGAAATAGCTGCCCGCGCGCTGGCCGTCGAGCGCCAGCCGATCGCGGACATTGATGTTTTCACCGCTGTGCGCCACCAGGCTGCCGTCGCCGTCATAGACCGATGCATCCAGAATACGGCTGTTAGCCGTCATCTGATTAAGAATGGCTTCTATCTGAGTCCGGTTATTTTCACTGTTGTCCATCAACGGCTTAAGGCTGAACGCCACCTGGCTGGTCAGCGTATGCGCCAGCTCCTCGACCTGTTCAGAACGCGCCGCCTGATGGCCGAGACTGAACCAGGATGCGCCCTGCATCAGCACGACCAGCAGCGCCATCGAGATGAGAACGATCACGGTACGATGTAAGCGAAATTTCAGTGCGGTTTTAGCCATTAATCATCCGGGTCATATCACAACAGAAAGCCTGGAGATTATGTTGCCAGAAGCGGCGCAGACAAGGTAGCCTCTTGCGTGGTTTTGTTGTCCCTACAGGAGCTCTGATGCCAAATCGTTTAACCTGGTGCGATCTTCCCGCCGATGTCTCCCTCTGGCCGGGTTTGCCCCTTTCTCTTAGCGGTGATGAAGTGATGCCGCTGGATTATCGCGCTGGCCGTACCGGCTGGCTGCTGTATGGTCGCGGGCTGGATAAGCAGCGGCTGACCGATTACCAGCACCAGCTGGGTGCCGCCATGGTGATCGTCAGCGCCTGGAACGTCGATGAGTATCGGGTGATTCGCCTGGCGGGATCGCTGACGCCGTTTGCCAGCAAGCTGGCGCACGACGCTGGCCTGGATGTTGCGCCGCTGGGCAAAATCCCGCATCTCAAAACGCCAGGCCTGCTGGTGATGGATATGGACTCCACCGCGATTCAGATCGAGTGCATCGATGAGATTGCAAAACTGGCGGGCTGCGGCGAGCAGGTGGCGGAAGTCACGGAACGTGCGATGCGCGGCGAACTCGACTTCACCGCCAGCCTGCGTCAGCGCGTGGCCACACTGCAGGGGGCAGACGCCAATATTCTGAAACAGGTGCGTGATGCCCTGCCGCTGATGCCGGGCTTAACGACGCTGACGCAGAAGCTGCAGGCGCTGGGCTGGCAGGTTGCCATCGCGTCTGGCGGCTTTACCTACTACGCCGAATACCTGCGCGACAAGCTGCATCTGTCGGCGGTGGTGGCTAATGAACTCGAAATTCGCGACGGCAAACTGACCGGCAACGTGCTGGGACCGATTGTCGACGCACAATACAAAGCCGATACCCTGAAGAAGCTGGCGCAGCGTTTTGACATCGCGCCGGAACAGACGGTGGCGATCGGCGATGGTGCCAATGACCTGCTGATGATCAAAGCCTCAGCACTGGGCATTGCGTTCCATGCTAAACCTAAGGTGAATGAGCAGACTGCGGTCACCATTCGCCATGCCGATTTAATGGGGGTGTTCTGCATCCTCACCGGCAGCCTGATCCACGAAGAGCGTTAACTGAGGTATTGATTTGGCCAAAGCGGCAAAACGCGCATTTGTCTGTAACGAATGTGGCGCAGATTACCCACGCTGGCAGGGGCAGTGCAGCGCCTGTCACGCCTGGAACACCATCACCGAGGTGCGCATTGCCGCCTCGCCCGCGGCTGCGCGTAACGAGCGCCTGAGTGGCTATGCTGGCAGCGCCGGCACCAGCCGGGTGCAGAAGCTCTCTGAAATCAGCCTGGAGGCGTTACCGCGCTTCTCGACCAGCTTCAAAGAGTTTGACCGGGTGCTGGGCGGCGGGGTGGTGCCGGGCAGCGCCATTCTGATTGGCGGCAGCCCCGGCGCAGGCAAATCCACGCTGCTGCTGCAGGTGATGTGCCGGTTGTCAGAGGGGATGAAAACCCTGTATGTCACCGGTGAAGAGTCACTGCAGCAGGTGGCGATGCGCGCCCATCGTCTGGGATTACCCACCGAAAATGTGAATATGCTGTCGGAAACCAGCATTGAGCAGATCTGCCTGATCGCCGAACAGGAGCAGCCGCAACTGATGGTGATCGACTCGATCCAGGTGATGCACATGGCGGAGATCCAGTCCTCGCCCGGCAGCGTCGCCCAGGTGCGTGAAACCGCCGCTTACCTGACGCGCTTCGCCAAGACGCGCGGCGTGGCGATCATCATGGTTGGTCACGTTACCAAAGATGGCTCCCTGGCCGGACCGAAAGTGCTGGAACACTGTATCGACTGTTCAGTGCTGCTGGATGGCGATGCCGATTCCCGCTTCCGCACCCTGCGCAGTCATAAAAACCGCTTCGGCGCGGTCAATGAACTGGGTGTGTTTGCCATGACCGAGCAGGGCATGCGTGAAGTCAGCAACCCGTCAGCTATTTTCCTGTCGCGCGGCGAAGAGATCACCTCGGGCAGTTCGGTGATGGTGCTGTGGGAGGGAACGCGACCGCTGCTGGTGGAGATTCAGGCGCTGGTCGATCACTCGATGATGGGCAATCCACGCCGCGTGGCAGTGGGTCTGGAGCAGAACCGCCTGGCGATTCTGCTGGCGGTGCTGCACCGGCACGGCGGATTGCAGATGGCGGATCAGGATGTGTTCGTCAACGTGGTCGGCGGCGTCAAAGTCACTGAAACCAGTGCTGACCTGGCGCTGATGCTGTCGATGGTGTCGAGCCTGCGCGATCGTCCGTTGCCGCAGGATCTGGTGATCTTCGGCGAAGTGGGACTGGCGGGCGAAATCCGTCCGGTGCCCAGCGGTCAGGAGCGCATCGCTGAAGCGGCGAAGCATGGCTTCAAACGCGCCATTGTGCCGGCAGGGAATGCACCGAAAAAACCGATTGCCGGGATGCAGGTTTTCAGCGCGAAGAAGCTGGCCGATGCGCTGGCGATTATGGACGATCTGTAACGCGCCTGCGGCCGCCAGCGAAAAGCCGCTGGCAGGCCGCTCCCACCTTAACCGCATTGATGCAGGAGGCACGACATGTCGTCGTTTGATTATCTGAAAACGGCCATTCGCCAGCAGGGCCACACGCTGCAACAGGTCGCTGATGCCAGCGGCATGACCAAAGGCTATCTGAGCCAGTTGCTCAATGCCAAAATCAAAAGCCCCAGCGCGCAAAAGCTGGAGGCGCTGCACCGTTTTCTGGGTCTGGAGTTTCCGCGCCGCGATAAAACGGTCGGCGTGGTGTTTGGTAAATTCTATCCGCTGCACACCGGCCATATCTATCTGATTCAGCGCGCCTGTAGCCAGGTCGATGAGCTGCATATCATTATGGGCTACGACGAGCCACGTGACCGCGAACTGTTTGAGAACAGCGCGATGTCACAACAGCCCACGGTCAGCGATCGCCTGCGCTGGCTGTTGCAGACCTTTAAGTATCAGAAAAATATCCGCATTCACGCCTTTGATGAGGAGGGGATTGAGCCCTATCCGCACGGCTGGGATGTCTGGAGTAAGGGCGTCAGCGCGTTTCTCAGCGAGCATGGTATTGCGCCGGATTGCATCTACACCAGCGAAGCGCCCGATGCGGAGATGTATCAACAGCATCTTGGCATTCAGACCGTACTGGTCGATCCCAGCCGATCCTTTATGAGCATCAGCGGCGCGCAGATCCGTCAGGATCCGTTCCGCTTCTGGGATTATATCCCGACCGAAGTGAAACCTTTCTTTGTGCGCACCGTGGCGATCCTCGGCGGGGAGTCGAGCGGTAAATCGACGCTGGTGAATAAACTCGCCAACATCTTCAATACCACCAGTGCCTGGGAATATGGCCGCGACTATGTCTTCTCCCACCTGGGCGGTGATGAAATGGCGCTGCAATATTCAGATTACGACAAGATCGCGCTGGGCCAGGCGCAGTACATCGATTTCGCGGTTAAATACGCCAATAAAGTGGCGTTTATCGACACCGACTTTGTGACCACGCAGGCGTTTTGTCTGAAGTATGAAGGGCGTGAACATCCATTTGTGCAGGCACTGATCGATGAATATCGCTTTGATCTGGTGATCCTGCTGGAGAACAACGTGCCGTGGGTTGCCGATGGCTTGCGCAGCCTGGGCAGTTCCGTGGATCGACGGGAGTTTCAGTCGATGCTGGTGACGATGCTGCGGGAAAACAACATCGAATTCCTGCACGTGCAGGAAGATGATTATGACACCCGTTTCCTGCGCTGCATTGAACTGGTGAAAGCGATGCTGGGCGAGAAAAACGCCCAGCCGTAACGCATGCTGTAACCCGGTCTGCCGCAGGGCAGCCGGGTCAGCGCATTAATACACCATCACTACTTTGCCGCGCATGTGGCCTTCCAGTACGCGCTGATGGGCGGCGGTTAAGGTCTCAACGCTTAAGCCGTGCAGCGTCTCGCTCAGTGTGGTTTGCAGCTTACCTTCATCCAGCAACGCCGAGACGGCATCCAGAATCTCGCCCTGACGCGCCATATCCGGCGTGTTAAACATGCTGCGGGTGTACATCAGCTCGAAATGCAGGGCAGCACTCTTCAGCTTCAGCTGATCCATCGACAGCGGATGTTCGTTTTCCACGATGGTGCAGATATGGCCCTGCGGGGCGATAAGCTTTGCCATGGTTTCCCAGTGACCGTCGGTATCATTCAGGCAGAAGATATAATCGACCTGTTTAATGCCCTGTTTTTCCAGCTCTCCAATCATATCTTTGTAGTTGATCACCAGATCGGCGCCACGATCGCGGCACCACTGCGCGGAATCTTCACGCGAAGCGGTGGCAATGATCTTCACCTTGCTGCGCAGTTTCGCCAGCGGGATCGCCAGCGATCCGACGCCGCCTGCGCCGCCCACGATCAGCAGCGTCTGATCTTCCGTTGCTGACTCAAGGTTCAGTCGCTCAAACAGTCCTTCCCAGGCGGTCAGGGCCGTCAGCGGGATCGCGGCCGACTGCGCCCAGTCCAGGCTCTCTGGCTTGTGACCGGTGATGCGTGAGTCAACCAGCTGCTCGGTGCTGTTACTGCCAGGACGGGTCAGGTCACCCGCATAAAAAACTTTATCGCCTGGCTTAAAGTTGCTGACTTTGCTGCCCACTTCCAGCACCACACCGCTGGCATCCCAGCCGAGGATGCGTGGCTGCTCTAATCCGTTCTTCTTCGCCCCTTTGTGAACCTTGGTATCGACCGGGTTGACCGACGCGGCTTTGACTTCGACCCGCAGGTCATACTCCCCTGGCGCTGGGGTGTCAGGGAAAATTTCAGTGAAGTTTTCAGGACTTTCCGGATTAATTGCGATAGCGCGAATAGACATAAATTTTTCCTGTTTAGTCAGGCTGGAAGCCTGGATCTGGTGGTTGCCATTCTGGCCCTGAAGAGTGCTCACACTCCGCAGGGGCTGTGCCACGCTGTCTGTGGCAGACTGGCTGATGATTCGGAACAGGCTTTAAGTGTAGAACCTGATTTTAGCAGTGATAAGATGGACAATCTTTCATAGAGTGTTCGTCTGAGGTGAACAATGGCATTTCGTCAGTGGCAGGATATGGCACTGTTTGCGCTGGTGGCGGAGTGCGGCAGCTTTACCGGCGCGGCAGAACGTGCAGGGCTGCCAAAATCGAGCGTCAGTCAGCGCATCAGCCAGCTGGAGCAGCGGCTGGGAATTCGGTTGCTGAACCGCACCACCCGCCAGCTCAATCTGACCTTTGCCGGTGAGCGTTATCTGCTGCATTGTCAGGAGATGATGCAGGCCAGTGAACGCGCCGATCAGGCGATCGCCAGCCTGCGCGAAAACCCCAGCGGGCGTCTGCGCATCACCAGCCCGGCGGGGATTGGTGCCACGCTGCTGGCGCGCTGTAACGCGGCGTTTTTACGTCTCTATCCCGATGTGACGCTGGATGTCTCGATCTCCGATGAGATGCGTGATCTGGTGCAGGAGGGCTTTGATGTGGCGCTGCGCACCGGTCAGCCGCAGGAGTCTTCGCTGATTGGCCGCCGGATAGGCAACTGCCCGCGACTGCTGGTCGCTTCACAGCGCTATCTTGATCAGCATCCGCCGCTGGTTCATCCACAGCAGCTGTCGGCCCATCGCTGTATAGCACATCGCGCCTGGAATGAATGGGTGTTGCAGCGCGATGACGAGTTCTACCGCTGGCTGCTGCCGCCAGGCCATCTCACGGATAATTTACTCTATGCGCGCGAATCTGCGCTGGGCGATGCGGGCATTACGCTGCTGCCGCACTTTCTGACCGACGGGGCGATGGCGGATCCCCGGCTGGTGCCGGTATTGCCGGAATGGGAAATCGAAGGGAATGAGCTGTGGCTGGTCTATCCGGGCCGTAAACTGAATTCACCTGCGCTGGCGCGATTTATTGAGTTCGCGCTGCAGTCACCGGTGTTCAGGGAGTTTTATCGCTGACCGGTACAATGTGGCGCAGGAACAGTGCCGCCATTTTTTCCGGGCCACTCTGGTAACCTGCGATATTTGCCGCTAACCAGTCGCTGGGGCTCACGCCTTCCCAGCTCACCTGATAGCCTGCGTGAAGAATGATATGCTCGAACAGAATGCGTAATGCCCGACCGTTTCCTTCCCGAAAGGGATGCAGGATATTGAACTCGCAGTAATACCAGGCAACCTGATGACAAAAAGCTTCATGGTCAGTCTGCTCAAGCCATCTTTCACACGCCAGTTTTGCACATAATTTCTCCGCTTCACGCAGAATAAAAGCGGGCTGGCAAAAGCGGGTCTCTCCTTTGCTGATAGAGATATCGCGTATCTGCCCCGCCCAGCTATAAAGCTCGTTAAACAGGCAGTAATGAATGTGACACAGTGACTGAAGGGTAAAAGGAGGATGAGAGAGCTTAATGGTGTGAATGGTCAGTGCGGTAACATCACGCTCAGCCTGATCCAGCAGGGTTTGTTCGCGGATATTATAGCGATTGATCAGCACATCGGAATCGGGATAACAGTAGTGATCTCGCCAGACAAGATAACGATTCACGTTGGCTTCCTGCTACTGCTTATAGCGGCGTCGAACCTGTTCCAGGGTCGATAATTCAGCATCTGCTGAAATACGTATCCCCTCCAGCAGGGAACTTGCGGCAAAGTTTGCGACTTTAGTGGCTTCATAAATCGCTTCAGCTTTTTTAGCCACTGGCCGCTCAGCTTTTTTCTTCATTGCATTCAGCCCTTAAAACGTCACTGGTGAAGCAGGAGGAGGCCTGAGCCTCCCCCTGACATCGTTACTTCGTCATACGCTTGTACTTGATGCGCTTCGGCTCCAGCGCTTCGGCGCCGAGGGTACGCTTCTTGTACTCTTCATATTCGGTAAAGTTACCTTCGAAGAATTCGATATTGCCCTCATCCTGATAATCCAGGATGTGCGTGGCGATACGGTCCAGGAACCAGCGGTCATGCGAGATCACCATGGCACAACCCGGGAACTCCAGCAGGGCGTTTTCCAGCGCGCGCAGGGTTTCAATGTCCAGGTCGTTGGTTGGCTCATCGAGCAGCAGCATGTTGCCGCCAACCTGCAGCAGCTTCGCGAGGTGCAGACGACCACGCTCACCACCCGACAGTTCGCCTACGCGTTTGCCCTGATCGACGCCTTTAAAGTTAAAGCGGCCGACATAGGCGCGGCTTGGCATCTCGGTGTTACCGATGCGCATGATGTCCTGACCGCCGGAAACTTCTTCCCACACGGTTTTGGCGTTATCCATGCTGTCGCGGAACTGATCCACAGAGGCCAGCTTGACGGTTTCACCCAGTACAATCTCGCCAGAATCAGGTTGTTCCTGACCAGACATCATGCGGAACAGCGTTGATTTACCCGCGCCGTTCGGACCGATAATCCCGACAATCGCGCCTTTCGGTACCGAGAACGAGAGATCGTCAATCAGCACACGGTCGCCATAAGACTTACGCAGATTGCTGACTTCCAGCACTTTGTCACCCAGACGGGCACCTGGCGGAATGAACAGTTCGTTGGTTTCGTTACGTTTCTGGTAGTCGGTGTTGTTCAGCTCTTCAAAGCGTGCCAGACGGGCTTTGCCTTTAGACTGCTGGCCTTTTGGCCCTTTGCGTACCCACTCCAGCTCTTTCTCAATCGACTTGCGACGAGCGGCTTCAGAGGAGGCTTCCTGCGCCAGACGCGCATCTTTCTGCTCCAGCCAGGAGGAGTAGTTACCTTCCCACGGAATCCCTTCGCCGCGGTCAAGTTCCAGAATCCAGCCTGCAACGTTATCCAGGAAGTAACGGTCATGCGTAATCGCGACGACGGTGCCTTCGAAGTCGTGCAGGAAGCGCTCCAGCCAGGCGACAGATTCGGCGTCCAGGTGGTTCGTCGGTTCGTCCAGCAGCAGCATGTCTGGTTTTTCCAGCAGCAGGCGGCAGAGGGCGACGCGACGACGTTCACCACCGGAAAGGGTGGCGATTTTCGCGTCCCAGTCAGGCAGGCGCAGCGCATCGGCAGCACGTTCCAGCTGGGTATTCAGGTTGTGACCATCGTGAGCCTGGATGATCTCTTCCAGACGGCCCTGTTCAGCGGCCAGTTTGTCGAAGTCTGCACCTTCTTCAGCATAGAGCGCATAGACTTCGTCGAGACGCTTCAGTGCGCCAACGACTTCTGACAGCGCTTCTTCTACCGACTCACGCACGGTGTGTTCAAGGTTAAGCTGCGGTTCCTGCGGCAGGTAGCCAATCTTGAGGCCTGGCTGCGGACGCGCTTCCCCTTCGATATCTTTATCGATGCCGGCCATGATGCGCAGCAGGGTAGATTTACCCGCGCCGTTCAGGCCGAGTACGCCAATTTTTGCGCCAGGGAAGAAGCTGAGCGAGATGTTTTTCAGGATATGTCGCTTCGGCGGAACCACTTTGCCGACGCGATGCATGCTATAGACGAATTGAGCCACGTTGGTTTGAGCCTCTGGGTCTGTTGGTCGTTTGAATGATGTCGAAGTTTAGCCTTTTTCACCGTTTAATCCCAGCCGGGGGGCGGCGAATATTAGCGTGGCGGAGCCGATGCCGGGCGATCCAGGCATAACTGACTGATTTCCACGCTCAATCGCTGACAGGGTCAGGAGAGGATGTCAGAAAGAGGCGTCAGGGCAGGCGCAGCGGGATCGCCTGCTGGGCCAGCCAGTTTTGCAACGCCTGATCGGGCGCGCTGTCACTCACCAGCAGATCAAAGCGCTGCAGCTCGGCGATGCGGGCAGGCAGCACCTTGCCATATTTACTGCTGTCAGCCACCAGCACCGACTTTCGGGCGCGCAGCATGGCGTGATGTTTCATCATCAGCTCATTGGTGTTGTAGCAGGTCGCGCCCTGATCTTTGTCGATGCCCGCCGCAGAGATAAAGGCCAGCGTCGGGCAGAGATCGTCAAGGATGGTATGCACGCCAATCGGCGTAAACAGCGCGTTGTCGGCATGAAATTCACCGCCGCTGAGAATCACGTTACAGGCCGGTTTCTCTTTCAGGGTCAGAAAGGTATTCATGGCGCAGCAGATGGCGGTAAACGACAGAGTGTCGGGAATCGCATCCACGATGTAGGGCAGGGTGGTGCCGCAGTCAAAAAAGACCGTATCGTTCTCGTTGATCAGGCTGGCGGCCGCCTGTGCCAGTCGCTGCTTTCTGGCGGCATTCTGGCCATGCTGATCGCTGACAAAATAGTGGCTGGCATGACTTTTCGGATCGCTGACGATATAGCCGCCCAGCAGGACCACGCTGGAGCCCGGCTCGGTTAAATCGCGGCGAACCGTCATCTCTGAGACGCCGAGCAGCTGGGCCGCATCTTTCAGATGCAGTTTGTCGGTGCGTTTCAGCGCCTGCGTCAGCTTGTGAATGCGTTCGTCGCGCCGGGTTTCCATGGTCATCTCTCTGTTCCCTATCCTGCAGTGCGGAGGAAAGACGCCGGGATCGACGTCAATACGCTACAAACCTCACAGATTTGAATGAGTTGCGTCTCATCCGCCAGGCTGGCAGTCAATCTTACCCGCAATCTGTGAGGGCCGCAAACCTCCGCCGTGCTGTCAGCGCGTGGTGATATCGGCACATCACCGCGGGCGGTTGTGGCTTTCATACAGCGCGTTCAGTGATGTTAGCTTGTTATAATAATAACACTGAAAATCCCATTTTATGGCGTAATTTGCCTATTATCACCGCCTCAGGATGTGGTTTTTGTCACATATTTAACCTTTAAGAATTGTTATTGTTACTTTAATAACATTTTAAGTTTAAAAAACATCCGGGAGAAAAGGTCATGACAATTGCGGTCATCGGCTCAAACATGGTCGATCTGATTACCTATACCAACAGCCTGCCAAAAGCGGGCGAAACCCTTGAAGCGCCCGACTTTGCCATTGGCTGCGGCGGTAAAGGGGCCAACCAGGCGGTCGCGGCGGCAAAAATGGGCGGCAACGTGATGATGGTCAGCAAGGTCGGTGACGATCTCTTTGCTCCGAACACCGTTGCAAATCTTCAACAGCAGGGCGTGGACACGCGCTTCGTCACCACCGCACCGGGCACCTCCAGCGGCGTGGCACCGATTTTTGTCGATGACCAGTCGCAGAACCGCATTCTGATTATCAAAGGTGCTAACCAGCAGCTGAAACCGGCCGATATCGACGACGCGGCTGAAGCGCTGAAAGCCTGCCAGCTGATCATCCTGCAGCTGGAGATCCCGCTGGAGACGGTCTATTACGCCATCGATTTTGCCCGCCAGCATCAGATCACAGTGATTCTTAATCCGGCGCCGGCCGTCGCCACGCTTGATATTGATTACGCCTGCAAATGCGACTTCTTTATGCCCAATGAAACCGAGCTGGAGATCCTCACCGGTCTGCCGGTCAGCAGCGATGAAGAGGTGATCCTCGCCGGACAGTCGCTGCTGAAGCGCGGCCTTAAAAATCTGATCATCACCCTGGGCAGCCGGGGATCGGTCTGGATGAGCGGCGACGAGATCCATCGCGTGGATGCCACACCGGTTCAGGCGGTCGACACCAGCGGCGCGGGCGATGCCTTTATCGGCTGCTTTGCGTATCTGCTGGTGGAAACCGGCGATGTGGCCGCCGCCATGACCCAGGCGTCTGCCTATGCCGCCTGCAGCGTCACCGGGCGCGGCACCCAGCGCGCCTATCCCGACGCAGAGAGTTTCCAGCGCTTTTTCAACCGTAACTGAGGGTCTGCCATGCAACAGAAAATTGTTCAGCAATCTGATGGCTATCTGAATAAAACGCCGCTGTTCCAGTTCATTCTGCTGTCGTGCCTCTTTCCGCTCTGGGGCTGTGCGGCGAGTCTTAACGATATCCTGATCACCCAGTTTAAAAGCGTATTTGCCCTGAGCGACTTTGCCAGTGCACTGGTGCAGAGTGCCTTTTATGGCGGCTATTTTCTGATTGCGATCCCCGCGTCGCTGGTGATCCGCAAGACCAGTTATAAGATGGCGATTATGATCGGCCTGGCGCTCTACATTGCCGGCTGTATCGCCTTCTATCCCGCCTCGCACATGGCGACTTACACCATGTTCCTGGCGGCGATATTTGCCATCGCCATCGGCCTGAGTTTCCTGGAAACCGCCGCCAACACCTACAGCTCGATGATTGGCCATCGTGATCACGCCACGCTGCGCCTCAATGTCAGCCAGACTTTCTATCCGATCGGTGCGCTGATGGGGATTGTGCTGGGCAAATATCTGGTGTTCCAGGAGGGCGACAGCCTGGAGAGTCAGATGGCGACCATGACGGCAGAGCAGGCGCATGCGTTCCGCCTGACGATGCTGGAACACACGCTGGAGCCCTACAAATATCTGGTGATGGTGCTGGTAGTGGTGATGCTGCTGTTTATGTTCACCCGCTATCCGCGCTGTAAACCCGAAAGCAGCGAGAGGTCGCGCCCCTCGCTGGGCGAGACCTTCCGCTATCTGGCTGGCAACCGACACTTTAAACGCGGAATTGTGACTCAGTTCCTCTATGTCGGCATGCAGGTGGCCGTCTGGTCGTTTACCATTCGTCTGGCGCTAACGCTGGGGGCGACTAATGAACGTCACGCCTCAAACTTTATGATCTACAGCTTCATCTGCTTCTTTATCGGCAAGTTCGTGGCGAACTTCCTGATGACCCGTTTCCGCGCAGAGAAGGTGCTGATTGCCTATTCGGTGCTGGGCGTGCTGACGCTGGCTTATGTGATGCTGGTGCCGAACTTTACCGCCGTCTACGCCGCCGTTTTTGTCAGCGTGCTGTTTGGTCCCTGCTGGGCGACGATCTACGCGGGAACGCTGGCGACGGTCGATAACAAATACACCGAAGTCGCGGGCGCGTTTATCGTGATGGCGATTGTCGGTGCGGCCTTTGTCCCGGCGCTGCAGGGCCTGGTTTCGGACTCACTGGGTTCAATGCAGCTGGCATTTGGTGTCTCGCTGCTCTGTTTCGCCTGGGTCGGATTCTACTTCTATGGCGAACTGCGCCATAAAAAACAGCCGGTTGCGACCGGTCGTCTGGCGGAGGAGTTACCATGAAAACCCGTTTACCCTTAGCGCGTGAACAGTTTCACACCACACCCTGGGTGCTGCTGGAGAGCGATGATTTCCGGGTTGAGCTGTTTCGCTATCCGGCGGGCATTGAGGCGGTGCGCATTCATAACCGGCGCGGCAGCGTGACCGTGCTGCCGTTTCTCGGGCAGATGATCTGGGACGCAGAGTTCGACGATCACAACCTGACCATGGGCCACAGTTTTAAGCAGCCACTGCCCGCAAATTCGATCATCGACACCTATGGCTGTTTCGCGTTTCATTCGGGACTGCTGGCCAACGGCTGTCCCTCACCAGAGGACGATCATCCGCTGCACGGTGAGATGGCCTGCGCCCGCATGGACAGCGCCTGGCTGGTGCTGGAGGATCAGACGCTGTCGCTGGAAGGGGAGTGTGAATATGTCAAAGGCTTCGGCCATCACTACCTGGCCGCACCCGCCGTCCGCATTCCGGCCGATCAGCCCCGGCTGACGATTGAAATGACAGTCACTAATCTGGCTGGCGCGCCGATGCCGCTGCAGTATATGTGTCACCTTAACAGCGCGTGGATCGATCAGGGCCGCTTCCGGCAGTCGATCCCCGAACAGGCATTCCAGCTGCGTCGCTCGATCCCGGCGCATCTGCGACCGACGCCCGCCTGGGGGGATTACACCGATCGGCTGGCGCGCGATCCGCAGGCGTTACAGCAGCTCGATCAGCCGCAGCTTTGCGATCCGGAGATCGTCTTCTTCGCGGACGATCTGCCGCAGTATGGCGATGAGGTGCAGTTTGAGCTGCATTCGCCGCAGGGCTATGCGCTGATGACGCGCTTCTCTACCGCACAGTTCCCGCACGCCACTCGCTGGCTGCTGCACAACCACGATCAGCAGGTGGCGGCCTATATTCTGCCCGCCACCTGCCGGCCAGAGGGCTTTCTTGCCGCGCAGCAGGCTGGCACGCTGATCATCCTGGCGCACGGTGAACAGCGCCACTTTTCTGTCGAGACCGGCTTACTCTGAGCCGGGTTTAAATTGCCACCAGGCCGCGCACACCCTCTGCTTCCATGGTGTCGCCGCGGCCACGCTGCACAATTTCTCCGCGCGACATCACCAGATAGCTGTCCGCCAGCTCCGCCGCGAAGTCATAAAACTGCTCCACCAGCAGGATCGCCATATCTCCCCGCTGTGCCAGCTGGCGGATTACCGCGCCGATCTCTTTGATCACCGAAGGCTGGATCCCTTCGGTCGGCTCATCAAGGATCAACAGCTGGGGCCGACAGGCCAGCGCCCGGCCAATCGCCAGCTGCTGCTGCTGACCGCCAGAGAGGTCGCCGCCCCGGCGTGACTTCATCGCCAGCAGCACCGGAAAGAGCTGGTAGATCTCCTCCGGCACTTCACGCGCCTGCGCAGCCGGAAAGCGTGACAGCCCCATCAGCAGATTCTCTTCCACCGTCAGACGCGGAAAGATTTCCCGCCCCTGGGGCACCCAGGCGATGCCAGCCTGCACCCGCTGGTGCGGCTTGCGGCCATTCATGCGCTGCTGCTGCCAGTGAATCTCGCCCGACTTCGCCGGGATCAGCCCCATCAGGCATTTCAGCAGCGTGGTCTTCCCAACGCCATTGCGCCCCAGCAGACAGGTGATTTCGCCAATCTTTACCTCAAACGACAGGCCGCGCAGAATATGACTGCCGCCATAATATTGATTCAGTTCAGTAACCTGTAACATTTCAGCGCCCCAGATAAACGTCGATAACCTGCTCGTTGGCCTGCACGTCGCGCAGCGAACCCTCGGCCAGCACCTGACCCTGATGCAGCACCGTCACGTGGTCGGCAATGGTTTCGACAAAGCCCATGTCATGCTCCACCACCATCAGCGAATGCTTGCCCGCCAGGCTGCGGAACAGCTCGGCGGTGTAGTCCGTTTCGGCATCGGTCATGCCCGCGGCCGGTTCATCCAGCAGCAGCAGATGCGGCTCCTGCACCAGCAGCATGCCGATCTCCAGAAACTGCTTCTGGCCATGCGACAGCAGGCCCGCGCGACGCTGGCGTTCGCCGCCCAGCCGCAGCAGTTTCAGCACCTCATCAATGCGGTCACGCTGTTCGCCGCTGAGGCGGGCGCGCAGGCTGGCCCAGACCGATTTATCGGCTTTAAGCGCGATCTCCAGATTTTCGAACACGGTTAACGCCTCAAACACCGTGGGCTTCTGGAACTTGCGGCCGATCCCGGCGCGGGCGATCTCCACCGGCGAGAGACGGGTCAGATCGCTGTCCTGGTCGTAGATCACCCGGCCAGCGTCGGGCCGGGTTTTGCCGGTGATCACATCCATCAGCGTGGTTTTGCCCGCACCGTTGGGGCCGATCACGCAGCGCAGTTCCCCGACGCCGATCTGCAGCGAAAGATCGGTCAGCGCCCGGAAGCCTTCAAACGACACGCTGATCTTCTCCAGTTGCAGCACCGGATCGCGCTGCACCCGATGGCGATCCGCCAGTTGAGTTTGGGTAAACAGGGCATCACTCATTTTTTCCTCCGGCGCAGCAGGCCAATCACGCCGTGCGGCAGAAACAGCGTGACCAGGATAAACATCAGCCCCAGGAAAAAGAGCCAGTATTCGGGGAAGGCGACGGTGAAGAAGCTGCGCGCGCCGTTAACAATCGCGGCACCCAGCAGCGGGCCTATCAGCGTGCCGCGTCCGCCCAGCGCCACCCAGATCGCCGCTTCAATCGAATTGGCCGGTGACATCTCACCCGGATTGATAATGCCGACCTGCGGCACATAGAGCGCCCCGGCCAGGCCGCACAGCACGGCGGAGAGCGTCCAGACAAAAAGCTTGAAACCGCGCGGGTCGTAACCACAGAACATCAGACGGTTCTCCGCATCCCGCACCGCAGTCAGCACCCGGCCAAATTTGCTGCGCGCCAGGGCGAAGCCGATCGCCAGGCTCAGCAGCAGCAGCAGCACCGTGGCGATAAACAGCCCGATACGGGTGGGGGTTGCCGTCACCGAAAAGCCGAGCAGGGTGGTAAAGCCGGTAAAGCCATTGTTGCCGCCAAAACCGGTTTCGTTGCGGAAGAACAGCAGCATCCCGGCGTAGGTCAGCGCCTGGGTCATGATGGAGAAGTAGACGCCTTTGATCTTCGAGCGAAAGGCGAAGAAGCCAAAAATCAGCGCCAGCAGGCCCGGCACCAGCATGCTCAGGCAGAGCGCCCAGGCGAAATAGTCGGTGCCGGTCCAGAACCAGGGCAGTTCCCGCCAGGAGAGAAAGGACATAAAGGCGGGTAAACCTTCGCCTGCGGCCTGGCGCATCAGATACATGCCCATGGCATATCCACCCAGGGCGAAAAAGAGGCCGTGGCCCAGCGACAGCAGTCCGGCGTAGCCCCACACCAGATCCAGCGCTACCGCGACCACCGCGTAGCAGAGGATTTTGCCGACCAGCGTCAGGGTATAGGTGGAGATCGCCAGCGGATGCGTAGCGGGCAGCAGGGCCAGAAACGGCATCACCAGGAGCGCCACGGTGATCGCCAGGCCGATGCTGATGGTCAGGCGCGGCGCGGTGCGTGCCACGCGAAGCGTGATGGGTTGCGTCATCAGTCAGTCACCCTTCCTTTAACCGCAAACAGCCCCTGCGGACGTTTCTGAATAAAAAGCACGATAATCACCAGAATCAGGATCTTGCCCAGCACGGCGCCAATCTGCGGCTCCAGCACTTTGTTGAGAATGCCCAGGCTGAACGCGGCAACCACGGTGCCCGCCAGCTGACCGACGCCACCCAGCACCACTACCAGGAACGAGTCGATAATGTAGCCCTGGCCCAGCTCCGGCCCGACGTTACCGAGCTGCGACAGCGCCACGCCGCCCAGCCCGGCAATCCCCGAGCCAAGGCCAAACGCCAGCATATCGACGCGGCCGGTCGGCACGCCGCAGCAATCCGCCATGGCGCGGTTCTGGGTCACGGCGCGCACGTTCATGCCAAGGCGGGTCCGGTTCAGCAGCAGCCAGGTGAGCGCCAGCACAAACACCACAAACAGGATCACCGCGATGCGGTTCCACGGCAGCACCAGATTGGGCAGCAGCTGTAAGCCGCCGGAGAGCCACGCCGGATTCGCCACCTCCAGGTTTTGCGCCCCGAACAGCACCCGCACCAGCTGGATCAGCATCAGGCTGATCCCCCAGGTGGCGAGCAGCGTCTCCAGCGGACGGCCATAGAGATGGCGGATCACCGTGCGTTCCAGCGCCATGCCGATGGCGGCGGTGACCAGAAAGGCGACCGGCAGCGCCAGCAGCGGATACCAGGCTAAATAGTGCGGCGCAAACTGCTGAAACAGGCTCTGTACCCACCAGGTGGCGTAAGCACCGAGCATCAGCATTTCACCGTGCGCCATGTTGATCACCCCGAGCAGGCCATAGGTGATCGCCAGACCCAGCGCGGCCAGCAGCAGGATGGAACCCAGCGACAGGCCGCTGAAGGCCTGCCCCAGCAGATCGCCCCACATCAGCCGCTTCTGAATCTGTTGCAGACTTTCCGCCGCGGCGGCCCGTACCGTGGCGTCCGGCTCATTCGCGGGCTGGGTCAGGCGTTGCAGGCTGGCCTGCGTATTGGGATCGCTGGACTCACCCAGCAGTTTCACCGCCCGCAGGCGCACCATCGGCTCGCCATCTGCCAGTTGCAGGTTCGCCAGCGCCAGCGCGAGTGCGGCATGAACCCGGCTGTCCTGCTCGGCGGCAAAACGCTGCTCCAGCAGCGGCAACTGGTCAGCAACGCCCTCACTTTGCAGCTGCTGCGCTGCGCGCAGACGCAGGGCCGTATCAGTGCTGACAAGCTGGTGGGCGGCCAGCGCGTTGTTAACCAGCACGCGCAGGCGATTGTTCATAAACAGCTTTTTCAGGTTTCCTGTGGGCTGCGCCACCGCATCCAGCGGCTGCAGCGTGGATCCCTGCTGGCTGAACGGCTGTTTATTCTGGTCGATGACCACCGTTTCGGCATGCAGCGCTTCCAGCAGCGGCAGGCGATGGCTGTCCGGTGCGGCGGCCCACTGTTGCAGCAGCGTGGCCTGCTGACTGCGGCTGGCTGCGGCAAAGTCAGCCGCCGGTCCGGCACTGGCCAACAGCGGCATCAGCAGCAGCAGGCTGAAAAAGCAGCGACATAGATTCATAAAAGGAGCCTCGTCAGGGGAGGGCAGCACGGCGGGGTGCCGTGCTGCCGCTTCACAGCGGGTGACGCTGCGTATCAATCAGCAACCCGCGATTACTGCGCGGTCTTCACCGGGTGATCGGGTTTTTTGTCGTTACCGGCAATGTACGGGCTCCACGGCTGCGCGCGTACCGGCTGATCGGTCTGCCACACCACGCTGAACTGGCCGTTCTCTTCCACTTCGCCAATCATGACCGGCTTATGCAGATGATGGTTGGTCTGATCCATGGTCAGGGTAAAGCCATCCGGCGCTTTAAAGGTCTGACCGGCCATCGCCGCCCGCACTTTGTCCACATCCGTGGTGCCCGCTTTTTCCACCGCCTGCGCCCACATATGAATGCCAACATAGGTCGCTTCCATCGGGTCGTTGGTGACGACGGTGGCGGCGTTCGGCAGGTTATGTGCTTTGGCATATGCGCGGTAGTCGGCGACAAACTTCGCGTTGGTCGGATTATCGATAGACTCGAAATAGTTCCAGGCGGCTAACTGACCCACCAGCGGTTTGGTGTCGATGCCGCGCAGCTCCTCTTCGCCCACCGAGAAAGCGACCACCGGAATGTCAGTGGCTTTGATCCCCTGGTTCGCCAGCTCTTTGTAGAACGGCACGTTGGAGTCGCCGTTGATCGTGGAAACCACTGCCGTTTTGCCGCCAGCCGCAAACTTTTTGATGTTGGAGACAATGGTCTGGTAGTCGCTGTAACCAAACGGCGTGTAGACCTCTTCGATATCTTTATCCGCCACGCCTTTGCTGTGCAGGAAGGCGCGCAGGATCTTGTTGGTGGTGCGCGGATAGACATAGTCGGTGCCAAGCAGGAAGAAGCGTTTCGCGCTGCCGCCATCTTCGCTCATCAGATACTCCACGGCCGGAATCGCCTGCTGGTTAGGCGCAGCGCCGGTGTAGAAGACGTTGGGTGACATCTCTTCCCCTTCATACTGCACCGGATAGAACAGCAGGCCGTTCAGCTCTTCAAACACCGGCAGCACCGATTTGCGCGACACCGAGGTCCAGCAGCCAAACACCACCGCCGCCTTATCCTGAGTCAGCAGCTGCCGCGCCTTCTCGGCAAATAGCGGCCAGTTAGAGGCGGGATCGACCACCACCGGCTCCAGCTTTTTCCCCAGCACGCCCCCTTTGGCGTTGATCTCATCGATGGTCATCAGCGCCACATCCTTCAGCGGCGTTTCTGAAATCGCCATGGTGCCGGAGAGCGAATGCATGATCCCCACTTTGATGGTGTCAGCCGCCTGCACACTCCAGGCGAACCCCATGCTGACAACGGTGGCGGAGAGGGCGAAAGCCTTGATCAACGAACGTCTTTTCATCATCTGAAACCCCTGAGTAGTTGTTGTGTTATTCGGTGAGCTGGAGCCGGGCCTGCTGAAGGCGGTGCAGCGTGATCTTTCTGACCTCCGCCTTACTCACGGCGATGTGATCGGTCAGGATGCGTTGCGCCCCGGCGGTCTGCTGCTGAAAAATTGCCTGTAAAATCTGTGCATGTTCCTGATAAGTGGCACAGATGCGATCGTCGCGAGTGAAGTCGAGCCGACGGATAATGCGGATCTTCTCGGTGAGTTCGGCGTGAATGCGTGCCATCTCCGGGTTACCCGCTGCCGCCACCAGCGTCATGTGAAATGCCTCGTCATGCTGCGATACCACCAGGCCCTCTGTAAGCGGCTCCGCCTCGCACCAGAACTGGTTCAGTTCGTTTAACAGCGCGGCACACTGCGGCGCGGGCAGGGCGCAGAGGCGTTTTACCGCCTCGCACTCCAGCACGGTGCGCAGGTCATACAGCGATTCGAACCAGGCGAAATCGAAGTTCTTAATCTGCCAGCCGCTGCGAAACCAGACGTCGACAAAGCCTTCGCGTTCCAGCCGGAACAGCGCCTGACGGACCGGGGTGCGGCTGACCGCCATCCGTCCGGCGATTTCGCTTTCACTGAAGCGATCGCCGGGCATCAGGCGAAAGGCGAAGATATCGTCCTTCAGCGCCTGATAAACCCGTTCCGCCAGCGCTTCCGGGCGGGCTTTAGGGGAGTGGGGTTGCGTTGTCATTACCGCTCCTTATTCCAGCCACAGCAGGTTATCGCCAGGACTGACCGGACGGCCCGCCTGGCAGGCAATCCGCGTCACACGACCGGCCTGCGGGGCGACAATCGCCAGCTCCATCTTCATCGCCTCCACGATAATCAGCGTCTGCCCGGCGCTGACCTCGTCGCCCGGCTGCACCAGCACTTTCCAGATGTTGCCATTGAGATCCGCCTGCACCGGCAGCCCGTTCTCCTCCTCTTCGCTGACGCTGGCGCGCGTTTCATCCTCCGGCGGCGCGTTCTGCTCCTCCTGCGCCCATAGCTGCACTTCCTGTTCAAAGGCGGCGGCCTGGCGCTGGCGGAACGCTGCAATTTCAGCGGCGTGGTCGGCGAGGAACTGCTGATGGGCGGCAAAATCAAACTGCGTCTCTTCAATACGCAGGCTGGCACGGCCTTCGCGGAAATCTTCGCGCAGCTGGGTCAGTTCGGTTTCACTCACCGGATAGAAGCGCACCTGATCGAAGAAGCGCAGCAGCCACGGCGCATCGGTAGCGAACTGCGGATTTTTCAGGAAGGTGTTCCAGATGGGCAGCGTGCGGCCCACCAGCTGATAGCCGCCGGGCGAATCCATGCCGTAGATGCACATGTACATGCCGCCGATCCCTACGGTACCTTCGGCGGTGAAGGTGCGCGCCGGACTGTATTTGGAACTCAGCAGGCGATGGCGTGGATCGATCGGAACGGCACAGGGCGCGCCAAGGTAGACGTCGCCCAGCCCCAGCACCAGATAGCTGGCGTTGAACAGGGTATCGCGCACCTCATCGCGGCTGCTTAAGCCGTTAATCCGCTGGATAAAGTCCACGTTGTTGGGCAGCCAGGGGGCGCTGGCGCGCACCGTCTCCTGATAGCGGCTGACGGCGCCCAGCGTGGCGCTGTCTTCAAATGCCATCGGCATCCACACCACGCGGGAGGGCACTTTCAGCGTGCTGACGTCGCCCAGCGTCGCTTCCAGCGCCAGCAGCAGTGACATCAGCCGGGACTGGTTAATGATGCGGCTGTCGTAGCGCACCTGCAGCGAACGCACGCCAGGCGACAGCTCCTCTACGCCAGGCTCCGCCTGCGCCGTCAGCGCATTCATCAGCAGATGGACACGCAGACGCAGCGCCAGATCCAGTACATTGTCGCCATACTCAATCAGCACATATTTGTCGCCCGCCTGGCGATAGACCACTTTCGGCGTGCTGGTCGTGGCCTCCAGAGCGGCCAGAATCGTGGCGGAGCCGTGGGCGGTTTCGGCCAGTGACGGCACGGCAAACGTGGGCGGATGCTCAGGGCGCAATGTCTCAATCAGATGCATCTGCGCTTTTTCCCGCGCCAGCGCATCGTCTGCGGTGATGGGGTGGAAGCGGATGGTGTCGCCAGGTTTAACCTGGCCCACTTTCCACAGCTCGGCTTTGGCGATGGTCACCGGACAGACAAAGCCGCCGAGGCTTGGGCCGTCGTGCGTCAGGATCACCGGGAAGTCGCCGGTGAAATTGACCGCGCCAATGGCATATTCACAGTCGTGAACGTTGGAGGGATGCAGGCCCGCTTCGCCGCCGTTGGCGCGGGTCCAGGTCGGTTTCGGGCCGACCAGCCGCACGCCGAGGCGGTTGGAGTTGTAGTGCACCTGCCAGTCACTGGCAAAGAACGCATCGATGGCGGCCTGGGTGAAGAAATCCGGTGCGCCGTGCGGGCCGTAGAGCACGCCGATGCGCCACTCGCTGCCGTAGTGCGGAATCAGCGCCGCATCGAGCGGCTGCGGATCGCTGACCGGGGCAGGCGTGGTGCAGGCTGCCCGCTCAGGCTGGGAGATCGCCAGCATATCGGCAACCCGCAGGGTGCGTCCGGCGTGACCGCCAAACTGGCCCAGCGAAAAGGTGCTGCGGCTGCCCAGATACTCCGGCACGTCGAAGCCGTTACGCACGGCCAGATAGCTGCGGCAGCCCGTCCGGGCGCGTCCCAGCGCCAGAGTCTCTCCCGCTTTCACCGCCAGCGGCTGCCAGGTGCTGACCGGTTCGCCCTCCAGCGTGGCGTCGCAGTCAGCACCGGTCAGCGCCACGATGGCATCACAGTGGAAACGCAGCGTCGGCCCCTGCAGGGTAAATTCCAGCCCCGCCGCCGCGTCATGATTACCGACGATGCGGTTAGCCAGCCGGAAAGCGAAGTCATCCATCGGGCCGGAAGGCGGCACGCCGATATCCCAGTAGCCGAGGCGGCCAGGATAGTCCTGAACCGAACTGAAGGTACCGGGTTGCAGCACTTCCACCACGGAGGAGGCAGGCACCACGCTGTCGAGGTAGCGCGTCCAGACGTTGCCGCTGCGAAACGCGTCGCTGGCGGTAATCTGGCGCAGATAGTCGAGGTTGGTGGCGATGCCGTGCAGCTGAGTGGCATCCAGCGCATGGCGAAGTTTTTCCAGCGCCGCATCGCGGGTGTCGGCATGCACGATCAGTTTGGCGATCATCGGATCGTAGAAGCTGGAGACCTCGCTGCCGGTTTCGATGCCGCTGTCGACCCGCACGCCGTCAGGGAAAGTTACGCCGGTTAGCAGGCCGGGGCTGGGCTGAAAGTTCTTGAGTGGATCTTCCGCATAGAGCCGCACTTCAATGGCGGCGCCCTGCGGCGCCTGCTGCAGACGCGACCAGTCAACCGCATCGCCCGCCGCCACCTGCAACATGCACTCCACCAGATCGAGTCCGGTGACGCACTCAGTGACCGGATGCTCCACTTGCAGGCGGGTGTTCACTTCCAGAAAGTAAAAGGCCTGCTGGTCGACGTCGTAGATATACTCTACGGTGCCTGCGCTGCGGTAGTTCACCCGCTCGCCGAGCCGCACCGCTGAGGCGAGCAGGGCATCACGCGTCGCCGGAGACAGACCGGGCGCGGGCGTCTCTTCCACCACCTTTTGATTGCGGCGCTGCAGTGAGCAGTCGCGTTCACCCAGCGCGACCACAGTGCCGTTACCGTCACCAAAAATCTGCACTTCTACGTGGCGGGCGCGATCGATGCAGCGCTCCAGAAACACGCCCGCATCACTGAAGAACTGCTCGCCAAGACGGCGTACGCTCTCCCAGGCGCTGGCGAGCGCTCCGGCGTCGGCGCAGCGCGTCAGACCAATGCCGCCGCCGCCCGCCGTGCTTTTCAGCATCACCGGATAGCCGATCTTATCGGCCGCCTGTATTGCCTCCTCCAGCGACGCAAGCAGCGGTGTGCCTGGCGTCATCGGTACACCTGCACTGGCTGCCAGCTCACGGGCACGGTGCTTAAGGCCGAACTCACCAATCTGCTGCGCGGTGGGGCCGACAAAGGCGATCCCTGCCGCTTCACAGGCTTCGGCAAACGGCTGGCTTTCTGAAAGAAAACCGTAGCCCGGCCAGATAGCCTGGGCGCCGCTCTGCTGAGCCGCCGCCAGAATTTTGTCGATGCGCAGATAGCTGTCGCTGGCTTTATCGCCGCCCAGCGCGATAGCGATATCCGCCTGCTTAACGTGCTGCGCGTTGCGGTCAGCATCTGAATATACCGCGACACTTTTGACGCCCAGGCGCTTCAGCGTCCGAATGGCGCGGCAGGCGATTTCGCCGCGGTTGGCAATCAGTACGGTGGTGAACATGATCAGTGACTCCCCTGTGATGCCAGCCAGTTGCGCCAGCCGCCCGTCTCAGTAATCTCCAGCGCGTTGTTCAGCGCCGCGCCTTCGCAGATAAAGCCTTTCACCACCCGCCCATCCGCCAGCGTCAGACTGCCGATGCCCAGCGGTGCGGGAATCTCGGCCACAAACTCACCAAAGCGCGCCAGCGGGATATCCCACAGCTCCACGGTGATAGCGGCGCCCTGTTCGTCACGCATCAGGCCGGGTTTTTTGATCGCGCCCTCCAGCAGGGCAAACAGGCGATAGTGTGGCGCGGTCTTCGTCTCTTCCACCCAGACGGCATGGCGATCGGTGAGCTGGAAATTAAGCGGCATTCCGGTGAGATGCGCGCCCACTACCGCCAGCCGGACATGGTCGGCGGAGGCGGGCAGGCTGGTGCGCCAGGCAGGGCAGGGCTGGCCGGTCGCGCCCAGCGGCAGAGCAAGCTGCTGCTGCCAGCGAATGCCAAACTCAGCCAGCGCCCGATCGTGCCAGGCGGGCGCAATCAGCGTGATGCCTGCCGGGAGATCGTCATTGCGGAACGGTGCGGGCAGCGCCAGCGCGGCGAGGTCGGCAAGGTTGGTAAAGTTGGTATAGGTGCCGAACTGCGAGTTGAAGTGAATCGGCTCCTGCTTCATCTCCTCCAGGGTATGAATCGTGGGCGAGGTCGGCACCACCAGCGCGTCAAACTGTGCCAGCGTCTGCTGAATCTGACGCGTCAGTTCGGCCCGCAGATACTCCGCCTTATAGGCATCGACTGCGCTGTATTTCAGGCCACTGGCAATAATCTCGTGTACCACCGGGTCCATCTCCGCCGGGCGATCAAGCATCCCGCCCACCGCCGCCGTGCGTTCAGCGACCCAGGCACCGTAGTAGAGCTGTTCAGCCAGCTTCCGGAACGGGGTGAAGTCGACAGGGTGCAGCGTCACGCCACCCGCCTGCAATGCCTCCAGCGCCTGGTCCCAGGCGGCTTCGGCGGCGGCATCATCAAAAAACTCCGGGTTCAAAGGTACAGCAAAATGGGGATGGACGGGCAGGCTGGCCGGTGCGGTGCGCGGATTAATGCGCGAATAGGCGTCACCGGCATCATAGCCACCCATGACGCTGGCGACGCTAAAGGCATCTTCTGCCGTCAGCGCAAACACGGAAATCGTGTCGTTGAGGCGGCAGGCGGGCACCACGCCGCGTGCAGAGAACCAGCCCTTGGTCGGCTTCAGTCCGACAATATTGTTAAAGCCCGCCGGAACGCGGCCCGATCCCGCGGTATCGGTGCCCAGTGAAAAGGCGACCAGCCCGCGCGCCAGCACCGATGCGGAGCCGGAGCTGGAGCCGCCACTGACGTAATCGGCATCAAAGGTGTTACTGACCGCGCCAAACGGGGAGCGGGTGCCCACCAGGCCGGTAGCGAACTGATCGAGGTTGGTTTTGCCGATGACTATCGCGCCGGCGGCTTTCAGCCGGGCGACCGCTACCGCGTCTTCGCTGGCGGTATAGGTAAAGGCGGGGCAGGCGGCGCTGGTCGGCCAGCCCGCCACATCAATGTTGTCTTTGACGGCGAAGGGAACACCAAACAGCGGCAGCGATCCGGGATCGCGCTGATAGTGCGCCAGCAGTGGCTCAATCTGAGCCGCTAACTGCTCCGGTGTCGCCAGATAGATCCAGGCATTATCGTGCGTGTCGAGAGCCGCCAGGTGGGCGCTCAGCAGTGACGTAATCTGTTGCGGCGCCTGCTGATAACGCTGCTGCCAGGCGTGAAGCGTCAGGCCAAAGGTTGAAGTCATACGAAGAATTCCAGCTGGTATACAAGATGGAATTCAACAGAGCAAAGGCTGTGCCACTTTTTTAACGCAATGATTCAACAGTTTAATGCGTTCAGTGATAAGATTTTCTGATGATAATTTGCACAATTACGGCGCGCACGCTGAACGATGACGGTGCGTTTACCTTTCGTATGCGTAAATTTTGTGAAGAACATGGCAAGAGTCCGGTGGCCTGGTTAGCATGAAGACTGTCTGGCAACTCGCCGGCCCCAGCAACAGAGGAGATTTACGTGGTGAAGTGGCGTAACTGGATAATAGGGATCTGCATGGCCGGCACGGCCAGCAGCGCATGGGCCGATTCGCTTGATCAACAACGGCAACGTTATCAACAAATTAAACAGGCCTGGGACAGCAATCAGATGGCCACCGTGGATCAGCTGTTGCCCACGCTACAGGATTATCCGCTCTATCCTTATCTGCAATATCGGCTGCTGGCACAGGATCTCGATCAGGAGACCACCCTGGCGGTACAGAACTTTATTCGCCAGTATCCTACGTTGCCACCCGCGCGTTCGCTCAGCACCCGCTTTATTAATGTGCTGGCTTACCGACAGGACTGGCAGGGTGTGCTGAACTTCAGTCCGACCGAACCTAAGCCGGTGCAGGCACGCTGTAACTGGTATTACGCCAAATGGGCCACCGGTCAGCAGCAGGCCGCGTTTGACGGCGCGAAGCAGATCTGGCTGCGTGGCACGGCGCTGCCCGCGGACTGCGATAAGCTCTTTTCGGTCTGGCAGGCGTCCGGTCAGATTTCGCCAATTACGATCCTGGAGCGTATCCGGCTGGCGATGAAAGCAGGCAACGACAGCCTGGTGAGCTATCTGGCGAAAACGTTGCCAACTGACTATCAGACCATGTCTGACGCGATACAGGCCCTGCAGCAGGATCCGTTAACGGTCAGCACCTTCGCCAGCGCTGTCGGGCCAACCGATTTTACCCGCCAGGCGACGATTTACGCCTTTACGCGTGTGGCGCGGCAGGACATGGAAAATGCCCGCAGCCTGATTCCGATCCTGGTCCGGGCGCAGAAGATGGGGCCGGAGGATGAGCAGGCGCTGAAGGAGATTGTGGTCTGGCGCATGATGGGCAGCGATCTCACTTCTGAGCAGGCACGCTGGCGCGATGCGGTGGTGATGAACAGCGAGTCTACCGCGCTGGTAGAACGCCGGGTACGACTGGCACTCTCTCAGCATGACCGACGCGGCCTTAACACCTGGATCGCTCGTCTGCCGCTGGAAGCCAAAGAGAAAGATGAATGGCAGTACTGGCAGGCCGATCTGCTGTTTGAGAAAGATCGCAAAGAGGAAGCGGAAGAGATCCTGCGCAAACTGATGCAGGCGCGTGGCTTCTATCCAATGGTGGCCGCGCAGCGGCTGGGCGTTGACTACCCGTTGCAGGTGGATGAAGCGCCGAAGCCTGACAGTGCCACGGTGCAGGGACCGGAGCTGGCCCGCGTTCGCGAGCTGATGTACTGGGGTCTGGATAACCTGGCGCGCAGCGAGTGGAGCAATCTCATCGGCAGCCGCACGCACACGCAGCAGCAGATGCTGGCGCGCTACGCCAATGAGCAGGACTGGTGGGATCTCAGCGTGCAGGCGACCATCACGGCCAAAATGTGGGACAGCCTGAAAGAGCGTTTCCCGCTGGCGTGGCAGAGCGTCTATGAGCGCAACACCGCGGTGAAGCAGATCCCGCCAAGCTATGCGATGGCGATTTCGCGTCAGGAGAGCGCCTGGAATCCGAAAGCGCGTTCACCGGTCGGCGCCAGCGGTCTGATGCAGATTATGCCTGCCACGGCGGCGCATACCGTGAAGATGTACAACATCCCTGGCTACAGCAACACCAGCCAGCTGCTCGATCCGGAAACCAATATTCAGATCGGCACCCAGTATCTGGAATATGTCTATCAGCAGTTCAATCAGAACCGGATCTTCGCCTCGGCGGCCTACAATGCTGGGCCGGGCCGGGTGCGAAGCTGGCAGAAAACCAGTGCGGGCAATCTTGATGCCGTCGCGTTTATCGAGACCATCCCGTTCTCTGAAACGCGTGGCTATGTGAAGAATGTGCTGGCGTACGACGCCTACTATCGTCACTTCATGGGCAAGCCTGACAAGATCCTGTCAGATGCTGAGTGGAATCGCCGTTACTAGCTGTGCTAAGCTTCCGTACTCTTTAGCGAGTACGGAAGCCTCTTCATGACCCATTCTGATTCCCCCTCTACCGCTGAGCATCCGGCAGAAGATAGCTGGCAGCGCTTTGTCGTGCTGATGCAGCAGGCCTTTGCTGATGGTCATGCGCTGCCACTGATGCAACTGATGATGACGCCCGACGAGCGGGAAGCGTTCGGCACCCGTCTGCGGATTATCGAAGAGTTAATGAACGGCGAGATGAGCCAGCGCGAACTGAAAAATGAGCTCGGCGTTGGCATTGCGACCATTACCCGTGGCTCGAACAGCCTGAAAGAGGCGCCGCCGGAGCTGAAACGCTGGCTGGAAGCGCGTCTGGGACGCGCCTGATCACTGCTGGTAAAGCGGATGGATGAACGGGCAGAGCGCCAGAATCAGTGCCTGATGATAGACACTGGAGCGGCTGAGCAGGCCGTTTGTGAACGTCCCGATAGCGCCACCCTGGTGTTTAATATTTTCGATGCCGGTTAACCGCGCCATCTCTTCGCCCAGCTCCCGGCCTTCACGCAGACCCGCCAGCACCACCGGCGGCAGGGTGAAACTGGCCGAGCGCGATTCGCCGCGCTGCTTCTGATTTTCTACCACCATCCAGGCAAACGCGCTGTCATCTTCGATGCCCGCCTCAATCGCTACCCAGAACGCCGCTTCTGGCCGGACCTGCCGGGCATTCATCACGCGCTGACGTGCGCCAGTTCGCGTTTCGAGATGGGTTAACGGTTGTGCTGCTACACCGCTATCGACCTCGACCCCTTCAATATGGCAGGATCCCTCGCCGAAAACGTCGTTGAATGCCTGAGCAATCGCATGAATTTTCGCTGGATTGGTGGTGGCTGCGACAACATGGTACATAATTGGTTGAACCCTCAGGTGATTAAGCGCCTGGTCCATCGGGCTGTTTGATTTGTCATTCTGAACCCGGGCAGTGCTCACAATCCTCACGTACTTTCCGTACGCGCCGGTTGTTTCGCGCTCTCCGTGTGCAGACTGACTGCAACAATGACGCCTGATGGGGTAAGCTCTAAAGCGATTTTTGTCGCAGTATAACGGAAACTAACATGCTACAGGTCTATCTTGTTCGTCACGGTGAAACGGTATGGAATGCGGAGCGTCGCATTCAGGGTCAGTCCGACAGTCCGCTGACGGAAAAAGGTGAGCAGCAAGCCTGGCAGGTGGGTGAGCGCGTGAAACATCTGGGCATTACGCACATTATTGCCAGCGATCTGGGGCGTACGCGCCGCAC
The DNA here is from genome assembly GCF_001598475.1 of Pantoea agglomerans NBRC 102470. GTDB lineage: Bacteria > Pseudomonadota > Gammaproteobacteria > Enterobacterales > Enterobacteriaceae > Pantoea > Pantoea agglomerans. The sequence goes on from NZ_BCZA01000009.1 coordinate 29,221, forward strand.
CGCGGAGATTATTGCGGATGCCTGCGGTTGCTCAGTCACGCTTGATCCGCGGTTGCGTGAGCTGAATATGGGGGTGCTGGAGAAGCGTCCGCTGGATGGCTTAACCGCGGAAGAAGAGCAGTGGCGCGCCACGCTGGTCAACGGCACCGAAGGGGGCCGTATTCCTGAAGGGGAGTCGATGACTGAGATGGCGACGCGCATGCACGCCGCGCTGAATGCCTGTCTTGATCTTCCAGCCGGAAGCCGTCCACTGCTCGTCAGTCACGGTATGGCGCTGGGGGCGCTGGTCAGCACGATTCTCGGTCTGCCTGCCTATGCGGAACGTCGTCTGCGTCTGCGTAACTGCTCACTCTCACGTGTTGATTATCAGCAGAGCGCCTGGCTGGCAGAAGGCTGGATTGTCGAGACGGCGGGGGATATTTCCCATCTGGATGCGCCTGCACTCGACGAGCTTCAACGCTGATTTACTTAAGGCTGCCGTCGCGATGACGGCAGCCTTAACGTCAGCTGGCTAGGGTCTGGCGGCGAATGGGAATCAGATATTCGCAACGGATCTCGGTCGGTGGCTCAGCGCGTTTTTTACCGCCATCGGTGTAAAAGCGTTCGATGTCCTGTCCCTGACGGCGGGTCAGCCCCAGCGTCGGCATGCAGGTGCCATAGAGCAGCAGGATAAATTCCTGCAGATTGACGCGCGGGCCGGTATAGGTGAACTGCACGTAGTCGCCCGCTTCCAGAATCACGTTCTGCCCGGAGTGCAGGTTGACCGCGCTGTCAGCAGGCACCGCCGTGGTGTAAAGAATCTCCTGCTCATCATCTTTGTCCTGGCTGGCGCGCACCTGATGCAAGCCATACAGTACCGGCGGCACCGTATCGGTTTCCAGCAGGAACTGCTTCCAGAAGTGCATACGCATCTCGTCGCGGTAGCTGGAAATCTGCTCCAGAATACAGGTGTAGTTCTGGGTTTGTCCTACCAGCACCGTCTCCGGCAGGGTGACGTATGCCGGTTCCGGCTGCGTCTCATCGTCCAGCCGAATAGGGGGACGAATACCGAATGAGTTCCAGTCGGAAGAGCGGCGATACCACGCTGGTGTCTGAGCAAACTGTTTTTTGAATGCGCGAGTAAAAGTCTGTTGTGAATCAAAACGATACTGCAGTGCGATGTCCAGAATCGGGCGGCTGGTCAGGCGCAGCGCCACGGCGGCTTTAGACAGACGACGCGCACGAATATAGGCACCTATTGCGTGTCCGGTTACGTCTTTAAACATCCTCTGTAAATGCCATTTAGAGTAACCGGCTTTCTGGGCAACATTGTCCAGTGAAAGGGGTTGATCCAGATGGCTCTCCAGCCAGACAAGCAAATCGCGAATGATACCGGCTTGGTCCATAAAACATCCTCATACTCTGGTGGTGCAGCTAAACGCATTCGAAGAATATTAGCACTCATTGCTCAAAAGACGTGGGCCGTTTTCCGGGGAAGGTTGTGCTAAATCAGTACGGGCTTCAACCCGTTTTGGTTTGGTCATTAACTCAATTAACAGTACATTACATTCTCATCTATTCCATTTGCAATGGTAACTCCATGACAATATTCCGACTTATGATCGCTGCGCTGACCACGCTGACCTTTTCCAGCCCGCTGTTTGCCGAACAGATTGGCTCTGTTGATACGGTATTCAAGATATTCGGGCCTGACCACAAGATTGTCGTTGAGGCTTTCGATGATCCGGACGTTAAAAATGTAACCTGTTATATCAGCCGGGCGAAAACCGGGGGTATTAAAGGCGGACTGGGTCTGGCAGAAGATACCTCTGATGCCGCGATTTCCTGTCAGCAGGTGGGTCCGGTCGAACTGAGTGATAAAATCGCGCAGGGCAAAGCAGAGGGTGAAGTGGTATTCCGCCAGCGCACCTCATTGATCTTCAAGAAGTTGCAGGTTGTACGCTTCTTCGACAAAAAGCGCAACGCCCTGGTCTATCTGACCTATTCCGATAAAGTGGTTGATGGCTCACCGAAAAATGCGATTAGCGCTGTGCCAATTATGCCGTGGCACTGATTATGCCGTCACGCTAAGGACAAAAAAAACGCCCGCAGGGGCGTTTTTTATTTGCCGCGTCTGACAGGGGCTTAATCCTGCAGGTCACCGCAGAAGCGATAACCTTCACCATGAATGGTGGCGATGATCTCTGGCGTGTCCGGCGTTGATTCGAAATGCTTACGAATACGACGAATGGTGACATCAACGGTGCGATCGTGTGGCTTGAGGTCGCGGCCGGTCATTTTTTTCAGCAGATCGGCACGGGTCTGAATTTTGCCCGGGTTTTCGCAGAAGTGCAGCATGGCGCGGAACTCACTGCGTGGCAGTTTATAGTGCTCGCCGTTCGGGTTGATCAGTGAGCGGCTGTTGATATCCAGCTCCCAACCGTTGAACTTGTAGCTCTCTACCTGACGACGCTCTTCGCCTGGCATGGCCAGATTCATGGTGCGCGACAGCAGGTTGCGGGCACGAATAGTCAGCTCACGCGGATTAAACGGTTTGGTGATGTAGTCGTCAGCGCCAATTTCCAGACCAAGAATTTTATCGACTTCGTTGTCACGACCGGTCAGGAACATCAGGGCGACATTGGCCTGCTCACGCAGTTCACGGGCCAGCAACAGGCCGTTTTTACCGGGCAGGTTGATGTCCATGATGACCAGGTTAACGTCATTGTCGGTCAGCACCTGATGCATTTCAGCACCATCAGTCGCCTCATACACCACATAACCTTCCGCCTCAAAAATACTCTTGAGGGTATTACGCGTGACCAGTTCGTCTTCAACGATAAGAATGTGCGGGGTCTGCATGTTTAGCTACCTAAAATTTGCCAACAAATTGAAAACAGGGCGTACAGCGGTATGGCGTTCTCCATCATCGAGAGCGGCGGGCCGCGCTGAACCGTTGTACGAAATCATATTTTGATAAGCCATCTATCAACGTCAACAACAGTATTAGCTCAGCCAGTCAGGATGAAAATTGCATGCCCCGGGCGTTAATGATAATGGCGCATATCCTAACTGTATTAACAGCAACCTAACAGCACCAACTACAACCGATAAGCATAAAAACAACGCTTCGTTGACTTATATCAAATGCAATTGTAGCACGTTAACACTTTTGTGAAAAACTTCTCGCAGATTGCCTGTTTAGCTCACAAAAAGCATCATTTTCGTTACATTTTTTACGCAGTCGGGCCAAAATAAAACCCGCCGGAAATCACATTCTATCTCGTTGAAGTTAAATGGTTTAATAATGATTTCTTTAATAAAGCTCGTTTCAGGGATAAAAAGATTCAGGCCATCACTTTTAACCAGTTTTAACATGGTTAACACACGATTTTCTTATTACCTTCTGGCGACTGAATCATTAACAGCCATGTTAATATGGCGTTATGTTAATGGACCAATGGAATAAATATGCTTTTTCCCCTGATTCTCGTCTCGCCCGCGCGGCCAGAAAATATCGGCGCTGCGGCGCGTGCCATGAAAACCATGGGATTCAGCCAGCTGCGCATCGTTGCCAGTGACGCCTGGCAGGATCCCGCCGCACGCCGGGTAGCACATGGTGCTGGCGAAATTCTCGACAACGTTCAGACCTTTGCAACCCTGGCCGACGCGTTAGCGGACATCGATTTTTCGGTCGCGACCACCGCGCGCAGCCGGGCAAAGTTTCGTTATTACGCCACACCGGAGCAGGTTGAAACGCAATTGCTGGAGAAACGCCAGTGGGTAAACAGTATGGCGCTGGTGTTTGGCCGCGAAGATAGCGGGCTGACCAACGAGGAGCTGGAGCTTGTAGACCTGCTGACCGGCATCCCGATGGCGAATGACTATCCTTCACTCAATCTCGGACAGGCGGTGATGGTCTACTGCTATCAGCTGTCGAAGCTGAATCAGGTTGAGGCATCAAAAGCCTCTGCGGCGGATGGGCAGCAGTTGCAGGCGCTGCGTCAGCGTTTCCATCAGCTGCTGGCGCAACTGGAGGTCAGTGATGATGAGAAGCTGTCAGACTGGATCGATCAGCGGGTGGGGCTGCTGGAACAGCGCGACAGTGCGATGCTGCATCGTCTGCTGAACGATATTGAAAAAAAACTCACAGATAAATCCTCGGCAAAAAGCTGATTTTACAGCAACAGATCGCAGGGAATTTCTGCATCGCAACCGATCGAACAGCGTTTTACGCTTTCACCGGTGGCTGTGCGCAGTGGTGGAAATCTGTCCGCCGGACAAATCGGGTTGACTTAATGTGCGCTTTGCTTTACTTCTGGAAGCAAGACGGACAGACAAAAACAGACAGAAAATAAATCTAAATGCGTAAAATCAGCCTGAACACCACAATTATTACCACCACCATTACCACAGGTAACGGTGCGGGCTGACGCATACAGGAAAAACAGAAAATAAGCCCGCACCTAAACAGTGCGGGCTTTTTTTTCGGCTTAAATTCAGGAGAGTTTATATTATGCGAGTGCTGAAATTCGGCGGGACCTCGGTAGCGAATGCGGAGCGATTTCTTCGCGTCGCTGACATTCTGGAAAGTAATGCGCAACAAGGACAGGTTGCAACCGTGCTCTCTGCGCCAGCAAAGATCACTAACCATCTGGTGGCGATGATTGAAAAAACCATCAGTGGTCAGGATGCTTTGCCGAATATCAGCGACGCCGAACGCATCTTCAGCGAGCTGTTGCAGGGACTGGCTGACGCGCAGCCGGGCTTTGAGTACGATCGACTGAAAACCCGCGTTGACCTGGAGTTTGCGCAGCTGAAGCAGGTTCTGCACGGTATCAGCCTGCTGGGACAGTGCCCGGACAGCGTCAACGCGGCGATTATCTGCCGCGGTGAAAAACTCTCGATTGCGATCATGGAAGCGCTGCTGCAGGCGCGCGGCCATGAGGTCAGCGTGATCGATCCGGTGGAAAAATTGCTGGCGGTTGGCCACTACCTTGAATCTACTGTCGATATCGCCGAATCAACCCGCCGCATTGAAGCAAGTCAGATTCCGCCGCAGAACATGATCCTGATGGCAGGCTTCACGGCTGGTAACGAGCGAGGCGAGCTGGTCGTACTGGGCCGTAACGGTTCTGACTATTCAGCCGCTGTGCTGGCCGCCTGTCTGCGCGCCGACTGCTGTGAAATCTGGACTGATGTGGATGGCGTCTATACCTGCGATCCGCGTCAGGTGCCGGATGCGCGCCTGCTGAAGTCGATGTCCTATCAGGAGGCGATGGAGCTCTCCTATTTCGGCGCCAAAGTGCTGCATCCTCGCACCATCGCGCCCATTGCTCAGTTCCAGATCCCCTGCCTGATCAAAAACACGGCCAATCCGCAGGCACCCGGCACCCTGATTGGAGCAGAAGGCGAACAGGATGAGAACCCGGTAAAAGGCATCACCAACCTGAATAATATGGCGATGGTCAACGTCTCCGGTCCTGGCATGAAAGGGATGGTCGGGATGGCGGCCAGAGTCTTTGCGGCGATGTCGCGCACCGGCATCTCTGTAGTGCTGATCACCCAATCCTCTTCCGAATACAGCATCAGTTTCTGCGTGCCGCAGAGCGAGCTGGCGCGGGCGCGTCAGGTGCTGGAGGAGGAGTTCTACCTGGAGCTGAAAGATGGCCTGCTGGATCCGCTGGATATCATTGAAAACCTGGCGGTGATTTCGGTGGTGGGCGATGGCATGCGCACGCTGCGCGGCATTTCAGCCAAATTCTTCTCGGCGCTGGCGCGCGCCAATATCAATATCGTGGCGATTGCTCAGGGCTCCTCCGAGCGTTCAATCTCGGTGGTGGTGAACAATGATGAAGTGATCACCGGGGTTCGCGTGGTGCATCAGATGCTGTTCGCCACCGATCAGGTAATCGAAGTGTTTGTGGTCGGCGTCGGCGGCGTCGGCGGCGCGCTGCTGGATCAGTTACATCGCCAGCAGGCGTGGCTGAAGAAAAAGCATATCGACCTGCGCGTCTGCGGCATCGCTAACTCCCGTGCGCTGTTAACCCACGTCCACGGCATCGATTTAAGCAACTGGCAGGCGGCATTAGGCGAAGCGAAAGAGCCGTTCAATCTCGGTCGTCTGACCCGTCTGGTAAAAGAGTATCACCTGCTCAATCCGGTGATTGTGGATTGTACTTCCAGCCAGGCGGTCGCCGATCAGTATGCTGACTTTCTCAGCGAAGGTTTCCATGTGGTGACGCCAAACAAAAAGGCCAACACCTCCTCCTGGAATTACTATCAGCAGATGCGCGCCGCCGCTGCCAAATCGCGGCGTAAATTCCTCTATGATACCAACGTCGGCGCCGGACTGCCGGTGATCGAAAACCTGCAGAACCTGATGAACGCCGGTGATGAGCTGCTGCGCTTCTCCGGTATCCTCTCTGGCTCGCTGTCCTACATTTTCGGCCAGCTGGATGACGGAATGTCACTGTCGCAGGCGACAACGATGGCGCGTGAGATGGGCTTTACCGAGCCCGATCCGCGTGACGACCTCTCCGGCACCGATGTGGCGCGTAAGCTGCTGATCCTGGCCCGTGAAGCGGGTCATCAGCTGGAGCTGAGCGACATTGAGATTGAGCCGCTGCTGCCCGCCAGCCTGACCGAAATCCAGGACATTGAGCAGTTTATGCAGCGTCTGCCTGAGCTGGATAACGCTTTTGCCGCCCGGGTTGCGCAGGCGCAGGATGAGGGCAAAGTATTGCGCTATGTTGGCGTGATTGAAGAGGGCGGCATCTGCAAAGTGAAGATCGACGCCGTTGACGGCAACGATCCACTCTTTAAGGTGAAAAACGGCGAGAATGCGCTGGCGTTTTACAGCCGCTACTATCAACCGATTCCGCTGGTGCTGCGCGGATACGGTGCAGGAAATGATGTCACAGCGGCCGGTGTCTTTGCCGACCTGCTGCGGACACTGTCATGGAAGTTGGGAGTTTAATCATGGTAAAAATTTACGCACCGGCCTCGATTGGTAACGTCAGCGTCGGCTTCGATGTGCTGGGCGCGGCGGTTTCGCCGGTAGATGGCTCCCTGCTGGGTGACTGCGTCTCCGTAGAAGCGGCAGAGCAGTTTTCACTGACCAACGCCGGACGTTTTGTCAGTAAGCTGCCCGCCGATCCGAAAGAGAATATTGTTTACCAGTGCTGGCAGCGTTTCTGCCAGGAAATCGGCAAAGCGATCCCGGTGGCGATGACGCTGGAGAAGAACATGCCCATCGGCTCCGGGCTGGGTTCCAGCGCCTGCTCGGTGGTGGCCGGTTTAATGGCGATGAACGAGTTTTGCGGCAAGCCTCTCAGCGACAGCACGTTACTGACCCTGATGGGCGAGCTGGAAGGGCGAATCTCCGGCAGCGTGCACTATGATAATGTCGCCCCCTGCTTCCTCGGCGGCATTCAGCTGATGCTGCAGGAGAATGACATTATCAGCCAGGCGGTGCCGGGCTTTGATGACTGGCTGTGGGTAATGGCCTATCCGGGCATTAAAGTTTCGACCGCAGAAGCGCGCGCCATTTTACCGGCACAGTACCGCAAAGAGGACTGCATCAGGCATGGCCGTTTGCTGGCCGGTTTCATTCACGCCTGCCATACGCGTCAGCCGCAGCTGGCAGCTAAACTTATGCAGGATGTGATTGCCGAACCTTACCGGACCCGGCTGCTGCCAGGCTTCACCGAGGCGCGGCAGGCCGCGAAAGATATTGGCGCACTGGCGTGCGGTATCTCAGGCTCTGGTCCGACACTTTTCGCCGTTTGCAATCAGATGGAAACGGCACAGCGGATGGCTGACTGGCTGAGCCAGCACTATCTGCAGAATGATGAAGGCTTCGTCCATATCTGCCGTCTCGACACGGCTGGCGCACGACAATTGGGATAACGCATGAAACTCTACAATCTTAAGGATCACAACGAGCAGGTCAGCTTCGCCCAGGCGGTGAAACAGGGTCTGGGTTCGCAGCAGGGTCTGTTCTTTCCGCTGGAACTGCCGGAGTTTGAACTGACCGACATCGACGCGATGCTGGAGATGGATTTCGTCAGCCGCAGCAGCAAAATTCTCTCGGCTTTCATTGGTGACGAGATTCCGGCCCAGCAGCTGCATGAGCGTGTTAAAGCCGCTTTTGCTTTTCCGGCCCCGGTGAAAGCCGTCAGCGAAGATATCGCCTGTCTGGAGCTTTTCCACGGCCCGACGCTGGCGTTTAAAGATTTCGGCGGCCGTTTTATGGCGCAGATGCTGTCGTATGTCTCAGGCTCAGATGAGCAGATCACCATTCTGACCGCCACCTCCGGTGATACCGGCGCGGCCGTGGCGCACGCCTTTTACGGCATGAAGAACGTGCGCGTGGTGATCCTCTATCCGCAGGGCAAAATCAGTCCGCTGCAGGAGAAACTCTTCTGTACCCTGGGCGGCAACATCGAAACCATCTCTATCGACGGCGATTTTGATGCCTGCCAGTCGCTGGTGAAACAGGCGTTTGATGATGAAGAGCTGAAGCGCGCGATTGGCCTGAACTCGGCTAACTCCATCAACATCAGCCGCCTGCTGGCGCAGATCTGCTACTACTTTGAAGCGGTCGCACAGCTGCCTCAGGAAAAACGTAATCAGCTGGTGGTGTCAGTGCCGAGCGGCAACTTTGGTGATTTGACCGCCGGTCTGCTGGCGAAATCGCTGGGCCTGCCGATCAAACGTTTTATCGCCGCCACCAACGCTAACGACACGGTGCCGCGCTTCCTGGGCAACGGCGAGTGGCAGCCAAACCAGACGGTCTCTACGCTGTCGAATGCCATGGATGTCAGCCAGCCTAATAACTGGCCGCGTGTGGAAGAGCTGTTCCGCCGTAAAACCTGGCGCTTAACCGATCTGGCCTGTGGTGCGGTCTCGGATGAGACCACGCGCACCGCCATGCGTGAACTGGCTGAGATGGGCTACATTTCCGAGCCGCATGCCGCCATTGCCTGGCGTCTGTTGCGCGATCAGCTGCAGGAAGGGGAGTATGGTGTGTTCCTGGGAACCGCGCATCCGGCGAAATTCCGCGAAAGTGTGGAAGCGATCCTTGAACAGACCCTGACGCTGCCGCCGGAGTTAGCGGAGCGCGCCGACCTGCCGCTGCTGTCGCATCAGATGAAGGGTGATTTCGCCTCGCTGCGGGCGTTTCTGCTGAAGTAAACCTGTGAAAGGCTTCCCGGTTGCGGGAAGCCTGTTTGTGGAAAGCAGAGGGCGCGGGGTGTTACTGCTCTGCGCGCTTAAAGACCAGCTCGCTCTCGCTGCTGCTGGCTGCATCAAAACGATAGCCATCCAGATCAAACGCCTTAAGCTGTTCCGGCTTCGTCAGGCGCTGCTGAATCACATAGCGACTCATTAATCCACGCGCCTTTTTGGCATAGAAGCTAATCACTTTGTAACTGCCATTCTTCTCGTCGAGGAACACCGGCTTAATCATCTGTGCCCGCAGCGTCTTCGGCTTAACCGCCCGGAAATATTCGTCCGAGGCGAGGTTGATCAGCACCTCATCGCCCTGTTCCGCCAGCGCGGCATTCAGCGTTTCAGTGATGAGATCGCCCCAGAAGGTGTAGAGATCTTTGCCCGCCGGATTCGCCAGGCGAATGCCCATCTCCAGACGGTAAGGCTGCATTAAATCGAGTGGACGCAGTACGCCATACAGGCCTGATAACATACGCAGGTGCTGCTGAGCAAAATCGAAATCCTGATCGCTGAAGGTCTCTGCCTGTAAACCGGTGTAGACATCACCTTTGAACGCCAGGATAGCCTGACGGGCATTCTTAGGGGAAAAATCGGGCTGCCAGCTGTTAAAGCGCTCGGCATTGAGGTGCGCCAGTTTATCGCTGATGCCCATTAACGAGGCGATGCTGGCGGGTGACAGCTCGCGCGCAATTTCAATCAGCTGTTGTGACTTTTCTAACAGCGCAGGCTGGGTGAAACGCGTTGTCGCCAGCGGGCTTTCATAATCCAGCGTCTTGGCGGGAGAGATCACCATCAACATAGTTGCTTCCTCGGTTAATGCCTGGTTTAACAGGGCATTGGCTGCTTATCAGGCTTCGCAGTGTACCAAAAAAGCCGCAAAGAATGACGAATCACACCTATTTGTTCGCGCTATCGTAAACGGCATTCCCTGACCTTGCGCCACCGTTGCCGCGTGATATTATCGCAACAGCCTTTTTTCACACTGACAGTTAACTAAGAGAAAAGAACATGACGGACAAACTTACCTCCCTGCGTCAGCTCACCACCGTCGTCGCCGACACCGGTGATATTGCAGCCATGAAGCTGTATCAGCCACAAGACGCCACCACCAACCCTTCTCTGATTCTCAACGCCGCGCAAATTCCTGAATACCGTAAACTGATCGATGAAGCGATCGGCTGGGCGCGTGAGCAGAGCAGCAACAAAGAAGAGCAGCTGCAGCTGGTTTCTGACAAGCTGGCCGTGAACATTGGTCTGGAAATTCTCAAACTGATCCCAGGCCGCATCTCGACGGAAGTGGATGCGCGTCTCTCTTACGACACTGAAGGCAGCATCGCCAAAGCCCGCAGCCTGATCAAACTCTACAATGATGCCGGTATCAGCAACGACCGCATCCTGATCAAACTGGCCTCTACCTGGCAGGGCATCCGTGCTGCAGAGCAGCTGGAAAAAGAGGGTATCAACTGTAACCTGACGCTGCTGTTCTCCTTTGCTCAGGCGCGTGCCTGTGCTGAAGCGGGCGTGTTCCTGATCTCTCCGTTTGTTGGCCGTATCCTCGACTGGTACAAAGCCAACACCGACAAGAAAGAGTATGCCGCGCACGAAGATCCAGGCGTGGTTTCAGTTTCTGAAATCTACAACTACTACAAGCAGCACGGCTATGAAACCGTGGTGATGGGCGCCAGCTTCCGTAACGTCGGCGAAATTATCGAGCTGGCTGGCTGTGACCGTCTGACCATTTCTCCTGCGCTGCTGAAAGAGCTGGCGGAGAGCGAAGGCACTCTGGAGCGTAAACTGAGCTACAGCGGCGAAGTGAAAGCGCGTCCGGCCCGCATGACCGAGTCTGAGTTCCTGTGGCAGCACAACCAGGATCCTATGGCGGTTGCGAAGCTGGCAGAAGGTATCCGCAATTTTGCCGTTGATCAGGGCAAACTTGAGAAGATGCTGGCAGAACTGCTGTAATCTGTTGACCGTGGCGGCGCAGGCTGCCACGGTTTTCCCTTTTCCGACCCTTTCACTTTATATTATCCTCTCGGCTATTCCCCTTTTACTCCAACCGCACCGCGGTAAATCACAGCGAAGCTAATCATGAATACATTACGCATTGGCCTGATCTCGGTCTCCGATCGCGCCGCGAACGGCATTTATCAGGATCAGGGTATTCCCGCGCTGGAGAGCTGGCTCGGCAGCGCAATCAGCAGCCCGTTTGAGATTGAGTCCCGACTGGTGCCCGACGAACAGCCGATGATAGAGCAGGCGATTTGCGAACTGGTCGATGAACGTTTTTGCCATCTGGTGTTAACCACCGGCGGCACCGGTCCGGCCCGACGCGATGTCACGCCCGATGCCACCTTAGCCGTTGCCGATCGTGAAATGCCTGGTTTTGGTGAGCAGATGCGCCAGATCAGCCTGCAGTTCGTACCGACCGCGATTCTGTCGCGTCAGGTCGGGGTGATCCGCAAGCAGTCGCTGATCCTCAATCTGCCTGGTCAGCCGAAGTCGATCAAAGAGACGCTGGAAGGGCTGAAGGATGAGCAGGGCAACGTAAAAGTTCACGGCATCTTTGCATCTGTACCTTATTGTTTACAGTTGCTGGAAGGGCCTTACGTCGAAACGCATTCCAGCGTAGTAGCAGCATTTCGGCCTAAAAGCGCTATACGTGAGATAAATAACTAAATATTCCCCATTTCAGGCATAAGCTATAGCCTTGCTGGTGTGGCAAAAGATTGACGGTATAGTAATAAGATCTTTACAACCTTATCTCTTTTGCCTCTGGAATATTATGAATCCGACTCACACTCAGCGTCTGACCGGTAAGGATTACAAGACCCTGGCGCTGGCCGCGCTGGGCGGCGCGCTGGAATTCTACGACTTCATTATCTTCGTCTTCTTCGCCACCGTGATTGGCGAACTCTTTTTCCCCTCGGATATCCCGGAATGGCTGCGTCAGCTGCAGACGTTTGCCATTTTTGCCGCAGGCTATCTGGCTCGTCCGCTGGGCGGCATCGTGATGGCGCATTTTGGCGATAAGCTCGGACGCAAAAAGATGTTCAGCCTGAGCATTCTGCTGATGGCGCTGCCGACCCTGATGATGGGCGCTTTACCCACCTGGCAGACGATTGGCATTGCTGCGCCACTGCTGATGCTGCTGATGCGGATGTTACAGGGCGCGGCGATTGGCGGTGAAGTGCCGGGCGCCTGGGTGTTTGTCGCGGAACACGTGCCCTATAAACGTATCGGCATCGCCTGCGGCACGCTGACGGCCGGGCTGACTATCGGCATTTTACTGGGGTCGCTGGTAGCCACGCTGATCAATACCTCAATGTCGCAGCAGGCGATCCATGATGGCGGCTGGCGCATCCCGTTCTTCCTCGGCGGCGTGTTCGGGCTGATCGCGATGTACCTGCGTCGCTGGCTGCATGAGACGCCAGTGTTTATCGAGATGCAGCAGCGTAAAGCGCTGGCGGAAACCCTGCCGCTGAAGACCGTGCTGGCAGAGCATAAAAAGTCGATTGTCATCTCTATGCTGCTGACCTGGCTGCTCTCCGCCTGCATCGTGGTGGTGATCCTGATGTCGCCGGTCTGGCTGCAAAAACAGCAGGGCATCGCGCCTGCGCTGACCCTGCAGGCCAACAGCATCGCTACCGTGATGCTCTGCATTGGCTGCATTATTGCCGGGCTCGCTGCCGATCGCTTTGGTGCCAGTCGTACGCTGTGTGTCGGCAGCCTGCTGCTGGCGATCTGTAGCTGGCAGTTTTATCACCTGACCGCCCTCTATCCACAGCAGCTCTTCCTGCTTTATGGCGTGGCGGGTCTCAGCGTCGGTATCGTCGGCGTGGTGCCCTTTGTGATGGTGCGCGCCTTTCCGGCAGAAGTGCGTTTTACCGGACTCTCATTTTCCTACAACCTCTCCTATGCGATCTTTGGCGGGCTGACACCGATCTTTGTGTCGCTGCTGATGAACGTCTCAGAGATGGCACCCTGCTGGTATGTGATGGCGCTGGCGCTGGTAGGATTGCTGACGGGGATCTGGCTGCGGCGTGATGTCAGCCACGAGCCTGGCCTGCAGCAGGGGATTAACTCTTTGTAATGCGGGGACGCGGAGCCTGGCTCCGCGTCTTTTTTTTATGCGTAAAAGCAGGCTTAAAGCGATTTCGCGCCAATCGGCAGAATGGTGCGGCCAAAGGTTTCGTTCAGCACTTCACCCATCGCCAGATAGCAGGCGCTGACTCCACAGAGTATCCCGACCCAGCCCGCGGAGACCACCAGCGCCGGCAGGTGCATAAGATGAGCCACGGCCAGCAGCAGAAACAGCAGCGTGAGCGAGCCGAAAACAAACTGCAGCATCCGCGCACCTTTCAGCGTACCGACGAACATAAACAGCGTGAAAATGCCCCACAGTGCCAGCCAGGCCCCCAGGAAACGTTCGTCTGGCGCTTTTGCCAGACCCATTTCAGGTAACAGCTGGATCGCCACAAAGCTTAACCAGAACATGCCGTAAGAGGTAAAGGCGGTCAGCCCGAAAGTGTTGTTGTTTTTAAACTCCAGCAGACCGGCCAGCACCTGCGCAATTCCGCCATAAAAAATGCCCATGGCTAAAATCGCCACGTCCATGGCAAACAGGCCCGTGTTGTGAAGGTTCAGCAAAATGGTCGTCATGCCAAATCCCATTAATCCCAGCGGGGCAGGGTTAGCCAGCGTTGAATTTGCCATAGTTCCTCGGCAGTAAAATGATCGTTGATGTAATAAACGGATTTCGTCCTGCTCCCTGAGGGGAACAAGGCGACGCATCATATTCAGCGTTGTGGCAGCGTTCTTTGATCCCGACAGGGCCAAAGGTAAAAATTTTTTTTTGGTTTAGCCCTTGATGCGCATCGAAGCGGCCCCATTTACTTGTCATCGAGCGTTGTGAACGTTGGAAAAAAAGCATGTGCTGGCAGTTGAATGCAAACAACCCGCCCACATAAAAGGTTCACAACCCAAATTGGCAACGAATTTAAGTGGGAGATGTTTAGATGGGTAAGATTATTGGTATTGACCTGGGTACAACCAACTCTTGTGTTGCGATCATGGATGGCACTAAAGCACGCGTTCTGGAAAATGCCGAGGGCGATCGCACCACGCCTTCAATTATTGCGTATACACAGGATGGCGAAATTCTGGTCGGTCAACCGGCTAAACGTCAGGCAGTGACCAACCCGCAGAATACCCTGTTCGCAATTAAGCGTCTGATCGGTCGTCGCTTCCAGGACGAAGAAGTACAGCGTGATATTAAAATCATGCCGTACAAAATTACCGGCGCTGACAACGGCGACGCATGGCTGGAAGTGAAAGGTCAGAGAATGGCACCGCCGCAGATCTCTGCTGAAGTGCTGAAGAAAATGAAAAAGACCGCCGAAGATTACCTCGGTGAGCCAGTGACTGAAGCGGTTATTACCGTACCGGCTTACTTCAACGATGCGCAGCGTCAGGCGACCAAAGACGCCGGCCGTATCGCGGGTCTGGAAGTCAAACGTATCATTAACGAACCGACTGCTGCTGCACTGGCATACGGTCTGGATAAAGGCCAGGGTAACCGCACCATCGCGGTTTATGACCTGGGTGGCGGTACCTTCGATATCTCAATCATTGAGATCGACGAAGTTGACGGCGAAAAAACCTTTGAAGTTCTGGCGACCAACGGTGATACCCACCTGGGTGGTGAAGACTTCGATAGCCGCCTGATTAACTATCTGGTTGCTGAATTCAAGAAAGACCAGGGCATCGATCTGCACAACGATCCACTGGCGATGCAGCGTCTGAAAGAAGCGGCAGAGAAAGCGAAAATCGAACTTTCTTCTGCACAGCAGACCGACGTTAACCTGCCATACATCACGGCAGATGCGACCGGTCCTAAACACCTGAACATCAAAGTGACCCGCTCTAAACTGGAGTCACTGGTTGAAGATCTGGTTGCTCGCTCAATCGCGCCACTGAAAGTTGCGCTGCAGGATGCGGGTCTGTCTGTTTCAGACATCAACGACGTTATCCTGGTGGGTGGTCAGACTCGTATGCCACTGGTTCAGGCCAAAGTGACTGAGTTCTTCGGTAAAGAGCCACGTAAAGACGTGAACCCGGATGAAGCGGTCGCGGTCGGTGCTGCAGTTCAGGGTGGTGTACTGGGTGGCGACGTGAAAGACGTGCTGCTGCTGGACGTTACCCCGCTGTCACTGGGTATCGAAACCATGGGTGGTGTGATGACTTCGCTGATCAGCAAGAACACCACTATCCCAACCAAGCACAGCCAGGTCTTCTCGACTGCTGAAGATAACCAGTCAGCCGTGACCATTCACGTGCTGCAGGGTGAGCGTAAGCGCGCCAATGACAACAAGTCACTGGGCCAGTTCAACCTCGACGGTATCCAGAACGCGCCACGCGGTCTGCCGCAGATCGAAGTGACCTTCGACATCGATGCGGATGGTATCCTGCACGTGTCGGCGAAAGATAAGAACAGCGGTAAAGAGCAGAAAATCACCATTAAAGCCTCTTCAGGTCTGAGCGATGAAGAGATCCAGAAAATGGTGCGTGATGCGGAAGCGAACGCTGAATCTGACCGCAAGTTCGAAGAGCTGGTACAGACGCGTAACCAGGGCGATCAGATTGCCCACAGCACGCGTAAGCAGCTGGAAGAAGCGGGCGAAAAACTGTCAGCTGATGACAAAGCGCCAATCGAAGCCGCTCTGGCCGCGCTGGAAACTGCGCTGAGAGGCGAAGACAAAGCGGAAATCGACGCCAAAATGCAGGCGCTGATGGAAGTGTCCGGCAAACTGATGGAAGCAGCACAGCAGTCTCAGGCGGGTGCAGCGGATGCCGGTGACGCGTCAGCGAAGAAAGATGACGACGTTGTCGATGCTGAATTCGAAGAAGTGAAAGACAACAAGAAATAATTGCCCCTGACCGGGCGCGACGGTTGGCCTGACAGCCGTTGAAACCAGCACGGGCGTAGGAGATCTCTCCACGCCCGTGCGATCATGTTAAGGGCTAAATAAACATGGCGAAGAGTGATTACTACGAGATTTTAGGCGTCGCCAAATCCGCGGACGAGCGTGAAATCAAAAAGGCTTACAAACGCCTGGCAATGAAATTTCACCCGGACCGTAATCCCGGTGACAAAGAAGCCGAAGCCAAATTCAAAGAGGTCAAGGAAGCGTACGAAATCCTGACCGATGCGCAGAAGCGTGCGGCCTACGATCAATATGGTCATGCAGCCTTTGAACAGGGCGGTATGGGTGGCGGTGGATACGGCGGCGGCGGCTTTGGTGGCGGCGGCGCAGACTTCAGCGATATCTTTGGCGACGTGTTCGGTGACATCTTTGGTGGTGGACGCCGTCAGCGCGCATCCCGTGGCGCCGATTTACGCTACAACATGGAGCTGTCGCTGGAAGAAGCGGTACGCGGCGTGACCAAAGAGATCCGCATTCCAACGCTGGAAGAGTGTGACGTCTGCCACGGCAGCGGCGCGAAAGCGGGAACGCAGCCACAAACCTGTTCAACCTGTCACGGTGCAGGCCAGGTGCAGATGCGCCAGGGCTTCTTCACCGTTCAGCAGGCCTGTCCGACCTGTCATGGTCGCGGCTCGGTGATTAAAGATCCGTGCAACGCCTGTCATGGTCATGGCCGCGTTGAGAAGTCGAAAACGCTGTCAGTGAAAATCCCGGCAGGGGTCGACACCGGCGATCGCATTCGTCTGAGCGGCGAAGGCGAAGCGGGCGAGCAGGGCGCACCTGCAGGCGATCTCTACGTTCAGGTCTCGGTGAAGAAACACCCGATCTTCGAGCGTGAAGAGAACAATCTTTACTGTGAAGTGCCGATCAACTTTGCGATGGCAGCGCTGGGCGGTGAGATTGAAGTACCGACCCTGGATGGTCGCGTGAAGCTGAAAGTGCCGTCAGAAACTCAGACCGGCAAGCTGTTCCGCATGCGCGGACGTGGCGTAAAATCTGTGCGTGGCGGCGCGGTCGGCGATCTGCTGTGTCGTGTCGTGGTGGAAACACCGGTCAGCCTGAATGAGAAACAGAAAGCGCTGTTGCGTGAACTGGAAGAGAGTTTTGGCGGCCCGAGCGGCGAGCATAACAGCCCACGCTCCAAGAGCTTTTTCGACGGCGTGAAAAAATTCTTTGATGATCTGACTCGTTAAGTCTGCCTGATAAAAAGCGGAGCCCCGGCTCTGATGCCAGTCAGTTAAGCGACAGGTGATAACGCAGTCTGGTGCCGTGCAGGGGCTGGCGGTCCTCGCGCCGCTGCGCGGTTCCTTCACTTCATTCCTCTGCCTGACGGACCGGCGGGGATGGCACATCCTGTGCCGCCCCGCCTTTCGCCCGCGTCCTGCGGGCTCTCCTGGCATACTCATTCTGTTCAGCGCTGCGGATTACCTGCCCCTGCCCGACCCCAGCCTGCTCTGAAACTTCAGTGTGTAGTGTTAAAAAGGGCACGAGAGTGGAGGCCTGAGCGCCTCTGCTGCTGAAAGGGCTATCCGCAGCGCTGAGGCGTGACGGCGGGCCAGAAGTCCACGCCGGGAAGCGTGGACAGTTCGGGGCCGGCCAGGGAGGGCCGATCCCCGAACGGTTCGTCGGCACGCCGTCAAAGCCGAAGGTACCGCGTGAGCGGCGCGAGGACGGCCCGGCAGCAGCAGAGGTGCTCAGGCCCGCACTGCGGCTCGCTCGCCCGGAAAAAAAGCTGCCACGTTTGACCGTGACAGCCTTTACAAATCTAATCTTAACTGACCAGCATTAGAGCCCCGGCTCCGCTTTTTTTTACTTTAAATCCCCTGCCTGTGATGGCTGCATTATCTCTCCCTCACCGCAGCACTCATAAAAATGTCGACGTTTACTGCTATTACTGCTCGGCGAAACCGAGCATATAGCGCGGTATAAGCTGCTTTTAACGAACTATATGAATCGTTACACTGTTTAACATTCTGTCTCTGCTCAGGAAGATGAACGTTGAACAAGCCGCGCAAATTAAAGAATCTGCTAAAAAGTTTTATTGAAAGTGATGCCAGCAATGGCGTGATGTTGATCGTGGCGGCGGTCGCGGCGATGATCCTCGCCAATACGGCCGCTACCGCCCAGGGTTACCAGGCGTTGCTGAATGAACCGGTACAAATCCGCTTCGGAGCGCTGGATATCAGCAAAAACTTGCTGTTGTGGATCAACGATGCGCTGATGGCGCTTTTCTTTCTGGTTATTGGCCTGGAAGTAAAGCGTGAGTTGATGGTCGGCGAACTTGCCAGCCGTGACAAGGCGATCTTCCCGGTCATCGCGGCAATAGGCGGCATGGCGTTACCCGCCCTGATCTTCCTGTTTTTCAACCATGGTGATGAGATTGCACGCAACGGCTGGGCCATTCCCACCGCAACCGATATCGCTTTTGCGCTGGGTGTGCTGGCCCTTCTGGGCAGTCGTGTTCCCGTTGCGCTGAAAGTCTTTCTGATGGCACTGGCGATTATTGATGACCTGGGTGCCATTGTGATTATCGCTCTGTTCTATACCAGCGACCTCTCAGTGCTCTCCCTGTGCGTGGCTGCTGGCGCAATTGTCGTGCTGGCACTCCTGAACCGCTTTAACGTCCGTAGAATCTCAATCTACATACTGGTGGGTATCGTGCTCTGGACCGCCGTGCTGAAGTCGGGCGTCCACGCAACCCTGGCTGGCGTCATTGTGGGCTTCTTCGTGCCTCTGGAGAAGAAAGAGGGGCACTCTCCAGCGGAACATCTGGCGCATGGTCTGATGCCCTGGGTGAACTGGATGATTCTGCCGCTGTTTGCCTTTGCTAATGCCGGTATCTCACTTGCTGGCATTACGCTGAGTGATGTCCTCTCGCCTGAACCGTCAGGCATTATCCTCGGACTGTTAATCGGTAAGCCATTAGGCATTACCCTGTTCTGCTGGCTGGCGGTAAAACTGCGGCTGGCAGTTTTACCCAACGGCACAACCATACGCGATATTATGGCGATTGGTGTGCTATGCGGAATTGGCTTCACTATGTCAATTTTTATCAGTTCGCTGGCCTTTGATGCCGCGCATGAACAGCTGGTGACCTTTTCTAAACTGGGCATACTGACCGGCTCACTGCTTTCAGCCGTCATCGGCTATACGCTGCTGCGAATTAAACTGCGTTAATGGAGAGGAGGCGAAAGCCTCCTTTTTTCTATGAATCAGCTCAATTTCAATCATCTCTACTACTTCTGGCACGCCTGCCGTGCGGGATCAATTACGGCGGCAGCAGAGGCACTCTCCCTGACGCCACAGACCATTACCGGGCAGATTAAGGCCCTCGAGGATCGCCTGCAGGGCAAGCTGTTCCGGCGTCAGGGACGAGGCCTGTTACCGACGGAGCTGGGGCAGCTGGTTTTTCGCTATGCTGACCGCATGTTTATGCTGAGTCAGGAGATGCTGGATATTGTGAATTACCGCAAAGAGTCCCATCTGCTGCTGGATGTTGGCGTGGCAGATGCGCTCTCAAAGCAGCTGGTCAGCAAGGTACTGGAGACGGCGGTGGTCGCAGAGGAGAAAATTCATCTGCGCTGTTTTGAATCGACCCATGAAATGCTGCTGGAGCAACTCAGTCAGCATAAGCTGGATATGATTATCTCTGACTGCTCCATCGACCCCACCCAACAGGAAGGCCTGTTTTCGGTGAAGCTGGGGGAATGCCCGATCAGCTTCTGGTCAACCCAGCCGCTCAGCAATCTCTCTTTTCCGGCCTGCCTGGAGACGCGTCCCCTGCTGATTCCGGGGCGCCGCTCCATGCTGGGGCGCAAAATCCTCAACTGGATCAGCACCCAGGGGCTGCAGGTGGAGATTCTGGGTGAGTTTGATGATGCGGCACTGATGACGGCGTTTGGTGCGCGACAGAATGCGATTTTTGTCTCGCCTTTGCTGGAGATGGGTCAACGTGAGGAAATATATGAAGTCGGGCGGCTCGACGCGGTATCAGAGGAGTATCACATACTCTTCGCGGAGCGGATGATTCAGCATCCGGCGGTGCAGCGACTCTGTCACGCAGACTTCAGCGAACTCTTTCCCCGCCAGGGTACAGACGAAAAAAAACCGGCGTAAGCGCCGGCTTTTTTAACAAAGCGATTAACAACAGGCGATTAAGCCAGTTTGTTGATCTGTGCAGTCAGGTTAGACTTATAACGTGCAGCTTTGTTCTTGTGGATCAGACCTTTAGCAGCCTGACGGTCCACGAGTGGTTGCATTTCATTGAATGCGTTCTGCGCAGCAGCTTTGTCGCCTGAAGCGATCGCCGCGTATACTTTCTTAACGAAGGTACGCATCATAGAGCGGCGGCTAGCGTTATGCTTACGGCGTTTCTCAGATGTTACGGCGCGTTTCTTAGCTGATTTGATATTAGCCAAGGTACAACTCCCAAATGTGTTCTATAGAGACAAATCAAAGGCCGAGGACTATGCCCTTCTAACCTGATTTTGTCAATGGATTTGTGCAAATAAGCGTCGCCCTGAGAGCGGCACTCGGTTACGTATTTGATGGCGCAGGATTCTACCAGCTTCCCCTCGCTGAATACAGTATTTCGCGACAAAATTCTTAACATGCGCTTCTGCAACAGGAAATGCAGCGCCTAAAGCATGAAAGGCGTGCTGACGGGTTAACCTGAGTCGCTTTCAAGGGTATAATCCGCCGATTTCCACCGGTTTGGGCCAGCCATGAAGTTTATCCGCGGTATTCATAATCTTAACGAGCAGCATCGCGGCTGCGTTCTGACCATTGGTAATTTCGATGGCGTGCACCGTGGGCATCAGGCGCTGATGTCGCGGCTGTGTGAAGAGGGACGTAAGCGCAATCTGCCGGTGGTGGTCATGGTTTTTGAGCCACAGCCGCTGGAGCTGTTTGCCGGTGACAAAGCGCCGGCTCGTCTGACGCGTCTGCGTGAAAAACTGCGATACATGGCGGAAGCCGGCGTCGATAAAGTGTTGTGCGTGCGGTTTGACCGTCGCTTTGCGGCTTTGTCCGCCCAGCGTTTTATCAGTGACCTGTTAGTCGAAAAGCTGGACGTAAAGTACCTTGCGGTAGGCGATGATTTCCGCTTCGGCGCTGGTCGCCAGGGTGATTTCCTGTTATTACAGAAAGCCGGTGCGGAGTACGGCTTTGAGGTCGTCAGCACCGAAACCTTCTGTGATGGCGGTAAGCGAATCAGCAGTACTGCCGTGCGTCAGGCGCTGGCCGTGGATGATTTAGCGCTGGCGCAGTCGCTGCTTGGTCACCCTTTCACTATTTCCGGCCGCGTTGTGCACGGTGATGCACTGGGACGCACGCTGGGTTTCCCCACGGCGAACCTCCCTTTACGCCGCAGCGTCTCGCCGGTGAAAGGGGTTTATGCGGTAGAGGTACGGGGTCTGACGCCCGAGCCACTGCCAGGTGTCGCCAATATCGGCACCCGTCCGACCGTAAAAGGTTTACGCCAGCAGCTTGAAGTTCACCTGCTCGACATCAATATGGATCTCTATGGTCGTCACATTGATGTGGTGCTGAAACAGAAAATACGAAACGAGCAGCGCTTTGCCTCACTGGAGGCGTTGAAAGAACAAATTGCGAACGATGTGGTAACGGCCCGGCAGTTCTTTGGGCTGCTTTAACCTGAGCGAAAAACGGAATCGAGAATCTGATGAGTGACTATAAATCTACCCTGAATTTGCCGGAAACGGGATTCCCGATGCGTGGCGATCTGGCCAAACGCGAACCGGGAATGTTGCAACGCTGGTATGCCGACAACCTGTACGGCATCATCCGCGAAGCCAAAAAAGGGAAAAAAACCTTTATCCTGCATGATGGCCCTCCGTATGCGAACGGCAGCATTCATATTGGTCACTCCGTTAACAAGATTCTGAAAGACATTATCGTTAAGTCGAAAGGCATGGCGGGTTATGACTCGCCGTATGTGCCGGGCTGGGACTGTCACGGTCTGCCAATCGAACACAAAGTTGAGCAGATGATCGGCAAGCCAGGCGAGAAAGTCACCGCTGCTGAATTCCGCGAAGCGTGCCGCAAATACGCCGCAGAACAGGTTGAAGGCCAGAAGGCGGACTTTATCCGTCTGGGCGTGCTGGGCGACTGGGATCGTCCTTACCTGACCATGGATTTCGGTACCGAAGCCAACATCATTCGTGCGCTGAGTAAAATCATCGGCAACGGCCACCTGCACAAAGGCGCTAAGCCCGTGCACTGGTGCCTGGATTGCCGTTCTGCCTTAGCAGAAGCGGAAGTGGAGTATTACGACAAAACGTCACCGTCGATTGATGTGATGTTCAACGCCATTGATGCCGACGCGGTGCGTCAGGCGTTTGGTGTGGCACAGGTTAATGGCCCGATTTCACTGGTGATCTGGACGACGACACCGTGGACGCTGCCAGCTAACCGCGCCATCTCGTTAAACGCGGAATTTGAGTATCAGCTGCTGCAGATCGACGGTCGCGCGCTGATCCTGGCAAAAGATCTGGTCGAGAGCGTGATGAAGCGCGCGGGCGTCAGCGAATGGCAGGTACTGGGCGAATGCAAAGGCGCGGCGCTGGAGCTACAGAAATTCCAGCATCCGTTCCTGGCGCTTGAGTCGCTGGTGGTGCTGGGCGATCACGTCACCCTGGAAGCGGGTACCGGTGCAGTCCACACGGCACCTGGCCACGGTCCGGATGACTATGTTATCGGTCAGAAATATGGCATCGAAACCGCCAATCCGGTCGGACCGGATGGCCGCTATCTGCCAGGCACCTATCCGACGCTGGATGGGGTCAACGTCTTTAAAGCCAACGACATGATCGTTGAGCTGCTGAAAGAGAAGGGCGCGCTGCTGCACGTTGAGAAACTGCTGCACAGCTACCCGCACTGCTGGCGCCATAAAACGCCGATCATCTTCCGCGCCACACCGCAATGGTTCATCAGCATGGATCAGAAAGGATTGCGTGCGCAGTCGCTGAAGGAGATCAAAGGCGTGCAGTGGATCCCGGACTGGGGCCAGGCGCGTATCGAATCGATGGTGGCGAACCGTCCTGACTGGTGTATCTCTCGTCAGCGTACCTGGGGCGTACCGATGGCGCTGTTCGTTCATAAAGAGAGCGAAGAGCTGCACCCGGACACGCTGGCGCTGA
Organism: Pantoea agglomerans NBRC 102470; assembly: GCF_001598475.1. Taxonomy (GTDB): domain Bacteria; phylum Pseudomonadota; class Gammaproteobacteria; order Enterobacterales; family Enterobacteriaceae; genus Pantoea; species Pantoea agglomerans. The sequence goes on from NZ_BCZA01000009.1 coordinate 52,577, forward strand.
TGGAAAAAGTGGCGCAGCGCGTTGAGCAGGAGGGGATTCAGGCCTGGTGGGATCTCGATCCGCGCGAGCTGATGGGCGACGATGCCGATCATTACGTAAAAGTGCCGGATACGCTGGATGTCTGGTTTGACTCCGGTTCAACCAGCTATTCCGTGGTTGATGCGCGTCCGGAATTTGACGGACATGCGCCTGACCTCTATCTGGAAGGGTCCGATCAGCATCGCGGCTGGTTTATGTCCTCGCTGATGATCTCCACGGCGATGAAGGGCAAAGCGCCTTATCGTCAGGTACTGACACACGGTTTCACCGTGGATGGTCAGGGCCGCAAGATGTCGAAATCGATCGGTAACACGGTTGCGCCGCAGGATGTGATGAACAAACTGGGCGCCGATATTCTGCGCCTGTGGGTGGCATCAACCGACTACTCGGGCGAAATGGCGGTCTCCGATGAGATCCTTAAACGTTCTGCCGATGCCTATCGCCGCATCCGTAACACCGCGCGTTTCCTGCTGGCTAACCTCAGCGGCTTTAACCCGGCGACCGATCTGGTGAAACCGGAAGAGATGGTGGTGGTGGATCGCTGGGCCGTCGGTCGCGCTCAGGCGGCACAGGCCGATATCGTTGCCTCTTACGAGAACTACGATTTCCACGAAGTGATCCAGCGACTGATGCAGTTCTGCTCAATTGAGATGGGCAGCTTCTATCTCGACATCATCAAGGATCGTCAGTACACCGCGAAAGGCGATGGCCTGGCGCGTCGCAGCTGCCAGACCGCGCTGTGGCATATCGTCGAAGCGCTGGTGCGCTGGATGGCACCGATCATGTCCTTTACGGCGGATGAGATCTGGGGCTACCTGCCGGGCGAACGTGCGCAGTATGTCTTCACCGAAGAGTGGTATCAGGGGCTGTTTGGCCTGGCTGAAGATGAAGCGCTGAATGACGCCTACTGGGCTGAGCTGCTGAAAGTGCGTGGCGAAGTGAACAAGGTGATCGAGCAGGCGCGTGCGGATAAACGTATCGGTGGCGCACTGGAAGCAACGGTCACGCTCTATGCCGATCCGGAGCTGGCGGCTAAACTGCAGGCGCTGGGTAATGAGCTGCGCTTTGTGCTGCTGACCTCTGGCGCACAGGTGGCTGATTACGCCCTGGCGAACGACGAAGCACAGCAGAGTGAGCTGCTGAAAGGTCTGAAAATCGCGCTGCACAAGGCGGAAGGCGAGAAATGTCAGCGCTGCTGGCATTACACTACCGACGTCGGACAGAATCCTGAGCATGCTGAGGTCTGTGGTCGTTGTTACACTAACGTAGCCGGTGACGGCGAACAGCGTGAATTTGCCTGATGCGTAAACCTATTTTATCAACCGGATTGCGCTGGCTGTGGCTGGTGCTGGTGGTGATTGTTGTCGACTTCGCCAGCAAGCAGTGGGTGATGAACAACATGATGCTGCATGAAACCCAGCCACTGATGCCCTACCTGAACCTGTTCTACGCGCACAACTACGGCGCGGCGTTCAGTTTCCTGGCGGACAAAGGCGGCTGGCAGCGCTGGTTCTTTGCCGGTATTGCGCTGGCTATCGTGATCTCACTGGTCGTGATGATGTATCGTAATCATGCCAGTCAGAAGATCGCTAACATCGCGTATGCCCTGATCATCGGCGGCGCGATAGGCAATCTGTTTGATCGCTCATACCATGGCTTTGTGGTCGATTTTATCGATTTCTATGTCGGTAACTGGCACTTCGCTACATTTAATATCGCTGACTGCGGCATCTGTATCGGTGCTGCATTGGTGGTGCTGGAGGGCTTTTTCAGCCCGAACGGCAAACAGGCTAAACAGAAAGGGTAAGTGATGACTGAGTCCGTACAGCGCGAAAGCGCGGTGTTGGTGCATTTTACGCTGAAGCTGGAAGATGGCTCGACGGCGGAATCGACCCGTGCAAACGGCAAGCCCGCGCTGTTCCGTCTCGGTGATGGCAGCCTCTCTGCGGCACTTGAGCAGGCACTGCTGGGGCTGAAAGCGGGTGAAACTAAACAGTTTACCCTGGAACCGGACGACGCCTTTGGCGGCGTCAGCCCTGACCTGATCCAGTATTTCTCGCGTCGGGACTTTATCGATGCGGGTGAGCCGGAAGTGGGAGCCATCATGCTGTTCAGCGGCATGGGCGGCAGTGAAATGCCTGGCGTGATCCGTGAAATCTCCGGTGACTCTATCACCGTGGATTTCAATCATCCGCTGGCAGGTCGTCGTATTCAGTTTGATGTAGAGGTGCTGGAAATCGATCCCGCACTGGAGGCCAACGATGCAAATCCTGTTAGCTAATCCGCGCGGCTTCTGCGCTGGCGTTGATCGTGCCATCAGTATTGTTGAGCGCGCGCTGGAGATGTATGGCGCGCCAATCTATGTCCGTCACGAAGTGGTGCATAACCGTTACGTGGTAAACAGCCTGCGTGAGCGCGGTGCCATCTTCATTGAAGAGATCAGTGAAGTGCCGGATAACGCGATTCTGATCTTCTCTGCGCACGGTGTTTCTCAGGCAGTGCGTGCCGAAGCCAAAGCGCGCAATCTGACTATGCTGTTTGACGCTACCTGTCCGCTGGTGACCAAGGTGCATATGGAAGTGGCACGCGCCAGCCGTAAAGGCGTTGAGGCAATACTGATTGGTCATGCAGGTCATCCGGAAGTCGAAGGCACCATGGGGCAGTACAACAACCCTAATGGCGGCATGTATCTGGTGGAGTCACCGGAAGATGTCTTCAGACTGACAGTGAAAGACGAAAACAATCTGAGCTTCATGACGCAGACCACGCTCTCTGTGGATGACACCTCTGACATCATTGATGCCCTGCGTCAGCGTTTCCCGGCGATCATCGGGCCGCGTAAAGATGATATCTGCTACGCCACCACCAACCGTCAGGAAGCGGTTCGTACTCTGGCTAAAGATGCGGAAGTGGTGCTGGTGGTGGGGTCGAAGAACTCCTCTAACTCTAACCGTCTGGCTGAGCTGGCTCAGCGTGCCGGTAAGCTGGCGAAGCTGATCGACTCTGCGGATGATATTCAGGAAGAGTGGGTAAAAGGCGTGGCCTGCATCGGCGTCACCGCAGGCGCGTCAGCGCCCGATATTCTGGTGCAGCAGGTGATCCAGCGGCTGCGTGAACTGGGCGGCGAAGCGGCAATTGAGCTGATTGGCCGTGAAGAGAATATTGTCTTCGAAGTGCCCAAAGAGCTGCGTGTCGAAGTGCGTAACGTGCAGTAACTCTGCGATATTACTGATAAAAAGGCCGACTCTGTTCGGCCTTTTTTGTTTTTTGAATCTGACAAAAAAAGTCGTTATTTGCTGCGGTGATTGCTTTTACTGATAATCACGGGCGGCTGGCATAAAATTCTTATTATCACGGATTAATAGTGGCGTGACTGTTAACTCATCGTTAACCTGATGACGCTTTGGATGCATAGTTTTGTTTTAGGAATGAATAAATATGAACACAATCCGCATTGCTATTGTGGGCGCGCCGGGCCGTATGGGCCGTAATCTGATTCAGGCGACGCAGCAGGCAGAAGGCGCAGAACTGGGTGCGGCACTGGCTCGCCCGGGCTCATCGCTGACCGGCAGCGACGCTGGTGAATTAGCGGGCATCGGAAAAAATGGCATCATCATCGCTGACGATTTACGCGCGGTGATTAACGATTTTGATGTGCTGGTCGACTTCACCCGCCCGGAAGGCACGCTGGAGTATATGGCGATCTGCCGTGAGCAGGGCAAAGCGATGGTGATCGGCACCACCGGTTTTGATGAAGCAGGCAAAGCGGCCATTCGGGCCGCGGCAGAAGATATCCCTATTGTGTTCGCCGCTAACTTCAGCGTGGGGGTTAACCTGGTGCTGAAGCTGCTGGAGAAGGCTGCCAAAGTGATGGGGGAGTACGCAGATATTGAGATCGTTGAAGCGCACCACCGCCATAAAGTGGATGCGCCCTCCGGAACCGCGCTGGCGATGGGTGAGGCGATTGCCGATGCGATGCAGTGGAAACTGGATGAGCATGCGGTCTATACGCGTGAGGGCCACACCGGCGAACGCCAGCCGCAGAGCATCGGTTTTGCAACAGTACGCGCGGGCGACATCGTCGGTGAGCATACTGCGATGTTTGCAGATATCGGCGAGCGCGTAGAGATAACCCACAAGGCTTCAAGCCGTATGACCTTTGCAAATGGCGCGGTTAAGTCCGCTTTATGGTTGAAAGATAAGAAATCTGGCCTGTTTGATATGCGGGATGTGCTGGATTTGTCGATGTTGTAAGTGTTGTGAACCATCGTGATGTGGTTGTTTCAATCGATAATCGCTTGATTGAAAAGGGGCAATGTTTTCATTGCCCTTAATTTTACCTTAAATGTGCCTTCCCGATATAAATTTATCTCTGACTTCTGTTTTTGCCTGTTTTCTTCATTTATTTGCTCTGCTGGATGCTATTTTTGACCATTTGGTCAAAAATAAAGGCCGCGCTGCATCTGTTTTGCTTTTACGCTGCCTGGCAAACGATTATTCCACCGAGTTTTCCTCTCTTTTTGCTGCTTATGCCCGTTATTTTCCTCAGAAGGCAGATAAGGGTGAAAAAATCCCGCCGCAGGGTAGACAATGGCCAGGGCGATCATTAGAATGCGCGCAATTTGCCAAAAATCGACAATTCAGGCGGTTTTTGCATTGATTCAGGCGGCTATTTTGAATTAATATGCAGATATTGTGACTGTTTATTCCCTGGAGGATGTTTTGATTAAGTCAGCGCTCTTGGTTCTGGAAGACGGAACCCAATTCCACGGTCGGGCCATCGGGGCAACAGGGTCGGCAGTGGGAGAAGTCGTTTTCAATACCTCAATGACCGGTTATCAAGAAATCCTCACTGATCCTTCCTATTCCCGCCAAATCGTTACTCTCACTTATCCCCATATCGGTAATGTCGGAACCAATGCCGCCGACGAAGAATCCAGCCAGATTCATGCGCAGGGCCTGGTTATCCGTGACCTGCCGCTGATTGCCAGCAACTTCCGTAGTGAAGAGGGCTTATCCGCCTACCTGCAGCGCAACAACATCGTGGCGATTGCCGATATCGACACCCGCAAGCTGACGCGCTTGCTGCGTGAGAAAGGTGCGCAAAACGGCTGCATCATTGCGGGCGATAATCCGGATGCCGCGCTGGCGCTGCAAAAAGCTCAGGCGTTCCCGGGACTGAAAGGGATGGATTTGGCGAAAGAGGTCTGCACCACTGAGACCTACAGCTGGCAGCAGGGCAGCTGGACGCTGGAGGGAGGGCTGCCAGAGCAGGCCGACGCTGAATCACTGCCTTACCATGTGGTGGCTTACGATTACGGTGCCAAGCGCAACATTCTGCGGATGCTGGTCGATCGCGGCTGTCGTCTGACCGTCGTTCCGGCACAGACGCCTGCCGAAGAAGTACTGAAGCTTAATCCGGATGGCATCTTCCTCTCCAACGGTCCTGGCGACCCGGAGCCGTGCGACTACGCTATCAGCGCAATTCAGGCCTTCCTGAAAACAGAGATCCCGGTGTTCGGAATCTGTCTGGGTCATCAGCTGCTGGCGCTGGCCAGCGGGGCTAAGACCGTGAAGATGAAGCTGGGCCATCACGGCGGCAACCATCCGGTGAAAGATCTCGATAACAATCGCGTGATGATCACCGCGCAGAACCACGGTTTTGCGGTCGATGAGAACAATCTTCCCGCTAACCTGCGTGTAACTCACATTTCGTTGTTCGATAAAACCGTGCAGGGCATTCACCGCACTGACAAGCCCGCATTCAGCTTCCAGGGACACCCGGAAGCCAGCCCGGGCCCAGGCGATGCTGCGCCGCTGTTTGACCACTTTATTGAATTGATTGACGCATTCCGTCTGCAAGCGAAGTAATCAGGAGCTAATTCATGCCAAAACGTACAGACCTAAAATCCATCCTGATTCTTGGTGCCGGTCCGATTGTGATCGGCCAGGCCTGCGAATTTGACTATTCCGGTGCGCAGGCGTGTAAAGCGCTGCGTGAAGAGGGTTACCGCGTCATTCTGGTGAACTCCAACCCGGCGACGATCATGACCGACCCGGAAATGGCTGATGCGACTTACATTGAGCCGATTCACTGGGAAGTGGTGCGCAAAATCATCGAAAAAGAGCGCCCGGACGCGGTACTGCCGACCATGGGCGGTCAGACAGCGCTGAACTGTGCGCTGGAGCTGGAACGTCATGGCGTGCTGGAAGAGTTTGGCGTCACCATGATCGGCGCAACGGCTGATGCGATCGACAAAGCAGAAGATCGTCGTCGTTTCGACGTGGCGATGAAAAGCATCGGTCTGGATACCGCGCGCTCCGGCATTGCGCACACCATGGAAGAAGCGCTGGCCGTGGCTGAAGATGTCGGTTTCCCCTGCATTATCCGTCCCTCATTTACTATGGGCGGAACCGGTGGCGGCATCGCCTACAACCGCGAAGAGTTTGAAGAGATTTGCGAACGCGGTCTGGACCTCTCACCGACCAATGAGCTGCTGATTGATGAGTCGCTGATTGGCTGGAAAGAGTATGAGATGGAAGTGGTGCGCGATAAAAACGACAACTGCATCATCGTCTGCTCAATTGAAAACTTCGATGCGATGGGGATCCACACCGGTGACTCCATCACGGTGGCACCTGCCCAGACGCTGACCGACAAAGAGTATCAGATCATGCGTAACGCCTCGCTGGCGGTACTGCGTGAGATCGGTGTTGAAACCGGTGGCTCCAACGTGCAGTTCTCGGTTAATCCGAAAGATGGCCGCCTGATTGTCATTGAGATGAACCCGCGCGTGTCACGCTCCTCGGCGCTGGCCTCCAAAGCGACCGGTTTCCCGATTGCTAAAGTGGCGGCCAAACTGGCGGTCGGCTATACCCTCGACGAGCTGATGAATGATATCACCGGCGGTTTAACGCCTGCCTCGTTCGAGCCTTCCATCGACTACGTTGTCACCAAGATCCCGCGTTTCAACTTCGAAAAATTTGCCGGTGCCAACGATCGCCTGACCACGCAGATGAAGTCGGTCGGGGAAGTGATGGCAATTGGTCGTACTTTCCAGGAATCCATGCAGAAAGCGCTGCGCGGCCTGGAAGTAGGCGCTAACGGCTTCGACCCGAAAGTCCACCTCGACGACCCGGAAGCATTAACCCGCATCCGCCGTGAGCTGAAAGATGCCGGTTCAGACCGCATCTGGTACATCGCGGACGCCTTCCGCGCCGGCATGTCAGTGGATGGCGTGTTCAACCTGACCAATATTGACCGCTGGTTCCTGGTGCAGATCGAAGAGCTGGTGCGGTTGGAAGAGCAGGTTGCCCGTGAAGGGGTTAATAGTCTGGATGAGACGTTCCTGCGCGCCCTGAAGCGTAAAGGCTTTGCTGATGCACGGCTGGCGACACTGGCGGGCGTGGCAGAGAGCGAAATCCGCAAGCTGCGTCAGCAGTTTAACCTGCACCCGGTTTACAAGCGCGTGGATACCTGCGCCGCAGAGTTCGCGACAGACACCGCCTATATGTACTCCACCTATGAGGAGGAGTGCGAAGCTAATCCAAGTCCGGATCGCGAAAAAATCATGATTCTGGGCGGTGGGCCAAACCGTATCGGCCAGGGTATCGAATTCGACTATTGCTGCGTTCACGCCGCCCTGGCGCTGCGTGAAGATGGTTATCAGACCATTATGGTCAACTGTAACCCGGAAACAGTCTCGACCGATTACGACACCTCTGATCGCCTCTACTTCGAGCCGGTCACGCTGGAAGATGTGCTGGAGATTGTGCGCATTGAGCAGCCAAAAGGTGTGATTGTGCAGTATGGCGGTCAGACTCCGCTGAAACTGGCGCGTGCGCTGGAAGCCGCAGGCGTACCGGTCATCGGCACCAGCCCGGATTCCATCGACCGTGCTGAAGACCGTGAACGTTTCCAGCAGGCGGTTGATCGCCTGAACCTGAAGCAACCCGCCAACGCCACGGTGGCCACACTGGAGCAGGCGGTTGAGAAAGCCGCGGGCCTGGGTTATCCGCTGGTGGTGCGTCCTTCTTATGTGCTGGGTGGCCGCGCCATGGAGATCGTCTACGACGAGATCGACCTCAAGCGCTACTTCCAGACGGCGGTCTCGGTTTCCAACGATGCACCGGTGCTGCTGGATCGCTTCCTGGATGATGCGGTCGAAGTGGATGTTGATGCGATTTGCGACGGTGAGCGGGTGCTGATTGGCGGCATCATGGAACACATCGAGCAGGCTGGCGTTCACTCCGGTGACTCCGCCTGTTCACTGCCGGCCTACACCCTGAGTCAGGAGATTCAGAATGTGATGCGCCAGCAGGTTGAGAAGCTGGCGTTTGAGCTGAACGTTCGTGGCCTGATGAACGTCCAGTTCGCGGTGAAAGACAACGAAGTCTACCTGATCGAAGTTAACCCTCGCGCGGCGCGTACCGTGCCGTTCGTCTCTAAAGCGACCGGTGTCCCGCTGGCGAAAGTTGCCGCGCGCGTGATGGCAGGCAAAACGCTGGCAGAGCAGGGCGTCACTGAAGAGGTGATTCCGCCTTACTACTCTGTCAAAGAAGTGGTGCTGCCGTTTAACAAGTTCCAGGGCGTTGACCCGATTCTGGGGCCAGAAATGCGCTCTACCGGTGAAGTCATGGGCGTGGGCCGCACCTTCGCTGAGGCGTTTTCTAAAGCGATGCTGGGCGCACAGAGCAACATGAAGAAGTCGGGCCGTGCGCTGCTGTCGGTGCGTGAAGGCGACAAGAAACGTATTGTCGACCTGGCCGCTAAGCTGCAGAAGTTTGGTTTCGAACTGGATGCGACTCACGGCACGGCGGTCGTGCTGGGCGAAGCGGGCATCAATCCGCGCCTGGTGAACAAGGTGCACGAAGGGCGTCCGCACATTCAGGACCGTCTGAAGAATGGCGAGTATAGCTACATCGTCAATACCACGGCGGGTCGTCAGGCGATTGAAGATTCGAAACTGATTCGCCGTAGTGCCCTGCAGTATAAAGTGCACTACGACACCACGCTGAACGGCGGCTTCGCCACCGCGATGGCACTGAATGCAGACCCGACGGAACAGGTTATCTCCGTTCAGGAGATGCATGCCCAGATCAAGGCGATGTAAGGCGATGTAATGTGAAAAACGGCTCCTGCGGGAGCCGTTTTTTTTGACCATCTTATTGGCGATAATCCGAAAACAGGGTCCATAAAAAGCAAAGAGTTTGCATTAAAGTGACTGATTTGGCTTAATTTTTTAGCTATAGGTGCGAATAAGGCCGGTTCGCACAAATTTATAATATAAACACTTCCTGTGCGGATTTTTCGTCAGTACTATGCCTGCCGCTCATCACTGGAGCGTATCAGGACATAAATAAAAAATGAAAATGCGTACTTTTTCTCTGAGTGCAGTGGCTGCACTGATGGCAATTCTTCCTTTCGCCAGCCAGGCGGAAATTACCCTGTTAAAACAGGATCCGCAGGCAGGCGATCCGCTTAGCCGTCTTAACTTTACTTTTGGCGGCAGCATTCGTGCTCAGTTCAATCATCAGACCGGCGTGGATGATAAATCCTACAAGCGCGACGGTTTTGATGGCGGCACCCGTTTCCGTTTCGGCGCTGACTACTACCTGTTTGATGACGTCAGCTGGATCAGCTACTACGAGCTGGGCGTTAACGTCCCGGCGGTCTTCAGCTGGGATCGTCACTATGCGGACGGTGCCAATAACACCACGCGTCGTCAGCTCTACACCGGTCTGAAAAGCAAAACCTGGGGCCAGCTTACCTTTGGTCAGCAGAACAGCGTCTATTACGATACCGTGGGCGCCAAGACCGATATCTGGGATTACGACATGGTCGGCCAGGCTCCGGGTAACGGGATCAATGGCGACTACGACGGATCTTACCGCTCACGCAAACAGCTGAAGTATAAAAACAGCTTCGGCGATGCGGATCTTTACGCCTCTTATCTGTTCGAAGATAACGAGTATCTGCCAGGCAACGGCCTGCGCTATAAGCGCAAAGGCGGCGGCTCGCTGGGTGTGGACTACCACATCACGGACGATCTGAGCTGGGGCACGGCGTGGAACTACACCCGCGCGGCGATGCGTAACCCGAACAACGGCGACAGCCGCGATTACGATCAGAACATTTACGGCACCGCGCTGAGCTGGACCCCAGGTAACTGGACGTTGTCAGCCGGCGGTGGCTGGTATGAGAACTTCATGACCACCAAACGCAAAGATGTGCATGACTACTTTGCCGGCGACGCGTGGGGCATTGAATATTTCGCCGGTTACAAGATTCCGGTGGGGCAGTATGGTCTGAAAGCGGTACAGCCGTATGTCATGGGCGATCGCATTGAGTATGCGACAGGCCGTGATTATCAGCGCATCGACAACGGTCTGGGTGTGGTGCTGTTCCTCGACTATGGTTTCCGTGTGGATTACGAACATGTGTTTACCTCCAGCACCGATAACCTGGGTGATATGAATCTGGTGCGTCTGCGCTACGACTTCTGATAACCCTGACGGCTCCTCCGGGAGCCGTTTTCTTTTGCGCACGACTTTTGTGCCAGCCTGAGGCCGATCGCTGGCGAGCTGCGGCAAACTGACGTGATTAGGCGGTGAAAAACGCTGCACAGGCCGTGAAAAACGACGTCATGAAAAGCTTTACGCAATTAGACCTTTCCCCCTATCGACGAAAGTTTCACCTTTACGTATCATGGCGCCAATTTTTTTCAGTGAGTGGTTAACATGATTAGTCTTATCGCGGCATTAGCAGCAGATCGCATTATTGGAATGGAGAACGCCATGCCGTGGGACCTGCCTGCAGATCTGGCGTGGTTCAAGCGCCATACGCTGAAGAAACCGGTGATTATGGGCCGACTGACCTTTGAATCTATTGGCCGTCCGTTACCTGGCCGACTGAATATCGTGGTCAGCAGCCAGCCGGGCACCACCGAAGGCGTTACCTGGGTCACTTCGCTGGATGAGGCGTTACAGGCAGCCGGTGACGCTGAAGAGATCATGGTGATTGGCGGTGGCCGCGTCTATGAGCAGATGCTGAAGCGTGCCGATCGTCTCTATCTGACGCACATTGATGCGGAAGTCGAAGGTGATACGCAGTTTCCGGATTACGAGCCGGATGAGTGGCAGTCAACGTTCAGCGAATTCCACGACGCTGACGAGCAAAATTCCCACAGCTACTGCTTTGAGATCCTTGACCGTCGTCGCTAATCCCACCCCTGCCGGGCTGTAACCTGGCTGTCATCTTTATTCATTAGCATTGCTTCTTTTCTGGGATCGACACAAAGGAAGCAATCACTAATGAAAATCGAACTCTCCGCATTAAGCACTGACCGCCTGCCTGATCCACTGCGTCGTAAATTCCTTGCCGGTTCCGGTGCTATCGGCCTGACCGGCTTTCTCAGCGGCGGCCTGACGCTCTCGGGCAGTGCACTGGCGCAGGAGAAGCCTGCGGGCAGCCCACTGCTGGGCTTTCAGGCGATTGCCGCGTCCACGGCCGATGAGATTGTGGTAGCCCCTGGCTATCGCGCCGACGTGTTGATCTCCTGGGGTGATCCGCTGGTGAATGGCGCAGCCGCGTTTGATCCGCAGGGCAACAACAGCGCCGAAGATCAGGAAAAGCAGTTCGGTGACAACAACGACGGTATGAGCTTCTTCGCGATTAATGACCATCGCGGCGTGATGGCGATTAACAATGAATATGTGAATGAGCCAACGCTGTTCGCCCACGGCGGCAGTAAAGCGACCAGCCTGGAAGATGTCAAAAAGTCGCAGGCGGCGCACGGTATCTCCATCGTTGAAGTCAAACGGGGTGAGGACAATCGCTGGCAGGTGGTACGTCCTTCTGACTATAACCGCCGCATTACCGCCAATACCCCGATGCGCTTCTCCGGTCCGGCAGCGGGGGATAAAGCGCTGCAGACTGCCGCCGATCCGCAGGGAATGCATGTCCTGGGCACCTTTGGTAACTGCGCCAACGGCAAAACGCCGTGGGGCACCTATCTCACCTGTGAAGAGAACTACGACACCTACTTTGGCACCCATCAGGCGGACTTTACGCCGACCCCACAGCAGAAGCGCTATACCCTGAATGCCGCTGAGCCGGAGCGCAACTGGGCCGACTTTGATCCCCGCTTCGATATCGCTAAGAATCCCAACGAATTCAACCGTCACGGCTGGATTGTCGAAATCGATCCTTTCGATCCTCACTCCGTGCCGGTAAAGCGGACCGCGCTGGGCCGCTTCAAGCACGAGAATGCCGCCGTGACGGTCGCGAAAACCGGCCAGCTGGTGGTTTATATGGGCGACGACGAGCGCGGCGAGTATATCTATAAATTTGTCTCAGATGACAAGGTCACTCCGGATGATGCTAAAGCCAATCACGGACTGCTTGATAAGGGCACGCTCTATGTGGCGCAGTTCAACGGCGATGCGCAGGGCACGCCGCTTAAAGGCACCGGGCGCTGGCTGGCGCTGAAGTGGGGCGAAAATGGACTCACCGCTGAAAAGGGATTCAATAGCCAGGCAGATGTTTTGATCAATGCGCGTGCCGCGGCAGATGTGGTCAACGCAACGCGAATGGACCGGCCGGAGTGGATTGCGGTTAACCCGCATGACGGCCGTGCCTACTGCACCCTGACCAACAACAACAAGCGCGGAAATGAAGGCATGCCGGTCAATGCAGCGAATCCGCGGCCAAAAAATATCTACGGTCAGATTATTCGCTGGGATGAGAAAGGCGATGCTACCGCGCAGACGTTTGAGTGGGATATCTATGCGCTGTGTGGCAACCCGATAGCGCATCCTGAGGGGATCTATCGTGGCACACCGAACATCACCGCGGAGAATACCTTTAACAGTCCGGATGGGCTGGGGTTTGATGCGCATGGGCGGTTATGGATCCTGACCGACGGCAAATACAGCAACAAAGAGGATTATCAGGGGCAGGGGAATAATCAGATGCTGGTGGGTGATCCTGATAGTGGCGAAATCCGCCGGTTTATGGTCGGTCCAAAATCGTGCGAGCTGACCGGTATTACCTTCACGCCCGATTATAAAACGCTGTTCGTGAATGTGCAGCATCCCGGCGAAGAGGGTGACTCGCACTTCCCGGACAACAGTCCGCGTCCGCGGTCGTCGGTGATTATGATCACCCGTGAAGATGGCGGCATTATCGGCGCATAAAACAGGATGCTGGCCTGATGGCCAGCATCGCCGTTATAGCGTGGGCGGTGCCAGACTGTCGCTGGAGGCCAGTGCTTTTTCGCGATTAGAGGGCTGCACCACATAGCGTTGTGTCTCCCAGTGCAGCAGGGTCAGCGTTCCGCCCCAGCAGCAGCCGGTATCCAGCCCGATAATGCCCTCTGGCGTGCCTTTGCCTTCCAGCGAGGCCCAGTGACCAAAGACGATGGTGTAGTCACGTGCGACCGGCCCCTCAATGTTAAACCAGGGTTTCAGCGGCGGAAGCGCCGATTCCGGGGCATCTTTGCAGATCATGTCCAGCTGGCCGTTAGGGAAGCAGTAGCGCATGCGGGTGAGGGCGTTGGTGCTGAAGCGCAGACGCGCCAGGCCGGTCAGATCTTCACTCCAGTTGTTCGGCATGTCGCCATACATGGCATCCAGGAACAGCGGATAACTGTCGCTGGCGAGAACCGCTTCGACTTCACGCGCGCACTTTTTCGCGGTCTCAATATCCCATTGCGGCGTGATACCGGCGTGTCCCATCACCAGCTTTTTCTCTTCATCAACCTGTAACAGCGGCTGACGACGCAGCCAGTTGATCAGCTCATCCGCATCATCCGCTTCCAGCAACGGGGTCAGGCGATCTTTAGGCTTGTTACGGCTGATGCCGGCGTAGACCGCCAGCAGATGCAAGTCGTGATTGCCCAGCACCAGACGCACCGCGTCGCCCAGCGATTTTACGTAGCGTAAGACTTCCAGTGAGCCAGGACCGCGCGCCACTAAGTCGCCGGTCAGCCACAGGGTATCCTGTTCAGGATTGAAGTCGACCTGTTGCAGCAATGCACGTAATTCATCGTAGCAACCGTGAACGTCGCCAATCAGGTATGTGCTCATAACGTTTTATCCATCAGGAAGGTGCCCGACTTAACGGGCAAAAAGCGTGTGAATCAATGAATGTGGGTCTGAATGGCGAGGCGGAACACCGGGATCTCTACGTGAAAGGTGTCGCCCTGTTCGTCGACCATCACATAGTGCCCCTGCATGGTGCCCATCGGTGTTTCGATCACGGCACCGCTGGTGTACTGAAATTCATTGCCTGGCGCGATAAGCGGCTGTTCACCGACCACGCCTTCACCCTGAACTTCCGTTTCGCGGCCGTTACCGTTGGTAATCAACCAGTAGCGTCCCAGCAGTTGCACTGAGGAACGGCCCAGATTGCGTATCGTAATGGTATAGGCGAAGACGTAGCGATCATCATCCGGTGAGGATTGTGAGGCGACGTACTGGCTTTGCACATGGACGGAGACGCGGGCCGTTTCACTCATGACTTACTCCTGCGGTTTTCCCTGATGATTCGCCAGCCAGTTCGCCAGCTGACAATATTGCGCCACCGAGACGTTCTCGGCACGCAGGGTTGGATCTATGGATAACTCTTCCAGCGCACCGGCGGCCACCATGTGGCTCAGGCTGTTGCGCAGCGTTTTACGACGCTGGCCGAACGCTTCAGTGGTAATACGGCTCAGGATACGCACATCGCTGACCGGATACGGCGGCTCGGCATACGGCACCAGACGCACCACGGCAGAGTCCACTTTCGGTGGTGGCGTGAAAGAGTGCGGAGGCACTTCCAGCACCGGAATGATCTGGCAGTAGTACTGTGCCATCACCGTCAGGCGACCATAAGTCTTGTTACCCGGACCGGCAACCAGACGATTAACCACCTCTTTCTGCAGCATGAAGTGCATATCTTTGATCGAACCAGTATAGCTGAAAAGGTGGAACATCAGCGGGGTCGAAATATTGTACGGCAGGTTACCGAATACCCGCAGCGGCTGGCCTCTCTCCTGCGCCAGCGCGGCGAAGTCGAAGGTCATGGCATCCTGCTGGAAGATAGTCAGTTTCGGGCCAAGGAACGGATGCGTTTCCAGACGCGCAGCGAGATCGCGGTCCAGCTCTATCACCGTTAATTTATCGAGGCGTTCGCCTACCGGCTCGGTTAAGGCACCCAGGCCTGGGCCGATCTCCACCAGCGCTTCGTCGCGCTGAGGATGGATGGCGGAGACAATGCTGTCGATAATGTACTGATCGTTCAGGAAGTTCTGCCCGAAACGTTTACGGGCGTAGTGCCCCTGATGGACGCGATTATTCATTACTGCTCTTGATCATAGTGATGGCGAGGTTAAGCGCCGTGATGAAGCTGCCCGGTTCAGCCTGACCCAGGCCAGCGAGTTCAAGCGCGGTGCCGTGGTCAACTGAAGTCCGGATAAAGGGCAGGCCCAGGGTGATATTTACCGCCCGGCCAAACCCCTGAAATTTGAGTACCGGCAGGCCCTGGTCGTGATACATCGCCAGCACCGCATCGGCGTATTGCAGATATTTGGGCTGGAAAAGGGTATCCGCAGGCAGCGGGCCGGTCAGATTAATGCCCTGCTGACGCAGTTCATTGAGTGCCGGCGTGATGGTCTCGATCTCTTCCCGACCCATGTGACCGCTTTCGCCGGCATGAGGGTTAAGACCACAGACGTAAATATGCGGCTCGGCAATCGCAAACTTCTGCTGCAGATCACGATGCAGAATCGTAATCACTTCATGCAGACATTCACGGGTTACCGCAGCGGGCACATCTTTCAGCGGCAGATGGGTGGTGGCCAGTGCGACTCGTAGTTCTTCTGTCGCCAGCATCATGACCACCCGATGGCCGCCTGCGCGATCGGCGAAGAATTCGGTATGGCCGGTAAAGGCGATGCCGGCATCGTTAATCACGCCTTTATGCACCGGGCCGGTAATCAGGGCAGCGAATTCACCGTCGAGACAACCGTCGCAGGCGCGCGTCAGCGTGGCCAGCACATAGTCGCTGTTGGCGACGCAAAGCTCGCCGGGTGTGACCGGCGCTGCCGTTTCAATTGGCAGGATAGTCAGTGTACCCGCCTGCTGTGGCTCGGCTGCCACGCCAGGCTGGTAGGGCCGCAGCGTCAGCGGCAGACCGAGTTGCGCCGCACGCTGCTGCAACAGGGCAGGCGAGGCGCAGACCACCAGTTCAACCGGCCACGACTGCTGGGCCAGCTGAACGGTAAGATCGGGACCAATCCCGGCAGGTTCGCCGGGCGTGATCACCACACGGGCATTACTGCGCATTGCCATCCAGAATCTTCACGTAGGCACTGGCACGTTGTTCCTGCATCCAGGTCTGCGCTTCTTCCGCGAACTTACGGTTAAACAGCATACGGTAAGCACGCTCTTTCTGGGCCGCATCGGTTTTATCTACCTGACGGGTATCCAGCAACTGAATCAGATGCCAGCCGAAAGAGGAGTGAACCGGCTGGCTGGTCTGGCCTTTCTGCAGGCGCAGCAGCGCGTCACGGAACGCCGGATCAAAGACTTCCGGAGAGGTCCAGCCGAGGTCGCCGCCCTGGTTCGCCGAACCCGGATCGTCAGAGTACTGTTTAGCCGCCGCCGCAAAGGTGGTTTTGCCACTGCGGATATCGTTAGCAATCTGCTCCAGCTGCGCGCGTGCCTGATCGTCTGTCAGGATCGGCGATGGCTTCAGCAGAATGTGACGCGAATGGACTTCGGTGACCGAGACATTTTTGCTCTCGCCACGCAGGTCGTTCACTTTCAGGATGTGGAAGCCCACACCAGAGCGCACCGGCCCGACGATATCGCCTTTTTTGGCGCTTGAGAGTGCCTGAGCAAACAGGGTCGGTAACTCTTCGATTTTACCCCAGCCCATGTTGCCGCCTTTCAGCGCCTGGGAGTCGGCAGAGTAGGTCACGGCCATCTTGCCGAAGTCAGCACCATTTTTCAGTTCGCCAACCAGCTGTTTCGCCAGCGTTTCCTGCTCATCAACCTGCTGTTGCGTCGGGTTTTCCGGCAGCGGCAGCAGAATATGACTGACGTTCAGTTCAGTACCCTGGCTGTTCTGAGAGCCGATCTGGGTAGCAAGCGTATCCACTTCCTGCGGCAGAATCGTGACACGACGACGCACTTCGTTGTTGCGCACTTCGGCGATAGTCATCTCTTTGCGGATCTGAGAACGATACACGCTGTAGTTCATGCCGTCATAAGCCAGACGGCTACGCAGCTGATCAAGGCTCATCTTGTTCTGCGCAGCGATGTTCTGAATAGCCTGGTCCAGCTGCTCGTCGCTGATCTGAATTCCCGCTTTATCACCCATCTGCAGAATGATGTTGTCCATGATCTGACGTTCCAGAATCTGATGGCGCAACGTTTTATCATCCGGCAACTGCTGACCAGCCTGCTGGGCCTGAGATTTAACGGTGCTCATCATGCCATCCACGTCACTCTCAAGAACCACGCCGTTATTGACCACGGCTGCAACTTTATCAACGACTTGTGGTGCTGCGAACGCGGTGTTGGCACTGATTGCCACACCAAGAATCAGCATTCTCCAGTTCTTCATACTTTATCCATTGTTGGTTCCGCACTGCGGGATTGCCTGTCAAACATCACAACATCAGAAAGCAGGCTGGTAAGGGATAATGCCCTGACGCAGCATATCGTTGGTGCCTAAGCCATAGTTCGGACTCAGACCACGCAGCTCAATGTTGAATGAGATTTGGTTGTCGTACTTACTGTCGTTGTTTTCCCAACCGTTAATTTTGCGTTCGTAACCGACCCGGATAGCGTAACAGCATGAGCTGTATTGCAGGCCAACCAGTTGTGAAGCCGGACGCGTGTTGCGGGTATCGTAGTAGTAAGCGCCTACCACAGACCATGCGTCGGCAATCGGCCAGCTGGCCGTAGTACCTACCTGTGAAATCCCATTTTTGTAGATAGGATTTGTGACCAGGCTGCTATCGTTCAGCGCGGTCGCAACATACTCCGGGCTGCTGTAACGGTAGCTCAGCTGCACCATGCGGTCGGCATCACGACGGTATTCCAGTACGGTATTGCCCTGGGAGACGTTGTCGAGTTTGGTGTCATATTGCAGCCCACCACGGACGCCCCAGCGATCGCTGATTTTCCAGTATGTATCGCCAGCCCAGATCAGGCTGCCGGTATCATCTTCTTTACTGGTTTGATTCACACCAGTACGAGAAGGGGTAAACGAGTAGATTTGACCTACAGAAACGTTAAAACGTTCAACCAGATCGTTATCATAAATACGCGAGGTGACGCCGGTAGCCACTTCATTGGCGGAAGCGATGCGATCCAGGCCGCTATAAGTACGATCGCGGAACAGACCGGTGTAGTCGGTTTGCAGCAACGTTGAGTCGTACGGATAGATATTGCTCTGATTACGATACGGGATATAAAGGTACTGCACGCGCGGTTCCAGCGTCTGGGTATAACCCACCGCCGAGTTCATATCGCGGTCAAACACCAGACGACCATCAACTTTAAATTGCGGCAGGGTGCGGTTGACTGACTCATCCAGTTCGCCGCTCTTATCACCCCTGAGACCATTGGCTGCGTTGTTATAGAAATCAACGTCAGTCTGCTGATAGTGGGTCGCCAGGAACTTCGCTTCGGTATCCAGGCTGGCCCAGCCGTTTGACAGCGGCAGGTTCAGCGTTGGCTCAACATGTAAACGGGTCGCTTCGGGATAGCGGCTGCTGACGTTGGTGAACTTCACCGCCTGGGCATAAACCCGGCCATCAAACGGGCCGATATCGTTCTGATAGAGATTGACGTCCAGCTGCGGCATGGCGCGGTAGACGTTATTGCTGGTGGTATCGCCGAACACCTGGAAATCTTTGGTGGAGAGCGTGGCATCCCAGTTGGTGTCCGCATAGCCGATGCTGAATTTCTGCGTGGCGTAGTTGTCGGTCGAGCTGTAGTACTTCGAGTCGAGATCGTTGAAGTAGTACTTATCGCTGACCTTGGTGTAGTCCGCGTTGAAACGCCAGTTCTGGTCATAGACACCGGCATGACGCCAGTAGAACAGCCAGCGATCGGAGCTGTCATTTTCGGCGATGCCACGCACCGCTTTGTCGTTATCGTACTGTTTGTCCGAGCCGAGGTAGTCGAATTCAACCAGACCTGCACCCAGCGTGGTCAGATAACGGAATTCGTTTTCAAACTGCATGCCGCGCTTACTCATGTAGTGCGGCGTAATGGTCGCATCGGCCTGCGGCGCGATGTTCCAGTAATAGGGCAGCGTGAACTCAAAGCCATTGTTGCTGCCATATTTTGCATTCGGGATCAGGAAACCGGAGCGGCGACGATCGCCAATCGGTAACTGCAGATAGGGGCTGTAGAACACCGGAACGGAACCGATCTTAAAGCGGGCGTTCCAGATCTCCGCTACTTCCTCTTCGCGATCCTGGATTACCTCTGAACCCACCACGCTCCAGCTGTTGGAGCCGGGCAGACAGGAGGTAAAGGTGCCGTTTTCCAGAATGGTGTAGCGGTTATCGCCGCGCAGCTTCATCTGATCTGCGACGCCGCGTCCCTGACGATCTACCATCTGGTACTGACCATTCCAGACGTTGGTATCTTTGCTGTTGAGGTTTGACCAGGCTTTCGGACCTTTCAGGATGACCTGATTGTCATCGTAGTGCACATTACCCAGCGCATCGACGGTACGTACGGGCGCGGTCTGGCCTTCCTGCTGACGCTGATGAAGCTGGACTTCATCCGCCTGCATACGGCTGTTGCCCTGCTCAATATTCACATTACCGGTGAATACCGCATCGTTGGGATAGTTCCCTTTGGCGGCGTCGGAGTGAATGGTGACGGGCATCTGATTCGTATCGCCATTCACCAGCGGGCGGTTATAACTCGGCACGCCTAACATACACTGCGACATCAAATCGTCGGCAAAGGCTTGCTGGCTAATGGCTGCGCCGATCAGTGTGGCCAGCAGGGTAGGTATATGTTTTTTCATACGCGGTATCGAGAATTCCATGAAAACTGGCATCATGCCGACAATCGGGTCAGAGACTAACTTACTGCCCGGCGTTGCGCCAGTGTTAATCCTGGTCAGTCAGCGTTGCCGTTAGGCGCTGAGATAAATGACAGGTATGATAATGCAATTTTCAGCCGCAAGCATGGCGAATTGAGGAGTTTATGCGCTACTGGGGAAAAGTTGTGGGTCTGGCGGTGGGATTACTTTCCGGCGCAGGCTTTTGGGGTATTGTGATCGGTTTGATCATTGGCCATATGATTGACAAAGTACGCGGCGCGCAAGGCAAGGCTTACTTCTCAAATAATCAGACCCGACAGACGCTGTTTTTCAGCACCACCTTTCAGGTGATGGGCCATCTGACCAAGTCAAAAGGGCGCGTCACGGAAGCGGATATTCAGATTGCTTCGCTGTTAATGGAGCGGATGCAGCTGCACGGTGACTCTCGCACGGCTGCCCAGCGCGCGTTCCGCGAAGGCAAGCAGGCGGATTATCCGTTACGCAGCAAACTGCGTGAACTGCGCAGCGCCTGTTTTGGCCGGTTTGATCTGATTCGGATGTTCCTGGAGATCCAGATTCAGGCCGCCTTTGCCGACGGTTCACTGCATCCCAATGAGCGACAGGTGCTCTATGTGATTGCCGAAGAGTTGGGCATTTCGCGCGGTCAGTTCGATCAGTTCCTGCGCATGATGGAAGGTGGCCAGCAGTTTGGCGGTGGTCAGCGCAGTTCAGGCGGTTTTCAGCAGGCGCAACGCGGGCCAACGCTGGAAGATGCCTGTAGCGTGCTGGGTGTGAAGAGTAGCGATGACGCCACCACCATCAAACGCGCCTACCGCAAACTCATGAGCGAACATCATCCTGACAAGCTGGTAGCGAAAGGGTTACCACCAGAGATGATGGAGATGGCGAAGCAGAAAGCGCAGGAAATTCAGGCGGCGTACGATCTGATTCGCAAAGAGAAAGGCTTTAAGTAAATACCATGTTCCGTGGCCGCTTCTGCAACAGAGGAGGCCACGGTGACTGACTGGCGAGCAGTAAACCTTAAAAATCGGCGGGCTGACGAAACGTCATGGCATTACCAAATGCCGGATGGGTAATGGTCAGTGACTCCGCATGCAGCAGTAAACGGGGCGCCATCGCTTTGGCCTCCGGATGCGCATAAAAGTTATCCCCCAGAATCGGATGGCCCAGCGACAGCATATGCACCCGCAGCTGGTGTGAGCGGCCGGTAATCGGTTTCAGCGAAACACGCGCACTGTTATCCGCACGATATTCCAGCACCTGATATTCCGTCTGCGCGGCTTTGCCGGTCTCGAAGCAGACCATCTGCTTCGGACGATTTGGCCAGTCGCAAATCAGCGGCAGATCAACCAATCCCTCTTCCTTCGCCGGATGACCCCAGATGCAGGCCACGTAAGTCTTGGAAGGCTCCCGCTCACGGAACTGTCGTTTCAGCTCGCGCTCAGCAGCCTTAGTCAGCGCCACGACCATTACGCCGCTGGTCGCCATATCCAGTCGGTGGACAGATTCAGCCTGCGGGAAATCACGCTGAACCCGCGTCATCACGCTATCTTTATGTTCGTCCAGCCGACCGGGTACCGAGAGCAGACCGCTGGGTTTGTTCACCACCATGATGTGCGCATCCTGATAAAGGATGTGCAGCCAGGGTTCACGCGGTGGATTGTAAGGTTCCATGGGGCTTTCCAAAAATAAGGGGCCATGCGGCCCCTGAGCTTACTGGTGTGTCACCACAATCAGGCGCAGTGCGTCGAGACGCCAGTTGGCCTGATCGAGACTTTCCAGCACCTGTTCACGGTTGCTTTCCAGCGCCTCGACTTCATCGTCACGGATGTTCGGGTTCACCGCTTTCAGCGCGTTGAGACGGGAGAGTTCTGCGCCCAGCTTCTCGTTCGCTTCGGCACGCGCTGCATCAATCACCGCACGCGCTTCGCTGACCACACTCTCTTCGCCCTGGGTCAGAATCGCATGCACATCCTGCTGCACCGCATTCACCAGTTTACTGGCGGTATGACGGTTAACCGCATTCAGCTGACGGTTAAAACTTTCGAACTCCACTTTGTCCGCCAGGTTAGTGCCTTTGGTATCCATCAGCAGACGGATTGGCGTTGGCGGCAGGAACCGGGTCAGTTGCAGATGCTTCGGTGCCTGCGCTTCAACCACATAGATCAGCTCGACCAGCAGCGTCCCCACCGGCAGCGCCTTGTTCTTCAGCAGTGACAGTGCGCTGCTGCCGGTATCGCCCGACAGAATCAGATCCAGACCGTTGCGGATCAGCGGATGTTCCCAGGTAATGAACTGGGTATCTTCGCGTGACAGCGCCTGATCGCGGTTAAAGGTGATAGTGCAGCCATCTTCTGGCAGGCCAGGGAAATCGGGCACCAGCATGTGGTCGGAAGGGGTCAGCACAATCAGGTTATCGCTGCGATCTTCCTGATTGATACCAACGATATCAAACAGGTTAAGCGCGAAGTTCACCAGGCCGGTGTCGTTATCCTGCTCGCTGATGGCATTGGCCAGCAGCTGAGCCGATTCGCCGCCGTTGGAGTTCAGCTCCAGCAGGCGATCGCGACCCTGTTCCAGCTGCAGTTTCAGCGCGTCATGCTGTTTACGGCAGTCGGTGATAAACGCATCAAAACCTTCGCTGTTTTCCGGCGCGGCCAGATAGCCGATCAGTTGCGAATGGACGCTGTCATAGATTGTCCGGCCGGTCGGGCAGGTGTGTTCAAACGCGTCCAGCCCTTCGTGATACCAGCGCAGCAGCACCGCCTGTGCGGTCTGCTCCAGCCACGGTACCAGAATCTGAATGTCGTGCGCCTGACCGATACGATCCAGACGACCGATACGCTGCTCCAGCAGGTCCGGGTTAAACGGCAGGTCGAACATCACCAGACGGCTGGCAAACTGGAAGTTACGGCCTTCAGAACCGATCTCGGAGCACAACAGCACCTGCGCGCCATTCTCTTCCGAGGCGAACCAGGCGGCAGCACGGTCACGTTCAATGATCGACAGACCTTCGTGGAACACCGCTGCGCGGATACCTTCGCGCTCGCGCAGTACCTGCTCCAGCTGCAGCGCGGTGGCCGCTTTGGCGCAGATCACCAGCACTTTCTCTTTGCGGTTGGTGGTGAGATAGCCCATCAGCCATTCCACGCGCGGATCGAAGTTCCACCAGGTACCGCTGTCGCCTTCAAATTCCTGATAAATCTGTTCCGGATAGAGCAGGTCACGCGCCCGCTCTTCTGCACTTTTGCGCGCGCCCATAATGCCGGAGACTTTAATCGCCGTCTGATACTGCGCAGGCAGCGGCAGGCGGATCTGGTGCAGTTCGCGTTTCGGGAAGCCTTTAACCCCGTTACGGGTATTACGGAACAGCACGCGGCTGGTGCCGTGGCGGTCCATCAGCATGGAGATCAGCTCCTGACGCGCCTCCAGCTTGCCGTCACGGTCGCTGTTGGCGACCTGCAGCAGTGGCTCAATATCCTGCTCGCCGACCAGATCGTTGATCCGGTTCATCTCCTCCTGGGAGATCGCTTTATCGGCCAGCAGCGCGGTGACGGCATCGGCAATCGGACGGAAATGCTGCTGCTCTTCAACAAAGGCGGCAAAGTCATGGAAACGATTAGGGTCGAGCAGACGCAGACGGGCGAAGTGACTCTCCATGCCCAGCTGCTCCGGCGTTGCGGTCAGCAGCAGAACCCCGGCGGTTTTCTCAGCCAGCTGTTCGATAACCTGATATTCACGGCTGGGCTCGCCTTCTGACCAGGCCAGATGGTGCGCTTCATCGACCACCAGCAGATCCCATTCGGCATCGGCCAGCATCTCAAGACGCTGCTTGTTACGGCGCACGAAGTCCAGTGAGCAGATAATCAGCTGCTCTGTTTCAAACGGGTTATCGCTGTCGTGCTGCGCTTCGGTATAGCGGTCGTCATCAAACAACGCAAAGCGCAGGTTGAAGCGGCGCAGCATCTCGACCAGCCACTGATGCTGTAAAGTTTCAGGTACCACAATCAGGATGCGGTCGGCACGGCCAGCCAGCAGCTGCTGCTGGATGATCATCCCGGCTTCAATAGTTTTACCCAGGCCAACTTCATCGGCCAGCAGGACGCGCGGCGCATGGCGACGGCCGACATCGTGGGCGATATGCAGCTGGTGAGGGATCAGGTTGGTGCGCATGCCGCGTAAGCCGCTGATTGGCAGGCGATATTGCTCACTCTGGTATTTACGGGCGCGGAAGCGCAGGGCAAAACGATCCATCCGGTCGAGCTGGCCGGCAAACAGGCGATCCTGCGGCTTACTGAACACCAGCTTGCTGTCGAGCATGACTTCGCGCAGCATCACTTCGCTCTCTTCGGTATCCAGACGGGTACCGATATAGGTCATCAGGTCATTTTCGTTGCGTACTTCATCGACGCGCATCTGCCAGCCTTCGTGGCTGGTGATGGTATCACCCGGATTAAAGATGACGCGGGTAACTGGCGAATCGTTGCGGGCGTAGAGGCGGTTTTCCCCCGTGGCCGGAAACAGCAGGGTGATCATGCGGGTATCGATCGCCACCACGGTGCCCAGTCCCAGTTCACTTTCCGTATCACTAATCCAGCGCTGACCTAATGTAAAAACCATATATTTTTTGCTCGAATTTTAACGTTTTTAGAGGTGTTCCCAAAGCTCAGGCAATAGCGTTACCGCCAGACAACAAGGCCTGGAGCGTACTTAAGAGCGGTGAGTTTCAGGAAGGGCGCTATGGTACTGGATGGCAGGACGTTCGTCACCTGTCAAAAAAGCCCCAGCTGTCCGGTAATAAGTGTAGCAAAGTCCCCCTCGACAAAGGGCAGAATCCCCTCTGCAACCGGCTGAAGTTGCTTCGTCACGTAGTGGTCATAGTCCAGCGGCGTGCTGCGCGCCTCCAGTGGCTCGGGGCCTGCGGTGGCGATGACATAACGGATCCGGCCACCATTCTGGTACTGCAAGGGCCGGTTTAATTTACGATTGTGCTCATCGGCCAGCCTGGCAGCGCGCACGTGCGGGGGCACGTTTCGTTCATATTCTTTCAGCGGACGCCGCAGCCGCTTTTTGTAGATCAGCTGATCGTCGAGTTCACCCGCCAGCAACTGCGCCACGGTTGTACGGATATAATCCTGCCACGGCTGACGGTGGAAGATACGGTGGTAGAGCTGCTGCTGGAATGCTTTTGCCAGCGGCGTCCAGTCTGTTCGCACCGACTCCAGCCCCTTAAAGACCATGCGCTCACCGGCGGCGTCACGAATCAGTCCGGCGTAGCGTTTCTTGCTGCCCTGTTCCGCGCCGCGAATGGTGGGCATCAGAAAACGGCAGAAGTGGTTTTCATACTCCAGTTCCAGTGTGCTGGTCAGCCCCTGCGTCTGCTGCAGATGGTCGCGCCACCAGTCGTTCACTTTCTGCACCAGCTGCAGACCAATCGCGGCGGCATCTTCTTCACTGTGCGCCGACTTCAGCCAGACAAAGGTGGAGTCGGTGTCGCCATAGATGACGTCGTAGCCTTCCGCCTCAATCAGCGTTCGGGTCTGCTGCATGATGGCGTGACCGCGCAGCGTAATAGAGGAGGCGAGCCGCGGATCAAAGAAGCGGCAGGCGCTGGTGCCCAGCACGCCGTAGAAGGCGTTCATGATGATTTTCAGCGCCTGGGACAGCGGCTGATTATTCTGCTTTTTCGCCGCTTCGCGACCCAGCCAGATCTGTTCAACTATCGCAGGCAGGCAGTGGGTATGCCGCGAAAAACGCGCTTCACGGAAACCTTCAATCGAATCGGCATCATCAGGATGGGCCAGCCCTTCCACCAGACCCACCGGGTCAATCAGGAAGGTGCGGATAATCGACGGGTAGAGGCTTTTGTAATCCAGCACCAGCACTGAGTCATACAGGCCGGGGCGCGAATCCATCACATAACCGCCAGGACTGGCTTCCGGGGCCACATCACCCATGTTCGGGGCGACAAACCCGGCGCGATGCATCCGCGGAATATAGAGATGACCAAAGGCCGCTACCGAACCGCCGTGGCGATCCACCGCCAGTCCATTGACCGCCGCGCGTTCCAGCAGAAACGGCATAATCGCCGTTTTGTGAAAAATGCGCGTCACCAGCTCGCAGTCTTTCAGGTTGTAGCGCGCCAGCGCCGGTTTATCGTTGGCAAAGCGCCAGTTGATCTCCTCCATACGCTGCCAGGGATTATCAATCGCTTTTCCTTCTCCCAGCAGTTGCTGCGACACGGACTCGAGGCTGAATGAGGGAAAATCCCAGAACGCCGATTTCAGCGCGTCAATACCATCAATAATCAACCGGCCACTGGCCTGAGCGAAAAATACGCCGGGTTTGAAGCCATGTTCACGCCACTCCAGCGCGGCATGCTGGCGTCCCAGGCGCAGCGGAATGCCGTAACGATCGGCATGCTTTTGCAGCACCCGCAGGTCAAACTGCACGACGTTCCAGCCAATTAAGACATCCGGATCATGCTCTGCAAACCACTGGTTCAGCGCTTCAAGTAACTGCGGCCGGCTGTCGAGATAGATCAGCTCGAAATCCAGCGTGCTGGCATCACCGTTGGCCGGGCCGAGCATAAAGACCTGGCGCTGACCGCATCCCTCCAGCCCAATGCAGTAAAGCTCGCCATGCTGTGTGGTTTCAATGTCCAGCGAGACCCATTTCAGCGGCGGGCGATAGTCGGGATGGGGTTTGAGCCGCGCATTGACCACGCTGTCACCGCGCTGCTCGCCGTCAAACCAGACCGGCGCGGTAATAAAACGCTCCATCAGGTAGCGCTCCGGCGGACGGATATCGGCTTCATAGACCGGAATACCCTCTTCGCGCAGCCGTTTTTCAATGCGCTGTAGCTGGCGGTTCTGCTGGCAGTAGAGGCCGAAAACCGGGCGACGCCGAAAATCTTTCAGCGCCAGCGACTGAATCCGAAACTGACGTTCATCTTTCAGTAATTCGCTGACCTGCGCCTGAAATTCCTCAGGAATAAACGCGACGGACTCCTGCACCGGCAGCACCACGCGCTGCGCGCCCGCATCGGTCGCGAGCCAGAGGATAATTTCGGTGCCATGCGGGCTGTCGCGCCAGTGGCGGGTGAGCAGAAAACCTGCGCGGGGCATATTCAGATGTTCTCCGGACTCAGCATTTCAGGATGAGAAAACCGCTTCAGTATAACATGGATATTTATACAGTTCCCGCCACCCGCTTTTGTCAACATTGTCCTACAATTCTTGCCTTGACGCTGTGTGGCTGGCTCAGGACAATCCAGCCTTCTGCTTTTACTTAGGATGATTATGGAAGCCTGGATTCAACAACTGATTACGCAGTCCCTGGAGTGGGCGCTGTTTGCCGTTGCGCTGGTGACGTTTCTGGAGTCGCTGGCGCTGGTCGGGCTGTTGCTGCCAGGTACGGTGATGATGGCCAGTCTGGGCGCGCTGGTCGGCAGTGGCGAACTTGGCCTTTACCCGGCCTGGGCGGCGGGCTTTGCGGGCTGCCTGATTGGTGACTGGGTTTCCTACGGCATCGGCTGGAAATTTCAGGGGCCGCTGCATCGCTGGAAGTATCTGCAAAAGTATAAAGGCCTGCTGGATAAAACCGAGCACGCCCTGCATCAGCACAGCATGTTTACGATTCTGGTCGGACGCTTTGTTGGCCCCACGCGTCCGCTGATCCCGCTGGCGGCCGGTATGCTGGAGCTGCCGGTGCGTAAATTCCTGCCGCCGAACATTATCGGCTGCATTCTCTGGCCGCCGCTCTATCTGCTGCCCGGTATTCTGGCGGGTGTGGCGATCGATGTGCCCAAAGCCGCGCAGGGCGGCAGCTTTAAATGGCTGTTACTCGGCGCAGCACTGCTGATCTGGCTGGGTGTCTGGTTATGCTGGCGCTGGTGGCGCAGCGGCAAGAGTCGCGACTGGGCATCGGCCTGGCTGCCGCCTGAGCGCCTGCGCTGGGCAGGGCCGCTGGGGCTGGTGATTGCCGTCGCGGCTTTCGTCGGTATTCAGTTCCATCCGATGATGCCCATTTTCCGTCATCTGCTGTGGCAGGTTTTCTTCGCCTGAATCGCTTAACGACGCGGGATGCCGAGCACGTCGGCCTCCCGCGTGTCGCCCGACAGTAACTGTCGGGTCTCGCCATCCCAGTAAACCCGGCCATCCACAATCACCACGCTGCGCGGCGCAATCTGCTGGGCATCTTCCAGACTGTGCGACACCATCAGCAGCGTGATGCTGCGCGCTTCACACACCGAACGCACCAGTTGCAGCATCTCTCCACGCAGCGCGGGATCCAGCGCAGAAAAAGGCTCATCCAGCAGCAGCACCGGACGGTCACGCAGCAGACAGCGTGCCAGCGCCACGCGCTGTCGCTGTCCGCCTGACAGCTCGCCCGGCAGCCGCGTCAGCAGATCGCCTAATCCCACCTGATCGGCCAGCGCTGCAAGCTGCTGGCGCTGCCCGGCGCTCAGCTTCAGTCCGGGGTGCAATCCCAGCGCCATGTTCTGCTGCACGCTGAGGTGCGGAAACAGGTTGTTCTCCTGAAACAGCATCGACACGGGCCGTCTGGCCGGCACGCTGTGGGTGTGCTCCTGGCCGTCAATCATCAGGGTGCCCTGTTTCACCGGCAGGAAACCGGCAATCAGGCTCAGCAGGGTGCTTTTACCGGCCCCGCTGGGGCCGAGGATCGCGATGCGCTCGCCGCGGGTGGCGTTGAGACTAAAGCGCATCGGCAGATGCTGATAAAGGTACGTGAGGTTATTCAGTGTCAGCATGGCGGCCTGGTAATTTTTCCATCAGGGTGAACAGCAGCAAACAGAGCAGCAGCAGCAGCAGCGCGGTCACTGCACCGTCAGCACCGCGATAGGCACCGATCTGTTGATAAAGGTAGAACGGCAGGGTGCGGAAATCGGCAGTACCAAACAGCGCCACCACGCCAAAATCACCGATCGACAGCACGCAGGCAAAGGCCAGCGCCTGGGCCAGCGGACGTTTCAGCGCCCGCAGTTCAATCAGCCGCAGCCGGTTCCAGCCGTGGATATCCAGCGAATCACAGAGTCTGCCGTAACGCTCCGCGACGTCACGCATCGGGTTCTCCAGCACTTTCAGCGCATAGGGAATGGCGATCAGCGCATTGGTGAAGATCACCAGCCCGTCCGCCGACGCCGGCAGGCCAATGGTGGCGTTAAACAACAGGAAAAAGCCGGTGGCGAGCACGATGCCTGGCATCGCCAGAATCAGCATGCCGCTGGTGTCGATAAGGGTTGCCGCCGCCGGGCGCTGACGCAGGCGCAGCTCGCGGCTGCTCCACAGCAGCATCATGGTCAGCACCACACAGAGCAGACCGGCGCCGGTGGCGATGCGCAGTGAGGTAAACGTCGCCTGCCAGAGTGCAGGCTGCGCCAGCGCGCCGCGCAGTCCGCCGTGCAGACCATCGATGATGACCGCCGCCAGCGGGGGCAGCAGCAGGATCAGCGCCAGCAGGATCAGCAGCGCATCAACCAGCTGCGCCCCGCGCGAATCCTGCGGATCGCGCCAGCCATTCAGCTGGCTGGTTCCGGCGGGAATCGCTTTGCTGAAGCGCTGGCTGAGCAGCACCAGCGTCACGCAGCAGCCAAGTTGGATCAGCGCCAGCAGTGCAGCGCGCCCCGGATCGTAGTCATAACTCAGCGCCTGGAAAATCGCCAGCTCGATGGTCGTCGCCTGCGGGCCGCCGCCCAGTGAGAGCACGGTAGCAAAGCTGGCGAAACAGAGCATGAAGATCAGCGCGCCGGTCGGCAGCAGCTGACGCCGCAGCCATGGCCACTCCAGCAGAAGAAAATGGTGCCAGCCGCGCAGGTCGAGCTGTGCCGCCAGCTGACGCTGTTCCGCCGGAATGCTCTCCAGCGCCTGCAGCATCAGGCGGGTCGCCAGCGGCAGGTTAAAGAAGACGTGCGCCAGCAAAATGCCCGACAGACCGTAGGGAGAGAAGTGGTAATCAATCCCTGCCAGCTGGCACAGCTGCGCCAGCCAGCCGACACGACCATAGACGGTGAGCAGACCAAATACCGCCACCAGCACCGGCAGTACCAGGGTCATGGCGCACAGACGCAGCAGCAGCTGACGGCCAGGGAAACGGCGTCGATAGAGCGCGCGCGCCAGCGGCAACGCTGGCAGCAGCGACAACAGCGCGGAGAGCAGCGCCTGACCAAAAGAGAAGGCGATAACGTGATGCAGGTAATCATCCTGCAGCACGCTGCGCCAGTCATTCTCTGGCGCGGCGCTCCAGAGTGCACCGAAGGCCAGCAGCGCGACGCTGATTAACAGCAGCGTGGCGAGCGAACCGGGGATAAGCCAGCGCGGCATCAGCGGCTGACGGCGCGTTGCCACTGGCTGATCCAGCCTGAACGCTGGCTGGCAACCTCTTCCGGCGAGAACTGCAGAGCGGTGGCGGGCACAGTGAGTGCGCTAAAACCGGCAGGCAGTGGCGTGTCGATTACCGGGTACATCCAGTTACCGGTGGGAATCGTGCGCTGGAAGTCGGGTGACACCATAAACTTCATAAACTGCTGTGCCAGCGCCGGCTGCTTGCTGCTGGCTAACTGCGCGGCAACTTCAACCTGCAGATAGTGGCCCTCTGCAAACGGCGCGGCGGCATAGTTCTCTTTTTTCTCTTCGATGATGTGGTAAGCCGGTGAGGTGGTGTAGCTCAGCACCAGATCGCCTTCGCCCTTGAGGAACAGGCCATAGGCTTCACTCCAGCCTTTGGTCACCGTCACGGTTTTCTGCGCCAGCTTTTGCCACGCCTGCGGTGCCTGATCGCCATAGACTTTCTGCATCCACAACAGCAGACCTAAGCCGGGGGTGCTGGTTCGGGGATCTTCGTAGATCACCCGCCACTTCTCCGGGCTGTCGACCAGCTCTTTCAGGCTTTTTGGCGGATTCTTCAGCCGGGTTTTGTCATAGACAAACGCGAAGTAGCCATAATCAAACGGCACGAAAGTGGTGTTGTGCCAGCCGCCGGGCAGTTTTAATGTCGAGGAATCGACCTGACTTTCGGCAAACAGACCGGTTTTCTGCGCCGCCTGTACCAGATTGTTATCCAGCCCCAGTACCAGATCGGCTTTGCTGTTTTTCCCTTCCATGCGCACGCGGTTCAGCAGCGACACGCCATCTTCCAGCGTGACGAATTTCAGCTCGCAGTTGCACTGCGCCTCGAAGGCTTTTTTAACCGCCGGGCCAGGGCCCCAGTCAGCGGAGAAGGAGTCGTAGGTGTAGACCGTGAGAACCGGCTTAGCCGCCAGAACGGGGGCGGAGAGTAACAGCAGCACCGGCAGAACTTTGTTTAACACTTTGCGCTCCTTCAGGAGAATAGGGGATGAGTCGCAAAGGATCTGAGCACAGAGGCCTCCCAAATCCCTACGTCGGTATTAACCGAATCAGGTTCGACGGGTATCTCTCAGCTGCTTGCTGGTGGCAGGCGGCACCCCGTTGAGAACGTCACATTCTAGTCATTTCAGCGCCGGGGCGAAAGCCTCACAGCGCGGGTGGCGCGAACCAGGCGGATTTAAAATCAAACCAGCCCAGCGTATTCATCCGAACGCCGCGCATGCTGCGCTGACCTTCAAGCAGCAGCCAGTGGTGAAACAGCGGATGAAGACCCGCTTCTTCGACTAACTGTTTACTCCATTCGGCCAGCGGCAGCGTTTTCTCGCGCCAGCGGGCCGCATCGCTGTGCCAGTCGATCGGCAGACAGTGATGCAGCAACGGGATCTCATAAAGCTGCGCAAACAGAGAATAAGTCAGCGGCAGGGTAAAGTTCACGCTGCCAAGCCAGATATCACTTTCCGCTTCGCCCTGATACCAGCTTTCGTAGCTGATCTCGCGGGTCTCCAGCGTGACGCCATGCTCTGCCAGCAGCGGACGCAGCGCGTTAGCGATGCCTTCATGCTCCACGTGCTGGCTGTACCAGGTCAGCGTCAGGTGGGTTAAGCCGGGCGGTTTTTCCACTGGCGTCAGGTCGCGCCGGTGATGCCAGCGCGGCAGCAGGCCATACGCCGGAAACCAGTATCGCTGGTAGCCGACACCGGCGTGATTGAGCAGGGCGATAGGATTAAACAGGTAGCTGACCCAGCGCCGGACCGCCTCGTTGCGTCCCTGTTCTGAACGCTGGTCGAACAGCAGATAGTAGCAGCCCTCTTCAAGGCGGCTCTCCTCCTGAACCTCATCGGCTCCATCGCCCTGCAGACGGACACCAGCATAGACCAGCTCATCGCTGATGTCGGGCAGTACCCAGATAGAGACATCATCAATCAGGGCGCGAAAACCAAAATAGTCATCAAATGCTTCGATCTTCAGCTGACTCTCCTGATTGCGGATCACCCGGTAAGGACCGGTGCCAACGGGCTGGCGGGCAAAATCGTGCAGCGTCGGCCATTCGCGCGGCAGGATCATCGCACTGACGCTGCCCAGCAGCCAGGGTAATCCCTCGTCGGGCTGGCTTAAGCGGATATCCAGCGTCCAGGGCGCGGGCGAGTCGATCTGCTCGATATGGGAAAAGAGCGGATGAGGGCGCTGACGCTCAAGCGTGGCCAGCACATCCTCCATCTCCAGTTCTCTGCCGTGATGAAAGCGAATCGCCGGACGCAGAAAGAAGCGCCAGTGAAGCGGGGAAGTCTGCTGCCAGTGGTGCGCAATATCGGGCTCGATTTCCCCGTTTTCCTCATTTATCCGCGTCAGGCCGTTGAAAATCTGTCGCGCAATGTGGGTTTCGGAGCGCCGCAGCGGCGAACCGGGCAGCAGATTGAGCAGCGGACGATAGTAGAGCACCCGCAGGATATGCTTGCCCTGACGGAAACTGCGGCCCAGATGCGCGGCGATCATCTGCCGTACCTGATTTTTATCGCCCACCAGCTGGACCAGCTGATCGATGCGATCCTGCTCCAGCAAATCCTCGGCACGCTGCTGCTGCAAAGCCAGTCCGGTATAGCAGAAGGTAAGCTGTGAACGCTTGCCGCGCCCGGCTTCCGCCTGCCAGATCAGCCAGCCCGCGGCCTGCATCCGGTTGAGCAGATTGCGCATATGGCGGCGCGAGCAGTGCAGCAGGTCAGCCAGTTCGCTAAGGGTAATCTCCTGCGTTTGCCCCTGACAGCTCTGCCACAGGCGAATGAACTGCTGCTTCAGACGTGATGAGGACATAAAAGAGGAACTCCCGGTGAAAAGCGCTCTGTTTTTCTTGCCCTATTTTAAGAGCAAACTTTGCGTTATGGGAAGAGCGGGAGGCATTCAGCACTGAATGGCGTTCGACCCTGACTTCGCTGTCCAGCGGAGTGCTTTTCTGAGTAGGGTGCATTTACACCGCCAGCAGATGATCTCTGCTGGCTTTTTTCATGTTGCGCGGTATCGTCTACCCTTCTTTTTTCCCCTCTGTTTGTTCTGTAAGGGATTTCGGTATGAAATCGCTGTTAACGCGGCAGCGCCGCATCAATCCGGTTTACCTCGCTTTTATGGTCGCCTCGTTCATGCTGGGCATCGCGGGCGCACTGCAGGCGCCGACGCTCAGCCTGTTTCTGACGCGCGAGGTGCAGGCGCGGCCCTTTTGGGTCGGACTGTTTTTCACCATCAATGCGGTGGCCGGTATCGTGGTGAGCATGCTGGTGGCAAAGCGCTCTGACAGCGTCGGCGATCGTCGTCATATCATTCTCTTCTGCTGCCTGATGGCGCTGGTCAATGCGCTACTGTTTGCCTTTACCCGCCACTATCTGACCTTACTGACGCTGGGCGTGCTGCTGTCAGCGCTGGCCAGCGTCTCAATGCCTCAGCTGTTTGCGCTGGCGCGGGAATATGCCGATCAGTCGGCGCGTGAAGCGGTGATGTTCAGTTCGGTGATGCGTGCGCAGCTGTCGCTGGCGTGGGTGATTGGGCCGCCGCTCTCCTTCGCGCTGGCGCTGAACTACGGCTTTGTGACGCTATTTATGGTGGCCGCCGCGCTGTTTCTGATCTGTATCCTGCTGATCTGGTTCACCGTGCCGTCGGTGCCACGTTCGCAGCCCCTGATGCAAAGCGGCGGGCTGCCGCTAAGTGGCTGGCGCGATCGGGATGTGCGTTTACTGTTCCTGGCCTCAGTCGCGATGTGGACCTGCAACACGATGTATATCATCGATATGCCGCTCTATATCAGCACCACGCTGGGGCTGCCTGAGAAGCTGGCCGGTCTGCTGATGGGGACGGCGGCAGGGCTGGAGATCCCGGTGATGCTGCTGGCCGGACATTACGCGCGGCGTATCGGCAAGCGCCGGTTAATGCTGATCGCGGTGGCGGCTGGCGTACTGTTTTATCTGGGGCTGGTGCTATTCAATTCCCGCACGTCGCTGATGGTGTTACAGCTGTTTAACGCGGTGTTTGTCGGGATTATTGCTGGCATAGGGATGCTGTGGTTTCAGGATCTGATGCCAGGACGGCCTGGTGCGGCGACCACCATGTTCACCAACTCGATCTCGACCGGCATGATTCTGGCTGGGGTGATTCAGGGCACGCTCAGCGAGCGACTGGGACATGAGGCGGTTTACTGGCTGGCATTCGGGCTGGCTATTGTGGCGCTGGTGATGTCGGCACGGGTGCGCGACGTATAAAGAAGAAGGGCGTAATGCCAGTCAGTTAAGCGACAGGTGATAACGCAGTCTGGTGCCGGGCAGGGGCTGGCGGTCCTCGCGCCGCTGCGCGGTTCCTTCACTTCATTCCTCTGCCTGACGGACCGCCGGGGATGGCACATCCTGTGCCGCCCCGCCTTTCGCCCGCGTCCTGCGGGCTCTCCTGGCAGACTCATTCTGTTCAGCGCTGCGGATTGCCTGCCCCTGCCCGGCCCCGGCCTGCTCTGAAACTTCAGTGTGTATTGTTAAGAAGGGCACGAGAGTGGAGGCTCAAAGCCGAAGGTACCGCGTGAGCGGCGCGAGGACGGCCCGGCAGCAGCAAGAGGTGCGCTGGCCCGCACTGCGGCTCGCTCGCCCGGAAAAAAAGCTGCCACGTTTGACCGTGGCAGCCTTTACAAATCTAATCTTAACTGATCAGCATTACGACCCGATGTCGCCCTGCTTTAACTCAATCAGCGCAGGAAGGCGGGCTGATTCTGCTCATACTGCGAAATGGAGGCTTCGTGCTGCAGCGTCAGACCGATGCTGTCCAGGCCGTTAATCATGCAGTGGCGGCGGAAGCTGTCGAGCTCGAACGAATAGACTTTATCGCTAGCGGTGACCGTCTGCGCTTCCAGGTCTACCGTAAAGCTGATGCCGGGCTGGTCCGCAACCAGTCTGAACAGCTCATCCACTTCCTCTTCGCTTAACTTCACCGGCAGCAGCTGGTTGTTGAAGCTGTTGCCATAAAAGATATCCGCGAAGCTCGGCGCAATCACCACGTGAAAACCAAAATCGGTCAGCGCCCAGGGCGCATGCTCACGTGAAGAGCCGCAGCCAAAGTTTTCACGCGCCAGCAGGATGCTCGTGCCTTTGAACTCAGGCTTGTTCAGCACAAAGCCGGGCGTTGGCACGGTGCCCGCGTCATCTTCAAAGCGCCAGTCGTGGAACAGATGCTGTCCAAAACCGGTGCGGGTGACCTTCTGCAAAAACTGCTTGGGAATGATCGCGTCCGTATCGACGTTCGCGGCATCCAGCGGCGAAACAATGCCGGTGTGCTGAGTAAATTTATTCGCCATGACTTAAGCTCCTGTCGTCAGTTCACGGATGTCGGCAAAGTGGCCGGTTACGGCAGCCGCCGCGGCCATCGCCGGGCTGACCAGATGGGTACGTCCACCACGGCCCTGACGGCCTTCAAAGTTACGGTTGCTGGTTGACGCGCAACGCTCGCCCGGATTCAGGCGGTCATTGTTCATCGCCAGACACATAGAGCAGCCTGGCAGACGCCATTCAAAGCCCGCTTCCAGGAAGATTTTGTCCAGACCTTCCGCTTCGGCCTGCGCTTTCACCGGGCCGGAACCCGGCACCACCATGGCGACCACGCCAGGCGCCACTTTACGGCCTTTGGCGATGGCGGCGGCGGCACGCAGATCTTCGATGCGTGAGTTGGTGCAGGAGCCGATAAACACTTTATCAATCGCCACATCAGTCAGTCTGATGCCTGGCTGCAGGTTCATGTAGGCCAGGGCTTTTTCGGCTGAGGCGCGCTCAACCGGATCGGCGAACGAGGCCGGATTCGGGATCACCTGATCAACGGCAATGACCTGACCCGGATTGGTGCCCCAGGTGACCTGCGGTGCAATCTCTTCAGCATGCAGCGTTACCACCGCATCATATTTCGCGCCTTCGTCAGACTTCAGGGTGCGCCAGTAATCAACGGCCTGCTCCCATTTCTCACCCTGCGGCGAGAACTGACGACCTTTCAGATAGTTGAAGGTGGTCTCATCCGGTGCCACCAGGCCCGCTTTCGCACCCATCTCAATCGCCATGTTGCACAGGGTCATACGACCTTCCATGCTCAGCGCCTGAATCGCCGGACCGCAGAATTCGACCACATAGCCGGTTCCGCCTGCGCTGCCGGTTTTGCCGATGATCGCCAGCACGATATCTTTAGCCGTAATGCCGGTTGACGCCTGGCCCAGCACTTCAATCTTCATGGTTTTTGCCCGACCCTGCTTCAGGGTCTGGGTAGCAAACACATGTTCAACTTCAGAGGTGCCGATACCAAAGGCCAGCGAGCCAAACGCACCGTGCGTGGCGGTGTGCGAGTCGCCGCACACAATCGTCATACCCGG
The DNA here is from genome assembly GCF_001598475.1 of Pantoea agglomerans NBRC 102470. Lineage (GTDB taxonomy): Bacteria > Pseudomonadota > Gammaproteobacteria > Enterobacterales > Enterobacteriaceae > Pantoea > Pantoea agglomerans. The sequence continues at coordinate 89,439 of NZ_BCZA01000009.1, forward strand.
CAGCGTCATGCCCTGCTCAGGACCGATAACGTGGACGATGCCCTGGAACGGATGATTCAGGTCATACAGCTGTACGCCAAACTCAGCGCAGTTCTTCATCAGCTCCTGCATCTGAATACGCGCCATCTCTCCCGAAGCATTGATATCTTTGGTCTGCGTAGAAACGTTGTGATCCATGGTGGCAAAGGTTTTGCCCGGCTGACGGACTTTACGTCCGTGCGCGCGCAGACCATCAAAGGCCTGGGGCGAGGTCACCTCATGGATCAGATGGCGATCAATGTAGAGTAACGGCGTTTCTTCTGGCGTTTCGTGGACGACATGTGCATCAAATAACTTCTGGTATAAGGTTTTCATTTTTTTATTTTTCCTCGGCGATAAAGCGGGCAATGATGCTGCCCATCTCATCTGTGCTGACCGCTGGGCCATCACCGGCTAAATCTTTGGTGCGATAGCCCTGTTCCAGCGCACGGCTGATGGCGCGTTCGATACTGTCGGCAGCCTCATCGGCATTCAGGCTGTAACGCAGCAGCAGCGACAGCGACAGGATCTGGGCGACCGGGTTGGCAATATTCTGACCGGCGATATCCGGCGCCGAGCCACCCGCGGGTTCGAACAGGCCAAAGCCCGCTTCATTCAGGCTGGCGGAAGGCAGCATCCCCATTGAGCCGGTGATCATGGCGCACTCATCAGAGAGAATGTCACCGAACAGGTTGGAGCAGAGCAGCACGTCAAACTGCGACGGGTCTTTGATCAACTGCATGGTGGCGTTGTCGATATAGATGTGGCTCAGCTGCACGTCCGGATACTCTTTGGCCACTTCGTTGACGATTTCACGCCACATCACGGAGGTCTGCAGCACGTTGGCTTTATCAACCGAGGTGACTTTATTGCGACGTTTGCGCGCCGATTCAAACGCGATGCGGGCGATGCGCTCAATTTCGAAACGGTGATAAATTTCGGTATCAAATGCACGCTCTTCCGGGCCGCTGCCTTCACGTCCTTTCGGCTGACCAAAATAGATACCGCCGGTCAGTTCACGCACGCACAGAATGTCGAAACCTTTGGCAGCAATGTCGGCGCGCAGCGGGCAAAACGCCTCCAGTCCGCTGTAGAGCGCAGCCGGACGCAGGTTACTGAACAGCTTAAAATGTTTGCGCAGCGGCAGCAGCGCACCGCGCTCCGGTTGCGATGCCGGCGGTAAGTGCTCCCATTTCGGGCCGCCAACGGAACCAAACAGAATCGCGTCGGCCTGCTCGCAGCCTGCAACCGTTGCGGGTGGCAGGGGTTCACCATGCTGATCGATAGCAATGCCGCCGACCGCATACTCCTGGGTGGTGATCTGCATATCAAAGCGCTGACGAATGGCATCCAGCACTTTCATAGCCTGCGCCATCACTTCCGGGCCGATACCATCACCGGGTAAAACTGCGATATGAGATGAGCTGGACATGGTTATACGGTTTCCTTCTGATCTTTAAATTTGCGCTGCAATTCTTGTTCAACCTGACGGGCACGCCAGATATTGTTCAGAGCGTTGACCATCGCTTTGGCGGAGGACTCCACAATATCGGTCGCCAGACCAATGCCGTGGAACTTGCGGCCGTTGTAGCTCACGACGATATCGACCTGACCCAGCGCATTCTCGCCGTGGCCTTTCGCGGTCAGCTTGTAGTTAACCAGCTCGGCGTCGAACTGGGTGATACGGTTAATCGCCTGGTAGACCGCGTCAACCGGGCCATTACCGGTGGCTGCATCCGATTTAGCGACATCGCCGCAGCCCAGATTGACAGAGGCGGTGGCGGTGATGCTGGAACCGGTCTGGACGTTAAATTCGTGCAGCTGGAAATATTCCGGCTCTTCATTCTGCTTGTTGATGAAGGCCAGCGCTTCCAGGTCGTAATCGAAAACCTGCCCTTTTTTATCGGCCAGTTTCAGGAAGGCGTCATACAGCGTATCCAGATTGTAATCCTGCTCGGCATAGCCCATCTCTTCCATGCGATGTTTTACCGCCGCGCGGCCAGAACGTGAGGTCAGGTTCAGCTGGATTTTGTGTAAGCCGATCGATTCCGGCGTCAGGATTTCATAGTTCTCGCGGTTCTTCAGCACGCCATCCTGATGGATACCCGAGGAGTGAGCGAAGGCGTTAGAGCCGACCACTGCCTTGTTCGCCGGGATCGGCATGTTGCAGATCTGGCTGACCATCTGGCTGGTACGGTAGATTTCCTGATGATTGATATTGGTATGCACGTTCATGATCTGCTGGCGGGTTTTAATCGCCATGATCACCTCTTCCAGCGCACAGTTACCGGCACGTTCACCCAGGCCATTCATCGTTCCTTCCACCTGACGCGCGCCCGCCTGTACGGCAGCCAGGGCGTTGCCGGTTGCCATACCCAGGTCATCGTGGGTGTGAACAGAGATAATTGCTTTGTCGATGTTAGGAACGCGATTCATCAGCTCACTGATGATGTGGGCATACTCGCCTGGCAGGGTGTAGCCAACGGTATCCGGGATGTTGATGGTGGTGGCACCGGCATTAATCGTGGCTTCTACCATCCGGCACAGGTCATCAATCGGGGTACGGCCGCCATCTTCGCAGGAGAACTCAACGTCGCTGGTATAATTACGCGCACGTTTCACCATATGCACCGCACGCTCAATCACTTCTGGCAGCGTGCTGCGCAGTTTGGTGGCGATGTGCATCGGTGAGGTAGCGATAAAGGTATGAATACGGAAGGCTTCGGCAACGCGCAGTGATTCGTACGCCGCATCAATATCTTTTTCCACACAGCGTGCCAGACCGCAAACCCGACTGTTTTTAATGGTGCGCGCAATGGTCTGCACAGACTCAAAGTCGCCCGGTGAGGAGACCGGGAAACCGACTTCCATCACATCCACGCCCATGCGCTCCAGCGCTAAAGCAATCTGCAATTTTTCTTTCACACTCAGGCTGGCCTGTAATGCCTGCTCACCGTCGCGCAGAGTGGTATCGAAAATAATGACTTGCTGGCTCATCGTAATCATCCTTATGCTTTTTCTGGCCTGGCAACGAGCATAAAAAAACCCGCGACAGGCGCGGGTTTTTAACTTTCAGCAGGTTTGAATCAGTGTTTGATTCCGCCCACAAGTCTACCGCGCAAGCTGAGTGCGTTTAGTAGTAGACCGAGAAGGCGAACAGAACGAAACATGGATTCAAACCTTATAAAATGTTGTGCTGTACATATTGGTACTGGAATCACTCAGGGATGTCAACCTTCAATGCAGGGGTATTCTTAGTGGTGTCAGAGGAAGATATTCTGTTATTTAACGGTCAGGCAGCGTAATGAACAGCGCCGTAGAGGCTGCGGAGGCAATCGACCCGGGAATGAGCACTGATTCTGCGGGTGTTTGATTTTATTATGTTGAAAATTAAAGACTTTATCGGGAGGGTGTCTCACGAGGATACAGGATATATCACCTGCTCTTTAGCATAATCGAATGCGCTTCAACGATTTAATGGTTAATTACGCCAGAAAAGAAAAGTGTCAGGCGATTGTGGGCCAGGGCAGTCGGGTAATAAGTTTTCGTTATTTCTTAGATCACGCTGAAAATAATTTCTTAATCAGCATTTTCCTCTGCGGTTCTGCCGCGTAATTAGTTTAATCCGCGCAGCCAATTCTTATCGGGCAGAGCCTTTACGCCCCTGCCTTTTAATTTACGTGGGTTTGCGGTTTGCCTGCCCGGTTAACTGCGGTTATGGTAATCGACCTACTCTCAGAAAAATAAACTCAACAGATTTCTCTGTAACCGGACAGCGGCAGTTGTTTCCGCTGTCATGCATAAACATAAGATTTTGATTGGCAAAGCAGGCACCAGGGCTTTGTGGTACGCGCTAACGGGCGTATTAACAGAGCCGGGTCCGCAAGCCTGGAGGCAGAAGATGGAGATGTTGTCAGGAGCCGAAATGGTCGTCCGTTCGTTAATCGATCAGGGCGTTAAGCAGGTATTCGGTTATCCGGGTGGCGCAGTGTTGGATATCTATGATGCGCTGCAAACCGTCGGGGGTATCGATCACATTCTGGTGCGTCATGAGCAGGGTGCGGTGCACATGGCTGACGGCCTGGCACGCGCCACCGGTGAAGTCGGCGTGGTGCTCGTCACCTCCGGACCCGGCGCAACCAATGCGATTACCGGTATCGCCACCGCCTATATGGACTCGATTCCGCTGGTGATCCTCTCGGGTCAGGTTCCCTCGTCGCTGATTGGCTATGACGCCTTTCAGGAGTGCGACATGGTCGGCATCTCTCGTCCGGTAGTGAAGCACAGCTTCCTGGTGAAAAGTACCGAAGAGATCCCAACCGTGTTGAAAAAGGCGTTCTGGCTGGCTTCCACCGGACGTCCGGGGCCGGTGGTGATCGATCTGCCGAAAGATATTCTGAATCCGGCCAACAAGTTGCCTTATCACTGGCCGGATACGGTGAGCATGCGCTCCTACAATCCGACCATTCAGGGCCATAAAGGTCAGATTAAGCGTGCGCTGACCACGTTGCTGGCCGCGAAGAAGCCGGTGATCTACGCTGGTGGTGGTGCCATTACCGCAGGCTGCGAAGCCGAACTGTTAAAGCTGGCCGAAAGCCTGAATATTCCGGTGACGACCTCGCTGATGGGCCTGGGCGCGTTCCCTGGCACTCATCGTCAGTGCGTTGGCATGCTCGGTATGCACGGCACGTACGAAGCCAACATGACGATGCACAACACCGACCTGATTTTTGGTATCGGTGTGCGCTTTGATGACCGCACCACCAACAACCTGGCGAAGTATTGTCCCAACGCCACGGTGATGCATATCGATATCGACCCGACCTCTATCTCTAAGACGGTGGCGGCGGATATCCCGATTGTCGGTGATGCGAAGCAGGTGCTGCAGCAGATGCTGGAGTTGCTGGCGCAAAGTGAAAGCCAGCGCGCTGAGAGCCTGCACGACTGGTGGCAGGAGATTGAGGGCTGGCGCAGTCGTCACTGCCTGGAATTTGATCGCACCAGCGACAAAATCAAGCCGCAGGCGGTGATTGAAACCATCAGCCGTCTGACCAAAGGCGATGCGTATGTGACCTCGGATGTGGGCCAGCACCAGATGTTTGCTGCGCTCTATTATCCTTTCGATAAACCGCGTCGCTGGATCAACTCCGGTGGTCTGGGCACCATGGGCTTTGGCCTGCCCGCTGCGCTGGGTGTGAAGATGGCGCTGCCGGACGAAACAGTCATCTGCGTAACGGGCGATGGCAGTATCCAGATGAACATTCAGGAGCTTTCCACCGCGCTGCAGTACGATCTGCCGGTGCTGGTGCTGAACCTGAACAACCGGGTGCTGGGCATGGTGAAGCAGTGGCAGGATATGATCTACTCCGGTCGTCACTCCCAGTCTTATATGGAGTCACTGCCTGACTTCGTGCGTCTGGCGGAAGCCTACGGCCACGTCGGGATCGCGATTGAACATCCGGCTGAACTGGAAGAGAAGCTGACGCTGGCGCTGGAAACCCTGGCGAAGGGACGTCTGGTATTTGTGGATGTCACCGTTGACGGTAGCGAGCATGTTTACCCGATGCAGATTCGCGGTGGCAGCATGGATGAGATGTGGTTGAGCAAAACGGAGAGGACATAATTATGCGTCGTATTTTATCAGTTCTGCTGGAGAACGAATCCGGCGCATTATCCCGTGTCGTCGGCCTGTTCTCGCAGCGCGGCTATAACATTGAGAGCCTGACCGTGGCGCCAACGGATGATCCTACGCTGTCGCGGATGACCATTCAGACGGTGGGCGATCAGAAGGTGCTGGAGCAGATTGAAAAGCAGCTGCACAAGCTGGTAGATGTGCTGCGCGTTACCGAGCTGGGGCAGGGCGCCTATGTTGAGCGCGAAATCATGCTGGTGAAGATTCAGGCGAGCGGTTATGGCCGCGAAGAGGTGAAGCGTAACGCCGAGATCTTCCGTGGTCAGATCATCGACGTAACGCCGACGCTGTACACGGTTCAGCTGGCAGGAACCAGTGACAAACTGGACGCCTTCCTGAATACCGTCCGCGATGTCGCCGAAATTGTTGAAGTGGCACGCTCCGGTATCGTCGGCGTTTCACGCGGCGATCGTATCATGCGTTAATCACGCAGCGTCATCATCAATCCACACCTAACCCGGCGAAATGCCGGGTTTTTTTATTTTTTATGCGCCAGGCGAGTTACATTCAGAAAAGCGGTTGCTCCGCGCACTTTTCTGCTGTTAGATGATAGCCATGAGTTATCCATAGCTTAACTGCGGCTATTTCTGCCGTAAAAGCGGATTTGATGGTGGGGTTATCGTGAAACTGGATGAAATTGCGCGTTTGGCAGGCGTGTCGCGCACCACGGCCAGTTATGTGATCAATGGCAAAGCGCGGCAGTATCGTGTCAGCGACAAAACCGTTGAGAAAGTCATGGCGGTGGTACGTGAGCATAATTATCACCCTAATGCGGTGGCTGCCGGGCTGCGCGCCGGGCGTACGCGCTCAATTGGGTTAGTGATCCCCGATCTGGAAAATACCAGTTATACCCGTATTGCGAACTATCTTGAGCGGCAGGCCCGTCAGCGCGGCTATCAGCTGCTGATCGCCTGTTCTGAAGATCAGCCCGATAACGAGATGCGCTGCATTGAGCATCTGTTACAGCGCCAGGTCGATGCGATCATCGTTTCTACCTCGTTACCGCCAGAGCATCCCTTTTATCAGCGCTGGATCAACGATCCCCTGCCGATTATTGCGTTAGATCGCGCGCTGGATCGTGAACATTTCACCAGCGTAGTGGGTGCCGATCAGGACGATGCCCATATGCTGGCGGCTGAACTGCGTCAGCTTGAGGTCAAAAATGTGCTGTTCCTCGGTGCGTTACCCGAGCTGTCGGTAAGTTTCCTGCGCGAGCTGGGTTTCCGCGATGCATGGAAAGACGATCCCCGGCCGATTGACTACATCTACTGCAATAGCTTCGAACGCACAGCCGCCGCGGCACTGTTTGAACAATACCTTGAAGATCACCCGATGCCGGAGGCGCTTTTTACCACCTCATTTGGTCTGCTGCAGGGTGTGATGGATGTGACGCTGAAACGAGACGGACGGCTTCCGACCGAGCTGGCCATCGCCACCTTTGGCGACCACGAATTACTGGACTTTCTTGAGTGTCCGGTGCTGGCGGTGGGTCAGCGTCATCGCGACGTGGCAGAGCGCGTGCTGGAATTAGTTTTAGCCTCGCTGGATGAACCCAGAAAACCAAAACCCGGGTTAACCCGCATTCGCCGTAATTTATACCGTCGCGGACAATTAAGCCGAAAAGTTAAATGAGTCACGGGCAGTATTACGCTGCCCGCCTCTTTTATTTAACGATTTAACTGATTAAATAAACAGGTCGACGTAAAAAAGCGTAAATTCTGCTCATCAAATCTAACAAAGCAGAAAGGGTTATTTTTATTATCTGCTTACAACTTCAACAAACTTACTTTCCCGTCTGGCCTGAAGCCGCTGGGCTTCCTTTCGGAAATCCCCTAAAATGCCGCCGCTGTCTCAGAAACCACGATTAATATTTAGCCCTTTACATTGTTTCATTTTTAGTCGTTTTTTCCCGGGTCGTTTTTTTTATTCAGGTATTCATCGGCTTAATTTTTACTTTCCCCTTTTATTCGTTTATATCGTCGCCAGAGATTAATTCTTCACTCTGTAAATAGTGATATTCACCTGCCGCTCCGGCTTGACAAGGATTTCATGGGATCCTTAAACTCGTTTCGTGGTAAAAAGTGGGATAAAGTGGCGTAAATGGGTGATGAGGAGAAGAGACTGGCATGTTCCGCGGAGCAACGTTAGTCAATCTCGACAGCAAAGGGCGGCTCGCCGTACCTACGCGATATCGCGATTTGCTGATTGGGGAGTCTCAGGGGCAGATGGTCTGTACCATCGACCTCCACCAGCCATGCCTGTTGCTTTATACCCTGCCCGAATGGGAAATCATTGAAAAAAAGCTGGCACGCCTTTCCAGTATGAATCCACTTGAGCGCCGCGTGCAGCGTTTGCTGCTGGGGCATGCCAGTGAATGTCAGATGGATAATGCAGGCCGCCTGCTGCTGGCGAATACGCTTCGGCAGCACGCAAAATTAACCAAAGAAGTGATGCTGGTTGGACAGTTCAATAAATTTGAGCTGTGGGATGAACAGACCTGGTATCAACAAGTCAGGGACGATATTGACGCAGAACAGTCGGCTCAGGAGCCTTTATCTGAGCGGTTGCAGGACTTGTCGCTATAGCTATGCAGGAAAATTTCAAACATACCACCGTGCTGTTGGATGAGGCGGTTAACGGCCTCAATATCAGGGAAGACGGTATTTACATCGACGGCACTTTTGGTCGTGGTGGCCATTCACGCCTGATTCTTTCGCAGCTGGGAGAGAAGGGAAAGCTGATCGCCATCGATCGTGATCCGCAAGCTATCGCCGCTGCCGCAGAGATCACCGACCCGCGTTTTTCAATTATTCATGGCCCTTTTTCCGCGCTGGCAGAGTATGTCTCCGAACGGGATCTGGTCGGAAAGATTGACGGCATTTTGCTGGACCTGGGGGTTTCATCACCGCAGCTGGATGACGCCGAACGTGGCTTCTCCTTTATGCGTGACGGACCGCTGGATATGCGAATGGACCCGTCGCGCGGGCACTCCGCCGCAGAATGGTTGCTGCACGCAGAAGAGGCGGATATCGCGTTTGTCCTGAAGACCTACGGTGAAGAGCGATTCGCCAAACGCATCGCTCGGGCCATTGTCGAGCGTAATCGTGAACAGCCGATGACCCGGACCCGGGAACTGGCTGAGGTGATCTCAATCGCCATGCCGGTAAAAGATAAGTTTAAGCATCCGGCTACGCGCAGCTTCCAGGCGATTCGTATCTGGATTAACAGCGAACTGGAAGAGATCGATATTGCCCTGAAAGGCGCTGTTGAAGTGCTGGCCCCGCAGGGCCGCCTCTCTGTTATCAGCTTCCATTCACTGGAAGATCGGCTGGTGAAGCGCTTTATGCGCGATCAGAGTCGCGGGCCGCAGGTGCCGCCTGGGATTCCCATGACTGAACATCAGCTGCGTGCCCTGGGTGGGCGTGAACTGAAGTTGCTCGGCAAAATGTCGCCGGGTGATGCTGAAGTCTCTGAGAACCCACGTGCGCGCAGCTCGGTATTACGTATCGCGGAGAAAACCGACGCATGATCGGTAATGAGCGTCACAGTCTGCCTGCCGTTATCGGCGGGGATCTGCTGCGAAAGGGCAAGATTCCGGTGCTGTTGCTGATCGCTGTGGTGGTTTCTGCCGTGCTGGTGGTGACTACCACCCATAAAACACGACTGTTAACCGCGCAGCGCGAACAACTGGTGCTGGAGCGTGACGCACTCGATATCGAGTGGCGCAACCTGATCCTGGAAGAGAATGCACTGGGCGATCACAGCCGTGTTGAACGCATCGCCACCGAGAAGCTGCAACTGCAGCACGTTGATCCTTCACAAGAAAATATCGTGGTGCAGAAATAAGGACCTCAGATAGCGAATGAGCGGCACAGGCAGAACGCTGAAATTGAAGAAACCGGAAGATAAAGCCAGCTTTGTAAGCTGGCGTTTTGCGTTGCTGTGCGGCTGTATTTTACTGGCGCTGGGTGGATTGCTGTCACGTGTGGCCTGGCTGCAGGTGATTAATCCTGGCAAGCTGGTAAAAGAGGGCGATCTGCGCTCGCTGCGTGTTCAGGCGGTGCCCACCTCACGCGGTATGATCAGCGATCGCGCCGGACGTCCGCTGGCAGTCAGCGTGCCGGTCAACGCTATCTGGGCCGATCCCAAAGAGCTGCACGCCGGTGGCGGCGTGACGCTGGACAGCCGCTGGAAGGCGCTTTCCGATGCGCTCTCTATTCCCCTTGATCAGCTGGCCGCCCGCGTGAATGCCAATCCCAAAGGCCGCTTTGTCTATCTGGCGCGCCAGGTCAATCCGGCTATCGGCGACTACGTTAAAAAACTCAAACTTCCCGGTATTCATCTGCGCGAAGAGTCGCGCCGTTACTATCCTGCCGGGCAGGTCACCTCCCATCTCATTGGCTTTACCAACATCGACGGGCAGGGCATTGAAGGCATCGAGAAGAGCTTTGATAAGTGGCTGACCGGTGCACCCGGCGAGCGGACGGTGCGCAAAGATCGGTACGGTCGGGTCATCGAGGATATCTCTTCGGTGGACAGCCGGGCCGCTCATAACCTGACGCTGAGCATTGATGAGCGGTTACAGGCGCTGGTTTACCGTGAACTGAATAACGCCGTTGCCTTTAACAAAGCGGAATCGGGTACGGCGGTGCTGGTGGATGTCAATACCGGTGAAGTGCTGGCGATGGCCAACAGCCCGGCTTACAACCCGAACAATCTCGGCAACACGCCAAAAGATCTGATGCGTAACCGCGCCATCACCGACATTTTCGAACCTGGCTCTACCGTGAAGCCGATGGTGGTGATGACGGCGCTGCAGCGTGGTGTGGTGAGAGAGAACAGCGTCCTGAATACCGTGCCGTACCGCGTCAATGGTCATGAGATCAAAGATGTGGCGCGCTACAACGAATTGACCCTGACAGGGGTTTTACAGAAGTCGAGTAACGTCGGTGTTTCACGTCTGGCGTTAGCGATGCCTTCCTCAGCGCTGGTAGAAACTTACGCGCGCTTTGGACTGGGCAAACCGACCAATTTGGGGCTGGTCGGGGAAAGCAGTGGCTTATACCCTAAAAAACAACGGTGGTCTGACATAGAGAGGGCCACCTTCTCTTTCGGCTACGGGCTAATGGTAACGCCGTTACAGTTAGCGCGAGTCTACGCAACGATTGGCAGCTATGGCATTAATCGCCCGCTGTCGATCACCAAAGTGGATCCGCCCGTCGCGGGACAACGCGTTTTCGATGAGTCACTGGTGAAAACCGTGATGCACATGATGGAAAGCGTGGCGCTGCCCGGAGGCGGGGGCGTCAAAGCGGCAATCAAGGGTTATCGCATTGCGATAAAAACCGGTACGGCGAAAAAGGTCGGGCCGGACGGACGCTACGTCAATAAATACATTGCCTACACCGCAGGCGTCGCGCCTGCCAGTCATCCCCGATTCGCGCTGGTGGTGGTGATCAACGATCCCCAGGCCGGCAAGTATTACGGCGGTGCGGTCTCTGCACCGGTATTTGGAGCCATCATGGGTGGCGTACTGCGTACCATGAACATCGAGCCGGACGCGTTACCGACCAATGACAAGAATGAGCTGGTGACTAACAGAAGTGAGGAATCAAGTGACAGATCGTAACCTGCGCGATTTACTCGGCCCCTGGGTGCCAGGCGCGCCGGCGCGCCCACTGCGTGACATGACCCTGGATAGCCGCATTGCGGCTTCTGGCGATCTGTTTGTCGCTGTTGCAGGCCATCAGGTTGATGGACGCCGTTTCATTCCGCAGGCAATTGCGCAGGGCGTTGCCGCTGTGGTGGCGGAAGCTGAGGGTGAAGCGGTCGACGGCGAAATCCGTGAAATGCACGGCGTACCGGTTATCTATCTGGCGCAGCTGCATCAGCGCCTTTCGGCCCTGGCAGGCCGTTTTTATCAGCAGCCGGGCGAAAAACAGAAGCTGATTGGCGTCACCGGCACCAACGGTAAAACCACCACCACCCAGTTGCTGGCGCAGTGGGCGACGCTACTGGGTGAGACCAGCGCGGTGATGGGCACCGTCGGAAATGGGCTGGTAGGTCACTTAGCGGCGGCAGAAAATACCACGGGTTCAGCGGTTGATGTTCAGCATCTGCTGCACGATCTGGCTGAAAAAGGGGCGACCCTGACCGCAATGGAAGTCTCGTCACACGGACTGGTTCAGCATCGCGTCGCTGCGCTGCCGTTTGCCGCAGCGGTCTTCACCAATCTCAGCCGCGATCACCTCGATTACCACGGTGATATGCAGAGCTATGAGTCAGCTAAATGGCTGCTCTTTTCTGAGCATCAGGTCGGGCAGGCGATTCTTAACGCGGATGACGAAGTCGGTCGTCGTTGGCTGGCGCGCTTACCTGATGCCGTTGCGGTCACCATGGAGGATAACCTCCAGCCGGGCTGCCACGGGCGCTGGCTTAAAGCCGATGCGGTGGATTACCACGATAACGGCGCACATATTCGTTTCAGCTCCAGCTGGGGCAACGGCGAAATCGACAGTCCGCTGATGGGTGCCTTCAACGTCAGCAATCTGATGCTGGCGCTGGCGACGCTGCTGTCACTGGATTATCCGCTGGCGACGCTAATCAGCGTTGCACCGCAGTTGCAGCCGGTCAACGGGCGTATGGAAGTGTTCAGCGCCGCAGGAAAACCGACGGTTGTCGTGGATTATGCCCACACCCCGGATGCGCTGGAAAAAGCGCTGGAAGCGGCACGTCTGCACTGCAAAGGAAAACTCTGGTGCCTGTTTGGCTGCGGCGGTGACCGTGACAAAGGCAAACGCCCGTTAATGGGCGCGATTGCTGAGCAATATGCGGATGTGGTGGTGATTACGGATGACAATCCGCGCAGCGAAGATCCGCAGGCGATTGTAAAAGATATTCTGACCGGTTTGCTGGACCCAGGCCGCGCCCGCGTGGTCTCTGGTCGTGCGCAGGCGGTCACTAACGCCGTTATGCAGGCGCAGCCCGACGATATCGTGCTGGTGGCTGGCAAAGGCCATGAAGATTATCAGATCATTGGCAATCGCCGTCTCGACTACTCCGATCGTGCCACCGTTGCGGCACTGCTGGGAGGCGTTGCATGATTCCGGTTTCATTAAAAACCCTGGCGGAGATCACCGGCGGCACGCTGCATGGCAGCGATTTAACGCTGAGTGACGTGACCACCGATACCCGCAAAGTCACGGCGGGCAGCCTGTTTGTTGCGCTGGTGGGCGAACGCTTTGATGCGCACGACTTCGCCGGCGATGCCATTGCGAATGGCGCACAGGCGCTGCTGGTAAGTAAGCATTTACCTGTCGCTGTGCCACAGGTGGTGGTTGAAGACACCCGTCTCGCCTTTGGCAGGCTGGGCGCATGGGTTCGTCAGCAGTCGACCGCCCGTGTAGTGGCGCTGACCGGCTCCTCCGGCAAAACCTCGGTTAAAGAGATGACGGCGGCGATTCTGCGTGAGTGTGGCGAAACGCTCTACACCGCAGGCAATCTTAACAACGATTATGGCGTACCGATGACGCTGCTGCGGCTGACCGCAGAACATCAGTATGCGGTCATCGAACTCGGTGCGAATCATCAGGGCGAAATCGCCTACACCACCGGACTGGTTCAACCGGAAAGCGCGCTGGTGAATAACCTGGCCGCGGCGCATCTGGAAGGCTTTGGTTCGCTGGCCGGTGTTGCTAAAGCCAAGGGCGAAATCTTCCAGGGCTTACCGGCTCACGGCATTGCGATTCTGAACGCAGAGAGCAATGACTGGCCCAACTGGCAGAGCACGCTGCAGGATAAAACCGTGTGGCGTTTCTCACCGCAGGCGGCAGAGTGTGAATTCTCCGCCCGTGATATCCGCATTGCTCAGGATGGTACTCATTTTGTGATGATAACGCCGCGTGGCGAAGCTGAGATCGTGCTGCCATTGCCGGGTCGGCATAACATCGCCAACGCCCTGGCGGCGGCGGCACTGGCTCTGTCAGTGGATGCACCGCTTAGCGCCGTTCAGCAGGGGCTGAAAAACCTGCAGTCGGTGCCAGGTCGTTTGTTCCCGGTTCGCCTCTCTGCGCATCAGCTGCTGCTGGATGACAGCTACAACGCTAACGTCGGTTCGATGACAGCAGCTGTTCAGGTCCTGTCAGAGATGCCGGGTTACCGGGTGCTGGTCACGGGTGATATGGCGGAACTGGGTGAAGAGACCGAAAGTTGTCACCGCGAAGTGGGGCAAGCGGCACGTGATGCAGGCATTGATCGCGTGCTGAGCACCGGAAAATTCAGCCATTTCATCAGTGAAAGCAGTGAAGTTGGCGAACATTTCAGCGATAAGACTGCGCTGACTGAACGTTTGCGTCAATTGTTGTCCGAACACTCAGAAATTACCGTCCTGATAAAAGGTTCACGTAGTGCCGCCATGGAGCAGGTAGTACAGAGCTTAAAGGAGAAAGGAACATGTTAGTTTGGCTGGCCGAGCATCTGGTCGCTTTTTATTCGGGATTTAACGTCTTTTCCTATCTGACGTTTCGCGCCATTGTCAGCCTGCTGACCGCGTTATTCATCTCTCTCTGGATGGGGCCGCGCCTGATCGCCTGGCTGCAGAAATTACAGATTGGCCAGGTCGTCCGTAACGATGGCCCGGAATCGCATTTCAGTAAGCGCGGCACGCCGACCATGGGCGGCATCATGATTCTGACCTCCATCACCATTTCGGTGCTGATGTGGGCATATCCGTCGAATCCCTATGTCTGGTGCGTGCTGTTCGTGTTAATCGGCTTTGGCATCATCGGTTTTGTCGATGACTACCGCAAAGTGGTACGCAAAGACACCAAAGGCCTGATCGCCCGCTGGAAATATTTCTGGATGTCGGTGATTTCGCTGGGCGTCGCGTTCGGGCTCTATGCGGCAGGTAAAGATACCCCCGCGACCCAACTGGTCGTGCCCTTTTTCAAAGACATCATGCCGCAGCTAGGTCTGTTTTATGTGCTGCTGGCTTACTTTGTGATTGTCGGAACGGGTAATGCGGTCAATCTGACCGATGGCCTGGATGGGCTGGCGATTATGCCAACCGTCTTTGTCGCCGCGGGCTTTGCGCTGGTTGCCTGGGCCACCGGTAACGTGAAGTTTGCTGAATATCTGCATATTCCCTATCTGCGTCACGCCGGTGAGCTGGTGATTGTATGTACCGCCATTGTCGGGGCAGGGCTGGGCTTCCTGTGGTTCAACACCTATCCGGCTCAGGTCTTTATGGGCGACGTGGGTTCGCTGGCGCTGGGCGGCGCGCTGGGCACCATTGCGGTGTTGCTGCGTCAGGAATTTTTACTGGTGATCATGGGCGGCGTATTTGTGGTTGAAACGCTGTCGGTGATCCTGCAGGTGGGATCGTTTAAGTTGCGCGGCCAGCGTATTTTCCGCATGGCGCCGATCCATCACCACTATGAACTTAAGGGCTGGCCGGAACCGCGCGTCATTGTGCGCTTCTGGATTATTTCGCTAATGCTGGTGCTGATTGGCCTGGCCACGCTGAAGGTGCGTTAATCATGGCTGACTATCGGGGTAGAAAAGTCGTCATCATCGGGCTGGGCCTCACCGGGCTCTCCTGTGTTGATTTCTTTTTAGCGCAGGGCGTTACGCCTCGCGTGATGGACACCCGTGTCTCGCCGCCGGGGCTGGATAAATTGCCCGGGCAGGTTGAACGCCATCTGGGCGGCATCAACGGCGACTGGCTGCTGGCGGCCGATCTGATTGTTGCCAGCCCTGGCGTCGCGCTGGCGCATCCGATTCTCAGCGAAGCCGTCGAAGCCGGCATCGAAATTGTCGGTGACATTGAGCTCTTTTGCCGCGAGGCGCAGGCGCCGATCGTGGCGATCACCGGCTCCAACGGTAAAAGCACGGTCACGACGCTGGTGGGTGAAATGGCGAAAGCCGCAGGCTGGCAGGTGGGCGTCGGCGGCAATATTGGTCTTCCCGCGCTGAGTCTGCTGCAGTCACCGGCGCAACTCTATGTACTGGAACTTTCGAGTTTTCAGCTGGAGACCACGCACAGTCTGAAAGCCGCGGCGGCAACCATACTTAACGTCAGCGAAGATCATATGGATCGCTATCCGCTGGGTATGCAGCAGTATCGCGCCGCTAAGCTGCGGGTCTATGAAAATGCACAGGTCTGCATCGTTAACGCCGATGATGCCCTGACGATGCCGGTACGCGGCGCGGACACCCGTTGCGTCAGCTTTGGTGTCGATTTCGGGGACTACCACCTTAACAAGCAGCAGGGCAGTATCTGGCTGCGGGTGAAAGGCGAGAAAGTTCTGAACACGGCTGAAATGAAGATGGTGGGACAGCACAACTACACCAATGCGCTGGCTGCGCTGGCGCTGGCCGATGCGGTGGGTCTGCCACGTGCTTCCAGTCTGGCTGCCTTAACGCACTTTAACGGTCTGGCGCATCGCTTCCAGCTGGTCCATGAGCATCAGGGCGTGCGCTGGATCAATGACTCCAAAGCCACCAACGTCGGCAGCACCGAAGCGGCGCTGAATGGCCTGCAGGTGAAGGGAACGCTGTGGCTGCTGATGGGCGGTGATGGCAAGTCGGCCGATTTTACGCCGCTGATCCCCTGGCTGCAGGGCGACAATGTGCGCCTTTACTGCTTTGGTCGCGATGGCGATGCGCTGGCGGCGCTGCGTCCGGAGATCGCCGTGCGCACTGAGACCATGCGCCAGGCGATGGAGCAGATTGCGCCGCAGGTTAAAGCAGGCGATATGGTTCTGCTGTCGCCAGCCTGCGCCAGCCTTGACCAGTTCCGTAACTTTGAGCAGCGCGGTGAGCAGTTCGCGCAACTGGCGAAGGAGCTGAGCTGATGCGTATTCCTGGCGCCGGACTGGCGGGATATTTCTCAGGACGCCTGAAAGACTGGGTCATGGGCGCACGCGAAAGTGATGACTCTTCGCTGGTGCTCTATGACCGCACACTGCTATGGCTGACGCTGGGCCTGGCGGTGATTGGTTTCGTGATGGTGACGTCGGCTTCAATGCCGGTGGGTCAGCGTCTGAATGACGATCTCTTTTATTTTGCCAAGCGCGATGCCTTCTACATCGTGCTGGCTGTATGTATGGCGCTGGTCACGCTGCGGGTGCCGATGGATTTCTGGCAGCGCTACAGCAACGTGATGCTGATGGTCACGGTCGCGATGCTGCTGATTGTTCTGGTAGTCGGTAGCTCGGTTAACGGTGCATCGCGCTGGATCGCGCTGGGTCCGCTGCGTATTCAGCCTGCAGAGCTGTCGAAGCTCTCTCTGTTCTGCTATCTCGCCAGTTATCTGGTGCGCAAAGTGGAAGAGGTGCGTAACAACTTCTGGGGCTTCTGTAAGCCGATGGGCGTGATGGTGGTGCTGGCCGTGTTACTGCTGGCGCAGCCGGATCTCGGTACGGTGGTTGTGCTATTTGTGACGACCCTGGCGATGCTGTTCCTGGCGGGCGCCAAACTGTGGCAGTTCCTGGCAATCATCGGTTCCGGCATCTTTGCGGTGATCCTGCTGATCATTGCAGAACCCTACCGTATGCGCCGTGTGACCTCGTTCTGGAACCCGTGGGAAGATCCCTTTGGCAGCGGCTACCAGCTGACCCAGTCACTGATGGCATTTGGTCGCGGGGAATTCTGGGGCCAGGGGCTCGGTAACTCCGTGCAAAAGCTGGAATATCTGCCCGAAGCGCATACCGACTTTATTTTCGCCATCATCGGGGAAGAACTCGGCTACGTCGGTGTGGTAATGGCACTTTTAATGGTATTCTTCGTCGCTTTTCGTGCGATGTCGATTGGCCGTCGTGCTCTGGAACTGGATCAGCGTTTTTCCGGCTTTTTAGCCTGTTCAATCGGAGTCTGGTTCAGCTTCCAGGCGCTGGTTAACGTCGGTGCAGCAGCCGGTATGTTACCGACCAAAGGTCTGACCTTACCGCTGATCAGTTACGGTGGGTCGAGTCTGATCATTATGTCGACTGCCATCGTCTTTTTATTACGCATAGATTATGAAACGCGCCTGGCGAAAGCGCAGGCGTTTACCCGAGGTGGTCGATGAGCGGTAAGCGATTGATGGTGATGGCAGGCGGAACCGGCGGACATGTCTTTCCCGGTCTGGCTGTCGCCCATCATCTGATGGAACAGGGCTGGCAGGTCCGCTGGTTAGGCACTGCCGACCGTATGGAAGCCGATCTGGTGCCAAAGCACGGCATCGACATCGACTTCATCCGCATCAGCGGATTACGTGGTAAAGGCATGAAGGCGTTGCTGCTGGCACCGCTGCGCATCTTTAATGCATGGCGTCAGGCCCGTCGCATCATGAAAGCCTGGCAGCCGGATGTCGTGCTGGGCATGGGTGGCTACGTTTCCGGTCCTGGCGGCTTAGCGGCCTGGAGTTGCGGTATTCCGGTGGTGCTGCATGAGCAGAACGGTATTGCCGGGCTGACCAATAAATGGCTGGCGAAAATCGCTACGAAAGTATTGCAGGCGTTTCCGGGCGCGTTTCCCGCCGCCGATGTGGTGGGAAATCCGGTTCGCACTGATGTACTGGCACTGCCTTTACCCGCGCAACGTCTGGCAGATCGTCATGGCCCGATACGGGTGCTGGTGATCGGTGGCAGTCAGGGTGCGCGGATACTGAACCAGACGCTGCCGCAGGTTGCCGCGCTGGTGGGTGATGAGATCACCCTGTGGCATCAGACCGGTAAAGGGTCGTTGCCCGAAACAGAGAAAGCTTATCAGCAGGTCGGGCAGACGCAGCACAAGGTGACCGAGTTTATTGATGA
This sequence comes from Pantoea agglomerans NBRC 102470, assembly GCF_001598475.1. Classification (GTDB taxonomy): domain Bacteria; phylum Pseudomonadota; class Gammaproteobacteria; order Enterobacterales; family Enterobacteriaceae; genus Pantoea; species Pantoea agglomerans. Next base: position 107,943 of record NZ_BCZA01000009.1, read on the forward strand.
CATGGCTGCCGCCTACGCCTGGGCTGATGTGGTGGTGTGCCGCTCCGGCGCGTTAACCGTGAGCGAAGTCGCTGCCGCTGGCTTACCGGCGATTTTCGTGCCATTTCAGCACAAAGATCGCCAGCAGTACTGGAACGCGCTGCCGCTGGAGAAAGCGGGCGCCGCCAGAATTTTTGAGCAGCCGCAATTTACTGCGGAGGCTGTAGCGGATCAGCTACGCCACTGGGATCGCGCAACACTGCTGACGATGGCTGAGCAGGCCCGTCAGGTGGCGATCCCTGATGCGACTGAACGGGTCGCTCAGGAAGTGGCTCGCGCCGCAAAGTAATCATTCCGGTCAGCGCGTCTGACCTGTACCCGGACTGGGTACAAACTGAAATAGCAGGTAACTGAGAGCGATGAATACACAACAATTGGCAAAACTGCGTTCTATCGTGCCCGAGATGCGTCGCGTCCGGCACATCCACTTTGTCGGCATCGGCGGTGCTGGCATGGGCGGTATTGCCGAAGTGTTAGCAAATGAAGGCTACCATATCAGCGGTTCAGATCTGGCCCCTAACCCGGTGACGCAGAACCTGATTGCGCTGGGTGCCACCATTTATTTTAACCATCGCCCCGAAAACGTGACCGATGCCAGCGTGGTGGTGGTTTCCAGCGCCGTTTCGCAGGATAACCCCGAACTGGTGGCGGCACGTGAACAGCGTATCCCGGTGATCCGTCGCGCGGAGATGCTGGCTGAGCTGATGCGTTTTCGTCACGGCATCGCCGTTGCGGGTACCCATGGCAAAACGACCACCACGGCGATGGTGTCGAGTATTTATGCGGAAGCGGGTCTCGATCCGACTTTTGTTAACGGCGGACTGGTCAAAGCAGCAGGCACCCATGCCCGTCTGGGTCACAGCCGGTATCTGATTGCTGAAGCGGATGAGAGTGATGCGTCGTTCCTGCATCTGCAACCGATGGTGGCGATTGTGACCAACATCGAAGCTGACCATATGGACACCTATCAGGGCGATTTTGAGAACCTGAAGCAGACGTTTATTAACTTCCTGCACAACCTGCCGTTTTACGGTCGTGCGGTGATGTGTGTGGATGATGCGGTTATTCGTGATCTGATCCCACGCGTGGGACGCCATATCACCACGTACGGTTTCAGTGATGATGCTGACCTGCGCATTGAAAATTATGAACAGAGTGGCGCGCAGGGGCATTTCACCTTGATCCGTCAGGATAAAGCACCGCTGCAGATTACGCTGAACGCGCCGGGTCGCCACAACGCCCTGAATGCGGCAGCCGCCGTCGCCGTCGCCAGTGAAGAGGGCATTGAAGACAATGCTATCCTGGCTGCGCTGGAGAGTTTCCAGGGCACGGGCCGTCGCTTTGATCTGCTGGGTGAATTCCCGACAGAGCCGGTCAACGGACAGCCGGGCACCGCGATGCTGGTTGATGATTACGGTCATCATCCCACCGAAGTGGACGCGACAATTAAAGCCGCGCGTGCAGGCTGGCCGGATAAAAAACTGGTGATGGTGTTTCAGCCGCACCGTTACAGCCGTACCCGCGATCTGTTTGATGATTTCGCCAACGTACTGTCGCATGTGGATGTGTTGCTGATGCTGGATGTTTACTCTGCCGGTGAAACCGCTATTCCGGGTGCTGACAGCCGTTCGCTGTGCCGTGCGATTCGTAATCGCGGCAAGGTGGATCCGATTCTGGTGCCGGAACATGACGCGCTGCCAGAGATGCTGGCACCGCTGCTGTCAGGCAATGACCTGATTCTGGTGCAGGGAGCCGGTAACGTCGGCAAGGTTGCCCGCAAGCTGGCTGACACTAAGCTCCAGCCGGAACGCAAAGCGGAGGATCGTCATGGCGGATAAAGTTGCAGTATTAATGGGTGGCACCTCGGCAGAGCGCGAGGTTTCGCTGAACTCAGGTCAGGCCGTCCTCGCCGGATTACGGGAAATGGGCATTGATGCGCATGGCATCGATACCCGTGATGTCTCTGTGCTGACGCTGAAAGAGCAGGGCTTTACCAAAGCCTTTATCGCACTGCATGGCCGGGGCGGCGAAGATGGCACGCTGCAGGCGGTGCTGGAGTTCCTGCAACTGCCGTACACCGGCAGCGGCGTGATGGCATCGGCCGTGACTATGGATAAGCTGCGCACCAAGCTGCTGTGGCAGGGACGTGGTTTACCGTCAGGAAAGTTTGTCTGGCTGACGCGTCAGCAGTTTGATGCCGGTCTGGACGCAGAAAACAACGCGGCAATTGCGGCACTTGGCCTGCCGTTGTTCGTCAAGCCAGCCTGTGAAGGCTCCAGCGTGGGCATCAGTCGGGTTAACGATCTGAGCGCGCTGCCGGCGGCACTGGACATGGCGTTTAAGCATGACAATGACGTGCTGGTCGAAGCGTTTCTCAGTGGCGCGGAGTACACCGTCGCGATTGTGGGCGATCGTATTCTGCCCTCGATTGAAATAAAGAGCGCCAGCGAGTTCTATGACTATGAAGCTAAATACATTTCTGACGATACTCAGTACGTCTGTCCGGCCGATTTAAGCGCTGAACGTGAAGCGGAATTACAACAGCTGGTACTTGCGGCCTGGCGTGCGCTGGGATGTCGCGGCTGGGGACGGGTTGATGTGATGACCGACGGGGAAGGGCGCTTTCAGTTACTGGAAGCCAATACCTCACCGGGCATGACCAGCCACAGTCTGGTGCCAATGGCAGCGAAACAGGCGGGCATGAGCTTCCCGCAGCTGGTTGCCCATATTCTGGAGCTGGCCGACTGATATGTCACAGGCGGCGATGAGAGTTCGAAACCGTGAACCGCAGGAGCGTATTCGCACCGGGCGCAGTAACGGTGCCCGACTGTTCGGCATTATTTTTCTGCTGATCGTCATCGGGATTATGGTTGCTGGCGGGCTGGTGGTACTGAAGTGGATGAACGATGCGTCCCGGCTGCCATTGTCAAAACTGGTGGTGACAGGACAGACGCACTACACCACACACGATGATATTCGTCAGGCGATTTTGTCGCTGGGTCCGCCTGGTACGTTTATGTCTCAGGACGTGGACATCCTGCAGCAGCAGATTGAGCGGCTGCCCTGGATTAAGCAGGTCAGCGTACGTAAGCAGTGGCCGGACGAACTGAAGATCCACCTTGTGGAGTACACACCGGTGGCGCGCTGGAACGATTTGCACATGGTGGATGCTGAGGGTGTCTCCTTCAGCGTACCCGCCAGTCATGTCGGCAAAGAGACAATGCCGATGTTATACGGGCCGGAAGGGAGTGAGAAAGAGGTCCTGGCGGGCTATCACAGCATGGATGATGTGCTGAAAGCCCGGAAGTTTACTCTGAAGGTGGCGTCGATGACGGCGCGGCGTTCATGGCAGCTGGTCACCAGCGACGATGTTCGTATCGAACTGGGCCGCAGCGACACCATGAAACGCCTGAATCGCTTTATTGAGCTCTACCCGGTGCTGCAACAGCAAGGTCAGAACGAGAGCAAACGTATCAGCTACGTGGATTTACGATACGACTCTGGCGCTTCTGTTGGCTGGACACCGATCGTGATGGAGCCACAGGACAGTAATCAGCAACAGAACCAGGCACAGGCTAAACAACAATGATCAAGGCAACGGACAGAAAACTGGTAGTTGGACTCGAAATCGGCACTGCGAAGGTTGCCGCCCTGGTTGGGGAAGTTCTGCCCGATGGTATGGTCAACATTATTGGGGTGGGCAGCTGCCCTTCCCGCGGTATGGATAAAGGTGGCGTAAACGACCTTGAGTCGGTGGTGAAATGCGTTCAGCGCGCCATCGATCAGGCTGAGCTGATGGCAGATTGCCAGATCTCCTCCGTCTACCTTGCTTTATCGGGCAAACATATTAGTTGTCAGAACGAAATCGGGATGGTTCCGATTTCCGAAGAGGAAGTGACTCAGGATGATGTAGAGAACGTCGTACATACCGCCAAATCGGTGAGAGTACGTGACGAGCATCGCATCCTGCACGTCATTCCTCAGGAATACGCCATCGACTATCAGGAAGGGATTAAAAATCCGGTCGGGCTTTCCGGCGTGCGTATGCAGGCGAAAGTGCATCTGATCACCTGCCACAACGATATGGCGAAGAACATCGTTAAAGCCGTTGAGCGTTGCGGGCTGAAAGTGGATCAGCTGATTTTTGCCGGTCTCGCCTCCAGTTTTGCCGTTCTGACTGAAGACGAACGTGAGCTGGGCGTGTGTGTTGTCGATATTGGTGGCGGTACAATGGACATAGCCGTATATACCGGCGGCGCTTTACGGCACACTAAGGTTATTCCGTATGCAGGCAACGTCGTTACCAGCGACATCGCCTATGCGTTTGGCACACCACCAACGGATGCTGAGGCGATCAAAGTGCGCCATGGTTGCGCGCTGGGCTCGATTGTCGGCAAAGATGAGAACGTTGAGGTGCCGAGTGTGGGCGGACGTCCACCACGTAGCCTGCAACGTCAGACGCTGGCTGAAGTGATTGAGCCGCGTTACACCGAACTTTTGAATCTGGTCAATGACGAGATTCTGCAGTTACAGGAACAACTGCGTCAGCAGGGCGTGAAGCATCACTTAGCCGCAGGCATTGTCCTGACCGGTGGTGCAGCGCAAATCGAAGGACTGGCGGCCTGTGCGCAACGCGTATTCCATACGCAGGTGCGTATCGGACAGCCGCTGAATATTACCGGCCTGACTGACTATGCGCAGGAATCGTACTACTCCACTGCCGTGGGACTGTTGCATTACGGCAAAGAGTCGCACATGAACGGTGATGCAGAGACCGAAAAACGGGTCTCAGTAGGTAACTGGTTCAAGCGTATTAACAGTTGGTTAAAAAAAGAGTTTTAATTTTTGTGAAAGGGGATCATGCTGTTTTCTTTAGTGATCTCCAGGCGACAGGCACATAACGGAGAGAAATCATGTTTGAACCTATGGAATTAACCAACGACGCGGTGATTAAAGTCATCGGCGTCGGTGGCGGCGGCGGTAACGCCGTAGAGCACATGGTACGCGAGCGTATCGAAGGTGTGGAATTCTTTGCTGTGAATACCGACGCGCAAGCGCTGCGTAAAACAGCTGTCGGCCAGACCATTCAGATCGGTAATAACATTACCAAAGGTCTGGGTGCGGGTGCGAACCCGGAAGTGGGCCGTAACTCTGCAGAAGAAGATCGCGAAGCACTGCGTTCTGCGCTGGAAGGGGCAGACATGGTCTTCATCGCAGCAGGTATGGGCGGCGGTACCGGTACCGGTGCAGCGCCTGTAGTGGCTGAAGTGGCTAAGGAGCTGGGTATCCTGACGGTGGCGGTTGTCACCAAGCCGTTCAACTTCGAAGGCAAAAAGCGCATGGCGTTTGCCGAGCAGGGCATCGCCGAACTCTCTAAGCATGTCGATTCACTGATCACCATTCCAAACGACAAGCTGCTGAAAGTGCTGGGCCGTGGTATCTCTCTGCTGGATGCGTTTGGTGCAGCTAATGACGTGCTGAAAGGCGCCGTTCAGGGTATCGCTGAGCTGATCACCCGTCCTGGCCTGATGAACGTCGACTTTGCTGACGTGCGTACCGTCATGTCCGAAATGGGCTATGCGATGATGGGTTCAGGCGTCGCATGCGGTGAAGATCGTGCGGAAGAAGCGGCTGAAATGGCGATCTCCAGCCCACTGCTGGAAGATATCGACCTTTCTGGTGCGCGTGGCGTGCTGGTCAACATTACGGCGGGCTTCGACCTGCGTCTGGATGAGTTCGAGACCGTGGGTAACACTATCCGCGCCTTCGCCTCTGACAACGCGACCGTCGTGATCGGTACTTCACTGGATCCGGAAATGAATGACGAACTGCGCGTCACCGTGGTGGCAACCGGTATCGGCATGGACAAGCGTCCTGAAATCACCCTGGTAACCAACAAGCCAGCCAGTCAGCCAGTGATGGATCATCGCTATCAGCAGCACGGTATGTCACCGCTGCCGCAGGAGCAGAAACCTGCTGCCAAAGTCGTTAACGACCAGGCTGCGCAGTCGAACAAAGAGCCCGATTATCTTGATATTCCGGCCTTTTTACGTAAGCAGGCCGATTAGGATTAACCCTATAATTGGGATTCTCCGCTCTTTGTGCTAAAGTCTCTGTCCGCTGGTAAAGTATACTGGCGGTCGGACAGGTGATATTGCGAGATAATACGATGATCAAACAAAGGACATTAAAACGTATTGTTCAGGCGACTGGTGTCGGTTTACATACCGGCAAAAAAGTCACCCTGACATTACGCCCTGCGTCGGCTAATACCGGGGTCATCTATCGTCGCACCGACTTGAATCCACCGGTAGATTTTCCGGCTGATGCAAAATACGTGCGCGACACCATGCTGAGTACCTGCCTGGTGAATGATGAAGGCGTACGTATTTCAACGGTTGAACACCTCAATGCCGCCCTGGCGGGTCTGGGTATCGACAACATTATTGTTGAAGTCGATGCGCCAGAAATCCCGATCATGGATGGCAGCGCAGCACCGTTTATCTATCTGCTGATGGATGCGGGCATCGAGCAGCTCAACAGCGCGAAGAAATTTGTGCGTGTTAAGCAGACCGTGCGTGTGGAAGAGGGTGACAAATGGGCCGAGATCAAACCGTTTAACGGCTTCTCGCTTGATTTCACCATCGACTTCAAACACCCGGCTATCGATTCCAGCTCACAGCGTTATGCGATGAACTTCTCTGCTGACGCCTTTGTTCGTCAAATCAGCCGGGCGCGTACATTTGGCTTTATGCGTGAAATCGAATATCTGCAGTCTAAAGGCCTGTGCCTGGGCGGTAGCTTAGATTGTGCGATAGGTCTGGATGATTTCCGCGTACTGAATGAAGAAGGCCTGCGTTTTGAGGACGAGTTTGTCCGTCACAAAATGCTGGACGCGATTGGCGACTTGTTTATGTGTGGTCACAACATCATTGGCGCATTCACTGCGTTCAAATCGGGCCACGCGCTGAACAACAAACTGCTGCAAGCGGTTCTGGCTAAGCAGGAAGCCTGGGAATGGGCAACCTTCGAAGACGAAGCTGAACTGCCGCTGGCATTCAAAGCACCGAATCTGGTTCTGGCTTAATTACCCCGGAACGTGAAACGGCTGGTTATGCTGACACCCTCTCCGGTCAGCGGCGCCAGCCGTTTTTTATTGCCTCTTATCACACGCCTGATGACTGCGACCTCGCTCGCAAAGCGTTGTCTGTTCTGCTGATTTGCTGAACAATCACACGTGTTTTCTCTCGCCATCACTTTAATCCCAGGTGTGGATGCCCCACATTAATGATACTATCTGTGGCGCTTTTACAGGCCGAAATCCGTTGCGGCTCGCGGCGGGTACCAGAAAACAAGAGCGCAACAGAGCATGCGCGATGGAAAGGTTGTGATCGGGATTCTTCTGCGCTGGCGACAATTAGGTAGACGCTACTTCTGGCCTCATCTCCTGTTAGGGATGGTAGCGGCCAGCTTTGGCCTGCCAGCCTGTGCGCAAAGCTCCGAACTCAACGCGTCGTCTGAATCTCCGGCCAGCAGTCTCTTTCTTGGCAATGCCACACGCTTTGATCACCTGATCCGGCTGCAGGAAGCATCCCGACGCCCGAGCTTCAGCGTGGATTACTGGCATCAGCACGCCATCCGTACCGTTATTCGTCATCTCTCTTTCACGCTGGCGCCCCAGGCGCAGGCGGAGCAACAGACATTACCGCTGGCGGCACAAAAGCTGGCGCTGATCGACTCACTGCATAGTTTACTGACATCACATTCTGCGCTGCACACTGCACCGCAGCAGATCTCTACGCCGCCTCTTTTCACGGCCGTTACCCGTTCATGGGTAGAGTGGCATGCCAGCGTGCATGGCATTCGCGCCGGACCTGCCCGATTGTTCTGCTAATATTTTTGGTTTTATTCACTCTGTTAAGATTTCGCAGTCCGGAATGCTCCGGCTGAATTGAGAATATATTTACTATGTTAAGCAAAATTTTAACCAAGGTTTTTGGTAGCAGTAACGATCGTACCCTGCGTCGTATGCGTAAAGTGGTGGACGTCATCAATAAGATGGAGCCCGATTTTGAGAAGCTCTCTGATGATGAACTGAAAGCTAAAACGGATCTGTTCCGCGAACGCCTGAAAAAAGGTGAATCGCTGGAAAGCCTGATCCCGGAAGCGTTCGCAACCGTGCGTGAAGCGAGTAAACGCGTGTTCGGGATGCGTCACTTCGACGTGCAGCTGATCGGCGGTATGGTGCTGAACGATCGCTGCATTGCTGAGATGCGAACCGGTGAAGGTAAAACGCTGACCGCAACGCTGCCAGCCTACCTGAATGCGCTGTCCGGCAAAGGCGTTCACGTGGTTACCGTCAACGACTATCTGGCACAGCGTGATGCGGAAAACAACCGTCCGCTGTTTGAGTTCCTGGGTTTAACCATTGGTATCAACATGTCGGGCCTGCCGGCGGTGGCAAAGCGTGAAGCTTACGCAGCAGACATCACCTACGGCACCAACAACGAATATGGCTTCGACTACCTGCGCGACAACATGGCTTTCAGCCCGGAAGAGCGTGTACAGCGTAAACTGCACTATGCGCTGGTGGATGAGGTCGACTCCATCCTGATCGATGAAGCGCGTACGCCGCTGATCATCTCTGGTCCGGCAGAAGACAGTTCTGAGCTTTACACCAAAGTGAACAAGATCATCCCTCATCTGGTTCGCCAGGATAAAGAAGATACCGAAACCCATCAGGGTGAAGGCGACTTCTGGGTCGATGAAAAAGCGCGTCAGGCTCACATGTCTGAGCGCGGTCTGGTCAAAGTGGAAGAGCTGCTGGTCAGCGAGGGCATCATGGAAGCGGGCGAGTCACTCTACTCTCCGACCAACATCATGCTGATGCACCACGTCACTGCGGCGCTGCGTGCGCACGCACTCTTTACCCGCGATGTGGATTACATCGTGAAAGATGGTGAAGTGGTGATTGTTGATGAACACACCGGCCGTACCATGCAGGGTCGTCGCTGGTCTGATGGTCTGCATCAGGCGATTGAAGCGAAAGAAGGCGTTGAGATTCAGAACGAGAACCAGACGCTGGCCTCTATCACCTTCCAGAACTACTTCCGTATTTACGAGAAGCTGGCCGGTATGACCGGTACCGCTGATACCGAAGCATTTGAATTCAGCTCCATTTATAAGCTCGACACCATTGTCGTGCCGACTAACCGTCCGATGGTGCGTAAAGATCTGGCTGACCTGGTCTACATGACCGAGAAAGAGAAGATCGATGCCATTATCGAAGATATCCGTGAGCGTACTGCAAATGGTCAGCCGGTGCTGGTGGGAACCATCTCGATTGAGAAATCAGAAGTGGTCTCTAACGAACTGACCCGTGCCGGTATCAAACATAACGTTCTGAACGCCAAATTCCACGCCCGCGAAGCGGATATCGTGGCGCAGGCTGGTCAGCCGGGTGCGGTCACTATCGCCACCAACATGGCCGGACGTGGTACGGATATTATGCTGGGCGGCAGCTGGCACGCTGAAGTGGCCGAACTGGAAGAGCCAACTGAAGCGCAAATCGAAGAGATTAAAGCGGCATGGCAGATTCGTCATGATGCGGTTCTGGCGTCAGGTGGTTTGCACATCGTCGGTACTGAGCGTCACGAATCGCGTCGTATCGACAACCAGCTGCGTGGTCGTGCAGGTCGTCAGGGTGACGCCGGTTCTTCTCGCTTCTACCTGTCGATGGAAGATGCGCTGATGCGTATTTTTGCCTCAGACCGCGTCTCGAATATGATGCGTAAACTGGGCATGAAGCCAGGCGAAGCGATTGAGCATCCGTGGGTCACCAAAGCGATTGCCAATGCCCAGCGCAAAGTTGAGAGCCGTAACTTCGATATTCGTAAGCAGCTGCTGGAATATGATGATGTGGCTAATGACCAGCGTCGCGCGATCTACAGTCAGCGTAATGAGCTGCTGGATGTGTCTGACGTTAGCGAAACCATCAACAGCATTCGCCATGATGTCTACAAAGTTACTATTGATACTTACATTCCGCCACAGTCGCTGGAGGAGATGTGGGACGTGCCAGGCCTGGAAGAGCGTCTGCGTACTGACTTCGATCTGAACCTGCCGATTGCAGAGTGGCTGGATAAAGAGCCTGACCTGCATGAAGAAGTGCTGCGTGAGCGCATCATGACCCATGCTATGGAAAGCTACGCTGAGAAAGAAGAGATCGTTGGCGCAGAGATGATGCGCAACTTCGAAAAAGGCGTGATGCTTCAGACGCTGGATTCGCTGTGGAAAGAGCATCTGGCCGCGATGGACTATCTGCGTCAGGGCATCCATCTGCGCGGCTATGCGCAGAAAGATCCGAAGCAGGAGTACAAGCGTGAATCCTTCGCCATGTTTGCCGCGATGCTTGAATCACTGAAATATGAAGTGATCAGTACGCTGAGCAAAGTGCAGGTGCGCATGCCAGAGGAAGTTGAAGCGATGGAGCAACAACGTCGCGAAGAAGCTGAACGTCTGGCACAGCAACAGCAACTGAGCCATGTTGAAGAGGATCTGCTGGCAGCCGCAGAGCCTGTGGCGGAGCAGAGTGGTGAACGCAAAGTCGGCCGCAACGATCCCTGCCCATGTGGTTCCGGTAAAAAGTACAAGCAGTGTCATGGCCGCATCGCCTGAGACTGAATGCTAATAAAAAAGGAGCCGCTGGCTCCTTTTTTTATGGTCTCTGCCACCCAGGCAACAGCGACTCCGCTGAGCTAAAGCGGTTAACATCCGCTACGGCATGCTCTAAAATCAGGCTTCATTCACCCATTACTACCGGATAGTCTCCATGAAGCACCTGCAGGTTGCAGTTGGCATCATTCGCAATGCCAGTAAACAAATTTTCCTTGCCCAGCGCGCGGCGACCTCTTACATGGCGAACAAGTGGGAGTTTCCTGGCGGTAAGATTGAAGCGGGCGAAAGCGCCGAACAGGGATTGATAAGGGAACTTCAGGAAGAGACCGGGATTGAGGTCACCGAGGCACGCCCGATTGGTCATGCAGACCACAGCTATGACGATCTGCGGGTGACGCTGCATTTCTTTCTGGTTGAAGGGTGGAAAGGAGAGCCGTGGGGCAAAGAGGGTCAGCCGCAGCGTTGGGTTGATCAGCATGCGTTGGTCGCGGAGGAGTTTCCGCCCGCGAATCATCAGCTGATTGCGCGTCTGATCGCCGGCGAACTCTGAGCGGATGGGGCAGCGCGCCCCATCCGGTTCGGCTGTCAGCGATCTTCTTCACTCCAGTTGTCACTGTCGTTCATATCGTCGCGGCTGGGAATGCGTTTCTCTTCTGCGGCCCACTCACCTAAATCAATGAGCTGGCAGCGCTTACTGCAAAAGGGGCGCCACGGGCTGAGTTCATCCCAGATCACATCTTTGCCGCACTGCGGACAGGCAACGGTCATCACTTCTTGCTGCATTTTTACCTCTAACAACAGGCCAGTTGAAAATTAAGGCGGGCCGGAACTTCACCACGCTCACTATCAAGCGGCATAAAACGAATGGCGTAGCGGCTTTTATGTCCGGACACCTGTGGATAGAGCGCATCTTCCAGCGACAACTGCAGTCGCAACAGATCGGCGCCTTCGGCATTATCCTGATAAAAACCATTAAGGCTGGTCTGCACATGAAACGCGCCGGACTGGCGGATCAGATCCAGTATCATCGCCAGCGCATGATGCAGTGGCTCCAGCGTCAGCATCCAGGCTTCGACCTGCGCATCGCGTGCTTCCTGCGGCAGATGGAGCCAGATGTGCAGGCCCGGCAAATCAAAGCTGCAGCATCCTCCAGGGATGCTCAGACGCTGCCGCACCAGGGCAATCAGACGGTCCTCGCGGAGTTGCTGGCCCATACGTGGGGCATTCATTAACTGCGTCGACTGAATTTTGAGTTTATCGCGCAGGGCATTAACCAGCGTCATATCAACACCTGGCACATCAGCCCATGCACGTAACTTTTGCTGCTGACGCTCCAGCTCTTTTAACAATTCAGTACGCATATCGCCACGCTCAAAAATGTCGAGCAGCTCGCTAATCAGGCGAAAAAAGGTCAGCGCATTAACGGTTTTATCCAGTGGGACAATTTCATCTAACTGATTGATCAAAAACTCAACCCGTAACCAGGTTCGCATTTTTTCATTCAGTGGGTGTTCAAACAGAACGGGTGTGCTCATGGTATTAATCCTGTTTCGTTGCCGCCAGCCTGAGATAGCGCTGATGGAGTTCGGCAACCTGCGGCAAGGCGTCGTCGGGCTCGCCACTGTTATCAATAATGTCATCGGCACAGGCGAGGCGCTGCTGGCGCGTCGCCTGTGCGGCAAGAATGCGTTTCGCCTGCGCGACGGAAAGATGATCACGCTGCCGGGTGCGCGCTAACTGCGTTGCCTCATCAACATCCACCACCAGTACCCGATCAGCCTGGTGCTGTAACTGATTTTCCACCAGTAGCGGCACCACCCAGAGCACATAAGGTGTGGTGGCTTCGGCGATCAATTGACGCGTCCGGGCATTAATCAGTGGATGCAGCAGCGCGTTTAACCAGCTTTTCTCTTCCGGCTGCTGAAAAATAATGTCGCGAAGCCGGCTACGATCAAGCTTCCCCTCATCAGTGACTATCGACGTGCCATAGCGCGCCTGAATGGCCTGCAAAGCGGGGGTGCCGGGTTCGACAACTTCACGTGCTATCAGGTCAGCATCAATAATTTCCACGCCAGACGCTGCGAATGCCTGGGCAATCGTACTTTTACCACTGCCGATCCCCCCTGTAAGCGCGACGATATAGGGCATGTTTCTCACCTGACTTCTCTGTTCGACAGGGCTTCAGGGTAATGATCTGAATAAAAAACGCAAAAATGCGCGTCAGATCACACCGATAAACCACAATTAAATTTAACGGATTGTAGCGTAAATAAAGTGAAATTCGCAGTCTTGTCGCGCAGCGAGAGGCGCGTATCATAACGTCACTGGAGCTGTGCTTACTTCGTGAACGACGATTCATTGCCACTTACCAGGACACTGTTTATGCGTATTGAAGAAGATTTAAAACTGGGCTTTAAAGATGTCTTAATCCGCCCCAAACGCTCCACGCTGCAAAGTCGCTCACAGGTTGAGCTGGAACGCAGCTTTACCTTCAGACATTCGGGCCTGAGCTGGAGCGGCGTACCGATTATCGCCGCCAACATGGATACCGTCGGCACATTTTCAATGGCTGAGGCGCTGGCCAGCTTCAATATCCTTACAGCAGTCCATAAGCATTACAGCGTAGATGAGTGGCGCGCGTTTATTCAGCGCGTCCCCGCGACGGTATTGAAACATGTGATGGTTTCAACCGGCACCTCGGAGGCCGATCTCAATAAACTGGTTGCGATTATGGCGCTGTCAGACGATCTGCAGTTTATCTGTATCGACGTGGCCAACGGTTACTCTCAGCATTTTGTTGATTTTCTGCAGCGCGCCCGTGAAACCTTCCCGGCTAAAACCATCTGTGCCGGTAACGTGGTAACGGGCGAAATGGTGGAAGAGCTGATTCTCTCTGGCGCGGATATCGTCAAAGTCGGCATTGGCCCGGGTTCGGTCTGTACAACCCGGGTGAAAACCGGCGTGGGCTATCCGCAGCTTTCCGCTGTCATTGAATGTGCCGATGCGGCGCATGGCTTAAGCGGACAGATTGTCAGTGATGGCGGCTGTTCAGTGCCTGGCGATATTGCGAAAGCGTTTGGCGGCGGTGCCGACTTCGTGATGCTGGGTGGCATGCTGGCGGCACATGATGAGTGTGAAGGGCAGGTGGTCGAAGAGAATGGCGAAAGCTTTATGCTGTTTTACGGCATGAGTTCCGAATCGGCGATGAAGCGTCACGTTGGCGGTGTCGCGCAATATCGCGCAGCAGAAGGTAAAACGGTGAAGCTGCCATTACGTGGCCCGGTTGCTGACACCGCGCGCGATATCCTGGGTGGATTGCGTTCTGCCTGCACTTATGTGGGGGCGGAGCGGCTGAAAGAGCTGACCAAGCGCACCACCTTTATTCGGGTTAATGAGCAGGAAAACCGCGTTTTCAACCGATAGTTATCCGGGGCGCAGCCTGCGCCCCTTAATGCATCGCATCACCCAGCCCGAACACCGGCAGATACATCGCAATCACCAGCGTGCCGACAATGCCGCCAATCACCATCATCATCATCGGTTCCAGCGAAGCAGCCAGCGTGTCAGCGCGCTCACGGGTTTCTGCCTCATGCCATTCCGCCAGACGAGCCAGCATTAAATCCAGCGCGCCCGCCTCTTCGCCGACGCGAACCAGCTGACCGCATAATGGTGTGAACAGCGGATGATGCATCAGCGCCTGATGCAGAGGATTCCCCTGAGCAATGTGCTGCTGCAGTCCGGCCATTGCTTCCCGCCATAGCAATGATGAGAGCGTCACTTCAACGGCAGCCAGTCCCTGTAGCAAAGTTAACCCGGCACGCTGTGTCAGATTCAGAATGGTGTAGATCTGCGTCAGCTGCGTGCCACGCCATAACCCGGAAAGCAGCGGGATGCGCAGGAAAATCGCCTGCTCACGGCGCTGCCAGCCCGCAGAGCGTCGTCGTAACTGATGCCACGCCACCAGCATCAGCGATACGCCGATGGCTAACACAGCTCCCCACTCCTGAAGCGCGGCAGATAACTGCATTACCGCTGCCGTAAAGGCGGGCAGGGGGGCATCAAAGGAGTCATAAACGGCAACGAACTCTGGCAGAACGAACAGGAGCATGCCGCAGGTGACCGCAATCGCCACCAGCAGAATGAACAGAGGATAACGCAGCGCCTTCGCCACCTGATGCCATAACTGCTGTTGCCGGATCTGCTGCCGGGCCAGCTCACTGCAACAGGTATCCAACTGACCGGTCAGTTCGCCCACCTCCATCAGGGCCGGATAGAGTGCCGGAAAAATCTGCGGCCATTCACGTAAAGCCTGCGAAAAAGGGGCACCGCTGAGTACCCGATGATGCAGGACAAGCATCAGAGCACGCCAGCCTGCATGCGGATGGCCCTCAGCCAGCAAAGCCAGACTCTCTGCCAGCGGCAGTCCCGCTTTGAGCAGGGTTGCCAGCTGACGAATCAGATCGGTTTTGTGCTGCCACTTCCACTCCCTCTGACGCCACACTTTTTCTCGCTTCCAGCTCACCGGCAGAAGATCGCGCTGCGTCAGCATCAGCAGCAGGTTATCACTGTCGATAGCCAGTAGCTGGCCACTGACTAACTGGCCCTGGCTATCGACCGCCTGCCAGCGAAATAAAGACGCATCAGCCATCGTCCAGCCCAATCACCCGTTGCATCTCTTCCAGCGAGGTATCGCCCCGGCTTACCGCTTCCAGGCCAGAAACCAGCAGGGTGCGTAATCCCTGCTGTTTCGCCAGGCTGAGCAAATTCTCCAGCGGCATTTCGGCGGCGATCGCATTTTGCAGCCTGGCATTGATCGGCAGCAGTTCAAACAGCGCCAGCCGGCCAAAATAGCCGGAAAAACAGTGGTCGCAGCCGGGTGCCCGCCAGGTTTGCAAGGTACCGGGCCAGAGTTCCGCAGGATAGTGCGCCACCGCCTGAGCGGGCTGACGGCAGTGGGGACAGAGGCGTCGAACCAGGCGCTGAGCAACAATCAGTTTCAGCGCCGACCCCAGAAGATAACCGGGAATACCCATCTGTCGCAGCCGGGTCAGGGTCTCGGCGGTGGAGTTGGTGTGCAGCGTCGACAGCACCAGATGCCCGGTCTGTGCCGCTTTAACCGCAATCTCCGCCGTTTCAGCATCGCGGATCTCCCCGACCATGATTACATCCGGATCCTGTCTCAGCAGCGCCCGCAGCACGCGGTTAAAATCGAGGCCGTTTTTAGCATGGATCTGCGTCTGGTTAATGCCGGGCAGGGGGATCTCAATCGGATCTTCAACGCTGCACAGATTTTTTTCCGGCGTATTCAGGGCACTGAGTCCGCTATAGAGCGTAAACGTCTTGCCGCTGCCGGTTGGCCCGGTGACCAGAATCAGCCCTTGCGGCTGCGCCAGCGCGGCGCAGAACAGGCGCAACTGCGCGGCGGGTAAGCCGAGCTTATCCAGCGACAGCGCCGCGCTTTCACTCTGCAACAGCCGGACCACCGCTTTCTCACCACCGTAGATGGGTAAGGTCGCCAGGCGAAAAGAGGCGGGTTTACCAGCGATCTCCAGACTGAACTGACCATCCTGCGGTAACCGGCGTTCGGCGATATCCAGTCCGCCGAGGATCTTCAGTCGCGCCAGCAGCGCAGCAGGCTGGGTGACGGGCAGGGAAGATAGAGGGTGCAATACACCATCGATACGCAGACGCACACGCAGGCCATCACGGCCGGGTTCGATATGTACATCAGAGGCGCGACGCTCCAGCGCCTGACGCAGGATCAGCTGTGTCGCTTCGATCGCTGATTCTGTGGGCGCCTCTTCGCGCGCCACCAGCGGTGTGTCAGCGTGCTGAAGCTGGTCGAGCCGGGCCTGCGGCCAGCACTCGATTTCAATCTGACACTGGCTGGCAAAATGGAGGGCTTCAGCCAGCCCTGGCGGCACGCTTTCCGCGACGGCAACACGCAGCTGGCTGGCATCATGGTGCAAAACCAGGGCACGATAGCGCTGACATAATGCCGCGATCGCCTCATCAGGCTTGCTCATCGCTGGCTCCTTTATCCGCAAAGCGGAAATGCTGCAGGCAATTGTCGCGCAGGCTATTGTTGCTGCTGGTGCAGCTGCGTTGCCAGCTGATGCCGCCCTCGGTGCTGTCCCAGAGCGGCAGCATTTCAACGCTCAGGCCATTCAGGCTCTCCTGGCCGGTCAGCGTAATGACCCCGTTAGTCACGCTCAGTGCCGAGACATAGCGCGATCCCCTGGCAGCAGGAATACCCGCTTCTCCGGCCTGACACTGCGTCGGGCCGCCGCGCTCCATGGCGCAAAGCTCAACAGCGGTTTTATAGGGCACCATGGTTTGCAGCATGTCGGTAAGGGCAGCACGCTGCAGATAATTTTGATAAGCGGGCAGGCCGATGGCACTTAAGATTGCCACAATACCCACCACAATCATCAGTTCAACCAGCGTAAATCCACGTTGATAATTCATCACATCGTCTCCGTATTAAGAAGGCGACAGGTTAAAAATCGGGAGCAGTGAAAGACAGGCAGAGATGGGCAAACTGGAAAGCGTGATGTGAACAGATTTCAGACTTACAGCGCAGTCGAAACTGCGCCGGAAGCAGGCTCGCAAAATCGCCGTGCTGAGTGACGGCGAGGCAGGCTATTTTTGTTTAAAGCGCATCGAGAGATCCAGCGCCCGCACATGCTTGGTCAGCGCGCCAACCGAAACATAGTCCACGCCGGTCAGGGCGATCTGTGGCAGGGTAGTTTCGGTGACGTTACCGGAGACCTCCAGCAACGCCCGACCCTGATTAAGTTCGACGGCGGCACGCATCGCTTCCAGGCTAAAGTTATCCAGCATCACGATATCGGCTTCGGCTTCCAGCGCCTGACGTAACTCCTCCAGCGATTCCACCTCAACTTCAACCGGCACATCGGGCTGCAGCCATTGCGCTCTTTCCACTGCCTGCCGAATCGAGCCGCTGGCAATAATATGGTTCTCTTTGATGAGATAAGCGTCAGAGAGGCCCAGCCGATGGTTGCTGCCACCGCCGCACAACACGGCATATTTCAGCGCAGTCCGCAGTCCGGGCAGGGTTTTACGCGTGTCCAGCAGTTGCGTCTGGCTTCCCGCCAGCAGCGCGGCATAGCGGCTGACTTCGGTAGCAACGCCTGAGAGCGTCTGCACAAAATTAAGCGCCGTTCGCTCGGCGGTCAGCAGCAGCCGGGCAGGCCCCTCCATTTCAAACAGCAGCTGGTCAGCCTCGATCTGATCACCATCTTCGACATGCCAGATCAGGGTCGCGTGTGAGCCGAGCTGAATGAACACCTCTTCAACCCAGCGTTTACCACAGAAAACACCGGCTTCGCGGGTGATGACCTGCGCATCGGCCTGGGTATCGGCGGGTAATAGCTGCGCGGTGATATCGCGGTCAGCGTCGATCTCGCCCCCGAGATCCTCTTTTAACGCCAGCGCAACGCTATCCGGAATGTCACTTTCAATGCGTTTAATCAGCGTCTGACGACGGCTGTCGGGATCATAACCACGGGATGACATAGGCGTTTTACTCCTGAAAGGGGAATGACAGAGGCGGTCACAATAGCCTGAACCGCCATTCGGTTCCAGCAACAGATAGCATTTTGTTTAGTATCCTTAACACGAAGTGTGTGAATGTCATCAGACCGGCACACTAAGAAGCAAGAATCCTTTATTATTCATGCTATTCTCAGCCAGTGAAATAAGGAAAACCGCTATGAAAATCAAACAGGGCTGGCTGACCCGCGTGCGTCATGTGCCGTCGCCGCATTGCAACGAACGCCCTGATAATGAGGCACCTTCACTGCTGGTGATCCACAATATCAGCCTGCCACCCGGTGAATTTGGCGGGCCATGGATCGATAAACTGTTCACCGGCTCCTTACCGCCCGATGCCCATCCCTATTTTGCGGATATCGCCGCGCTGAAAGTGGCGGCACACTGCCTGATTCGCCGTGACGGGGAGATCGTGCAGTATGTCCCCTTTGATAAACGCGCCTGGCATGCAGGCATTTCGCAGTTCGAAGGACGTGAGAACTGCAACGACTTCTCCATAGGCATCGAACTGGAAGGAACAGACAGTGAGCCTTATAGCGAGGCGCAATATCGGGCCTTGCAGCAGGTGACGCAATTACTGCTGCAACACTATCCGTTAACGCCTGCACGTATCACGGGGCACAGTGACATCGCACCGGTACGCAAAACCGATCCCGGACCTGCTTTTGACTGGGACTACTACAAACAGCTGTTAACGCAGCAAAAATCCTGATTTTTGCGGAGTCAGTATGACGTTGTTTACCTTGTTGTTGGTTTTAGGCTGGGAGCGCCTGTTTAAACTGGGCGAGCACTGGCAGCTCGAACACCGGCTGGAGCCGATCTTTCGCCAGCGCCACCATTTCTCAATGATGCGTACCCTGCTGATGACCGTGCTGGCGATGGCGCTGACCGCGCTGGTGATCTGGAGTCTGAAAGGGCTGCTGTTTGGCGTGCTGCAACTGCTCTTCTGGATTGTTGCCGGACTGCTCTGTATCGGTGCGGGGTCGGTGCGACAGCACTACCACAGCTACCTGAAAGCGGCCAGTCACGACGACGATGCTGCGCATCAGGCGATGGCGGCTGAACTGACGCTGATTCATGGCGTGCCGGTGGAATGCAGCGAGCGCGAGTTCCTGCGTGAACTGCAGAATGCCCTGATCTGGATAAACTTCCGTTTCTACCTTGCGCCAATGTTCTGGCTGGTGGTAGGCGGTCCGTGGGGGCCGGTGCTGCTGGTGGGTTACGCTTTTCTGCGGGCCTGGCAAGGCTGGCTGGCAAAGCACGGAACACCGATGGCGCGTTCACAATCTGGCGTGGATGCCATTCTGCATCTTCTCGACTGGATCCCGGTGCGGCTGGCGGGTGTGGCTTACGCCCTGCTGGGTCATGGCGAAAAAGCGCTGCCCGCCTGGTTTGCTTCGCTGACCGATCGGCATCGTTCTCAGTATCAGGTGCTGACGACTCTGGCGCAGTTCTCATTGTCACGCGATCCGCACACCGATAAAGTCGAAACGCCACGGGTTGCCGTGGCGTTAGCGAAACGTACCTCACTGGTACTGGTGGTCGCTGTCGCGTTGCTGACGATTTACGGCACGCTGGTGTAATCGGCAGGCGGCACGCCGAAATCAGGCGTGCCATCTTCCCGCCAGCTGAAATATTTCAGTCGGGTATGGCGGTTCGGATCCCATAACGGATCGCCTTCAATTTCAGTGTAGTTACGCGCGTGGTATACCAGCACGTCGCGTCCCGCCTCATCCTGGGTAAAACTGTTGTGACCCGGTCCATACTGATGGTTGTCCCAGCTGGAGACAAATACCGGCCGTGTAGACTTTTGCCATGCGGCGACATCAAGCGGGTCGGCATCAACGTCAATCGACAGTATCCCCAGACAGTAATTCTCATCGGTGGCGCTGGCAGAGTAGGTCACAAACAGCCGATTCCCGTGACGGATAACCGCCGGTCCTTCATTAACGCTAAAGCCTGCGCACTCCCACTCATATTCCGGCCGGCTCAGCATCACCGGCGTGCCTTTCAGCGTCCAGGGATTAAGCAGCTCAGCCAGATAGAGGTTAGAGTTGCCGGGAATCAATGGATCTTTCTGCGCCCAGAGATACCAGTTTTTACCCTGATGCATGAAGTGGGTGGCATCCAGTGAGAAGCTGTCGAACTGGCTGAAGACCCGGCGGCAGGGCTGCCAATCGCCCTGCAGCGGATCTTCCGCCTCACACACCAGCGCATACATCCGGTGCTGAAACAGTCCCTCTTTGATTTCACGCGTCGGTGCTGCCGCGAAATAGATGACCCACTGTCCGTCAATGTAGTGCAGCTCAGGTGCCCAGATTAACTCGCTAAAGGGGCCGCTCTCGGGCTTGCGCCAGACGACCACCGGCTCGGCGCTGCGCAGGCCAGCCAACGTCGTGGCGCGACGGATCTCCAGCCGGTCATACTCCGGCACCGATGCCACAAAGTAATAGTACTGTTCATGACGCAGGATAAAGGGGTCGGCGCGCTGCTCGATAAAAGGATTCGGCCAGTCTGGGGTCATTTTACATCTCCTGTTTGCGGGGCAGCACCGTCGCGCAGGCGGACAGTGTGTAAATCATGGAAGTTTTCGCGGCGCAGCGCGAGATCCTGCTGGATGGTAATCATCATTTTGCGGTCGACCTTCATCAGTCGTACCACACCGGCGGTAATCAGATAGCCGACACCCGGAATAATGGTGAACAGCAGCATGATGCCGTTAATCGCCTCAGTTGACTGCTGCTTAGCGCCTGCATTGTAGCCATAGATCGACAGCAGAAAGCCGACCATCGCACCGGCAACCGCCAGTCCCACCTTGAGGAAGAACAGGTTGCCGGAGAAGCTAATGCCGGTGATGCGTTTGCCGGTTTTCCATTCGCCGTAGTCATCCACATCGGCCATCAGTGACCAGTGCAGCGGAGAGGGGATCTGATGCAGGATATTCAGCACAAAGTAGGCGATCACGACCATCACGGTGGCGTGGGGATCGATCCAGTAGAACCCGCTGGAGAAGAGTGCCAGCGCGATATTGGTCCAGAAGAAGACTTTGAGTTTGCACCAGCGATCGGTGAGCAGTTTCGCCAGCGTGCTGCCGACCATCATGCCAATCACACCCAGGCTGATAAACAGCGTGGCGAAATGCGTTGACTGGCCCATGACCCAGGTCACGTAATACATGGTGGCCGCCATGCGGATGAAGCCGGGACAGACGTTACAGAAGGTCAGCAGGAGAATGCGTACCCACTGGTCATTCTTCCAGACGTCACGCAGATCTTTTTTCAGGTCATCATTGCTCGGCACGGCAGGGCGGATACGTTCACGTACCGTGGCAAAGCAGAACAGAAACATCGCCAGGCCAATGGTTGCCAGTACCGCCATCGCCATCTGGTAGCCGCGCGCTTTGTCTTCGCCACCGAACCACTCTGCCATCGGCAGCAGGGACAGAGAGAGTATCAGCGTGGCGATGCCGACCATGACAAAGCGATAAGACTGGCAGGAGACGCGCTCACCGGGATCGTTGGTAATCACGCCGCCCAGAGAGCAGTAAGGAATGTTAATCGCCGTGTAGGTCAGTGACATCAGGAAGTAGGTGACGAAGGCCCAGATCACCTTGTTGTGATAGGTCCAGTCTGGCGTGGTGAACATCAATACGCTGAACACGACGTAAGGTACGGAAACCCACAGCAGCCAGGGACGAAAGCGACCCCAGCGACTCTGGGTGCGATCGGCGATCGCGCCCATAATCGGATCGGTTACCGCATCGAGCACTCTGACCGAGAGCAGCAGGGTTCCCACCAGCGCCGGGGCCAGGCCGAAAACGTCGGTATAGAAGTAGTTCAGGAACAGCATGATGGCACCGCCAATCATGTTGCATCCGGCATCGCCCATGCCATATCCCAGTTTTTCCCGAAACGGGAGGGCTGTACCTTTCATGGTTTTCTCCTGCGCATCCAGTGTGAACAGGAATTATTGGCAGGAAATCAGCGAGATGAACGGGAGTAATTCGTTATGAAGATGGACAAAACAGTTGCGGGGAGAGAAGTGTGAACTGGATCGGGGCAGTTGAGACGGGCAGGGAGGCGCGGATGACGTGCTGCAACCCCGCAGGAGGTCGCAGCACGTGGTAAAGCATCAGGCTTTCTGTGTCTGGTTCTTGATAAAGTAACCCACGCCCAGAATCACCAGCCAGACCGGAATCAGCCAGACAGAGATCGCCATGCCCGGCGTGGTCGCCATCAGTACCAGAATCGCCGCCAGGAAAATCAGGCAAATCCAGTTACCCGCCGGATAGAGCAGCGCTTTAAAGCGGGTGGTTACGCCCTGCTGATCTTTCTTACGACGGAACTTAAGGTGCGCCAGGCTGATCATCGCCCAGTTGATCACCAGCGCAGAGACGACCAGCGACATCAGCAGGCCAAACGCTTCACCCGGCATCAGATAGTTGATCAGCACACAGAGCGCAGTGGCGACAGCAGAGACCAGAATCGTTAACACCGGCACACCGCGACGATCGACTTTCAGCAGCGCTTTTGGCGCATTACCCTGCTGTGCCAGACCAAACAGCATACGGCTGTTACAGTAAACGCAGCTGTTATAGACCGACAGCGCCGCTGTCAGGATGACCACGTTGAGCGCATTCGCCACCATGGCATCGCCCAGCTCGTGGAAGATAAAGACAAACGGGCTGACTTCTGACGTGACACGCGTCCACGGCATCAGTGACAGCAGCACCGCCAGCGAACCAATATAGAAAATCAGAATACGCCACAGCACCTGGTTGGTCGCTTTTGGAATGCTCACTTCCGGGTTATCCGCTTCAGCGGCGGTGATACCTACCAGCTCCAGCCCACCAAACGAGAACATGATAATCGCCATGACCATCACCAGACCGCCGATGCCATGCGGGAAAAATCCGCCCTGTTCCCACAGGTTGCGCACGGTAGCCTGCGGACCCGCGTGTCCGCTGAACAGCAACCAGCCTCCGAACAGGATCATGCCAATCACCGCAACCACTTTAACGATGGCGAACCAGAACTCCATCTCACCAAACACTTTCACATTGGTCAGGTTAATGGCGTTAATCATCACGAAGAAGATGGCAGCCGAAGCCCAGGTCGGAAAGTCTGGCCACCAGAACTGGACATATTTGCCAACGGCGGTGAGTTCCGCCATGGCGACCAGCACATAGAGCACCCAGTAGTTCCAGCCTGAGGCGAAGCCTGCAAAGTTGCCCCAGTATTTATACGCGAAGTGGCTGAAGCTGCCGGCGACCGGCTCTTCCACGACCATTTCGCCTAACTGACGCATGATTAAAAAGGCAATAAAACCGGCAATCGCATAGCCCAGAATTACGGCCGGTCCGGCGGATTCAATGACCGATGCACTGCCCAGAAACAGGCCGGTTCCCACTGCACCACCCAGCGCGATGAGCTGAATATGGCGGTTCTTGAGACCACGTTTCAGCGCTTCGCCTTGCTGTTGTTCCATACAAACCTCGTGATGTTTTTATTCTTCGTTCGCAGCGCAGGACGCTGTAATGAAGTAGTTACAATAACGTATTGATTATTTTACGGTATCTGGCGTGCTGAATAGTGCCATCTGCTACCCTGGCGACAAGAATAGTGATAAGCGAATCGCTTTGCACCTGCTTTCGCCTTTCGTGCTGAGAGTTGACTGAAAAAACGCCGTCCTGGTCACGTCTGCCCACAGCAACTTCTGCCATGAAATTCCGTTAATGACGAATAGCTTTCACTTATGTCTGCCGCTGCGCTAACGCGCTAAGCGGGTGTAAGGTTTGGTAAAAGTGAAATTATTTAACATTTGCGGTAACGCACATTTTTCATTTTTTTAACCGCAAGTTAGCGCCAGCACAGGCTTTGGGGGCAGGTGAATGTCGCAGACACCATATAGACACAAGGTGAATACTTTGTTACTTTACCGGCACCTCTTTGCAATTGGTATTACCAATTTACTCCGGACGATTGGCTTAATAAGAAGGGACGATGGCTTACAGTAAGATTCGCCAACCTAAGCTCTCCGACGCTATCGAGCAACAGCTCGAATCGCTGATTATGGAAGGGACCCTGCGTCCGGGAGAGAAGCTGCTGCCTGAGCGCGAACTCGCCAAACAATTCGATGTCTCACGTCCGTCTCTCCGCGAAGCGATCCAGCGCTTAGAAGCCAAAGGATTATTGCTGCGCCGACAGGGTGGCGGAACGTTCGTGCAGGAGAATCTCTGGCAAAGCTTAAGCGATCCACTCGTTGAGCTTCTCGCCGACCATCCGGAATCACAGTTTGATCTGCTGGAAACGCGCCATGCCTTAGAAGGCATCGCCGCCTATTACGCGGCGCTGCGCGGCACAGAGGAAGACCTGCTGCGCATTCGCGACTGCCATGTGAATATCCAGCAGGCGCAGGACAGCGGCGATTTAGACGCCGAAGCGGACGCAGTGATGCAGTATCAGATCGCTGTCACAGAAGCGGCCCATAATGTTGTGCTTTTACATTTGCTACGCTCAATGGGCCCTATGCTGGAACAAAACGTTCGCCAGAATTTCGAATTGCTCTACTCGCGCCGGGAAATGCTGGCAAAAGTGAGCGGTCACCGCGCCAGAATCTTTGAGGCGATTGTGGCTCGTGAGCCAGAAAAAGCGCGCGAGGCTTCACACCGTCACCTGGCGTTCATAGAGGAAATCTTGCTGGACAGAAGTCGGGAGCAGAGCCGTCGAGAACGCTCCCTGCGTCGTTTACAGCAACGTAAGGAATAACGTGCGACAAAGATCGTACTGACATCAGACGAGCCTGCCTGCATCTGCTTTAACAGGCTCCCGATTATTCAACGTATTAGACACAGATAAGGAACACACCCATGTCAGAACGTTTACACAATGACGTGGATCCGATTGAAACTCGTGACTGGCTACAGGCGATCGAATCGGTCATCCGTGAAGAAGGTGTTGAACGTGCACAGTATCTGATTGATCAGGTACTGGGTGCAGCCCGCAAAGGCGGCGTAAACGTGGCTGCAGGATCTTCTGCAATCAGCAACTACATCAACTCTATTGCCGTTGAAGATGAACCCGATTATCCGGGCAATACCTCTCTTGAACGTCGTATCCGTTCCGCAATTCGCTGGAACGCCATCATGTCGGTGCTGCGCGCATCGAAGAAAGATCTGGAACTCGGCGGCCACATGTCCTCCTTCCAGTCTTCTGCGACGATTTATGAAGTGTGCTTCAACCACTTCTTCCGCGCGCGCAGTGAGAAGGATGGCGGCGATCTGGTCTATTTCCAGGGCCACATCTCTCCCGGCATCTATGCCCGTGCGTTCCTTGAAGGCCGCCTGACCGAAGACCAGATGAATAACTTCCGTCAGGAAGTTGACGGTAAAGGCCTCTCTTCTTATCCGCACCCGAAATTAATGCCGGAATTCTGGCAGTTCCCGACCGTATCAATGGGTCTGGGTCCGCTGTCGGCTATCTACCAGGCGAAGTTCCTGAAGTATCTGGAACACCGTGGCCTGAAAGATACCTCTGCTCAGACCGTTTACGCCTTCCTGGGTGACGGTGAGATGGATGAGCCAGAATCCAAAGGCGCGATCACCATCGCGACCCGTGAAAAACTGGATAACCTGGTCTTCATCATCAACTGCAACCTGCAGCGTCTGGATGGCCCGGTTACCGGTAATGGCAAGATCATCAACGAGCTGGAAGGCATCTTTGCCGGCGCTGGCTGGGAAGTGATCAAGGTCATCTGGGGCGGTCGCTGGGATGAGCTGCTGCGCAAAGATACCAGCGGCAAGCTGATTCAGCTGATGAACGAAACCGTCGACGGCGACTACCAGACCTTCAAATCCCGTGATGGTGCCTATGTGCGTGAGCACTTCTTTGGTAAATATCCGGAAACCGCCGCGCTGGTTAAAGATCTGTCCGATGATGAAATCTGGGCATTGAACCGTGGCGGCCACGATCCGAAGAAAATCTACGCGGCACTGAAAAAAGCGCAGGACACCAAAGGCAAGCCAGTACTGATCCTGGCGCATACCATCAAAGGTTATGGTATGGGCGACACCGCGGAAGGCAAAAACATTGCCCACCAGGTGAAGAAGATGAACATGGATGGCGTGCGCTATATCCGTGATCGCTTCAACGTGCCAGTTGCAGATGACAAAATTGAATCACTGCCGTACGTGACCTTTGAAAAGGGCTCTGAAGAGCACACGTATCTGCACGGTCAGCGTGAGAAGTTAGGCGGCTACCTGCCAACACGTCAGCCGAAGTTCACTGAAAAGCTGGAAATGCCAGCACTCGAAGAGTTCAGTGCGCTGCTGGATGAGCAGAACAAAGAGATCTCAACCACCATCGCCTTTGTGCGTGCCCTGAACGTGATGCTGAAGAACAAGTCGATCAAAGATCGCCTGGTTCCGATCCTCGCCGATGAAGCGCGTACCTTTGGTATGGAAGGTCTGTTCCGTCAGATTGGTATCTACAGCCCGAACGGTCAGCAGTACACCCCGCAGGACCGCGAGCAGGTTGCTTACTACAAAGAAGACGAGAAAGGCCAGATTCTGCAGGAAGGGATCAACGAGCTGGGCGCAGGTTCATCCTGGCTGGCTGCGGCGACCTCTTACAGCACCAATAACCTGCCGATGATCCCGTTCTACATCTATTACTCGATGTTCGGCTTCCAGCGTATCGGCGATCTGATGTGGCTGGCGGGCGACCAACAGGCGCGCGGCTTCCTGGTCGGCGGCACCTCAGGTCGTACTACCCTGAACGGCGAAGGTTTGCAGCATGAAGATGGTCACAGCCACATTCAGTCGCTGACTATCCCGAACTGTATCTCCTACGATCCTTCTTACGCCTATGAAGTCGCTGTCATCATGCATGACGGTCTGGTGCGTATGTATGGCGAAGCGCAGGAGAACGTTTACTACTACATCACCACGCTGAACGAAAACTACCATATGCCAGCAATGCCCGCTGGTGCAGAAGAGGGTATCCGTAAGGGTATCTACAAACTGGAAACGGTAGACGGCAGCAAAGGCAAAGTGCAGCTGCTGGGCTCAGGTTCTATCCTGCGTCATGTGCGTGAAGCTGCGCAGATCCTGGCGAAAGATTACGGTATCGGCTCTGATGTCTACAGCGTCACCTCGTTCACTGAACTGGCACGTGATGGCCAGGATTGTGAGCGCTGGAACATGCTGCATCCGACAGAAGAAGCGCGCGTACCTTACATCGCTCAGGTGATGAACGACGCACCTGCTGTCGCCTCAACTGACTACATGAAACTGTTCGCTGAGCAGGTTCGTAGCTATGTCCCGGCCAGCGATTATCGCGTACTGGGTACCGATGGCTTTGGTCGCTCTGACAGCCGTGAGAACCTGCGTCATCACTTTGAAGTTGATGCATCTTATGTGGTGGTTGCCGCGCTGGGTGAGCTGGCTAAACGCGGCGAGATCGAGAAGAAAGTGGTGGCCGACGCGATCACCCGATTCAATATCGATGCCGATAAAGTTAACCCGCGTCTGGCTTAAGAGGTAATAGAGTAATGGCTATCGAAATTAAGGTACCGGATATCGGGTCTGACGAAGTTGAAGTCACCGAGATTCTGGTGAAAGTTGGCGACAAGGTGGAAGCCGAGCAGTCGCTGATCACCGTGGAAGGCGACAAAGCCTCAATGGAAGTGCCGTCGCCGCAGGCTGGCGTAGTGAAAGAGATCAAAATCTCTACCGGTGACAAAGTTGAGACCGGCTCACTGATCATGGTGTTTGATGCTGAAGGCGCTGCGGAAGCAGCACCTGCCGCCGCCGAAGAGAAAAAAGCGGACGCGGCGCCAGCGCCAGCCGCTGCTGCGGCCACTGCCAGCAAAGAAGTGGCTGTGCCGGATATCGGCGGTGACGAAGTTGAAGTCACTGAGATTCTGGTTAAGGTTGGCGACAAAGTCGAAGCCGAGCAGTCACTGATTGTGGTGGAAGGCGATAAAGCGTCGATGGAAGTCCCGGCTCCGTTCGCGGGTGTGGTCAAAGAGATCACTATTTCCACCGGCGACAAGGTCAGCACCGGTTCAGCCATCATGGTCTTTGAAGCAGAAGGCGCAGCACCGGCCTCTGACGCGAAGCCAGAAGTGAAAGAAGAAGCGGCATCGGCACCTGCCGCGGCTGCAGGCGCCAAAGACGTTAACGTCCCGGATATCGGCGGTGATGAAGTTGAAGTTACCGAGATTCTGGTCAAAGTTGGCGACAAAGTTGAAGCTGAGCAGTCACTGATTGTGGTTGAAGGCGACAAAGCCTCTATGGAAGTGCCTGCGCCGTTTGCAGGTACCGTCAAAGAGCTGAAAGTGGCGACCGGCGATAAAGTCAGCACCGGCTCACTGATCATGGTGTTCGAAGTCGAAGGTGCTGCTCCGGCTGCCCCTGCGGCCGCGAAACAGGAAGCCGCACCGGCCCCTGCTGCCAAATCTGAAGCTAAAGCCGCGGCACCCGCTCCAGCTAAAGCGGAAAGCAAAGGTGAGTTCGCAGAGAACGACGCTTACGTTCACGCTACCCCGGTGATCCGTCGCCTGGCGCGCGAGTTCGGTGTTAACCTGGCGAAAGTCAAAGGCACCGGCCGTAAAGGTCGCATTCTGAAAGAAGACGTGCAGACTTACGTGAAAGAGGCCGTGAAACGCGCTGAAGCAGCACCAGCTGCAGCCAGCGGTGGCGGTCTGCCAGGCATGCTGCCATGGCCGAAAGTTGATTTTAGTAAGTTTGGCGAAATCGAAGAAGTCGAACTGGGTCGTATCCAGAAAATTTCTGGCGCGAACCTGAGCCGTAACTGGGTAATGATCCCGCACGTTACGCATTTCGACAAAACCGATATCACCGATCTGGAAGCCTTCCGTAAGCAGCAGAATGCTGAAGCAGAGAAGCGTAAGCTGGATGTGAAGTACACCCCGGTGGTGTTCATCATGAAAGCGGTCGCGGCGGCGCTTGAGCAGATGCCACGCTTCAACAGCTCGCTGTCTGAAGATGCGCAGAAACTGACGCTGAAAAAATATATCAACATCGGTGTGGCGGTTGATACGCCAAATGGCCTGGTAGTTCCGGTCTTTAAAGACGTGAACAAGAAAGGCATCACCGAGCTGTCGCGTGAACTGATGGCGATTTCGAAGAAAGCGCGTGACGGTAAGCTGACAGCGGGCGACATGCAGGGCGGATGTTTCACCATCTCCAGCCTGGGCGGCCTGGGCACCACGCACTTCGCGCCAATCGTGAACGCGCCGGAAGTGGCTATCCTGGGTGTCTCTAAATCGGCGATGGAGCCGGTGTGGAACGGTAAAGAGTTTACTCCGCGTCTGATGATGCCGATTTCTCTCTCCTTCGACCACCGCGTAATCGACGGTGCTGATGGTGCGCGATTCATCACCATCATCGGCAATATGTTGTCTGACATTCGTCGTTTAGTTATGTAAATGTAAAGAAGGCCGGCGGAAGCCGGCCTTCCTGTAACGATTCGTCGCGCCGCGGTTGGCAGTTTGTTAACAATTCTGTAAACTCTTGCGGTGAAAGTCCCGGTGGAACAAGGGCATTATAAGAAAGTCTGACCCGCCGGATATCAATTAAGAGGTCATGATGAGTACAGAGATTAAAACCCAGGTCGTAGTACTTGGGGCAGGTCCTGCAGGTTACTCTGCAGCCTTCCGTTGTGCGGATTTAGGTCTGGAAACCGTACTGGTAGAGCGTTACAGCACCCTGGGTGGTGTTTGTCTGAACGTCGGTTGTATCCCATCTAAAGCGCTGCTGCACGTTGCTAAAGTGATTGAAGAGGCGAAAGCCCTTGAAGAGCACGGCATTGTGTTTGGCCAGCCATCTACTGATATCAACAAGATTCGCAGCTGGAAAGAGAAGGTTATCAACCAGTTGACTGGCGGCCTGTCAGGAATGGCAAAAGGTCGTAAAGTCACCGTGGTTAACGGCCTCGGCAAATTCACCGGTGCTAACACCCTGGTGGTTGAAGGAGAAGGCGGCGCGACCACCATCAACTTCGATAATGCCATTATCGCTGCGGGTTCACGTCCAATCGAACTGCCATTCATTCCACATGAAGATCCACGCGTCTGGGACTCTACCGATGCGCTGGAACTGAAAGAAGTGCCGAAGCGCTTGCTGGTCATGGGCGGCGGCATCATCGGTCTGGAAATGGCGACGGTTTATCATGCGCTGGGTTCAGAGATTGATGTGGTTGAGATGTTCGACCAGGTTATCCCGGCTGCGGATAAAGACGTGGTGAAAGTCTTTACCAAGAAAATCAGCAAGAAATTTAACCTGATGCTGGAAACCAAAGTGACCGCCGTTGAAGCAAAAGACGATGGCATTTACGTTTCAATGGAAGGTAAAAAAGCACCAGGCGAAGCGCAGCGTTATGACGCGGTGCTGGTGGCGATCGGTCGTGTGCCGAACGGTAAAGGTCTGGATGCCGGTAAAGCGGGCGTGGAAGTGGACGATCGCGGCTTCATTCGCGTCGACAAGCAGATGCGCACCAACGTGCCACACATCTATGCTATCGGCGACATTGTCGGTCAGCCAATGCTGGCGCACAAAGGCGTGCACGAAGGCCACGTGGCGGCAGAAGTGATCTCCGGTCTGAAGCACTACTTCGATCCGAAAGTGATCCCTTCAATTGCCTATACTGAGCCAGAAGTTGCCTGGGTCGGTCTGACCGAGAAAGAAGCGAAAGAGAAGGGCATCAGCTACGAGACCTCCACCTTCCCGTGGGCAGCCTCAGGCCGTGCTATCGCTTCTGATTGTGCAGACGGTATGACCAAACTGATTTTCGACAAAGAGACGCACCGGATTATTGGTGGCGCGATTGTCGGTACTAACGGCGGCGAGCTGTTAGGCGAAATCGGTCTGGCGATTGAGATGGGTTGTGATGCGGAAGATATTGCGCTGACCATCCACGCTCACCCGACCCTGCATGAGTCAGTCGGTCTGGCGGCAGAAATCTTCGAAGGCAGCATCACCGATCTGCCTAACGCAAAAGCGAAGAAGAAATAACTTTCTGCTACTAAAGAAAAAAGCTCCCGTTATGGGGGCTTTTTTTTCGCCTGGAGTTTGGTGCTGTATGGCAAGAATCGATTTGGGTTAAGACTAAAGGTAACCCCAATAACCCTGAAAACGTTGCCTGTGAGAGTTATTAGAGTTATCGTGCTTTCATCGGGACGCGACAGGACACAGGGATGGATAGCAGCACGTTAATTTCCGAAATGAAGGCTGATGGCTGGGTTCTGACAGGGATAAACGGTAGCCATCACCATTTCACACATCCGACAAAACCGGGGCTGGTTACAGTACCCCATCCTAAAAAAGACTTACCGATCGGTACGGTAAAGAGCATCAGGAAACAAGCGAGAATTTAATCCCGCTTGCCCGTAGAGGTATGAATATGTTTTATCCAATCGCGATTGAAGCGGGTGATCACGAACACGCATACGGCGTAATCGTTCCCGATTTACCAGGGTGTTTCTCTGCCGGGGATACTCTTGATGAAGCCATTAAAAACGCCAAAGAGGCTATCACAGGGCATATCGAATTATGTGTAGAACTCGGTCATGAGATCCCTGCCGTGTCCACCATTGAGACTCTGGCCACGAATCCTGAATATCAGGGTTATATCTGGGCATTGGTTGATGTAGATGTCATTCGCTTGCTGGGCGGCTCTGAAAAAATCAATGTCACTTTACCCAGGTCGTTAATTGATCGGATTGATCGTTGTGTGGCTTCACACCCCGAATACAAAAGTCGCTCGGGCTTTCTGGCTCAGGTAGCGCTTGAGCGTATTACTGCTCCGATTAACAGGCCTCAAAAGTAAGTCCGCGTGATAGCTAAATTTATTGGTGGCAGAGGAATCAAAAGGCACCGTTTATGAGTTTTTACCCCTTAAGCCGTTGCCATGATCTTTCTCCCGTATGGTCAGGTTGATGTCTTTGATGATGCTTTTATCCAGATTGATAAAACCGGCGTAAGAATGCATATTCCGGTGAATCTGGATGGACTGCTGCTGATTCTCTTCCTGACTCTTATAAATCAGTGAGTTACTGATCTTTAAATACGTGAATTTAGTGGTGATTTTTTTATGAAGGTAAAATCATCATATTTTACAGCTACATACATTAAGAGTGTTCCCCGCTCAAGCGGGGATAAACCGCATTGATGATGGAGGTGGGCAGACATCTGGCCTGTGATCCCCTACGAATGTGAATATCAGAGTCAGGCCCGATGAAAAAAAAGAACAGCACTCCCACACCTCACGATGCCACTTTCCGCCAGTTTCTCTCACAGCCGGACATTGCCCGCGACTTCATGGAACTGCATCTGCCCGCCGAACTGCGCGCTATATGCGACCTCAGCACCCTGAAACTTGAATCCGGTTCGTTCGTTGAAGACGATCTTCGCCAGTATTTCAGCGATATCCTCTACAGCCTGAAGACCAGTAACGGGGATGGGTACATACACGTCCTGGTTGAGCATCAGTCTACGCCGGACAGGCATATGGCATTCAGGCTGATGCGATACGCTGTGGCGGCTATGCACCGCCACCTTGAAGCGGGCCATAAGCAGCTGCCGCTGGTTATACCGGTACTGTTCTATACCGGCAAACGCAGCCCTTATCCGTATTCAACACGCTGGCTCGACGAATTTGAAGACCCTTCGCTGGCGGAAAACCTCTATGGCAGCGCCTTTCCACTGGTGGATGTCACGGTGATCCCGGATGAGGAAATCATGGGGCACCGCAGCATGGCGGCGCTGACGCTGTTACAGAAGCACATTCATCAGCGTGACATCGCGACTCTCACCGATCGGCTGGCCACGTTACTGATGGCTGATTATCTTTCTTCACCCCAGGTAACAGCGCTGATACACTATTTACTGCAGGCAGGCGAGTCGGCTGACTCCGAAGCCTTCGTGCGCGAACTGGCACAGCGAGTGCCGCAACACGGAGACGCACTTATGACCATCGCACAGCAGCTGGAGCAGAAGGGCATCGAGAAAGGTATTCAGCTTGGTGAACAGCGTGGAATCGAGAAAGGCCGAAATGAAGGCAAACTCGAGGTTGCCCGCACTATGCTGCAGAACGGCATCGACCGTAACACCGTCATGAAAATGACCGGTCTCTCAGAAGATGAACTTTCACAGATCCGTCACTGATTTTGATGTCAGAAAACGGCTCGGCAACGTAAAGCCCTGCACTACAGGGCTTAACAAATTTAATGAAACGCAGGCGCTGCTCATCAGACAGTGCGCTGATGCAGTCTCCCGGGTTAACTGACTATAAGTACGAGCGTGCTTTTCTGCCATTCCCGAAACTCATCACAAAGCAATTCGACTGTTATGACAAAATTACCGGGTCTCCTGGCTGAAACATCAGGATAGGTGGCGCTCCTGGGAGGAAGCGAAGAGGGCTGCAGATCAGCAGGGCATAACCTTCCTGGATGCTAAAATTCAGGGTTCGGCTAAGGTCTGGCTTATCCCTTTCACTGTTTCCAGTAAACCCGATAAAACACAATATGGGATGCTGGACGGTGGCACTCTGACAGTCAAATTCTCAGAAGATTAGGCAGCAAGCTAACCTTCATCTAACCACGCATCTCCCATGCAGCCACCCGTTCAATAAACATCTGCGCCAGGGCAGTAATGGCGCTGTTGCCGGGTAGTCTTTCTTCATTGATATACATCACCAGCGAACTACTGCGTCGGCGGCCCTGCAGCAGCGGCAGGGGACGGAGCTCACCGCTCTCTAACAGCGCGGCGATATTCTGTTCCGGCAGCCAGCCATAACCTAACTGATGCTGGACCGCTTCAATGGCTGCCGACAGCGTCGTGAATGACCAGTTCTCCGCCTGATCGCCATTGACCTCCGACTGCTGCTGTTGCTGACGATCCAGAATGGTAATGCAGGGCCAGCGTGCCAGCGTAGCAGCACTAAGCGGGGCGGATTCGCGGTGCAGCGGGTGGTCGCGATGGGCGACGGCGACGAAATCGACACTCATCAGGCTTTCGCCTGCTAACGGCGTGTCGCCATATTGTGCCACCAGCCAGAGATCAGCCTGATTTTCCGCCAGTCTGTCAGGCGTTTCGCTTCGGACGATTTCGCTAAACCAGATGCGGACATGCGGATAGCGTTGCTGAAAGGTCTGAAGCACATCGAATAGCAAGGGTTTGGGCAGAGTCGCATCGACCATCAGATCGATGCGCGAACGCTCGCCGCGTTGCAGTGCACTGGCCTGCGCCTCAAGCGCGCCGAATCCCTCCAGCAGCGGACGCACCTGTGCCAGCAACTGATGTCCCTCTGCACTCAGGACAGCGCGGCGGCCCTCCTGCTGAAGCAGGGTCAAACCCAGCCGCTGCTGTAACAGGCTCAGCTGATAACTCAGTGATGACTGGCTGCGATTGTTCTTCTCCGCTGCCAGCGCAAAACTCCCCTCATTCACTACTGCTTCGAGCAGATACCACTGTTCGAGTGTTGTCTTGTACATGCTCACTCATCTAAAAATTAAATTATTTAGTGCTAAAAATAGCGTTATTCATCGGTTTTGTAACGAGCAATAATCTCCTCAAGGAAAACAAATGAGGAATTAACCATGAGCACTTTCGATAAACATGACCTGTCTGGCATCGTCGGCAAACATCTGGTTTACACTTATGACAACGGCTGGAATTACGAGCTCTACATTAAAAATGCCAGCACCATCGACTATCGCATTCACAGCGGTATGGTCGGTAATCGCTGGGTTAAAAATCAGCATGTCTATGTCGTCCGTCTGGCGCAGGATGTCTATAAAGTTTCCTGGACTGAACCAACCGGAACCGATGTCAGCCTGGCCGTTAATCTGGCTGATAAAATTTTCCACGGCACCATCTTCTTCCCGCGCTGGGTAATGAATAATCCGGAAAAAACCGTCTGCTTCCAGAATGATCATCTGGAAGAGATGGCAAAATTCCGCGAAGCGGGTCCGGCTTATCCAACCGAAGTGATTGATGAGTTCGCAACGCTGACCGTAATCCGTGATGTGGGTGAAAATAACGAAAGCGTGATCGACTGTCCGCCTGACCAGTTGCCCGCCAATTTTCCGGAAAATCTGAAAAATTAAGCATGCACAGAAGAGGTCATGACGACCTCTTCTGAATAGCAGTTTCTGTCTTGTAGCTTCTGACGTGTAACTTGCGAGGATGAAAAAGAGATTTACCGACCAGGGTTTTATCAGTAGTAATCAGCAGGACAGATTCGGTGTCAGTTGCATCAGGCTGATTTCCGGCCTGGTGTTGTTATCCTCCTGAGCTCAACTCCGCTGTACCCCATAAACACGCCGGCTTCTATTCCTGCCAGTTATCTATTTCCCTGAATCACTTCGCTAAAGCCACGGCAAAACTGACATAAACCTGCAGCCATTTGTGTGGAATGCGGTACGCTGCAGAGAGACCCATTCAGCCGACTCAGCTGGCTGATGCAGGGAGTTAAGCGGGCAGAATGGCCGTAGTGGATTATGTTGTATTTTTGTAAACAGATTAACAAACAGACGAAATACTGCTATTCTGCCCTCCGCGAAACCGGGCACCTCAACCTGGACGAGAAAGGGAAGATTGTTCTCCATAAGTGAGCAAGGTGGTCGGAAAGCCCTACATAATGAGAGCGAGGATAACGTCGTGCTAGAAGAATACCGTAAGCACGTTGCCGAGCGTGCTGCCCAGGGAATTGTACCTAAGCCTTTAGAGGCTTCCCAAATGGCCGCGCTGGTTGAACTGCTAAAAAATCCACCTGCGGGTGAAGAAGAATTTTTGATCGATTTATTGGTCAACCGCGTCCCACCTGGCGTCGATGAAGCGGCGTATGTCAAAGCCGGTTTCCTGGCGGCTGTCGCCAAAGGCGAAGCAACCTCTCCTCTGATATCTTCTGAAAAAGCGGTTGAACTGCTTGGCACCATGCAGGGCGGTTACAATATTCATCCGCTGATTGAGGCGCTGGACGATAGCAAACTGGCTCCGATTGCCGCGAAAGCCCTTTCACACACGCTGCTGATGTTCGACAACTTCTATGATGTCGAAGAGAAAGCGAAAGCGGGTAATGAATACGCGAAGCAGGTGATGCAATCCTGGGCAGATGCGGAATGGTATCTGTCACGGCCTGAACTGGCAGAGAAGATCACGGTTACAGTGTTTAAAGTCACTGGCGAAACCAACACCGACGATCTCTCTCCGGCCCAGGATGCCTGGTCACGTCCAGACATTCCTCTGCACGCCCTGGCGATGCTGAAAAATGCCCGTGAAGGCATTGAGCCTGATGACGCGGGCAATATCGGCCCGATCAAACAGATCGAAGCTCTGAAGACCAAAGGTTTCCCGCTGGCGTATGTCGGTGATGTTGTCGGAACCGGTTCTTCACGTAAATCCGCCACCAACTCGGTGCTGTGGTTTATGGGCGACGACATCCCGAACGTGCCAAATAAAAAAGGCGGCGGCGTGGTGCTGGGCAGCAAAATTGCACCCATCTTCTTCAACACCATGGAAGATGCGGGCGCACTGCCCATTGAAGTGGACGTAAACAACCTGAACATGGGCGATGTGATCGACATCTATCCATTCAAAGGCGAAGTCCGCAACCACGAAACCAATGAGCTGCTGGCCAGCTTCGAGCTCAAAACCGAAGTAGTGATTGACGAAGTGCGCGCCGGTGGCCGTATTCCGCTGATCATCGGTCGCGGTCTGACCACCAAAGCGCGCGAGTCGCTGGGTCTGCCGCACAGCACCGTATTCCGTCAGGCGAAAGATGTCGCGGAGAGCACCCGTGGTTTCTCGCTGGCGCAGAAAATGGTTGGCCGCGCCTGTGGCGTGACCGGTGTTCGTCCTGGCGCCTATTGCGAACCTAAGATGACCTCGGTTGGCTCGCAGGATACCACCGGCCCGATGACCCGTGACGAGCTGAAAGATCTGGCTTGCCTGGGCTTTTCGACCGATCTGGTGATGCAGTCGTTCTGTCACACCGCCGCGTATCCGAAGCCGGTGGATGTGAGCACGCACCATACGCTGCCAGACTTCATCATGAACCGCGGTGGTGTGTCACTGCGTCCGGGTGACGGCATTATCCACAGCTGGCTGAACCGTATGCTGCTGCCGGATACCGTCGGTACCGGTGGTGACTCGCACACCCGTTTCCCTATCGGCATCTCTTTCCCGGCGGGTTCAGGCCTGGTGGCGTTTGCCGCCGCGACTGGCGTAATGCCGCTCGACATGCCGGAATCGGTTCTGGTGCGCTTCAAAGGTAAGATGGAGCCGGGCATTACCCTGCGCGATCTGGTTCACGCCATTCCGCTGTATGCCATCAAACAGGGTCTGCTGACCGTTGAGAAGAAAGGTAAGAAAAACATCTTCTCTGGTCGCATCCTGGAGATTGAAGGTCTGCCGGATCTGAAAGTCGAGCAGGCGTTTGAGTTGTCCGATGCGTCAGCAGAACGTTCCGCTGCGGGCTGTACCATCAAGCTGGATAAAGCGCCGATTATCGAATACCTCAGCTCTAACATCGTGCTGCTGAAGTGGATGATCGCAGAAGGCTACGGCGATCGTCGTACGCTGGAGCGTCGCATTGAAGGTATGGAGAAATGGCTGGCCGATCCTCAGTTGCTTGAGCCGGATGCCGATGCTGAATATGCCGCCGTGATCGAAATCGATCTGGCTGAAATCAAAGAGCCAATCCTCTGTGCGCCAAACGATCCGGACGATGCACGTCTGCTCTCTGACGTTCAGGGTGAGAAGATCGACGAAGTGTTTATCGGCTCATGCATGACCAACATTGGTCACTTCCGTGCTGCGGGTAAACTGCTGGATAGCCACAAAGGCCAGCTGCCAACCCGTCTGTGGGTGGCACCGCCAACCAAGATGGATGCGGCACAGCTGACCGAAGAAGGCTACTACAGCGTATTCGGCAAAAGCGGTGCGCGTATCGAGATCCCGGGCTGTTCACTCTGCATGGGTAACCAGGCACGTGTTGCAGATGGTTCGACGGTGGTCTCGACTTCGACCCGTAACTTCCCGAACCGTCTGGGTAACGGCGCTAACGTCTACCTGGCGTCAGCGGAGCTGGCTGCGGTCGCGTCTCTGCTTGGCAAACTGCCAACGCCGGATGAGTATCAGCAATTCATGGCGCAGGTCGATAAAACGGCCAGCGACACGTATCGCTATCTCAACTTCGACCAGCTGACGCAGTACACCGACAAAGCTGATGGTGTGATTTTCCAGACCGCGGTCTGATTCTTCACCTTGCAGGCATGAATAAGGGGCGATGATTCGCCCCTTTTTTTCGTCTCAGCATGGGGTAGATAGACGATCAAAAGCTGGCTTTCGGCAGACAGCCTGTAATAATGCGCGACGTGTCACACTTTGCCGCGAGAGCAGCACGGACACTTACCAGGTGAGACGACGACGTTGAGAGGAACGGGCGATGGAATATGAATTTTTACGCGATGTGACCGGACAGATTAAGGTTCGCATGTCGATGGATCATGAAGCGGTCGGCCACTGGTTCAACGAAGAGGTCAAAAACGATCCGGGATTGCTGGATGAAGTTGAAGCCGCCATTGAAGATGTCAAAGGCAGCGTACGTCAGTGGCAGCGGATCGGCAGCGAGTACACCATTCTGCTGGATGAAGAGGAGGTGATGATCCGCGCCAACCTGCTGGCTCTGGAAGATGACGGTATGGAAGAGGGGATGAACTACTATGACGAAGAGAGCCTCTCGTTCTGCGGCATTGAAGATTTTCAGCTGGTGATCGCTGCTTATCGCCAGTTTATGAACCAGTACGGCAAACCCGTACGGTAAGACAGTAAGGCAATCCTTTACGGTTATAAGGCCGGGCGAACTCAGCAGCCCGGCTGCGCATCATGCCGATCATCGCCGATGTGGTGGCTACATACTGAATGCGTCCCATAGCCGTTCGGCTGCCCAGAAGCCCAATACTGTCGCCAGCCCCACCGGGGCGTAAAATAATTTACAGCGGCCACATGCAGTTGCCATAAGCGTGTGCGGGCGTTCAGAACCAGCTTCCCCAGCAGCGCGGGATTACGCTGGCGCTGACCTCCGCCTGAACAGAACGCGCCGTGTTGCTCTGACCTGATCAGCAGGACGAGAGCAGCACCGCGCGTTTATTTTTATCTCTCGCCGTTAAAACGCGCCGTTAACGCGCGTAGGTATCATTTTCTTCACGCGTAATCGCGGGTGCGTCCACCGTAACCCGTTCAAACCTCAGATTATTTACGCCCGCTATTTTGCCAAACTCCTGCGCCTGCAGCGTGATATCGCTGAAACTCAGCTGCTCAATCGGATTTTCCGGCGTGCCTTCAATAAAGAAGGCGCGGGAAAAGGTCGTGGGCTGAGTCAGGCTGCTGCTGATATGGCTGATGCGGATATTCTCTACTCTCGTCAGCCCGGCATCGCCCGTGACGCCCGCGGCCAGCTTACGCCAGTACGATGGCTGTTCTGTGTCGGCAGGCTGCTCGCTGTAGCTGTATTGCGGGAACCAGTTCAGCTGCAGCATAAACGGATAGCCGACATCTTCCATTATGAGATGGCGAACAATGATGTTTTTAATCCAGCCGCCGCGATTGCGGGCTGACTTGATGCGGAAGCCGACGCCGGTGCCGGAGAAGCGGTTATGTTCGATGATGACATTTTCGATACCGCCAGAGGTTTCGCTGCCCAGGGTGATGCCCGAGCCTTTCAGCAATGTGCAGTCGCGAATAATAATATCGCGCGCGGTTCTGGCCAGCTGTTGCGCTTCTGCGCCGCGCCCCGATTTTACGCAGATATTGTCGTCATTACAGGAGACCGTACAGCCCTCAACGCGAACTAACTGACTGGAGTCGATATCAATACCGTCAGTGCTGGGGCCGGTGGCGTTCATCACATTGAGTCTCTGCAAATTCACCTGTTTCGAGTAACAGACGTGCAGGTTCCAGAAGCCGGAATCCTTTGAGGTAAAGTCCTGCAGCGTCACGCATTCGCTCTGATAAACCACCAGATTACGCGGGCGCCTGCAGTCGTAATCCACCACCCAGCGCAGCCCGCGGCGGGTATAGTCCGCCAGCATTCCGCTGTTTTCATCGTCGCCCCAGAACTTATGCCACCAGACCGCGCCCTGGCCATCGAGAGTGCCGCTGCCGCAGACGGTGACATTGCGACACTGATTGATGTTAAGCATTGCTGTGGGCCAGACCATATCAATCCCCGCCACGCGGGTAGCGATTTCCGGATAATCCTCCAGCTGCTGGCTGCCGAGCAATACGGCATCTTTTGCCAGCTCCAGCGTCATCTTACTTTTCAAAAACAGCGCGCCAGTCAGAAAGCGGCCTGCCGGGATTAGCACCGTGTCGCCTTCTGCTGCGCTGTCGATCGCGCGCTGTATCGCCTGAGTGGAAAGTGAGGTGGCGTCCGGGACGGCATCGAAATCAATGATGTTAATTCTTGCCATTTTTTTTGCCTGTCGTGGATTAAGAAATAAGCGTTCAGCGCTGAAAGTAGCACGCCCGGACAGGAAAATTATTGCTGGCGATCAGGGAATTCCGGCGGTTGCCGTGATGAAAAAGCAGGGGGAACAAGAGGGAAGGAGACGCGCAGGTTATGAGCTATAACGCTGCGCGCCTGATAATCAGAGGGTCTTCAGGCCCACTGAGGGGATATTTCTGCCGTAGTAGATCTCGCGCATCTCTTTCCAGAGCAGATCGGTAATGCGCTTGTGCTCCTGCGGAGTGAGATCTTCCGGGCGGGTGTTAAACAGGTAGTGTTTAAGGTCGAACTCTTTCAGCAACATCTTGGTATGGAAGATGTTTTCCTGATAGACATTCACATCCACCATGTCATACATCGCTTTCATATCTTCAGACATGAAGTTCTGAATCGAATTGATCTCGTGATCGATGAAGTGCTTCATCCCTTTCACGTCACGGGTAAAACCGCGCACCCGGTAATCGACGGTGACAATATCGGACTCCAGCTGGTGGATCAGATAGTTCAGCGCTTTTAGTGGCGAAATGACGCCACAGGTGGAGACTTCAATGTCCGCACGGAAGGTGCACAGGCCGCCTGCCGGATGGCTCTCCGGATAGGTGTGCACGCAGATATGACTTTTATCGAGATGAGCCACCACCGAGTTGGGCAGCGGACCGGGGTGCTCTGAGTTATCGATATCTTTCGGATCGATAGGCTCTTCGCTGACCAGAATCGTGACGCTGGCTCCCTGCGGTTCATAATCCTGGCGCGCAATGTTGAGCACGTTAGCCCCGATAATGGAGCAGGTCTCAGTCAGGATTTCCGTCAGACGGTTAGCGTTATATTGTTCGTCAATGTAGGCGATGTAACCATCGCGTTCAGCTTCAGTATTCGCATAGCAAATATCGTAAATACAAAAACTCAGGCTTTTCGTCAGGTTGTTGAAGCCATGTAGTTTTAGCTTTTGCAATTTCGTTCACCCCCTTAGAAATGCACTATCAGCACGCGGCAGATAACGCATTCAACAGATATTGCGGCAGGGCAAAGCTGCCGGTATGGATTGCTGGCGTGTAATAACGGCAGGTCAGGCCAGCGGCCTCGAAACGCGCCTTTAAGGTCGCGGTGTCGAGCTGGCGCAGCGCCGGATTATCACTCGCCCAGGCAAAGGTCATAATGCCGCCGTAGTAGGTCGGAATCGCCGCCTGATAGAAACTGACGTCCGCAAAGTAATGTCCCAGCTTACGATGGCTGTTAACGGCCTCATCCTGTTGCAGGAAGCAGACGCCATTCTGCGCCACAAAGATGCCATTTTCATTAAGGGCCGCTTTGCACCCGGCATAAAATTCCGAGGTAAACAGACTCTCGCCCGGACCAATCGGATCGGTGCAGTCGGAGATAATGACATCAAACTTTTCCTGCGTCTGATTAACGAAGTTCACCCCGTCATCAATCACCAGCGTAAAGCGCGGATCGTCATAGGCACCCGCGCTGTGGTTCGGCAGATACTGGCGACAAAAGGTCACCACGCCCGCATCGATCTCCACCATGGTAATCTTTTCGATCCCGGGATGACGTGACACTTCACGCAGCATTGCGCCGTCACCGCCACCGATAATCAGAACGCTCTTCGCCGCGCCGTGCGCCAGCAGCGGAACGTGGGTCATCATTTCATGGTAGATAAATTCGTCGCGTTCGGTGGTCTGAACGACGCCGTCCAGCGCCATTACGCGGCCCATCGCGGCATTTTCGAAAATGATTAAATCCTGATGCGCAGTCTTCTCACGGTACAGCTCTTTATCGACCGTGAAATACTGGCCAAAACCGGCATGAAGGGTTTCATACCACGTTTCATTGTGGGCCATGGTGCTCTCCTCTGATGACATCGCCATGAAGATGGGCGGCATATGATAGCTAACACTGACCGTGGTTGCACGGTCAATGTCCGGCTGCAGAGGGAAGAATCGTTACCTGACGTAGGCCAGCAGGCTCAGCGAATCGCGGGCCAGTGACTTGCACTTTTTGTCGTTGGTGATGGCGATGCCGCTGAGATCGCGATAGCTATCTTCACCCAGCGCTTTCATGTTGTAGTTGCTGTAGTTGCTTAAATCCCAGCGGTTCTGCTGAGCAAAAAAGACCAGCGCTTTGCGAATCTGCGCGTCCGGTAAATCCTGATAGCCACAATCATTTTTCAGATAGACGAAAACCGCCGTCAGATCGGCCAGATCTTCCGCTTCGGATTCGCTCAGGGCAAAACTGGTGGAGGAGAAGCCAAGGAGTCCCGTCAGCAGCAGGATCCTGATACTTTGCTTCATAGTCGTTCTCTTCAATGGATATTGCTAATGACGTTAGCACAGTTGCTCTCAGGTTTTCGATTAATTTGCCGCTGTGGGCCGCTGCACCGCCTTTTTTCGTCAGATTCGCACGGTCAGGACTTGACCTTCCCATAAGGTCAGGGTTTAGGCTGTGCGCTCTGATGCCACAAGGATGATCACCATGCAACGTCGCCATTTCCTGAAACTCACTGCCGCACTGAGTGCAGCCGGAGCATTACCGCTCTGGAGCCGTTCGCTGATGGCAGCCACCCGTCCGCTGCTGCCGATTCCGTCTCTGCTGGAACCCGATGCCAGGGGCAGCTACAGCCTCACCGCGATGCAGGGTACCACCCAGTGGAACGGCAAAGCGGTGCCGACCTGGGGCTATAACGGCAGCCTGCTGGGGCCGGTGCTGAAGATGCAGAGTGGTAAACCGGTGACGGTGAACATCCATAACCGGCTCAGCGAAGCGACCACACTGCACTGGCACGGGCTGGAAATCCCCGGCGCAGTGGATGGCGGCCCGCAGGCAGTGATTGCGCCTGGCGGCTCGCGTCAGGTCTCTTTTACGCCCGATCAGCCCGCTGCAACCTGCTGGTATCACCCGCATCTGCATGGCAAGACCGGGCATCAGGTGGCTCAGGGGCTGGCGGGACTGATCCTGCTGGAAGATAAAGAGAGCGGAACGCTGCGTTTGCCCTCGCAGTGGGGTGTGGATGATGTGCCGCTGATTTTTCAGGATAAGCAACTGACCAAAGATGGCAGCCGCATTGATTATCAGCTCGACGTGATGCGCGCCGCGGTGGGCTGGTTTGGCAACATGATGCTGACCAACGGCGTGCACTATCCGCAGCATGCGGTGCCGCGTGGCTGGCTGCGTCTGCGCCTGCTCAACGGCTGCAATGCCCGTTCGCTGCATGTTGCCGCCAGCGATAAACGTCCTTTCTACGTGATCGCCAGCGATGGTGGCCTGCTGGCTGAGCCGGTAAAGCTCGACTCGCTGCCGATCCTGCCGGGCGAGCGTTTTGAGGTGATGATCGATACTTCTGACGGTAACAGCTTCGATCTGGTGACGCTGCCGACAGAGCAGATGGGCATGACGCTGCCGCCGTT
Organism: Pantoea agglomerans NBRC 102470; assembly: GCF_001598475.1. GTDB lineage: Bacteria > Pseudomonadota > Gammaproteobacteria > Enterobacterales > Enterobacteriaceae > Pantoea > Pantoea agglomerans. The sequence goes on from NZ_BCZA01000009.1 coordinate 152,173, forward strand.
TGACCAGCCGCTGCCGCTGGTGCAGATCCTGCCGCTGCGGGTGATGGCCAGCGCCACGCTGCCGGATCAGCTGGCGACGCTGCCAGCGCTACCCTCAACAGACGGCCTGACGACACGCTGGCTGCAGTTGATGATGGACCCGCAGCTGGACCAGCAGGGCATGCAGGCGCTGATGCAGCGCTACGGCGAGAAAGCGATGGGCAAGGGCGGTCATCACACGATGCCGGAAAAAACGGCTGCCGAGCCGATGCCACCAATGGAAAATATGGATCACAGCATGCACGGCAATACGCCGCCCGCCGGTTACGATTTCCGCAACGGCAATAAGATTAATGGCCAGGCCTTTGATATGACGAAGCCGTCGTTTGCGGTGAAGCTGGGTGATTACGAGAAGTGGACGATTTCAGGTGAAGGCGACGCGATGCTGCACCCGTTCCACATTCACGGCACCCAGTTTCGTATTCTTTCAGAAAACGGCAAACCGCCAGCCCCGCACCGGCAGGGCTGGAAAGATATGGTGAATGTCGACGGCTGGCGCAGCGAAGTGCTGGTACGCTTCAACTATGTCGCCGCCGCAGAACACGCTTACATGGCCCACTGCCATCTGCTGGAGCATGAAGACACCGGCATGATGCTGGGCTTTACCGTCAGCTGATTACGCCTGATCCAGCGCCAGCTTCACATCTTCAATCAGGTCGCCGGCGTTTTCGATGCCAATCGACAGCCGCACCGTGGCGTCAGTGATCCCAATACGCTGACGCACCGCCTGCGGCACGCCGGAGTGGGTGGTGCTGCCAGGATGGCTGGCCAGCGACTCGGTCCCGCCCAGGCTTACCGCCTGCTTAAACAGCGACAGCGCATTAAGAAAACGGAACGCAGCGGGCTGATCGCCGACGATATCAAATGAGAAGGTCGAACCGGCACCGCTGCACTGCTCGCGATAGGTTTTCCCTTCGGCGCTCTCCGCATCCAGATAGGGCAGCCAGTGCAGCTTCGCCACTTTCGGGTGATCGCGCAGAAACGCCGCGACCGCTTCCGCATTCTGCCAGGCTTTCTCCATGCGTAGCGACAGCGTTTCCAGCGAGCGGCTGAGCATCCAGCTTGAGTGTGGATCCAGCTGCGTGCCGATAGCGCTGCGCAGGGCGCGCACTTTCGCCATCAGCGCTTTACTGCCCATCGCCGCGCCTGCAATCAGGTCAGAGTGACCGCCAACATACTTGGTCAGCGAGTAGAGCGACAGGTCAGCGCCCAGCGTTAGCGGCTGCTGGAACAGCGGGCCGAGCAGCGTGTTGTCACAGGCGATAATCGGTCGTGAACCCTGCTGCTGATCAATCTCATCAGCGATACGCGCCATCAGACGGATATTGACCAGGCTGTTGGTGGGATTCGCTGGCGTTTCAATCAGGATCAACGCTACCCGGCCCTGGGCCATCGCCTGCTGAGCGGCTTCACGCACTTTGACTTCATCATTGCCGTCGCTGAAACCCACCGCTTTGATGTCCAGATTGTGCAGCGTCTTGCTAAGCAGGGTTTCGGTGCCGCCATACAGCGGCTGGGAATGCAGGATCACCTCGCCCGGACGGGCAAACGTCAGCAGGGCAGTGGAGATGGCGGCCATACCGGAAGAGAAGAGCGAACAGCTCTCCGCCTGCTCATAGACCGCCAGCCGATCTTCTACAATTTCGCTGTTAGGGTGGTTAAAGCGGGAATAGACCAGCCCGCCCGATTTGCCTTCCGGCGGCTCACGTCGGCCAGAGACGTAATCAAAGAAATCCCGTCCCTCTTCGGCGCTGTCAAAGACAAAGGTTGATGTCAGAAACACCGGCGGCTTCACCGCACCTTCAGAGAGGCGGGGATCATAGCCATAGTTCAGCATCTGGGTTTCAGGGTGCAGCGGCCTGTCGCCGATATGCGTTTTTTTGCTTGAAGATGAAGTCATTGTGATCTCCGGCCAGCGGCGCGAGTAGGGTAACGATCTGTTGGATAAAGGCTACCATGCAGCGAATCATGCTGGTAAATGCCAGAATGTTCTAAGGTAATGCGCATTTCAGCGAGCCGCAGGCGGCGGGTAATAATTTTCGCGACGTAATCGTTTGCTTATGGGGCCGCGCAGCCGTCGCTGCTGCGTCTGTGATAGACTCCGGGGCTTTTCTGACGTAACCGGGCTGAACGCAATGAAACACACTGTTGAAGTGATGATCCCTGAACAGGCAATCGCCACGCGCATCGCTGAACTGGGCAAAGAGATTAACGACCACTACCGCGACAGCGGCAGCGATATGGTGCTGGTGGGGCTGCTGCGCGGCTCCTTTATGTTCATGGCTGATCTCTGTCGCGCCATCGATGTGCCGCATGAAGTCGACTTTATGACGGCTTCCAGTTACGGCAGCGGGATGTCCAGCACGCGTGATGTGAAAATCCTGAAAGATCTGGATGAAGACATTCGTGGCAAGGATGTGCTGATCGTCGAAGATATCATCGACTCCGGCAACACCCTGAGCAAAGTGCGAGAGATTCTGCAACTGCGTCAGCCAAAATCTCTGGCGATCTGTACCCTGCTGGATAAGCCAGAGCGCCGTGAAGTTGAAGTGAACGTCGAATATGTCGGCTTTGCGATTCCGGATGAGTTCGTGGTGGGCTTTGGTATCGACTATGCTCAGCACTATCGCCATCTGCCTTATATTGGCAAAGTGGTGCCGCTGGAATCCTGATACCGCTCTACCGCACATTCTTCCAAGGCCTGCACCGGTTGCCTGGTGTAGGCTATGCCGCGCTTTACGCTGCGATCGGCTCAGGCCTCGCCGTTCTTCCGCAGATTTGCAATGCCGTGGCGGTAGCGCTGTTCGAGGATCTCCCGGCTGTTTGCCGTCACATCAAGGTTACGCAGACAGCCGTCCTGAATGCCGTATACCCAGCCGTGCAGGGAGACATCCTTTCCGCGTTTCCAGGCAGATTGCAGTACGGTGGAGTGCCCCAGGTTATAGACTTGTTCAATAACGTTGATTTCGCACAGTTTGTCCAGGCGCTTATCCGGCGGGAGTTCCCCCAGCAACACGCTATGCTTGTACCAGAGGTCGCGGATGTGCAGCAGCCAGTTGTCGATTAATCCCAGTTCCGGGTTATCCATCGCCGCCTGCACGCCGCCGCAGCCGTAATGGCCGCAGACGATAACGTGTTCCACTTCCAGCACTTCGATAGCGTACTGCACCACGGACAGACAGTTCAGGTCGGTGTGGATTACCAGATTGGCCACGTTGCGGTGAACGAAGAGTTCGCCGGGTTCGAGCCCGGTCAGACGTTCGGCAGGAACCCGGCTGTCAGAACAGCCAATCCACAGGAAGCGCGGTTTTTGTGCCTGGGCGAGCCGCTCAAAAAAGCTGGGATCTTCTTCAACCAGTAATTTTGACCATTCGCGGTTGTTTCTGATCAGGGTGTTGATGTCTGTCATGGTGTAGAGCGACCGGTTACTGCGCAGAGTGCGCGCGCGTACTATATGACAGGGCCTGATAAATTTAAACGGCATTGCAATGCCATCAAAACAGGGTATGGATGCAGAATGACTTATGCACTGGAACTTTCCCGGCTGACCAAGACCTATCCCGGCGGCGTGCAGGCGCTGAAGGGCATCGATCTTAACGTTGAAGCGGGTGACTTTTATGCGCTGCTGGGGCCAAACGGTGCCGGTAAATCGACCACCATCGGAATTATCAGTTCGCTGGTTAACAAATCCGAGGGCAGCGTGCGGGTGTTTGGCTACGATCTCGAAAAAGATGTGGTGAATGCCAAGCGCCAGCTCGGCCTGGTGCCGCAGGAGTTTAACTTCAACCCGTTTGAGACGGTGATGCAAATCGTTGTTAATCAGGCGGGTTACTACGGCGTTGAGCGTCGTGAAGCCAATGAGCGGGCAGAAAAGTATCTGAAGCAGCTCGATCTGTGGGGAAAACGCGCTGAACGTGCACGCATGCTTTCCGGCGGGATGAAGCGTCGGCTGATGATCGCCCGTGCGCTGATGCATGAGCCTAAGCTGCTGATTCTGGATGAACCCACCGCTGGCGTGGATATCGAACTGCGACGCTCAATGTGGGTGTTCCTGAAAGATCTCAATGCCAAAGGCACGACCATTATTCTCACTACCCACTATCTGGAAGAGGCGGAGATGCTGTGCCGCAACATCGGTATCATCCAGAGCGGTGAGCTGGTGGAGAACACCTCAATGAAAGGGCTGCTCTCCAAGCTCAAATCAGAAACCTTTATCCTGGATCTGGCACCCCGCAGTCCGCTGCCCACGCTGGAAGGGTTCCAGTACCGGCTGACCGATACCTCAACGCTCGAAGTGGAAGTGCTGCGTGAGCAGGGGCTCAACAGCGTCTTCAGCCAGCTTAGCGCGCAGGGTGTGCAGGTGCTGAGTATGCGCAATAAAGCCAACCGTCTTGAAGAGCTGTTTGTGGGTCTGACGACGCAGGGAAAAACAGGAGCAAAAGCATGACACATCTCTACTGGGTGGCGCTGAAGAGCATCTGGGCCAAAGAGGTTAACCGTTTCGCCCGCATCTGGATCCAGACGCTGGTACCGCCGGTCATCACCATGACGCTCTATTTCATCATTTTTGGCAACCTGATCGGGTCGCGCATCGGTGAAATGCACGGCTTCAGCTATATGCAGTTCATCGTGCCGGGATTGATCATGATGGCGGTCATCACTAACGCCTATGCCAACGTGGCGTCGTCGTTCTTCAGCGCCAAGTTCCAGCGCAATATTGAAGAGCTGCTGGTCGCGCCGGTGCCGACCCACATCATCATTGCCGGCTATGTTGGCGGCGGCGTGGCGCGTGGTGTCTGCGTGGGTATTCTGGTGACGGCCATCTCGCTGTTCTTTGTGCCGTTCCACGTGCATTCCTGGACGATGGTGGCGGTCACGCTGCTGCTGACCGCGATTCTGTTTTCACTGGCAGGTCTGCTGAACGCTGTCTTTGCGCGCACGTTTGACGATATCAGCCTGATCCCGACCTTTGTGCTGACGCCACTGACTTATCTGGGCGGCGTATTCTATTCACTGAGTTTGCTGCCGCCGATCTGGCAGGCTGTCTCTAAACTCAATCCAATCGTTTATATGATTAGCGGATTCCGTTATGGCTTCCTCGGCATTAATGATGTGCCGCTAGTGTTTACCCTCTCGGTGCTGGTGGCCTTTATTCTGGTGTTCTACTGGCTGGTCTATGCGCTGATACAGCGCGGACGCGGATTACGCACCTGACGTTAAGCTGAATGGTAAGGGCCACGCTGCGATAAGGGCGTGGCTTTTTTTTGGGTGGAGAGCAAATCACGCTGACTACGGTTCTGCCTGGCCTTAAAAATCACCTTAAAACCCGCCTCATTCGTTATATTTTGTCTCTGAAGCCGCCCGACGCCTCGCTTACACCCTTGCTCACAAAAAATAACCCTAAGTATTATCTGATAATACTCTGACATCTTTCGCTATCTGAATGATTCTTAACTATTAAATATTTTTTAAGAATAGCCTTAAAGTCTGGCTGTTGTTTATTTGATTATGAATTATCAGAATAGCGCCGGAATAAGGTTATTCCTCTGCTCAGGGACGAATGAGTAGGCTAAGAGTCTTCTTAATAAGAAAAATGGCAACCGAATCAGGGCCAGTTTTTAATCAAAGGCAGGAAAAGATGAATCGTATAACGTGGATCGATAATCTGCGGGGATTGAGTATTCTCGCAATCATTTTTTTGCACAGCACTATTGCCGTACATAATAACGCCGGACACTTTACCGCCTTCAGCGGCCTGTTAAATGAGATGCTGGCACCGGTAAGGCTGGGGCTGATGTTCTTTGTTTCAGGTTTATTTGTCGATGCCGGGTTAAGAAAAGGCCTGGGTCCTTTTTTTAATAACAAGGTGCGCAGTATTCTCTATCCATTTGTGGTCTGGGTTGCAGTCTACGGCGGGTTGAAAATCCTGTTTAGCTCGATGGCTAATACGCCGCAATCACCGATGAATATTATTCTCTCCCACCTGACCGGTGGCGGTGATATGACCTGGTTCCTGCATTCGCTGTTTATCTTCTTTATTGTGATTATCTTTGCCCGTCACTTGCCGTTCCTGCTGGTATTTGCCATCTGTATGACGCTGAGCTGGGCGCTGCCAGCGATTGAGGCGGATGGCGTGTTTGCCAGCTTCGACAATACCCACATCAATAAATCGCTTTATCTGTTTGTATTCTTCTATCTCGGCGATTACGTCGTGAGGAAGCAGGTGGATATCGCAGAGAAAGTGCAGCATGGCCCGACGCTGTTTATCTCGGTAATTAGTTTTGTGCTGCTCTCCTGCCTGAATATCTTTGTACTGGAGCGTCATTCCCAGGCGTTATTGTCACCGCTGGCACTATTATCGGTTCCGTTCTTTGTCTGGATTGCGCTGAAACTGAAGTCTGAACTGGTCTACTACATAGGCGTCAATTCTATCGTCTTCTATCTGTCGCATTATCTGGCGATTCAGTTCTTCAGTAAGATTGTGAAGTTTGAAAGCCCGTCAGCCTGGGTAAATGACCTGAAGTTTATTTCGGCGTTCCTGGTGGCGCTGGCGTTACCGTGGACATTATGTCTGATGAGAAAACGCGGCTGGTTTAATTTCCTCTTTACGATGAAAAAGTCATCGAAGCCGATGACAACCAAACCGGTTTAATTACTGCAGCAGAAATAAAAAGGGCCGCCCGTTTTAACGGCGGCCCTTTTTTAATCAGGTTTTAATCAGGCAATCTGCACCGGCAGCGCTTTCGCCAGACGCTTCATCTGGTTGTCACCTTCAAAATAGGCGACCTTAGGCTGCCACTGACGCGCCTCGGCATCGTCTACCTGCACATAGGAGCAGATAATTAAAATATCGCCTTCGCAGGCGCAGCGGGCGGCCGCACCGTTGACCGAGATGATTTTCGAGCCACGCTCAGCCGCGATAGCGTAAGTGGAAAAGCGCTGACCGTTGGTGACGTTATAAATATCGATCGCTTCATATTGCAGAATGCCGGAAGCATCCAGGAAATCCTGATCGATAGCGCAGGAACCTTCATAATTGAGGTCCGCCTGCGTCACCTTCACGCGGTGCAATTTGCCTTGCAGAACTGTGCGAATCATAGCCAGAAACCTTGTCAGAGAAATAAAATAACCTGCAGCGGGATTGATTACTGCGTCAGGTCAACGGTTTGATTATCAATCAGGCGGGCCTTGCCCAGCCAGGCGGCCATCAGCACCACCGCGCGCTGGCTGTCCACCGTCAGCGGTTGCAGCGTTTCCGCATCACAGATCGCCAGGCCATCAGGACGCAATCCCTGCGCCAGCAGTGCCTCACTGGCAGCCTCAATGATCTCGTCAATATGACGCTCGCCATTCTCCAGCCGCGTCGCCATCTCATGCATCACCTGGCTCAGGACCGGAGCCAGCTTACGCTCATCTGCCGTCAGGTAGCCGTTGCGCGAACTCAGCGCCAGGCCATCTTTAGCGCGCACCGTAGGCACACCAACAATCTCAATGTCGAAGCCCATATCGGCCACCATCTTACGAATGATAGCCAGCTGCTGAAAATCCTTTTCACCGAAACAGGCAATATCGGGCTGTACCAGATTAAACAGTTTGCTGACGATAGTGGCCACACCGCGAAAATGACCTGGACGTGTGGCCCCTTCCAGCAGGGAAGAGAGCACAGGCACCTCAACAAAGGTCTGATTCTGCGCGCCCTGCGGATAGACTTCAGCAGGTGAGGGGGCGAAGACCACGTCAACCTGGTGGCGATTCAGCTTTTCACAATCTTCCTGCAGCGTGCGCGGGTAGCGCGCTAAATCATCGGCGCGATCGAACTGCATCGGATTGACAAAGATCGAGACAATCACGATGTCGCCGCGCGCCCGTGCTTCATCCACCAGCGTCAGATGACCTTCATGCAGGTTGCCCATGGTCGGCACCAGCGCAATGCGTTTACCCTGCTGGCGCCAGCGACGGACTTCCTGGCGCAGCATCAGCAGCGTTTCAATGATCAACACGGTGACTCTCCTGGATTACTGGAAACTGTGCTCTGCCGCCGGATAGGTTCCGGCCTCGACTTCGGCGATATAGTGGCGAATCGCCGCGCGAACATCGCCGGTCTCCGCCAGGAAATTTTTGGCAAATTTGGGAATGTGGCCGCCGGTCACGCCCAGCGCGTCATGCATCACCAGAATCTGACCATCGGTGACATTGCCGGCACCGATACCGATCACCGGGATGGTGAGCGCGTCGGTAATCCGCTGCGCTACCGACACCGGCACACACTCCAGCACCATCAGCTGTGCACCTGCGGCTTCCAGCGCCAGCGCATCGGCCAGCAACTGCTCTGCACCGGCTTCATCCCGGCCCTGCACTTTATAGCCGCCAAAGATATTGACCGACTGCGGTGTCAGGCCCAGATGACCACATACCGGAACGGCCCGCTCGGTCAGCATCTGCACGGTCTCAGCCAGCCAGCTGCCGCCTTCCAGCTTCACCATGTTAGCACCGGCACGCATCAGCTGCGCGGCGTTGTCAAAGGTCTGCTGTGGCGTGGCATAACTCATAAACGGCAGGTCGGCGAGCAGCAGTGCCTGTGGTGCGCCACGGCGCACGGCGGCGGTGTGATAGGCGATGTCGCTGACCGTGACCGGCAGGGTGGAATCATGCCCCTGCACCGTCATCCCTAAAGAATCACCAACCAGCAGCACCTGAATGCCTTCATCGGCAAACAAGCGGGCAAAACTGAAATCGTAGGCGGTCAGGGTCGCGAATTTTTTACCGCTGGCTTTCGCCTGACGCAGATGTGAAATCGTGGTGGGTTTCATGGCGCTCTCAACTCAGGAATTCTGATGGGCGCAGTTTACTGGATAGCGTGAAAGAGCGGAATCAGAGATGTGCGTTTGTCTGCTCAGCCGTGCCACAGCACGATGCTGCTGCTGTCGAGGGTAGCCAGGATTGTGCTGAGTGCGCGGCCGTCGGGCAGGCGGGCGTCTGGCGCAATCGCCAGCAGGGGCACCAGCATAAACGCACGATTCAGCAGATCATAGTGCGGCACAATCAGCCGCTCCGTGTTGATGTGCGCCTCGCCAAACAGCATCAGATCGATATCCAGCGTGCGCGGACCCCAGCGTTCTGCCTTGCGCACCCGGCCATGCTCCCGCTCGATCCGCTGGGTATGGTCAAGCAGCGCTTCGGCACTGAGATCGGTCTCCAGCGCCACGGCGGCATTGAGAAAATCGGGCTGATCGGGCGGGCCATAAGGCGGCGTGCGGTAGAACGGCGAGGTAGCGATGCGTTGCGTCTGCGGCAACGCATCCAGTGCGGTCAGCGCTGCATCAACCTGATGCAGCGGATCGGCCAGGTTACTGCCTAACGCGAGGTAAACCCGTGTCATGAGACGTTCTGGTTGTCACGACGCGGTGCGGAAGGACGGCGGCGCGGACGACGCGATTTATTACGCGGCACCGGATCGTCACCCAGGTTATTGAGCATGTTTTTCTGATGCGGCGGCGCAGCCACCTGGAATTCACCCCACCACTGGCTCAGGCGCAGCAGTTCCGGGTTATTTTCCACTTCTGCACGCAGTGCCAGCAGATCGTAAGCGGCGCGGAATTTCGGATGCTCCATCAGTTTCCAGGCGCGTTTACCGTGACGGCGGGACATACGTAACTGCAGCAGCCAGATATCGCGAATTAGCGACGTAATACGTTTCGGAATCGCCAGCGCACGGCAGGCTTCGTCCAGCGTATCGTTCATCGCCATCGCAAAAGCTTCGAAGTAGGTCAGGCCACTCTCCTGCGCAATGCGTTCTGCCGTTTCAAGCTGCGGATACCAGAACATCGCGGCAAACAGGAACGCCGGATTAACGCGCATGTCGTTGTGAATGCGGTTATCGGTGTTTTTCAGCACCTGCGCCAGCATCCGCTCCATGTGGCTGTCGCTGTTTTCGGTGAAGTTGCGCGCCAGCGTCGGGAACAGTGGCTGGAACAGCTGATATTCACACAGCTTGAGATATGTGCTGTAGCCGTAGCCAGCCTGCAACATCTTCAGCGACTCTTCAAACAGGCGAGCAGGCGGAATATCACGCAACAGCGAGGCCAGACGTGGAATCGGCTCGGCGGTTTCCGGCGCAATGCTCATATTGAGTTTGGCAGCAAAGCGTGCGACGCGCAGCATGCGGACCGGATCTTCGCGGTAGCGGGTTTCCGGATCGCCAATCAGGCGAATGATGCCCTGTTCGAGATCGCTGATGCCGCCGACATAGTCACGCACGCTGAAATCAGCCACGCTGTAGTAGAGGCTGTTGATGGTGAGATCGCGTCGCTGGGCATCATCTTCGATTGAGCCGAAGATGTTGTCGCGCAGCAGCATACCGCTCTGGGCACGCTGCGAGCTGTTGCGATCCTCTTCCGGCTCTTCCGCCTGATGATGTCCACGGAAGGTGGCGACTTCGATCACTTCCGGGCCAAACATCACGTGCGCCAGACGGAAACGACGGCCAACCAGGCGACAGTTGCGGAACAACTTACGCATCTGCTCAGGCGTGGCATTGGTGGTCACGTCGAAATCTTTGGGTTTTTGCCCCAGTAGCAAATCGCGCACGCCACCGCCTACCAGATAGGCTTCATAACCGGCTTTGTTCAGGCGATAGAGCACTTTGAGGGCATTTTCGCTGATGTCTTTACGTGAGATGGTATGGCTTTCACGAGGAATGATGGTCATCAGACGCTCTGGTTCAACCTCTGCTGGGGCTTCCTCTTCATCACGCTTCAGGACTTTCCGGCAAAAATTAGCTACTCGGGTAAAAATGGGACACCTCGACAGTGGCAATTAGGGTGTAGGTAAAATCAGCGGCTAATCATAGCCTGTTGAGAACCGTTTGAGAATGCTGTTGTCTATGCATCCGGTTTCAGGGCGTTCTCTTGCGGCATCAAAGCGATATTCCACTGCGCCACCGCATCAGACAGCAGTTTGTCCTGCGTTAAGTCCTGCCAGCCGCCTGAAACCGGCTGTCCGAGGAAGCGTAACGCCGCCACCAACAGGGGTCTGGCATCGCCATCCGGCAGCGCAGGTGCATGATTCTGCTTCGACAACTTATGACCATCGTGGTTAAGCGCCAGCGGCAGATGCAGCCAGTCAGGCACCGGCCAGCCAAATTGCTGGCAGAGCGCAATCTGTCGCACCGTCGGCTCAATCAAATCTGCACCGCGAACCACTTCGGTAATGCCCTGAAAATGATCATCGACAACGACCGCCAGGTTATAGGCAAACAGGCCATCACGGCGGTGAATAATAAAATCTTCCTGTGCCAGACGTCTGTCCGCCTCCACACGGCCACGCAGACGATCGTCAAACGCAAAGACCGGCGCATGCTGGCGTAAACGCAGCGCGGCATTCTCCGGTCCGCGTTGCCGTTCACGGCAGTAACCATCATAGAAACCGCCAATCTGCTGAATGCGACGCCGGGGGCAGGTGCAGTAATAGCTCTGACGATGCTGCTGCAGCCAGGCCAGCGCGTCACGGTAGGCCTCATGACGTTGTGACTGCCACAGAACCTCGCCATCCCACTCTAAACCATAGTGCTCCAGCTGATGCAGGATACGGCTGGCGGCACCCGGTACTTCCCGTGGCGGATCGATATCTTCAATTCTCACCCGCCAGACGCCGTTTTGCGCACGCGCGCTCAGGTAACTGCCCAGGGCAGCAATCAGCGATCCGAAGTGGAGTTCACCAGAGGGAGAAGGGGCGAAGCGACCGATACAGGAGGATGACATAGGTTTCAGAAGTGACCACGCAGCGGACAAAACAGCAGTTGTTCCACTGCGTGGTAACAGGCTGGACGCGGCATCAGCCGGCCATTTGTTTCTCACGAATTTCTGCTAACGTCTTACAGTCGATGCAGAGATCGGCAGTAGGACGGGCTTCGAGACGGCGGATACCAATCTCAACGCCACAGGAATCGCAATAGCCGAAGTCGTCATCTTCAACTTTCTTCAGCGTCTTCTCGATCTTTTTGATCAGTTTACGTTCGCGATCGCGGTTACGCAGCTCCAGGCTGAACTCCTCTTCCTGCGCGGCACGGTCAACCGGGTCCGGGAAGTTAGCGGCTTCATCCTGCATATGAGAAACGGTACGATCGACTTCGTCCCGTAATTGATTACGCCAGGCTTCCAGAATCTTGCGAAAATGGGTCAGCTGCGCATCATTCATATACTCTTCGCCAGGCTTCACCTGATAAGGTTCGACGCCAGCAATAGAGAGAATACTCAGGGACGATGTTTTACGGTTTTGACCTTCTTGCATGTTGCTTCTCCTGGATAACACGCACTATACCCTTCGAAATTCGTCTCGCAGGGGCCTTGCTGCCAGCCTGCATTTGACGTCTGCGGGGTACATCGATCCCCCATTGGGGAAAAAAACAGGCCGCTATAAATAACAGAAGCAGTCAGGGTTGGCAATTCTTCATGAACACACCTTGACAAGCCTGTGAGGAACAGCGTAGTTGGCCCTTAGCTCAGAACATTCTTAACACATAAAATTGCAAAAGATATTACAAGGTTACGTTGATCGGCGATTTAAGAAACATTCCCTCCGCCGATAAGTCTGCCTGATACGCTAAAACCTCTACGCCCTCCTGCTGCGCCTGAGCCAGTTGTTCTGCATACGCCACATCAATGTGACGTGCCGGAGAAACGTCCTCAATCCCCGAGTGCAAAACGGCAAACAACAAAACGGCCCGATGACCCTCTGCCGCAACTGTCGCCAGTTCACGCAGGTGTTTCTGTCCTCGAATCGTCACCGCATCCGGAAAATACCCTTTTCCTTCATGTAGAAGGGTTACGGATTTCACCTCAATATAGCAGTTGCGCCGGGCCTCTGCTTTGAGCAGGAAATCAATTCTGCTTTTTTCAGTGCCATATCTCACTTCCGCCTGACGATGCGTATAACCGGCCAGCGCCGGCAGCCGTTCCTGCTCCAGCGCCTCAGCCACCAGTTGGTTGGCGCGCAGCGTATTCACGCAGATCCAGTGGCCCTGTTGTGTTTCGGTCAGCTCCCAGCTGTGGGGGTATTTGCGCGTCAGGCTGTCGGACGTCGAATACCAGACCCGATCGCCCGGCGTGGCGCAGCCGGTCATGGCGCCGGTATTGGCGCAGTGAATCGTCAGAACGTCGCCCTCTGGCGTCACCACATCGGCCAAAAAACGTTTGTAACGGGCAATCAGACGGGCGGGTTTAAGGGGCGGAGAGAAGTGCATGTGGATCCTGAGAATGTAATGGCCAGCTAGCCAGGGCGCGATAGCGGGTGCGGCCCCGGGCATATTCAGAGGCGAACAGAGAAAAGGTAGAGACGCGAAAACGCCAGTGAAAGCCGCGCGGCGGTAACGTCACCGGCTGCGTGGCGTGGCGTAACAGCGTGATGTGCGGATGAAACGGCTGGGGGCTCTGGTAACAGCCATGCCGGGCGGCCTGGGCCCGCAGCAGGCTGGCGAGCTGCAACAGACCGCGTGGCGCGCGCTGGCAGCCGAGCCAGACCACGCCGGGGCGCGGCCAGTGTCCGGCATCATCAAGGTCGAGATCAAAACCGGGCTGCACAATACGGGAGGCCAGCGTCTGCAGGCGCTGTGAGGTTTCCGGCGCAACTTCACCCAGAAACGCCAGCGTCAGGTGCAGATTCGCCGCGACCACCGGCTGGCCCGCCTCCGCAGGAAAGGTATCGGCCCGCCAGCGCACCAGCTCTTGCTGCATCTCGTCAGGCAGGCTGATGGCAAAAAATAAGCGTTGTGTCGCCATGGCGCTCTCCGGCAAATATCACGGATGGATGCTACAATGCGCGCCATCTTAGCACAGGCAGAAGCGGAGTTTGCTGTGAGCGATTTACCGGTCAGCGCGGTGCTGCCTGACATCCTGGCGGCGCTGAGTGACGCCCCACAAATCCTGCTGGCCGCGCCCACGGGGGCAGGCAAATCGACCTGGCTGCCGCTGCAGTTGTTACAGCAGGCGGCGCTGCCAGGACGGATCATCATGCTGGAGCCACGTCGGCTGGCGGCGCGTAATGTGGCGCAGCGGCTGGCGGAGCAACTCGGCGAGCAGCCGGGTGGCACGGTGGGATTCCGGATGCGTGGCGAAAGCTGCGTCGGGCCACAGACCCGGCTGGAAGTGGTGACCGAAGGCATGCTCACGCGCATGCTTCAGCACGACCCGATGCTGGAAGGCGTGTCGCTGGTGATCCTCGATGAATTTCACGAGCGCAGCCTGCAGGCCGATCTGGCGCTGGCGCTGCTGCTTGATGTACAGCAGGGGCTGCGCGACGACCTTAAAATCATGCTGATGTCCGCCACGCTGGACAACGCCCGGCTGGCGGCGCTGCTGCCGGATGCGCCACTGATCGTCTCAGAAGGGCGCAGCTATCCGGTTGAGCGGCGTTACGCGTCACTGAATCAGAATGTGCGTTTTGAAGAGGCGGTCGCGCGTGAAGTCGCCCAGCTGCTGCGGGATGAGAGCGGTTCGCTGCTGCTGTTTCTGCCGGGTGTGGCGGAGATCGAACGGGTGAAGCGCGAGCTGGAATCACGCATCAGTGACGACGTTGATCTGACGCCGCTCTATGGCGCACTGCCGCTGGCGGCGCAGCGCCGGGCAATTCTGCCTGCCGCCGACGGCCGCCGCAAAGTGGTGCTTGCCACCAATATCGCCGAAACCAGCCTGACCATTGAGGGGATTCGGCTGGTGGTCGACAGTGCGCTGGAACGCAGCGCTCTGTTTGACGCCCGCAGCGGCGTGACGCGTCTGCAGACCCAGCGAATCAGCCAGGCATCGATGATCCAGCGAGCGGGTCGCGCCGGGCGACTGATGCCGGGGCTCTGCCTGCATCTGGTGCCGCAGGAGCAGGCATCACGAGCGGCGGCGCAGAGCGAACCGGAAATCGTTAACAGCGATCTCTCGTCACTGTGGCTGGATCTGCTGCAGTGGGGCTGTACCCAGCCGCAACAGCTGCAGTGGCTGGATCTGCCGCCCGCCAGAAATCTGGATGCGGCGCAGCAGCAGCTGACCCGACTGGGAGCACTGGACAACAACGGCCTGCTCAACACGCTGGGACGGCGCATGGCGCAGCTGGGATGCGATCCCCGACTCGCCGCCATACTGTGTGCCGCAGGCGATGAGCCGGATGCGGTCGCCAGCGCCGCGCTGCTGGTGGCGATTCTGGAAGATCCTCCCCGCAGCGGCAGCGCCGACCTGCGTGATGCGCTGCATCGGCTGCAGGCGCAATGGCAGCGGCGGGCGCAGCAGTGGCAGCAGCGGCTTAAAATCCGTGGCGGGCGCATCGATGAAGATCGTTTCGCCGGATTGCTGGCGGTGGGCTTTGGCGATCGGCTGGCGCGGCGACGCGATCAGAGTGGTCGCTATCAGCTGGCCAACGGGCTGGGCGCCAGACTCGATGAGCAGGATGGCCTGACGCGTAATGAATGGCTGATTGCGCCTGCTCTGTTGCAGGGCAGTGCCACACCGGATGCCCGGATGTTGCTGGCACTGCCGGTCGATATTGAAACGCTGTGCCAGCAGCAGCCCGCCCTGATTGAGCGCCGGACCGAAGTGGAATGGGACGAAGAGAAAGGCACGCTGCGTGCTTTCAGACGTGAGCAGATTGGCGCGCTGATACTGAAAACCCAGCCGATGGCGCGCCCGGAACCGGAGGTGCTGCACGCGGCCATGCTGCGCTGGATCGCCGAAAAAGGTCTGTCGGTACTGGGCTGGACGCCGGAGGCCGAACAGCTGCGCCTGCGCATCCAGTGTGCGGCCCGGTGGCTGCCGGAAGAGAGCTGGCCCGCGACCGACGATGAAACCCTGCTTGAGAGCCTGCCGCAGTGGCTGTTGCCGCAGATGTCAGCGGTACGCGATCTCCGCAGCCTGCAGGCGGTGAACCTGACCACGGCACTCTTACATTTACTCACATGGTCACAGCGTCAGCGGCTGGATACTGTGCTGCCAACTCATTACACTGTGCCCACCGGAAGCCGGCTGCCAATCCGCTACGATGCGGAGAAGCCGCCCGCGCTGGCGGTAAGGATTCAGGAGATGTTTGGCGAGGCGCAGAATCCCACCGTGGCGGAAGGACGAATTCCGCTGGTGCTGGAGCTGTTATCGCCCGCCCAGCGCCCGTTGCAGATCACCCGCGATCTGGCGGCGTTCTGGCGCGGTGCCTGGCCGGAGGTCAGGAAAGAGATGAAGGGACGTTATCCTAAACATCCCTGGCCCGAGGATCCGGCCACCGCCTTGCCAACAAGGCGAACCAAAAAAATGTCCCCGCAGGGTTGAGTCCGCTGGATCGAATTCAGAGGGTTCTGCCATGCGGCACGCGAGAAAGCAGTTAGAGTAGCGGCGCTGCCGTAAGCACTGCCTGGAGAAGAAAAGTAATGTCTGGGAACGATCGCGAACCAATAGGGCGCAAAGGTAAACCGTTGCCGCCGCGCAGCAGTGCGGGCCGGGGACGACGCAGGGATATCGAACAGGATATCGATCAGGACGATTTTAATGATGACGAGGAGGAAGCGCCGGTGCCACGTAAAGGTAAAGGTGGAAAACCGCCGCGCGGCAAACGCCGTTGGCTGGGATGGGTAATCAAACTGTTCCTGGTGTTTGTGGTGGTCATGGCCGCGTGGGGCATCTACCTCGACTCGGAAATTCGCAGCCGGATTGACGGTAAAGTGTGGCAACTGCCCGCCACCGTCTATGGCCGCATGGTCAGCCTGGAACCCGGCATGGCCTACAACAAAAGTGAAATGGTGGCGCTGCTGGAAGGTACTCAGTATCGCGAAGTCTCCCGTATTACCCGCCCTGGCGAGTTTTCGGTGAAGGGCAACACCATCGATCTGCTGCGTCGCCCGTTTGATTTCCCCGACAGTAAAGAGGGGCAGATCCACGCGCGCATGAGCTTCAGTAAAGATGAGCTGAGCGAGATTAAAAACCTTGAAACCGGTCGTGATTTTGGCTTTTTCCGCCTCGATCCGCGCCTGATCACCATGCTGCAGTCGCCGAACGGTGAACAGCGACTCTTCGTACCGCGCGCCGGTTTCCCGGATCTGCTGGTCGATACGCTGATCGCCACCGAAGATCGCCATTTCTATGAGCATGATGGCATCAGCCCTTACTCCATCGGCCGCGCCTTCCTGGCGAACATCACGGCCGGGAAAGCGGTGCAGGGCGGCAGTACGCTGACGCAGCAGCTGGTGAAGAACCTGTTCCTCACCAACGAGCGTTCGCTGTGGCGTAAAGCGCGTGAAGCCTACATGGCGGTGATCATGGATGCGCGCTACAGCAAAGATCGCATCCTGGAGCTCTACCTGAACGAGGTCTATCTCGGTCAGGCTGGCAGCGATCAGATCCGCGGTTTCCCGCTGGCCAGCCTCTACTACTTTGGCCGTCCGGTTGATGAGCTGAGTCTGGATCAGCAGGCGATGCTGGTCGGCATGGTGAAAGGCGCGTCGCTCTATAATCCGTGGCGTAACCCGAAACTGGCGCTGGAACGACGCAACCTCGTGCTGCGCCTGTTGCAGCAGCAGAAAGTGATCGACCAGGAGCTGTATGACATGCTGTCGGCCCGTCCGCTGGGCGTGCAGCCAAAAGGCGGCGTGATTACGCCGCAGCCGGCCTTTATGCAGATGGTGCGTAACGAGCTTCAGGCGAAACTGGGCGACAAGGTGAAAGATCTCTCCGGGGTGAAAATCTTCACCACGCTGGATCCGGTGTCGCAGGATGCGGCCGAAAAGGCGGTGATCGATGGCATTCCGACGCTGAAAAAACAGCGTGGTCTGAAAGATCTGGAAACCGCGATGGTGGTGGTTGACCGTTTCAGCGGTGAAGTCCGCGCCATGGTCGGCGGTGCCGATCCACAGTATGCGGGTTACAACCGTGCGCTGCAGGCACGCCGCTCTATCGGCTCACTGGCGAAACCGGCGACTTACCTGACCGCGCTGAGTCAGCCAAACAGCTACCGGCTGAACAGCTGGATCGCCGATGAACCGATTGCGCTGAAACAGCCAAACGGCAGCATCTGGAAACCGATGAACGACGATCGTCGCTTCAGCGGCAAAGTGATGCTGGTGGATGCGCTGACCAACTCAATGAACGTGCCGACCGTAAACCTCGGCATGACGCTGGGGCTGGATGCGGTGGTGGATACCTGGAACAAGCTGGGCGTGCCGAAAGAGCAGCTGCATCCGGTGCCATCGATGCTGCTGGGTGCCTTAAACCTGACGCCGGTTGAAGTGGCTCAGGCGTTCCAGTCGATTGCCAGCGGCGGCAACCGCGCGTCGCTGTCAGCGGTGCGTTCGGTGATTGCGGAAGATGGCAGCGTGCTCTATCAGAGCTATCCGCAGGCGCAGCGTGTTGAGCCGGCGCAGGCCGCTTATCTGACGCTCTACACCATGCAACAGGTAGCTGACCACGGTACCGCCCGTGCGCTGGGCGCGCGTTTCCCGAATGCGCATCTGGCGGGCAAAACCGGTACTACCAACGATCTGGTGGACAGCTGGTTTGCCGGTATTGATGGCAAAGAAGTGGCGATCACCTGGGTGGGACGCGATAACAACCAGCCGACCAAACTCTATGGTGCCAGCGGCGCGATGCAGCTCTACCGTCGCTACCTGGACATTCAGGCCCCGATGCCGTTACAGCTGACGCCGCCGGAAGATGTGTCGCTGATGAATGTGGATTCTGCCGGTAACTTTGTCTGCGGCACGGGCAGCAGCACCTGGCGTTCTCTGCCAGTGTGGGCGCTGGATCCGAATGCGCTGTGTCAGCAACAGCAGCAGCAGGTTCAGCAGCAACAACAGCTCTTCGATCAGCAGCAGCAACAACAGCAACAGCAGCAGCCGCAACAACCGGCCCAGCAACAGCAGGAGCAGAAAGATAGCGACGGCGTAGCAGGGTGGATAAAAGATATGTTTGGCAAATAAATCAGTCAGACAGGTTAAAAAGGGCGCTTCGGCGCCCTTTTTTTGTTCCTGATCAATACGCGTCAATCGGCCTGCAAACGGCGTCACTACTGGGATTTCTGCTTGCAGTGCCTGCTGAATTTCGCATATTATCTAAGCGTTATAATAATCATTATCGTTTCGATTCGCCTGCCTGAGCCTATTGTTAAGAGACACTTTTATGAATGCGCGAACGACTTTTTCTGACAACACCAAAAAAACATTTTCCCGACCGCTTCTGGGCATCATGATCTCACTGAGCCTGAGCTCCTCTCTTTACGCCGCGCAGGCGGAGACGATGGTCGTCTCGGCTGATGGCGGCAGCGGCGTCGAGGCGGAAAGCGCCTGGGGACCAGCACCCACCGTGGCAGCGAAACGCAGCGCCACCGGGACCAAAACTGATACCCCCATTGAAAAAAATCCGCAGTCCATCTCCGTGGTCACCCGTGAAGAGATGGAGATGCGTAACGTAACCAGCGTGAAAGGGGCGTTTAACTACACGCCTGGCGTGCTGACCGGTAACCGGGGCAGCTCAGACGTGATTGATGCGCTGTCGATTCGCGGTTTCAGCGAAACCAACACCAATCAGTATCTGGATGGTCTGAAACTGCAGGGTGATAACTACTCTGAGTTTGCCATCGATCCTTACTTCCTGGAACGCGCTGAACTGCTGCGCGGCCCGGTTTCGGTGCTCTACGGTAAGAGCAATCCCGGCGGCGTGGTCTCGCTGGTGAGTAAGCGTCCGACCCAGGAAACCCTGCGCGAAGTGCAGTTCCAGATGGGCAACGATAACCTCTTCTCGACCGGCTTTGACTTTGGCGGCGCGCTGGACGACGACGGCGTCTACAGCTATCGCCTGACCGGCCAGGCGCGCAGTCAGGATGCGCAGCAGGCGATGAACAAAGAGAAGCGCTACACCATCGCACCGGCTTTCAGCTGGCGTCCCGACGATCGCACCCGCATTGACCTGCTGACCTATTTCCAGAACGAGCCAGAAACCGGTTATTACGGCTGGCTGCCGCGTCAGGGCTCGGTGGTACCGATCACCCGCGCCGATGGCAGCCAGTACAAACTGCCGACCAACTTTGATGAAGGCGAGCAGAGCAACAAGATTTCACGCAACACCAAAATGGTCGGTTATAACGCCGAGCACAGCTTTAACGACACCTGGACGCTGCGCCAGAACCTGCGTTATGCCGACCTGCGCACCGATTACCGCAGCATTTACGGCAATGGTTTCCTGCCGGCGACTCAGGAAATCACGCGCGGTTCGGCGGTTTCAGAAGAGAAGCTCAACCAACTGGCGGTCGATACCCAGGCGCAGGCGAAATTCGCCACCGGCCAGGTTGATCATACGCTGCTGCTGGGCGTGGACTTCCAGCGTACCCGCAATGATATCGACGCACAGTTTGGCACTGCCTCCAGCCTGAATGCGGTTAATCCGCAATATGGTGATAACAGCGTAACGCCATTTGCCGATCCTTATCAGCATCTCAACAAACAGCGTCAGACCGGCCTCTATGCTCAGGACCAGATGGAGTGGAACCGCTGGGTGCTGACGCTGGGTGGCCGCTACGACTATGCCATGAACTCGGTTTACGATCGGGTGGCGGATAGCGTTGATCGCCAGAACGATCAGGCCTTTACCTGGCGCGGCGGCCTGAACTATGTGTTTGATAACGGCATCGCGCCTTACTTCAGCTACAGCGAAGCTTTTATTCCGAATGCGGGTGCGACCTATGACGGTCAGGCATTTGATCCGTCACGCGCTAAGCAGTATGAAGCGGGCGTGAAATATGTGCCGAAAGATCGTCCGGTGGTGCTCACCGCAGCGCTTTATCAGCTGACCAAAACCAAAAACCTGACTGCCGATCCCGATCCTGACAGAACTCTTTTCAGCGTTCAGAGCGGTGAAATCCGGTCACGGGGCGTAGAGCTGGAAGCTAAAGCGGCGCTGAATGCCAACGTTAACCTGACGGCGTCCTACACCTACACCGATGCGGAATATACCGAAGACACCCAGCTCAAAGGCAAAACGCCGGTGCAGGTGCCGAAGCACATGGCCTCACTGTGGAGCGACTACACCTTCCACGAGACAGCCCTTTCGGGCGTAACGCTGGGCGCGGGTGTGCGTTATGTCGGTGAGAGTCAGGGCCTTTACAGCACTGGCACTGAGCAGAACCAGAACTTTAAAGTTGCCGGTTACACCACGGTGGATGCGGCGCTGAAATATGATCTGGGTCGTTTCGGTTTGCCGGGTTCGACAGTGGGCGTCAACGTCAACAATCTGTTTGACCGCGACTACGTCGCCAGCTGCTACCGTGAATACGCCTGCTACTGGGGTGCGGAGCGCCAGATTGTCGGCACCGCGACCTTCAGATTCTGATTTAACCGGGCGCTTCGGCGCCCGTTCACAGGGATAACCATGCCGCATCCGCACGCAGAAGAGGCGACCTTTACGCTGAAAAACGCCAGTTTTGAAGTGCCGGGCCGGACTCTCCTTCAGCCACTGTCGCTGACCTTTCCGCCGGGAAAAGTGACCGGGCTGATCGGTCACAACGGCTCGGGCAAATCAACACTGTTAAAAATGCTGGGTCGTCACCACGCGGCCAGCAGCGGGGAGGTGCTGTTGAATCAGCAGCCCGTCGGGCGCTGGAACAGCAAAGCCTTTGCCCGTCAGGTAGCCTATCTGCCGCAGCAGTTACCGGCAGCCGAAGGGATGACGGTGCGTGAACTGGTGGCGATTGGCCGCTATCCCTGGCACGGCGCGCTGGGGCGCTTTGGTCAGGAAGATCGCGACCGGGTAGAGGATGCGATTGCCCAGGTCGGACTTAACGCCTTTGCCGGACGGCTGGTAGATAGCCTGTCGGGCGGCGAGCGTCAGCGCGCCTGGCTGGCGATGATGGTGGCGCAGAACAGCCGCTGTCTGCTGCTGGATGAACCGACGTCGGCGCTGGATATTGCCCATCAGGTTGAGGTGCTGGCGCTGATAAAAGCGCTGAGCCAGCAGCGCGGCTTAACCGTGATTGCGGTGCTGCATGATATCAATATGGCAGCACGCTACTGCGACCATCTGGTGGCGCTGCGTCAGGGCGCGATGATTGCCGAAGGTGACGCAGAGGCGATTATGCAGCCTGAGGTGCTCGGTGGAATTTATGGCATTCCGATGGGCATTTTACCGCACCCGCAGGGTGGCGCGCCGGTCAGTTTTGTCTGTTAAGGAGAGGATCATGCCCGATTTTAATCGCCGCCGACTGATGCTGGCGCTGGCAGTCTCTCCGCTGTTTTGTGCGCTTCCCCTGCGTGCCGCCACGCCAAATCCGGGTCGGATTATTGCACTGGAGTGGTTACCCACCGAACTGCTGATAGCACTAGGCGTCACGCCCTGGGGCGTGGCCGATCTGCACAACTACAACATCTGGGTAGGGGAGCCGCCGCTGCCTGAAGGCGTGATCGATGTAGGTCTGCGCACCGAACCCAATCTTGAGCTGATGGCGCAAATGCAGCCGTCGCTGATCCTCTGCTCCAACGGCTACGGCCCGCCTAAAGAGAAACTGACGCGCATCGCGCCCATTATGGGCTTCGACCTCCACAGCGGCGACGGGAAACCTCTCACTGCCGCGCGCGCATCGCTGCGTCAGCTGGCGGCGCGCCTTGGATTAAGCGCGCGAGCGGAACAGCATCTGCGCGAGGTCGATGATCAGCTGGCGGCGGCGCGCCAGCGGCTGGCGCCCTATGCCGGACGCACTATCCTGCTGATGTCGCTGCTCGACAGTCGTCACGCCATTACCTTCGGCAAAAACAGTCTGTTTCTGGAAGTGATGACTCTGCTGGGCCTGAAAAATGGCTGGCAGGGCGAAACAAATTTCTGGGGCAGCGCGGTGATCGGCATTGAAAAGCTGGCGCAGGTCGGGGATGTGGATGTCATCTGCTTTGATCATGATAACGATGCGGAGATGCAGCAACTGATGCGCAGCCCGCTGTGGCAGTCGCTGCCGTTTGTTCGCACCGGACGCTTTCAGCGCGTCCCGGCCGTCTGGTATTACGGTGCGACGCTCTCGGCGCTGCACTTTGTTCGCGTGCTGGAACGCGCGCTGGAGACGCACTGATGCGCCATGCTCTGTTTCCCGCAGGCCTCCTCAGCCTGCTGTTTCTGCTGGCGCTCAGCCTGACGCTGGTCAATCTGCATCAGGCGTTGCCACAGGCTGAATGGTGGCAGGCACTCTGGTCACCGGTGGTCGATAGCCTGCCGCAGATGGTGTTTCACTACAGCCTGCTGCCGCGCACGGTACTGGCGCTGCTGGTGGGTGCCGGGCTGGGCTTAGCCGGTCTGCTGTTTCAGCAGATATTGCGTAATCCGCTGGCGGAGCCAACCACGCTGGGCGTCTCTTCCGGCGCACAGCTGGGCATTACCGTGGCGACGCTGTGGCATCTGCCGGGCGGGGCGCTGACACAGCAGTTTGCCGCGCTCAGTGGCGCGCTGCTGGTGGGCGCGCTGGTGTTTGGCGTGGCCTGGGGCAAACGTCTGTCGCCGGTAACGCTGATTCTGGCCGGGCTGGTGCTGAGCCTCTACAGCGGCGCGGTGAATCAAATCTTCGCTATCTTCAATCACGATCAGCTGCAGAACATGTTTCTGTGGAGCACCGGCGCGCTGAATCAGATGAGCTGGGAAAATGTGCAGCAACTCTGGCCGCGCCTGCTGCTGGCGTTTGTGCTGGCGCTGGCGCTGCTGCGTCCGCTGACGCTGATGGGGCTGGATGATGGCGTAGCGAAAAACCTTGGCCTTGCGCTCTCCGTGGCGCGTGTCGGTGGCCTCGGGCTGGCGATCCTGCTCAGCGCACAGCTGGTCAACGTCGCCGGTATCATCGGCTTTATCGGGCTGTTTGCGCCGCTGCTGGCGAAGCTGCTGGGTGGACGACGGCTCATCACCCGGATGCTGCTGGCTCCGCTGACTGGCGCGCTGCTGCTGTGGCTGGCGGACAGTTGCGTGTTGTGGCTCAGCACTCACTGGCGCGATATCCCGACCGGCACCGCCACGGCGCTGCTCGGCGTACCGATTCTGCTGTGGCTGCTGCCGCGACTGCGCACCGGTTCGGTGCCGCCCGCGCTGAATCAGGGTGATAAGGTGCCCGCCGAGCGACAGAACCTGCTGCGCTGGGCGCTGACCGGACTTGCCATCCTGGCGCTGCTGGGGTGGGGTGGTCTGGCGTTTGGCCGTGATGCGCAGGGCTGGGTCTGGTCAGCGGGTGAGATGCTGCAATCGCTGCTGCCGTGGCGCGCACCGCGCGTGCTGGCCGCGCTGGTGACCGGCCTGATGCTGGGCGTGGCGGGGAGTCTGATTCAGCGGCTGACCGGCAATCCCATGGCCAGCCCGGAAGTGCTGGGCATCAGTTCGGGTGCCGCTTTTGGCGTGGTGATGATGATGTTCTTTGTGCCGGGCGATGCGCTGGCCTGGCTGCTGCCCGCCGGTGCGCTGGGCGCGGCGCTGACGCTGCTGGTGATCATGGCGGTAGCCAGTCGGGGCGGCTTCTCGCCGGAACGAATGCTGCTGGCGGGCATGGCGCTTAACAGCGCCTTTGTCACCCTGCTGATGCTACTGCTGGCGAGTGGCGATCCGCGTATGGGCGGGCTGCTAAGCTGGATCTCCGGCTCGACCTATAACATCAGCGGCACTCAGGCGGTTCAGAGCGCAATCTGCGCGCTGGTGCTGGTGTCGCTGGCACCGCTGGCCAGTCGCTGGCTGACGCTGCTGCCGCTGGGAAGCGCTACCGCACGCTCGGCCGGTATGGCGTTGACGCCTGCGCGGCTGAGTCTGCTGCTGCTGGCGGCCGCGCTGACCGCCAGCGCGACACTGACTATCGGCCCGCTGAGTTTTGTCGGACTAATGGCGCCCCATATGGCGCGCATGCTGGGATTCCGGCGGGCGTTGCCGCAACTGCTGCTGTCAGGATTACTGGGGGCGGGATTGATGGTGCTGGCTGACTGGTGCGGACGAATGCTGGCATTCCCGGATCAGATCCCAGCCGGGCTGATGGCGACCTTTTTAGGCGCGCCTTACTTTATCTGGCTGCTGCGGCGTTCAGGTTAAGAGGAAAAAGCAGGCTGGTTTCAGACGCCGGCCAGATCCAAAGTAGGGTGAATCTGACAACAACGAAGAAGCTCAATGCGCAGGAAATTGGGTCAGAGGAGGAAAGCGTCCCGCGCCAGGGACAAAAACGCCGGGAGCGTTTTTGAACAACGCGAAGCGTTGGCCCGGCAACGGGCGCACCTCATGGATGAGGTGCGTAATCGCGCGGGCCGAGCGA
>NZ_BCZA01000010.1 GCF_001598475.1 Pantoea agglomerans NBRC 102470
ACTAGCCGGTGCCACGCTGTTCATTGACGGCGTAAATGGCATATCGAAGGAAGTCAGTCATCTCCGTTACGGCAAAGAGTCGCACTCTGAAGGAATTTTTGCAGATGGGGTAATAGAGGCTGCGCAGTTCATGGGATTCAGCCCGAATACAGGAATGGCACTTTACAATGCGGCTACACTGAGCGCCAGCGTTTACAGTGTTTTTGGTCTGGCAAGAAAACCCGGCGCGTGGCATCTGTTCCGGTGGTTGCCCCGTGATTATTACCGGAAAGTTGACACCATGAGCAGACCAAAATTAACGATGAAAATCGTGGACTATGGCGTCAAAGCGAAAGTAGTTTTTGACCTTCTCACGACCGATCAGCAGAGTCGCTAATTTCTGTTCGCTCTCTGGTATCGCCAGGACTTATAAGACAACACAGGCGGTTGTACAAAAATGGCAACCGCACAACCGCAGAGCAGCGCAATTCCGCCGGAAAAAACGATCTCGCTGGAGCCAGCAAAGAGCAAAAAAATAAAGATAGCAAGACAACACAGCACAACGGTCAGCGCTATTGTGAAGCGTCTGGACAGATCCTGAATGGCATCCCCCAGGGAACCGCCATAACTTTCCAGGTTGTTTTTGACTTTTCGCAGGTCTGCGGAGCTAAAGCCTGAGCGCAGCAGGGCATCTTCACTTACTATCATTGCTTTTCATCCTTAAAATGCTCCAGGGAACACCACAAGATATAACAAAAAGTGGTCCGGTTATCGATCCCGGTTTTCCCCACATTGACCCGACTACTATTAGATGTCATACGTGAGATTCCCCTACAAATTATTGATAATATTACACCTAAGTCATCGCACAGCCAGGAAGGAATTTGTCATGTGTTCCAGCTTTTTCGGGTTTTACGGCGTATCAAAACAGACCGTAGCTAACGTTTTCATCTCTGCCAACACAATATACGTTTTTGATGCCAACATCCTCCTGACCCTTATTAGTAGTAAATCCTGATAAGATTTGTAGCCCTGTCAAAAATAGGTGTGTACGGCCAAATCCGCCCTCCCTACCGCATCCTTTCACTGGCAAGATGATAAACATCGCTGCGCTCGCGTTTACCCACAGCAACAACGGCAATCACCAGCTGGTCGTCTATTACCTGATAAACCAGGCGAAACCCGGACGCTCTGAGTTTGATTTTATAGCAGTCTTTAATCCCACGTAGTCTGGCAGAAGGAATATGGGGATTATCACAACATTTCTTCAGTTTTTTGGCAAACTGCTGCTGGAGAGATTTGTCCAGCTTCTGCCACTCTTTAAAAGCCTCTTCCCTGAATTTGACGGTATAACTCACAAAAGCGCATCCAAATCGACATCAAGCAGACGCTGGCCGCTGCGTTCACTGACCAGCTTAACCAGTTCCTGATCGTCAAGGGCATCAAGCATTTGTTCATAAAGCTCAGCCGGGACGCAATAGAATGCAGGCTGGTTGCGGTTAAGAATGGCGACAGGATAACCGTCACCTGCACTAACCGTGGCCATCGGGTTTTTCTTCAGTTCGCTTACGCTGGCACTGGTATCGCTTAAAATAATGTTTGGCATAGAGCCTCCAGGACTGCTTAACAGGTCTTTATAGTAGCAGCCTGAAGACCTGATAACCAGTCTCTTTCAATAGATACAAATGGCTATGTTTGATGAACTGCAAAAGCTGAATGAGCTATTTGAAATGCCGGAAGATGGGATTATTTTTCATTTCTCTTTTTCGCGCCGACAGGAACAGGATCGTCAGTTGCAGCATCCTGAATAATCAGCGCGTTGCTCTTCTTATCTAAGGTCTTGAGAAGCGGCTGCAATTCTCTGAGCATAAGGTCCAGACGCTGCATATCCCCCGTCAATTTTTGATATACGGGCGATCCAGGCTGAATACCTTTTATGCTGCGGCTGAGCTGTTGCAGGCTTTGCTGCATATCCTCAGACAGTGTTTTCATTGCAGGGCTGCTGATAAATCCATCAATATGCCTGAGCGATTTTTGTATTTCTGTCATGGTGCGCTGACTTTGTTTTAGCGTACCGGTCGCAACTGAAATCAGTGGCCGAAGCGGAAGGCTGTTCATCTTATCCACTATAGCCATAATCTTTTGCTGTATCTGGTTTAAACCACCAGGCGTTGTGGGGATGACTTTGTAACCCGCGACGATATCCGGTCCTTTGTCTGGTTCAACATTTGCATAATAGTCTAAGTCGATAAACAGCGAACCAGAAAGCAGACTGCCTGTTTTCAGCGAGCCTCTTAACCCCTGTTTTTTACCCAGCTGTAACTTTTTCTCCAGGTCAAAGTCTTGCCTCATACCGCTCATGAATCTCTGGGGTTCAATGTGAATCAGTACGGGAACCTGATAATGGCTGCGAAAATTCTGGGTTATCTCTGGCGAGTTAAAAGCAACCTGAGCAACCGTCCCCAGGCGTATTCCACGAAACTCGACAGGCGCGCCTGCCTGAAGTCCGCGAACAGAATCGGAAAAGAACATCACGAAGTCGAGGTGTTCGGTATAACGAGAATTCGCGATGCTTCGCAGATCGTCATAAAGAGTATAAGTTGCTACGCCCTTAACCTGCTGGCTCAGGGCCACGCCTTCAGGCAGGTCAAAACTGACCCCGCCACTTAATAATGTGGTGATGGAGCCCATCTCCACGCGCATCCCGGATGAGGATAAATCCACAGCAATCCCACTATTCTTCCAGAAACGAACGTTTGAGGTGACAAGCTGATCAAAGGGCGAAGCGATAAAAACCTGATAACGCATCATCCTTTTTTCCATATCAAACCGGCTGTTCTCGACTGACCCGACACGCAGGCCGCGAAACAGTACCGGGTAGCCCGGCATGAGTTGCCCCGCTTCACGACTATTAAGCGTGATTCTGATCCCGTTTGCATTCGGTGAGGCCTGGGGAGGCGCATCTGACAGCCGATAGCGTTCCGGCGCTGGCCCCGGAGAACCTGGCTGTAAGGCTATATAGGCGCCTGAGAACAAGGTACTTAAGCCCGTTATCCCCTCGAATCCAATTTCAGGCCTGACCACCCAAAAAGCGCTATTGCCGTTCAATAGTTTTTGCATACCAGTGTGCATGCGAACCTTGATCTCGACGTGCTTAAGATCGTCAGTAAGCTCGGTACTTTCAACGACACCCACATCAATGTTGCGGTTTTTTATTACGGTTTTACCTGCCTTAATCCCCTGTGCGTTTTCGGTCATCAGAATCACCAGAGGTCCCTGCTGGCTTTTATGGTAATACAATAAAAAGGCACCGATGAGCAGCGTGACAAAGGGAATGATCCAGACAGAAGACCATCTTTTGTTGGGGTTTACATGAGCACTATCAGGCTTATCCGACAAAGTATGGACTCGTGTATGAACAGAGTAACCTGAACTTTTCAGGGCGTTCTGTTGAAGAAGGATTCGATCTCAGGGCTATGTATTCGCTGGTCTTTCCTGAGGCCATGATAGTTAATCTCATCATTAAGCGTTAAATTTCAATAAGTCAGGATCATAAAATCTACTATCAAACGGAGATCTATTATTTTCCAGTAAATAATGGATCGGATAATTCGCAACAACGTCGGGACAGGATAGTTAATAAGTATAAAGATATTTTTTTAAATAAAGCTTTAGAAATACAAATCTGTGATCAACGTGTCATGTTATTTTAATAAAATCAAATCAATCAGTTACCAATATCATGGAGGTTAACGACTCAAAATAAAGAGGAATAATCCTGCGTTTAAAGTGTAATAAATCCACTAAAATCATCACCAATGAACAGTATTGCCCAACTACGTCCTCGCTGAAGTGCCTCAAATCCCTGAGCGCTGCATGACTTTCTGGTATTGCGTCTGTCAACAAGGTGTGTCAGGTTAACTCTTTTACGAATAGAAACATTCTTGCAGACGTTCTAATTTCACTTCGCATTCCAATTTAGCAGAGGCACCTATGTTCCTTAACTATTTTGCTTTGGGTATGCTGATCTTCGTTTTCATAATTATTTTTTATGGAATTATCGTTCTTCATGATATTCCCTATTTAATCGCAAAGTCCCGTAATCATCCTCATGCCGATGCAATTCACGTCGCAGGTTGGGTAAGTTTGTTTACACTGCATGTCATATGGCCTTTCCTGTGGATCTGGGCCACTCTTTATCGTCCGGATCGTGGTTGGGGTATGCAGAACCAGTACACTTCATTACTGGAACTGCAGCAGCGCGTAGCAGAACTGGAGCGTTTACAGGCTGATTCGAAACCGCTGCGACCGGAGCGATGATATGGATCTGCTCATTATTTTAAGCTACGTTGCGATAGCCTGGGCTGTTTTTAAAATATTTCGCATACCCGTCAATAAATGGACAGTGCCAACAGCGGCCCTCGGTGGCGTTTTTCTGGTCAGTGCGCTAATTCTGCTAATGAATTATAACCATCCCTATACGTCACTGGCACAAAAAGCGGTTGTCGCGATTCCTGTTACTCCACAAGTGACCGGCGTCGTAAATGAAGTTACTGATAAAAAAGAAGTGCTTATTAGAAAGGGAGAAATGCTCTTCACCCTGGATCAGACACGTTATCAGGTCCGCGTCGAAAGATTACAAGCCGACCTGAGCACCGCTATTAACAATATTGAAGCGATGAAAGGACAATTAAGCGAAGCCGTTGCCTACACAACCCATGTATCTGCTGAGCGGGATAGATTATTTCTGGACTATCAACGCTATCTCAAAGGCAGTAAGGCGAAAGTCAATCCATTCTCCGAACGTGACATTGATAATGCCAGGCAGGCATTTCTGGCGCAGGATGCCCTGGTAAAAGGTTCTCTGGCGGAACAGGAGCAGCTCAGAAGCCAGTTGACCAGTGTATCAGGAGGAGAACAATCCCAGATAGCCAGTCTGCGCGCGCAATTAGCAGAAGCCCGGTATAACCTGGATCAGACGGTTGTTCGCGCACCCAGTGATGGTTATGTCACTCAGGTCTTAATCCGTCCCGGAAGCTACGCAGCCGCCCTGCCGCTGCGCCCGGTCATGATATTCATTCCTGTACAAAAACGTCAGATCATTGCTCAGTTCAGACAAAATTCCCTGCTTCGCCTCACGGCGGGAGATGAAGCAGAGGTCGTTTTTAATGCCCTTCCGGGACAGGTATTCTCAGGAAAACTGCTCAGAGTTTTGCCAGTGGTTCCTGGCGGAGCTTATCAGGCACAGGGAACGGTGCAATCACTGAGCCTTGCTTCAGGTTCTGACGGCGTATTAGCCATAATTGAATTAAACCCAAATCAGGACGTTGATGCATTGCCAGACGGCATATTTGCTCAGGTTGCGGTCTATTCTGACCACTTCACGCATGTTTCGGTCATGCGTAAAATTTTGCTGAGAATGACCAGCTGGGTGCATTACCTCTACCTGGATCACTGATGATGATAAATATATCCTTAACTTTCCATCGATTAACCGTTTGCCCCCTTTCAGAAGAAGTTAATCAGAACAGTTATGAGCGGCCTGACTTTGTAATAAGCCCTGATTTGAAATTACCCTGAAAACACGATGGGTGGTTAATTAAATTACTGATCGGTTATCACAAAACAGGATCGTAAATAAGCTTTTGAAATAGCTGTTTGCATTGAATATGCTATGTTTTAAATGTAGTTACGAATGCTAATCGTCTTTTATAACATTCCGAGGATACGCATATGAAAAAATTAATTTTTGGTGTGGTTATTTGCTCTTTATCGTTTGGCTCATTTGCTGCCGAAATGATGTCAAAGAATGATTTTATGAAAGTGAAGGATCAGTATGAAAAGATAGGCGATATCTCAACATCAGGTGAGACCAGCCCTTCAGATGCAAAAGCGGAGCTATCAGAAATGGCCGATAAAAAAGGCGGCGATGTGTTCGTGCTGACCTCAGCCAATACGAATAACAAAATTAAAGGTACCGCTGATGTATACAAGAAAAAATAGCGAAGTAACGAAGCTATCTGTCTGAAATACAGACTGAAATAGATGATTTTTTTCGGAGCCTCAGGAAATATGTTCTTAATACAGGTTAATCGATGCCCTTTACTAACGTAAAGGGCATCTTTCTTACAGCACCATCAGGACTTTAAACCGTTTTCAGCGAGGATGAGCTGAACGTCGGTGACAGGACCTTATCTGCCCAGGCTGATGCGCGGATAACACGTCACGCTAATCCGCCTGCACTTACATTAACTCCAGGCGATGGCGTTATCAGCCGTCAGGCGAAGGTTCCCCTAATCAGCCGCCGCCCGCCTCCCCCTATTTCTTATCCAGCGACCAGGTTGCACTGCGGATATCGACCTTCACTGGTAACAGACCAATCTGGGTAAACTTATCGGCCAGAGCCTGCTGCTGCGTGAAGACTTCAGGTGTCATCCGCTCAGCCCCGAACGGCATCCTTGCCAGCGCCCGTTGCCAGATTGGCTGCGGCAGACCGGTTGAGGTGGACATGATTTTTGCCGCCTCTTCCTGATGTTGATTGGCCCAGGTACTTAGCGACCCAAGCTCATCCACCACCTGGCTGGCGATTTGCGGCCAGGTTTCCGCAAACTTACGGCTGGCAAGATAGAAGGTGTAGTGTGGCACCAGGCCTTCGGCATTTTTAATCAGCCGCGCGTGGGCGTTGGTTTCAACTTCTGCGTAGTAAGGATCCCAGATTACCCAGGCATCCACCGCACCGCGCTGGAAAGCGGCACGCGCATCGGCGGGTGGCAGATATACCGGTGTAATGTCTTTATAGCTCAGCCCCGCCTGTTCCAGCGCAGTGACCAGCAGATAGTTAACGTCAGAGCCTTTATTCAGCGCCACGCGTTTGCCTTTGAGATCCGCCACGCTTTTAATGGGGGAGTCGGCGGGCACCACAATCGCCTCAGTTTTGGGGTTGGCGGGAGAATGTGCCAGATAAACCAGATCGGCCTGTGCGGCCTGAGCAAAAGTCGGTGGCGCGTCGCCGGTTGCGGCCAGATCGATACTGCCGATGTTCAGGCCTTCCAGCATCTGCGGCCCGGCCGGGAACTCAATCCAGTGAACCGCAATCCCCTGTTTTTTAAATTCCTGATCCAGCGTGCCGCGATATTTCAACAGGGCAAAGATATTGGCTTTCTGAAAACCAATGTTAACTGTTTCGGGCTTCTCTGCTGCAGCCTGGGTGTTGAACGCTAATCCCGCCTGGGCGGCAATAATCATTGCGCTAAGCAAAACTCTTTTCATCTCTCATTCCTGAGTCTGGTTGTTGTCAGCGCAACATAACAAACGCAGGTTGAAGCGCTTAGCGATCAAATGTTCGATGCTTAGCGAAAAAAACGCTATGGATGCCAGACCGACTCACGTACCCGAATGGCGCGACTCAATAGCCCCAGTGCATAGAAGCGGTCAGCGATGGTCTGCTGTTCCCGAATGATGGCTAAGTTCATGCGCTGGGTCTGGTGGCTGCGCCGCGCTAAGGCATGCATCAGTGAAGGCGCTGATATCCCGAGTTCGGTGGAGAGCAACGCAGCGGCTTCAGCACGGTGTGCATCGATGTAGCGGCCAGTCTGCTCCAGCGCGGTGAGCAGAACCTGCAGCAGATCGCCCGACTGCGCGGCGAACCCGCGTTCGGCAAGGTAAAACTGATGATTATTGACCCGGCCGGTGCCATCAGCGATCACCCTGAACTGTCCGCTGTTCTCTGCATCGCTGAGCAGCGGATCCCACATCATCCAGGCATCCACTGCGTTGAGATCGCTGGGCGTCAGCGGATATTTGGGCGGTGCATAGACGATGCGCACATCATCCAGCCCTAAACCCGCTTCATCCAGAATCTGCAGCAGCAGATAGTGAACGTTGGAACCACGATTTACGGCGATGCGTTTTCCTCTGAGATCGCCAATCTGCTGAACCGGGCTGCTGTTCGGTACCAGCAGTGCCACGCTCTGCGGCGCGGCGGGTTCCCAGGCCACATAAACCATCGGGCTGTTGCTGGCCTGCGCAAACAAGGGGGGAACTTCACCGGTCGTGCCGAAATCGATCTCCTGTTGGCTCAGCGCATGCAGAAGCTGCGGACCCGCAGGAAACTCACTCCACAGCACGCTGACGCCTCTATCGGCCAGCTGCTGTTCCAGTGACTGGCGCGCTTTCAGGATGCCGAGGTTGCCAAATTTCTGATAACCGATGCGCAGTTCCCGCTCCCGTTCGGGCTGCTGATTCAGAGAAGTGTCGCGCTGACGCAGTGAAGTGCGGCGCGGTTTAATCACTCCCAGATGGCCCAGTTGGGTGCGCAGCGTATGACGACTGATGCCAAGCAGCGCGGCGGCCTGCAGTTGATTGCCTTGGGTGAGTTCCAGCGCATTCTTTATCAGCGCCTCAATCACCCGGGGATAGAGCGGTGTTTCGCTCTGCTGCATCTGCTGCCGTAAAAACTGATCCAGCGCCTCCTCTCCCGGTGGTAACTCGCTACCCGTGAGGTTATTCAGCCGGAGCTGCTGCGGCGTGACCAGCGAGGTTTTGCTGAGCAGGACGGCATTATGCAGGGTGTTCTCCAGCTCGCGGATGTTGCCCGGCCAGCTGTAGTCCATCAGCGTGGCGACAGCATCTTCACTGAGACGTAACTGAGGTCGGCCCAGACGGCGCGCATAGAGCTGCAGGAAGTGAGTGGCCAGCACCGGGATATCTTCGCATCGCTGGCGCAGCGGCGGCAGCGTGACGCTGGCCACATTCAGCCGGTAGTAAAGGTCTTCCCGGAAGCGCCGTTCACGAATCGCCACCGCCAGGTCGCGGTTGGTGGCCGCAATGACCCGCACATTGACCTTTACAGCCCGGGAGGAACCCACACGGGTAATCTCGCGTTCCTGCAGCACGCGCAGCAGCTTCACCTGCAGCGACGCACTCAGTTCACCGACTTCATCCAGCAGCAGCGTCCCGCCCTCTGCCGCCTCAAACCAGCCGCGATGCCGATCCTGTGCGCCGGTAAATGCCCCTTTCTCATGACCAAAGAGCTCCGACTCCGCCAGACTCTCAGTGAGGGCACCGCAGTTGACCGCCAGAAATGGCTGTCTGCTGCGGGCGCTGTGATGATGCAGATAGCGCGCCATCACCTCTTTGCCGGTGCCGGTTTCACCAATGATCAGCACCGTCGCGTCGGTAGGCGCAAGCTGATCCAGCACGCTTTTAAAGGCGCGCGATGCGGGGTCAATCAACTCAGGGCTGGTAATTTGCATCTCATTTACCGGGTTAACTGGAAAGCCATGACCATACCGCGTGGCTAACGCGGAAACGAGAGGCTAACCGGACCGGATTGTTGCCAATGCAGCAGGCTGTAACTTTACCTGTCGCAAATGCAGCAATATGCATCAAGCGAAATTATGAATATATCGTTGAATTAATGAGATAAATATTAAGTAGCAGACTGGCACGCATCCTGCTAAAAGCTATATAACTAAAGAATTTATGCCTATGTATTAAATTCAAATATCGTTATAAAGGAATCTGCTAATGAGTCATGCGACACAGGAAAACCTCAACCTCTTCTGGTTTCTGCCCACCCATGGCGATGGGCGCTATCTTGGCACCACCGAAGGCGGCAGAGCAGTCGATTTACCCTATTTACAGCAGGTTGCGCTGGCGGCAGATAATCTGGGCTACTACGGTGTATTAATCCCGACCGGTAAGAGCTGCGAGGATTCCTGGCTGGTCGCCTCTGCACTGGCACCGATCACCAAAAAGCTGCACTATTTAGTAGCCGTACGTCCTGGCCTGCAACCGCCAAGCCTGGCGGCGCGTATGGCGGCTACGCTGGATCGGCTTTCTGGCGGACGGTTATTGATTAACGTGGTCACGGGCGGCGATCCGGTTGAGAACAAAGGTGACGGCATCTTTCTGAGTCATGAAGAGCGCTATCAGGTGACCAGAGAGTTTCTTGAGGTCTACTCCCGCCTGCTGAAAGGCGAGAAGGTCGATTTTTCGGGTGAGCACATCCGCGTGGAAGGCGCTGAGATCCTCTTCCCGCCGGTGCAGGAAAATGGCCCACCGCTCTATTTTGGTGGCTCGTCTGATGCCGCTATCGACGTTGCGGCGAATCAGATCGACACTTATCTGACGTGGGGCGAGCCGGTTGAACAGGTGGCGGAAAAACTGGCGGTGGTTCGTCAGCGGGCGCAGGAGAGTGGTCGTAGCCTCTCCTACGGCATCCGGCTGCATGTCATTGTCCGTGAAACCGAAGAGGAAGCATGGGCGGCTGCGGATCGGCTGATTTCTCATCTGGATGAAGAGACTATTGCCGCCGCGCAGAAGATCTTTGCCCGCATGGACTCAGCCGGACAGGCGCGGATGAGCGCGCTGCATCAGGGCTCGCGAGACAGCCTGCGCATTGGCCCCAATCTCTGGGCAGGCGTCGGCCTGGTGCGCGGCGGTGCCGGTACTGCGCTGGTGGGGAGTCCGCAGCAGGTAGCCGATCGCATCCGGGAGTATCAGGCGCTGGGGATCGAGAACTTTATTTTCTCCGGCTATCCGCACCTTGAAGAGGCGCACCGTTTCGCTGAACTGGTGATGCCGCTGTTACCGCTGGCTGCCAACGCCGAAAAGAAACAGCGCAGCGTGAACACCGGTCCTTTTGGTGAAACCATTGGCGGCGACCGTCGTCCTGATAAACAGGCCAGCGCCAGTTAACAGAAGAGAAGGTTCGCTTATGTCACAGCAGCAGATAGTCATTATCGGTGGTGGTTTTACCGGCACCGCGCTGGCAATCCATCTGGCCCGGGCTGGCCAGGCAGGGTTGCATGTGACGGTGATTGAACCACGAGCGCAGCTTGCTCAGGGTGTGGCATACGGCACCACCGATCCGGCCCACCGCATCAATGTGCCAGCCGCCAGAATGCAGCTTGCTGGGGATGAGGAGGGCATATTTGACCGCG
This sequence comes from Pantoea agglomerans NBRC 102470, assembly GCF_001598475.1. Lineage (GTDB taxonomy): Bacteria > Pseudomonadota > Gammaproteobacteria > Enterobacterales > Enterobacteriaceae > Pantoea > Pantoea agglomerans. Next base: position 10,926 of record NZ_BCZA01000010.1, read on the forward strand.
ACTATCGCGCATCGCCCGCCTTTCAGGCCGACCCGGACGCGTTGTGGCGTGACGGCAATGTCTACCCGCAACGCGGGGAGTTTAGTCGCTGGGTCAATGCGCAGTTTGTGCATCAGCAGCAGCATTCGCCGGTAAAACTTAGTCATCTGCGTGATAGCGCGGTTGCGCTGCAGCATGGTGTAGTGACCACAGCCTCAGGGCAGAAGATCCGGGCCGATCAGGTGGTGCTGGCCATCAGCCATCCACCGCCGGACCTGCCTGCGCTGCTGAAGCCCTTACAGGGGCATCCGGGGTTGATTGCCAATCCCTGGCAGAATGGCGCGCTGGCACAGGTCGCACCTGACGATCGGGTAGCGATTATCGGTTCAGGGCTGACCATGTCCGATGTGGTGGCATCGCTGCATCGCCAGCAGCATCGCGGAGAGATTACCGCCTTCTCACGCCGTGGACAGCTGCCGCGAGCCAACCTGAGCGGCAGCGATGAGAGCTACACCCTGGATTACAGTCAGCCACAGCCCGCCAGCGCACGTGGCTGGTTACATCGGGTGCGTCAGGAGGTAAAACAGGCAGCCGCGTTAAATCTGCCCTGGCAGCTGGTGCTGGATGATATCCGCCGTAACGGCCAGCGTATCTGGCAGAGCCTTTCACTGCATGAGCAGCAGCGTTTTCTGCACCATCTTCGCCCCTGGTGGGATGTTCACCGCTACCGGATTGCCCCGCAGGTAAGTCAGATTCTCAACCAGCAGCAGGCGAGCGGTCAGTTGTCACTGCTGGCGGCGCGGCTGATGGGCGCGGAAGCGGTGGGAAACAATCTTCAGCTGACGCTGCGCCGGCGTGGAGCGCAATCAGAAATCCGGGTGGTGGAAAAAGTGATTGTCACCACCGGGCCAGCGCACAACGCACTGCTTAAAAGTAACGCGCTGCTGCGCCAGCTCCACGGCGACGGCGTGATTCAGCCCGATCCGCTGGCGCTGGGCATTCAGGTTAACGCGCTGTCACAGACGCTGAATGCGCAGGGTGATGCCAATCCTCATCTCTATGTAGCCGGGCCTGCCGCGCGTGGTCGCTTTGGCGAACTCATGGGATTACCGCAGGTTGCAGAACACGCTGAGTCCGTAGCACGGCAGCTACTCTCCACCACGCCGCTGCCCCTCAGCGAGCGATGTCCCGGCTCACTCATCTACTGAATCACCCTTCCGGAACAATCACTAAAAGGTGGGTGGCAAGCGATTGCCGCATCCGCCCAGGAGTCGCTATGTCATCGCAACGTGAAATTCGCCTGAATGCTTTCGATATGAACTGTGTCGGTCATCAATCGCCCGGCTTATGGGCGCATCCCCGGGATCGTTCCTGGCAGTACAAAGATCTGGAGTACTGGACCGACTTAGCACGCCTGCTGGAGCGCGGCAGGTTTGATGGACTGTTTATTGCTGATGTGCTTGGGGTATACGACGTGCTCAATGGCAATAACCAGGCCGCGATTCGGCACGCCACGCAGGTGCCGGTAAACGATCCGCTGGCGTTAATCACGCCGATGGCGCTGGTGACGGAACATCTGGGCTTTGGCCTGACCGCCTCACTGTCGTTTGAACACCCCTACCCGTTTGCGCGGCGGATCTCGACGCTGGATCATCTGACCAAAGGCCGCATTGGCTGGAATATTGTAACCTCCTATCTGGAAAGCGGTGCGCGTAATATCGGACATCAGGCCCAGACCGACCACGATGCGCGCTACGACTATGCCGATGAATATCTGCAGGTTATCTATAAGCTGCTGGAGGGAAGCTGGGAAGATGGCGCGGTCCTGCGCGATCGTGAACGTCATATTTTCAGTGACCCGAATAAAATCCATCCGATAAATCATCAGGGTAAATTCTTCCAGGTGCCCGGCATCCATCTGTGTGAACCTTCGCCGCAGCGCACGCCGGTACTATATCAGGCAGGCGCCTCCAGCCGCGGTAAAGCGTTTGCGGCGGAGCATGCCGAATGCGTGTTCGTAGCGGCCCCTTCAAAAGTGCTGCTGAAGAAAACCGTGGCGGATATTCGCCGGAGAGCCGCTGAAGCGGGACGCGATCCCCGTTCCATACTGATCTTCAACCTGCAGACAGTCATTGTTGGCGAAACCGACCTGGCGGCGCAGGCCAAATGGCAGGAGTACAAGCGCTATGTCAGTTACGAAGGCGCGCTGGCGCTGATCTCAGGCTGGACCGGCATCGATTTCGGGCAGTATCAGCCGGATCAGGTACTGAAACATCTGCACACCAATGCGATTCAGTCGGCGGTTGAGACATTCTCCACTGCCGATCCCAACCGCCAATGGACGGTGCAGGGCCTGGCAGACTGGGTGGGCATTGGCGGATTTGGTCCGCTGCTGGTGGGCAGCGCTAAAACGGTGGCCGATGAGCTGCAAAGCTGGGTCGAAGAGACAGACGTCGATGGTTTTAACCTCGCCTACGCCGTAACACACGAAACCTTTACTGACGTGGTGGAACTGCTGGTGCCGGAACTGCAAAAGCGTGGCGTCTACAAGCAGGAGTATCAGCCCGGCACGCTGCGTGAAAAGTTATTTGGCAAGGGGCCGCGGCTGGCGTCGCCGCATCCGGGTGCCGGTTATCGCCGGAGTGCGGATCTGGAACAGTGAGCAGCAAGGGTGGAAGTTTCATAACAGAGACGGCTGGCTGCCCGGCATGAATAACCGGCGCATAGCAAGGTGCAAGGAGACAAGAGTACGTCTTGTCGCCGGTTAATGGACAGGCATTACCGGACCGGTCATTGCTGTTAACCGTTGCTAAACAGGTCTGCCATATACTGCTGAAACTTCAACCGTTTCAGCAGTATAAAAAACAACATTTCGCTGAACACTACCGGATGAATTTTAATATTTCATGCGGGGTCTGGCGTGGGTGAAATATAATCCTATCTTATTGAATTAATTATAATAGTTATCTGATTTTGTTGGTTGTTAACTATGCCAGTAATTCATATAAAACCCTCGTTACCTGCTGAATATAATAACGAGGATACGATGAGTACATTAGAAATTGACAACACCTTAACTGCGCCACCGCCTCACTCTCAACCGGTTCGATCGGTGAGTGATGTGGCCCGGCTGATCAACAGTAACACCGAAAAAAACAGCTATGCGCGCTGGATTGTTTTCCTGGCGCTGGGCGGCGTGTTTCTTGATGCCTACGATCTCACTACCCTCTCCTACGGCATCGATGATGTGGTAAAGGAGTTTGGTTTAACCCCGGTACTCACGGGCCTGGTGACGTCGTCAATCATGATCGGCACCATTGTGGGTAATCTGGTCGGCGGCTGGCTGACCGATAAATATGGCCGTTACTCAGTTTTTATGGCGGACATGTTGTTTTTTGTCGTCTCCGCCATTGCGGCAGGTCTGGCCCCCAACGTCTGGGTGTTGATTGGTGCCCGTTTTCTGATGGGCATCGGCGTCGGGATCGATCTGCCGGTTGCCATGGCCTATCTGGCAGAATTCTCTAAGTTCTCCGGCAAGGGCAATAAAGCATCGCGCCTCGCAGCCTGGTGCCCGATGTGGTATGCCGCTTCGTCTGCCTGCTTCTTTATTATTTTTGCGCTCTATTTCCTGCTGCCCGCCGAACATATCGACTGGCTGTGGCGCGCCTCGCTGCTGTTTGGCGCCGTACCGGCGCTACTGATTATTGCGGTGCGCAGTAAGTTTATGAATGAGTCACCGCTGTGGGCGGCGAATCAGGGCGACCTGAGCGGTGCGGTGCGTATTCTGCGTGACTCTTACGGCATTGTTGCGCATGAGGAGCCGCCCGCTAAAACCGATGCGGTGAAAGCGAAGCCGAAAGTGCGTTTCCGCGTACTGTTTCAGAAGCCTTATCTGGAGCGCACGGTCGTCAGTGCGGTGATGAACGTCTGTATTTCATTTGAATACACCGCCATCGCTTTCTTCCTGCCCTCTATCCTGGCGCAATTTCTCGGCGCGGGCGTATTTGAAACTATCTCTGCCTCGCTGGGACTGAATGCGTTGTTCGCCTTTACCGGCGGGCTGTTGGGGATGCGACTGGCGTGGAAATTTCCCTCACGGCATGTCGCAATCGCCGGATTTGCGCTGCAGTTTATCGCGCTGATTTCGCTGGCATTGATCGGTCATCCGCAGGCGACAGCTGGCGTGGTGTTTGCGGTACTGATGCTGGGTTTGTGGCTCTTTGCAGAGGGATTCGGACCCGGCGCACAGTTGATGATCTATCCGGCGCTCTCCTACCCGACCCACATACGCGCCACCGGTGTCGGCTTTAGTCGTTCGCTCTCCGGTGTGGGCAGCGCGCTGGCGCTGTTTATTCTGCCAATTTTGCAGGCGCGTTACGGCACCAATATGTTCTGGATTGTCTCACTGGCCGCACTTATCCCGATTATTTTCCTGTTAATCATTCGTTTTGAACCGACACGACAGGACATCGATGAACAACCCGACTCAGGAGAGGATCATGTCTGAATTAAATCGCACCGAATTTGCCGAACTGGTTCAGCATTTCAGGCCGCTGTTCGCCCGCATCGCTGAGGGGGCAAGTGCCCGTGAAACCGAACGCACACTGTTGCATGAACCGATTCGCTGGCTGAAAGCGGCGCGCTTTGGCACCCTGCGTATCCCTAAAGAAGAAGGCGGCTTTGGGGTTTCGCTGCCGCAGTTATTTGCTCTGCTGACCGAACTGGCTGAGGCAGATTCCAACCTGCCACAGGCGCTGCGTGCGCACTTCGCATTTATTGAGGATCGCCTGAACCAGCCAGCCAGTGAGGATCGGCGTCGCTGGTTCCGCCGCTTTGTGGACGGTGAGCTGGTGGGCAGCGGCTGGAGCGAGATCGGCGCGGTTAAGCTGGGTGAAGTCAACACTCAGGTTTCTCCCGATGAGGGGGGATGGCGGATCAGCGGTGAGAAGTTCTACAGCACCGGCACACTCTATGCGGACTGGATTGATGTCTATGCTCAGCGCGCGGATAACGGTCGTGACGTGATTGCCCTGGTGAACACCCACCAGAATGAGGTGGAGCGCGATGATGACTGGGATGGCTTCGGGCAGCGACTGACCGGCAGTGGTACTACGCGCTTTCATCAGGCCCGGGTTGAACTGCCACATGTCTATGATTTCAGTGAGCGTTTCCGCTATCAGACGGCATTCTATCAGCATGTCTTACTGGCCACGCTGGCGGGCATCGGGCGGGCGGTGGTGCGCGATGCTGCTCAGGGCGTGGCGCAGCGTAAGCGTATTTACAGCCACGGTAATGCGCCGCAGGTGAAGCAGGATGTTCAGGTGTTGCAGGTGGTCGGTCAGATAAGCAGCTGGGCATGGGCAGCCGAAGCCGCCGTCGACCGGGCGACCCACTCGTTGCAGCAAGCATTTGAGCTGCAACTGAGTGGCGCAGATGAGGCACAGCTTCATGCGGCAAACGTGCTGGCCGAAGTAGAGTCCGCTCAGGCACAGGCGGTGGCCGTTGAGCTGGTGACGCGTGCGGCAACAGAATTCTTCAATGCGCTGGGTGCATCTGATACCCGAGTCAGCAAGGCACTTGACCGGCACTGGCGTAATGCACGAACAGTGTCGTCGCACAATCCGGTGATCTACAAGCTACGTAATGTGGGTGACTGGGAGGTGAACGGCACCGATCCGACCTTCATCTGGCAGATAGGCAATGGAAATGGAGTGTAAAACCGCTATTTCATGGGCAGATATTTGCGTTTGGGAATTGATCAGCCTGCAATGGAAGTACCAAACCGACAGATTTCAGTTTATTCGGATGGGAAACTGATGCTGGCCATTTAATAGCACTTATACTGTCCGTGATACAGGAAACAGACACGCTAAATGCGAAGAATATTAATTGCCATTTCTTAAGTATGAGTCAGGCGTTATTATCTTCAAGCCCGAGCGTTTATTTTCGCGCAAAGGGAAAAAGAGCCAGCATCACACCATGACGCTGGCTCTTTTTTCATCAGTGCGTCTGTTTTAAGGCTTGCTTACAGGCTCTGGCATAGCTGAAGAGTGATGGGTTGAGATTTTCCAGCCCTTACCATCCCAGACATAAGTGAAAGTGTAACGTGCTGTGACGTGCGTGTTATCTTTAAAAGTAAATGTATAAACGCCGGTATCAATCGCTTTATTACAACCGATTCTGATAGTCCGGGAATCAATTTTACCGCTCGGCCCTTTTTTCAGGAAATCTTTAAAATAATCGATACGTTCCTGATCGGTCAGACGTACCTGATTTGAAATGGTCGGCAGCAAAACGGCATCGCTGACATATAATTCAGAGACTTTGGTTGCATCACCGGTTGCCAGAGAGTCATTCCAGGCGTCAAACAGGTTGGCCACATCCTGCTCTGAGGCTCTGACACAGGCCACGGACTGTTGTGCCTGCGTAACAACTGGGGCGCAGGAAAGACCTAAAAGGCACAGCGATAATAACGTTTTTTTCATGAAAACATCCTCATATTTACCCTGGGTGAAGCCGACGTTCTGTGCGTTCTTCCAGACGCCGCCATAAAATGTGTATAACTCGTTAATACGTTTTAATCCTGCTGATCAGCCAGAATAAGACCGCTGCGATAAATACATTAGCCGCTTTATTCGATTAAAAAGCTGATGCATATACTTATCGACGCTTTTGATATGCAGGGGAACAAGATAGATGAAAGGAAGTGCTGTCTGGTATTTAAATCGGCGATAAGCTGGTATTTAGTTTTTTGTTCTGAGGGTTAATGCCTGGGTCTCTTTTGGTAGCGTAAATGACATGTCGCCTGTTCAGAGCTATGAACGTAATATCGGGAAGTTGTGTTTAATTTATGTGCTCTATAAAACTTTCAAAGGGTATTGCCTTTGAGCAGTGTTATATGGAACCTTTTTATGAGTCATTAATTTAACTGACTAACTAATTAACGTCGTCTGCCATTTTTCAACATCTCTATTTTGATGCTCCTGCTCATTATTGCGCTGGAAAAATAAAGCATCGTGATGCGCTGATTTATTTAAATAATGATTAAACCGTTCATACCTTGGTTTAAACGCGCCTTAGTTTGAGACATTTTTTTGCATCGTGGTTTCACTTGAACAACTCGCAGTGAGTTACGTTCAGCTATCGATAAAGCGTGTGACCTATACCTTCCCTGACTGACTGCGATGAGCGTCAATCCGTTAAAAGCCAGACGGGATCGGTTACGCCACACTAACTTCGTATAATTGTTCTTATACGAAGTCATGACATAGGGAAGGTGCCGGGTTAAGATGGATAGCAGTAGAGTTCGTCCTGAAAATGACAACGCTACGTAAATTCTGCCCGGTTATCCCCCTGCTTAGTTCTCAGAATTAACGTAGCGCGATCATCGGCGTTTTTGGTTGATAAGTGAGCAAATATGAGTGAGTTAGTACCGTTAACCCCTCTGACGGTTGACCGGAATAGCGATATCACCGAGCGGCTCCGGCAGTTCGTTCAGGATAAAGAGGCTTTCTCACCTAACACCTGGCGACAGCTGCTTAGCGTGATGCGAATCTGCAATCGCTGGTCGGAAGATAACCAGCGCAGCTTCCTGCCGATGAGTGCAGACGATTTGCGTGACTATCTCTCTTTTCTGGCTGAAAGCGGCCGGGCCTCCTCAACCGTCACTTCACACGCGGCGTTAATTTCGATGTTACACCGTAACGCCGGGTTGCCGGTGCCCAATGTCTCTCCGCTGGTTTTCCGGACGATGAAAAAGATAAATCGTGTGGCGGTGATCAACGGAGAGCGTGCAGGCCAGGCTGTGCCCTTCAGGCTGAGTGACCTGCTGGCGCTGGATAAAGAATGGTCAGGTTCTGATAACCTTCAGGCGCTTCGCGATCTGGCTTTTTTACATGTGGCTTATGCAACGCTATTGCGTATCAGTGAACTGTCGCGTTTGCGGGTGCGGGATGTGATGCGTGCCGGTGATGGTCGCATCATTCTGGATGTGGCATGGACAAAAACTATTGTGCAGACCGGCGGATTGATTAAGGCGCTCAGCGCCCGTTCAACTCAGCGACTGGAAGAGTGGATTGAAGCGTCCGGGCTATCCAGCCAGCCTGATGCCTGGCTGTTTACTGCAGTACATCGGTCTGGCCGGCCACTGATTGCCGAAAAGCCGATGAGCACAAGGGCACTGGAACAGATTTTTAGTCGGGCATGGCGCACTGCCGGAAAAGAGGGCGCAGTAAAGGCCAACAAAAATCGCTACACCGGCTGGAGTGGCCACAGCGCCAGGGTGGGTGCTGCGCAGGATATGGCAGATAAAGGCTATCCGATTGCCAGGATCATGCAGGAAGGCACGTGGAAAAAACCAGAAACACTGATGCGCTATATCCGCCATGTGGATGCACACAAAGGTGCCATGGTGGAGTTTATGGAGCAATATAGTGACCCTGATTATCCTGGCTGATGGCTCCTGAAAAGAGAATAAAGCCCCTTTTTCAGGCTGAAGTTATCCACAGAAAAAGTGGACAGCCTGTGTGTAAGCCGGTACGGATAAACGCTGCGTCGAGCATCCACAGCGTTCATCCGGCTGATTTAATTGATTTATCCTTACTGCCATACCGCATGCTGCGAATCTGTCTGCAAAACAGGAGCTGCTATCCATAATAAGGGCATGCTGCAGTGCATGGTCAGACCTGCTTTGGTAAGTATCCGCCTTAGCGGGAAGGATAATGCTTCTGGCGGGGTTAATTGTCATGCTGCCTTTGTCACTGCTCATACGCTAATCATCCCACCATTCTGGCTTCAAATTCGTAAGAACAATCAACAGGGCAATCCTCACCTGTCCGCTGCGGCCAGGAATCGCCGGCAGCGGAAAGAGTGAATGTCATCAGTACTTATTTTTACCGGGCAAAGCCTTTCTGCTTATCACAGCCGCCGTGGCAGCCGCTGCAACTCCCCTTTTCCTCCCTGAGCATGACCGGTATTGACTGCACCCGGCTTCCCGCTTTTCGCAATGCCAGCAGGATGATTCCGTTCAGCACCAGCACAATTATCAGGCAGGTCGCACTAAATGCAGGATGGTCGGCAAAAGTGACGGTCTGGTAAAACAGCGTGGCGGTGGCGTAGGCAATATTGAGTCCCCAGAAGAATGAGAACATCATCCATTTTTGACCGGCTTCCCGCGCAATAGCCCCCATGACCGAGACGCAGGGAACATAGAGCAGGACAAAAATTAAGTAACTGTAAGCGGCAAAGCCACTGCCAAATTTGGCAGACATCACGCCCATCGAACCGGTCGCCATCTCACCATCGCCTTTACTGGCATCGATGGGATGGGCCAGCGCATCAATTCTGAAGGCAGCCGTTAACCCCGCCCAAGTCTCTGTCAGCGCCTCTTTAAGCTCACCAGGCAGGTCAAAAGCCTGCGGATCAAATGGACTGCTCTGGATTGCCTCTGTGGTGTAAAGGCTGTTGAGCGTGCCGACCACGACCTCTTTCGCCATGATGCCGCTCACCAGCCCCACTGTTGCCTGCCAGTTATCCTGAGTGACCCCAATCGGCAACAGCACGGGGGTGATCGCTTTGCTGGTCGCCGCCAGCGCAGAGTGGTTAATGTCATTAACCATCTGGCCATTAAAGGCAAAACTGCTCAGTACGCCAATCAGCATGCTCACCAGGATAATAACCTGTCCGGCTCGCACCACAAACATTTTCAGCCGTTGCCAGGTCTGCAACAGCAGGCTTTTGAGGTGAGGCCGGTGATAGACCGGCAACTCCATGATAAACGGCGAGGCTTCTCCGCCCAGCAGGGTATGCTTAAGCACCAGCCCGGTCGCGATGGCCACCACAATGCCAAGCAGGTAGAGGGAGAAAACCAGGCTGGAACTGTGGGTGTTAAAGAATGCCGCAGCGAAAACCGCAAAAATCGCCAGCCGTGCGCCACATGACATAAAAGGCGCAATCAACACCGTCAGCAGACGCTCACGCGGTGTATCCAGCGTCCGTGTCCCCATGACCGACGGGACATTACAGCCAAAGCCGACAATCAGCGGCACAAAGGATTTTCCCGGCAGGCCCAGTGACTGCATCAGACGATCCATCACAAAAGCGGCGCGCGCCATGTAGCCGGAGTCTTCAAGGAAAGCGAGGAACAGAAACATCAGGCCAATCTGCGGAATGATCGGCAGCACGGTATTGATACCGGCACCGATACCCTGCGCCAGGAAAACCGTCAGCCAGTCAGGGAAGTGGCAGACATAGCCCAGCCATTGCGCACCATGAATGAATATCGCCACCGAACTGCTGTCGAACAGTGGCTGTAGCGCAGCACCAATGTTAATTGAAAGAACAAACATCACATACATCACTGCCAGGAATATCGGAATGCCCAGCCAGCGGTTCAGCACAATTTTATCGATCCTGCGGGTCAGACCGGCGGGCATTGCTTGATGAATGTTACTCACTGCCGCGCAAAGCGCATTGATGGTGCGATAGCGGTAATCGTCAATCTGTACGCCGGTCTCTCCTCCGGCCTGCTGCATAATCTCGGGCAAATGCGGAACCAGCGCCGGACAAAGTTTCTGACTGTTGATATCCCCTTCCAGCAGTTGCAAGGCCAGCCAATAGCGTTTTTGTGGGGCTATGGCGGCGGGCATCTGTTGGCAGAGCTGCTCAATGGCCGTTTCAATCGCGGCCGGATAACGTACCCGTTCAGTTGCGCGGTAAATATGGGGCTGGTCAATCAGCGCTTTGAGCTGGGCAATGCCATCACCTTTGGTTGAGGTCAGTGAAATGACCGGACATCCCAGATGAGCTGACAGTGCTGCGACATCAATAGTGATGTTCTGGCTGGCGGCAATATCCTGCATGTTCAGGGCGACAATGCAGGGTACGCCCAGTTCCAGCAGCTGAAAGGTCAGGAACAGATTACTTTCCAGACTGGAGGCATCGACGACGTTAATCACCACATCGGCGTGATCCTGATAGAGATACTGGCAGGCGATGCTCTCATCTATCGAGCTTTCAGCAGATAGCGTTGTCAGCGATCGGGTGCCTGGCAGATCAATAAGCCTGACATCTGACTGCGCGGTAAAAAATTGACCCTCTTTGCGCTCAACCGTGACGCCAGCCCAGTTCCCGACCCGCTGTCGGGCACCGGTGAGCTGGTTAAACAGCGTGGTTTTGCCGGTATTAGGGTTACCAATCAGCCCGATGGTTATCTTCTTCATCAGACGATTTCCTCCAGGATGATGTCGTCCAGGTCACGCTGCCGCACCGCCAGGCTGACACGGCGGGTAGAGATCTGCACCGGATCGCCCATTGGCGCCACGCGAATGACCTCAATAACTGCGCCGGGAAGCATACCCATTGTCAGTAATTTCTGGCGCCAGGCGGAATTTACCGATGGCTGATAGCCAAGGATCCGGTAGGTGCTGCCCATATTAATTGCCATATCACGCCCTGCCTAAAAGTAAGAAGCACTCATTCTATAAATGATACTCGTTTCGGTTTTTGATCTGGCATCGGGCAGGCAGAAGAAAACTGCCGTCAGGGTCAACGGCAGGTCAACAGCGCATTAAATGGGGGTTCTTCCAGGCGCGGGTTCAACAGTTAAAGGCGGATGTGGAGAATGTATAATCATTCCCGCACTCTAGCAGAGAGCACCCGTTTAGTTACATCATTCAGTTTGCCGTAAATAACTATTACGGCCCTTCGGGCCGTGCGGGGCGGCTGGTCAATGAGCACTCGGATTCACAGAACGGCTCCGTTCAGGTTTAATCAAAAAAACCAATCTGGCAGGATATCGCCGGTAACGTAATCTGCTCAAATAGGGTGTTGTAACTAAATTGCGGCTGCTGTAATGAAAGAAAGGCGTCCTGGAAGGATCATTTTCACAATGGCAGTGCCCTGATTTTCAGGCCACCACCAGGTGATGAGCGAATAAGGATTACTTAAGAACCCGAACCGTTTTTACATCAATCTCAACACTGTTCCAGTCTTTATCAACTTCACCTTCAAGACGGACTTTATCACTCGGTGATAACGATTGTCCCATCCAGCGCTTGTCATCAATATCGACATTAATCGTTCCGGTAGCATCTTTGAACTCATAAAGTTCATGCCCCACTTGTCTGATGATGTTACCTTCCAGAACGACCCATGCGTCATCACGCAGCGTCTTAACCTGAGCGACAGAAGAGACGCCGGGTGTCGGACCTTTAAATCCGCCCTGAGAATACCCCTGCCCTGCTGGATTAACAAAACCTTCCTGTGCAGAAACTCCAAAACTCATACCGGCAAACAATGCTGCTAAAAGAATCTTTTTCAAATTTATCTCCGTTAAAATTGTCGGGCTAATTTACGATGCAGATCTTAACGGGATCTTAAGAAAAGTGATTACCTCCATGTGTTTTAAAAATGTAATGAGCATGATGAGCACGATAAATCCGCATCAGAAAAACAATCAAAGTTAAATCCATGTTGTTAACAAAATAAATTGATAGATAAACAGTTACGTGAGAGCTGAACTTTTAACATTCACTGTATTATGGTCATTGTTACGCTTTCACTTTGCATCATTTCATATAAATCCCATAGCTAACATGTCTGTTAACGGATATTATTTCCTGGCATAGATATATCCCAGTATTAAAACATTATGTATCGCAGTTTTGCTCATTAACTATTTTTTTCTTTTTACAACCACTCAACTGAGTGGTTTTTTTTATGCCTGGTTCCCGATGATAGTAACAGAACCCAGTAACGCTGAGTATGCAGTGTATCGACAACGGCTCCCATTCGGAATGCAGCCCTTTCTGGCATTAAAAGGGTAAGAATGTTGCCTGATACTGTCTGAAAATGCATAAAAAGAAGAGGAGAGTGGTGATAGCCTGATGCCCACCCAAACTGACAAGAGATAAAGGAACATGCGGAATTTACCGATGTTCGGAGATTCGCCAGCGTGAGCCTACGAGTAAATCAGTTTAATTCAGTCTTTGAGCATCAGCCTGTTGTTCTTTCAGATTCATTTTTGCGGATTCGAGCTTAAGTTTCTTTTCCTCTACCTTGCTGGTTTTCTTCCTGATTCTCTCAGTACAACCTTCTGCCTTCGCTTCCGCAAGTACTGGTCGCAAAACAATCAATACCCGCCATGGTTGCTTACTCCTGAGCAACCCATGATATTGATCCAGATCATTATCATCCTGATAAAGAGGCAAACAGCCGGATTGTTAGCATGTCGTTTAACAATCACAGCGAATAATGCCGCATCTTCTTAAAAAGAAACGACAGGAAAGTAAAATGACATCTTTTAATTCTGGCAAGAAATTCGCTTTTGCTATTGCGATGATAACTTCTGTTATGTCCCTTTCCGCCTGCTCAAGCAATTATGTGATCTCCACCAACGATGGGCACATGATTACGACTCATGGCAAACCCGCAAAAGATAAAGAAACAGGCATGATCTCTTATAAAGACACGGATGGAAACATGCATCAGTTACAACAGCACGATGTTAAAGAGATTGTGCAAAAGTAATCCTGCTTTAATAGCAATCTTAATCATTATCCTGAAAATCTGATTCTGTGGAAAAACTGAGCAATGAAAATTTCTGTAATTGGCTTTGGCTTATTATTGTGTGCATCCTCCTCAGCCATGGCCATTGGCCTGAATGCCGAACAAAGTAAAAACACCTCGGTACTGGACGCAGAAATCGGCCGTTCATCCGGCGGGCTTTATGTTGATGGTCAGTGGATCAAAAATACGGCGGATGGTGTTCAGATTGGTCAGGCGGGTACCGGTTATAACCTTGAAATTGGACCTGTGATGCTGACGGCTGGCGTTAAAGCCGCTTACATCGGCGGCAAAAAAGGAGATAACGGCGTTGCGTTTCCTGTTGGCGGCGGTGTGAAAATCAATCTGCCCGCTAATTTTGCGTTGTATGGAGAAGGTTATTCCGCCCCGGAACAGTTGACCAACAGCGTTAAGAATTTCGTTGAGGCCAATGGCGGTGTCAGCTGGTCACCTGTGGATCCACTGGTGTTAAAAGTGGGCTATCGCTATGCGGGTGTTGATGGCAAAGATGGACGTCCGGGTCATACCCTGATCGATGGTCCCTATATCGGTGGCGGCCTGACATTTTAACGTCGGATGACTCTTCCCTTTTTTTGTGGTGAGGAAACCCTGCCGATCGGTTTCCTTACTCAATCACTCGTCTCAACTCAGGCGGGGAGCACTGAGAAACAGATTATGAAACCTCTTATGCTGATGTTATTTACTCTCTGTCTGACCGGATGTGTGCAGTATAAATGGGTCAAGCCAGATGCATCTGAACAGCAGGAAACAATAACGGAAACAGCCTGTCGGGCCCAGGCACTGCGGGATTTACCCCCTGACAATGTCGTTAGCGGTAAATACACCTCAAAAGACAGTAAATATAAAACCACTGACACCGATTACTCCACCAGCGACGCCAATGAAAGCCAGCGAGAGATACTGGTTAAAGATTGTATGTTTAAAAGAGGCTGGCAACAGATCGAGGTACAGCAATAGCCCCATTCCCCTGACTGAGGCCAGGTTAATCCCTGGCCAGCTCTAGTCAGCGTCAGAGGTCAGGTTCAGGTTTTATTTCTGTATCATCCTCTTGCCGATCAGTACGCTGCCGCCGGCACCGTTCCGAGCAATACAACACCTCGTCCCAGCATCGTTCCCACTTTTTTCGCCATGACATCGGTTTATTACACGTTTTGCAGTAGCGAACCGGTAATGACTTTTTATTGCCTTTGAACACGCCAGTCTCTCCTGAGAACCCCTTATAACGCTGACAATAGCGTCTCTTATACAGTTTAGCTTGCTTGTGAGTAAGTATTGAGGGCAATTGAGATCGCACTGTTTACCGCTTCATCGGCGCATAAGGCAATATGGTACCCGGATGATGTGGCTCAGGTTGCCTTGATTAGCGGACAGCCTCTCTGGCCCCATACGGCGGCTAAAAAGTCATTACGCCCCTAAATAATCAATCCAGGGTCATACAGGTCACGCGTGAATCTGACTGTTTTATCCCCCTTTACTGGGGTTTGTCTCTCCAGGCTTTTAAAACAAAGCCATAACCCGTCTGGTGATGATCGCCTTAACCAGAACGTTAATTAAGTGATAAATTAATCTGATTTCATGACCTTACATATAGTCTGAATAAATCAGCCGCCTGATGGTTATTTTTTAGTAATTTTGCTATGCGTCCTTTACAACCCTATTATGGTGGCCTCATGGACATATCCAGCTTTATCTGGAGAAGTATGCACGGTGACTGCCTCTCGGAACAAAGCAGCTCCGTGATTAGCGAAGCGATTCTGCTGGAAAAGCGGCGTGAAAGCCCGGTTTATCCATAACGTAACTAAATTATTGAACATCATCAGATGAGGCACCTTTTTGACATTTTGAGCGGAGAGTGTAAAAAAAAGAGTAACTTTACTTTTGTTTAAGGGTCTTACGTTAATTACAGTTTAAACTCTTTGAGAAAGCGATTAATATGTTGGCGCTGAACTATCGGTTCTGTATTTTGATTCTTCGAAGGCAAGCATCTTAAAAAAGCAGGTCTGACGAAAAGCATCAGCGTGAACCCGCTCTGTATTTTATTATCTGAACATGACTATGGTGACTTTGATGAGTGACACTCTCAACAGCTTGAATAATATCCGTACCCTTCGCGCAAACGCTCGCGAGCTTGACCTTGCTGCCCTGGAAGAAATGCTGGAAAAACTGTCGGTTGTGGTGAGTGAGCGACGTGAAGAAGCACAGGCTTCTGAAGCAGCTAATCGTGAAAAAGCTGAGAAACTGGCAAAATACCGTGAATTACTGTTGCAGGAAGGTATCGATCCTAACGAACTGTTAAATGGTATGCCGACTGCACCAGCCGTGAAGAAAAAACGCGCTCCTCGTCCGGCTAAATATCAGTACACCGACGAAAATGGTGAGGTTAAGCAGTGGACTGGCCAGGGCCGTACCCCATCTGCTATTAAATCTGCCATTGATGCAGGTAAATCGCTGGATGATTTCCTGATTTAATTCAGTATGCATAATGAAACACCGCCTGCATCAGGCAGGCGGTTTTTTCACCATAAATCGTCAGGCTCAGGTATCTCAATTACCGGCCAGCCTGTACCCTTTCCTTTCTCATCTTGATATTGTCTCTCCATCCATAATCCTGCTCAGGCGTTACCCTGAACTCAATAACTGAAAAGCTTTACGCAGTCACGCAACAAGTAATGGGATTCATTCTGTTCTCTCAACCGCTTTATTTATTCAGCGATTGCGTGTTGCGGGCTGTGATAATTTCCAGTCCGATCTGCTGACCATAAGAGAGCTCAAGCGTATTGCCATCAGGATCGGCAAAAAATGCCCAGTAGCCGACTGGCACACCAGATTGCTGCGCGTCGCGTCGCAACACACCTTCGAGCCGAGCGAGTGCCACTTTTTCATCTATCTCTTCACGGCTGCTACAGGCCACGCCTATATGACCAAATGGACCCAGCGGCGTATCTTCATTGTTGTCAGATTGCACCAGCACCAGCGCAAAAGGTCGGGTTAAATCCGACAGCCATGCCACTTTCTGTGCTTCAGGAATGCCAGGTTTACGCTGATGTATCACCTGCATCCCGGCATAACGCTGATAAAAATCTACGCTCTTCTCTAAATCCCGTACCTGTAAAGCAAGATGAGTGAAACCGGTATCGTTTGACATGGCCGCTCCCTGTTTAAGTTGAGCTGTCACCATGCCACAGGCAGGATTCAGGATTTGATCACGGATGCTCAGCCGCTACGTTCTTCACACATGGCCTGGTTACGCCCTGCCCGTTTCGCGTGATACAAAGCCTCATCCGCGCGCGCTATCAGCGATTCTTTTTCCTGTTGTGAGTCTGAAGCAAGATAGACGGCGCAGCCTGCACTCAGGGTGACGTGCTTTTGCGGCAGTTCCGTGGTGAGATGCGGAATATCGAGCCTGTTAACGGCGTCGATGATCAATTCAGCGAAGTTCAAGGCGGCTGACAACGGCTGTCCGGGCAGAATAATGGCAAACTCTTCGCCGCCATATCGGGCCGTAAGTTCGTTTTTGCGGCGGGCGGCGTTTTTCAGAACAGTAGCCACTTTTTTCAGGCAGTCGTCACCCGCCACATGGCCGTAGGTATCGTTGAAACGTTTAAAATAATCGATATCGAGCAGGATTAATGACACCGGCTGGCCACTGCGCTCCGCGTTCTGCAGGCATTCAGTCAGCATGTGATCAAAATGGCGCCGGTTGGCAACACCCGTCAGCCCGTCACTCTGTGCCAGATTTTCCAGTGCGCGATTAGCCGCGGTCAGATCATCGCGTAATCGGGTCAGCTCAAGCTGATAACGCAGCGTATGCCGTGCCTGACGCAGTACAAATGCACCCAGTAAAAGAATAACAATCAGCAGCGCCAGGCTCAGAATCAGATCATGTACCCAGCTCTTGAGCCAGTGGTTAAACAGCGCGCGCTTGTCATATCCCGCGGCCACCACCAGCGGGTATCGCTGTGAGCGGACAAAGCCAAAGATGCGTTTTTTACCATCAAGCGCAGCGGTCCACTGACCGCTGCCTTTATCCGCATGGGCCAGCATCCTGAGGAAAAGCGGACTTACTGAGAGGTTTTTGCCGATGTAGCTATCTGGCATCGGACGGGCGTAAAGCACGGTACTGTCTGCCAGCATCAGTACCAGTACATCGCCTTCGCTAAGTTCATAATAGCTGTAGAAACGGCGGAAATAGTCCACTTTGATGGTGGCGAGTAAGACACCCCGAAAGCCGTTAAAGGCATCGTTCACACGCAGTGTAACCGGGATCACCAGCTCGTGAGTGGTGCGGCTGCGAAGCACCGGGCCGACGTGCAGGGTATCGCGCGGGCTGGTGCGGTGATAATCGAAATATTCACGATCGGAATTATTGATGTCAGGCGGTATCCGGCTCATAGAAGTCGCTATCCATTTCCCCTGCGCATCATAGTAGAACAAGCCGTGTAGTTGTGGCAGGTGGCTCTGCAACAGGCGCATCGTCTGGCTCAGCGCCTCGCCATCTACACCGGTTGTGGCAATCTGCTTTTCGAGCTCGCGTTGCACCTCGCGCAAAGAGAGCTCGGTCTGCAAAAATGTATCGTCCGCCTGGCGCGCCTGTGACAGCGACAGATTAACCGCCGTATCTTCAGCTTTATCGACGGTTTCGTTCCAGTCTTCCCGCAGCGTCCACACATTTAAGCCAATCACCGCCACGCTGAGCAATACGCCTGAAAGGATAATACTTCTTAGCAGCGGCGAGATTTTTGGCGCTGAACCCTCATTTTTTTGGCGAAACTTCATGCCTGTCCTTAATAAACCCTGTTGACTGATTTAAGCACAGTTAATCAAAAGCAAAAATGCAAATCCCACAATCCTGTTTCAACAATGATAATCCGCAATTAACCAGCAGATTTCGCTTAAAATTTCTTCTTTGTTGGTTCAACCAGCACCCTTAATAGAGGATTAATAGCGAATAAGGCTACACTAGCGCTTCAAATATCACGTGGGTAAATGTTACCCTTGCCAGCTGAATAATTTGCACTTCATTGATTAAGTTGAGTATTTGAGGATTTGTTATGAGTAAGAACCTGAGCAGCCTGAACAATATCCGCACGCTTCGTGCAGAGGCGCGCAATATGGCTTTAGATATGCTGGAAGAGTTACGCCAGAAATTAGAGACCGTGGTAAATGAACGTCGTGAAGAGGAAAACGCGCGGGCAGCGGAAGCCCGTGAGAAAGCAGAAAAACTGGCGTTCTACCAGGAGCTGTTAATGGAAGAAGGGATTAACCCGGCGGAGCTGGTGAATAGCGCATCCCCCTCGGTAACCGGCAAAAAGAAACGCGCAAAGCGTCCGGCGAAATACCGTTACAATGACGAAAATGGTCAGGTTCGTTACTGGACGGGTCAGGGCCGAACGCCCTCCGTAATTAAGGCGGCCATTGAAAACGGCCAGTCGCTGGATGATTTCCTGCTGTAGTCGCATTTATTTCTGCCGGAATAGTGACCGTCATTACGCGGGAATATTCCGGCAGGCAAAGTCACAGGCGCAGAAATTCATCCGGGCCTGGTCACTCATCGTCCTGTCGTAATGTCTCATCACTCATCACCGGATGCGGCCCCCGAAATGTCCGGCGCCACTCACTGGGAGAGACGCCAAACCGGGATTTAAAACGCTGACGAAATGACACGGGCGAATCAAAACCCACCTTTTCTGCCACACATTCAATGCTGATGCCGGTGGTTTCGAGTAATAGCTGGCTGCGTTGCAGACGCTCTGCTGTCAGCCACTCTCCCAGGGACATGCCTGTCGCCTTGTGAAAATGACGCGTCAGCGTTCGCCTGCTCATGCCAAGCGTCCGCGAAAGTGAGTCAAGATCCTGCGGCTGATGCAGAGTCTGTCGCAGCGACGCCAGCAACGCGTTGATCTTACTGTCACGCGTTGTTTCCGGAACCGGCCGCTCAATGAACTGCGCCTGACCGCCTTCACGGTAAGGCGGCACCACCATGCGTCTGGCTACCCGATTAGCCATGGCGCTGCCATAGTGGTGACGGATGATATCCAGACAGCAGTCGATGCCCGCCGCGGTGCCGGCAGAAGTGATCAGACGAGTGTCCCTGGTATAAAGAGCATTACTGTCGAGGTGAACCTGTGGAAAGCGCTCGCTGAAGTCACGCTCAAATTCCCAGTGAGTGGCAGCACGATGCTTATCGAGCAAACCTGCATAAGCCAGTACGTAAGTGCCCAGACATAGTCCAACGATCTCTGCGCCGCGCTGCCAGGCTGCCACCAGCTTATCAAGCAGCGCCTGCGCAGGTTTTTCAGCCGGATTATGCCAGTAGGGCACGATAATAATGTCCGCCTGATCAAGCGGGTCAAGACCCTGTTCCACCGTAATTGACAACCCCATCTCTGAGATGACCGGGCCTGGTTTCAGTGCGCAGATATCAACATGAAACAGATCCGGCTGCGGCAGGGCTGAGCCGAACAGAATACAGGGAACTGAAAAATGAAACGGACTAAAACCGGCTGTTGCCAGCACCGCGACTTTCAGAACAGCCATCCTCTCCCCTTATTGTGTGGCAGCGTAGTGTTGAGAACTCACGGCACAATTGTGCCGGGTTAGTGCCACGACGCTCAGAACGTCATTGTTTCACCATCTTCCGGGATCAGCACCTGGTCAGCAATACCCTGTTCGGTAGTCCAGGCACGCAGCTCCGCGCGCGTCAGCAAACAGTGGTTGATCGCCTCCATGTGTGAGGCAACCAGCGTTGCGTCAGGCAGGATATTCAGCGTGCGCTGGGTATCCTCTTTTCCCATGATAATCGGGCCATAGAGATCGTTGGTTGCATTGCCGATATTCATTACCACCACCTGTGGTTGAAAGCGTTGCAGCGCTCTGACATAAGGTTTAACCCACACGGTATCGCCAGCTATATAGAGGGTTTTTTCTGCCGGATGGGTAAAGACCAGACCACAGGCGTCACCCAGAATATCGCCCATCACTTTGTCGGCATATAACGCATTGCTGCCGTGCTGACCGTCGGTTTTATAAATCGTCAGGCCATCAACAAACGGATTCTCATCCTGCAGCACGCGAACATTTTCAAACCCCTGCGAACGAATCAGCGCTGCATCCGTTTCATCCTGGCTGTAGATCATCATCGTCTTCGGCACTAGCTGCTGCGCAGCCTCATCCCAGTGATCCATATGCGTGTGGGTGATAATCACCGCATCGACTGCCAGCAGTGCAGCGACCGGGACAGGCAGCTCAACCATCGGATTTCTCAGATGGGGACGGGCATTTCCGGCAAATCCGGGCCAGGCCTCTTTTTCGGCCAGCATCGGGTCGATCAGGAATTTTTTGCCTGCATAGTCCAGTAGCAGGGTGGCATTACGAATCTGGGTCAGCTTCATTTTGGCTCCGTAAACAGTTTCAGTGAAATCAGCCAGGCTTACTGGCTACCATAAGATCACTTTACGGCACTGTTTACCTGCGCGTGACAGGCTCAGAGGACAGTGTTCGATGGAAACGGGCCAAACTGCACTATTTTCTTGTGGCAGGGTATCTATCGGTGCTGGCGTCGCGACGAGACAGCCCTGAATGTTCAG
Source organism: Pantoea agglomerans NBRC 102470 (assembly GCF_001598475.1). GTDB lineage: Bacteria > Pseudomonadota > Gammaproteobacteria > Enterobacterales > Enterobacteriaceae > Pantoea > Pantoea agglomerans. The sequence continues at coordinate 32,075 of NZ_BCZA01000010.1, forward strand.
GAATGGCAGGCGTTCCGGAAGTTGCTTTTAACTCTTTACCGACAACGATAACGCTTTCTTCCGGTGTCTGTTTAAAGCATTGCCGGTTAAGGTATTAGTAGCTCTGGCGGGTCCCGGACCTGTGTTCTGATTATCAACCTTTGACAGGAGAGTTTGTGAACGACTTATGGAAATTGCACTGGCTGGAGGCATCGGGTGATGTTGGGCCTTATAAATCGTCAATAGTCAGGGCCGCTGAGCTCGCCTGCGAGCACCTCTCCTCCGTGACACGTGTCCCTCGTCTGGATATTCTGGTTCAGTGCATGCCGGAGGCAGTAATACCTGAAACCGGTTTTGCAGGCCGGGCTTACGGGCCCACCCTGTTCGGCCTGGCCATTGACCTGGCAAATCCGAATCTGCCCGGGATGCTGGAAAATGGCACGCTGGTGCGGCATATCGTGCATGAAGTCCATCACTGTTTGCGAATGCGCGGGCCGGGATATGGCTGGACGCTGGGTGAAGCGCTGGTCAGCGAAGGTCTGGCGGGTCAGTTCGTCTGCTGGCTGCTTAAAACGGCAGCAGAGCCCTGGGAGCAAGCCATAGAGCTAAGCGAGTTGCAGGCTAATCCAGTGCCGCTGACCACGCTGCAAAGTCCTCATTATGATCATTCTGCCTGGTTCTTCGGCACGGGTGACTTTCGCCGATGGTATGGCTATACGCTGGGCTACCAGATGGTTGCCGCATGGCGCCGTGATAACGCGGAATGTGCTACAGAGAAATGGTTCAGCGTGACAGCCGATGAGGTGATTGCCGCGGGGCTGGCTAAGGGACTGCTGACAAATTGAGGATAAAAAAATGCCGCAGCAGGCTGCGGCATGTCATTTCAGATTCGCATCAGAAATCGGCTTTCAGAACCACACGGTAATTGGCTTTACCGGCGCGAACGTGATCCAGCGCTTTATTGATGTCAGACATCGGGAAGAACTCAACCTGTGGCGCAATATCCGCACGCGAGGCGAGTCGCAGCAGCGAACGCAGCTGGCCTGGTGAGCCGGTTGATGAACCGGTCACCGCTTTGTCGCCCAGGATCAGATCAAAAGCACTCACTTCAATCGGCTTCATTACGGCACCCACGGTGTGGAATTTACCCTGAGGTGCCAGCGCAGCGAAATAAGGTTTCCAGTCCAGGTCGACCGCCACAGTACTCAGGATCAGGTCAAAACGGCCTGCCTGCTTTTTCAGAGCTTCTGGATCACGGCTGTTAACCACTTCATCCGCGCCCATATCCAGGATCGACTGCTTCTTATCTGGCGTTGAGCTGAATGCCACCACTTCGGCACCCATCGCGTGCAGGATCTTGATTGCGATATGGCCCAGTCCGCCGATACCAATCACACCCACACGGCTGGTTGCCGTGATGTTGCTCATCAGCAGCGGTTTAAACACGGTGATACCGCCACACAGCAGCGGACCGGCGCTCGCCACATCCAGTTTTTCTGGCAGCGGAATAACCCATTGCCAGTCAGCACGCAGCTTCTCGGCAAAACCACCTTTGTTCATGATGGTCGGGATGCTGCCCTGCTGACAGTTAACCTGCTCGCCGTTAATACAGGCATCGCAGTGCTGACAGCTTTTTGCTGTCCAGCCGATTCCTACACGCTGGCCGACTGAAAGACCTTTGTTCTTAGCCGCTTCGCCCAGGGCTGAAACCCGGCCAATAACTTCATGTCCTGCAATCACCGGGAACTGAGAGATGCCCCACTCGTTGTCGATCATCGACAGATCTGAGTGGCAGACGCCACAATATTCGACCTGGACTTCGACTTCTTCGGCTGCCAGTTCGGCGGCATCGTACTCATAGAGTTCAAGGGCCTGGCCAGCCTGCATGGCTGCATAACTTTTAATTTTCATTCATACCTCTGCGTGGTTAATCACCGACAAGTGTAACAACTGAAAGCCCGCCCTGCCTGGTCGTTACGCTTACACCGCACTTTTTTGTCTTTTATGCTGATAAATCAGCCCTTAACCTGCGCACCGGAAAGAGTTTGTAACACCTTGAGCTGCGCGACGGCTTCCTGCATCGCATCCATCCCCTGCGTCAGTTCACGCAGGCTACCGAGATGCTTCGCAATGTCAGCGCGCTCATGTCGCGTCTGTTGATTCATGGCCGCCAGCGTATCGGCTGCACTGATACTGCGCTCTGCCATCTGGGCGGCGGTCTGCGCCGAATCACTGGCCACCAGCCGGATACGTGAGATGGTGCTGACTGCCTCACCGATGTTACTGGCCGTAGCTTCAGCCTGCTCTTTTGAGGAGTGCGCCAGACGACGAACTTCGCCCGCGACCACAGCAAATCCCCGCCCAGCCTCGCCTGCACGAGCCGCTTCTACTGCGGCATTCAGCGCCAGGATGTTGGTCTGGAAAGCAATATTGCTGATGCCATGCGTAATCTCATTGATGCCGTTGGAAATTTTCTCCAGATCGTCCAGACCATCATCCAGCCGGCCCTGCGCCTGCTGACTCTCGGTGGCGATGTTACTGATGTTACGGATACTGCTCTCTGCCAGGCTCAGGGTTTCTCCCTGGCTCTGAGTGGCTGTTTCCAGCACCGGCAGCGCCTCCATCAGCGGCGTCAGCGCCTGCTGATAAGTGATAACCCGATCCAGCACCCGCGTCTGGATGCTGTTCAGCGCTTCCCAGCGGCGCAACGCTCGCTGCGCGTAGTGTGCCGCGTAGCCGGCGTACTCTACCGGGAACTGGCTCATCGCTTTGACGTCATGATTAAAGAACACCAGCGCGGAGAGCGTCTGATTGATGGGCACACCCAGGATTTCGCCGAAGCTGGAAAAACCGGCGGCGGCAATGCCTTTGAAGAAATGGGCATTATGCAGCTTATCGGCATTACCGACACGGCGCAGGATACAGTCGTTCATCAGGATCGCCGCGGGTTTGCCATGCTGAGCGGTAAAAGCCTGCCACTCCTGCTGCGTCGTCTGTTTAAAGTCTTTCTCTTCCATCAGGAACAGTCGATCGCCAAACTCAAGATCGCAGAAAAAGTGTACGCCGCCCGATTCAATTTTGGCGATTGAGCGAATAAAGTACTCGCCGCCAACTTTAACGCCGAAAGTGAGTCCCTTCAGCCGTTCGCTCAGTTGCGCTTCGTTGCAGTTGAGATGTTCACACAGCGCCGCAACAAACGATTGCTGCTGCCCCTGGCGGTTAAATACTGACGTCACAGTACGCGCAACCGGATCGGCTTCAGCAATCAGCCAGCTCTGATCGCGTGGCGTAAAGTTCTGGCTTTTAAAAGGAGCAAATGATTTTCCTGGCGCCATCTGGCAGAACACAATCACAGCCTTGCCCTGCAACACCTTGCCACCTGTACCAATCCAGGTGCCATCAAAGGTGATTTTACCCCCGGCAGAACCGCCAATCGCCAGGCAGGGAAAGCGCCCGCTGTTATACCAGGCCTGCATCAGAAAGCCTTCGGATGCCGATAATCCGTCGCAGTAAATCATGGCGAAAGTACGATCGGCCGAGAGCGGCATCCGCACCTGCAAGCGCGCCAGCTCCTGCTGGATGGCGGTGATGCGCTGGCTGGCCGTCTGCGTGTCGGCGACATGCAGATCAACAATATGCGTCTCATGGCGTGCGATCAGTGTATCCGGCAGCCAGAGGTAGCTTCCCTCCGGGCCATTGCCATCACAGTAGGTGCTTTGCGATCTGCTGCTGCTCAGCGCGCCGTTGGAAGAGAGCGTCAACACAGTCAGGTCGGCGGAATTGAATCGCTGCCAGGCCTGACTGACCCGCTGAAAATCGGCTTCAGGCGGAACGAAGGTCATCAGGATGCCGCCCGCCCGCGAGCTTAAACCCACGGAGGCCAGTGAATCTGGCAACGCACGACAATCGTAGGTGCCATTGGCAGGCTGACTGCTACGCCTAAGACGGGCAACAGGCAGGTGTCTTTTGATCGTCTTAATGATCGACATATTATTATTTTCGCTTTTATTTGAGTAATTTGCGCTTAAATCAGCGCTTTCTGGTGTGTATAAAAGGAGGGCTAAAAGCAGGTCCGTTCGCGTTCAGAACTCGTCGCGGAGTGCCGGGTTCATCAATGATCGGCGCGCTCAACGCCTGTTGGTTATCGCCAGTGGCGGGAAAACCTTTAACGATTGCTGCAGTTGGTTTAATGGATGAAGATGTTATATTTTCGTAGCATAAAATAAGCTTTAGCGTGATTTTATCGGGAAGATATAAGGCTGTGCGGGTGACTGATGTTTACTGTTTGCGATACAGACTCATCAGTGCGACAATTGTAATGTCAAGTGTAAATACAAAGGAACTCGCTATGGGCACAATTAACATTCGAATCGATGATGACCTGAAGACACGATCCTATGCTGCGCTCGAAAAAATGGGTGTGACTCCTTCTGATGCGCTGCGCCTGATGCTTGAATATATTGCAGATAATGAACGTCTTCCCTTTAAGCAAACGTTACTCAGTGACGAAGATGCGGCGTTAGTAGACATAGTTAAAGAACGCCTGCGATACCCTGAGCCTGTCCGGGTCACACTGGATGACCTTTAATGACCTGGCAACTGGAGTTCGATCAGAGGGCACTGAAAGAGTGGCGCAAGCTGGGCCCGACAGTACGTGAACAGCTTAAAAAGAAGCTGGCTGAGTGTCTTGAGTCACCCAGAATTGAGGCGAACAAACTCAGCGGGATACCTGACTGCTATAAGATCAAGCTAAAGTCATCCGGTTATCGACTTGTATACCAGGTTATTGATGACCGGGTGGTGGTTTTTGTGGTGGCTGTCGGGAAAAGAGAGCGCTCAGAGGTTTATTCTGCCGCTTCCAGGCGTCTCTCTTAAACAGGCGACTTCACCGCTAACAAACAAAGCGGCGCTATTCCTGTTTACCTGTCACTCTGCTGGTTCCAGTGCTGTTCGCAGCGCTCCCGAGCTTCGGCAGGCAGGTCGCGTAAATCTGGCAGCGTGTCGCCGGAACCGTAGCCCATTGATTCCCTCGCTTCCTGCTGTTCATCCTGCGCGGCGAACGTGATTTTCTCATCCAGCTGCTGCCAGCTATCACCCTGCGACAAATTAAAATCAGTCTTATCAATACTTTAATTCTGTGCATTTGCATAAACGAAGCGGGCGACTATGCTTGCAGGTGTGACTAGCTAGTCCTTTTTATCTAATGGAACATTGATATGAGGTCTTCCTATGACACAACAGAAATACAGAGGTGGTGCCGGCAATTTTGCCAACGATCCAGAACGGGCGAGTGAAGCTGGCAGTGCAGGAGGCAAGGCCAGTGGGGGCAATTTCAAAAACGATCCTGAAAAAGCCAGGGAAGCCGGTCGGAAAGGAGGCAAAATTAGTCGCCGTCCTTCTAAGTAATTCTGAATAAAGCGCTTTAGGACGTATTACGCCATGGAATGGCATCTATTCCAATAAGGTTCATCATGCCCCCTCTTTTAGCCTTAATGCCTCTCTGACCAGGGTAAAAGCGGGTGAATGTTGCTTGCGGCTGGGATAGTAGAGGTAATAGCCGGGAAACGGCTCGCACCAGCGCTCCAGCACGCGGATCAAGGTGCCCTGCTCCAGCCCTTCTGCGACTTCCTGCTCAGGCAGGAAAGCGATCCCCAGCCCGGCGAGAGCCGCTTCTGCAATGTGTGCCGAAGTGTTGAACGTTAGCTGTCCATCCACCCGTACATTTAACGGCCCCTCTTCACCGTCAAACTCCCAGACGTACAACCCACCCGCTGTCGCCTGCCGCATGTTAATGCAGTTGTGATGCAGTAGATCCTGTGGAACCTGCGGCGCAGCATGACGCCGAAAGTAGTCGGGCGTGGCCACCGCAGCCATCCGTAATGGCGGGCTTATCGGCATCGCTACCATGTCTTTATCAATGGTGTCCCCCATCCTGACCCCTGCATCAAATCGGTCGGCCACGATATTGCGTAAGCCATGATTAGCATCGAACTCAAGCCGGATATCAGGATAAGCCGCCAGCAATGGCGCCAGCTTTGGCATCAGGAGCGAGCTAAGAATATGCGGCCCGCAGGTGATCCGTACCGTGCCGGCTGGCTTGTCCCGCATCGCGGTCAGCATATCCAGTTCCGCCTCAATTTCATCGAATCGGTTGCCAATCGCCTGGATTAACCGTTCACCCGCCGCGGTCGGTGAGACGTTACGGGTCGTGCGGGTAAGCAGCCGAATCTCCATCCGGTTTTCCAGCGCGGTAATGGTCTGACTCAATGCAGGCTGCGTCACGCCCAGCAGCGCTGCCGCGCGGGTAAAGCTGCCCTCACGCGCCACGGTAATAAAAGCCTGCAGGTCATTCATGTTGCGCTTCATACTGCACTCCCGCCGATAGATTTATAAGTTCTGGTTATAACCCCATTAAGGATTCATTAGCTAGTCAATATAAAGCGAAACAGTAAAATTTCCTGAGTTCATCAGCACCGCAAACAATGAAACAGGACACAACATGACTTCCACGGAAACAACTGACTGTTCCCCCCGGCATAAAGAAGCGCACTGGGGTGGTGTATGGGCAATGACGTTGTGTGTATTCGCGCTCATCGCCTCTGAATTCATGCCGGTCAGCCTGTTATCGCCGTTATCACAAGATCTGGCGGTCAGCGAAGGTCTGGTCGGACAGGGCATCGCTATCTCCGGCGCACTGGCAGTGATCACCAGCCTCTCAATAACCCGCATCGCAGGGAACCTCGACCGCAAAATTCTGTTGCTGGCGCTCACGCTGGTAATGGCACTATCCGGATTGATGGTGGCGATGGCACCCAACTATCTGACTTACATGACTGGCCGGGCATTGATTGGCGTGGTGATTGGCGGTTTCTGGTCGATGTCAGCGGCGGTCGCTATCCGGCTGGTCCCCACCGGGCAGGTGCCGCGCGCGCTGGCCATTTTCAACGGCGGCAATGCGCTGGCGACGGTTATCGCTGCACCGCTGGGCAGCTATCTCGGTTCTGTCATTGGCTGGCGCGGGGCTTTTTTCAGCCTGGTGCCGGTAGCCTTGATCGCCCTGATCTGGCAGGCGTTCACGCTGCCATCGATGCCGGTCAACTCGGCCCGGCAGCGCAGCGGAAAAATTCTGCAGCTGCTGCGTTCGCCGCTGGTTACGGTGGGTATGACCGCCTGCGGCCTGCTCTTTATGGGCCAGTTCACCCTGTTTACCTATCTCCGTCCGTTTCTGGAAACCGTGACGCAGGTTGACGTTTCTGCGCTGTCGCTGGTGCTGCTGACCATTGGTGTCGCCGGCTTTATCGGCACGCTGATTATCAGTGCTGTTTTGCAGCGCGGATTCTATCTGACCCTGATGATCATCCCGTTGATTATGGCGCTGGTTGCGGTGCTGCTCATGGTGTTTGGTCATCACCTGTGGCTGGTGGCGCCACTGCTTGGCATCTGGGGACTGGTGGCAACAGCGGCACCAACCGGATGGTGGGCCTGGATCGCCAGAACCTTTCCGGATAATGCCGAGACCGGTGGCGGATTAATGGTGGCCATCGTACAGCTGTCGATTGCTTTGGGGTCGACGCTGGGTGGCCTGGCCTTTGACCATGCAGGCTGGCAGACCACCTTTGCCATCAGCGCCACATTACTGGTCACTGCCGCCGGACTGGCGATGATCACCGCCCGTAAGGAAAGCGCTGCCTGATAGCAGATGTGTTGTTTAACCGGGCAACCCGTTGCCCTCATGTCGTCAACCCCGATAAGGATCTTCTTATGAGAGCATTAACCCTGATGTTTGGACTGTTGATCAGTTCATTTGCGGCCAGCGCTGCCGATATGTCACGCGGCGCCGATAACTTTTATCAAAGCGAGAAAGTCACCCGCGAGAAAGTCACCTTTAAAAACCAGTATCAGATGGGTGTGACCGGCACGCTGTACAGACCGAAAGAGGCCGGTAAAACGGTGCGCCTTCCGGCAATTGTGGTAGGTCATCCGATGGGCGCAGTCAAAGAGCAGAGCGCCAGCCTCTATGCGCAGAAAATGGCTGAGCAGGGATTTGTTACCCTGGCAATTGATCTTTCATTCTGGGGCGAAAGTGAAGGCCAGCCACGCAACGCGGTCTCTCCGGATATCTATGCCGAAGACTTCAGCGCCGCCGTGGATTACCTGGGTACCCGCGAATTTGTCGATCGCGACAGGATTGGTGTGCTGGGTATCTGTGGCAGTGGCAGTTTTGTCATCAGCGCAGCGAAGATTGATCCCCGCATGAAAGCCATTGCTACCGTCAGCATGTATGACATGGGGTCAGCCAACCGTAATGCGCTGAATAAAAGCCAGACACTGGCGCAGCGCAAGCAAATCATTGAAGCGGCGGCACAGCAACGCTATGTAGAGTTCACCGGGGGTAAAACTGAGTACACCAGTGGTACACCACATAAAATCGATGCTGATTCGCCTCCGATAGCCAAAGAGTTCTATGATTTTTACCGGACGCCTCGCGGTGAGTTCACACCGAAAAACAGTTCAGCTGCGCTGACCACGCACCCGACGCTCACCAGCAACGTGAAATTCATGAACTTCTATCCGTTTAATGACATTGAGACCATCTCACCGCGCCCGATGCTCTTCATCACGGGTGATAAAGCGCATTCACGCGAGTTCAGCGAAGATGCGTTCCAGCGTGCGGCACAGCCCAAAGAGCTCTATATCGTGCCTGATGCAGGCCATGTGGACCTTTATGACCGCACTGACCTGATCCCGTTTGCGAAGCTGACCGCCTTCTTTAAACAGCATTTGTAATCTTCCGCTGATCATTGACTCCAGCCCGTCTGCAGCCGCCTGCAGACGGGCTTTCTGCGTTATTGGCCTTTGCGATGGCGGGTCAGGTAGTGCTTCACCAGCACAAAGAAGAGCGGAACAAAGAACAGCGCCAGTACCGTGCCTGCCAGCGTACCGCCGATGATACCGGTGCCGATGGCGATGCGGCTGTTAGCACCGGCGCCCGTCGCCACCGCCAGCGGGATCACCCCGGCGATAAAGGCCAGCGACGTCATCATAATTGGCCGCAGACGGGTTCGCGCTGCCTGCAACGCAGCCGCGCTCAGCGAACTTCCCCGACGAACCGCATCCTCCGCAAATTCGATGATCAGTATCGCGTTTTTGGAGGTGAGTCCGACCGTGGTCAGCAACGCCACCTGGAAGTAGATATCGTTGCTTAATCCGCGCAGTGCCACCGCCAGCACGGTACCCAGCACGCCGAGCGGCACCGCTAACAGCACGGAGAAAGGCACCGACCAGCTCTCATACAGCGCAGCAAGACAGAGGAACACCACCAGAATCGAGATCGCATACAGCGTGGTTGACTGCCCGCCCGCCTGCTTCTCCTGCAGCGAAAGACCGCTCCATGCCCCTGTGGTCCCTGCCGGGAGTTCATTGGCCAGTCGCTCAATGGTGTTCATGGCATCGCCGGAGCTGAACCCTTCGGCGTTCTGCCCCTGTATTTCGTAGGAGGCAGAGCCGTTGTAGCGGTTAAGGCTTTCGGGTCCCATGGTCCATCGGGTCGAGGCAAACGCCGAGAATGGCGTCATGGTGCCCTCACTGTTACGGATGTACCATTTATCCAGATCAGAAGGTGATGAACGATACTGACCGTCGCCCTGCACATAGACCCGCTTTACCCGACCCCGGTCGATGAAGTCATTGATATAGGCACCGCCCCAGGCGCTGGTCAGCGTATCGGTCACGTCATCCAGCTGCAGTCCCAGTGCCACCGCTTTGCTGGTATCAATATCGACCTGCAACTGCGGCGTTTGCGGCAGGATATTGGCCCGCACGCCGAGCAGTTCCGGGCTTTGCGCTGCGCTTTGTAAGAGCTGATCGCGCAGGTTGCCCAGTTGCTCACGCGTGGTGCCACCGCTGGCCAGCAGCTCATAAGTAAAACCGTTGTTCTGTCCCAGACCCGGCACCGACGGCGGCGTCAGCGCAAAGATCTGCGCATCCCGAATCGACGCCAGCGCGTAGGTGGCGCGCCCGGCAATCGCTTCGGCAGAGTTTTCACTACCCGGTCGCTGATCCCAGTTCTTAAGCTTGATAAACGCCATACCGGCATTCTGCGCAGCACCGCTGAAGTTAAAACCGTTGATGGTGAAGACCACATCAATATTCTGTTTCTCTTCGGTCAGGAACCAGTCAACTATCTGCTGATTGACTGCCTCAGTACGGCTGGCCGTAGCACCCGCTGGCAATGTCGCCTGAAGCATGATGCTGCCCTGATCTTCAGTCGGCAGGAAACTACCCGGCAAGCGGGTAAACATCACAAACAGCACAACGCCCATTGCCGCATAAAGCGATACCATGATCAGCGGACGGCGCAGAGTGCTCACCACTTTGTGACGATACTGGCGCTCGGTGGCGGCATAAAAGCGGTTAAAACCGCCAAAGAAGCCTTTACGATGGGGTGAGGTCGGCCGCAGCAACATGCCACACAGTGCAGGCGTCAGGGTCAGTGCCACCACCACGGAGAAGGTCATGGCGGCGATGATGGTGATGGAGAACTGCCGGTAAATCACACCGGTCGACCCGGCGAAAAAGGCCATGGGCAGAAATACCGCGGAGAGCACCAGCGCGATAGCCACCAGCGCGCCGGAGATCTCTTTCATCGACTTTTCCGTTGCCTCACGCGCCGGCAGACCTTCGTCATGCATAATGCGTTCGACGTTTTCGACGACCACGATGGCATCATCCACCAGCAGCCCGATGGCCAGCACCATAGCAAACAGCGTCAGGGTATTGATGGTGTAGCCGCACAGCGCCAGTACGCCAAAGGTGCCGAGCAGTACCACCGGCACCGCCAGCGCCGGGATCAGCGTCGCACGGATATTCTGCAGGAACAGGTACATCACCACTACCACCAGCGCGATCGCTTCGATCAGGGTGATCACCACATCCTCAACGGAGATTTTGATGAAGTCAGTGCTGTCGAGCGCATAAGCCACCTCATAACCTTCCGGCATTGAGTGGCGATACTCTTCAACTTTGTTTTTCACCAGCGTCGCGGTGGCCAGCGCATTCGCGCCCGGCGCCAGCATCACACCGACACCCGCCGCAGGATGCCCGTTGAGTCGGGTGGTCATGTCATAGGATTCGCCGCCCAGCTCCACCCGCGCCACATCACCCACACGCACGATGGCACCGCTTTTGTCGCTTTTGACGATGATGTTTCGGAACTGCTCTGGCGTTTGCAGTCGCGACTGCGCTCTGACCGTGGCGGTGAGCTGCTGATTATCAGGCGATGGCAGGCCGCCGATTTTACCGGCTGAAACCTGAATGTTCTGCGAGCGTATCGCCGCCGACACATCGGAGGGCTGCAACGCAAAGGAGTTTAGTTTGAAGGGATCGAGCCAGATGCGCATCGCGTACTGACCGCCGAACACCTGGATGTCACCGACCCCTTCGGTCCTGGCCAGCGGCTCCTGCATATTACTGACCAGCCAGTCACCGATATCCGTGCTGTTGCTTTTGCCCGTGGTGTCATACAACCCCATCACCAGCAGGAAGTTTGACTGCGATTTGGTGACGGTAACACCAAGCTGCTGCACTTCGCTGGGCAGACGGGAGAGCGCCTGCTGCACCTTGTTCTGCACCTGCACCTGAGCCGTGTCCGGATCGGTGCCCTGACTGAAGGTGACGGTAACCGACACATTCCCCTGTGAACTGCTGCTGGAGGTAAAATAGAGCAGATTATCCAGCCCGGTAAGCTGCTGCTCGATCACCTGCGTGACGCTGTTCTCCAGCGTCTCCGCAGAAGCACCGGTGTACGTTGCGCTGATATTCACCGAAGGCGGCGCAACATCGGGATATTGTTCAACCGGCAACAGGGTAATGGAGAGCGCGCCAAGCAGCATGATTAAAATGGCAACAACCCATGCAAAAACGGGACGATAAATAAAAAAACGAGAAAACATCAGCGGGATCTCTTCCTTTTGGGCGGGTGCAAAACCTGCATTCCTGCAGGCTAACAAACAGCGTTGATTATAGGGTGTAACCTCAGGCTGAACATCCTGACGTGATCTTTTCTTAAGGCTGGCTGAGTGCGGCGATATTCTGGCGCTCTTCTGTTGATTAATCTGTTTGGTGCTGGCGCGAGTTTGAGTCTCTGGACTGCTCCAGTAAGCACTGTAAAATCGCCGCTCTTGTCGCAGACTTCAGGAGATGCTCAATGGCGCATAAAACCCTGGCTGAGATGAAAGCCAGACTGATGCAAAGAGATGATTTTCAGGCAGCCTATGAAGCTGAAGCGCGCAAGGAGCGACTACAGGCCTTGTTAGCCGAGTGGCGCAGTCATGCAGGATTAAATAGTGCTGATGTCGCAGCCAGAATGGGTATCGCCCCCTCCACGCTCTCACGTATGGAAAAAAACATTACGTCAGCCAGCGTGGAGAATCTTTCTAAATACGCGAGAGCATGTGGCGTAAAGGCGGCTACGCTGATTTTCATCTAACCCTCTGGATTTTAAAGCCTGCCGTCCCGCGGAACACGATGATTTCTTCTTCTGTTCCGTTATGGGATATATTGGCATCACTATCGTGAAATTTTCTCTGCATAACAGGTTATCCCGGCAATGGCTTTGATCCCTAAAAACTATACGCGGCTGGAAAGCGGCTACCGTGAGAAAGCACTTAAAATCTATCCGTGGGTGTGTGGACGCTGCTCACGCGAGTTTGTTTATTCAAACCTGCGCGAACTGACGGTTCACCATATCGATCACGACCACACCAACAACCCGGAAGATGGCAGTAACTGGGAGTTGTTGTGTCTCTATTGTCATGACCACGAGCACTCAAAGTACACCGAGGCTGACCAGTATGGCACCCGTGTAGTGGCTGGCGAGGACGCACAAAAAGATGTTGGTGAGGCCACCTACAATCCCTTTGCTGACCTGAAGTCGATGCTGAATAAGAAGAAGTAATGGCTGAACTGTCAGGCTGGCCGACCTGCCTGACAGTGTCGCTTCCCGAAGAGAATCACAATGTCTGGCCGCGGCCAGAACATAACGTAGTCCGTCATGCCAGATGCCACCTTGGCCAGACTCAGCGCGATATGAATCCTTTACCAGCCGGTTATTTCAGATTTTGATATCAGTTATGGCCGGGAGAACCGTACGTCAATCCCCCCCTCACCGACACGCTTTTTGAGGCTATCTGTCGACAGCACCTTTCCTATTGGCGTGTAGCTATAGGAGCTCTGGAATGTCTCGTAAAAAAGAACCAGCGTCTTATTGCCATACAGCATCACATCGCCCTGCTGGATCGTGCCGGGTTTATGCGGATCGCTATTAAGAGCAGCAGGCAGGTCTGCAAACTTCTCATTGCCGTTCAGCTCCTCCATCGTCATGGTCAGCGGGAGTTGCTGTACAAATGCTTCCGCGGTGGCGTTATCCGCCAGCGCAATCTCATACGACTGATGGTTGATCGTCATAATAATCTTCATGGGACGCAGCTCTCCTGCCCGAACCGGGCCACTGGCTTTAGCGGGTATCAGACTATAGGTGGAAAGTAAGATCAGAAAAAGTAAGGCTCTTTTCATAAGGTTGCTCTCCGGATTATGGCGCATCTGTTCAGACATGGAGTGCGTTACTGCGATCGCCGTCCAGCCCTGAATAAACTGGCTCACTTACCCGCCGTTATCTGATGGTAAAGATTTATCCTTCACCCTTTCGCTGCACCATCACCCTGTCGGCGGAACTCGCGCGCCGCTTATTCTGCAACAGCCCGGATGCGCTGCGCTTCATCTGATGTGCTGAACTGATTTGCGGCTTACGTTTCGGACTGTCGAAACATTTTGAGAAATATTTTCCCTGAATAACAGCCAGTTTCCACGTTGTTGCAACTATTTCTGTACCAGGCTTAACAAATAACAACAGAGACAATGTGGAGCATTATGAAAGAGCAAAATCGCACAAATGGCATCGCTCCTTATGGGGGTGCCGCCGGAGGATGGGGGGCATTGAAGGCGGTTGCCGATGCTATCCGCGGCCAGATGTCAGTGAAACAGGATGTGATCGCCCTGTTTAAAGTCAACCAGCCGCAGGGCTTTGACTGTCCGGGCTGCGCCTGGCCCGACCCGCAACATGCCTCATCTTTTGAGTTCTGCGAAAACGGCGCAAAAGCCGTCTCCTGGGAAGCCACCAGCAAACGCACCACACCGGAATTTTTTGCCGCTCATACCGTGACTGAGCTGTGGGAGCGCAGCGCACTGCATCTGGAGGGCGAAGGCCGCCTGACCCATCCGATGAAGTACGATGCCGCTACAGATACCTATCAGCCCATCGAATGGGAGACGGCATTCCGGGAGATTGGAGAACATCTGCGCAGCTACGACGATCCGGACAGCGTAGAGTTTTATACTTCGGGACGCGCCTCCAATGAAGCGGCGTTTCTGTGGCAACTTTTCGCCCGCGAATATGGCACCAATAACTTCCCTGACTGCTCAAACATGTGCCATGAACCGACCAGTGTCGGGCTTCCGGAGTCAATTGGCGTCGGCAAAGGGACGGTAGAGCTGGAAGATTTTGATCACTGCGACCTGGTCCTTTGTATCGGCCACAACCCAGGTACCAACCATCCGCGCATGCTGGGCACGCTACGGGAAGTGTCGAAACGCGGTGCCACTATTGTGGCGATCAACCCGCTGCGTGAACGTGGCCTGGAGCGTTTTACTTCGCCGCAGAGCCCGATTGAGATGCTGTCAATGAGCTCCACTGAACTGGCATCGACCTACTACAAGGTCAGGGTGGGCGGTGACGCAGCGATGCTGAAAGGGGTGATGAAGATCCTTCTCACTATGCACGAGGAGGCGCTGAGCAAAGGCGAACCCGGCGTCATTGATGAAGCATTCATTACTGAGCACACTGAAGGCTTTGACGCCCTGAAAGCCGACCTGGAGAGCACGGACTGGGAGCATATCCTGAAAGTCTCGGGCATGGCCCGTGAGGAGATCCAGCATATCGCCCGGCTCTACGCCAGCGCTGAACGTACCATCATCTGTTATGGCATGGGAATTACTCAGCACCAGTACGGCACTCAGAACGTGCAGCAAATCGCTAACCTGCTGCTGATGCGCGGCAATATCGGCAAGCCGGGTGCAGGTATCTGTCCGTTACGCGGTCACTCCAATGTGCAGGGCGATCGCACAGTGGGCATCACAGAGATCCCGCCGCAGTCGCTGCTGGATGGCATAGAGAGGGTGTTTGGTTTCCGCCCGCCGCAGAAGCATGGTCACGGCGCCATTGAGGCAATAAAGGCGATGCGCGACGGCAAAGCCAAAGCGTTGCTGTGTCTGGGCGGCAACCTGGCGGAAGCGATTTCCGATCCCCAGGTCACATTCCCGGCGATGCGCAATCTTGATCTGGTGGTGCATATGGCGACCAAACTGAACCGCTCGCACCTGTTACTGGGTAAACATAATTATCTGCTGCCGGTGCTGGGCCGAACAGAGACCGATGTTCAGGCAACCGGCGCGCAGAGCGTCACCGTGGAAGATTCGATGTCGATGGTGCATGCCTCACGCGGTTCGCTGGATCCCGCCTCACCCCATCTGAAGTCTGAACCGGCGCTGGTCGCCTCACTGGCGAAGGCAACGCTGCCGGACAGCGTGGTTGACTGGTCGGCCATGGCAGCCGATTACAGCCGCATCCGCGATGCCATTGAAGCGGTGTTCCCGGCGTTTGAAAACTTCAATGAGAGGATTAAGCATCCGGGAGGTTTCCGGCTCTATAATGCCGCCTCAGAGCGCGTATGGCTGACGCCATCTGGCCGTGCGCAGTTTAAAGTGATGCAGGGCATCAATGAAGATCCCCGCTCGCTGAAGTGCCATGATCTGGTGCTCACTACCCTGCGCAGTCACGATCAGTACAACACCACGCTTTACGGGCTGAATGACCGCTATCGTGGCGTGACAGGCCGCCGCGATGTGCTGTTTATCAATGCAGAAGAGGCGGAGAAGCGACAGTTACGGGTCGGTGACCGTGTCGATCTGATGGCGCTGGACCCGGATGGCAATCCCACCTCGCGCCAGATGAAAAACCTGACCATCGTGATTATTGATATGGCCCCAGGTTCGGTCGGCGCTTACTATCCCGAAGCCAATGTGATGGTTCCGCTCGACAGCCACGATACCAAAAGCGGCATTCCCGCCTATAAAAGTATTCCGATATCCATGAAACGTGTCACTGACGAGACCCGGACGACCTCAAGCGTTTTACGCTAGTCAGGCGTCTCAATACGTGAATGTTGCCAGCGTGGCCGGTGCTCCGGTCACGCTGTTCTCATTGTTGCGCCCTGAAGTTTTATCGATCCTCTCTGCCTGCTTTACCGCCTGTAAAGCACCCGACGTGAAGCAAGCCTGACGGTAACATCATATACACTACAGTCCTGAAAACGGCTCTATAAACGATCGACTCTTTTTTGCCTGCGCAGATGTTCAGCGCCCTACCGGAAAAATGCCATGTTTCACCTGATTTTCAGCTTACCCAGCTGGTATGTAATTGCGCGCGTCATTATTCCTTTGTCCCTGCCACTGGCTATAAAGATCCTGCTCTCCGCTCTGGTGCTGCTGGCTTCACAATATCTTCTGGTGAGCCGTTTTACCTCGGGCGGGATCTTCTCCGCTGAAATGCCCCGCATCATCATCATTCTGTTTAACTGGGCGTACAGCACAGTGCTGCTGCTGGCGCTGCTTCAGATGCTGATGGATGCGGTCATGCTGATTGCCCTGCTGTTGCGTCATCCGCTGGAGCTGGTTCCCGGTGTTCGCTATCTGGCCGTTGTGCTGGCGATGGGGCTGGCTGCCTTTGGCGTTCAGCAGGCGATACGCGTGCCGCCGGTCAAAGATGTGACTCTTGCGCTGCCCAACCTGCCCGCTGAGTTCGATGGCTATCAGCTGCTGCAGCTGACCGACCTGCATATCACCCGGTTGTTTAATGCGGCCTGGACCGCCGCAATGGTTGAACGGGCAATGTCTCTCAAAGCCGATCTGATTGTGGTCACAGGCGATGTGATCGATGGCAGCCTGGCGCATCGGCGGCAGGACGTTGCGCCGCTGCGCGGGCTGGCAGCGCCTGACGGCGTATGGGCTATCACCGGCAACCACGAATATTTCTTCCATCAGGCAATCTGGACGGCGCATCTGGCCTCACTGGGTCTGCAACCTCTGCTCAACAGCCATACCGTGATCCAGCGCGGAACCGCAAAGCTGGTGATTGCCGGCCTGCCGGACGCCTCCGCACCCGGCAGAAACGCGGTCGGCCCGGATCTGGCCCGCGCGCTGGAACAGGCACCTGAAAACGCGCCGGTAATCCTGCTGGATCACCAGCCACGCAATGCACGCCAGAACGCAGCGCAGGGCGTGGATGTGCAGCTCTCAGGACATACACATGGCGGCCTGATTATCGGGCTGGACAGGCTGTTTGCTAAACCCAACGCCGGGTTTGTTTCCGGGCTTTATCAGGTCGGCGGAATGCAGCTCTATGTGAATAACGGCACGGCACTCTGGCCAGGCATGGCGGTGAGGCTGGGTCGTCCCTCAGAACTCACCCGGATTACCCTTCGCCGCCAGCCGTAATCGCGTAACAAAATGGCGTCAGGAAAGTGCGGTTTTCGCAGGTGTGCATAAGATTGAGTGAGACAAAGGAGATCACCATGACGATGTTATGTACCGCCTGCGGAACAGCTTATCCCGCTCATTCCACTCATCAGCACTGTAAAATCTGTGATGATGAACGCCAGTACGTTCCAGCCGCCGGTCAGCGCTGGATCGCGTTTGATGAACTGCGCGCCAGCCACGCCAATAAGTGGACGGCTCACAGCGATGCGCTGTTAAGTCTTAAAACCGTGCCTGAGTTTGCTATCAACCAGCGCGCTTTTCTGCTGCGCACGCCGCATGGCAACGTACTGTGGGACTGCATTGCCAACCTTGATGATGCCACCTACACGCTGATCGCGGCGCTGGGCGGCATTGATGCTATCGCGATTTCACATCCGCACTACTACACCACCATGCAGGAGTGGGCTGAAGCGTTTAATGCGCCCATTCATCTGCACGCCCGGGATCGCCAATGGATTGTGCGGAAGAGTCCGCATATCCAGTTATGGCAGGGCGAGTCGCTGACGCTGATGCCCTCTGTGACGCTGTTACGGCTGGGCGGCCATTTTCCCGGCGGCAGCGTGCTGCACTGGGACGAAGGTGATGGGATGATTCTGGCGGGTGATATTATCCAGGTCACGCCGGGTGCGCATGGCGTGTCGTTTATGTGGAGCTACCCGAATATGCTGCCGCTGTCAGCCGCTACGGTAGGCGACATACTGCATAGGCTCTCCGGCGTGACATTCGGGCAACTGTATGGCGCGTTTGAAGGGCAGGATATCCATCAGCAGGCAAAAGAGAAGGTGATGCGGTCGGGAGAGAAGTATCTGGCCTGTCTGCAGGATCATCAGGCGTAGCGCGGAATAAATGCTGAGAAGAGAACAGCCGCCCACAGGCGGCTGTTTAACACCATTATGCGGTCTGGAACACCGCAACCATCGTACGTAACTGCCCTGCGCGCGCGGCGAGTTCATCAGCTGAGGAGGCCGACTCTTCTACCAGCACGGCGTTCTGCTGCGTCACCTGATCCATCTGGTTCACCGCAATATTGACCTGCGAGATGCCACTGCTCTGCTCTTCGGATGAAGAAGTGATGTCGCGCATCAGCTGAGAGGTCTGTTCAATGGCGCTGACGCTCTGTTTCACCTTATCGCCTGCGTTCTGCGCCATGGCGATCCCTTCCTGCGCGTGGCCGACTGACTGCTCAATCAGACCCTTGATCTCTTTAGCTGCACTGGCTGAACGTTGTGCCAGTGCCCGCACTTCCGACGCGACGACCGCAAAACCTTTACCCTGCTCACCGGCGCGTGCCGCTTCAACGGCCGCATTCAGTGCCAGAATGTTGGTCTGGAAGGCGATACTGTCGATCACCGAGGTAATCTCTTCAATTTTACCTGAGCTGCCACGAATTTTGTGCATGGTCTCCATCACCGAATCCATTGCTGCACCACTGGAGAGTGCAGCCTGCGTGGCAGATTCTGCACGGGCAGAGGCAAAGCGCGTGTTATCCGCGTTCTGCTGAATGATTGCCGCCAGCTGCTCCATGCTGGCAGCCGTTTCAGCCAGTGAAGCCGCCTGTTGCTCGGTGCGCGACGACAGATCGCCATTGCCACGGGCAATCTCTTCTGAGGAGTTGGCGATGGTAGCCGCGTTACCTTTGATATCCGACACCAGCTGAGCAAGACGCTGCTGCATCCGCATCAGTGCATTCAGCAGCTCAGCCATCTCATTGCTGCCGGAAACGTTCAGCTGTGCCGTCAGATCGCCCGCCGCGACGCGGCTGGCAACTTCGACCGCTTCTTTAACCGGACGGGTCACTGAACGGGTAATCATGACGGCCAGCAGAATGGCCAGCAGCGCGACAGCAAACAGACCTGCCAGTAACAGATACTGTCCCTGACGACGCTCATCAATTTGCGATAGCAGTAATCCCTGCAGTCGATCGCTGCTCTGATTACCCAGCATGCCGTAGCGGTTAATCGCCTCAGTTAAGACCCGCACGTATTCAACCGGCGTAATGCTGACCTGTCCGGTTACGATAGCGCCTTCAGCCAGTTGCAATGCACTCAGGGCCTGCTGTTTCGCATTCTGCGCCAGATCACCAAAGGTCGCTTTGAGATCCGGTTCAATCATAAACACCTTATCCATATTGCTGCTGAACTGCGACAGTGCCGTTTTGCCATTATCAAGCTGAAATGCCAGACGACTACGCTCGGCATCAGATACTTTACCGCTGGCAATCAGCGAGGCACCATTGCCGCGAATCTGACCCAGCGTTTCAGTGAGCAGCGGCAGGCGACTAAAGATACTCACGATCAGCTGGTAGGTATTTAAATCGGCATCCAGTGAAAGTTGATAAAAATCCAGCACATCCTGATTGGTGTCCAGCAGCACCTGAATCAGATGAGTATGATTCGTCAGGCTGCTCGCCAGCGTCAGTCGGCCGCCATTGAGGTCCTCCTGTAACTGACGCCACTCCTGATTAACCTGCTCAAGGCGCTTTAATGGCTGCGCCTGCTCATCGCTTTGGCGCAAATCGGCAGCAATGCTCTCAGACAGACTATTAATCTGGGCCACTAATGCCATACGCGGCGGGTTATCTGGTTTATTCTGGCCAATTGCGATTGCGCTTTCAGCCCGATGACGCTGTAGCAGGTTAAGTAACTGAAGAACTTTTTTCTCAACCGGAATCCCGGTGAGCTCAACTTTCTTTGTATCGATAAGCTGGTTGCCCGTCTGAATAAACAGAAAGGTGGGTAAAATAAACAGCACCAGCGCAAAGGATCCGAGTAACAGGAATTTCGCTGGCAAATTAATCCGGTCGAGTATTTTTTTCATTCTTTTCCGCTCTGATGTGTGAGACGTGCAGGTGTGTAGCGCACGAAATAGCTTTCGTAATATTATTTTTACCGTTTCTTTGACATAGCCAGAGATGCCTCATGCAGCACAATGTCGCTATGAAGAAAGGAGTTTCGTAAAAAAATCAGAAGTACATATAACACGGAAGGGAGTATAGATTGCGCTGCGTTATTTTACAGTGAATAAAATGACAATATTTACTTCAATATCCGCCTAAGCCAAACTTAAAAAAATACCTTACAAATCATAAAATTGAAATAAAAACACCTGGCAAAAAGCATTAAGCAACGAGCCTGACTTCAGCGTTATTGTTTTGAAGATAAATAAATTCAAGTTACATCATGAATAGCCGATAACTGACATCCTGCCTGTATCTGACTCATTATCACCAGACTATCAAAACAAATATCTACGCCCGGCAAATTCCAATTTAAACCTTATAACCCTAAAGAGTTATTTGCGATTTTAAAATGAAATCGATTTCATATTATATTTATTTCAGGAAAAGCCGCTTTATTTATTTTGATTTAAGATAAAAAAAGCCCCCACATTGTGGAGGCCCTTAAGTTACTGCTCAACTATTAAAAACTTTCCCAGTTCGCCTTAGTCAGGTCGATGGTCTGGTGCTCAGGCTGCTTTGTGTGTAATACCGGACGCCGTACTGCAGCGGTCTGCTGCGACTGTACTGCACGGTTATCGCTTTCCAGCTTAAAGGTCGCCACCAGCCCCGACAGCGTTTCTGCCTGCTCCTGCAGCGACTTAGAGGCGGATGAGGCCTCTTCCACCAGCGAGGCGTTCTGTTGCGTCACTTCATCCATCTGGCCAATGGCCTGATGAACCTGTTCAATGCCTTTACTCTGCTCAGAGGTAGCCGCCGCAATCTCATTGACCAGATCGGCCACCTGCTGAATCGCCTGACGGACATTTTCACTGTTAGATCCAACGCCGCTGGCCTGCTCTAAACCGTGCTCGACCTGTGAAACCGATGTTGAGATAAGATCCTTAATTTCACGGGCGGCAGAAGAGGAGCGCTGCGCCAGATTGCGCACTTCAGAGGCAACAACGGCGAAGCCGCGACCATGCTCGCCTGCACGCGCTGCCTCGACTGCCGCATTCAGCGCCAGAATATTGGTCTGAAACGCGATGCCTTCAATCAGTCCGGTAATTTCAGAGATTTTGGCAGAGCTGGCGCGGATTTCATCCATGGTGCTGAGCATCTGCTTCACCGCCGTCCCATTCTGGATTGACATGTGATTCGCGTTATTTGCCAGGCTGCTGGCCTGTTGCGCACCTTCTGAGTTCTGTCGCACCGTTTCGCTCAGTGTCGCCATGCTGGCTGAGGTTTGCTCCAGTGAAGCCGCCTGTTCTTCCGTGCGTGCAGAGAGATCTTCGTTGCCCGCCGCTATCTGCGTTGATCCGGTACTCACCGATTGCGCGGCGTGACTGACGGAGAGCAGCGTGCCGGAAACGCGCGCCAGCAGCTGATTAAATGCCATCGCCGTTTTGCCGATCTCATCCTTACTGCGGACCTCCGCGGTATGAGTCAGGTCGAGGGTATGACTCACCTGCGTCATGGTATTGACCATGCCTGAGAGGCTCTTTTTGATGCCGAGAATCACCTTAGTGGAGAAACCGGCCAGTATCAGAATAAGCAGCAGCGATCCGCCAGACATCGCCCACAGGGTCTGGCTATAAACGCGCTTGTTCTCCGCCCTGAGCTGTTCGCCAATATCGATATTCAGCTGAATCTGACGAGTGAAATCCGCTTCCATCTTACGGGATGCGGCACCAATACCGCCCTCACTCTGCAATAACGGCAGCGTGACCGCATCATTATGGGCGCGTGACGCGGCAAGAAATGCCGGCAATGCGCTGCGGACCGCATCCAGATTTTTATAGGCCTGTTCCGTCATCGCTTTGTCTTCATCGTTCGAGATGTCGTTAGCCATGTAGTAATCATTGAGCGACTTAATCTGCGTAAGCAGATTCTCAATGCGCTCTTCTGCAGCAGGGAATTTTGCCGCATCGCTGGTGCTGTGGTGGCGATAAAGCGCAATACCCAACTGATTGGTCACGCTGATCGATTTATTGAGATCGCGAATGCTGGGTATTGCGTTCATCTGTACATATTCAAAGCGGGATTGAAAGCCCGAAATTACTGATAAAGAGATAATCACCAGCGCAATCAGTGACATTGCAAGCAGTGAGAAAATCAATACCAGACGTTGTGTAATAGTCATACTTGCCCCCGGCAAAAAAAGAATAATCTGGACATAATTTAAAGTTGGATCGTTCTTATCGGCTCTTGTCTGCAGGGCTTTAATTAAGCATGGCGAATATATTTTTTTATTTTTCCTTGCGAATGGTACAGAGTGAACTAGCCAGAACACTACTCTGCCATTTATTCATTTTTATTTTGACACACCTTTTTACATCTCATCATCTGAGATAAATTTGCCACATCTCCTGTCAGAAGATTTCCACTGCCGGATGGTCACAATGAAGCGGAAGCAGCCATTCATTTGGATCTGATAATTAGCCCGCTAATTCAACAGCGATGCTGACGATAATTGTTAAGGAGAAGGCGATTTAAATTCGTGGGATACCGTCGCAGACGCAGCAAAGGCAGGGCTTGTAAAGCTGAAGAGCTGAAGGGGTGAAAAACCAGCATGACAGTCTGTCATCAGATTTTCTGATAAGAGGATGACTGGCTACCTGTCAGATAACAGGCGACGGTGGGAGATTTTAGCCTTTTGTGTCAGGGCCAGATTAAATCAGTGAAATCGCTGGCGGAATGCTGAATCTGGTCTATGCTCACTGGCCCGACCAGGCTTTAGTCTGTTGGGTAGCAATAACGCTTAAAATAAAAAAAGGTAGTCGTCATGGATTTAGCCACATTTGAAACCAGAACCGGTCTTTGGCCACACATGCAGTTTACGGATGTTGAATATGAAGTGTGCAGCGCAGGTGTAGAGATCTATGCCATTGATGTCAGTCGTCAGACCAAGAGCAAGCTATTTATCTGTCGTGTCACCAACGAGCAGCAGGCAGCGTCGCTAACGGCACAGTTCAAAGAGTGGTTGCCGAAGTTAAAGCTTAAAAAACGCAAAGTCGCATTGAATCTGGCGCGCATGGCGTGCGAGAAGAGCTTCCCCGCGAATCCTAAATTCCAGGATCGGTCTGACATGCGTCGGAACACATCCAGGCTCTGATGCCTGCTTCAGCCTGTATCTGTTACAGCAGTCAGGCTGAAACCCTTTCTTATCCTGTCTGCGCTGCGGCACGTTTTAATCACGCGCCGCAGGCACACGGAACAGTCGACATTCCCCGGGCTCAATTGAGATATCACTGAAAGTCGTGATATGCATCTCTATCCAGGTATTCGCGGCCCGAAGCGTGTGAGGTGATTTGCGTTGTTCCAGTTCAGCCACAAAATCCCGGGTACTCACTGTGCACTGACCGGTATCATCCCGCCTCACCGCCTCTTTGAATGCTGACCAGACCTCATCATCCTGTGACATCTCTACCCCACACCGGCTCTCAATCGATAACATGCTGTATATATAAACAGTACAATTATTCGCTTTAAGGGTCAAGTCTGCTCTGTTTACCAGTCTCAGATCGCTAAGCAATGGCTTAATTGTGGCCATTTATAGCAGAAGCAGCAGCCGAAACAGGACTTTAATCCTAATCTTAGAAATCGTTTTCATATCTGATTAAAGTATTGATTTAAATAGCCATTGAATATTGTTAGCTTTTTAATTGTTTGATATCTAATTAAAAAAAGAGTTAACCGTAGCGGCATAAACATCGTTTTTGCCCTATCTTTGAATGGCTCTGTAATGAAATCCACTTCTTTTACAGAGCGATCTGACTCCTACCCTTGCCCCCTTTTACAGGGGGCACTTTTTTCAGATAAGGCAGATATCAACATCTGATTGTCTCTGCAGACCGACAACGTTCATGCGTTGCTGACTACTGTGCTGATGACGTTAAGGGAGTGTCTGGAAAAGTGGTTGATTTGTAACCTGATAATTCATTGGTTGTGCTGACATCGCCTGAAGCCTGAAACAGTGGATTGAATCTCAAAACAATTTTCCGAAATAGCAAATAAACGGATTTTTACCCGCTTAAAAGCCTCGCCAGAATGACGTGGTAAGGAGAATAAAAAGTGCGTAATAATCTGGCAATATCAGATTGACCAGCGCCTCACCAGGGATGCTGTAACGTTATAATAATGCGCTATATCTGCTGTTCGCCCCCGATTTTATGGGGGTTTTTCTTTTCCCTTCATTTCTATGCCCGGTTATTGCCGCACTGCGATCTGATGTCCTGATTGTCGAATCCTTTAGTACTACCTGAATCTACGATTAAATTAATGCTGCAAATATAACGGCATAATGGTCGTAGTTGTGCCCTTAACCAGCAATATTTCTGTGATATGTTTAATCAGTAACTTTCTGCCACGTGAGTCTGATTATGCTCTCCACCCTTATTTACCGTAGCCAGCTTGCGGGTTCTGTCTCGCCAGAGAGATTGAAAGCGCTGGTGGAGCGCGCCAGTATCAAAAATGCTGAGGCTGAAGTCACCGGGATACTGCTCTATGACGGACAGCACTTTTTTCAGGTGCTGGAGGGTAGCGTCGACAACGTTCACACGGTTTTCCAGCGTATCAGTCAGGATGAGCGGCATTTTAACCTGATTGAGCTGATGCGGGATTACGCCCCTGCGCGTCGCTTCGGTCATGCCGGTATGGCCTTATTTGATTTACGTGATTATCAGAAACACACCGTAGTGGATGCCCTGCTTAAGCGGGTTACCCTGAGTGATGAACGGATCAGAGATGACCGGGTGGTGAAGTTCCTGCGTTCTTTCGTCGAGGGGCGGGATAAAGAGACGTTTATCAAAATTGATCCTGCCAGTCAGTGGACGCTGACAACACCCGTCACCTCCGAATCTCAGCCAGCCTGGCAACCGGCACCGGGTCAGCGTTGTGAATTTGCGCTACAGCCTATTGTGGATACAGCGAATCGCCGGATTGTCTCCTGTGAAGCCTTGATACGTGGCCAGCACGGCGCATCGCCCGCTGATTACTTTTCGCAGTTGCCAGAAAGCGAGCGCTATCAGGGCGATCTGCACTCTAAAACCTACGCTTTCCAGCTGGCCAGACATCTGGGGTTGCGCGAGCAGACGCTCTCCGTCAACCTGCTGCCCATGTCGCTGGTGGTAATCGATGATGCTGTTGAACATCTTATCCAGCAGATCAGGCAGCAGGGATTGCGACCAGAGCAGGTGGTGGTTGAGGTGACCGAAGATGAGATCATCTCGCGCTTCGACGCATTCCAGTTTGCTGTCCAGCAGCTGAAAGCGGCCGGGATCAGCCTGGCGCTCGACGATTTTGGCGCCGGTTTCGCTGGCCTGTCGCTGTTAGCCGATTTCCAGCCCGACAAAGTTAAAATCGATCGCAAGCTGATCACCGATATCCACCGCAGTGGCCCGCGTCAGGCGATTGTGATGGCCATCATTAAATGCTGTCAGGCGCTGGAAATTACGGTTATTGCGGAAGGGGTTGAAAAAATTGAAGAGTGGCTCTGGCTGGAAGGTGCCGGGGTACGCTATTACCAGGGCTTTCTGTTTGCCCGTCCAGCCCTCAATGCCCTGCCTGCAGTAAGCTGGCCAGCACGACGCCCGGAATAGACCCCGCCGTGATAATCCCCTTTCCTTCCCTTTTGCCCATAATTTGATGCGGCTCACACCGCTTCGCTGCAAAAGGCAAAAGCTGTGCCATGCTTGATTCATCTGACAGCCTTCAGGCAACACAGATATTCATCAGGTCACTGGACAACAACCGGAAATGGGAGAGTCACCATGAACGAAGATCGCATTGGCGGTAACTGGAAGCAGTTCAAAGGTAAAGTTAAGGAAAAATGGGGTGATCTTACGGATGATGATATGACCGTTGTAGAAGGGAAGCGCGATCAGCTGGTCGGTAAAATTCAGGAACGCTACGGCTACGAGAAAGATCGTGCCGAAAAAGAAGTGAAAGAGTGGGAAGATTCCAACAAGTACCACTGGTAACGTGTGCTTAATCGCCGGGCGTCTCTGCGTCCGGCATCTGCCCTGTACCCCTGTTTAATCCCCCTCACCCACTGCCATCTCAGCACACGATAAACCGGCAGATTTTGGAAATGATTGTTTCTTTATTTATTCCTGACGCGCATACTGCGTCATCTTCCCTGTTCATGGGATCTCAATGCCTTTCGGATATCAATTATGCCCCAGCACTCTACCGACACCGTATGTGGTCTCGTCGGTGTTCTTCCTGAAACTCTGCGCCGCTGGCGCCGTGCTGGGCTGATAACGCCGCCTGGCCCTGCTGGTTACTCAGATAATCAGCTTACGCGTGCGCTCTGTGTGCGTGAAATGACCTCAGGGGGCCATACGCTCTTTGATATCCATACTGCATTTAACTGGCCCAGCGTTGCGCTGCCTGGCGGCTGGGCCTGCCGGGAAGAGGATATGTTGCATCTGCTGGCGCATAATACGGACGCAGATGTTGATCGCGAACTACAGATGATGAATACCGACTATTGTGGTGATGATTATGTTAATCGCTACCTGCGGCCGCTCAACCTCTGGCTGCGCACTGACCTCAGCGAAGGTGCGGCGCGGCGCCAGCAGCGCTTTCATTCAGCGGTAGTCAGTCAGTGGGAGCGCCTGGCGCTGGCCTCACAACGACGCAGCACCGTACCGCTGTTTCTTGAAGCAGTCAGCGTCACAGATGAAACCGAGATCTGGATGGAAGCGATACGGCTTAACGGACAGGGCTTTCGGGTTGAAGTTGCAGCAGATGCGTCAGGTATCCCCGCCGTGGCGCAACGCCGCTTTGAGCATCATCTGATGTGGTGTGGTGATGGTATCAGTGCATCGATGAAGGCTGCATTTCACTCCAGTCTTGAGGCGGGTGAACCGATCATGCTGACCGGAACGAATACCGGCTTACCGTCGCAAATCAGCCTTATGGCAGCCAGCGCCTGAACTCTTTTGACTTTCTTACCTGCCAGTGAATAAAAAGGCGGAAACAGCCTGTGCCGTTTCCGCCCTGTTCATATTACTGATGTTCAAGAGTACGCTGACCGCCGATCGCAATCGGGATACGGCGCGGTTTCTCGCTCTCCGGTATTTCCTGGATCAGATCAATGCTAAGCAGACCTTCCGCCAGGCTGGCTCCGGTGACCTTCATGTGCTCTGGAATGGAAAAGCTCAGCTGGAAATCGTGTCGGGAAATGCCGCGGTGGATCCAGCTGGTGTTCTCTTCCCGGGCCTCGCCAGACGCTTCCTGTGACGGTTTCTCTCTGTGACCGGCCACTGAAAGCCGTCCGCCTCGTAACTCGATCTCCAGTTCATGCTCTTTCCAGCCAGGTACACTGACGGTCAACGCATAGCGATTATCCTCTACCCGCTGCAGATCGTAAGCGGGAACCGACGTTACCGGGCTGTCGCCAGTAAGCTGACTGAACAATTTATCGATGCGGTTAAAGCGGTCTGAAAAGACTGAATCAGACAGCGAAGGGAACACTGAAAATTGTTGTACTGACATGGTGATAATCTCCTGAACAGGTTCATCCAAAAGTTCATCTGATCGGGCTCATATTTCCGATCATCTCCATAAATAGGGATCAGTAGTCAGTTTTCAAGTTGGTAAATATAATTTTTTTACCGTTATCAGACAGCCGGTTACCACAGAAATAAATTTCAGGGTATTAACGCAGCCGTTACTTTTTGCTCTGAGGTGCAAGAGCAAAATGGGGATGACAGCCAGCCAGTAATAACAGCAACTCATATTCTCCCTGACTTAATAGTGTCGGGTTACCTGCGGCTTCTTTGGTTTGCCAGACGCGCAGGCTAAGGTCAAAACGCTCAGCGGCGCTCTGCTGTGAGAGCCCGGCGGCAAGACGAAGTTCACGCACATTACTCTGGACGACCACAGGCGGCTTGGGGGGACGATTCACCAAACAAAGACTCCTTCAACATGATTAAACCGCAAAGGCACAGCGCTTCACCATCAATAAAAGCGAAGCAACCTGAGAGCGGCCATAACGAAAAGACCACAGAATAATTGACTATTTTAAATAAATGTCAAATTTCAGGTTTAAAAATTATGCATGATTTTTTATAAGCGAAGCGGCATATTTCGCCCTGACGGAGACTTTTCTATTTCCATAGAGTGCTTTATTCCTCCTGCCAGGAATTATCCTGTTATTTGCCTTAAGGGCCATTCAGGGATTATTCCGCTACCTCAAGCGCCCTTTCTTCATCAGGATAGAGGTATAGCCTGAGGGTCATGTTCAGGCAGAATCATTGAAAAAGAGGAGGATAATGAATGAAAAATCCTATCCAGCGTCGCTCGCCCGACGATCTGTCGCAGGTGGAAATTCGTGAACAGTGGCAAATCACCTACTGGACCCAGGAACTGAGGACAACTCAGGAAAGGCTGACACGCGCGATCCGCGAGCGAGGGCCGCGGACCGAACAGGTTCGTGACTGGCTGGAGCAAAACCCGCCGCCACGTCGTCCGACACAATTCACACACGGCATGAAAGGTTAAATTGATTACTTTCTGAAGCGACGCGTTACTGGCAATCTTGCGGTGGATTGACCTATAGCAGTCAGGAGTACACTGACAGGTCATATCTGCCGGTCTTCATCTTTACAGGCTTTTACCTGTATTTTTAATAGGTTATCTTCCTGATCAACCAGCGGATAGCGATCCGTCTCTGGCTGCAGACCTGTTTAATTGTAAAACTGACTTAGAAATAACATTAACCACCCTGAATGCTTATTCATCTCCTGATGGAACATAAACATTAACAACCGTAAAAACCCTCTCCTGGCTATATAAAATGTACAAATGTAAATAATCAGGCGCATCTTCGATTAAATTTTCGAATCGTAACAACCCCTTTAATGCGTTAAAGAAAATATTAAGAGACACCCGCTGCATAGTCCCTTATTATCCAGTTGAAAATAAAAAATCACGCCATATTTCCTGCCGCCCGAATCACATTTCGCTCCGGACAGTTTTCTTTTTTCGCTCCGTAATCAGCCGGTGCGGGGGTTCTACACACATGTTAAACAATTTAAACGGCGACAATGAGCGCCGCAGCCGCGCCTTACAGGCGTTGCGCGACCCTGATGAAAGCCGCGATGAAGTTCTCCGGAAGTTTGTCCGGTTAGCCAGTCAGGCCCTGGGTATCCCGGGCAGCTTTATATCGGTGCTGGATGATGAGTTCCAGACCGTTCAGGCATCACACAATTTTGAACTGCAACGCTCAACGCGTGCGGATTCACTTTGTCGACACGTGGTTGATAGCGACAGTGCGGTGATCGTCCCTGATACTTATTACGATGCGCGTTTTGTCACGCATCCCCTGATCACTGGCTCACCCTTTATCCGCTTTTATGTCGGTGTGCCACTGAAAACACGCGATGGCATTATTCTGGGCACACTATGTGTGACCGACACCGAGCCGCATGCGTTTCCCAGTGACCAGGTGACGACCTTAACGCTGCTCTCTACGCTGGTAATGTCTTTTCTTGAAGCCTGGCACTCGGCGGGTTTTACCGATCCGGTGACCGGGCTGCCTAACCGTCAGCGCCTGATACGTGATTTGCAATATCTTGCCGTTGCCGGCGATACCACGCCACGCCGTCTGGTTCTGATTGATTGCATCGATATGTCGCGTGCTTATGAACTGGCCCGCACCATGGGAATGAGCCCGGTTGAGAGCCTGCTGAAAGATATGGCCACTCTGCTGCCGCTACGCCTGCGTCCGGCGGTTGGGGAGATGATCTATACGGTGGCCACCGGCCGCTTTGCTATCCTGACCCGAGCGGATAGCCGACTCAGTGCCGCGTGGGTAGCCGGTCGTCTGGAAGGTATCAGTGCGGACATGGATGAAGGTCTGTCAGTCGCGCTGACTCCCCATACTGGTGAGGCTGACTTTGTCGCTGGCAGCATGCCAGCATCTGAAATATTAGGCCGTGCGGTCAGTGCGCTGCATGAAGCGGTCGGCCGCGGCCTGCCCTCTCAGCGCTTTGACGCTGAGGCTGAAACGCAGCGTTCGGAAGATTTCCTGCTGATGACCGATCTTAAAACGGCATTACGCGAGAACACCGGGCTATATATGGTCTATCAGCCGAAAATTTGCCTGCAAAGTGGTAAACCCGTGGGTCTGGAAGCGCTTATCCGCTGGCAACATCCCAGCCGGGGCGAACTTTCACCTGCCGCCTTTATCCCGCTGGCTGAGCAGACCGATCTGCTCTCTGTGCTGACAGCCTGGATTATCGATCGGGCGGTTGAGCGCCTTAGCCGGCTGAGGAATAACTGTATCCAGCTGCCGCTAACGATAAACGTCAGCGTACGTGACTTTGCGCGCGAGGGGTTCGCTTCAGCACTGGAAAGTAAGATGGTCAAATCTAAGCTCCCGACCTCTCTGCTGGGAATCGAATGTCTGGAAACCGAACGTATCCTTGAAAGCCCGACCGCCCTGCGCGGGCTGGAGATGCTCAGAGCACGAGGATTCACTATTTCACTCGATGATTTCGGTTCCGGCCACAGCAATATCAGTTATCTGCGTCGCATGCCGCTTGATGTGATTAAGCTGGATCGTTCCCTGATCAGTGAGCTTTCCTCTGACACGGCTTCACGCATTATTGCACGCAGCATCATCGCCATGCTTAAAGAGCTGGACTATACCGTGGTGGCAGAAGGGGTTGAGTGTCCGGATGCAGTAACATCCCTGACCGAGTATGGCTGCGATCAGGCTCAGGGATATTTCTATTCGAAGCCGTTAAACGAAGAAGCATTGGATCACTGGCTGCACTGGAAGCTGCGTGGCGAGTGTCATTAATCTGGAGCTGGCGCAATCTGATATCAGATTGCATTTTCAGCTATCAGATCGAGCTCTGATATTCCCTATAAGTCATATTCAAAATATTTGATCAATATCAGCAAAAGTTAGCTATGTCAGTCTGGCGAGATCGCGCCTATCATTCATTCCATCGAGGCAAAACGCCTCTCCCTGACTGAAATACGCTAAGGAATTGACCATGAACCCCATCAAAATTTTCGTTGCTGTTACTGCACTTTCTCTGATTTCATTCGGTAGTTTTGCCCAGACTATTACCGCTACCGCGTCTACCCTGGATGCTGCTGAAGCTAAAGTCGCGGCACAGGCCAAAGATGCAGGTGCATCCTATAAAATTACCGGCGCACGCGTTGATAATCGAGCTTATGTCTCTGCTGAACTGATCAAATAACATTTACCCCTTCAATACGATGAGGCTGCCATTACGGCGGCCTTTTTTATTATGCAGGAAGCATGAGTTCGTCTGCTCAGGTTCAGCGTCTCTGATCCCATTACGATTGTTGGAACCGTGCCCCACAATTTGCCGTTTCGCTTATTGTCACCTGCCGTGGTGCAGTCTGTGCGACAGTGAATAAGGAGAGATGAAACATTTTTTGAACAATGCTAGCGTGTGCGCAACAATCTTATAAAACGGAGCTGCACATGCTGACTACCATAATATACCGCAGCCATATTTCAGATGACTTTCCCATCAGAACCCTGCCCGCGATGGTCGACAACGCCAGCAAAATAAATGCGGCTCACGACGTGACCGGCATATTATTATTTAACGGTACCCATTTTTTTCAATTGCTTGAGGGTCCGGAAGCGGGCATTCAGGCAGTCTATCAGAGAATTTGTGCAGATCGACGGCACCACAATGTGGTGGAGCTGATGCGCGACTATGCGCCTTACCGCCGCTTTGGTAATGCGGGCATGGCACTCTTTGACCTGCGTGAACACGATCGCTCATCGCTCCTGCAGGCCGTGCTGGATAAAGGGACGTCAAAATATCGTCTGACCTATGATGATCGGGCACTGCAATTCCTGCGCACGTTTGTAGAGTCTCGTGAGAAAGAGAACTACTACGAGGTCCTCCCCCCGGGTTACTGGGAGTTTATTTCTGAGCACAATGATGTGCCGGACTCCCGTCCGGAGACAGAAGGCGTCAGCTTTCGCCCGGTGGTGGATCCCCTCGCTCGTCAGGTCACAGCGATTGAAGCGACCACTCTGCGACCTGCTCCCGCCGACGACATCTCAGGCGATCAGCTTTATGTTA
Source organism: Pantoea agglomerans NBRC 102470 (assembly GCF_001598475.1). GTDB lineage: Bacteria > Pseudomonadota > Gammaproteobacteria > Enterobacterales > Enterobacteriaceae > Pantoea > Pantoea agglomerans. The sequence continues at coordinate 64,730 of NZ_BCZA01000010.1, forward strand.
ACGATCTGGAAACCGTGAAAAAGACGTTTGCCCATGCTGGCCTGGTCTGCCCGGACGGTATGACACTGTACGTCAGCCTGCTGCCTATGACGCTGGTGGTGATACCCAATGCCGTCGATCATATTGTGACCGCTATTCAGCAGGCGGGACTGGTTCCTGAACAGGTTGTTGTTGGCGTAAGTGAAACCGCAGTGATCTCGCAGCTGGAAGCGTTCTCTGAAGCCGTACGCGCGCTAAAAGCGGTCGGAATCAGTCTGTCGATCGACAATTTTGGTGACGGCTCCGCGGGATTGTCCTTGCTGACTCACATTCAGCCCGACCGCATTCGTATTGATGCCGGTATCACCCGCGATGTTCATCGCAGTGGGCCAAAGCAGGCGGTGGTTCAGGCGATTATTAAATGCTGTTCCGCGCTGGAAATTACCGTCATCGCGGCAGGGATCGTACAGGCAGAAGAGTGGATGTGGCTGGAGGCTGCAGGTGTGATCAACTTCCAGGGCACGCTGTTCGCAGCCGCAGGGCGCTATGAAGCACAATCCGTTGCCTGGCCGGAATACCGGGAGGCGATGTAACACTCTCTGTCCCAACGGTGATAAAGCGGTACGTCAGCGCGAGGCCGCTTTCTTCACCGATGTCCTGCAGAGCAGTATCATAGCCGCAGCGGCCCCGCTAAACACCTCCCCTCCCCCGCGCCCCCATCGGACCCGTTCTTGTGACAGGGATAACGGCAGCGCCTTCCTGATGGTTCCGGCCATACCTTAATCTCTGTACTCATCCTGGCTTAGCTCTATTTGATAACCACTGTAGCGAGTAAAGTTACCTGTTTAACTCTTCCAGTAAGCAAATCAGTGGCGGATCCTTCTTTAGGATCAAACTTCATCGCCTATCCACTGTAGTGAGTAAAGTAACGATATTCAGGGTTCGGAAACCACTGTAGCGAGTAAGCAGAGCAAGTAAATCGTCATCCGTCCTTCTAAATTGCAGCGCGAAGGCGCATTACCCTTTGTTTCAGGTACTCCAGGTACGGTTTCATTCAGTCATAACCACTATAGCGAGTAAAAAACCGATCTCCCTCTCAACAATGAATTTTGACCCTTGATTGCAGAATCCGCCCTGTGTGGGGCCTCGCAAAGGTGCTTTTATGAATGCAGCTAAGCTCTAAAACTGCAAAAATCTGAAGCACGGCACACCGTTTAACGGCTGTGGCGAGTAACCATTTTTAAGTGTGGGCATTTGGCAATTTAACAGGAAGTCTTTTACTGACAGTGCAATAAATGATAGTGAGTGCTTACTATATTTAAGGTAACCACTATATCGAGCATAGGCCAGTGACAATAACAACCACTATAGCGAGTATGCTCCCCATTTCTGCTCCCAATTAACAACCACTGTAGCGAGAATATCGCATTCATCAGCGCCAATATCCGATCATTAACTGAACGCTTTAGCGATAAAACAACCTGATAACCACTGTAGCGAGTAGTTTACCCACCCTGGATGGACAAAAGGGAGATGAAAAAGCGCGGTAACGGAGGAGATAACCACTATAGCGAGTAGAGTAATGACACCGATTCCCCTGCACAGCCTGCGTGAATACTTCATGACGGGCGTACTTTCTGTGCTGTGATCAGGTAAGTAACCACTATAGCGAGTGAACATTGGGTCTCATTCTGGCTATTACGCTTTTTGAGACAGCTCTTCCGGGAGAGACTAACCACTATAGAGAGTAAACACAGCACCGGACTCAATTCAGGTCTTGCCGATGGAGAGTAATGAATAGCGCGATTAGCCCTGTTCAGACAGGCGTTACGTATGTTGCTGTCGTGCTGGTAACCACTATAGTGAGTAACGTTACTCGCTACAGTGGTTATTGTCTTTCAGCCCGGCGTTCCCGATAAGAGATTGAAAGCGGAGTAGCATGCATGCTAGCAGAAAGCGTGTCATTGCTTCTTCTGCTTCCTGATTTTGTTCAGTAGCTCTTTTTCTTCACGCGAGACCATCACCAGCTCACTGCTATCCTCTTCAATCACCGGTTCAGGCAGGCTGACGTCAATTACGTCGGAATCGATATCAAGATCGTCAAACTCATCCATCTCATCATCGATCAGGCCTGACTTACTGAGCGGCAGTTCGGCCGGGCGCAGCTTAGGATGACGATAATGAACCCAGAAGTAGACTGATGAGCCACGTCGGGTTTCGGTGTAGTCGAGATAGCCGATCTCTTTTAACTGCTCCATGGCCTTTCTGACGGTGGCATTCTGGGTAATCACACGCGATGTCAGGTTAAGTCTTGCGCGCAGACGCGCCATAGATATCGGCGCAGGCTTCGGCGGAAGGCTTTCAATGAAGGTGTAGAGCGCCTGAGCAGACTCTTTGCGTGCCAGCTCATTGATGGCTTTAAGCTGCAGCAGAACCTTTCTGTCGAACTGATACAGCTCAAAGATCTTGGGATCGGCCTGCAGCGTTACCGTGTCCTTCTTGATGCTGTATTTCGCAGACTGCACCAGGTGCGTCGTGTAGTTCTCTCCGCCCTTGCTGGTAAAAGTCAGGGTGTTAGAGGCAATACGCGTCAGCGAAGCATCCAGACGGCTCCTGAGCTTCGAGGAGAGACGCACTGAGGGTATGCCGCATAGTTTGGCAAATTCAACGAAAGAGAGCGTTACCGTGTCTCCCAGACACTCATGCGTAGCGAATGCACGAATGATCCCGACCCAGGTTTTGAAATCATTATCCATATCCAGGCGGGCACCCAGAATCTTAATGTTGTCATAGCCTTCTGACCTGACCAGGGATAACTGTTTAAGATCCTGGGTCACATCCATGGCGTTCATCTGGTTTTTCTGACTGCGCGCTGTGGATTTTAACGTCGGAACAAATAAACCGAGTCGCATCAATGCTACCGGCTGGACGGTGTTGTTACTGTTGGGGGTAAGAGTAACAACTTCACCTGTACGTTTATCTGTTTCGCTAAACGCATCAGCTATGTTCAGGATATCTGGTTCTTTTCTTGGCATTAGGAAGATCCGTGATGTGAACAGGCGAGAGCCGCTGTTACTCGATACAGTGGATACTATCACTCACTACAGCGGTTAATCTACTTACCATAGTGGTTATTTCTCTCGATATAGTGGTTGTTTTACTCGTTATAGTGGTTAGCGACCCGGCTTTAACGTAGTCATTCCGTGGCCTGAGGCGGTGCTGGGATCTTTAAGGAACTTAATAAGGATCTTAAATGGATCTGTTATTGGATCTATTCAGTGGATAACCTGAGAAAACTAACTGAAAAAGAGTCGAGCCACCGCCCTCCCCCTTTACTGGATCTCCCTCTTTCATCGCAAGCACTCTGGAAAAAGCCGTCATCTACACATAATCAGGGTTATGCACACCGATTCAGGCCACTTACTCGCTATAGTGGTTGTTGAGTACTCGCCAGCGCGGTTGCTTTTCTCGCTATAGTGGTTGTTATACTCGTTATAGTGGTTATTCTTCTCGCTACAGTGGTTACTGACCCCCTTCCAGGCCTTGTGTCACAAGGCTTCAGACGCTGCAGGGATCTGTTAAGGATCTCAATTTGATCTATTGAGGATCGACCAATTGGATCTGGCCTGTGGATAACGGGGATAAAACACACAAAACAAAGAATTAGCTGAGAGTCCCGGTCAGAAGTGATTTTCACCTTCAGTTCTGAATGTGCGGTTTATCAGAAGCACATCTGAGAAGGTCTTTTACTGCTAAAACGATCTAACGCTGAGCATAGGTAAGACTGGAATGTTGCATACACCTATAACCTTTAAATCTATAAGGTTAATGAGTTTGAATCAGGTCTCAGAAGATCGGCCAGTGAAAATACAGAAACTTACCATGACATTAACCGCCTATCTATTTGATAAATAATGAATTATTTTTTATTTTCATGATGAAAACACCATGCGATTTTTACTTAACGTAATATCTTTGTTTTGTCAGTACTCAGAATCTGTCAGACATACTAAAAAAGCACTTAAAATAACGTTCCCGGAAGAAATTAATAAAGCGCCAGTGAAGGAACAACAGGAAGAACGACAGTAAGAAAAAATGCTTTCGGCATAATAACTTAAACTAATAAATAGGCTTAGCATGAATGAAGTAATTTCAGGAATGTAAGAATGACATGAAGATGAAGATGAAGAGATAGTATCCGGATCTGAATCAAGCACAGCAGAGCGTTAATTCTGACTGTCCGGCATAGCTACATTATGGTGACTTGCCTCAATTAATATTGCTCTAAGCCTTGCCGCATTAAGCCTGTTCTCTACTCCTACTCCTACTCATGCTCTTAAATCGGCAGTCTTAACTCTTCCATGATTTTGATTCGTGACATCACATAATGATGAAGGGAATTAAATCCCTATCTTTTCTGGATTAAGCCTTGCAATAAAAATCCTATGCGGAAAAACGCCTGACATTATGTTGACAGGCAGCAACGCAGATTATGAACGCTACATAATGACAAGGCATAAAAGGTATAGATTTGGAAGCAGTGATCTTAATTTAGCAATGATAGCGGTAACGAATACTTGCGTACTTTACCGTTATGCCTACTCCTTCAGGTTCAAAAGCACTGTAATAGCTTCTGAGTAAAACTCTACATCAGCAGTAAATGTTGAGTGAAAGTGCATTAATCCTGGAAATTTTTCACCAGGGCATTTCACACGTAATTAAATGATTTATAATAACTTTTATTGAATTTTCATGCTGAAAACACCATTGAAAACACGAAAACAATTTAACGAGCAACCTGCAGACTGGCAGATGATTTATCAGAATCGGAATGCACCGCTCCGAATCATTAGTCCTTAAAATATTCGTTTAATGTCGCCATTTTAAGTTCTCTGTCTCAACCAGCCTGTAAGACAAAAAAGCAGAGCGATTCACTTTCCAGTGATTCACAAAAGTAATGCTGCTTGCATCTCACCATCGCGGAGAAAAAATCCAGGTTTTTGGCATTTTTCTAAAAAATTGGCAGGTATGTGCTTTTTGTGTAGTATGCAAAAAACATTAACGCAGAGGGGCTTATGAAGCGTGATTATGGTGGAGTGCTGGAAATGGCCACACGTGCCAATTCCATGTTACATGGACTGAGTAACCATATTGAGCAGCAGCGTCAGGAATTTAACCAGACCGGTTTTTACCAGACCTTCTCCCGAAATGCTGTCGCCAACATGCCATTGCTGAGTAAGCATGCTGTTGTCGCCGCAATTGGTGATATGGAAGCAGCAGGTTATCAGTTTGGGAAAAAACAGACCGGCAGCACCTCACAATATGCCCTGACTATCCAGAATGTGGTCGACATCTATCAGCATCGTAAAGTTCCGAAATATCGCGATCGGCACGATGGCCCCTTTGTCGTATTCGTTGTCAGCCTTAAAGGTGGTGTCTCAAAAACAGTGAGCACAGTCACGCTGGCCCACGGTATGCGTGCACATCCTTCTATGTTACATAATGACCTGCGTATTTTGGTTATCGACCTGGATCCACAGGCATCAAGCACGATGTTCCTGAGCCATACCAACAGTGTCGGTTCAGTTCTGGAGACGGCAGCGCAGGCGATGCTGAACGATCTGGATGCTGACCAGCTTCGTAAACAATTCATTAAACCTACTGTCATGCCAGGCGTTGATGTGATCCCAGCCTCTATCGACGATGGTTTTGTTGCAAGCGACTGGGAAGAGCTGGTTGCTGAGCATCTGCCAGGCGTTGCGCCTTCGGAAGTACTACGCCGCAACGTGATTGATCGTCTGGCGGGTGACTACGATTTTATCTTCCTTGATACCGGACCTCACCTTGATTCATTCATGCTGAATGCAATTGCGGCCAGTGATGTATTGCTGACGCCGACGCCCCCGGCACAGGTCGATTTCCACTCCACTATGAAGTATCTGACGCGTCTGCCTGAAATGCTGGAGCGTATTGAGTCCGAAGGCATTGAGCCACGGCTTAAAGCCAATATCGGCTTTATGTCCAAAATGACTTCTAAACACGATCACCTGACTTCGCAAAGCTATGCCAGGGAAGTGTTTACTAAATCGATGCTCGACTGCAGCCTGCCGCGACTGGATGGATTTGAACGCTGCGGCGAATCCTTTGATACGGTGATCAGTGCCAATCCCTCCTCTTATCCGGGCAGTGCGGACGCTCTGCGCAAAGCTAAATATGAAGCCGAGCAGTTCTCAAGGGCTGTGTTTGACCGCATTGAATATATCAGGAGTACCCTGTGAGCAAACCTATACAGCGCATCGGGCGCAAGTTTGGTGATTCTGCTATCGCAAACATGATCGACAGCAGCAGCCAGTCGCGCACATTTACGCTGAAGTCGGGCGCGAAGGCCACCTTTGTGCGCCAGCTAATCCTGCATGATGATATTGAAACCAGAACCAGCGTTGACCCAAAAATCAACGGACGTGACCAGAGCACGCTGACGCCGGAATCGCTTCAGGAGATCACCCGTACTATTACGCTGCAGCAATTTTTTCCGGCTATTGGTCGTGTCAACGGTGACCGGATTGAAATCATGGATGGTTCGCGCCGCCGCGCCGCATGCATCCTTTCCGGTGCCAGTCTGGAAGTACTGGTCACCGCTGATGAACTGAGCCTTAGTGATGCGCGTCAGCTGGCTGCGGACATTCAGACAGCAAAAGAGCATAACCTGCGTGAATTAGGCCTGCGCTTTATGCTGATGAACGAAAATGGCATGAGCAAAACAGAGATTGCTAAAGCAGAAGGCATCTCAAACGCAAAGGTCTCACGTGCGTTCCAGGCCGCAGCCGTACCCGCTGAATTTATTGAACTCTTTCCGGTCGTATCAGAGCTGACACTTCAGGATTACCAACTACTGCTCGATGTCTGGGAAGAGGCGAAAGCGGAAGCGGTTGATGTCACCGCGCTGGTCAGCGATATTAAGCAAACGCTTAAAGCTGATGATTCCCTGCTAAGCGCCAATGCGGATGAGAAGAAGAGCGCGATTCTTAACGGCTTTAAAAGCGCCCGTCGTCAGTTAAAAAAACCTGCACCCGTCAGCAAGACGGTGACGGAAAAGCTGGCTACTTTTACCACAGCTAATACCTATGCGCGTCGTAAAACTAATGATGAGAAGCGCACTGTGCAGTATGAATTCAGCCGTCTGCCAAAAGAGATTGCTGAACAGATCGACGCGTCAATCAGACAGATACTCTCCACATTAAAATAATCCTCTTTACGTTTTTGATACCAGAACCGGCCCCTGTGCCGGTTTTTTAATTCTTTCCTCCACCGGCCTCCCGATTGTGCAATGCGTACCTTATCGCTTCGCCTGATAACGACTTCTGTTAATTACGCATCATTTCCGCAGGGTAATACTTGAACTCAGCACGGTTTATCGCTATAGCTAAAACGGTTTAGCTATCAGGTTTAATCAGAGGAGTTTTTTATGTCTGTACGCGTATGGTGCCTCGGGGATGCCGTGGTTGATTTGCTTCCCGAAATGCCGGGTCGCCTGATGCAGTGTCCGGGTGGGGCGCCCGCCAATGTCGCCGTTGGAGTTGCCCGTCTGCAGGGAAACAGCGCTTTTATCGGGCGGGTAGGGGATGATCCCTTTGGTGAGTTTATGCGGCAAACGCTCATTGAAGAGAAGGTTGATACCCGCTACATGATCGCTGATACGCAGCACCGCACTTCAACCGTGGTGGTCGGACTGGATGACCATGGCGAACGTTCCTTTACCTTTATGGTGAGGCCGAGTGCTGACCTGTTTCTTGAGGTGCAAGACCTGCCCGTATTCCGGCACGGGGAGTGGCTGCACTGCTGTTCGATTGCCTTATCAGCTGAACCTTCACGCACGGCGACCCTGACTGCCATGGAGCAGATCCGGGCAGCAGGCGGGCATGTCAGTTTCGATTTAAATCTGCGTCATGACCTCTGGCCCGATCCGGAACTGCTGCATGCGGTGGTGAACGAGGCGCTGAGCCATGCGGACGTGGTTAAACTGTCCGACGAGGAACTCAATTTTCTCTGTCCGGATCAGGAACCGGCTATCACCATGCCGCAGCTGGCAGTGCGATTCAGCATAAAATTATTGCTGGTCACGCGGGGCAGGGAAGGTGTGATCGCCTGCTATCAGGGCCAGCTATACCACTATGCTACTTCGCCCGTGGCCAGCATCGACACCACGGGCGCAGGTGATGCCTTCGTGGCCGGATTACTCTGGGGGCTGGCTAAGTCGGGTCTTCCTGCCGATGAATCGCAGCTGGCCATCTGCCTTACCAGTGCACAACGCTGCGGTGCACTGGCAACCACGGCTAAAGGGGCCATGACAGCACTTCCGCGACTCCACCAGCTGGACGACCTGCCAGGCTGATTATCTTATTGCCCCTGTTTTGGGAGCTATCTCACAATCACTAAACCGGTTTAGCAATTTTCATTGCGCAGGGAAATTACCCGTGGCTATGATTTGCGCCTAAACCGGTTTAGCAAAAAATCCGGTGATGATAGCCTCTCTTCAGGGACATAAAAAAATGAAAAAAAGCACGTTAGCAGTGAGTCTCTCAACGATATTACTTTCCACATCAGTCTGGGCCGACTCCAGTATGAGCAGCATTGAAGCACGCCTTGCGGCCATGGAGCAGCGACTGCAGGCAGCCGAGCAGCGAGCGAATGCAGCGGAAACCCGCGCACAGGTCGCGGAGAAACAGGCACAGATGGCTGAGAAGCAGGCACAGCAGCTGGCTGCCGTGCAACAACAGACCCAAAACTCCACCGCTGAGGTCGCGCAGCGCACCGCGAAACTGGAACAAAAATCAGCCGATGAAGGTGGCTTCGAGTTCCACGGTTATGCCCGTTCAGGATTGCTGATGAACAGCTCGGCCGCCAAAACTCAGGGTGGCCCGACCGTTACCCCTGCCGGGGAAACCGGCGGTCACGTTGGTCGCCTTGGTAATGAACCGGATACCTACGTTGAGCTCAACCTTGAACATAAACAGACGCTGGACAACGGCGCGACCACCCGTTTCAAAGCGATGCTGGCCGATGGACAGCGCACCTACAACGACTGGACCGCCGCCAGCAGCGATCTTAACCTGCGTCAGGCATTTGTCGAGCTCGGGCAGCTTCCCACCTTCAGCGGCGCATTCGATAACGCCACGGTCTGGGCCGGTAAGCGTTTTGATCGCGATAACTTTGATATTCACTGGATCGACTCCGATGTGGTGTTTCTTGCCGGTACCGGTGCCGGTATTTACGACATGAAATGGAGCGATCAGGCGCGCAATAACATTTCCCTTTATGGTCGTACCTTTGGCGACATTGAAAACAATGAAAACACTGCGCAGAACTACATCCTGTCGCTGAATAACTTTGTCGGGCCGGTACAGCTGATGGTCAGCGGTATGCGGGCAAAGGATAACGACGATCGCCGTGACATCGACGGCCTCAGAGTCAAAATCGATGCGGCAGAAACCGGCGTACATGCGCTGCTTGGCCTGCATAACGACAGCTTTTATGGGCTGAGAGAAGGCACGTCGAAAACTGCACTGCTTTATGGTCATGGACTGGGCGCAGAGGTGAAGTCGATTGGTTCTGATGGCGCACTGTTGCCGGAAGCGGACACCTGGCGTCTGGCGAGTTACGGTATTACCCCGCTGGGCGGTGGCTGGCACATTGCACCTGCTTTACTGGCTCAGCGTAGTGAGGATCGTTACGTCAAAGGTGACAGCTATGACTGGGCGACAGTCAACCTGCGGCTGATTCAGGAAATCACCCAGAACTTTGAGATGCAGTATGAAGGCTCTTATCAGTACATGGATCTGCGTCCCGAAGGCTACAACAACCGTAATGCGGTCAGCGGCAGCTTTACCAAACTCACCGTTGCGCCAACCCTGAAAGCCGGTGATGTCGGTGACTTCCTCAAACGTCCGGAAATTCGTCTCTTTGCAACCTGGATGAACTGGGATCACCGGCTGGATAACTATGCCAGTGACGACGCTTTCGGCAGTAAAGGATTCGATGCCGGTGGCGAATGGAACTTCGGCGTACAGATGGAAACCTGGTTCTGACCGGGCGGCCCCGGATGCCGGGGCCAGAGATCAGGATGGATAAAAACATAACAAGATTGAGGTGTGTATGGACTATGTAAAAATATCGCGGGCATTGCTGCCCCTGCTGGGTGGTAAAGAAAACATCGCCAGCGCTGCTCACTGTGCCACCCGGCTGCGGCTGGTGCTGGCGGATGATGAAAAAGCGGATACGACCGCGATTGGCCGGATTGAAGGCGTTAAAGGCTGCTTCCGCAATGCGGGCCAGCTTCAGGTTATCTTCGGCACCGGCGTGGTGAACAAGGTCTACGCTGCCTTTATCGCCGAGGCGGGCATCAGTGAATCGAGCAAATCTGAGGCCGCTGATATAGCCGCACGTAAGCTCAACCCTTTCCAGCGCATCGCCCGCCTGTTGTCGAACATCTTTGTGCCGATCATTCCGGCGATTGTGGCATCAGGTCTGCTGATGGGCCTGCTGGGGATGGTCAAAACTTACGGCTGGGTCAATCCGGAAAATGCGCTCTATATCATGCTGGATATGTGCAGCTCGGCGGCCTTTATTATCCTGCCGATCCTGATTGGCTTTACGGCTGCCCGCGAGTTTGGTGGTAACCCGTTTCTTGGTGCGACACTGGGCGGCATTCTCACTCATCCGGCGCTGACCAACGCCTGGGGCGTCGCCGCCGGTTTCCACACCATGAACTTCTTCGGCATTGAAGTGGCGATGATTGGCTATCAGGGCACGGTGTTCCCGGTGCTGCTGGCGGTCTGGTTTATGAGCATGCTGGAAAAGCAGCTGCGTCGGGTTATCCCGGATGCGCTGGATCTGATCCTGACCCCGTTCCTGACGGTGATTATCTCCGGCTTTATTGCGCTGCTGATTATCGGTCCGGCGGGTCGTATGCTGGGTGATGGCATCTCCTTTATTCTCAGTACGCTGATTGCGCACGCCGGCTGGCTGGCAGGACTGGTGTTTGGTGGACTCTATTCGGTGATTGTGATTACCGGCGTCCATCACAGCTTTCACGCTATCGAAGCCGGACTGCTGGGCAATCCTTCCATCGGCGTGAACTTCCTGTTGCCTATCTGGGCGATGGCGAACGTGGCTCAGGGCGGTGCCTGTCTGGCCGTATGGTTTAAAACCCGCGATGCGAAGATCAAAGCGATTTCGCTGCCTTCAGCGTTTTCCGCGCTGCTGGGGATTACCGAGGCGGCTATTTTTGGTATTAACCTGCGCTTTATGAAACCCTTTATAGCGGGTCTGGTGGGTGGCGCGCTCGGTGGTGCCTGGGTGGTGTCGGTCCATGTTTATATGACTGCGGTCGGGCTGACCGGTCTGCCGGGCATGGCGATTGTCCAGGCGGGCTCTCTGCTCAACTATGTCATCGGCATCGCAATCGCGTTTACCACTGCGTTTGTGATCTCTTACCTGCTTAAATACAAAACGGATTCTGAATAATGGCCTCATCAACACGTCTTGCCGCCATTCTGCAGGCGGTGATGCAGAGTATGCCAAAGGCGCTCAGCGACAGCCACTATCCTGGCTGGCATCTGGCACCGGTAACCGGCCTGCTAAACGATCCCAATGGTTTTATCCATTTCGACGGTGAATATCATCTCTTCTATCAGTGGAACGCGCTGGAGTGCGCGCATCAGCAAAAATGCTGGGGACACTGGCGCTCAGCCGATCTGCTGCACTGGCAGCATCAGCCCATCGCCCTGATGCCGGACGAGGAGTATGACCGCGGCGGTTGTTACTCGGGCAGTGCGGTAGACGATAACGGTGTACTGACGCTGATCTACACCGGCAATGTGAAGTTTGATGATGGTTCACGCACCGCGTGGCAGTGTCTGGCGCAGCAGAACAGCGCGGACGGTTTTGACAAATTCGGTCCGGTTATCGCCGTGCCGGAGGGTTACACCGGCCACGTTCGCGATCCCAAAGTGTGGCGTCATGAAGATTACTGGTACATGGTGCTGGCCGCGCAGACTACCCAGCTGCAGGGCAGGGTGCTGCTGTTGCGTTCTGATAATCTGCGCGAATGGCAGAATCTCGGCGAGATTGCAGGCAGCGAACTGGGCGGGCTGGACGCCGCTGGCTACATGTGGGAGTGCCCGGATATGTTCACCCTCGGCGACAGCACGTATCTGATCTGCTGTCCGCAGGGTGTTGTGCCTGAAGAGAAACGCTACCTGAACAGTCACGCCTGCGCCTGGCTCAGTGGCTCGCTGGATTATCAGCAGCCTGCCTACCTGCATGGCCCGCTGAACGAAATGGATGCCGGGTTTGAATTCTATGCACCACAAACCACGCTGACCGCTGACGGCCGGCGTCTGCTGGTGGGCTGGATGGGAACGCCAGACGGTGAAGAGATGGCCCAGCCAACCGTGGCGCATCACTGGATCCATCAGATGACCTGTCTGCGCGAGCTGAGCTCCCGCAATGGCCGGCTCTGTCAGCAGCCGATTGCAGAACTGCAGGCGCTGCGGGAGAGGGAGCTGCATTATCAGGGCCGCGCCGATGACGCGCCGCCGATTGCCGCGCAGCGGCTGGAGCTTGAGCTTGAGCTGGAGAGCCTGGGCGATATAGAACTCAATTTCACCGATACGCTGATCCTGACGTGGCAGCAGAATGAACTGCGGCTTGCCCGTCGCAGCCTGGTATCGGGTCAATGGACCTATCGTTACTGGACAGGGGCTGCACGCCGGTTGCAGATCCTGTGTGACCACTCCAGCGTTGAGATCTTCATCAACGACGGGGAAGGGGTGATGAGCAGCCGTTATTTTCCGGACCATCCGGCGATACTAACCCTGCGCGGTCGCGCAGAACTGCAGGCCCGCTACTGGTCGTTACGTCGCTGCATGGTAGAATAAGCCCTTGTTTCACTAACCGATGCCTTGCCGTGAGAAAAACCAAACGCGTTACCATCAGTGACATCGCCGGGCTGGCTGGGGTTTCTAAAGCCACTGCCAGCCTGGTGCTCAACGGCCGTGGCGAAGAGTTACGGGTGGCGAAGGAGACGCGTGAGCGGGTTCTGACACTGGCCCGTGAACACCATTATCAGCCCAGCATACACGCCCGTATGCTACATGACGCCCGCAGTCATACGCTGGGGCTGGTGGTGCCGGAGATCACCAACCACGGCTTTGCGGCCTTTTCCCATGCGCTGGAAAATCTCTGTCGCGCCGCCGGTCTGCAACTGTTGATCTCCTGCACCGATGAAAATGCCGGTCAGGAGATGGCCGTGGTCAATAACCTGGTGGCGCGTCAGGTCGACGGGTTGATTGTCGCCTCCAGTATGTTGAGCGACAGCGACTATGTCAGCCTCAGCGAACAGCTGCCGGTGCTGCTGTTTGACCGCCACATGAACAATACCAGGCTGCCCTGGGTCATCACCGACTCTGTGACGCCCACCGCTGAGCTGGTCGAAAAGCTGGCGCGCACCTGTCCGGAGGAGATCTACTTTCTTGGCGGACAGTCTGACCTCTCCCCGACCCAGGATCGTCTGGCGGGATTCAAAGAGGGACTGATGCGGGCGGGTGTGACGCTGCGGCCGGAGTGGATAATTCAGGGTAACTACCATCCCGGCAGTGGCTATGAGATGTTTGCCGCGCTCTGTCGCAGGCTGGGACGCCCCCCTAAAGCGATGTTCACCGCCGCCTGCGGTCTGCTGGAGGGAGTACTGCGCTACATTAGCGAGCATAACCTGCTGACCAGCGACATCCGCATTGCCAGTTTCGACGATCACTATCTCTATGATTCACTCTCCATTCCGATCGACACGGTTGAGCAGAATGTCCCGGCACTGGCGCAGGCCTGCTTTTCTATGCTGACCACGATGATCGCTGGTGAGGATCCCGCTGACAGTCAGCTTATCCTGCCCGCCACGCTGCGGCTGCGCGGTTAACCGCCGGGCGTTGCAGTGCTTTACCATTCGACCGGCAGGGCGCTGACGCCGCGCAGATTAGCTCTGTGGTTGCGGCGAACACCAGCGGCCACGGGCCGCATCTCTGGCAATCGCGTCAGTAATACTTCCAGCGCCACCTCCATTTCTGCCAGTGCCAGCCGGTAGCCCATACAGTGATGTATACCGCCACCGAATGCCAGACAGCGCCCCTCATGCCGCCGGATATTCAGCCGTTCCGGAGAGGTAAATACCAGCAGGTCGTGATTGGCTGCACCAAGGCTAAGGAAGAAGCGGGTTCCGGGCGGGATGAGCTCTCCTGCCACCTCAATCTCTTCCAGAGTCGTGCGGTAAAGCATCTGGACCGAACTGTCGTAGCGCAGACATTCCTCTATGGCATCGGGTATCAGCGCATGATTCTGTTTCAGGCTCGCAAGTTCCTGCGGATGAGCATGCAGGGCCAGAATGGTGTTGCACAGCATGTTTGACGTAGTTTCATGACCGGCAAGAAACAGCAGTATCACATTGGCGATGATCTCATCGTGATCCAGCCGGTCGCCGTCACTGCCGCTGCGCAGAAAAAGCGACACCAGATCGCTGGCGGTGCTATCACGTCGGGATACGATCACGGCACTGAAATAACTTTCCAGTACGGCAAAAGCTTCAGCGGCTTTCAGCAAATCTGGCGGACTGATTTGAGGATCGAAAACCCTGACCAGCGCAGAGGTAAGGCGACCCAGTTCTGGTGCATCAGATTCTGAGACATCAAGCATCCGGCAGATAATGCGCACCGGTAGCGGAAAAGCGAATGCCTGAGCCAGATCGCAGGCACGACGCCCTTCCAGTTCATCAACCAGTTCATTGGCTATCGTCAGCGCCATCTCCCGAAGAGATTTAATCTCCCGGCCGCTGAACGCCTTCATAACCAGTCCTCTTAACCGGTTATGATCGGGTGGGTTCAGCACCAGAAACATTCTGCTGATACCCTGAAACATCGGCAGTCCGGCTGCATCATCACCAAATCTTACTCTGACACTTTCCATATAATTTTTACCGACCCGCCGGTCGTTCAGCAGGGCGTCCACCACGGCGTGACTGCCGCTGATGATGATCTTATCTCCGGCAGGGATAAGCGGTCCCTGCTGATGCAGTTTTCGATAAAGGGGAAAGGGATTGTCAGAGTAGTCGGGGTCCATGAGTTCATGAAGCTGCATAGCGTACTCCGCTGATAGAGGATTAGTGCTGGCGCTGAATGCGGGAGAGGGAAGCGAACAGGCTGTTTTTATCACTCTCACTGAGGTGAGGTGCCGTGAGGTGTGACATCAGAAATTCTTTGTCCTCCTGCGAGAAGGCGCCGGTCATCAGCCGCTGGCTGATCGCCGTCAGGAGCTGGGTATCCAGCTGTTGTATCTGCTGTCTGGTCTCGGCCAGATCCCTGACAGGAACAGCGCTGTCTGGTGATGAGAGCCAGTCAGCCCGATAGCGATACTGGATCGCCTTGCTGGCGTTCATCAAAGCGTGCACAAACGGCTCCACTGAGTGGGGTTCAAGCCCGGCCTGTTGTGCGTTTTGCAGCATATGATCCAGCACCACCTGCTCCCGAGGCAGATCCTCAATAGGTAAATGATGCAGTGCTTTATAACCCGCCACCGCTTTCATCACCTGCATCCGTTCATTGAGCGCAGAAGAGAGTGATCCAAGAGAAACAGATGAAACCGAACCTGCAAAAACGTTACTGCACATAAACAGTGAAGAGAAAAAAATTGCCACAAAGTGAGTCATTTGCCTGCTCCATAAATGAAAACTGGCACTAATTTATGCATGAAAAAATAACTATGTGTGATTATTTTGTTTTCAAAATGTGAATCACAAGGCGGGTCAGTGAAATGAGAACAGGTCATTAATTTTAAAGTTATTTTTTATCTTTATGGTCATTAAAAATTCACATTAATTTGCAATGCTGGCGGGTTGATTGGATATGACGTTTGAGTGGATTCCCCCCTGATGCAGGTGGCGTTGCGCCATTTAAGTCATCTCTGTGATGCCAGAATGAGTTTACGAGGCATGCCGGGTAGTGCGCGCAGGAAAGCGCCATGCCGATCAGGGTTCAGGTATAATATGTTCCGCGAGTGTGGCCGTTTTTTAGCAGCAAAACGAGGTAGGTATGTCTGTATCCGAAGCTACTACCGGTGGTAAAAGTGTCGCGGCGTTAGTTGAGAGCCTGGAAAAACAGGCGGCAAAACGTTCAGACGCGAACTGGCACGAAGGTCTGAAAAGCAGCACCAAAATCGCACTGGAAAAAATTAATGGTGCGTTTGCTGCAAAATGGATCAGCGCAGACGAGAGCCTGAGCCTTAAGCAGCGCGTTTACAGTGTGCAGGATAAGTTGATTGAGCTGGCTTTATGGTGATTTAAATTGCCCGTCGGCTCGCACGTAAATCGGCAGGGGTAAAAAACTGATATTTCAGCACGCAGCGTCGCCCGGCATTTTGCGCGCTGCGCAGTGAAGGGGTGTTACCGGGCAGAATGGTACCGGTCAGCAGTGCCTTCTCACCATAATGATGATGAAGCTGCTGCAGCAAACGCTGCTGAGCGCGCGCGGCGAGTCCACGGCCCTGATAAGCGGGCATAATCACCTCATCCATAATCTGAAACCCCTCAATAAAGGTCAGTCGCCGGGGGACACAAATCATCAGCCCTGCCACTATTCCCTGCCAGATAATCAGAAACACATGTCCCGCGGCGATATCCTCCCGTAATTCCTGCCTGCTGGTTGCCAGTAGCTGATCGCGCAGATGCGGCAGCGTGTGCCAGCTGGCACGATAGGCGCGGTTAATCGCCGTGATACAGGCGGGATAATCCTTCCGGCGGGCTGTCACCAGTGAAATATCTTCGTCGACAGGAACAGAGAGTGAAGCCAGGTCGCTGAGGAAAAGCAGTTGATCTGTTATACCGATGTCAGGATAAGTCGCAGGCAACAGGATGCGCAGCTTCAGAGGTTTCAGCGGCTGCCATGCCTGCATAATGGCGCTAGCGACCCTGTAATCGATGATGCCGTCACGCGCAACAACCTCAATAAAGGGCTGTGCAGGATCGCCACCCAGATAGCGCGGCCCGGTGAGATAACGCTGGCCGTTTATCGTCAGTTCTCGCTGCAAAAAGGCGTGCTGGGGCAGACCGGTTTCACGCCATGGAAAGGCGGCAGAAAAATGGTGATCGTGGCATCGTGTCTGCTGCTGCGCCAGCCAGCTGGCAAGCCAGTCGCTGAGACGTTCAGATGAGACAGGAACAGTACGGTAGAGCGACACCATATAATCCAGCATAAGATTCCTTATTGCCCGCCGTCAGTGATCTCCTGCCTCGCTCCGCGATACATCTGTACCGTTACCGGATTGCAGATGAGGCTGATGAGAGTGTAAACGATGTGCTCTGTTTATGACCATCTCAACCTCTCAGCCAGCACCATTACATCCCCTCTGCATGACGGCTCTGGACCTGCCAGACGGTGCAATGCTGACAATGTGAGCAGGTATACGTCATCTTCTGCGATCGCTTATCGTCGCCACCCTCTGAGCTGCATTAAACATGGGTTACGATCTATTCGGGTCTGGCTGGATTTCGTATACATGGTCAAATTAATTGATGAAATAAGGCAGGGTTGCCCAAAAATTTAAATGGGGAATAGATGCGAAATTTTTACGTAAATAATACGGAATCAGATAATCGGCAGCCGATAAATGGATTATGATAAAGAGGATTTTCAATAATTATAAAATGTTCGATCTTTTTAACACCCGGGGGTTACATGGTTCATATTGATTTATGCACCCAGGAGGGCGTGATGAAAGCTTATGCTTTTCAGACGCCGATGCAGGCAATGACCCTGCTGGAAAAAATTAAAAATGATGAATTTCAGTGGTTTAATCTGGAGTGGGAAGGGCGCCGCTATACCTGTCCGCATCATTTTATTAAAAGGCTCAGCAGCCGCTCTTATATTAAATCGTTCTGGCGTTAAATTCGCTTAAAAGATAAGGCTGATGCACAATTACTTATTATTGATGCAGGTTTTATTTAACTGTTCTACGCATATTTTTAACGTAATGATAAACGGGGCAGAGCCTGCCCCGTTATTTTCAGCGACCATATGGCGTTGTTATCACGGTCAGCGGTAATAATAGTGCGTCATCTGCACAGATACCGGCCTGCTCAGTATCATTATTACCGCTTAATCATTTTCTGCTGTTGCTTATCAGGGCTATCGAAACGCTAAACAATCCTTTATGCAGGGCTGGACGGTTGTGTGCTGCGCCCGGCAATGCGCCGTGATCCTGTGTAAATCATCTTCTGTTCGGCCCTTGACGTGAAACGTCTACTGTTACACTCAGATGACACTTAATCCGGATCCCTACTGCAATGCCCCATGAAAAAATGCGCCTTCGCTCGCTGCTGACTTTGCTTTCCATCGGGGGCGTCATTCTGACCTCCGGTCTGCTGCTGAGTGCGCTGCTGCTGTTTCAGAAGGCCAACATCGAAGACAGTCTGCTTGAAGGGAACATTGCCTATGCCCGCAAGCTGGCTGATACCACCGATCGTTACCTGGCGACAGCACAACGTGAACTGGCCTGGAGTGCGTCGCAGATCAAGGGGCTTAGTGATATTAAACGACTGGAAGGAGAGAGCGATCGCCTGCGAATGCAGTCGGGTTTTTTCAACTCGGTGGTGGTGGTAAATCATGGTGCCATTATTGCAGCAACCTCACCCGATAGTCTGAATCTTATTGGCGTGAAGCTGCACTCACTTGCCAGCCTGCAGGCCATAGCGACCCAAAAGCCTTTTATCTCAGCTCCTTTTACCTCCGCGGCCGGTAACTATGTGGTGTTTTTATCACAACCTCTGTTCAGCGAAGATGGCCGCTATCTGGGCTACATTGGCGGGACTATTTATCTCAAGAAACAGAGCATGCTGAGCGAAATCCTGAGCCAGCATTTCTATTCCAATGGTTCAACGGTCAGCGTGGTCAGCAATGAAGGGCTGATTATTTTCAGTCATGACGCGGCGCGCGTCGGAACAAAGATGCTGCTGAGTCTGGCACTGCAGAAACGGCTCGCCACGACGGAAAGCGGGCATTTCACGCTGGAGAGTGAGGGGCAGCACTATCTGACCGGCTATGGCACACTGCATAAAACCGGCTGGAACGTTTTTATTACCGGCACCTCTGAAACGGTCAGGCATATTCTGATGCGCACGGCAGAAAGCGCCGTCTGGTTCGTTCTGGGCATTATTGCCGTAACAGCGGCCATTATTGCCTTTATGGCCGGTCGGATCGCCTCTCCACTGGAAAAGCTGGCGGACAGAGTGCGCGATGGCGGCAGCGAAGCCCAGGCGGAATCTCTCGCCACAGTCAAAACCTGGTATTACGAGGCTGATCGGCTCAAAGAAGCCGTGCAGGCTCATCGGCACGCCGTTGCGGGTCATCTTGCCGCGTTAAACGATGAAGCGATGACCGATCCGCTGACCGGGCTCTGCAACCGACGCGGATTTTCGGCGCTGGCGGCGCAGTCAGACAGTGAGCATGAACAGTGTGCCATCGCCATTGATATTGACCATTTTAAGAAGATAAACGACTGGTACGGGCATGACGCGGGCGATGCGGTTCTGGTGAGCCTGGCAGCGTTGCTGCGTCAGGCCTGTCGCACCGGCGATATCGTCAGCCGGTTTGGTGGCGAGGAGTTTATTCTGCTGCTGCCGCATACCACGCTGGCTGATGCCGTCCGCACCGCGGAACGCATCCGTGAAACCGTCAGCGCCACCACCTTCCCGTTTGCCGGAACGATGACGATATCAGCCGGGGTGGCTTCACGGAGCGATCAGGATAGCGATCGCGACTCTCTGCTGCGGCGTGCCGATGAAGCGCTTTACGAAGCAAAAGCCGCCGGGCGTAATACCGTCATCATTGCCGGAGCTGAGGATTTCAGCGCGTCTGATTCGGCCGGGTAAGATTCCGGGGTGGGTGGGACAGGCTCAGCACTTACTGCGTAATCGCCAGCCGAGCCACTCATCCAGTGCCGCTTCCGGCAGCGGCCTGGAGTAGAAAAAGCCCTGCGCCTGGTCGCAGCCGAACTCGGTCAGCGCCGTAACGGTTTCCGCATTCTCCACGCCCTCAGCCAGCACCATATAATCGAGATCTTTAAGCATCGCAATAATACTGCGGGCGATGACGCGCGATGCGGTGTCAGATGAAATTTCGCTGATCAGTGAACGGTCCAGCTTGATCACATCCAGCGGAATGCGCCGCAGATAACTGATGTTGCTGTAGCCGGTACCAAAGTCATCCAGTGAAATACCGAATCCACGAAGTTTCAGCATCTCAAGCCCCCGCATTGCGGTCGCGCTCTCCAGAATCCGTTCCGTCTCCAGACACTCAATGCCCAGCAGCGAAACCGGGAGCTTCGCCCTGATCATCTGCTCTTCCAGCTCGTCGGCAAAACCGTCACGTGAAAAATCGCTGCTGCTGACGTTAATGGTGATGGGCAACTGAATATAGCTGTTGCGCAGCCGGGAGAGCCGGGCGATTGCGTGCTCTGTCACCCAGGTGGTCAGTTCGCTGAGCAGCTCGGTTTGCACGGCAAAGGGTAAAAACTGTGCAGGAGACAGTTCGCCGCGCTGCGGATGCTGCCAGCGGATCAGGGCCTCCAGGCCAATTGGCTTGCCGCTGTGCAGACAGATTTTAGGCTGATACGCCAGCCATAACCCCTTATCCTGGCGTATCGCGATGGCCAGGTCATGCATCAGGGTGAAGTCCTGCGTATGGCGCGTATCAGTGGCCTCGCTGAAAGGCATCGAGGCGACGTCGCGTGTGATGGCCTCGTGCAGCGCGCTGACCGCACGCCGCAGGATCTCCTGGGCAGGCATCTCCCCGGTATTGAAACTCGCCTCACCGGTGTGGGTCATCAGTGCAACCGACAGCCCATCGCCGAGATCCGCGCTGATCCCGGCCAGCTTGTTTGCCACCCAGTTGGCAGTGAGTCTGCTCTCCTGACGTGTCAGCAGGGCAAAGCGCCCGGTGGCTACGGTGTAGAGCATCTCTCCTGGCGCAGGCCTCAGGCGCAGCGGCAGCAGTGTCGCCACATCTTTCAACAGGCTTTCAACCGGTCCCATGCCCATTGAGCGCGCAAGCTCGTAGGCGCGCGGCATATCGATACAGTCAATCAGCACCAGCCGCCGTGGCGTGGTGTCACCGGAGGCGGCAAGAAACTGCAGGTCGCGAATCAGACGCTGGCGGTTGGGCAGACCGGTTACCGGGTCGGCAAAGCCAGCCGAGTACCAGGCCTCAAGAAATGACATCACCAGTGCCGCCAGCATCTTTAGCATGGCGACCTGATCCGCATTAAAGGGATGAGGCGCGGTGTCAGTCACGCACAGCGTACCCAGTATCAGACCTGTGCTGCTTTTAAGCGGTACGCCGGCATAAAAGCGGATAAAAGGCGCGCCAACAATCAGCGGATGCTCAGCAAAGCGGGTATCCAGCAACGTATCGGGTACTACCACGGTGCTGTCACTGTCCACTGCATGCCGGCAGAGCGAGTCCTGCCGGGAGGATTGAGTGAGTGTGAAATTTTGCGCAGCCTTAACATGCTGCATCTCATCATCCAGTACGGAGATAAAGCTGCCGGGTATACCGAGTGCCTGGCTGGCCAGCCGGACGAACTGTCGCAACACATCGTCACGACTTTCGTCGTTACTGCGCAGCGCGTGCAGGGTTCGCGTGCGGCAATCGTCGCCGCCGCTGAGACTCATAAGCATGGATTCCTCCGCACCGGCTGGTTACGGCGCGAAATTAAACAGAAAAATTGAAGGGTATGATGTCATGACTACAGGCAAATTCTGCAAAAAGAAAGAGTCATGACCATTTATTTTTTATCCCACTGCACGGCATTGCTGGTCAGAATAGCAAATCACTTTTCTTTAACGAAATATTTTAGTAATCACGATTCTATTATTTTGTCGTTAAAAACTTTTAATTTCTTAAATATCCTGCCAGTATACAGAGTATAAACATAGTGCACTATATAATAACGCACTAAAGTAGATGACATAACTTATTTTTGTTTAATTTTAACTACACCAATGACAACATCGGGGAAACCTCATGAATTCACTCAGGCATTTCACTATCCGCCGCGTTGTGCTGTGGATGATGATCGTCTCACTGGGCATCGTCGTGCTGGCCGGTGGCTACAGCAGCCAGGTCGTGCGCGATATCTTTCGTCAAACCGATCGTTCAGCCGTTCTGACGCAGCAACTGAGCTTTCTGGCGCACAGCGCTATCGTCATGCAGAGCGGTACGTCAGCCGATAAAAACGCGCTCGTCGCCTCAACCCCGGCCGATGCTGACTGGGATAACGTCCGCGCGGCACTTACGACAACCCCCTCAGAATACGCAACGGTTGCACGTGCGCAGCTGGACAAGGTGACGCAGCAGCTGGCCGGGAATCAGGCACCCCTGAAGGCTGACCGGCATCGGCTTGAGGGAGTATTGCTGGCAGCACTGCTGGCGGCAGTGGCGTTGCTGCTGTTTTGTGACCGCTATCTGGTCGTCCATCTGGTGCGTCCGGTAGGTAAAATTCGCGGTCATTTAAAAATTATTGCCGATGGCGATCTGACGCGCGAGCCGGAAGATCTGGGGCGCAACTGTGTCGGGCAACTGGTGCCGCTGGTCAAAGAGATGCAGCACAGTCTGTTGCAGACGGTCAGCGCTATCCGAGACAACGCAGCCATTCTTCATCGTGAAGCGGGGGACATTGCTGCGGGTAACGCCGATCTCTCCGACCGGACATCCACTCAGGCTGCTGCGCTGGAGCAGACCGCAGCCAGCATGGAGGAGATTACCGTCACCGTGCGTCACAATGCACAGAATGCCCGCGAGGCACGTGAACTGGCTGCCAGCACCACGGATACGACTCAGCAGGGCGTGGAACTGGTTCAGTTGGTATCGGCAGCCATCACCAGCATCGCTCAGGGATCAGAAAAAATCCGGCAGTTCACCACCACTATTAATGGTATTGCGTTTCAGACCAACATTCTGGCGTTAAACGCCGCTGTAGAAGCCGCCCGTGCGGGCGAACAGGGCCGCGGCTTCGCGGTGGTCGCCAGTGAGGTGCGTTCACTGGCACAGCGAAGTGCTGCTGCCTCTAAAGAGATCGAAGAGCTGATTGCCGATACCGTGGCACGCGTTGACGATGGACGGCGGGCGGCTGAGAGCGCAGGAACCACCATGGAGGCCGTGCTGCGCGGCGTCGGCGGCGTGAATGAACTGATCGGACAGATTGCGCTGGCTTCGGATGAACAGAGCAAAGGGATTGCCCAGGTCACGGTCGCCGTTGCAGAACTTGACCGCGTAACGCAGCAGAATGCGACGCTGGTTCAGCAGGTTTCGGCGACGGCAGGCAGTCTCAGTGGACAGACTGAAACGCTGGGCAGCGTGATTACGCGCTTTACCCTGCCGCATCACCCTCTTGCCGTAGAGCCTAAACGCGTCACGCCTGATGAAAAAGGCGGCTGGGCAACGTTTGCGCGGGCATAGCCTGAACGTATTTTTTCTGAACTGTAGATAATGTCTGTCCGGCACGGAATAACGATTAACGTTCACTCTTTTTAAAAGAGGAATGAAACGGTCATTTTTTGTGACTGTGATTGACGTTGATCATCATTCGATCAACGCCACCATTCAGAATGACAATTACTATTCTCAGCGGTGCAAAAATTATCCGGGCAGTGATTTAAATATAATTCAGGTTATTTTCTCTGTTTTTACTGGTGCGTTACGCTTTCCTGATAAGTGTAAAACGCCGGGCTGTTAAAACTTAACTCAAATTTATGTTTTGGCCGCAGGCGTGTACTTCTGCCCGGCCATCTCGCCGGGGCACCGTATGCGGAGCGTTTATATGGGAAATCAGATTTTACAGCGGCCTGTCGCCGTCCAGCACAACGTGCGTGAGCTGCGCCTTGCGGCCGGTCTCTCTCAGGAGATTGCAGCCGAGCGTTTCGATCTTAGCCAGCGTGTCTGGCAGACGAAAGAAGCATCGAAAAATCCTGCGCTGCTCAGTCAGGGAGAGTATGAACTGCTGATGCTGCTCGCCGGAGAGCATCCGCACTATCAACTGGTACCAAAGCTGAAAAAGTAAGGCGTTCATCCTCTGTTTTCTCTTAAGTAAAGTCATGTCGGGCCGATATACAGAGCTAAGCGAGGCGCATTACCGCCTGTCTGATATGCTCTGGCCAGATAATACTGTGCGGTCCGCCGCACCCTCTCTGGCAGGGATAACGTGTTAACTGATGCCTCGCTGTCTGCGGTGTCATCTTTATCGGGCTCAGCGCAGCAACCTGTTGCTGCCGGGTTTACTGACGGGCCTTTCTTCCGGCAACGGATCGGCAGCGAACTCTGCGCGTTCTGTCTGATTGAACGTGTCCTCTTTATGCTGTGTCAGGCCAGCCACAGCAGATAACACCAGAGGAGAGTTACGCTGAAACGTCCAGTTTATCATGATGCCGAGGCGGCTCGCCTCGACGCACTTAAGCAGTATCATCTGATGGATTCACCGCCGACCGATGCGCTGGATCGCCTCACTACGCTTGCCGCGCGGCTGTTTCGGGTGCCGGTCGCTTTTGTCTCGCTTATTGATGAAAAGCGGCAGTTTTTTGCCTCCCGTTACGGTTTAAATATTTCAGGTACGGCGCGCAACGTCGCCTTCTGCCACCATACCCTGGCGCAGGGCGATATCCTCTGCGTGCCCGATACGCTGAAAGATCCGCGCTTCCGCGACAGTCCGCTGGTTCACGGCTACCCCTTTATCCGCTTTTACGCGGGAATCCCGCTCTCGACCCCGGATGGGCATCATATTGGCACGGTCTGCCTGACCGACAGCCATCCTCGTGAGCCGTTAACTGCAGAGGATCGAAAGCATCTGAACGATATTGCTGCCCTGGTGATGGATCGCATGGAGATGCATCGTCTGGAGTTATTGCGCTACACCAGCCAGCAGCGACTCGAGGCGATCTCATCCACTTCGCCTGACGCCATTGTCTGCACCGACCTTCGGCGTGGCATAACCTTCTGGAACCCGGCCGCCACCGCGCTGTTCGGCTACAGCGCAGAGGAGATGCGAGGCCAGTATATCAGCGAGCTGATCCCTGCTCGCTGTCAGACTGACTACCGTAATGAACTGGTCCGGATTACCTCTGACGAAGCAGCTATCTCGCACCCACGCTCTTTGCAGATATGGGGTGTTACGCGTGAAGGTCGTGAATTTCCGGCAGAGGTCTCTTTTTCGGGCTGGCGTGAAGAGGGCGAACGGCTGGTGGGCATGATCATCCGCGATGTCACGGCCCGCTATGAGAGTGAGGCGCGGCTCTGTGAGCTGGCCTCACTGGATATGCTGACACGTCTCGCCAGCCGCAGCGCGTTTATGGATCAGGTCGGCCAGCTGACCAGGGCGGGCGTCCCCTATACGTTACTGATGACCGATCTCGATGGTTTTAAAGAGGTTAACGATACGCTGGGGCATGCTGCAGGCGATGCGTTATTGTGCCACGTTGCCGAACAGATTCGTGCGGTGTGCGCCAGTGCCGTGACGGCTGCGCGCCTGGGCGGTGATGAATTTGTGATCCTGTTAGCGGGCGGCAGCGCAGAGGCGGCGATCACGGCGGAGAAACTGATTGCGGCCGTTCAGACGCCGTTCCGCTATCACGACTCACCGGTGGTGGTCGGTGCCAGCACCGGCATCGCCTCCTATCCGGAGCACGGCAGGGATCCCTCTTCGGTGATGTCCGCCGCTGATCTGGCGCTCTATCGCGCCAAAGCGTCGGGTAAAGGCTGCAGCATGCTGTTTATGCCCGCGTTTCGTGAAGCGGAGCAGCAGCGCCGCCGCTTTGAGCGCGAACTGGAAACGGCGGTGCGGCAGCAGCAGTTCACTCTTTACTATCAGCCCCGCTACGACGTTGAAAGCGGAAAGCTTATTGGCTGCGAGACACTGGTACGCTGGCAGCATCCGACGCGCGGGCTGCTGTTGCCGGCTGAATTTATCGGCATGCTGGTTAAAAGTCCGCTTTCAGTCACGCTGGGTGAATGGATCATCCGCAGTGCTCTGGCACAGGTCCGGCAGTGGCAGGTTCGCTCTCCTCAGCTTCGCGTCAGCATTAACCTGTTTCCGCGCCAGCTTGCAGGGAACAGCCTGGAGACGGTAATACGTGAGAGTGCCGGAGGCGATGCCGGTTTTGTTGAGCTGGAAGTGGATGAGCCACTGCTGGCCGTGCTGATGCAGGATATGCCGGTTCAGGTTGACGCCGTACGCCGAACGGGAGCCTCGTTCGTTATCGATCATTACGGGCGTACGCTGGGGGCGATTAACCTGCTGCGCTATAGCGTTGTGACGGGTTTTAAAATCGATAAGTCGATGACGCACGAGCTGGGTTCCAGCATGCGGGTGCGTATGATGTTCCGGGCCATTACCGCGCTCGGCAAAAGCCTGGGTATCCGGGTGGCCGCCGAAGGCGTGGAAGATAAAGAGCAGATCGCTTTTGTTACGGCCGCCGGATGCGACATTATGCAGGGCAATGGCCTGTGCCAGCCACTGACGCCGGCGGACTTTGAGGCGATGCTGTGCGGAGAGGAGTACTGTGCGCCCGCTGTCGCTATCGCCAGCGGTTATGACGTTACGCCACGCTAATCGGTCTGATTGTGGCGAGCGTAGCGGAGGATGCCCGACGCTGATAGTCTGCGCCTCAGGGTGAGTGTGCGGGCTGGTATTCCTGTTTCAGCAAGCCGAAGATCCAGTCATCCTGCCACTGGCCGTTGAGGAAGAAGTTCTGCCGCAACGTCCCCTCCTGCACAAAGCCCGCTGAAATCAGGGTCCGGCGTGAGGCCGCATTGCCTGCCGTCACCGTCGCGATCAGTTTGCGGTATTCCTGTTGCTCAAAGCAGAAGGTGATAATGGCATGCAGAGACTCGCTGCCGTAGCCTTTGCCCTGCGCATCTGCGGCCAGAATAAAGCCAAACTCCGCAATACCCTCTCCACGATCGATAAACCCGCAAAAGCCAGCCGGAGCACCGGATGTTTTTTCTCCGATAACCAGACAGAGCCAGTGCCTGCAGCCCTTGTACCAGGCGGGCAGGCGGACATCAAATGAGTGGGTTCTGATCTCTTCAGCGCTGCGCGGATCGCTGATGTACTGCATCACCGATCTATCCTGACTGACTGCCAGATAGAAGGGCCAGTCTTCCTGCCGAAGTGACCGATAAGTCAGGCGCGGCGAGGTGACTTTCAGCAGTATTTCAGCAGACTCTTCAGTTGTCATCGTGCAACTCCCTGCGGATCGGATCTCTGTGGCGATGGCGCAAAATAACACAGAGTGGCTGACTGGCGGGACGCGCTTTTGCCGCTCTGCGAGGTATCCCGCAATCCCGACGCTATTTCACCAGCTCCTGCTCTCGTGCATTGTCCAGCTCCCGCTTGCCACATTTGCTCTTATCGCTGCGCTGTCAGGCCTTCTGCCCACTTCATTGCTACGCTTTTAGCCAGATGGCTGAAATTGACCCTGATGAGAGTAATCCCCATGGAATTGAAAACGTTTGAAACTGGAGCCTGGGCTGCGCTGCAGGAATCTGCAACCGATCCACAGGGTGGATTTCGTTATCTGATGCTCTGTACGGTCGATGCTCTGCTACAACCTCAGGCGCGCACCGTGGTTCTGCGCAAGTGTGCCGACGACCGCAGGATGCTGACATTTCATACGGATGTTCGCAGCCCGAAGTGGCAGGAGATGGCGGCGAATCCGCAGGTCACCGTGCTGGGATATTGCCATCAGCGTCGCCTGCAGTTACGGCTGGCAGGGCGGGTTGCGTGTTATGCGGCGGGAAGTGATGTTGCCCGGGCAGCCTGGCGTGCGTTACCGCAGCACACGCGGCAGACTTACACCGGCGGACCTCCTGGGGAAGCGCGGACAACGGCTAACGAGACGTCTGACGCGACGGCAGCGGAAACCGGGGAATCCCGTTTTGGCGTGGTGATTTTGCAGGCCGGTGTGCTGGACGCTTATCAGCTTCAGCGAAACGAAAATCAGCGCGGCCTGTTTCGCTATTCGGCTAACGGCGAGTTGCAGGAAAGCGAGTGGCTCAATCCCTGACCCGATGTGCCTGATTCACTTCAGGTCAGGTCAACGCCTGATTGATCCTCTTTTCGCGCACACGATAAAAGAGATTTCACTGTCTGCCGCTTCGTTAGCTGTTTTTTATCTGCCTCACCGCTTATCCGATTTTAGCACCACGTTATCTTCATATGATGGCGTTTTTCTGCTTTTTCCTATCTTTTGTCATTGTTTGTGCCAGGCTTTAACTAACCGAAAAGCAGTGACTTATGCTCAAGGTAAAGAAAAGTACAAATGATCGCTCTGTATCACAGGCAGGTTAAACATGAACAATCAACCTCCTGAAAAACCAGGGTCAGAGGGTAGCGACCAGGTGCTAAGCCTGGCGGAGGAAACCGTTGAGGTCTCGAAACAGCGGGTCATCGACGGTCATGTCAGGGTTACCCGACAGGTCACTGAGCATCAGCAGAAGATTGCGCTGATGCTCCGGCATCAGACGGCGGAAATAGAACGCATTCCTAAATCGGAACGGCTGGCTGAGATGCCGGAGATCCGTGAAGAAAATGGCGTTCTGATCATTCCTGTCGTTGAAGAGGAAATCGAGATCGTTCGTCATCTGGTGCTGAAAGAGGAGTGGCATATCCGCAAAGTTGTCAGTGAGGAAGCGACAGAACAGGTCGTCTCCCTGCGCAAACAGCACGCTCACCTGACCCGAACACGCTATTCAGAGCCGTCCGAATCCATCACCGAGGAACACAACATGGCGCGTGAAACAATCGTAACAATGTTCAGCAATATCTCACTGGCAGAGGGTGCAAAGCGTAACCTGATCAAGGCCGGGTTCCTTGATGATGACATTGATATCATCTCCGGTGATCGTTTGCGTACCGAAGGTCAGGAGGCCCGTCACCCTGGTTTCTGGCAACGCCTGTTCGGCAATACGCTGGAGGAGGATCAGGCCGAAGTGTATGAAGACGCGATGCGAACCGGCGGAGTAGTGCTGTCGCTGCGGGCCGATGAAGATGAGTTACCTCGCGCCTTGGGCATCCTTGATGCACATGAAGAACTTACCGAGCGCAGTGCGGCGCTGCCCGATGATTACGCGCCAGGTTACGCGACCAGTGATGGTCTGACAGCACCTGCCAGTGGAACGCTTCAGGATAATGCCGCCGCCGATCCGCTCTCTAGCGATCCTGCCCATCGTGGCGCTGCCCGTACCGCCCTGACCGGTGACGAAAGTGACGAGGATGTACTGCGTCTGGCAGAGGAGCGACTGGAAGTGGGTAAACGTCTGGTCAGCGAAGGTTCAACCCGCGTTCGCCGCTACACTGTCACCGATCAGGTCTCAGAAAATGTCTCGCTGCATGAGCAGCACGCCGCAATCTTCCGTCGTCCGGTGAATGAATCAGGTTCACCCACCCATGTTGACTGGTCTGAAAAAACTGTCGAAGTGGAAGAGACGCATGAGCAGCCCGTGATTAATAAGACCGCGGAGATCATTGAAGAGGTGGTGTTACGCAAAGAGACAAGCGATCGGGTTGAAACTATCAACGATTCGGTACGCCGTCAGGAAGTGGATATTGACCATGCCAGTACAGATCCTCTCGGCGCAGATCGGCTGACCGGGAATCGTACTGTGGCCGATCCGTTGCTTGAAAGCACGCGTCAGGCCCGCGCTGACCACGACACCCGTCCGGTAACGCCAGGCAGCGAGCCAGCGCATAAAGAGGGTTTCGCGGAAAAGGCCGGTGATAAAATCGCGGAAGCGAAAGAGAAAGTCGAAAACAAGTTTGAAAAGCCGTAATACCGGAGCGGTGATTGTCGCCTTCTATGCCTGAAAACCCGTCGCAGACGGGTTTTTTTCATAAATCACACTGAAATTCTGTAGGCAATTTAATGGCATCACTTAGACCTGACACCCGTTGACGGAGAATGGCCACATTGAAAGTTGTATAGAGCTCTCGTCTTAAGTGTGTGTACGTTATTCGTGACCTGCCCCTAGTATTAGATACAACGATCAGTTAGTAATGTCGGTTTGTTCACCTTCTGATTTTCCATTTCTCCAGCCTGCTGCAAATTCAGACGGCGTCTGGTAATTCAGCGATGAATGAGGTCTGGACTCGTTATAGTCCTGCCGCCAGTCATTAATGATTTTCCGGGCATGAACAATATCGCTGAACCAGTGCTTATTCAGACATTCATCGCGAAAGCGTCCGTTAAAACTCTCAATAAATCCGTTCTGTGTCGGTTTACCGGGCTGAATAAGCCGCAGCTCCACGCAATGCTCAAAGGCCCATTGGTCAAGTGCTCTACAGGTAAACTCCGGCCCCTGGTCAGTTCTTATCGTAGCCGGATATCCGCGAAACAGCGCAATACTGTCCAGAATATGCGTGACCTGCACGCCTGAAATCCCAAAGGCAACAGTGACAGTCAGGCATTCCTTTGTGAAGTCATCGACGCAGTTAAGGCACTTGATCCTGCGACCGGTGGCCAGTTCATCCATGACGAAATCCATTGACCAGGTCAGATTGGGCGCATCCGGGCGAAGCAGCGGAAGCCGCTCAGTCGCCAGACCCTTACGACGTCGTCTGCGCTTCACACTCAGGCCGTTAAGGTGATAAATGCGGTATACCCGCTTGTGGTTGACGTGAAGGCCCTCACGACGCAATAACTGCCAGATCCGCCGGTAACCAAAGCGACGGCGTTCAGGTGCCAGCTCTGTGATGCGTAGAGATAGCTGCGCGTCAGCAGCCGGACGCTGAGCTGAATAACGGCAGGTTGAAAGAGACAGACCTGCCAGCCTGCAGGCACGACGTTGCGACAGACCCGTTGCATCACATATGACTTCCACGGCTTCCCGCTTCTGGTCTGTCGTCAGAACTTTCGACCCAAAGCCACCTGAAGCGCCTCCTTATCCAGCATGGCTTCGGCGAGCAGCTTCTTAAGGCGGACGTTCTCCTCTTCAAGTAACTTAAGCCGCTTTACCTCAGGGACTTCCATGCCGCCAAACTTCTTGCGCCAGGTGTAGAAAGTAGCGTCTGAAATAGAATACTTACGGCAGAGTTCCCGTGCAGAAACCCCGGCTTCGGCCTCGCGGAGGATACTGATGATCTGTTCGTAGGAAAACGCTTCTTCATGGGGATGCCCTCATGTGGCTTATGAAGACATTACTAACATCGGGGTGTACTAATCAACGGGGAGCAGGTCATATCAGTCATAGCACCATCGCCTGGCACGGGCTGACTCGATTACCATCCCGATAGTAAGAGGGATGGCCTCGCGCGGGTTTTTTGGATAGTAGAGGCTGAAAGTCACCAGATCAGAATCCATTCCAAACGCATCGAAGACGTTCTGAAGGCATTCCGCAGCGTCCTCCGGGTCAAGCTTCATGTCCTGATTAAGCGACATCTCTGGCGTGAGTGTTTTTTTCCGGAACGTAAGCAGCGATCGGCCGTTCCACGGCTCAATGAGTGCCATTACGCGTGCCTGTGTGTCATCTACCATAACTTATCCTCCCCGCGAGCGATGGCATTGTACAGTCTGACCGAATTGAAACTGATATCGGCAACGTCTCTTGCCAGAATCACCCAGCCCACGACGGGTATCGCCCGACCAACAAAGGTGCTGAGCTTATGCGTAAAAAGGATACGCGCGGTCCGGGGCGGGTATCCCCCTACGATGGTGGGGAGCTGTATGCCGAAAGGAAACTTGGCGTTAGGGAATACTCTGCGTGCTGCCCGTGAGGCATAGGAGGTACCTTTGAGAGCATCGCGCGGTTTGGTGCGGGTAGTCAGGACATTACGTCCAGACAGGATGGCCACGATCGCTCCGAAGTCATCAATGCCCAGCTGTTCAGCGACTTCTTCACAGAAAATCATGAAAAAGAGCTCACCAGCGGTGAGGTTCGGTCTACCTGCGTAGAAATAGGTGTTATTGAGTTCTTCAGTCGTATCCACTGCCAGCTCCCACAAGTTCACTTCATTCATCATCCTGATGCTTTTTAAACAATACCTCGCGCGTTCATGCTTGACAACCTGACGGTCTGGGACAGGATAATAAAAAACGGTAATTTCACCTCATCTCCCTACAGGCACTCGCGGCATCATTTCAGAAATGGGCATGGTTTCGCTATCCTTATGTCTTAAATGATTTTTTATGCCGTCAGCGCGCTGAATAACGGGAGCGGGGCGTCATCAGGCACTCTGGGGCGCATACCTGGCCATAGAGAGATAAAGGTTATAGAAAGGTTCCTGGGGTATTAAACATTTCCCATTGTCTATATCCATACCTTACATAGACCTGCATTTATCGATACCACAGGAATCTACATTAGAGTCACATAAGCGATTTGCTAGTGACGGCTTTGCCTTATTTAAGTTTGCTCCAGGGTTTTCTTAAGAGATAAGAAGGCTTCCTGTACACGCTGGTTACCAGTCTGTGCTGCCACGAAGCGATGAACCCCCCTCGCGTTGTGCAGACCGCGATCCCTGACTACCCTTGCTGTTGTTTCTATTCCCAAAGCGGGCCGGATAGCCTGAACGCCGGATTAGCATCTGCAATTTTTAGTCATTAACGGCAGGCGATCGTGAATCTGCCGTGCATTATCAATCAGGGAAATCATGACAGAACAACGCAACGCCGATCATTACCGCGCTGATGAGCACATTGATCCTTATATCTCGGTACAGGGTGCAAGAACACATAATCTCAAAGATGTTTCGCTGCGATTTCCCCGCAACGCCATGGTGGTGTTCACCGGGGTTTCAGGCTCCGGTAAATCGTCCCTCGCCTTTGATACCCTCTATGCGGAAGCCCAGCGCCGGTTTATCGAGTCGGTGTCGCCACATGCGCGTCGTCTGATCGATCAGGCTGCTGCACCGGATGTGGATAATATTGACGGACTTCCACCCGCGGTGGCGCTTCAGCAGAGCCGGGCTGGCGCGCAGGAGCGTTCAACGGTGGGCAGCCTCACCCGGATTTCTGTCACGCTGCGTCTGCTGTTTTCCCGTGCGGGCGTAAGGCCTGAAGGCGTTCCCTTTATGACCGCCGATTTTTTCTCGCCTAACAATCCTGAAGGTGCCTGTCCGCATTGCCAGGGACTGGGAAGAGTGCACACCGTTAAAACCGAGTCGATGGTGCCGGATAGCTCACTGAGCATCCGCCAGGGAGCTATCGCTTCCTGGCCCAGAGGCTGGCATAACAAAAATCTGCGCAGCATCCTTGAGACGCTCGGCTACGATGTTGATGCGCCCTGGAATACGCTTTCAGCCCGTGATCAGCAGTGGATACTGCTGACTGACGAACAGCCATCGGTGCCAATTTTTGTCGGTCTGAATGCTGAGCAGCGCGAAAACGCGCTGGCGGCGGGCGAAGAGCCGGCTTATACCGGCACGTACACCAGTGCAGCAAAAATCGTGCTGCAGAGTTATTCGGGTGGCAGCGAGACGACGAAGAAACGGCTGGCGCGCTTTGTGACGGTCACTCCCTGTTCTGAATGCCACGGTAAAAGGCTAAACCGGGATGCGCTGTCCGTGACCTTTGCCGGGCATGACATTGCCAGCCTGAGTGAGCTGTCGGTCTCAAAGCTCGCTGAACTGCTGAAGCCTTATGCGCGTGGCGCATCACCGGACCTGCCGGCAGAGGCGGCACTGCGTGAGGCGGTCATCCGGATGGCGTCGGATATCTGTATGCGGCTTGAGCAGCTGGAAACGCTGGGTCTGGGTCATCTGGCGCCGGGACGCCGTACCACCGTACTCTCATCCGGCGAGCTACAGCGCGTGCGTCTGGCCACCCAGCTGATATCGCGGCTGTTTGGCGTGCTTTATGTGCTGGATGAGCCGTCAGCCGGACTGCATCCCGATGATGTCAAATCGCTGCTCGCATCCCTGAAGAACCTGGTGCGTGCCGGTAATTCTCTGGTGGTCGTCGAACATAATATTGACCTCATCGCCGAGGCAGACTGGCTCATTGAGGTCGGCCCCGGTCCGGGAACGCATGGCGGTGAGATCGTTTATAACGGCGAACCAGCAGGGCTTGAAGAAGTCAGTGCGTCACCCACCTCGGCCTATCTTTTCTCACGAAGCTATACCGGGCTGCGCCAGCGCCGGCCTGCAGAGAGCTGGCTCTGCTTTGAACAGGTCTATTGCAACAATATTGCCGGAGTGGATATCGCCATCCCTCTGGGGAGAATGACGGCCGTCACCGGCGTGTCCGGCTCCGGAAAATCGACGTTGCTGAATCGCGTGCTTCCGGAAATGCTCGGACGTTTTGACAAAACGCCTGACATCGAGGAGGGTGAGGAAGAGGATCTGGTGCCGGACGTTAAGGGTCAGGTTGTCAGCGGAAGTGACGCCATCGGCCGGTTGGTCAGAATCGATCAGCGTCCTATCGGCCGGACGCCACGCTCGAATCTGGCCACTTACACCGGATTTTTCGACATTGTCCGCAGGCTGTTTGCAGACACCGACGCGGCGAAAGCCAAAGGCTTCAGCGCCAGCCGGTTTTCCTTCAATCTGCCAGCCGGACGCTGTCCTGCCTGTGAAGGGCAGGGACAGATTTCGATTGAGCTGCTCTTCATGCCGAGCGCTACCGCAACCTGTTCCGTCTGCGCGGGAAGCCGTTATAACCCCGAAACGCTGGAGGTGAAATGGAACAACCTGACGATAGCGGATGTGCTTGATCTGACCGTGGACGACGCCACTAAGGTGTTTCATGGACATGACGGGATCCAGCGTTCGCTTAAGGCACTGACGTCGCTGGGGCTGGGATATCTGACCCTGGGTCAGCCCGCCACTGAACTGTCGGGCGGCGAGTGCCAGCGTATCAAGCTTGCCTGGGAGCTGCAGCGGGTCCAGCGTACGCCCACGCTTTATCTGCTTGATGAACCTTCAACAGGATTGCACCCGTCTGACATGGATAAGCTGCTGGTAGTGCTGGATGAACTGGTAAAGCGTGGTCATACCGTAATTATGGCGGAACACAACATGCGCATAGTGGCAGAGGCGGACTGGGTGATTGATCTGGGTCCCGGCTCGGGTCTTAAAGGAGGAAGGGTTGTCTCCTCCGGCTCACCGGAAGAGGTCAGCGCATCTGAAGAGAGTCTGACTGCGCCCTGGCTTTCCGCACAGCTGAAAAAGAGGGCGGGCGATCCGGATTGCGGTGGATGATTACGCCGCTGAAACTGGTGCATTGTAAGGGCTCAGGCGCAAGCTCCTGAGCCCGTCAGTAATGATAACGGCATGAGGCAATCAATAGAGCATCCCCGCTGACAGCGTACACCAGCCGATGTTCTGCCGTGATTCTGCGTGACCAGAAACCTGCAAGATTATGCTTTAACGGCTCGGGTTTTCCTTTGCCTTCAAAAGGCGTCCTGCTGGCATCTTTGAGCAGCTCGTTTATCTTTTTAACGGTTTTTTTATCGGCATCCTGCCAGTAGAGATAATCTTCCCAGGCTTCTGCGGACCAGGTTAGTTTCACTCAATAATATCCCTGTCAGTCCCGTTACCGCTTTGCAGGCTTTCGATAGAATCCATCAACCTGCGCGCATTTTTAGGTGACCGCAGCAGGTATGCCGTCTCTTCCAGTGAGTTATATTCCTCAAGCGACATCAGCACGCAGGATTCACCGTTCTGGCGAGTGATCAATACCGGCGCTTTATCTTCAACTGTCTGAACCATAGTGGCAGACAGATTCTGTCGGGCTTCGCTGTAACTGATTGCTCTCATAGTACCTCCGTAGTAAGTAATACAAATCATTGTACAATGATAAGCTATGACAAGGAAGCTTAAGTGAGAAGACTGGATATGAAATCGCGAAAGCGACAAAGTAACAGGCGCCTGACAAACCATAACCCTGAGTTTTCATCCGGTCACCATGCTGCTCGAATCAGTGAATACGGGTATTTTCTCATCAGCGCAGCGGCGCATTAACCTGTAACGCATCCAGCTCACGGGCGTCGTGACTGCAAAAAAAGGTGATTTCGCCGCCGCGCTGGCAGGAGAGCTCACGCAGTCGCTGCTGATTGTGTCGTCTGGCCACGTTATCCATGCCCATCATCCACTGGTAAAAGCGCAGTCCCGGCGTGCAGTGTCGCGTCTGCTGCCGCATTTCGCCGCGGTAAAACCAGGCATCGCCGCCGTGCAGCAGCCAGCCATCGGGTTGCTGAATCGCGATACCCGCGTGACCCGGCGTATGGCCCGCCGGCGGCACCAGCAAAATCTCCGGCGGTAAGTCACGCAGGCGATTAACCGCCTCAAAACCAAACCACTTTTCTCCCTGCGGCTGATAGGTCTCCCAGTTGCTGATCCCACCCCATTGTCCGGGCCGGTAACGTTCCCGTGACAGCCAGCTATGGCGCTGATGCGCAGTATCAACCTCCTGCTGCAACAGATGGATTCGCGCCTGCGGAAAATCGGTCAGTCCGCCAGCATGATCAAAGTCGAGATGGGTCAGAATAATATGCCGCACATCCTCAGCCCGGAAACCCAGTGACGTAAACTGTGACAGTGCGGTCAGTTCATCGCGGCGCTGAATATTGTTTAATGCGCGGAAAAAGCCGGACAGGCGGCTGCCGGGCGCATGGATATCCTGACGACCAAAGCCGGTATCCACCAGCACCAGCCCGTCGCGATCCGTCTCAATCAACAGACAGTGACAGACCAGATGTGCTTTCAGGCCTTTACTGAATCCATCATAGAACGCGCCGCCCAGCGGACACATACAGCCACAGTTAAGGTGGTGAATTTTCATCGGGCCTCCATAGGGGCAATGGGGATATCTCTGAGAGGCTACGGCCTGTCCGGCGCGTAGCACATCAGCCTGGCTATAGAGTGTAGAGAGGGATGACGCAGTAGGCGGAGCGGTGAAGCGGATAACCGGGAAAAATTGCCGGTTATCCGCCAGAAAGCAGAGGATTATCAGGTGTGGAACAGCGGGAAAGCACCGGTCAGCAGACCGCCCGCCATCAGCACCAGACTGACCAGAATCCCCCACTTAATTGCAAAGCGCTGGTGGTCGCCGATGTCGACTTTCGCCAGACCCACCAGCAGGTAGACTGACGGCACCAGCGGACTCAGCAGGTGGAATGGCTGGCCGACAATAGAAGCGCGGGCAATCTCTTCTGCGGTAATGCCGTAGCTGGCCGCCGTCTGGGCGATAACCGGCAGAATGCCGAAGTAAAAGGCATCATTCGACATAAAGAAGGTAAACGGCAGACTGACCAACGCGGTGAACACCGCCAGGAAAGGGCCGAAACTGGGCGGGATCACAGCCAGCAGACTCTTCGCCATGGCGTCAACCATGCCGGTGCCGGAGAGGATGCCGGTGAAAATACCGGCGGCAAAAATTAATGCGGTCACCGCCAGCACGTTACCGGCATGGGAGCTGATGCGGGCTTTCTGCTCCTCCAGCGTGGGATAGTTGAGCATCACCGCAATCGCAAACGCCAGCATAAACAGGATCTGAATCGGCATTAAACCAATCACCAGCAGCACCAGCAGCACGGTGGTCAGGATGAAGTTAGGCCAGAACATTTTCGGACGGCGATTGGCTGCGCACTCTTCGGCATCGCCCAGCCCCAGCTCAATGTTGTCGAGATGGTGATCTTTCATGGTCATCACGCCAAGGCGCTTACGCTCACGCAGGCCAAACAGCACCGCCATCGCCACCAGGCTGGCACAGGCCAGCAGCATGGCTGGCAGCATCGGAATAAAGATATCAAGGGCGTCAATGCGCAGTGCCGCCGCGGCACGGGCTGTCGGACCTCCCCAGGGTGAGAGGTTCATGATGCCGCTGGCAAGGTTCACCAGACAGGTCATCATCAGCACGTTCATGCCCAGCCGGTGATAGAGCGGCAGGAATGCGGCAATGGCGATCATGTAAGTGGTAGAGCTGTCACCATCCAGCGAAACCAGCAGCGTTAGTACCGCCGTTCCGACCAGCACTTTCAGTGGGTCACCGCGCACCATCCGAAGAATAAAGCGCACCAGTGGGTCAAACAATCCGGCATCGATCATCAGACCGAAATAGAGAATGGAGAAGGTCAGCATCACGCCGGTAGGGGCCAGCTTTTTGACGCCGTCCAACATCATGGCACCCAGGCCTGCGTAAAAACCGCCAATCAGCGCAAATATGGTTGGTATCAGGATCAGCGCAATCAAGGCTGACATGCGTTTGGTCATGATCAGATACATGAAGCAAACAACCATGGAAAAACCCAGTATCGTCAGCAAATTAACAGCCCTCGCAATGGCGGAAAAGTAATGAAAAAGTTACATATCGACAGGAAAATTCAGGTAATTACTTAGCGTGGTAATGATTAACCTGTTGTTTTAATTAACCCTGCATTCAAAGATGATAATAAATAGTTGTCAGTATTTAGCATTTCTTTAACAAAGAAGGGTGATCATGATCATCTTTAAACGGTTCTTAAACGAGATTGTGTGACTGAGATCAAAGGGTGTCGAAGTGTAACCGGGGTTTCGGGCCAGCTGGGGGCTGAATCAGGCGGGTAGTAGAGTGGTGGAGAAACAGGGTAACCGGCTGAGCCTTGATGCTCAGCCAGTTAACGTTATTAGCTGCCTAACAGCTGAATAATCATCTCAGGGGTTTTATTCGCCATTTTGCTGACGGCCGTCTGACCCTGCTGAATAATCTGGCTACGTGCCAGCTGGCTTGCTTCTTCAGCATAGTCCGCATCCTGTATGCGGCTGCGAGCCGCTGAGGTATCCACACCCTGCTGCGATAACACATTACGGTTCGATTCGTAACGGTTGATCTTTGCGCCATAGGTCGACTGATAACCGCTGATCTTCTCGAGCGCGCTATCCAGTGCTTTCATGGTGGTTGAGATATCGCCCTCTGTAAGCAGCGTTGTGTTGTTCAGCCCCAGCGTTTTGGTATCCGATGGCGTTGCCGGAATAGTATCCGACTGAATAGGCTGACCGTAATCGGCGCTGGTGACCACCTCCATAGGTTCGCTCTTCTTCGGCGGCGTTGCAGGCAGGCTTTTGGGTTCCGGCAGATTTCCCCAGGTCAGATTACCGGTGAAGGAACCATTGCCCACCACCACCACAATCAAATCCTCGCTGACGGTATCCAGCGTGATGCGCTCAAGCCGGTTACTGGTGATGGTGCCGTTGTTGAAATCGCCGCTGGCGACATCCTCATAGCGATCGCCGTCACCGCTGTAAGTGATGTTCATGCCGTTGTAGGTGCTGCTGTTACTGCCTGCCAGCGTCCAGCTCGGGCCGCCCTCCAGCAACTGCGAGCTGTCATAAGCCGCACCGCTGGCAAATCCGTTACTGCTGGTCAGCAGGCGACTATCCGCGGTAGCCGCATTAGTGATGCTTTTGCTGGCCCAGGTGTAATCAGGCGCACTGCCGTCCAGTGGTGTACCGACCAGGTGTTTACCGTCGCGGGTAAAGAGCTGGAGATCGTCATCCATACCCAGTGAGTCGATGGTGATGCTTATCGCCGTCGAGCCTGCCGGGATATAGGCCAGCGGAATCACGCCCGAGGTGAAGGAGTAATTCTTGCCGGGCACCGGAAACTTCGTGTTGATAGGGTCAACGTTACCCAGTTTCGCAGGGGGAAGATCGGGATTATTAGTCGCCAGTGGATAGCGGCCAAAAATCTCGGTGTGGTTTGCCACTTCATTGATGCCTGCCATAATCTGCTGATACTGGCCGTTGATGCTCTGTCGATCGGCGTCCGACAGCGTGCCGTTGGCTGCCTGGACCGACAGGGTGCGCGCCTGGATCAGCAGATCGACGATACTGCCAAGGCCGCCACTGGCGGTCTGGGAATAGCTGATGGCGTCATTGAGGCCACGCGCTACCACCGCATCGGCGTTGATATTGGCCGTCATGCGGTTGGCAATCGCCTGACCTGCCGCGTCATCTTTGGCACTGTTAATTCTCATCCCTGATGATAACCGTTCAACCGTTCGTCCCAGAACAGAGTCAGTGCTGTACCGCGTTTTGTTCGTAATCGCGGCGGTTTCGTTATGGTTGATCGTTAACATGGTCGCTTCGAACAGGGAGAGGAGTCTCTGTTTTATCGGCAGGGTGATAAGCAGCTTTAATCTCTGTGGCGACAAAAAGGCAGGAAATACGGGGGCAGACGGTCAAGAGGCTGATGGTTAACCGCTTTTCAGATAAAAAAAATTAACGGTTCAACCCGGTCAGGAAAAACGCCTGCCACGCGATGACGCAGCAGGCGAACGAAGATCAGTTAAACACCATGCCGCCATCAATCAACAGCGACTGACCGGTCATGTAATCGGAATCGGGACTGGCCAGGTAGGCGACGCAGGCAGCCACATCTTCCGGTTCAGAAAGACGTCCCAGCGTAATGCGTTTCGCAAATTCCTCGGTGCCGTAGCCGGCGGGCTTGCCGGCTGCTTCAGAGATCTGGCGGTCGATCTCTTCCCACATCGGTGTTCTGACAATGCCAGGGCAGAAGGCGTTGACCGTGATGCCGGCAGGTGCCAGATCGCGCGCAGCGGTCTGCGTCAGGCCGCGCACGGCAAACTTACTGGAGCTGTAAACCGCCAGCTCCGGATTACCGACATGACCCGCCTGAGAACAGGCGTTGATAATTTTGCCGCCGTGACCTTGTGCAGCAAATGCTTTAATCGCGGCCTGCATGCCCCAGATCACCCCTTTGACATTGACGTTGTAGACCTTGTCGACCACCGCTTCGGTGATCTCAGCAATCGGCGTGGAGGGCGCAATACCGGCATTATTGACGATGACGTCAAAGCCGCCCAGCGTGCGGCGCGCCTCTTCTACCGCTTCCATCACCTGATCACGCTGCGAGACATCGACTTTCAGCGCAATCGCTTTGCCACCCTGCTGGTTGATCTTCTCCGCGACCTGGCGTGCGGTCTCCTGATTAAAATCGGCTACTGCAACCGCCAGTCCATCTTTCGCCAGACGCAGGGCGATCGCTTCACCAATGCCCTGGCCTGCGCCGGTCACAAATGCCACTCTGTTTTTCATCATGATTTCCTTTTTGAGAAATTAAAGAAGCTGGCTCAGATGCAGCTGACCCATCAGCAGCGGGTTGTCGGTGTAATCGACCGGCACCGCGACCACGGCGGGCCCCTGAACATCCATCGCTTTACGCAGCGTCGGCTCCAGCTCTGCCGCACTGGTCACCGCAAAGCCCGCTGCCCCAAACGCTTCGGCATAGGCTTTGAAATCGACCGGCCCAAAATTGACGCCCGAGACGCGGTGATATTTTTTCTCTTCCTGCATCGCCACCATGTTGTAGGCGTTATCGACCCAGACGATGTGCAGAATGTTGGCTTTTAAGCGGACGGCAGTTTCCAGCTCCATGCTGGATTGCAGGAAACCACCATCGCCGGAAACTGAAACCACTTTGCGCTGCGGCTCGACCAGCCAGGCACCAATCGCCCACGGCAGGGCCACACCCATCGTCTGCTGACCGTTGGAGATCATGATCTGACGGGCGCGGAAGCTGTAGAGATAGCGGGCGATCCAGATGTGGAAGCTGCCCATATCGACGGTAAGGCTGACGTCACTGTTAATGATGTCCTGCATGGCGCGCACAATGCGCAGCGGATGCAGAGCAAACTGATTGAGGCTGGCACCCTGCATCGCCAGCAATTTGCGCTGCTGCTGACGATCCTCAAGGATGGTGGCGGCTTCCGGGGTCAGCTGGAGTGGGGCAGTGATGCGCGCGGCGAGTTTACGCACCGTGGCGGCGATATCACCCACCAGTTCTGCGTCCGGCAGATAGCGGTTGTCGGTCTCAGCGGGTATTACGTCGATATGAATCAGGGTGGCGTTACCGCTGTTCCACATCGCCGGTTCATATTCCACCGGGCTGTAGCCGATGGTGACGATCAGGTCAGCCTGTTGCAGCAGCCTGTCGCCCGCCTGGTTGTTAAACAGCCCGA
Organism: Pantoea agglomerans NBRC 102470; assembly: GCF_001598475.1. Lineage (GTDB taxonomy): Bacteria > Pseudomonadota > Gammaproteobacteria > Enterobacterales > Enterobacteriaceae > Pantoea > Pantoea agglomerans. The sequence continues at coordinate 106,744 of NZ_BCZA01000010.1, forward strand.
CGCGCCCGGCGAAGCGTGAGAAGTGATCCTGTCTGACCGCTCCTGCTGCCTGATAGGTGCTGGTAACCGGAATGTGACTGCGTGTCAGCAGCTCATGAATCGCTTCGCTGTTCTCTGTCTGGCTCGCCATTAATCCCAACAGGATGACCGGATTTTTAGCCCCGGCGATAGCTTCGCTGACGGCGTCGATCATTGAGTCAGGTGCGGCGCCCAGTACAGGGCGGCCTTTGCTGCTCAACGCTTTGCCGGTAACCGGCTGATCGACAATATCCTGTGGCAGGCTGATAAAGGCACCGCCGCCCCGGCCATGTTCGGCGTGGCGAAACGCATTCGACAGGCATTCAGAAAGTGCAGCGGGGTCGGTGACCTCAACCGCATATTTAGTGATTGGGCGAAACATTGAAACCGTGTCCATGCTCTGATGAACCTGCTTGGCGCTGTCGGAGCGCTTCACCTGACCGCCGATAGCCACCACCGGATCGCCTTCGCTGGTGGCGGTGGCCATGCCGGTGATCAGGTTGGAGCAGCCCGGCCCGGAGGTGACCAGCGCCACGCCCGCATTGCCGGTAAGGCGGCCCACTGCGGCGGCCATAAATGCAGCGTTAGCTTCGTGGCGAACCGGGATGGTCTGGATGGAGGAATCCAGCAGTGAGTCGAAGACTTTATCAATTTTTGCGCCAGGAATACCAAAGACGTGGCGGACGCCCTGTGCCTCAAGTTGCGCCACCACCAGGTCAGCGCCACAGGTCCAGAGTGTGGTATCGGTTGGAGTTTTCATCGTCATTCCTCTGATTAGCTTTCTACCGCACGAATCGCGGCGTCAAGATTGGCGGGGTTCAGGTCGGCATTGAGAAAATCGCTGTCCTGCGGCAAATCCACGACCAGCTTGCTGATGGCACCAAAGGTCAGGGTGCCCTGTTCCAGCGCATAATCGAGAATGTGGCCGCCGCCTTCGCGGTCGTCGGTAATAAAATGTTCGTGATAGCCCGCAACGTTAATGCCCTGCATATATTGCGGTGTACGGAATCCGATCAGTTCGCCCGCGCGCTGGCTGAAGGCAAAGGTCGGCTGATCGCCCAGAACTTCCGGCATTGAGCGATAGGGACGACACTGGCATGGCACGGTGCGGGTCTCGACGCGACTGAAACGACCGCTGATGCGCAGCGCGCAGAACTGGTTATCGGAGGTGATTTCGTTGTCGATCACCTGATGGATCGCCTCACGCGACATCGGCCGGTCAAATTCATACAGATGCTGCGGTTTAAAAAAGGTCATCACGGCGAACGGAGTTTTCTGCGCCGGATCGGCCGGGTGCGCGCTGCCGTCGGCGTGCAGCTGATAGACCTTGCTATCAAACGCGATCATTTCGCCATCCAGCCGGTTAAAGGTACCCAGGCCGAAATCCCCTTTACGCAGCAGGTCGGCAATACGGACATTGCCGTCGTAAACGCCGCTCAGCAGCGCACTCATTAAAGAGGTCTGATAGATAACGCTTTCTGGTGCATCCTGTGAAAGCGTCAGGACAGTATGTTTTAGTTGATCCTCACAGGAACAATCAGTTACACAATTGCTCATTTGATGCCTCATCGATTAACCGTTAAGCCGTGTTAACCTAATGGTGAACCGATTCAGTCGGTGGGTCCAATAGCGAAACCTGTTAACTTTGAGACGTTTTTGATATGGAACTTCGCCATCTGCGTTATTTTGTTGCCGTAGCCGAGACGCTTCACTTCACTCGTGCCGCCGAGATACTGGGCATATCGCAGCCGCCGCTGAGTCAGCAGATACTGCGGCTGGAGCAGGAAATTGGCACACCGTTGCTGAAGCGCCTGACGCGCGGAGTGGAACTCACCGAAGCGGGCGAAGCGTTTCTGGCGGATGCCCGGCAGATTGTGCAACTGGCCGATCAGGCGCTGGAGAACGCACGCGGTATTGCGCGCGGGATCAGTGGTCAGCTGTCGCTGGGCTTTGCCAGCTCGGTGGCGTTTAATCCACGCATCTTCACCCTGATCCGCCAGTTTAAAGAACGTTATCCGGCGATGGAGCTGCTGACCCGCGAAGAGAATATGTCTTTGCTGATGCAGGATTTACAGGAAGGATTGCTGGATGCCGCTTTTATCCGGCTGCCGTGTGAAAGCAGCAAGGCGTTTAATCTGCGCGTCATCTCCACCGAAAAGATGCTGATTGCGCTGCCGCGCTGCCATCCCCTCAGCGGCACACCCACCGTGGCACTATCCGCACTGGCGGGAGAAACCCTGGTGATCTTCCCGCGCGACGTCTCGCCCAGCCTGTATGAGTTGATTGTCACTGCCTGTCTGCGGGCGGGCTTTTCGCGCCACACTTTTCAGCAGGCTCCGCAGATCACTACGTCGCTGGGCATGGTGGCGGCGGGCTGCGGGATTGCGCTGGTGCCGGAGTCGATGCGCTGCGTCGATAACCCCGGGGTCAGCTTCTGCGATATCGAAAACAACACGCTATTTACGGATGTTGCCTTTGCCTGGCGTCGGCTTCACCCGTCAAAAGCAGTACTGCACCTGCTGGCGCTGCTGGCAGAGCAGCCTGCCGCACCAGGCGAAGCGGGTTGATAAGCGCCAGCTATTGAACTGAAAACAATAACCAACTGGCGGCCATGGACCGGGATGCCAATAATCGGTGCATGACTACATACCGCGTAAGAGTCGGGTTTCACAACCCGTCAGCCCTGACATTCAGGCAACTGGATGAAATTCTGGAGCCGCAGCGATTCTGGAGAACAGATTCTGCGGGCGGCCAGTTCCGCTATTTCATGGAGTATGAGTACCAGTCTGACGTGCGCGATCTCTGCTCGGTCTGCTCGCTAGCCTACAGTCAGGCCTGCAAAGTCAGAAAGTGCCCGCTGATTCTGGTCGAGGTGATGAACTGATCCTTTCCGGCGATCCCGCCGTTCTCAGCACGGGATCGCCGGGTGTTGTTTTAACGTGAGCCGCGCTGCATCAACAGACTTAACGCGGCGGGCAGCACCGTGAGCGTTACCAGCGTACCGCTGATCAGACCGCCAATAATCGCCAGTGCCATGGGCCCCCAGAAAACCTGATGGGCGATGGGGATCATGCCGAGTATTGCCGCACAGGCAGTCAGCAGAATGGGACGTGCACGGTGATGGGCAGCCTGCCGGATTGCCTCACCCGCGGACAGTCCGGCCCGGCTATTCGCATCGACTTCACTGATCATGATTACCGCGTTGCGGATGATGATTCCCGCCAGGGCAATAATCCCCAGCAGCGCCACGAACCCCAGCGGTGTGCCAGCCGGCAGCATTGCGGATACGATGCCGGGCAGGCCAAACGGTGCCATGCTCAGCGCCAGCAGCATGCCGGAGAAGCGTTGCAGCTGAATCATCAGCAAGACCAGCATGACGCAGATTGTTACCGGCAGCAGAGCAAACACTGAACCGTTGCCTTTGTCCGATTCGGCCGCCACGCCACCTTCTTCAATACCGTATCCGGCCGGCAGCGAGGCGCGCAGGGCGGCGACGGCTGGTGCGAGCTGCTGCGAGACCTGTTCAGCCCGCTGACCGGGCGCAATATCGGTCTGTACGGTGATGTAAGCCAGCCGCTGACGTCGCCATATCACCGGGTCATCCACTCCCCAGTTCAGGGTTGCCACCTGTCGCAGCGGGATTTTCTGTCCGCTGGCATTGGTGATCATCAATCCTGCCAGTGTGTCAGTGTCCTGCCGCTCCGGGTCATTGCTGCGCAGCACGACGTCGATCAGGCGGTTACGATCGCGCAGGGTGGTCACCACGCTGCCGGACATCAGAGTATTCAGCGCGGTGGCTATCGTTTCGGAAGAGAGTCCGGCTGCGCGGGCTGCGGTCTGGTTCACCGCCAGCGTCATGACCCGTTCTGGCTCTCCGGCGGTAAGATTGACCTCGCGTGTCAGCGATGAGCGGGCGATCAGCGCCGCCAGCCGATCGGCCGCCTGACGCACCCTGGCATTATCCGGGCCGGTGATGCGATATTTCAGCGGCCAGCCGACCGGTGGCCCCAGCTCCAGCGGCGATACCCGGGTAGTGATATCACTGAAATCCACCGCCAGCTTCTGCTCCAGCCTGCTGCGCAGCCGATCGCGTGCCGCCAGATCTTTCGCCACCACCACCAGCTGCGCGATGTTTTCATTATCCAGCAGCACATCCATCGGCAGATAAAAGCGTATTGCGCCCGAGCCAACGTAGCTGGTGTAGTTCGCCACATCCCGATCGTTGCGCAGCATCTGTTCCAGCTGTGCGGTTCGGCGGGTGGTTTCAGCCTGGGCTGCACTGGCGGGAAGCGTCAGGCTGACCAGCAGCTCGGGGCGATCCGATGCAGGGAAAAACTCACCCTGCATAAAAGTGGTGGCGTAAAGGCTGACCAGCAGCACCGCCATCGCTGTGCCAATCGTCACCAGCCGGTGACGCAGAATCACCTCCAGCAGCCGGTGATAGCTGCGCGTCAGCACGCCCGGCGGCTTATCGGCCTTGATGTGCCTGGCCGACAGCAGCCAGCAGCCGGTGAGCGGAGAGAAGATGACCGCGACGACCCACGAGCAGAGCAGCGCCAGGGCGATCACCACAAACAATGAGTAGCAATACTCTCCGGCACTGGAGGCGGCGAACCCGACCGGAATGAACCCGGCGATCATTACCAGCGTACCGGTCAGCATCGGAAAGGCGGTGGTTTTAAAAGCATAGGTGGCGGCCTGCCACTTGCTGTCGCCCGCTTCCAGTCGCGCCACCATTGCCTCGACGGTGATCATGGCATCATCCACCAGCAGCCCCAGCGCGATGATTAGCGCGCCAAGCGAGATGCGCTGGAGTCCGATGCCTGCCATTAACATGCCGGTAAAGGTCATTGCCAGTACCAGCGGGATCGCCGCCGCAACGACCAGACCGGCACGCAGTCCCAGCGAGACAAAGGAGACGGCTAACACGATGACGACTGCTTCGCCCAGTATCCGGACAAAGCCGCTGACCGCGTTTTTCACCACGGAAGACTGGTCGGCCACGCGGGTCATAGTAATACCGTGCGGTAACTGACTGGCCAGCATCTGCATGCGCTGACTGAGCTGCTGACCGAAATCGAGCATGTTGCCGCTGCCGGCCATGGAGATCGCCAGCCCGATAGCCGGAACGCCGTTAACTCTAAACGTCGGCGCCGGAGGTTCGGCAGGTTGCAGGCTGATGGTGGCCAGATCGGTCAGCGGAATAAAACGCTCACCGATATGCAGGGTAATCGCCCGCAGATTTTCAACCGAAGTCAGGGTGCCGCTGACCCGCAGCGCAATATTCTCGCGGTCGGTACGCAGGCTGCCCGCCGGGACGACATCGTTCTGAGCTTTAATGGCGTCGCTGACCTGCTGTAAATCGAGCCCCATGCCGTTCAGCTTGCGCGGCGAAAAGGCGATAACCACCTGCTGCTCCTGTACACCTAACAGGCTGGTTTTACCGATGTCGGGCAGACTGGCCAGATTGCGACGCAGGTTATCGACCCGGTCGCGTAGCTCTCTGGCGGTAAAACCCTCCGCCGTGAAGCCATAAATGGTGCCGAAGGTGTCATCAAATTCGTCGTTAACGGCCGGACCCTGCACGCCCTGCGGCAGTGAAGGGGCAACATCCTGCATCTTTTTACGCAGCTGGTACCAGATGCCGGCCACCTGAGAGGGCGGCGTGTCATCGCGCAGGTTGACATAGATGACGGTTTGTCCGGCCCGGGTTTCGCTCTCAACCGCATCCAGCGACGGGATCTCCTGCACTTTCTGTTCCAGTACGTCAGTGAGCAGTTGCACCGTGGTGTTCACATCAGCGCCTGGCCATTGGGCTGATATTACGGCGGTTTTGATAGTAAACGCCGGGTCTTCATTGCGTGACAGATGTTCATAGCTCAGCACACCCGCCGCCATGACCAGCAGCATGAAAAAGATCACCAGTTGCTGATGCGCCAGCGCCCAGCCGGAGAGGTTAAAGCCAGACGTTTTTTTCATGGAGCCTCCTGCGAAAGCGCCACTTTTTCGCCAGGTTGCAGGGTGCTGACTCCGGCGGTGACGACGCGCTCTCCCGGCTTGATCCCGGCAGTGACGAAGATTTGCTGCGCGTTAAAGCGGGCCAGCACTACCGGACGAAGCTGCAGGCGTGACGCCGCATCAACGACCAGCAGCGCGGGTTTGTCTGCGGAGCGGGTCAGGGCGCTGGCGGGCAGGGCGATGACCGGCGGCTGCGCATCGGGAAGGGTGACAATGACTGTGGCACCGGGTGCCATCGCCTCAGGCGGCTGATTCAGTGAGATGCGCAGCCGCCATGTGCGGGTCTGTGGATCGGCCTGCGGGCTGATGTCACGCACTGTGCCACTGGCCTGCACGCCGGGATCGGCGAGCAGCGTCACTTTCAGCGGTGTCCGATCATCAGGATGCAGCAGCGCAGGCGTTGTCAGGTCAAACACCGCATCGCGTGCATCCCCTGCTGCCAGCGTCATCACATTTTGTCCGGCGCTGACCACCTGACCTGGCTGAACCGTGATGGCGGTGATCCGGCCTGCTGCAGGCGCAGTCAGCTGAGTCCAGCTGAGGTTATCCTGGGCATTTTTCAGAGCCGCTTCGCTGCTGAGACGGCGGGACTGTGCGCTCTGCCAGTCCGCCTGGGCGCTGTCCAGCTGGCTGCGGGCGATGGCCCCTCCGGGCATCAGCAGCCGCATCCGATGCAGGTTAAGCGCGGCGACCCGTTCGGCGGCGCGTGCGCTGTCGAGATCGGCCCGTGCGCTGCTTAGCTGATTGCGTGACTGATCATTTTCCAGCGCTGCCAGCGATTGCCCGGCGCTGACGCGATCGCCCAGCTCAACCGCACGGCTCACCACCCGGCCATCCAGTCTGAAGGCTAGCGCGACCTCTTCATGAGCGCGGATTTCGCCAGTCAGCACCAGCGATGCATCACTGCTGAGCGGTGGAGCAATCACCGATTTAACCGGGCGGAGCGGGGCGGCAGGCGGAGCAGAACTATTGTCCCGGCAACCGGTCATGATGAATACCCCGAGCAGCACGAAGATGATCGGCGCAAAGATGTGAATACCGAAGAGATGACGCCACACCTGGCGGGCAGCATCCGATAAGAAGTCTGTCATAACCGGGTTCCTTTAATGAGTTGTGCTCATTGAACCCGGCATGTGTCCAGAAACGTTCCATGAACCATCAAGAAATGGTCAAGCCAGAACAATTTATCTCGCCGGCAGCGTTATCCCGATCAGCAGACCGCCGTCGGCGGGCAGTGTGGCGTGAAGCGACCCGCCGTGCGCCTCGACGATCGCTTTGGCGATCGACAGTCCCAGACCGCTGCCGCCGGAGTGGCGGGCGCGTGAGGAGTCAGCGCGGGTAAAGCGGTCAAACAATTGCGGCAGGAAGTCCGGCTCCACACCCTGACCGTAATCGCGGAAGGTCATTGTGATCGCCTGATCGTTCCTGCTGGCGGTGATCAGCAACGCGCCACCGTCGGCAGCGTAGCGCATTGCATTCTCACAGATGATGGTCACTACCTGGCCCAGCCGGAAGGTATCGGCATACAGCCGCAGATCGTTGGGTGATGTCACGCTGATGGCAATCCCCGCCTGTTCTGCCTGCGGCAGAAGCCAGCCGGAGCGCTCGCGCAGTAACTCGCTGAGATTAAACCACTCGTGGTTCAGGGTAAGCTGCCCGGCATCCGCCAGTGACAAGAGATGCAGTTCGTCTGTCAGGCGACTGAGCTGCATCAGTTGCTTCATGATCATCGCCAGCTGTTGCGGTTCGGCAGGAAAGACGCCATCCAGAATGCCCTGCAGGCGGCCCATTGCGGCCGTCAGTGGCGAGCGAAGTTCATGCGCCATCGCTACATGCGAGGTGCGCAGCTCACGCTCGTAACGCGCCAGCTGCTGCGTCATCTGATTAAAATCTTCGGTAAAGCGCACCAGCTCCTGTGGCGCTTCTTTCACCACCGCCGCCGTTCGGCCAAATTCCCCTTTCGATACCGCTCGCGCTGCGGTCGCTAGCTGGCTGAACTGCGCCGACAGCGGACGGGCGAAACGCAGCGCCATCACCACCATAAACGGGATCATGACCACCACCAGCACGAATACGGTCAGCCAGTCCGACGAGGCCAGCGAGGGATCCGAGAAGTTGATACCCCACCACTGGTCGATAATCTGATGAAAGCGTGCCGGATCGCTGGCAGGGTGGTGGCGCAGCTGGGTGAACTCCTCCAGCAGCGCGGGCGGCATCCGGTAATAGACCCAGTACGCCTGCACTGCGAAGCGCAGCCACATACAGATGGCGATGAGTACCACGCTGCCAATCGCCAGAAACAGCACCCGGATGCAGATCCAGCGCCACAGTGAGGTATGCGTATCGTTCTTCATGGCTGTCTGAACCGGTAACCGACGCTGCGAACCGCCGGTAAGACATCTGAAATGCCCGCGGCTTCCAGTTTGCGACGCAGGTTATAGACGTGGGTATCGACCACCCGCTCAAGCGCATCGCTTTCCGGCAGACAGTGCTCCAGCAGAAACAGGCGGGTAAACGGACGCGTCGGAGCGCGCATCAGGGTGACCAACAGGGAAAATTCGGTCGGTGTCAGATCGAGGCGGCGCGGTGAAGCACTGTCGCTATCGACCACTGCGGTGAGCGCCACCGGGTCCACCACTAAACCCGCCCAGCGCAGGGTTTCTGCCGCGGGTACCTGACTCTGCTGGCTACGGCGCAGTACTGCCTGAACGCGCGCCACCACTTCGCCCGGATGATAGGGTTTGACCACGTAGTCATCCGCGCCATAGCGCAGTGCGCCGATGCGGTCCGGCGCATCACCCATCGCGGTTACCATGATCACCGGGGTATCGTCACGACGTCGCAGCGCTGCCAGCACTTCAGTGCCGTTCATGCCGGGCAGCATGATATCCAGCAGGATCAGATCGGGCTGCCAGCGTCTGGCGGCATCCAGCCCGCCTGGCCCATCACCGGCAATCATGACCTCATAATTTTCACGTTTCAGGTAGGCCTCAAGTACGCCCGCCGCATCAGCATCATCTTCAATAATCAGTACACGTTTTGACTGCATTTTCGGATCACCTTGACTGTTTCTTCATAAATCCCTGGTCGTTAATTGACACTCGCCTCGCATACTCCGGCCATTGACGCGGCTCTGAACCCCTCAGCTCCGCACCTGATGTGATAATGAGGAAACGTGATGATAACCGGAAAAATAACGCTGCACATGGTCTGTTTTTCGCTGGGATTCAGTGCCGCGACTGCCATGGCTGATGAGACTACGCCGCCGCCAAGCGTCACGCTGGGCATTGCAGGTATCAATGCACCACGCTATAGCGGCGCCGATAAGCAGCACTGGCAGCTGATGCCGGTGATCCAGGCACGCGACGGGGCCTTCTTTTTAGACTCACAGAAAGGCATTGGCTATGACCTGCAGGCAGATAATGGACTGTATCTGGAACATACGCTGGGCTACGGGCTGGGCCGTTCTGACCAGAATTCATCCTGGCGAGATGGGGATGACCGGCTCAGAGGCATGGGGAACATCGACGCAACGATGAACACCGCGCTGGCGCTGGGATGGTCGGTAACGCCGTGGCTGGTGCTGGAGGGCAAAGCGACGCTGCCATTAAGTGATAGTCAGGGTGTGCAGTACCGGACTTCCGTAACCCTGATCCCCTGGCAGACCAGTGACGATACCGTGGCACTGCAGGTGGCGGGACTGTTTGGCGACGGGCGTTATATGAATACCTGGTATGGCGTTAACAGCAAGCAAAGTGCGCGCAGCGGATTTGAACGGTACGACGCCGCGGGTGGATTTTATGGCACCGATACCAGCCTGACCTGGAGCCATCAGTTCACACCCGCCTGGGCGGCCAGTGTGATCGGTGACTACAGCTGGCTGGATAAGCATGCTTCAGATAGCCCCATCGTTGCACGGCACAACGGCGCATCGGCCACCCTGGCATTGAGCTACACCTTCTGAATGGCACCATGAAGAAAAGTGAGATGCGCAGCCACCGCCTTTTGCTTGCGGCACTGATTCTGTTGTATGTCGTGGTCTATACCCTGACAGGCGTGGCGCTTAGCCTGTTGGATGCGCCGGGACGGGGATAGGGAGCGAGCGGTATAAACAGCGTGATCAGGCTGCTTATGCCGTGACTTAAATAGAAAATTAACTTTTCGTAAAGCGGTTCAGACATTAATGGTCAGCGTTAGAAGTTTCGGGTACATCCGGAGGTTTTAATTATCGCTATATAAATTGATTAAGGTTGTTAATTTAGAACGCGTCGTAATCCATCTTGCTAATAAATTTTTTAAAAGACTATGGGTGTAGTTAATCTATATAGACTGGGCAAGGTTTAAATATTATAAATTAAAATCTGATCCATTAAGATAGCCTCTTCGCTGTGGTAGCAGCGCATGGAATTTACAGGGGCTGAACTGATGAAAAATAAAAAAAGTGCTACACCTCATGATGCTACTTTTCGACAGTTTCTTACGCATCCGGATGTTGCCAGAGATTTTATGCAGATCCACCTTCCGGAGAAATTGCTTAAAATCTGCGATCTCACCACACTGAAGCTTGAGTCCGGATCATTTGTTGAAGACGATTTGCGTCAATACTTCAGTGACGTTTTGTACAGTCTCAGAACCTCAACCGGTGACGGATATATTCATGTTCTGATTGAACACCAATCCACCCCTGACAGGCATATGGCATTCCGCCTGATACGTTATGCGGTAGCCGCTATGCAGCGCCACCTTGAAGCTGGCCATAAAAAACTGCCTTTAGTCATACCTGTACTGTTCTATACCGGTAAGCGCACTCCCTATCCGTGGTCGACCCGCTGGTTCGACGAATTTGATGATCCGGTAGTGGCGGAAAGCCTTTATAGAGGCGCCTTCCCGCTGGTGGACATTACGGTCATCCCGGATGATGAGATCATGACTCATCGCAGTATGGCCGCCCTGACGCTTTTGCAGAAACATATTCATCAACGCGACATTGCAAGCCTGACTGACCATCTGGTCACGCTACTCATGGCCGATTATCTTTCTTCACCCCAGGTGATGACGCTGATACACTATTTACTGCAGGCTGGTGAGTCAGCTGACTACGAAGCTTTCGTTCGCGAACTGGCACAGCGGGTGCCACAACACGGAGACGCACTGATGACCATCGCACAGCAGCTTGAACAAAAAGGGATCGAAAAAGGTCGCGCAGAAGGTATCGAGCTTGGTGAACGGCGTGGTATTGAGAAAGGTCGTACTGAAGGGCAGCGTGAAGCTACCCTGAAAATTGCGCGCACTATGCTACAAAACGGCCTTGATCGTAAAACTGTCATAGAAATGACCGGCCTGACGTCAGACGATCTGGCGCAAATACGACACTAATATAAACAAGAGTAAACCCGGTCATGACCGGGTTATCGTTTTGAATACCGCACCAGATAAATCATCATAATTATCAGAAAGGTGTAACCTGCATACGTCCTGAACTACAAGCCATTATTTGTCTGGCTGACGCTGCAGGAAATTCCAGGTTGCGCCCAACATGCCGGAGTCGTTGCCGTAGGTCGCGGTATCAATGCGGATATCAAGATCATATTTTGCCAGTTGCTCTGCCAGTTCCTCGAGGAACGGTTCCCGCTCGGTAATTCCACCACCGATAAATATCATCTGCGGATCGAACACGCTGAAGAGGTTATATAAGCAGGCTGCAAGATCCTGGTAGAATTTATTCACCACCTGCTGCGCTGCTTCTTCTTTGCGATCGTATGCGTCAAAGACATCTTTACCTGTGACGTCGTCGGAAGATTTTTCGATGAGCTGGCTGTAATTCTCCCGAAGCGCCGTCATGGTACAACTCTGGCTCATGGTGTGGCGTTCAATATTGCTGCTGGTGGGGCGCGAAGTCAGCAGACAGCCAAACTCGCCCGCGCGGTTACGACCGCCCCGGATCAGCGCGCCGTTGCAGAAGGCCGCTCCGCCTAATCCTGTGCCGATAGTTAACATCAGAAAATCACTGAGTTTTTTTGCTTTGCCCAGCCACTGTTCAGCCAGTAAGGCGCAGTGGGCGTCATTTTCGACCGTGGCAGGCAGTGAGGTTTTTTCCGTCAGCCACTGGCTCAGATGAAACTGGTCGAAGTCCCGAATGGTGCCACCCATGGCGATATATCCAGCTTCTGCATCAATATAACCGGGCGTGCTGACGGCGATGCCAGCACAGCCGGGATTTTTCTCCAGCCAGGCCAGGATCGCATCAAGTATTTTGTCGCGTGAATTATGGGAAATATCAGCACTCTCACTGGTCAGAATATTTCCCTGCTCATCAATCACGCCCATTTTTAAAGAGGTACCACCAATATCGAAAGCTGCAATCTTCATTAACGTTCTCTGAGGTTGTTTTCATCCGATTAATTGTAGTGCTGAAAGAAAAAGGGCAGGAGGTCTGGCGGAGGCAATTTTGTCAGGAAAGGTACAGATTTATAAAGCGAGTGTTGTACAGAGGGTGTTTTGATAAACCCCGGCACACAGGGAACAGCTGTGCATGATTTTTCAGGACGTCCGATGTATTACCCGCGCTGAGAGGGTGTCTGGCAGCGCGGGCTTAATCGTCACTCTGAAGTCATTGCCACTTACGCAACAGGAGACTGGCGTTGACGCCGCCAAAACCAAAACCGTTCGACATGGCATAAGTCAGCGCCGTGGGACGTGCATTGAGCGCCACCAGGTCAAGATTGCCTGCGGCTTCATCGGGATGATGGAGGTTCAGCGTCGGCGGAATAAGCTGCTGCTGCAGCGCCATCAGGGTGAATATCGCCTCAACGCCCCCTGCCGCACCCAGCAGATGGCCGGTGGCGGATTTCGTTGAGGCGATCGCGACCTGCGAATCATCGCCAAACACTGCGCGAATAGCCGCCAGCTCACCGTGATCGCCAACCTGAGTTGAGGTTGCGTGTGCGTTGATATGCTGCACGTCTTCCGGACTAATGCCCGCCTGACGCAGGGCGATTCTCATCGCCCGTGCAGCCCCGCTGCCATCCTCCGGACCCGCGGTTAAATGGTATGCATCGGCGCTGGTGCCATAGCCGACAATCTCCGCCAGCGGTGTCGCGCCGCGTGCTTCGGCATGGGCCAGTGACTCAATCACCAGCAGGCCTGCACCTTCGGCCATCACAAAGCCGTTTCTGTCACGATCAAACGGACGTGAGGCATGGTGCGGCTGATCTTCATAGCCCACACATAGCGCACGTGCAGCCGCGAAACAGCCCAGCGTGACGCGATCAAGCGCCGCTTCTGTGCCGCCACAAATAGCAATGTCCGCTTCACCGCTTCTGATCAACCTGGCTGCATCACCAATTGCCTGAACTCCCGCCGCACAGGCGGTAACGGGCGCACCCAGCGGGCCGGTGAAGCCGTGTTTGATCGAGACATGACCCGCGGCCATGTTGGCCAGAAACGAAGGTGCTGTAAAGGGTGAGAGCCTGCGCGGGCCGCGTGCATCGGTGGTGCGCACCGCGTCGGCAATGGCACCAAAGCCGCCGACGCCTGAAGCAATAATCGTCGCGGTACGTTCACGCGTCGCCTCATCTTCAGGATGCCAGGCTGCCTGATTCAGCGCTTCTTCTGCTGCCAGCAGCGCGAATTCTATAAAGCGCGACATCTTTTTACGCTCTTTCGGCGCAATGAACGCTTCGGGGTCGTAACCTGCCAGCGGATCTTCATCGATGCCCGGCACGCTGCCACCTACTGAAATACCGGTGCCAGCAGTAAGCGTATCGGGAAGGGTACGTATACCTGATTCTCCAGCCGTTAATCGCCGCCAGACGGTTTCAACGCCACAACCCAGTGGCGAAACGATGCCCGCGCCGGTAATGACAATGCGTTGTGATGAGGCTAAGTGACTCATTGGATTACTCCCGTAGAGAGTCCGGACAGTGATTGAAATGCTGCCGCAGACAATGGATACACGCCTTGAGCGCGGAAGGTGAGACCCTGCGTAGAATGGTGCGATGGACGAACGCAGGGATGGAATAGAGCAGAGAGAGATAAGCTTAGCAGCATCAGAATCCTGAGCGATAACCAGACAGAGTGCTATCGTTGCTCTTGTGACTAAATAAGTCAATAGTCACATCATGCGCATTGTTCAGGGCGCAAGGCTACGTAACACCAGCGCTGCCAGTTGTGCAGAGGCTTCTTCAGCGTCATCAAGGCTGTACTGCAGCAGTACCGGACTGGCGTAGGGTTTGATCACCCGATAGATTGCCTCCGCCGCTTCGTCAGCCGGGGTTTTACGCTCAAACTCACCTGCTTCACGCCCCCGGCGCAGGATCTGCTGAATCAGGCTGAGCAGTCGTTCTTCATGCGCCATCGCCGACGGCCAGCGGTCACGCGACGCGACGGCAGCAATATCATAGAGTTTACGTTCGTGAAAAAAGAGTTCAGTGCCGGTGACGGAAAGCGTGCGGAACAGTCGCCGCAGTTGTTCCGATGCTCCAGGCGCATCGGCGATAGCGACTTCGACGTGCTGCATAATCATCGCAAGCCGGGTGGAGCAAATCACTTCGCCAATCGCCTGTTTTGATTCAAAAAATTTGTAGATATACGCTTTGGAAAAGCCGATAGCACGGGCGAGATCGGAGACGGTGGTTTTTTCGTAACCATAATGCGCGAAGTGCTGCATGGCAGCATCGACAATCTGGTCACGCACATTGTGCCCGGCCGGGCCGCGTGTGCCATTTTCCGTTACGGATTGAGTCATTGTCAGAACCTGGCAGATCAAAGGTGGGTGAAAAAATTCAGTGACCACTGTTAAGGGTGGTCACATTTTAGGCCCTGTTGCGATCAAAAGCCATATTTTGAACGGGCTGAATGTATGCTGGTGTTGCTGAGTGCCACCAGCCGGTTATTGGCGTAGCGTATCTATAGAGATATTCCAGTGATTGAGCTTGTTATAGAGCGCCGTGCGAGAAATGCCCAGCAGCTTAGCGGACTGCCGCAGATTACCCCCCTGCGCGCGAAGGGTCTGCAGGATGCAGGCTCGTTCATTATCCTGCAACAGGCTGCTGGCCGCTGGTCTGTTTTCGGCTGCGCGCGTCACCATCGCTGGCGGCAAATCGGCAAGGTCGATGATGCTGCTCTGGCAAAGATTAACGATCCGCTCGACCAGATTTTCCAGCTCGCGCACGTTGCCGGGCCAGTGCCATGCCTGCAGGGCGTTCATTGCTTCAATGCTCACCTGCGGAGGCGTTTTATTCAGCCGCTGACACAGGGCGTGAATGAAGGTATTCACCAGATCAGGAATGTCGCTCTGGCGTTCACGCAGGGCAGGGATGGTCAGGGAGATAACATTGAGGCGATAGAACAGGTCACGGCGGAAAGCACCCTGTTCCACTGCACTGAGCAGATCGCAATGGGTTGCCGCCACGATGCGGACATCCACTTTCAGCGGATGCGCCGCTCCGATGCGCAGCACCTCACTCTCCTGCAGCACGCGCAGCAGGCTGGTCTGTGCCTCCAGTGGCATTTCGCCAATCTCATCCAGAAACAGCGTGCCACCGTCGGCCAGCTCAAATTTACCTGCCGAACCGCCGCGCCGTGAGCCGGTGAACGCGCCATCGACGTAGCCGAATAGCTCACTCTGCACCAGGTCACGCGGCAGTGCGCCGCAGTTAACCGCGACAAAGCACTCATGCGCCCGGCTGCTGGCATTGTGGATCGCCTGAGCAAACAGCTCTTTACCGGTTCCGCTTTCACCGGTCAGCAGAACGGTACTGTCACTGCGACTGCTGGCGCGGGCATCCTGAAGAGCCTTCTGCAGCGTGGGTGCCTGACCACGAATCATCTCAAAGGTATAGCTGGCGCTGACGCCAAGCACACGACGGGTAATGGCACGGATGCGCTGATTTTCCCGCAGCGACAGGATGCGACCGCCATCCGGTGCCGGCATCAGCGAGACCAGGCATGAAACACTGGGTCTGCCATCGGGGCGGAACACCATCTCGCGGTCATTACAGCAGGGCAGTGTGAGCAATGAACCGGACTGGGGCTGAAGCACCTGATCGATCAGGGCGTTGTCGGTATCAATACCGGCAAAGATCTGACGAGCGTAGCGATTCAGGGTTTTGATGCGTCCGTCGCGGTCGCAGACCACAACGCCCTCATTCAGGGTCTCCAGTATCGACTGCTGCTCGGCCAGCAGACGGCGTAAGGTGAGTTGCTGGCCAATTGCCTCTGCGGCAGCCTGCACGGTGCCCAGCGTATGGGCACTGAAATTGTCAGGCGTGGCGGTCAGCGTCAGTACGCCGGTCATACGACCGCTGGCATCACGGATAGGAGCTGCGGCGCACTGCCGGTTACGTTCACGCAGCGCGATTTTCCAGTTTTCTCCGCTGAGTACATAGACCAGCCGCTGCTCGCGCAGGCAGCGCGCGGTGCAGTTGGTGCCGAGTACCTCCTCACGCAGGATGCTGCCGACCGGGGTCAGGTCGCTGCCGCAAAAACTCAGTACGATGCCTTGCGCATCTGTGAGATTGATATGACCATCGGGATTGTAAGCCAGCAGGTTCTCCATCACGCTATGCGCCACAGTAATCAGCTCACTGTTATGACGCAGAACGGCGGCCAGCTCCGTTGGATCGGACGCACTGTACTCAAAAGATACCGGATCAATGCCATGTTCGCGCGAGCGGTTCCATGACTGCAAAATACTGCGGCGGATCCAGCGCGGCTGTTCACCCTGGCTAAATGCCTGCCAGCCCCGGGCAAACCGAGCTTCCCACTGTGCCGCATCACCGCCTTCCGGCAGGCTGAATATGGCATCGCTCTCTTCTTTATTAGGCAGCAAATCATGCAGAGATTGCATTTCACTCTCCCGTGGTCGATGGAATGTCCATTTTAATGACATGTTAAGTTGACATGTAAATTTTATTTTCAATCAGGACGCGCCATCTGCGAGCGCGTTCACATAAAAGCCCGCTTTAAAACTGGCATCCACTTTGCAACGCTGACACTAACTCTCACCTGTCAAAAACAATGGGAAAGTTAAGGTGTTATGCGTAAACATAATCTGAAGTTATTGCTGTTCATCTGTTCCATTGCCTCATTGAGCGGGGTGATCCTCGGTTATGACGCCTCAGTGATTTCCGGCGTTATTGAGCCATTAACGGAACACCTTGCGCTAACGCCGTGGCAAAGTGGATGGGCTGTTTCAAATGTCATTCTCGGCTGTATCGTCGGCGCTGGCTGTGTCGGCGCGATCTCAGATCGGATCGGGCGTAAACCTACACTGGTGATCACCGCGCTGTTGTTTGCCGTGTCTGCGGTGGGTTCTGCGCTGGCAGATTCACTAACCGGGTTTGTGATTTACCGGCTGGTGGGTGGCCTGGCGGTCGGGATGGCGTCGGCAATTACGCCGCTCTATATCGCAGAGGTCTCACCTAAGGACTGGCGAGGGCGCATGCTTGGGCTGCAGCAGATGCTGATGGTTGGCGGTCAGGTCACGGTCTATGTGGTGAATTACCTGATTGCACGCGGTATGCCCCATGCCTGGATAGTCAGTGAAGGCTGGCGCTGGATGCTGGCGTCGGGTGTGGTGCCTTGCCTGCTGTTTCTGGCACTGGTGCCCTTTATGCCGGAATCACCACGCTGGCTGGCGTTAAACGGCAAGCGTGAACGCGCGCTGGCAGTGCTGACCCGGCTTTCGACGCCTGAACATGCGCGGCGTCTGCTGGCAGAAATCAGTGCGCCGGACGCGGATTCTGTTACCCGTCAGCAGGGAACCCGTCTGCTCCGCGACGCCAGAATGCGTTACATCCTGCTGATCGGCTGCGCGATTGCGATTCTGCAGCAGGTTTCGGGCATCAACATCCTGCTGTATTACGCACCGTCGCTGCTGCAGAACATCTCACCGGATACACAGACCTCCCTCTATCACAGCATTTTCCTCGGACTGGCGCTGCTGGTCGGAGTAGCGTTTTGTCTGAACGCAGTGGATCGCTGGGGACGGACGCGTCTGCTGCGCTGGGGAGCGCTGGGTTGCGCTGTCAGCCTGGTGATTACGGCCTGGGCCTTTATAGCGCAGATCGGTGGCCTGCTGCCGGTTGTGGGCCTGGTGGCGTTCGTACTGATTTTTGGTATGTCATGGAGTCTGGGTGCCTGGCTACTGATCTCTGAAATATTTCCCAACCGGATTCGTGCCGTCGCGATGGGCTACGCCTTTTCTTCGATGTATCTCGCCAATTTCATCGTTACTCAGACTTTCCCGATGATGAACCGTAGCCGTTTGCTGATGGATCACTTCCATGGTGCTTTTCCACTGATGCTCTGCGCCGCTGGCTGCCTGGTGGCCTTCTGGTTTGTAAAACGTTTTCTGCCTGAAACCCGAGGCATCTCACTGGAGCACATCGAGCCGCTGATGCTTTCAAAATCCCGTCGTTTTGCCGCCAAAGCGCAGGCGACATCCGGACACCCTATTCAGCCTGACTGGGCTGACAACAAAAAACAGGAGCAGTTATGAACCTTAAAACAGTACGAGTGGGATTGATCGGTGCTGGCCGCATGGGCAGTTTTCATGCAGAGAATCTGGCGCTGCGGGTGCCTGGGGCACGGCTGACAGCGGTCGCCGACCTGCAACCCGGCGCAGCGCAGAAACTGGCAGACCGGCTGGGGGTGGAGAAAGCCTATACCGATATCCAGGCGTTACTCAATGACAGCGAAATCGATGCCGTTGCTATTGCTACGCCGGCTCGCACTCACGCCGAACTGGTGATCGCTGCAGCCCGGGCTGGCAAGCACGTGTTTTGCGAAAAACCGATGGCGGTAACGCTGGATGAGGCAGATCGGGCGATCGCGGCCGCACAGGATGCGGGCGTTGTGTTGCAGGTCGGCTTCAATCGTCGATTCAATGCAGGCTTCGCCGCAGCTATTGAAGCTGTCAGAGCAGGCACCAATGGCACCACCCAGCTAAGCCGTTCGGTGACACGCGACCCTGGCCTGCGCGATCCGGCCCCGATCCCGCAGTGGACCATCTTCCTTGAAACCTTAATCCATGACTTCGACACCCTTCTGCACTTCAATCCGGGTTCCCGGCCGGTTGAGGTCTATGCGCTGGCTGATGCGCTGGTGCGTCCCGATTTTAAAGATAAGGGATTACTTGATACCGCGGTGGTGACCATCCGCTTTGATAACGGTGCCATTGCCACTGCGGAAGCCAACTTCCAGGCAGTTTACGGTTATGACGTTCGCGGTGAGGTGTTTGGCAGTAAAGGTATGCTGCAGGCGGGCAACATCAATCAGGACAACTGTGTGCGCTATCACGCCGAGGGTATTGCCATCGCAACGTCTCGAATGGATACCGATCTGCTGCGTGAGGCCTATGTTGCTGAAATGGCAGAATTCGCCCGCGCGATTCTGCACGGTGACACGCCGCGCGCTACTGGCACTGATGCGCGTAACGCGCTGGAAATTGCGCTGGCCTGTATTGAATCGGTGCAGCAACGCAAACCCATTCTGCTGGGAGAACGCTAATGGCCGGTTATCAGCTTTCAGTCTGTGCGGAGATGGTGTTTCTCGAACTGCCTTTTATCGCGCGTGTTGAGCGGATTCATGCGCTGGGATTTGGCGTGGAGATCTGGAACTGGGCCAACAAAGATATCGACGCGCTGGTGGCGACAGGTGCGCGTTTTACCTCCATGACCGGCTACCTCAACGGTAACCTGACTGATGATGATGAGATTGCAGAGTTGCTGCATAGCGCAGAAACCTCACTGGCGATTGCAGATCGTCTGAACTGCCCGAGCCTGAATCTGCATGGCACCGGGCTGGATGCTCACGGCCAGGCGGTTCGTCCGGTTGAGGTGGTCACTGGTGAGATGTGGCTTAAAGCGGCCGACACCCTGCGGCATGTCGCTGCGCTCGGCGAGCAGGCCGGGCGAGTATTTACTCTCGAAAACCTGAATCTGGCGGTTGATCATCCGGGTACGCCGTTCGCACGGGCTGCCGATACGCTGGCGCTGGTCGAAGCGGTCAACAGCCCGGCACTGAAGATGAATCTGGACCTCTATCACGCCCAGATTGGAGAGGGCAACCTGATAGAGCTGATACGACGCTGCGGCCCCGCTATCGGTGAAATCCAGGTGGCTGATGTGCCGGGGCGCATGCAGCCTGGCACCGGGGAAATTAACTATCGCGCCATTGCCCGTGCGCTGGAGCAGGTCGGCTATTGCGGCGTCGTTGCGCTGGAGGGCTGGGCCGAAGGCGACAGCGAAACAGCCCTGGCACAGTTCCGCGATCACTTTACGTTGTGAGCTCTGCCGCCGGGTATTTGCCTGTTGCCCGGCGGTTCTATCAATAATAAACCCTACAGGATTACGCGATGAAAACCAAAATGTTAGCACTGCTGCTCAGCCTGATGATCAGCGTTACCGCCTGGGCTAAAACACCTAAAATCGGTGTCGCACTGGCTAATTTCGATCTTAACTTCGTATCGATTCTGCGGACGCAGATGGTGGGTGAGATAAAAGCGCTGAAAATGGATGGGCAGTTCGTCGATGCCAAAGGGGATGTAGCTCTTCAGGTACAGCAGGTTGAAGATTTTATCAATCAGGGCGTGGATGCCATTATTCTCAACCCGGTCGATACACAGGGCGTACTGCCGATGGTGAAAGCGGCAGAAGCGGCGGGCATTCCGCTGGTGTTTGTTAACCGTAAACCGGAAGTGAAATTACCGTCCAGTATGGCCTATGTCGGTTCTGACTCTGCCCTGGGGGGTGAGATGCAGATGGAAGCGCTGGCAAAACAGATGAACTATCGGGGCAATGTCGCCATTTTAATGGGCGCATTATCAAATGAAGAAGCGCGGGAACGGACGCGTGCTGTTGAAGCGGTGATCGCTAAATATAAGCAAATGGCGGTAATCGAAAAACAGACTGCACGCTGGCAGCGTAATGAAGCGGTAGACGTAGTTTCGGGCTGGCTGCTTAATCAGCGACCGATCGATGCAATCGCCGCCAATAATGATGAAATGGCTATCGGGGCGATTATGGCGCTGAATCAGGCGAAAAACAGCCACATTCTGGTTGCTGGGATCGATGGCACGCCAGATGGCCAGCAGTTCGTCAAAAATGGAAAGATGACGCTGACTATTTTCCAGGATGCGAAAGGGCAGGCGACGGGCGCTGTGAAAGTCGTGAAAGCGTTACTGGATAAACAGAAAGTCGAATCACTGAACTGGATCCCCTATAAAACCATTACACAAAGTAATTATGCGGAGTTTGCTGCCGCTAATCAGCCATAAAAATTGCCGCTAACTTTATGATTCTTCGTCGTTTCTTAAATTATTAGCCAGCTGCCGGGCAGTGACGCACTCTGCCCGGCCTGTTTTGCTGGCTAATCTGTAAAAATTTCCTTAATCGCCTGATTAACGCGTCTGTAGTGCTTCTTCATATAAGCTGAATTATACTGTCGATAAATGAGCGGAAATTCAGTGATTTCTTAATGATTTACATAATCGATGATCAGGTTTCTTACAATTCTGATGACTGCACGCTTAGCCACATTCCTACTCAGGAGTCGCTGAGCCTCAGTATTTCTTCAGGTCGGCTTTTTGAGCAGTTACTGAATTCCGGGGGAGAAATACTGGCGCGTGATACGTTGCTGACCGAGGTCTGGGATAAATATGGCCTGCGTGGATCGAATAGTAATCTGAATCAATATCTGAGTATTGTGCGCAGGGCACTCGCGGCTTATGGCTGTGAAAATCTGATTATCACCATCCCGAAAATTGGTATACGCCTGAATACCGATATTAAAATTGAACGTCAATCAGCCCCGGTCATGGGGGTGACGGAAGTTTTAACTGATGACATATCGGAAGGAAGTATAACTGAAGGGTCTGCTGAAAACGTTGTCCTGCCTGCCACTCCGCCCGGTAATCAGCTGCCAGCTACGTCCGTTAACGTCAACCGGCGATACTGGTTTGCTTCTGTTGCTCTGATATTGCTGGGCATGGTGCTCTGGTATTTCACGGTATCGCGTCCTGACGAGCAAATTATTCCAATGAGTGCCATTAAACTTGACGGTGGCTGCGAAGCAGTATTATTGCAGGGTCTGGATGAGGTTGAACGACAGGCATTGGGTAAGCAAATAGTGCAAATTCTAAGGGAAAATAATCAAACCTGCGATGCGGGTCACCGGATTATTTTTGATAAAAACACCTCTTTTACTACTAAGAATTTCGGAAGAACAATTCTTTCATCGTGTAAAATTAATAGCGATGGTCATATCATCTTATGCGACAATTTTTATTATCTTGACTGGAGAATGGGATGAAGCGGAGCATTGGTATTAATATTATCTTCATGCTGGCTGCGCTATTAATGGTGACTTTTGCAGGGGTTTATTACTTAACACATCAGGCCAAAGATTTTCCTTTTCGATGCTCAGCGTTTAGCCGTTACGATCTCAGTCGTAATGATGATAAACGAATTGAGTTCGCTGTTGCCCAGGATTTACGTTTTGATAAAAAGGATTCAGGCTATCTTTTGCTGAATGGGCAGGCAACGAGCAATGACGGTGTTACTATTCTTAACAGAAGGGTTGCATTAATCAATGGCGCTAAAATTTCCGATGATACTTACCGGTATCAGATCAGCAAAGTTGTCACTTCGAATACTGATACTACCCCTGATGTCATCTTTAATAAGTTGTTAGCAGAGATCACGCTGGATCCAACGCATCTGCAGTTGGATGTCGATAAGATTGATAAAAATACCTATATTATCGGTGGGCCGATCTCCTATCTCTTTACCTGCCAGCGTTACTAAGCTCTGTAAACGGCTAATTTAGCGGTGTTCAGAATGCATGAAACCGGGAAGGGTTTATCCTGCCCGGTTTTTCTTTTAACGTTATGTCGTCAGGCTTTGCTGAGGAAAAGTATCAGGGCCAGCTCTGGAAACTCTTCAGGATATTATTAAACAGCTGAATTTCTTCATCGGTCAGGGGGGCAGCCTTTGACAAAGAGAAAATTAATACATCCTCCAGGTTTAAGGTGAAAATCGCCTGTTTTTGATAAAGCCGGATATTATCCGGGCGCAGAAAATCATAAGTAATCATGATGCCTGTGCTCAGATTATCGCCCAACACCACGGGTTGATTTGCCTGCTGCTGCCAGTCTTTCATTTGTCTCTGCAGAATAGCGAGCTGGCTGCTGATATATTCTTCTGGATTGTTGTGATTGGCCAGTTTATCACGAGAAATAGTGACGGGTGGCATCGCTGAACGGGGATCCGCCAGCGTGTTCAGGGTTCGCTCGCAGTAGCCTTCCGGTAAAGTAATCATACCTTCGCTAAACCGGCAAATATTTTTATCCATGTGTAATCTCCATTTCTTTAGTTTTTTCTGTCTGGCCAAATAACTGCTCTGCGGTAACTTCACTGAGCGTACCGTTATTTAACAGGACGATTTTATCTGCACTTCTTATGGTTTCCGGGCGATGTGCAATCATGATTCGGGTGATTTTCATTTGCTTTATTGCATTGTTGATCTGCGCTTCGTTATAGATATCCAGATGACTGGTTGCCTCGTCCAGTACCAGTATTTTTGGTTCGCGGTAGAGGGCGCGAGCTAGCAGAATACGCTGCAGCTGCCCGCCAGAGAGAAACGATCCCATATCACCGACAAGGCTTTGATAGTTCATCGGCATTTTCATGATATCGCCGTGAATTTGCGCCAGGCGTGCTACACGGGTAATTTTTGCGTGGTCAGGATTATTATCAAAGAAGCTAATATTTTCACTGATCGAGCCTGAGAACAGGATGTCATCCTGCATAACACAGCCGATGCGGTTACGATGGTGTTCAAGTCCTGTCTGGGTAATGTCCATTCCGCCCACGGTGATTGTTCCACCTTCCGGGTGCAGCAGACCCAGAATGATTTTGGCCATGGTGGTCTTTCCCTGACCTGAAGGGCCGACAATCGCAACGCTTTCGCCAGCCTTAATTTCCAGACTGGCACCATTTACTACCCAGGGTTCGGTAGGTGCATAGCGGAAGCGGATATCCGTTAGTTTGATATCCTGCGGCGTTTCTGTCTCATCATGCGTATCTTTACTCACCAGTACCGGACTGGCTTCTGAGCTGACTTCAGTTTCTGACAACACGATATCGGCCAGTCGTTCACCATGCATACGCAGCATTCTGAAGTCGATTACGGCGTTGATCAGACCTGCACCGCGGCTCATAAACTGATCGGAGAAGCTAATAAAGGCGGTAAGCATACCTGCAGAGAAGTTGCCATCCAGTACTTGCAGCGCAGCCAGCCAGACCAGTACTACCCTGCCTACAGAAGTGAGCAATCCCTGGGCGGAACCAAACAAAATGTTAAGCTTCTGAATCACAATGCCTTTGTTGGTCGTATCCACCAGGAAATTCATATAGGCGGAGAGACGAGGCACCTGCTTGTTATTGGTTTTTACTGCCTGGATACCGCGAAGCGTTTCCAGTAAAGAAGATTGCGTGCGGGCTGAACTGATGATTTGCTCTTCGTTGGCGCGGCGAACAGGATCATAAGCCATGAAGCGTAACAGTGCATAGGCGACAAAAAGGCCAATTACCAGCCAGGCAAGCTTAGCGTTATAGATAAACAGCATCACTACTGTCACGATCGACATTACCCCATCCAGCACAGTACTAATGAAGCGGCTGGTCAGCGTACTTTGGATGGTGTTCAGCGAGCCATAGCGGGACAGAATGTCACCAACGTGACGGGATTCGAACCATTCAAGTGGCAGCTTTAACATATGGTGACAGACATTGACCGTCCACTGCACGCTGAGCTGGCTTGAGAACCAGCTCATCACCCATGAGCGCAGCGCTGTAATCATGGTCTGAAACAACGCAATCATGATAAAGCCGATCCCGAGCAAGGAGAGTAGTGAGTAATCTGCGGAGACCAGCACCATATCCATCACCCACTGCATAAAGAAGGGGGAGAGTACGCCGAAAAGTTCCAGAGCGATGGACAGGATAAACACCTGAGCAAAGGCAGATTTCACCCCTGTCACACTGCCCACCAGCTTCATCATCGAGATGCTTTCTTTTTCTTTTTTGACCTCAAAAGTGGAGGAGGGAACCAGCTCCAGTGCAACGCCGGTGAACGCCGGTGATGCTTCTTTAAATGTCAGTTCCCGAATGCCGCGTGCAGGATCGTGAAGCGTGATCTTATTGCCACGCACTTTTTTTAGCACAACGAAATGGTTCAATTCCCAGTGCAGAATGCAGGGCATGCGTAATTTAGACAGCTCTTCCATATCAACGCGTAACGCACGGGAACTCATATTGAGTTGTTGTGCCATGGCAATGACATCACTAAGTGTTGCACCCTTAAGCGACGTTGCGAACCTGCGACGCAGGGTGATCATGTCGATTTCATGACCGTGATAATTGGCAATCATCCCCAGACAAGCAAGACCACATTCCGTCGCCTGTGACTGACGAATCATCGGCAGGCGGTTAAACCATTTAAAATTGAGTTTCTCTAATAACAACACAGAACAGACCTTTTAATCAGAGAGAGATTTTGTGTCCAAGCGCAAAAATTGGCTCCAGCACCCATTCATAAAGACGACGTTTGTCGACGATAAAATCAGCATCCAGCGCCATACCCGGCTTGAGTTTTTCATTCTGCGCATAAGCAGTAATTGATTGTTTGTCCAGGGAGACCAGCACGCGGTACTGCTGTTCCTGAATATTGTTTTTGCCGGTTAACGTAGTGACTTCCTGAGGAGACAGAGCGGTGCGTGAAACCTCGATAACTTTTCCATACTGTTGACCAAACTTTTGATAAGGAAACGCTTTATAGCGCAGCACCACCCGCTGTCCCGGTTGGATAAAACCAATGGACTGCGTGTTTACCATGATGCGGGCGACCAGTTCAGTATTGCTTGGCAAAACTGCTATGGCTGACTGACCGGCGGTGAGCATCTGTCCATTTTTGACCATAATCATGCCGACATACCCGCTTTTAGGCGCACGTAATTCAAACGAGCGGCGCGCTTCATTTTCAGCCATCGACTGACGGTTATCAGCCAGTTGGCGCTCGATATCGTTACGCTTTTTCTCGTCATCCAGCGGTTTTTCATGCAGCTGTTGCTCGGTCTGAACAATTTTTTGCGAGATGTCCAACAGCTGACGTTGATATTCCTGGTAGCGCGCCTGGCTATCGAGCAGATTAGACTCCTGCTCTTCCATCTGACGGCTTGAGGCATACCCTTCGTTGTGCATGGCTTCCAGCTTGTCCAACTGCATTTTCGCCAGGGAAACCTGTTTCCGACGGTGTGTCAATTGCAGCTTCAGCTGCTCCTGTTGCAGTTTCAGGCTGGCGATAGTGTCGGTCAGGCCCTTCATTTCAACCTGATGAAGCTTTTCAAGCGTCACCAGATCCTGTTGAAGCCTTTCACGCTGGCCTTTCAGATTCTCGGCAATAACCTGACGAGTCTGACCTAACTGCGTTGAAACCTCTGATGACAACACCATCAGCACATCGTCTTTTTCAACATGCTGGCCCTCTTTTACCGGAATATCGACCACCGTAGCGCTTACGGGGGGCGGAATGATCAGCATGCCATTTTTAGGCAGCAGTTCTCCGGTAGAGGATTCATATTTTGTATAACTGCCAAATATAAAAAACAGCGCTGTCGCGGCAGTGATCAGCACTACAACGGAAATAACTAACCAGCGATAAGGTGGGCAATAGAGTGCCACAATGCCCAGGTTTCCACGGTTGGCTGCATCAAGTGCCTCCTGACGGAATAGTGACTGTTCCATTTATATAATCATCATGAGTAAGGGATTAACGGCACTGAAAAAAATTCAGCATGTCGATTGATAGTGATCCGGTACTTTGTGCCAGATTAATGAGGGCGTTCAGGTAATTGAAGCGAGCTTCAGCCTGATCTTTAAGTGCGCTAAAATATTTTTGCTGAGCATCAAGCTCATCATTTACCGTACGGAAACCCATTTCCCGGCCATATTGAACAGACACCACTTTTTCGCGTGAAGACTCGACGGCATTTTTCTGCGCGTTGATTAACGCTTTTCCATTCGTAAGACTAAGCCATGCTGAACGTGTATCTGTAGCCGCTTTGCGTTGTGCTTCCATGGTGGAATATTTCGCTGCCTGACGGCGATAGGCTGCTTCATAAGATTGTGAAATCTGGCTGCCACCCGCGAATAATGGAATAGAAACGTTAACGCCATACTGCAGATTATTACTTTTAGAGTTAGTGCCAAAAATAGCATCATAAAGTAAATTATCGTCGTTATCGTTACGGCTCCAGTTTTTGCCATATCTGGCGTAAAGTGACACGACAGGCATATGTGCGCCATCTGCAGCCAATACATCAGCATCGGCCTGATCATTCTGAAACAGGGCAATTTTGATTTCAGTGTTACGTTGCTGGCTGGCATTAATCGCATCAGTTAAAGAAGCGTAGGGCGAAGCGTTAAGGCACTGAAAGTTTACCGGCTCGACAGTGTCCGGACTGACACCCGATAAGCGACGAAATGCTTCTCCAGCCAGCAATAACTGACTACTCGCCTCTATTTCTTTGGCCTGAGCAAGAGCGTAATTGGCCTTAGCTTCATCCAGCTCTGTACGGGTGTTTTGTCCATTCAGAATACCGGCCTGCAGTTTTTGCTGTTGTTGTTTGAAGTTGTGACTGGCAGCTTTCGCAGCCTGTAAAACTTCCTGCTGATAGAGCACCGAAAAGTAGGCATTACTGATCGCATTTAATAACTTTTCTTCAGCTTTTTTTGACTGGGCTTCAGCGGTATTGGCAATAGCAACGCCTTTACGCCAGCCAGCATATTTACTCATATCAAACAGGGGTTGTCTGACACTGAGATCGTAACTGTGATTTGTTACACCACTTTGATATTTTTTATCCGGCTGTTCCTGACGATCCCAGTTTCCTTCGAGCGTCAATGTGGGTAACATTCCGGCCATACCCTGCCAGTATTTTTGCTGATCGGCTTCACTGGTCATCTGGCTGGATTGCAATGCAGAGTCATAGGTTAATGCGGCTCGGGCAGCCTGCTGTAAGCTGGTCGCATAAGATCCAAATGGCACGCAGGACAGTACAATAAATGCAATTTTAAAATTATAAAATTTCATGATGCTCGCTGTTTCTTAAAAATTAAGCCCGAAATTAAATGAGTTGCTGGGCAAAGACATATTTAATCAAATCAGTATTAGACTGCAGCTGAAGTTTACGCATGGCGTTATATTTCTGCGTTGCAACCGTACTGATACTACGTTTACGTGCTTTAGCTATCTCCATTAAACTGTACCCGATAGCAAAAAGTCTGATTACTTCAACTTCTGCGGGTGATAAAAGAGTCTGTGCGGGCTCCTCTGAAGCAGAATGCGCCAGATCTTTCATCTTTTCTGAATAAAATATTTCAGAATTCGATGAGCAAACCCAGTGCAAAGCTTCTACCAGATCCCGTATATCATCACGTTTGCTCACTATTGCATTTACCGGAATTTGCAATATTCTTTTCAAAATGGCCGGGCTATTCTGTGCCGTAAAGATAATGATTTTAAGGTTAGCATTATGGTTGTAAATTTCTTCTAGCTTTCTAACGCCGTTCAAATCATTACGTTCAAAGTTAAAGCAAAAATCAGTAATTAATATATCAGGAGGATCGCTATTCAGTTTTACAAAAAGATTTTCTGCTTCTACCGGGTATGCTGCAATGTCCAGGTTGTGAAATCCGGTTGAGAGTATTTTTTGTATTGAATAAAAAATAAAAGGACTCTCATCAGAGACACCAACTTTAAACCTCCTTCCTTTTAATGGCCTATCCACTGATAAAATCCTTTCTCAGTTTATAAAGTCTGGTAAAGGGCTCCGAAGAGCCCATATGGTTACTGATAACTAATGGTATAGGTAGCAACTGCGTTAGCACTACCAGGGGTTATTGTGGCAGCAGTCTGGTAATAACGTGCATATAAGGGCACTGTTATCAATGCAGACGATAGTGGATAAGCTGCAACTCTGTATGGTGCTGCCAGTGCAACAGGTTGCTGACTTTCATTCAGAATCTGAACACCCACTCCGCTGGCAGTTGAGGTCGAATTCAGAGAAACTACGCCGACATCCGATAGCCCATCAGCTGCATCCCCATCCAACTGCATCATAACGTCAAAGGTACCTGAAAGAAGTGCCTCACAGTTAAGCTGAAGATTAAAAGCGGTAGATGGGCTGGTTTGTCCAATACCGGAACCCAAACCACTGCTGGTATTCGCTGTGTAACTCCCTAATGACACCTTCGGGTTAACATCGCCTGCTGCTGAGCAGGTTTGATCCCTCACAGTGATGCCGCTTTTAATATATCTGACATAAAGTTTCAGGTCATTTCCTGGTACCAATGAGCCTACATCAAATACGTTGACATAGTCCGGAAGCAAATTGGGGCCAGCCATCGAGTTTGACGTCCGCACAATCTGAAAAGGCACATTCAATGTGACATCAGTATAAGCACCGACTGTACCGCCACTGGTTAACGCGTAAGTAGCGATCTTGTTGCCGGTAGGAATATTGGCAGCGTCGGTGGACATTTCACCACCGTAACCGGTATAAATGGTTAAGCCATAACCGAGTGCATCTTCAGCAATTGTTTTACGCTTTAAGTACACTTCTCCCGTTAAACCATCAAAAAACTGTTGCAGATTATCCAGGGCACATTTGAACGTGACTGTTAAATTGCCACTATAAACGACCGTGCCCACCGGAACAGCTGCCGAAATATTTATCCCCAGTGAGCGGAAATCTAATACCGCATCAGAAAGAGATTTTTTGCACGTCAGTGTGACATCATCTGCCGCGTTCGCATTAATTGGTGCTAGCATGACGAAACCAGATACCATAATCATGATGCTGACTATTCTGGTCAGTGTCCTTCTAAAGTTAATAAACATCATAATGTCACCCGATTAACCCTGATTATCTTTGTTCATTTCGCCGTTAGACACGTAGCGAACAGGTTTTGATTGATCGCTGCTGCATGTTGTTGTGAGCCTTGCAAGGGTGTTGTTTTCACTGGAATTAACAATACCGGACTCCAGGTTAACCAGACACTTATCACTGGCTGCTTTACCCCAGGAAATATGCAGGCGGCTGACATCTTTATTTAACCTCACATAAATCTGACCACCCTGTGAAACAGTGGTGATAAGGTTACCGTCTTCATCATTAACCGTTGCACCAAATGGCAAGGCATTTCCGTTCGGCTGATTAGCCCGAATTAACAGTGGCTTTCCTTTGCTGGTTTTATAATCAAGTCTGACGACTGCACCCTCAACAGGAATAACGCGCTGCTGAGTTGATTCAAGCTCAACATCCAGTGGAATTCCTTTTGGGTCGATGGCCAGTTCGTTTATCCGGTACGGGTTAAGGTTTGGCACAATAGCTTTGCCGCTGCCGTTTAACACAATATTGGGATAGCCGAGTACACGCGCGCCCTCTGCATCTTCTGCGGTAACAACAGCATAAGTCGTAGACTGATAAGCGCTGAAATTAATGCTATCAGGTAAAGCGACTACCGCACCGCTGATACCACCCGAGGCAGAATAATAGTTTTCCCCTTTAGTATAAGACGCCGTCAGCATACTGTAGGGCGAACGGTACTGCCCACTAACTGAACCGGACTTCTCATTATCAGTATCGCGCGCTATTCCAACGTTATAGTTATATTGGTCATGTTCACCCAGAACACCATTAACTGCTGTTTGTGCATTCACACCTTGTTTATTATGTGTCGCACTTCCGGTTACATAACTTTGACTATCGCTGCCAATTGGCACCGAGAAGTCGAGTGACAGTTGAGTGTCATGCCCGCCGGTTGAATATAATAATCGGTTTGCTGATAAAGTATAGGAGACCCGACCAATTGTATTATTGTAACCCAGCTGAAATTGCGTATTTGTTCCGGCAGAATCCCAGTAATTCTGAACAAAACCAGTAAGATAGATATTCCCATATGACTCCCCAAAATTTTGGCTTGCCGTCATAGAAAAACGTTGTTTGGGGCGCGAAAGATAATTTGACGAACTGTTTTTATGATTTTTTTTATAATAGTTATTGATTTGTAATGCATTATCAAAACTGTAATAACCGGATGATGAGAAGCGGTAAGCCGCCAGAGTAAAATTCGTGTTAGTCTGAGAAACCTTCTTACTATAAGTTGCCCGATAACTTACACCTTGCTTTTTCTCATCACCATATTTTGTCTGAGCCCCAGTAATATCCAGTGAGATCGCACCAACAGGTAAACCAAATGCACCTCCCAACAGCACAGAGGTGTAGTTATCTGATCCCAGAATACCTGAGTAACCGGTCAGACTATTGCTAAAACCATGCTGAATAGTGCCCTGATAGACCGAAGGTGTATAAACCATATTGTCTTTTCGGGATACACCACCGGTCAGACTATAAAAAGTCATGCCCGGACGTTTCAGACGCGTCATCGCTGCGTAAGGAACTGAGAAACGGGTCTCACCGCCGTCAGCTTCTTTCACGGTCACGTCTAAATCACCACCGTAGCCTGTAGGATAGAGATCGGTGATATTAAAAGGGCCTGGTGAGACCGTCGTTTCATAAATTTTGTTGCCATTTTGCGATACAGTTACCTGAGCGTTGGTTCGGGCTACGCCGCGGATTTCTGGTGCATAGCCTCGCTGAGAGTCTGGCCACATCTGGTCAACTGTAGATATTTGCGCACCACGAAAAGAAAGCGTATCGAAAATTTCGCCACTGGTATTACCTTCACCTAATAACAGCCGTGATTTTATTTGCGGAATATCACGCTGGACATAGGTGTTAATTGCATCGTAATGATGATACTCGTTGTTTTTTTGACGTTGCCAGCTGAGAGAACCATCGTGACGGAACATCCATCCGCCAAGGTTAAAGCCCGCCAGCGCACGGCCATAAAATGAGTCATATGCCTGACCGTGATTTACAGAGCGATAATAGTTGGTGTTATAGGTTAGCGTGAGTGCTGTTTCACCCTTATCCCAGAATTCTGGCGCAACGTAGCCGCGCGCAGATCGCAACAGATAAATTTGCGGAATTGAGATATCCATCTGCATATCGGCAGAATTGATAGCTGCATGACTCTCTTTAACTACCTCCTCCAACGCCATACACTGTTTACCAGAGCGCAAATCTTCAGCTTGTCCCGGGCTAAAAACTGTGTCCTTAAGTGACAAGCTTTTGACCAGATCATAGGAAAGGCACGCTTTGGTTCCCGCCCCTTCACGAATGACCTGAACATTTTCCCGACCAATCTGACGACCATTCAGGAAAATATCCAGCGTATAAGTACCAGGATCAATAGGGTTACCGGTTGCATAGCGGGCCACATCAACTTTAACGCCCGGTAAATTCTTCACAAATGATTCGTCAAAATCATACGAATTTTCTGCAAATGCGGCGCCTGTTGATGCAGTTAAAAAAAGCGCCAGAAAAGATCGGTAAAATATTTTTCCCGTTGGTTTATTATTTTTAATCATCCTTGCCATCATTATTACCCCTGATGAGTTACCAAAGTTACTGACTAATTTTGGCGTCTACATTGCGTGCAGCGCCATAATCATCCAGATATTGATAATGAAAGTTTGTTTTGATTTGATTTGCGTTCAATCCTTTTAGGGAGAAGCTTTTTGTTTCGCCTGGTGCAAGCATATCTCCCTTTTCACTGACTACTTTTCGCCCCGCGTTATCCTCGGCATTGATCTGTGAAACGTTGACGTAAAACGAAGAGTTATTGGTTGCTGTCAGCTGATTCGCTTTCTCCCCTTGATGCCAGATAAGACCCGACGCTGCTTCTGTGGCTTGCATCGCATCGAACCGGGCTGGGCGAAAGAAAATTTTGATGCGGCTACGAATAGCCATTTGCAACTGATTTTGATTCGCAAGGCTTTTATCGCGAGGAGGGATGTCGAGTACGTTAAGCCAGAATACCGACTCTTTATCTTTGGGCAGGTTTGAACCGGTATAAACGATACGTAATGTCTGTCCTTTGTTAGCCTCCATACGGAAAACAGGCGGTAGCAAGACAAACGGTACGTTTATTTTATCCAGTGCTTCATCAGGATTTCCATTGTCAATCCAGGCCTGTACCAGCGCAGGTTGATTGCCATGGTTATCTAAGCGGACTGTGACTTCTTTTTCTGTTGCGGGGTAGATTACCCGGGTGCCGATAATCGTCACGCTGGCAAAAGCCGATGAGGTCACCGTAAAAGCCAGCAGACAGGAGATCAAAAATTTAAAACTTTTTTTTTTCATGATTTTGACAGAAATGATGATAGAGGAAGAGAGGTGGGAACAGATGCTCCCACCATAATCAATTACAGGTAATTGATTGAATAGTTCACAGCTGATAAGACGGTACCAGCAGTAGCTGCACCAGTTGCATAGTACTGAGCAGAATAGGTCAGAGTACCTGCACCAGCAGTCAGAGCGACAGTTTTTGGAGAGGTGGTCTGCTCAGTGCTACCCGCGTTCAACACGCCATTTCCGCTATCCAGCAGCTGCAGGTCAACATTCGTTGCAGTACCAGTATTGGTCAAACGACCATCAGCATTGACGTTGGCACCTTGTTCAAAGTAAGCGTACACGTCACCAGTCGTAGCTGAGCAATTGCTCAGCGCCATAGTGAAGCGAGTGTTACCTGCAGTCTGACCAGATGTGCTTAAAATACTACTTGCTACTTTAGGCAGTGTAACGGTTGCAGTGCTGCCGCCGCCGTTTACGCTTACAGTACAAGTCTGAGACGCAATATTTCCTGTGAAGTTAATGGTGCCATCTGAAGCTTCAGCAGCATTAACATGAGCAGCAGCCAGCATCAGACCAAGAGCAACCATAGATAACTTTTTCATATACTTTCCTTTGTATAAAATAATTAATAACATCAATTAATGAACGATTTAATAATCGTTCACTTCCCTGGAGGATTCATTCCTCACAAGAGAATTAGAAAATCAGCAATCCAAATACGACTGCTGCTGCGACACCAACAATACCCATGCCAAAGGCAGACCCACTAACCGGGTTCGCTGCTGGAATTGAGTCTGGGCGCGTCCATTCAGTTTTCTCTTCTGAGCTTGCGCCTAGCTGCTTAAAGAAATCCAGGATCACCGAAGTTAATGAACCACCGCTAACGCCTTCGATTTCTTTATTGTTCAATTCACGCATGTTGTTTCCTTAAGCTGTAATTACAGATGCATTAGGATCAAACTGGTTTTCAACGACCGCGTTAAACCAGCCTGCCGTGCTATCCCAGCCATTCATAGCACCATATAAAGCACCATCAACAAGACCAAGGACTGCGCCGACAATCAGACCTACACCGGCAGAGACAATACCAACGCCTAACACGCCACCGGTGCTTCCGCCACTCATTCCCCATTTAAGACCAAAAGAACTAATACCCGTAACGGCACCGACAACTACAGCGCCAATAAAGTCAAAAAAACCTGCTCCTGAAACGTTTTGCATTTCAAAAGATGTTAACTCTCTCATCGATATCTCCATGTATCATTTTTTCAATATTATTATTTATGCCGCTTCTAGCGAACGGCGCTATTAGAATGGGTGGTCATAAAAAATGAAATAGTAAAACATCCATAATTCTTCTTTTGTTATCGTAAGCAAGGATATGGCTATTATATTTTTACATAATATTAACTGCTGTTGGTATTCTGGAATTTTTTGAGCGTACATTATTCTTATGCGTGATTTAACCATTAACAGCACTGCTTATGCCTGATGCTTAAAATTATCTGGCATCCGGGAAGCGCATGCCATGAACGCGGTTCAGTGAAACTGATTTATCTATGAATAAGCTTGTGCATAAAGTCATGAGTTAATGATTTCACTTGCCTGAATGTGATGTCATTTGAGAAGTGGAATTAAAAAGGGAAAAATCCCATTTGCCAGTTTCTGGTGATTTAAGCTAATTAAATCATATATGTCAGGATAAAAAACTAAATATTTAAAGATAATCAATTTAAGTATCTGTTCGATGGGTGCCGTGGTTTAATTCCTTCCATGCAATGCTGCCTGACAGCGTAACTTTAGTAAGGAGCATTAACATTGATGCCAATTTGATTTGTTTCTTTTCAGCCATGCTGGAAAATTGAGAGAGGTGTTTAAATGCGTGCTTTTAAAATAGCATGCTCATAACATCATCTTTCAAATGGTAATGGGAAATTCTTTTTTTAGGAAAAAAGTTATAACACTGCCCGTAAGGTGCTACAAAGTAGATTTATGTGCTAACTAAACAGCATTTGAATGGTGTAAGATCTGGTTATTGTTTCTTTTATTAGCCTGAATGTCTTTATTTATTTGTATTTGCGGTTTTGAATTTTGTTGGGACGGTTTTATTATAGTGGAACCGATAAAGACTATTTTTAACTGCCCGAGTTATGGAGGCGAGCTCAGGTAAGCGAGTACACCAGGCGAAAGAGAAAGAGACTATAAAAAACTGATTTTACGAATTGTTGCTAATCACTGACCAATGCGTCAGTTAGATTGAGTTAATTAATATGTATAGAGTGACTGAAAATCATGAACGGATCATCGATGCATTAGCAGGATTTACGCAGATTGCTAATCCAGATGAAATTTCAAGAGGCAAGCGCCGTTATCATTTGACTAAAGATCATGTACGTCGCGTTATGTTCATTCTTGACGGCGATTTTTTACTTAAACTTAAAGGCGAGAATAAGGTTTTGAATATCTTATCCGCTCCGTTTGTTGTCGGCGTCACTCCAGCTTTAGACGAGCCGCCAGTCTATCTGGAACGAGTCGATTATGGAAAAGTCAGTTTCATTGACTATGACGTGTTCTGGCGATTGGTTTTTGAGAAAGATCTTTTTAATGACGCAATGTCTATTTTATCAGGACAGTATTCTGATCTGATGAATTACATTCAGTTACCAAAAAGTAACTCATATGATGAAGTTCTTTCTTTGATTGAAAGATGGAAAAAACTGCCGACTCATTTAAAGAAACGATTTTCAGCACTATATCTTATTGAAAATAGTTCTCATTTATCAAAAAGTTCCATTTGCAGAGTGCTCAAGGAACTAAAAGAGAAAGGCGAATTGGTACTGATTAACGGTAAGTTCACCTGAATATAATATTTGTCATCGTGAATTTTGTGATGCTGAAGGGAAAAAATGGATGTTAATGTGGTTTGTACGGATGACAATTACTTCTTCAGACTGGGCATATCAAAGGTAATTGAGGAGGCACTGCTATCTGATGCAGAAGTAAAATTTTTATCAGGTTTTGATAGTCATAACCTGCGGCAGGCTGACTTCATCCTGATCAATGTTTCGCAATGGCGTCTTTATATGTGTCAACCCGCTTATCGCGAGCGAAAGCCTGGCAGTATCATATTGGTATTTACCGATGATTTCGGAGAGAAAATTAAAAACCCGTTACCATTTTGTTATCAATCTTTGCTTGAAGTGTCAAAAAGGGATTCGGTACGTTTAATCACTGAGAAAATAACCAAGGCCTGGTTAAACACTCAGGGAAGAGTTATGGGATATCTGCCTTCAGACTGTTTACGATGCGAATTTGCACGTATCACCGTGGTGCAACTTCAGGTGCTTAGTTTTTTGAAGAAAGGATACAGTGTAATCCAGACAGCAAAAAGGTTAGATTTGTCAGTTAAAACAATCTATGCACATAAATATAATGTGATGAGAAAGTTCGCTCTGAAAGGAGACAAAGAATTTAATGCATTTATCAATGATGTCTCGTTGCTTGAACTTTACAAAGGAGTTATCAATGTAAATGAGATTTAACGTTATCCAGAGGCGTAGGCTCACCCTTCTGCGCTGTTTAAATTTCCCATTTTTTATTTTTTAAGGAGTTGTCAACTCCTGTTCAACATCGGATATAAGGTGTTTTAAATATAGTGATTAAGCACCTTAAGGAGAGTTATATGGAAAATAATTCACGTTTAACATGCAAAGCATCGAATAGTCCCTTTAAATTTATGCAGGGAGCAATGCTGAGTATGGTTTTATTACTTACAGGCTACCTGTACTGCAATTATGTTGAGGCGGCGCCATTGCAGAACGCTCCTGCGCCATCGTTGTTTAAAGAAGTCAAAAATGACAAGGCGCCGGAGCAGATACACGACCCGCGTGCGCACATTATTGTCTACCGTATTGATGAAAAAAATCCTGCCGCATCAAAACGCGTCGTTAACGTATTTGTTAATAATCAATACTATACTAGCGTAATGTCAGGTGATAGAGGGACTGAAATTAGTGTGTGTCCTGGCCAGAAAAAACTGGACGTTATGTTCAGCCAGCATGATTTTGTCCAGCCAGCAAAAATTGAAGTACCCACACCAGAGCTGAAATCAGGTGAGCGCTATTACTATCAGTTAGCGGTAAATGATCAGCAGAAAATCACGGCGCGTCTGGTGCCTGCAAAGGAAGCTGAATCTGTTTTAACCAGTCTCAAAGCACAATCACGTACGTTATCGCGTGTAGTGAATGAACGTTCTTGTTCTGAAGCGGGCGAGTCAAAACTATTGAATCACCCGGTGGCTTCTTCACTATTAAATTCTGACAGTAGTCATGCTCAGAGCAATGCTATGAAGATAGCTGATAAAAGCAGTAAAGCTCAGGGCGCTGCATACTCACTGCATTGATGCAATCTGGCACCATATTTTTTATTAATCAGTTCTGATAATGCCGTTCACTGACTCCAGAATCAAGAGTTGTGCTGGAAGCAATGTCAGGATTGCAGATTATCTCGTCATAAAATCACGGTTATTCGAAGTATATGAATATAGAGATTAAGGGTTTGTGAAAGCCTTATTTCTATTGAATTTTATCAATCCTCGTTAATTAAGAAGGTTGTTATGTTGAAAGTGAACTTGCGTGGTGTGAAGGGTATTATCTCTTCATACACTGTTGATACAAAATCTGAAAATCCTACAACGATCAAAGTTCCGCATCAGGGTGCATTAAATATAGAACTGATCGATAGCGCTACAGGACATGCTCCGCAAATGGTTGTAACCAGGCGCGTTGGCAATAATCTGCAGCTTTTCTTTAGCCAGGATGATTCTCAGCATCCTGATATTGTGCTGGAAGATTATTATGATAATGAAAACGTTCATCTGATTGGGCTGGGCGAAAACGGTCAATTTTATGAATATGTGCCGACTTCCGGCGATGTCGCTGAATATCCGCCAGCTTTAACTGAAGGTCAGAGCGGTGAACAGGTATTAGGCGGTGAAGGATATGCCAGTGCCGATCCGCTGACTGCCAGTCACAACAATTTTGGTTGGTTGCCCTTTATGCTGCTGGGCGGCGCGGCAGGCGGCGTTGCTATTGGTGCGTCCGGGCGTGGTAGCAGTGGCCATGACTCTTCCGCTGAGAGTGTATCGGTGACACTTGATCCTGTTGCGGACAGTGATAATGATGGTCGTCCAGAGTTTTCCGGAACATCGAATAGCCCTGACTCACAGGTTGTCATTCAACTGCCTGATGGCACCCAGATCACGACCCAGACGGACAGTGAAGGTAACTGGTATGTGGAAGCACCGACTTCACAACCAAATGGCACCGTCACTGTTACGGTAACTGATAGTGCGGGCAATAGCGGTAGCCTGACTGAAGAGTTTACTGACACCTCTTCGCCAGAAGCGGCGGTTATAAATAGCAATGATGATGAACAAATCTCAGGTAAAGCAGAACCTGGTTCAACTGTGGTTATTTCCGATGGCAGTACCGGTGAAACCACCACGGTTGTAGTTGATGAAAATGGTGACTGGAGTATCCAGCCTAACCCTGTCAATGAAGGGGATACCGACGTAACTATCGTGGTCGTCGATCCTGCGGGTAATGTCTCTCCGCCGTCCAACGGTTCCCGACCGGACATAACTCCTCCAGATAACATCAACTCCGGCATTGTCAGTGACTCAGTCACCCTGACGGACGACGTCGGTGCGATCACCGGCGAAATTGCCAGCGGCTCGGTCACCGAC
>NZ_BCZA01000011.1 GCF_001598475.1 Pantoea agglomerans NBRC 102470
AAAACATAATCCCATGCTCAGGATTTTCTACGAGCGCCTGTTAAAAGCCGGTAAGGCTAAAATGTCAGCCCTGTGCGCAGTGATGAGGAAGCTGGTTCATATCTGTTATGCAGTGCTGATGAAGCAGCAGGAGTTTGACCCGAATTACAGCGCATAAGTTTGACTATCAAGACGGTAGCTGACATGCTCGGCCCGCGCCGTCCTGGCGCGGGACGCTTTCCTATTCTGACCCAGTTCCCTGCGCGTTAAGCTTATTTATTGCTGTCAGATTCACCCGGGTTTGAGTTTGTCAGCAGTTTTAAATCTCAATAACCCGCACTCAAATCATCGATGCTGCGCGGATCGGAAGCGCCATAGAGCATGCCATCCGGCCCGATCATGATGCTCTGCGTACTGCCCATCGACGGCAGTACCTTCACATGCTGACCTTTGGTTTCCAGCAGACGCAGCGTATCGGGGCTGAAGCCCTTCTCCACCCGCAGCTGATCCGGCAGCCACTGATGATGGAAGCGCGGCGCATTAGTGGCTTCCGCCACGTTCATCCCGAAATCGATGCTGTTAACCACCATCTGCAACACCGTGGTGATAATGCGGCTGCCGCCAGGACTACCCGTCACCAGCCAGGTTTTTCCTCCTTTGGCGACGATGGTCGGCGACATCGATGACAACGGACGTTTCGCAGGTTGCACCGCATTCGCTTCCCCGCCGACCAGTCCGTAGACATTGGGCGTGCCTGGCTTGGCTGAGAAGTCATCCATCTCGTTATTCATCAGGATGCCGCTGTTGCCCGCCACAATTCCGCTGCCGAAATAGGTGTTAAGCGTATAAGTCACCGCGACCGCATTCCCCTGCTTATCCACCACCGAGAAATGGGTAGTCTGATTGCTTTCATAAGGTTCGAGCTTGCCCGGTTTGATCTCGCTGGAGGGCCGCGCCTTCGCCACATCGATCTGCTGCGCCAGGGTTTTGGCATAGGCTTTACTGGTCAGCGCCTGCCACGGCACCTTCACGAAATCGGGATCGCCGAGATATTCCGAACGGTCCGCGTAGGCATATTTCTCCGCTTCTGCCATCACCTGCATGGCATCAGCACTGCCAAAGCCCATCTTCGCCAGATCGAAATTCTCCAGGATATTCAGAATCTGCACGATGTGGATGCCACCGGATGACGGCGGCGGCATTGAGAAGACTTCATAGCCACGGTATGTCCCGCTAA
Source organism: Pantoea agglomerans NBRC 102470 (assembly GCF_001598475.1). Lineage (GTDB taxonomy): Bacteria > Pseudomonadota > Gammaproteobacteria > Enterobacterales > Enterobacteriaceae > Pantoea > Pantoea agglomerans. The sequence continues at coordinate 1,217 of NZ_BCZA01000011.1, forward strand.
TGGGCTTACGCTCGACCGCACGATAGGCCGCCAGGTCAGCTTTGTTGATCAGCCCGCCATGCTGCGCCATCTCTCCGGCGATCTCATCCGCAATTTCACCTTTGTAAAAGGCATCCGGCCCCTGACGGGCAATCAGTTGCAGGCTGTGAGCCAGGTTTTTCTGCACCAGCCGATCGCCCTTCTGCCACGGCGTACCGTCCGGTTTGTAGAAGATCGCTTTGCTGTTGGGATGGTTGATCAGCACTTCTTTGCCGTAGGTCTTCAGGTCATCTGCCAGCGCGTCGTTGACCGGAATACCGTCACGCGCCAGTTTGATCGCCGGTGCCAGCAGCGTGCTCAGCGGCAGAGTGCCATATTTCTGCGCAGCCAGCGCCAGTCCGGCTACGGTGCCCGGCGTGCCTGAGGCGAGATGTGATGTCAGCGACAGCTTGCTGTCGGCGTTGCCCTGCTTATCCAGGAACATGTCACGCGACGCGTGTCCCGGTGCCATCTCACGGAAATCGATAGCCGTGGCGCGGCCAGAGGCAGTGCGCAGCAGCATAAAACCGCCGCCGCCGAGGTTGCCCGCCTGCGGATGGGTCACGGCCAGCGCAAAGCCTACCGCCACCGCGGCATCCACCGCATTGCCGCCCTGACGCAGGATCTCGACGCCAACCTGCGTCGCCATCGCATCCACTGACGCTACCATGCCGTGCTGCGCTTTTACCGGGTGAAAAGTGTCACTGTCCACACCGTAGGAGACCGGCGGTGCCTGCGTTGGCGCGGCGTTAGCGCCTGCCACTACGGTGAAACTCATCACCAGCGACCAGCTAAGCTGACGCACTGTTTGCTGCATTTTCATCCTGCCACCATCCCATATTGTTATTTACATTTTTTTATCATTTCTGCAAGTGCCTACAAATACAGCAAAATAACCGGGGTTAAGTCAAATCAGGAATAGATCGGAAAGTAAGGTCTGTGATATCGGGTAAACTTATGGCTACGACCCTGATATCGGTGTACGCCGTTGTGCACCCAAAACCCTGTCGCTTTAAGGAAGGAGGAGTGATGAAAAAGTGGATGATTATTCTGGCCGCTCTGCTGCCTTTCGCCAGTCAGGCGAACACGCTGAACAGCACTAACGATCCGAATAAACCTGGCTATAACCCCAGCCAGCAGCGGATGCAGTCGCAGATGCAGACCCAGCAGCAACAGCAACAGCTGAAGCTGCGCCAGGATCAGCAGCGTCAGACGCAGGACACGCAGCGTAAAATGCAGGAGCAGCGGAACAGCGCCCAGCAGCGGGTGATTACCACGCAGCCGGGCCAGCAGAATCAGAATCAGAATCTAAACCAGAACTAATGAAAATCGGGGCCGATGATGTCGATGGCATCAGTACAGATGGCATCGACGCCCCATTTCAGCAATTCCCGCGCCCGATCCGGGCTGTTCACGGTATAAACCAGAATCTTCAGGCCTGCGGCTTTCAGTTCGGTGACCCGCTCAGCGGTCAGCACCTTATGATTAAGGTGAATTGAGACGCACGCCAGCGCAGCTGTTTTCTCCTGCCACTGCGGGTCCCAGCTGTGCGACAGCAGGCCACGCGGCAACTGCGGCTCTGCCTTCATCGCGGCTTCCAGCGCCTCAAAAGAGAACGAAGAGAGCAACGGTGCGACCTGATCCTGCCACAGTATCGCGGCAGCCTGTGCCACGGCGCGTCCGGTTTCAGCATCGCTGCCGGTGGTCGGTTTGATTTCGATGTTCGCCATCATCTGATGCTGACGGCAGCGTGCCGCCACCTGATCCAGCCGCGCCAGCTTTTCACCGGTAAACGCGTTGCCAAACCAGCTGCCCGCATCAAGCTGCGACAGCTTCTCCCACGGCAGCTGACCCGCCACGCCCCAGCCGTTGCTGGTGCGATCGAGCGTGTCGTCATGCAGCAGGAAGATCTGCGCATCGGCCGATAATTTGGCATCAAATTCAATCATCTGATGACCATATTTCGCGCCGGTGTCGATCGCCGCCAGCGTATTTTCCGGTGCCAGTTTACCGCCGCCGCGATGGGCGACGATGTGGGGATAGGGCCAGTGTTGTGTGCTCATTCCAGACGCTTTCCATGGGTTGAATCGAAGAAGTGTAACGCATCTGACGGCAGATGCAGCCACAGCGTACTGCCTGGCTGCGGGCGTTCACTGTGGGCTAAGCGTACCACCAGTGGCGTGTCACCGATGCGGCCATGTGCCAGATTATCAGCCCCCAGCATCTCCAGCGTATCGACCCGCAGCGGCACGCCGCCCTGCTCGCGGCTACTGAGCCGGATGTGCTCTGGCCGGATACCCAGCACCACCGGCCGGTTAGCCCATTTCGCTTTACTGTCGCTGAGCGGCAGAGCGTGCGAGGCGTCGAGGTCAAAGCGTGATCCATCGCTGCTGAACTGTCCTTTCAGCAGATTCATGGCGGGCGCGCCAATAAACGAGGCAACGAACTGGCTGGCGGGACGCTCATACACCTCGACTGGCGTGCCGAGCTGCTCGACCACCCCTTTGTTCATCACCATCACCCGCTGCGCCAGCGTCATCGCCTCCACCTGATCGTGGGTAACATAGAGGCTGGTGGTCTGTAAGCGGCGATGCAGCTGCTGCAGTTCCAGCCGCATCTGCACCCGCAGACGGGCATCAAGGTTGGAGAGCGGCTCATCAAACAGAAAAACTGCCGGTTCACGCACGATCGCGCGGCCCATCGCCACGCGCTGGCGCTGTCCGCCGGAGAGTTCGCGAGGCCGACGCATCAGCAGATGATCCAGTTCCAGACTGCGCGCCGCGTCGAGCACCCGCTGGCGGACCTGCTCTTTGCCCATGCCACGGATTTTCAGGCCATAGGCCATGTTCTCCTCCACCGACATATGGGGATAGAGCGCGTAGTTCTGGAACACCATTGCAATCCCGCGATCTTTTGGCTCTTCCTGAGTAACGCGCCGGTCGTCGATATAGATATCGCCGGAGCTGACGCGCTCCAGTCCGGCCACCATGCGCAGCAGGGTCGATTTACCGCAGCCGGATGGTCCGACCATCACCATAAATTCGCCGTCATTGATGGTGACATTCAGCGGCTGAATGATCTGATTTTTGCCATCGTAGGATTTGGTTACTGCCTGAAGGGTTACGCCTGCCATCTTATTTCTCACTCTCAACCAGACCGCGCACAAAGGCACGCTGCATGACTAACACCACCACCAATGGTGGGATCAGGGTTAATAACATTGCCGCCATCACTTCATTCCACTGGGTCGGCGATCCGCTGGAGGAGATCATGCTTTTAATCCCCGCCACCGCCGTGCCGAGGCTGGCGTCATTGATGATCAGCAGCGGCCAGAGGTACTGGTTCCAGCCGTAGATAAAGGTGATCACAAACAGCGCCGCCAGATTGGTTTTCGACAGCGGCAGAACAATGTCGATAAAGAAGCGCATCGCGCTGGCACCATCGATGCGTGCCGCCTCCACCAGCTCATCCGGCAGCGACATAAAGAACTGGCGGAACAGGAAAGTGGCGGTCGCCGAAGCCATCAGCGGCAGGGTTAATCCGCTGTAGCTGTCGAGCAGGTTGAGATCGGCAATCACCTGCACCGTCGGGAAGATACGTACCTCAACCGGCAGCATCAGGGTGATGAAGATCAGCCAGAAAAAGAGCGTGCGCAGCGGAAAGCGAAACCAGACCAGCGCAAACGCCGACAGCATCGACACCGTGATTTTGCCGAAGGTGATGCCCAGCGCCATGATCATGCTGTTGAGCAGCATCAGACCAAACGCCGGCCCGTTGCCGTTGACGCCATGCGTCCAGATGCGCGAGATGTTCTCCCACAGGTGCGTGCCGGGCACCAGCGTCATCGGCACCTGATAGACCGCTTCGTTATCCAGCGTCGCCGCCACAAAGGCGACATAGAGCGGAAACAGGATGGTGAGCACGCCCAGCACCAGCACGATGTGGCTGAAGAGATCCAGCCCGCGTCGATTCTCAATCATTGGTATTGCACCTTACGTTCAACAAAGCGGAACTGGAGCACCGTCAGCCCGATGACCAGCAGCATCAGCACCACCGACTGCGCAGCGGACGAGGAGAGATCCAGACCGGTAAAGCCTTCGCGATAGATTTTGTAGATCAGCGTGGTGGTCGCCTGCACCGGCCCGCCGCCGGTGGCGGCATCGATTACCGGGAAGGTATCGAAGAAGGCGTAGATCAGATTCACCACCAGCAGGAAGAAGCTGACCGGCGTAATTAGTGGCAGCGAGAGGTTGAAGAAGCGACGCACCGGTCCGGCACCGTCAATGGCGGCGGCTTCCACCAGCGATTTGGGGATCGATTGCAGCGCAGCGAAGAAGAACAGGAAGTTGTAGCTCATCTGCTGCCAGATTGATGCCAGCACAATCAGGAACATCGCCTGACCACTGTTTTGCGCATAGTTCCAGTTGTAGCCGATGTGGTTCAGCAGATAGCTGAACAGGCCCAGGCCCGGATTAAACAGGAACATCCACAGTACCGCGGCCACGACAGGCGCAACGGCGTAGGGCAGCAGCAACAGCGTCTGATAGAGACGGCGCAGCCGCACCACATAATCCACCAGCGCCGCCAGCAGCAGCGAAAAGACCATGCCGAACACCGTGACCATGCCGCTGAATTTTATGGTGGTCCAGAACGAATCCAGATAGTAAGGATCGGCAAACAGGCGTCTGAAATTTTCCAGCCCGACAAAGCTGCTGGAGATGCCAAAGGGATCGAGGCTTTGCAGCGAGTACCACAGCGCTTCACCGGCAGGCCAGAGAAAGAAGATGGCGGTAATCAGCAGTTGCGGCAGCACCAGAAGATAGGGCAACAGACTGGTGCGAAAGACCGGACGAGATGAAGACATGGTGTACCTGGCGTCAGAGAGAGGGGCCAGCCTGAGCTGGCCCGCAAGGAGAGATTACTTCACCTGCTGCTGGAAGCGGCGCAGCAACTCGTTACCGCGTTTCACTGCGTTATCCATCGCGTTCTGCGGCGACTGCTTGCCGGTCCAGACGCTTTCCAGCTCTTCGTCGATCACGGTACGAATCTGCGGCATGTTGCCCAGACGCATGCCTTTGGTGAACGGCAGTGGCGGCTTGTTCATCATCTGACGGGTGGCGATATCCGCACCCGGATTCTTATCGTAGAAGCCCTGCTGTTTAGTCAGCTCGTAGGCGGCGGTGGTAATCGGCAGATAGCCGGTTTTCTGGTGCCATTCCGCGGCGATTTCCGGTTTAGCCAGGAACTGCATAAACTCGGCCACGCCTTTGTAGGTTGTCGCATCTTTGCCTTTCATCACCCACAGGCTGGCACCGCCGATCAGGGCGTTCTGCGGCGCATTCGGCACGGTCTCGTCATACGGCATCATGCCAACGCCGAAGTTGAATTTGGCGTAATGACGGATATCAGCCAGCGAACCGGATGAGGCGGTGGTGATGCCACAGTCGCCGTTGTAGAACTTGGCGGTGGACTCATCTTTGCGGCCAAAGTAGGTGAAGTCCCCTTTCTTGTTCATCGCTTCCAGCAGCTCGATATGACGAACCAGTACCGGCTTGTTGAACTCCAGCACGGCGTCGAGTCCGTCAAACCCGTTGTTTTTGGTCGCTACCGGCAGAGCGTGCCAGGCGCTAAAGTTTTCAATCTGGATCCAGCCCTGCCAGCCGCTGGCGTAGCCACAGCTCATGCCCGATTTGCGCAGGGCAGCGGCATCCGTCGCCAGCTCCTGCCAGGTTTTCGGTGGTTGATCCGGGTTCAGACCCGCTTTTTTAAAGGCATCTTTGTTGTAGTAGAGCACTGGCGTCGAGCTATTGAACGGCTGAGAGATCAGCTGACCTTTGCTGTCGCTGTAGAAGCCCGCCACCGTTGGCACGAACTGCTTTTCATCAAAGGGGATACCGGCGTCTTTGAAGACCTGATGCACCGGCACAATCGCCTGCGAGGCCATCATGGTCGCCGTACCGACTTCATAAACCTGCAGCACCGCAGGGGCTTTGCCGCTGCGCACTGCCGCAATCCCTGCTGCCAGGCTCTGCTCGTAGTTACCTTTGTAGGTCGGAACAATTTTGTAATCGGGATGCGTCTGGTTAAAACGCTGTGCCAGCGAATCCACTTCTTTGCCTAGCTCGCCTTCCATAGAGTGCCAGAAAGGGATCTCAGTGGCGGCCATGGCATGGCTGCTGAGCGTCAGACCGAGCAGCACGCTCATCAGGCTACGACGAAAGGTAACGACGGACATAGAATTTTCCTGTGCAGGTAAATACGCGTGAAATCACGGATTTCTGTTTCGCGAAGTAACATGACACGGGGAAATGAAGGATTAATAACAGAAAGATGACAGCCGGGTGACAGACCGGTATGCGCAAAAGAGGAGGCTGGCAGCGCAGCGGTAACGCGTCACTGCTGCCAGGTTTTGGTTACATAATTTGCAGAGCGGCTGGGCAGTAAAAAAGCCCGCAGCGGATTCTACTTCACCAAATGCAAAAGGCGATGGCGGCCCCTCTAACACCGACACTCAAGGCCGTCTGCGCCGCAACACCCATTTCGAAGGCCGTCGACGGCGCAGGCAGGTTGCGGGCGGACAGCGCGCAGCCACCGGAGCGTACACGTAGTACGTGAGGATGGCGAGCACTGCCCAACCGCAACCTGACCAGTAAGCCAGGCCTGTGTACCAAAGCGCGCAGTAACCGGAGCGTATATATATACGTGAGGATTACGAGCACTGCCCGGTGTCGAAAAGGCAAGCAAGCCAGGCCGTGCCCCATCAGGCACCTAAGTAAGCGCTGCGGACGGCTTCGTTGGAAAGGAGTGCTGAACCTGTGTCTTCCAGCACCACATGACCGTTCTCCAGCACATAGCCCCGATCCGCCAGCTTCAGCGCCTGATTCGCATTCTGCTCCACCAGGAAAATCGTCATCCCCTCGCTGCGCAGCTGCTCAATGGTGTCGAAGATTTGCTGAATAATGATCGGTGCCAGTCCCAGCGACGGCTCATCCAGCAGCAGCAGTCGCGGCTGGCTCATCAGCGCACGACCAATCGCCAGCATCTGCTGTTCGCCGCCCGACATCGTCCCGGCGCGCTGGATTTTACGCTCCTCCAGACGCGGGAAGAGTTCATAAACGCGCTTAATCCGCGTCAGATAGTCCGGACGGCTGGCAAAAAATCCTCCCATCGCCAGATTCTCTTCCACCGTCATGCGCGAAAAGACCCGTCGGCCTTCCGGCACGATGGCGATCGCTTCACGCATAATGCGCGCCGTTTGCCAGTCGGTGATGGTTTTGCCATCAAAGGTAATGGTGCCCTGCGTCGCGCGCGGTTCGCCGCATAGCGTACCCAGCAGCGTGGTTTTTCCGGCACCGTTAGCGCCAATCAGGGTGACGATTTCGCCCTGATTGATATAGAGGCTGACGTTGTGCAGCGCCTGAATTTTGCCGTAGTGGGCGCTGACGTTCTCAATGGTTAACATCGCATTTGCCATCTCAGGCCTCTCCTAAATAGGCACGAATGACATCCGGGTTATTACGAATCTCTTCCGGCGTTCCGTTAGCCAGCGGCGTTCCCTGATTGACCACATAAATACGGTCAGAAATCCCCATCACCAGCTTCATATCATGTTCAATCAGCAGCACCGACACCTTGTGTTCGCCACGCAGCTCCGCAATCAGCGCGTCCAGCTCGTGCGTCTCTTTGGGATTAAGGCCCGCCGCCGGTTCATCCAGCATCAGAATTTCCGGGCGCGTCACCATACAGCGCGCAATCTCCAGTCGACGCTGCTGACCATAGGCCAGATTGCCTGCCTGACGGTTAGCCAGATCCAGCAGCCCCACCCGCTCCAGCCAGGTCGCCGCACGATCCAGCGCCTCGTTCTCACTGCGGCGAAACGCCGGGGTTTTCAGCAGACCGGAAAATACGCCGCTTTTCAGATGCTGATGCTGCGCCACCAGCAGGTTCTCAATGACCGTCATCTCACGGAACAGACGCACGTGCTGGAACGTCCGCACGATGCCCATCCGCGCAATCTTCTGGCCCGGCAGCCCTTCAAGATGCTGCTCACGCAATGTGATCGTCCCGCCGGTTGGCTTGTAAAAGCCGGTCAGGCAGTTGAACACGGTGGTTTTACCGGCACCGTTGGGGCCAATCAGCGAAACGATCTCCTGCGGACGCAGCTCCAGCGCCACATTGTTCACGGCTAACAGACCGCCGAAGCGCATCATCAGGCCTTCAACGGCTAATAAAGGCTGAATCATGCCTGCTCTCCTTGTTTACCGGTTCTGAGCTTCAGATGCGGACGCTTCATCGGCAACAGGCCCTGCGGACGCCAGATCATCATCAGCACCATCAGGCCACCCAGCACCAGCATGCTGTACTCATTGAGATCGCGCATCAGCTCGCGTGACACCACCAGCAGGATGGCGGCCAGAATCACCGCAAACTGCGACCCCATCCCGCCCAGCACGACAATCGCCAGCACAAAGGCGGATTCGACAAAGGTAAAGGATTCCGGGCTGACAAAGCCCTGACGCGCCGCGAACAGGCTGCCGGCAAAACCGGCAAACGCGGCACTGATGGTAAAGGCGGTCAGCTTGATGCGGGTCGGGCTGAGGCCCAGTGAACGACAGGCAATCTCATCCTCACGCAGGGCTTCCCAGGCTCGGCCCAGCGGCATCCGCAGCAGCCGGTTGATCACAAACAGCGTCAGCACCACCAGCAGCAGCGCCACCAGGTAGAGGAAGATAATGCGGTCGCTGGGATCGTACTTCAGCCCAAAGAAGTTATGGAAGGTATCCCAGCCGCCTTCACGCGGCGTACGACCAAACTCCAGACCAAACAGCGTCGGTTTCGGGATCTGGCTGATGCCGTTCGGCCCGCCGGTCAGGGCGGTATTGTTCAGCAGCAGAATACGCACGATCTCACCGAAGCCCAGCGTCACTATCGCCAGATAGTCGCCGCGCAGTCGCAGCACCGGGAAGCCCAGCAGCAGACCAAACAGCGCGGCAACTATGCCGGAGAGCGGCAGGCACTGCCAGAAGCCGAGACCGTAATAGTGGTTCAGCAGCGCAAAGGTATAGGCACCGATGGCGTAAAAACCGCCATAACCCAGCACCAGCAGGCCAGAGAGGCCGACCACCACGTTTAAGCCCAGACCGAGCATCACGTAGATCAGCGTCATGGTGGCGATATCGACGGTGCCGCGTGACACCAGGAATGGCCAGGCAACGGCGGCGATAATCAGCACCGCCATCACCAGTTTCTGCTTCGGCGTCGAGCCATCCAGACCCGGTAACACCAGCGCCGGACCGGAGATTTTCTTCAGGCCGCTTTGCCATACCGGACGCAGCAGTTGAAACAGAAACACCACCGCACAGCCTGTGGCGATCCAGTTCCAGCGCACGCTACCGGCGTTCTGCACCACCAGATTAGTGCCGTCCAGATTCAGGCGCAGCCCCATAAAGAAGGTGGCGAGCACCAGCAGCATCACCGAGGAGATCAGGGCATTGATAAAGGAAGTCTTCATACTTTTTCGACCTCCGGGCGGCCCAGAATCCCGGTCGGCATCACCAGCAGCACCACAATCAGCAGGGCAAACGAGACCACATCTTTATATTCTGTGCTGAGATAGGCCGAGGTCAGCGCCTCGGCGATGCCCAGCACCAGGCCGCCAATCATCGCGCCCGGAATACTGCCAATCCCGCCCAGCACGGCGGCGGTGAATGCCTTCATACCTGCCATAAAGCCGATGAAGGGGTTGATTGAACCGTAGAACTGTCCCAGCAATACGCCCGCCACTGCGGCCATCGCGGCACCGATGACAAATGTCAGCGAGATCACGCGGTCAGTGTTTATCCCCAGCAGGCTGGCCATTTTCAGGTCTTCTGCGCAGGCGCGGCAGGCGCGGCCCATGCGTGAATAGCGGATAAAGGTGGTCAGCGCCAGCATCGCCAGGAACGTCACCACCCAGATCACTATCTGCATGGTAGAAATCGTGGCGGCAAAGCCGTTGCTCTCGCCTACCGTCCACTGTCCGGTAATCAGACTCGGCAGCGCCAGGTCACGTGAACCCTGCGTCAGGCTGACGTAGTTTTGCAGGAATATCGACATCCCGATGGCGGAGATCAGCGCAATCAGGCGCTTGGACGAGCGCACAGGCCGGTAGGCGACGCGCTCGATGCTCCAGCCGTAGGCGCTGGAGATAATTACCGCCATCACAAAGCCGGCCGCAATCATCAGCCAGGTGGTGTCGATGCCCATCATCATCAGGGCGGCAATCACGATAAAGGAGACATAGCTACCGATCATGTAGACCTCGCCGTGGGCGAAGTTGATCATGCCGATAATGCCGTAAACCATGGTGTAACCGATGGCGATCAGCGCGTAGGTGCTGCCCAGGGTCACACCGTTAAACATCTGCTGAATAAAATAGAGAAACTGCTCGGACATACCTTGACCCTTACTTAACCGATCATGGGCGATCGGGGTACAAAAAACGCCTGGCAGACCAGCACCAGGCGTTCGTGTCGCTGGTCAGGGGAAACCGGTTAACGGGCCTCCCGCTCACCACAAAACAGCCTGGTTTACTTCACTGCGGTCGAGGTGCCATCGGCATGCCATTTAAAGACGCCGAATTCAAAGCCCTTAAGGTCACCTTTCTCATCCCAGTTCAGGTTGCCCATCACGGTTGGCACCGCGGCACCTTCCTTGAGGTTTTTGACGATAGCGTCCGGCTCAGCGCTCTTGCTGCGCTCCATGCCGGTTGCCAGTGACTGCAGTGCGGCATAGGTGGTCCAGACGAACGGTCCGGTCGGATCCAGTTTCTTCGCTTTCAGCGCTTCAACGATCGGTTTGTTGGTTTCAACCTGGTCGTAGCGTTTTGGCAGGGTCACCAGCATGCCTTCAGAAGCGGCACCGGCGATGTTCGACAGCGAGGCGTTACCCACGCCCTCCGGTCCCATAAACTGGGTTTTCAGGCCCGCAGCACGTGCCTGACGCACGATCTGGCCCATTTCCGGGTAGTAACCGCCGAAATAGACGAAATCGACGTTCTCTTTCTTGAAGCGCGCGACCAGCGTAGAGAAATCTTTATCGCCAGCGGTGATACCTTCAAACATCACGATATTAGCGCCCTGCTTTTTCAGGCTCTCCTGTACGGAGCGCGCCAGGCCTTCGCCATACTGCTGTTTGTCATGCACTACGGCGATGCGCTGCGGTTTAAGCTCGCTCATCACATATTTCGCGGCGGTCGGCCCCTGATCGGAGTCGAGACCGGTGGTGCGCATAATCAGTTTATAGCCGCGGGAAGTCAGGTCAGGGGCGGTCGCCGCCGGGGTAATCATCAGCACGCCTTCATCTTCATAGATGTCAGAAGCGGGCTGGGTGGATGAAGAGCAGAGATGGCCGATCACGTAGCGGATGCCGTCGTTAATCACCTTGTTCGCTACCGCAACCGCCTGTTTCGGGTCACAGGCGTCGTCATACTTCACCGCAACCAGTTTGTTGCCGTTAACACCGCCTTTGGCGTTGATATCTTCAATTGCCTGAGTCGCACCGGCGAACTGCATGTCGCCGTACTGCGCCACCGGGCCAGACATTGCGCCAACAATCGCCACTTTGATATCTTCAGCCAGCGCCGCATGGCTCATCGCCAGTGCTACACATCCCGCCAGTAATGCGCGACCTTTCATTTTCATCCTGACTACCCCATTTGTTTTGTCGTGTATGTTGTGAGTGTTTGTGCTGTCAGATAAAGTCGAAAACTGATTAAGCATGAATGAGTTAGCGTACTTTTCTGACATTTTTTATTAATAAGGCTTTATTTTTCAGGTTATTAAACAGGAAGTTTCTTCTGTAAATCAACTGACATATTCAGAATTGACTGAGTGAAACAGCATAATACACTGGAGGCAACGGCCGGTTTTTCACCGCTTTGCCAGCGAGTTATGCTGGATTGATCGCACGCTCTCCCTGTTTACAACTATCATCCTGGCATCCCGACCATCTTTTGACCTGTTTTATTGATGAAAATGTGGTAGCACTCTGGTTGTACATTTTCGCTGCACTTTCCCCTGTTACAGAGGTTTTTGTTATGAAGCTCACTATCCAGCGTTTAACCACGCTGACCGCGCAGGACCGCATCGATCTTGGCAAAGTCTGGCCGGATCTGGAGATTGAACAACTGGAGCAGCAGCTGGATGAGCGCCATCGTCTCTATGCTGCCCGTTTTAACGACCGGCTACTGGCGGGTTTGCAGCTGGAAATCGCCGGGATCCACGGCAAAATTCACCGGCTGTCGGTGCGCGATGTCACGCGCCGACGCGGGGTGGGACAATATTTACTGGAGGAGACGATCAGGCAGAATGGGTCGATAGCGGACTGGTGGATTGCCGATGATGGCAGTGACGATCAGCAGGTGCGGGCAGCCTTTATGCAGGCGTGTGGCTTCAGGGCGCAGAGTGACGGCTGGATAATGGCGGTAGAATAGTCAGGCGCAGAAAAACAAAAAGGGCGACATAAAGTCGCCCCTTAAGATGTCGAAGTGCGTTACGCTTCGATCGCCATACGCAGTTTCTTCATGGCGTTCTTTTCCAGCTGCCGGACACGTTCGGCTGACACGCCGTACTGATCGGCCAGCTCCTGCAGCGTGGTTTTATTGTCTTCGTCCAGCCAGCGGGCGCGAATGATGTGCTGACTACGCTCATCCAGACCTTCCATCGCATAGCTCAGCTTGTCAGCCGCGTGCGCATCCCAGTTATCCTCTTCAATGCCGTCAGCAAAGTCAGAGGTTTTATCCTGAAGATAAAGCACGGGTGCCATAGAGCGGCCTTCGCTGCTCTCGTCGTCGGCAGACATATCAAAGGTCATATCCTGCGCGGCCATACGCGATTCCATTTCACGCACATCTTTGCTGCTTACGCCCAGCTCACGCGCAACCATCTCGACTTCGTCCTGATTGAACCAGCCCAGACGCTGCTTGGTTTTACGCAGGTTAAAGAACAGCTTACGCTGTGCTTTGGTGGTCGCGACTTTCACGATACGCCAGTTACGCAGCACGTATTCGTGAATCTCCGCTTTAATCCAGTGCACGGCAAACGAAACCAGACGCACGCCCACTTCTGGGTTGAAGCGACGTACCGCTTTCATCAGGCCGATATTGCCTTCCTGGACCAGGTCAGCCTGTGGCAGACCGTAGCCGGAGTAATTACGAGCGATATGAACTACAAAGCGTAGGTGAGACAGGATCAGCGTCTTTGCCGCATCCAGATCGCCCTGGTAATGCAGCCGTTCAGCCAACGCTTTTTCCTCTTCTGCCGAGAGCATCGGCCAGGTATTCGCAGCCCGGACGTAAGACTCCAGGTTGCCAAGAGGAGCAATAGCTAAAGTTTGCATTTCTTTGGTCATTCAAACCCTCACAAATTTAGTGGAATTGCCGCACATTTCCCTGCGCAGACGATACATTACGTTAACGTCGCGCGAAATCCGAAAGCAATCTGTGCTACTTAGAGTGGTAAAGTTATCCACAAGTTCAATTATAGCGGTGAATATTTTACACACAGATGACAGGAAGGGAAGAGGGGAAATATCCTCTGCACCCACCATCGGTAGCAGAGGACCATTATAACAAAAAAATGTTGCAGGCGTTTACTGCGGCGTAAATCGACGTAAATGTTGTACCGTTGCCAGCCACGCAGCCACCCAGCCGATGATTGCCGCAATCAGTAACAGCAGCAGCGCCTCATCCCACGAGAAGCCTTCCAGCGAGAAGGTGGTACCAAATACCGTCGCCACGCTGGCAACAACGGACTGCAGACGCAGCACCAGCACTTCCGACAGCAGCAGCGACAGCACCGCCCCGCTGAAGCCCAGCAGCGCCCCGCCATAGAGGAATGGACGCAGGATAAAGCCGTCAGTGGCACCAATCAGCTTCTGCACGTTAATGGTGTCGCGTCGGGCAAAGATGCTGAGCCGGACGCTGTTACCGATCACCAGGAACACTGCCACGATCATCAGCACGCCAATCATTGAGGCGATCTGCCCCACCAGCCCGGTCAGCGCCGCCAGCCGCGCAAACCAGCTATCATCCATCCGCACTTCATCCACGCCCTGCACTTTAGTTACCCGATCGCGCAGGCTTTGCATGGTGTCTGAGTTCTGGAAATTGAGCTTAGGCGTGATGATGGCCACCGCAGGCAGCGGATTCTGCTCCAGCATATCCATTGCGCCGCCAAAGCCTGACCAGTTGCGGAACTCGTTCAGCGCCTCTTCCCGCGTCAGGTAGTTGACGTTATCCACGCCTTCGACCTGCTTGAGCTGCGCCACCACGTTTTCTGCCGCCGTGTCATCCAGCGTTTTGGAGAGATAAACGGTTAACTGCGGCGCCGGATACCACTGCGTTGCCGCCTGGCTGACGTTTTTCCACACCATGTAGCAGACGCTGGGCAGCGTCAGTGAAATGGCGATGACCATCACCGTCAGCAGGGTGGCCAGCGGCTGACGCCACATATCAGAAAGCGTGCCGCGCAGCGCATAGCGCCACTGCTCCTGCCAGCCGCCTTTCAGCGCTTTGCTCTTCGACTGCTGCTTCGCTTTCGGCGCAGCCGGACGTTTAATGCGTTTATTGACCATCGTGGCCTCCGTGCAGACGTCCCTGATTCAGCGTCATCATCCGGTAGTTGCGTCGGGCAATCAGACCGCTGTCATGCGTCGCCATCAGGACGGTGACGCCGACGCGGTTAAACTCTTCGAACAGGCGCAGAATATCTTCTGACAGCGCGTCGTCAAGGTTACCGGTCGGTTCATCGGCCAGCAGCACGGCGGGCTTATTCACCACCGCACGGGCGATGCCCACACGCTGCTGTTCACCGCCAGAAAGCTGAATCGGATAACTTTTCGCTTTGTCGAGCAGACCCACTTTATCCAGTGCCGCCGAAACGCGACGACGAATGTCTTCGCCGCTGGCACCGGAGATAATCAGCGGGATCGCCACATTTTCATAAACCGAACGATCCATCAGCAGGTGGTGATCCTGGAAAATCATGCCGATCTGACGACGCAGGAAAGGCACCTCGCTGTTACGCAGACGGGAAATGTCATGGCCGCTGAACCAGATTTTTCCGGCACTCGGGCGCTCAATGCCACAAATCAGCTTCAGCAAGGTACTTTTACCGGCACCGGAGTGGCCGGTCAGAAACGCCATTTCGCCGGGACGCAGACGGAAATCTACCCCCTGCAGCGCCTGACGTCCGCCGAGATATGCCTTACTGACCTCTTCAAAGCGAATCATCCTAATTAGTCCTCTCGGGCAAACAGTGCCTCAATAAAATCTTCCGCCTTAAACGGCCGTAAATCTTCAATGCCTTCACCGACACCAATGTAGCGAATCGGAATACCGAACTGATCGGCCACCGAGAAGATCACGCCGCCTTTGGCGGTGCCATCCAGCTTGGTGAGCGCAATCCCGGTCACGCCAACGGCTTCATTAAACAGTCGGGCCTGGCTGACCGCATTCTGTCCGGTGCTGGCATCCAGCGTCAGCATCACTTCGTGTGGCGCTGAATCATCCAGTTTCTTCATCACGCGGGTGATTTTTTTCAGCTCTTCCATCAGGTGCGATTTGTTCTGCAGACGACCCGCGGTATCGGCAATCAGCACGTCAACGCCACGCGATTTAGCCGCCTGAATAGCATCGAAGATCACCGAAGCGGAATCTGCACCGGTGTGCTGAGCAATCACCGGAATGTTATTGCGCTGACCCCACACCTGCAGCTGCTCAACAGCCGCGGCGCGGAAGGTATCACCAGCCGCTAACATCACGGATTTGCCTTCAGCCTGATACTGGCGCGCCAGTTTACCGATGGTGGTGGTTTTACCTACACCATTGACGCCAACCATCAGGATCACAAACGGCGTTTTGCCTGAGACGTCCAGTGGCGCATCCACTTTCGCCAGAATCGAGGCCATCTCCGCTTTCAGCAGGCCGAAGAGCGCTTCCGCGTCACGCAGCTGCTTGCGGTTTGCCTGCTGGGTCAGATGCGTGATGATGCGGCGAGTGGTATCCACACCCACATCCGCAATCAGCAGCTGCTCTTCCAGCTCGTCAAACAGCTCATCATCAATCTTTTTGCCACGGAACAGGCTGATAAAACCGGAACCGAGGTTCTGACGGGTTTTCACCAGGCTGCGCTTCAGGCGGGCAAAGAAGCCCTCTTTGCTTGGACGCTCCTGCTCCTGCACGATGAGTGGCGCGGCGGCCAGCGGGAGATCGCTGACGGTATCGGATAATGTCTCTGCCGGTTCCGCGTCGGTGACTTCGGCTTCGCCCAGTGCCAGTGCGGTCAGCTCTTCTTCGGTGAGCGGTGCTTCCGTTTCGCTGTCCGATATTTCAACGATCGCAGCTTCGTCCGGCGTCAGCGCTTCATCGCTTAACGGCGCTTCGGCTTCGCTGTGCGGGGTTTCAACGATCCCGGCGTCATCCAGCGCCAGCGCGGTCAGCTCTTCTTCGCTTAATGGCGCGTTCGCTTCGCTGTCCGGGGTTTCAACGATCGGGGCGTCGCCCAGTGCCAGGGCGGTCAGCTCTTCTTCGCTTAACGGCGCATCGGCGGGTTCCGCATCAACGGCTGGTTTTACCACGTCGTCGGCGTCAATAACCGGCGTCGCGTCATGTTCAGGTGCGGTGATTTCCAGTAGCGCTTCAGGATCGGCCTCAATCGGCGCAGCTTCATCCAGCACCATGGGTGCTGACTCGTGCGGCGCTGCCGCGGTGACTTCCGCCTCACGCTGCTGCCCGGCCACCGTTTCGGTGATAACGACAGTCTCTTCCGCTTGCGCTTCAGCCTGGCTTAATGCAGGGGCGTCCTGTTCTGCCTGCTGCTGTGCGGGTTCTGCGACCTCTTGTGTCTGCTCCTCCGCTACAGGTTGTTTCTCTTCCTCTTTGCCAAATCCCAGCCAGGAAAAAAAGCCACGTTTTTTCTCTTTTGCCATTGTGTGACGACACTCCTCGATGGCTTTGTCCCGGTCGCGCGTGGTTTCCAGGGGTAAATCAATGAAAGTTGGTCAGCGCCAGACCGGCGTAAACCGCAGAATAATGCATGACTTCAGCAACTCAGTAGTCTAACACTTTCCAGCCAGCTCACCACAGCACCCTTTTTTAACGTTTCTTCTCACCGATTCGCCCGTTAAACTACGCAACAAATTATGACGAGTTGTGAGCAAGATGAATAAAAACCCCCGCAGTACAGGCGGTGCCGGGCAGATTCGCATCATTGGCGGCCAGTGGCGCGGACGCAAACTGCCGGTGCCGGACAGCGCCGGACTGCGCCCGACCACCGATCGGGTACGTGAGACGCTGTTTAACTGGCTGGCCCCGGTGCTGCCAGAGGCGCGCTGCCTCGACTGCTTTGCCGGTAGCGGCGCATTAGGACTGGAAGCCCTGTCGCGTTACGCGGGATCGGCGACGCTGCTCGAGCTGGAACGGCCGGTGGCGCAGCAGCTGACAAAAAATCTGCAGACGTTGCGCGCCAGTAATGGCACCGTGATTCAGACCAATGCGTTAAACTGGCTGGCACAGCCAGGTGAACCCTTTGATGTGGTGTTTATCGATCCGCCGTTTCGTCAGGGATTGCTGGAACAGACGTTACAGCTGCTGGAGCAGAATCACTGGCTGGCCGATCAGGCGCTGATTTACGTCGAAAGTGAAGTGGAAAATGGCGCACCGCCGGTGCCGCCAGAGTGGGATCTTTATCGCGAGAAAATAGCCGGACAAGTGGCTTATCGTTTGTATCAACGTCAACAGGAGACGCAGGATGTTACTTAATTTGGGGCGTCTGTTGATGCTATGCGTGTGGGGATTTCTGCTGGCTAACCTGGTTCATCCCTACCCGAAACCGCTGACTTATTTTATCAACGTTGCGCTGATTTTCATGATCCTGATGCATGGCCTGCAGCTGGTGTTACTGCGCACCACGCAGACCAAAGATGCGCCGCCGATTGACCGCGTCACCCAGGCCAAAGTGTTTCTGTTCGGGGTGTTCGAACTGGTCGCCTGGCAGAAGAAAAACTTCCCACGCAAGAAATAATCCCGGGCGGGCGCGATGCCCGCCGGTTACTGCCGGGGTGTGAAGCTGATAAAGCGCGTGCCCTGCATCTTCAGCTCGCCTCTGGCGCCCTTGTCCAGCTGATGATATTCCGCCTCTTTAAGCTGCACTTTGATGTCGCTGGCACCGTTCAGCGGGTGAAACAGCACCTCGTAGCGCATCTCTTCCCCGGCGATCACTTCCCGCTGCCGTGAACGGCGATTGGGTGCAGGAAATTCACGTTTGGTTTTGACCTCAGCCTGCAGAGAACGCTCGGGTGAAGCGTCATTCACCGCCACTTCCCGGCGTTGCTTAATGAACTGACGGGTCGCCAGCACGGCGATAATCGCCAGAACGATGATAAAGATTAGCGGCGGTTTGCTCATAGCGTTCTTGTGCCTGCAGGATGATTAATCAGGCGGCAAAGCATACAACCAGAGTTGCCTGATTGTCACATCTCAGAGGCTTAACCTAAACTGGAAGGGATATTTTGGGATCTTTCACCATTTTGAACAAAAAAGGGAGAAACAATGCTCTGGTCTTTCCTCGCTGTACTTTTCTCCGGCTGGCTCTATGTCGACGCCACCTATCGCGGCCCGCAATGGCAACGCTGGTTATTTAAGCCGGTCACGCTGCTGCTGCTTGTCGGGCTGGCCTGGCAGGCACCGGTGCTGCAGACTACGGACTACCTGATTCTGGCCGGTCTGGTCGCGACGCTGGTCGGTGATGCGTTAACGCTGCTGCCGCGTCAGCAGATGCTCTATGCCATCGGGGCTTTCTTCCTGTCGCACCTGCTTTATACCCTCTGCTTCGCCGCCAGCATGACCATGACCTTCTTCTGGCCAATTCCGCTGACGCTGCTCATCATCGGTGCCGCCCTGATTGGCATCATCTGGAGCCGACTGGAAGATCTGCGCTGGCCTGTCTGCACCTTTATCGGCATGACGCTGGTGATGACCTGGATAGCGACCGAGCAGTACTTCTTCCGCCCGACCGATTACAGCTTCTCGATCATGGTGGGTGCCGGTCTGCTGCTGCTGGCAAACGCCGTCTGGTTTATCTCACACTATCGCCGCCGCTTTACCGCCGACAGCGCGATTGTCGCCGCCTGCTACTTCGCCGGTCACTTTATGATCGTGCGCTCGTTGTGGGTCGTCTGAAAAAATAGCCTTGACTCTGGAGTTCACTCCAGAGTGTAGGATAGGGGATGGGCTGCGTTGCTCATCCCACTATCCTTACACTCTGGAGGTCATATGCATCAACATCACGCCTGTGGCTGCGGCAAACCCCGTGCCAGTCACGCCGCAGCAAAACCGCTGTGCCAGGTTCGCCAGGCCCGACCCCTCTCCCTTTCTATTCACGCCGCGACGCCTGTACCTGCCGAGACGGCAGGCTGTTGCTGTGACAGTCACTGCAGCCCTGGCAACGACGCCGACACCGCTGAGGAAAGCGACCGGCGAGGTGCCGACAGTTATCCCTTTAGCTGGCAGGTCAGCGGGATGGATTGCCCGTCGTGTGCCCGCACCATTGAAACCGCTGTCCGTCAGGTGAGTGGCGTGACCGACGCCCGTGTCTTGTTCAGCAGCGAGAAACTGGTGGTCAACGCTGACCAGGACGTACAAAACGCCGTTGAACAGGCGGTGAAAAAAGCCGGCTTCCAGCTCGCAACCCCATCAGCCACGTCGGCCACATCCCCCGCTACGCCGGGCTGGCAGCATAACCGGATGCTGATTTTGCTGGCGCTGTTGGTGCTTGCCAGCAGCATTCTCAGCCAGTTCGCGCCCGTCTGGGGCGATCGGCTGTTTGTGCTGACCACGCTGGTCGGCCTGGTCCCGGTGGCGCGCGGCGCCTGGCAGCGTCTGCGCAGCGGATCGCCTTTTACCATTGAGACATTAATGACGCTGGCGTCAGCTGGCGCGCTGATTATTGGCGCACACGCTGAAGCCGCGATGGTGCTGGTGCTGTTTCAGCTGGGCGAACAGCTGGAAAGCTATGCCGCTTCCAGGGCGCGCAGCGGCGTTACCAGCCTGATGGCGTTGCGGCCTGAATCGGCGATCCGCCTTGAACAGGGCAAACGTACTGAGGTACCGCTCGCAGCGCTGCAACCCGGCGATGTGATTGAAGTCGCGGCGGGCAGCCGCTTGCCGGTCGATGGCAGCTTAATCAGCCCGCTTGCCAGTTTCGATGAGAGCGCGCTAACCGGTGAATCACTGCCGGTAACGCGGGCCAGCGGCGAAAAAATCCTCGCCGGTGCTACCAGCGTTGATCGCCTGGTGATGCTGGAAGTGGTGTCGAAGCCGGGTGAAAGCGCGATCGACCGTATCCTGCAACTGATTGAAGAAGCGGAAACGCATCGTGCGCCGGTCGAACGCTTTATCGACCAGTTCAGCCGTATTTACACGCCGCTGGTCATGCTGCTGTCGCTGCTGGTGATGGTGGTGCCGCCCCTGCTCGGCGCAGGCGACTGGCAGCCTTGGATCTACAAAGGGCTGACACTGTTGTTGATTGGCTGCCCCTGTGCGCTGGTGATCTCCACGCCTGCCGCCATTACCTCCGGGCTGGCTGCGGCGGCGCGACAGGGCGCACTGATCAAAGGCGGTGCGGCGCTGGAGCGGCTGAGTTCGGTGCGCAGAATGGCGTTTGATAAAACCGGTACTCTGACGCTGGGCAAGCCACAGCTGACGCAGATCCTGCGCTTTGGTACGGCCAGCGAGTCAGAGATGCTGGCGCTGAGCGCCGCTGCGGAACAGGGTGCCACCCATCCGCTGGCCAGCGCTATCGTGGCGGCCGCGCAGGCGCGTGATCTGGTGATTCCTGACGCGCAGGATCAGCAGGTGCAGGCGGGACGCGGCATCAGCGCGAAAGTCGCTGGCCAGCAGATTCAGCTGCTGACGCCCGGCCATGCACCCGGTCTGACGCCGCAGCAAAATGCGCAGATAGCGCAACAGGAAGCTGAAGGTGAAACTCTGGTGGTGCTGATGCGCGATGGCGAAGCGCTGGGTGCGCTGGCTCTGCGCGATCAGCTGCGCGACGACGCCGTCGAGGCGTTAAAGGCGCTGAAAAAGCTGGGTATTGAGAGCCTGATGCTGACCGGCGACAATCCGCGCGCTGCGGCGACCATTGCACGCCAGCTCGATATTGATTATCGCGCCAGTCTGCTGCCCGCCGATAAAGTCGCGGCGATCCGTGAACTGAGTCAGCAACAGCCGCTGGCGATGGTTGGGGATGGCATTAACGACGCGCCAGCAATGAAAGCGGCAACGCTGGGCATTGCGATGGGCAGCGGCACCGATGTGGCACTGGAAGCGGCCGATGCTGCCCTGACGCGTAATCAGCTCAGCAATCTGGCTCCGATGATTGCGCTGGCACGCCGGACACGGCGTATCATCCGCCAGAATATCGGTATTGCGCTGGGGCTGAAGGCGATTTTCCTGGTCACAACCCTGCTGGGTCTGACCGGACTCTGGCTGGCGGTGCTGGCGGATTCGGGTGCGACCGCGCTGGTCACCGCCAACGCGCTGCGGTTACTGCGTCGCCGCGCCTGAGCAGGCGGCTTCTGATCTGAAGAGTGAGGTTAACGGCGGCCTGTACGGCTGTCGTTAACCCGCCATGCCTTTGCGGATCAGAAACTGATAGGGCAGCGTGTCGGTTTGCTGCGCCAGCAAGCCATGTTCCATAAAGCGGCAGAAGCCGGGAATATCGCGCGTGGTGGCCGGATCATCGGCGATGATCAGCAACGTCTCGCCATCCTGCAGGCTGCGTACGGTTTTGCGCACCATCATCACCGGCTCCGGGCAACGCAGGCCACGGGCATCCAGCTGATGATCGGCAGAGGAAAAAGCATCGCTCATAATCAACTCGGTTCAGGTAAAGGGCGCTCATTCTAGCGCGTGCTGGCGGTGAAGCAAGGCGATAACGATTGCGCTAAAATTAACCATTGCATAAAAAGCACAACGCGGTAAGATGCCGCCGCTTTTTGCTCATAAAACTGCCAGGCGCTGCCCGAACGGCGTCCCGCAATGGGTTCCCTCACCCCAACATTAAAAAGGTTGAATATGCTCGCATTTTCTTCGCGTCAGCGCATGCATGCGCTTTTCTGGTTATCGCTGTTTCACCTGCTGGTGATCACTTCGAGTAACTATCTGGTTCAGCTGCCTATTTCAGTGTTTGGCTTCCACACCACCTGGGGTGCATTCAGCTTCCCGTTTATCTTCCTGGCGACCGATCTCACCGTGCGTATTTTTGGCGCACCACTGGCCCGACGCATTATTCTGGCCGTGATGATCCCGGCACTGTTTATCTCTTACAGTGTCTCGGCGCTGTTCTATCAGGGTGAATGGCAGGGCTGGCAGGCACTGGAAGTGATGAATCTGTTTGTTGCCCGTATCGCCTGCGCCAGCTTTATGGCTTACGCGCTGGGTCAGATCCTCGACGTTCACGTGTTCAACCGTCTGCGTCGCCTGCCACAGTGGTGGATTGCGCCGGGCTGCGCCATGTTCCTGGGGAATATCAGCGATACGCTGGCCTTCTTCTTTATCGCCTTCTATAAAAGCCCCGATGCGTTTATGGCGCAGCACTGGGTTGAGATTGCCCTGGTGGATTACAGCTTCAAAGTGCTGATCTGCATGGTCTTCTTCCTGCCCGCCTACGGCGTGCTGCTCAACGCGGCGCTGAAGCGTCTGGCTGAACGCCAGACCGCCCGCCAGGTCAATTTCGGCTAAGCGCCCATACGGTTTCCACTACTATCCGCTAAGATCTTCTGACAATCATCAGGTTGCGTTTGCAACCTGATTCCTGTTGTATTAATGCCTGACTGGAAACTTAAAAAGGGATTCTGATGCGCAACCTGGTGAAATATGTAGGAATGGGTTTACTGGTACTCGGCTTAGCAGCCTGTGACCAGAAGAAAGATGAAGCGGCGAATGACAACGGCGTCAGCGCCAGTCAGTCGGCGCAAACCGTCACGCTGATGGATGGCAAACTGAGCTTCTCGCTGCCACCAGGCATGTCCGATAAAAGCGGTAAACTGGGTTCGCAGACCACTAACATGCACGTTTATGCGGATGAAACCGGTGCCCGCGCCATTATTGTGATTGCCGGTGACCCGACCAATGATGGTCTGGATGTGCTGTCGCAGCGTATGGAACAGCAGCAGCGTAACCGCGATCCGCAGTTGCAGGTGGTGTCGAACAAATCTGTGACGCTGAAAGATCAGCCCGCACAGCAGCTGGATACGGTGATCTCTGCCAACAACCAGACCTCATGGTCTTCAGTGGTTCTGGCGAAAGTGGATGGCAAACTGGTGACGCTGCAGATTACACTGCCAGGTGATAATCAGCAGCAGGCGCAGAGCGATGCTGACAACATCGTGAAAAGCATTACGCTGAAGTAAAACAAAAGGCTGGCTTCCCTGCACGGGGAAGCCAGCCTTCGGTCAGAAGGGCTTTTTATAAACCTGCATTCTCGCGAATATATTTCCGCGCTTTCACCGCATATTCAAACGGATTGGCCAGTGCCGGATCCTGCTCCGCTTCAACCACCATCCAGCCTTTATAGCCGTAATCATCCAGGATTTCGAACACCGGTCTGAAGTCGATCACGCCATCGCCCGGTACGGTAAAGGTGCCCTTTTTCACTCCTTCCAGGAACGAGAGATGTTTCTCACGCACCTCGGCGACCACCTCATCACGCACATCCTTAAGATGAACGTGGAAGATGCGCGGCAGATATTTCTCCAGTACCGCCAGCATCTTCTGCTGGGAGCCTTCGGAGTAGTAGACGTGGCCGGTGTCATAGAGCAAACCGACCTGCTCGTCGGTCATCTCCATAAACCGGTCAATCTCTTCAGTGGTCTGAATGCCGGTGCCCATATGGTGATGCAGCGTCACGCGCATCCCCTTCTCCGCCGCGATGCGGGCCAGTTCGTTGTAGCCTTCCGCGGTTAACTGCCACTCTTCATCGCTGAAAATGGCTTTCTCTTCAAACACCGCAAGCCCGGTGCCCTGAATACTTTTGCTCTGCTCGGAACAGCCAATCACCCGCGCGCCCATTGCATGCAGGAAGTTCATATGCTCGATGAACTGTTCGATGGTTTTCTGTTTGTCGCCGTTGGCGAAAAAGGTGCTGAACCAGGCGTTACAGATCTCGATGCCGCGAATGTCGAGCATCGGTTTCAGGATCGCCGGATCGCGGGGATATTTGCTGCCTACTTCGCTGCCGGTAAAGCCAGCCAGCGCCATCTCACTGACGGTTTGCTGGAAGGTATTCTCACTGCCGAGATCCGGCATGTCATCGTTGGTCCAGCCGATCGGGGCGATCGCCAGTTTTACATTCTCTTTGTTCATTATCTTATTCCCAGGCGGAGAGCGGCCATGCCGCATAGACAGCTAAATCAGTTATAGAAAGCAGGACGCGGCGGCATCTCTACCGGCTCAATCGCACCACTGTTCTGCGCTTTAATGCAGGCATCGGCGGCGACTGAGGCGGCAAAGCCATCCCAGGCAGAAGGACCGGTCAACTGGCCCGCTTTGATGTCGTTGATAAACGCCTGCAGCTCAACGTCATACGCTTCGATAAAGCGATCTTTCCAGTCCACCAGAATGGTGTTCGACAGGCGGGCCTCTTTGCGCAGCTGCACCGAAGAGGGCTCTGGCAGGCGCGCAATCCCCTCTTCACCCACCACTTCACACTGGATGTCATAGCCGTAAGCGCAGTTAACGAAGATCTCGACGTCAATGCGAACCCCTTTCTGGGTTTCAAACAGCACGATCTGCGGATCTTTCAGCTGACTGTGTGACTTCGAGGTGACGCGCGGGAAGACTACCTGCACCGTTTTATAGTCATCGTTTGTCAGCCAGCGCAGCACATCCAGCTCGTGGATCAGGGTGTTGGTGATCGCCATCGGCGTGGTGTAGTTCTCCGGCACGGTCGGGTTGCGGTGCGCACAGTGCAGCATCAGCGGCTCACCGATATCGCCATCGGTGATCACTTTTTTCAGTGCACGGTAGCCCGCATCGTAAGGACGCATAAAGCCGACCTGCACCAGGCGTTTACCCGCCTGAATCTCTGCATCCACGACCCGGCGGCAGCCCTCAGCGCTCATCGCCAGCGGCTTCTCACAGAACACCGGTTTACCGGCGGCAATCGCCGCTAAGGTGAACTCTTCATGGGTCGGATCCCATGAGGTGACCAGCACCGCATCAACATCCGGAGACTGAATCACGTCGTGTCCATTTTCGAATACCTTCGCCTCAATATTCAGGCGTTGCAGTGCGGCACGCGCGCCTTCGACATTAATGTCAGAGACGGCAACCACCTGTGCACCCTGCAACACATGGCTGCAGCGACGAATATGTTCCTGACCAATTGCACCTGTACCGATGACGCCAAGTTTCAAAGTCATAATTACACCTGTGTAGGGTTCGTACGGAGAAGAGCAAAACGGGCCGTGGCACGGCCCTGAAATTAATATTTTCGCGCCTGATCCAGATGGCTGTTGAGCTTGTCCGCCACCGCCTGAGAACGTTCGGTCTTCGAGGCCTGCGCCACGCCGACGTGCCACCAGCTGAAATATTTGTGGATCATGGTTTTTGGCAGCACTTTGATGTCGATAAGGGTGGAAACCGTCTGCGTGCGGGCATCTTCCAGCGCCGCCTTGAGCTGCTCCAGCGTGGTCACACGATAGGTTTTGCAGCCATAACCGGCGGCGATAGCGGCAAAATCGACCGGGATAAAGCCGCCGTCCAGCTTGCCACCTTCCGCATTACGGAACCGGAACTCGGTGGTAAAGCTGTCCATACCGTGTTCCATCTGCAGGTTATTGATGCAGCCGTTGGTCATGTTATCCAGCAGCACTACGTTGATCTTCGCCCCTTCCTGAATCGAGGTGACCAGCTCTGAGTGCAGCATCATAAAGGAGCCATCACCGACCAGCGCATAGACCTCGCGCTGCGGCTGCGCCAGCTTCACACCCAGCGCGGCATTCACTTCATAACCCATGCAGGAGTAGCCATATTCAACGTGGTAGGCGTTGTAATCTTTGGTGCGCCAGACGCGCTGCAGGTCGCCCGGCAGACTGCCCGCCGCTGCCACTACCACTGCGTCTTTCGGCAGTTGCTCATTTAAGGTGCCGAGCACGCTGCTTTGCGTCAGTAGCGACTGGGTCAGGCGGTTAAACTCAGCGAACACCGCTTCGCGGTCGAGATGATCCGCAATCTCCGGCACAAAGTCGCCATCGTGATATTCCACCTGGTAGACGCGCTGCGTCTCTTTCAGCAGCTGGCTCTGCGCCTGCTCAATCTGGTTGCCCCAGTCGTTGCTGTAGTGCTGCGAGGCCAGCCCGGCGGTGAGCGCGGTCAGCCCTTCGCGGGCATCGGCCAGCAGCTGCACGCCATCGAGCTTGTAGCTGTCAAAGTTACTGACGTTGATGTTCAGGAAGCTGACATCGGGATGCTGGAAAATCCATTTCGACGCGGTGGTGAAGTCGGTGTAGCGGGTGCCGATGCCGATCACTAAATCGGCCTCTTTCGCCAGCAGGTTAGCCGCCAGACAGCCGGTTTCGCCCACGCCGCCGACATTCAGCGGATGGTCAGAGACCAGCGTGCCTTTGCCCGCCTGCGTCTCCGCAAAGGGAATCTGATAGCGCTCGGCAAACTGGCGCAGCGCCTCGCCCGCTTCGGAGTATTTCACTCCGCCGCCGCAGATAATCATCGGCTTGCGCTTACGGTTAATCAGCGTCAGGGCATCTGCCAGCTGCGCCGCCACCGGCAGGCGGCGATCCAGACGGTGCACCCGTTTCTGGAAGAAGTAGTCCGGGTAATCCCAGGCTTCGCCCTGCACATCCTGCGGCAGCGACAGCGTGACCGCGCCGGTTTCTGCCGGATCGGTCAGTACGCGCATGGCGTTGATACAGGCGGACATCAGCTGTTCCGGGCGGCTGACGCGATCCCAGTATTTGCTGACGGCGCGGAAGGCATCGTTGGTGCTGATGCTGAGATCGTAGCTCTGCTCAATCTGTTGCAGCACCGGATCGGGCTGACGGGTGGCGAAGACGTCGCCTGGCAGCAGCAGCAGAGGAATGCGGTTGGCGGTCGCGGTCGCCGCGGCGGTGATCATATTGGCCGCACCAGGCCCCACAGACGAACTGCAGGCGATAATCTGGCGGCGCAGCGACTGGCGCGCAAAGCCGGTGGCAGCATGAGCCATACCCTGCTCATTACGGCCCTGGTAGACCACCAGATCGCCGCTATCCTGTTCCAGCGCCTGGCCCAGCCCCAGCACGTTGCCATGTCCGAAAATGGCGAAGATGCCTTTTACGAACTTCGTCTCAACGCCATCGACATCAATGAATTGATTATCAAGAAATTTAACCAGCGCCTGTGCCGTGGTCAGTCTGATAGTGCCCATATTCTTCCTTACATGCTGGTGGACCCCGACTTCCGCGACAGCACGCCAGGCGTTGTCATCGGCGGAAAAGGCGACCTGAATAACTGAAACGTGAGGCGATTATAAACAAATATATTTTTCATAAAACACGATTACAGAAGAAACATTTCATTTTGCGAGTGAGATCAAATTTAATGACGGCAACAGGTCTGGCGGGCGATTGCAGTGGGGAAATCTGGAACGTTTAACAGAGAGTGGTGCCTGATGAAAAAATTCATTTCAATGCAGCAGCTTGCCTGACTGGCGTGCGGATTCCTGCGATCCCCTTCACAACCCTGACATACCGCACATCACGCTGGCAGAGTTCGCGCAGGCGGGCGGCAATCAGGAGTTTTACCTGGTTCACAAAATTGCGATGGATATTTCATTTCGTATTGAATATGGAATTTTTATTCCTCATACTCCCCTCATAGCCAGTCAGACACCTACAGACCCGGAAGCAGAGCGTAACTGGTGTCGGTCTTTACGCCCGCCAGCGCTGCTAATCACAGAAGGAAACCACAGGTATGAGTACACAACAGAAACCGCTTGATGTGATTTGTATCGGGCGCATCGCCGTTGATTTTTATGGCCAGCAAATCGGGGCGCGACTGGAAGATGTCACCTCGTTTGCTAAATATCTGGGCGGCTCGTCAGGCAATGTCGCCTATGGCACCGCGATTCAGGGGCTGAAATCGGCGATGCTGGCGCGGGTGGGAGATGAGCATAATGGTCGCTTTCTGCGTGAAGAGTTGCAGCGCGTAGGCTGTAACACCGATGCGCTAATCACCGATCCGCAGCGTCTGACCGGACTGGTGATCCTCGGCATCAAAGATGAAGAGACTTTTCCGCTGATTTTCTACCGCGATAACTGCGCCGATATGGGCCTGGTTCCGGACGATATCGATGAAGCCTTTATTACCTCTGCGCGCGCCGTGGCGGTTACCGGCACCCACTTATCTCATCCTCAGACCCGCGAAGCGGTGCTGAAAGCGCTGGATATCGCCCGCCGCAACGGCCTGCGCACGGCGCTGGATATCGATTACCGTCCGGTGTTGTGGGGACTGACCTCTCTGGGCGACGGTGAAACACGTTTCATTGAGTCGTCACAGGTCACGCAGCAGTTACAGGAAGTGGTGCACTATTTCGATTTGATCGTCGGCACCGAAGAGGAGTTTCATATTGCCGGTGGCAGCACCGACACCCTGACCGCGTTGAAAAACGTGCGTCAGGCGAGTCAGGCGACGCTGGTCTGCAAACGCGGTCCGTTGGGTTGCGTGGTGTTTGAAGGCGAGATCCCGGATAGCTGGGAACAGACTGAACTGCACACGGGCGTTCGCGTCGAGGTTCTCAACGTGCTGGGCGCGGGCGATGCCTTTATGTCTGGCCTGCTGCGCGGCTGGCTGAATGATGAGGGCTGGACTCAGGCGTGCCGTTACGCCAACGCCTGTGGAGCGCTGGTGGTATCACGCCACGGTTGTGCGCCCGCCATGCCAACCAAAGCGGAGCTGGATGATTTCCTGAGTCGCGACAAAGAGGTGAAGCGTCCCGATCTCGACAACCGTCTGAACCATCTGCACCGCGTGACTACCCGCAAGCAGCAGTGGCCGGAGCTGAATGTCTTCGCCTTCGACCACCGCAAACAGCTGGCGGATATGGCGCAGGAAGCGGGCGTGGACGAGAGCCGCATTCCGGAACTGAAACTGCTGCTGCTGGAAGCCGCTCAGCAGGCTGCCAGAGAGGCAGGATTAGAGAATAAAAGCGGGATTCTGGCGGATACGACCTACGGTCAGAAGGCGCTGAACGCCATCACCGGTAAGAACTGGTGGATTGGCCGCCCGATTGAGCTGCCGAGCTCGCGGCCGCTGCGCCTGGAACATGGCAACATCGGCTCGCAGCTGATCGACTGGCCTGCCGAACACGTGGTGAAATGTCTGGTCTTCTATCATCCACATGATAGTGCTGAACTGCGTAAAGAGCAGGATGAGCTGGTGCTCGACGTCTGGAACGGCTGTAACAAAAGCGGTCATGAGCTGCTGCTGGAAGTGATTCTGCCTGACAACAATCCGGATAAGAATGAAACGTATTACTTTGATATGTTGAGCCATTTCTACAGTCTGGGCATCCAGCCTGACTGGTGGAAACTGCCACCGCTGTCGGCGGAAAGCTGGCAGGCGATCAGCGGTCTGATTGAGCAGCAGGATCCCCACTGTCGCGGCATTCTGTTACTCGGTCTGGATGCGCCCGAAGAGAAGCTTAAAGCGGGCTTCGCCGCGGCGGCCAAAGCGCCCTGGGTGAAAGGTTTTGCGGTAGGCCGCACTATCTTTGGTCAGCCTTCCCGCCAGTGGTTACAGGGGGAGCTGGACGATCAGGCGTTGATTGAGACGGTTAAAGGCAACTATCTGCGACTGATTGAGTACTGGCGCGCTGCACGCGCCTGATTTCCTGCTCTGCCAGAGGCTGTCTCAACCAGGATAGCCTCAGACTGCTGACTCATTCAAAGCAGGGTGAATGTTGCCGCAACGAATAAGCTCAATGCGCAGGTAACACGGTCAGAGGAGGAAAGCGTCCCGCGCCAGGGACGGCGCGGGCCGAGCGGCCAGGGATGGCTTTAGCGACTTTCCGATCTGACCGTGTTACCTGAGCCTGCACAGTCTTACAGCTGGAAGGGGCACACTTTTCAACAATCTCACGCCATCACACCCGGGATGGCGTTTTTACTCGCATCCCTCTTCTCCTCACTGACTTTCCACGCCGGTTTTCATCCTGTTATAACCTGTGCAGAGGCGCGCCTCGGGCGCTGAGGCTAATCTGTGAACCATTTCATAAAGCCATGAAATAAACCGCGTCGTTGACGCAAAGAAATGAAATTTTCCATCCATCTGATACTATAGCGCTCATTATGCAGCCATTATTCTAATTATACGGGCAGAAGTGATGAACAATAATCCCACCCAACTTTCTCTCTTGCAGGACGATATTCGTCGCCGCTACGAAACGCTGAGCAAGCGTCTTAAACAGGTTGCGCGCTACATCCTTGATAACAGTAACAGTATTGCTTTCGATACCGTCGCCTCGATTGCTCAACAGGCCGATGTGCCACCGTCGACGCTGATCCGCTTTGCGAATGCTTTTGGCTTCAGCGGCTTCAACGAAATGAAACAGGTTTTTCGTCAGCATCTGATGGAGGAGACGGTCAACTATACCGAGCGCGCTCGCCTGTTTCGCCAGACCTCCACGGACGACAGCGCCAGTGCGCCTGAAAGTCCGGCGGAAATCCTCAACGTCTTTACCATGGTTAACAGCCAGGCGCTGCAGCAGCTGGCGATGCAGGTTAATCCTGAGCAGCTGAACAAAGCGGTGAAACTGCTGAATGAGGCTGAGAATATCTATGTTATCGGCCTGCGCCGCTCTTTCAGCGTCGCCTCCTACCTGGTCTACGCGCTGCGTCATCTGGAGCGCCGCGCTTTCCTGATTGATGGCCTGGGCGGGATGTTTACCGAGCAGCTCAGCCTGGTAAACCCGAAAGATGTAGTGATTGCGATCAGCTACTCGCCTTATGCACGTGAAGCGGTCGAGGTGGTTGAAATGGGTGCCAAACGCGGTGCGCATCAGATTGCCATTACCGACAGTCAGGTCAGTCCGTTGGCCGCCTTCAGCGATGTCTGCTTTGTGGTACGTGAAGCGCAGGTCGATGGCTTCCGTTCGCAGGTCGCTTCACTCTGCCTGGCACAGACGCTGGCGGTTTCGCTGGCACTGAACAACGCAAAAACCAGCTGAGTTCCACACACAAAAAAGGGCAGCGCGACAGGCTGCCCTTTTTTACTGATATGAACGCGGGTTATAAACCGTAATTGCTGTTTATTTTTCAGCGAAGACTTATGCTTTCCGCGGATAGCTGTCGCTGTTCACCCAGGCGTGATCTTTCTCCCAGGTAAATTTCCACAGCCGCACCGGCCCCGCCATCACGTTCAGATAGTAGTTATTGTATCCCGCCAGCGTCGCTACCGGATGATAGCCGCGCGGTACCATCACCACGTCGCGATTATAGGGTGCCATACAGACATCCAGGGAACGGTCGTCGGTGTAGACGCGCTGCATGGCAAAGCCAGGTTCCGGATCGAAACGGTGATAGTAGGTCTCTTCCAGGTAGGTTTCGTTTTCACTCTCCTCCTGGTCGTGCTTGTGGCTGGGATAAGAGCTGGTATCGCCCTCGTTGGTATAGACTTCCACCACCAGCAGGCTATCAGCCGGTTCATTGTCAGGCAGGATATTGTGAACCAGGCGCTGGTTGCGCCCTTTTCCGCGATGCTCAACACCAACATCGGCTGGTGCAATCAGGCGCGCAGGCAGATTCCCCTGACCGGGCGCATTACAGACCGCCAGCTCAAGATCGCTGTCAGCGTAAACCTCTACTTCATCATCATGCGGCACATAAACGGAATAAGGCGGTACGCGCTCAAAAGGCGACATGCGCTGACCGATACCGGGAAAATCAGCATGGCGGGTTTTTACGGAGGCCAGCCCGGCCACCAGCACCAGACACAGCTCTTTATCACCACTGCTGAGACGCAGGGTTTCCCCTTTCTTCAGCAAATAGGCATCAAATCCCACATAACGCCAGCCGGCGCGCTCAGGCGTCACATGCTGAATACGACCCTGCGCGTCAGGGGCTTGTGCTTTCGACAGTAAAGACATCCTGATACTCCTCTCTGTCACGATTGACGCTGCGGTGGGCTCGCGGGCGCGGTGCCAGCGAACAAAGCGACCGGCAGATTATCCTGCCGGTCGCGCACCGGGATCAGCGTTGAAATGAATCAGCCTAAGGTTGGCATACTGAATTCAGACACGGTCTGCTGACCGGATGGCCAGCGTACGGTGGCCGTTTTCATGCGGGTATAGAAACGCACGCCATCCGGTCCATGAACATTGAGCGCGCCAAACACTGAACGCTTCCAGCCGCCGAAGCTGTGGAATGCCATCGGCACCGGAACCGGCACGTTGACACCGACCATACCCGCTTCAACGTTCTGCACAAACTCACGTGCGGTGTGACCGTTGCTGGTGAAAATCGCGCTGCCGTTGCCGAATTCATGGCTGTTAACCAGTTGCAGCGCACTGTCGTAGTCCGGCGCGCGCATGATGCTCAGCACCGGCCCGAAAATCTCTTCACGCCAGATCACCATCTCAGAGGTGACATGATCAAACAGCGTGCCGCCGACGTAGTAACCTTCGGCGTGACCTGCAACCTGCACGTTACGGCCATCGACCACCAGCTTCGCGCCTTCCTGCTCGCCTTTGTCGATGTAGCCCAGCACTTTCTTCTGGTGCGCCGCCGAAACGACCGGTCCCATCTCATTTTCATCAGCGCCCTGATTAATGCCAGGGCCGATACGCAGCGCGTTCACCAGCGGAGTCAGACGGGCGATCAGCTTGTCGGCGGTATCATCGCCCACGGCGACCACAACCGGCAGCGCCATGCAGCGTTCACCAGCAGAGCCAAACGCACCACCCATAATGGCGTTGACGGTGGCATCCAGGTCGGCATCCGGCATAACGATAGCGTGGTTTTTCGCCGCGCCAAACGCCTGTACCCGCTTGCCGTGGGCGCTGGCGGTTTTATAGATATGCTCAGCCACGCCAGAAGAACCGACGAAGCTCACCGCGGCAATACGCGGATCTTTATAGAGCTGCTCAGCATCTTCATTGGAACTGTGTACGACATTAAATACGCCATCGGGCAGGCCCGCTTCGGTCAGCAGTTCAGCCATACGCACTGCAGCAGAAGGATCCAGCGCCGGTGGCTTCAGCACAAAGGTGTTACCGCAGGCCAGGGCTATCGGGAACATCCACAGCGGTACCATCGCCGGGAAGTTAAACGGCGTAATGCCCGCCACGACGCCGACCGGTTGCATCAGCGAGTAGCTGTCAACGCCGCTGCCGACGTTCGGGGAATATTCGCCTTTGAGCAGATGGGGGATCCCGCAGGCAAACTCAATCACTTCGATGCCACGCGTCAGTTCACCCAGCGCATCAGACCAGACTTTGCCGTGCTCAGAGACAATCAGCGCCGCCAGCTCGTCACGGTGCTGCTCCATCAGGGCTTTAAAGTTGAACAGAACGCGGGCGCGACGCAGCGGCGAGGTTTTCGACCAGGCGGCAAAAGCGTCATGCGCGACACCAATCGCCTGGGCCACTTCATCAGCGGTACTTTGCGTCAGTTCACGTACCACTTTGCCGGTTGCCGGATCGTAAACAGGAATGGTTTCGTTGCTGGCGCTGAAAGTGGTTTTACCGCCAATAAAGTTACCTATGATTGTCATGATGTTGCCTCTTTAGATGGTTAAGTTCCCTGCAGACGGACCATGCGACCTGCCACACTGCCTGACCAGGCAAACCTGAAAGCGTGCTATGAAGCTATTACAGTGGAACAAATTTTTCAAATGGTTCTTTTTGGAAAATTTGATTTTAGCGGCACAGATCGCATTTTTCCCGCTACTTAGTCTCTCGCGGCATCACGATGACGGGAGGCCACTAATAGCTGCCAGCCTTAGCGTAGCAGGGTAATAGCCGGGGAGTGGTTTGGGCGTTTTACTGCGAAGTCGATCCAGCCTTTATGCATCGGGCTGAAACGGAATATGAAATTAATGCGAGGCTGATCTAATAATTTGCGTTTCATTATTCACTATTAATGAAATAAATGTTCTCTTTGGTCGCATCATCCTCCTGTCCCGGAGTCAGTGCATGGCCATCGATCCAACCCGTTTCTGTATCAACCGCAAAATTGCGCCCCGGCTCTCGCTGGAGGCATTTTTTCAGCTGGTCCAGAGTCTGGGGCTGAGCAAGGTTGAACTGCGTAATGACATGCCGGGCGGCAGCGTCACTGACGATCTCAGCACCGATCAGCTGCGCGCTCTGACCGACAGGTATCATATTGATATCATCACCATTAATGCGCTCTATCCGTTTAACCGCATTGATGACGCGCTACTGGCCCGGGCCGAAGCACTGTTACAGACAGCACAACAGATTGGTGCAAAGGCGCTGGTCATGTGTCCGCTGAATGAGGGGATTGCCGTGTCACCTCAGCAAACCCAGGCGGCGATGCAGCAGCTGGCCCCGCGCTTTGCCCACTATGGCATTCAGGGTCTGGTGGAGCCACTGGGTTTTCCGGTCAGCTCGCTGCGTTCGGCGGTACAAACGCAGCAATTGATCGCCGCGGCGGACGTGCCCTTTAAGTTATTGCTGGATACCTTTCACCATCATCTCTATGAGCAGGCTGAGCAGGAGTTCCCAGCAGGCATTGATGTTAACCAGATTGGTCTGGTGCACCTTTCGGGCGTGGAAGATCGCCGTCCGACCGCCGAACTGACCGATGAAGAACGCATCATGCTAAGTGATAACGATGTACTGAAGAGCGTGGTGCAGGTGAAGCGGCTGGAGATGCTTGGCTATAAGGGCGTTTATGCCTTTGAGCCTTTCTCCAGTCAGCTCAGCAACTGGACCCCTGCGGAGGTTGAACGCCAGATCCGCAACAGTATTGAACTGCTGCAAGCCTGAATCCTGTTCTGCGCTTTGCGCGCACTATTAATCGGTTTATCTGTGTCTGAAAAGACGTTCTGGCCCGCTGCTGGGCCATTTTTTTTATCCTGAAGAATCGTCTGCTGCCGGCAACACCGCCTGACGCCGCTGCATGCGCAGCGTGCAGAAAAAAGCGACGCAGACCAGCAGCGCAGTGAGCAGGTAGACGCGTGAGACACCCGCATAAGTCATGATGAATCCGGCAAGTGGCCCGGTTATGCCCAGCGACAGATCCATAAAGGCGGTGTAGGTCGCCAGCGCGCTGCCCTGATTCTGCTGCGGCACCACTTTTACCGCCACCACGCCCAGCGCCGGGAATACCAGCGAGAACCCGGCACCGGTCAGAAATGCGCCTGCTTTTGCCATCCAGGGATCACCCGCTGCGGCCACCAGAAACAGCCCGGCGGCTTCAACCGCCAGGCAGATGCTGGCGACCCGCAGACCGCCGTGGCGGTTAATCGCATTCGGGAACAGCAGGCGCGCGCCGACGAAAGCGCCGCTGAACAGGGAGAGCGCAAAGGCGGCCCCTTCCCAGCCTTTATCCTGATAGAACAGGGTAATAAAGGTGGCGATGACACCGAAACCCGCCGAACCCATCGCCAGAATCGCACCAAAACCGGCGATTTTCCCCAGCACCGCACGAAACGGCAGGGGTCTGGCCCGGCTGGCTTTTACGGCCGGACGCGGCACCGCGCAGACGATGCCTACCACGCAGATAGCAACAATGACCAGCGACAGCCACAGCAGGCCACCCGCCCGGAATATCACCACGCCGAGCGGCGCACCAATCGCCATCGCGCCATAAGTGACAATGCCGTTCCAGGAGATAACCCGGCCAATGTGCAGCGAACCCACCCGCGCCACACCCCACAACGAGGTGCCGGTGCCGGTAAAACTCTGGCCCACGCCCAGAATCAAGCGGCCCACGCAGAGCAGCGTCAGGCTTAACAGCGGTGATTCGATGAGCGCCGCCAGCAAAATACATAACCCGCTGATCAGACAGCCCACCAGGCCGGTCACCACCACTTTCTTTGGCCCCCAGAGATCGGCATAGCGTCCGGCGTGTGGGCGGCTCAGCAGCGTCGCCACATATTGCAGGCTGATCACCAGGCCCGCCCAGAATGCGCTGAAGCCCAGCTGGTCATGCACCCATCCTGGCAATACCGCCAGCGGCAGACCGATAGTGAGATAGCTGGCAAAGTTGTAGGCCACGATAGAGAGGATCAGCAGAGAGATGTTCAGGTTTCCGGATGGGGTGTTCGGTTCCGCTGCAGGCTGTTCAGGCATGAGTCCTCGCGCTCGTATTTGGCTGAATGATAAGGTTTATCCTTTAACTATACCCGCTTTCACCACTGGTGCCTCTTAATGACACGGTTATCGGGCGGCTGCCCCTGCCCGCACGTGCAGCAGAAAGCCGGGTAAAAACCGGCACAATGGGGAGTTGCTGCTCTGCCGCGATAGCTGAGTGCTGTGGCGCTGATTACATCATCCACCTGCCACCACGCTTTACCGTTTCTCTGATAAATCAGATTGTTAATTTTGTTTCAGCTACACTTTCAACAGCCAAATTACGTTATGAGAGAGAGAATGAGCGAGCTGCAACGGGAAAAGATCGGACAAAATATTCTGATAAAACTGGCGATGCTGGTCATTATCCTCGCCGGGGTTCGGGCAGCGTCCGATATTCTGGTTCCGCTGCTGCTGGCGGCGTTCTTTGCCATTGTGCTGAATCCACTGGTGACGATGCTGATGCGGCGTGGCTTCCGCCGTGGACTGGCGATTGGGCTGGTGATCACGGTGATCTTCTGCGCACTCGTGCTGCTGGGTGCCATTATTGCCAGCTCAATGAGCGAGTTTTCCGATCTCTATCCGCAACTGCGCGCCACCATGGAGCAGAAAATGACGGTACTGCAACATCTGGCGGCGGGCTTTCATCTTAATATTTCAACCGATGCGCTGGTACAGCGTTTCGATCCTAATACCATGATGAACCTGGCTACCGTGGCGCTTAGCGGCTTTTCCGGCGCGATGACCAATACCGTGCTGCTGGTGCTGACCGTGGTCTTTATGCTGTTTGAGGTCCATCACCTGCCCTATAAAATGCGCAACGCGCTGGTGAATCCGAAAATTCGCATCGCCGGACTGCATAAAGCGCTGAAAGGCGTCACGCACTATCTGGCGCTTAAAACCCTGGTGAGTCTGATAACCGGCATCGCAGTCTGGCTGAGTCTCTATCTGCTGGATGTGAAGTTTGCGCTGTTATGGGGTGTCGTAGCGTTTATCCTCAACTTTATTCCCAATATCGGCCCGATTATCGCCGGTATCCCGCCCTTCCTGCAGGCGTT
The DNA here is from genome assembly GCF_001598475.1 of Pantoea agglomerans NBRC 102470. GTDB lineage: Bacteria > Pseudomonadota > Gammaproteobacteria > Enterobacterales > Enterobacteriaceae > Pantoea > Pantoea agglomerans. Next base: position 38,643 of record NZ_BCZA01000011.1, read on the forward strand.
GTTACTGAACAGCCTGTTTGATGCCGCGATGGTGGCGGCGCTGTTTACCGCGATTCATATGGTGTTTGGCAATATGCTGGAACCGCGCCTGATGGGGCGCGGTCTTGGCTTATCGACACTGGTGGTGTTTCTGTCGCTGGTGTTCTGGGGCTGGCTGCTCGGTCCGGTCGGCATGCTGCTCTCGGTGCCGCTCACCAGCATTACTAAAATTCTGATGGAAACCACGCCAGGCGGCAGCCGTCTGGCGATTATGCTGGGCACAGGACGACCCAAGCGGGCGCGGGCATTAACCAAGTAGCCGCTGCTGCACGTGCTGGAGATGGCTCTCCATCGCCTGACGGGCCGCTGCTTCATCGCCCGCCACAATCGCATTGGCGATCTGCTGATGGTCAGCGTTCATCTCCTGCGCGAAGCTGTTATCGGCATAATGGCGCTCCAGTCGCTGCACATGCGGGCTGTGGCGCCGGTTCCATAACTGCTCCAGCAGGTCGCGTAATACATCATTGCCGCTCATCTCACTGATCAGCAGATGGAAGCGCTTGTCCTGCTCCAGAAAGGCCGCGTCGTTTTCATTGTACTGCTGCAGTTCAGCGGTCAGCGCCAGCAGTGCTGCACGCTGAACGGTGGTGCCGTTACGTGCGGCAAATCCTGCCAGCATCCCCTCAAAGGCTTCACGCGCCTGCAACAGATCCTGCAGACTGCAGGTTTCGCTCTCCTGCGGAACCGCAGCCTGCGGCAACGGCTGGGCGACGTAAACGCCGTTGCCAGTGCGGATATCGACCCAGCCGGTCATCTCCAGCGCAATCAATGCTTCACGCACTGATGAACGACTGACACCCAGCTGTTTTGCCAGCTCACGCTCCGGTGGCAGCAAACCACCTGCCACAAAGTCACCGCGCGTGATACCGGCCATGATGACGTTGGCGATCTGACGGTACAGGCGCTCGGTTTTTATTACTGGCAGCGTCATCACCCTCTCCTCTGATTGCACTTAAAAGCGATCTCTTCACCGATGCAGTTTGTCATGCTGCGATCCGGATCACGGCCCTGTTTTGTCCACTATCATACTCTTGGTCCAGCGGCCTGACCACTGGGCCACATCACAGTTGAGGAGTAAAAATGGAACATACATGGCGATGGTACGGCCCCAACGATCCGGTCTCACTGGATGATGCGCGTCAGGCGGGCGCGACCGGCATTGTCACGGCGCTGCACCATATCCCTAACGGCGAGGTGTGGCCGGTTGAGGAGATTAAAGCGCGTCAGGCACTGCTGGCGGAAAAAGGTCTGGTCTGGTCGGTGGTAGAGAGCATCCCGGTCCATGAGGCGATTAAAACCCAGCGTGGTGACTACCTTCGCTATATCGCCAATTATCAGCAGTCGATACGCAATCTGGCCGCCTGCGGCATTGATACCGTCTGCTACAACTTCATGCCGGTGCTGGACTGGACCCGAACCGACCTCGCCTGGACGCTGCCGGATGGCGCAAAAGCGCTGCGCTTCGACGCCGACGCTTTTGCGGCATTCGAGCTTTATCTGTTGCAGCGTCCGGGGGCCGAGCAGGATTACAGCGCTGCCGAGCAGCAGGCCGCCGCTCAGCGCTTTGCCGCCATGAGCGCAGAAGAGAAAAGCACTCTGGTGCGCAATATTATCGCCGGTCTGCCAGGCGCCGAAGAGGGTTACACCCTGGAGCAGTTTCAGGCGCAGCTGACGCAGTATGACGGCATCGACAAAGCGAAACTGCGCGAGCATATGGCCACCTTCCTGCGCGCCATCGTGCCGGTTGCGGAGGAAACGGGCGTTAAACTGGCGGTGCATCCGGATGACCCACCACGTCCTATTCTGGGCCTGCCGCGCATTATTTCTACCCAGGAAGATATGCAGTGGCTGAAAGAAACCGTGGACAGCCTGCACAACGGTTTCTGTTTCTGTACCGGCTCCTATGGCGTGCGTGCCGACAACGCGCTGGTTGAGATGGCGGAAACCTATGCCGACCGCATTAACTTTATCCATCTGCGCGCCACGAAACGCGAGGCAAACCCGGCCAGCTTCCATGAAGCGGCGCATCTGGCGGGCGACGTCGATATGGTCAGCGTGATCAAGGTTATTCTGGCGGAAGAGCAGCGCCGCCGTCGGGCGGGCAACCTGCGGGCGATTCCCATGCGTCCCGATCACGGCCATCAGATGCTGGACGACCTGCATAAGCGCACCAATCCCGGTTATTCCGCCATTGGCCGCCTGAAAGGCCTTGCCGAACTGCGCGGCGTTGAAGTAGCGCTGAAACAGATCTATTTTGCCGATTAAATAAAACGTCCTGCCCTGCGCCCGCCCTGTGACGGGCCAGGGTCTCTCCTGGCCACTGCGGCGGATCGGCCTTTTGCCCTGCCTGCCTCCCGTTTTCACCTGATTGTTTTGCTGCATCGCAACGAAAACCAAACAATCTGTCAAAAAATGCAATGTCTGGTCGATAATTGACCTTAGTCAGTTCTCCTGATCGCAAAAACGCTAATCTGCACCGCCCGGAGAGATGCTATGCTGCGCCACTGATCAGCACCTCCGCATAACACCAATAATACTCAGAGGATTCAGCGGTGCCGCTACTGAAACGAAAACGCGACTACGCCAGGCTGGTGATTATTATTTCCGGCGTGCTGCCTCTGATTATTGGCATTTTTTTCACCGCTCTGGATGCGCGCCACACCGTGCATCAGCAGCAGGTCACCGCGGCGAATACGCTGTTATCTCAGGCTGAGAGAATGAGCGACAGCGCCTGGGATATGATTACCGTGCTGCGCCAGTTTCATCATCAGCCCTGCAGCCAGATTGAAAACCAGTTGCAGCGCATTGGCTCGCTAAACCCCTATTTTCGTGCGATCGGTAAAATGGAGCAGGATCACATCGCCTGCTCGTCGGTGTATGGTTCACGCCCAGGCCTGCTGAAAGAGATGATCATGCGTGACGCGCCGGTTACCGGAAAAGCCTGGTGGAGTCTGTCCATTGCCGGGACATCGGGCGTACCGAATCGTCCGGCCGTGATTTTTATGCGCGATTTGCCCGATGGCGAGGGATTCTGGGCAGTGATTGATGGCCAGTATCTGATCGATTTTATGCGCGCGATCAGCAGCAGCCATCTCTATCATTTCAGCATGACGTTCAGCGGCGGCGCGCCGATCTCGTTTGGCGATCCGCACATCGCCGCGTCCAGCTGGTTTGAACCCATGATTTATCAGGCTATCTCCCATCGCTATCCGCTCTCTGTCACCCTCATTGCCTCACCCTCTGAACTGATCTCGGCCTGGCGTCAGGTGATGTTTATCATCATGCCGATGGCCGCTATCTTCTCTATTCTGCTGATGATGCTGATGGCGAACTGGCTGAAACGGCGTATTTCATGGCGCGATGAGATTCGCCGGGCCATCACCAGCGGCCAGTTCAGGGCGCACTATCAGCCGGTCTATGACAACCGGCTGCAACGCTGCAGCGGCGCTGAAGCTCTGCTGCGCTGGACAACGCCCGACGGTAAAGGCGTGCGGCCAGATATTTTTATCGGCGCAGCAGAAGCGGAAGGCATGATTGTGCCGCTGACCCGCCATCTGCTCGATTTAATTGCAGAGGATGTGCAGGCGTGGCAGGTTGAGCCCCATTTCCACCTGGCCATTAACGTGGCGGCGGATCATCTGCAGCATCCTGATTTTGTCGACGATATGCTGCAGTTTGCCGAACGGATCAAAGATAAGCAGTTCCTGATTACTCTGGAGCTGACCGAACGCAGCCTGATCAAAGATGGCGCTGAGGTGGCACGCAAGCTGGAGCAGTTACGTGGTTGCGGCATGAAGGTCGCGATTGATGATTTTGGGACCGGACACTGTTCGCTGAGCTATTTACAGACCTTCACGATAGATTATCTGAAAATCGATCGCGGCTTTATCAACGCGATTGAATCCCTGGAAGGCAGAACGCCGGTGCTGGACGCGATTATCCAGCTCAGCCATGAGCTTGAGCTGGAGGTGCTGGGAGAAGGCGTTGAGACCGCGTTACAGTTCAGCTATCTGCAACGGCGCGGCGTGGTCTTTATCCAGGGCTATTATTATGCCCGCCCGATGGACAACACGGCGCTGGTTGCCTGGCTGACCGATCGGGGCGAACAGCCGATTGAACGGGAGCTGGCTCTTCAGACCCGGCAGGAACCCGACGTCTGAACCAGAGCAGATGGCAGCTGAACCGCCAGTCGAGCCACATTCACTCATCTTTCTGCTCTCCGCCCTGTGATGCAAAGCGGATAACCGCTTCCGGTGCCAGCATGCCTCGTAACTTCCCCCTCTTTGACCCTGTTTTGCTGAAAAAAACGGCGGTCGTCACGCTCAGTGATAATTTTTCTGCGGTTGCAAACAGCTCTATTTGTTGTAAAAACAGGCCGGATGTAGCCCAAACATGACAGATATCACACAAAAACGGTATACTCTGTCGCTGTTCGCAATAATCACAACAGTAATTATTGTGTCTGCCGGCGCATAAACAGTGCTTATTTACGGCTATGCTTAAATTTCTCAACGCAGCGGTCTGAACGACTCACACCCGGCTCGCGCCGTTGAGGACTTTCGTGTTCCAATACAGGGTAATTCTATGAAATTGCGTAGGAAGCGTGTAAAACCAATTGGGATCGATGATGTGACTATCATCGATGATACCCGTTTACGTAAAGCCATCACCGCGGCCTCTCTGGGCAACGCGATGGAGTGGTTCGACTTCGGTGTTTATGGCTTTGTGGCCTATGCGCTGGGTAAGGTCTTTTTCCCGGACGTTTCGCCGGGCGTTCAGATGATAGCGGCGCTCGCCACTTTCTCTGTTCCTTTCCTGATTCGCCCGCTGGGTGGACTGTTCTTCGGTATGCTGGGCGACAAATATGGTCGTCAGAAAATCCTCTCCATCACCATCATCATCATGTCGGTCAGTACTTTCTGTATCGGCCTGATACCGTCCTACGCCTCCATCGGCATCTGGGCACCTATTCTGCTGCTGTTAGCGAAGATGGCTCAGGGCTTCTCGGTGGGCGGTGAATATACCGGTGCCTCAATCTTTGTGGCCGAATATTCGCCTGACCGTAAACGCGGCTTTATGGGAAGCTGGCTCGACTTTGGTTCGATTGCGGGCTTCGTGCTCGGTGCGGGTTTGGTGGTGCTGATTTCCTCCATTATCGGAGAAGAGAGTTTCCTTGAGTGGGGCTGGCGTCTGCCGTTCTTCGTCGCGCTGCCGCTGGGAATTATCGGTCTTTACCTGCGTCATGCGCTGGAAGAGACCCCGGCATTCCAGCAGCACGTGGACAAACTGGAACAGGGCGACCGCGAAGGCCTGCAGGATGGTCCACAGGTATCGTTTAAAGAGATTGCGACCAAACACTGGCGCAGCCTGCTCTCCTGTGTCGGTCTGGTTATCGCCACTAACGTCACCTACTACATGTTGCTGACGTACATGCCGAGCTACCTGTCACATAACCTGCACTACAGCGAAGACCACGGTGTGATGATTATCATCGCCATCATGATCGGTATGCTGTTTGTCCAGCCAATGATCGGCATGATGAGTGACCGTTTCGGCCGTCGTCCGTTTGTCATCATCGGCAGTATCGCCCTGATGATCTTCGCGATTCCTGCCTTTATGATGATCAACAGTGGCGTACTCGGACTGATTTTTGGTGGTCTGCTGCTGCTGGCAGTGATCCTCAACGCCTTTACTGGCGTGATGGCCTCTTCACTGCCTGCGATGTTCCCGACGCACATCCGCTACAGTGCGCTGGCGAGTGCGTTTAACATCTCGGTACTGGTTGCCGGTCTGACGCCAACGCTGGCTGCCTGGCTGGTAGAAACGACCAATAACCTCTACATGCCAGCCTACTATCTGATGGTGGTGGCAGTGATTGGTCTGATTACCGGTCTGTACATGAAAGAAACTGCCAATAAGCCCCTGAAAGGCGCGACACCGGCGGCTTCTGATATGGAAGAAGCGCGCGAAATCCTGCAGGAACATCACGATAACATCGAGCACAAAATCGAAGATATCGACGAAGAGATCTCCCGTCTGGAAGCGAAACGTAAAAACCTGGTGCAACAGCATCCGGATATCAACGAGTAATCGTTCTGCTCTCCCGCCGCCCGGCGGGAGAGTTCTTTTCCCCTCTCCTGACCGCACACAAACCTTCATCCCTCGCGGGCAAAGGGAGTAAACTGTTGTCACTTTTTTCACCTGCGTAAGAATGAAAATGTCTGATTATTCCCTTATCCAGCGCCCAAGAAGATTGCGCGCCAGCGCCTCAATGCGTGAAATGTTCCAGGAGTCCTCACTGAGCCTGAACGATCTGGCTCTGCCCATCTTTGTTGAAGAAGAAGTCGACGATTACAAAGCGATTCAGGCGATGCCTGGCGTGATGCGTATTCCGGAAAAACGTCTCGCCTATGAAATTGAGCGCATCGCCAAAGCGGGTATCCGCTCGGTGATGACCTTCGGTATTTCGCACCACACCGATGCCACCGGCAGCGATGCCTGGAACGAGAACGGTCTGGTGGCACGTATGTCCCGCATCTGCAAAGATACCGTGCCAGAAATGATCGTGATGTCTGACACCTGCTTCTGTGAATACACCAGCCACGGCCACTGTGGCGTGTTGTGTGATCACGGCGTCGATAACGATGCAACCCTGGAAAACCTGGGTAAGCAGGCCGTCGTTGCCGCCGCAGCCGGTGCGGATTTCATCGCCCCGTCAGCGGCGATGGATGGTCAGGTTGAGGCGATTCGCCGGGCACTGGACGCGGCGGGCTTCACTCAGACCGCCATCATGTCCTACTCCACCAAATTCGCCTCCTCGTTTTACGGCCCGTTCCGTGAAGCGGCCGGAACGGCGCTGAAAGGCGACCGTAAAACCTACCAGATGAACCCGATGAACCGCCGTGAAGCGATCCGTGAATCGCTGCTCGACGCGGCGCAGGGCGCGGATTCACTGATGGTGAAACCGGCAGGTGCTTATCTGGATATCCTGCGCGATATCCGTGAACGTACCGAATTGCCGCTGGCGGCTTATCAGGTGAGTGGTGAATACGCGATGATCAAGTTTGCCGCTCAGGCTGGTGCCATTGATGAACGCAATGTGGTGCTGGAAAGCCTGGGTGCGATTAAACGCGCCGGTGCAGACCTGATTTTCAGCTATTTCGCCCTTGATCTCGCCGAACAAAAAGTGCTCTGATCCCCTCCTTATAAAGAGCGTGATGGCTATGTCACGCTCTTCTTCTTCGCCGTAAGGCAAACACCAGAACCTGGCTTGAGCTAAAAAAATAAAGGGCTCTGTGATGAAAGCACCTGAAATCGCTGCCGACGAGGCACAACGTTTATCGCAGTTGCGTGCGCTGAACATAATGAACACCCCAGCGGAAGAACGATTTGATCGTTTAACCCGTCTGGCGCGCCGCCTGTATGACGTTCCTATCGCGTTAGTCAGCCTGCTGGAAGCTGACCATCAGTGGTTTAAATCCGCTCAGGGCTATGAACCCGCAGGATCGCCCCGCGACATCTCCTTTTGCGGTCATGCCATCCTGCAGGATGAGATCATGATCGTTGAAGATGCCGCAGAAGATGAACGTTTTTATGATAATCCGCTGGTTACCGGCGAACCGCATATCCGCTTTTATGCCGGCTGTCCGCTGCGGGCACCGGGCGGCGCTAAAATGGGTACCCTCTGTATCATTGGTCGTGAACCGCGTCAGTTTAATGAAGAGGATCAGGCCACGATGCGCGACCTGGCCGCCATGGCCGAAGCGGAACTGGTCGCCTTTCAGACTGCCACCTGTGATGAACTGACGCAGATCACCAATCGTCGCGGCTTTATGACGCTGGGACAGATGGTGCTGAACGAGTGCCGGCTGAAAAACCGGCCCGCCTGCCTGACCTTTCTCGATCTCGACAAATTTAAGCAGATTAATGACTCGCTGGGCCACCGTGAAGGCGACCGCGCGCTGATGGACTTTGCCGATGCGATGAAAGTGGTGTTCAAGCATTCGGATCTGTTTGCCCGTCTGGGTGGCGATGAGTTTGTGGTGCTGTTTAATGGTCTGCAGCAGCAGCAGAGCGAAGCGCTGCTGCTGCAGTTTGACCGTTATCTGCAACAGCAATCAGTCAGTCTGAACCGCCGTTACCGCCTGCAATTCTCGTCCGGCGTCGTGGAGTTTGACGCGGCGCATCCGCAATCGCTGGAGCAGTTGCTGCACGACAGCGATGAGCAGATGTACCTCAGTAAAAAGCAGAAACGCGTGGCGATCTAAGGTCAGGCGCCGCAGCGCCTGACGGTTCAGGGACGCGCCAGATCGTCCAGCAGCGTCTGGTTAAATTTTGCCGGTTCTTCCATTTGCGGCGCGTGTCCCATACCGGGGAATTCGATTAAGCGCGCCCCCGGAATGCGTTTTGCGACCTCTTTCCCCAGTACCGCGTAATCACCCAGCCGGGCTTTCACCTCTGCCGGGGCGATATCACTGCCGATGGCAGTCGTGTCAGAGGTGCCGATCATCAGCGTGGTGGGCACTTTCAGATCGCCGAATTCATAAAATACGGGCTGAGTGAAGATCATGTCGTAGATTAAGGCGGAGTTCCATGCCACCTTCTGGTGGCCTGGCCCGCTGTTGAGTCCGGCCAGCATATCAACCCACTTGTCATATTCAGGTTTCCAGCGCCCGACATAGTAGGTTTGCTGCTCATACTTCTTAATGCCCTCTGCGCTGAGTTTGAGTTCGCGCTGATACCACTGATCCACTGATCGCCACGGTGCGCCTTTGGCTTTCCAGTCCTCCAGCCCGATCGGGTTAACCAGCACCAGCTTCTGCGTCTGTTCCGGGTACATCAGCGCATAACGTGTTGCCAGCATTCCGCCAGTGGAGTGACCCATAATCACCGCCTTCTTCACACCCAGCCGGGCGAGCAGCTGATGGGTGTTATCTGCCAGCTGCTGAAAACTGTACTGGTAACTGGCTGGCTTGGTCGAGCTGCAGAAGCCAATCTGGTCGGGCGCGATAACGCGATATCCCTGCTGACTGAGTGCGCGAATGGTCTCTTCCCAGGTCGCGCCACAGAAGTTTTTACCGTGCATCAGCACCACGGTTTCGCCGTTGGCCCGCTGCGCCGGTTTCACATCCATATAGCCCATACTCAGCGTCTGCTGCTGGGATTTAAAATCAAAATGCTGCAACGGATAGGGGTATTGAAATCCTTCCAGCTGTTCGCCATACACACCAGCGGCACTGGCAGGCGCATGAGCAAATAACGCCAGCGAGGTGAGCAAGGCGGCAAGCGGTTTTTTCAGCGCGTATGTCGGGCTCATCCGGGGGGTTCTCCAGGTTAAAGGTGAGCCGTAAGCCTGGCATGTCGCAGCCAAAAATCTATTGATGTGCCGTGCTATAGCCGTGATTACAGAGATTCCGGCAAGGTAAACCGTGAGTCTGGCTGCGGACTCACGGCTCATTTTGATTATTGTCCCGCGGAACCACTTATTCATTCACCTACAATTACCAACAGATTAATCACAATTCATCTTTTTTATTAATAACACCCCCTCAAATGAATATCTTCAGAGATAACGATTAAAATCCTGAAAAATCTTTACGCAAAGAATAAGCACATTAAGATAAATATTTTAGAATCTTCTTAAATCAAACAGGGGGTTCTATGAACGAAAATAAATATAACGAAAGCGTGATCGTCTCTATCACTGAGTGGATTAATAATAATCTGGATCAGCGTTTAAGCGTTGATGATATTGCAGAAAAGGCGGGTTACTCTAAGTGGTATTTACAGAAACTTTTTGCCCGTTATCATAATGAAACCCTGGCGCGATATATTCGTAAGAAAAAGCTTAACGCCAGTGTTCATGATTTAAAAAACAGCCGCACGCCCATCATCAGCCTGGCGCTGAAATACCATTTTGAAAGCCAGCAATCTTTTACCCGATCTTTTAAGCAGATTATGGGTTGCACGCCGAGCGTCTGCCGTAAACGTCTGATGAAGGACGAGGCAAAGCAGCAGCTGGACGACGTTGATGATCCCTGTGCGCTGTGCAGTTACGGTCGGGCGGAAAGCATAAAGCAGAGCTGTGGCGTAACAGTCCGGCCTGTTACGCGCTCAGCGCGCGGATATGCGCCGGCAGACGCTTTCCGCGATCCAGGTTAATCAGGATTCATCCGGCTGATAATATTGCACACCAATCTTAATACGCTCACGTCCCTGGGTGACGCGATGACGATTGGTGTCGCGCAGTGAATAGACACAGCCACAATATTCCTGCTGATAGAAACTCTCGCGCTTGCTGATTTCAATCATGCGCGACGACCCGCCGCCTTTACGCCAGTTAAAATCCCAGTACATCAGATCCGGATACGCCGCCGCTGCGCGGACTCCGCAGCTGTTAATCTGCTTCATATCTTTCCAGCGCGAAATACCCAGGCAACTGGTCATCACCGGAAAACCGTTCTCATGGGCATAGAGTGCCGTACGTTCAAAGCGCATATCAAAGCACATGGTGCAGCGTTCACCCCGTTCCGGTGACCACTCCAGGCCGCGCGCCCGCTCAAACCAGTTATCCCGGTCATAGTCCGCATCAATAAACGGCACACCAAATTTTTCAGCAAAGCGAATATTCTCCTCTTTACGCAGCTCATACTCTTTGAGCGGGTGAATATTCGGGTTGTAGAAATAGATCGTGTATTCAATGCCGGATGCCAGCATCGCTTCCATCACCTCACCCGAGCAGGGTGCGCAACAGGAGTGCAGCAGGACTTTTTTATGGCCGCCCGGCAGAGGCAGCGGCTGACGCTGGAAAGGTTCAGACATAAGCACCTTCAATCAATAGCAGTAAAGCGGCAGTGTAATGCCGCAGGCGGGCAGTTGCAAAACCTGACCTGACGCGCCCTGTTTTGCGTAATCGTGCCCCGGCCGCAGTTTCCCTCTCCTGAACCAACCCGCTGATCTCTGATGCTTTCTTATCGCAGCAATGCTGTGTGGCACCGGTGATAGCCGGAAGTGTGATCGCCCCCACACTGGCATCGACTATGTTTACATAACATTAACAATATTGACACAGAACCCCCGCAAGGAGACTCGCATGGTCGCGGCAAAAAAATCGGGAAATCAACAGAACCGCTTTACCTGGTTCGTCTGTTTTATGGCTGCGCTGTCCGGCCTGCTGTTTGGTCTGGATATCGGCGTCATTGCAGGTGCCTTGCCGTTTCTGGCGAAGGATTTGCAGATCACTAACCATCAGCAGGAGTGGGTAGTGAGTTCGATGATGTTTGGCGCGGCGCTGGGCGCACTGGCGGCGGGCTGGATGTCATCAAAGCTGGGACGCAAGAAAAGTATGCTGGCGGGGGCGACGCTGTTTGTCATTGGCTCGCTGTGGTCAGCCTTCTCACCGGATGTGGAGTCGCTGGTCTGTGCCCGCGTGATGCTGGGTCTGGCGGTTGGGATCGCCTCTTACACCGCGCCACTCTATCTGGCGGAGATTGCGCCTGAACGTATTCGTGGCTCAATGATTTCGATGTACCAGCTGATGCTGACCACCGGCATTGTCGTGGCCTATCTCTCAGACACCGCGTTCAGCTACAGCGGTAACTGGCGCGGGATGCTCGGCGTGATCGCCATTCCGGCGGTGATCCTGTTTATCGGCGTGCTGTTTCTGCCCAACAGTCCGCGCTGGCTGGCGGCGCACGGACGCTTTAACGAGGCGCAGCGGGTGCTGGATCGGCTGCGTAACAGCAGCGAACAGGCCCGGGAGGAGCTGGAAGAGATCCGGGAAAGCCTGCAGGTGAAGCAGCGCGGCTGGTCGCTGTTCCGTTCTAATGGCAATTTCCGCCGCGCGGTGTGGCTGGGTATGCTGCTACAGGTTATGCAGCAGTTTACCGGCATGAATGTGGTGATGTATTACGCGCCTAAAATCTTCAACATCGCCGGCTTCTCCAGCACCAGTGAGCAGATGTGGGGCACGGTGATTGTCGGGCTGGTCAATATGCTGGCCACGCTGATTGCGATCTTCTTTGTCGATCGCTGGGGTCGCAAGCCGATGCTCACCACCAGTTTTCTGGTGATGGCGGTTGGCATGGGCGTGCTGGGAACGCTATTGCACATCGGCGTTGAAACAGATTTCCGCAAATACTTTGCTGTCGCGATGCTGCTGATGTTTATCGTCGGCTTTGCGATGGCGGCCGGACCGGTGATCTGGCTGCTCTGTTCAGAGATTCAGCCACTGAAAGGGCGTGATTTCGGCATTACCGCCTCCACCACCACTAACTGGGTCGGCAATATGATTGTTGGCGCCACCTTCCTGACCATGCTGGATCAGCTGGGTAATGCCAACACCTTCTGGTTCTACGGCGCACTCAACCTGGTGTTTATCGTGCTGACGCTGATGCTGGTGCCGGAGACCAAACATGTGACGCTGGAGCACATTGAACGCAATCTGATGAAGGGTAAAGCGCTGCGTGACATCGGGGCGTAACCGCCCCGCTTCAGCCTACCACTGCAGTTGCTGGCCGGCGTAATCGACATAGTGATGACCACCGCGACCGCGCCACTGGATCAGCTGCTGGACGATACCGGCGGCACTCTCTTCTGCCGTCAGGGGCGCACTCTCGCCGCCCATATCCGTTTTCACCCAGCCGGGATGCAGCGTCAGCAGCGTCCCGCTCTGCGCTTCCACTGCCGGAGTCAGCGTGCGGCTCAGCATATTCAGTGCGGCTTTGCTGGCCGAGTAAATCGGCATCTGCGCCTCCGGATTTTCATTCAGGCTGCCGAGCTGAGATGAGGTCAGCGCCAGCACGCCTTCCTGTTTCAGCAGCGGCAACAGGATCTCTGCGCTGCGAACAGGGGCTATCGCATTGGTCAGGAACAGCTGCGCCAGCGCCTGATCGTCACTCTGCGACACTTTCTGGTGCGCAGGCCCGGAAATCCCGGCGTTAATCAGAATCGCATCGAACGACTTGCCACTGAGCTGGCTGGCAAACTGTTGAACCGCTGATGAGTGGGTCATATCCAGCGAATGCCAGTGAATGTCTGGCCGGTTACCCTGCTCCGGGATGCCACTGCGATGCGTGGCCGTGACCTGCCAGCCCTCATCGGCAAAGGCCTGCGCCACCGCCAGACCGATACCGCGTGAAGCACCAATAATCAGAACCTCTTTTTGCTGAGCCATATTCATTCCTCGTTGATTGTCTCGTCACAAGCTTAACGGTAAATCTGCCCAGGCAGCGGCCAGTTGTGCTTTTTAGCCAGACGACCGCACTGCAGGTAAAACCCCACGGCGTAGCGCTGTTGATGGTTTTCCATCATTAAATCGCTTTATCTTTTACTTTTAACCGGTTAGAAGAGATAAACAGTCTGGCAGGCAGCAGTCAATTTGCCATTTTCGCATGGAGTCTGAATGAAAAAGCTCACCTTAGAGGTGGTGGCAAAAATGGCAGGCGTCGGGATTGCGACGGTCGATCGGGTGCTGAATGAGCGCGGCGGTGTCTCCCTGGAGACCAGCCGCAAAGTCCTGAAAGCCGCGCGCGAAGTGGGGCTGAAGCGTCTGCTGCCAGAGGAGTACCAGCATCCGTGGCAGATTGAGGTGTTCCTCAGCAATAACGGCTCATCCTTTTTTCAGCAGCTCACCACCCATTTCAGCGAGGTCGCCAGTCAGCTTGGCTATCGCCGCCTGAAACTGCACAAAACCCTGGTGGCCGAAGCGCAGCCTGAGCAGCTGGCGCAAAGCATTATCGCCCGCAGCAGCACCCGCGACGGCATTATTGTTTTTGCGCATGACTCGCCGCCCATCTATCGGGCACTGGCGCTGTGCCGCAGCCGCAATGTGCCGGTGATCACCATCGTCACCGATCTGCCCGATGCCGACCGCTTGTGTCATGTTGGTATCGACCAGTATCAGGCGGGACGCACAGCCGGACTGCTGATGAGTAAGACAGTGAACCAGCCCGGCGACATTCTGATGGTCAGTGGCCGTTTTGATTACCGCGCCCATCGTCAGCGCATCGCGGGATTCCGTGAGGCCATGGAGCAGCGCGCGCCGCAGCGTCATCTGCGTGAAGTGCTGTCGGGTCAGGATCAGCGGGAAACCATCCGCAGTGAGCTGGCCCGCCATCTGCGTCCGTCGCAGGCGATTGCAGGGGTCTATAACACCGGCATGGGGAATAGTGATGTCAGCGACACCCTGCGCGCCCACCAGCTGCTGGGTAAATGCACCTACATCACCCATGAGCTTTATGATGTCACCCGCCAGCTACTGCTGAACGATGAAGTGGCCTTTACCCTGGATCAGCATGCTCAGCAGCATGCCCGTTTAGCGATTGATCTGATGCTGAGTCATCTCGAAACCGGCTATCAGCCGGATGTCTATCAGGCGGGCAAAGTGGCCTTTCGGCTGTTTACGGCGGAAAATATGGTGTGAGGTGGGCCATATTCAGGGGAGTGATCGCCTGATAACCGAGTCAGCGTTGTCTGGCGAATACGTGATGTGGCTGGTTAAAATTCAAAATCAGCCTTTTAAAGTGAATTTTTTTGAAAAAAAAACCTTTCTAAACGATCGCGAAATAGCCAATTACCTTTTTTTCTGATAATTTTTTCTTACTTTATCCTGAATTGAAGGAACAATTCAAAATGGTGCCAATCAATTAACCAATTGATTGGTATCGTAAAAATATAAAAAACGACCTCTTGCATTCCGGAAGCTTCATTACCTCAGCTAATGAAGTTAAACACTATGGCTAAGAAGAACTAAAAACAGGGTGAGCTATGGATATTTTCAATAACCTCAATGGTCTTTCCGCTAAGATTCAGCAGCAAGCAGCAATTATTCAGACAGAAGAAGCCACTAAAAGCGCGTTTGTTATGCCCTTCATCAGTCAGATACTGGGATATGATGTATTTGACCCGACTGAAGTCATACCTGAATTCATTTGTGATGTCGGCACCAAAAAAGGTGAGAAGATTGATTACGCCATTTCTAAAGGCGGAGAGATTCAGATCCTGATTGAATGCAAAAAGATTGGCGAACCGTTAAATGTTAAACACGCCTCGCAACTCTTCCGTTACTTCCATGTGACTAACGCGCGAATTTCCATTTTAACAAATGGCCAGCTCTATAAATTTTTTACCGATCTGGATGCGCCGAACAAAATGGATGAAAAGCCATTTTTAGAACTGGATTTGCTGGATATTGATGAACACGTGGTTCCAGAGCTGGTTAAGCTCACCAAAAGTGCTTTTGATGTTGATTCGATTGTCAGTGCAGCTGGTGAACTTAAATTTATCAGCCAGATAAAGAAGATGATTTCCAGTCAGTTCAGTGAACCCGATGAGGACTTCGTTAAACTTTTTGCCTCACGTGTATATGACGGCATACTCACGCAGAAAGTCAGAGAGCAATTCTCTGTACTGACTAAAAAAGCTGCTACTCAGTGGCTAAATGATCAGGTGAATGAAAGACTCAAATCCGCGATCAGCGGTGGAGCGATGGTTTCGCCACAACCTAATAACGAGGATTCGGCAAAAAGCAGCAGTGACAAGAACGAGGCTGAAAGCGGCATGATTGTCACTACAGAAATGGAGATAGAAGGGTTTCACATCATAAAATCAATAATCCGAAAAGTTATTGAACCTCAGCGTATCACTTTCCGGGATACTCAAAGTTATCTTGGTATTTTAATCGATGACAACAATCGTAAGCCAATTTGCCGACTTCACTTCAATCGCAGTCAGCTATATATCGGGATGTTTGATGGCGAGAAAAAAGAGACTCGCCATCCGATTACATCACTCAACGATATCTACAACTTCACCGATCTGTTAAGGGATGCAGCGAAGCAATATTGTTGATAGCCAGGATGCAGTCCTGGCTCGATTAACCCGCGGCATCCCGGCTTTTATCGTCCGGGCTGTCCGCATCGTCATTACCCTGGCTCTTCTCCACTTCCTGCGGATGTCCCATCGAAAGCGCAGCCGCACTGGCCGGGTCGAACAGCGACAGACTCTCAATCTGGTCAACCATGATCACTTTACGGAACGACATCGCATCTTTGGGTTTCGAGTCGAGCGTGATGTCGTGCTCGGCGTACCACTTGCTGTAGTTATGTTCCACCGCCAGCTTCAGCGTCTTGCTGTCGCGATATCCGCTCAGCATCGGGATCAGCACGATATTTTTGGTGCTCTCATATTCAAAAGTCGAAGCATGAATCATGCCGATGTAAATGCGGCGCGACTTCATTGTAATCCACGCCAGTTCGCCCTCTTCCATGCACTGAAATAACAGTTGCTCCACACCATTAGAGCGTGACAGCTGCTGATAGAGGTCTTTACGACCGGAGACGTTCAGTCGTGCACTGCCTGCCCAGTTTGAGCGGTAAAGGCAGAGAAGAATGGCAAAGGTGAGCATGATCACCACGGGAGCCTGGATGCCCAGGAAACTCCAGTTCATAAACTCCACCTGCCACTTCAGGTGGACGCCGGGGATCATCTGGACGGCGTTGGCGATGCCGGAGATACAGAGCAGCAGTAACCAGACGATGCCGGTCGCGAACACACCCTGCAGGACGAAAATACAACCGTAAAGCGCGACCAGGAAATAGACATCCCAGCCCGACGAACGACGGATTTTAAAGCGGCTGTTCAAATCACGGCTGGTGTACCAGTAACCACTGACCATCAACACCATAAATATTGCGGTACCCACCTCACACTCCCTTTAACGTATTCACGTGGCGGGCAAAATCTTCATGGACTTCCTCGCTCAGCGTGTTAACCGAGATATTGCCGTTTTCATCAATGATGATGCGCTCACCTTCAGCGATAGAATCGTTGATATCCTGACGGGTCATGATCTGCAAAAACTTCTCGGGACTGGCAAAGACCGACTTAACAAATTTAAACATGGCGATCCACTTATTGGCCTGAAAATTGAAGTATGTGACCGAATCCACACTCTCGCCTGTTTAATTTCGGGTGAAATTTCTTAAAATCAATTAATTAGCGAAGCGGTAGTCACCTTGCCCATGCCGTTTTCCGCTGAAATCTTCAACGTAACCAGCAGCATGGCGTAGCAGCATCGTATTTTTACCGTGCAGGTCTGCAACGACGTCACATCGCCTCTCTGCCAGGAAGCGCTAAGCTCATTGGTTAGCCGCTTTCTGTCACCCTGTCTGAAACGCATCGAGGAATGTTTGCATGAAACTACGAACACTGGGCCGTACCGGTCAGCGCGTCTCCGAAATTGGCTTTGGCGCATGGGCCATTGGCGGAACCTGGGGGGAAGTGAGCATGGAGGATGCCAAAGCCGCGCTGAATGCTGCGCTGGATGCGGGCATCACCTTTATTGATACCGCCGATGTCTATGGCGATGGCCGTTCCGAAAAAATCATCGCAGAGGTGCTGAATCAGCGCGGCGGTGAACGTCCGTTTGTCGCCACCAAGCTGGGGCGTCGCCTCTCGCCACATGTGGCTGAAGGTTACAATGCTGAAAACCTCAACGCCTTTATTGACCGTTCACGCGAGAACCTGCAAACCGACACGCTGGATTTAGTGCAGCTGCATTGCCCGCCGACCGAGGTCTACTACAACCCGGACGTCTTTGCGGTGATGGATGAGATGGTCGCTGCCGGAAAAATCCGTCACTACGGTGTCTCCGTTGAGAAAGTTGAAGAAGGTCTGAAGGCGCTGGAGTTTCCAAACGTCTCGTCAATTCAGCTGATCTATAACATTTTCCGCCAGCGTCCGGCTGAACTGCTGCTGCGTGAAGCGAAACGCCGTGATGTGGCGATCATCGCCCGTGTGCCGCTGGCGTCGGGCCTGCTGACCGGCAAAATGCGTGCCGACAGCGTGTTTGCCGCTGACGACCACCGCACCTTTAATCGTAATGGCGAAGCGTTCGATAAAGGCGAGACCTTTTCCGGCGTGCCTTATGAGGTGGCGCTGGAGGCGGTTGAAGAGATTCGCCGCTTTGTCACTGGCGACACCACCATGGCGATGTTTGCCCTGCGCTGGATCCTGATGAACGAAGATGTCAGCGTGGTGATCCCTGGCGCGAAAAACCGCGAACAGGCTGAAGCCAATGCCCGCGCCAGCGATGTCGATGCGCTCTCTGCAGATACCATGGCGGCGCTGAAGCAGATCTATCAGGAGAAGATCGCACCTCACGTGCATCAGCGCTGGTAAGCGCCTTACAACGCCTGGGCGCAGGCCCAGGCGGAACTCCACGCCCACTGGAAGTTATAGCCGCCCAGCCAGCCGGTGACATCAGCCACTTCACCAATAAAGTAAAGTCCCGGCACCGCACGCGCCTCCATCGTTTTCGAGGAGAGCTGTGTGGTATCCACGCCGCCCAGTGTCACTTCAGCAGTTCGATATCCCTCGGTACCGTTTGGCTGAATGCGCCAGGCGTGCAGCGTCTGCGCCAGCTCGGTTTGCTGTTTGCTGTTAAGTTGCTTCAGAGTGATATCCGGCACCACCTTCAGCGTCTGCAATACTTCCACCAGACGCTTCGGCAGGATTTTCGCCAGGCTGTTCTTCAGGCTGAGATTCGGGTGTGCTTCACGCTGCGCCGTCAGAAACGCCTCAAGCGGCGTGGCAGGCGACAGATCGATGGTGACGAATTCTCCGGGTAGCCAGTAGCTGGAGATTTGTAACACCGCCGGGCCGGAGAGGCCGCGGTGGGTAAACAGCATCGCCTCTTTGAAGCGGGTGCCATCCTGCGCATCGATAGTGGTCTCCAGCGCGACACCTGACAGCGTCTGCAACTGCTCCAGCAGCGGTTTGTGCAGGGTAAAGGGCACCAGCGCCGCCCGCGTCGGAAAGACGCTCAGCCCGAACTGCTCCGCTATTTTATAGCCAAACGGCGTGGCACCCAGGCCAGGCATCGACAGACCGCCGCTGGCGATGACCAGCTTCTCCGCCTGAACCGTGCTGCCGTTAAGTTGCAGGGTATAGCCGCTTTCATCGCGCGCCACGCTGAGCACTTCACTGCGCAGCCGCAGGGTGACATTGCCTTTGTCACATTCGGCCAGCAGCAGATCGACAATCTGCTGGGCGGAGTCGTCGCAGAAGAGCTGGCCCAGGGTTTTCTCGTGCCAGGCGATACCGTGGCGGTTAACCAGATCGATAAAATCCCACTGGGTATAACGCGCCAGCGCCGATTTACAGAAATGGGGATTGTGCGACAGATACGCCGCCGGTTCGGTGTAGAGATTGGTGAAGTTGCAGCGGCCACCGCCAGACATCAGAATTTTACGTCCCGGCTTTTTGCCGTTATCCAGCAGTAACACGCGGCGTCCCCGCTGCCCGGCCTGGGCGGCGCAGAACAGCCCTGCGGCACCGGCACCAATGATGATAACGTCAAACTGTTCCACTACGACTCGCTCACTTAACTGGAAAGGCGCAGATTGTAGTGATCTGCTCACTGAGACGCCAGCGTCAAAAAAATGCCGCAAATGTGTCATATTGTAACTGACTAATATCTAACCCTTTTTCTCTGAGTTACCCTTACGCTTTACATCGAAAGGTTAAATTAGCGCTATATTTTCCTTTCCCATACAGCACGTTGTCGCGGATAATGCGCCGCGTTCATGTCCTCCAAAAATGGCGTAACGTTTATGCTACATCTGTTTGCTGGTCTAGACCTCAGTACTAGCCTGTTATTGGTTCTTGCCCTGTTGTTTGTATTGTTTTACGAAGCGATCAACGGTTTCCACGACACGGCCAACGCAGTTGCGACGGTCATCTATACGCGTGCCATGCGTGCCCAGCTTGCTGTGGTCATGGCGGGTGTATTTAACTTCCTTGGCGTGCTGCTCGGTGGATTGAGTGTCGCTTACGCTATTGTTCATATGCTTCCCACCGATCTGTTGTTAAATGTTGGATCGGCTCACGGTCTCGCCATGGTGTTTTCTATGCTGCTGGCGGCGATTATCTGGAACCTCGGCACCTGGTATCTCGGTCTGCCGGCCTCCAGCTCCCATACGCTGATCGGCGCCATTATCGGTATCGGTCTGACCAACGCCCTGATGAGCGGAACCTCGGTGGTGGATGCGCTCAACATCCCGAAAGTGCTGAACATCTTCCTTTCTCTGATCCTGTCGCCGATTGTCGGTCTGGTGATGGCGGGCGGCTTAATCTTTATACTGCGTCGCTACTGGAGCAATACCAAAAAGCGTGCGCGTATTCATATGACGCCTGCTGACCGTGAGAAGATCGACGGCAAGAAAAAGCCGCCGTTCTGGACCCGTATCGCCCTGATTGTTTCGGCAATTGGCGTGAGTTACTCCCACGGTGCGAATGACGGTCAGAAAGGGATCGGCCTGATCATGCTGGTTCTGATTGGCGTGGCACCTGCTGGTTTCGTGGTGAATATGAATGCCTCCGGTTACGACATCACGCGAACCCGCGATGCGGTCAATCACCTGGAGCAGTATTATCAGCAGCATAACGCTTCGCTGACCCACATCATCCAGATGGCACCGCCTAAGCTGCCAACGCCGGAAGAAGTGCCAGCAAGCAGCCCGCAGGAGTTCCACTGTGACAGCGCGCGCGCATTACAGGCGGTACAGGGTGCGCAGGTGTTGCTGAATAATCTGCAGAGCTACGATCAGCTGACGGTTGATCAGCGCGGTCAGATGCGTCGTCTGCTGCTGTGTATCTCCGATACCGCAGATAAAGCGGCCCGTCTGCAGGAAACCTCGCCAGATGACAAACGCTTCCTCAATAAGCTGAAAAGCGACCTGCTTGGCACCATCGAGTATGCGCCTATCTGGATTATTGTGGCCGTCGCGCTGGCGCTGGGCATCGGCACCATGATTGGCTGGCGTCGTGTTGCTACCACCATTGGTGAGAAGATTGGTAAAAAAGGCATGACCTATGCGCAGGGAATGTCAGCACAGGTGACAGCAGCGCTGTCGATTGGTGTCGCCAGCTATACCGGCATGCCCGTCTCCACCACGCATATCCTCTCTTCATCGGTTGCCGGTACCATGCTGGTCGACGGTGGCGGGCTGCAGAGCCGGACCATCAAGAATATCGCCATGGCGTGGATCTTCACCCTGCCGGTCTGTATTCTGCTGTCAGGTTCGCTCTACTGGATTGCCTTAAAACTGGTGTGATACCAGCTAAAAAAGGGCGACGCAAGTCGTAATGCTGATCAGTTAAGATTAGATTTGTAAAGGCTGTCACGGTCAAACGTGGCAGCTTTTTTTGTGGGCGAGCGAGCCGCAGTGCGGGCCTGAGCACCTCTGCTGCTGCCGGGCCGTCCTCGCGCCGCTCACGCGGTACCTTCGGCTTTGACGGCGTGCCGACGAACCGTTCGGGGATCGGCCCTCCATGGCCGGCCCCGAACTGTCCACGCTTCCCGGCGTGGACTTCTGGCCCACCGTCACGCCTCAGCGCTGCGGATAGCCCTTTCAGCAGCAGAGGCGCTCAGGCCTCCACTCTCGTGCCCTTTTTAACAATACACACTGAAGTTTCAGAGCAGGCAGGGGCCGGGCTGGGGCAGGCAATCCGCAGCGCTGAACAGAATGAGTCTGCCAGGAGAGCCCGCAGGACGCGGGCGAAAGGCGGGGCGGCACAGGATGTGCCATCCCCGGCGGTCCGTCAGGCAGAGGAATGAAGTGAAGGAACCGCGCAGCGGCGCGAGGACCGCCAGCCCCTGCCCGGCACCAGACTGCGTTATCACCTGTCGCTTAACTGACTGGCATTACGACGCAAGTCGCCCTTTTTTAATGCCAGATCGCCAGCGCCACCAGACTAATGACCACCAGTCCGCACAGCGCACTGGTCAGCATAAACTGCCCCCGCACCCGCTCGCAGCGCCGGATAAACTCATCGTCGTGATGATCAAGATAGCGTTTTGCCCAGATATAAGTGACCAGCCGCACCTGCTTGCTCGGCTGACCATGAGAGGTGAAAAAACCCGCCCCATCGACATACTGATACAGCAGCGGATCACAACCGCGTAAGACCGCCAGCAGAGCGCGCAGAGATGAAAAATAGCGCGCCATATTCACGATACACACCACGCAAAGCGCCCAAAAAAGCGCAATAGTGCTGATCATATTCTCCCCCTCCCGGCTGGAATCGCAGCAACAGTCCCAGCGTCAGACACTGAGTCCACCTGCAGAAATAACCAGCCACTGAATCACCGGACTGCGAAAGTTTTTCGACCCCCTGAGCGGCTGCGAATCGGACCGCCTTTTTTCAGTGTAGGAGAAATCTTTACATTTTTTCCAACGATGATTTTCGTTCAGCGCGAGTAAATCTGGCATAGCCTTGATCTTATTCATAAGCCAGGCGGCAACGGCAGCATTTACAGTGGGAGAAGGCTATACTGAGGACATAACAACATCATCACCTGCAATGCAGGTAGACAATTTGGTGGCGCTCATCGCCCGCTCGCGCAAGGGATTTCGCTAAGCTGTGACGCGGCAGGAACACCGGATGCCATCCTTAACCTCGTGAAAGGAGTTTTATCATGGCTTATAAACATATCCTGATTGCAGTAGACCTTTCTCCCGAAAGCCAGTTACTGGTGGATAAGGCCGTCTCGCTGGCTCGTCCGTACGATGCCAGAATTTCCCTGATTCACGTTGATGTCAATTACTCCGACCTCTACACCGGCCTGATTGATGTCAACTTAGGGGATATGCAGAAGCGTATCTCTGAAGAGACGCATGCGGCGCTGAAAGGGTTATCAGACGCGGCAGGCTACCCGATCAGTGAGACGCTGAGCGGCAGTGGCGATCTCGGCCAGGTATTGGTTGACGCGATCAGAAAATATGACGTTGACCTGGTGGTATGTGGTCATCATCAGGATTTCTGGAGCAAGCTGATGTCCTCAGCCCGTCAGCTGATCAACACCGTGCATATCGACATGCTGATTGTGCCGCTGCGCGATGAGGACGACGAGTAACCATGTTGCTGAAAGCCGGCGTAAGCCGGCTTTCTTATCTGCGGCGTCGATTCAGAGGAGGCTCAGCGTCGATATCTACCCTTATAATTCGCCACTGACGTCGACCGAATACATCTTTATTAAAAGATTATTACCCGGATATTCGCCAGAGTAATGCCATCCAGATAAACGACTGCTCTCTGATTTTGGATATCAGATAAAACGCCGCTTATAGAAATATAATCTCAAGACCCCTACATAAAATCAAAATCATCGCTACATTACTGACTCATCTCATGATGTTATTGCGAAAAATCACTGATAGCAAAACGCAACTTATCAAATTTTTACTATAGGAAAAGTTTAATTCATCCGTTATCTTTCGCCTGCTTATCTGCTGAGTTCGCAACAGATAAAGCAGAATAAATCACGCTCCATATGATTTTAAGAAACCAATAAGGATATTAAAAAATGAGAGAAATTAACCAGACAGAGATTGCTGCAGTTAGCGGCGCGGGCCTGACTGAATTCCTGGGTGACGTCAATAACGCACTGACTGAAGTTTCGGGCTTATTCGACACCACCGTCGCATCAATTAAGGAAAGCAGTGATTTGGGCGAAACCCTGGGCCTTACCTACAAAGCGATTGGTCTGAACTTTGCCAAAAACTTTTTGAGCGCCTTTTCAGGTTTTCTGACTAAATTATCTGCCTGATTCAGAATCCGAATCACCGTATTGACGCTATAAAGTGAATGCGGCTTTCTGAAGCATGCCTGAAATATTTCAGGCATGCTTTTTTATTTAGCGCAATATCATCAACCATTCACTTTCAGACGATTTTTACGCAACGTGCTGAATGATGCCAGATAACTGGCAAGCCGGTTATTATGACCTGAAGCAACCGCATCGCACCGTTACTGGCTATATAGCCCCGACCAGCGGTGGGTAAATATCAAAGCGATGACTTTTGGTTACTACGGCAGCCTGCGTTACCACACCCGCCAGCGGCGGTGCATAGTCTGGCCGTTTTACCACGATGCGTTTCTTCGCCAGGCGGCGGGCGGGTTCCAGTAATGCGTCAGCATCCTCATCCGGCCCAACCAGCGACTGAAATACCCGCATCTCCTTTTTCACCAGTGCACTTTTCTGGCGATGGGGATACATCGGATCGAGATAGACCACATCTGGCGGCGGCGTGATATCCCCCAGCGCCTGTGCGCTGGCCGCGTGAATCAGCGTCAGGCGATCGCGCAGCCAGGGGCCAATTTCCGCATCCTGATACCCGCGCTGCAATCCATCTTCCAGCAGCGCAGCGACAACAGGATGACGCTCCAGCATTCGCACCCGGCAGCCCAGCGCCGCCAGCACAAACGCATCACGTCCCAGCCCGGCGGTGGCATCGACCACATCCGGCAGATAACCCCCTTTGATGCCGACCGCTTTGGCAACGGCTTCGCCGCGTCCACCGCCGAAGCGACGGCGATGTGCCATTGCGCCGCTGACGAAATCAACAAAAATACCGCCCAGCTTTGGCTCATCACGCTTGCGCAGTTCAAGGTGCGTCGGAGTCTGCACCAGCGCCAGCAGTGCGTCTTCATCATGCTCCAGCTGCCAGCGCTGCGCTAAACGTGATAAGGCGCCGTCTCCGGCGCCTGATTCATCGATCAAACAGATTTTCACGAACCGACTTATCCCTGAATGCCGTAATGTTCCAGCATCGCATCAAGCTTCGGTTCACGGCCACGGAAGCGTTTGAACAGCTCCATCGGCTCTTCAGAACCGCCACGCGTCAGGATGTTATCCAGGAATGACTGGCCGGTTTCACGGTTGAAGATGCCCTCTTCCTCGAAGCGGGAGTAGGCATCCGCCGCCAGCACGTCTGCCCACAGATAGCTGTAGTAACCCGCCGCATAGCCACCCGCAAAGATGTGGCTGAAAGCGTGCGGGAAACGGCCCCATTCCGGACCCGGAACCACTGCCACGCGGCTTTTCACTTCGCGCAGGGTTTCCAGAATCTGTGCGCCTTTCTCCGGATTAAACTCGGTATGCAGGCGGAAATCGAACAGGCCGAACTCCAGCTGGCGCAGGATAAACAGCGCAGCCTGATAGTTCTTCGCCGCCAGCATTTTATCCAGCAGCTCTTTCGGCAGCGGTTCGCCGCTTTCAAAGTGGCCCGAGATAAAGGCCAGCGCATCCGGTTCCCAGCACCAGTTTTCCATGAACTGGCTTGGCAGTTCGACCGCATCCCATGGCACACCGCTGATACCGGAGACGCCAGGCGCTTCAATGCGGGTCAGCATGTGGTGCAGGCCGTGACCAAACTCATGGAACAGGGTGATCACTTCGTCATGGGTGAACAGCGCAGGTTTGCCTTTCACCGGACGGTTAAAGTTACAGGTCAGGTAGGCAACCGGCTTCTGCAGGCTGCCATCGGCTTTACGCATCTGACCGACGCAGTCATCCATCCAGGCACCGCCACGTTTATGTTCGCGGGCGTAGAGATCGAGATAGAAGCTGCCGCGCAGTTCGCCGGTTTCATCGAACAGATCGAAGAACTTCACGTCAGGATGGTAAACCTCAACGTCGTTACGCTGCTTTGCCGTAATGCCGTAAATGCGTTTCACCACTTCAAACAGACCGGCGACCGCACGCTCTTCCGGGAAGTAAGGGCGCAGTTGCTCATCGCTGATGGTGTAGAGATGCTGCTTCTGCTTTTCACCGTAATAGGTGAGATCCCACGGATTAAGCTCGGTCACGCCGTGCTCTTTCCGGGCAAAGGCGCGCAGCTGCTCCAGCTCTTTTTCACCCTGCGGACGGGCGCGTTCCGCCAGGTCATTAAGGAAGTCGATTACCTGAGCCGGGCTTTGCGCCATTTTGGTCGCCAGCGATTTATCAGCGTAGGAGTCGAAGCCCAGCAGCTGTGCCAGCTCGTGACGCAGCGCCAGCTCTTCCGCCATGATGGGGCCGTTATCCCACTTACCGGCGTTCGGACCCTGATCGGAGGCGCGCGTCGCATAGGCGCGATACATCTCTTCACGCAGCGCAGCGTTGTCGCAGTAGGTCATGACCGGCAGATAGCTTGGGATATCCAGCGTCAGCAGCCAGCCTTCCTGCTCTTTGGCTTCAGCCTGTGCTTTAGCCGCCGCCATCGCGCTCTCCGGCATACCGGCCAGCTCGCTTTCATCGGTAATCAGCTTACTCCAGCCCATGGTGGCATCGAGCACGTTGTTGCTGTAAGCCGAACCCAGCTCAGAGAGGCGCGCGGCGATTTCACCGTAGCGCTGCTGTTTATCTTTTGGCAGGCCAATACCGGAGAGTTCGAAATCACGCAGGGCATTATCCACCGCTTTCTTCTGCGCCAGATCCAGAGCAGCGTATTGCTCGCCCTCTTTCAGGTTGCGATACGCCTGATAGAGCCCTTCATGCTGACCAACCCAGGTGCTGTATTCAGAGAGCAGCGGCAGCGTCTGCTCATAGGCTTCACGCAGCTCCGGGCTGTTTTTCACCGCATTAAGGTGGCTGACCGGTGAGAAGATACGGCTCAGGCGATCGTCAGTTTCCGCCAGCGGCTGAACCAGATTATCCCAGGTATACGGGGCACCCTGCGCCACGACTTTTTCGACTTCTGCGCGACAGTGGCTCAGCACTTCCGTCACGGCAGGCACCACATGTTCAGGTTTGATGGCAGAAAAAGGAGGGAGCGTAAAAGATGTCAGTAGCGGATTGGTCATAGCGCAGTCCTTTATAGATGTATGGGGCGCAGCGGGTCGCGCAACGCAATCTAAGTAACATGCGGCTTAGTGTAGCGAAAATCAATGGCAGCCAGGATGAGGTGGGGAAGAAACGCGCGAATAGCAGCACGGAAGATGCACGCTTTTATCTCATGCACGTAATGCTGGCTGGCGCGTCGGGGAGGATTTGCGGTCGCTTTCCGTGACTGCGTGCCGGGAACCACACGCCCCGCCCTGAGCGGCTCGCGGTAATCCCGATTTGTTATCACGCTTCTGGCACATCAACAGGACATCCCTGATATAATCGCGGATTCTCATGCTTTTCCTGCGTCGGTTGCTGTGCGTCGTTCTGTGGGTAATACGTGAGGTAATAATTGGTATAAATTGATTTTCCATCAATTAAAACCTTATACATTCAACAGGATAAACAATGCTGAGTTATCGCCATAGCTTCCATGCTGGCAATCACGCCGACGTGCTGAAGCACACCGTTCTGAGCCTGATCATCACGGCGCTGAAAGAGAAAGAGAAACCGTTTTTCTACCTGGATACCCATGCGGGCGCAGGTCGCTACCAGTTGAGCGGCGAGCACGCCGAGCGTACCGGTGAATATCTGGAAGGCATCTCACGTATCTGGCAGCAGCCCGATGCGCCGGAATTGCTGCAACCCTATTTTGATGCGATTCGTGCGCTGAACCGTAGCGGCACGCTGCGCTACTATCCGGGTTCGCCACTGATTGCCCGCCATCTGCTGCGTGAAGATGACAAACTGCAACTCACTGAGCTGCACTCCAGCGACTATCCGCTGCTGCGTAACGAATTCAGCAAAGATGACCGCGCCCGCGTCGATCGTGCCGACGGTTATCAGCAGTTAAAATCGAAACTGCCACCGCCGTCGCGTCGCGGTCTGGTTCTGATCGATCCGCCGTATGAGATGAAAAGCGACTACCAGGCAGTGGTGAAAGGGATTCAGGAAGGCCATAAACGTTTTGGCACCGGCGTCTTTGCGTTGTGGTATCCGGTGGTTTTACGTCAGCAGATCAAACATATGCTGCGCGACCTGGAAGCGACCGGCATTCGCAATATTCTGCAGATCGAACTGGCGGCCCGTCCCGACAGCGATCAGCGCGGCATGACCGCCTCCGGCATGATCGTGATTAACCCGCCGTGGAAGCTGGCCCAGCAGATGAATACCCTGCTGCCGTGGCTGCACCAGAAACTGGTTCCGGCGGGTACCGGCCACTACGCGGTTAACCAGATCGTACCCGAATAACTCTCTTTGTCTTCTACGCCGCTCACTATCGGTGCGGCGGCGTTGTACCAGGTCTTTACCATGTGGATCATACTGGCTGGCGCGCTAGCCGCGCTGCAACCGGCCCGACGGCTGGCATTATTATTACTGGCGCTCACCACACTGCTGGGTTTTTATCAGGACGTGTTAGCGTGGCCGGTGCTGCTGCTGTTTACCGGCACCGCCGCTGTGGTGGCACTCCGTATTTATGACCGTGACCATCATCGACGACAAATAGTGACCGAAGCGCTGCTGGTGCTGATCGCCATCGGGTTGCTCCTCCATCTTTTTCCAGGCTTTAATAACCCCCTTCAGGCAGAGGATGTGCAGGCCGGACCGCGCAGCGTGCCTTTCAGCTTCGGGTTTAACTTCGATAAAGCGCTTATTCCTTTTGTACTGCTGGCCTGCCTGCCGACGCTGTTTCGCGCGCCTGCCACGCCACCACGCTATCGACTACCCGCCGCACTGGCGCTGATCGCCGCCATTCCGCTGCTGCTGTACTGCGCGGTATTACTGGGCGGATTAGCGTTTGAGCGACATGCACCGGACTGGCTGGGGCCATTTATGCTCGCCAACCTGTTCTTTGTTTCGCTGGCGGAAGAGGCCCTGTTTCGTGGCTATCTGCAGCAGCGATTAAAGCAGGTAGTGGGCGGCATCCCGGCGCTGTTACTGAGCGCGCTGCTGTTTGGTCTGGTGCATCTGAGCGGCGGCCTGTTGCTGGTGATCTTCGCCACCCTGGCCGGGCTGTTATATGGGCTGGCGTGGCACTGGAGCGGCCGCTTATGGCTGGCGACCGCCCTGCATTTTGGCCTTAACCTGACCCATCTGCTGTTTTTCACTTATCCCGCACTGCATCATTAGAGGTTAAAAACCGCCAGATCCCAGGCCAGCTCGGTGCAGGGAAAAATCGTCTGGCACTCCGCCAGCAGGCGGTTCATGTCTTTTGCCAGATAGCGTGAACTGAAATGGGTGGCGATCAGCCGTTTTGCTCCGGCGCGTTTTGCCACTTCGGCGGCCTGCAGTGTGGTGGAGTGCCCGCGCCCGTTGGCTTTTTCCACCATCGCGGCCTCCAGCGTGGTTTCATGCACCATCAGGTCAACATTGGCCGCCAGTTGCAGCGCGACCTCAGTAGGTGCCGTATCGCCAAAGATGGCCAGCGTTTTGCCGGGTGTTGCAGGGCCAAGATAGTCAGCACCGTTGATTACCCGCCCATCTTCCAGCGTCACGCATTCACCCTGCTTCAGCTGCTGAAACCACGGGCCGCGTGGCACCCCTTCCGCTTTCAGCCGGGCGGCATCCAGCAGGCCGGGTTTGTCATGCTGTTCAATGCGATAGCCAAAACACTCCACCGGATGGCTCAGCGGCCAGGCGCTGATACGAAACTCACCGTCGTCCAGCGTCCAGCCCGCCTCAATCTCAACGATGGTCAGCGGGTAGTCGGTGTAGGAGCCGCTGATCGACAGCGCCGTCTCAACAAAGGTTTTTAATCCCCTGGGGCCATAGACCGTCATCGGTGTGGTCAGCCCGGCCATTGACCGGCTGGTGAGTAATCCCGGCAGCCCGAAAATATGATCGCCATGCAGATGGGTGATAAAAATCTTATCCAGCTTGCCCGGTTTGAGGCTGGAGCGCATAAACTGTAATTGTGTGCCTTCCCCGCAGTCGAACAGCCAGGTTTCACCACTCAGCGCACGGGTAAAAGCAATAGACGTGACATTACGTTGCAGGCTGGGAGCACCGCCGCCGGTGCCGAGAAAAGTAAGGTGCATGGTATGCTTCCCTGTAAGCGAGTGAAAAAACAGAACCCTATTACAATCATAGGCGCAAACTTTGCGTCATTTCGACCCGCAGCGTTACACTCAACCCCAATTTTTTATGCAACCGGATGGATACTTCAATGACCCGACATTTCGACTATCTCGCCATTGGCGGCGGCAGTGGCGGCAT
Organism: Pantoea agglomerans NBRC 102470; assembly: GCF_001598475.1. Classification (GTDB taxonomy): domain Bacteria; phylum Pseudomonadota; class Gammaproteobacteria; order Enterobacterales; family Enterobacteriaceae; genus Pantoea; species Pantoea agglomerans. The sequence goes on from NZ_BCZA01000011.1 coordinate 68,548, forward strand.
CGCCTCAATTAACCGTGCGGCTATGTATGGCCAGAAATGTGCCCTGATTGAAGCGAAAGAGCTGGGCGGCACCTGCGTGAACGTGGGCTGCGTGCCGAAGAAAATCATGTGGCATGCCGCGCAAATCGCCGAAGCGATCCATCTCTACGGACCGGATTATGGCTTCGACACCACCGTGAATCGCTTCGACTGGGCCACACTGGTGAAAAACCGCAGCGCCTACATCGATCGCATCCACAACTCCTATGACAACGTGCTGGGTAAAAACAAAGTTGAAGTGATCAAAGGCTTTGCCCGCTTTGTCGATGCGCACAGTGTTGAAGTCAACGGCGAGATTATCACGGCTAACCATATTCTGATCGCCACCGGCGGTCGTCCGGTCCACCCTTCTATCCCGGGTGCAGAGTACGGCATTGATTCCGACGGTTTCTTTGAGCTGGACGCGCTGCCAAAACGCACTGCGGTCATCGGCGCAGGCTACATTGCGGTTGAGCTGGCTGGCGTGGTTAACGCGCTGGGATCGGAAACGCATCTGTTCGTCCGTAAACACGCGCCGCTGCGCAGCTTCGATCCGCTGCTCACCGAAACGCTGGTCGAAGTGATGAACAGCGAAGGCCCGGCGCTGCACACCGAATCTATTCCAAAAGCTGTGATTAAAAACGGCGATGGTAGCCTGACGCTGCAGCTGGAAAACGGCAGCGAATATACCGTGGATTGCCTGGTCTGGGCGATTGGCCGTGAGCCCGCCAACGATGCCCTGAATATTGACGCCGCTGGCGTCGCGCTGGACGACAAAGGCTATATCAAAGTCGATAAATTCCAGAACACCAATGTGTCAGGCATCTACGCCGTGGGCGACAACACCGGTGCGGTTGAGCTGACGCCGGTTGCGGTCGCGGCGGGCCGTCGTCTCTCTGAGCGTCTGTTTAACAACAAACCGGACGAGCATCTGGATTACAGCAATATTCCGACGGTGGTGTTCAGTCATCCGCCGATTGGTACCGTGGGACTGACCGAGCCGCAGGCACGGGAACAGTATGGCGACGACCAGGTGAAGGTTTATAAATCGTCATTTACCGCCATGTACACTGCGGTAACCCAGCATCGTCAGCCGTGTCGCATGAAGCTGGTCTGTGTGGGTGCAGATGAGAAGATTGTCGGCATTCACGGTATCGGATTCGGCATGGATGAGATGCTGCAGGGCTTCGCTGTGGCGCTGAAAATGGGTGCCACTAAAAAGGACTTCGATAACACCGTGGCGATCCATCCGACCGCCTCCGAAGAGTTCGTGACGATGCGTTAATTCCCCGAACAAAATACTATTGGGAAAAACTGGTCATCAGGGCCAGTTTTTTCCTGCAACTTCGCTCAACGAAAATTAATGCGCCCGCTGACGCGAAATGTAAAACCTGCGTTTCTCTTCATATTATCAACACCCAGCAAGAGCCAGGCTGATTAACAGCGAAAAAACCGAACCGACAGTAATTAAATCCATTTATATATGAAATTATTTAATGACTACCGATTATATTCACAGGCCCGGCGTCCATTTCCACAGGATTATCGTTAGTGAATTTATCGCTGTGCTTAATGAATGCCTGAAGTGATACGACTGCTAAATAACCTCTCCACGCTGTCGCTTTTGAGGAGATAGCCTTTCTTCGAAACTCTCAGGATCACATCATCACTTAAACCCAGAAAAAAGAACTTCGACTTTAAATTAGACATAACCTGCCAGACCCGCTGCGTAGAAGAACTCAGTCCATGTTTATCCCAGACGTTCTCCATAAGTTCCGAATCCGTGACAACATCAATAGTGGCATTTTCAAAAAGATACTCTAATACGTGCGACATGGTTTTTCTCAGGATGATATCTTCACCATGTCCATTCAAACAAATCAGCCGCTTTGTCTTGTGTAAATAAACCACATTCCCTTCAATAAGATAGCCAATAAAATTTACTTCATTACCCGTTAGCATGTTGTTCTCCAGAACAATGATGAAAAACAAGATAATAACTTTTATCCCGGAATTTAAAAAATCACTTCATTATTTTTACATCACTTTTAATAAGCACTGGCCGCTCCTTTCTATTGTTCCTTGTCTTTTATAACGATGCCTGAATGATGGTCATGCATATAACCCTTTGCTGTGTGTTAAAATCCAGACTATCCACCTCGCCACATCGTTAAGAAAAATAATAATAAAATAAGCATATTTTGACGGAGAAGCAGGCTGACCTTAAAGCGCATCTGACAGAATGCAATAGGTTGTTGTTGCTTATCATCACCGGAATGAAAATCTCAAACATTTCTTAGATAAATCAGAAACCACCGATAAACTGACCAGGATGGATTGCTGTCTGATTTTCCTCCTCTTATGCGTGGCCGTTATGAAATCATCTAACGTTAACGAAGACAATAAAGTGGGATTTTTATTTTAGTTCAAAACTTACGGGTTTTATCACGACCATCTGTAGCAGAATCGGCCAAAACAAAGCTTAAAAGAAGAATCACTTTGGATTGAAAGACGATTGCGTCATCCGAAAACGTCCGCTTCAACGCTTTCATTAGTTTTTTTATAATCCATAAGATCTGATATTTCTGGCCAATTTTTGATCTGTATCAACTGGCAATATATCGGTAGAAAAAGCGAAGTAATTGCGGAAAAACAGAAGCAAAAGATATGAGATCGGAATGTTCTTTACCCGGGAATCAATCAGATCCGTATGTTTATTAAGATAATTATTAAAGAGTCCTTATTAAGCTATTTCGTATCGTACTAACGGCAGGGAATTGTCATCTTATTGTATACAGAGTCAGAAATAAGCGTGAGTGCCCCTTAGCTCCGTATACCCTCGTTAACGTGATAAATAAGAATGAGTTATTAATGCGCCCTGATCTGTCATTATAGTCCACTGATATCAATATTGAGGGGCTGGGTCTGGCTCTGGATTGGGAGATTTAAGATGGCAGAGGGCGCAGCATTAACCGGGACCGGGACAAAGGGTCACCTTCGATCTGGTGACCTTGCGCCAGGCAGGGTGAGAACGGATCCCCCGGTGCAGTCGTGCACCGCGCCAGTGCAACTCAGCTCACGCGATCCAGCCAGCGAACATAAGCCTGATCCCATAACGCCGCTGGCGTGCCCGCCTTGCCAAGGCCAAAGCCATGCCCGCCTTTGCTGATCTGAATCAGCTCAACCGGCACACGATTACGGCGACAGGTGTCGCGCATCAGCTCGGTGTTAAACGGATTTGAGGTGTGATCGTCCTCGGCCTGCGCCAGAAACGTCGGCGGATATTGCCGGGTTACGTAGTTCTGCACTGACCAGTTCGCCTCATCCTGCGGCGTGGCATTTTTGCCGACCATCATCAGATGGGTATTGGTGTGCTGATAAGGCGCTTCCAGAGTGATAACCGGATAGATCAGACCCACGCTGTCGACTTTGGGCACCACTTCATCCAGCGGATCGATGGCCGGATAGGATTCAAAGTCCGGACGCGCCGCCGCCAGCCCCAGCAGATGCCCACCTGCCGAGAAGCCCAGCACATGCACCTTGCGCTCAAAGGATCGCACCAGCCGGATGGCACGCTGCGCATCCTGCAGCGGTGCCAGCCGCCCCGCCTGCCACTTCTCATGCGGCAGCCGGTAGCTGAGCACATAGGCGGTATAGCCATTGGCATTGAGCCAGCGCGCGACCGGCCAGGCTTCGCGTCCCATGCCGATCCAGCGATAACCGCCACCCGCTGCAATTAATACCGCTTCGCCATTGGGATTTTCAGGTTTAAAGCGCTGAATCGCCGGGCTGACGATATTTGACCAGGAACCGGTGCTGTTAATATGCAACTGGCCCGATGGGCCGCCGCCGCCGGGCGGATCGTCCGGCCAGAGGGGAATAATGTCATCGCGGGCAAATATTTTGCCGGTGGTCATGGAGAGCCCGAGCGCTCCCGTGCCGAGAATAAAGCGTCGACGCGTAATCATAATGCCTGTTATGTGATACCAGAAGAGTGAGCAAACCGTTGCGGCAGGCTGCAGTAGAATCAACAGATGCAAGTCGGGTGCCATGGCTGGCGATTATGTACGCAATGGCCCCTGAAAAGCCATAAAAAAACGCGCCCGCCAGGCGTAATGTCAGTCAGTTAAGCGACAGGTGATAACGCAGTCTGGTGCCGGGCAGGGGCTGGCGGTCCTCGCGCCGCTGCGCGGTTCCTTCACTTCATTCCTCTGCCTGACGGACCGCCGGGGATGGCACATCCTGTGCCGCCCCGCCTTTCGCCCGCGTCCTGCGGGCTCTCCTGGCAGACTCATTCTGTTCAGCGCTGCGGATTACCTGCCCCTGCCCGGCCCCAGCCTGCTCTGAAACTTCAGTGTGTATTGTTAAAAAGGGCACGAGAGTGGAGGCCTGAGCGCCTCTGCTGCTGAAAGGGCTATCCGCAGCGCTGAGGCGTGACGGCGGGCCAGAAGTCCACGCCGGGAAGCGTGGACAGGTCGGGGCCGGCCAGGGAGGGCCGATCCCCGAACGGTTCGTCGGCACGGCGTCAAAGCCGAAGGTACCGCGTGAGCGGCGCGAGGACGGCCCGGCAGCAGCAGAGGTGCGCTGGCCCGCACTGCGGCTCGCTCGCCCGGAAAAAAAGCTGCCACGTTTGAACGTGACAGCCTTTATAAATTTAATCTTAACTGATCAGTATTAGCCGGCAGGCGCGTTTTTATTTAATCCGATGCGGTTAATCTTCCTGCTGGAACTGCGCCATCACGGCCTGCTCACACTGCTGTTCGTTAACGCGCAGTTTGGCACGCTCATCATCACCCAGCTGCAGCCAGGCACTGGCCACTTCACGCGCGGACTCTTCATCGAACTCGGGCTGATTCATCGCCGACGACGACTGACTGCGCGCCACGGTGGACTTCATCTGGTCGACATATTGATCCGCGCTGGCGACCTTTTTCTCGCCGCTGACAATATGGCACAGCTGACTGGCATAAACATTCTGCTCAGTGTCAGCCTCGTCCGCCGCCAGCGCGCTGCCGGTGGCGAGCATGCTCAGCAACACTATCTGAGTTACTTTCATTCTTAACTCCTGTTAGTTCGGGTTAAACCTTACGCTGAAGGGCTTCAAGGCGTTTCTGACGCCAGTTCAGCAGCGGCGACACGGTGGTGCCGTGGACCACCACGCTGCAGACCACCAGCGTTAACGCCATATTGGTCATAATTTCCATCTGCGGGCCTTCCATACCGTGCGTCCAGGCATAGGCGATGTAGTTCAGACTGCCAATCCCGCGGATGCCCAGCCAGCCAATCAGCAGACGCTGCCCCAGCGGCAGTCCGGCGCGCAGCGTCACCAGCCAGACGGCCAGTGGCCGCACCACCACAAACAGCACCAGGCCAATCAGCACGCCGTAGATGTTCCAGTGCTGCGCCAGTGTGACGCCCAGCACCACCATCATGCCAGCCGCCAGTAAACGTTCAATAGTATCGCCAAAAGAGAGGGCGTCGCCTACTACAAACCCTATCGACTTCACCATATTGTTGTCGCCCTGATGCGCCAGGCGTTTATTAGGGTTCACCAGTGCTTCAGAGGGCAGCACGCGCTCGTCGTCAGAGAGATCGTCCGGCTGATGGCGACGGAATACGCCCATCTCAGCACGGCGTAATCCCAGCCCGGCGGCGAAGGCAGCCAGGAAGCCGGAGGCACCCAGCCACTCCACCAGTGAATAACTCAGCGCAATCAGCGCCAGCGCCAGGAAATCATTGGGCGCCACATCGCCATTGGCATTGCGAAGTCGGGTCGCCAGCAGGCCAATCAACTGCCCCAGCACGAAACCGATGATCAGACCGCCGCCAATTGCCCAGAGCACCTCGACCGCACCCCAGTGCCCCAGCATCGCCACGCTCAGGCTTTCGCCATTAAACAGCAGCAGCGCCAGCATCAGCAACGGCAGCGCGGAACCATCATTCATACCCGCTTCGCTGGAGATCGCCACGCGCAGCGAGTCATCATCCTGCGCATCGTTGACCGAGATTAAGCTCGCCAGCACCGGATCGGTTGGCGCGACAATGGCACCAAACGCCAGTGCAATCGGCCAGTCTAATCCCACCAGGAAGTGCGACAGCAGGGTCATCGCGGCCACGGTCAGCAGCATGGCGGGAAAAGCCAGTTTCAGCCCGGTGTGCCAGCAGTTATTTTGCAGCGGCTGACGCAGCTTGAGGCCGGTGATGAACAGCGAGGCAGCCATGGTGATTTCAGTGATGTGCGCCACGGCTTCGGAATGGGTAACAATATCGATGTGGATAACATCAAATCCCCACGGGCCGCACAGCATGCCCGCGATAAGGAACAGACCAAATGAGGTGACTGGCCCCCGGTGAATCCAACCGGAAGCCAGCGACATCAGCAGCAAGAGGCCGCCCGTCGCTGCTGTCCAGGCTAAAAAGTTCATAATACTCCAGATTATTTCGGGTTTATGAATAAGCCTGGCACATTTTTTGACGGGCGAGGTGTCAGTTTTTCAGGTGACGACTGGCGAAGCGGACCGCCAGCGCGGCGGCACCGGCTAAGGTCGAGAGCGCAACCACGCCATTCCAGCCCCAGTGTGCCAGCGCCAGACTTCCCAGCGCCGCACCGGTGGCCATACCGATAAACACCACGGTAAACAGCAGCGCATTCAGGCGACTGCGCGCTTCAGGCGCCAGGCCATAGACCAGCGTCTGATGCGCCACCAGGGTGGCCTGCACCCCTAAATCGAAGCCAATGGTGCAGAGGACAATCAGCGCCAGCTGGGCTGGCATTGGCAGCAGCGGCAGCAGAAACATCAGCGCAAAGGAGATTGTCACCAGCGCGGCGCCAGCCTGCGTGACCCTTGCCGGACCGATGCGGTCAGCAAAACTGCCCGCCAGCGGTGCCGCCATGGCACCCGCCGCACCGGCTAAACCAAACGCCCCGGCCACGGCACTGTCCAGATGAAAGCGGTCGCTGAGCATTAACGCCAGCGTCGACCAGAAGGCGCTAAAACCCACTGACAACAGCCCCTGAGCCAGTGCGGCACGACGCAGCGTCTGATGGTGACGCCACAGGTGAACCAGCGACAGCAACAGGCGCGGATAGCTCACCGAGGTGCCTGGCGCGAAACGCGGCAGTACCCGCCACAGCGTGAGCGTAATCAGCAGCACCGCCAGCGCAGCAATCATATACATGGTGCGCCAGCCGAAATACTCTGCCACCACCCCGCTGACCACCCGCGACAGCAGGATGCCCACCAGCAGCCCGGTCATCACCGTGCCGACTGTTTTACCCCGACTGCGTTCCGGCGCCAGCGCCGCCGAAGCGGGCACAATATCCTGCGCCACGGTGGCGGTCAGGCCGGTGATAAAACTGGCAATCAGCAGCGCGCTGAGTCCACCGGAAAAACCACACAGCAGCAGCGCCGCCACCAGCATTAAGCCTTTGATAAAGATAATGGTGCGCCGGTCATGGCGATCGCCCAGCGGGGCCAGCAGCAGGATGCCCAGCGCATAGCCCGCCTGGGTCAGCATCGGCACCATGCCGACCGCGCCGATGCCGGCGTTAAACTGCTTGCTGATGATATCCAGCATCGGCTGGCTGTAGTAGATCGACGCGACGCTGAGTCCGGCACCGGCGGCCAGGGTAAACACCAGCGGCGCAGAGAGCGGTTCATTTTGAGTCTGGGTCTGTATGGCTGACATGCTGTAATCCTCATCATTTCGTCCTGCCATTAAAGCGCATTGCGGTTATACGCGGTAGACTGACATCAGGCAAAACCGTTATACGTGGTGCGTATGAACAATCCTAACAGCAGCGATCGCATCGATCTGATGCAGACTTTTATCCGTATTGTGGAGAGCGGCAGCTTATCCGCCGCCGCCGCGCAGCTCGGCACGACACAACCCACCGTCAGCCGCCGACTGCAGAGCCTGGAGCAGCGGCTGGGCCTCAAGCTTATCCTGCGCACCACCCATGCGCTGAAGCTTACCGATGATGGCGAGCGCTGCTACGCCCAGGCGCGGCAGCTGCTGGCGACCTGGCATGCGCTGGAAGATGAGCTGACCGGGGCCAGCGATGACCCGGTCGGTACGCTGCGGGTTCGCGCCCCGCACGCCTTTGGCCAGGATCAGCTGATCGCCCCGCTGGTGGATTATCTGCACCGCTACCCCCGGCTTAATATTGAGTGGATGCTGAATGATCGCACGCCCGACTTTATGGCGGAGAATGTGGACTGCGCCATTCAGGTCGGCGCGCCAACCGATCCTTCGGTGGTGGCGATACTGCTGGCAGAAGTGCCACGTATTGTGGTGGCCGCCCCGCACCTGCTGGCGCAGCAGCCACCGATAGAGCGGGTTGAACAGCTGCGCGATCTGCCGTGGCTGGCACTGACCAGTTTTTACCGTAACGAAGTGGCGTTGCAGAAGATTGACGATGGCCAGCCGGTGAACCTGGCGATTACGCCCCGGCTGAGCAGCGACAGTTTATATGCGGTGCGTAAAGCGGCACTGGCGGGGATGGGAGCCGCGATCGTCTCGTCCTGGGCGGTGCAGGAAGATCTGGCGGATGGCGGCCTGGTTCAGCTGATGCCTGCGTGGCAGGCACCGCCGCTGCCGGTGTGGCTGACCTATCCCTGGGCGAGTTACTACCCGGCCAGGCTGCAACACTTTTTTGCCATGATCAAAGAGGTGATGCCGCAGCTGGCGGGCACGCGTCCGGCCTCACAGCCAGCGGGTCGTTCAGGGGGAGCAGAGCGGAAAGGGTAAAGCAGGCGCCCGCCTCAGCGGGCCGCCAGAGAGGTTACTTCGGTTTTTTATCGCTGCGCGACATCTGATCCAGCCAGCCCATCACAAAGGCGGAGAGCACAAAGGTCAGGTGGATAATCACGTACCACATCAGCTTGTCGTTTTCGACGTTGCGCGCTTCCATAAACACCCGCAGCAGGTGAATCGAGGAGATGGCGACAATGGAGGCGGCGACTTTGTTTTTCAGCGAGCCGGAGTCCATCTTGCCCAGCCAGCTCAGCTTCTCTTTATCTTCGTCGATATCGAGCTTAGAGATGAAGTTCTCATAACCCGACAGCATCACCATCACCAGCAGGCCGCCAACCAGCGTCATATCCACCAGCGACAGCAGCAGCAGGATCAGATCGTTTTCCGCAATGCTGAAAATGTTGGGCAGCAGGTGGAAAATTTCCTGGAAAAATTTAATGGTCAGCGCCAGCAATCCCAGCGAAAGTCCAATGTAAACCGGGGCCAGCAACCAGCGCGATGCATACATCAGGTTTTCGGTAAAACGTTCCATACAATCCCACGAATAATCAAACAGGTCCGGGAGTATAACCGATCAACTGTGAAGTTATTTCAGCCCTTCGTCAGAAATTTCAGGGACCGGCGGCAGCGGCAGCGAGAGACGAAATGCCGCGCCGCCTTCGGCCCTGTTCTCTGCCCAGATCTGACCACCGTGGCTCTCGATAATGGTTTTACAGATTGCCAGACCCAGTCCGACGCCCGGCACCGCCGACTCTTTGTCGCCCCGCCAGAATTTATCGAATATCCGGCTTAAGTCGTCTTCGGCAATGCCCGGTCCGCTATCCCAGACCGAGATCTCCAGCCGTGATGCCGCACGCCAGGCGCGAATGCCGCGTGGTGCGCTGTTACCGGCATACTTCAGGCTGTTCTCAATCAGGTTGGTGAAGACCCGCTCCAGCAGCGTGCTGTCGCCTTTGATCAGCACGATGTCGTCCGGCAGATCGAGCCGGACCTCATGCCCTTTCAGTGATGGTGCCATGCTGCTCAGCGCCCCGCCGACCACCTCTTCCAGCGCCAGCCACTCCTCACGCAGGTTGAGGCCGCCCGACTGAATGCGCGCCATATCCAGCATGTTGCTCACCAGCCGGATGGTGCTCAGCGTCTGCTCGCGGATCTGACTGGCCTGCGGCACATATTTTGAGTTGTCGCTGGCCAGGTCGAGCATCAGCATTTCCGCCTGACCAAACAGCACGGTCAGTGGAGTGCGCAGGTCGTGGGACAGCGCTGACAGCAGCGCATTGCGCAGCTGTTCACGCTCCGCCGAGAGCCGGGACGCCGCCTCGCTATGCGACAGCGCCATCCGTTCCAGTGCGTTAGCAATCAGCACCGTAAAGGTTTCCACCAGCCGCTGCTGCTCGGGGATCATCAGCTGACGCAGGTTCTGCGGCTCCACCACCAGCAAACCCCGGCAGTGCGCGCCACTTTTCAGCGGCAGGATCTGATAAGGCACCGCCGGTAAGGTATCGGTGCCCGCACCCGCAGGCTGGCCTTTGCTGTAACTCCATTTAGCAATCGCGCGATCCGGCTCGCTGGCCGGTAACGCATCGCCCACCGGTTGCAGTTCGCCCTGCTCATCCGGCAGCAGCAGCAGGCAGCGCGCCTGTAACGTGGCATCCAGCACCCGCTGGCTGGTGGCGGCGATATCCTGCGGCGTTAACGCACTGCCCAGCGATTTCGCCATCTCATAGAGCTGGCGCGCCCGCTGCTCGCGGTAGCGCGCCACCCGCGCCTGATAACGCACGCCTGCCGTGAGGTTGCCGACGATTACGCCCACCGCCAGCATCACGCCAAAGGTCACCAGATATTGCAGATCGGAGACCGCCACCGTGCCGGTGGGGGCAACAAAGAAGAGGTCAAAGGCGACGATATTCATCACCGTGGCGATCACCGACGGCCAGCGGCCATAGCGCAGCGCCACGATCACCACCGCCAGCAGATAGATCATTACGCAGTTGGCGGGATCGAAACCGATCAGCACCGACTGTCCGGCGGCGGTTACAAGGATACAGAGCACCAGCGCCATCATTACGCCGCGCAGCTGAATACGCCATTTTTCGCTGGTGACGCGGCCATCCGGCAGCGGATGCGGCGCATCCTTCAGCGGCTCATCCAGCGCCACCACCAGCAGATCGAGATCCGGCCCCAGCTGGCCGAGCCGTTCGGCAAAGCTGTCACGCCGCCAGCGCCGCAGCGGGCGACGACCGGTGACAATTTTGCCCAGATTGTGCGCGCGGGCGTAACCCAGTACCGCTTCGGCTTCATCGGGCTCAGAGAGAGTCGCGGTTTCCGCGCCCAGCTCCTGCGCCAGCTGTAACGTACGCAGAATCGCCCGTCGCCGCGCTTCCGGCAGCCGGTGCAGCCGGGGCGTTTCGACATAGACCGCATGCCATTCACTGCCAAGCCGCGCCGCCAGTCGGGCGGCGGTGCGCACCAGCTTTTCACTGCCGCTGTCGTCGCCAATGCAGAGCAGAATGGCGTCGCGGGTGTGCCAGACGCGCTCCCGTCCCTGCTGATCGCGCCAGGCGCGCATCTGATCATCCACCCGATCGGCGGTGCGACGCAGGGCCAGCTCACGCAGGGCGAACAGGTTACCTTTGCGGAAAAAGTTTTCGATGGCGCGTTCCGCGCGGTCGCCAATGTAGACTTTGCCCTCTTTCAGCCGCTGCCGCAGATCGTCGGGCGGCAGATCGACCAGCACCACTTCGTCGGCGCTGTCGAAAAAGGGATCGGGCACGGTTTCGCGCACCTGAATGCCGGTGACGCCGCCTACCACATCGTTGAGGCTCTCAAGATGCTGTACGTTGACGGTGGTCAGTACATCGATGCCCGCTTCCAGCAGCTCCTCAATATCCTGCCAGCGCTTGGGATGGCGCGAGCCCTGCACGTTAGTGTGCGCCAGCTCATCCATCAGGATCACCGCCGGATGGCGAGCCAGCGCGGCATCAAGATCAAACTCCGCATGACGCGAGCGGCCGGTTGCGCGACGCGGCAGCAGAGTTAACCCTGTCAGCAGCTGCGCGGTTTCCGGCCGGTCATGGGTCTCTACCACGCCGATTAAGACATCCAGACCCTGCGCGCGCAGCCGCTGTGCCTCCTGCAGCATGGCGTAGGTTTTACCCACGCCCGCACAGGCACCAAAGTAAATTTTCAGCTGCCCGCGATGAGTCTCGCGGTTAGCCTGCAGCAGCGCGTCGGGATCGGGACGCTGGGGTTCGTGGTTCATCGCTTCCTTAGAGCCTATGCCAGTAGGCGTAATTGTTGCAGACAGTCTGGACACGGACAGCGCGGAACAACCGGAGCGTACACGTAGTACGTGAGGATGACTCGCTGCGCTCGCCCCTTCAGGGCCGCCCTGACGGGCGTTCAGGTTGCTAAAGCAGCCTGTGTGAGCACTGCCCAGGTTCAGACTGACAAATAAAATAGCCTAATGGGATAGGCTCTTAACACCATTACAGTTCGTTGAGCGCCATATTCAGCTGCAACACGTTGAGGGTCGGGGTGCCGAGGAATGGCAGCAGCGGACGATGCGTCATCTTATCAATCAGCGCCTCGACCTGCGGCAACGGCAACTGGCGGCTGGCGGCGATACGCGGTGCCTGCCAAAGGGCGGCCTGTGGCGAAATATCCGGGTCCAGCCCGCTGGCTGACGCGGTGACCAGTTCAACCGGGACGGCGGCCGGTGCCTGCGGATTCGCGGCCCGCAGCGCAGCGACGCGATCGGCTACCGCTTTGTCCAGCGCCGGGTTGCTGGCGGCCAGATTGCTGCCCCCTGAGGCCAGCGGATTATAAGGTTTATCACCACTGGCTGAAGGGCGGCCCCAGAAATAGTTGAGCTGGGTAAAGTTCTGGCCAATCAGCGCCGACCCGCGCGCCACGCCATCCTCCTCCAGCAGCGAGCCGCTGGACTGGGACGGAAACAGCCACTGCCCCAGACCGGTGGTGAGCAAAGGATAAACCACGCCGGTAATAAGCGTAAGCAGCAACAACAGTAAAATTGCCGGACGTAACTGACTCATTTTTCTCTCCTCAGGCCATGCCTGAAAACACTAACAGCAGATCGATCGCTTTGATGCCGACAAACGGCACCAGCAGGCCACCCAGACCGTAAATCAGCAGGTTGCGGCGCAGCAGCGCAGCAGCGCTCAGTGGGCGGTAGCTGACGCCTTTCAGGGCCAGCGGGATCAGGAAGACAATCACCAGAGCGTTAAAGATCACCGCCGACAGAATCGCACTGGCTGGCGAGTGAAGGTGCATCACGTTAAGCATGTTGAGCTGCGGATAGGTCGCCGCAAACGCCGCCGGAATGATGGCGAAGTATTTCGCCACGTCGTTGGCGATACTGAAGGTAGTCAGCGAACCGCGTGTCATCAGCATCTGTTTACCAATGTGCACCACTTCAAGCAGCTTGGTTGGGTTCGAGTCGAGATCGACCATGTTGCCCGCCTCTTTCGCCGCCTGGGTACCGGAGTTCATCGCCACCGCCACATCCGCCTGCGCCAGTGCAGGCGCATCATTGGTGCCGTCGCCGGTCATCGCCACTAAACGCCCTTCCGCCTGATACTGGCGGATCAGCGCCAGCTTGGCTTCCGGCGTGGCCTCTGACAGGAAGTCATCCACGCCCGCTTCCGCGGCAATCGCCGCGGCCGTCAGCGGGTTATCGCCGGTGATCATCACCGTTTTGATACCCATTTTTCGCAGTTCGGCAAAGCGCTCTTTGATGCCGCCTTTGACGATATCTTTCAGCGCCACCACGCCCAGCACGTTCGCGCCCTCTGACACCACCAGCGGCGTGCCGCCACTGCGTGCCACCTCTTCCACCTGCGCATTGACCTCGGCCGGGAAACGGCCATGGTTCGCTTCGATGTGGCGCCGTACCGCATCGACCGCGCCTTTGCGGATCAGTCGATCCTGCACGTTCACGCCGCTCATGCGGGTCTGCGCAGAGAACGGAATAAAGCTGGCACCCATGCTGCTGAGATCGCGCTCACGCAGATTAAATCGCTGTTTTGCCAGCACCACGATACTGCGCCCTTCCGGCGTCTCATCGGCCAGCGAGGCGAGCTGTGCAGCGTCGGCCAGTTGCTCTTCGCTGACGCCCGGCGCGGGCAGGAACTGGGTCGCCTGACGGTTACCCAGCGTGATGGTGCCGGTTTTGTCCAGCATCAGCACATCCACATCGCCCGCGGCTTCCACCGCACGCCCGCTGGTCGCAATGACGTTAGCACCCAGCATCCGGCTCATCCCCGCCACGCCAATCGCCGACAGTAAGCCGCCGATGGTGGTCGGGATCAGACAGACCAGCAGCGCCACCAGCACCGTGATGCTGACCGGCGTTCCGCCCCATGCCGAGAACGGCCAGAGTGTCACGGTCGCCAGCAGGAACACGATGGTCAGTGACACCAGCAGGATGGTCAGGGCGATCTCATTCGGGGTTTTACGGCGTTTCGCGCCTTCCACCATGGCGATCATCCGGTCAAGGAAGGTTTCGCCCGGGTTGGCGCTACAGGTGATCACCAGCCAGTCAGAGAGAATGCGGGTCCCGCCGGTGACGGAGGCGAAGTCACCGCCCGACTCGCGGATCACCGGTGCGGACTCACCGGTAATAGCGCTCTCATCCACAGAGGCACCGCCCTCCATCACTTCACCGTCGCAGGGGATGATGTCGCCCGCTTCCACCAGCACGGCATCGCCTTTGCGCAGCTCATCGGCACTGACCTGCTGCCACTCGGCGCCATAGCGCGCCGCTGAGAGTTTTTTGGCAAAGCTGGTCTTTTTCACCCCTTTCAGGCTGCTGGCCTGGGCCTTACTGCGCCCTTCTGCCAGCGCCTCCGCCAGGTTGGCGAACAGCACGGTGAACCAGAGCCAGACCGCAATCGCCCCGGTAAAGCTGGCGCTGCCGCTGATCCGGCCGGTCAGCATCGCCAGCGCCAGCAGCGAGGTCAGAATGCTGCCGAGGTAGACTACAAACATCACCGGGTTACGGAACTGCACCCGGGGATCGAGCTTTTTCACTGCATCCCAGGCCGAGGTACGCAGCAATGCTGCGTCAAATAACGCCTGTTGTTGACGACTCATGAGGATTGTCCCTGAACAAGTTGCAGATGCTCAGCCACCGGGCCCAGCGCCAGAGCAGGAATAAAGGTCAGTGCACCCACCAGCAGCACCGTGCCGATCAGCAGTCCGATAAACAGCGGACCGTGGGTTGGCAGCGTGCCGTTACCCACCGGCTGCACTTTTTTCACCGCCATCGCACCGGCAATCGCCATCACCGGAATGATGATGCCGAAGCGGCCCAGCAGCATGCAGGCAGCCAGTAGCAGGTTCCAGAACGGCGTGTTAGCACTCAGGCCGGCAAAGGCGCTGCCGTTGTTGTTGGCCGCCGAGGAGACCGCGTAGAGCACTTCGCTGAAGCCGTGAATGCCGGGATTGGCCATGGCGCTGCGTCCGGCGTCGGTCATCATCGCCAGTGCGGTACCGATCAGCACCAGCGCCGGTGTGACCAGAATCGCCAGCGCGGTCATCTTCATCTCCCACACATCGATTTTTTTGCCCAGGAATTCCGGGGTACGACCGATCATCAGCCCGGCGATAAACACCGCCAGCAGCACAAACAGCAGCATGCCGTAGAGACCGGCACCGACGCCGCCAAACACCACTTCGCCCAGTTGCATCAGCCACATCGGCACCATGCCGCCCAGCGCGGTAAAGGAGTCGTGCATGGCATTCACCGCACCGCAGGAGGCGGCGGTAGTGATAACCGCGAACAGGCTGCTGTTAAGAATGCCAAAGCGCGTCTCTTTACCTTCCATGTTGATGGCGCTGTCAGCACCCATCTGGAGGAAGTGCGGGTTGCCCTGCAGTTCGGCCCACATGACGACCGATACCGCCGCCACAAACATCAGCGTCATCGCCCACAGCAGCATGTGGCCCTGACGACGGTCACGCACGCTTTCGCCAAACGCGAAGCAGAGCGCCGCCGGGATCAGGAAGATGCTCAGCATCTGCACCAGGTTAGTCAGCACCGTTGGGTTTTCAAATGGATGGGAGGAGTTGGCGTTAAAGAAGCCGCCACCGTTGGTGCCCAGCATTTTGATCGCTTCCTGCGACGCCACCGGCCCCATCGACAGCGTCTGCTGCACGCCTTCCAGCGTGGAGAAACTGTGATAAGGCGCGAAGTTCTGGATGCTGCCCTGGCTGACAAAGAACAGCGCCATCAGCAGGCTGATAGGCAGTAAGACATAGAGCGTGATGCGCGTCAGGTCGCGCCAGGCGTTACCCAGGGTCGCAGAGCTGCGATTAGCGAAGCCACGAATCAATGCAAACGCCACGGCGATACCGGTCGCGGCTGAGAGGAAATTCTGCACCGTCAGGCCCACCATCTGACTAAAATAGCTCAGGGTGCTTTCGCCGCTGTAGGATTGCCAGTTGGTGTTGGTGACGAAGCTCACGGCGGTGTTAAGCGCCAGATGCCAGCTCAGGCCAGGCAGCTGCTGCGGATTCAGCGGCAGCGCGCCCTGCATCAGCAATATTGCCAGCAGCACCACGAAACCCAGCGCATTAAACAGCAGAATCGCCAGCAGGTAGTGCGGCCAGCGCATGTCCGATTGTTGCGCGCCCAGCAGTCGCCACAGCGGCGCTTCCAGGCGGGCAAACACCGGCTTGTCAGCCACTAACGACGCCAGACCCCGTCCGAGCGGCTGCGCCAGCACCATCAGCAGTAGCAGATAGAATGCGATGAGTAAAAAAGCATTGGCCGCCATCAGAAGGCCTCCGCATTTAACAGGGCATAGATCAGATAGCCCAGTAACAACACCACCAGCACAATGCCGGTTATTACGCCCACGCTCACAGGAACCTCCAGAGGATTGGATTTATGGCTTAG
Organism: Pantoea agglomerans NBRC 102470; assembly: GCF_001598475.1. Taxonomy (GTDB): domain Bacteria; phylum Pseudomonadota; class Gammaproteobacteria; order Enterobacterales; family Enterobacteriaceae; genus Pantoea; species Pantoea agglomerans. The sequence goes on from NZ_BCZA01000011.1 coordinate 85,244, forward strand.
CTTGCGCGGAGGCGTATAAAGAAGGGGTTAAAATGCAGCGGGCGGGCGTAAAAATAGTGTAAAAATGGCGAAAAATCAGGCGACTTCCAGCGCCCAGATACGATTGAGATCGACGTTACCCCACAGCGTGCTGTCCTCTGCGCCCACAATGCTGTCGGTGCAGAAGCTGTCGCCAAGGTCGAGCTCTTCCGGTTTCACTTCACGCTGGGCGTGCAGCGACCAGAAGACATGCACGCAGGGACGCATCAGCGATTTTTCGCCCGCTTTCACCACCAGCGCCACCCGGCCGGAGGCCAGACGCACCAGCGATCCCACCGGATAGATGCCGATGGTCCGTACGAAGGCGTGCAGCAAGCCAGGGTCGAAATGGCCGCGCCAGCTCAGCATCTGGTGCATCGCCTCGGCGGGTGTCCAGCCGTTGCGATAGGAGCGGGTCGAAGTGACGGCATCATAGACATCGCACACCGCCGCCATGCGGGCGTAGAGCGAAATCGCCTCGCCTTTCAGGCGGTGCGGATAGCCGCTGCCATCATATTTCTCATGATGATGCAGGGTGATATCGAGCAGATCGTCATCGGCGTCGGCTTCTATCAGCATCTGCGCACCGACCACCGGATGCTCACGCATCACCCTGAACTCCTCTTCAGTCAACTTGCCCGCTTTGTTCAGGATCGCCAGCGGCACAGCCGCTTTGCCGACATCATGCAGTAAACCGCCCATGCCCACCCGACGCAGCTCCTGCTCATCCAGCCCGAGTTTTTTACCCAGCGCAATCATCAGCCCGCAGACCGCCATGGAGTGCAGATAGGTGTAGTCATCATGATTTTTCAGTCGCGCCACGCTCAGCATGGCGGAGGGTTCACGCGTGATCGATCCGGCGATTTCATCCACCAGATCCATCATATAATCGAGCTTCAGGCCGTTGCCCAGCCGCGCTTCATTGAACATCGCCAGCACTTTCGGTTTGCCCTGCAAAAAGATCTGCTGTGCCTGATCCAGTTCCTGGAAAAACGGGGTGCGGCCAATGGTTCTCTTCGCGACCGTGGAGGCGATCGGCGCCTGCACCGATCGATCGAGGTCGATCCAGAGCTGGCGGATCCCTTCAGTGCGAAGCATGGCGATTTGTCGGGGATCGGTGATCAGCATCTCATTATGAATGCGCTGGTCTTTTATCCACCAGACCTCCAGCTTGTGGATAAACATCCCTGGGCGCAATTCATCAATGGTAATCAGCTTTATCACGCTATCACTCTTTAATATCAGCGGGTGGTAAGGTGATATCGGCAGCCGGACAAATTTTCTTCAGGCTGTTTTGTGCGAAGGTGAGGGTCTGGTGAGTGGTCAGAGGAGAGGCGTCCTGCCTCGCCCCCGTTTCAGCAGGGGGTTAAGGCGCCGCTGTGGTTACACTACCCGGGTCAGCACCGGCTCACCACGGGCAAACGCCAGCATATTCTCAAAGACCAGGTCAGCCATCGCCGCCATGGTTTCGCGGGTGCTGCTGGCGATATGCGGCGTGATCACCACATTGTCGCGCTGGCGCAGTGCGTCAGGCACCTGCGGCTCCTGTTCAAACACATCCAGCCCGGCACCGGCGATCTGCCCGGTTTCCAGCGCATCCACCAGCGACTGCTGATCCACCACGCTGCCGCGCGCAATGTTAATCAGATAGCCCTGCGGTCCCAGCGCCTGCAGCACTTCCGCATTGATAATGTGGCGCGTCGCGGCACCGCCCGGCAGGGTCAGCACCAGAAAATCGGCCTGCTGCGCCAGCGCCACCAGGCTCTCATGACGGGTGTAGGGCACATCGGGGCGTGAACGCGGGTTGTAATAGTGAATCGCCATATCAAACGCCTGCGCGCGCCTTGCTACCGCCTGACCGATATTGCCCAGCCCGACGATACCGCACACCTTGCCACCGATTTTGCTGCTCAGCGGAAAGCGGCCCTGCGTCCAGTGACCGGCGCGTGTGAAGCGATCGGCCTCGCTGATGCGGCGCGCCACATCCAGCAGCAGCGCCATCCCCAGATCGGCGACGCAATCATTGAGCACCTCCGGCGTGTTGGTCACCACAATGCCGCGCGACCGGGCGGCTTCCGTATCGATGCTGTCATAACCGACGCCGTTACTGCAGATCGCTTTCAGGTTTGGCAGCGCGGCGATCAGCGCGGCCGGTGCGCCCATCACCGCGTTGCCGCTGGTGACCAGCATGTCGATATCTGCGCCCTGCTCAGCCAGAAAGGCTGCCTCATCTTCCGCCTCCCACAGCCGGAACGCGGTGAACGTCTTTTCAATGTTCTCTATCAGCTGCGGTGGCAGGAATTTCCCTCTGATCAGCACCTTACATTGCTTTAATGCCATCTTCTTTCTCCTGATTGTTATAGGATGCCGGGCGATCGCTCTCTTCACCAACGCGTTCAATCGGCCCCATCACCAGCAGGAACAGCAGGGCCGCTACCACGCAGTGTGCCGCCACAAACGCCAGCCCGATGCTGTAGCTGCCGGTCAGACCGACGATGATGCCGAACAGCAGCGGCGTGGTGAAACCGGCAATATTGCCGATGCCGTTAAAAATGGAACCTGCCAGGCCCACCGCCTCTTTGGGTGCGGTGTCGCTGATCACCGTCCAGGTGCCTGCCCCGGCCGCTATGCCTTTACCGAAAAAGGCGAAGGACATAATGGCGATAATGCCGCTATTGCCCGGAATGATCGCCGCCAGCACCAGACTGGACGCCATCAGCATGCCGACGATATAGGGCGTTTTACGCGCCCAGGAGACGCTCCAGCCCCGGGCGATTAACTTGTCTGACAGGTAGCCGCCGCTGATCCCGCCCAGAAAACCAAACAGCGCCGGAGCAACGGTGGCGAAGCCCGCCTCCATGATGTTCATGCCGCGCGCCTGCACCAGATAGATCGGAAACCAGGTAATAAAGAAGTAGCTGAGCGCGATGATGCAGTACTGACCGAGATAGGCGCACCAGAGCATGCGATTAGTGAGCAGCTTTCTGAACATCGCTTTACTGACCGGTGGCCGCGCTTTCAGCGTCTGCGCCGAGTCGATATCCACCAGCGCACCACCGTCAACGATGTGGCGCAGTTCACTCTCTGACACGCCAGGGTGATTGCGCGGCTCGCGCATCCAGGCAGCCCAGACAAACACCGCCAGCAGGCCGATGCCGCCCAGCACAAAGAACGGCCACTCCCAGCCAAAGCGCGACACCAGCCAGCCTGACAGCGGCGAGAAGATGGCGACGGCAAAATATTGCGCCGAGCTGAACAGCGATGAAGCCCGTCCCCGCTCTGCGCCAGGGAACCACATAATCACCACGCGCGCATTGGCGGGAAAGCTGGGTGCCTCGATCAATCCCAGCATAAAGCGCAGACCAAACATCAGCATCAGCGCGCCGGTCATGCCGCTGGAGAACTCGCCAACGAATCCCATCGCCAGCGTCGAGACTGACCAGAGCGCCAGCGTGACGCCATACACTTTTTTAGCCCCGAAGCGATCTAGAAACAGCCCGCCGGGGATCTGACCGATAACGTAGGCCCAGCTGAAGGCAGAGAGGATCAATCCCAGCTGGATCGCTGACAGGCCGAACTCCTCTTTGATTGCCGATCCGGAGATCGAGAGGATCGAACGGTCGGCATAAGCCACGACCGACAGAAAGAGGATCAGGCAGAGGATCCAGATGCGCACATGAGACGTCCGGTGAGTCATTTGGTCTTTAAGCATGAGCTGAATTCCTTAAAAAGCGGCAGGTTGCGCCACGAGGTTTTTTTCAGGAATAACGCTGAGATTTCCCGCTTAAGGAAATATAGATAGGAGGCTAACGATGGATCATTGTGCGGATGTTGAGATCGTCAGGCCCGATTCAACGGTTTTCTGACAACCACCACAAAGGCCAGTGCGATGCTGCACAAAAGCGCAAAAAGCCGCGGCTGACTGCCGCAGAGTGTGCGCCACGTCGAGGATTTCATCGGCGCTGGCAGCTATGACGCGGCGATTTTACGGCAAAGTGTGGCGGCGCTAGCAAGAGTGAAAAGGGCCGGTTGTCAAACCCGGCGACTGTTCATAAGCTGCAAATGATAATCTTTGTCCATTTTTATAATAAATGAAAAATCTATTCCACTTAGTTAACCTCGGGAGTCTGCAATGAAAAAACGTGCATGGGCAATACTCTGTCTGCTCTCTCTTTCCACGTCGGCGCTGGCAGAGAAGATTGGCGTCTCAATGGCCTATTTCGACCAGAACTTTCTGACCATTATCCGCCAGTCGATCGAGAAAGAGGCCAAAGCGCGTCAGCTGGATGCGCAGTTCGAAGATGCACGCGGCGACGTGGGCCGTCAGACCGATCAGGTGCAGAGCTTTATCAGTTCCGGGGTGGACGCGATTATCGTCGATCCGGTCGACTCCGCCAGCACCCCTGCCCTGACCAGGCTGGCGCAGCAGGCTCACATTCCGCTGGTCTACGTTAACCGCACGCCGGGCGATAAAACCCTGCCGCCGGGCGTGGTGTTTGTCGGCTCTGACGAACGCGAATCGGGCACGTTGCAGATGGAAGCGCTGGCGAAGCAGGCGGGTTATCGTGGCAAGGTCGCCATTATCATCGGTAACCTCAGCGATGCGGGTGCGCTGCAGCGCACCAAAGATGTGGAGCAGGTGGTGGCAAAGTATCCCGACATGAAAGTGGTGCTGAAGCAGACCGCCAACTATTCGCGTAATGAGGGCATGGATTTAATGCTCAACTGGCTGTCGAACGGGGAAGAGATCGATATTGTCGCCGCCAACAACGACGAAATGGCGATTGGCGCAACCATGGCAATTGCCCAGGCGAAACCGAAGAAAACCATTCTGGTGGGCGGCATTGATGCCACGCCGGATGGCCTGAAAGCCCTGGCAAGCGGCAAACTGGCCGTCACCGTATTCCAGGATGCCGTGGGTCAGGGCAAAAAATCGGTCGAGGTGGCGCAGCAGATGATCAAAGGGGAAAAAGTCGATTCCCACCAGTGGATCCCGTTTGAACTGGTAACGCAGCAGAACATGCAGCAATACAGCAATAAAAATCCGTAATGAAAAGCGGAGCGGCAGCGCTGCCGCTCCGGTTATCACTTCTCGTGCAGCAGTTTCGCCATCATCACCACATCGCGCAGCTGACCGTCGCGCAGGGCGGCCTGGCGCATCACCCCTTCACGCTCAAAGCCCAGCCGCTCATAGAGCCGCAGCGCCCTTTCGTTGTCGTGAAACACCTCCAGCTCCATACGCGTAATCCCCAGCCAGTTACGGGAATAGTCGAGCGCGGTGCGGATCAGGCGCTCACCGACGCCGCGACCGGCGTAATCGGGATGCACGCCCAGCCCAAAGCTGATGCAGTGGCGGGTGCGCGGCTTGTTATCCACAAACAGCGTCAGCTCACCGGCCAGCACGCCCTCGATCTCCGCGACAAAGGCGATAAACCCCTCAGCATCCATTCTGGCGATTTTTTTCTCCCAGGTGGCAACGCTGGGAAACGGCAGCTGCAGCGTCCAGGGATAGACATCGGGATGACTGTAGAGTCGCTGATAGGCGGCGGCATCCTGCGGTTCCCGTGCCCGAATAATGATTTCCATATTTTCTCCTTTTAGCCGAACGGGGTTCATGCACTAAGCTGTAGCTCTTTACCGGACGGAAAGAGTATCGCTATGTTGTATCGCCGTTTTGAGCGTTTTATCAATATTTTTCATGACGCGCCCACCGACTCGCCCCCCTCAACGGTCTGGTCGTTTTACCTCTACTATCTGCGGCAGGTCTGGCCGAGTTTCGCGGCACTGCTGGTAGTGGGACTGGCGTCAGCCCTGATTGAAGTGTCGCTGTTCAGCTATCTGAGCCGCATTATCGACATGGTCAATCACTCCACGCCCGCCACCCTGTTTCGGGATAACTGGCCGATACTGCTGTGGATGGGGGCGGTGGCGCTGATTCTGCGGCCGATTTTTATCGCCCTGCACGACATGCTGGTGCATCAGAGCATCAGTCCGAGCATGACCAGCATGATCCGCTGGCAGAATCACAACTACGTGCTGCGCCAGAGCCTCAATTTCTTCCAGAACGATTTCGCGGGTCGCATCGCCCAGCGCATTATGCTGACCGGCAGTTCACTGCGCGATTCCGCGGTGCAGCTGGTGGATGCCATCTGGCACGTGCTGATCTACGCGGTAACCTCACTGGTGCTGTTTGCCGGTGCCGACTGGCGGCTGATGATCCCGCTGATTCTGTGGATGGTGGCCTACAGCGCCTCGCTGCGTTTCTTTGTGCCGCGCGTTAAAGCGCGTTCGGTGGTCTCCTCAGAGTCGCGATCTAAGCTGATGGGCACCATTGTCGATGGTTATACCAACATCGCCACCATCAAGCTGTTCGCCCACAGCGATCTGGAAAGGCAGTATGCGCGTGAGGCGATTCAGGAGCAGACCGAAAAAACCCAGAACGCCGGCCGCATGGTCACCAGCATGGATCTGACCCTGTCGGCGCTGAACGGCCTGCTGATTGTCTCGACCTCCGGGCTGGCGCTGTGGTTATGGAGCCAGTCGCTGATTAGCGTCGGGGCGATTGCACTGGCGACCGGTCTGGTGATCCGCCTGGTGAATATGTCCGGCTGGATCATGTGGGTGGTCAACGGCATTTTCGAAAATATTGGTACGGTACAGGATGGCCTGAAAACCATCGCGCAGCCGCTGAGCGTGCAGGATGCGCCGCAGGCGAAGCAGCTTAAGGTGACGCGCGGCAACATCCGTTTTGAGGATGTGCGCTTCGATTATGGCGGTGGCCGTCAGGTGATTAACGGCTTTAACCTCGACATCAAACCTGGCGAGAAGATTGGGCTGATTGGTCCCTCGGGTGCCGGTAAATCGACGCTGGTGAACCTGCTGCTGCGCCTCTATGACCTGAACGCGGGGCGGATTGTGATCGACGATCAGGATATCGCCGCCGTGACGCAGGAGAGCCTGCGCAGCCAGATTGGTATGATTACGCAGGACACCTCGCTGCTGCACCGCTCAATCCGTGAAAACCTGCTGTATGGTCGTCCCGACGCCAGCGAAGAGGAGCTGCAGCTTGCGATTCACCGCGCCCGCGCCGATGAGTTTATCCCGCTGCTCTCCGACTCGCTGGGTCGCACCGGGCTGGATGCGCACGTGGGCGAGCGCGGCGTGAAACTGTCGGGCGGTCAGCGTCAGCGTGTGGCGATAGCCCGCGTGCTGCTGAAGGATGCGCCGGTTCTGATCATGGATGAGGCCACCTCGGCGCTCGACTCCGAAGTGGAAGCGGCGATTCAGGAGAGCCTGGAGTCACTGATGCAGGGTAAAACCGTTATCGCCATCGCGCACCGCCTGTCGACCATCGCGAAGATGGATCGGCTGGTGGTGCTGGATAAAGGCGGCATTGCCGAGATGGGCAGCCATCACGAGCTGCTGGCGCAAAACGGCCTCTATGCCCGGCTGTGGCAGCATCAGACCGGCGGTTTTGTCGGCATCGATTAATCGCCGCGTCGATAGGGTAAGGCGTCGCGTGCTTCTTCCGCCCAGCCGCGCACGCCTTCCCGCTCCTGCACCAGAAAATCTGCCACGGCATCGCGCAGGCCGGGATGCAGCAGATAGTGCCAGGAGTGGGTAATCTGCGGCTCGAAGCCGCGCACCAGCTTATGCTCGCCCTGCGCGCCGGCATCAAACCGCGTCAGCCCCTCATCAAGAGCCAAATCCATTCCCTGATAGAAACAGGTTTCAAAGTGCAGCCGGTCAAACTCCGCCAGACAGCCCCAGTAGCGGCCATAGAGCGCGTTGCTGTCCCGCAGATAAAACGCCATCGCGGCCGGTTGCTGCTGTAAACGGGCGATCACCACCACAATATTCTGCGGCATGCGTTCCGCCAGCAGGCTGAAAAAGTCACGTGTCAGATAGGGACGCTGACCGCGCACCGCATAGGTGTTAGCGTAACAGTTGTAGACAAAATCCCACTGATCTTCGCGCAGCTGGTAGCCCAGGTAGCGGTCAAACTCAAAGCCGCTCTGCATCACCTGCTCACGCTCTTTACGCAGTTGTTTGCGCTTGCGCGACATCAGCGAATCCAGGAAATCCTGAAAATCGCGGTAGCCACGGTTATGCCAGTGATACTGACAGCCGAGCCGGGAGAGCCAGTCGGGCTGATCGGCCAGCAACTGGTTAGCCTGCGCATCGGTAAAGTTGATATGTGCCCCGCTTAAACCCTGCTGTAACAGGCTCTCAGGCAGGGCCGACAGCAGTTGCGCCGCGGCAGCGGTTTCGCCCAGCAGGCGCGCGCCGCTGACCGGGCTGAAGGGGATCGCGCCCAGCCATTTCGGGTAGTAGCGGATCCCGGCGCGCTGGCTGGCATCCGCCCAGGCGTGATCAAAGACGTACTCGCCCTGTGAATGGCGTTTGCGGTAGCCTGGCAGCGCGGCGCGGGTCACCCCCTCCTCCCGCCACAGCAGATGATCGGGCTGCCAGCCCGCCTCTAACCGCACGCTGCCGCTCTGTTCTAACGTGAGCAGAAAGGCGTGACGCAAAAAGGGCTGGTCATCAGGCAACAGCGCATCCCACTCGGCGGCCGGGATCTCCGCCAGTGACGTCAGGTGAATCAGCGACATGAATTACTCCAGAGAACGTCGGGCAGAGAGTCAGTCAAGCAGGTTTTCCGCGTCAGCGAAAGGGTTAAGGCACGCAAAGTGAAGGCTGCATCAGCGGAGCACAGCTTCTATACTGCGACTTTATCTCCACAGGACACCGCCATGGATCGACTCGATTGTGACCGGATGTTTGTCACGGTGCTGGAAACCGGCAGCTTTTCTGCGGCGGCGTTACGTCTCGGCACCAGCAGCAGTCAGGCTTCCAAGCTGGTTTCAAAGCTGGAGCAGCGGCTCGGCGTCCAGCTGTTTAAGCGCAGCACGCGCGCCCTGTCGCCCACCGATGTCGGGCGCAGCTATTATGAGCGGGTCAAAAACCTGCTCGATGCGTTTGAGACGCTGGATGCCAGCGTGCGTGAAAGCGCCACCACGCCTACCGGCAGGCTGAAAATCAGCGCCCCCGGCTCCTTTGGTACTGTGGTGTTATCTGAGGTGCTGGTGGCGTTTGCCCGACGCTATCCGCTGATTGAACTGGATGTCAGCTTTTCAGACCGGTCCGTCAACATCGTCGATGAAGGTTTTGATATGGCGATCCGTATCGGCACCCTCAGCGACAGCAGCCTGGTCGCGCGCAAGCTGGGTGAGGTGCATGTGCGCATCGCCGCCTCGCCGGTCTATCTTGAGCAGTTTGGCACGCCGCAGCACTGGCGCGAGATGCCCCAGCATCAGTGCATCATCGACACCAATTTTCGCGATCCCTGGCACTGGCCGTTTGCCGACGGCGACGGCGACGGCGACGGCGGCGGCGGCGAGATTGTCACCGTACCGGTCCGCGGGCGTCTGCGCTTCGCCAACACCGAAGCCTGCCTGCAGGCCGCGATGGCCGGACTGGGCATTGCGCGGCTGCCCGGTTTTATCGCAGCTCCCGCGCTGCAACGCGGTGAGATTGTCCGGCTGCTGGAGAATTTTGACACGCCACCGCTTGGCCTGTTTGCGGTTTATCCGCCCGCCCGTCATCTGGCACACCGGGCGCGCCTGCTTATCGACTTCCTGGTGAGCCACTTTACCCGTTTTCCGCCCGCGTAATTTCTTCCAGAATGGAAGAAATGATTGTCTTTATGACCGGATTATCAGCCGTTTAGTCATCAGTTAAGCTACTTCTCACATTACAGAGGAGTCGCGCGATGTTAGTAGAAGGCAAATGGAGTAGTGACTGGCACCCGGTGCAGTCGACCGATAAACAGGGCGGATTTGTTCGTCAGACGTCCGGTTTCCGGGATTTTATCAGCAGCGATGGCTCCACTGAATTTGCGGCAGAAGCGGATCGCTACCATCTTTATGTGGCGCTGATCTGTCCATGGGCGTCGCGCGCGTTAATTGCCCGCAAGCTCAAAGGGCTGGAGTCGCTGATTAGCGTGACGGTGGTTGAACCGCAGCTCGGTGCCCAGGGCTGGCGCTTTGGCAATTTTCCCGGCGCACAGCAGGACCCGCTGAATCACGCGCAGTACCTGCATGAAATCTATACCCGCGTCGCGCCCGATTACACGGGCCGGGCCACCGTGCCGGTCTTGTGGGACAAGAAAACCGGCACCATCGTCAGCAACGAGTCCGCTGACATTGTGCGTATGTTCAACAGCGGCTTTGGCGATCTGGCCGATAACCGCATCGACCTCTATCCCGCCGCGCTGCGCCCGGAGATTGATGCGCTGAATGAGAGTCTCTATCCGCGTCTGAATAATGGCGTTTACCGCGCCGGGTTCGCCACCACATCGATCAGCTACCAGCAGGCATTTAATGACGTCTTCAGCCAGCTCGACGAACTGGAAGCCCTGCTCAGTGATGGTCGCACCTTCCTGCTGGGTGAACGGCTGACTGAAACCGATATTCGCCTGTTCGTCACCCTGATTCGCTTTGACGTCGCCTATCATGGCCTGTTCAAATGTAACCTGCGCCGGATACGCGACTATACGCTGCTGAATCGCTATCTTAAGAGCATGCTGTCAGTCTCCGGCGTGCGTGAGACGGTCAGCATCGATCATATCAAACAGGGTTACTACTCGATCAAGGCACTGAACCCGAACGGGATCGTTCCGGCAGGCCCGGATCTGAGTGAGTACGGTCTTTAAAGGAGCAATAATGGCAAAAGCACTGGTAATTCTTCTGCATGGCGTAGGCAGTAACGGCGACGATCTGGCACCGATTGGCCGTCACTGGGCGACGCTGTTGCCGGATGTGATTTTTGCCTCACCCAATGCGCCCGAACGTTTTACCGCCGGTTTTGGCTGGCAGTGGTTCAGCCTGGAGGAGGTGACGCCAGAGAACCGGCCAGGCCGGGTCCGGGCCGCGCGGGCGGCGTTTGACGCGACCCTCAGCGACGTTATCGCACAGCACGGCTTCGCCGACCGCTGGCAGGATGTGGTGCTGGTCGGCTTTTCACAGGGGTCGATCATGGCGCTGGATGCGCTGGCATCTGGCCGTTATCCGCTGGCGGGCGTGGTCGCCTTTTCGGGTCGTCTGGCGGTTGACGGTGAGCTGACGCCACAGCCTCATCTGCCCGCGCTGCTGATCCACGGCCAGGCCGATGAGGTGATTCCGTGGCAGGAGAGCGAATCTGCTGCAGCACGACTCAGGGCCGCATTGGTGCCGGTAGAAGCGCGATTTGAACCCGCCACCGGCCACACCATCTCCGCTCAGGGTGCCATGCACGCCGCCGCGTTTATCGGGCAGTGCTTACAGGATTAACCCCAGCAGCGCTTTAATGCCTGCCAGGCATGACGGGCAGCAACCTCAGGCGGCAGGCGTTTCAGCGCATCATTAAAGACTTCAATGCCCACCGGTCCCTGATAGCCCGCGCTTTTAAGCTTATCGACAAAGCGTTCAATGTCGATAATGCCATCGCCGGGCAGCAGACGCTGATGCTTTGCCATCGCCATCAGGCTCTGCTTATCCTGCGCGGGAACGGCGGCCATGTCACACAGCTGTACTTCATAGATGCGATCGGCTGGAATGCCGTCCAGCTGTGAGGCGTCGCCGCCCAGCGCGCAGATATGGAACAGATCGACCACCAGCCCGATATTGGGCTGATCGAGCCGCTGCAATCGCTGCCACGCCAGCGGCAGGGTGTTATCCACGCTGCACCAGGCCATCGGCTCATACATAATGCGCATGTTGTAGCGCGCAGCTTCAGAGGCCATCCAGCGCAGGTCATCATCAATCTGGTCGGCGCAGCAATCCTCACGGGTGCTGGCCGGCGCCTGAATGGTGTCGCAGCCCAGCGCCTGGGCAATCTGAATAAACTGGCGCAGCTCTTCGCGCTTCTGTCCGCGCAACGCGCTGGGTGCCCCGGTGAAATCGCGCAGCACCTGGAGATTGGTAAAGCCAGGTCCCTGCCGGGCAGCGATCTCAGCCAGTGCCACCGCACCGCCCTCGCACGCCTCGACATCCTCGCGCCAGATCTCCACCTGATCGAAACCGGCGTCACGCGCCGCCTGAAGTTTCTGGCCGGGCTCACCGTTTAACAGCACCAGGTTAAGGAATGTGGGGTTAGTTCGCATTGCTCGGCTCCTTAATCGTCCGGAATAATCGGTGACGTTCAGCTTCTGCGCCCGTTCATGCAGGATGGTCGGGCGTAAAACCTGAAACAGTATCTACCTCTTAAGGAGTATGACAAGCGCCGCTTCGCCGGATCAGCTCAGCATCGTAACCAGTGCGAAACCGGCAAACGCCATCAGCAGCGAACCGATCACATGCACCAGCGCGCTGGTCATCGCCCAGAAATAGTTCCCTGATTGTAGCAACCCCATTAATTCCGCCGTAAAAGAGGAGAAGGTGGTCAGCCCGCCGCACAGTCCGGTGACGATCAGCAGTTTCCAGATCGGGTCGATGTCGGGATGGCGAACAAACCAGGCCATCGCGCCGCCGATCACCAGACCGCCGATCAGATTCACCAGCAGTGTGCCAGGTGGCAGATTGGGAAAGAGCGCATTAAAGCGCATCGCAAAGAGCCAGCGCAGTACACAGCCGGCAGAGCCGCCGATCATCACAGCCAATAACGGTTTCAACATGTCTTGCTCCTGATTGCAGATTGACGCCGGGCTGAGGGGGAAAGGCAGAGATAAACTGCGCCTGACACCTCAGCTCCCGCGAAAGGATTGAGTGTCAGGCGTCATCAGCCGGTGTAAAGCCCACCGGCAGTTGGGAAAGGTGGCACGCCATCACCTTGAGCCGGTGATAATACGACGCCCGTTTCAGGCTGGCAACAGTGAGGTCATGGCGGCTGAAAATCTTGACGCGCACGCCACAGACGGAGTAATGCTGATGGTTTACAGCCTGTTGCGGAGACCCTATGCGTACCCTGATTTTTGATACCGATATCGGCGTGGATGACGCCTTTGCGCTGGCCTATGCGGCGCGGACGCAGCATCTGCTGGGGATTACCACGGTCTTCGGCAACGTGGCAGTGGGTCAGGCGGTGAAAAACGCCCGACTGTTTTGCGGGAAAATGGCGATTAACGCGGAGGTCTATCGCGGCTGTTCACGACCGCTGGCGCTGCCACCCTCTGCGCCTGCCAGACTGCACGGTGAAGATGGGCTGGGCGATGCGTTTGATAATACCTGCAGCGATCAGGCGCCGGGCGCGGTGCAGTTTATTATCGACAGCGTGCGGGCGCAGCCGCATCAGATCACCCTGGTGGCGATTGGTCCGCTGACCAATATCGCCACGGCCATTAATCAGGCGCCGGATATTATTCCGCTGGTAAAAGAGCTGGTGATCATGGGCGGCGCATTTGGCACCGACGGGCACAGTGGCAACGTGACGCCCTTCAGCGAATTTAATATCTGGAAAGATCCGCATGCTGCCGATCAGGTGCTCGCCTCGGCGCTGAATGTGGTGGTGATCCCGCTGGATGTCACACACAAAGTGCTGATCAGCGGCGATGAGGTTCAGCGTCTGAATCAGCCGGTGCTGAGTGCGATCTGTCGCCCTTACCTGGCTTACAGCCTGGAGAAAGAGGGGTTCGAGGGTATGGCGCTGCACGACACCCTGGCGGTGGCGTGGCTCACTCTGCCACAGGCGTTTACCCTGACCGAAAGCCCGCTGCGGGTGATCACGGAGGGCATCGCCTGCGGTCAGACGGTGCGTAAGCTGAGCGCGCTGGCCTCCCGCCAGGATCCCTTTAACGGCCTGACCGCCCAGCGTATCGCACTTGGCGTGGATGCTGACGCGGTGCGGGCGCACTTCTTTCAGACTCTCACCGCGCCCTGAACCACGCGAACCTACTGGCCGCGTTACCGGTCGAAATGAATCACGCCTTTGATCAGCTCGCGGTTGTTGATGATTTGCGCCTCAAAGGTTTCATCCAGCGTGGAGAAGGCCAGATGGTGATTCAGCATCATTTCGGCGCGCAGCTGGCCGCTGGCCATCAGCGCACGCACCCGATCGAAATCTTCACGGGTGGCGTTGCGGCTACCCATCAGGGTGGTCTCTTTTTTATGGAATTCACTGTCCGGGATCACCAGATCGCCTTTGTGCAGGCCGACATAAACGATAGTGCCGCCGTGTCGCATCAGGTTGACCGCATTGTTCATCGCCGCCGGGCTGCCGGTGGCGTCGATCACCTTCAGCGCCAGACGGCCACCAAACTCCTCGCGCAGCGCGCTGTAAAACGCTTCATCAGCCGGATTCAGTGCCGCCAGGCCGAGCTGGTCAGCAACATGCTGGCGACGAAATTCGCTGGTATCCGCCACCACCACCTGCGCGCCGCTGGCGGCGGCGATAGCGGCAACACCCAGCCCAATCGGTCCGGCACCCACCACCAGCACCTGCTCATCCGCCACAATTGCGGCACGACGCACTGCATGGGCGCTGATGGCAAACGGCTCAATCAGCGCAGCCGCTTCCGGCGCGACATCATCCACCGCCAGCAGCGTGCTGACCGGCACGCTCAGGTAGTCGCAGAACCCGCCATCCTGATGCACACCAATCACTGAGATCTGCTCACAGCAGTTGGTCTTGCCGCTCTGGCAGGCGTCACAGCGCAGGCAGGAGATGTAGGGCATTAACGCCACCCGCTGGCCCGGCTGAAAGCCCTCCACATCACTTCCCGGCGCCACGACTTCGGCACAGATTTCATGGCCCAGCACCCGTGGATAGCTGAAGAATGGCTGATTACCGGACCAGGCGTGGATGTCGGTGCCGCAGATTCCCGCGGTGAGGATTTTAATCACTACCTCGCCAGCGGCGGGCGTGGGGATATCGCGGGTGGTCCATACCATCTTACGTGGTTCAGCGATGACCAGTGCTTTCATTGTTGTCATGGTGATTCTCCGGTTGTCCTGCAGGCAGTTATGGCGAATCCTGCACGCGCTGCGGTGTTCGTTTGCGGGAAGTGTGAAGCACCGCGATTTTTTTGGGCTTTGAATGGTTTTTAATGCATAAAAAACCGGAGAGTGAGATGAGCCGCAGCCAGAATTTGCGCCAGAACGTCATCAACCAGATGCTGGAAAGCATCGCTCAGCACCACATTCGTTCACCGCTGCCGCCCCAGGCGGCACTGGCGGAAATGTTTAATATCAGCCGGACTACGGTGCGTCACACCCTGCACTATCTGCATCAGTGCGGCGTGCTGGATAAGGTGGATCAAACCTGGGTTATCGTGCGCGATCCGCGCGAAGATGACGGTTTTAGCGCGTTAACGCCGCCGATTGAGCAGCAGGCCAGCCACTTTGAGCAGATGTTTTTTAATATGATTAATCAGCGGCAGCTGGTGCCCGGCGATACCTTCAGCGAGCTGCAACTGGCGCAGCAGGTGAAAGTCAGTCCGGTGGTGGTGCGCGAATTCCTGCTGCGCTTTATGCGCTATGACCTGCTGGAGCCGGTCAGACGCGGCCAGTGGCGGATGAAAAAATTCACCCAGGATTACGCCGAGAAGCTGTTTGAACTGCGCGAGATGCTGGAAACCCACGCCCTGAGCCGCTTCCTGAATCTGCCCGCAGGCGACGAGCGCTGGGTTCAGGCGCGGGATCTGCTGGATCGTCACCGATCGATGCGCGATACCATCGCCAGCAACTATCGCCACTTTGCCGCGCTGGATCGTCAGATGCATTCGCTGATTTTATCCGCCGCCAACAACCCGTTTTTCAATCAGTCGCTGGAGATTATCTCGGTGATCTTTCACTCGCATTATCAGTGGGATGAGAGCGACCTCAAGCAGCGAAATATTGTGGCGCTGGAGGAGCATATGGCGATTCTGACCGCGCTGATTGGCCGTCAGGATGTCGACGCCCTCTGTGCATTACATAACCATCTGGCGACCGCTAAAACCTCGATGGTGCGCTCAATCGGTCAGTACAATTAAAAACCGATTAAAAACCACAAAGCATTAGCTCCCGCACGATTCAGAAACATCTTTGCAACATCCTTAACCCTTTGCTCTTAGTCTCGACTGCAACGTCACGGCGGCCTTTTGCCGCTGCGCGCAGACCCCTTCTCACCATAACGATAAGTACCCAGTTTCGGGAGAGTGCAATGGAAAAGACTTCAGTAACCGGCCGCGACAGCGCAGCTGGCGACACGCCATCAGACCAGGATTTCGTGCCGATGCGCAGCGACGTGGTGCGTTCACCGCGTATCCGCAAGATTCAGATCACGGCGATGCTGCTGTTGCTGTTCGCCGCCATCATCAACTATCTGGATCGCAGCTCGCTGTCGGTCGCGAATATGACCATCCGCGAGGAGATGGGGCTGAGCGCCACCGAAATCGGCTTCCTGCTCTCCGCCTTTTCGCTGGCTTACGGCCTGGCGCAACTGCCGTGCGGCGCGCTGCTGGATCGTAAAGGGCCGCGCATTATGCTCGGCATTGGCATGTTTATCTGGTCGCTGTTCCAGGCCGCCTCTGGCCTGGTGCATAACTTTACCCAGTTCATCCTGGTGCGCATCGGCCTCGGCATTGGCGAAGCGCCGATGAACCCGTGCGGCGTGAAAGTGATCAACGACTGGTTCAACATTAAAGATCGCGGCATGCCGATGGGGATGTTCAATGCGGCTTCGATGATTGGACTGTCGGTGGCTCCGCCGATTCTGGCGGCGATGATGCTGGTGATGGGCTGGCGTGGCATGTTTGTCACGATCGGTATCCTCGGCATGTTCCTCGCTATCGGCTGGTATATGATCTACCGCGACCGCGACAACAACACCCTGAGCGCTGAAGAGATCCACTATCTGCAGGCGGGCAGCGTCGCCTCGCGTAAAGAGCCGATCAGCTTCAAAGAGTGGCGCGGCCTGTTTAAGCAGCGCACCATGTGGGGAATGATGATTGGCTTCAGCGGCATCAACTACACCGCCTGGCTCTATATCGCGTGGCTGCCGGGCTATCTGCAGTCGACCTATCATCTCGATCTTAAAAGTACCGGCCTGCTGGCGGCGATTCCGTTCCTGTTCGGTGCGGCGGGTATGCTGCTGAATGGCTATGTGGTCGACTCGCTGGTGCGTCGCGGCTTTAACGCGGTGAAAACCCGCAAAGTCTGCATCGTCAGCGGGATGCTGCTGTCCGCCGGCTTTACCGCCGTGGTGACCCGCGCGACCAACACCACCAGCGCGGTAACGCTGATTGGGATGGCGCTGTTCTGTATCCACTTCGCCGGAACGTCGTGCTGGGGATTGATCCACGCCAACGTCACCGCCCGTATGACAGCGTCTGTCGGCAGCATCCAGAACTTCGCCAGCTTTATCTTCGCCTCGTTCGCGCCGGTCATCACCGGCTGGGTGCTCGACACCACCAAATCGTTCAGCATGGCGCTGATGATTTGTGCCTGCGTGACGCTGGTTGGCGCACTCGCCTACCTGCTGCTGGTGCGCCAGCCGATCACCGACGGCGAATAATCACGGCTGACGGCGCGACTGCTACGTCAGCGCCGTCAGGGTGACCCCATATTTCGCACCATAACGCTGAATACCCGTCATCACCTTCTCCGCGCTCAGCGCGGGTGGAGGTGGCAACAGCGGCGCCCGTTCACGCAGCGCCGAGTCGAAGCGGGCAAACGTCGCGAAATCACGCGGGAAACGTTCTTCATCCACGCCAATCAATACGCCTTCATCACGTGCATGGGAGAGCAGCGCCCGCCAGCGGTGAATCTCCGCCAGACCGATGCTGTCGGTACCGTGAGAAAAGAGCATCATGTCGATGTTGCGGAACGGTGGCTGTTTTTCCAGGAAGCGTTGCAGGGCCGAGGCCGAGGATTCGTTGCTGAAGCTCAGCCAGAACGGAATCGCCTGCTGCTGCTGAGTGCACCACGGGTCCATCAACAGGAAGCTGTCCACCGTCAGCCGGGTCGGTAAAATTCCCGCCGCCAGATACCAGTCGCGGTAGATCTCAGCCACCACATAACTCATCGCCTCCGGATCTTCGTAACGAATCTCCATCAGCTTCCAGTTCTGCGCCGCCGCCAGCTTTTTCAGCGGCGGGATCAGATAGCCATCCAGCCCCCACTCCGCTTCCGGCACCCGATCGGTGATGGCCGGCGGTGTCCAGCGTTCCCGATCAACACCATAGCGCGCCAGATATTCCGCCACGCGCGGACCACCCTGCATAAACTCTTTTTCGCTGGCTCCGCCCGGCGCACCAAACTGGAAAAACGAACGATCGCTGGTGCGCGTTACCGGCCACTGCCGGGTGCAGTGATTGATAAACAGCGTGGAGCCAGCGGGCAGACTTCCCATCAGGAATTCGTTAAAGGCCAGAGGCAGCTCGCGCAGTTTCAGCCGGAAATAGCGCATCTGGTCGAGCATCAGCCGATCCTGATTCGGGTCCTGCATATGGTGCACCGCCAGCCGGGGCCAGGCAGCCAGCAGCGCGGCAGCAATCTCTTTGCCCTGCTCAAAGCTGGTCTGTGCGTCATCGGGATCGTTATTCGCGGCCCGCACCGGGCAAAGAAAAGTCTGGGGCAACCAGGGCACACCCATCGCCGCCGCCAGATGCACCAGTGCACCGTTCGATGAACCGATAAAGGCCGCCGGATAATCCTGTTGCGGGTATTCACTCACCATCCATTCGGCGATCCCTTCCACATCCAGTTCACCCGCCTGGCGCAGGCTGATGCCTTCTGCCATGCCGCCCAGCGCATAGCCCCACTCACGCAGCCCGGTCGGTAGCCGGTTAAGCGACGGCAACAGGCGATCCAGCGTCGGTGACTGGCTGGGGCTGGCAAAGGGGCGGTCGTGCAGCGCATTGGCCAGCGCAAGCAGCATGGCGGCAGCAGAGTCAAAGCGGGCAATCCCTCTTGGTGGTTTACTCATGTTGATCCTCCTGCTGGATACGTGCCAGGAACGGGCGGATGGCGTGACAGAAACTCCACGGGTAGACGTAGTGCAATGTGTGCGTCCCGTCGCGTAATGTCAGTCGTTCGCTACGCGGCATCAGGGCGGCGAGTTCATCCAGCCAGCGCGCCGGACAGACGGGATCGCGCGAGCCCCGCAGCAGCAACGTGGGTGCGTTAATGTAAGTAAGGCGATGCTCAATGCGGTCGCGCATCATGGCGCGCAGGGTACCGAAGGCGCGCCGCAGGCCCGCTTTGGCGTAATCGATTCGGGCCAGTGGCCCCGGTGGACGACGGGATTCCAGCCGGCCATTACGCCAGTCGCGCCAGAGCTGACGCGGCAGACTGCGGGCATGACGATCGACCGTCGGTCCCTGCAGCACCAGTCCCGCTACAGCCTGTGGATGTTTCACCGCCAGCGCGGCCAGAATCTGGCAGCCAAACGAATTGCCGACCCAGATAGCGCGCTGGAAACCGTTATGCTGTAACCACAGCCACAGCGCATCCGCCAGCTGATCCACCGACATGATCGGCGCAGAAGGGGGCAGTGTGCTGGCGCCAAAACCGGGCAGATCCGGCACCAGCACGTGATAGTCGCGCCCCAGCGCCAGCGCCAGTGACTCCATCGCCCGGCCCGACATCACCAGACCGTGGATTAACACGACCGGCAGTCCCTGATCCTCATTGGGCGTAACGCGGGTAAACATGCGCCAGTCACCAATCTGCTGATAATAACCGGCCAGACCGGCGTGATGACTGTTCGGCGACACCGGCGGCGTCTCCTTAAGTTGCCGCCAGCGTTTCATACCCCATAACGTGGCCGCCACACCCAATCCAACACCTGCCACAATCGCTGCCTGTTTTCGTCGATGCTTCTGGATCATCCGCTGCTCCTGGTTTGGGGAGAATAATTCAGTGTAGGTCGGGATCAGGCAGCAGGCGGGTTATCCGCGCGATGGTGTGAAAAAGTATGGGGTTTCGCCTAAGAAGACGCTGGCATTGCGGGTGATGAACTCTGGCGGGGGATGTGTCTGGTGTAAGCGGGAAGGCAGTGACTGAAACACCCGAGGAGTATCGCTTTACATTCAATGCCCGATATCCAGCGTTAGCAAAAGAAATGGATTACTTGCTGGTAATCAGTAATACACCTCAGGGGAGCATCGCTGATTTCAAAAGGCGCGTTATGGCTTTTGCCCGATGGCTTAACGTAACATTTCATCACGGGCAGGGCTTATGAAGAGAGGATTAACATCGGGGTAGCCTGATAAACGTGGAGCAGGTCAACGGACCAGAGATAATACGAATTTCAGGCAATAAAAAACCCGCACTGGGCGGGTTTCTTTTATTATCAGCAGAGCTTATCTGCTCAGACTTATGTCTTCATCGCTATTGTAAGCATCGCTGATAATGAGCGCGGCTTACTGCGCTGTGACGTTGCCAGCTGCAGGGCCTTTGGCGCCATTTTCAATGGTGAAGGAGACTTTCTGACCTTCATCAAGCGTTTTGTAGTTATCACCCTGGATAGCAGAGAAATGCACGAATACATCTTTGCTGCCATCATCGGGAGTGATAAAGCCAAAACCTTTATCTGAGTTAAACCATTTTACTAAACCAGTCATTTTGTTAGACATAGATATTTCCTTAATCGATTAGCCACTAAGAGCGGCGAAGATGGCCTGTAGTTAGAGATTTACTTATTGGGCACTTAGGAGGAGGCTCTCGAAGAAGGATATCTGTGGATAACACTTGAACTGAGGACTACTTTACTAAAACTGCTTTCATAAGGTCTGTGTTCCAAACCGATGACGCATTAAGACATAGCGATAATAATTTAGCAATGTATATGTTTATTTATTTTAACCATTTAAACGCTCAGATGGCTGAATGGCTGTTTTATTTTGACTGCTCAGGAAGTGCTTCAGGCTCCGCTGTGTGCGAAGAGGAGCAGGCTAATCCTGTCATAATGACGGTGCCGATTTAACGTTGATGCTTAACAATAAACAGAGCCTGTAATGTCACATCGCCTAAAAATTTCCGCACGGCCAGCGAAGCGCTGTCATCGCCCTCTTCATCTGTGAGCTTTACCTGCTGCATATCGTACGCCCGGCTCTTCGGTATCTTTCATCCTGATACCGGTCAGTATCCGGACGACCTGCCCGCCCTCACCCTGCATCTGAAATGCTGGAGGTTTGCCACCCGCCTCCATTCTGGTGCAGAAGCAGCCTGCCGCGATGAGCGAGAAGCGGGCTAAACCCTACCTGTCCGCCCATTTTGGGCATGCTGACTGTCTCAGTGACCGTGAACGGTCAATCCTACGAGCCGGATAACAACAGGACGGACAACCAGTATGCAAAAGAAAGCGGCTGGCATGGCGACCCGGTAAGCATTCATCACATTTGTCATGTAATGAGGCCCCATTCCGAATTCGGCTAACGTGATGACCAGACTCATCAGGAACGCCATGATGATCGCCATATAAAGCGCAAATATGTAAGGTGTCGTGCGCACCGGCAAGCGGGTTCGTAAGGTTTTTTTTGTTGCAGCATCAGTCATCTGAATATCCTGTTTAACAAAAGTAGATAAGACTGTGGCTAACTTAACAAGCTTATGCGGGGGGTTGTAGAGCGGTTATGCTTTAATCATTATTAAGTAAAAGTGACGAATTAACGGGTGAGGATACGATGGACATTTTAGGGCTGATTAGCACTTTTATCCGCGTGGTGGAAAACGGCAGTATTGCAGCGGCGGCACGCGCTAAAGGTATGAGTCCGGCAGCAGTCAGCCAGAGTCTTTCCCGTCTTGAAGCGCATCTGGGCGTGCGACTGCTATCGCGCACCACCCGCAGCATGACCTTAACGGAAAACGGTAAACGCTATTTCGAGAAAGTCCGTCACATCCCACATGATATCGAACTCGCCTCTCAGGCTGCTGCGAATGAAACCAAACCACAGGGGCCACTTTGTATCGCTACGACAGCCGCGTTTGGTCGGTACGTTCTGGCTCCCCTTATGCCCGCTTTCAAAGCGTCTTTCCCCGATATAGATATTGAACTGATCAGTACCGATCGCAACGTCGATCATCGCCTGGAAGGCGTCGATGTCAGTATCCGCATCGAAGCACAGCTGAATGATCAACTAATCGCCAGAAAAATTGCATCGTTACCCTTTATATTCTGTGCGGCTCCCGCTTATCTTGATCGCGCTGGTACGCCTCAGACGCCTGGAGAACTTAGCCAGCACGCCTGCCTGGTTTTCCGCTATCCCACCGACAGACGGTTTCTGCCATGGACGTTTATGGTCAACGGACAGCCTGTTAATGCAAAACTCAACCCCAGTTTTATCAGCGATGATATTGATATCATCGCCAGAATAGCCGTAAACGGCGGCGGCATTGCCCGTCTGGCAAGTTTTGTTGCTCAGCCACTGATAGACAGCGGTCTGCTAAGGCCTTTGGCCTGGTCAGGTCACAGTGGCGAGAGCACCATTGAGTCCCTGCCGATGAATATCTATGCCTGTGTCACCGAACGTTCGGCACTCAATTCGAAAGTACGGACATTTATTGAATTTGTGGCCGATGCGATTTAAGACAGGAGCGTTTTTGCCGGGCGAAAATTGTCCCTTATCCACCCGCAAAAGTAATTCACCGCTGCCGGTCGCGGTTATACAGAAAGCGGCCCTTTTGACGATGTGCAGAAGGAATATAAGCACGCTTTGAGAAGGGGTTTAACGCGGTGAGAGTGGGATTAAAAAGTATCTGGCAGTCAGTAAAAACTGCCAGAATTGAGGAATAAAAAGTCGTTATCAGTCACTAATTCTAATGACGATTTTGCCAAATGCACCACGGGAGAGGTGCCGGAAGGCTTCAACCGCCTCATTAAAGCTGTAAACCTGTTCAATGACGGGTTTGATATTATGTTTATTGAGGAACGGATTCATCCGATCAAACGAGGAGCGTGGTGCAACCGCAATGCCCCGGATTGTTGTCTGACGGAAAATTAACGGCATCAAATCAAGTTGTGCTGTCTGGCCGGCCAGAAATCCTACCTGAGCAATCGTACCGGCAACTTTTGTCGCAGCAATTGACTGATTGATGCCATTGCCCCCAGCGACATCTATCGTTACGTCAGCGCCTTTACCATCAGTCATTTCAAGCACTTTTCTTTCCCACTCAGGGTATTTTTTATAGTTAATCCCTTCATCGGCTCCCAGTGATTTAATGCGCTCAAGGTTTGCATCGTTACTGGAGGTGGCAATGACACGTGCACCATAGGCATGCGCTATCTGAGCAGCGAAGACCGATACACCACCGGTACCCTGTACCAGCACGGTCTGACCAGGCTGCAGATTGCCGATATCCATTAGCGAGTACCATGCCGTAAGCGCAGCGATGGGAAGTGTAGAAGCTTCTTCATCGGTCATGCTGTCAGGCGCTTTAACTGCGCTGTCCTCATGAATAATCATGTATTCAGCCAGCCCGCCGGGTAACGGCATTCCAATACACCATGCTGGCTCATCGGCCGCAGGTTCACCCTCTAACCAGCGTGAATAGAGATGCGAGTTAACGCGATCCCCCGTGCTAAAACGGGACACACCCTGCCCCGTGGCAACAACGGTACCCGTGGCATCAGAGACAGGAATCAGTGGCTTTGGAACCAGATGAGGCTCATAGAAGCCCTCTACTATTGCCTTATCCCTGAAGTTCAGAGACACCGCGCCAACTTTAACCAGAAGTTCACCCGGACCAGGTACAGGCGTTTCCACCTCTTCAAGCTTTAAGTTTTCAAGGCCAAAATCTTTCAGTAACCATGCTTTCATTTTGTCATTTCCCATGTGTATGCATCGAATAGGGTGATGATAAAAAAAGCAGGCGGGCGTAAAAAGCCACGTAAAAGGACTTCAGTGTTACTGCAGGAGAAACAATCGGAATGAGATATAATCCGCAATACACTATTTCGGCAGGAATATTTTTTGCGGAGTTAAATGATGCGCTCGAACATGCTGGAATTGATGGATATTTTTGTTCACGTCGTTGAATTCCGTAGTTTCACCCGGGCCGCTGACGCCTTGCAGCTGCATCGCCCTGCGGTCAGTAAGTCCGTACAACAACTGGAAGACAAGCTTGGCGTTAAGCTATTGCACCGCACAACGCGCAGTCTGAGTGTGACCGTTGAAGGGGAGGAAATTTATCAGCGGGCTAAAACGCTGCTGAGTGATGCCAGCGATATCATGGCTTCTTACTCTTCAAATCAGCGACCTCGTGGCCAGCTGCGCATTGATGTTCCACTGGCGCTGGCACACAGTATCCTGATCCCACAATTAAGCGAGTTTCAGGCTTTATATCCTGAAATTGAAATAGTCTTAACCGCTTCAGATCGCCTGACCCATTTAATTACAGAAGGTGTGGACTGTGTTATTCGCCTCGGTGAGCTTGCTGATTCGAATTTTATTTCGCGCAGAATGGGCAGCCTGCAGATGGTCACCTGTGCAGCACCCTCTTATCTGGATAAATATGGCACTCCTTTAACGCCTGATGACCTTAAAGATCACAAAGCCATTTATTTTTTTAATGAACACAGTCGGGACATCCAGGAATGGAAATTTGTCATGAATGGCGAAATTGTTTCACGGCATCCGGGAAGCAGCATACGAGTTAACAATTCTGACGTCCTTCTTTCATGTGGCGTGGCGGGCCTCGGCATGCTTCACGCATTATATACGGCATTAAAGCCCTGCCTCGAAACAGGCCAGCTGAAGGAAGTATTATCGGGTTATGCGACTGTGACGAAACCGGTTTCTATACTCTACCCTGACCGACGCTATCTTCCGCCTAAGGTCCGGGTCTTTATCGAATGGTTTACTGAAATATTCAGGAAGAATCATCAGGGTTAACCGTGAATCTTTGTTTCGGCACAGGCAATCCCGTGACCCATTAAAAGTGCTTGTTTCCTGTTTAAGGTATGCCGCCATTTTGTCTGGCATCCGGAAATCTCCCGGGCAGATTAGATCACTGCAGCAACGTCTTTTCTGGCTCAAAGTGACGCATAACGGGAAAATCAGAAGGAGAGGAGTAGCAACAAACAGGATGCACCCGAAGTGCAAAAACGCGGGTTTAAATCAGCAGAAGCAAAGGCAGAAAAAGCAGAAAAGGTGATAATCACAGGTCGATCCCTGACCGCGATTATCGAGGGTTTCTTGCGGGGTGCTTAGTACATGGCACCCGGCGGTACGTGTTTGAACGTCTCAACGTAAGCGCGGAACACGTGTTTAAAAATACGTTTCATGGAACACCTGATTCAAATTTAGTTGAACATATACCGAAAAAGTATAGCTCCTGTGCGTTTTAACAGCAAATAAATTTGAACCAGATCACAAAAATGGCGGTTTTATGTGCAAAAGCCCTACGCGGTGTAGCCGAGATGCTGCAACAGAATGGTAGAGCCGACGGCAATCAGCACTACTCCACCCAGCACTTCCGCCCATTTGCCCAGGATCGGACCAATAAAGCGCCCGACTAATACGCCAGTCGTCGCCATCACCGTAGTGGCTGCACCAATGGTCAGCGCGGTAGTAATGATGTTCACCTGCAGGAAAGCCAGACCCACACCAACAGCCAGCGCATCCAGGCTGGTCGCTACCGCGGTGGTCGCCAGTACCATAAAGCCATGGCTTTGCGGGGCTTCACAGGGCTCTGCGACAGCAGTCTGACGGAAGCCTTCCATCATCATACGGCCACCCAGAAACGCCAGCAGGATGAAGGCAACCCAGTGATCCCACGCCATGATGTAACGGCTGGCGGCCAGGCCAAGCGCCCAGCCAATCAGCGGCGTCAGCGCTTCAATTGAGCCGAAAATCAGACCGGTACGCAGCGCTTCTTTAAAACCGGGACGATGCAATGTGGCACCTTTGCCCAGAGCAGCAGCAAACGCGTCCATCGACATGCCCAGCGCAAGAATTAAAGTGGCAATAAAGGTCATGATTTATTCACCTGGGGCGAAAAAGCGGCAATTCACGCTGAATTCACCACACAAAGTGTTCAGTTATGAAAAAGTGGGCGCAGTCTACCATGCAAACCCAAAGATAAAAAGACAGTAAAATCAGGGATTTAAGTATAGCAAAGGCTATAACTCTTATCATCCGCTATGAATCGCGCTAAGTCGATGGTAGCAAAGCGTTTTCTGACCATTTCTCTGGCCATGTAGCATGCCGGATGCGCACGAAGCAGCGCGCCACCATTGAACCGTGTCGCCGTTTACCGGAAAATGCCGGGCTGATAAATATGGGATACCGGTTATGAATAACCCTTTTGAAACGTTGATCGTGCCTGGTGGCATTTTACTGCTGGGCTTTCTCTCGGCGCTGCTGCTGCCCGCGCCCGCCTTTAGCGTGACGGTAGCGCAGCATCTGTTGCAGATGTTCCATTTGCAGGACCTGAATCAGCTCTACACGGTGGTGTTTTGCGTCTGGTTTTTGCTGCTGGGCGCACTGGAGTTTTTTGTTATCCGTTTTGTCTGGCGTCGCTGGTTCAGGGGCTGACCGCCTGCGCATCGACCAGCGCTTTTAGCCGTTCGGCACTGCGCGCATAACCTTCACGTGGCAGATGTGCCGTCCCCAGTAACAGGCCCGCACCGCGCTGATCCGCCTGCTGATACCAGATCGACAGCGGCGACGGTGCCATGCCCCACTCCACCGCCTGCTGCGCAATCACCTGATCCGGTGAACCGGCGGGTAAACGGACAATCACCGCCAGCCCGGCGCGTTGCAGGTCAGGAAAGTGAGGATGCAGCGCCGCGATCATCTGCTCCAGCCGCTCATGATAGACGCGCTTCATGCGCCGCAGATGCCGCATAAAGTGGCCATCCCGCAGAAATTCCGCCACCGCGTTGTGCAGCAATCCGGAGGAGGCAGGCGAAAGCAACGCGCAGACCTCACCGAATCGGGCCGTCAGCGCGGGTGGCACCACCATAAAACCGAGACGCAGTTGCGGCGTCAGCGTCTTGCTGAACGTGCCGATGTGCAACACCCGCCCCTGGCTGTCGAGCGCGGCCAGTGCCGGCGCGGCGCGATTGCCGGGCTGAAGCTCGCCGAGATAGTCATCTTCGATAATCCAGCGCTGCGCGCGGCTGGCCCAGTTAAGCAGGGCATGCCGGCGTGCCAGGCTCATCGTCATACCAAGCGGCGCCTGCTGTCCCGGCGTGACCAGCGCAAAAGCGGCATCCGGCGCGCGGGCAATCCCGGCCTCAACCTGCAACCCTTCGGCATCAACCGGCACGGCAACCGGCGTGACGCGCAGCGCTTCAACCGCACGACGCGCCACCCAGAATCCGGGATCTTCCAGCCATGCTGTTTTACCCTGAAAATTCATTGCCAGCCCAATCAGCCCCATTGCGCCAGCATAGCCGCTGGTAATAATAATCTGGTCCGCCTGACAGCGCAGGCCGCGTGCCACCGCCAGGTAGGCCACCAGCGCCTGCCGCAACGCTAAGCTGCCGCGGGGATCGGGATAGCTGGCCGGTCTGCTGACCTGCATGCGCGTCTGACGCTGCAGAATGCGCAGCCAGACTTTGGCCGGGAATGCATCGCTGGCAGGAATGCCCATCTGGAAGGTCAGCGGTGGCGCTTCATACTCCTCTGCACCCTCCAGCAGCTGGCGTTCAGCCTCGGCATTGACCGGTTTTAACGGCGGCAATGGGCTGACGAAAGTACCCGCTGCGCCTCTGGCCTGCAGAAACTGACCATCAACCAGCATGTCATAACTGGCGCGAACGGTGCCACGCGCCACGCCGAGCTGAGCCGCCAGATCGCGGCAGGAAGGCAGACGTGCGCCAGGTTGTAAACGTCCTTCACCAATCGCCTGTTCAATCAACTGGCGCAATTGTTCACTGAGGCCACGTGACGCGCCGCGCTGCAGTGTCAGCGTGGAAAGCGGCGATGGACCAGTCAGACTCTCATTTTTTGGCACTTTATCTGCTCCATTGAAAGGCTGAAAATCGCCTTATCAACCTTGAATGAGGCAATAAGATGAGCGAACGTATCGATTTTCACAGTGCAGCACCGGCAGGCATGAAAGCGCTGGGCGGCGTATACAGTTATCTGGCACAAACCGATCTGCCGCTCACTTTACTGGAACTGCTGTTCCTGCGCATATCGCAGATTAATGGCTGTGCCTACTGCATTGATTTACATACCAAAGCACTGAATAAGTCGGGCATGGGCTGGGATAAGATCGTGCTGACCTCGGTCTGGCAGGAATCCGGTACGCTGTTCAGTGATAAAGAGAAGGCTGCCCTGTACTGGGCTGAATGCCTGACCCTGATTGCTCAGCAGGGTGCGCCAGACGACCGCTATACCGCACTGAAAGCGCACTTCAGTGAAAAAGAGATTGTCGATCTGAACATCGCGATTGGTCTGATGAACACCTACAACCGCATGGCGATAAGTCTGAAAAAGTTGCCCGCCAGCGCCAGTCTGTCATAAGTGAATCCGATGCGTGCGCCGATGTGCACGCATTTTCAGACTCACAAAAATGTAACATTATTTTTACACAAGCAGCCTTTCAGGCGCTCTGCTCCCGATTCCCGTTATTCCTTGCTGCATAATAAATCGCTAAATTTCAGCGGATTAAATAATTCCGCACGGTTCATATTCATTCCGTCGTTGCACCAGCATGGGGCTTTTCAGCAACATGCCATTTCCGTTAACCCACTGACTTCACACTAAAAAACCCCTAATACGCCGCTGGCCCTGATGATTAATTCTAATGCTGAATCATTTCTGCATTTAAAAAATAAACAAATGTTTAATTCAGATGCGAGAATGTTATATTCAGATGACAAAGCATAACGTGCAGTTAACGCGTTATTACCGCTTTAACCCTATACCTGAGACTTAACCTTTGAGAAATAGCGCAACGCGCTCGTAAGAAGCGTGACTATTTCGCCTGCAAAACTGTTGGGCTTCAGGTCAACAGAAGAGGAGATGTCGCCTCATGTGCAATTCAGCTGTAAACCTTGCGCTCGCGATGAGTGCCATGGCAAAGGACACCACTACTACCGCGCAGGAGCGCAAAGACGTTGACGTGCTGCTGATTGGCGCAGGTGTGATGAGCGCCACCCTCGGCGCGTGGCTGCAGGATTTAGAGCCGGACTGGTCCATCGAAATGGTGGAGCGGCTGGATAGCGTGGCCGAAGAGTCGTCCAACGGCTGGAATAACGCGGGCACCGGTCATGCGGCGCTGGCAGAGCTGAACTATACGCCTCAGCAGGCGGATGGCAGCATCGACATCTCTAAAGCG
Source organism: Pantoea agglomerans NBRC 102470 (assembly GCF_001598475.1). Taxonomy (GTDB): domain Bacteria; phylum Pseudomonadota; class Gammaproteobacteria; order Enterobacterales; family Enterobacteriaceae; genus Pantoea; species Pantoea agglomerans. The sequence goes on from NZ_BCZA01000011.1 coordinate 114,454, forward strand.
GTAACGATCAACGAATCGTTCCAGATTTCCCGCCAGTTCTGGGCTTATCAGGTTCAGAAAGGCAACCTGCGCAACCCTAAAAGCTTTATTCACAGCACGCCGCACATGAGCTTTGTCTGGGGTGACGACAATGTCGACTTCCTGCGCAAGCGCTTTAAGGCGCTGCAGAAAAGCACCCTGTTCCGTGGCATGGCCTACTCCGAAGATCCGCAGCAGATTGCCCGCTGGATCCCGCTGGTGATGAATGGCCGTGACCGCAGCCAGAAAGTGGCCGCGACCTGGACGGAGATGGGCACCGATGTGAACTTCGGTGAAATCACCCGTCAGCTGATCGCCTCATTAGAGAAGAAAGCGAATTTCCAGCTGCGTCTGCGCCAGGAAGTGCGTGAGCTGAAGCAGCTCGCCGACGGTCGCTGGCAGGTAACGCTGCAGTGTCTGAACAGCGGCACGCGTCGCACACTGACGGCGGGTAGAATATTTATCGGTGCTGGCGGCGCGGCGTTACCGCTGTTGCAGAAGGCTGGCATCCCGGAAGCCAACGGTTACGCTGGTTTCCCGGTGGGCGGTTCATTCCTGGTAACGGAAAATCCGCAGGTCGTCGCGCAGCACATGGCCAAGGTCTATGGCAAAGCCAGCGTCGGTGCGCCGCCGATGTCCGTGCCGCACGTCGACACCCGCGTGCTGGATGGCAAGCAGGTGCTGTTGTTTGGCCCGTTCGCCACCTTCTCGACTAAGTTCCTGAAGCAGGGTTCGCTGATGGATATGTTCACCTCACTGAACAGCAGCAATATGCTGCCGATGGTGAAAGTGGGGCTGAAAAGTTTTGATCTGGTGAAATATCTGATGGATCAGGTGCTGCAAAGCGATCGCGACCGGATGGACGCCCTGCGCGCCTATGTGCCGCAGGCGAAGCAGGAGGACTGGCGCTTAGTGACTGCCGGTCAGCGTGTGCAGATCATCAAGAAAGATGAGAAAGAGGGCGCCGTGTTACGTCTGGGCACCGAAGTGGTCGCCTCACAGGATGGCTCGATTTCAGCACTGCTGGGTGCATCGCCTGGCGCCTCTACGGCGGCACCGATCATGCTGGAGCTGCTGCACAAGGTCTGTCCTGAGCAGATGGCTTCGCCGGAATGGCAGAACAAAATCCGTGCGGTGATCCCATCCTGGGGACGTAAGCTGAACGGCGACGTAGCGCTGACAGAGAAAGTGTTAGCCGAAACCAGCCGGATTCTGCAGCTCGACTATTCGCCGGTTACCCCGATGGCAGCAAACGATGAAGGACGGGAAACCGCGTTCGTCGTCGGCAAATAATTCAGCGCCATTGATAAAAAGGCTCCGCACTGCGGGGCCTTTTTTATTGGTCGGTTACCTGGTCGATCCGGGCATTCTCTATTAGGGTTAAGGCATCTTTTAGCTGCACGATCAGGAGGAAACTGCATGTCTTACTCCCCTGCTTCACCGGAATTCACGCTGCTCGACCGCTACTGGCGGGCAGCAAACTACCTCTCCGTCGGACAAATTTACCTGATGGATAACCCGCTGTTGCGTGAGCCACTCAGGCCTGAACACATTAAACCGCGTCTGCTGGGTCACTGGGGCACTACGCCAGGCCTGAATTTTATCTATGCCCACCTCAACCGCGTTATCCGGAAGCAAAACCTGGATATGATCTACATCTGCGGACCAGGACATGGCGGCCCCGGCATGGTGGCGAATACCTGGCTTGAGGGCAGCTACAGCGAGATTTATCCGCACATCACGCAGGATGCGGCGGGCATGCAGCGTCTGTTCAAACAGTTCTCCTTTCCGGGGGGCATTCCCAGTCACGCGGCACCGGAAACGCCTGGCTCGATTAATGAAGGCGGTGAGCTGGGCTATTCACTCTCCCATGCGTTTGGCGCGGCCTTCGATAATCCCGAACTGGTTGTACCCTGCGTGATTGGCGACGGCGAAGCGGAGACCGGTCCACTGGCCTCCAGCTGGCACGGCATTAAATTCCTGAATCCTGAACGTGACGGCGCGGTCCTGCCGATTCTGCACCTCAATGGCTACAAAATCGCCAACCCGACGCTGCTGGGTCGCAGCAGCGATGAAGATTTGCACCAGTTGTTCAGTGGCTACGGCTATGAGCCGCTGTTCGTCTGCGGGCATGAGCCTGAAAAAATGCATCCGCTGATGGCGGAGGCGCTGGATAGTGCCTTCAGTAAAATCGCCGCTTATCAGCGCGAGGCGCGCCAGGGTAAAGCCACCACCGGGGTGCCGCGCTGGCCAATGATTATCCTGCGCAGCCCCAAAGGCTGGACCGGCCCCAAAACGGTCGACGGCAAGAAAGTGGAAGATTTCTGGCGGGCGCATCAGGTGCCGGTCGCGGCCTGTCGTGAAGATGAAGGACATCGCCAGATCCTTGAGACGTGGATGCGGAGTTATCAGCCAGACGACCTGTTTGATGAACAGGGTCGCTTAAAGCCGGAACTGCAGGCGCTGGCACCGGAAGGTGATAAACGCATGGGGTCTTCGCCTTATGCCAATGGTGGCCTGTTGCGCCGTGAGCTGGATGCGCCTGAACTCGCGGAGTTTGCCTGCGATGTCAGCGAGCCAGGCGCACAGATGGCGCAGGCCACTGAGCATCTGGGCCGCTATCTCAGCGTGCTGTTCCAGCGCAACCGCGATAATTTCCGCCTGTTTGGCCCGGATGAAACCGCCTCTAACCGCCTGACGCCGGTCTTCGACGTGACCAGCCGTACCTGGCTGGAACGTACTGAGCTTTACGATGAGCAGCTGGCGCGTGATGGCCGGGTGATGGAAATTCTCAGTGAGCATCAGTGTCAGGGCTGGCTTGAGGGCTATCTGCTGACCGGCCGCCACGGGCTGTTTAACTGTTATGAAGCTTTTATCCACATCGTCGATTCGATGTTTAACCAGCACGCCAAGTGGCTGAAAGTGTCGCGTAAACTGGGCTGGCGTAAGCCGATCTCGTCGCTGAACTATCTGCTCTCTTCGCACGTCTGGCGACAGGATCACAATGGCTACAGCCATCAGGATCCTGGCTTTATCGATCACGTTGCCAATAAAAAAGCGGACATTGTGCGCATCTATCTGCCGCCCGATGCCAATACGCTGCTGTGGGTTGGCGATCACTGCCTGCGCACCTGGGACCGCATCAATGTGATTGTGGCGGGCAAGCAGCCTGCGCCGCAGTGGCTGGATATGGCGAGTGCGGTAACCCATTGTGAAGCGGGCATGGGCGAGTGGCGCTGGGCGGGCACCACCCCAGAGCATGCGGAGCCGGATGTGGTGATGGCCTGTGCCGGTGATGTGCCGACCATGGAGACGATGGCGGCGGTGGATCTGCTGCGCGGTATGCTGCCCGAACTGCGTATCCGCGTGGTGAACGTGGTCGATCTGCTGGCGCTGCAGCCGCAGGATCAGCATCCGCATGGCAAATCTGATGCGGAATTCGACGCGCTGTTTACTCAGGATAAACCGGTGATCTTCGCCTTCCACGGTTATCCGACGCTGATACATCGCCTGACCTATTCGCGTACCAACCACCGCAACTTCCATGTGCGCGGCTTCAATGAAGAGGGAACCACCACCACGCCATTTGATATGACGGTGCTGAACGAGCTTGACCGCTATCATCTGGCGCAGGAGGCGATTCTTCGCGTGCCTGGCCTGGCCGATGCGCATCCTGAGCTGCTGGACGATCTGCAGGAGCGCATCGCTGAGCATCATCGCTATGTGCGTGAACACGGTGAAGATGTGCCGGAGGTGCAGAACTGGAAATGGCCGTCGGCCACAGCACCAGGTGCACCCGATTAAGCGGCCAGCAAGGCGTCGGTCAGCATCCAGATGGTAGTCGCCACCAGCGACAGCGCCATCAGGCTGTTGAATAACTGACGCTTCCAGGCAACCTGCAGATGGCTGCGCAGGCGATCGCCCAGCGCAGCCCAGATCAGAATGCAGGGCAGGTTCAGCAGCATAAAGCCGATCATCACCGTCAGCACGCCGCTGCTGGCGCTGTACAACAGCGCCACATTGGTCGCCATCAGCCAGGCTTTGGGATTGATCGCCTGGAAACAGGCACCGCCCAGCAGCGTCATGGGCTGCGGCTTGCTGCGCGCTTCAGGTGCTGCCGCACGGAAAATCTTCCATGACAGCCACAACAGATAGGCACAGCCTGCCAGCGTCAGCGGCAGGCGAATCGCCGCCATCCAGTGCAGTAAGACCTCCAGTGCGACGCCGGCGATCACCGTTTGCAGCGCACAACCTACCAGTATGCCAAACACCATCGGCAGCGTGCGGCGCATGCCGAAATTGACGCCTGAGGTCGCCAGCAGCAGATTGTTCGGGCCTGGCGTAATCGACATGACGGTAACGTAACTGAAGAAAGAGGGATCGAGCATGGTGACTCTCCTGAAAACAGACAGAGTTCTATGCTACGGCGGCAAAAGGGATGGTAACAGTGACACAAAATCACTATTGTTATGGTTACAGTTCCTGTTAACTGCAATTGTACCCATCCACTCCGGAGGCTACTGTGTCCCTTGCTCCTACTTCCGAACAGCCGCTCTATCAGCAGCTGGCAGACAGCTTCGCTGAGGCTATCCATCAGGGCACGCTGAAACCTGGCAAACGCCTGCCGGCGATCCGCCGCGTCGCCCAGTCACATCAGGTCAGCGTCAATACGGTACTGAATGCCTGGCAGTTGCTGGAAGATCGCGGGCTGATTGAGGCGCGCCCCCAGTCGGGCTATTACGTGCGCGGCGTGTTGCCCGCCGTGACCCGCCATGGTCAGCATAAAACCCGGGTACGCGACCCCAGCAGCAGCAAGCTCGACCTGATCGACAAGGTATTTGCGGCGCAGAACCATCCCGACTACATCAATATTTCCCTGGCCTGCCCCCAGGATAGCGAGCTGTTTCCTGCGGCGCGTATTGCCCGGATTACTGCCTCACTGCTGCGCCGTCATCCGAACATGATTGGGCGCTATGCGCTTCCGCCCGGTAGTGAGCGCTTACGGGAGGAGATTGCGCGACGGGCGCTGCACGCCGGACAGACGCTCACCGCCGATGAGATCACCCTGACCCACGGCTGCATGGAGGCGCTTCAGCTGGCGCTGCGGGCGGTCACGCAGCCCGGCGACTGCGTCGGACTGGAGTCGCCGACCTACTTTTTCCTCTTCCCGCTGCTGGCTTCACTGGGCCTTAAGGCGCTGGAAATCCCCACCGATCCGCAGCATGGGCTGTCGCTGGATGCGCTGGAGATGCTGCTTCAGGAGCAGCGAATTAAGGCGCTGATTGCGATGCCGAGCGCGCAGAACCCGCTGGGCTGCGGCATGTCGCTGGAGAACAAGAAGCGGCTGGCGAAGTTAGTGAATACTTACCACTTTCCGCTGATAGAAGATGGGCTGTATGACGAGTTGCAGTTCGACTGGCCGCTCTCGCCCGCGGTAAAAGCCTTTGATCGCGACGGCTGGGTGATCTACTGCACCAGCTTCACCAAAACCGTGGCACCTGATTTCCGTATTGGCTGGACCGCCGCTGGCCGTTTTCATGATGCGATTGCCCGACTGAAAGCGGTGTCGTCGATGGCAGAATCCGCCCTGCTCTCTGAAACGCTGGCGGAGTTTCTTGCTTCCGGCGGTTATGACCACCATCTGCGCACGCTGCGCCGTCGCTACGCGGCCAACCTGGATGAGGCGCGGGGGCTGATCGCCCGCTACTTCCCGGAGGGCACCCGCGCGACGCTGCCGCGCGGTGGCTTCGTCTTCTGGGTCGAGTTACCGGGCGGCGTAAATACCACCGAGATGTTTGATCGGCTGCTGCAGGAGCAGATTTGCGTCACGCCCGGCGCGCTCTATTCGCTGAGCGAGCGCTACAACCATGCACTGCGCCTCTCATGTTGCTATCCGTTTGATGCGCGCTATAGCTGGGCGATCAGACGCGCGGGCGAAATTGCCTGTGAACTGGCGGGAGTATCCTGCGGCGAGGCTCAGGGTGTACCGTTGCGGCCCCAGACGGTATAGCCGTGGCGTTCAGTCAGACGTTCGTAATAGGTGCGTACCGCCGGATAATCAGGGTGTTCGAGCGGGGTTTCAAACCAGCGGTTCACCGCCAGACCAATCGGAACGTCTGCCAGTGTGAAATTACGTCCGGCAACGTAACGACCGGTTTTTTCCAGCTGCTGATTGAGAATGCTCATGGTGTGTGCCCAGCCTTTGCTGGCCGCGGCCAGCAAACGTGGATCCTGATGAGCCGGTGAATTTCGCACCAGCGACATAAATGCGTAGCGCCATGAGGTGTTGAGTTCAGTGGACTGCCAGTCCATCCACTGATCGACAGGCGCACGCGTTTGCGGATGATGAGGATAGAGCCACTCGCCGCCATAGGCATTCGCCAGATAGCGCAGGATGGCGTTGGATTCCCACATCACAAAGTCATCATCTTTCAGTACCGGCACCATCGCATTGGGATTAAGTGCCATAAATTCGGGCAGGTGCGTTGAGCGGAATCCATCGCCCCACTCTTCGCGCTGGTAATCAAGGTCAAGCTCGTCACACAGCCATAATACTTTGCGCACGTTGATTGAGGAGGCGCGTCCCAGGATCGTTAGCATTCACAGTCTCCGGTAAAATCTTTAACTTATTGATAACGCTGTTAGCTGTTATAAGCAATCATCCGGCAGAGAAAAGGCCGCACTGAACCCAATCGCAAGGAGTCATCATGAAGGTCGCGTTTAAGCAAGTCGATGTGTTTACCTCAGCAGCCTTTAATGGCAATCCGCTGGCGGTGATTATGGATGCTCAGGGGTTGAGCGACAGCCAGCTGGCGGCGATTGCCCGCTGGACTAACCTGTCGGAAACCACCTTTGTGCTGCCGCCACAACATGAAGAGGCGGACTACCGGGTGCGTATTTTTACCGTGGAAGGCGAACTGCCGTTTGCCGGTCATCCGACGCTGGGCACCGCACACGCGCTGCTGGAGGCGGGCTGGCCAACCCGTACGCCGGGTGAAATCGTGCAGGAGTGCGGCGTCGGTAACGTGACGGTGAAGATTAATGAGACGGGCGGACTGGCCTTTGCCGCGCCAGCTGCCACCCTGATGCCATGGCAGGATGCGCTGATGGGTAACGCCTTAAACAGCGATGCATTCGATCTGACGCAAAGCCCGACCGTGGTGGATATGGGTATCCGCTGGCTGCTGGTGCCGATGGTCAGCGCCGAGGCCGTGCTGGCGCTGCAGCCCAATGTCAGCGATTTGCAGCGCCTGATTAAACATGCGGGTGTCTCGGGCGTGATGCCCTTTGGCCGTTTGCCCTCGGGCGAGCATGAACAGTATGAAGTGCGTGGCCTGCTGGTGGAAAATGGCAGCCTGACCGAAGATCCGGTGACCGGCAGCGCCAACGCCTGTCTGGCGCGTTACTTTGCAGCCGCAGGCCATACCACCTCCTATCGCGTGCGTCAGGGTACTGCCCTGCAGCGTGCCGGTCGGGTGAACGTAACCTTTAATGGTGAAACCATCTGGATTGGCGGTAATACCGTTACCGTCATCGATGGCACCATTACGCTGTAAAAGGCGGCGGCGACGTCGCGGGGTGCTTTCCGCGACGCCACCAGCGGTTAAATCCCCTGCCCGCCTGAGGCTTCAATACGCTGAGCGGTGATCCAGCCGGTTTCGTCACTGAGGATCGCGCTGATGGCGTCGCCGATATCATCCGGCAGTCCGACCCGGCCCAGCGCCGTCAGCCCGGCAATCTGATGGTTAATCTCGGGAGTATCGCGTACCCGGCCCCCGCCAAAGTCGGTCTCTATCGCGCCAGGTGCCAGGATATTGACGCGAATGCGTCGTTCGCCCAGCTCCTTCGCCTGGTAGCGCGTCAGTACTTCCATCGCCCCTTTCATCGACGCATAGGTCGAGGAGCCAGGATAGATCAGCCGGGTCAGACCGCTGGAGATATTCAGGATGCGGCCACCGTCGTTGATCAGCGGCAGCAGCTTCTGGGTCAGGAAGTAAGGCCCTTTGAAATGCACATTAACCAGCGCATCAAATTCCGCCTCGGTAGTGTCGGTAAATGGTTTGTAGTGTCCGTGTCCGGCGTTGTTCACTAAATAGTCAAAACGCTCACGCTGCCACTGCTGTTGCAGTGCCTCTTTCACCTGGCCGACAAAGCGATCGAACTGACCGGTTTCGCCGACGTCCAGCGCCAGCGCCACTGCACGTCGCCCCAGCGCCTCGATCTCCTTCACCACCGTCTGTGCCTCATCGGCATGGCTGCGGTAAGTCAGGATAATGTCTGTCCCCCTGGCCGCCAGTTTTAACGCGCCATTACGGCCTAAACCGCGGTTTGCACCGGTAATTAACGCCACTTTCTGATTCATCTCTCGCACCTGTTGAAAAATTGAACACAGGTTAAGGATATTCGCGAATTATTGATCTATAAACAGTGTTAAATGCGCATCACTGTTTCAATAAAAACAACAATCGGTGAACAACATGGACAAAATTCACGCAATGCAGGTGTTTGTGCGGGTGGCCGAAATGGGCAGTTTTACCCGCGCGGCAGAGAGTTTAGGTGTCCCCAAAGGCAGCGTTTCGCGGCAGATACAGGCGCTGGAGAATCAAATGGCAACACGTTTGCTGCATCGCACCACGCGCCGGGTGCAACTAACCCAGGACGGGTTGGTCTATTACGATCGCTGTCTGGATTTATTGTCGATGATTGACGATATGGACAGCCTGTTCCAGCACGAGCCTGCCTCGCTCAGCGGTAAACTCCGGATTGATATGTCTGTGGCCATGGCCACCAGTTTTATCCTGCCACGGCTGCCGGAATTTTTGCAGCACTACCCCGGCGTAGAGATTGAGCTGAGCAGCAGCGACCGTCAGGTAGATGTGATCCGGGAAGGGTTTGACTGCGTAATCCGCGTCGGTGAGCTCAAAGATTCTGGCCTGATTGCGCGAAAAATTGGTACCCATACCTTGATCAACTGCGCCAGCCCTGGCTACCTTTCGCGTTTCGGCATGCCGATCCGGCTGGAAGAGCTGTCGCAGCATGCGATGGTGCATTACAGCCAGCAACTGGGTCAGGCCTCACCGGGTTTTGAATATTTTGATGGCAGGCAGTGTCACTATGTTCACACCGGCGGTGTGGTCACCGTGAACAGCACCGAAACCTATCGCGCCGCCTGTCTGGCGGGGTTAGGCATTATTCAGGTGCCTGCCGCCGGAATTCAGACATTACTGGAAAGAGGCGAGCTGGTAGAAGTGCTGCATCGCTTTCCCGCCAGACCGATGCCGATCCACCTGCTCTATCCGCACCGGCGCAATGTGGCGCGTCGCGTGCGGGTTTTTATGGAGTGGCTGAGTCAGGTGTTACAGGAGTACGTCACCTGAGCGGCTATACTTTGATTTTAATGATAAACAGGACAGTGAAGGTCTATGACAGACAAGCAGGAAAACCCGCAGGATACGCAGCCGCAAAAGCCGCTTATCGATATTAAAACCGGCAACGAGACGGTTGATCATTCGATAGTGCGCGTGTCGCGTTTTGCCGCCTGGTTTCAGGCGATCCCGGCAGTGGCGCATTTTATTCGCGCCCTTGACCGCTTTAACGATCGGCTCGGCAGCCAGTTTGGCGCGGCCATTACCTATTTCTCTTTTTTATCGCTGATCCCCATTCTGATGGTGTCGTTTGCCGCCGTGGGTTTTGTGCTGGCATCGAACCAGGATCTGCTGACCGATATCATCAACAAAATCGTCAGCAGCATCAGCGACCCGACGCTGGCCACCACGCTGAAGAATACGGTAAATACCGCCATTCAGCAGCGTGCCACCGTGGGTATTACCGGTTTACTGCTGGCGCTCTACTCCGGTCTTAACTGGATGGGTAACCTGCGCGAAGCGATTCGTGCCCAGTCGCGCGACGTGTGGGAACGCAAACCGGATGACAAAGAGAAGATCTGGAAGCGTTATATTCGCGATTTCCTGTCGCTGACCGGTCTGATGCTGGCGCTGGTGATTACGCTGTCGCTGACCTCGGTAGCCGGTTCGGCGCAGGCAATGATCGTCAGCGCACTGGGACTGGATGGTATCGACTGGTTACGGCCCGCCCTGACCATTATTGCCACCTCGATTTCCGTTATGGCTAACTATCTGCTGTTCCTGTGGATTTTCTGGATCCTGCCTCGTCACAAGCCGCGTAAGAAAGCACTGTTCCGCGGCACTCTGCTGGCGGCAATCGGTTTTGAGGTGATCAAGTTTGTGATGACGCTGACGCTGCCGAAGCTGGCGACCTCGCCTTCTGGTGCGGCCTTTGGTTCCGTGCTTGGCCTGATGGCGTTTTTCTACTTCTTCGCCCGTCTGACGCTGTTCTGTGCGGCGTGGATCGCCACCGCCAAATATAAAGACGACCCACAAATGCCTGAAGCGGGCAGCGCGTCACGACACAAATCATCGTAATCCGTTAACAACAGCGGAAAATATCACCCCTCGGCTATTTTTTAACCAGATAACAGGATGAATAGCTGAGGGGTCACTTTTATTTAGCCCTTTCGTAGAGTATCCCGCCAGATATCGTCCGGATTACCCCGGTATCACCCGACATTCGTCGCACCTCAGAAATTATCCTCTTTTTGCCCGCTGAAGCCAGACGCGGCGCGGGTTTTCTTCATTGAATGCGCTCTGGCAGATGCGTAAGATTCTTTGTCTGTATTTACAAATAAGAAACAGTTATGCAAGCCTCCCTCACAGACACGCTCGACAAACAGCAGGATCCCACGCCGGTTAACTCACGCAGTAAAGTGGTGATTGCCTCGCTGGTCGGAACGGCCATCGAGTTCTTCGACTTTTATATTTATGCCACTGCTGCAGTGATTGTTTTCCCGCACATTTTCTTCCCGCAGGGTGATGCCACGGTCGCGACGCTACAGTCGCTGGCCACCTTTGCTATCGCCTTTATCGCGCGTCCGATTGGCTCCGCCGTGTTTGGTCACTTTGGCGATCGCGTGGGTCGCAAAGCCACGCTGGTTGCCTCGCTGCTGACCATGGGGATCTCCACCGTGGTGATTGGTCTGCTGCCCGGCTATGAAACCATCGGCGTGATGGCTCCGTTGCTGCTGGCGCTGGCGCGTTTTGGTCAGGGACTGGGACTGGGTGGTGAATGGGGTGGCGCGGCGCTGCTGGCGACGGAAAATGCCCCGGCGAAGAAGCGTGCGCTTTACGGTTCCTTCCCTCAGCTGGGTGCGCCGATTGGCTTTTTCTTCGCTAACGGCACTTTTCTGCTGCTTTCGTGGCTGCTGACCGACGAGCAGTTTATGCAGTGGGGCTGGCGCGTGCCGTTTATTCTCTCCGCCGTGCTGGTGCTGATTGGCCTGTATGTGCGCGTTTCGCTGCATGAGAGTCCGGTGTTTGCCAAAGTACAGAAAGAGAAGAAGCAGGTTCGGGTGCCCATTGCAGCGCTGCTGAGCAAGCATCTGACTGCCACCATTCTCGGCACCTTTATCATGCTGGCGACCTATACGCTGTTCTATATCATGACCGTCTATTCGATGAGCTACGGCACTACGGCAGCACCGGCCGGTCTGGGTATTCCGCGTAATAGTATGTTGTGGATGCTGATGCTGGCGGTGATTGGCTTTGGAGTGATGGTGCCGATTGCCGGTTTGCTGGCTGACCGTTTTGGTCGCCGCAAGACGATGATTACCATTACGCTGATGATTATCGCGTTTTCGTTCCTGTTCCCGGCGATGCTCGGTTCCGGATCGCAGGCGCTGGTGATGGCGTTCCTGTTGCTGGGTCTGAGCATTATGGGCCTGACCTTTGGTCCGATGGGCGCCCTGCTGCCGGAGCTGTTTCCGACCGAAGTGCGTTATACCGGCGCATCGTTCTCTTATAACCTCTCATCGATTCTGGGTGCCTCTGTTGCGCCTTATATCGCGACCTGGCTGAATGCGCATTATGGTTTGCAGGCGGTGGGACTTTATCTGGCGTCGATGGCCGTGCTGACGCTGATTGCATTGCTCGCTTGTAAAGAGACGCGTAATCAGACGCTGTATGACGTTTAATCCGGCTGGATGAAGGTCAGTGAAAACCCGGCGGCTGCCGGGTTTTTTTATGGAGCAGGCTCACAGAGTACAATCGCTCTGAAGGGCTAAACAATATCAGGCGACAGGCTCAGGGAGCATACGCCTTAAGCGGGTTAGCTTTCTGTTTGAAAAAACCGGACCTCGCTGAAAGGCGTATTGATACTGGCAGCAATAAAGAAGCTTAAGGGCACAGGGAATACGGTCAGAAGAGGAAAGCGTCCCGCGCCAGGGACAAAAACGCCGGGAGCGTTTTTGAACAACGCAAAGCGTTGGCCCGGAAACGGGCGCACCTCAGGGATGAGGTGCGTAATCGCGCGGGCCGAGCATGCCATGGATGGCGGTTTTGCGTCTTTCCGATCTGACCGTATTCCATGTGCCTGCACTGTCTCACAGCAGTGCAGGCACGGTCTCACAGAGAACCGTCCAGCCGTTGTTCACCAACAAAAAACCCCGGCAAGCCGGGGTTTGTTTTGCTGAAAACTGTGATGACGGTAATTAGCCCGCGACAGCGATACGCTTCATGTCGGTCATGTAGCCACGCAGCTTACGGCCAACGGTTTCAATCGGATGCTGGCGAACCGCTTCGTTAACGTCACGCAGCTGCGCGTTATCAACCTGCGTGCCTTCTACCGCTTTACCCAGATCGCCTGGCTGCAGCGTGGTCATGAACTCTTTCAGCAGCGGCACCGCGGCGAAGGAGAACAGGTAGTTACCATATTCGGCGGTATCGGAGATCACCACGTTCATTTCATACAGGCGCTTACGGGCGATGGTGTTCGCGATCAGCGGCAGCTCATGCAGTGATTCGTAGTAAGCAGACTCTTCAATGATGCCGGCGTCTACCATGGTTTCAAACGCCAGCTCAACGCCCGCTTTAACCATCGCAACCATCACCACACCTTTGTCGTAGTACTCCTGCTCTTCGATTTTGCCTTCATACTGTGAAGCGGTTTCGAACGCGGTCTGGCCGGTCTCTTCACGCCAGGTCAGCAGGTTTTTATCATCGTTGGCCCAGTCCGCCATCATGCCGGAAGAGAATTCGCCGGAGATGATGTCATCCATGTGTTTCTGGAACAGGGGTGCCATGATGGTTTTCAGCTGCTCTGACAGCGCATAAGCGCGCAGTTTAGCCGGGTTAGAGAGGCGATCCATCATCAGTGTGATGCCGCCAAACTTCAGTGATTCGGTGATGGTTTCCCAGCCGAACTGGATCAGTTTTTCTGCGTAAGCCGGGTCAGTGCCTTCAGCCACCAGCTTGTCGAAGCAGAGCAGTGAACCAGCCTGCAACATGCCGCACAGGATGGTCTGCTCACCCATCAGGTCAGATTTCACTTCAGCAACGAAAGAGGACTCCAGCACGCCAGCACGATCGCCGCCAGTTGCTGCTGCCCAGGCTTTGGCAATCGCCATGCCTTCGCCTTTTGGATCGTTTTCCGGGTGAACCGCGATCAGCGTCGGTACACCAAAGCCACGTTTGTACTCTTCACGAACTTCTGTACCCGGACACTTCGGTGCCACCATGACCACGGTGATATCTTTACGGATGCTTTCGCCCACTTCAACGATGTTGAAACCGTGCGAGTAGCCCAGCGCAGCGCCATCTTTCATCAGCGGCTGAACAGCCTGAACTACAGCGGAGTGCTGCTTGTCTGGCGTCAGGTTAACCACCAGATCAGCCTGCGGGATCAGTTCTTCGTAGGTGCCCACTTTGAAACCGTTATCGGTCGCTTTGCGCCATGAAGGGCGTTTTTCCGCAATTGCTTCAGCACGCAGTGCATAGGCCACATCCAGACCGGAATCACGCATGTTCAGACCCTGATTCAGGCCCTGCGCACCACAGCCAACGATAACGACTTTTTTGCCTTTCAGGAAACTGGCACCATCCGCGAATTCATCGCGTGCCATGAAACGGCACTTGCCTAATTGCGCCAGCTGGTTGCGCAGGTTCAATGTGTTGAAATAGTTAGCCATGGGTACTCCGGTAAGGTTGTGTTTGCTTTTTTTGTTCAGGAACGGCGTGTCATGCAGCGCCGCGAATGACCCCATCATATGACAGGAATTCTGTTGCTTAAATTGATATATTAACAACGTCACATTGCAATAAATGCAACACCACCCAGAGGCGACGCGCACATGGATTTACGGGATCTGAAACTGTTTCTTCATCTGGCAGAAAGCTGCCACTTCGGGCGCACTGCGCGTGCTATGCACGTCAGCCCTTCCACGCTGTCACGCCAGATCCAGCGGCTTGAAGAAGATGTCGGCCATGCGCTGTTTCTGCGCGATAACCGCACCGTGACGCTGACAGAAGCGGGCGAACGCCTGCGCCAGTTTGCCCAGCAGACGCTGTTGCAGTATCAGCAACTGCGCCATGTGATGGATCTTAACGGTCCGTCGCTCAGCGGCGAGCTGCGCCTGTTCTGCTCAGTGACGGCGGCCTACAGTCATCTGCCGCCCATCCTCGACCGCTTTCGGGCTGAACATCCGCAGGTCGAAATCAAACTGGATACCGGCGATGCCGCGGATGCGGTGGAAAAAGTGCACTCCGGCGATGCCGATCTGGCCATTGCCGGCCGTCCTGAAACGCTGCCCGCCAGCATTGATTTTATGCCACTGGGGCTGATCCCGCTGGTGTTGATCGCGCCTGCACTGCCCTGTGCCGTTCGTACCCAGGCAACACAGCCGCAGCCCGACTGGTCAAAAATTCCGTTTATCCTGCCGGTGCAGGGACCGGCACGGCGACGTATCGATCTCTGGTTCCGCCGCCAGCGCATCCCGAATCCGGTGATTTACGCCACGGTCTCGGGGCATGAGGCGATTGTTTCGATGGTGGCGCTGGGCTGCGGTATTGCACTTTTACCGGATGTGGTGCTGGAAAACAGCCCGGATCCGGTGCGTAACCGCGTGCTGCTACTGGAGAATATTGACTCGGTTGCGCCGTTCGAACTCGGCATCTGCGTGCAAAAAAAGCGGCTCGGAGAGCCGCTGATCAGTGCTTTCTGGAGCCAGCTGTAATCAGTTGCCTGACAGGAAGAAGCGGAATGCCGGGTTCTGGCTTTCGTCATGAAAGTCGTAACCCAGATCGGTGAGATGCTCTTCGAAGCGTGGCTCATCGCTGCCAAGTTCAAAAGCGGCCAGCACACGGCCATAATCGGTGCCGTGGCTGCGATAATGAAACAGCGAGATATTCCAGTGGGTGCCCAGCGTTTGCAGGAACTTCAGCAACGCGCCGGGTGCCTCCGGGAATTCAAAGCTGAAGAGGCGTTCACGCAGTGGTTTAGAAGGACGTCCGCCCACCATGTAACGCACGTGCAGTTTCGCCATCTCATCATCCGAGAGATCGACCACCTGATAACCGCCGCTGGTGAGCTCGCTGATGATCTCGCTGCGCTCTTCCACGCCGCGCGTCAGTCGTACGCCAACAAAGATGCAGGCTTTGTCCGCATCGGCGTAGCGGTAGTTGAACTCGGTAATCGACCGTCCACCCAGCGTCTGGCAGAAACGCAGGAAACTGCCCTGCTGTTCCGGGATCGTTACGGCCAGCAGCGCTTCACGCTGTTCGCCCAGCTCGCAGCGCTCAGAAACGTAGCGCAGGCCGTGGAAATTGACGTTGGCCCCGGATAACACATGCGCCAGCCGCTCGCCTTTGATCCCGTGCTGCTGGATATACTTTTTCATGCCCGCCAGCGCCAGCGCGCCAGAGGGCTCCGCCACAGCACGGACATCTTCAAAGAGATCTTTCATTGCGGCACAAATGGCATCGCTGTCGACGGTGATGATGTCATCGATGTATTCCTGACAGAGCCGGAAGGTTTCGCTGCCAATCCGTTTCACCGCGACCCCTTCGGCAAACAGCCCGACGCGCGGCAGATCGACCGGATGACCCGCCTCCAGCGCTGCTTTCAGGCAGGCTGAATCTTCTGACTCCACCGCGATCACTTTGATTTGCGGCATCAGCTGCTTGATCAGCACCGCGACGCCGGCTGCCAGACCTCCACCGCCAACCGGGACAAAGACCCGGTCGAGATGCGCATCCTGTTGCAGCAGCTCCATCGCCAGCGTGCCCTGTCCGGCAATGACGGCCGGATGGTCAAACGGCGGCACGAAGGTGTAACCGCGCTGTTCAGAGAGTTCTATCGCTTTGGCTTTCGCCTCGTCAAAGTTGGCCCCGAACAGGAAAGCCTCACCGCCAAATGCGCGCACCGCATCAACCTTGATGTCTGCCGTCGCCAGCGGCATCACAATCAGTGACTTGATCCCCAGCTTAGTGGCGGAGAGCGCCACGCCCTGCGCATGGTTACCGGCTGACGCCGTCACCACGCCGCGCGCTTTCTGCTCTTCGTTCAGACCGGCAATCATCGCGTAGGCACCGCGCACCTTGAAACTGTGCACCGGCTGACGATCTTCCCGCTTCACCAGAATGGTGTTGCCGAGACGCGATGAGATTTTTTCCATAACCTGCAGCGGCGTCACCTGTGCCACTTCATACACCGGTGAACGCAACACTGCGCGCAAATACTCGGCGCCACAAGGCGCCTCGGGTAGCGGTTGAGACTCGGCCATCGTTAGCCTCCCAGCTTGCTCTTATCGCGGACGGCGCCTTTGTCAGCACTGGTCGCGAGTAATGCGTAGGCACGCAGCGCAAAGGAGACTTCACGCTGACGATTGACCGGCGTATACGCCGCATCGCCACGTGCCTGCTGCTCTTCACGACGGGCGTGCAGTTCGTTATCCGGTACGGCGAGTTTGATACCGCGGTTAGGGATATCGATTTCGATGGTGTCGCCATCTTTGACCAGCGCAATGGTGCCACCGTTGGCTGCTTCAGGCGAGGCGTGACCGATAGAGAGGCCCGACGTACCGCCAGAGAAACGACCATCGGTGATCAGCGCGCAGCTTTTGCCCAGCCCCATCGATTTCAGATAAGTGGTCGGATAGAGCATCTCCTGCATGCCTGGCCCGCCTTTTGGACCTTCGTAGCGAATGACGACCACATCGCCCGCAACGACTTTGCCGCCCAGAATCGCTTCAACGGCGTCATCCTGGCTTTCATAGACTTTGGCCGGACCGGTGAAGGTCAGGATCTCTTTGTCTACGCCTGCGGTTTTTACGATACAGCCATCTTCTGCGATGTTGCCGTAGAGCACGGCCAGACCGCCATCCTGCGAGTAAGCATTTTCACGGGTACGGATACAGCCTTCGGCACGGTCATCATCCAGCGTGTCCCAGCGGCAGTTCTGTGAGAACGCCTGGGTGGTACGAATACCCGCCGGACCCGCGCGGAACATATCTTTTACCGCCTGATCTTTGGTCAGCATGATGTCGTACTGATCCAGCGTTTCACGCATGGTCTGCTGCAGGATATTACGGGCGCTGCTGTCGAACAGGCCGGCACGATCCAGCTCGCCGAGAATGGCGAACACGCCACCCGCGCGATGCACATCTTCCATATGGTATTTCGGAGTGCTTGGCGCCACTTTACAGAGCTGAGGCACTTTGCGTGACAGGCGATCGATGTCGGAGATATTAAAGTCGATATCGCCTTCCTGTGCGGCTGCCAGCAGGTGGAGCACGGTGTTGGTGGAACCGCCCATGGCGATATCCAGCATCATGGCGTTCTCAAAAGCGGCCTTGTTCGCGATGTTACGCGGCAGCATGTTGACATCATCCTGCTCGTAATAGCGCTTGGTCAGGCTTACGATGCGCTTACCGGCATTGATGAACAGCTCTTTGCGATCGGCGTGCGTAGCCAGCAGTGAACCGTTGCCAGGCTGCGACAGACCGAGTGCTTCAGTCAGGCAGTTCATCGAGTTGGCGGTGAACATACCGGAGCAGGAGCCGCAGGTCGGACAGGCAGAGCGTTCGATCTGCTCACTGTCGGCATCGCTGACGTTCGGGTTGGCACCCTGAATCATCGCATCTACCAGATCCAGCTTGATGATCTGGTCAGAAAGCTTGGTTTTACCCGCTTCCATCGGTCCGCCTGAAACGAAGATCACCGGAATATTGAGGCGCAATGACGCCATCAGCATACCCGGGGTGATTTTGTCGCAGTTAGAGATGCAGACCATGGCGTCAGCACAGTGGGCGTTGACCATGTACTCGACCGAGTCAGCAATCAGCTCACGCGACGGCAGTGAATACAGCATGCCGCCATGACCCATGGCAATACCGTCATCCACCGCAATGGTGTTGAACTCTTTAGCCACACCGCCTGCCGCTTCGATCTGCTCGGCGACAAGTTTACCAAGATCACGCAGGTGAACGTGGCCCGGCACAAATTGGGTGAATGAGTTAACCACAGCGATAATCGGCTTGCCGAAATCGTCGTCGGTCATTCCTGTCGCGCGCCATAAGGCACGGGCACCCGCCATATTGCGGCCGTGGGTGGTGGTGGCGGAACGGTACTTAGGCATACTCTATTTACTCCAGTAAGAATAAGCTCGCGGACGTCAGATGACGCCCGCGCTGTATCTGATTATGGGTTAACCGGATCTAACCAGCCCCATTTGTCTTCGGTTTCGCCGGTGAACAGGCCAAAGAAGGCCTCCTGGATGCGTTTGGTCACCGGGCCACGTTTGCCTTCGCCGACCTGAATGCGGTCAACGCTGCGCACCGGTGTAATTTCTGCCGCGGTGCCAGACATAAAGACTTCGTCAGCCAGATAGAGAGATTCACGCGACAGGGTCTGCTCACGCACTTCAATGCCCATATCGCGCGCCAGCGTGATGATGGCATCGCGGGTGATGCCCGGCAGTGCTGAAGAGGTAAATGGCGGGGTAAAGAGCACGCCATCTTTAACTTCAAACAGGTTTTCGCCTGCACCTTCTGAGATCAGGCCATTGGTATCCAGCGCAATCCCTTCCTGATAGCCGTGACGACGGGCTTCGCTGCCCACCAGCAGTGAGGAGAGGTAGTTACCGCCCGCTTTAGCGGCGGTTGGCAGGGTATTCGGTGCTACGCGGTTCCATGAGGAGACCATGGCGTCGATGCCGTTCTCCAGGGCTTCAGCGCCCAGGTATGCGCCCCACGGGAACGCCGCAATGATCACGTCGGTGGTGAAGCCGTCTGGCGGGTTCACGCCCAGGCCCACATCGCCGACAAAGGCCAGCGGACGGATATAAGCACTTTTCAGTTTGTTCACGCGGATGACTTCGCGGCACGCTTCCATCAGCTCATCAACGCTGCTTTTAATCGGGAAGCGGTAGATTTTGGCGGAGTCGTGCAGACGTTGCATGTGTTCGCGATGGCGGAACACAACCGGTCCTTTGTGAGAGTCGTAGCAGCGCACGCCTTCAAATACCGACGTACCGTAGTGCAACGCGTGGGACATGACGCTGACCTTCGCCTCTTCCCACTTAACCATCTCGCCATTGAACCAAATAAAGTCTGCTTTCTTCGTGCTCATTGTTATTCCCTCTCGCGGCTAAGCGCGGATTTGTTGTGTTGTCTGTTGTTGAATCTGAACGCATGCAACGTCGATCAATTTGCTTAACTGCGAAGACAGTAAATCGACGGAACGCTGACTGGCAACGGTCATTTCAATATTAATGTTTTCTGCGTTGGCGACTGAGGCCATGTTCATAGAACAGACCTGAAAACCGCGGTGACGCACTACGCGTAAAATGCGCTCCAATATTTCAGGGCGGAAACGGGCTTCGATAGACAATTGATGCTGGTTCATACAGTTTTCTCCATCATGTTTGCATTGCTGGCACCCGGCGGTACCAGTGGCCAGACGTTTTCATGCTCATCAATTGCAACATGCAGGAAGTAAGGACCTTCGCTGTTCAGCAGAGCATCAAGGGCGGCGTCGACCTGATCTTTACGGGTAATGCGCTGGCCGGGAATATTGAAAGCGCTGGCCAGCGTGAGGAAGTCGGGGTTGTCGGACAGATTGGTTTCACTGTAGCGGCCATCGAAAAACAGCTGCTGCCACTGACGCACCATGCCCAGACGCTGGTTATCCAGCAGCACGATTTTGACCGGCAGCTTGCCGCGCTTGATAGTGCCCAGCTCCTGGATGTTCATCATGATGGAGCCATCGCCCGAGACACAGATAACCGTATCTTCCGGGCGTGCAACCTGCGCACCGATGGCGGCGGGTAAACCAAAACCCATGGTGCCTAAGCCGCTGGAGGTGATGAAGTTCTCTGGCGCGCTGAATGCCATGTGTTGCGCCGTCCACATCTGGTGCTGACCGACGTCGGTGGTCACTACGGTATTGGCCGGTTTGCGATCGGAAAGCTGCTTCAGCAACAGCGGTGCATAGATCGCTTCGCCCGGATGGTCGTAGCGCCATGGGTGACTGGCCTTAAGCGCTTTCATCTCATCGCGCCAGGCGTTGATATGCAGAGGCTGACTCAGGGCGGGCAGCAGTTCGTTGAGATCACCCTGCAGAGAGACGTGTGCACGACGTAATTTGTTTAACTCAGCGGGATCGATATCGAGATGAATTACGCTGGCATGGGGGGCAAAGGTGTCCAGCTTGCCGGTCACGCGGTCATCGAAACGGGCGCCGACCGCGATCAGTAAGTCACAACTCTGCACCGCCAGGTTGGCGGCTTTAGTACCGTGCATCCCCAGCATGCCGAGATACACCTCGCTGTGGGGGTTTACGCTGCCCAGCCCCTTTAAGGTGGCCACTGCCGGGATGCCGGTCTCTTCTGCCAGCGCGCGCAGTGCCGGAACAGCCTGTGCCAGGCCAACGCCTCCACCAACATAGAGCATTGGTTTTCTGGCCTGCGCCATCAGTGCGCGTGCTTCCTGAATCGCCTGATGCGGCAGCGCGCTTCCCTCTTCTACCGGAACCAGATGCGGGGCAGGTTCTCCCTGCGCAATCTGAATATCTTTAGGAATGTCCACCAGTACCGGACCCGGACGGCCTGACTGCGCCAGCGCAAAGGCTTCTGCCATGATGGCGGGCAGCTCATCTAACGATTCGACCAGGAAGCTGTGTTTGGTGCAGGCCAGCGACAAGCCCAGCACGTCGATTTCCTGAAAGGCGTCGGTGCCGATGAAGGCCGAGGTGACCTGACCGGTTACTGCCACGACCGGAACCGAATCCATCATGGCATCTGCCAGGCCGGTAATCAGGTTTGTCGCGCCAGGGCCAGAGGTGGCGATACAGACGCCGGTTTTGCCGGTTGAGCGCGCATAACCGATCGCCGCCATCACAGCGCCCTGCTCGTGACGACACAGTAGGTGTTCCACGCCGCCGTCGTAGAGCGCGTCGTATACCGGCATGATTGCGCCGCCAGGGTAACCGAATACGGTATTAACACCCTGCGCGCGTAAAGCCTGAACTACCCACTGTGCACCTGTCATCGCTATTCTCCTGTGTCCTGACCGGAACAACAGAATTTTATGCTACTGTTCATTGTTTGTTCCTTGTGGATTTACTGATATTTCCTCTGGTCGAAAAAAAACCCCCGGACCTTTCGGTGCGGGGGTTTTTTCGGATTCGAGGCTTGATTTTTAAGCCTTTCTTTCTCCAAGCGTTGCCCCGCACGGTAGGTTAATAACCACCACCACGCTAATCACGACCAGGCTAATCACTTGTAGAAGGGCTTTCATGTGTTGTTCAATTCTTTCGCTTGTTCGAAGTAATGCCTACAGAGTTATCATAGTCAGGGGGCATGACACAACTTTTTTTACAGAGTTTTTTTAGCGCCTGGCGCTAAATCGCGGTCTATCAATTTGTAATACAAGAAATAATTACATGATGATAATTATTCATCACTTTACTGACGTAATAATTTTTTGGTGAATTTGCGCGCAGACACGCAGCGTTTTAACAGGTTGTGAAAAAACTTCTGATAGGTTGTGCAATGACCCGAATAGTGCTGATGATGCCCTGGCTTTCCTTTGATGCTGTCACCAGACTGACGGTAACAAGGAGCGAGTATGTCATTGTCAAAAGTTCTGACCCGGGCAGCGCTGGGAGTGGAAGCCCCGCTGGTGACCATCGAGGCACACATCAGTAACGGACTGCCTGCGTTAACGCTGGTGGGGCTGCCTGAAACCACGGTGAAAGAGGCGCGTGAGCGGGTACGCAGCGCCATTATCAACAGCGGTTTTGCCTTCCCGGCAAAACGCGTCACCATCAATCTGGCACCCGCAGATTTACCCAAAGAGGGCGGGCGGTATGACTTACCTATGGCGATTGCCATTCTGGTGGCCTCTGAGCAGCTTCCTGCCGACAAGCTGACACACTATGAGTTTCTGGGTGAGCTGGCACTCGACGGTGCACTGTGCGGTGTACAGGGCGCGATTCCAGCGGCCATGGTAGCCATTCAGGCTGGACGACAGCTGGTCCTCTCCGCTGAGAATCAGTGTGATGCCGGGCTAATCCGTCAGGGCTCGTCGCTGGTTGCCTCTCACCTCAGCGAAGTGTGCGCCTTTCTGCGCAATGAACTCATATTACCAACAGCCCAATATCCTGAGCATCAGGGCGATGCACCTGCTGACGATCTCGCTGATATCATTGGTCAGGAACAAGGACGCAGAGCACTGGAGATCACTGCGGCTGGCGGGCACAACCTGTTGCTGATCGGGCCCCCTGGCACCGGTAAAACCATGCTCGCTACCCGGTTGCCCGGCATCATGCCCTCCTTAAGCGATCAGGAAGCACTGGAGTGCGCGGCAATCGCCAGCCTGGTGAACAGCAATACCCTGCACCGACAGTGGCGCACCCGGCCTTTCAGGTCACCTCACCACAGCGCCTCTCTCTATGCTCTGATTGGCGGCGGCTCACTGCCACGGCCCGGTGAGATCTCCCTGGCGCATAACGGCGTGCTGTTTCTGGATGAATTACCGGAATTTGATCGCAAGGTGCTGGACTCCCTGCGCGAACCATTAGAATCGGGCATCATCGCTATTTCACGCGCACGGGCAAAAGTTACCTACCCGGCACGGTTTCAGCTGATTGCTGCGATGAATCCAAGTCCAACCGGACACTATCAGGGACAGCATAACCGCTGCTCACCCCAGCAGGTGCTGCGTTATCTCAGTAAGCTATCCGGCCCATTTCTTGATCGTTTTGATCTTTCGCTGGAGGTGCCGCTACTCCCCAGCGGCATGCTCAGCGGTCAGCGCGCCAGGGCGGAAGCATCTGAGCAGGTTCGTCATCGGGTGGTCGCAGCGCGTGACATTCAGCTGGCTCGTGCAGGAAAAATAAATGCGCATTTAAACAATGCAGAGATTATGCGCTGGTGTCAGCCTGCTAAAGAGGATGCGGAGTGGCTGGAGTCAGTGCTGGAGAAGCTGGGTTTATCTGTACGGGCATGGCAGCGGATTTTAAAAGTGGCGCGTACCCTGGCCGATCTGGCCGGGGAAGCAGACATCACCCGGCATCATCTGCAGGAAGCTCTCAGCTATCGCACGATAGATCGATTAATGATCCATCTGCATAACAGCCTGCAATAAAAAAGGGGCTTTCGCCCCTTCTCTGTTAATCGTCGCTGTCGGTGAAGTCTTCAACGGTGTCCATCTGCGGTTTACCGCCAGACAGCGTATGAAAACGTTTAGGACGCTTAATGCGGGTCATATACTTAGACCATACACGTTCAGCTTCCGTTTGCGGCTCACGCACGCCACGACACACTTCAATAAACAAACGTTCTTCTTCGGTTGCAGGCTCACGCTTTGATAAATCCAGCTCATTAAAGGCAAAACCGTGGCGTTCAAGAAGCTGAGCTTCTTTAATAGTAAAGTCACCGTGGCGTGAGAAACCACGCGGGTAATGTTTGTTATCAAAGAAACGATTCTCTGTTGAGAAGCTTTCCGCCATGTTACACGCTCCTGATTTTCTAATGCCGTGCTGTTAATGGCGCGGAGTATTAGATAGGCTTGACAGAGTGTAAAACAAAACATTTAAATCTATACGACAAACATTTTTTGGGAGAACGCTGTGGATACGGAATTACTGAAAACTTTCCTGGAAGTGAGCAGAACTCGCCATTTCGGGCGTGCTGCAGAAGCACTTTACCTCACGCAATCTGCTGTCAGTTTTCGCATCCGTCAGTTAGAGAATCAGCTTGGCGTTAACCTTTTTACACGGCATCGCAATAACATACGTCTGACGGCGGCCGGAGAGCGACTGCTCCCCTATGCTGAAAGCCTGATGAGCACCTGGATGATGGCGAAGAAGGAGGTCTCTCACACTCAGCAGCATCATGAGCTTTCAATAGGTGCCAGTGCATCACTATGGGAGGCTTATCTGACGCCATGGCTACAGACGCTCTACGAGAATCGGGAGAGCCTGCACTTAGAAGCGCGCGTGGCACAACGACATCTGCTGGTTAAGCAACTCCATGAGCGCCAGCTGGATCTGTTGATCACCACTGAAGCACCTAAGATGGATGAGTTAACCAGTCAGCAGATTGGTCATATTTCACTGGCGCTTTTCTGCGCCCGGCAGAGCGAGAAGCGTGAAAAATATGATTATATCAAGCTGGAATGGGGAGCAGATTTTCATCAGCATCAGAGCTATCTCTCCGGGGCTGATGATGTACCGGTACTGACCACCACGTCGGCACATGTCACCCGTGAACTGCTACATACCACCGGAGCATGCGCATTTCTGCCGGACTTCTGGCAGAGTGTGTACAGTGAGTTGATGGTGATTCCGGATACGCCCGTCGCCGTGCGTCCGCTCTATGCTGTCTGGTTGCAGAACAGCGATCAGCAGGCACATATCCGTCAGTTGCTTAAATTCCCGATTCTGGTCAGGCAAAACAGCTGAATTTGCAGGCAGGACAGTAGGCAGGGAAGATCAGAGGCCAGTTAGATTTAGCTGGTTTTTCTTTTTTGCTTTTTTAAAGGCAAAAAAAAATCCTTTGCCGAAGCAAAGGATCGTTTTCTGGCAGGGGCGGAGGGACTCGAACCCCCAACACCCGGTTTTGGAGACCGGTGCTCTACCAATTGAACTACGCCCCTAATAGGGTGGCGGAACGGACGGGGCTCGAACCCGCGACCCCCTGCGTGACAGGCAGGTATTCTAACCAACTGAACTACCGCTCCACCGATTCTTTCACAGCTGTCAGCAACGGGCTGATGGCCGTCTGTTCCTGTTATTTTCCTTGTCAGGGGAAAAGGAACGAATTTGATGCCTGGCAGTTCCCTACTCTCGCATGGGGAGACCCCACACTACCATCGGCGCTACGGCGTTTCACTTCTGAGTTCGGCATGGGGTCAGGTGGGACCACCGCGCTAAAGCCGCCAGGCAAATTCTTTGTGCTCTGTCCTGTGTCTTTTGTGCTGATGCTGCGTTGGCCGCCCTCGCGCTACTCCGTCACATACTTCAGTATGCTCCTTCGTATCGCTC
>NZ_BCZA01000012.1 GCF_001598475.1 Pantoea agglomerans NBRC 102470
TGGATGACGGCTTTTGCGTCTTTCCGATCTGACCCTGTTTCCTGCGCAGGCGCTAACTGACAGCGAACCTTGTCAGGGTTTATCAGCAGAAAGGGCGCCTTCGCTGCTCTTTCTGCTTCCACACGTCAGGCTTTAACCCGCGCCATATAATGCGCGTCGATCAGTTCACCGTGCCGCATTGCGAAGCCTTTAGCCGTTCCCTCAATCTCAAAACCGAAACGCTGATAAAGGGCGATAGCCGGGCCATTATCGACGAATACTGTCAGTTCCATTCGGCTCACCTGTAGCCAGTTGTCGCACAACGCGACCATTTCACGCATGAGTGCGGTTCCGACGCCACGCTGACGATAGCGTTCATCCACGCCCATACCCAGTGAGGCGACATGACGGCGTCTGGCGCGCTCTTCCACATGCAGCGCACACTGACCGACGACGACATCATCGATACAGGCCACCAGCAGATGCGCATGGGGCTGAGGCGTCGCGAGACGGGTATGCCACATCTGGAGTGATGAGTGGGGCAAATGGAGTGTGCTGGCCTGGGTATCTGGCTGACCGTAGATCCTGTGCAGTGCAGCAGCATCTTCAGGCGTGACGTGGCGGACAACTATTTCACTCATGGTTTCTCCTTTAGCCCATTAAAACCCTTTAAACATCAAGGTATTCACCGCATTGATCAGGGTAAAAAAAGTGAAAATGACTTTACAGACGCGAATGATAATGATTATTATTGTCATGCGTTCTCGGGAGGTCGCCCGACAGCCTGAGAAAGCACGACATTGCTCACATTGCTTCCAGTATTATTTAGCCAGCTTATCCGCTGGCTTTTTTTTTGCCTGCCCTTCTTCAGTGCTTTTCAGTCACTGCTCAATGCTCATTCAACTATTTTGAACAGAGGCGTGAAGTTTTTCAGCTATCAATCAGACCCCCTCAGGGACAGACTATAAAAAACATTGAGGAGATTTGAACATGATTTATGTACGCAAAGCTGAAGAACGCGGTCACGCAAACCATGGCTGGCTGGATAGCTGGCACACTTTCTCTTTCGCCAGCTATCACGATGCGAACTTTATGGGTTTCTCCGCGCTGCGGGTCATCAATGAAGATGTGATTGATGGCGGCCAGGGGTTTGGTACCCATCCTCACAAAGATATGGAAATCCTGACCTACGTGCTCTCCGGTACGGTTGAGCATCAGGACAGCATGGGCAACAAAGAGCAGATCCCGGCAGGGGAGTTTCAGATTATGAGCGCCGGCACCGGCGTACGTCACTCTGAGTACAACGCCAGCGAAAGCGAGCCGCTGCACCTTTATCAGATCTGGATCATTCCTGAGCGTACCGGTATCGAACCACGCTACGAGCAGCGCCGCTTCCCGGATGTGCAGGGACGTCAGCTGGTGTTAAGCCCGGATGCCCGTGAAGGATCGCTGAAAGTCTTTCAGGACATGACCTTATCGCGCTGGGTAATGGCTGCCGGCGAACAGGACAATGTCGCGATTGATGCGGGACGTCGTATCTGGATTCAGGTGGTGAAAGGTGATGTTACCGTTAACGGCAACGCGATCACCACCAGCGATGCTCTGGCTATCTGGGACGAAAGCGCGCTGACCATTGAAGCCAGCTCGGCTGCAGAAGTCCTGCTGTTTGATCTGCCACCGGTCTAAGCAGATAACGGGCGCGCATCGTCGCGCCCGGTTGGCAATTTTGTGACAGAAAAGTGATAGACTCATCGTACTTTAGCTTTAAGGGCGATCCCAGGCGCTACGATGAAGAAGAAAAGACCGGTATTACAGGACGTTGCCGATCGCGTCGGCATTACTAAAATGACCGTCAGCCGTTACCTGCGTAATCCAGAGCAGGTCTCCGTTGCCCTGCGGGATAAGATTGCGGTGGCACTGGATGAGCTGGGTTATATCCCCAATCGCGCCCCCGATATGCTTTCTAACGCCACCAGCCGCGCCATTGGCGTACTGCTGCCGTCACTCACAAACCAGGTTTTTGCTGACGTATTGCGCGGCATCGAAGCCGTCACCGACGAAGCCAACTATCAGACGCTGGTCGCCCACTTTGGTTACAACCCGCAAAAAGAGGAGCTGCAACTGCGCTCGCTGCTGGGCTGGAACATTGATGGGGTTATCCTCACCGAACGCACCCATACACCAGGCACGCTGCGCATGCTGGAAGTGGCCGGTATCCCGGTGATTGAGGTGATGGACAGCGTCACGCCCTGCCTGGATATGGCGGTAGGCTTTGATAACGTTGAAGCGGCCCGGCAGATGACGCAGGCGATCCTCAGCAAAGGTCATCGTCATACCGTCTACCTCGGCGCACGCCTGGATGAACGTACGCTGCAGAAGCAGCGCGGTTACGAAATCGCGATGCGCGAAGCGGGGCTGACGCCACGCAGTGTGATGATGGAAGATGCCTCTTCATTCAGCGCTGGTTGTGATCTGCTGCGTGAGGCGCAGCGCCTTTACCCCGAAACAGATAGCCTGTTCTGTACCAATGACGATCTGGCGGTCGGCGCGATGTTTGAGTGCCAGCGCCAGGGATTGCAGGTGCCCTCTCAGATGGCGATAGCCGGTTTCCACGGCCATGACATCAGTCAGGTTGTCACGCCACAACTGGCAACAGTGCTGACGCCACGCGACCGCATGGGGCGCGAAGCCGCGGCGCTGCTGCTGGCGCGCATTGCCGGAGAAACCAGCACCTGCCAGCCGCTGGATGTCGGTTTTGAGATCAGTGAAGGTGGCAGCATCTGATTGTGGCGTTTTTATGAGTCAGCTCACACTTTCATGCATTTCCTGGTAAAAAGGTTGCCAGGCTGTTAAGCGGCCAGGAGAATGAGAAACGATATTGTTATCGGTAACATTGGCAAATTCTCACCTGCCGGAGCAGAAAAATGACAACGCAATCCCCGTCGCATCACGTTTTTATCCTGATGGGCGTTTCAGGCAGCGGAAAGTCTGCCGTCGCCAATCAGGTCTCTCACCAGCTGAATACAGCCTTTCTTGACGGTGATTTTCTCCACCCACGCGCCAACATCCTGAAGATGGCCGATGGTCATCCGCTGGATGACAACGATCGCCAGCCGTGGTTACAGGCACTGAACGACGCCGCGTTTGCCATGCAGCGCACCCAGGCGATTTCCATCATTGTCTGTTCAGCACTGAAGAAAAGTTATCGCGACATCCTGCGTCAGGGAAATGACAATCTGCGTTTCGTCTACCTGAAGGGCGACTTCGACACCATCGAAGCCCGGCTGAAAGCGCGTAAAGGCCACTTCTTCAAGCCGCAGATGCTGGTGACGCAGTTTGCGACGCTGGAAGAGCCAGGGCGGGACGAGCCGGATGTACTGGTGGTGGATATCGCGCATTCACTGGACGATGTGGTGGCAGCTACGGTTGCGACTATCCAGGACGCTATCAGCCAGGGTTAGAGATGAATACCGCAACACTCGTTTTAACCGCAGCAGGCTCCGTGCTGCTGCTGCTTTTCCTGGTGATGAAGGCCCGTATGCACGCCTTCGTCGCATTGATGTTAGTGTCCATCGGTGCCGGGCTGTTCTCCGGCATGCCACTGAATCAAATCGCTGAAACCATGCAGAAGGGGATGGGCGGCACGCTCGGCTTCCTCGCGATTGTGGTCGCGCTGGGCGCGATGTTCGGCAAAATCCTGCATGAAACCGGCGCAGTTGATCAGATCGCCATCCGGATGCTGAAAACCTTTGGTCAGAGCCGTGCCCATTATGCGATGGGCATTGCCGGTCTGATCTGCGCGCTGCCGCTCTTTTTTGAGGTGGCAGTCGTGCTGTTGATCAGCATCGCTTTTGCGGTGGCACGGCGTACCGGCGGCAATCTGGTGAAGCTGGTGATCCCGCTGTTTGCCGGTGTGGCCGCAGCGGCGGCGTTTCTGCTGCCCGGACCGGCCCCGATGCTGCTGGCCTCGCAGATGCACGCAGACTTTGGCTGGATGATCCTGCTGGGTCTCTGTGCGGCGATCCCGGGCATGCTGATTGCCGGGCCACTGTTTGGCAACTTCATTGGCAACCACGTCTCGTTCAGCGCGCCGCCGGAAGATCATCAACCGGATGTCGATGAGAGCAAGCTGCCGTCGTTTGGCTTCAGCCTCTCACTGATTCTGTTTCCGCTGGTGCTGGTTGGCCTGAAAACCATCGGCGCACGCTTCACGACCGAAGGCACCACCCTGTATGAGTGGCTGGAATTTATCGGCCATCCTTTCACCGCAATCCTGCTGGCGCTGCTGGTGGCGATTTATGGCCTGGCTTACCGTCAGGGTATGGATAAAGAGCGGGTAATGCAGGTGTGCGGCAGCGCGCTGCAACCGGCCGGTATTATCCTGCTGGTGATTGGCGCGGGCGGCGTGTTTAAGCAGGTGCTGGTAGACTCCGGCGTGGGTCCGGTGCTGGGCAATGCGCTGACCGGCGCAGGACTGCCGATTGCGCTGGCCTGCTTTATCCTGTCAGGTGCGGTGCGGGTGATTCAGGGATCGGCAACGGTCGCCTGTCTGACCACGGTAGGCTTAATCATGCCGGTGATTGAACCGCTGCACTACAGCGGCGCTCAGTTGGCGGCGCTGTCGATCTGCATCGGCGGTGGCTCAATAATTATCAGCCATGTGAACGATGCCGGTTTCTGGCTGTTTGGTCGCTTCACCGGGGCCAGCGAAGCGGAAACGCTGAAGACCTGGACACTGATGGAAACCATTCTCGGTACCGTTGGTGCGGTGGTCGGAATGATCGCCTTCACACTACTCTCTTAATCATGTCGGTTCTGCGCTTCCCTGGCTTCATGGGAAGCGCAGACACTCTCCTACAGCTTCAGATAAGCCCGAATGCCGTCCAGGAACATCTGTGTGGCCAGCATAATCAGTATTAATCCCATCAGCCGCTCCAGCGCATTCACGCCTTTATCACCCAGCAGACGCAGGAACAGACCTGACATCAGCAGAATACCCACCGTCACGCCCCAGGCGATCAGCAGCGCGCCGACCAGGTGCGACATCTGATGCGGATATTGATGCGACAGCAGCATCAGCGTCGCCAGCAGCGATGGCCCGGCTACCAGTGGGATCGCCAGCGGCACCAGGAAGGGCTCTTCACCCGCCGGTAAACCAGAACTGCTGCTTTCCGCCGACGGGAAAATCATTTTAATGGCGATAAGAAACAGGATTATCCCGCCGGAAATCGACACCGTTTCAGTACGCAGATTCAAAAATGCCAGGATGCGTTCACCGGTAAACAGGAACAGCAGCATGATGATCAGGGCAATCAACATTTCACGGATCAGCACCACTCGCCGCCGTTTCGGCTCCAGATGCTTTAAAACCGACATAAAAATCGGCAGATTGCCCAGCGGATCCATAATTAACAACAATAATATTGTCGCTGAAATCATTTCAGTCATCGGTTTTACGCCATGTTGTTCACGAAAAAGCGGAGTTATTAGTTACGCTGCTGAAAAAGTTAGCGTAATCGAATTAATTCACTTGCTACCCGGCCTGCATTTTGTAGAGTGAAGGGACACAGGTAAATCTTATTATTACGCAGAGCGGCGTGAAAATAGCACGCCGCTCTCTCCTCTGAAATGAAAAGCAGGTGTAACTGCCTTAGACGGACACGACATGAAGAATGTAGGTTTTGTTGGTTGGCGCGGTATGGTCGGCTCCGTGCTGATGTCCCGCATGAGTGAAGAGCGTGATTTTGATGCAATCAATCCGGTCTTCTTCTCGACGTCGCAGCATGGTCAGGCGGCACCCGCATTTGCGGGCAAACAGCAGGGCACACTGCAGGATGCGTTTGATATTGAGGCGCTGCGGGCGCTGGATATCATTATTACCTGCCAGGGTGGCGACTACACCAGTGACGTCTATCCAAAGCTGCGCGCCAGCGGCTGGCAGGGATACTGGATTGATGCGGCCTCCACGCTTCGCATGAAAGATGATGCCATCATCATCCTCGATCCGGTCAACCATGCGGTGATTCGCCAGGGCATCGACAGTGGGATCAAAACCTTTGTCGGCGGTAACTGTACCGTCAGCCTGATGCTGATGTCGCTGGGCGGCCTGTTTGCTCAGGACCTGGTGGAGTGGGCTTCGGTTGCCACCTATCAGGCGGCCTCTGGCGGCGGCGCGCGCCACATGCGTGAACTGCTGACCCAGATGGGCATGCTGCACGATCACGTTGCGCCTGCGCTGCAGAACCCGGCCTCCGCCATCCTCGACATCGAGCGTAGCGTGACCGACTTCACCCGTTCCGGTACCCTGCCGACCGATAACTTCGGCGTGCCGCTGGCGGGCAGCCTGATTCCGTGGATCGACAAACAGCTGGAAAACGGTCAGAGCCGCGAAGAGTGGAAAGGCCAGGCTGAGACCAACAAGATCCTCGCCACCCGTAACGTCATCCCCGTTGATGGATTGTGCGTGCGCGTCGGGGCACTGCGCTGCCACAGCCAGGCCTTTACGCTGAAGCTGAAACGCGACCTGCCGCTGGCTGAAATTGAGCAGCTGCTGGCCTCTCACAATGAGTGGGTCAAAGTGGTGCCGAATGACCGCGAACTGACGATGCGTGAACTGACGCCTGCCGCTGTCACCGGTACGCTGACCACGCCGGTTGGCCGGTTGCGTAAACTGAATATGGGGCCGGAATATCTCTCCGCCTTCACGGTGGGCGACCAGCTGTTATGGGGCGCAGCCGAACCGCTACGTCGCATGCTGCGGTTGTTAACCAGCTAAACAGAAAACATCGCCAAAGGCCGGATTTATCCGGCCTTTTTTGTTTTTGTCGTACACGAAACAATCTGCCGTTTCGCTTACTCAGTGATCAACTTCCCTTTTTTGCCGGTCGGTAAAGATTATTTTGCTTTAGTCCATGGCAAGTGCCGTGACCAAGCTATGATTTAACCATGATGTGCCACAGGTAACTCTTGTGCTTTCCGGATTAAATGGTTGTGGTACACGGCAAAAACACTTTTCCCACGGAATGGCCTGACTTCTTTGTCGTTGTACGTATGGCTCAATGAAGAGCAGCGCAGGTGAACCGCGACAGGCTGTGTCGCGTTCATTTCGGCTGCCAATTATCACAGGAAGAAAGTCATGTCAGAGCTTCCCGATCGCGATGCGATCAATGCCCTGTTTGCGGGTAATTATGCCGACCCTTTTTCGTTACTAGGGATGCACCGAACTCAGCAAGGCCTTGAAGTCAGGGCATTGCTCCCCGAAGCGCTTGAAGTGTGGGTCATTGAAACCTCCACCGGGCGCAAACTGGCTCAGCTGGTGTGTGAAGATGCACGTGGCTTCTTCAGTGGCGTTATTCCACGCCGCAAAAACCCGTTCCGCTATCAGCTGGCGGTGAACTGGCACGGCCAGCAAAACCTGGTAGACGATGCCTATCGCTTTGGTCCGCTGCTGCAGGAGATGGATCTGTGGCTGCTGGCAGAAGGGACGCACCTGCGCCCTTATGAGACGCTGGGCGCGCACGGTGACGTCATCGATGGCGTCTTCGGCACCCGCTTCTGCGTATGGGCACCCAACGCCCGTCGCGTGTCAGTGGTTGGCGATTTCAACTTCTGGGATGGCCGCCGTCATCCGATGCGTCTGCGTCAGGAGCTGGGCATCTGGGAGCTGTTTGTACCGGGCGCGGTCAACGGCCAGCTCTACAAGTATGAAATCATCGACGCCAATGGCGAACTGCGCATCAAAGCGGACCCGTACGCCTTTGAGGCGCAGATGCGTCCGCAAACTGCGTCGATGATCTGTGGTCTGCCAGAGCCTGTTGAGATGAAAGCGGAGCGCAAGGCGGCCAACGCCTTTGACGCGCCGATCTCCATCTATGAAGTGCATCTGGGCTCCTGGCGTCGTCACACCGACAACAACTTCTGGCTGAGCTACAAAGAGCTGGCTGAACAGCTGGTGCCCTACGTCAAAGAGATGGGCTTTACCCATATCGAACTGCTGCCGATCAACGAACATCCCTTTGATGGCAGCTGGGGCTATCAGCCGCTGGGCATGTATGCGCCGACCCGACGTTTTGGTACCCGTGACGAGTTCCGCGCCTTCATTGACGCCGCCCATGAGGCGGGCCTCAACGTGCTGCTCGACTGGGTGCCGGGCCACTTCCCCAGCGACGATTTCGGTCTGGCAAGGTACGACGGCACCGAGCTCTATGAGCACAGCGACCCGCGTGAAGGCTTTCACCAGGACTGGAATACCCTGATCTACAACTTTGGTCGCCGGGAAGTGAGCAACTACCTGTCGGGCAATGCGCTCTACTGGACGGAGCGCTTTGGCATTGATGGCCTGCGTGTGGATGCGGTGGCATCGATGATCTACCGCGACTACAGCCGCAGCGAAGGGGAATGGGTGCCGAATCAGTACGGCGGCCGTGAAAACCTGGAAGCGATTGAGTTTCTGCGTCACACCAACCGTACGCTCGGCACTGTGGCATCCGGTTCGGTGACCATGGCCGAAGAGTCGACAGACTACCCTGGCGTGACGCGTCCCACCGAAGACGGCGGGCTGGGCTTCTGGTTCAAATGGAATCTGGGCTGGATGCACGACACCCTCGACTACATGAAGGTCGATCCCATCTACCGTAAGCACCATCACGATCTGATGAGCTTCGGCATGATGTACAACTACACCGAAAACTTTGTGCTGCCGCTGTCGCATGACGAAGTGGTGCACGGTAAGCGCTCGATTCTCGATCGTATGCCGGGCGATGCATGGCAGAAGTTCGCCAACCTGCGTGCTTACTACGGCTGGATGTGGGGCTTCCCCGGCAAGAAACTGCTGTTTATGGGCAACGAATTTGCCCAGGGTCGCGAGTGGAACCACGACGTCAGCCTTGACTGGCATCTGCTGGAAGGGGACGACAACTGGCACCAC
Source organism: Pantoea agglomerans NBRC 102470 (assembly GCF_001598475.1). Taxonomy (GTDB): domain Bacteria; phylum Pseudomonadota; class Gammaproteobacteria; order Enterobacterales; family Enterobacteriaceae; genus Pantoea; species Pantoea agglomerans. The sequence goes on from NZ_BCZA01000012.1 coordinate 8,906, forward strand.
GGCGTTCACCGTCTGGTGCGCGATCTCAACCACACCTATCAGTACTACACGCCGCTGCATCAGCTCGACTTCGATCCGGCAGGCTTTGAGTGGCTGGTGGTAAACGATGCGGAACACTCCGTCTTCGCCTTTGTCCGTCGTGACCGTGAAGGCAACGAAGTGATCGTGGTCAGTAACTTTACGCCGGTGCCGCGTCCGGGCTATCGCTTTGGCGTTAACCAGCCTGGCTACTGGCGTGAAGTGCTGAATACCGATCAGCATGAGTATCACGGCAGCGACGTGCGCAACCATCGGGTGCATACCGATGAGCAGGAGAGCCACGGGCGACCGCAGTCGCTGAGTCTCAATCTGCCGCCGCTGGCAACGGTATGGCTGGTGCGGGAGGCTGAATGACCATCACTGCCGGAGATCCCGAACCGCTGGGTGCCAGTTACGATGGCAAAGGCGTTAACTTCACCCTGTTCTCACAGCATGCCGGGCGCGTAGAGCTCTGCCTGTTTGATGAGCAGGGCGCAGAACAGCGTCTTGACCTGCCTGGCCGCAGCGGGGATATCTGGCATGGTTATGTTCCGGCGTTAAAACCGGGACAGCGCTACGGCTACCGGGTGCATGGTCCCTGGGCACCGCAGCAGGGACACCGTTTTAATCCGGCGAAGCTGCTGGTTGACCCCTGCGCCCGCGCGGTTGAGGGCGATGTACCGGATGACCCGCTGTTTCATGGCGGCGAGGCGCAGCCCGATCCGCATGACAACGCGGCGATTGCGCCGAAGTCACGGGTCGTCGCGGAGGATTTTGACTGGCAGGACGACGTCGCACCGGGTATTCCCTGGGGTAACACGGTGATTTACGAAGCCCACGTGCGCGGCCTGACGCAGCAGCATCCGGAAATTCCGGAAACGCTGCGCGGGACTTACGCGGCGCTCGGTCATCCTGTTATGGTGAATTACCTGCGCAGTCTGGGGATTACTACCCTTGAGCTGCTGCCGGTGGCGCACTTCGCCAGCGAGCCGCGACTGCTGCAGCTCGGCCTCAGCAACTACTGGGGCTATAACCCCTTTGCGCTCTGGGCGGTGGATCCCCGTTACGCCTCCGGTCAGCCGGACGTGACGCCGTTGCAGGAGTTTCAGCAGGCGGTCAAAAACCTGCACGCCGCAGGTATCGAAGTGCTGCTGGATGTGGTGTTCAACCACACCGCTGAACTCGATGAGATTGGCCCGACAATCTCCATGCGCGGCATCGACAACGCCAGCTACTACTGGCTCGATGAGCAGGGCGATTATCAGAACTGGACCGGCTGCGGCAACACGCTGAATATTCATCATCCTCAGGTGATGACGTGGGCTTTAGAGGCGCTGCGCTACTGGGTGCGGGTCTGCCACGTCGACGGCTTCCGCTTTGACCTCGCGCCAGTGCTGGGCCGCACACCGGATTACCAGCGTGATGCGCCATTTTTTGAGGCGATACGCGCCTGTCCGCTGCTCTCTCAGGTCAAGCTGATTGCTGAACCCTGGGATATCGGCCCTGACGGCTATCAGGTTGGTCGTTTTCCGCCGCCGTTTGCCGAATGGAACGATCAGTTTCGCGACACCGCGCGTCGTTACTGGCTGCACGGCGACATAAGCAACGGCGAGTTCGTCCGCCGCTTTGCCGCCTCCAGCGATCTCTACCAGCATGATGACCGGTCGCCACACGCCACGGTTAACCTGATCACCGCCCATGACGGCTTTACGCTATGGGATGTGGTGAGCTTCGAACGTAAACACAACGAAGCGAACGGGGAAGATAACCGTGATGGTCACGGCGATAACTACAGCCACAACCACGGCAAAGAGGGGCTGAACGTCAGCTTCGACGTGATTGAACGTCGCCGTCGCAGCGTGCGGGCACTGCTGACGACGCTGCTGCTGTCACAGGGCACGCCGATGCTGCTGGCAGGCGATGAGCGCGGCCACACCCAGCGTGGCAATAACAACGCTTACTGTCAGGACAACGCCCTGAGCTGGCTTGACTGGCAGGCGGATGAGAAGGGATTAGTCGGATTCACCGCTGCACTGATCGAGCTGCGCCAGCGCATTCCGGCGCTGACCGCAGATCGCTGGTGGCAGGACGGTGACGGCAATGTGCAGTGGCTCAATGCCGGTGGCCAGCCACTGCAACACGATGAATGGGCACAGGGGATGCACAGATTGCAGATCCTGCTGTCCGGCCGCTGGTTAATAACAATAAACGCCACGGATACGGTGAATGACATCGTGTTACCAGACGGAGAATGGCGCGCCCTTCCTCCTTTCGCCGGGGACGACAACCCCATCCTGCTAACTGTCTGGCATGGTCCCGCACACGGTGTGTGCGTGTTCCAAAAGCAATCATAAGGAGTCAGACATGGTTAAGTTAGATAGAACAGATCACCTGATGCTGGCCCGCCAGCTCCCTACACAGACGGTTGCTCTGATCCTCGCCGGCGGACGCGGCACGCGCCTGGTCGATTTAACGGCCAAACGTGCCAAACCGGCGGTGCATTTCGGCGGCAAGTTCCGCATTATCGACTTTGCCCTCTCCAACTGCGTCAACTCCGGTATCCGACGGATTGGCGTGATTACTCAGTATCAGTCTCATACCCTGACTCAGCACATCCAGCGTGGCTGGTCGATCTTCAATGAAGAGATGAATGAGTTTGTCGATTTGCTGCCAGCGCAGCAGCGATTTTCGACCGAACAGTGGTATCGCGGGACGGCCGATGCCGTGACGCAAAACCTTGATGTGATTCGCCGCTATCAGGCGCAGTACATCGTGATCCTTGCCGGGGACCACATTTATAAGATGGATTATTCACGCATGCTGCTGGATCACGTGGTCAACGAGGCGAAATGTACCATCGCCTGTTTACCGGTGCCGGTGCATGAAGCCACGGCGTTTGGCGTGATGGCGGTGGACGAAGAGAATATGGTGATCGACTTCGTGGAGAAACCCGCGAAACCGCCCACCATGCCGGGTGATGACACTCAGGCGCTCGCCAGCATGGGGATCTACGTTTTCAACGCAGACTATCTCTATGAACTGCTGGAAGAGGATCTGCAGACGCCAGGCTCTAACCACGACTTCGGCAAAGATATCCTGCCGAAAATCGTGGCAAGCGGCGAAGGCTATGCGCACTCCTTTGCGCTCTCCTGCGTACAGAACGATGACAATGCGCCGCCTTACTGGCGCGACGTCGGGACGCTGGAAGCCTACTGGCGCGCCAATCTCGACCTGGCATCGGTGATGCCTGAACTCGATATGTATGACGTCACCTGGCCGATTCGTACCCACATGGAGCCGCTGCCGCCGGCCAAATTTGTTCAGGATCGTTCCGGCAGTCACGGGATGACTATGAACTCGCTGGTCTCGGGGGGCTGCATCATCTCCGGTTCAGTGGTGGTCAATTCGGTGCTGTTCCCGCGGGTACGCGTTAACTCTTTTTGCAATATAGATTCAACTGTACTGCTGCCTGATGTGGTAGTGGGCCGATCGTGTCGTCTGCGTCGCTGCGTCATTGATCGTGCCTGCGAGTTACCGGAAGGCATGGTCATTGGCGAAAACCCGGATGAAGACAGTCGCCGGTTTCACCGTTCGGATGAAGGCATCGTACTGGTAACCCGCGCCATGCTGGCCAGGCTGGCCAAAGCGGGGCTGTAAGCGATAAGCGAAACTTACGCAATCGGCACGCGGAGCGTGTCGGATAACTTAATGAGGTCGAGGATGCAGGTTTTACATGTCTGTTCGGAACTTTTCCCGCTGCTAAAAACGGGCGGACTGGCTGATGTAGTCGGGGCATTACCTCAGGCACAAATTGCGGGCGGCACGGATACGCGGGTACTACTGCCCGCTTTTCCCGCATTGCGCAAAGGCATACCTGATCTCCAGGTCGTGACAGAGCGAGAAACATTTGCCGGTCATGTACGTCTGCTATTTGGTGAATTTAACGGTGTGGGCATCTACTTGATTGATGCTCCCGGCCTCTACGATCGTCCGGGTAGTCCCTACCATGACGAATCGCAGTTTGCGTATGTCGACAACTATCTGCGCTTTGCGCTGCTGGGCTGGGTTGGCTGTGAACTGGCGTGCGGCATGGACGCGATGTGGCGTCCCGATATTGTGCATGCCCATGACTGGCACGCAGGCCTGACCTGCGCCTATCTGGAAGCGCGTGGTCGTCCGGCTAAATCGGTCTTCACCGTGCACAACCTGGCGTATCAGGGGCTGTTCATGGCGCACCACATGGAAGAGATTGGCCTGCCATGGTCGTTCTTTAACATGCACGGGCTGGAGTTTTTCGGTCAGATCTCCTTCCTGAAAGCGGGACTTTTTTACGCCGACCATATCACGGCGGTCAGCCCGACTTACGCCCATGAAATTACTTCTGCCGAATATGCTTACGGCATGGAAACCCTGCTGGCACAGCGGATGCGTGAAGGCCGTCTCAGCGGCATTCTCAACGGCGTTGATCCCTCTATCTGGGATCCGGCGCACGATCTGCTGCTCAGCGCGCGTTATAACCGCGACACGCTGGAAGCGAAAGCGGAGAACAAACGTCAGCTGCAGGTGGCGATGGGTCTGAAGGTGGATGATAAAGCGCCGGTGTTCTGCGTGATCAGCCGTCTGACCAAACAGAAAGGGCTGGACCTGGTGCTGGAGGCGCTGCCCGGCTTGCTGGCGCAGGGCGGTCAACTGGTGCTGCTGGGCCAGGGCGATGCTGAACTGCAGCAGGGCTTCCTGGCGGCGGCGGCAGAGCATCCGGGCAGCGTCGGCGTGCAGATCGGCTATCACGAAGCGTTCTCACACCGCATTGTCGGCGGCGCGGACGTGATTGTGGTGCCGAGTCGCTTTGAGCCCTGCGGTCTGACACAACTTTATGGCCTCAAGTATGGTACGTTGCCGTTAGTGCGCCGCACCGGCGGGCTGGCCGATACCGTGAATGACAGCTCACTGGAGAATCTGGCCGACGGCATCGCCAGTGGATTCAGTTTTGAAGATGCCAACGCCTGGTCACTGCTTCGGGCTATCCGGCGCGCGTTTGTGTTGTGGTCCCGTCCTTCGCTCTGGCGCTATGTTCAGCGCCAGGCAATGGCGATGGACTTTAGCTGGCAGGTGGCAGCACAAGCCTACCGTGATCTCTACCAACGTTTGATGTAACGGATTGGGAAAACTGGATATGAATGCACCTTTCACTTACGCCTCACCAACGTTGACGGTTGATGCCTTAAAGCATTCGATTGCCTATAAATTGATGTTTACCATCGGCAAAGATCCCTCTATCGCCAATAAGCATGAGTGGCTTAACGCCTCGCTGCTGGCGGTGCGTGACCGGATGGTGGAGCGCTGGCTGCGTTCCAGCCGTGCTCAGCTGTCGCAGGATGTCCGGCAGGTCTATTACCTGTCGATGGAGTTCCTGATGGGCCGCACGCTGGGCAATGCGCTGCTGGCGATGGGGATTTATGACGATCTCAACCAGGCGCTGGATGAGATGGGTCTGGATCTGGCCGAGCTGATGGAAGAAGAAAACGATCCGGGGCTGGGCAACGGTGGTCTGGGTCGCCTGGCGGCCTGTTTCCTCGACTCGCTGGCGACGCTGGGGATGCCGGGCCGTGGCTATGGCATCCGGTATGATTACGGCATGTTCAAACAGAACATTGTGGAAGGTGAGCAGAAAGAGTCGCCGGATTACTGGCTTGAATATGGTAATCCGTGGGAATTCCAGCGTTTCAATACCCGTTACAAAGTGCGCTTTGGTGGCCGCGTCCAGCACGAAGGCGCGAAAGTGCGCTGGCTGGAGACCGAAGAGATCCTGGCGATGGCCTATGACCAGATCATTCCGGGCTTTGACACCGACGCTACCAACACCTTACGGCTGTGGGGCGCGCAGGCCAGCAACGAAATCAACCTCGGCAAGTTCAACCAGGGCGACTACTTTGCGGCGGTGGAAGATAAAAACCACTCCGAGAACGTGTCGCGCGTGCTCTATCCGGATGATTCGACCTACTCAGGCCGCGAGCTGCGCCTGCGTCAGGAATATTTCCTGGTCTCCGCGACGGTGCAGGACATTCTGAATCGTCACTGGCGGATGCATCAGACCTGGGACAACCTGGCGGATAAAATCGCTATTCACCTGAATGATACCCATCCGGTGCTGGCGATCCCCGAACTGATGCGCCTGCTGATCGACGATCATAAATTCAGCTGGGACAACGCTTTTGACGTCTGCTGTCAGGTCTTCTCCTATACCAACCATACGTTGATGACCGAAGCGCTGGAAACCTGGCCGGTCGATATGATCGGCAAGATCCTGCCGCGTCACCTCAGCATTATTTTTGAAATTAACGACTTCTTCCTTAAGACCATTCAGGATCACTATCCCGATGACCTGGATCTGCTGTCGCGCATTTCGATCATCGACGAAAACGATGGCCGCCGGATACGCATGGGCTGGCTGGCGGTGGTGGTCAGCCACAAAGTAAACGGCGTTTCGGAGCTGCACTCCAACCTGATGGTACAGTCGCTGTTTGCCGATTTCTCCCGTCTGTTCCCTGGTCGCTTCTGTAACAAAACCAATGGCGTTACGCCGCGCCGCTGGCTGGCGCTGGCGAACCCGGCGCTGTCAGAGGTGCTGGATGAGGAGATTGGCCGCAACTGGCGCACCGATCTCAGCCAGCTGGGCGAGCTGAAGGCGCAGATCGACTATCCGGCGTTTATTGAAAAAGTGGCGGTCGCCAAGTATCAGAACAAGCGTCGGCTGGCCGACTGGGTGGCGAAGAATCTGGACGTGGTGCTCGACCCGAACGCGCTGTTTGATGTGCAGATCAAGCGCATTCACGAGTACAAACGCCAGCTGCTCAACGTGCTGCATGTGATCACCCGATACAACCGTATCAAGGCCGATCCCCAGGCGGATTGGGTGCCACGCGTCAATATCTTTGCCGGTAAAGCGGCGTCGGCCTATTACGTTGCCAAGCACATCATTCATCTGATCAACGATGTCGCCAATGTGATCAACAACGATCCGCAGGTGAAGAACAAACTGAAGGTGGTCTTCATCCCGAACTACAGCGTGAGCCTGGCGCAGATCATTATTCCGGCGGCCGATCTCTCTGAGCAGATCTCTACCGCAGGGACAGAGGCGTCCGGCACCAGTAATATGAAGTTTGCGCTGAATGGCGCGCTGACCATCGGTACGCTGGATGGGGCCAACGTTGAAATGCTGGATCACGTCGGTGAAGAGAACATCTTCATTTTCGGTAATACCACGCCGCAGGTCGAAGCCCTGCGTAAAGGGGGCTATAACCCGCGTGACTATTACGAAAAGGATGAAGAGCTGCATCAGGTGCTGACCCAGATTGCTTCCGGTCTGTTCAGTCCGCAGGATCCGGGCCGCTACCGCAATCTGTTCGATTCACTGGTCAACTTCGGCGATCACTACCAGTTGCTGGCGGATTATCGCAGCTATGTGGATACCCAGGATAAAGTGGATGCGCTCTACCGTAAACCGGATGAGTGGCAACGCCGCGCGGCTAAAAACATCGCCGGAATGGGCTACTTCTCGTCTGACCGTACGATTCAGGAGTACGCTGATGAGATCTGGAATATCTCGCCAGTAAGGTTGTAAGGCGCGTGCAGTCTGGTTTCTGACTTTCTTTGCGGCCGAGGGATCGGCCGTTCTCTCCTGTGCTCTCTTTGCTCACCGCCCATCCTGCACCTCTTCAGCAGGTTCAGCCTCTTATCGCCTCTGCGTCCGTAAGTGCCTCTTGTGCGAGCCAGATCATTACACCCTGGCTGAGAATCGCTACTATGCGGGAAAGCAAAATGACCCTACAGGCAACAGCAGCAATGAGTGACAACATCAACCAGGAAATTACCTTCCGTAAACTCAGCGTCTTCATGATGTTTATGAGCAAGGGCAATATCGCCCGTACGGCGGAAGCGCTGGAGCTGAGCAGCGTCAGCGTGCATCGCGCACTGCATACGCTGGAAGAGGGCATCGACTGCCCGCTGTTTATCCACAAGGGCCGCAACCTGGTGCCGCTGCCTGCCGCCTGGACGCTGCTGGACTACTGTCGCGACGTGACCACCCTGATGGGAAAAGGCATTGAAGAGGCGCGCAAAGTCGCAGGCATCGGCGGGGGGCGTCTGCGACTTGGCACGCTCTACTCCCTGACGCTGGAGACCATTCCCCGGCTGATCATGGGCATGAAGCTGCGTCGGCCCACGCTGGAGCTCGATCTGACCATGGGTTCCAATCAAATGCTGCTGAATATGCTGGAAGATGACGCGCTGGATGCGATTCTGATCGCCACCGATGACGGCGAACTCAGCGACGCGCATTTTGATGTGATTCCGCTGTTTGAGGACAGGATCTTTCTGGCCACACCGGCCGGTGAGACGCGGGACGGAGCCGGTCCGGTGGATCTGCGTGATTATGCCGACCGTGATTTTGTCTCGCTGGCTGAAGGGTTTGCCACCTATGCCGGTTCGCAGGAGGCGTTCCAGATAGCCGGATTTGAACCGCGCATGGTCACCCAGGTGAATGACATCTTCTCGATGATAAGCCTGGTGCAGGCGGGCGTCGGCCTGGCACTGATCCCGGGACGGATGAAGAAGGTGTATGAAAACAACATTCAGCTGCTGACGCTCGCTGAGCCTTACCAGATGCGTCAGCAGATCTCGATCGTCTACTCACATCGCCGCGAACGGGATAATGACCTGCTGGCACTGGCGGCAGAAGGGCGGATGTACGCCCGCAGCCTTACTGACTCAGCCGTTTAACCAGATGGAGTGCAACCTCAACGCTGTTGCGCTCCAGACAAATCGCGTCGCCCTGCCAGCCAGCCTGAAGCGTCAGGCCGGTCAGCACATTGCCAGGCGGCATCTCAATCGCCAGTCGGGCATCGCGCTGATTGGCTGAAACCATCGCATCATTCCACTGCACCATACGCGCCATATTAAAGGCAAGATCGTCGGCAATCTTCTCCGGCTCCCAAATCACGCGTCCGGTTGAACCGCTGAGGTAAGCGCAATGGGGACGGGAAAGGCTGACGGACCCGAACGCGCGCGCCAGTTCTGCAGCGGGCTTATCCAGCAGCGCGCAGTGCGACGGCACGCTCACCGCGAGTTTAATCGCTTTGCTGGCACCGGCATCCAGCGCTTTCTGCGCGACTACCGCCATATCCTCGTCGCGGCCAGCAATCACAATCTGCGTTTCCGCATTCAGGTTGGCGATATAGGTGTTGCTGCCGGGCAGCAGTTTTTCCAGACGACTCAGCGTCAGGCCGGTGATGGCGGTCAGACCATATCCCTCCGGATAAGCCTGCTCCATCAGATCGCCTCGCAGTGCCACCAGCCGCAGAGCATCACTGAAATCCAGCGCGCCGGAAATCACCGCAGCAGGAAACGCGCCAATCGACAGACCGCTGACGATATCGGGTTTCACCCCACGGCGAATCAGCTCGCGCGCCCAGGCGACACCGCAAATCAGCAGACTGAGCTGCACGGCGCGCGTGTGGCGCAGTGCATCGGCACTGTCGAGCTGGTCAGTCTCGTCGCCCAGCACTGCACGCACGCTGTTCAACAGGGCGTCGCCGTCGGGAAGGTGCTGTAACATCCCGGCACGCTGAGTGCCCTGGCCGGGAAAGGTAAAGAGTATTTTCATTGTAGCTCCCTGCTCCAGGGTGAAGCGGTCAGTATCGGCCCGGTAACGGTTTTAACCAGCGCGCGGCCTTCACGCAGCCACTCGCTGAGGGCAAACGCGCCGGACGGCGTTTCTACCTGCGTATCGACCCGGCAGGCCAGCGTGTCGGTTTGCGCCTGCCAGCGTTGCAGCGTATCGCGCGCCAGCGGCTCTGGCGCGCGAATAACTAAATCAAGATCGCTGGCGGCATGCAGCGTGGGTTGCTGTGTTGCCAGTGCGTAACCGGTACTGCCGGTAATACCCCAGCGCCACGGCCAGTCGTGCTCACTGAGGGCAATCGCCGCGCCGACCGGCGCATAAGCGGTAAACGGCGAGGCAAGCAACTGCGCACGCGCCGCCAGCATCTCCGGCGTGACAACGCGAACGATATCCGCTGCATTGACCCATCCGGCGGCGCGCTGTTCGCGGCGCTCGCCGCGCACACCCACCGGTATCAGCCCGGTTTCGCTCCTGTCGCGCCGCACCACGACCGGAAGGCCGGGATGCCAGAACTGACTGACCCAGCTCTCACTGATGGCGGCTAAGGCGTTGCCGTCTCGCAGCCAGAGCAGATCGTGGGGGCGCGGTACAGAGCTCATATTACATTCCTGATGTCAGCGTAATGAACAGCGGTAATGACAAAATACAGAGAATAGAGCTGAGCAGCAGCACAGCCTCTGCATCCGGCGACTGCACGCCAAAGCGGTTGCCAAACACCACCCCGAAGAAACCGGCGGAGAGCGCAATCATCAGAATGGCGGTAATTGCCACAGGACCGCTGAGACCCAATGCCAGCACCAGACCCCAGGCGATAAAGGGCTGAATCAGCAGTTTAGTTACCGTGCCGACGCCCACCACCGCGTTGAGTTTCAGTTTGCGTGCCGACAGGATGACACCGGTCAGGAAGAGTGCAGCGGCGGTGGCAGCCAGACCCAGCGGTTTGATGGCGGCCAGCACCAGATCAGGCATTTTAACGCCCAGCGCTGATAACACCACGCCAATCAACGGTCCCAGTACGATCGGTTTTTTCACAGAACGCCACATCAGAATTGGCAGCATGGTCAGGGTTGAACCGTGTTCGGTGCCATCGGCAAACGCTTTTTCACGTTCCAGAATCAGCAGGCAAAGCGGTGTAAGCAGCACTGAACCACAGGCGATGGAGACCGCTACCGAGAGCGAAGTGGCACCATTTTCACCCAGCACGCTGGCCAGAATGGGCAGGCCCAGCGCGGCGTAATTTGGCAGCGCCACCGTCAGTGTCAGCACAGCCGCATCCTGCGGTGACTTTTTGAAAACTTTTGTAGCCGCGAAATAGACAGCTCCATAGGTAATCCACATTGCGCCGGTAATAACCACAATCAGCGGCCATTGCGCCACGATGCCCGGCCAGGGCGTTTGTACCGTGGCACTGAACAGCGCGGCGGGCAGCGCAAAATCCATGACGAAAATATTCAGCAGAGAGACGTCTTTGTTGTTGACCATTCCGGCCTTACCGGCCCAGAAACCCAGCAGCATGATGACAAAAATCGGAGCAAGGGCATGAACAATTATATAAATCATAAATCACCTGTATTTAAGAAAGAATTTTCTGTTAACAGCGATGTTTATAATTCTGAACACGGCCACTGCCCCGGGGCGCACTTAGCAATGCGCCCCGTCAGACCGGTTTCGGCAGGTTTATTTTTTTATTTAATTACCAGGTTGCGCGCATCCGCTCGCGAACCAGGGAGGAGCTGTGGCGATTGGATGCGCCCAGCCGGTTTTTCAGGCTCGGATCCTGACGCGCATCGCTAATGGCTTTCTGCAACGCGATCTCGACCATCGCCACATCGGCGTCAGAAGGCGCATCGGGATTGGCCACGTTCAGCAGATCGGAGAGCAGACCCAGCGTGGCGAAGTTATTCACGTCATAGGCCATCGGCGGAATGGTCGCCGCCAGTTTCTCCAGCGCCTCCACCGAACGCAGCGTGATACGCGCGGCGGACTCTTTACCCATCGCGTGCACCAGCACACCCTGATCGTTGAGCGCAATCAGGCGGTTGGCCTGATAACCGTGCGCCAGGAAGGCACCAGACATCGCTTTGCCAACAATCAGCCCAATCACCGGATGACCCGCAAGGCGTGCTTTGGCATAAGCGCCTGCAGCCCCGGCCAGCGCCTGATGAATACCGAACGCCTCTTCGCGACGACCATAGGCCTGACTCGGCACGTCGATCACCGCCACAATCGGGCGTTTCACGTCGCTGTTCTTGTCCTCTTCCAGCGTTTCATTCACCACTTTCGCCAGCGTCCAGCCTTCCAGCAGACCGACTTCGCCCTGCGCGGCACGCGGATAGTGGTTTTGTGCATCGGGCACCACGGCGATAAAGCGCACGCTTTCGCCATTAAGTTCACCGTCCGCCACCTGGACAGAGGCGCACAGGCCGCTGAGGCGCTGCGCATCAGGTGCAAGTTTTTCCAGCCAGATTGCACCGCGGCTGTTTGTCTGGGTCATTATTTATCCTCCCGGGCGAAAAGCTGTTTAATCTGCGCCGTGTCCGCCTGCTGACGGGTGTCGAACTGCGTCAGACGTGGCAGGAAATCGGCATATTTATCGCTGCGGTGCTGCGCCGGAACACCTTTAGCGATGAAGTCATTCATCGCACTTTTAACCGCATTGACGCCATCACCGACCAGCGCATCGACCAGGCCGCTGGCGTAGCGGATTTCACCGCCGGTCATGCTCCAGATAAACGGGCGATCGCGCGAGTCATACTCTTCAATGCCCGCTTCCTGCTCAATCACCTGCGGACCGTTCAGCCCCAGGCGCGCTTCACGCGTCACAATCAGGTAGCTGCACAGCGCAGCGGCGATGGACATCCCGCCAAAGCAGCCGACGGTACCGGCAATAATGCCGATAACCGGGGTATAGCGGCGCAGATCGACAATCGCGGCATGAATATCGGCAATCGCCGCCAGCCCCAGATTTGCTTCCTGTAAACGCACGCCGCCGGTTTCCAGGCAGAGCACCGCCTGAGTGGGTATTCCATTGCGGTTGTCTTCGGCTGCCAGTTCCAGCGCCGCCGCCATTTTGGCACCGGAGACTTCGCCCATGCTGCCACCCTGGAAGGTGCCTTCAATGGCGATAACCACCGCAGGCTGCCCGTTCAGCGTGCCGCGTGCCACCACCATGCCGTCATCTGACTGCGGCACCACACCCTGCGGGGCCAGCCACGGCGACATGATGCCTTCGAAAGGATCCAGCAGTTCGCGATAGCTGCCGTCGTCCAGCAGTGCACGGGCGCGCTCACGGGCGCGTAATTCAATAAAACTGGCATCGTTACGCATGGCTCACCTCCTCAAAAACCTGTTCAATACGGATACGCGCCACGCCGGGTGTCGCGCCGAAATCGTGAATAATCAGCTTTCCGGCAGGCAGACCGTTGGTTAAATTCAGGCGGTCAAACAGCGCCTTCCAGCGGGCGTCGCTGTTATCCAGTGAGGTGGTGATATCAATGCTAAGCGTTTGTCCTTCAGTTGCGGTGTACAGCACTTCCATATCACCGGAACCAACGACCCCTGCCAGAGCTTTACCGCTGAGTGAGCGGTTAGCAGGTAAAGATAATGTGATGTGTTCCATAATGGCCTCTAGAAATAAGAATGTTCAGGTGAACAGACCCGATCAATGAACAGCGTCGCGGCCAGCAAATCGGCGGCCCCGCCAGGCGAAGCGTTGAGCGACAGCATGCGCTGATCGAGCTGCGCCAGCGCCTTCTGGCCGCCTGCTGTGCGACAGCCGCCAGACAGCAGCACGGCGCGTGCTCCCTGCTGCATCGCTTTCAGTCCGGTCATACCGGCCCGTGACAGCACGCAGGTATCGCTGAGCGAGGTCATGATCGCCATCAGCGCATCAAGACGGGCTTCACTTTCACTGGCACCCGTTGCACGACTGGTCATCAGTTGTGGCAGCGCCAGCTTCATCACGTGAGGAAACGCCTGTTGCGCCTCTTCGCGTGCGCCGGGCACCTGATAGCGGTGCGTCGCTTTTAACCCTTTGCTGAACAGTTTTGGCGCGGCGCGGTCGGGCAGGCTGGCCAGCGCGGCTGCGGTGCGGGTCAGCTGGTCGGCACTGGCCGCGCCACCGTGCATGGCTGCAGCACTGACCAGCAGTCCCAGCGCCCAGATCGCACCCCGATGGGTGTTGACGCCGCCGGTTGCCGCCATCATCTGCTGTTCACCGTCACGGCCCAGCCGACCCACCGTTTCGCGCAGGGCAATATCAGCAGGGCGCAGCCAGCTGTGACGGGCCAGCGCCAGAAAGGTCGGCACAAGGCTGTGAGCGGAACGCTCCATCAGCGCCAGCGTCAGGTCCTGATGCGCGCCGTTTCCCCGACTGTCTACCAGACCCGGCTTGGGGCTTAGCCGCGCTTCATCGGTCAGACAATCGCGCGCAATCATCGCCAGCTGGCTGGCCTGCGCCTCGGTTTGAGTCTGCGACAGAAGTTTCATTACCAGCTCCGGAATTTTGCCGGTGGGTTATAAAGACCACCCGACCATTCCACCAGGTCAGAGACGCTGCTGGCGGCGAGCAGTGAGCGGGTCGCATCTGAACGATGAATGCCCATATCTTCCGGATAGACCACTTTGCCGCTTTTACGCAGGGCCGCCACGCGTGCCGCATCGACGCCAAGGCCGATATCGGTGATGCCGGCTACCGCAGCGACCATCGCACGGCGCTCTTCAAGGCTTTCCGCGCGATAGAGATAGGCAATACCCTCTTCGGTCAGCACGTGGGTGACGTCATCGCCATAGATCATCACGGGTGCCAGCGGCATACCGGTCGATTTCGCCACTTCAACGGCATCTAGCGTTTCAACAAAGGTCGGTTTGGCACCGGCCTGGAAGGTTTCCACCATCTGAACCACCAGTTTTTTACCGCGCTGCATCGGGTCCGGTTCGGTGATCATATTGAGCCATGCAGGCGTGGCATGGCGTCGGCCGTGCGGATCGTGGCCCATGTTAGGCGCACCGCCGAACCCGGAAAGGCGACCGCGGGTCACGGTTGAGGAGTTTGCCAGGCCATCGACCTGCAGGGTGGCACCGATAAACATATCCACCGCATACTGACCTGCCAGCTGACAGAAGGCGCGGTTAGAGCGCATAGAGCCGTCGCTGCCGGTGAAGAAGATATCGGGACGGGCGCGAATGTACTCTTCCATGCCCAGTTCGCCACCGAAGCAGTGCACGCTTTCAACCCAGCCGCTCTCAATCGCCGGGATCAGCGTCGGATGCGGGTTAAGGGTCCAGTGCTTACAGATTTTGCCTTTCAGGCCGAGTTGTTCGCCGTAGGTAGGCAGCAGCAGTTCGATCGCGGCGGTGTTAAAACCGATACCGTGGTTAAGTGACTGCACCTGATGTTCGGCGTAAATGCCTTTAATCGCCATCATCGCCATCAGGATATGTTCCTGCTTAATCAGGCGCGGATCGCGGGTAAACAGCGGTTCGATAAAGAAAGGTTTATCGGCTACGACGATGTAATCGATCCAGGAGCCGGGAATATCGACGCGGGGCAGGTCGGTCTCGTCATCGACCAGCTCATTTACCTGGGCAATCACGATACCGTCACGGAACGCGGCGGCTTCCACCAGGGCAGGCGTATCTTCAGTACTCGGGCCGGTGTAAAGGTTGCCTTTGCGGTCAGCTTTATAACCGGCAATCAGCGCGACGTTTGGACTCAGATCGACATAAAGGCGGGAATAGAGTTCGATATAGGTGTGGATTGCGCCTATTTCCAGCTGACCATCTTCTAACAACTGAGAAATACGCAGACTTTGCGGACCGGAAAAAGAGAAGTCGAGTTTACGCGCAATGCCTTTTTCGAAAATATCCAGATGCTCACTGCGACCCACGCTCGGCATAATCATATGCAGGTCGTGTACTATCGCCGGATTAACCTCAGCCAGGGTACGTGATAAAAAATCGGCCTGCTTCTGGTTATTCCCTTCCAGTACCACCCGGTCGCCCGGTGCAATCAGTTTTTCAAATGCTTCTACAGCTCTTTCAGTAGGAATGACTTTGCCATCAACAGGGAAGGATGCCAGACGACGCGCTTTTTCACTGCGGCGTGTGTTCCATTCCCGGGCAGGCGTTTGGCCTGTGTTCATTTCAACCTCCTGATTAAAATAACGGTTGTTTCGTTTTTACTGAGGAAAGTTTGTGCTTTCTGATGACGTCGTTCAATTAAGCAAAAAGCCTGAACGTTATATTTACAGTAACAATAGGATGTGAACGTTTTGATATGCGAAGCAGAAAGAGTTGAGTTTAGGCGCTGACCAAAAATGTGATCGCATAAACGGATTTCTGTATAAAAAATGGTTTGAGCCTGGCATTTTTAATAAAAAGTTCGTCGTACAAAAATAAACTCTGCTACACGCTGAAAAGCGCAACCTGTTGGATCAGCACCCGGATTCACCGACCCGCTATCGCAGACATAAAAAAAGCAGGCCGAAGCCTGCTTTCTGATTCTTTAGTTAGTTACTGTCCGTTTATGATGCCAGCGACAGGGCGGGTTTAGCTTTCGCTGCCAGCCACTCGGTGACTCGCGCCTGCTGCTCTTTGGTCAGCCACATGCCCTGTTTGGTACGACGCCAGATAGCATCATCCAGCTCACGAACCCACTCATGCTGCACCAGGTAGCGTAATTCTGCTTCGTAAAACTCGTGACCGAAGTTCTCGCCCAGATCGTCCAGGCTTTTCGCGCCAGCCAGCAGGGTTTCAGTGCTGCTGCCGTAGGTGCGCGAGAAGTGGCGCGCCATATTTTCACTGATAAACGGATAGCGACGACGCAGGCTGGCCGCATAATCTTCACGGGTGCCGGAGATATTTCCGCCTGGCAACACGCAGTTCTTCGTCCATGCCGGGCCCGCGTTCGGGTAGTACTTCGCCAGTTTCTCCAGCGCATGTTCTGCCAGCTTACGGTAGGTGGTCAGCTTGCCGCCAAACACCGACAGCAGCGGAGCCTGACCATTATCGTCGCGCACATCCAGGGTGTAATCACGAGTTATCGCCTGTGGCGAATCGGATTCGTCATCACACAGCGGACGGACACCGGAATAGGACCAGACGATATCGTCAGCGGTCAGCTGCTTTTTAAAGTGTCCGTTGAACACTTTCAGCAGATAGTCGGTCTCGCTGTCATCAATATTGACGTTTTTCGGATCGCCTTTGTACTCGACGTCGGTGGTACCGATGATAGAGAACTCATCCATCCACGGGATGACAAACACGATGCGGTTATCTTCGTTCTGCAGAATGTAAGCCTGCTTTTCGGTATGGACGCGTGGCACCACGATGTGGCTGCCCTTGATCAGGCGAATACCGTAAGGCGATTTCAGCTTCAGGCTGTCGTCGAACAGCTGTTTGACCCACGGGCCGGCAGCATTGACCAGGCCTTTCGCCTGCCAGGTAAAGGTTTTACCGCTGTCGACATCTTCCGCTTCGACCTTCCACAGGCCGCCTTCACGCCAGGCACGGGTCACGCGGGTGCGGGTACGGACTTCGCCGCCACGCTTCACGACTTCCTGTGCGTTCAGTACCACCATGCGGGCATCATCGACCCAGCAGTCAGAATATTCGAATCCGCGCGTGATTTCCGGCTTCAGGGCCGAATCCGCGCCAAATCGCAAACTTTTGCTGCCTGGCAGACTGGTACGCTTGCCAAGATGGTCATACATAAACAGGCCGGTACGGATCATCCACGCCGGACGCAGATGCGGACGATGCGGCAGACGGAAGCGCATCGGGAACGCCAGATGCGGAGCCATTTTCAGCAGCACTTCACGCTCGGCCAGTGCTTCACTGACCAGACGGAATTCGTAATGTTCAAGGTAGCGCAAGCCGCCGTGAATCAGTTTTGAACTGGCAGAGGAGGTCGCGCAAGCCAGATCCCGCGCCTCCAGCATTAACACCGACAGTCCGCGTCCTGCAGCGTCTGCTGCAATGCCGGCACCGTTGATGCCGCCGCCGATCACGATCAGGTCTTTGGTTTCCACGTCATCTCCTCCGATGTTCGGAATAGTTCACTAATGTTCGTTTTCGAGCATAATCATAATCGCAAACCAACATTGACGCCAGCTTTTAACCAGGTAAAAACATTTTTGCGTGATATAGCTAACATTCTGCCCACCAAAAAAACCGATAGCCGTAACGATTGTCAGGTTATCGGCGTGGATTCTCGGGTTACACTACGCGCTATTGTGACGCTGTTATGAGAGATCCCATGGAAACGTTCGAATGTATTGATGTGCAGCAGGCGCAGGCGCGTCTGGCGCAGGGTGCGCTGCTGGTAGATATCCGCGATCCGCAAAGTTATGCCCTGGGTCATGCGGCCGGTGCGTTGCATCTGACCAACAGCAACCTCAGCGATTTTGTCACTGGTGCCGATCACAGCCTGCCGGTGCTGGTGATGTGCTATCACGGCAACAGCAGCAAAAGCGCGGCACAATATCTGCTGGGACAGGGCTTCAGCGCGGCGTACAGCATTGATGGCGGCTTTGATGCCTGGCGGGCTGCCTTTCCTCAGCAGGTTGCCCTCGGCAGCGAATAGATTGCCGCTCGTCACATGGAGAGTTACTGATGCGCATTACTCAATTTAATCAGCCCCGCATGGCGCAGGCCTTTGTTGACTACATGGCGACGCGGGGCATCACGCTGCGTATTGAGCATGAAAATCACTACGTCATCATGCTGGATGATGAGAGCAAGATTTCACTGGTCGAAAACGAACTTCAGCAGTTTTTGCACGACCCTAACCATCCGCGTTATCAGGCCGCCAGCTGGCACAGCGGAAAAACCGACAGTGGCCTGCGCTATGAGCGCAGCAATATCTGGGCGAATATCCGTGAGCGTGCCGGTCCGCTGACCATGACGCTGATGGTGCTCTGTATCGCGATATTTATTCTGATGCAGGTCATGGGCGATCGTACCGTGATGGCCTGGCTCTCCTGGCCGGATGCCGATCAGCATCTTCAGGTCTGGCGCTGGTTCAGCCATGCGCTGCTGCACTTTTCACTGCTGCACATTCTGTTTAATCTGATGTGGTGGTGGTATCTGGGCGGCGCGGTTGAGAAGCGACTTGGCAGCGGCAAACTCTTTGTCATCCTGCTGATTTCGGCTCTGCTCAGCGGCTGGCTGCAGGCGAAGTTCAGCGGCATCTGGTTTGGTGGCCTGTCGGGCGTGGTCTATGCCCTGATGGGTTACTGCTGGCTGCGCGGGGAGCGCGATCCCGACAGCGGCGTCTATCTTGAACGGGGATTGATCGGTTTTGCGCTGGTCTGGCTGGTGATTGGCTGGTTTGGCGTCTTTGGTCTGGCTATTGCCAACGCGGCGCACGTCGCCGGTCTGGTGGTCGGACTGGCGATGGCGCTGGTGGATACGCGTAAAGTCACGCGTCGTTAGACAGGATTATGCGGGTTAACAGGAGAGGAACGTGAAGCAGACGCAACGTCATGACGCGATTATCGATTTAGTCCGTCGTCAGGGATATGTCAGTACTGAGGAGCTGGTGGATCATTTTGAGGTCAGCCCGCAAACCATTCGTCGCGATCTCAACGATCTGGCCGATCAGAACAAAATTCAGCGTCACCACGGCGGCGCGGCGCTTCCCTCCAGCTCTGAGAATACCGCCTGGCACGACCGTAAAATGATGTGGTCAGCGGAAAAAGCGCGGATTGCCCAGCGCGTGGCAAGCCAGATCCCGGATGGTGCTACGCTGTTTATCGATATCGGCACCACGCCGGAAGCGGTGGCGCATGCGCTGCTCAACCACAGCGATTTGCGCGTGGTCACCAATAACCTTAACGTCGCCATGCTGCTGATGGATAAACCCGATTTCCGGGTCATTATCGCGGGCGGTGAAGTGCGGACCCGCGATGGCGCGGTAATGGGTGAAGCGACGCTCGACTTTATTTCTCAGTTCCGGCTCGACTACGGCATTCTGGGGATCAGCGGCATCGATATGGATGGTTCGCTGCTCGAGTTTGACTATCACGAAGTCCGCACCAAGCGTGCCATCATTGAAAATTCACGCTGCGTGATGCTGGTGGTGGATCACTCGAAGTTTGGCCGTAACGCCATGGTCAACCTCGGCAACATGAGTCTGCTTGACTACCTCTACACGGACAAAACGCCGCCTGCCAGCGTAATGAAGGTGATTGAGCAGCATGAGGTTCACCTCGAACTCTGCTGATTCCTGCCACGCCAGCCTCCCGGCTGGCGTTTTTCTTTGATTGCTGTCGCTTTTTTCCTCACTCCCGTCTTTACTTAACGGTTGCTGGCACCCGGTTGCCAGCCCGTGCGCTTTCTATTTTTGCTTCACCTCATTGCGTAACAGAAGGGAGTGATATGCCGCAGCAAAAATTTAATAAAGCCCGTTTTAATGCCGCCTTTACCCGCCAGTGGCAACAGTTAAGTCTCCGTTCCGCCCAGCAGATGACCCCGCACCAGGCGTGGCAGGCGGTCAGCGCGGCGCTGGCGGAGCTACTGGACGCACAACCGGCACCGCGTCCGGCTGTGCAGCAGCGTCACGTTAATTACCTCTCGATGGAGTTTCTGATTGGCCGTCTGACCGGCAACAACCTGCTCAATCTCGGCTGGTATAACGACGTCAAAGCGGCGCTGGCTGAGCACGAGTTCGATTTAACGGAACTGCTGGAGCAGGAGGTCGATCCGGCGCTGGGCAACGGCGGGCTGGGACGACTGGCCGCCTGCTACATGGATTCGATGGCAACGGTGGGGCAGTCCGCCACCGGCCACGGACTGAACTACCAGTATGGCCTGTTCCGCCAGTCTTTCGATGATGGTCAGCAGATTGAAGCGCCCGATGACTGGCAGCGTGAGCGCTATCCCTGGTTCCGCCACAACGCGGCGCTGGATGTGGAAGTCGCGATGGGGGGCCGGGTAGAAAAGCAGGAAAACGGCGGCGTACGCTGGCTGCCCGATTTTACGCTGCGCGGCGAGGCCTGGGATTTGCCGGTGACCGGCTACCGCAACGGCGTGACGCTGCCGCTGCGTCTGTGGCAGGCCGTGAGTGCGCATCCTTTTGATCTCACGGCGTTTAATGACGGCAATTTTCTGCAGGCGGAGCAGCCGGGCATCGAGGCGGCAAAACTGACCAAAGTGCTCTATCCCAATGACAACCATCAGGCCGGCAAGCGGCTGCGCCTGATGCAGCAATATTTCCAGTGCGCCTGTGCGGTGGCGGATATCCTGCGTCGTCACCATCTGGCGGGACGCAGTATTCACAGCCTGCCTGACTTTGAAGTGATTCAGCTTAACGATACACATCCCACCATCGCCATCCCGGAGATGCTGCGCGTGCTGCTGGATGAGCATCAGCTGAGCTGGGATGAGGCGTGGCAGATCACCAGCCGGTTGTTTGCCTACACCAACCACACGCTGATGCCGGAGGCGCTGGAGCGCTGGGATGAGAAGCTGATGCGCAGTCTGCTGCCGCGCCATATGCTGATCATCAAAGAGATCAACCAGCGGCTGAAAAAGCAGGTGAAGCAGCGCTGGCCGGATGACAAAGCGATGTGGCACAAGCTGGCGGTGGTCGCTGACGGTCAGGTGCGGATGGCGAATCTCTGCGTCGTCAGCGGGTTTGCGGTCAACGGCGTGGCGGCGCTGCACTCAAGCCTGGTGGTCAGCGATCTTTTCCCGGAATATCACCAGCTCTGGCCGCAGAAATTCCACAACGTCACCAACGGCATCACGCCACGCCGCTGGCTGAAGCAGTGTAATCCGGCGCTGGCCGGGCTGATTGATGAGACGCTGAAAACCGAGTGGGCCAATAACCTTGAGGCGTTAAGCGGTCTGGAGGCCTATGCCGACGATCAGGCGTTTCGTCAGCGCTATCGCAGCATCAAACAGCAGAATAAAGCGCAGCTCACAGAGTATATCGCCCGCCACACGGGGATTATCGTGAACCCGGCCGCGCTGTTCGATGTGCAGATCAAACGGCTGCATGAGTACAAGCGCCAGCACCTCAGCCTGCTGCATATCCTCTACTGCTATCAGAAGCTCTGTCATAACCCGGAGGATGTCACCTCTACGCCACGGGTGTTCCTGTTCGGGGCCAAAGCCGCGCCGGGTTATTACCTCGCCAAAAATATCATTTACGCCATTAACAAGGTGGCGGAGGTGGTGAACAACGATCCACGGGTCGGCGACCGACTTAAAGTGGTGTTTATCCCGGACTACCGCATCACCGTGGCCGAACTGATGATCCCGGCGGCCGATCTCTCAGAGCAGATCTCCACCGCCGGGTATGAAGCCTCCGGCACCGGCAACATGAAGCTGGCATTGAACGGTGCGCTGACGATTGGCACGCTGGATGGCGCCAATGTCGAGATTGCCGAACAGGTGGGTGAGGAGAATATCTTTATCTTCGGTCACACCGTGGATGAGGTCAAAGCGCTTAAGGCGAAAGGCTATAACCCGAAAAAGGTGCGTAAGCAGAACAAGCCGCTGGACGATCTACTGAAATCGCTGGAGAAGGGCAAATTCAGCAACGGGGATAAACATGCGTTTGACCTGATGCTGGAGAGCCTGACGAAACATGGCGATCCCTGGCTGGTGCTGGCCGATTTCCAGGCCTACATCGAGGCGCAGCAACGGGTGGAAGCCCTGTGGCGCGACCCGGAAGGCTGGACCCGCGCCGCCATCCTCAATACGGCACGAACCGGCATGTTCAGTTCGGACCGGTCAATTCGTGACTATCAGCAACGTATCTGGCAGGCACCGCGCTAAGGAGCAGCAATGAAGCAACATTCACTCGGTCAGGCCGCCCGTGCCGCGGGAATTTCACTTGACTACATCAACGTCAATGGCGAGAAAGAGGCGATCAGCGATGAGACCCTGCAGGCGCTGCTGGCGGTGATGGACGATCCGCAGGACGCAAAAAAATCGCCGCTGCCGCCGGTCGCGGTGTTCAGCGGCAGTGGCAAGCGACAGCTGACGCCACAGGGCAGCGGCGTTTACCGCTGGCAGTTGCAGACTGAAAAGGGCAAACAGCACAGCGGCGAGTTAACCGCCGGTGAGCCTTTTACGCTGCCTGGCCCGCTGGCGCAGGGGTACCACCAGCTCACACTCAGTAAGGGCAAAAAAAGCTGGCAGACGCGGCTTATCGTCGCGCCGCGCCGCTGCTATCTGCCTCCGGCGCTGGAAGCGGGGGAAAAACGCTGGGGTGCGCTGGTGCAGCTCTACACCGTGCGCTCTGAACAGAACTGGGGCATCGGCGACTTCGGCGATCTCGACCAGCTGCTGGTGCAGCTGGCTGAACGCGGTGGCGATTTCGTCGGGCTGAATCCGCTGCATGCGCTCTATCCCGCCAGCGCCGGTTTCGCCAGTCCGTACAGCCCGTCGTCGCGCCGCTGGCTGAACGTAATCTATATCGACGTCAGTCAGGTGGCCGATTTTCAGCAAAGCGCGGCGGCACAGAAGTGGTGGAACAGCGCCAGAACCCGGAAGGCGCTGACCAAAGCGCGTGAGGCGGAGCTGGTTGACTACGAGGCCGTAATGGCGCTTAAGCTCGCTGCGCTGCGGCACGCCTGGGCACACTTCCAGACGCGAGACAGCCAGAGCGAAGAGCATCAATCCTGGGCGGCCTTTGTGCATGAAGGCGGCGACAGCCTGCGTTATCAGGCCGCCTACGACGGCATACAGCTGGAGCGGCGGGCAGACAAGGCGCAGCAGGGCGGCTGGCCTGCGTGGCCGGAAGGGTGGCGCAACAGCCAGTTGCCGGAGGTGCAGCAGTGGTGTGCACAGCATGAAGAGGAGATCGCTTTCTGGCAGTGGCTGCAATGGCTGGCGCAGCAGCAGTTCTCTGGCTGCTGGACGCACAGTCAGGCGCTGGGCATGAGCGTCGGACTCTATCGTGACCTGGCTGTGGGCGTGGCGGAAGGCAGCGCGGAAACCTGGCACGACCCGGAGCTTTACCGCCTCAAGGCCTCGGTGGGTGCGCCGCCTGACCGTCTCGGTCCGCTGGGACAAAACTGGGGCTTACCGCCGATGGATCCGCATGTCATGAAGGCGCGCGGCTACCAGCCATTTATCGACATGCTGCGCGCCAATATGCGCGACTGCGGCGCGTTGCGCATCGATCACGTGATGTCACTGCTGCGTCTGTGGTGGGTGCCTGCCGGGGAGACGGCGGATAAAGGCGCCTATGTGGCCTATCCGGTCAACGATCTGCTGGGCATCCTGGCGCTGGAAAGCCACCGGCTGCGCTGCATGGTGATTGGCGAAGACCTGGGCACTGTGCCCCAGGAGATTGTCAGCCTGCTGCGTAAAAGTGGCGTCTTTTCATGGAAGGTGCTCTGGTTTGAGCAGGAGAAGGATGAGCGCTATCGCGCGCCGCAGGACTATCCGCGCCAGTCGATCGCCAGCGCCAGTACGCATGATCTGCCTACGCTGACCGGCTTCTGGGAGCAGGGCGACCTGGCGCTGGGTGAGAAGATTGGCCTCTATCCGGGCGATGCGGTGAAAGCGTTACATCAGCAGCGCGCCGCGCAGAAGCAGGCGCTGCTGGATGCGCTGCATCAGGCGGGCGCCTTACCGGCACGCAGCCAGAAGAAGGCAGAGAAGCTCACCATGACGCCTGCGCTGAATCGGGCAATACATCGCTTCCTGGCGGATACCGACAGTGCGCTGCTTGGCCTGCAGCCTGAGGACTGGCTTGGCATGACCACGCCGGTCAACGTCCCGGGCACGGTGGAGCAGTACCCTAACTGGCGACGCAAGCTGAGCAAAACGCTGGAGGAGATCTTTGCGGACAAAGAAGTGAATGCACTGCTGAAGGTGGTCAGCCAGCAGCGTCAGTCAGGACAGAAAGGGCAATAACAGAAGCGCGGCAGCCAGGCTGCCGTTTCTGACCGATGATAAAACTTGATCAGAATAAATCTGGCAGCAACTGCTCAACTCAACACGCAGGGAGCGCGGGCAGAGGAGGAAAGCGTCCCGCGTCAGGGATGGCGCGGGCCGAGCGTGTCAGGGATGACGGATTTTGCGTCTTTCCGATCTGACCGCGTTCCCTGAGCAGGCTCGATCTCTCAGCGGAGAGGGCAGATTCTGACTGCAAACCCCGCTTATTCATCAGTAGAACGAGTGTTCACCGCGCTGATGCTCAGTAATATCCCGCACGCCTTTGAGTTCCGGGAAGGCGGCCAGCAGCTCTTTCTCGATACCATCTTTCAGGGTCACGTCGATCATCGAACAGCCGTTACAGCCGCCGCCAAACTGCAGAATGGCGTAGCCCTCATCGGTGATCTCCATCAGCGACACGCGACCACCATGGCCGGCCAGCTGTGGGTTGATCTGCGCCTGAAGCAGATACTCAACGCGCTCAACCATTGGCGCATCATCAGAGACTTTACGCATTTTGGCATTCGGCGCTTTCAGCGTCAGCTGTGAACCAAGATTGTCGGTAACGAAGTCAATTTCAGCATCTTCCAGATACGGCTTGCTCAGTTCATCAACGTAAGCAGAGAGCTTTTCGAACTTCAGTTCGGTGTCAGTAGCTTCAACGGCATCGGGCGGACAGTAAGAGACGCCACACTCGGCTGTTGGCGTACCCGGGTTAATCACGAATACGCGAATCTGGGTGCCATCTTCTTGTTTGGATAGCAGTTTAGAAAAATGTTCCTGGGCAGAGTCAGTAATTCGGATCATGTCGATTGCTCAATAGTTGACTAATTTAGTTGGTTATAATACGCCCATCAAAGACGCTCTACAAGGTACGGCACAGGCACCAGACCTGCACGCTGGCGGCACCCTGGGCCATTAACAGGCGGCTGATTTCATCTACCGTACTGCCGGTGGTAATGACGTCATCCAGCAGAGCGATATGGCGTCCCTGCACCACCATTTCAAGGCAGAAAGCACCCCGTAAGTTGGTGCGGCGCTGGCGGGCGCTGAGCTGATGCTGTAATGCGCCCCCGCGCTTGCGGGAAAGACCTTCGCGCCACTCACATCCCAGCCAGTGCGCCAGCGGTGCGGCCAGCAGTACCGTCTGATTAAAGCCACGCTGCCAGCGTCGTCGCCGATGCAGCGGAACCGGCAGCAGCAGATCGGGACGCGGCACACTGCCACGCCGGTAAACATTAAGCCAGCTTAGCAAAAGCAGCCGCGCCAGCATCACCCTGAGTGCGGTTATGTGAGAAAATTTAAGCTGGTTAACCCACTGGCTGAACGGCGGACAATAGTCATTGACGCAGATCAGCGCCTGCCAGGCGGGCGGTTTAAGCTGGCAGCGGCCGCAGGCGACCTTTGCTGAACCTGCCGGCAACCCGCAGCGTGGACAGAGCAGCGGTAACGGCGGTAATCCGCGCAGACATAAGCTGCAGATGCCGTGCCGGGCTATCCGCAACGGCATCCGGCATAGCCAACATAGGGCGGGCATTGCTAGCATAGCGACCTCCTTATCATTTTCGGGATAGTAACTGATGACGTCGCTCTACTGGCACACCTGCGGAGAAGGAAAACGCGATCTTGTGCTGCTGCACGGATGGGGACTGAATGCCGAAGTCTGGCAAAGCATCATTCCGCGACTCAGCGCGCACTATCGCCTGCATCTGGTCGATCTGCCCGGCTATGGCCGCAGCCAGCATTTCGGTGCGCTGACGCTGGAGCAGATGGCAGCGCAATTGCTGCCTGCGCTGCCACCACAGGCGATTGTGGTGGGCTGGTCGCTGGGCGGACTGGTGGCGACGCAGCTGGCGCTGAGTGCGCCAGAAAAACTGGCTGCATTGATCACCGTTGCCTCGTCGCCCTGTTTCACCGCCACAGAGAGCTGGCCCGGCATTAAACCGGAGACGCTGCAGAACTTTCAGCAGATGCTCAGCAACGATTTCCAGCGCACGGTGGAGCGCTTTCTGGCGCTGCAGACGCTGGGTACCGAAACGGCTCGCGCCGATGCGCGGCAGCTGAAAGAGGTGGTGCTGTCGCAGCCGATGCCGGAGGTGGCGGTGCTGGATGGCGGACTGGATATTCTGCGCCAGGTCGATCTGCGCGACGCGTTACCGCAGATTACGCTGCCGTTCCTGCGACTCTATGGCGCGTTAGATGGACTGGTGCCGCGCCGGATTGCGGCGGAGATAGATGAAATGTTGCCAGCATCGCCCTCAGTGGTTATCGAAAAAGCCGCACATGCGCCTTTTATTTCCCATCCTGAGAGCTTTTGCCAGCATATTGTTAATTTTATCAGTAATCTGCCGTGATAATGACGCTTTGAACTGGCAAAATCGCAGACAGCAGCAATACTTCTCTCTGTGAGCGAGGCCGTTGCAATTTTATGTGATTAGTCATGGAAATGACTATGCCGTTCCATACTGCCTTACGCGTTTAGCGGCTGCTTACATCTCACAATGGATCATGAATGAGGGTAAACATAATGAAGGTTTTTAAATGGGTTGTGGCTTCAATGATGATGGGCGCGATTTCATTTTCTGCGATGGCAGCGAAAGAAGTCACCCAGGAAGAAGTTAAAACAATGAACCTGCAAAAGATCGGCAACGTT
Organism: Pantoea agglomerans NBRC 102470; assembly: GCF_001598475.1. Lineage (GTDB taxonomy): Bacteria > Pseudomonadota > Gammaproteobacteria > Enterobacterales > Enterobacteriaceae > Pantoea > Pantoea agglomerans. Next base: position 36,154 of record NZ_BCZA01000012.1, read on the forward strand.
AACACCACGGCGGAAACCACCTCGCCAATGGATGCTAAGAAAGTGTTGTCGAAGCTCGCTGACGAAAAGGGCGGTAAATATTACCGCGTGATCGCAGGCCGCGAACACGGTAAATTCAGTGCAACGGCTGAAGTCTACAAGTAATTAACGTAGCCACATGAACTGCCAGGCATCCAGCTTAACCGGCTGGGTGCCATCAATTTTCTCTCCGCTCACCACATCCTGCAACGTATGCGCCACCGGTAATTGCGTCTCCACTGACCGTCCACTGAGATTAAACACGCACAGCAGCCCGTCGCCGCTTTCTGGCTGATGACGTCTGAGCACCAGCACGGCATTTTCGCTCTCATAAAGCGTCATCGGATTATCCGGGTGAAACGCAGGCTGACGACGACGCAGCTGAATCAGTTGCCCGAGCCGGGTATAGACCTGCTGGCGCAGCCAGTTACCGCCCGCCAGATCTCCCTCAATCTGCTGTAAATCATACTTCTGCCGATTAATCGCCCGGTTGTGTCCGGCGGCGCGCACGCCATCGTAATGGTTACGACCACCCAGAATGCTCTGGATATAGATGGCAGGCACGCCGGGAAAGACCAGCAGAATCGCATGGGCCAGCAAAAAACGTTTCAGCCGCGTGGCGTCATCGTCATCTTCACGGTTGAGCGCATCCAGATAGGTGACGTTGATTTCATAGGGGCTGGTGGTGCCGTCAGGGTTGTTTTTATAGGAGACCAGCGCGCCTTCCAGCGCCAGATCGCGCACCAGCGCCACAATCTCTACTTCAGACAAAATGCCGCGCGCCGGATTAAGGCCGATGCCGTCGTGTGACGCCAGAAAGTTGAAAAAGGTGGTGTCGTTGCTGCTGAGATCCAGAGCGCTCGCCCACTGCCGCAGTGCGCGCGCCGAGCCGGTGTGAATCGCATGCAGTACCAGCGGCGGCAGTGAAAACTGATAGACCATCTGCGCCTCATCGTGCCCGTTGCCCAGATAGCTGATGTTGTCCTGATGCGGCACGTTAGTCTCGGTGATAATCACCGTGCCAGGCGCAACCTGGTCGGCAATAGCGCGAAACAGCTTCACCAGCTGATGAGTCTTTTCCAGATGAATACAGCGCGTGCCGGGCGTTTTCCACATGTAGCCGACCGCATCGAGACGCACATAGTCAGCGCCGCGTTTCAGGTAGTCGAGCAGCACATTGACCATGCGCAGCAGCACCTCAGGATTGGCAAAGTTGAGGTCGATCTGGTCGGCGCTGAAGGTGGTCCAGATAAAGCGGGTTTCGCCATCCGCCATTTTAAACGGCGTCAGCAGCGGCGAGGTGCGCGGACGCGTCACGGCGCTGAGATCGGTGGCGGGCGGCATACTGATAAAGAAATCGTCCCAGCCGGGATCCTGCGCCAGGAAGTGGCTGAACCAGGCGCTGTGTGCCGACATATGGTTGCAGACAAAATCGAACATCAGCCGGGTTTCCTGATGCAGCCGCGCAATGTCCTGCCAGTCGCCGCACAGCGGATCGACCTGATGGTAATCAATCACCGAAAAGCCGTCATCGGACGACCAGGGGAAAAAGGGCAGCAGGTGAACCAGCGGAAACGTGGATTGCAGGTGCTGCTGATAGAACCGGGAAAAGGTGCTGAGCGTGGGTTTATCGGCTTCGCGAAACTGATCGGCATAGGTGATCAGCACCACATCCTGCTCATCCCAGTGTGCCTTGCGCGGCAGCTTAATGGCCTCGCGGGCGGTGGCGATGTCAGCCAGCAGGCGCGCAAAGGTCGCCTCCGGAAATGTGCCAGCATAAATCTTATCAATCAGATCGGTGATCGTTTCCATCGTGAATTGGGTGCCACAGCAGGTGTTGTTTTTATGACAGGCGTCTTTTTAGCGTAGCGCGATGGCGGGGATTTTCAACCGGGGAGAAGGGTGTGAAGAGGGGGCCAGGCAGTGGCCCCCTGAAAAGCTTAGCGTTTTTTACCGAAAGCCGCAGCCAGCGCATCACCCATCGCACTGTTACCTGCTGACGAGCTGACCGGACGCGGACGACCTTTCGCGTTGTTCTGACGTTTCTCTTCGCGCGGAGCAGCGTTCTTCGCGCCACCACGGGCATTGCCTTCGCCTGGCTGCTCATCAAGACGCATGGTCAGAGCAATACGCTTGCGCTGGAGATCGACCTCCATCACTTTCACTTTGACGATATCGCCCGCTTTCACCACCTGATGCGGATCTTCCACGAAGCGATCGGAGAGCGAAGAGATATGCACCAGGCCATCCTGATGCACGCCGATATCCACAAATGCACCGAAGTTGGTCACGTTAGTGACGGCACCTTCGAGGATCATGCCCGGCGTCAGATCGTTCAGCGTCTCTACGCCTTCAGCGAACTGTGCGGTTTTAAACTCAGGACGCGGATCGCGGCCCGGTTTCTCCAGCTCTTTCATGATGTCGGTGACGGTCGGCAGACCAAAACGTTCATCAATGAAATCGCGGGCGCTGAGATTACGCAGGCTGCCTGCGTTGCCCATCAGATCGCTCAGTGCCTGCTCGGTGGCGGCCAGGATGCGCTCCACCACCGGGTAGGCTTCCGGATGCACAGTTGAGGCATCCAGCGGGTTATCGCCATGGTTGATGCGCAGGAAGCCCGCACACTGCTCAAAGGCTTTTGGCCCAAGGCGGCTCACTTTCAGCAACTGCTGACGGTTCTGGAAGCGGCCATGCTCATCACGCCAGCCGACAATATTCTGCGCCATCATGCGCGTCAGGCCCGCCACGCGGGTCAGCAGCGGCACCGAGGCGGTGTTGAGGTCAACGCCGACGGCGTTCACGCAATCTTCCACTACCGCGTCGAGTTTCTTCGCCAGCTGGCTCTGACTGACGTCATGCTGATACTGACCCACACCGATCGATTTCGGGTCGATTTTCACCAGCTCAGCCAGCGGATCCTGCAAACGTCGGGCAATCGACACCGCGCCGCGCAGCGAAACATCGAGATCCGGGAACTCCAGCGCCGCCAGTTCAGAGGCCGAATAGACAGATGCGCCAGCTTCACTGACAATCACTTTTTGCGCCGTGACCTGCGGGAACTGCTGCTGCAGATCCAGGAAGAAGCGCTCAGTTTCACGTGAAGCGGTGCCGTTGCCAATCGCCACCAGCTCAACCTGATGCTTAATGCAGAGTGCCGCTACGGCGGCCGCGGCTTTCGCGGTCTGGCCGGTATGCGGATAGACGGTATCGGTCGCGACGACCTTGCCGGTGGCATCGACCACCGCCACTTTGACGCCGGTGCGCAGGCCCGGATCCAGCCCCATGGTGGCGCGCATACCGGCGGGAGCGGCCATCAGCAGATCGTGCAGGTTGCGGGCAAAGACGTTAATCGCTTCATCTTCTGCGCGTTCGCGCACCGTGCCCATCAGCTCCGTTTCCAGATGCAGCATCACCTTGATGCGCCACGTCCAGCTCACCACCGCTTTACGCCAGCTGTCGGCAGGAGCGTTATTCAGGCGCAGGTTCAGGTGCTCAGCAATCAGCGTTTCGCCGTGGCTTTCACGCGGTGCTTCATCAAACTGTGGATCGGCATTCAGCGACAGTTGCAGCACGCCTTCGTTGCGGCCACGCAGCATCGCCAGCGCACGGTGCGACGGCACGCCGCTGAGCGCTTCGTGGTGATCAAAGTAGTCGCGGAACTTCGCGCCCGCTTCCTCTTTGCCTTCCACCACGCGTGACACCAGATGGGCATTTTTCCACAGGTAATTACGCACTTTCGCCAGCAGCGCGGCATCTTCAGCGAAACGCTCCATCAGAATGTAGCGGGCACCATCCAGCGCGGCACGGACGTCGGCGACGCCTTTATCGGCATCGACATACTGTTCGGCAAGCTGCTCAGGAATGTGAGACGGCTCCTGCCACAGCGTCTCCGCCAGCGGCTCCAGACCCGCTTCGATAGCGATCTGTCCACGCGTCCGGCGTTTCTGTTTGTAGGGCAGGTAGAGATCTTCAAGCTCGGTTTTGCTGAGGGTGGTGTTGATCGCGCGGGCGAGGTCGTCAGTGAGTTTCCCCTGATCGTCAATCGACTTCAGAATCGACTGGCGTCGCTCTTCAAGTTCACGCAGATAGCTGAGGCGGGTTTCCAGCTGGCGCAACTGGGTATCATCCAGCCCGCCGGTGACCTCTTTACGATAGCGTGCGATAAACGGCACGGTATTCCCTTCATCCAGCAGGCGAACGGCGGCGTCAACTTGCTCTGGACGCGCCTTGAGCTCACTGGCAATTATCTGGCTCAGAACTTTCATCATCAGGATTGTCTTGCTTTCCGGGTTGAGAAATAGCCGACAGTTATACGGATTGATGGTTAAAATTGCCAGAGACGCGGGCGGCTTTCAGCGATAATCTGAAGGGTTATTGCGGGTAGTCAATCGCGTTGATATACCACAGCGCCGGCCCCACTGGCGTCTCGACGGTGGCAGCATCGCCGACCTCTTTTTTCAGCAGCGCCCGCGCCATGGGCGAGTCGATGGAGATGTAATCTTTGCGGCCAAAAATCTCATCGTAGCCCACAATGCGGAAGCGTTTGAGGTCGCCCTCATCGTTTTCAATTTCCACCCAGGCGCCAAAGAAGACTTTGCCATCCTGCTGGGGTGAATAGTCAACGATACGCAGCTGTTCAAGACTTTTGGTCAGATAGCGAACGCGACGGTCGATTTCACGCAGCCGTTTTTTGTTGTACTGATAATCGGCATTTTCACTGCGATCGCCAAGACTGGCAGCCCAGGTGACTTTTTTTGTCACTTCCGGTCGCTCTTCACGCCAGAGATAGTCGAGTTCTGCTTTCAGCTTATCGAAGCCTTCGCGGGTAATGAGTCGGGTTTTCATGCTATACCGGCCAGAGAGATCCAAAGAGGAACAGTGTAAGACAAAGGGGGCGCGGCAAAAAAGGGCGGGGAAAGGGTTTTTAAAGGCTAAAAACCCACGTTGACTTCCCCGGCGGCGAAAGGGTTGGTGCTGAACAACAATCTGAAGCCAGTAATCTGAAGCTGTAAAAGAAGTCGTGATACTTATTTACCGGCGTGAGTCGCCGTGGTGGTCGATGTACCGGTGCTGTGACCGTCACCGCCGCCGCCGCCCATGGTGGCCAGCGCAACGCCCAGCAGGGCTGCGACTGCGCCAACACCGATGGCGTTAGAGTTACCTTGTGCTGTGGTGGTTGCCGCTGCGCCAGCTGCTTCACCGGTGGCTGTGGCAGCATAAGCTGGAGTGACGCTGCTTAATGCCAGCGCGCTCAGCAGTAAAATTGTTTTTTTCATTGTGTGTAATCCCCGTTGAGACATCGAATGTTGCCTGAGCAGTCTGGTTGAAAACGGAGAAGGCGAAAAGTTGGCTTTACTGATTGATTTAACGGACTTTAATTTCAACTGGCCTTGCTGGTGGCACCGCTGAAACTAATCCGAGAGGAGAGTGGGGCGTTACGCAGGTTTGCTGGAATATTATGCTGCCTGACTGCTGTTGAGGTAGATTATCTGGAGCTTATCCAAAGTGATAGCTGATCATTAAGTCAAATTGTCTGCTAACTTGCTGAATTCGTTCATCGAATAAAAACTGGCCCGCTTCTGACGCCAGCGATTCAGAGAAACAGAGCCGTTTTTTCAGATTTGCCGTAACAGGGGCCGGGCAGCGCCAGACGCGTTAAAACTGACCCGAAATCGCCTTAAATCAAATATAAGCTCCTGTTTAATATGCTTTGTAACAATTTTGGCTAGAATATAAACCATTAATGACTGTCACTATAAGGCATCTTTTTTTAACAATGTTGGCTCAGGCAATAGCGCCTTTGGGAGTTGAAAATGCAAGAGAACTACAAAATTCTGGTCGTCGATGATGATATGCGTCTGCGTGCACTGCTTGAACGCTATCTCACCGAGCAGGGCTTTCAGGTGCGCAGTGTCGCTAATGCCGAGCAGATGGATCGTCTGTTAACCCGTGAATCCTTTCATCTGATGGTGCTCGACCTGATGTTGCCAGGCGAGGATGGTCTCTCTATCTGCCGTCGTCTGCGCAGTCAGAGCAACCCGATGCCGATTATTATGGTGACCGCCAAGGGCGAAGAGGTGGATCGTATCGTGGGGCTGGAGATCGGCGCTGACGACTATATTCCTAAACCCTTTAACCCGCGTGAGCTGCTGGCGCGCATCCGTGCGGTGCTGCGCCGTCAGGCCAATGAACTGCCAGGCGCACCTTCGCAGGAAGAGGCGATCATCGCCTTTGGTAAGTTCAAACTTAACCTCGGCACCCGCGAGATGTTCCGTGAAGATGAGCCGATGCCGCTGACCAGCGGTGAGTTTGCGGTGCTGAAAGCACTGGTCAGCCACCCGCGTGAGCCGCTGTCTCGCGATAAGCTGATGAACCTGGCGCGTGGCCGTGAATACAGCGCCATGGAACGTTCGATTGACGTCCAGATCTCCCGCCTGCGTCGCATGGTGGAAGAGGATCCTGCGCATCCGCGTTATATCCAGACCGTCTGGGGTCTGGGCTACGTCTTTGTGCCGGACGGCAGTAAAGCATGAAGCGACTGCGCTTCTCGCCTCGCAGTTCGTTTGCCCGCACCCTGCTGCTGATCGTTACCCTGCTGTTTGTCAGCCTGGTAACGACCTATCTGGTGGTGCTGAACTTCGCCATTCTTCCCAGCCTGCAACAGTTCAATAAGGTGCTCGCTTACGAAGTTCGTATGCTGATGACCGACCGGTTGCAGCTGGAAGATGGCACGCAGCTGGAAGTGCCACCGGCGTTTCGCCGGGAAATCTACCGCGAACTGGGGATCTCGCTCTACACCAATGCAGCAGCAGAGGAGAGCGGATTGCGATGGGCGCAGCACTATGAATTCCTGAGCGAGCAGATGGGCCAGCAGCTTGGCGGTCCCACCGATGTGCGGGTTGAGGTTAACAAAAACTCGCCCGTCGTCTGGCTGAAAACCTGGCTGTCGCCCGATATCTGGGTGCGGGTGCCGCTGACTGAGATTCATCAGGGCGACTTCTCGCCGCTGTTCCGCTACACCCTGGCGATTATGCTGCTGGCGATTGGCGGTGCCTGGCTGTTTATCCGCATCCAGAACCGCCCGCTGGTGGATCTGGAGCACGCCGCTCTGCAGGTCGGGCGCGGGATTATTCCGCCGCCGCTGCGCGAGTATGGCGCGTCAGAAGTGCGATCGGTGACCCGCGCCTTTAACCAGATGGCGGCCGGGGTGAAGCAGCTGGCGGATGACCGCACGCTGTTAATGGCGGGCGTCAGCCACGATTTGCGAACGCCGCTGACCCGTATTCGTCTCGCCACCGAAATGATGAGCGAGCAGGATGGCTACCTGGCCGAATCGATTAATAAAGATATCGAAGAGTGCAACGCCATTATCGAACAGTTCATCGACTACCTGCGTACCGGTCAGGAGATGCAGACTGAGCGCGCCGACCTTAACAGTGTGCTGGGCGAAGTGGTGGCCGCTGAAAGCGGCTATGAACGTGAGATCGAAAATGCGGTGATGCCGGAAGAGTTAATGCTGGATATCAACCCGCTGTCGATTAAACGGGCACTGGCTAACCTGGTGGTCAATGCCGCGCGATACGGTAATGGCTGGATCAGGGTCAGCAGCGGACGGGAACTGCATCGTGCCTGGTTCCAGGTGGAAGATGATGGACCTGGCATCAAGCCGGATCAGCTGGCGCATCTGTTCCAGCCCTTTGTGCGCGGCGACAGCGCCCGCAGCACCAGCGGTACCGGTCTGGGCCTGGCGATCGTGCAGCGTATCATTGATGCCCATCAGGGCTCGCTGGAGATTGGCGAGAGCGAACGCGGCGGTTTACGCATTCGTGCCTGGTTGCCGTTAGTGGAAAGCATGGCGCTGAGCCACAACAACGGCAGCAACAGCGTGTCGGGATGATAAAAACGGCGCGGCAGTTTCATTGCCGCGCCGCTTCTTTTAGCGTTGCGGGCCAGCTTTCACCAGCGCAGCACCTGCGGCGTTATCCGTGTACTTGTCGAAGTTATCAATAAAACGCTGCGCCAGACCTTCGGCGGCGGCGGTCCACTTCTCCTCACTCTCCCAGCTACGACGCGGATCGAGCGTATCACTATCCAGTTCGCCCAGCGTAACCGGCATCTGCAGATTAAAGATCGGCAGCGTTTCCATCGGCGCATCATCCAGCTCACCCGCCAGAATGGCATTGATAATGGCGCGGGTATTCTTCAGTGAGATGCGTTTGCCGCTGCCGTTCCAGCCGGTATTGACCAGATAAGCCTGCGCACCGGACGCCTCCATCCGTTTCACCAGCACTTCCGCATACTGCGTCGGATGCAGCATCAGGAACGCCGCGCCGAAACAGGCGGAGAAGGTGGGGGTCGGCTCAGTGACGCCACGCTCGGTCCCCGCCAGTTTGGCGGTGAAACCTGACAGGAAATGATACTGCGTCTGCTCCGGCGTCAGACGTGAAACCGGTGGCAGCACGCCAAACGCATCGGCGGTCAGGAAAATCACTTTCTTCGCGTGGCCCGCTTTTGAGACCGGCTGCACGATATTGTCGATGTGATTGATCGGATAGGAGACGCGGGTGTTTTCGGTTTTGCTGCCGTCGTCATAATCGACGCTGCCATCTTCGCGAACCACCACATTTTCCAGCAGCGCATTGCGGCGAATGGCGCGGTAGATCTCCGGCTCAGCCTGCTCAGAGAGGTTGATGGTTTTGGCGTAACAACCGCCCTCGAAGTTAAACACGCCATCATCGTCCCAGCCGTGCTCATCGTCACCGATCAGCTGGCGGTCAGGATCGGTAGAGAGTGTGGTTTTGCCGGTGCCCGAGAGGCCAAAGAAGACTGCCACATCGCCCGCTTTACCCACGTTTGCTGAACAGTGCATCGAGGCGATGCCTTTCAGCGGCAGCAGGTAGTTCATGATGGCGAACAGACCTTTCTTCATCTCGCCGCCGTACCAGGTTCCGCCAATCAGCTGCATGCGTTCAGTCAGATTGAAGGCGACAAAGTTTTCAGAGTGAAGACCCTGCGCCTGCCAGTCTGGATTGGTGCATTTGGCGCCGTTCATCACCACAAAGTCGGGAGTGAATTCGGCCAGTTCAGCGTCGTCAGGCTGGATGAACATGTTCTTCACGAAGTGTGCCTGCCAGGCCACTTCGGTGACAAAACGTACGCTCAGACGGGAATCGGCATTGGCACCACAGAACGCATCCACCACAAACAGGCGCTTGCCGGAAAGCTGGCGGGTGACGCAGCTTTTCAGCGCGTTCCAGGTCTCCTGCGACAGGGGCTGATTGTCGTTTTTGCCGGTGCCCTGGTCGTTCCACCACAGGGTATCGCGCGTGGTGTCGTCACGCACAATGTACTTATCCTTTGGCGATCGCCCGGTGAAAATCCCGGTGTCTACTGCAATCGCGCCGCTCTGCGTCAGGGTGCCACGAGCAAAACCTTCGAGGTCCGGGCGCGTCTCTTCCTGAAAAAGCGTGTCGTAATCAGGGTTGTAAACCACTTCCGTGGTATCCACGATGCCCAAAGCGGCAAGGTCTTGCGAGGTCAGGCCGTTAACGCGCATTTTACTGCTCCTTAAATCGGTGTCTGTTCTGCAAAGCAGAGATAGGTTGGGATCGTGCCACCGGCTGTTGTATCGGGTGCGGCAAATCACTGACAGTCGACTGCGCTTCGTCACGACAGCCTGCAAAGATCACCGGGCAATTCAGGGCATCTGCCTCTGACTTCCGGGCGTTTGCACGATCGCGCGCAGTTTACTCTTCTGCGTTAAGGGAAAAAGGGCAGTGATCTAAAAATGCGACTCAGGGCGCGTTAAGGCTATGTTTCGAACGTTTAAAAGATGTTATGAAAGTAAAAAAAGATAATTTGTCTGAAAAATTATGGGGATAGGCATGGGCGGCGGGGAAGGGGCGGCAGAAGCCGCCCGATAAATCAGTGAAGCTGGTTATTATTCTCAAGGGAGTGGCTGCGAATACCGGCGATATCGACGGCGTCAAACACGTAGTTTGAGCCGCAATAGTCGCAGTGCATGTCGATTTTGCCATCTTCCGCGATGATCTCATCCACCTCTTCCTGCGGCAGCGTGGTCAGTACTTCGCCACAGCGCTCACGCGAGCAGGTGCATTTGTAGATCACCGGCTGCGGATCGTAGAGGGTGACCTCTTCCTGATGGTAGAGACGCCACAGCGCTTCATTCGCAGGCAGATCGATCAGCTCTTCCGTTTTAATGGTTTCGGTCAGCGTTGCCAGATGGTCGAAAACCTCTTTCTCCGTATCCTGCGCAGGCATCACCTGCAGCAGAATACCCGCGGCGCCTTTGTCGCTGGTGCGGATAAACAGCCGCGTTGGCAGCTGCTCTGAGCGCATGAAGTAATCTTCCAGGCACTCCGCCAGGGTTTCACCTTCCAGTCCCACTACACCCTGATAACGTTCGCCCTTTTCAGGGGAAATGGTGATTACCAGATAGCCATTGCCCACCATGCTTTTCAGAGTACTGTCGTCCGGGATGTCGCCTTTGATACGCGCTACGCCGCGCAGTTCCTGGTTGTTGTTGCCGTTGATCACCGCCAGCGACAGCGGACCGTCACCCTGCAATTGCACGGTGATTTCGCCATCAAACTTCAGCGTGGCAGTCAGCAGGCTGGTGGCGACCAGCATCTCACCCAGCAGCGTTTTAACCGGTGCCGGATAATCATGGTTCTTTACGGTTTCACGCCAGGTGTCAGAGACGTTCACCAGCTCGCCGCGCACGGCGGCATTTTCAAACAGATAACGGTGCAGTTGATCCTGGGCTGACATATTTTTTCTCTCACTGGTACGGGGCGATGGCGCGTCAGCTAAGACGGCGTTATTCATCGCCCGATAATTTAAACTTCATCAAATCGCGACGCTCTTTTTTGTCAGGTCGCCGATCGGGATGGGGCATAGTCAGCGCATTCATTTTGCGCGCCTGCGCCATTTTTTCGCGTTTTTCAATGCTGGCATCGGTTTCGCGATAGAGCTGCTGGGCCTCGCTGGCGGGACGGCGCTGAGCGCTGATGTCCGCCACCACTACGGTGCGTTCATCGTTGCCCTGACGCAGTGTCAGTTCCGCATTCAGCTCTACCACCTTGCCGGGTTTGCTGCGCTGGCCGTTGTAATGCACTTTGCCGCCTTCAATCATCTCCCGCGCAATCGCCCGGGTTTTGTAAAAGCGCGCGGCCCACAGCCACTTGTCGAGGCGTACCTCTTCGCTGCTTTTCTCTTTCTTCATTGCTGCTCCTGACTCAGATCAGCGTCCGGTAGTCGCCGGTGGCGCGATGACGCTGAAAGATTTGCTCAGGACGACCCGAATCGGGGTTCTTTACGCCTAAGCACTCGCCGATGCCCCATGACGTCGCAGCATCCAGAATCACTTCGCTATCATCGATAAACAGCGTGCGCGGCGCAGAAAAGCCGGTGTGCTGTTGTACCGCCTGCCATAAACGTTGGTCTTCTTTCGGATACCCAAAGGTATGGGTGGAAAGTAATAAATCAAGGTGCGGCGCTAAACCTGTCTGCGCCAGTTTGACGTCCAGATTGTAAGGATGCGCGTTGGTCAGCAGGATTGTGGACTTGCCCGCGCGGCGCAGAGCCTGCAAAAAAGGCAGCGTATCGTCACGCAGCGCAATCCGGCTGCGCATCGCCCAGGTCATGGCACGGATGTCCAGCGCCAGCGCTTCTGCCCAGTAATCCAGACAATACCAGTTTAGCGTATGGGCGACGGCCTGATACTTTTCCGCGATGATCGCTTCGGCTTCCGCCCGGGTGATGCCGCGTTGCTGACTGAGTTGTTCAGGCACATGCTCCAGCCAGAAGTGACGATCAAACGCCAAATCCAGCAGTGTGCCATCCATGTCGAGCAGCACGGTATCAATCTCAGACCAGTTGAGCATGCGGATGTTTCACCCTGTAAAAAAACCGGGCGACAGGGTAGCACAGAAGGGCAGGGCTCAGAATATCGGGCGCACGCTCTGCAAAGTGCCGAGGTTATGATTGAAGCACTTGTCGTAATAGTGCTGGATATCGATCATGCGCTGGCGATTAAGGTGCATACGGCGCAGCGCCAGTAACCCATTGATCACACCGCAGGTCAGCAGCACCAATAGCAGCAATACGGTGCCGAGATAGCGCCACTGCGCCATGGCATCCGGTTCATTGTGCAGCACGATATGACGCGTGCCGTTGGCATCCGTTGAAATGCTGGTGATGATGCCGCTGGCGCTGAAAGGCGTATGCAGCAGCATGGCGGAGATACGTTGCAGTTCACGCCACTGAGAGGGCGGATCGAGATCAAACAGCGACACGGTTGGCTGAGGCTGATTCACCAGCTGGCGACCCTCGTCGCTGACGATCAGAAAACCCCCTGGCGGCGGGCTGTTAAGATTTTCTGCTGCACGACGGGTTTCGCGGAAAAAGAAGGTCGAGGTGGCGGTATTGACCAGGTTTTCCAGGGCTTCGGCACTGACCGGCCGCAGCAGCACATTCATGCCGTTTAGCTGGCCGGAATCTGCGCGACGCATCAGCGCTTCCCAGTCTTTGGCATTGCCCAGGTTCACCAGCGCATTTTTCAGGCGCATACAATCCTGTGGCTGATTACAGAGATCCTGCGTTTTCATCACCAGATCGGAGAAGTCATCCAGCAGGATCATGCCGGACTTCTGAATCGCGGAGGCCAGCTGCGGATTCAGTTTAGGATCGGTATTGGTTTCCGGATGCAGCTGCTTTGTGGTGGTCTCCAGCAGAGCAGCGGCTTTATCAATAATGTCCGATTGTGGCTGCGGCAACGGCGTGGCGTTATTCCAGTAGACTGCCGAGCAGTCGAACGGCATGAAGGCGTAACTTCGGTTGCTCTGATAGTTGTCCGGCACCGAACACATGCCGGTACCGCTCACTTTGAGGTTGTCGCCAATATTCAGGGGCACGCTGCTGAGTTTATCGACGCTGCTGACCTCCAGGCTGTCGGTGCCCCTGGCCCAGGCCAGACTGAGCTTGATCGGCATGCCGAGCGGGATCCAGGTGACCAGCATGGTCAGCACCATCAGTGAACCACAGGCCAGCACCACGTTTTTCCGCCAGCGCTGAATAGGGAAGTTTTTGACTTCATCCTGTAGCGACAGGAAGCGACCCTGACGCACCACCTGACGGTTAAGGTAGATCTCCACATCCGTCACCTGTCCGAGATCGTGCGCGACATAAGGCTGCCAGTGTGGTGGATAGGCGAGGTCAATAATCCCCAGTGTGATATTGCTCTGCTCCTGGTCCGATTCGCTGAACAGGCCCCAGCGCTTTGGCGCGCCGCGCAGGCAGTGTATGTCACGCAGGCCGCGCTCACCCGGAATGCGGTAGAGCAGCCACAGGCTGGCGGCAATCATGACTGCACCCGTCAGCACCAGCCAGATCATCAGCGTTGCGGGGACTAACAGGCTGAAGAAGGAGAGTAAGAAGGCAAGAGAGATGATCACCGCTTCACGCGTGCCATCTGGCCGCGACAGACGATACTCTTCCGGCGTCTCTTTGCGCACCTGCAGCAGTTCGACGTTTTCCGTTTCCGCTTTGCGGATAGAGGCGTTGGTCGACACCGGACGCATCAGCGTCGGCAGCGATTGCTGATCCACGGCGTAATCCACCAGCGAGTGGCCGTTCAGCGAGATCACCAGTGGAATAGATTGGGTGCGGATTAACTCAACGTAGTTTTCGTCGGCGATGTACTGTTCCCACAGCGGCGGCAGATGAACTTCAACTTCATCAAGGTAGTAGCGCCATTTATGGGGATCGTCCGTAGAGAGTCCGTAGCGGGTAATCGCACGGGTAACGGGGTAGACATTGTTGCTTTGTGCCGTCAGCGTCAGTCGTTCGGACGCGCTGCGCTTATCGGTCGTCACCGTGGTACGGGGCTGCTTTTCCAGCGCGGCGACATACTTATCAACCGCCTCACGCTCCTGAGCAGAGAGTTTACGGCAGGGCGGACTGATAAATGGCAGAGGTTTCGCCAACGGCGGACGATGCCGCATAGCGTACCAGAACCCAATGCCTGCCAGGATTGAACAGGTCAGCACTATGGCCAGGATCATCAAGATTGTGCTCATGCTCTGCTCAATTCAGCCAAAATGCTGCCTTCACTTTAAACTTTCGCTTTCGGTTATGCTCACTATAAAAGAGGCATTCCGGAAGATTATATAACCCTGAGGAGTCAGACACCCGATGAAATAGTGCCAGCGTATATCTGATTAGCATTTGTTAAACCCTGCCTTGTCCGAATGGTAACCGGCTCAGACTGGATTAAATATCGGTATTATCTGAAACTTATCGCAGCATATTGACTAATGCAAATTTAGTCTTAACTGATAACCAAAGGCTGTTATTCAATCGATGTAATCTGTGTAACGATAACGTGATTGTCTGACTGTCGCACAATTGCCTGTGGTTAGGTATGCTAATTCGCTCCAGATAGCCGGCGCAAAATAATTTGAGGCTGATATGAAAATTCCAAAAAAACCTGACATCCTCAATATCACCGCCGTGGCACGTTCACGGTTATTCACCATTGAATCGGTCGATCTGACTTTCAGCAATGGTGCGCATCGCGTTTATGAGCGGATGAAGCCCTCAGAGCGTGAAGCGGTGATGATTGTGCCGATTATTGATGACCATCTGATCCTGATTCAGGAGTATGCCGTCGGACTGGAAACCTATGAGCTTGGTTTCCCCAAGGGGCTGATCGATTCAGGTGAAACCGTGAATGAAGCGGCAGTTCGCGAACTGAAAGAAGAGGTCGGTTTTGGTGCCGATCAGCTGACAACGCTGGGCAAACTCACCATGGCACCCTCTTACTTTTCCAGCAAAATGAACATCGTGGTGGCGGAAGGTCTTTACGCTGAAAAGCTGGAAGGCGATGAGCCGGAGCCGCTGATTGTCCACCGCTGGCCGCTGAGCGATATGATGTCGCTGCTGGATGAACCCGATTTCCGCGAGGCACGTAATGTCAGTGCGCTGTTTATGGCGCGCGAATGGCTGGTGAAGCAGGGACGGCTGAGTTACTGAATATCATCTGTGACTGAATAAAAAAGGCCGACTGACGTCGGCCTTTTTTACAGTGCGGTTTCGTGGGTCACATCAGAACAGCTCGTGACTCTCACCGTTATCCATAATGGTGGTACCCACATCATGAACCGAATATTCGGTTGGCTGGGTGCCATTGATGAAGTACTCCTGACGGGTGTTACCCCCTCCATTTGCCAGCTTGCCGGTGCTGCGATCGATCGTCACCGTGACCACACCATCCGGCGGCGTTAACGGCTGCACCGGTACGCCATCCAGCGCACTCTTCATGTACTCATCCCATGCCGGTTGCGCGCTCTTCGCACCGCCTTCATAGCCCGAAATCTGATCGGGAATGGCGCCGGAGAGCGTGCTGCGGCCCAGATTGCGGCGCGCATCATCAAAGCCGATCCAGACTGAGGTGACCACGCCAGGGCCGTAACCCGAGAACCAGGCATCTTTCGAGCTGTTAGTGGTACCGGTTTTACCGCCGATATCATTACGCTTAAGGTCACGCCCGGCACGCCAGCCTGTTCCCATCCAGCCCGGTTCGCCAAAGATGTTACTGTTCAGCGCGCTCTTGATCAGGAAGGTGAGCGGGGTGTTGATCACGTGCGGTGCATATTGCTGCTCACCCTGTTGTGCCTGAGCGGGAACCTGCTCCAGTTCAGGCTGAGGAACGGCCTGATTCTGGTTGTTATTTGAGGCAGCAACGTTCTCGACGCTCTCTTCATTCAGGGCCAGCGCTTTTTTGGTCTCGCCATAGATCACCGGCAGATTGCACTGCGGGCAGGCGATCTTCGGTTTCTCTTCAAATACGAGGCCGCCCTGTTCGTTCTCAATCCGGGTGATGAAGTAAGGATCGACCAGGAAGCCGCCATTCGCCATCACGGAGTAGCCGCGCACCACCTGTAACGGGGTAAACGAGGCCGCACCTAATGCCAGCGATTCGGTATGAACAATGTTCTGAGCCGGGAAACCAAAGCGCTGCAGATACTCAGCAGCGTAATCCACGCCCATCGCACGCATCGCACGCACCATCACCACGTTTTTCGACTGGCCTAAACCCTGACGCAGACGAATCGGACCATCGTAAGTTGGCGGTGAGTTCTTGGGACGCCAGTCAGCACCCGCACCCGCATCCCAGCGTGAAATCGGCACATCGTTAAGGATTGAGGCGAGCGTCAGCCCGCGATCCATTGCGGCGGTATAGAGGAAAGGCTTGATATTAGAGCCGACCTGACGCAGCGCCTGGGTCGCACGGTTAAACATGCTCTGGTTAAAGGCAAAGCCGCCTACCAGCGCGCGCACCGCACCATCATTCGGATCCAGCGAGACCAGCGCCGAGTTCACATCCGGCACCTGGCCCAGCCACCACTCATCACCCACTTTGCGCACCCAGATCTGCTGGCCTGCCTGCAATACCTGCGTCACGCTTTTCGGCGTCGGGCCCTGCACGGTGTCAGACTTATAAGGACGCGCCCAGCGCACACCCGCTAATGCCAGCGACACATTGCTGCCATCTTTCAGCATCACGGTCGCTTCATCGCTGCGCGCTTCGGTTACGACTGCCGGATTGAGCGGACCATAGACCGGCAGCGTCTTCAGCGCTTTCTCAATTTTCGTCTGATCCCAGGCCGGTTCACCCACTTTCCACAGCACGCTGGTCGGGCCGCGATAGCCATGACGCATATCGTAGGCCATGACGTTATTGCGAACTGAGGTCTGCGCGGCTTCCTGCAGGCGACGGGTCACGGTGGTGTAGACCTTGTAACCGTCGGTGTAGGCATTCTCACCGTAGCGTTTCACCATCTCCTGACGCACCATCTCGCTGAGATAGGGGGCAGAGAAAGCGATTTCCGGACCGTGATACTTCGCGACCAGCGGCGTATTACGCGCCTCATCATACTGCTGCTGCGTGATGTAATGCTGATCCAGCATACGCGCCAGCACCACGTTGCGGCGCGACAGGGCACGACTCGGCGAGTAAAGCGGGTTAAAGGTGGAAGGGGCTTTCGGCAGACCGGCAATCATCGCCATCTCACTCAGCGACAGCTGGTCAACCGGCTTACCAAAATAGACCTGTGAGGCTGCGCCAACGCCATAAGCACGGTAGCCGAGGTAGATCTTATTCAGGTAGAGCTCAAGTATTTCATCTTTGTTCAGCAACTGCTCAATGCGGATCGCCAGGAACGCTTCCTTTATTTTACGCATCAGGGTGCGTTCCGGGCTCAGGAAGAAGTTACGGGCCAGCTGCTGAGTGATAGTACTGGCACCCTGCGAGGCGTGACCGGAGACCAGCGCAACGCTGGCCGCACGGAAAATACCCACCGGATCAACACCATGGTGCTCATAAAAACGGCTATCTTCGGTCGCAATAAACGCTTTCACCATCACAGGTGGCACTTGCTGCAGAGTCAAAGGAATACGGCGCATTTCGCCATACTGGGCGATCAGATCGCCATCGGCGCTGTAAACCTGCATAGGGGTTTGCAGACGCACATCTTTCAGTGTGTTTACGTCGGGCAGCTGCGGCTCTATGTATTTGTATAAACCATAAATCGAGCCAGCTCCCAACAGGATGCAACACACTGCAAGGATCAATAAATACTTTACGAACTTCACCTGGAATTTCCCATCTGTTGTCGTTTGAGCAGTTTATAAACAACCGCGCGGTAGTATAAAGGCAAGCCAGACGCTTTGATATGTCCATTTTCCCGGACGATAAGGAGATCGCGCGTATGGCTTTTCATACCTGGCAAATTGGGCTGGATATTCAGAATAGGCAGATTTGCGCCCTGGCCCTCCAGCCTCGTCGTGATGGCTGGCAGCTACGCCACTGGTGGCAGCAGCGGCTGCCGCAAGATACGTTAAGAAACGGCGTGCTGCAATCTTCGCCTGAATTACTGGCGGCCTTAACGACCTGGCGTCAGCGGTTGCCACGCCGTTATTCGCTGCGGGTCGGACTGCCTGCCCAGCTGGTGCTGCAGCGCCAGCTTCCCCTGCCTGCGCAGTCGCTGAAGGAGCCCGCGCTGGGGCACTACGTGCAGGCGGCCGCGCGCCGTCTCTTTCCGCTGGAGCCCGCTGCGCTGGCGCTGGATTACCGGCCGGATTTGCAGAGCGGGCAGCTCTGCGTCACGGCAGCGCGGCTGGAGATTATCGACCAGTGGGCGGCACCCCTGTTGCAGGCGGGTTTAAAGCCGCAGGTGTTCGAACTGACCACCGAGGCGCTGAAGCGGTTAGCCCGGCAGGCAGCGCTGCAGGACGACGCGGTGCTGGTTCTGCAGCAGGATAACCGCTGGCTCTGGAGCGATGCGCACACCGCTGCTGACACAGGCGAAGCCGCCACGCTGGAGGCACTGCAACGGCAGGCCTTTCCCGGGGCGCGTTCTGTCGCCTGGTGTACCGCAGAGCAGATGCCGTTGCCCGCAGACGTTAGCGCGTTTTCCCCTTTTGATCTGTTTCGTTATAAGCAGCCACCTTTGCCGGAGAATCCGGGCGCTTTTGCGCTGGCGGCCGGGCTGGCGCTGCGCGACGGAGATGAGTGATGGTCGCGGTTAATCTGCTGCCCTGGCGGCAGCGCCGTCGGCAACAGCAGCGGCGACAGAGCCTGGTCGTGCTGTCACTGGCGACTGGCGCCCTGTTACTGGTGGTGATGCAGCAAACCTGGCGGATACAGCAGACGCGTCAGCAGGTGGCGCAGGCGAGCAGGACGCAGCAGCAGGCGCTGGAAAGCCTGGGGCAGCAGTTAGCGCAACAGAAGCAGTTACTGGAGCAGCTCGCAGTCGTGCAAAAACAGCAGGCGAAGCATCGCCAGCAGGCTGCACAACTGGCCGCCTGGCAGCAGTTCTGGCTCGATTTACCCGCGTTGCTGCCCGACACCGCCTGGCTGACCCGGCTGGAGAAGCGCGACAACCATCTGACACTGGAGGGGCGGGCACAGGATATGGCGGCAGTCCGACAGTTCCGCCAGCAATTAACCACTGTGGCCCTGTTTGGTCTGGTGAAGCAGGGCGGGGTTAAGCGTCAGGCTGATGGCCATTATCGGTTTTCACTGAGGGCAGAGATGCAGGAGGTGAACAGTGAGTGAATGGTGGGAGCGCTGGTGGCAGATGGCCGCTATTGCGCGCTATGGCTTGCTCGCCGCGCTCTTATCCGGTCTGCTGCTGCTCTCCTGGATCCTGTGGTTACGGCCACAGCAGCAGGCGCTAATTGCTGAACAGCAGACGCTGTTGCAGTTGACCCGCACTCTGCAGCTACGCCAGCACCAGTGGCGTCAGAACCCTGATAATGCACAGTTGCAGGCGCAGCTGCAGTCGATACAGATCGCGAGATCAGCATCTGCATCGGGCCGTGCAGTGGAAGAGATCCTGGCGGCACGCCGTAGCCAGCTGGAAGAGTGGCAGCCGGACGCCCCCTCACGCATGCTGACGCTGCATCTGCAGTGGCCGGCGTTCCAGTCGCTTTTTGCCGAGCTGGCCCAGGCCTCCGCACCGTTTCCGGTGCATTTCCAGCTGCTGGCGCAGCCGCAGTACCTGGTGGCTCAACTCTGGCTGGAACCTGACGATGCGCCATAGTCTGCTGATTTTACTGTTGTGCTGTGGCGGCGTACTGGCGCGCGATCCGTTCCGGCCTGTAGCCGGTTCCGTCTGTGAGGCGTCAGTGGAACCGCTCACCGGCTGGCGTCTGCAGGGGATTATTGGCCGGGAGGCGCATTTCCATGCCTGGCTGCTGACCCCGCAGGGAGAGAGTATTACGGCCCGCACCGGCAAGCCATTTCCATTCGCACCCTGGCAACTGGCGGATATGACCCGCCGCAGCCTCACCTTAGCGGTGGCGAATAGCTGCAACGCACAACAGACCGTATTTTATTTAAAAGGACGTTCGCATGATAAGGATAACCACTCTGCTGCTGCTACTAAGCTGCCTGCTGCCGGTTTACGCCGCTGATGAGGAGCCTCTCAGTCTGACTTTTGATAACGCTCCGGTAGAGCGTATTTTGCAGGCGCTGGCTGACTATCAGCAGATCAATCTGATGATTGCGCCAGAGGTTGAAGGTTCGTTATCGCTGCGGCTGGATAACCTGCCCTGGCATCAGGCGCTCGACCTGGTGGCGCGCATGGCAAAGCTGACGCTGGTTGAACAGGATAATGTCCTGCTGGTCTATCCGGAAAGCTGGCAGCAGGCTCAGCAGCAGGCACGTGAGGCTGAGAAGCAGTCGCAGTTGCAGCAGGTTCCTTTGCAACAGCGCGCTGTGATATTGCGTTATGCCAGCGCCAGCGAGGTGTATGCCAGCCTGCTGAGTGAGCGTCAGTCGCTGATGACACCACGCGGTAGCGTGACGGTCGACAAACGCACCAACGCATTGTTACTGCGCGATAGTGCGGCGGCTTTAAAAGAGACGGAGCGCTGGATACGGGCGCTGGATCTGCCACTGGAACAGATTGAACTGTCAGCCCACATCGTTACTATCAGCGAGGAGCATCTGCAGGAGCTGGGCGTGAAGTGGGGATTGCAGGCGGGGGACGCCGCCGTAACAGATATCCTGCATCATCCCCGGCTGGATGTTCCGCTGGCGGTGAGTTCACCCGGCATCAGCGTGGGTATGGCGCTGGCGCGCATCGGAGGGCAGCTTCTGGATCTGGAGTTAAGTGCGCTGGAGCAGGAGAATCAGATTGAAATCATCGCCAGTCCGCGCCTCTTTACCTCACATCAGCAGACCGCCTCGATTAAGCAGGGCACAGAAATTCCTTATGAAGTGTCGGCAGGAAACAGCGGTGCCACCAGTATTGAGTTTAAAGAAGCGGTGCTGGGTATGGAGGTGACACCGACGATTTCCGGCAATGGCCGCATCCAGCTGAAGATCCATATCAGTCAGAATATGCCGGGTCGCAGCATCAGAACCGGCGATAGCGACATATTATCCATCGATAAACAGGAAATTGAGACTCAGGTCACGGTCAGTGACGGGCAAACACTGGCGTTAGGCGGTATCTTTCAGCAGCAGCGCACCCGCGGACAGAATCAGGTGCCGCTACTGGGAAAAGTGCCGCTGATTGGCGGGTTGTTTCGCCAGCAATCTGATCAGCGCAAAAAAAGAGAGCTGGTGATCTTCATTACGCCGCGATTGGTCAGGGAAGCAGCGCTTACGGCTGGATAAAACGGAAAATGCGTCCCTTAAGGCCATCTGCGTTGACGCAGGAGAGGAATTAGCTTAC
Source organism: Pantoea agglomerans NBRC 102470 (assembly GCF_001598475.1). Classification (GTDB taxonomy): domain Bacteria; phylum Pseudomonadota; class Gammaproteobacteria; order Enterobacterales; family Enterobacteriaceae; genus Pantoea; species Pantoea agglomerans. The sequence continues at coordinate 57,441 of NZ_BCZA01000012.1, forward strand.
AAGGTTTAGCGATTTTCAATACGGTGTAACCGTCTATGCTGGGTAAATCCCGGCAAACAGATCAGAAAACTCCTCTGTACGCAGCGTTGTAAAGACGCAGCGCTGGCGCGTTACAGTTTCGCGAACACAGGCCAATTCAGAAATGGATGTGCTGAAGGCAATATAATCGGTTGCCAAACAGCCTTGAGTGTTGAGATAATTTTTCATCTGACTCTTGCTAACGCTCATGAGGTCTCAGTTCCTGTCCCGCCAGCAAATGCTGAACGCGGGGTATCATTAACGAATTCTTAGTAATACCGACAAAATGGCAGAGAAACGCAATATCTTTCTGGTTGGGCCGATGGGTGCCGGCAAAAGCACTATTGGCCGTCAGTTGGCTCAGCAACTCAACATGGAGTTCTTCGATTCCGATCAGGAAATTGAGCGACGCACCGGAGCGGATGTGGGCTGGGTTTTTGATGTCGAAGGCGAAGCTGGCTTTCGCGATCGCGAAGAAAAAATCATTAACGAACTGACCGAGAAGCAAGGCATCGTCCTGGCGACAGGCGGTGGTTCCGTCAAATCCCGGGAAACGCGTAATCGTCTCTCCGCCCGCGGTGTTGTGGTTTATCTTGAAACCACCATCGAGAAGCAACTGGCGCGCACCCAACGTGACAAAAAACGTCCGTTGCTGCAGGTGGATTCACCGCCGCGTGAAGTGCTCGAAGCGCTGGCTGGCGAACGTAACCCGCTCTACGAAGAGATCGCCGATGTAACCATTCGCACAGATGATCAGAGTGCGAAAGTGGTGGCGAATCAGATTATCCACATGTTGGAAAAAAGTTGATCCAACGTTCGAAGGCTCCTTAACAGGTATCGGGCATCATGGAGAAGATCACCGTCTCACTGGGGGAACGCAGTTACCCCATCACTATCGCTGCCGGACTGTTTAACGATCCGGCTTCTTTTTGGCCGCTAACCGCGGGCGAAAACGCCATGGTGGTGACAAACCAGACGCTGGCTCCGCTTTATCTTGACCAGCTGACGGCGCTGCTGACGGCGGCAGGTGTAAAAGTGGATCAGGTGATCTTACCCGACGGCGAGCAATATAAGACGCTGGCCGTGATGGATCAGGTTTTTACCGCGCTCCTGCAAAAGCCGCACGGTCGTGATACGACGCTTATCGCCTTAGGCGGCGGCGTCATTGGCGATCTTACCGGTTTTGCTGCGGCCAGTTATCAGCGTGGCGTACGCTTTATTCAGGTACCGACCACCTTACTGTCGCAGGTCGACTCTTCGGTTGGCGGCAAAACGGCCGTTAACCATCCGCTGGGCAAAAACATGATCGGCGCGTTTTATCAACCCGCGTCGGTGGTGATTGATACTGCCTGTCTGCAGACGTTGCCCGCGCGCGAACTGGCGTCGGGTCTGGCGGAAGTGATTAAGTACGGCATCATCCTCGACGGTGCGTTTTTCCAGTGGCTGGAGCAGAATCTTGATGCCCTGCTGGCGCTGGATGAACAGGCGCTGGCGTACTGCATTCGTCGCTGCTGTGAACTGAAAGCCGAAGTCGTGGCCGCCGATGAACGTGAAAACGGTCAGCGGGCGTTGCTGAATCTGGGCCATACTTTTGGTCATGCGATTGAAGCACACATGGGCTATGGCAACTGGCTGCACGGTGAAGCGATTGCAGCGGGCATGGTGATGGCGGCACGCACGGCTGAACGCCTGGGGCAGTTCCAGGCGCAGGAGACGGATCGCATTATTGCCCTGTTCCTGCGTGCCGGTTTGCCGGTACATGGGCCTGAGGCGATGAGTGCGGAGATGTATCTGCCGCACATGATGCGCGATAAGAAAGTTCTGGCGGGCGAATTGCGGCTGGTACTCCCGCTGTCGATTGGCCGCTCTGAAGTGCGTGGTAGCGTGGCACATGATATGGTGCTGGCTGCAATTAATGATTGTCAGCAATCCTGAGATTAAGCAGTTGAGTGGTGACGCGGCGCGCAGGGTGCGCAGTGCGGAATGCCGCTTTACGGAGGAGGCAAAATGGATGAGTTTAAACCGGAAGATGAGTTAAAACCTGACGCCAGCGATCGCCGTCCCTCGCGCCCTCGTAAGTCGTCTCCCGCAGCCAAAATACCGGTTTCGCGCCAGCGCATCATGATGGGTGTCGGGATCCTGGTTCTGCTGTTACTGGTACTGGGTATTGGTTCGGCGCTGAATGGCCCGGATGAGAAAAAACCTGCGACTGCGGGCAATACGCCTGCCGCTGGTGGCGGTTCCGGCAGCGAAAAGAATATCGACCTGGCCGGCTCCTCTTCCATGTCGGGTGGACAGACGACGCCGACTGGCGTGCAGACCACGCCAGCTACCAGCGAAAATAACGCGGCGACCAGCGGTAATGCTGTGTCTGACCCGCAGCGCGACGTCTCAATGCCGCCTGTGGCTTCAACGCCTACGCAGGCCGCCCCTGTTGAGACGCCAGCAAATCAGCAGCGTGTCACGCTGCCGGGCGATCTGAACAGCGCGCTGAGTAATCAGCAGCAGCAGGTCGACAGTGCCGCGATGGGCACGCAGGGTGGCAGTTCACTGCCAACAGCCCCTGCCACGGTCAGCGGCAATGCCGGAACGGCTGCGAATCCGGTTACGGCCCCTGCAGGCCGTCAGACGCCAAACAAATCAAACGCTTCTGCCCGTCCGGCGCACGATTCATCGCATAAAACTGCTTCGAAGCCTGCAACCCGTGACAGCAAAACACATACCACGCCAGCACGTACGCCAGCCCCTTCTGCTCCGGCCACTGCGGCGGCAGGCAGCAGTTCAGCCAGCAAATCATTACCAGGCGGCAGCTATACCCTGCAGCTGAGCGGTGCATCGAAGGCGGAAAGCCTGAATGCCTGGGCTAAGCAGCAGAATCTGAGTGGGTATCACGTCTACAAAACCACCCGTAACGGTCAGTCGTGGTACGTGCTGGTGAGTGGTTCCTATGCCACACCGGCTGATGCCAAACGCGCGGTAGCCTCACTGCCTGCCGAAGTGCGTGCGAAGAACCCGTGGGTTAAACCAGTAAGCCAGGTGAAGAAAGAAGCCAGCCAATAGCGGATGTGGGGCCAGTTTCTGGCCCCGTTTTAAGCGCAGATCTGCTGTCGGTCCAGCCACAGCCTCACAATAAGATGTAATAACCACGACAGCATGAAAAAAAATCGCGCTTTCCTGAAATGGGCAGGGGGAAAATTTCCCTTAGTAGAAGAGATCCATCGCCATCTGCCGCAAGGCGACTGTCTGGTAGAACCCTTTGTTGGCGCGGGTTCGGTGTTTCTGAACACTGAATTTGATCGCTACCATCTGGCTGATATCAACAGTGACCTGATTAATCTCTATAACATTGTTAAAACGCGCACGGAGGATTTCATCCGTGACGCGCAGCTGCTGTTTACGCCGGAAAGTAACAACGAGATCTGTTATTACCAGCGTCGCACCGAATTTAACACCAGCACCGACGCCTACCTGCGCGCGCTGTTGTTCCTCTATCTGAACCGTCACTGTTACAACGGCCTCTGTCGCTATAACCTGCGTGGCGAGTTCAACGTGCCGTTTGGCCGCTATCGCAAACCCTACTTTCCGGAAGCAGAACTGTTATGGTTTGCCGAGCGTGCGCAAAAAGCGACGTTTGTCTGTGAATCGTACGATGTTACCCTGACCAATGCCGGTAAAGGCTCGGTAGTCTATTGCGATCCGCCTTATGCGCCGCTGTCGGCAACGGCCAATTTCACGGCTTATCACACCAACAGCTTCAGCCTGCGTGAGCAGGAGAACCTGGCGGCGTTAGCGGCAAAGCTGGCTTCGTCGGAGAACCGGATACCGGTACTGATTTCTAACCACGACACTGCACTGACGCGTTTATGGTATCAGGATGCAGAGTTACATGTGGTCAAAGCCCGGCGTTCTATCAGCCGAAGCATAACGGGTCGCACCAAGGTCGACGAACTGCTGGCACTTTATAGCTAGTCTGTTTCGTCCGCGACCAACGCATTACGCCAGCCTGCGTGCTGGCGCACAACAGTGGGAGAATCGGATGAAACAATATTTGCTGGCCCCTTCAATCCTTTCGGCGGACTTTGCTCGCCTGGGCGAAGACACAGCCAAAGCGCTGGCGGCCGGAGGTGACGTGGTTCACTTCGACGTGATGGACAACCACTACGTGCCTAATCTGACCATGGGTCCGATGGTGCTGAAAGCACTGCGCGACTATGGCATCACTGCCCCCATCGATGTGCATCTGATGGTGAAGCCGGTAGATGCGCTAATCCCTGATTTCGCCAAAGCGGGTGCCACCTACATCACCTTTCATCCCGAAGCCAGCGAACACGTTGACCGCACCCTGCAAATCATCAAAGAGCATGGCTGCAAAGCGGGTCTGGTGTTTAACCCGGCGACCCCGCTGAGCTACCTCGATTACGTCATGGATAAGCTGGATATCATTCTGCTGATGTCAGTGAACCCTGGCTTTGGCGGTCAGTCATTTATTCCTGGTACACTGGATAAACTGCGTGAAGCGCGCAGGCGTATCGATCAGAGCGGTTACAGCATTCGCCTTGAAGTGGATGGCGGCGTGAAGATCGACAATATTGGCCAGATCGCTGCCGCCGGTGCCGACATGTTTGTCGCCGGTTCCGCGATCTTCGGTCACCCTGACTATAAAAAAGTGATCGATGATATGCGCAACGAACTGGAGAAGGCCAATGGCTCATTTCACTGATATTCGTGCGCTGGCGTTTGATCTCGATGGGACACTGGTGGATAGCGCACCCGGCCTGGCCGATGCGATTGACCGCACGCTGAACGACCTCCGTCTGCCGCAGGCGGGCCTTGAGCGTGTCTCAACCTGGATTGGCAACGGCGCGGATATCATGATGGCCCGCGCGCTGACCTTCGCGCTGGGCCGTGAGCCGCAGCCGGAAGAGCAGCGTGATGCGCGGGCGCTGTTTGACCGACATTATGCCGATACCGTGGATGCGGGCAGTACGCTGTTTCCACAGGTAAAGCAGACGCTGGCCGCCTTAAAGGCCGCCGGGCTGCCGATGGCGATAGTCACCAACAAGCCGACGCCGTTTGTGGCACCGCTGCTGGAGTCGCTTGGCATTGCTGATGCGTTTTCGCTGATTATCGGTGGCGACGATGTGCCGGTTAAAAAACCGCATCCTGCGGCAATTTTTATGGTGCTGGGCACCTTTGGTGTGTTGCCGAATGAGTTGCTGTTTGTCGGCGACTCACGCAATGATATCCAGGCGGCACAGGCGGCGGGCGTACCCAATATCGGCATGACCTTTGGCTATAACTATGGCGAGCCGATTGCCACCAGCCAGCCCGATTTAACCCTCGACTCTTTCGACGAACTTTTGCCCGCTCTGGGGCTGTAAATATCAGGACATAAGTATGAAACCCATCGTTTTCAGCGGCGCACAGCCGTCCGGCGAACTGACCATTGGCAACTATATGGGAGCGCTGCGTCAGTGGGTGCAGATGCAGGATGATTTCCACTGCATTTATTGCATCGTTGATCTGCACGCTATCACCGTGCGTCAGGATCCTGTTGCACTGCGTAAAGCGACGCTGGACACGCTGGCGCTCTATCTGGCCTGTGGTATAGACCCGCAAAAAAGCACCATCTTCGTTCAGTCGCATGTGCCAGAGCACACGCAGCTGAGCTGGATCCTGAATTGCTATGCCTACTTCGGTGAACTGAGCCGCATGACGCAGTTTAAGGATAAATCAGCGCGTTACGAAGAGAACATTAACGCCGGTCTGTTCGACTATCCGGTGCTGATGGCGGCTGACATTCTGCTCTATCAGACCCATCAGGTGCCGGTGGGTGAAGATCAGAAGCAGCATCTGGAGCTGAGCCGCGATATCGCGCACCGCTTCAATACGATCTACGGCGATATCTTCAAAGTACCAGAGCCGTTGATTCCGAAGTCTGGCGCGCGCGTGATGTCGCTGCTGGAACCGACGAAGAAGATGTCCAAGTCTGACGATAACCGCAATAACGTGATCGGCCTGCTGGAAGATCCGAAAGCGGTCGTGAAGAAGATTAAACGCGCCGTCACCGATTCTGAAGAGCCGCCAGTGGTGCGCTACGATATCAAAGAGAAAGCAGGCGTCTCTAACCTGCTGGATATTCTGTCGGGCGTGACCGGTAAAACTATCGCCGAGCTGGAGCAGGAGTTCGAAGGCAAGATGTATGGTCACCTGAAGGGCGCAGTAGCCGATGCTGTGTCGGGTATGCTCTCTGAGCTGCAGGAGCGTTATCACAGCTTCCGCAACGATGAAGCACTGCTGGAGCAGGTGATGCGTGATGGCGCGGCCAAAGCACGCGCACAGGCGCAGGAAACGCTGAAGAAGGTGTATCAGGCGGTAGGCTTTGTCGCGATGCCGTAATGGCTGAGCAGACAACCAGGACGGCGGGCATTGTGCCCGCCGTTTTTATTTGCCGGACTCAGAACCAGCGCAGGCTGTCACGCAGACTTACCACGCTGCCGATGATCATCAGGCTGGGACTGGTCACCTGACCGGCTAACGCTTCCAGCTCGCTCAGTGTCCCGGTGACCACGCGTTGACGCGTAGTGGTGCCGTTTTCCACCAGCGCCACCGGCATATCGCTGCGCATACCGTGCTTTATCAGCTGCTGCTGAATCTCTCCGGCCTGCGTGAGCCCCATATAAAAGACCAGCGTCTGCTGTTCCGCCGCCAGCGTCTGCCAGGCGAGCGAGCCCTCTTTCTGCAGATGTCCGGTAACCAGTCTGACGCTCTGCGCATGATCGCGGTGGGTCAGGGGAATACCGCTGTAAGCCGCACAGCCCGATGCGGCGGTGATCCCCGGCACCACGCTGAACGGAATCTGCCGCTGCGCCAGCGCTTCCAGCTCTTCACCGCCGCGACCAAAGATAAAGGGATCGCCGCCTTTCAGCCGCACGACCCGTTTTCCACGCTGCGCCTGTTCGCAGAGCAGCTGGTTGATCTCATCCTGCGGTACGCAGTGATGTCCGGCGCGTTTCCCGACAAAAATGCGCTCGGCATCGCGGCGCACCAGATTCAGGATCTCATCGGAGACCAGCCGGTCATAGACGATGACGTCTGCCTGCTGGATCAGCTGTAAGCCTTTAAGGGTCAGTAATCCGGCATCACCCGGACCGGCACCGACCAGCGCCACTTCACCCTGTTGGCGAAGGTCAGCGTTAAAGAGCTGGTCGGTAATCTGCTCCGCGCGTTCACTGTCGCCGTTGGCCAGCGTCTGGGCCAGCCGCTCGCTGTTAAAGAAGCGTTCCCAGAAGTGGCGGCGGGCACTGACAGAGCTGAATTGCTGTTTCACCCGCGCGCGCAGAGTGCCTGCCAGCTGAGCCAGCTGGCCAAGGTGTTGCGGCAGCATCGCCTCCAGCTTCTCCCGCAACAGGCGCGCCAGTACCGGCGCGCGTCCACCGGAAGAGACGGCGACCATCAGCGGGGAACGATCGATAATCGACGGCATAATGGCGCTGGCCTGCTGCGGCGCATCCACCAGATTGCAGAAGATCTGCTGTTTTTCGGCGGCTTCAGCCACCTGCTGATTAACCGCATCATCGCTGGTCGCGGCGACCACCAGCCAGCAGCCGGTGAGCCAGTGCGGATCAAACGCCCCTGGCAGCAGCGTGATGGTTTCCTGCTGCGCCCATTGCCGGAAGGCGGGGGAGAAATCAAGGGCACCGACCAGCAGCTCGGCGCCGGCCTCCAGCAGCAGGCGGGCTTTCCGCTCAGCCACGTCACCTGCGCCGACCAGCAGGCAGCGTCGGCCCTGCAGGCGGCAGAACAAGGGGAAGTAGTCCATCAGACGTCCTTAAAAAAGCCCGCGGAGGCGGGCTGTTGACGGGAGTTACAGGCAGACTTCAACCTGTCCGGCATTGACCCGCACCGGCCAGGCCGCCACGGAGCGCGTTTCATCCTCCATGCAGTAGCCATCGCTAAGACGGAAACGCTGCTTTTTCAGCGGGCTGGCAACCCAGAGCGCATCCTGATGTTCAGCAATAATGCCGCGTGACAGCACGCTGGCATCGGCAAAGGGATCGATATTGCTGATGGCATAGAGCTGCTCATCGTTGCGGGGACGGAAGATAGCAACCTGCTGGCCTTTGACCAGCGCGCAGACGCCCGTAGCGGGCAGGATCTGCGTCAGCGGGCACACCGGATTCCACTGGCTCATGATTCGGTCTCCTCAATCAGGGTCACGGCAATGCGTTCATCGGCGCGTGCCGGGCGGTGCTGGTCGCGCTCCGCGACCCGCTGCACGCCAGGATCGCGTTGCGGCGAGTTGATAAAGTGGGCAAAGCGCGTCAGGTGATCCTTATCTTCCAGCGTCGCTTTCCATTCACAGCTGACGCTGGCGCGCAGTGCGGCCAGCTGCTGCTCCATCTGGCCGTTGAGGCCAAGTTTGTCATCCACAATCACCTTACGCAGATAGTCGATGCCGCCTTCCAGACTCTCCAGCCACAGCGAGGTGCGCTGCAGTTTGTCGGCGGTGCGGATATAGAACATCATGAAACGGTCGAGATAGGTGATCAGCGTCTGCTGATCGAGATCGGCCGCCAGCAGATCGCCATGGCGCGGCTTCATGCCGCCGTTGCCGCAGACGTAAAGGTTCCACCCTTTTTCCGTCGCGATAATGCCGACATCTTTGCCCTGTGCTTCTGCACATTCACGGGTGCAGCCAGAGACGCCAAACTTCATCTTGTGCGGCGTACGGATGCCTTTGTAGCGGTTCTCCAGCATCACGCCGAAGCCGAGGCTGTCACCCACGCCATAACGGCACCAGGCGCTGCCAACGCAGGTTTTCGCCATCCGCAGCGCCTTGGCGTAGGCCTGGCCGGTTTCGAATCCGGCGTCGATCAGCTGTGACCAGATAGCGGGCAGATCGTCTTTCTGCGCGCCAAACAGACCGATGCGCTGAGAGCCGGTAATTTTGGTGTAGAGCTGATAGCGCTCGGCGATCTCGCCAATCACTTTCAGTCCCTGGGGCGTGATTTCACCGCCGGGCGAGCGCGGGATCACCGAGTAGGTGCCATCTTTCTGGATGTTACCAAGGTAGAGGTCGTTGCTGTCCTGCAACGGCGCGTGCTGGGGCTTGAGCACATACTCATTCCAGCAGGAGGCGAGCAGTGAGCCAACCACCGGCTTGCACACTTCACAGCCGTAACCCTGACCATAGCGGGCCAGCAGTTCGTCAAAGGTTTTAATCTCCTCTACCTGAATCAGGTGATAAAGCTCCTGGCGTGACCAGGCGAAGTGGGCGCAAAGATGGTTATTGACCTCAATGCCCTGACGGCTGAGTTCACTGTTGAGAACCTGGGTGATCAGTGGAATACAGCCGCCGCAACCGGTGCCGGCACGGGTGCTGCTTTTCAGTGCTGCCACGGTATGACAGCCACCCTGAACCGCCTTAATGATGTCGCCTTTACTGACGTCAAAACAGGAGCAGATTTGTGCGGTATCAGGCAGAGAATCGACGCCGATGGCCGGTTTATCCCCGCTGCCGGCTGGCAGAATCAGTGCTTCCGGATTAGCAGGCAGCGGAATAGCATTCAGCACCAGCTGCAGCAGGTTGCCATAGTCGCTGGTGTCGCCCACCAGGACGGCACCCAGCAGGGTTTTCTGATCTTCGCTGATAATCAGGCGCTTGTAGATCGATTTGCTCTCATCCAGCCAGACCACGCTGCGAGCGCCTGGCGTGGTGCCGCGCGCATCGCCAATGCCGCCAACATCAACACCCAGCAGCTTCAGTTTGGCGCTCATGTCCGCGCCGGTAAACGCATTGTCGCGGCCCAGCAGATGGTCGCTGGCGACCTGGGCCATTTTGTAACCCGGCGCTACCAGGCCATAGACACGATTCTGCCAGGCAGCGCACTCACCGATAGCGTAGATAGTGGGATCGCTGGTCCGGCACTGGTCATCAATGGCGATGCCGCCGCGCGGCCCCAGTGCTAATCCACACTGCTTCGCCAGTTTGTCCTGCGGGCGAATGCCGGTGGAGAAGACGATGAAATCGACCTCCAGCGCGCTGCCATCAGCAAACTGCAGCGTTTTGCCGCCTTGCTCGTGATGCACAATCTGTTGGGTGTTTTTACCGGTGTGGACCCGTACACCCATCTGCTCAATCTTGCGACGAAGCTGCTCACCGCCTTGCTGATCTAACTGCTCCGCCATCAGCACCGGCGCAAATTCAATGACGTGGGTTTCAATGCCCAGATTTTTCAGTGCGCCCGCCGCTTCCAGCCCCAGCAGGCCGCCGCCAATCACCGCGCCGCGTTTGCTGCGGCGCGAACAGGCTTCGATGGCGTTGAGATCTTCGATGGTGCGATAGACAAAGCAGTCGCTGCCTTCAGCACCGTTAATTGGCGGGATCCACGGATAAGAGCCGGTGGCAAAAATCAGCGTATCGTAATGCACTGCGCGACCGGTACTGGAGTGGATGAGTTTCTCATCACGATTAATGGTGATGGCGCGTTCACCCAGCAGCAGATTGACCTGATGTTTGTCGTAATAGCCTTCACGAACCAGCGACAATTCTTCAGCGGTGTGATGGGAAAAGTAGGCGGACAGGTGGACACGATCATAGGCGACGCGGGGTTCTTCACAAAAGACGGTCAGCGAAAACTGGTCAGGTTCCGCTTTCTCTAGTAATTCTTCTATGAAGCGGTGGCCGACCATGCCGTTACCGATAACGACGACATTGTGCTTGCTCATTTTTGCCTCAAATTTGCGATATCTGCGGCTACAATAGCGCGCCGTTTCTGGCACTTATTGATATACATCAACCACGACGCCATATACCCATTAAGAGGTATATGGTTGATTTAAAATAATTTTTTCTGGTGCGGCTAACCCGCTGATTATTCGGGCTTGCGGCGGGTCACCTGAATCGTGTTAGTTTTAAAACACAAAACCGGAAAAGGAGTCGGCAATGATGTCACCTAAGTGGATCAATAACGTGCGTTTACCCTGGCGGGATGGGTTATGGCAGATCGCCATCGCCGATGGCAAAATTGCCCGGCTCTCAGCCCAGCCGCAGCACGCTTCACCGGCGGATGAATCGCTGGACGGCGAGGGTGGCTTAGCCTGCGCGCCTTTTATTGAGCCGCATATTCATCTGGATACGACTCAGACCGCTGGCGAACCCGCCTGGAACCAGTCCGGTACGCTGTTTGAAGGCATTGAGCGCTGGGCTGAACGCAAAGCCATGCTCAGTCATGAAGATGTTAAGCGGCGGGCGATGCAGACGCTGAAGTGGCAGATTGCCAACGGCATTCAGTTTGTCCGTACTCATGTTGACGTTTCTGACCCGTCACTGACGGCGCTTAAAGCGATGCTGGAGTTGAAGGCGGAGATGGCGCCGTGGATCACTATCCAGATTGTTGCTTTTCCCCAGGAGGGTATTCTCTCTTATCCCAACGGTGAAGCGCTGCTGGAGGAGGCATTGCGGCTGGGCGCGGATGTGGTCGGCGCGATCCCGCATTACGAATTCACCCGTGAATATGGCGTTGAGTCGCTGCATAAAACCTTTGCGCTGGCTAACCGCTACGATCGGTTGATCGATGTTCACTGCGATGAGATCGATGATGAACAGTCGCGCTTTGTGGAGACCGTGGCGGCGCTGGCGCATCGCGATGGCAACGGCGCGCGCGTGACGGCCAGTCATACCACCGCGATGCACTCTTACAATGGCGCATATACCTCACGACTGTTTCGACTGCTTAAGCTGTCGGGCATTAATTTTGTCGCGAATCCGCTGGTCAATATTCACCTGCAGGGCCGCTTTGATACCTACCCTAAGCGGCGCGGCATTACGCGGGTGAAAGAGATGCTGGAGGCGGAGATTAACGTCTGTTTCGGCCACGACGATGTGTTCGATCCCTGGTATCCGCTGGGTACCGCCAGCATGCTGCAGGTGCTGCATATGGGCTTACACGTCTGTCAGTTGATGGGCTATGAGCAGATTGATGCGGGTCTGGATCTGATTACGCATAACAGCGCGAAGACGCTGCAGCTGTCAGGCTATGGCATTCAGACCGGCAACGATGCCAGCCTGATTATTCTGCCGGCAGAGAGTGGTTTTGATGCAGTAAGAAGACAGGTTCCGGTGCGCTACTCACTGCGTCGCGGCATTGTGGTGGCAGAGACAAAGCCCGCAGAAAGCGAGATTTACTGGCGGGAGCGGGAGCGGATAGACTTCCGGCGTTAAAGCAGGGCGGCGATCTATCGCCGCCCTGAATGATTAATGCGTAACGTGACCGTGCGAGCGATGTTTAGTGACCAGCCCCAGCAGGACACACATCACAAACACCACCGCGTAGAGGCCGTTGGCGGTGGCCAGCGCCGTGTGCACGCCGCTCTTCTCAACAATCGGCGCGGTCACCACGAAGGTCAGCATAGTGCCAACGGTGCCGCAGGTCAGAATGAAGTTCACCAGTTTCGGTGACGCCACTTTGGTCTGCAGCGAGCCGAGCGTGATGATGGTGGTGTAAATTGCGCTCGAGCTGAAGCCCAACACCATAATGATCCACTTCAGCATACTGGCATCCTGGCTGCTGACGAACCAGTACATCAGCACGGTAGCCAGTCCCGCCAGCACCATCAGGATGCGTTGCAGATCGAAGAAGCGCAGCAGGAAGCTGAAGGCCCACATCCCCACCATATAAGCGGTCCAGAAGCTGCCCACCAGTTGTCCGGCATCATTAATATTCATGCCCATGACTTTGGTGGCATATTCCGGCACCCAGGAGATAAAGCCAAGCTGGCCCAGAATGTAGCAGAGCGCCGCCACTGCCAGCAGCAGCACGCCCACACCCCATTTTTCTTTCTCAACTGTCGGGCTGTTTTCAGGCTTACGCAGCACCGGGAACTCGACAAACAGCGTCATGATGAAGATCGCGACGTAGATAAAGCCGATGCAGACGTAGACCCAGTACCACGGCAGCTGACGCGCCAGCAGAATCCCCGCCAGCACCGGAAACAGCGTGCCCGCCATGCTGAAGAAGGAGTCGGTAAACAGCAGGCGCGAACCGCGCTGGCGGCCTTCATACATATGGGTGATCAGGAAGGTGCCGATCGACATAGTAATGCCGCTGACCACGCCCAGCACAAACATACAGAGCGAGAAGACGGTCAGATCGCGGCTGGTCATCAACCCGATTATCGCCAGTACCATCAGGACGAAGCCGAAAATCAGCTGACGCTTCAGTGGCACAATCACCATCAGCCAGGCGTTCAGGAAAACCGCCGCCAGGATGCCGCTGTTGAGGAAGGTGAAGGTATTACTCATGCTGGAGATGGGGATCTGGAAATCTTTTGCGATATCGCCCATTACCATGCCGGTAACAATCACCAGCGCGCCGGTAAGCGCGTAGGAGAAGAAGCTTATCCAGGTGAGGCCAATACGATTACGGTTTGTCATGTTCTGAACCTGTTGAGAACCGGGTGCCAAAAAGTGTCAGAAAGTGTAAACGGAACCGTGATCTTAATAAACAACCAGTGAAACCAGAGATCCATATTTCATGTGTTGTGTGATTTTAATCACGTAATTGCCGGGGTTTAACGTTTGCTCCCCTCATTTGCTGCCACAGCGTAAATATAGGTAAAACGCTGGCTCCTGGAATAGAGTCTCTTTACAATCAATCACGTTTTTGTGCCCGCTCTCCCAGGTAAGGAATCTTTCATGTTTAAACGTACTTTAACAGCGGCCATCACCCTGTTAGCGCTCTCTTCCGTTTCCGCCCAGGCGCTGGCTGCAAAAGGTGACACCCACGTTCTGCTCACCACCTCCGCCGGCAATATCGAACTCGAACTGAATAACCAGAAAGCGCCGGTTTCTGTGAAAAACTTCGTTGATTACGTCAACAACGGTTTTTACAACAACACCATTTTTCACCGCGTGATCCCGGGCTTTATGGTGCAGGGTGGGGGCTTCACTACGGACATGCAGCAGAAGCAGACCAACGCGCCGATCAAGAATGAAGCGGATAACGGCCTGCGTAACCTGCGTGGCACGATTTCCATGGCGCGTACCGCCGATAAAGACAGTGCGACCAGCCAGTTCTTCCTCAACGTCGCGGATAATGCATTCCTCGATCACGGACAGCGCGATTTTGGCTATGCCGTATTTGGTAAGATTGTGAAAGGTCAGGATGTGGTTGAAAAAATTTCTCAGGTACCGACCAAAGATGTGGGTCCTTACCAGAATGTTCCATCCAAACCGGTAGTTATCCTCTCCGCCAAAGTCCTGCCTTAAGTCCGTTCGTCGCCATCTGCGGATGGCGACCGCCTGCCGCATCCGGCAAAGCCAGAATTTGCTCTTATACTTAGGGCAAAAACCTGAGCAGGAGGCGGCATGGCGAACAAACTCACCGAAAAACAGAAGGTCACCCTGTGGCGACAGCGGCGTAGCGCCAGCTATCAGGCCAGCTGTCGGCTGGAAGGCTTCTCGCCAAATGAAACCAGCGTAAACAGCGATGATGCGGCCGCACGTCTGGCGTCACTGAGGAGGCAATATGGACTCTAATACCGCCGTCAGCCAGGATCCCTACCTGTGGCAGCATGACAATGTGCTGAAAAACCTGCCCGATATTCACGATGCCGCGCAGCTGCGTAAGGCGGAGCTGAGTTTTAGTGCGGCGCGTGCCGCCACGCTGGAGCTTGGCCCACGTAATCCTGGACTGCCTTACCTGCGCCAGATCCACCGTACGCTGTTTCAGGACGTCTACAGCTGGGCTGGTGAACTGCGCACTATCGATATCTGGCGCGATGAGACGCCGTTCTGTCATTTCGAATATATCGAAAAGGAAGGTAACGCCCTGATGGCCGCGCTGGAGGAGGAGAAGGGACTCGTTGACCTGCCACGTGACGCGTTTATTGAGCGTGTTGCCCACTACTACTGCGAAATCAATATGTTGCATCCTTTCCGCCACGGCAACGGTCGGGCGCAGCGGATTTTCTTTGAACAGCTGGCGCTGCATGCCGGTTATCTGCTCTCCTGGGAAGAGACTGACGCTGAAAGCTGGAAAGCGGCGAATCAGGCCGGTGTGGCCGGAGACCTGACTCTGCTGGAGCAGGTATTTGCGAAAGTGGTGAGCGAGGCGGCTTAACCGCGTAGAATAGCGGCGCGGGTAATTATTCTGGACTGGCCATGCTGCTGCTTATCGACAATTACGACTCCTTTACCTGGAATCTTTATCAATATTTCTGCGAGCTGGGCGCGCAGGTTCAGGTGGTGCGCAATGATGCCATCACGCTGGAGCAGATAGCGGCGTTACCGCTGACTCATCTGGTGATCTCCCCTGGCCCCTGCACGCCGTCGGAGTCAGGCATTTCGCTGGCGGCGATCCGGCATTTCGCCGGTCAGCTGCCGGTACTGGGCGTCTGTCTGGGCCATCAGGCAATTGCGCAGGCGTATGGCGCGCAGGTCGTGCGTGCGCGTCAGGTGATGCACGGCAAAACCTCTGCGATTCAGCACACCGGACAGGGCGTGTTCCGCACTCTGAATAATCCACTGACCGTGACCCGCTACCATTCGCTGATTGTACAGCGCGACTCCCTGCCAGATGCCTTCGAGGTGACTGCCTGGACGGTGCGTGACGGCGAGCCTGACGAAATTATGGGATTCCGCCATAAAACCCTGGCGCTGGAAGGCGTGCAGTTCCATCCCGAAAGCATTCTCAGCGAGCAGGGACATCAGCTGCTGCGCAATTTCCTTGAGCAATAAGTTGCCTTTGAGTGATTTTTTATGCATATTTTGTGATTATTATTTCAAAGTTGCACATCAATCATCTAAATGGGGTCATCAATGGCAGCGGAAAAAATTGCGGTCACGCGGGAGACGTTCGATAACGTTATTTTGCCTGTTTATGCACCTGCGCAGTTCGTGCCGGTAAAAGGCAAGGGCAGTCGTGTATGGGATCAGCAGGGCAAAGAGTATATCGATTTCTCAGGTGGTATCGCCGTCACCGCACTTGGACACTGCCATCCTGCGCTGGTCGAGACGCTGAAAAGTCAGGGCGAGACGCTGTGGCACACCAGCAACGTCTTCACCAACGAACCGGCGCTGCGTCTTGCCAGTAAGTTAATTCAGGCGACCTTTGCCGAGCGGGTCTTCTTCGCTAACTCCGGGGCCGAAGCCAACGAGGCCGCCTTTAAGCTGGCGCGCTACTACGCCTGCAAACGTCACAGCCCATTCAAAAGTAAGATTATCGCCTTTCATAACGCCTTTCATGGCCGGACGCTGTTTACCGTCACGGTCGGCGGACAGCCAAAATATTCTGATGGGTTCGGGCCTAAACCGGCGGATATCGTCCATGTGCCGTTCAATGATCTGAACGCAGTGAAAGCGGTCATTGACGATCATACCTGCGCCATTGTGGTTGAACCGATTCAGGGTGAGGGCGGCGTCGTGCCCGCAACGCAGGAATTTATGCAGGGACTGCGTGAGCTTTGCGATCAGCACCAGGCGCTGCTGGTGCTGGATGAAGTGCAGAGCGGCATGGGGCGCAGCGGCAAGCTATTCGCCTATGAGCATTATGGCATCCAGCCCGATATTCTGACCTCAGCCAAAGCGCTGGGCGGCGGTTTCCCGGTCAGCGCCATGCTGACCACTAACGAGATCGCCTCGACCATGGCGCCGGGCGTGCATGGCACCACCTATGGCGGCAATCCACTCGCCTGCGCCATCGCCGAAACCGCGCTAGATATTATCAATACGCCGGAGGTGCTGGCAGGCGTTGAGACACGTCGTCAGCACTTTGTCACGGCGCTGCAGGCCATCGATGCGAAGTATGATCTCTTCAGCGATATTCGTGGCAAGGGTCTGCTGATTGGCGCGGCGCTTAAACCGCAGCATGCCGGTAAAGCACGCGACATCCTGAATGCCGCGGCCGCAGAAGGCGTGATGGTGCTGGTTGCCGGCACTGACGTGATGCGTTTTGCCCCGTCACTGATCATTGAGCCTGCCGACATCGAAGAGGGCATGAGCCGCTTCGCCACGGCCGTCGGCAACGTGCTCAACGGCTAGCTTAGTTTTTACGTAAGCGTCTGATCAGCCAGCGGCCATGTTGCGGCCGCTGGTTCCACGCCAGCGATGAAATGGTGTACATCACGCTCAGATGATCGAGAATGCGCCGCACATGCTGCTCCACCACCGTGATCGGTCCCTCACTGATGTTCTCCAGCTCATCCAGCAGGTTAACCTGTGAGCTTTCACCATCATATTCCAGCCGCTGCTGACACCGCTGCAGCGCGATTTCACAGGATTGCAGGTAACGCTCAGCCAGCGAGGCAGTGAGCATGGTGTGCTCACGCGCCAGAATCGTCATGGCGTTGATATGCTCGACGATAAACTGACTGTGCGTGACCCAAAGCCGCATATCACTCAGATAGCGGGAGTTGAACGCGGGTTCCTGCATCGCCTGATTCAGTGAGTTAAACAGCGCATTGTGTGCCTGATTGACCTTCACCCGCTGATAAGCCAGTTTCTCTGGTGACTGTTCGTCACCCAGCAACAGCCGCAGCGCATCCTGATAAGTTTCCAGTGCGTCATGGGCGTTCTGCCGCAGTAAGCCGCTCTGCCACTGCGGCCACAGCCAGAGCATCCCGCCAAAGGCGATCAGACAACCCATCAGCGTATCCATGAGTCGCGGCAGCAGAAACTGCGCGCCATTCAGCGACAGCAACTGCAGCGAGTAAACCGCCGTGACCGTAAAGCCAATCATCGACCAGCCATAAAACTGGCGGGTAAAGCGATAGCTGATAAAAGTAATTGCCAGCATGATCAGCAGCACCAGCGACTCCGGCACCGCCATGCGCAGCGTGGCGGCCGCGATCACCAGACCGGCAAAAGTGCCTAGCGCCCGGTGCTGAATGCGGACACGGGTAGCGCTGTAGCCGTTCTGGCTGACGAACATGATGGTCATCAGGATCCAGTAGGGTTTGGGGATGTTGAAGAACAGCGCCAGCGCGCTGCCCAGCATCAGCATCACCGCAAAGCGGCCGGCAGTGCGCAGGGCCGATGAGCGAAACGAGAGATAACTGCGCAGTGCCGGTAACAGCGGCAGACGGCGCTGGCGGTCAGCCATCAGATCGCGCTGATAAAGGGGTTTCTGGGTGCGCAGGACCCGCGCGATGCGGTTGAAGTGGTAAAGGCAGAAGTTACCCACCGGATTGTCGGGATGCTGATGGGCGATTTTCTCCAGCGCGCCGAGCTGTTTATCCATCGCAAAGCGATCGGGTAGCTGGTGATAGAGAATGTTATCCGCCAGCACCCGCAACCGGGCCGAGATGGTTTTGGCATTCCAGCGGATCACCGCTTCGGCGTGGCTCTGTTCGACCAGCTTCTGCACCTCTTCCGGCCGATGCAGGCTGACCGAGATATGTTCCTGCAGATCCAGCGCCACCTGAAAGGCGCGCGTCAGCCGTTTATGGCTGTGATCGCGGCTTGCCGACAGCATATGCATCTGCTGATAACAGGTGTTAATCAGATCGACCACTTTCTGCTGACGAGCCAGCAGCGGCGGCAGCGCCTTTTCCGGATCGGTCAGCTGCGTCAGCAGGGTATATTTTGCGTCGCAGTAGTTAGCCAGCTCGCGGTAGATCAGGCTCAGGCTTTCGCGCATTGGCTGCTCTTTCCACAGCCAGAACCAGAACCAGTTAAAGAGCCCGTACCATAGCGTGCCGCCGATATAGAGCAGCGGGGGAACATAGATTGGCATGCGGCCAATCAGGCTCAGGGTAAAGATGGCGGCAATCAGGGTGCCGGGCAGCAGACGGCCATGCAGCGGGCTGATCTCCCCGGTAACGCCGAGCAATAAGGGCATAGCAAACAGGATCAGCGGCAGCGGAATAGCATGCAGGGTGAGCCACTGCATCAGAAAGCTGCCGAGGGCAAACAGGCTGCCGCCAACAATCAGGCGTTTGAAGAAGCGTTTATGCGGGGTATCCAGACCGGCGATGTTGCAGCAGGCGGGCACTAATGAGAACAGCAGACCTTTTTGCAGGTCGCCAGCCAGCCAGCCCAGCGCCACCGGCAGACAGAGCACCAGCGTTTGCCGCAAGGCGTAGTTAACTTCAGGATGGTAAATAATTCGACGCCACATCGGCCCAACACAAACAATAACGGCGTGATGTTGCCATCACGCCGTGGGTGACAGGAATTAGCGGGTGCCGTAAACGACGATGGTTTTGCCGTGTGCGGAGATCAGGTTCTGATCTTCCAGCATCTTCAAAATACGGCCCACGGTTTCACGTGAACAACCAACAATCTGGCCAATTTCCTGACGAGTGATTTTAATTTGCATGCCGTCGGGATGCGTCATGGCATCTGGCTGCTTCGCCAGGTTGAGCAGGGTCTGTGCAATGCGTCCGGTTACGTCGAGGAAAGCGAGGTTACCCACTTTTTCAGACGTCACCTGCAGGCGACGCGCCATCTGCGATGAGAGTCGCATCAGGATGTCAGGGTTAACCTGGATCAGCTGACGGAATTTCTTGTAAGAAATTTCCGCCACTTCGCACGCGCTTTTCGCACGTACCCAGGCGCTGCGCTCCTGGCCTTCTTCGAACAGGCCAAGTTCACCAATAAAATCGCCCTGATTCAGGTAGGAAAGAATCATCTCTTTGCCTTCTTCATCTTTAATCAGAACCGCAACGGAACCTTTCACGATGTAGTAAAGCGTTTCTGCTTTTTCACCTTGGTGAATCAGCGTACTTTTGGATGGATACTTGTGAATATGGCAATGGGACAGGAACCATTCGAGTGTAGGGTCTGTTTGCGGTTTGCCGAGAACCATTCGCTATTATCCTCTGTTGTAATCGTGCCCAAAATACAGGGGGCAGTTTTCCCTGTCAGGCGGTGAAAGCTTCAAGCGTTTCCATTTCAGGAAATTATTCGGGCCGCATCAGGCGCAGTGCGCATCATCCTTCCCGGCTTCGTCATCGGGTGACGAAAAATATTTTCAGCACTGTTTGTAGCACAGCTTTTGCCGACTGTCTTCTGTTGTCTCGCTTCAGCTACGGGCGGATTTCTCTGGATTGCTGTTTACCAGGCGAAAGCGTACTCTGGCGACAAAACAGCGTATTCCGGAGCAAAAATCATGCAGGCAAGAGTGAAATGGGTAGAAGGGCTGACATTCCTCGGAGAATCCTCATCCGGCCATCAGATACTGATGGATGGAAATTCGGGTGATAAAGCGCCCAGCCCAATGGAGATGGTGCTGATGGCGGCGGGCGGATGCAGCGCGATTGACGTGGTATCAATTCTGCAAAAAGGCCGAAACGATGTGGCTGATTGTGAAGTAAAACTGACCTCAGAACGTCGTGAAGAGGCGCCGCGAATCTTTACGCACATCAACCTGCATTTTATCGTGAGTGGTAAAGCCCTCCAGGATAAAGCGGTATCACGCGCCGTGGATCTTTCTGCTGAAAAATATTGCTCTGTGGCCATCATGCTGGGTAAAGGCGTCAACATTACCCATAGCTATGAAGTGATCGAACTTTAGTAGCCGCAGGGGTTATTGCAGACCTGCTAACTTCACTTCCAGTATCTGATGCAGGTTGCTTTAGGACTGTGCCTGGGCCGGGAATCCGCTTTGATACTGTGCCTGCGCTGGGAACCGGGTCAGATCGGAAAGTCGCTTAAGCCAATCCCTGGCCGCTCGGCCCGCGCGATTACGCACCTCATCCCTGAGGTGCGCCCGTAGCCGGGCCAACGCGTTGCGTTGTTCAAAAACGCTCCCGGCGTTTTTATCCGGGAGGCGGGACGCTTTCCTCTTCTGACCCGGTTCCCTGCGTGTTGAACTTATCTATTGCTGCCAGATTCTTTCTGCCCAGGCGTTGTCTGTAGCGACCTTCCTGAAACCGGATGCGGTTGCCGGACGTGAAGCGAAGGGAGCATATACCTGTAGCAAAGCATCGCGGGCCAGGGATGGCCCGCGCTGAGCCTGCCAGGGATGGCGGTTTTGCGTCTTTGCGAAAGGTGTATGCTCCCTGAAGCCTGCTCAGCGGTAAGTCTTTAGCCGCAGGAAAGCCAGTTTTACCATCTTTATGAAAGACATCTGCTCTCAGAGCGGTTTTTGCTGGCCTCTTACTCTATTCGTTTGCCTTCCATCAGCCGCTTCACCAGCGGACCCATGATCAACTCCATCGCCAGACCCATTTTGCCGCCAGGCACCACCAGCGTATTGATGTGCGAGATAAACGAGCCCTGCAGCATCGCCAGCAGGTAGGGGAGGTCGATATCTTCCAGCGCCTGGAAGTGGATCACCACAAAGCTCTCATCCAGTGACGGAATAGCGCGGGCAGCGAACGGGTTTGAGGTATCGACCGTCGGGACGCGCTGAAAGTTGAGGTGAGTGCGTGAGAACTGTGGTGTGATGAAGTTGATGTAATCTTCCATCGAGCGCACTACCGAATCCATGACCGCTTCACGTGAATGGCCGCGCTCGCCAGTGTCGCGCACCAGCTTCTGTATCCACTCCAGGTTCACAATCGGCACCACGCCAACCAGCAGATCAACCTGTTCTGCTACGTTGTGCTGCGCCGTTACCACGCCGCCGTGCAGCCCTTCGTAGAAGAGAATATCGGTGTTCTGCGGCAGCGGTTGCCACGGCGTAAAGGTGCCGGGCACCTGATTCCACGGCACTGCTTCATCATAGGTATGCAGATATTTACGCGACTGGCCCTGTCCGCTCTGACCATACTCTTTAAAGCTCTGCTCCAGCAGGCCAAAGTCATTGGCTTCCGGGCCGAAGTAGCTGACATGACGTCCTAAATCGCGCGCCTTACGAATCGCCATATCCATTTCAGGGCGGGTAAAGCGGTGAAAACTGTCACCTTCCAGCTCCGCCGCATGAAGATCGAGCTGCTGAAAGATTTTGCGAAACGCCACGCTGGTGGTGGTGGTCCCTGCGCCGCTGGAACCAGTCACCGCGATAATGGGATGACGTGCAGACATAGAAAAGCTCCCTGTGAGGTCGGGCAATAGGCATTGTTAACACGAAATGCCGTTGGGTGCATCAGCCACGAAATTCTTTGCGCGGCATGATATTGACCGATTCGTGCAGTTCCGACCACACCAGTACCACTTCACCCGTTTCCAGCTGACGTCGCACATCGGCCACCTTGTCGATCAGGCTGCGTTCCTGCTCGCCATAGTCCGTGCCTTCGCGCAGCACAAAGGTTTCAATCAGATTTTCAAGGGTCTCAGGTGAGACCTGTTGCCAGGGAATAATCACGAGATCAGTTATCCAGAAAAGGGGCGATCCACTGGGGGATACGCTGTTCCAGCCACATTTCAGGCTGGCGTAATGTCCCACCAACAAAACCTACATGGCCGCCGTGTGGTGTCAGTTGATAAGTAATAGTGGCAGATAATTGGCTGCTGTGCGGGATCACCTCATCACTCATAAAAGGATCATCTTTGGCGTGAATGATCAGCAGCGGTTTCTCTGCGTGCTTCAGCCAGGGCATGGCGCTGGCACGATGATAGTAATCGGCCGCATCCAGAAAACCGTGGGCGCGGGCGGTAATGGCATCATCAAAGTCGCGCAGTCGCCGTAGCGCTTTCAGCTGCGCCAGATTGACCGGCAGCGTATCCGGCCAGGCGTGCAGTTTGCGGCGGGCATTTTTCTTGAGCTGCGCCAGCAAATAGTATTGATAGACGCGTGAGAAGCCGCGTTCCAGTTTTAGGCTACAGGGCTCCAGCAGCAGCGGAGCGGAGACAATGACACCCGCGTCTACCTCAGCGGCTGCGCCCTGCTGGCCCAGCAGGCAGCCCAGCATGTTACCGCCCAGCGAGAAACCCACCGCCGCGGTGGGTACACGGCCCCAGCGGGTGCGTAGCCAGTGCAGAAAAAAACGGGCATCTTCGGTTTCGCCGGAGTGATAGATGCGGTTGAGCCGATTCGGTTCGCCGCTGCAGCCGCGAAAATGCATCACCACCGCCAGCCAGCCGCGCGCATGGCAGATCGCCATCAGTCCATGAATATAGGGGCTATGAAAACTGCCCTCCAGCCCATGAAACAGCACCACGCGCGGTTTATGCTGCGCGAACTGCGGATCTTCACTCCAGGCGAGATCGACGAAGTCGCCATCCGGCAGGTCGAGACGTTGCCAGTGGGGATCGCCCGTGATACGACGACGTAGCAGGCGCGGCAGCAGGGTCTGCAGGTGCGCATTACGCAGACTCTCAGGAGGCGTGAAGTGCTCGTTTTCCGGTCCGGTAAATTTCATGTGGTAAAAGCTTGTCTGTTCCATATCACACTGTTAGCTTCGATAAGTTTTTTCTTGCAGGGTAAGGAGTACCCGATTGCCATGGAACTGAGTCTTTTCTTATCAATGTTGGGATTTCTTTGGGTCGCGGCCATTACGCCCGGGCCTAATAATATGTTACTCACCGCCTCGGGTGCTAATTTTGGCTTTATGCGCACCATTCCGCTGATGATTGGCATCATGATCGGAATGCAGGTGATGCTGCTGATGGTGGCCTTTGGCGTCGGCGGGCTGATCCTGCTCTATCCTTCGCTGCACCTGGTGCTGAAAATCGCCGGTAGCCTCTATCTGCTCTGGCTGGCGTGGAAAATCGCTACCGCCAGTTATGAGAAGCTGGAAACCGATCAGGCGCCGGATGCGCCGATGCCCTTCTGGCAGGGCGGCTTGTTGCAGTTGATCAATCCCAAGGCCTGGCTGATGGCGCTGGGCGCGGTCGCCAGCTTCAGCCTGGCCGGTGACGCGTATCGCCATTCAGTGATGGCGATAAGCATCGGCATGTTTCTGGTTAATCTGGTATCGGGTGTTATCTGGATGGGATTTGGTGCGATGATCGGCCGCATTCTGCGCAGCCGTCGCGCCTGGAAAATCTTTAATCTCGCTATGGGGCTGCTGACCGCTGCCTGCGTGCTGTTAATCTGGCACTAAGTTAGCTGGATGCGCGTTCAACGCGCGTCCACGGCAGCACCTCGCGGATGACTGGCGCATTAGCGTTGCGGATCTTTTGCAGCAGCAATTGCACGCTACGCGCGCCCAGCTGGTTCATCGGCTGCTCGATGGTCGTCAGCGGCGGATTCAGGCTGCGGGTAAACGACACGCCATCAAACCCGACCACCGCCAGATCTTCCGGCACGCGCAGACCCGCTTCCAGCGCCGCATGCACCACGCCTACCGCCAGCACATCTGAAACCGCAAACACCGCATCCGGCGGTTCCGGCAGCGCCATCAACTCCCTTAGCCCCTGACTGCCCGCCTCACAGGAGATTTCGTAAGTGTAGGAGACGCCGGACCACGCATACCCCAGCTCCTCAATCGCCTGCCGGTAGCCCTTTTCACGATGATGCGAGTAAAGGTAACGCATGTCGCCATTGATCAGCCCGATGCGTTTACGCCCTTTACCGGCAAGGTAGTGGACGGTGTCGCGCGCGGCTTCAAGGTGATCAATGCTGACCGAGGAGGCGGGGATATCCGGATCAAATTCGCAGCACTGCACCCAGGGCGCCCCGGCAATGAGCGCCTGCAAATCCTGTAAACCGGAGGCCGCATCCATCGTAATTACGCCATCCACCACTTTTCCGGTCAGCAGGGAGAGATAAGCGGCTTCACGCTGGAGCTGCGAGGCGGAGTTACAGAGCAGGATGTGATAGCCGTGCAGTTCCGCTTCGGCCTCGATGCCCTGAACCACGCGTGAACAGAAGGGATTGGTGATATCCGAGATCAGCACCAGCAGCATGTTGCTTTGCGACGTACGCAGCTGACGCGCCAGTAAGTTGGGCTGATAGTCGCAGGCAGAGATTGCCGCCAGAACTTTCTCACGCGTATCGGGCTTCACGCCGGGATGCGCGTTGAGAACCCGCGATACCGTGGCTTTGGAGACGCCAGCCAGCTGAGCGACTTTCTCGATCGACATCGGATTCAGAAACCTTAACAGGCAATAATTGGGAACGCATATGAATAGCACAGGGACAATGTGAGCGCCTGACATTTTTGCTTACTTTAGCTATTTTCAGCATTTGCGATTTTTGACTTAGTTTTGCAGATAGTGATCTAAGAACTTATTTCTATTAGGGATAATTTTTAATTCCTTTATGAAACTATAGCGCGCAGAGACACTGCCTCCACTATAAAAACGGTGGGGTAGTGATCATGGCAGCAACACGTTTAACTTTTTTAGCCGCAGCGCTGGCGCTGCTGGCGTTTCGGGCTGATGCGGTCAATGTCACCGTGGCTTACCAGACCTCGGCTGAGCCGGCGAAAGTGGCGCAGGCTGACAACAGCTTTGCGAAAGAAAGCGGGGCCAGCGTTGACTGGCGCAAGTTTGACAGCGGCGCCGGGGTATTACGTGCGATGGCGTCCGGTGACGTCCAGATTGGCAATATCGGTTCCAGCCCGTTAGCGGTCGCGGCGGCGCAGAAGCTGCCGATTGAAGCCTTTTTACTCGCCTCTCAGCTGGGCAACTCTGAAGCGCTGGTGGTGAAGAAGAACATCACTACGCCCAAAGATTTAATTGGCAAACGCATCGCGGTGCCGTTCATCTCTACCACCCACTACAGCCTGCTGGCTGCTCTGAAACACTGGGGCATCAAACCGTCCCAGGTACAGCTGGTCAATCTGCAGCCGCCAGCGATTATTGCTGCCTGGCAGCGTGGCGACATTGATGGCGCTTACGTCTGGGCACCGGCGGTTAATGAGCTGGAAAAAGAGGGCAAAGTGTTAACCGACTCTGCGGAAGTGGGAAGCTGGGGATCGCCGACGCTGGATGTCTGGGTCGTACGCAAAGATTTTGCTCAGCAGCATCCGGAGATCGTGACTGCTTTTGCCCGCAGCGCGCTTGACGCGCAGCAGGCCTACCTGAACAGCCCCGACAGCTGGCTGAAGCAGTCCGATAACCTCAGCAAACTCTCTCGCCTTAGCGGTGTGCCGGAAGCACAGGTGCCCGGTCTGGTGAAGGGCAATACCTACCTCACGGCGCAGCAGCAGGTTGAGCAACTGGGCAAACCGGTCAATAAAGCGATCGTCGATACCGCGCAGTTTCTGAAAGCACAGGGCCGGGTGCCGCAGGCGGATAACGACTACAGCAGCTATGTGACCTCCCGTTTCGTCGAGCCATTAGTTAAACCTTAAGGAGGCACTATGCTGCGCATCGCTCACCTTAATGCCCGTTATGCCGGACAGCCGGTGTTGCAGGATATCAATCTGCAGCTGGATAGCCATGAACTGCTGGTGGTGCTCGGCCCCTCCGGCTGCGGCAAAACCACACTGCTCAATCTGGTTGCCGGTTTCCTGCCGGTGGAGTCGGGCAGCATCACGCTGGATAACCAGCCGGTGACCGGGCCTGGTGCGGAGCGCGGCGTGGTGTTTCAGCATGAAGGATTACTGCCGTGGCGCAACGTGCTGGATAACGTCGCCTTTGGCCTGCAGCTGGCGGGGATGTCACGCCCGGATCGCGACGCGATTGCCCGCCGGTTAATCAGGCAGGTGGGGCTTGAAGGTGCGGAAAAGCGCGCCATCTGGCAGTTGTCCGGTGGTCAGCGTCAGCGGGTGGGCATTGCGCGTGCGCTGGCTACCGATCCACAACTGCTATTGCTGGATGAGCCTTTCGGCGCACTGGATGCCTTTACCCGAGAGCAGATGCAAACCCTGCTGCTGACGCTGTGGCGCGACAGCGGTAAACAGATTCTGTTGATTACGCACGACATAGAAGAGGCGATTTTCCTGGCCAGCGAACTGATTCTGCTGTCGCCAGGACCGGGCCGCATCGTAGAGCGGCTGCGTCCTGGCTTTGGTCAGCGCTTTGCCGCGGGAGAGTCGTGCCGCAGCATCAAATCCGATCCGCAGTTTATCGCCCAGCGCGAGTATGTGCTGAGCCGGGTCTTTGATCAGCGGGAGGCGTTTGCATGAGTGCACTCATCAATGACAAGTCTCTGCCGGTGCGCCGTCGTTTGCGCTGGCCGTTTTCAACCGCCTTCACGCTGAGCATGCTGAGTCTCTCTCTGCTGTTGCTGCTCTGGTGGGGCGTGACCGCGCTGGGCCTGATTGCCCCGCTGTTCCTGCCGTCGCCGCAGCAGGTGTTAAGCAAGCTGCTGCTGATTGCCAGCGCGCAGGGCTTTATGGATGCCACGCTGTGGCAGCATCTGGCCGCCAGCCTGACACGAATGCTGATTGCGCTGACTGCCGCTGCCGCCATCGGTATTCCTGTAGGGATCCTGATGGGCCTCAGCCCGGTCGCTCGCGGGTTGCTCGATCCTCTGATTGAACTCTATCGCCCGATTCCGCCACTCGCCTATCTGCCATTGATGGTGATCTGGTTCGGCATTGGTGAGACCTCGAAAATCCTGCTGATCTATCTGGCGATTTTCGCGCCGGTGACGCTTTCCACCCTGGCCGGTGTGCGTAACACGCAGCAGGTCCGACTGCGTGCGGCGCGCTCGCTGGGGGCTAACCGCTGGCAACTGCTGCGCTGGGTGATTCTGCCAGGCGCGTTGCCGGAGATCCTCACCGGTCTGCGCATCGGTCTGGGGGTTGGCTGGTCAACGCTGGTGGCCGCTGAGCTGATTGCCGCCACGCGGGGTCTGGGTTTTATGGTGCAGTCAGCAGGAGAATTCCTCGCCACCGATGTGGTGCTGGCGGGTATCGCGGTAATCGCCTTTATTGCTTTTAGCTTAGAACTCGGGCTCCGCGCGTTGCAGCGCCGTCTGACGCCCTGGAGTGGAGAACAATCATGAACGAACGTCTCAGTTTTACCCCGCTTGGCCCGTACATTGGCGCGCAGGTCTCAAACCTGGATGTGTCTCGCCCATTGAGTGATGCTCAGTTTGAGCAGCTTTATCATGGCCTGCTTCGTCATCAGGTGCTGTTTCTGCGTGACCAGAAAATAACGCCGGAACAGCACCGCGCGCTGGCAATCCGCTTTGGCGATCTGCATATCCATCCGGTCTATCCGCATGCGGAAGGCGTCGAGGAGATTATCGTGCTGGATACCCATCAGGATAATCCGCCAGATAATGACAACTGGCATACCGATGTCACCTTTATTGATACGCCGCCAGCGATCGCCTTGCTGGCCTCGAAGGTGTTACCGGAGTCGGGGGGTGACACGCTCTGGACCAGCGGGATTGCGGCTTACGAAGCGCTCTCTGAACCCTTTAAGCAGCTGCTGGCAGGTCTCCATGCCGAGCATGATTTCAAAAAGTCATTCCAGGAGTATAAGTACCGCAAAACGGAGGAGGAGCATCAGCGCTGGCAGCAGGCGGTAGCAAAACATCCGCCGGTGCAGCATCCGGTTATCCGCACCCATCCGGTCAGCGGCAAAAAAGCGCTGTTTGTGAATGAGGGCTTTACCTCGCGGATCGTCGATTTAAGCGAGAAAGAGAGTGATGCGGTGCTGGGCTTTCTGTTTGCGCACGCCACCAAACCGGAGTTTCAGGTGCGCTGGCGCTGGCAGCCAGACGATCTGGCTATCTGGGATAATCGGGTCACGCAGCATTATGCCAATGCTGATTACTATCCTGCCCGGCGCATCATGCAGCGGGCAACGGTGCTGGGCGATAAACCCCGTTAAAAGAGAATCTCCCCGCGAGCGGGGAGATTTTTTTATGAGGCCATAATCTGTTCGAGCTGTTCCTGCGCTTCCAGCCACGCCATCTCCACCTCTTCCAGCGCAGATTTGCTCTCCGCCTGACGCTGCAGCGCGGTGGTCAGGTCCGCTTTACGGCTCTGTTCATAGATAGCGCTGTCTGAGAGCTGAGCTTCGGCTTCGGCCAGCTGGCTCTGCCATTTGCTCATCTGCTTTTCCAGCTTCTCTATCTCTTTGCGCAGCGGTTGCGTCTGGGTGCGCAGTTCAGCATCACGACGCTTCTGGTCTTTACGCGCCTGGGCACTGTTGCCGTTATCCTGCTTCGGCGCGGCATCCTGTTGCGCCTGCTGCTTCTGCAGATCGCTCAGCCACTTCTGATAATCTTCGAGATCGCCTTCAAACACATCCACTTTGCCATCATGCACCAGATAGAGATCGTCGGTGGTCGCGCGCAGCAGATGTCGGTCGTGCGATACCACGACCAGCGCACCTTCGAAGTCGATCAACGCTTCGGTCAGCGCCTGGCGCATATCGAGATCGAGGTGGTTGGTGGGTTCATCCAGCAGCAGCAGGTTAGGGCGCTGCCAGACAATCAGCGCCAGCACCAGTCGCGCTTTCTCTCCGCCGGAGAAGCGCTCAGTGATTTCAGTGACTTTATCGCCGCGGAAATCGAAGCCGCCCAGATAGTCGCGCAGCTGCTGTTCCAGCACCTCAGGCGCAATACGCGACAGATGCTGCAGCGGTGACTCATCAGCTCGCAGATACTCCAGCTGATGCTGAGCGAAGTAACCGAGCTTGATCCCTTTCGCCAGACCCATCTTGCCGTCCATCGCCTCCAGCTCACCCGCCAGCAGCTTAATCAGGGTCGATTTACCGGCACCGTTACGTCCCAGCAGGCCGATGCGCGAGCCGGGGACCAGGTTGAGCTTGATGGCGTCGAGAATAATACGGTCGCCATAACCCGCAGTGACCTTCTCCATCTTCATCAGCGGATTAGGCAGGTTCTCCGGCTTGCGGAAAGTGAAGCTGAATGGGTTATCGACATGGGCGGGCGCAATCATCTCCATGCGCTCCAGCATCTTGATGCGGCTCTGCGCCTGCTTCGCCTTGGTGGCCTGGGCACGGAAGCGATCAATGTAGCTGTGCAGGTGCGCCACTTTCTCCTGCTGGCTCTCATACAGCGACTGCTGCTGAGCCAGTTTGGCGACGCGCTGCCGCTCAAAGGAGCTGTAGTTGCCGGTATATTCGAACATCGACTCCTGTTCGATATGAATAATTTTGTCGATGACGGGATCGAGGAAATCACGATCGTGCGAAATCAGAATCAGCGTGCCTTCATAACTCTTCAGCCAGCGCTCCAGCCAGATCACCGCATCGAGATCGAGGTGGTTGGTCGGTTCATCCAGCAGCAGCAGATCGGAACGGCAAATCAGCGCCTGTGCCAGGTTGAGGCGCATGCGCCAGCCACCCGAGAAGTCGCTGACCGGGCGTTGCAGCTGTTCCTGACTGAAGCCCAGACCATGCAGCAGGCTTGAGGCGCGCGCATGGATGCTCCACGCCTGCACCGCGTCCAGCTTGCCATGCAGCAGCGCGATGGCATTGCCATCGTCACGCAGATTGGCGTCCGCCAGTTCTGCCTCAAGCTGGCGAAACTGGCGATCGCCATCAATCACGTACTCCAGCGCGGCTTTATCCAGCGCAGGGGTTTCCTGATTCACCCAGGCCAGCGCCCAGTGACTGGGGAAAGTGACGGTACCGGCATCGCTGGTGATTTCACCTTTTAACAGCGACAGCAGCGTGGATTTTCCACAGCCGTTTTTACCCACCAGCCCGACCTTCTGGCCGGGATTAATGGTGGCGGTGGCATTGTCGAGCAGGACGCGGATGCCGCGGCGAATTTGTAAGGCTGAGAAGACAATCATGTAAGCGCCGTATCGTCAGAATATGTTAATTTACTGGCAACATAATGAGATTTTGCTGCGTCGTGCATGGTAGCGGAAAACCGCACCAATGACGACGCTTTGGAGGGAAAGGATGTCGCAGCCACCCAGGGTTTTGCTGCTTTATGCTCATCCGGAATCACAGGATTCGATCGCCAATCGGATTCTGCTGCAGCCGGCTCAGGCACTGGAACACGTTACCGTGCACGATCTGTACGCAACCTATCCGGATTTTTTTATCGATATTCACCATGAACAACAGCTGCTGCGTGAACATGATGTCATCATTTTTCAGCATCCGCTCTATACCTATAGCTGTCCGGCGCTGCTGAAAGAGTGGCTGGACAGGGTTCTGTCGCGCGGTTTCGCCAATGGCGTGGATGGCAATGCGCTTGAAGGAAAGTACTGGCGCAGTGTCGTCACCACCGGAGAACCGGAAAGTGCCTTCAGACATCAGGGTCTGAACCGCTATTCGCTCAATGACATTATGCGTCCTTTTGAGCTGACTGCGCAGATGTGCCGTATGCACTGGATGCCGCCGATGATCGTCTACTGGGCGCGTCGTCAGAGTCCTGAATTAATGAAAAATTACGCCCGCGCCTATGGCGACTGGCTGGCGGCACCGCTGCCGAATGGAGGGGTATAGATGGAAGGGCAAACGCTGCTGACCGCCGGGGTGATTTATCTGGTCGCGGCGGTATTGATTGTACCGGTGGCGGCGCGCCTCGGTATTGGTGCAGTTCTGGGCTATCTGGTGGCGGGTATCGCTATCGGCCCGTGGGGATTAGGCTTTATCAGCGACGTCGACGAGATTCTGCACTTCTCTGAGCTCGGCGTGGTGTTCCTGATGTTTATTATCGGGCTGGAGCTGAACCCGGCAAAGCTGTGGGCGCTGCGCCGCTCCATTTTTGGCGTCGGCGCGGCGCAGGTGATCTTCTCAGCGGCGATTCTGGGCGGCTTATTGTGGCTGACCAACTTTAGCTGGCAGGCGGCGATCATTGGCGGGATTGGTCTGGCGATGTCCTCGACCGCTATGGCCCTGCAGCTGATGATGGATAAAGGCATGAACCGCAGCGAAGCGGGGCAACTGGGCTTTTCAGTGTTGCTGTTTCAGGATATCGCGGTGATCCCAGCCCTGGCGCTGATCCCGCTGCTGGCCGGAACCGACAGCGGTCATATCGACTGGATGAAGGTCGGCATGAAAGTACTGGCGTTTGCCGGCATGCTGGTAGGCGGACGCTATCTGCTGCGGCCTATCTTCCGTTACATCGCTGCGTCGGGCGTGCGCGAAGTCTTTACCGCCGCTTCGCTGCTGCTGGTGCTGGGCTCGGCGCTGTTTATGGATGCGCTGGGTCTGTCGATGGCACTGGGGACCTTTATTGCCGGGATCCTGCTGGCGGAGAGCGAGTACCGGCATGAGCTGGAAGTCGCCATCGACCCGTTTAAAGGTTTACTGCTGGGCCTGTTCTTTATTTCGGTTGGCATGGCGCTCAACCTCGGTGTGCTCTATACCCATATTGTGACCATCCTGCTGGGCGTCGTGACGCTGGTGGCGGTGAAAACGCTGGTGCTCTATCTGCTGGCGCGCATTTATGGCTTGCGCAGCTCTGAGCGGCAGCAGTTCGCTGGCGTACTGAGTCAGGGGGGCGAGTTCGCCTTTGTGCTCTTTTCCGCGGCCTCCTCGGCAAAGCTGTTCTCTGGCGATCAACTGCCGATGCTGCTGGTGACGGTAACCCTGTCGATGATGACCACGCCGCTGCTGATGAAGGGAATCGATCGTCTGCTGGCACGCCGCTTCAATGAGCCGGA
The DNA here is from genome assembly GCF_001598475.1 of Pantoea agglomerans NBRC 102470. Classification (GTDB taxonomy): domain Bacteria; phylum Pseudomonadota; class Gammaproteobacteria; order Enterobacterales; family Enterobacteriaceae; genus Pantoea; species Pantoea agglomerans. The sequence goes on from NZ_BCZA01000012.1 coordinate 89,790, forward strand.
TGACGAGGCAGAGAAACACTTTGTCGAAGACGATCAGCCGCAGGTGATTGTGGTGGGCTTTGGTCGCTTCGGGCAGGTCGTGGGGCGTTTGCTGATGGCGAATAACAAACGCATCACCGTGCTTGAGCGCGATATCAGTGCAGTCAGTCTGATGCGGAAATATGGCTATAAGGTCTATTACGGCGACGCCACCGAACTGGAGTTGCTGCGGGCCGCCGGTGCGGCCAGCGCTCAGGCGATTGTGATCACCTGTAACGAGCCCGAAGATGTGATGACGATTGTACATCTGTGCCAGCAGCATTTTCCGCAGTTGCAGATTCAGGCGCGCGCCCGGGGCCGTGTAGAAGCGCATGAACTGCTTCAGGCGGGCGTCACGCAGTTCTCGCGTGAGACCTTCTCCAGTGCGCTGGAGCTGGGACGTAAAACGCTGATGACGCTGGGGATGCATCCGCATCAGGCGCACCGCGCCCAGCAGTATTTCCGCCATCTTGATATGCGGATGCTGCGCGAGCTGATGCCCAATCTCTCTGAAAGCGCGCAGGCTTCGCGCGTCCGTGAAGCGCGGCGCGAACTGGAAGATATCTTCCAGCGCGAAATGCAGCGCGAAAAGCGGCAGATCGACGGCTGGGACGATGATGAATAACCTCTTTAAACAGGCAGAAGCTAATGCGTAAACGTTTTATTGCTGGTGCGACATGCCCGCACTGCCAGGAGAAGGACACGCTGGCAATGTGGCGTGAAAATAATGTCGATGTGGTGGAGTGCGTGAAGTGTGGTCACCAGATGCGTGAGGCCGATAAGCAGGCGCGCGATCAGGTTCGCACTAATGAGCAGGTTATCGGTATTTTTCATCCTGAGTAGCGGAATGGCGCAGCTTTTTTTACGCCTGGACTTACAGCGGGATTGAATTCCGTTACAATTGTCGCCATTAACGCTGTAGTCGCAAGAGAAAGTGAAAACCCTCTTGTACTCAGCCCCGAACCTTTCTGGTTGGTGTTATTGCACGAAAGAATAGACCAATGAGACGGGATCTCAGCTCTCAACGGTTAGGAGATATCATGAAAGTAGCAAAAGACCTGGTGGTAAGCCTGGCCTATCAGGTACGTACAGAAGACGGCGTGTTAGTTGACGAGTCACCGGTGAGTGCACCGTTAGACTACCTGCACGGTCATGGTTCCCTGATTTCTGGTCTGGAAAATGCGCTGGAAAACCACATTGCCGGCGACAAGTTTGACGTGCATATCCCGGCAAACGATGCCTACGGTCAGTATGACGATAACCTGGTGCAGCGCGTTCCTAAAGACGTCTTCATGGGCGTTGACGAACTGCAGGTTGGCATGCGCTTCCTGGCAGAAACCGATCAGGGCCCGGTACCGGTAGAAATCACCGAAGTGGAAGATGATCACGTCGTGGTTGATGGTAACCACATGCTGGCGGGTCAGAACCTGAACTTCAACGTTGAAGTGGTTGCTATCCGCGAAGCCACGCCGGAAGAACTGGCTCATGGCCATGTTCACGGTGCAGATGGCCATCATCATGACCACGATCACGGCCATGATCACGACCACGACCATGATCAGGGTAAAGGCGGTTGTGGCACTGGCGGCTGCGGCTGCAGCCACTAAGTCTCAACAGACCTTTCAAGGCCACCCTCGGGTGGCCTTTCTTTTGGCGCGCATTCTGGTTCTGCCCGGATAAGCCGGGGCCAGATAGCCCGCGATCAGTAGTGCGGTGGTGGCGTCTCTTCAGATTGTGAGGCGACGATCGATGGCGCATTCGCTTTGAGCTTGTCGGTTAAAATGCGCATCTGCTCACGCATCTTATTCATCTCCAGCTCGTGCTGAACGACCGCGCTGTTCAGCTGATCGATAGTCATCTCCTGAAAGGCCAGTTTGCTCTCCAGCGTCTCCAGACGCTGTTCCCACTCAGATTGTTGCATGACCTGTTCCTCTGTTAAGGTGCGACTCGGGGCGTGATTCTACGATCTGAATGCCAGGAATCACCTGTTTTTTTCACGCCCGGAGGCGTTGCGCTTGAAAAAAGGCAGCGCGGCATCATCTCTGATGAAACTTCCCGATGTTATAAAGGTCGGAGGTTAACCGGGTAATTACATTGTGGGAGTGTTCGACACTGCCACGTAAAGTTATAGTGTGGACCCTGAAGTCCGCAATGTTTCCCGAGGTTAGACGCTTCGGTTTTGGAGAATGGATGAAATCACTGTTTAAAGTCACATTGTTAGCTACCACCATGGCTGTTGCGCTGAATGCTCCGCTGGCAATGGCGGCAGATACCGCTGCGGCGCCACAGGCTGCACCAGCCGCCGCGCCACAGTCTGCGCCTCAGGCACCGAAAAATGCTGCCTTCAAAGATGAAGACCAGCAGTCGGCCTACGCGCTGGGTGCTTCGCTGGGTCGCTACATGGACAACTCCCTGAAGGAGCAGGAAAAACTGGGCATCAAACTGGATAAGCAGCAGCTGATCGCTGGTGTTCAGGATGCATTTGGTGGCAAGAGCAAACTCTCTGATGAAGAGATTGAGCAGACGCTGCAATCCTTTGAAGGCCGCGTGAAAGGCGCAGCCTCAGCGAAAATGGAAAAAGATGCGAAAGAGAACTCTGAAAAGGGCGAAGCTTACGCAACCAAATTTGCTAAAGAGAGCGGCGTGAAGAAAACCGAAAGCGGCCTGCTGTATAAAGTTGAGAAAGAGGGTACCGGCGACGCACCTAAAGACAGCGATACTGTAGTGGTAAACTACAAAGGTACGCTGATTGACGGTACTGAATTCGATAACTCTTATACCCGTGGCGAGCCACTTTCATTCCGTCTGGATGGTGTCATCCCGGGCTGGACTGAAGGTCTGAAGCACGTGAAGAAAGGCGGCAAGATCAAGCTGGTTATCCCACCAAATCTGGCTTACGGCAAAAATGGCGTTCCGGGCATCCCGGCTAACTCCACCCTGGTGTTTGATGTCGAGCTGCTTGATATCAAACCAGCGCCAAAGGCAGATGAAAAAGCACAGGCTCCAGCGCCTGCTGCTGCAGAAAAAGCGCAGTAATCTGCTGACCGCCGCCTCCGGGCGGCGGTTTCATTTCGGCTTCACGACAAACCTCTGGCATAAGCCGACGACATTTGCCAGACTAATGCCTGCCTAATTATCCCAATATTGAGTCTGCCCATAAGCCGCTGTGACAGGCTCCAGCCATTCAGGGTGATACTCTTCAATGTCTAATCCATTCAATCCGGGTGAACTGAGCGACTTCGATCTTCTGGAGCAGCGCCCGTTCGAACAAAGTGATTACGATATTCTGAAATCGTACGAGGCTGTCGTGGATGGCCTGGCGATGTTGATCGGTTCGCATTGTGAAATTGTCCTGCATTCGCTTGAAGATCTTAAGTGTTCGGCCGTGCGTATCGCTAATGGTGAACACACTGGACGTAAAGTCGGTTCGCCTATTACCGATTTAGCCCTGCGTATGCTGCATGATATGCATGGCGCGGACAGTAATGTCTCCCGTGCCTACTTCACACGTGCCAAAAGCGGCGTGCTGATGAAATCAGTCACGATTGCGATTCGTAACCGTCAGCAGCGGGTCATTGGCTTGCTCTGCATCAACATGAACCTTGATGTGCCGTTCTCACAGATCATGTCGACCTTTATGCCGCCCGAGATGCAGCAGGTTGACTCCAACGTCAACTTCGCCAGTTCGGTAGACGATCTGGTGATGCAGACGCTGGAGTTCACCATTGAAGAGGTGAGTGCTGATCGTAATGTATCGAACAACGCCAAGAATCGTCAGATTGTGCTGAACCTGTATGAGAAGGGGATCTTCGACATCAAGGATGCCATCAACCAGGTGGCCGATCGGCTGAATATTTCCAAACACACCGTCTATCTCTACATCCGTCAGTTTAAAAATGGCGACTTCCAGGGGCAGGAGCGGTAATGCGTTACACCCTGCTGGTCACCGGACCGGCTTACGGTACGCAACAGGCGACCAGTGCCTGGCTGTTTGCCCGCGCACTGCTGACGGCAGGCCATCAGCTTGACAGCGTTTTCTTCTATCGCGAAGGGGTGCTGAACGCTAACCAACTGACGTCGCCCGCCAGTGATGAGTTTGATCTGGTGCGCGCGTGGCAGACATTGCATCAGGAGCAGGGTGTGGCACTGAATATTTGTGTGGCGGCCGCGCTGCGTCGTGGCGTCAGCGACCAGCAGGAAGCGGCACGACTCCAGCTGGCGGGCAGTAACCTGCAGCCGGGCTTTACCCTGAGTGGGCTGGGCGCGCTGGCGGAAGCGGCGCTGAGCTGTGAACGCATGGTGCAGTTCTGATGAATCGGGTCGCGTTTGTCTTTACCCGGGCGCCGCACGGCAGCAGCGCAGGACGTGAGGGGCTGGATGCCGCGCTGGCCACGGGCGCGCTCAGTGAGGATATCGGCCTGTTTTTTATCGGTGATGGCGTGCTGCAGCTTAATCTGCACCAGCAACCTGAGACGATTAAGAGCCGTCACTATGCCGCGACCTTTGGCGTGCTGGCACTGTATGAGATTGAACACTGCTATCTCTGCCGGACATCGCTGATAGCGCGTGGATTAGAGGTTGACGCTGACCGGTTGCTGGATGTTACGCTACTGGACGCGCCGGCGCTGCGACAGACGCTGGCCAGCTACGATCGCATTCTTACTTTTTAAGAGACGTTAATGCTGCATACGTTACTGCACTCACCGGCACACTGTGACCTTGAGAGCCTGCTTTTAATGGCGGGTGCGGGTGATGACCTGCTGCTGTTGCAGGATGGCGTGCTGGCCGCTTTAGCTGGCAGCCACGCATTGATGCGACTGTCAGAGAGCGAAGCGACGCTCTGGGTGCTGGACGAAGATGTCCAGGCTCGCGGTCTCGCTGGACAAATTTCGACCCGTGTGCAGTCAGTAGACTATACTGGGTTTGTCACGCTAACGATCAGGCATCAGCAACAAATGGTCTGGTAATCGGCTAAAACCTGGTTATTTCTTGACACCCCTTTGACTCAGCCCTAAAATTCTGCCTCCTCGTAATTCTACGAGGCGATTTATTACGTGTTTACGAAGCAAAAGCAAATCCAGGAGCTATTTAATGGCAACAGTTAACCAGCTGGTTCGCAAACCACGCGTCCGCAAAGTTGCAAAGAGCAACGTGCCGGCGCTGGAAGCTTGCCCGCAAAAACGTGGCGTTTGTACTCGTGTGTACACCACCACTCCTAAGAAACCAAACTCCGCACTGCGTAAAGTCTGCCGTGTGCGTTTGACTAACGGTTTTGAAGTTACCTCCTACATTGGTGGTGAAGGTCATAACCTGCAGGAACACTCCGTGATCCTGATCCGTGGCGGTCGTGTAAAAGACCTGCCAGGTGTGCGTTACCACACCGTTCGTGGCGCGCTTGACTGCTCAGGTGTTAAAGACCGTAAGCAGGCTCGCTCCAAGTACGGCGTGAAGAAGCCAAAGGCTTAATGGTTCTCCGTTAAGTAAGGCCAAACGTTTTAAATTAAATGTCAAAATAAACTCATAGAGTTTTGGACAATCCTGAATTAACAACGGAGTATTTCCATGCCACGTCGTCGCGTCATTGGTCAGCGTAAAATTCTGCCAGATCCTAAGTTCGGATCAGAGCTGCTGGCCAAATTTGTAAATATCCTGATGGTAGATGGTAAAAAATCCACTGCAGAATCAATCGTTTATACCGCGCTTGAGACCCTGGCTCAGCGTTCAGGTAAAAACGCGCTGGAATCTTTTGAAGTAGCCCTGGAAAACGTGCGTCCGACTGTCGAAGTTAAGTCACGTCGCGTTGGTGGTTCTACTTATCAGGTACCAGTAGAAGTCCGTCCGGTTCGTCGTAATGCTCTGGCAATGCGCTGGATCGTAGATGCTGCTCGTAAACGCGGTGATAAATCAATGGCTCTTCTCCTGGCGAACGAACTTTCTGATGCTGCAGAGAACAAAGGTACAGCAGTTAAGAAACGTGAAGACGTTCACCGCATGGCAGAAGCCAACAAGGCGTTCGCACACTACCGTTGGTAATCACCACGTAGTTGTTAAACCAGCGGGCGCTCAATCAGCCAACCCGCTGGGGTCGACTTACCTTGAACGTCCGAGAATCAGAGGAATCAAATGGCTCGTAAAACACCCATTGCCCGCTACCGTAATATCGGTATCAGTGCGCACATCGACGCCGGTAAGACTACCACTACCGAACGCGTTCTGTTCTACACCGGTGTAAACCACAAAATCGGTGAAGTACATGACGGCGCAGCAACCATGGACTGGATGGAGCAGGAACAGGAACGTGGTATTACCATCACCTCCGCTGCGACCACCTGTTACTGGTCTGGTATGGCCAAGCAGTTTGAACCACACCACGTAAACATTATCGACACCCCAGGACACGTTGACTTCACCATCGAAGTTGAACGTTCTATGCGTGTGCTTGATGGCGCGGTAATGGTTTACTGTGCAGTTGGTGGCGTTCAGCCACAGTCTGAGACCGTATGGCGTCAGGCTAACAAATATAAAGTTCCACGCATTGCGTTCGTTAACAAAATGGACCGCATGGGTGCTAACTTCCTGAAAGTTGTTAAACAGATGGAAGTTCGTCTGGGCGCAACTCCAGTTCCTCTGCAGCTGGCTATCGGCGCAGAAGAGAAATTCACCGGTGTTGTTGACCTGGTGAAAATGAAAGCAATCAACTGGAACGACGCAGACCAGGGTGTAACCTTCGTCTACGAAGATATCCCAGCTGATATGCAGGAACTGGCTGAAGAATGGCATGCGAAGCTGGTTGAAGCCGCTGCTGAAGGCTCTGATGAGCTGATGGAGAAATTCTTCGGTGGTGAAGAACTGACTGAAGAAGAGATCAAAACATCTCTGCGTAAGCGTGTTCTGAACAACGAAATTATCCTGGTAACCTGTGGTTCTGCATTTAAGAACAAAGGTGTTCAGGCGATGCTGGATGCAGTTGTTGAATATCTGCCAGCACCGACTGACGTTACCGCGATCAATGGTATGCTGGACGACGGTAAAGACACGCCGGCTGTTCGTCACTCTGATGACAACGAGCCGTTTGCTGCACTGGCGTTCAAAATCGCTACCGACCCGTTCGTGGGTAACTTAACCTTCTTCCGCGTTTACTCTGGTGTTGTTAACACGGGTGACACCGTGTTCAACCCGGTTAAGTCAAACCGTGAGCGTCTGGGCCGTATCGTTCAGATGCACGCTAACAAGCGTGAAGAGATTAAAGAAGTTCGTGCGGGTGATATCGCAGCTGCGATCGGCCTGAAAGATGTGACCACTGGTGACACCCTGTGTGACCCAGATAACGTCATCATCCTTGAGCGCATGGAGTTCCCGGAGCCGGTAATCTCTATCGCCGTTGAGCCAAAAACCAAAGCTGACCAGGAAAAAATGGGTCTGGCTCTGGGCCGTCTGGCAAAAGAAGACCCATCATTCCGCGTATGGACTGATGAAGAATCTAACCAGACCATCATCGCCGGTATGGGTGAATTGCACCTCGACATCATCGTTGACCGTATGAAGCGTGAGTTCAACGTTGAAGCAAACGTGGGTAAACCACAGGTTGCTTACCGTGAAGCGATTCGCAACAAAGTTACCGATGTTGAAGGTAAACACGCCAAGCAGTCTGGTGGTCGTGGTCAGTATGGTCATGTTGTTATCGACATGTACCCACTGGAGCCAGGTTCGAACCCGAAAGGCTACGAATTTGTCAACGACATCAAAGGTGGTGTGATTCCTGGTGAATACATCCCTGCGGTTGACAAAGGTATCCAGGAGCAGCTGAAATCAGGCCCTCTGGCTGGTTACCCGGTTGTGGATCTGGGCGTGCGTCTGCACTTCGGTTCTTACCACGATGTCGACTCCTCAGAACTGGCGTTTAAACTGGCCGCGTCTCTTGCCTTCAAACAAGGCTTTAAACAAGCGACACCTGTTCTGCTTGAGCCTATCATGAAGGTTGAAGTTGAAACGCCAGAAGAGAACACGGGTGATGTCATCGGTGACCTTAGCCGTCGTCGTGGTATGCTCAAAGGGCAGGAATCTAACGCTACTGGCGTTCAGATTCACGCTGAAGTTCCGTTGTCTGAGATGTTCGGATACGCAACTCAGCTGCGTTCTCTGACCAAAGGTCGTGCTTCTTACTCCATGGAGTTCCTGAAGTATGACGATGCGCCAAACAACGTAGCGCAGGCCGTTATTGAAGCTCGTAGCAAATAAGCTACGGTTTAAATTTGAACTGATGCCTTCACCCAGATGGTGAAGGCACAACGTAAGGAATTATCGCCATGGCGAAAGAGCAATTTCAGCGTAACAAACTGCACGTAAACGTGGGCACCATCGGTCACGTCGACCACGGTAAAACCACCCTGACTGCAGCTATCACCACCGTACTGTCTAAAACTTACGGCGGCCAGGCTCGTGCATTCGATCAGATCGATAACGCACCAGAAGAGAAAGCACGTGGTATCACCATCAACACTTCACACGTTGAGTATGAAACCCCGACTCGCCACTATGCGCACGTTGACTGCCCAGGCCACGCCGACTATGTGAAAAACATGATCACCGGTGCTGCGCAGATGGACGGCGCGATCCTGGTTGTTGCTGCGACTGATGGCCCAATGCCACAGACCCGTGAGCACATCCTGCTGGGTCGTCAGGTTGGCGTTCCTTACATCATCGTGTTCCTGAACAAGTGTGACATGGTTGATGATGAAGAGCTGCTGGAACTGGTAGAGATGGAAGTTCGTGACCTGCTGTCAGCATATGACTTCCCAGGCGACGACACTCCAATCGTTCGTGGTTCTGCTCTGAAAGCGCTGGAAGGCAACCCAGAGTGGGAAGCGAAAATCATCGAACTGGCTGAGCATCTGGACAACTACATCCCAGAGCCACAGCGTGCGATCGACATGCCGTTCCTGCTGCCAATCGAAGACGTATTCTCAATCTCTGGCCGTGGTACCGTTGTTACCGGTCGTGTTGAGCGCGGCATCGTTAAAGTCGGCGACGAAGTTGAAATCGTGGGTATCAAAGATACTGTGAAATCAACCTGTACCGGTGTTGAGATGTTCCGTAAGCTGCTGGACCAGGGTCAGGCAGGCGAAAACTGTGGTGTTCTGCTGCGCGGTATCAAGCGTGAAGACATCCAGCGTGGCCAGGTTCTGGCTAAGCCAGGCTCAATCAAGCCGCACACCCAGTTCGAGTCAGAAGTTTACGTTCTGTCTAAAGACGAAGGTGGTCGCCATACTCCGTTCTTCAAAGGCTATCGTCCACAGTTCTACTTCCGTACAACTGACGTAACCGGCTCAGTAGAGCTGCCAGAAGGCGTTGAAATGGTAATGCCAGGCGACAACATCAAAATGGTTGTTACCCTGATCCACCCAATCGCAATGGACGAAGGTCTGCGCTTCGCAATCCGCGAAGGCGGCCGTACCGTTGGCGCGGGTGTTGTTGCTAAAGTTATCGCTTAATTGTGATATCTGCTGTGGCTGTGTAAATGGCCACTGCAACACAGTAAAAAGAGCACTTCGGTGCTCTTTTTTTTTGCTCTGAAAACGCCATAACCCTGCAAAGGGTGGGTTTGAAATAAAAACGATTCGCATTTACACTATGTACAGAAAATGTACCCGAGTGATGAATCAATGTACGTCTGCCTGTGTAATGCCATCAGTGATAAAACCCTTCGTGAAGTCGTGCGTCGCTATCAGCCCAAATCTATTCAGCAACTGCGCCAGCTTGTGCCGGTCGGCAAGCAATGCGGCAAATGCATTCGTGCTGCGCGTGAAATTATGGATGAAGAGATGCAGCATGCACCACTCTACAAAGAGATAGCCTGACCGACGATCGGTGCGTGAATACCCACAATATCTGTCGCGTTTTTTTGACTTCTTTTTAACCGCATCTACGCTCTAATAAACCAGACGCGGAGGGTTAACAATGAAGGGCGATATCAAAGTTATCAGTCATCTCAACAAACTGCTTGGAAATGAACTGGTTGCTATCAATCAGTACTTTCTTCATGCGCGCATGTTCAAAAACTGGGGTCTGACGCGCCTCAATGATGTGGAATACCATGAATCAATCGATGAGATGAAACATGCCGATAAATATATTGAGCGTATTCTTTTCCTTGAAGGGATCCCAAATCTTCAGGATCTGGGACGGCTCCGTATCGGTGAAGATGTTGAAGAGATGCTGAGTTCAGACCTGAATCTGGAGCTGGAGGGCGCGAAAGACCTACGTGAAGCTATCTCCTATGCTGACAAAGTGCATGACTATGTCAGCCGTGACATGATGATTGAAATCCTGGCTGATGAGGAACATCACATCGACTGGATTGAGACGGAACTTGAGTTAATCCAGAAGATGGGCATCCAGAACTATCTGCAGGCTCAAATCAAACAAGAGTGAATCGGGTCTGCAGCACTATCGTTACCCAGCCCGCAATGGCCAGGAATGGGCCAAACGGCAGCGGGCTGTCCCCCTGAATAAAACCCCGCAGTTGCAGCATCACGATCGACGTCAGCGCCATAACGGTGGCACTCAACGCAATCCAGGGTAATGCCTGCCAGCCACAGCAGGCACCTAACGCTGCGAAGAGCTTGATATCGCCATAACCTAATCCCTCGTACCCCCGCATCTGCCGATAGCTCCAGGCGAGCAGCCACAACGCACAGTAGCCCGCCACAGCACCCCATATCGCCGTTGTTTCGGTTCCGGACAGCGTGGCATGGAATAATCCAGACCAGATCAGCAGATAATTGAGCGGGTCAGGTATACAGAAGTGGCGACGATCGATGGCAGCCACGAGCAGCAAGAGGCCGGAGGCAGTAATAATAAAAATAGCCTCCGCAGAGTGGTCAAAACTCTGCAGCACCAGCAGGCACAGAAGGGCAAACAGCCATTCAATGACAACGCTTTCTGCGCCGAACGCGCGATGACAGAAGCGACACCGCCCTTTTAAGCCAGGCCAGCTTATTAACGGCAGCGCATCTCGCCACAGCAGGCGCTGCTGGCAATGATTACAGTGCGAACCCGGAAAGCAGAGTAGGGCAAACCATTGAGCGGGTGAGAGGGCGGGGGTGAAGCGCTGGCTGGTCAGCGAAAGAAAGCTTCCCAATGCACCTCCGCCTGCGAGTGCAGCAATGTGAGTTATCAGAGTGGGCGACATGATTATGCTCCGGACGAAAGGTTAGATGCACTCTCGTGGGCAACGGGTTCTGTGTCACCTATGAATGAAGAAGGGCGGAAACAGACTCACAACTGAATAACTGATTTATCAGTGATACGGCAGTGCAATGCGACGCACGCTTCACGAACCGGCCACAATTTAATGGGTAAAACCTCAACACGGGTTGCTTCCTGAACAGATTTACGTATAATGCGCGGGCCTGCAGATATTGCAGGCGCGATTCGAGCAGAATCGCAGACGGCTGAAATTTAGGCCGCCTGACAATACTCCCAATTGTGGAGTTATATGCTGAACGATTACACTCTCCCATCAATCGTAATGGGCTCGAGTAGTAATTTTTTTCGTCTATAAAAAGTTTGGAGCTCTGGTCTCATGCAGAACCAAAGAATCCGTATCCGTCTTAAAGCGTTTGATCATCGTCTGATCGATCAATCAACCGCGGAAATCGTTGAGACCGCCAAGCGCACTGGTGCGCAGGTTCGTGGTCCAATCCCGCTGCCAACCCGCAAAGAGCGTTTTACTGTTCTGATCTCTCCGCACGTTAACAAAGATGCGCGTGATCAGTACGAAATCCGCACTCACAAGCGTCTGGTAGACATCGTTGAGCCAACTGAAAAAACCGTTGATGCTCTGATGCGTCTGGATCTGGCTGCCGGTGTTGACGTGCAGATCAGCCTGGGTTAATCAGGTCATCGAGCGATTGAGAGGTTGAAACAATGATTGGTTTAGTCGGTAAAAAAGTGGGCATGACCCGCATCTTCACTGAAGATGGCGTTTCTATCCCCGTCACCGTAATCGAAGTTGAAGCGAACCGCGTTACTCAGGTCAAAGGCCTGGAAAACGATGGTTACCAGGCAATTCAGGTTACCACCGGTGCTAAAAAAGCAAACCGTGTGACCAAACCTGAAGCTGGTCATTTTGCTAAAGCTGGCGTTGAAGCTGGCCGTGGCCTGTGGGAATTCCGCACCGCTGAAGGTGAAGAATACTCTGTAGGTCAGAGCATCAGCGTTGAGATTTTCGCTGAAGTTAAGAAAGTTGACGTAACCGGTACCTCTAAAGGTAAAGGTTTCGCCGGTACCGTTAAGCGCTGGAACTTCCGTACCCAGGACGCTACTCACGGTAACTCCTTGTCTCACCGCGTTCCGGGTTCTATCGGTCAGAACCAGACTCCGGGCAAAGTGTTCAAAGGCAAGAAAATGGCAGGTCAGCTGGGTAATGAGCGCGTAACCGTTCAGAGTCTGGACGTAGTACGTGTTGACGCTGAGCGCAACCTGCTGCTGGTTAAAGGTGCAGTTCCCGGTGCTACCGGTAGCGACCTGATCGTTAAACCAGCTGTGAAGGCGTAAGGGGATAGCAATGGAATTAGTATTGAAAGACGCGCAGAGCGCGCTGACTGTTTCCGAAACTACCTTCGGTCGTGATTTCAACGAAGCGCTGGTTCACCAGGTTGTTGTTGCTTACGCATCTGGCGCCCGCCAGGGTACTCGCGCGCAGAAAACTCGCGCCGAAGTAACCGGTTCAGGCAAAAAGCCATGGCGTCAAAAAGGCACCGGCCGTGCGCGTGCAGGTTCTGTAAAGAGCCCAATCTGGCGTTCAGGTGGTGTGACCTTTGCTGCGAAGCCGCAGGACCACAGTCAAAAAGTTAACAAAAAGATGTACCGCGGCGCGCTGAAAAGCATCCTGTCCGAACTGGTACGTCAAGATCGTCTGATCGTTGTCGAATCATTTGCTGTAGAAGCACCGAAAACCAAGCTGCTGGTACAGAAACTGAAAGACATGGCTCTGGAAGACGTGCTGATCATCACCGGTGAACTGGATGAGAATCTGTTCCTGGCTGCGCGCAACCTGTACAAGGTTGACGTACGTGATGCATCCGGTATCGACCCAGTTAGCCTGATCGCCTTCGACAAAGTCGTTATGACTGCTGATGCAGTTAAGCAAGTTGAGGAGATGCTGGCATGATCCGTGAAGAACGTCTGCTGAAAGTACTGCGCGCGCCGCACGTATCTGAAAAAGCATCTAGCGCGATGGAAAAAACCAATACCATCGTTCTCAAAGTTGCTAATGACGCGACCAAAGCAGAGATCGTTGCTGCTGTTGAGAAACTGTTCGAAGTAGAAGTTAAAGACGTAAACACCCTGGTAGTTAAGGGCAAAGTTAAGCGTCAAGGACAGCGTATCGGTCGTCGTAGCGACTGGAAAAAAGCTTACGTCACCCTGAAAGAAGGCCAGAATCTGGACTTCGCTGGCGGCGCTGAGTAAGTCGGAGGAGAAAGACAATGGCAGTTGTTAAATGTAAACCGACATCTCCGGGTCGTCGCCATGTAGTTAAAGTGGTAAACGCGGAGCTGCACAAGGGCAAACCATTTGCCCCGCTGGTAGAAAAAAACAGCAAATCCGGTGGCCGTAACAACAATGGTCGTATCACTACCCGTCATATCGGTGGTGGTCACAAGCAGGCTTATCGTATTGTTGACTTCAAACGCAACAAAGACGGTATCCCGGCAGTTGTTGAACGTCTTGAGTACGATCCGAACCGCTCTGCGAACATCGCACTGGTTCTGTACAAAGACGGCGAGCGCCGTTACATCCTGGCCCCTAAAGGCCTGAAAGCCGGCGACCAGATCCAATCTGGCGTTGATGCTGCGATTAAAGCAGGTAACACTCTGCCGATGCGTAACATCCCGGTGGGTTCAACCGTGCATAACGTAGAAATGAAACCAGGCAAAGGCGGTCAGATTGCTCGCTCAGCCGGTGCTTACGTGCAGATCGTTGCGCGTGAAGGTTCTTACGTTACCCTGCGTCTGCGTTCAGGTGAAATGCGTAAAGTCGAGTCTGACTGCCGCGCAACACTGGGCGAAGTCGGCAACGCTGAGCATATGCTGCGCGTTCTGGGTAAAGCTGGTGCAGCCCGTTGGCGTGGTGTTCGTCCTACCGTTCGTGGTACCGCGATGAACCCAGTTGATCACCCGCACGGTGGTGGTGAAGGTCGTAACTTTGGTAAGCACCCGGTAACTCCGTGGGGCGTTCAGACCAAAGGTAAGAAGACCCGTAGCAACAAGCGTACCGATAAGTTTATCGTACGTCGCCGTAGCAAATAATATTAGAGGATAAGCCATGCCACGTTCTCTCAAGAAAGGTCCTTTTATTGACCTGCACTTGCTGAAGAAGGTAGAGAAAGCGGTGGAAAGCGGTGACAAGAAGCCTTTGCGCACTTGGTCCCGTCGTTCAACGATCTTTCCTAACATGATCGGTTTGACCATCGCTGTCCATAATGGTCGTCAGCACGTTCCTGTCTTTGTTTCCGACGAAATGGTTGGTCACAAACTGGGTGAATTCGCGCCGACACGTACTTATCGCGGTCACGCGGCTGATAAAAAAGCCAAGAAGAAATAAGTAGGAGGAAGAGATGGAAACTTTAGCTCAACATCGCCACGCTCGTTCTTCTGCTCAGAAGGTTCGCCTTGTTGCTGACCTGATTCGCGGTAAGAAAGTGTCGCAGGCACTGGACATTTTGACCTACACCAATAAGAAAGCGGCTGTACTGGTCAAAAAAGTTCTGGAATCTGCCATTGCTAACGCCGAACACAACGATGGCGCTGATATCGACGATCTGAAAATCACGAAAATTTTCGTTGATGAAGGTCCGACCATGAAACGCATTATGCCGCGTGCCAAAGGTCGTGCAGATCGCATCCTGAAGCGCACCAGCCACATTACTGTGGTTGTGTCCGATCGCTGAGACTCTGGAGACTAGCAATGGGTCAGAAAGTACATCCTAATGGTATTCGCCTGGGTATTGTAAAACCATGGAACTCTACCTGGTTTGCGAACACCAAAGAATTCGCTGACAACCTGGACAGCGATTTTAAAGTACGTCAGTTTTTGACTAAAGAACTGGCTAAAGCATCTGTCTCTCGTATCGTTATCGAGCGTCCAGCGAAGAGCATCCGTGTGACTATTCACACCGCTCGTCCGGGCATCGTTATCGGTAAGAAAGGCGAAGATGTAGAAAAACTGCGCACGGTCGTCGCGAATATCGCTGGCGTTCCTGCACAGATTAATATCGCCGAAGTCCGCAAGCCGGAACTGGACGCGAAACTGGTAGCTGACAGCATCACTTCACAGCTGGAGCGTCGTGTGATGTTCCGTCGTGCTATGAAGCGTGCAGTTCAGAACGCCATGCGTCTTGGCGCGAAGGGTATTAAAGTCGAAGTTAGCGGCCGTCTGGGTGGCGCCGAGATCGCACGTACCGAATGGTATCGTGAAGGTCGCGTGCCATTGCACACACTGCGTGCTGACATTGACTACAACACCTCTGAAGCGCACACCACTTATGGTGTAATCGGCGTTAAGGTATGGATCTTCAAAGGTGAGATCCTGGGTGGTATGGCTGCTGTTGAACAACCGGAACCGGCTGCTCAACCTAAAAAGCAGCAGCGTAAAGGCCGTAAGTAAGGAGAGTCGCTGATGTTACAACCAAAGCGTACGAAATTCCGTAAAGTGCACAAAGGCCGTAACCGCGGTCTGGCTGCGGGTACGGATGTCAGCTTCGGTACTTTCGGTCTGAAAGCTGTTGGCCGTGGTCGTCTGACTGCTCGTCAGATCGAAGCAGCACGTCGTGCTATGACCCGTGCAGTTAAGCGTCAAGGTAAGATCTGGATCCGAGTATTCCCGGACAAACCGATCACCGAGAAGCCGCTGGAAGTGCGTATGGGTAAAGGTAAGGGTAACGTAGAGTATTGGGTTGCCCTGATCCAGCCTGGTAAAGTCCTGTATGAAATGGACGGCGTACCAGAAGAGCTGGCCCGTGAAGCATTCAAGCTGGCAGCAGCAAAACTGCCTATCAAAACCACCTTTGTAACTAAGACGGTGATGTAATGAAAGCAACTGAGCTGCGTGAAAAAAGCGTTGAAGAGCTGAACACTGAGCTGCTTAATCTGCTGCGTGAGCAATTTAACCTGCGCATGCAGGCAGCATCTGGCCAACTGCAGCAGACTCATCTGCTGAAACAGGTTCGCCGTGATGTTGCACGCGTTAAGACTTTACTGACTGAGAAGGCGGGTTCGTAATGACCGATAAAATCCGTACTCTGCAGGGTCGTGTAGTAAGTGACAAAATGCAGAAATCTGCAGTTGTTGCTATCGAACGTTTCGTGAAACACCCGATCTACGGCAAATTCATTAAACGTACGACCAAGCTGCACATCCATGACGAGAACAATGAATGTGGAATTGGTGACGTGGTAGAAATCCGCGAATGCCGTCCACTGTCCAAGACTAAATCCTGGACCCTGGTTCGCGTAATCGAGAAAGCTGTTCTGTAATAAGAATCGTTTTTTCTGAGGAAACCCTCTGCTTCGGCAGGGGGTTTTTTTTTGCCTGCGATTCGGGCTTGATCCATTTGTGCCCGTGGCAATACGGATTTGATGGTGCTCACAAATTCAGGGGCTTGCAGGGATTAAGCTGCCTCTCTTCAGGCGAGGTGGCCTGAAAACGCCAGGCTATAAACGCCGGGGTTATCATAACTGTACAAGGAAATGTGCCGTGAAAATGGAGAGTCATGACCGCTTACGCCGGTCACTGTTAAAATTGCCACTGTTAGCTGCGTTACCTGCGATTAGCTCTGCCAAAAGCTTGCCGCTATTATCGGGTAACACACAACCACTACCCACAGGCAATAGCATGGAACGAACTCTGTTACTGAAGAATGCTGAATGTGTGGTCTGCATGGATGCTGACCGTAGGGAAATAGGTAACGCCTCTATTCTGATAAAAGGAAATAAGATCCTTGCAGTCGGGGAAGCACGCTCGTTACCTGATAGCGCGGATGAGATCATCGATCTGCGAGGACATATTGTCATCCCTGGCCTGATCAATACGCATCACCACATGTATCAGAGCCTGACCCGCGCTATTCCTGCAGTGCAAAACGGCGAGCTCTTTAACTGGCTGACCCACCTCTATCCACTGTGGCAGAATCTGACGCCTGAGATGATTCATATCTCAACACAGATCTCCATGGCCGAGTTAATGCTCTCCGGCTGCACCACTACCAGTGACCATCTCTACGTCTACCCGAATGGCTGTAAGCTTGACGACAGTATTGAGGCTGCAGCCTTAATGGGCATGCGTTTCCATGCGAGCCGGGGCAGCATGAGCGTCGGTAAGTCCCTGGGTGGCTTACCACCCGATGCGCTGGTAGAGGATGAAGCCGCCATTCTTAAAGATACGCAGCGTGTGATTGAGCGCTACCATGATGACAGCCACGGTTCGATGTTACGCATCGTGGTTGCGCCATGTTCGCCGTTTTCAGTCAGCCGTGAGCTGATGAAGCAATCCGCAGCGATGGCACGCAGCTTCAATGTCTCTATGCATACCCATCTGGCGGAGAACGACAGCGATATTCGTTATAGCCGTGAAAAATTCAATATGACGCCAGCACAGTATGTTGAAGACCTCGGCTGGGTAGGACCGGATGTCTGGCATGCACACTGCGTCAAACTGGATCAGCATGGCATAGAACTCTTTGCACGTACCGGTACCGGCGTCGCGCACTGTCCCTGCTCGAACATGCGTCTCGGTTCCGGTATTGCGCCGATACGCCATATGTGTGATGCCGGCGTACACGTGGGTATGGGTGTGGATGGCTCAGCCTCCAATGACAGCTCAGACATGATGGCCGAAGTTCGTCAGGCGATGCTTCTGCAACGCGTTGGCTTCGGCCCGGATGCGATGACGGCACGTCAGGCACTGGAACTGGCGACGCTGGGTGGAGCAAAGGTGCTAAACCGCGATGATGTGGGCACCATTGCGCCGGGCATGATGGCCGATCTGGCCATTTTTGACCTGAATCGAATTGGACTTGCCGGGGCAGGGCACGATCCTGTAGCCGCCCTGGTGTTCTGTAATCCGGGACAGGTTGCCTATAGCATCATTAACGGAAAAGTCCGGGTACGGGACGGACAAGTGGCCGGAATTGAACTGCCAGCCGTGTTGCGTCAGCATAACCAACTGGCCAGGAAACTGGCTGGTTGAGTCAGAAGGGCACTTTATTTGGGAGGCGACGAAAAATAAGGCAGATTACATTTGCTACTGTTCGCACTATTCCCTAGAATACGCCCTCCCTGTCATCAGGGGAAATCAGCGGCTCGATTGAGAGCCGTTTATTTTTTCTACCCATCTGTGAGAACCGGTGTTACAATGCCGCGCCCTCAATTATGGGGCTTTCTAACGACCTGAGGTTTAGGTCCCGAAGTAGTAGTTGACATTAGCGGAGCACTAAAATGATCCAAGAACAGACTATGCTGAACGTCGCCGACAACTCCGGTGCACGTCGCGTAATGTGTATCAAGGTTCTGGGTGGCTCGCACCGTCGCTACGCAGGCGTCGGTGACATCATCAAAGTTACCATCAAGGAAGCAATTCCGCGTGGTAAAGTCAAAAAAGGTGATGTCCTGAAGGCGGTAGTGGTGCGCACCAGGAAGGGTGTTCGTCGCCCGGAC
The DNA here is from genome assembly GCF_001598475.1 of Pantoea agglomerans NBRC 102470. Lineage (GTDB taxonomy): Bacteria > Pseudomonadota > Gammaproteobacteria > Enterobacterales > Enterobacteriaceae > Pantoea > Pantoea agglomerans. The sequence goes on from NZ_BCZA01000012.1 coordinate 108,523, forward strand.
GGTTCTGTCATTCGCTTCGATGGTAATGCATGCGTTATTCTGAACAATAACAGTGAGCAGCCTATCGGTACGCGTATTTTTGGGCCGGTAACTCGTGAACTTTGTACTGAAAAGTTCATGAAAATTATCTCTCTGGCACCAGAAGTACTCTAAGGAGCGAACAATGGCAGCTAAAATCCGTCGTAACGACGAAGTTATCGTGTTAACCGGTAAAGATAAAGGTAAGCGCGGCAAAGTTAAGAATGTCCTGTCTTCTGGTAAGGTCATCGTTGAAGGTATCAACCTGGTGAAGAAACATCAGAAGCCGGTTCCGGCTCTGAACCAACCAGGTGGCATCGTTGAAAAAGAAGCTGCTATTCAGGTTTCTAACGTTGCACTGTTCAACGCGGCAACTGGTAAGGCTGACCGTGTAGGCTTTAGATTCGAAGACGGCAAAAAAGTCCGTTTCTTCAAGTCTAACAGCGAAACTATCAAGTAATTTGGAGTAGTACGATGGCGAAACTGCATGATTACTACAAAGACGAAGTAGTCCAGAAACTCATGACAGAGTTTGGCTACAATTCTGTCATGCAAGTCCCTCGGGTCGAGAAGATCACCCTGAACATGGGTGTTGGTGAAGCGATCGCTGACAAGAAACTGCTGGATAACGCAGCAGCTGACCTGGCAGCAATCTCCGGTCAAAAACCGCTGGTCACCAAAGCACGCAAATCAGTTGCAGGCTTCAAAATCCGTCAGGGCTATCCGATCGGCTGTAAAGTAACTCTGCGTGGCGAGCGCATGTGGGAGTTCTTTGAGCGTCTGGTCACCATTGCTGTTCCACGTATCCGTGACTTCCGTGGCTTGTCCGCTAAGTCATTCGATGGTCGTGGCAACTACAGCATGGGTGTACGTGAGCAGATCATCTTCCCAGAAATCGACTACGACAAAGTCGATCGCGTTCGTGGTTTGGATATCACCATTACCACTACTGCGAAATCTGATGATGAAGGCCGTGCTCTGCTGGCTGCCTTTGACTTCCCGTTCCGTAAGTAAGGTAGGGTTACTTAATGGCTAAGCAATCTATGAAAGCACGCGAAGTTAAGCGTGCAAAATTAGCAGACAAATTCTTCGCTAAACGCGCTGAACTGAAAGCGATCATCTCTGATGTGAACGCTTCCGACGAAGATCGTTGGGATGCTGTTCTGAAGCTGCAGAGTCTGCCGCGTGATTCCAGCCCTTCGCGTCAGCGTAACCGCTGCCGTCAAACAGGTCGTCCGCACGGTTTCCTGCGGAAGTTTGGGTTGAGCCGTATCAAGGTCCGCGAAGCCGCCATGCGCGGTGAAATCCCGGGCCTGAAAAAGGCTAGCTGGTAATTGTCACCAATTGAATCACGGGAGTAACACAGATGAGCATGCAAGATCCGATCGCGGATATGCTGACCCGTATCCGTAACGGTCAGGCCGCAAACAAAGTTGCGGTCACCATGCCTTCCTCCAAGCTGAAATTGGCAATTGCCAACGTTCTGAAGGAAGAAGGATATATTGAAGATTTCAAAATCGAAGGCGACATCAAGCTGGAACTGGAACTTACTCTCAAGTATTTCCAGGGCAAAGCTGTTGTAGAAAGCATTCAGCGAGTAAGCCGTCCTGGTCTGCGCATCTATAAGAAAAAAGATGAGCTGCCAAAGGTAATGGCTGGTATGGGCATCGCTGTAGTTTCTACATCTAAAGGTGTCATGACTGATCGTGCAGCGCGCCAGGCAGGTCTTGGTGGCGAAATTATCTGCTACGTAGCGTAATCGGAGGATACATATGTCTCGTGTTGCTAAAGCACCTGTCGTTGTTCCTGCCGGCGTAGAGGTAAAACTCAACGGTCAGGTAATTTCGATTAAAGGTAAAAACGGCGAGCTGACTCGTACTATCAATGATGCTGTTGAAGTTAAGCATGCTGACAACGCTCTGACTTTCGCTCCGCGCGAAGGTTTCGTTGACGGCTGGGCGCAGGCGGGTACTTCTCGCGCGCTGCTGAACGCAATGGTAATCGGTGTTACCGAAGGCTTCACTAAGAAGCTGCAGCTGGTTGGTGTAGGTTATCGTGCAGCCGTTAAAGGCGACGTGGTTAACCTGTCTCTGGGCTTTTCTCATCCAGTCGATCACCAGCTGCCCGCGGGTATCACTGCAGAATGTCCAACTCAGACTGAGATCGTGCTGAAAGGCGCTGATAAACAGCTGATTGGTCAGGTTGCAGCGGACTTGCGCGCCTACCGTCGTCCTGAGCCTTATAAAGGCAAGGGTGTCCGTTACGCCGACGAAGTCGTGCGTACCAAAGAGGCTAAGAAGAAGTAAGGTAACACTATGGATAAGAAATCTGCTCGTATCCGTCGTGCGACCCGTGCACGTCGCAAGCTCAAAGAGCTGGGTGCTACTCGCCTGGTGGTACATCGTACCCCGCGTCATATTTACGCACAGGTAATCGCCCCGAACGGTTCCGAAGTTCTGGTCGCTGCTTCTACTGTAGAAAAAGCTATCACTGAACAACTGAAGTATACCGGTAATAAAGAAGCCGCAGCTGCAGTAGGTAAAGCTATCGCAGAACGCGCAATCGAAAAAGGCATCACTGGTGTTTCTTTCGACCGTTCCGGTTTCCAATATCATGGTCGCGTCCAGGCACTGGCAGATGCTGCCCGTGAAGCTGGCCTTCAGTTCTAAGGTAGAGGTCTAAGATGGCACACATCGAGAAACAAGCTGGCGAACTGCAGGAAAAACTGATCGCGGTAAACCGTGTTTCTAAAACTGTTAAAGGTGGTCGTATCTTCTCCTTCACAGCACTGACTGTGGTAGGCGATGGTAATGGTCGCGTAGGTTTTGGTTACGGTAAAGCGCGTGAAGTTCCAGCAGCGATCCAGAAAGCGATGGAGAAAGCCCGTCGCAACATGGTTAACGTCGCGCTGACCAACGGCACCCTGCAGCACCCAGTTAAAGGTGCACACACGGGTTCCCGCGTGTTCATGCAGCCGGCTTCAGAAGGTACCGGTATTATTGCCGGTGGTGCAATGCGCGCCGTTCTGGAAGTCGCTGGAGTTCATAACGTACTGGCAAAAGCCTATGGTTCTACTAACCCGATTAACGTGGTTCGTGCAACTATCGACGGCCTGGGCAATATGAAATCTCCGGAAATGGTCGCTGCTAAGCGTGGTAAATCCGTTGAAGAAATTCTGGGGTAATCACGATGGCTAAGACTATTAAAATCACTCAAACCCGTAGTTCAATCGGCCGCTTGCCTAAGCATAAAGCCACTCTGGTTGGCCTGGGTCTGCGTCGTATTGGCCACACCGTTGAGCGTGAAGACACGCCTGCAGTACGCGGTATGGTTAACGCGGTTTCCTATATGGTTAAAGTGGAGGAGTAAGAGATGCGTTTAAATACTCTGTCTCCGGCCGAAGGGTCTAAGCACGCTACCAAGCGTCTGGGTCGTGGTATCGGTTCTGGCCTCGGAAAAACCGGTGGTCGTGGTCACAAAGGTCAGAACTCACGTTCTGGCGGTGGCGTACGTCGCGGTTTCGAAGGTGGTCAGATGCCTCTGTACCGTCGTCTGCCGAAGTTCGGTTTCACCTCTCGCAAAGCAATGATCACCACAGAGATTCGTCTGTCTGATCTGGCGAAAGTTGAAGGCGGTATCGTCGACCTGAACGCGCTGAAAGCAGCCAACATTGTCGGTGTTCAGATTGAATTCGTTAAAGTAATTCTGTCTGGTGAAGTTTCTACACCGGTAACGGTTCGCGGTCTGCGTGTCACCAAAGGTGCACGTGCTGCAATCGAAGCTGCTGGCGGTAAAATCGAGGAATAAGTAGCAGATGGCTAAACAACCGGGATTAGATTTTCAAAGTGCCAAGGGTGGCTTTGGTGAGCTGAAACGCAGACTGCTGTTTGTAATCGGCGCACTCATTGTCTTCCGTATTGGCTCTTTTATTCCAATCCCTGGTATTGATGCCACTGTACTTGCCAAACTGCTTGAGCAACAGCGTGGCACCATCATTGAAATGTTTAACATGTTCTCTGGTGGTGCTCTGAGCCGTGCTTCTATCTTCGCACTGGGCATCATGCCGTATATTTCGGCATCGATTATCATCCAGTTATTAACGGTGGTTCATCCAGCGTTAGCGGAAATTAAGAAAGAAGGGGAGGCTGGCCGTCGTAAGATTAGCCAGTACACCCGATACGGTACGTTGGTATTGGCCATATTTCAGTCGATCGGTATTGCTACCGGTCTGCCGAATATGCCAGGGATGCAAGGCCTGGTAATGAATCCAGGCTTTGCTTTCTACTTTACCGCTGTTGTGAGTCTGGTCTCAGGAACGATGTTCCTGATGTGGCTGGGCGAACAGATTACTGAACGTGGTATCGGTAACGGTATTTCGATCATTATCTTCGCAGGTATCGTTGCGGGTCTCCCGCCGGCCATTGGCCATACCATCGAGCAAGCGCGGCAAGGCGACCTGCACTTCCTTCTGTTGCTGTTGGTTGCAGTACTCGTATTCGCAGTGACCTTCTTTGTTATCTTTGTTGAACGTGGTCAACGCCGCATTGTGGTGAACTACGCAAAACGTCAGCAAGGTCGTCGCGTTTACGCTGCACAGAGCACACATTTACCGTTGAAAGTGAACATGGCAGGCGTCATTCCAGCCATCTTTGCTTCCAGCATTATTCTGTTCCCGGCAACGATTGCATCGTGGTTTGGGGGCGGTACCGGTTGGAACTGGCTGACAACAATTTCGCTGTATTTGCAGCCAGGACAGCCGCTTTATGTGCTACTCTATGCGACTGCAATCATCTTCTTCTGTTTCTTCTATACGGCGTTGGTTTTCAACCCACGTGAAACAGCAGATAACCTGAAGAAGTCTGGTGCATTCGTACCGGGAATTCGTCCGGGAGAGCAAACGGCGAAGTATATTGATAAAGTAATGACGCGATTGACCTTAATCGGCGCTCTCTACATTACGTTTATCTGCCTTATCCCGGAGTTCATGCGTGATGCGATGAAGGTTCCCTTCTACTTTGGCGGTACTTCACTGCTTATCGTAGTTGTCGTCATCATGGACTTTATGGCTCAAGTGCAAACTCTGATGATGTCAAGTCAGTACGAGTCGGCACTGAAGAAAGCTAACCTGAAAGGCTACGGCCGTTAATTCAGTTGGTTGAGAAGTTACGGAGAGTAAAAATGAAAGTTCGTGCTTCCGTCAAGAGATTATGTCGTAACTGCAAAATCATTCGTCGCGACGGTGTCGTCCGTGTGATCTGCAGCGCCGAGCCAAAGCATAAACAGCGCCAAGGCTGATTTTGTCACATATTTTTCTTGCAAAGTCGGGTTGAGCTGGCTAGATTAGCCAGCCAATCTTTTGTATGTCAGTGCGTTTCCATTTGAGTATCCTGAAAACGGGCTTTTCAGCATGGGACGTGCTTGTTTAATTATAGGAGTGCATAGTGGCCCGTATAGCAGGCATTAACATTCCTGATCAAAAACATACCGTTATCGCATTAACTTCGATCTTCGGTATCGGTAAAACTCGTTCTAAAGCCATCTGCGCTTCAACGGGTATTGCTGAAAATGTTAAGATCAGTGAGCTGTCTGAAGAACAAATTGATCAGCTGCGTGATGCAGTTGCGAAATTCGTTGTAGAAGGTGATCTGCGCCGTGAAATCACCCTGAGCATCAAGCGTCTTATGGACCTTGGTTGCTACCGTGGTTTGCGCCATCGTCGTGGTCTTCCGGTTCGCGGTCAGCGTACTAAGACCAACGCACGTACCCGTAAGGGTCCGCGTAAACCGATCAAGAAATAATCGGGGTGAGTAAATAATGGCAAAGGCACCAGTTCGTGCACGTAAGCGTGTAAGAAAACAAGTCTCAGATGGCGTGGCTCATGTCCATGCTTCTTTTAACAACACCATCGTTACCATTACTGATCGTCAGGGTAACGCACTGGGTTGGGCAACCGCCGGTGGTTCCGGTTTCCGCGGTTCACGTAAATCCACTCCGTTTGCTGCTCAGGTCGCTGCAGAGCGCTGTGCAGAAGCGGTAAAAGATTACGGAATTAAGAACCTGGAAGTTATGGTAAAGGGTCCGGGTCCAGGTCGCGAATCTACGATTCGTGCTTTGAACGCCGCTGGTTTCCGCATCACTAATATTACTGATGTGACTCCGATCCCTCATAACGGTTGTCGTCCGCCGAAAAAACGTCGCGTATAACGCCCGTTTTTTTAGGATAGTTGGAGAAAGAAAATGGCAAGATATTTGGGTCCTAAGCTCAAGCTGAGCCGTCGTGAGGGCACTGACTTATTCCTTAAGTCTGGCGTTCGCGCGATTGATTCCAAGTGTAAGATTGAACAAGCCCCTGGTCAGCATGGTGCGCGTAAACCGCGTCTGTCTGATTACGGCGGTCAGTTACGTGAAAAGCAAAAAGTTCGTCGTATCTACGGCGTGCTGGAGCGTCAGTTCCGTAACTATTATAAAGAAGCAGCTCGTCTGAAAGGCAACACCGGTGAAAACCTGTTGGCTCTGCTGGAAGGTCGTCTGGACAACGTAGTTTATCGTATGGGCTTTGGTGCCACTCGTGCAGAAGCACGTCAGCTGGTTAGCCATAAGTCTGTTCTGGTAAATGGCCGCGTTGTTAACATCGCTTCTTATCAGGTATCTCCGAATGATGTCGTTAGCATCCGTGAGAAAGCCAAAAAGCAATCTCGCGTGAAGGCCGCTCTGGAGCTGGCTGAGCAGCGTGAAAAGCCAACCTGGCTGGAAGTTGATGCGACTAAGATGGAAGGTGTGTTCAAGCGTATTCCTGAACGTACTGATCTGTCTGCGGACATTAACGAACACCTGATCGTCGAGCTTTACTCCAAGTAAGGCTTAGTACCAAAGAGAGGACACAATGCAGGGTTCTGTGACAGAGTTTCTAAAACCGCGCCTGGTAGATATCGAGCAAGTGAGTTCGACGCACGCCAAGGTGACCCTTGAGCCTTTAGAGCGTGGCTTTGGCCATACTCTTGGTAACGCACTGCGCCGTATTCTGCTTTCATCCATGCCGGGTTGCGCGGTGACCGAGGTTGAAATTGATGGTGTACTTCATGAGTACAGCACCAAAGAGGGAGTACAGGAAGATATCCTGGAAATCCTGCTCAACCTGAAAGGGCTGGCGGTAAGAGTTCAGGGGAAAGATGAAGTTATTCTGACCTTGAATAAATCTGGCATTGGCCCTGTGACTGCAGCCGACATTACCCATGATGGTGATGTCGAAATCGTCAAGCCTCAGCATGTCATTTGCCATCTGACCGATGAGAACGCTGCTATCAGCATGCGTATCAAAGTTCAGCGTGGTCGTGGCTATGTGCCGGCTTCTGCCCGAATTCATTCGGAAGAAGATGAGCGCCCAATCGGCCGCCTGTTAGTTGACGCTTGCTACAGCCCTGTAGACCGTATCGCCTACAATGTTGAAGCAGCGCGTGTAGAGCAGCGCACCGACCTGGACAAGCTGGTCATCGAAATGGAAACCAACGGCACAATCGATCCTGAAGAGGCGATTCGTCGTGCGGCAACCATTCTGGCAGAACAACTTGAAGCTTTCGTTGACTTACGTGATGTACGTCAGCCGGAAGTTAAAGAAGAGAAACCAGAATTCGATCCGATCCTGCTGCGCCCTGTTGACGATCTGGAATTGACTGTCCGCTCTGCTAACTGCCTTAAGGCAGAAGCTATCCACTACATCGGTGATCTGGTACAGCGTACCGAGGTTGAGCTGCTTAAAACGCCTAACCTTGGTAAAAAATCTCTTACCGAGATTAAAGATGTGCTGGCTTCGCGTGGTCTTTCTCTGGGCATGCGCCTCGAGAACTGGCCGCCAGCAAGCATTGCTGATGAATAATCAGATCACAGGTTAAGGTTTCACTGAGAAGGATAAGGTCATGCGCCATCGTAAGAGTGGTCGTCAACTGAACCGCAACAGCAGCCATCGTCAGGCTATGTTCCGCAACATGGCCGGTTCTCTGGTTCGTCATGAGATCATCAAAACGACTCTGCCGAAAGCCAAAGAACTGCGTCGCGTAGTTGAGCCGCTGATTACTCTTGCCAAGACCGACAGCGTAGCTAATCGTCGTCTGGCATTCGCCCGTACTCGTGATAACGAGATCGTGGCAAAACTGTTTAATGAGCTGGGCCCGCGTTTCGCGAGCCGTGCCGGTGGTTACACTCGTATTCTGAAGTGTGGCTTCCGTGCTGGTGACAACGCTCCGATGGCTTACATCGAGCTGGTTGATCGTCCAGAAGCTCAAGCAGAAGCAGCCGCAGAGTAATCTGTAGCAACGTAAAAAACCCGCTTCGGCGGGTTTTTTATTGCCTGAAATTTACTACCTTAGAACTTACTCTTTTCATGTTCAAAGGAGCTAACTATGTGGCTGGTTGATGAACTTGCTGAACAGCACATCAAAGCGGCGCTGGAAAAAGGCGAGCTGAGTAATCTTCCCGGCTCTGGTAAGCCGCTGCAGCTGGATGATGACAGTCATGTTCCGCCTGAGTTAAGAGCAGGCTACCGTTTACTGAAAAATGCGGGCTTTCTGCCGCCGGAGCTTGAGCTCAGACGGGAAGCCATGGAAGTTAACGATCTTCTTCGTAACCTCGATCCTGCGGATCAAAATTATCAGGATCATTGCCATCGGCTTCAGGTGCTGGAGCTAAGATTACGCCAGGCGGGTATCAGTACCGATTTTCTCCATGGCAGTTATTCCACTGCTATTCAGCATCGTTTCCGCGAGGAGGAGTAAATGTTTCGCATCGGTCAGTTAGCTAAGCTTGCGGAGGTGACGCCAGACACTATCCGTTTTTATGAAAAGCAGCAGATGATGGATCATGATGGTCGGACGGAAGGTGGTTTTCGCCTTTACAGCGAGGGCGATCTTCAGCGTCTGAAATTTATTCGTTATGGTCGTAAACTGGGTTTCAGTCTGGAAGCGATCAGAGAGCTACTTTCGATCCGGGTTGATCCTGCGCACCACACCTGTCAGGAATCAAAAGCGATCGTTGAAAAACGGCTGAGCGAAGTTGCTCAGATGATCGCAGAATTAGAAACGATGCAGCGTTCTCTGCGACACCTTTCCGATGCCTGTTGTGGTGACAGTCACAGTAGCATTTCGTGCTCAATTCTTGAGGCGCTGGAGCGGGGAGAGGCTTCGAGCAAATAAGCATATTGTTATTTTGCTGCAAAGGAATAGAGTATCAGACCATCTCAACAGGAGGCGTCATGAGTAAATATCAGCACACCAAAGGGCAAATCCGCGATAACGCGATTCAGGCTCTGTTACACGACCCGCTATTTCGGCAACGCATCGAGCAGAAGCAAAAGGGTAAAGGTAGTTTTAAGCGGAAAGAGAAACATGGCAAGGGGACTGGATGGGAGGGCAGTGATAAGAAAGCGTCTTATCACTGCCCTTCTGCTTTTACGGTTAAAAAAACCGCCTGTGCGGCGGCTTATTAACTAGACCCGGGTATTCTGCTGTTTCAGCAGATCGCGGATTTCAGTCAGCAGAACTTCTTCGTTTGACGGTTTAGCCACTGGCTTCTCTACTTCTTTTTTCTTGTACAGACGATTCATTAACTTGATCGCCATAAAGATTGCGAAAGCGATGATGACGAAATCGAAGATGGTCTGAAGGAAGATACCGTACTGCATAACAACGGCTGGAGCATCACCAACTGCAGGCTTAAGTACCCAGGCGAATGATTTAAAATCGACACCACCAATCAGTAAGCCTAAAGGCGGCATAATGATGTTGGCGACTAACGATGAAACAATTTTACCGAATGCAGCACCGATGATGACACCGACGGCTAAATCCATCACATTGCCGCGCATTGCGAAATCGCGAAACTCTTTGATTAAACTCATACTTATCTCCTTGCCCAAGCCAATGCCATAAAGTCTAACAAACCCTACTGGTTTTGCCATCAACACAGCGAATTAAGCGGCAGTTTTGCGTTCCTTGTGTTCTGTTCGCCTGTAAACGCGGCATTTACAGGAAAAATGGACTCGGCTGGAAGAGACGTTCCACATCTGATACAAACTTCTTGTCGGTCAGGAACATGATGACATGATCACCTTGTTCAATTCGCAGGTTATCATTGGCAATCATCACATCGTCTCCACGAACCACTGCGCCAATAATGGTGCCTGGCGGTAGTTTGATATCATCAATGGAGCGGCCGACCACGCGTGAAGTTGATTCGTCTCCGTGCGCTATCGCTTCGATCGCTTCTGCAATACCGCGTCGTAGCGATGAAACGCCCACGATATCTGCTTTGCGCACATGACCCAGCAGGGCAGAAATCGTGGCCTGCTGAGGTGAAATAGCGATATCGATAACGCTGCCTTGTACCAGATCGACGTAGGCGCGGCGCTGAATCAGCACCATAACCTTCTTCGCCCCCATCTTTTTTGCCAGCATGGCTGACATAATATTGGCTTCATCATCGTTGGTGACGGCGATAAAGAGATCAACCTGATCAACATGTTCTTCAGCGAGAAGTTCCTGATCTGACGCATCGCCATAAAAGACGACTGTGTCGTGAAGATGCTCTGCCAGTTCTGCTGCGCGCTGGGGGTTACGTTCAATCAGCTTCACGCTGTAATTTTTCTCAAGTTTTTGTGCCAGACCGAAACCGATATTACCGCCACCTACCAGCATAATCCGTTTATAAGGTTTCTCCAGCCGCTGCATTTCACTCATTACCGCACGAATGTTCTGACTGGCTGCAATGAAAAAGACTTCATCACCCGCTTCTACGATGGTTGAACCCTGTGGGCGAATGGGGCGATCCTGACGAAATATAGCGGCTACGCGGGTATCAATGTGTGGCATATGCTCACGCATGATCGACAGCGGATTTCCCACCAGTGGCCCGCCATAATAAGCTTTCACCACGGCGAGGCTGACTTTGCCTTCAGCAAAGTTAACGACCTGCAATGCGCCAGGGTACTGGATTAAACGATAGATATTGTCGATCACCAGCTGTTCAGGCGAGATCAGGTGATCGATAGGCACCGCTTCAGGAATAAATAATTTGTCCGCATCACGCAGATAATCGGCCGCGCGAATACGGGCGATACGATTCGGCGTATTGAAAAGCGAATAAGCAATCTGACAGGCAATCATGTTGGTTTCATCGGAGTTGGTTACGGCAACCAGCATGTCGGCATCTTCCGCACCCGCCTCACGTAAAATGCGTGGATGAGAACCATGACCCTGCACGACGCGAAGATCGAACTTATCCTGCAGGTGACGCAGGCGTGAAGAGTCGGTATCAACCACCGTGATATCGTTGTTTTCACCCACCAGATTTTCTGCCAGGGTTCCGCCAACCTGTCCTGCGCCCAGAATGATTATTTTCATCGCTTATCAATACTCATTTCAGTTTGTACCCGATTTTTTTATCAGCTTAGCGTAGAAGAAACCATCTCCGCCCTCGGCTTCCGGGAAGACCTGTAAGCCGTTCGCGGGCGCATCTCTGAGGGGCTCTGCCTGCGCATCATGCTGGCGCTGCAGGAAAGCATCTATCTGCTGATGATTCTCTTCAGGCAGGATGGAACAGGTGGCATAAATCAGTGTACCGCCAGGTTTCAGGTGCGGCCAGATAGCATCAAGAATTTCACCCTGAAGTTTTGCCAGCTCGGCGATATCCCGATCGCGACGCAGCCACTTAATATCGGGATGGCGTCGGATCACACCGGTAGCAGAGCAGGGTGCATCCAGCAGAATACGGTCAAACTGACGATCGCCGCACCACTGTTGCGGCGTTCGTCCATCACCCTGTTTCACGTCTGCTTTCATACCCAGTCGTTGCAGATTCTCATTTACGCGTTTAAGACGCTGCGCATCCACGTCGACGGCCATAACTTCGGCCTGAGGCGCGATTTCAAGGATATGGGTCGTTTTACCGCCGGGCGCAGCGCATAAATCCAGAATCTGTTCGCCGTTTTGGGGCTCAAGCAGCAAGGCACAGCGCTGAGCAGATAAATCCTGCACGGTAACCCAACCCTGATCAAAGCCTGGTAGCTGGCTGACCGGGGCAGGGGCGTCAAGCCGCAGCGCATCCGGCACATCGACAGCAGGCTGTGCATTCCTGCCGCTTTCGGCCAGCATTGCCAGCCACGTGTCACGATCGTGGTGCTGGCGATTAACCCGCAGCCACATCGGCGGACGCAGATTATTTGCTTCGACAATCTGTTGCCATTGTTCCGGCCAGGCATGCTGCAAACGCTTTAGCAGCCATCCCGGATGCAGATAGCGCTGCGGGCCATCCTGAACAGTGGCGAGCAGCTCTTCCCGCTGCCGCTGAAACTGGCGTAATACGCCATTTAATAAGCCTTTCATACTGGTGCGCTTCAGTACTTCGGCGCCCGCGACGGTTTCTGCCAGTGCGGCATGGGCGGGCACTCGGGTATATTCCAGCTGATAAAGCCCGACCATGATCAGATAGTGCAGAACCCGCTGTTTGCCGGTAAGTGGACGCTCCATCAGTTTGCCAATGAGCGCTTCCAGCTGCGGTAATGTGCGCAATACGCCAAAACAGATCTCCTGCACTAACGCGCTATCTTTGTCAGAGAGCTTTTTCTGGGCGGCTGGCAGTGCCGTATTCAGGGATTCGCCCTTGTCGACCACACGCTCAATAAGTTGAGCCGAGAGGCTACGCAGGTTGATAGATTTAGTCATAGGGTTTTGTCATCAAACAAAAGGCCCGGTGAGGGACCGGGCCTGAGAGTCAGTCCAGAAGGGTTCCAGGTTCAAACCATTCCCGGCGCGAGTTGAGAAGATCCTGAGCCGACATCGGTTTTTTACCGGCGGGCTGCAACTGGAGCAGGTTCAGTACGCCCTGAGCCGTCGCCACCTGGATGCCATGCTTGTCAGCATGGATAATTTCACCAGGCGCACGATCGCAGTGGGGCAGAACGCTTGCCTGCCATACTTTAACCGGCTGATCTTCAATGGTGAAAAAGCTCATCGGCCACGGGTTAAAAGCGCGAATACAACGCTCAAGCTGTTCTGCAGAGAGTGTCCAGTCAAGACGTGCCTCCTCTTTACTGAGTTTCTCAGCATAGTTGGCCAGCGTTTCATCCTGTTTTTCAGGTGTAGCCTGCTGAGTGGTCAGTAATGTCAGCGTATCCAGCAGCCCCTGTGGGCCAAGCTGTGCCAGCTTGTCATACAGCGTGGCACTGGTATCCTGGGCAGTAATCGGACAGGCCAGCTTATGCAGCATATCGCCGGTATCCAGTCCCACGTCCATCTGCATGATGGTCACGCCGGTTTCGCTGTCGCCAGCCCAGAGCGCACGTTGAATAGGCGCAGCTCCACGCCAGCGTGGCAGCAGTGAGCCATGGACATTGATGCATCCCAGACGTGGCATATCAAGCACGGCCTTGGGCAGAATTAATCCGTAGGCCACAACCACCATCACATCGGCCTTGAGGTCAGCAACCAGTTGCTGATTTTCTTCAGGTCGCAGTGACTTAGGCTGATAAACCGGAATGTCATGTGCCATCGCCAGCGTTTTGACCGGGCCTGGCGTTAATTTGTTACCGCGACCAGCAGGACGGTCGGGTTGGGTGAATACGCCGATAACCTGATGTTCAGAAGCAAGCAGCGCGTCAAGATGACGCGCTGCAAAGTCAGGTGTGCCGGCAAAGATGATTTTTAGCGGGGCAGACACGTTTATCCCTTATTAAGATCTCAGGAAGCCTGCGCGTTCTGACGCGCCAGTTTCTCTAATTTATTTTTGATCCGTTGCCGCTTTAAAGGCGACAGATAATCGATAAACAGTTTGCCTTCCAGATGATCGATCTCATGCTGGATACAGATGGCCAGTAACTCGCTGGCTTCCAGTTCGAAACTTTTACCCTCGCGATCCAGTGCACGGACCTTTACCCGCTCGGCACGCGGAACAAATGCGCGCTGTTCCGGAATAGAGAGGCAGCCCTCTTCAATGCCGGTTTCACCGCTTTTTTCCAGCAGCTCAGGGTTAATCAGCACTAAACGCTCTTCACGACTTTCAGAGACGTCAATCACGATAATGCGCTGATGAATATCGACCTGCGTAGCCGCAAGACCGATACCTTCTTCGGCATACATCGTCTCGAACATATCATCAACGATACGCTGAATGTCTGCGTTAACTTCTTTAACGGGCGCAGCAACTTTGCGAAGACGCTCGTCAGGGAAATGTAATACCTGCAAAACTGACATAAATATCCAGATCTGTATTCGGTTAAGAAAAGATTACTACCTTATATTGTAGACTTTTCGAGGCCTGATTGACAGCATTCTGCGGCAGGAAGCAAGGGCGATCAGGGAGCTGAAGATGGACAAAATAGCGCAGTCTGTACGGCTGGCCGCCGTCACTGGAATGACAGGGAAACGCTGGGTTGATGTGGCGCAGCAAATAGGTGCCGGACAGGCAGACAGGGAGCAGCTTATCCGGCTTGGCTTAGATGAGAGCCAGTGCCAGCAATATGATGATTTTAATGAAAATAATCTCACAGAAGTCTATTCCTGGCTGGCTCAGAGTCCGGCTCATCATCTGGTAACTGCTCTGGACGCGGCCTATCCTGCCCGTCTTAAAGAAACCAACCGCTTTCCGCCGCTGCTCTATATTGATGGCGATCCTGCGCTTATCAGCACACCACAGTTAGCGGTGGTGGGCAGCCGAAACTGTTCACACTATGGCCGCTACTGGTGCGACTGGTTTACCCAGCACTTAAGCCTCAGCGGTCTGACCATTACCAGCGGACTGGCAAGGGGTATTGATGGTGTTGCGCATCAGGCAGCACTCAACGTAGGCGGTAAAACGGTGGCCGTGTTAGGTAGTGGTTTGCAGCGGCTCTATCCCAGCAATCATGCCCATCTTGCCGCAGAGATCGTTGAACAGGGTGGAGCGGTGGTTTCTGAGTTTCCGCTGACGACCCTGCCGCATCCGCTTAATTTTCCGCGCCGTAATCGTATTATCAGCGGCCTGAGCCATGGGGTGCTGGTGGTAGAAGCCTCGCTGAAGAGTGGTTCCCTGGTAACGGCGCGGTATGGGCTGGAGCAAAATCGTAATGTCTATGCCTTACCTGGCGCGCTCGGTAACCCGTTAAGCGAAGGCGTAAACTGGCTGATTCAGCAGGGGGCGCTGCTGGTGGCCCATCCCCATAACATCGTGGAAGATCTGGCAAGTGCACTTAACTGGCTGCCGATGACACCGGCCGGTGAAATTTATTCTGAGGTGAGTGACGATGCTCCATTGCCATTTGCTGATGTGTTGGCTAACGTAGGTGATGATGTTACACCTGTTGACGTTGTCGCTGAACGTGCCGGCCAATCTGTGCCAGTTATCTCAGCTCAGTTGCTGGAACTGGAGTTAGCAGGATGGATCGCAGCTGTACCCGGCGGCTATGTCCGATTGAGGAGGGCATGCCATGTTCGACGTACTGATGTATTTGTTTGAGACATATATCCACAACGAAGCAGAAATGGGTGTTGATCAGGACAGATTGACAGACGACCTGACGGATGCCGGGTTCCATCGTGAAGATATTTACAGTGCGCTGAACTGGTTAGAAAGATTGGCTGACTATCAGGAAGGACTGGTTGCGCCAATTTTACTGACAAATGATCCGCTCTCCATGCGTATTTATACCGATGAAGAGAGCAAACGTTTAGATGCTGACAGCCGTGGTTTCCTGCTGTTCCTGGAGCAGATTCAGGTGCTGAACCTGGAAACGCGTGAAATGGTCATCGAACGCATTATGGCGCTGGATACCTCTGAGTTTGACCTGGAGGATCTCAAATGGGTGGTACTGATGGTGTTGTTCAACATTCCCGGATGTGAAAATGCCTATCAGCAGATGGAAGAACTGCTATTCGACGCCAATGAAGGTATGCTGCATTAAATTTCCTTTCATGCATTGATCGCTATGAGTAAAGCTGCACTCTTCACCGTGCGTAAACAGGATCCCTGCCCCGCTTGCGGGGCAGAACTGGTTATCCGCTCCGGTAAACACGGTCCTTTTCTGGGCTGCGCGAACTACCCGGCATGCGACTACATTCGACCCTTAAAGGGTCAGGCCGATGGTCATGTGGTCAAAGTGCTGGAAGGCCACGCCTGTCCCGAATGCGGTGCGGATAAAGTGTTGCGGCAGGGGCGATTTGGCATGTTCATTGGCTGTAGCCTCTATCCGGAATGCGGATACACCGAAACCATCGACAAACCGGATGAAACCTCGCTGGCCTGTCCACAGTGCCATGAAGGCCGGTTAGTTCAGCGGCGCTCCCGTTACGGCAAAACGTTTCACTCCTGCGACCGCTATCCAGCCTGCCAGTTTGTTGTGAATCTGACACCCGTTGCCGGAATCTGTCCTTATTGCCAGTATCCGCTATTAGTTGAAAAAAAGACGGCCCAAGGGATCAAACGCTTTTGCGCCAGTAAAAGTTGTGGCAAAGCCATTGCTGAAGAGAATTCATAGACCATGGAAAATCAACACCTCGCCGATTCACTTGAAACCTGCTTAGAGCAGCTGAATCGACAGGCGGTCATCGCCTATCCTACTGAAGCCGTATTTGGTCTGGGCTGTGACCCTGACAGTGAATCTGCCGTCATGGCTTTACTGGCGCTGAAACAGCGTCCGGTAGAAAAGGGGCTTATCCTGATTGCGGCTGATTACACCCAGCTGGAACCTTACATCTCCGCTCGGGAACTGTCTGTGATACAGCGTGAGCGGATGTTTGCATGCTGGCCCGGCCCGGTGACCTTTGTCGTACCCGTTCCGCCACAAACGCCTCGCTGGCTTACCGGACAGTTTGATTCACTGGCCATTCGCGTCAGTGACCATCCTGATGTGCAGGCCCTTTGCCGCGCATTTGGTAAACCGCTGGTCTCAACCAGTGCAAATCTGTCAGGCCTGCCTCCCTGCCGAACGGCTGAAGAAGTGAAGCAGCAGTTTGGTGAGCAGTTCCCGGTTCTGTCGGGAAAAACAGGTGGGCGGCTCAATCCCTCTGAAATCCGCGATGTCATCAGCGGCGAACTTATACGTCAGGGCTAATTCATGGATCAATTCGCCGTTTTCGGTAATCCGATCAACCACAGTAAATCTCCGCTGATCCATCAGGCTTTCGCTGAACAGACGGGCGTTGAACATCGCTATGGTCGGATTTGTGCCCCGATAGATGGTTTTCCTCAGGCGCTCTCTGCCTTTTTCGAACAGGGAGGCCGTGGCGCCAACGTGACGTTACCTTTTAAACAGCAGGCATGGGAATTTGCCGATCAGCTCAGCGAACGTGCAGCCCTGTCCGGCGCGGTAAACACGGTGAAAAAACTCAGCGATGGGAAGATCCTGGGTGACAACACGGATGGTATCGGGCTGTTAAGCGATCTTGAACGGCTGAAGATGATCAATGCTGGTGACAAGGTTTTGCTGGTGGGGGCGGGCGGTGCTGCACGTGGGGTCATTCTGCCGCTTCTCTCAGCAGGCGTGACACTCACTGTAGTTAACCGTACCGCCGCGCGGGCGGAAGAGCTGGCTGGCCTGTTTGCAGCGAGCGGCACTATCCGCGCATGTGGTTTTGAGCAGCTGACAGATCAGCACTTTGATCTGATCATTAATGCGACCTCAAGCGGTGTGAATGGCGAAACCCCTCCTTTACCTGCAGCAGTCATTCATGCTGATGTGCGCTGTTATGACATGTTTTATCAAAGCGGGCTGACGCCTTTCCTGCGCTGGTGTCAGGCGCAGGGCACGACTCATCTGGCAGATGGTTTGGGCATGCTGGTGGGGCAGGCTGCTCATGCCTTCTATCTGTGGCACGGTGTGATGCCGGAAATCGCGCCGGTGATTACCCAGCTTAAACAGGCCATGCAGCCATGAATCAGGCGATACAGTTTCCTGATGATGAAACCTATAATGCTGAACTGAACGCGGTCTGTTTCCCGGTGCTGGTCAACGGCATGCGGCTGACCTGTGCAATCAGCAGGAAGTCGCTGGCTTCACGTTTTGGTGAAGGGGAGGCGATGGCGCTGTTTCAGCACCATCGCTGGGATCTGGAAGATGAGGCTGAAGCGGCTATCCGTCAGGATAATATTGATGCTCAGGGCTGGATCTGGTTATCTCCCGCCAGGTAATCATCTTTCCAGGCGACATAATTATTAGCAGAATAGCGTAAACCTTCCTTCTCATTGTCATTCAGCGGCCTGATCTGCCTGACCGGACTACCCAGATAGAGATAGCCGCTCTCCAGTCTTTTACCTGGCGGCACCAGACTTCCGGCACCAATCATCACCTCTTCTTCTACTATTACGCCATCAAGCAGAATCGATCCCATTCCGACCAGCACGCGATCGCCAATGGTACAGCCGTGCAACATCGCTTTATGCCCGACCGTGACATCCTCGCCAATAATAAGAGGGAAGCCTTGCGGGTTAGACGCTGATTTATGCGTAACGTGCAGAACACTGCCGTCCTGTACATTAGTACGGGCACCAATGCGGACCTGATTCACATCACCCCTGATCGCAACCAGCGGCCAGATGCTCACGTCGTCCCCCATTATGACATCACCGACCACAACACTGCTTGGATCGACCATAACGCGCTGGCCGGTTTGCGGGAAAAGGTCTTTATATGGACGTAGGGCGGAAGCCATCATGTTCTCCTTTGTTCTGTTTTCAATGCAGCCTGATGCGATTTCAGGCAGCTGACAAGCCAATTCTGGCCTGGATCGCTGGCGATCTCATCAATCTGGATCATTTATAACCGTTCAGATAAAAGATCCAAAAAAAGGGTTGTGCTCTGAAACGGGATCCCTATAATGCGCCTCCATCGACACGGAACACCGGCAACGGGAAGCGGGTTGAGAGGCACAGGAGACTGCGCCGCCGGAG
>NZ_BCZA01000013.1 GCF_001598475.1 Pantoea agglomerans NBRC 102470
GAGAGACACAATTTTCAGCCTGTACCGGATAAAAATTAGCGGAAACGAAAGATTTTGCGGCGTGACAAGGCGCAGAGCGAGGACGTCAGCGGGAGCATACTGAAGTATGTGACCGGTGCGGCTGAGCGATGGCAACGCGGTCATGGCGTAAAAGATTCGTTTCGTGCACCAAGATTTGCCTGGCGGCTTTAGCGCGGTGGTCCCACCTGACCCCATGCCGAACTCAGAAGTGAAACGCCGTAGCGCCGATGGTAGTGTGGGGTCTCCCCATGCGAGAGTAGGGAACTGCCAGGCATTAAACAAGTGAAGAAGCCCCGCACGGAAGTGCGGGGCTTTTTTACGTCTGCAGATCGTGAAAAACTGCATCACAACATCCATTTCAGCGTTTCTCAAGCCAGTCGGCAATGAAGTCTGCAACGCTGTCCGGACGATTTATATCCAGAACTGGCACGTTCAGCGTTAATTTCTGGTCGCTGGCGACAGCGATTACCTGCTCATCAAGCAGTTCCTCGATCCCACCCTTGATCCCGGCCCGCCATAAAACAATTTTAGGTACGGGTTCATCTTTGAAGCCTTCGACCAGCACGACCTCTAGCGTAGCGTGATCCATGCGGCTGAGCAGATAAGGCAGATTAATCGACTGCTTTTCCGGCGTCTCACACATCAATGCCCATCGCTCTGAACTGGCCAATATTACCTGACTGGCACCCGCTTTTCTGAGCAGATAGCTATCTTTGCCTGGCGTATCCACATCCATCTGATGATGGGTATGTTTAATCAATCCTGCGCGGATACCTTTATCGCCGAGAATCGGTATCACCTGCTGCAATAGCGTCGTTTTCCCGGTTCCACTCCAGCCCACAATGGCAAGTATAGGTAATGACATGTCAGCCTCTGTTGTTCAGGTCATCAGGCGTATTGATATTGCGGAAGGCAGCCTCATCCTCATCCATCCGGACAGCATGGCCACCGTGGTCGCGCAGAAAATGCATAAGACGTCGTTCTCCAGCCTGAAGATAGTCATAAAGAGGTGCAGCCATTTCCCGATGAATCAGCGCCAGCGTAGGATGATCGCGCGACTGTGAACGTACCCAGACTGCCGGCGCCTCACCGCGTTGATCGACCAGTTTTTCGACGAAGTAGAGAGGTATTGCAGGCGTATCGCAGGAGCAAAAAGCGGCCCATTCACCGTCGATGGCGAGCAACCCACTGTAGATCCCGGCCAGCGGACCGGGATAATCATCAAAAACATCCTGAATAACCCGACATCCGCTTAACTGATAGCGATCAATATTACGATTCGCATTAATCATGACAATGTCGACTTGTGGCCTGAGCCGTTCAAGGACATGCTGATAAAGCGGCCTGCCATCCAGCTGTACTAGCCCTTTGTCCTGACCACCCATACGGCGGCCCTGACCACCGGCCAGAATGATACCGGTTAATATTGTCATGACTGTGCCCTCGCTGATGACGCACTGTGAAAGGAGAAATCTGAATGAAATGCCATCGTTTAAACGAGTTAATCGAGTTGCTGCAACCCGCCTGGCAAAAAGAGCCTGATCTTAATCTGGTCACATTTTTGCAGAAACTGGCTCAGGAATCTGGTTTCCGTGGCCCGTTAAGTGAATTAACCGATGATGTATTAATTTACCATCTCAAGATGCGTGACTCAGCCAGCGATGATGAGATCCCAGGCCTGAAAAAAGATTATGAAGTTGATTTCAAAACAGCACTGCTCCGTGCACGGGGTGTCATTAAACAGGACGAGTAGTGTTATCCTTGGCTGCTATTTGCAAGGGCAACTACAGGTAACATGATGAGCGACGCTGCTTTTAACTTCCAGACATTGAATCCCGACGTGTTGCTTGATGCGCTCTGGGAAACAGGAATTCGCGTCGAATCGGGTCTGACAGCCCTGAACAGCTACGAGAACAGGGTTTATCAATTCAGCGACGACGAAAAACGCCGCTATGTTGCGAAGTTTTATCGCCCACAGCGCTGGCGTGCCGAACAGATTGCTGAAGAACATCAGTACGCACTTGATCTGCTGGCTGACGAAGTGCCCATCGCGGCGCCACTGCGGTTAAAGGGTGAGACACTGCATAGTCACGCTGGCTTCTTCTTTGCCGTATTCCCCAGCCTGGGCGGACGGCAATATGAGACAGACAACGAAGATCAGATGGAGTGGGTAGGCCGCTTCCTGGGCCGCATTCATCAGACCGGGCGTAAAGCGCTGTTCAGGCATCGGCCTGCCATCGGTCTGGATGAATATCTGCATGAACCCCGGCAGGTGCTGGAGCACTCTCTGTTAGTGCCTGCATCGCTTAAAGTCGCACTGCTACAGGCTATCGATAAGCTGGGAAACACGCTGCAACAACAGTGGCACACCACGTGGCAGCCGCTACGATTACATGGCGACTGCCATCCGGGTAATATCCTGTGGCGTGACGGACCGCTGTTTGTCGATCTGGATGATGCCCGTAATGGCCCGGCCGTGCAGGATCTCTGGATGCTGATCAGCGGCGATCGTCAGGAACAGCGTATTCAATGGGATATACTGCTGGAGGCGTACAGTGAGTTCAGTGATTTTGATATTAATGAATTGTCACTGATTGAACCTTTACGCGCCATGCGCATGGTTTATTATCTGGCCTGGGTTGTCCGACGCTGGCAGGATCCCGCTTTTCCGCGCGCTTTCCCCTGGATGACAGATGAAGATTTCTGGCGCAGGCAAATTTCACTCTTTACCGAGCAGGAGAAGCTGTTGCAGGAACCTCCTCTGCAGCTGACACCGCAATATTAATGACGTAGTCAGGAGAATTTTTCACGATGAAAAAAATTTGGTTTGCACTGATGGGTTTAGTGCTGGCATTCAGCGCATCTGCTGCCCAGTTCACTGAAGGTAAACAATATGTGAGTCTGCCTAAACCTGTGGCCGGCGAACCTCAGGTGATGGAGTTCTTCTCCTTCTTCTGCCCGCACTGCTATCAGTTTGAACGTATTTATCACGTCAATGACGCGGTGAAAAAGAATCTGCCTGCTGACACTAAGATGGTGAAATACCACGTCGATTTTCTCGGTGGAGAGCTGGGGCCGGTCGTGACCCAGGCTTGGGCTGTCGCGATGGCGCTGGGCGTTGAAGATAAAGTGACAGCACCGATCTTCGATGGCATTCAGAAAACGCAGACCATCACCGATCCTGCCAGTCTGAAAGAGACCTTTGTCAAAGCGGCCGGTATCTCTGCGGCGGACTATGATGCAGCCTGGAACAGCTTCGCCGTAAAAGCGCTGGTTGCGCAGCAGCAAAAAGCCGCTGCTGATGTTGATCTGCGTGGTGTGCCTGCTATTTTCGTGAATGGCAAATACATGGTTAACAACGGCGGTCTTGATACCAGCTCTATGGATAATTTCGTCGCAGACTATGCGAACGTGGTTAAATTCCTGGTAAGCCAGAAGTAATCAGCCTCACACCCCCGTTAAACGCCAGCTCTGCTGGCGTTTTTTTTATGCCTTTGAACAACGGGCCAATTTTTGTCCATCTCCAGGGCATAAATTTAATATCCACACAAGGGATCGCGCTATTAAAAATAGCGATCGGGTCACGGAAATTAAATAAGCCAATGAAATTTATGGTTTTTATTCAAGTGTCGATTATTTATTTTCCTGAAAAAAAGCGCGTTATAATTTTTACGCACAAAGTTATCCACAGAACGATCGTTGCGATCCTGTCCCCAAAAGCGTGAAAAACTCCAGACGTGGCACGCCTTAGTTCACCATTTCTGCCTGGTTGTGGCATCCTTATAGCCCAACTCATAGCAACGAAGACTACACAGACTTATGGCGCAAATAGCAGAAAATCCCCTGATTCTGGTCGATGGCTCATCCTATCTTTATCGCGCGTATCACGCGTTTCCGCCGCTGACCAACAGTGCAGGTGAACCCACTGGCGCCATGTACGGCGTGCTCAACATGCTGAAAAGCCTGCTGGCGCAATACAATCCGAGTCACGTTGCTGTGGTGTTCGATGCCAAAGGCAAAACCTTCAGGGACGAGCTGTTTGAGCATTACAAATCTCACCGTCCCCCGATGCCTGACGAGCTCCGTGCACAAATTGAGCCGCTGCATGAGATGGTGCGGGCGATGGGGCTGCCGTTGCTGGCTGTGAGCGGCGTCGAGGCTGATGATGTCATCGGTACGCTGGCGCTGGAAGCGGAGAAAAAGGGTCTCTCAGTACTGATCAGCACCGGCGACAAAGATATGGCGCAGCTGGTCACGCCCGCCATCACGCTGATTAACACTATGAGCAACACCATTCTGGGACCAGAAGAGGTTGAGCAGAAATATGGTGTTCCACCCGCATTGATCATCGATTTCCTTGCCATGATGGGTGATAGCTCCGATAACATTCCTGGCGTGCCAGGCGTCGGTGAGAAAACGGCACAGGCGTTGCTGCAGGGGCTGGGCAGCATGCAGACGATCTATGACAATCTGGACAAAGTGGCCGATCTCGGCTTTCGTGGTGCCAAAACCATGGCGACCAAACTTGAGCAGAATCGTGATGTGGCGTTTCTCTCTTATCAGCTGGCGACCATTAAGACAGACGTTGAGCTGGCGCTGCCCTGTGAAGAGCTCACAGTCACTGAACCCGATACAGAGGCATTGCAGGCCCTGTTCAGTCGTTACGAGTTCAAACGCTGGCTGAGTGACCTGCAGGACGGTAAATGGCTGCAGGGTAAAAAGAGCACTACGCAGGCGCAAAAAGCGCAGGCCGATGAACCGGCCCTGGTGGTTGAAACCAGCAGCGTGTTACCGACCGAGGGTTATGTCACCATTCTGGATCAGGATCTCTTTGATAGCTGGCTGGAGAAGCTGAAAAACAGCGAAGTCTTTGCGTTTGATCTGGAGACCGACGCGCTGGATACCCTGAGCGCTAACATCGTCGGCATCAGCTTCGCGGTGGCACCCGGTGAAGCCGCCTATCTGCCGGTTGCCCATGACTATCTTGATGCGCCTGATCAACTGGATCGCGCTACCGTTCTGGCACAGCTCAAGCCCTTGCTGGAAGATGAGAGCGCATGGAAAGTTGGCCAGAACCTGAAATACGATCGCGGCGTGCTGAAAAACTACGACATTGAACTGGCCGGTATCAAATTCGACACCATGCTTGAGTCCTATATCCTCAACAGCGTGGTGGGCAAACATGACATGGATAGCCTGGCCGCTCGCTGGCTTAACCATAAAACCGTGACCTTCCAGGAGATCGCCGGTAAAGGCAAAAATCAGCTGACGTTCAATCAAATCGCGTTAGAGCAGGCATCCCATTACGCTGCAGAAGATGCAGATGTGACCCTGCAGCTGCATCTGAAGATGTGGCCAGAGCTGGAGAAAGAAGCGGGTCCGAAAAAAGTCTTCGAACAGATTGAGATGCCGTTACTGACGGTGATTTCGCGCATAGAGCGCAACGGTGTGCTGATCGATCAGTCTATTCTGGCGCAGCATTCGAAAGAGCTGACGGCCCGACTGGCTGAGCTTGAGTTGAAAGCGCATGAGCTGGCGGGGGAACCCTTCAACCTCTCATCCACCAAGCAGCTTCAGGTGATCCTGTTTGAAAAACAGGGCATCAAGCCCACAAAGAAAACACCAGGCGGCGCGCCGTCAACCAGCGAAGAGGTGTTAGCCGAGCTGGCACTTGATTATCCGTTACCCAAAGTGATTCTGGAGCATCGCGGCTTATCCAAACTTAAGTCTACCTATACGGATAAATTACCGCTGATGATCAATCCGATCAGTGGCAGGGTACATACCTCTTATCATCAGGCCGTCACCGCAACCGGACGCTTATCCTCTGCCGATCCGAATCTGCAAAACATTCCGGTGCGTAATGATGAAGGACGCCGAATCCGTCAGGCATTTGTTGCGGCCAAAGGCCATCGCATTGTGGCGGCAGACTATTCACAAATCGAACTGCGTATCATGGCGCATCTCTCTCAGGACAAAGGATTGCTGGACGCTTTTGCCCAGGGCGAAGATATCCACCGCGCGACGGCATCCGAAGTGTTTGGCGTGGCGCTGGATAAGGTCAGCGGCGAACAGCGTCGCAGCGCCAAAGCGATCAACTTTGGTCTGATTTATGGCATGAGCGCCTTTGGTCTGTCGCGTCAGCTGAATATCGGTGCGGGTGAAGCGAACAAGTATATGGATCTCTACTTTGAACGCTATCCGGGCGTCCTGCGCTATATGGAGAACACACGCCAGCTGGCGGCGAGTAAAGGCTATGTCGAAACGCTGGAAGGCCGTCGACTGTGGCTGCCCGATATTAAATCCGGTAATGCCATTCGCCGGAAAGCCGCAGAACGTGCCGCTATCAATGCGCCGATGCAGGGAACGGCAGCCGATATCATCAAGCGGGCAATGATTGCCGTGGATAACTGGCTGGAACAGCAAAACGACAATGCCGTCAGAATGATTATGCAGGTTCACGATGAACTGGTGTTCGAAGTTAAAGCCGAGGCGGTTGAAGAGGCGAGCCAGAAAATCCGTGCGCTGATGGAGGGTAGCGTACAGCTCGACGTACCTTTACTGGTTGAGGTCGGTGTGGGTGACAACTGGGATGAAGCCCACTGATTCGATGTATGTGGTCGGTTCTGAAGAACAGAATCGGCCCTGAATCAGGTATAAGAAAATCGTTTAGTTGACCGGTTTAGCGCGGTCAACGCTGGCACGGAGAGAAAGCGCTTTTCTAACTGCTTATCGCCTAAACACTTTTTTCGTCATTAAACTACATCACAACGCTATTTTTGTGACGTGCATGGTAAAAAAAGTCCTGTTTGATGTAAGTAAGCAACAAAAAAGCCTTTGTCACGCACAGAAAATCAGGTAAAGTTCGTCGCGTAGGGTACAGAGGTAAGATGTTCTATCTTTCAGACCTTTTACTTCACGTAATCGGATTTGGCTGAATTTAGCCGCCCCAGTCATTCTGTGACTGGGGCGTTTTTTATTGGGCTTTTTGTACCGTCAGCGTCACCGGCACAGGGTTTCCACTCACTCTTCCGCGTCCTGATCTTCAACCGCCGGTTCAAGCGTATTAAACCAGCTGTCCAGCTTCTGACGAACCTTATCCACGCCGATTTTCTTCAGCGATGAGAAGAGTTCTACCTGCACATCACCAACAAATTCGAGTGCGGCTTCACGCACGACATTGAGCTGCGCTTTACGGGCACCTGAGGCCAGTTTGTCTGCTTTAGTGAGAAGCAACAGCACCGGAATGCCACTTTCCACTGACCACTGAATCATCTGCCGGTCGAGATCTTTCAGCGGATGACGGATATCCATCAGGATAACCAGTCCTTTCAGCGCCTGACGTTTTTGCAGGTATTCACCTAACGCGCGCTGCCACTTCAGCTTCATCTCTTCCGGGACTTCGGCATAACCGTAACCGGGCAGGTCGACCAGACGCTTACCTTCTTTCACTTCAAACAGGTTAATCAGCTGCGTACGTCCCGGCGTTTTACTGGTACGCGCCAGACCCTTCTGATTGGTTAACGTATTCAGCGCACTCGATTTTCCCGCGTTCGAGCGGCCAGCGAAAGCCACCTCAATTCCGGTATCGGCAGGCAGATGGCGGATATCCGGCGCGCTCATGACAAAGTGGGTAACGTGGTAATTCAATTCAGACAAGGTGACACTCCAGAAAACGCATTAAGGCAATGCGGGCGATTATACGCGTTATGACGCGAAAGTGCTCAATCGCATCTCGGTAACAAACTTTGTAAGAGATTTGCCATTCACGGTGCGGGTTATTTCGCTTTTTACTTTAATTACTAAAAATAAAAAAATATGTAATTCAATCCCTTATCTTAAAACGTTCTTTTTTTGAACTAACTATTTTTGACACTGACTTGAGGCTTTTACCAGTTGGTCTACATTAGTGTGCAGTGCACGGCAGCACACATCAGGATGATGCGCTCAGGGATACCAGGAGGGTTATGAGCGATGGAATGGAACAGGGTCAGGGATGCGGCCAGACAGGGATAAGGAATAGCTCAGGAGTTGAGCAGGCGCGGGATTAACCGGGATGTTACGAGCCGAAAAGGATTTAAAACATGATTCCTTCTCATGAAGGTATGAAATAAGGCGACAGCTTGAGCTGTCGCCTTTTTTCTTTGTCTACTTTCTGCTAGATTTCGCCGCAATTCTATACTGAATAAAAAAAGCCGGGACCGAATACTATGAAGCAACCTGCACGAGCTGCTAACGGCAAACCTGCCGTCAAAGCCAAACGCAAATCGCGTGACGATATCAACCATGAAGCACGCGATCGCAAACGTGATAAAAAGCATCGCGGACATGCATCTGGCAGCCGTGCTAATCCGGCTGCGTCCGAAAACAATGGCGGACGTCAGGCGGACAGCGTCAAAGATCCGCGCATCGGGAGTAAAAAACCGGTGGCCCTGATCGCTGAAGGAAAAACCGCCGCCGTTAAACCAAAGAAAAGCGCAGAAAAACCGGCAGCAGAGAAGAAAGTGCGTCTGACACCAGAAGAAGAGCTGGCGAAGCTGGAAAATGACGAACGTCTGGATGCGCTGCTGGATCGGCTGGAAAATGGCGAAACACTGTCAGCTGAAGATCAGGGCTGGCTGGATGCCTCGCTGGATCGTATCGACGAACTGATGGAGCAGTTAGGCATTGTGATGGATGATGCCGAAGATGAGCAGGCTGAAGAAGATATGTACCGTCTGCTGAAAGGCAACTAAGCAAATTTGATCGGCATGCGTTACCCGCATGCCGCGCTTAACAGGTAAACGACAATGTTTTGGCCTGGATCAATTTTCGCGCTGCTGGCGACATGTTATCTGCTGTGGTTATTGTTTAAACTACGACGCCTGTCGCGTCTGAAGCAACGTTTACGTCGGGTCTCATCCCGCTCACCTTTTATCTCCTCTTCTTCGCGACCTTCTCTCAGACGACGTCACCGGAAGGAGTGAGCATGCCATCGCAGCAGATTGAGTGGGATCAGGCGTTAATTGAAAAGTACAATTATGCCGGCCCGCGTTACACCTCCTATCCTACTGCGCTGGAGTTCAGCGAGCAGTACGCGGAAAACGACTTCCAGCGTGCCGTGGCGCGTTACCCCGATCGTCCGTTGTCGCTCTATGTCCATATTCCCTTCTGCCATCGTCTCTGCTACTTCTGCGGCTGCAATAAGATAGTGACGCGTCAGCGCCACAAAGCGGACCGCTATCTGGATGTGCTTGAGCAGGAGATTATTCAGCGTGCGCCGCTGTTTCGTCAGCGTCAGGTCACGCAGCTTCACTGGGGCGGCGGCACGCCAACCTTCCTCGACAATGCGCAGATTTCCCGGCTGGTGGGTTTACTGAAGCAGTATTTCAGCGTGGCCGATGATGCCGAAATGTCGATCGAAGTGGATCCCCGGGAAATTGCGCTGGATGTGATTGATCACCTGCGATCGCTGGGATTTAATCGTCTGAGCATGGGGGTGCAGGACTTCAACAAATCGGTGCAGGAGCGGGTTAACCGGGTACAGGATGAAGAGGTGATTTTCGGGCTGATGGCGCGTGCCCGTGAACAGGGGTTCAGCTCGACCAGCATTGACCTGATCTATGGTTTACCCCTGCAGACGCCCGCCAGCTTCGCCTGGACGCTGGAGCGGGTACTGGCACTGAGCCCGGATCGTCTTAGCGTCTTTAACTATGCGCATCTGCCGGCGATGTTCGCGGCACAGCGTAAAATCAAAGAGGGTGAACTGCCATCGGCTCAGCAAAAGCTGGATATTTTACAGCAGACCATCGCAACCCTGACTCAGCAGGGCTACCAGTTCATTGGAATGGATCACTTTGCGAAGCCGCAGGATGAACTGGCTATCGCGCAGCGCAAAGGGCAGTTGCATCGCAATTTCCAGGGATATACGACGCAGGGCGACAGCGATTTGCTGGGGCTTGGCGTCTCTGCCATCAGCATGATTGGCGACAGTTATGCGCAGAACCAGAAAGACCTTAATACCTGGTACAATTGTGTGGAACAGCAGGGAAATGGCCTGTGGCGTGGCATCGCCTTAACCGACGATGATTGCCTGCGTCGTGACGTGATAAAAACGCTGATTTGTAACTTCTCGCTGAATTTTGCCGCGACAGAAGCACAGTGGGGCATTCGCTTTGGCGACTATTTTGCTGAGGATCTGGCGCTGCTGAAACCGTTGATAGCTGATGGGCTGGTGGAACAAACCGCTACGGGGCTGGAGGTGACGGGGATTGGCCGGTTACTGATCCGCAATATCTGCATGTGCTTTGATCGCTATCTGCGTCAGAAAGCGCGTCAGCAGCAGTTCTCCCGCGTTATCTGAAGAAACGGGCTGGCAGACTGCACCAGCCCGTACTGAACCGCTTATTCCATGCCCAGCTCTTTGAGCTTGCGCGTCAGCGTGTTTCGTCCCCAGCCCAGCAAACGTGCCGCTTCCTGTTTGTGGCCCTGCGTATGACGCAGCGCAGTGGTGAGCAGCGTTCGCTCCATCTCCGGCTGTGCTTCTGACAGCAGATTCTGATGACCGGAACGCAGAGCGCGATCGGCCCACTGTGCCAGCAGCGTTGCCCAGCTGTCAGGCAGCGACTGCACCGGATTCTCCGGCGTACTGGATTCAAACAGTTCTCCGGGCAGGTCCTGAATCAGGACTTCCTGACCCGCAGCCATCACGGTCAGCCAGCGACAGGTGTTCTCCAGCTGACGCACGTTTCCTGACCAGTGCAGTCGGGTTAACGCTGTCTCGGTTTCCGGATGCAGAATCTTCGCTTCCACACCCAGCTCACGCGCCGCCACCTGCAGGAAATAACGCGCCAGACGCGGGATATCCTCACGACGCTCACGCAGCGGCGGCAGATGCACACGAATCACATTCAGGCGGTGAAACAGATCCTCACGGAACTTGCCTTCCTGTACACGTAATTCCAGATTCTGGTGGGTCGCCGCGATAATACGCACATCCACTTTGACCGGCGCATAGCCACCAACGCGATAGAACTGGCCATCGGCCAGCACGCGCAGCAGACGGGTCTGCACATCCAGCGGCATATCACCGATCTCATCCAGAAACAGCGTGCCGCCATCCGCCTGCTCAAAACGGCCCTGACGGATCTGGTTCGCCCCGGTAAAGGCGCCTTTTTCGTGACCAAACAGTTCTGATTCAATCAAATCTTTGGGGATCGCCGCCATGTTGAGCGCGATAAAGGGCGCTTTGGTGCGTGGGCTGTGGCGATGCAGCGCATGGGCCACCAGCTCTTTACCGGTACCGGACTCGCCGTTGATCAGCACACTGATCGACGAGCGCGATAATCGCCCGATGATGCGGAACACATCCTGCATCGCGGGCGCTTCACCGATGATATCGGTGGTGGGTCCGCTGACCGGCTGATTACGCGGCTGCTGCTGCTCCTGATAGTGGCTGATAGCACGCTCGACCAGCGCAACCGCTTCATCAATATCAAACGGCTTAGGCAGGTAATCAAAGGCACCCTGCTGATAGGCGCTGACGGCAGCGTCCAGATCTGAATGCGCCGTCATTATGATGACCGGAAGCATCGGATGACGCTGTTTAATCTGTTTCAGCAGCGCCAGGCCATCCATACCGGGCATGCGAATGTCTGACAGTAAAACGTCCGGGGTCTTGGTTGAGAGGGCATCCAGCACCTCGCTTGCGCTGTCAAAAGTCGCACAGCTCAAACCGGCTCCAGTGAGCGCGCGTTCAAGCACCCAGCGGATGGAGCTATCGTCATCGACGATCCAGACTATCCCTCGTTGCATAGAAACCTCACTGGCGAATAGGCAGGTAAACCGAGAATTCGGTGTGTCCCGGCCAACTGTTAAATTCTATTTTTCCTGAATGTTGATCAATCAGGCTACGGGCGATGGAGAGGCCTAAACCGGTACCGCCTTCGCGTCCGCTGACCATCGGATAAAACAGCGTATCCTGCAGCTGGGCCGGAATGCCGGGGCCATCATCTTCAATATCAATACGTGCCACCAGGCGATAACGCGTGCCGTGCAGCGTCAGCTGGAAAGCCGTGCGGGTGCGGATAATAATGGTGCCACCATCGCCGCCCAGCGCCTGAAGCGCATTGCGCACCACGTTAAGCAGCACCTGTTCAATCTGATCGGGATCGTGCGGCAGTTCCGGCAGGCTGGGATCATAATCCCGTACCAGCGAGACATTCTCCGGCAGCTCCATCGACACCAGATTGACCACCCGTTCGGCCACCTGATGAATGCTCTGCGTGATGTGCATGCCCGGCTGCTGCGGCCCCAGCAGACGATCAACCAGATTCCGCAACCGGTCGGCCTGTTCAATAATCACTTTGGTATATTCATTCAGCGAGGGATCGGGCAGGGCGCGGGATAAAAGCTGTGCCGCGCCGCGCAATCCTCCCAGCGGATT
This sequence comes from Pantoea agglomerans NBRC 102470, assembly GCF_001598475.1. Classification (GTDB taxonomy): domain Bacteria; phylum Pseudomonadota; class Gammaproteobacteria; order Enterobacterales; family Enterobacteriaceae; genus Pantoea; species Pantoea agglomerans. The sequence continues at coordinate 12,446 of NZ_BCZA01000013.1, forward strand.
TTTAATCTCATGGGCCAGGCCGCGAACCAGATCGCGAGCGGCCACCTGCTGGGCGTGCTGTAACTGCTCCTGACTGAGACGACGCTGATTATCCATCGGCGCCATTTCCATCAGGATTAAGCCATCGGGTAACCGCTGGGCGGTCAGCGACATAATGTGCGCGCGACCATCTACCACCAGCGTGACCTCACTGTCAGTAAATCCCTGGCCAGCCTCAAGACTCTCGCGCATCACCTCGATATTCAGCGAAAAGTAGCCGGTTAATTCCGGTAACGGCGTGCCGAACAATTTGCGTGAGCTTTGCGCCAGTAATTGCTGCGCCGCCGGGTTGGCGTAATGAATAACCAGATCGTTATCCACCAACAAAATACTGTTGATTAACGCGTTGAGAATCTGCCCTGCATCGGGCAGAGAGCCAGTTGCCATACAACGTTCCTCTGCACTAAAGAGGTGCATTTTAGTCTTTAAGCCGAAAAGAGGGCGAATGAACGGTGAATTCGCGGAGAAAAAAGCCCATCCGAAGATGGGCTAAAAGTTTCCACGGCAACAAAAAACGTCTGACCAGTTAAACGCTGTAGTAGAGCTCGAACTCAACCGGGTGTGGCGTCATGCGAACGCGATCCATCTCTGCTTTACGCAGTTCGATGTAAGCATCGATCGATTCGTCAGTGAATACTCCGCCGCGGGTCAGGAACTCGCGATCTTCGTTCAGTGCATTCAGCGCTTCTTCCAGAGAGCCTGCAACTTTTGGAATCTCAGCTTCTTCTTCCGGTGGCAGGTCATACAGGTTTTTGTCCATCGCATCGCCAGGATGGATTTTGTTGATGATGCCATCCAGGCCAGCCATCAGCAGTGCGGTGAACGCCAGGTATGGGTTAGCCGCTGGATCCGGGAAGCGCGCTTCGATACGACGCGCTTTCGGGCTGGCAACAACCGGGATACGGATTGAGGCTGAACGGTTACGGGCAGAGTAAGCCAGCATAACCGGTGCTTCGTAACCCGGGACCAGGCGCTTGTAAGAGTTGGTGGTCGGGTTCGCCAGGGCGTTGATCGCTTTAGCGTGCTTGATGATACCGCCGATGTAGAACAGCGCCATTTCAGACAGGCCGCCGTACTTATCGCCGGCAAACAGGTTCTGACCACCTTTGGAGAGTGACATATGGCAGTGCATGCCTGAACCGTTGTCGCCAAACATAGGCTTCGGCATAAAGGTCGCGGTTTTGCCGTAAGCGTGCGCAACGTTATGAACCACATATTTGTAGATCTGAATTTCGTCCGCTTTTTTGGTCATGGTATTGAAGCGGGTTGCCACTTCGTTCTGACCCGCGGTCGCCACTTCGTGGTGATGCGCTTCAACAACCAGGCCCATCTGCTCCATGGTCAGACACATGGCAGAACGAATGTCCTGTGATGAGTCAACCGGTGGAACCGGGAAGTAGCCGCCTTTCAGACCTGGACGGTGACCTTTGTTACCGCCTTCGTACTCTTTACCGGTGTTCCATGCCGCTTCGATATCGTCGATAGCAACGTGTGAACCGGACGTCGATGAGCCGAAACGGATGTCATCGAACAGGAAGAATTCTGGTTCTGGTCCAAACAGTACGGTATCAGCGATGCCGGAAGAGCGCAGGAAATCTTCAGCGCGCTTAGCGATAGAGCGTGGATCGCGGTCGTAGCCCTGCATGGTGCCTGGCTCGAGGATGTCACAACGGATGATCAGCGTAGAATCTTCGAAGAAAGGATCCATGACCGCCGTGGTGGCGTCAGGCATCAGCACCATGTCTGATTCGTTAATGCCTTTCCAGCCGCCGATAGACGAACCATCGAACATTTTGCCTTCTTCGAAGAAGTCAGCGTTAACCTGGTGAGCAGGGATCGTAACGTGCTGTTCTTTACCTTTGGTATCGGTAAAACGCAGGTCAACAAACTTAACTTCATGCTCGTTCATCATCGAGAGAACGTGTTCAGCGGACATACTCAACTCTCCTGGAAATGGTCTTTCATTATCTACATGGCGAGGAAACGTCGTTTCCGGAATACGTTGCGGGAAAACAACTCCCTGACCAACCTCTTCCGGCACGCTCTTCAACCGACATCTGTCTGGCGTTTACGCTTGATTTAGATAAAGCGAATTCTGTGCCAACTTTTTTGATGATGCTTAAATCGCCTTGTGGTGCACCTTTTTGTCATAAAGCGGCTGCACCACGATCGTTTTATTGCACCACTGTGGTGCTTAACGGTCATCTGGTGGCACTATTTTGGTGCATAAGACCAACTTAGTGCATTTTCTGCACCGGTAACAGGGCAAATTGGCCTCCATGCAATAAACTTTCAGTGAAAAGTGTGATCGTGTTCAGTCTTCCGCTTAATCAGTGTACAATAACGCGCTATTTCTAATGCCTGAGGCAAAGCTGTGATCGAAAATTTGCGTAACATCGCCATCATCGCGCACGTTGACCATGGAAAGACCACCCTGGTTGACAAACTGCTGCAACAATCCGGTACTTTTGATGCCCGTACCGAAGCAACAGAGCGCGTGATGGACTCCAATGATTTGGAGAAAGAGCGTGGGATTACCATCCTCGCAAAAAACACCGCCATTAAGTGGAATGACTACCGTATCAACATCGTTGATACCCCGGGACACGCCGACTTCGGTGGTGAAGTTGAGCGCGTCATGTCCATGGTGGACTCGGTGCTGCTGGTTGTAGATGCGATGGATGGCCCTATGCCGCAAACCCGCTTCGTGACCAAAAAAGCGTTCGCGCATGGTCTGAAGCCGATTGTGGTTATCAACAAAGTAGACCGCCCTGGTGCGCGTCCGGATTGGGTTGTTGATCAGGTATTTGACCTGTTCGTTAACCTGGATGCTACTGATGAGCAGCTCGACTTCCCTATCATTTTCGCCTCTGCGCTGAATGGTATTGCAGGTCTTGAGCACACCGACATGGCTGACGATATGACCCCGCTGTATCAGGCGATCGTCGACCACGTTGCGCCTCCGCAGGTTGAGGCTGACGCCCCACTGCAGATGCAAATCTCTCAGCTGGACTACAACAACTACCTGGGCGTGATCGGCATCGGCCGTATCAAGCGCGGTAAAGTTAAGCCTAACCAGCAAGTCACTATCATCGATAGCGAAGGCAAAACCCGTAACGGTAAAGTCGGTAAAGTCCTGACTCACCTGGGTCTTGAGCGTATCGACAGCGACCTGGCAGAAGCGGGCGATATCATTGCTATCACCGGTCTGGGCGAGCTGAACATCTCTGACACCATCTGTGATCCACAGAACGTGCAGGCGCTGCCAGCACTGAGCGTCGATGAGCCAACCGTAACCATGTTCTTTAACGTCAACACCTCACCGTTCTGCGGTAAAGAAGGTAAGTACGTGACTTCACGTCAGATCCTTGAGCGTCTGAACAAAGAACTGGTTCACAACGTGGCACTGCGCGTTGAAGAAACCGAAGATGCTGACGCGTTCCGCGTATCAGGTCGTGGTGAGCTTCACCTGTCAGTTCTGATCGAAAACATGCGTCGTGAAGGTTTCGAACTGGCGGTATCCCGTCCGAAAGTTATCTTCCGCGAAATCGATGGCCGTAAACAGGAGCCATTCGAAAACGTTACGCTGGATATCGAAGAGAACAACCAGGGTTCAGTCATGCAAGCCATGGGTGAGCGTAAGGGCGATCTGAAAAACATGGATCCGGATGGCAAAGGCCGCGTACGTCTCGACTACGTGATCCCAAGCCGTGGCCTGATCGGCTTCCGTAACGAATTCATGACCATGACTTCCGGTACCGGTCTGCTCTACTCTACCTTCAGCCACTACGATGACATTCGTGCGGGCGAAGTGGGCCAGCGTCAGAACGGCGTACTGATCTCCAACGGTCAGGGTAAAGCAGTTGCGTTTGCACTGTTCAGCCTGCAGGACCGCGGTAAGCTGTTCCTGGGTCACGGTGCAGAAGTCTATGAAGGCCAGATCATCGGTATTCACAGCCGTTCTAACGACCTGACAGTTAACTGCCTGACCGGTAAGAAACTGACCAACATGCGTGCTTCAGGTACTGATGAAGCCACGACGCTGGTTCCGCCAATCAAGATGACTCTTGAGCAGGCGATCGAGTTCATCGATGATGACGAACTGGTAGAAGTTACACCACAGTCAGTGCGTATCCGTAAACGTCACCTGACTGAAAACGACCGTAAACGTGCATCACGTGGTCCTAAAGACGCATAATTGCGCCTTTAGCTGATAAAGAGCCCCGCCTGCGGGGCTTTTTTTTTGCCTGAAATTCCTGCCTCTTCAGCCGGGCCAGCGATTATTTGTGGCATATGTCGCGCTTTTTAGCTGCCCGCTGCCGTTTACGCTTTTCTCTCCGCGAGTGCCTGTTCAGCCTGCCCTTTTGCCGCTAGAGTGAATACTCCAGGGAACAGAAGGAGACACACCATGCTGTATATCTTTGATTTGGGCAATGTGATTATTGATATCGACTTTAACCGCGTGCTGGGTGTCTGGAGTGACCTTAGTCGTGTGCCGCTGGCCTCGCTGCAAAGCCATTTCCAGATGGATGAGGCGTTTGAACAACACGAACGTGGCGAGATCAGCGATGAAGATTTCGCGCTGGCGCTGTGTGAAAAGCTGGAAATCGCGCTGAGCTATGAACAGTTTGCCGCTGGCTGGCAGGCGGTATTCGTTGATGTGCGTCCGGAAACCCTGGCGCTGATGAACCGGTTGCGGCTGGAAGGTCATCGGGTGGTGATCCTCTCTAACACCAACAAACTGCATTGCGAATTCTGGCCGACCCAGTATCCGGACGTGCAGCAGGCAGCCGACAAGCTCTATCTCTCCCAGCAGCTGGGCATGCGTAAACCGGAAGCCCGCATTTATCAGCATGTGCTGGACGCAGAAGGTGTGGCTGCCGATCAGGCGGTATTTTTTGACGATAATCCACAGAACATTGAGGCGGCCCGCGCCCTGGGTATTGAAAGTGTACTGGTTACTGACAGTAAAACGGTACCCAACTGGTTTGCAGGTCAACAGTAATTCATGATGTCACGTAAATTTCGTCCCGGGCTGCATGCGTTCTGGTTGTGGCTCAAACTGTTGTGGAAACGCATTGATGAGGATGGCATGACGACCCAGGCCGGTAATCTGGCTTATGTCTCATTGCTGGCGCTGGTGCCGCTGATTGCGGTGGTGTTTGCCCTGTTTGCGGCGTTTCCGGTCTTTTCAGATATCAGCGTGCAGTTGAAGCACTTTGTCTTTACCAATCTGATGCCGGCTGCAGGTAACACGCTGCAACGCTATCTTGAGCAGTTTGTGGCTAACGTAAACCGGATGACGGCGGTCGGAGCGGTCGGCCTGATTGTTACCGCCTTACTGCTGATGCATTCCGTCGATACCGCGTTAAACACCATCTGGCGCAGCAACAAGAAGCGGCCGATGGTCTATTCCTTTGCGGTCTACTGGATGATCCTGACACTTGGCCCGTTACTGGCCGGAGCCAGTCTGGCAATCAGCTCTTATCTGCTGTCGCTGCGCTGGATTAACGCGACAGGCGTCACCAGCCTGGTCGATCAGATGCTGCGAATTTTCCCGCTCCTGCTGTCTTGGCTCGCCTTCTGGTTGCTCTACAGCATCGTTCCTACCCAGCGAGTGCCGCCGCGCGATGCGCTGATTGGCGCGCTGGTTGCCGGTGCGCTGTTTGAGCTGGGCAAAAAGGGCTTTGCGCTCTATGTTACTATGTTCCCCTCTTATCAGCTGATCTACGGCGTACTGGCCGTGATCCCCATTCTGTTTCTCTGGGTCTACTGGACCTGGTGTATTGTGTTGTTAGGCGCTGAAATCACCGTTGCGTTAGCCGACTATCGGCAGTTAAAGCAGCAACACAAAGAGGAGCAACGCGAGGAAACATGATTGCATTGATTCAACGCGTACAGCGCGCCAGCGTCAGCGTCAATCAGGAAGTGGTCGGTGAAATCGATGCCGGTTTACTGGTTTTGCTGGGCGTGGAAAAGGGCGATGACAACGCGCGTGCGGAACGTCTCGCAGAACGCGTATTGGGCTATCGCATCTTTAGTGATGAGCAGGGCAAAATGAACCTGAGTGTTCGCCAGGCGGGCGGAAGCGTGCTGGTGGTGTCACAGTTTACGCTGGCCGCAGATACCCAAAAAGGGATGCGTCCTTCCTTTTCGGGTGGCGCCGAGCCCGCTGAAGCCGAGCGGCTGTATGAATATTTCAGCGACTGCTGTCGCAAGCAGGGCATCACCACGGCTAATGGCCGTTTTGCTGCGGATATGCAGGTCTCGCTGGTGAATGATGGTCCTGTGACGTTCTGGTTACAGGTGTGAAAACGTCAGCTGAGCGGCAGGGAACTGGCCACACATCCGAGCGGGAGAAACATTACATGTATCACCTTCGCGTGCCACAGACGGCGGAAGAGCTGGATATCTATTATCAGTTCCGCTGGGAGATGTTGCGTAAACCTCTGCGTCAGCCGCAGGGGTCGGAACGTGACGCCTGGGATGCGCTGGCGCATCATCAGATGGTGGTTGATGAGCAGGGCAATCCGGTCGCCATCGGCCGTCTCTATATTAATGCCGACAATGAGGCTGCTATCCGCTTCATGGCCGTTCATCCTTCGGTTCAGGGCAAGGGACTGGGTACTCTGGTGGCGATGACGCTGGAATCCGTGGCGCGTCAGGAAGGGGCTAAGCGGGTAACCTGCAGCGCCCGCGAAGATGCTGTCGCTTTCTTCGCTAAACTCGGCTACATCAATCAGGGCGAGATTACCGCGCCGCAGACGACGCCGGTTCGTCACTTTCTGATGATCAAACCGGTCGTCACGCTTGACGATATCCTGCATCGCGCCGACTGGTGCGGTCAGCTGCAACAGGCCTGGTATGATCATATCCCGCTCAGCGAAAAGATGGGCGTTCGTATTCTGCAGTTTACCGGGCAAAAATTTATCACCACCATGCCGGAAGCGGGCAACCAGAATCCACACCAGACGCTGTTCGCTGGCAGCCTGTTTTCGCTGGCAACGCTGACCGGCTGGGGGTTGATTTGGTTGCTGCTGCGCGAGCGTCATCTGGGTGGCACCATTATTCTGGCGGATGCGCACATTCGCTACAGCCACCCCATCAGCGGACGGCCTGGCGCGATTGCCGATCTGGGCTCATTAAGCGGCGATCTCGACCGCCTGGCTCGCGGACGTAAAGCGCGTGTGCAGCTCGAAGTTGAGCTTTTTGGCAATGATGAGTGTGGCGCTGTATTTGAAGGGGTCTATATCGTCCTGCCCGCCGATCCTGACGGGCCGCTGGAAGAGGGCGGTTCCGGCGCGCGTATCAACTAATCATCAGGGCCGCTTCAGCGGCCCTGATCTGTTGTTAACGTACCTCGCCTGCCTGCATGGTCTGCTGCAATTGCTGACTGTCTGTAGTCACCGACAAACTGCCATTAACCGTCGGGCGCAGCGGCTGATTGGCGGTTAATGCACCGCTCAGCTGCAGTTGCATATTGCTGTCACCGGTTAACGGCAGTGCGGGCCATCCCCAGTTCTGCAACACATTCACCGGCACAGCACGACCTGTCAGTTGCAGCGTCAGCGGACGGGCTGGCTGCTGGCCTACGGTGGCCGTTCCTTCGAGCAGACCCTTATTACTGAACGCACTCAGCTCGGTAACCTGAATCTGCTGCTGGTCAGCGCTCAGCGCAATCGACGGATGACGCAGGTCGGTGCGATTAAAGGTTGATTCTGCCGCGTTCAGGCTGAGTTTACCCGACCAGATCCCCCACTGATGCTGCTGCGCCAGCAGCAGGTTTTCACCGGATCCATCCAGTGAGGTCAGCTGGAAGGGAAAAGCCGGATTGATATCGATAATCAGGTTGCGATTAGAGGTGAAGCGCGTCACCGCTACGCTATCCAGCCACGCGGGCAGTGTCGCCTGCCAGCGGTCGCGCCAGTCCTGCGGCAGGGTATATTCCAGTCCGGCCACCGCCAGGTTTTTCAGGGTCAGGCGTTTATCGCTACGCGACCAGTCACCGTCAGCCCGAATCACCCCATTCGCCCAGCGTGAACTGAACTGCGTCAGCGCCACGCCCTGCGGTGAGAAGTCCAGGTTAACGATGGGATCATTTAGTTCGAATCCACCGTTGATAAAATTGCTGGCATTCAGCGCCAGCGAACCATCGTTACTCTGCCAGTCATCACCCTGCCAGTTAACGTTTCTCAGCGTCAGATCCAGATCCGTTACCGCCCAGTCAGGCCCCTGCAGGCGGGCATCGGTCATGTCGAGTCGCGTAATGGCAATGGAGGGGACAACCTGCAGGCTATGCAGGAAATCTTTCAGGCTGCTGGTGGTCTGCAGACGGATGTCGTTCAGGCGCAGCTGATTAATTTTCCAGTTGCCCTGGGCATCGCGCTCACCGTTGCCGGTCATAGAGCCACGCGCCAGGTCGGCACCAATATTGTCAAAGCGCATCCGACCCTGGGAGACACTGCCCTGGATTAGTACGTTTTCACCCGGCACATTATTCAGCGTCATGCTGCCTGCGCTCATCTGGAAGCGGGCATCGCGGCCCAGCATATCAAGGGCAGTGGGTTTCCACGGCAGAATGCCGCCATTAACCTGCTGAGCAAACAGCGGTAACGCGCTGTTGGGGCTGTCGATACGCATATTGTTGAGTTGCAGGCGATCGGCCTGAATCGGTAGCGCGCTGCCTGGTGCCAGATTGGCCAGATTCACTTCTCCATCGCGCAGCTCAAGGCTGCTGAAATGCAGCGGATCGCTGAACTGAATCAGTGCCAGACCGAGATCGACCCGTTTCGCCACCAGAACTGCAGGCTGTCCATCGTGACCAAAGCTGAAGTCATCCAGAATGATGTGAGAGGGAGAGGAGAAATTGTGTTCAATTTTACTCAGGGAGAGATGCCATTCGGTTTTGTCACTCACCCAACGGCTAAACCAGCCTGCACCCCACTGTGTCTGCAACAGAACATAGATCACGACCAGGGTGAAAAGCAGCAGCAAAAGTAAGGTGAGGAAAAACTTTCCAATAAATTTCATAGCATCCTTCCCGAGTTAAATCCGGTGAGAGGTTGTTATGCCTGAATTACCGTTACAGCTCAACAGCCTGGATGTAAATCCGAATAATTAGCAGGCAGGCCGAAGCCTGCCTCTGGCCTTACTTCTCTGGCGGAAAAATCAGGTTGAGTACGATAGCGGTAATACCGCCCGCCGCAATACCGGAAGAGAGCAGGGTTTTCAGCCAGTCAGGCGCAAACTGCAGGATCAGCGGCTGCTGAGAAACGCCCAGGCCCACCGCCAGCGACAGCGCAATAATCATGATGGCGCGGCGGTTAAGCGGCTCGCGTGACACAATGCGAACACCCGAGGCGGCGATGGTGCCGAACATCACAATGGTGGCGCCGCCGAGTACCGGTTCAGGGATCATCTGCACCAGCCCGCTGACCGCCGGGAACAGCCCCAGCACAATCAGCATCAGCGCGACAACAAAGCCGACGTAGCGGCTGGCAACACCGGTTAACTGGATCACGCCATTGTTCTGACCGAAGCAGGAGTTCGGGAAAGTATTAAACAGCGCGGAGACAAAGGAGTTGAGGCCATTCGCCAGCACGCCGCCTTTCAGGCGTTTCATATAGAGGGGGCCGCTGACCGGCTGCTCTGACACATCCGAGGTGGCGGTGATATCGCCGATGGTCTCCAGAGAGGTCACCATAAACACCAGCATCAGCGGGATGAGCAGATTCCAGTCGAAGCCCAGCCCGTAATAGAGCGGGGTCGGCACCACGATTAGCGGCTGATCGATGGGGATTCCGGCAGCAGGCAGTATGCCCATCGCCCAGGCCAGCAGATAGCCCACCGCCATGGCAATGACCAGGGAGGCAACGCGCAGGTAGGGGTTCTTCTGCCGGTTAAGTAGCACGATCACCAGCAGCACAGCCCCTGCCAGCATCAGATTTTTCGGCGCACCAAAAGTATGGTCGTTAATCGCGCTGAAACCGCCGCCAATGGAGGTCAGCCCCACCTGAATCAGCGACAGGCCGATAATCATCACCACGATACCGGAAACCAGCGGCGTGATGATCCGGCGCGCCAGGTGCAATACGCGTGACAGCACCATTTCGGTACAGGAGGCGAGCATCAGCGTACCAAACAGCGCCGCCATCATGGTGGGCACGTCAGCGCCGCCATTTTTTAGCGCCATGCCGCCCATAATCAAGGGCGTAACGAAGTTGAAGCTGGTGCCCTGAATTGACAGCAGGCCCGAACCCACCGGCCCCCATGTTTTGATTTGCAGCAGTGATGCCACACCCGATGCAAACAGCGACATGCTGATCACGTGCCGGGTATCCTCTGCGGGCAGCCCTAACGCCTGACAAATCAGAATCGCGGGGGTAATGACCGCGACAAACATCGCCAGCAGATGTTGACCGGCGGCAAACAGCGTTTGCGGCAGGGGAGGACGATCTTCAAGACGATAAATCAGTTCGCTTTGCGTGGCGGAAGGCTGTTCTGGCTGCGGATTAGTGGACATCTTCTGTTCTTCCCGAAAAATAATGTGGCGATTGTAATCATCCGCAGGCTAAAAGCAATCGTTTGCCCGGCAGGGATAAAAAAGCCGAATCAGAGGGGGGCGTTCAGACGTTGGTATAACGGGTGTTCTCTGGCAGCCAGCGTTCAATTAATGCGCTGGCCTGCTCGGGATAGTGCTGGTGGATGTGGCGCGCCACACGCTGAACTTCGGGCACCATCGCCGCATCGCGCAGCAGGTCGGCCACTTTAAATTCGGCATTGCCGGTCTGACGCGTGCCCAGCAGTTCACCCGGCCCGCGAATCTCCAGATCGAACTGGGCAATGACGAAGCCGTCATTGCTGTCGCGCAGCACCTGTAAACGCTTCTGCGCCGTCTTGCTCAGCGGCGCTTTGTAGAGCAGTACACAGTGTGATGCCACGGCACCACGGCCCACACGGCCCCGCAGCTGATGCAGCTGTGCCAGCCCTAACCGTTCCGGGTTTTCGATGATCATCAGGCTGGCATTCGGCACGTCCACACCAACCTCAATCACAGTCGTCGCCACCAGCAGCTGCAGTTCATTCGCTTTAAACGCCTGCATCACCGCCTGTTTTTCTGCGGGTTTCATGCGGCCATGCACCAGCCCGATGTTTAAGTCGGGCAGCGCCGTTTTCAGGGATTCCCAGCTGGCTTCTGCCGCCTGTGCTTCCAGCAATTCTGACTCTTCAATCAGGGTGCAGACCCAGTAGGCCTGACGCCCTTCGCGGCAGGCATGCTCAACCCGCGCCACAATCTCATCGCGTCGGGTATCGGGGATAGCCACGGTGGTCACCGGTGTACGTCCCGGCGGCAGCTCATCGATGGTTGAGGTATCGAGATCGGCATAAGCGGTCATCGCCAGGGTGCGCGGAATCGGTGTGGCGGTCATGATCAGCTGATGCGGGTGGAAGCCCTGCTCCTCACCTTTCTCCCACAGCGCCAGTCGCTGGTGGACGCCGAACCGGTGCTGCTCATCAATAATGACCAGTGCCAGACCGTTGAACTGCACCTGCTCCTGAAACAGGGCATGTGTGCCCACCACCATCGCCACCTGACCGCTGGCTATCGCTTCCTGCTGTGCCTGGCGGGCTTTGCCTTTCTGTTTTCCGGCCAGCCAGCCCACTTCAATGCCCAGCGGCGCAAACCACTGGCGGAAGTTACTGGCGTGCTGTTCAGCCAGCAGTTCGGTCGGCGCCATCAGGGCAACCTGCTTACCATGTGCGATAACGTTCAGCGCAGAAAGCGCGGCGACCAGTGTCTTACCCGAGCCGACGTCACCCTGCACCAGCCGCATCATCGGAAAGTCATTTGCCAGATCTTTCTCTATCTCCGCCACCACGCGTTTCTGCGCATTGGTCGGTGAAAAGGGCAGCGCTGCCAGCAGCTGGTCGCTAAGGTTGTGCCGGGGAAGCATAGGTAAAGCGTAATAGCGCTGAGCACCGGCGCGTACCGCCAGCATGCTGAGGTTGTGTGCCAGCAGCTCTTCCAGAATCAATCTGCGTTGTGCCGGATGACGACCACTCTCCAGCTCGCTGAGTTTTAGATCGGGTGGTGGACGATGCAGCGTGCGGAGCGCATCTGGCAGGCTGATTAAACCGCCGCTCAGTTCCTGCGGCAGCAGTTCGGCAATCGGGCAGCTCTCCAGCAGCGTCAGTGCCTGATCGGTGAGATTACGCAGCGTGGCCTGCCGAATACCTTCGGTGGTGGGATAAACCGGCGTTAAGGTCTCTTCCAGCGTCACATTGCTCTGTTCGCCCTGGATCCGGTATTCGGGATGGATAATCTCAGCGCCACGCTGACCGCGTTTAATTTCACCATACGCGGTGACGCGCCGGCCCGGCGACAGGTTGTTCTTCATCCCGGCATTGAAATTAAAGAAGCGCATCGTCAGTACGCCGCTGCCATCGCTAATCTGGCACACCATCATCCGGCGGCGACCAAAGGTGATATCTGTGTGCAGCACTTCGCCTTCTACTGTGGCCCAGATACCGGGCAGCAGATCATCAATGGCATAAAGTTGGGTACGATCTTCGTAGCGTAGCGGGAGATGAAGCAGGAGATCCTGAATGGTATGCAGGTCAATTTTGGCCAGCTTTGCCGCCTGGCTGGCACCGACGCCGGTCAGGGTACTGAGCGGGATGGCATCCAGCAGACGGCCTTTCATCTTCTTTTACCGGTCGATTGCATGGTTGCCCACCAGCTGGGATCGGCGTCGACTTCGCCCTGCGCATTGATGCGCGGATAGGGTAAACCTTTCTGTTTTGCGACCCGCGCCAGTACCGGGAATCCGCCTTCGAACAACAGACGTTGCTGCTCATCTTCGTCCAGCAGGCTGTAGTCGCGCAGGTACAGACCCGCGTTCTGCCGCTGCCGCTGTGCTTCATACAGGATCAGCGCGCAGGCGACCGAGACATTCAGCGACTGCACCATACCCACCATCGGAATCACAATCTGCCGATCGGCCAGCGCCAGCGCTTCTTCGGTGATGCCGGTTTTTTCCTGGCCCATCAGGATGCAGGTCGGAAGGGTATAATCGATCTCACGGAAATCCACGGCATCGGCAGAGAGATGGGTCGCTAAAACCTGCATCTTCTGTTGTTTGAGCTTTTTTACAGCATCGCCGATGGTGGGATGGGTGACCACTTTAACCCAACTGTTGCTTCCGGCAGATGCGGAAGCCTGAGTGCGCATCCGCTGGCTCGGCCAGACGGCATGCACTTCGTGGATGCCGACGGCGTCCGCCGTGCGGATCACTGCGGAAACATTGTGCGGCTTATGCACCTGCTCCATACAGACCGTGAGATCGTGCTGGCGCAGTGCCAGCATCGCCTGAATCCGGGCAAATCGTTGATCGTTCATGCCTAATTACGGTTACGATGGACTTTGATCACATCCGGCATCACGCGAATTTTACGCATGATATTCGCCAGATGGACGCGATCACGTGCGGTCAGGCGGATAAAGGCGCTGTAAACGCGGCCATCACGCTCTTCGGTATTCAGGCTCTGAATATTGGAACCGGCCGTGTTGATTGCCGCCGTCAGGTTAGCCAGTGCACCCTGATGGTTAAACATGTCGACTTTGATTTCCGCCACGAACTCCTGCTCGGTGACTTTATCCCACTCGACCGGCATGAATTTTTCAGGCTCTTTCTGGTAGCCGCGAATATTCCGACAGGATTCATGATGCACCACCAGCCCTTTGCCGGGACTGACATGGGCAACAATCGGGTCACCGGGAATCGGACGGCAGCATTTGGCGAAGGTAATCAACACGCCATCTGCACCTTTGATCGGCAGTTTACCGCGCTTGCTGTTGCTGCTGATGGCGTTGCTGTCAGCCTGCAACAGGTTCTTCGCCACCACCACGCTCATCGCATTGCCCAGACCGATTTCTGCCAGCAGATCGTCAAGCGAGGTCAGCTTCATACGATCCAGCTCCTGCCTGATATTCTCAGGCGGAATCTCAGCCAGTTTACGGCTGCCGCCCAGCGCATGGCTGAGCAGGCGGCGACCCAGATTGACTGAGTCTTCGCGTTTGAGGTTTTTCAGCAGCTGACGAATTTTTGCGCGGGCTTTGGAGCTGACGACAAAGTTGAGCCAGGCGGCGTTAGGACGGGCGCCTGGCGCGGTGATGATCTCAATCGTCTGACCGCTGGTCAGGGTTTGCGACAGCGGATAAGGCTGGCGGTCAACGCGTGCGCCAACGCAGGCATGGCCGATATCGGTGTGGACCGCATAAGCGAAGTCCACCGGCGTCGCACCGGTTGGCAGCTCAACAATGCGGCCTTCAGGTGTAAAGACGTAGATCTCATCGGGAAAGAGATCGGACTTCACGCTTTCAATAAATTCAAACGAACTGCCCGCACTCTGTTGCAGCTCCAGCAGGCTTTGCAGCCAGCGCTGAGCGCGAATCTGTGCGGTGGTGCCACTTTCGCCCGCCTGTTTATAAGCCCAGTGCGCAGCGACCCCCATTTCCGCCATCTGATCCATATCCTCGGTGCGAATCTGTACTTCGACCGGCACGCCATGCGGACCAATCATTGAGGTATGGAGCGATTGATAGCCGTTCGCTTTGGGGATGGCGATATAATCTTTGACGCGGCCCGGACGCGGTTTATACAAACTGTGCATCTGGCCCAGAACGCGATAGCAGGTATCCAGATCTTTCACGATGACGCGAAAGGCATAGATATCCATGATCGAGTGAAAACGCTGCTCTTTCAGCGTCATTTTGCGGTAAATCGAGTAAAGATGCTTTTCACGCCCGCTGACGCGGCAGGGAATGCCCGCTTCCTGCAAACGGCCGTCGATCTCAGAAAGAATCTTCTGGATCATCTCTTTACGATTACCGCGCGCGGCTTTCACCACCTCTTTAATGACCCGATAACGGTTCGGATAGAGGGCCTCAAAACCGAGCTCTTCCAGCTCTGTTTTAAGATGATGAATACCCAGGCGGTGCGCCAGCGGACTGTAAATCTCTAACGTTTCCAGCGCGATGCGGCGACGTTTGTCCGGGCGTAATGCGCCGAGAGTGCGCATATTGTGGGTGCGGTCAGCCAGCTTGATGAGAATGACGCGGATATCCTGCACCATCGCCATAATCATCTTGCGGAAGTTCTCTGCCTGCGCTTCTTTCTTGTCGCGGAATTTCAGCTTATCCAGCTTGGAAACGCCTTCGACCAGTTCCGCCACGCTTTTACCGAACAGTTGTTCCATGTCCTGGTAAGTGGCAGGCGTATCTTCGATCACGTCATGCAGCAGCGCGGCCATGAGAGTTTCATGGTCGAGCTTCATTTCCGCCAGAATACAGGCCACGGCAACCGGATGGGTGATATAAGGCTCACCGCTGGAGCGTGTCTGTCCCTCGTGGGCATCACGTGCGACAAGGTAGGCTTGCTGAAGGCGCTTGATCTGCTCCTCTGGCAAGTATTTTTCAATCAGTTGATTGAGGCTTTCAAACAGATACAAGGGCGACCTGCAGGTGGCTGTTAACGACGACCTTCAGCGATAGCGGTAACGGCCTGTAACTCAGCGGCTTCCTGCTCTTGCTGTTCCTGACGATCACGCACATCTAAAATCTGATTGGTGACCAAACCTTCTTCGATTTCGCGCAGGGCGATAACGGTAGGTTTATCGTTCTCTTCCGGAACCAGTGGATCTTTGCCGCCTACCTGCATCTGACGTGCACGACGTGCAGCGACCAACACCAGGTCAAAACGATTACCAACTTTTTCTACTGCGTCCTGAACGGTTACGCGTGCCATAGGTGTGCTACTCCACAGATGAAGAAATGACTGCGCATCATACTGAAACTGTATTCAGACTGCCAACAGTTTGCTGATTAAAGCATCGTGACGCGCCTTCTGACGTGCCATACGCAGACGTTCTGCGCGAATAATGGTTTTCAGATCGGACAGCGCCAGATCAAAATCATCATTCACAATTAAATAGTCATACTCGGCGTAGTGGCTCATTTCCGCTACCGCCTGAGCCATGCGACGCGTGATCACCTCTTCGCTGTCCTGGCCACGACCGCGCAGACGGCGATCGAGCTCTTCTTTCGAAGGCGGCAAAACAAAGATGCTGCGTGCGCCAGGCATTTTGGTGCGAATTTGCTGCGCACCCTGCCAGTCGATGTCGAGAAACACGTCAACGCCGGTTGCCAGCACCTGCTCAATAGCATGGCGCGAGGTACCGTAATAGTTGTCGAAAACTTTGGCATGTTCGAGGAAAGCCTCTTCCGCGATCATCTGCTCAAATTCATGCTTCTCAACAAAAAAGTAATGTTCGCCATGGGTTTCACCCGGACGCATACCGCGCGTCGTGTGCGAAACAGAGACCTGCGTATCATACAACGGCTGGGTCTTTAACAGCGCCTGAATCAGGCTGGATTTACCTGCGCCGCTGGGAGCAGAAACAATATAGAGCGTGCCTTGAGCCATGGTTTTCTTGAATTGATTAAAAGCGGAGTCGATTTCCTGCACAGTATACACAGCTTCCCGCCGCCACGCAGCGTTTGCGCAGCGGCAACACCCAACTTTTGCGCATCTTCGCGCAAATCTCTGTCGGACGACTGTAATTATTCCCTGATTGCGACGGCATCCCTTCCATAGCTGAACATCACCTCTGGCTGACGCTGAAGCACCGGTATTGAATGCTGCAAAACGTCAGGAGAGAGTTCATGAAAGGATACGGCTGGCCGCTGTTTGCGGCTGCTCTGTGGATCGTCCTATGGCCTGCGCATAGCGCCCTTTGTCCGGTCTGGACTCCCACCCGGGCGACAGAAGAGATCCGTCGTCTGCAACAGCAGCTGCAGCATTGGGATGATGCTTACTATCGTCAGGGGCAGAGTCCGGTGGCTGATGCAGATTATGACAGTCTGCAGCAGCGACTGAATCACTGGCAGCACTGCTTTAACCCTCCGCAGCCTGCTTACGTACCGCAACTGCCGGGTGAGGGTGAGCACCTGCATCCGGTCGCCCACACGGGCGTAAAAAAGATGCGCGACAAGCTGGCCCTGGCTTACTGGATGCAGGGGCGGCACGATCTCTGGGTGCAGCCGAAAGTGGATGGCATTGCCGTTTCCCTGGTTTATCGCCACGGCAGACTGGTTTCACTGTTGAGTCGTGGTGATGGATTACGCGGTGAAGAGTGGCTGGCTAAAGCCGCCTGGATCCCTGCGATTCCGCTGCAGATCGAGACCGGACTTGAAGAGGTTGTGCTGCAGGGTGAGCTGTATCTGTCGATGACCGGTCATCAGCAGGCGGTTGATGGCGGCAGGAATGCGCGCTCACAGGTAGCAGGCGCCATGATGAGCAAGCAGCGGGTTCCTCTGCTGGACTCGCTCGATATTTTTATCTGGGCCTGGCCAGATGGCCCCGCCACGATGACGGAACGCCTTCAGCAACTCAGCCGCTGGGGACTGGGCGTTGCCGCAAAATGGAGCCACAGCGTTAAAGACGAAGAGGAGGTTGCAGCGTGGCGGGAGCGCTGGTTTCATGCTGCGCTGCCCTTTGTCACTGACGGTGTCGTCGTTCATCAGAGCCTGCGACCTGCGGGCAAAAACTGGTTGCCTGGAGAGGGAACATGGGCCGTTGCCTGGAAATATCAGCCTCCGGAAGTCAGCGCTGAAGTGCTCTCCGTCGATTTTCCAGTCGGCCGAACCGGGAAGATAGCCGCGGTACTTAATCTGCAGCCGGTACAGCTGGATGATAAGACGGTCAGGCGGGTCAATGTTGGATCGCTGCGTCGCTGGCAGGAGAGCGATATCGTGGCGGGAGATGTCATCACACTGAGTCTGGCAGGCCAGGGCATTCCCCGGCTGGAGCGGGTGATCTGGCGCGTGGCAGAGCGGCACTATCCTCAGCCTCCCGACGCGTCGCGCTACACGCCGCTGAGTTGTTACACCTTCAGCGCTGAATGCCAGAAGCAGCTACTGGCAAAATTACGCTGGCTCAGTCAGAAAACGGTGCTGAATATTCCTGGCGTTGAGCGCAGCACCTGGCTGCACTTACTGGAAACCGGCAGTATGACGCACCTGTTCGGCTGGCTGACGTTAACACCGGAACAGATCGCCGCCGCAACGGGCCTCTCTCGGGAGCGGGCGGGTCAGCTCTGGCACCGTTTTAATCTCACCCGTCAGCAGCCGCTTCGTCGCTGGGTGGATGCCTTAGGTGTTTCACTGCCGCGGAAGGCCCTCAATGCGCTGCCCGATCAGCAGTGGGAGAGCTTAACGCAGCGGGATGTCAGGGACTGGCAAGCTTTACCGGGTGTCGGGGCGGCGCTGGCAAAGCGCCTGGTTACGCAGTTCCATGATGACCGCCTGCAGGCGCTGATCGCTTTCCTGAGACAGCAGGGAATTCCCGCATCCTCAATGCTCGGGATGGGGATAGTTGAAAATCGGCAAACCAAGACGGAAGCGCAGCGCCAGTAAACGCGCGAAGAATCCGAACAGCAGGGTAATGATAATCACCGCTTCATGCGCCAGTGTGGTTTTCAGCAGCAGGATATACATCCAGCCAGAGGCGAAAGCGATACCGGCGTAGAGTTCCTTCTGAAACACCAGCGGAATGCGATTACAGAACATGTCACGCAGTACGCCGCCAAAGACGCCGGTAATGACCGCACTTATCGCGGCAATAATCATGGCGTGTCCTGAATCGAGCGCAACCTGCGCGCCGATAATAGAAAAGACCACCAGTCCTAACGCATCGAGCACCAGAAACACTTTGCGCAGATGCGTCATCAGGGGTGCCAGGAAAGTGGTCACTACCGCTGCTGCTGCAACAATCATGATGTATTCGGGATGTTTCACCCAGCCCAGCGGATAGTGACCCAGCAGGATGTCGCGCACCGAACCGCCACCAATGGCGGTCACGGACGCGATAATGATGACACCGAACAGATCCATTTTGCGACGTCCCGCCGCCAGCGCACCCGTCATGGCTTCAGCAGTAATACCAATAATGTAGAGAACGGTCAGTAACATAGCAGACTCCAGTAAGACGGCGGCAAGACTACGGCATTGCCTGAGAGACGGCGACTGAGCTTTTCTGGCGATCGGCGTCCGGGATGAGCGCAGTTTATACCAGCCAGCGCTGGCGTCATCATAGAAAGACTTTTTTGCGAAGGGACTGCGGCAGGTGATTGAAAAAGTTGAAAGGAAACAACGTACAGAGGGTTTGCGCGTTCCGGCGCGGGGTTTTCCGACCCAGGGCGGGCGGTGAACTGACGACGATCGCCAGATAGCCGCTGGTCGAAAACCAGTTTATACAGGAGATAAAAAAGGGCTGGATGCTGCGGGAAAAGAATCGATCAGGTAAATATTGCGACAGACTAAATAAAAAGAAAAGGCGTGCTGGTTAACAGCACGCCAACGCATCGTTTCGGATGCTCAGAGCCCACCATACAGACTTATTTTATTATTTGTTTCTTGCACGAATTTTAGAAAATGCATTCAGGCTAAAACGGTATTCCGGCTGGAACCATGAACGACCGTAGTAGCAATAAATCAGCATACGAATGGATGCCATCGCCAGGTAACCCCAGATCGCACACAATACTGAAGGGGTCAGCCAGACGGTAAATAAGGTGACGGCAAGCCCGGCTAATACCGAGGAGGTTTCAGCAAAAGCGATACGGGTATATTGTTTTTCGCGCTGTAATATCGCACGGTAATGCTGACCCTGTGGGATGATAATAAACACCACTGAGACCATCTGCAGCATTAATGCCAGTTCAGGCTGATCAAAAAGGCTGGTCAGCAGATGGCTGCCAGTAAATAACAGACCAAACACCGCGACCCCCATCAACATATTACCCCAGTAGATCGTGGAGAGGTCATTGATAGAGAGAAGCGAGCGGCGGATCAGCGTATTTGAGAAGCCCCGATCGGCCAGAGTATCGATAGCCAGTAAAGCTATCACGGCGATCGCCAGCAGATTGAGCTCATTCGCCTGCAGAATCTGCGCCAGCAACGAGAGTTGTAATACGCCGATGCCAATAATTTTGATTGAAGAGAGCAGAGACCATTTTGCGCCATTCAGACTGCTTTCACGTATTGCCATAATATACTCGTTAGAGTCCATCGACTCTGTGAGAATTAAATAGTTGTGTAACGGCAAGGAGAGGTTGCTGTAACACCGTTAGTTAGTGCAATTTTTCCGGCCGAAGTCCTGAAAACGCTTTACAGGCTTGCCATGTTATTATGGGTTCAATCAAATGATGCCTGGATAAAAAAGATATCCCTGGTAAAATCGCTGTTTCGTGTCATGGCGGAATTCCCTGCAGCGAATAAGAATTCCGCCAGATCACGAATAAATCCTGTTGTAGTTTTATATTCTCCTGCCAGCATCCTTGCGGCAATCTCAACGCATTCTTTTTCTGATAACAAAGGATACGTTGAGCGGTCCATGACTTTTTTCCTGCTTTATCATTATGGGTATTGCTGTGTGTGGAATGATTTATACATTGTTTTATTTAATTTAACACCATAAGAAAAGTCTGATTACGCGACCGCAGAAATAAATGGTTTCACTTTATGCATGATAAATATTAAATCCCCAGCAGATTGCTAATAAACGATTGTTAATGATTAATGTATGGGTCAGTCAGAAATTGTTTGTGCGGCAAACCAGGAGGCCCGAAATCAGAGGGGGTCGCCTGCCTTTCAGAGGATTTTGCCAGGATTTTTCCTGGCAGCGATGCTTAAGCAGGGTTGGTGATAAATGCGTAAGGATGATGAGTAATCAGATAAGCGCTTTATGCTTTATCGTCGAAAGTTTTTCTATTTTTTTTCATTAACGGCCAGTGATAAATGCAGAGAAAAAGGCGCGCTAAGTCATTGATTTATTGTGTAAGAAGCTGGTTGAGTTTCTCAAGATCGTTGCTAACCCATTCAATATCCTGCTTAAATTTCTCATCTGAAGTAAATGGCTGGCGATAAACCGTTACCATCACCTCGGCGCCCTGTTCGTTTGCTATCACGCGCATCGGTACGTAGATCTCCTTTCCTGAGCCGCTATCAATCCAGTGATCCATTACCCCAAACGGATTATGTGGCGAGAACCGGATCTTCACATTGCCCTGGGGGCCTTTAGCACGCCAGCGATTGCCATCGGGTTCTAACGCGCTGTGCGTCAGCCCGGAAGCCCACTTTGGGAAAAACTCCGGTTTCCAGATGGTTTCATAAAGATCTAACCAGTGACGTGGAATCGTCAGGCTCAGAGTGCGAGAGGAGAGCATGTAACCTCCGGTGAATAAGCTAAAAAAGCATTAAAGCATGGGGCCAGGCTTGTTAAAACGTTGTAACAGCAGAAGTGTGGTGTTGAAAGGGTTTCGTACAAATGGCAGACAACGGATGATGCTGTCTGCCACTGACTCAGATGAAATTGCCGCGCGCAGAAACCACATGATCTTCGCTATGGCCGTTAGCGTGCCGCAGAACAAAGCCGTCCGACTGCGCCATCACGGCACAACTGTGATTAGGGAAGATACGCAGCAGCGTGCCGACTTCAGGGCGGCGATCCTGATAAAGCAGAAAACCGTGCTCCTCAGATAATTTTGTCACTTCATAAGTCTGACCCGCTTCGTCGGCTGCCACACCAAAGCCGCTGGCATTGGTGCCGTGTGGCCCTTTATCCGAACTCAGCATTTTTGACCCGGCATCCACAATCGCGAAATGATCGTTCACCGCCACGACACGGGTAATGACGCTCATTGCCAGCTGATCGACGTGAGTTAATCCGAGACGGCAGGCGGTTAGGTCCAGTAGTGCATAGTTTCCGGGCCGGATTTCATTCATGCAGGGTGCAATCTCTGCTGCCAGCGCCGTAGGCGTTGAACCCACAGAGAGAGGGCAGTCGGTAAAACCAGCCGCCTGCAGTTTTGCCTGTACTCGCTGCATCAATACCGTTTCCTGCCGGGCGACATCCGCAATGGCCGCGGCATTCCCGGCACCATAAGCGTGGCCAGCATGTGACACTAATCCGGCAAAGCGTAACCCTTTGTCCTGCAGCGCCTGAGCAATCAGCACCGCTTCATCTGTATCAGGATTGACACCTATCCGATGTAATCCAACATCAACCTTAATCGCTACCGCCAGGTCGCATTCCGGTTGCTGCTGGCAGGCATCAGCAATAGCCGCCACGCCCTGCAGTCTGTCCGCAATCAGGGTGAGCTTTGCCTGATGAAGCACAGCGTGGCGCAGCAATTCAGCCACGCTTTGCGGTTGCACAATCGGGTAGGCTAATAGCAGATCACGAACACCGCCCTGAATAAAGCTGATGCCTTCGCTGGGCTTAGAGACGGTCACACCCTGTGCACCGGACGCGATCTGACGCTGCGCAATCCAGACGCTTTTATGCGTTTTGATATGGGGTCGCAGCGCGACGCCTGCCGCACTGGCTTTGCGCTTCATATGCTGCAGGTTCTGCTCCAGGCGCTCTGCATCCACTTCAATATAGGGCGTAAGGCGATCATCAATCAGCGGACGCTGCCACTGCTGTGTATCCATAAGATTGTCCGGCATTGACGAGGTAAGAGGATTCATCATTCCTTAATTATCTCTTTGATACCAGCCTGCCGGACGCAGACAGGTGTGCTGAACAGCAGAAGCTGCAGGGGTAGCTATAACGGCAGAGGCAGTATGAGAGCACAGCAAACGGGGATGAGAGAGTGGACGTAAAGCAGAAGTCGTACAGCAGATTAAAACAACAAAGCAGGCGCGAGGCCTGCTTTATCAGTTAACTCAGACGTAGAGCGACTTTTCACCCGGTGGCCGGGTTTTGAAGCGACGATGCAGCCAAAGGTACTGTTCGGGTGCGCGAAGGATCTGATTTTCGATTACTTTGTTCATATAAGCTGCAGCAGCAGCCTCGTCCGTATGAGGATAATTTTCCAGCATCGGTTCGATGATCAAATGGTAGCCATCATTTCCTGGATTACGAATCAGCATAATCGGCACCATCGCTGGCTTCGCCAGACGCGACAGAACAAAAGTCCCGTTAGTCGTGGCGGCTTTTTCCACCGCAAACAGCGGCGCAAAGGTGCTGCCTTTAGGGCCGTAATCCTGGTCAGGCGCAAACCAGACCGATTCACCCTGTTTCAGGGCATTAACCATACCGCGTAGATCACGACGGTCGATCATCGCTTTATTTGAGCGCATCCGGCCTTTAGTCTGCACATACTCCATCGCCTGGTTATTGTGTGGGCGATACATCGCCATCATTGGCTGACAGAGTCCGCTGATGCGGCCGCCCAGCTCCAGTGACATGAAATGTACACCAATCAGCATCACGCCTCGCTTTTCTTTCTGCGCGGCATGCAGGTTTTCCATTCCCGACACTTTAAACAGACGTCTTACCGCACGGTCAGACCAGAACCAGGCAATACCGGTTTCAGCCAGCGCCATCCCAAGCGACGCGAAATTGCCGGCAATCATATG
Organism: Pantoea agglomerans NBRC 102470; assembly: GCF_001598475.1. Lineage (GTDB taxonomy): Bacteria > Pseudomonadota > Gammaproteobacteria > Enterobacterales > Enterobacteriaceae > Pantoea > Pantoea agglomerans. Next base: position 35,970 of record NZ_BCZA01000013.1, read on the forward strand.
TTCTGTTTTTTCTTCGCTGATGCCCGGAAAGCAGAGTTCGATGTTACGACGGGTAATACGCTCGCGGCGCTGCAGGAAATGGCGAGAGATTTTGCCGGCACCGGCACCGAGACGCATAAGAACAGGATAGGGGAGCTGGACCAGCAGCCAGAGTACGCCAAGGCCAAACCAGGTAAACCAATAACGCGGATGCAGCAGCGAACTGCTAAATTTTCCGGTGTTTTTCATTAACAACCTTCATGGGATAGAGGGATGCATCGCACAAAGAGCACTTCCATGAGTCTTAAGGCGGTACAGCTGTACTGATTTCGACCAACATTTTATCAAAAAGTGCCTTCAAAGAAAGGGAAACTCCGGCATCTACAGGATTGACCTGTTTCATGGAGAGGCGTTAATACCGGCTATAAAAGTACATTAACCCGATAAAATCATTATTTTTCAAATAATTAATCTAAGCCTGAAAGAAGCTTTAATTGTAAGCGAGGCCGTTTCAGGAACAGTCTGGAAATGATTATTTATTTATCTTTACCTGATTCTGATGCTGGCCGCGCTGAAAAAGCGATCAATTCGCGGAAGGAGCTAACCCTTTAAGTGCTGACAGCGCCTGAGAGGGGAACAAAGCGCTACTGCGAGCGCTTTGTTGAGTGGATATTACTCGATATTCTGAATATGAATGATGATTTTGAGTAAATCTTATAAAAATCAGTATTTTACTTTGATTTTTATGAGGGTTTACTATTCTGCCCATCAATCCACTATCCAATGAGCATAGCTACAAGCTCATCAGCTTACTGGCTTGATGGTTGTCGTAAATCTTTCACCTTTGACCAGTTCACCAGAAGGTTTTCGATAGTAAGACTCGCCATCAAGACGGTAGTAAGTGTAACCATCCTTTGTCTTAGTGACTTCCATGATCCAGGTTGACTTGTCTATACAATTTTCTTCTGTTTTCATGTCGTCGAAGCATAATAAGTAATCAGTATCATGGTCTGGAAAAACATCTGAGTTCCTGGGAGCGAGCTTTTGATACTTCCCATCAAACTTCCAGATTGAAACATTGTAAGTTTCAGGGGAAGAGATGGTTTTAACTCCATTATTATCCCACCACTCGATTTTATCGCTATCAGTGAAAGGGATATTTTTAACTAATAATTCTTTATTAGCTTCAGAACCATGAATTGCAAGCACCTTTGGAGAACTAAAGAAGCTTACGTAAAACAATAGTAACATTGCCAATGCCACAATAAAAATAATAATCTTTTTAATTCGCATTACTTTCTCCTGCTATTTATTTGAAACTCAGCTTTCATGTTGGTTAAAAAAGGCTTAAAAGCAAAGTATTCCCATCTTTGAAGGATAAACCATATACGAAAGGCTCTGATAAAATGAAATTTAGGATTCTGGATGTCAGTTTTATCGAGACCGAAATGATCCTGCCCTGTAAAAGTTATTTTTGCGATATAACCATTATCAGTTATATCGAGCTGGTTTATCAGTATATTTGTAGCATGAATATCATGTATCGACATACCTAATCCATTGAAACTGTCGGCCCAACGGTTAAACTTAGGAAGTATTGAATTGCCTATAGCTTGTGTTATTAAATGTTTATCTGTAACTGATAAGCTTTTTTGTCCATCAACAATAATTTTATCTAATGAAGATTTGATTATTGTAAGTGGTGAGAGTGGCGATGTTTGACCACCTAATATTAGCGTCTTATATGCACTATCAAGAAAGGGACTGGAATAGCTTTTTCCGTTACCGTGATAAAGATGCTTTACGAGATTGTTGAATATTTGATGTTGCCCAAGGTAATATGCAGGCATAGAAAGACGAAGAAACTCATTGAAAAGAAGTTCAGCCATTTCCGTTCTGGATTTTTGACGGGTATCCTGGAAGGCGTTAAATATTGATACTTCCTTTCCAGTCCAGGGATCGACGACATTTGAAACATCAGCCAGGCCTAAATCACTTCTTAGCTGTTTTTCAGTAAAATCTCCGCACTTCATATCATCAGTGCTGTAATCGTTAAACTTGTGCTTCGTTTGAAAAATGGTGGCAGGAAACTTCAATGCTGGCATGATGACTTCCTTGTGATATTAATGTTTCATCCTGAAAAAATCATGTAATTAATCGAATGCTAAATTATTTTAATATCGACATATCTGTAAAATCGAATGCTTCTTTGTTACAGCCCTGCTCATATAACTACCAGTTGCAGGTATTAAGCAGACTGATGTAATACTAAACGGCATGGTCGGAAAAGTGAAGGCGTGTAAGTCCCACCTTTTATTATGACCAATGACTATCCCTGACCTCACAGGAAAAAATGTTACCCATATAACTGACCTGTTAAACCTGACTCAGGACTACACCATTCTGACTATTCATTTATAGCTGGTTAAGCAGACGAGTTCCCCACTTTACTCCCAAAACCAGTGAACATTGACAGGGGAATATGGGCATCATGGAAAAGTAAAAAAGCCCATTTAACATGGGCTTGTGGGATGTTCTGTGCAGGTGTGAAAACTTACTCGATATTCTGAATCTGCTCGCGCATCTGCTCAATCAGCACCTTCAGTTCAATAGCTGACGTAGTGATTTCGGCGTTGATCGACTTCGAAGCCAGCGTGTTCGACTCACGATTGAACTCCTGCATCATAAAGTCGAGACGGCGGCCAACTGCTTCTTTCTTTTTCAGGATGTTGTAAGTCTCTTTAACGTGCGCATCCAGACGATCCAGCTCTTCAGAAACGTCAACACGCTGCGCCATCATCACCAGTTCCTGCTCAAGGCGATTGTTTTCCAGCTGGACTTCAGCATCTTCCAGTTTGGCGACCAGCCGCTCACGCTGCCATTTGATCACCTCAGGCATCTGCGCGCGCACTTTGCTGACTTCCTGCGAGACGCCTTCCAGACGCTGCTCAATCATCGCTTTCAGGGCGGTACCTTCGCTTTCGCGTGCCGCAATAAAGTCATCAAGCGCACCATCCAGTGCCTGCAACAACTGGGTGTTGATGGCATCCAGATCCTGTTCCTGCGCAGACATCACACCCGGCCAGCGCAGAATATCCAGCGGATTAATCGCGCCTTCGTCGCTCTGCATTTTTACCCAGTTGGCAGCCTGCACCAGCTGTTTCGCCAGCGTTTCGTTGAGCATCAGTTCGCCCTGTGCGCTGGGATCGGCATCATAACGGAGGTTGCACTCAATTTTACCGCGCGTCAGACGCTGGCGAATGCGCTCGCGGATAACCGGCTCCAGCCCACGAAACTGTTCCGGCAGGCGGATGTAGGTTTCCAGATAACGCTGGTTCACGGAACGCAGCTCCCAGGCGGCGCTGCCCCATTCGCCTTTGGCTTCGCTGCGGGCATAAGCGGTCATACTGCGGATCATAAGCGGTACTCATTTGCGGAAAGATGGGTGAAGTATAGCGAGGCGAGCCACGGCATAACAGGCATAAGCGTCGCACAGGAAAATAACGAACCATTTCCGCTTTCAGCGACAGCCACTTATGATGACCATTGACCCTTTGTGAGGATGACTGATCTATGTCTCGCGTTATTGCCCTTCCTGTTGTGATGGCTCTGCTGCTGGCAGGTTGCCAGGCACGCCACTCGCCGCCCACTAAACCGCAACCTATCTGTGCGGGTGGCGACATGATGATGCAGACCACGTTGTGGTTTGGACTGAGCAAGCCTGATGGCGGCAGGGTGAGTTCACTCGACTGGATGAACTTCGTGGATAATGAGGTCACGCCACGGTTTAAAGCGGGCCTGTCGGTCTATGATGCCAAAGGGCAATGGCTGGGCGAGAACGGTCAGCTGGCACGGGAGAACAGTAAGGCGTTGATGCTGATCCACGGGATCGACCCCGCCACCAACGTTGATATTGAGGCGTTACGTAGCCTCTATAAAAAACGGTTTGGTCAGGAGTCGGTTATGCGGGTGGATGCACCCGTCTGCGTCGGATTCTAAGGCGAAAGCGGGCGGCAGAACTGCCGCCCGTTGAATAATCAGATAAACAGACCAGCAAAGGCTGCGGAGAGCAGACTGACCAGCGTGGAGCCATAGACCAGCTTCCAGCCAAAACGGGAAACCACATTTCCCTGTTTCTCATTCAGGCCTTTTATTGCGCCTGCCACAATGCCGATAGAGGCAAAGTTAGCGAACGAGACCAGGAACACCGACAGAATACCCAGTCCACGCGCACTCATGCCCGCCGCGACTTTCTGCAGTTCAATCATCGCCACAAACTCATTCGCCACCAGTTTGGTTGCCATGATGCTGGCCGCCTGCAGGGCATCGGCTTTGGGAATGCCAATCAGCCAGGCCAGAGGATAGAACAGGTAGCCGAGCAGTTGCTGGAAGCTGTAGCCGAACACCGCCGCAAACAGCGCGTTGACGGCAGCAATCAGCGCAATAAAGCCAATCAGCATGGCCAGAATAATCATCGCGACTTTGAAGCCTGCCAGGATGTATTCGCCCAGCATCTCAAAGAAGCTCTGCTCTTCATGCAGTTTATCCAGCGCGATAGGCTGCTCATCCTGGCTTTTCATCGGGTTGATGATCGACAGGATAATAAAGGTGCTGAACATGTTAAGCAGCAGTGCCGCAACCACATACTTCGGTTCGATCATCGACATATAAGCACCGACAATCGACAGCGAAACGGTAGACATCGCGGTCGCTGCCATGGTGTAGAGCCGGCGCGGCGGGATATCACCCAGAATCCCTTTATAAGCGATGAAGTTTTCCGACTGTCCAAGAATCAGCGTGCTGACGGCGTTGAACGACTCCAGCTTGCCCATGCCGTTAATCTTCGACAGCAGCGTCCCGAAAATACGGATCAGCAGCGGCAGGATGCGCCAGTGCTGCAATATGCCGATCAGTGCCGAAATAAAGACAATCGGGCAGAGCACGCCAAGGAAGATAAATGCCAGCCCCTGTTTGCTCATTCCGCCAAACACGAACTCCGTGCCTTGTGCGGCAAAACCCAGCAGCGTCTCAAAGAAACCGGCGAACGAACCGACCAGCGCCAGACCTCCGGCAGAGTGAAGGAAGAACCAACCCAGCGCGGCTTCCACCACAATCAGTTGAATAATAAAGCGCAGGCGAATCTGTTTACGGTCATGACTGACCAGCAGCGCAAGGGCGAAGATCACCACCAGCGCCAGCAGGAAATGAAGAATGGCGGCCATATGTCTTTTTTATCAGAGAGAAAGGAACGCGCATTTAGCCACAGCTGGCGGGGAATTTCATCTGATGCCTGCGTCAGACCAGCGTAAGAGACAGCGGACAAGGAAGTCCGTATAATGCGCAGCCAATCATTAGCAAGCCGGAGAATACCCATGCGTCCAGCAGGCCGTAGCGCACAACAGGTGCGTCCAGTCACATTGACCCGCAATTACACCAAACACGCAGAGGGTTCCGTTCTGGTGGAATTCGGCGAAACGAAAGTGCTTTGCACTGCCTCGGTAGACGAAGGGGTTCCGCGTTTCCTCAAAGGCCAGGGCCAGGGTTGGGTAACGGCCGAATATGGCATGCTGCCGCGTTCGACCCACAGCCGTATGGCGCGTGAAGCCGCAAAAGGCAAGCAGGGCGGACGTACGCTGGAGATTCAGCGTCTGATCGCCCGTTCACTGCGCGCCGCGGTTGATCTTAAAGCGCTGGGTGAATTTACCATTACGCTCGACTGTGACGTGATCCAGGCCGATGGCGGCACTCGCACCGCATCAATCACCGGAGCCTGCGTGGCGCTGGCTGATGCGCTGAACAAGCTGGTGGCCAGCGGTAAACTGAAAGCGAACCCGATGAAGGGCATGGTCGCGGCGATTTCAGTGGGCATCGTCAAAGGCGAAGCGCTGTGCGATCTGGAGTATGTTGAAGACTCAGCCGCAGAAACCGACATGAACGTCGTGATGCTGGAAGATGGCCGCATGATCGAGGTGCAGGGCACTGCCGAAGGCGAACCGTTCAGCCATGAAGAGTTGCTGACGCTACTGGCGCTGGCTCGGGGCGGAATTGAGGAATTAATTCAGGCGCAGAAAGCAGCGCTGGAAAATTGATGTAACAGGCGACCTCAGAGTCGCCTTTTCTTTATTTGAGGAGTGAGAAATGAAAGCCTGGCAGCGTCAGTTTATTGAATTTGCCCTGAACAAGCAGGTGCTGAAGTTCGGTGAGTTCACTTTGAAGTCCGGGCGTAAAAGCCCCTATTTCTTTAATGCTGGTCTGTTTAACAGCGGACGGGATTTAGCGCTGCTGGGACGCTTCTACGCGCAGGCGCTGGTGGATGGCGCTGTTGATTTTGATCTGCTGTTCGGCCCGGCCTATAAAGGCATTCCGATTGCCACCACCACGGCGGTGGCGCTGGCGGATCATCATGACCGCGATGTGCCTTACTGCTTTAACCGTAAAGAAGCGAAAGATCACGGCGAAGGTGGCCTGCTGGTTGGCAGTCCGCTGCAGGGCAAAGTGATGCTGGTGGACGATGTGATCACCGCAGGCACCGCGATTCGTGAGTCGATGGATATTATCGGTGCGCACAACGCCACTCTGGCAGGCGTGCTGGTCTCGCTTGATCGTCAGGAGCGTGGACGCGGAGAAATGTCGGCGATTCAGGAAGTGGAACGTGATTACGGCTGCAAAGTGACCGCGATTATAACGCTGGCAGATCTGATTGCCTGGCTGGAAGAGAAGCCTGAGATGGCCGATCATCTGGCCCAGGTACGTGCCTATCAGAAAGCGTACGGGATTTAACAGAGGCGGGCGCAATGCCCGCCTTCTTTTACGCTTTACGCCAGCTGGGCGGCAATCAGCGGCCAGCGAGCCTCAAAGTCTGCGGTAGGACTGAAACGAAATTCAGAACGAACATACCGTGACAGTAAACCCTCACAGAAAGCCAGCAACTGACTTGCCAGCAGCGCCTCATCAGCCTGAAAGGCTTCGCCCTCGCGCATTTTCCGTTCCCGCATCACCTGTCGCAGCTGCACTTCAATCCGCTCAAACAGCTGATTGATGCGTCCCTGCAGTCGGTCCTGCTCAAACATCAATGCATGGCCGGTCAGAATGCGCGTCAGTCCCGGATTACGCTCACCAAATCCCAGAATCAGTTGCACGATCAGACGCAGACGCGTCATGGTCTCTTTTTCATCCTTGAGGATCAGATTGATGCGGGTAATCAGACTGTCTTCGATAAACTCAATCAGGCTATCGAACATTCGTGTCTTACTCGGGAAGTGACGATACAGCGCCGCTTCGGAAACGCCCACCGTGGCTGCCAGTTTGGCTGTGGTAATGCGCTGGCTGCCATCACCCGACTCCAGCATCTGCGCCAGCGCCTGCAAAATCTCTTCGCGACGATTCCGCTTCGCGACTTTTTTTTCTGCCATGACCTTAAAGACCCCTGAAATTCACCTAAAAACAGGCAACACCTACGCATCTGCCACAGGAACGCGTCCTGTGGCGATGAGGAAAAAATAACGGGCGTAAGTGAAAGTCGGTAATGCGGGTTACTGGCGACCGGAGTGGCCGAAGCCGCCTTCGCCGCGCAGGCTGGCGTCGAAATCTTCGACCAGGTTAAATTCCGCCTGCACCACCGGTACAAAGACCAGTTGTGCCATGCGATCGCCGGGCTGCAGCGAGAAGCTTTCCTGGCCGCGATTCCAGACCGAGACCATCAGCTGTCCCTGATAGTCGGAGTCAATCAGACCCACCAGGTTGCCCAGCACGATGCCATGTTTATGGCCAAGGCCTGAGCGCGGCAGGATCACAGCGGCCAGATCGGGGTCGGCAATATGAATCGCCAGGCCGGTCGGAACAAGCGTTGTGGTGCCTGGTGCGATGTCGAGAACATCATCAATGCAGGCGCGTAAATCTAACCCAGCGGAACCTGAAGTCGCGTAGGTCGGCAGTGGAAACTCTTTGCCGACGCGCGGATCCAGGATTTTAACGTCTATTTTTTTCATCATAACGGCTGACAATCTCGTCTATTAATTGTTGGCCAAGGAGTGACTTATCGCTGAGCGGTAAGCGTTTTTCTCCATCCTGCCAAAAAAGGTGAAGAGCATTGGTGTCGCTATTAAACCCCTGTCCGGCTTTAGCGACGTCGTTAGCGCAGATCAGATCCAGATTCTTGCGCACCCGTTTTTGCCGGGCGTATTCTTCCACATTCTGTGTTTCAGCAGCAAATCCAACGACGAACGGCCGGTTTTCCTGAAGTGCAGCGACGCCGGCAACAATATCGGGATTCTTTACCAGGTTCAGCGTGACGTTATCATCGCCGCCCTGTTTCTTGATTTTATCGGCCGCAATATCGGCTGCCCGGTAGTCTGCCACGGCTGCGCTTGCAATGAAAATATGTTGTTTATCTATCTCACTCATGACGGCGGCCTGCATCTCCAGCGCGCTGGTCACATCAATTCGCCGCACACCCGCTGGCGCAGACAGGGTGACCGGGCCGCTGACCAGCGTGACCTGTGCACCGCGTCTGGCGGCGGCGGCGGCAATAGCAAAGCCCATTTTGCCGGAGCTGTGGTTAGTGATGTAGCGCACCGGGTCCAGCGCCTCACGGGTAGGACCGGCGGTAATCATAATGTTGAGATGTTGCAGATCGTTGACGGGCGAGGCCCACTGCACCGCATGGTCAACAATCACCAGCGGGTCGAGCATCCGGCCCGGCCCGACATCGCCGCAGGCCTGGCTGCCGCTGTCCGGTCCCCAAATCAGCATGCCACGCGCCTGCAGGCTCTGCAGGTTATGCTGGGTCACCGCCGCACGATACATCTGCTGATTCATAGCGGGCACCACTGCCACGGGTGAGGCCGTCGCTAACACGGCGGTCGTCACCAGATCGTTTGCCATACCGGCAGTAATACGGGCAATCAGGTCAGCAGTGGCCGGTGCCAGCACAATAAGATCGGCCCATTTTGCCAGTTCAATATGACCCATCGCCGCCTCCGCTGCCGGATCAAGCAGATCGTCAAATACCGGATAGCCGGAGACAGCCTGCAGGCTGAGCGGAGTAATAAATGCTTTCGCACCCTCTGTCATCATCACGCGGACATCAGCACCGCGATCGCGCAGGCGGCGCACCAGCTCAGGTGCTTTATAAGCAGCAATACCGCCGCTCATGCCAAGAAGAATTTTTTTGCCGGCTAATCCCATCATGATGTTGGCCTCACTAAGCTCTCTGCCGCTCGCGGCGGCGAATGCACGGACTTTATCACAAAAGCGCGGATGCGCCTTTTCACTGACTGCGTTTGCGAGCCGTCTCGTAGATTGCAGCTTCACTGATAGCTGCACTCTTCATGATGGGCCATGCTGAGGCTCATCTCAGGGAGAGCGGACATGAAAATAAAGGGACCACGGGAAAAACTCCGGAAGCTGGGTGCGCATGCCCTCAGCGATACTGAACTACTGGCCATTTTTCTCCGTACCGGATCGCCTGGACAGAACGTCCTGGAGCTGGCCGGACAGATGCTGGACGGTTTTGGCTCGCTTTATCAGCTCATGACGTCAGACAAAGCGGCATTCGGTGAAATCAAAGGGGTCGGCGATGCCAAGCTGGCACAGCTTCATGCGATTGCCGAACTGGCGAAGCGTTTTTTCGCCAGTAAGCTGGCCCGCGAAAGCGCAATGGAAAATCCACAAATCACGCGCCAGTATCTGCAAAGTCTGTTAGCCCATCAGGAGCGTGAGATCTTCATGGCACTGTTTCTTGATAATCAGCATCGGGTGCTGCGGGCACAAAATATGTTCTCTGGTTCCATTAACAGCGTGGAAGTTCACCCCCGCGAGATTGTCCGGGAAGCGCTGAAGCTCAATGCTGCCGCTCTGATACTGGCGCATAATCACCCGTCGGGCATGGCGGAGCCGAGCCGTGCAGACCGTGAAGTGACCCATAAAGTCAGCGAAGCCTGCCAGCTACTCGACATCCGTCTGCTCGATCATCTGGTGATTGGTCATGGCGAATATGTCTCCTTTGCCGAGCGGGGATGGCTCTGACAGGGGGAAATTTCACGCCAGGTGGCGGCTTTTTGCCCGATCATTCGGGATCTTTATCTGTTCGGGACTTGAGCACTTGGGCTGAGCGGCGTATACTACGCCACCTTTGAGAATCTCGGGTTTGGCGGTTAGGCCAGCTTAGCGGGTTCCATGGAATTCGCCTGGCGGGCTGCAAGCCTGACGAGGCGGCCCAAACCTAATTTTTAAAGCTCGAGCTGATTTGATTTTTGGAGATATTGACATGTCACGAGTCTGCCAGGTAACTGGAAAGCGTCCGGTGACGGGTAACAACCGTTCCCACGCAATGAACGCGACGAAACGCCGTTTCCTTCCGAACCTGCACTCACACCGTTTTTGGGTTGAGAGCGAGAAGCGCTTCGTTACTCTGCGTGTATCTGTTAAAGGTATGCGTATTATTGATAAAAAGGGCATTGATACGGTGTTAGCCGATATGCGTGCCCGTGGTGAGAAGTACTAAGGTACTAAGGAACTGAATCATGGCTAAAGGTATTCGTGAGAAGATCAAGCTGGTTTCCTCTGCTGGTACAGGTCACTTCTATACCACCACGAAGAACAAACGTACTAAACCAGAGAAGCTGGAACTGAAAAAGTTCGATCCGGTTGTACGTCAGCATGTGCTCTACAAAGAAGCTAAAATTAAGTAATTTTAGTGTTCTGCTAAAAACCCGGCTCCGGCCGGGTTTTTTGTTTGTGTAAAACGCTGAGGAGAGGGTATGCCAGAGTTGCCAGAGGTTGAAACCAGCCGTCGCGGTATCGAACCGCATTTGGTCGGTGAAACCATCCTTCACGCCGTGGTGCGTAATTCACGTTTGCGGTGGCCTGTTTCGCAGGAGATCCTGGCGCTGAGCGATCAGCCGGTGCTCAGTGTGCAGCGCCGGGCGAAATATCTGCTGCTGGAGCTGCCGCATGGCTGGATCATTATCCACCTTGGCATGTCCGGTAGCCTGCGCGTGCTGTCAGAAGAGCTGCCAGCGGCGAAGCATGACCATGTTGATCTGGTCATGAGCAACGGCAAAGTGCTGCGCTACACCGACCCGCGCCGCTTTGGTGCCTGGCTCTGGAGCAGCGATCTGGCGGGCAGCAGCGTGCTGGCACATCTCGGGCCGGAGCCGCTTAGCGAGGAGTTTGACGGCGCTTACCTGTTTGAGAAGTCACGCGGCAAGCGGACGCTCATCAAGCAGTGGCTTATGGATAACAAAGTGGTGGTGGGCGTGGGCAACATTTACGCCAGCGAGTCACTGTTTACCGCCGGGATCATTCCCGATCGTGCTGCCAGCAGTCTGTCGCAGGCCGAAGCGGAACTGCTGGTCAATACCATCAAAGCGGTGCTGTTACGCTCCATTGAGCAGGGCGGAACCACACTGCGTGACTTCTTACAGACCGACGGTAAACCCGGCTATTTTGCACAGCAGTTACAGGTTTATGGGCGGGCAGGCGAACCCTGCCGGGCATGCGGTACGCCGATTGTCAGCGGCAGACACGGGCAGCGCAGCACCTACTGGTGCCCGAACTGCCAGCATTAAGCCAGTTTAGCCAGCAATGCCTGATGCACCGGCGCGGGCAGGAAGGCGGTCACATCGCCGCCGTGACGCGCCACCTCTTTGACCAGCGAAGATGAGATAAACGAGAAGCCTTCAGACGGCATCAGGAAAACACTCTCCAGCGTTGGCAGCAGGTGACGATTCATCTGCGCCAGCTGCATTTCATATTCAAAGTCTGACACCGCACGCAAGCCACGAACCAGCACATTCGCCTGCTGGTCACGGGCGAAATTCGCCATCAGGTCGCTGAATCCGACCACCTCAACGTTGGGCAGATGGGCTATCACTTCACCGGCCAGCGCCACGCGCTCATCCAGGCTGAACATTGGTTTTTTGCTGGGGCTGGCAGCAACGGCCAGAATGACCTGATCAAACATCTGCGCTGCCCGCGTCACGATGTCGAGATGGCCGAGCGTCACAGGATCAAACGTTCCGGGATAGATGGCTTTCGTGATCATACTCGCCCTTTTGCCGAAGCATGATTCAGCGCCCAGAGGGCTGAATATTTATTGAAGGTATATTGCGCATTGACCACCGCCAGAATCCAGCCCTGCTTTCCGTCGAGAAAACCGGCACGCAGCAGCAGGGTTTTCATAAACGCGCCCAGCGTATGGCTGAACAGAGAAAACAGGCTGCAACGCTTACCGCGCCGATGGCGTTCCGTAGCCCAGGCTTCGGCATAAGCCAGCTGCTTGCGCTGAAAGGCGATTAAATCGCGGCAGGTCAGATGCTGCAGATCGCCGGGTAATGCCACCACCTTCGCGCCGTCACTCTGCAGTGATTCATGCACCAGATTGTCATTGTAGCGGAAGGTGCGTGGATAGAGTCGCATGACGCGGTCAGGATACCAGCCGCTATGGCGCATAAAGCGGCCGAGAAACAGATTACTGCGGCCCAGGCTATAAACCGTACGGCTGGGTGGCGCGACCAGCACCTGCTCAATCGCGGCGCGCAGTTCAGGTGTCACGCGTTCATCCGCATCGATCATCAGAATCATGTCGCCGGTGGCATAGTGCTGCGCGCGCTGGCGCTGGATACCATAGCCCTGCCAGTCATCATTGAGGTAGACCTTCGCCCCAGCCTGCGTGGCGATCTCGACACTGTTGTCATGGCTGCCTGAGTCCAGCACGATAATTTCATCGGCCCAGCTGACCGAGGCCAGGCATTCAGGCAGCAGTTCCGCTTCGTTTTTGGCGATCATCACCACGGAAAGACGTTGGCGTGCTGACATTAGTGGGCCCGTGGTGGCAGATGCGGTTCGAGTAACTGTAGCAGACGCTGTAGCGCACCCTGATTCTGGTGCAGCACGTCTACCGCATGACGTCCGTAATAACGGCGGTAATCATCATCCTGTAACAGGTTGGTGACCTCTTTTTCCAGCGAAATCACGTCGGTGACGGTGATCAGCCCCTGGCCTTCCTGCAACTTGCTGCAGATATCTTTGAAGTTCCAGATATGGGGTCCCATCAGAACCGGAAGCGCATGGGCAGCAGGCTCCAGCGGGTTGTGTCCACCCCGTTCAACCAGGCTGCCGCCGACAAAGGCCAGATCGGCAATGCCGTATAGCAGCATCAGTTCGCCCATTGAATCTCCGATGACCACCTGCGTTGAGCCAGACGGGATCTCGCCGCTGCTGCGCAGGATAAAACTGAAGCCGCGTTCCTGCGTCAGTTCACGGGCATCGTTAAAACGCTCGGGATGGCGGGGCACCAGAATCAGCAGCAGATCCGGGAAGGTCTGCAGCAGGCGGCGATGGGCATCCAGCACAATGGCCTCTTCACCTTCGTGCGTGCTGGTGGCGATCCACACCGGACGGCGCGGCGCCCACTGACGACGCAGCGTCACCGCTCTGGCGGCCAGTTCTGGCGTCACGGAAATATCAAACTTCAGGCTGCCGGTAATCGTTAGTTGAGAACGTTTCAGGCCCAGGCTCAGGAAACGGTCGCCATCTTCCGCATTCTGCGCCGCGATAAGCGTGATGCTCTGCAACAGCCGGCGCATGAATTTACCCAGCTTGCGGTAGCCTTTGGCCGATCGGGCCGAGAGGCGGGCATTGGCGATCACCAGCGGAATATTACGCTGGTGCAGAATGCGGATAATATTCGGCCACAGCTCGGTTTCCATGATGATCACCAGGCGTGGGTTGACCGTATCCAGAAAACGATTAATCGAACCCGGCAGATCATAAGGCAGATAGACGTGATGCACATCTTTGCCAAATGCAGATTGCGCGCGTTCAGAGCCGGTAGGCGTCATGGTGGTGACGGTAATCGGCAGGGTCGGGTAACGATGACGCAGAGCACGCACCAGCGGGATCGCGGCCAGGGTTTCACCCACAGAGACCGAGTGCAGCACAATGCCGTCGGGCTTAACTTTGCCGACACAATAGCCATAGCGTTCTGCCCAGCGTTTGCGATAGGCAGGCGCTTTACGACCGCGCAGCCACAGGCGCAGCCAAATCAGTGGCTGAATTAAGTAGAGCAATGCGGTGTAAAAGGTCGTCATAGTTACCGTTACAGCAAATTCGCGTCTAAAAGCAGATTAAAATCAGATGGCGGCATGTTATCAGAAACCCCGCATGCACTCATCCCACATTGTCAGTTGCTGCTCAGGACCTGCTGATAAAGCGAAGTCAGCGCCTGCGCCAGCCGTTGTGGACCATAAGGTTCAATTTTGCGCCGCGCCGCGTTACCCATTCGTGAATCGACGGAAAGCGCCGGTAATGCATTAACAGCCTGATTTAACCCGTTGATATCCAAAGCATCACAGACGAAGCCTTCCTGACCAGCGGTAATAAATTCTGCGCCACCGCAGCCAGTACTGGTAATCACCGGTAAGCCGCAGGCCATCGCCTCCAGTACCACATTAGGAAAAGGATCGTAGAGGGTGGGCAGCAGCAGGCCATCAGCCGCGTGATAGAACGGCTGCACATCCTGCTGTACGCCGACAAAGCGCAGGCGGTCCAGACAGTTAAGCTGATTTGCCAGCTGCTGATACCGCTGCAGTTGCTTATCCTGACCCACCACAATCAGATAACGGTCGCTGGCAGCCAGCGCCTGTATCGCCGCTTTCAACCCCTTGCGTTCAAAGCCGGAGCCGACATAAATCAGTACGGTGGCCGCATCGGGCAGCGCCAGCTGCTGACGGGTGGCGCGACGTGCAGCTTCCGTGGCGGGCTGGAAACGGCTGGCATCGATAGCATTATGAATAACGTGGATTTTTCCGGCGTCGAGCGAGAAACAGCGCAGGATATCGCGCTTTACCATCTCAGAATTACAGATCACCGCTTTCAGCGTCGGAGAGTTAAACATCTCCGCTTCCGCCTGCAGGACATAGCGATGATAAGGGCTGAGCACAGCACTCAGTCGTTGCCACGATGAGACGATGCGGGCGCGCTGTTCCAGCCAGACGCGATGAACACCATCACCCGCGCGAAAAATATCACAGCCCGCGATGCGCTCGTGGCTTTGCACAATATCGAACTTTTCGCGCTCCCAGCAGGCGCGTGCTGCACGGGCAAAACCGCGCTCACGGGATACCCGGCCCAGCTTTGCAGGATTACAGATATGCAGATGCCAGTCAGGATTGGGTGTGCCCTGCCAGCTGCGGGTAATGATGTTGAGATCGAGCTGCTCGCTGCCCAGCGCTTCCAGCGCGCGCGAGATAAAACGCTCGGCACCGCCATCCGGACGATATTTCTGCCGGACAATCGCCAGCCGTAACTTACTCATTCAGATAGCTCCTCGCTGCCGCGACCACATCCTTCACCGGAATGGCCGACAGATAACGCTGGTCTGTTTTGGTGTCGATGGAATCGGGTGAGGGCAGCGGGCCATAATCCCCCGCCCAGATGACATGATTATTGTCGCCCCATGGCCGCCAGTGCTGCAGCTTGGTCGGACCAAACAGCGCAATACAGGGCGTTTCAAGTGCGGCGGCCATGTGCATTGGTGCAGAGTCGACACCAATAAACAGTCGGGCATGATCGATAAGCGCCGCCAGCTGTGGCAGAGTAAACTGACCGGCCAGCGAAACCACATCCGGCGACGCACACAGTGCCCGAATGCGGTTGATCATCGCCAGCTCCTGTTTGTCCGGCCCGGCGGTCAGCACCACTTTGCGGCCCGGCTGCGCCAGCTGATCGAGCGTGGCAGCAACGCTCTCCTCTTCCCAGCATTTAAAGCCCCAGCGTGAGGTCGGCTGCACCACAATATAGGGCGCGGTTACCTGATGCTCTGCCAGTCGGGTCAGCACAATTTGCTGGTCAGCGTCGCTGTAGTGCATTGAGACACGTGCGCCGTCGCTGCTGATGCCGAGGGGTGCCAGCGCCGACATATTCTGCTCAACGGTATGCAGCTTGCTGTGATTGTGTGTGGAGACCAGCTGGTTGTGACACCATCGCCACAGGACGTTATCACGTTTTTTATAGGCAAAACCGATGCGAACGGGTGCCGCAGAGAGCCGCGTAATCAGGGCAGCCCGCCACTGATCGGCCAGATTAATCACCAGATCATAATGTGCGTCACGTATGGCGCGAATTAATGCACGCTCATGGCCCAGCTTGCGCCAGGTGCCCTCCTGCTTCCATTTACGATCGATGACGTGCAAATGGCGGATAGCCGGATGCGCTTCCAGCATCGGACGCGTCTCCTGATAGAGCAACACGTCGATGCTGGCCTGCGGATAACGCTCATGAAGCGCATTGATGGCGGGCGTTGTGAGCAGCATGTCACCATGATGGCGCAGCTTAATCAGTAATATATTTTTTGGAGAGATGTTTGCTGGAGTCAGGCTGGCCATAAACAAGAGTTCTCAGAATTCAGTGAACCGATTGTAGGGCAAACCCTTTTTAGGATAAAGCCAGCCTCAAAGGTTATTTATCACGCCAGCGATAGAGCCGGGCCAGCCACAACAGCAACTGATACCACTGCTTAATTCCCCGGGCGTTGCGTAACATGCGCAGGTGTGTCCGGGTGGCGAACAGCTCGGCAATGATTGCCTGGCGTGCGCGGGCGTCAGGCTCACGTCTTACACTGTGGCAAACGCTGAGCGCTTCATGGGTCACCTGATAGTGAAACGACGGGTAGATCTTCACGCGGTCACGATAGCGGTCATTGAGCTCTTCCAGCAGTCGCGCAATCTTCATGTAGTGACGCTGATACTCTACGTTGCGCTCGCCGGTACGTTTGCGATTGCTGATTGAGGCGTCGTGCATATAGTAGCGATAGAGTACCGCTTCGGTATAACGCACGCGTTTTGCCAGCAGCATAAACTCGGTGGTCCAGGGAATATCCTGATGATGCAGGCCGGGTTCAAACTGCAACTGATGCTGCTCAATCAGTTCCCGGCGATAGATGCCCAGCCAGACCACATGCATATAACGATGGGTTTTCAGCGCGGTATTCAGCCAGTCGGCACCGCTCAGCACCGGCGTGCTGCGCAGGCGATCCAGCGGAATTAGCGGCTTTACCCGCTGGCTGTGTTTGAAAAACCACTCGGCGTTGCACTGTGCCGCATCCAGATTATCTGCTTCCGCCAGCGTCACCAGCGTCTGATACATATCGGGTTGCATGGTGTCATCCGCATCAGGGAAGGTGACATATTTCCCGCGGGCAATCGCCAGTCCGGCGTTGCGGGCGCGCGAGACGCCGCCATTTTCCTGATGTATCACACGAATGTGAGAATGCTGCTGTGCATACTGATCGGCGCGCTCGCCTGAGCCATCGGTTGAACCGTCATCGACGATAATGATCTCAAGCAGAGTCAGCGTCTGCGCCAGCAGTGACTGCATGAACTCATCAAACATGCTGCCCGCATTGTACATCGGGGTAATGATACTCAGCAGAGGAGAAGTACTCATGACAATATCTGCACCAGCATTGTATTCACTGCGAAAAGGCGTTGCCTTGTCATAAATCATTTCCAAATCAGCAGAGTGAAATCAGGGAGTTCACAATTATAAAACGATGTTGCATCCCTGCTTTACTAAAAACCACGCCCGACAATAATAATGCGCTACATGCGCTTTTTTTACGCAATGTGGCCGTGCAGGTAAACAGATTATTATGCTGGCTTGCTGTCAGCGCCGTTATTACAGAGGTCGTGGCAAACAGCTGGCGGGATAAATGGCGGGAAAGTCAGGCGCTGAAATAACAGCGCCCGTATCAATCTGATAAACCTGAGTGTGCTATTGCTCACTCTGCTTAAAAAACTTGAGACTGACATACTTCATCATCCAGCTCAGGCTTTCAGCATACTGTTTCTGATGCCACTTTACGCGGGCGAATCGCTTCATCTCTTTATAATGCTTTGGCGTATCAAGCTGTTGTGAAGCCCAGGGGGAGCGCTGGTAATAGCTGTAGTAGCGCTGGGAAAGATCGCTGCCAGCCCATGCATGCCAGGGTTTGCATTTACCGGTGTAGTGAATCATTACCGTCTCTTCTGGCACGCTCGTGTGATCCCAGACTTTATTGGCGATGATGTCGTAAATGTGGTTATAGCGGTCTGGCAGGATCAGGACCTCATCCTCCAGCACGATATTCAGCGCATCCTGATCGGGAAAACCAAACTCTGCGCCCCGCGTTACCAGCACGTCGGTAATGCGCGCGGTGGTCTGCCTTTCGAGCCAGCGTGGAATATTAATCAGCATAAAACCGGAGTTGAAATAGTGGTGATGCTTCAGCCCCAGCCTTGCGCACTGGTTATGTCGCGCTCGCGGTGTGTCATTACAGGCCGCCAGCGTGTAATCAGTGATATCCAGTGTGAACAGGGGAGAGTAGTCGCCCACCACCAGGGTGTCAGCATCAATATAGATCACACGATCGCTGTAGCTCGCCACGGTTTCCGGGATCAGGAAACGGTAGTGGATACTTTTGGGATAGCGTCCGACCGCAGGCAACTGATCAACCCAGGCACGGTTAAAGATATGCAGCGTGATCGCCAGACGATGGCCCGTGGCCAGTGAACGCAGTTTTTCCACATCCTCTTCGCAAAGCGAGTCTGAAAAAACATGGGCGTGGAAAGCGGTATCAGGATGATGGCTGAGAAGTGAAAACAACGTAATGCCCAGGCCACGCGCGTAGGCGTAGTTGATGCCAAACGCAACATGAACCGGATTATCATCCGTGTCAGCAAGCGTGTTAACCAGCAGCTGACTTTGCTGAACGGCCTCAGCAAGAGGGGTAATTGCCATTACGCTTCACTATTCCAGATTATGAGTAATAAACGTTTGTATTCTAGTCAGTTTATCGTGATCCAGCCCGAATAATTTTTCAGCAGGCTGATCAAACTGAAAACGGGTGGCAAAAACGAACGTCGACGCAGCAATATTATCCGGTCCGATAAACAAAACGTTATTGACCGGACGCTGTTCCCTGACTTCACACGGCCCGTAAAGCATGATCACCGGTATCTGCTGCGCATCCGCAATATAGGCATTGCCAGAGTCAGAGGAGATGTAGAAATCCATCTGTGCAATGGCCCACGGAACCTCTTCCAGTTTTAGCTCACCAATCAGACTGACGATATTGTCTTTCGGGCCGGTCAGGCTCAGTAACTCATCCAGCCACGGCTGCTCAGCCGGTGGGCCAAACACATAAAAGGTGCAGGGCAGGTCAGCCAGCGACGCCATCAGCTGCTGCCAGATGCTGGCCGGAATGGTTTTAGCCCGGTTACCGGCAGAAATACTGATGCCAATTTTAATACCGCTGCGCGGATTAACCAGCGCGGCGGGCGGCGCAGGCGGCTGCCAGAGCGGTGAGGTCGCATGCTTAGGGAAATCGGTGTAGCGGTAGTCACGATTAATCAGCTTCAGGTAGCTGTCGAGCGTTAAATCCGTTTTGGTGTGGTCGACAATACCGCTGGCGCTGCGATAGAAGGTCTTATGGTAGGACTTACGCACATAGGTGCGCAGAAACTGCTTGTTCGGTGCGTTGCAGAGCGCGGCGAAAAACAGGTTCACGCTGTTTGGCTGCACCAGATAGACGTTGTCATAGCGGTTCATCAGAGTGAACGCGAGCTTCAGTTTGGCAAAAAAGCTGCGCTTCGCCTCTTCAATCAGGAAATAGCGGCTGACCGTGTCATCGTGACGCACCAGCGGCTCCACCGCTTTGCTGATAAGCAACTCAGACTGACCCAGCGCACGCAGCATCGGGGTGATATTAATAAAATCACCAATCTTCGCCGTCTGGATGATCAGGCTGCGTCCGGTTGGCCGGTAAAACAGCCGCATTATGGCCCGGAAAGGCAGCAACAGCAGGTAGATCAGCACATAGTTCATGGCATGTTTTCCGTAATAACGGCCCGCAGTTTCTCTGCCACCGTGTCAGCAGTCAGCTCCGCCAGATTATGATTCGGGGCGCTCAATGCCTGTTGGTTCTGCCCGTAACCGCCAATCAGTCCAGGATCGGTCGGACCATAAAGCGTGAGGTTGGGGCGATCCAGTGCCGCCGTCAGATGGCTCAATCCGGTATCCACTGAGACCACCGCGCGTGCGCCCGCCAGCTGTTGTGCTATCGCTTCCAGCGTCAGCTTAGGCAGCACATCGACATGCTCAAATCCTTCTGCAAGGCGCTGCGCACGCTGATGCTCATGTTCAGCACCCCAGGGCAATTTCACCCGCAACCCGCTGGGCTGCATCAGCTCAATCAGCTCTCGCCAGTGTGATTCCGGCCAATGCTTGTTGTCACGCGTTGTGGCATGCAGAAAGACCAGGTAATGATGTGCGTCAGCGGGCAGATGATGCAGGAAGTGTCCGGCAATGGCGTAGTCACCCTGACTTTGCGGCTTTTCATAGCCCAGGCTTTTGGCGAACAGTTCGCGCGTCCGCTCAACCGCGTGCTGTCGCTTACTAACCTCATGGCGGATGTCATACCACCAGCTGGCGAACGGCTCACGTGCGCTACGGCTGTCCTGCCCATGTTTCACCCCTTTCGATAAGCGGGTGACCAGCGCGGCACTTTTGATCAGGCCCTGTGCATCAATCACGATATCGTACTCACGTGACTGTAACGCGCGCTTAAACAGCACGCGCTCTTCACGCTGCTGACTGCCAAACCAGTGTTTGCGCCAGCGGCGAATCGCAACCGGTAACACCTTATCTACTGCGGGATGCCAGCCAGGGATCTGTGCGAAATTCTCTTCCACTACCCAGTCGAAACGGATGCCGGGAATGGCATGCATTGCATCGGTCAGTGCCGGGAGCGAATGCAGCACATCGCCCATTGATGAGGTTTTAACAATCAGGACGTGCATGGCACCTCCTGTGGCGCGAGCAGTTCGCTCAGCGTCTGATGTACACGTTCAGGCTGAATATCGATCAGGCTCTGGTGATAGCCCTGTTCGGCATCGCCTTTGCGCACTTTGTGATAGCCGGTAATCAGGCGAATAATTCGCGCCTGCTTTGCCAGCGGCGGCGTAAAGTCAGGGCTGCTTGGTCCATAGAGCGCCACCAGTGGACGATCCAGCGCCGCGGCGATATGCATCAGGCCGGAGTCGTTGCTGACCACGGCACGGCATTGCGCCAGCAGAATCACCGCCTGTTCCAGCTGAGTTTCACCTGCCAGATTACGGCAGTGGCCGCGAGCCTCTTCGGGCAGTGCAGCGATAATCTCTTCGCCGGTCGGGCGATCTTTGGCGGAGCCAAACAGCACGATCTGAAAGCCTTCAGCAATCAACTGGCGGGCCAGCGTGGCGTAGTGATAGTGCGGCCAGCGTTTGGCCGGACCAAATTCAGCACCCGGACAAAAACCGATGACCGGACGGGTCGCGGCGAGCTGAAACTGTGCGGCCGTTTCAATTTTTTCCTGCTCTTCAACCTGCAGTTTTGGCCACAACAGCGGCTGTGGCAGCTGCGCCGCCGACGCAACAGGTGTGTCGTAGCCCAGCGCAACGTAGCGCTCAACCATCAGCGGAAACGCGGCTTTATCCAGCACCCGCAAATCATTCAGCAGGCCATAGCGCATTTCACCGCGCCAGCCGACGCGGCGTTTTATTCCGGCAAAGAAGGGGACCAGCGCCGACTTGAAGGAGTTAGGCAACACATAAGCACGGTCGTAGTGACTGGCGCGCAGCACTTTGCCCAACCGGCGACGCTCACCGATTTCCAGTGCGCCATGCCCAAGCGGCATCGCCAGCGCCTGATTCACCTCCGGCATGCGTGACAACAACGGACGGCACCATGCAGGTGCCATCACGTCAATCACCGCATCGGGATGTTCGGCCTTGAGGGTGCGATAGAGACTTTGCGACATCATCATATCGCCGACCCACGACGGGCCGATTACCAGAATTTTCATCGCCGGAGCAGCTTCCTTTATGCGTTACGGTTCAGCCAGACCATATAGTCAGCGACGCCCTGCGCCACCGTTTTAAATGGCTTGTCGTAGCCGGCGGCACGCAGCTTAGTGAGATCGGCCTGAGTATAGGCCTGGTACCGTCCTTTGAGTTTTTCCGGGAACGGGATGTACTCGATCTGACCTTTCTGGTGGAACTTCAGTACTGCGTCAGCCACTTCCTGGAAGGACTCGGCGCGGCCTGTGCCACAGTTGTAAATCCCGGAGACACCATTTTCCCAGCACCACAGGTTCACTTCCGCAACATCATCAACGTGGATGAAATCACGTTTAAAGCCGTCGCTGCCTTCAAACAGTTTTGGATTTTCATCGTTGCTGATCTGCGTGTTCAGATGGAAGGCCACGCTTGCCATGCTGCCCTTGTGGCCTTCACGCGGTCCATAGACGTTGAAATAGCGGAAGCCGCATACCGGCGAGTTCGCTTCCGGCAGCATCTGACGGACGTAATGGTCGAACAGCATCTTGGAGTAGCCATACACATTAAGCGGCTGCTCATACTGACGCTCTTCAATGAAATTCTCGTTGCGTCCGCCGTAGGTCGCTGCGGAAGAGGCGTAGAGGAACGGGATCTCGCGCTCAAGACAGAAGTGCAGCAGCTCTTTGGAGTACTGATAGTTGTTCTCCATCATGTACTTGCCATCCCACTCGGTGGTGGAGGAGCAGGCGCCCTGATGGAACACCGCTTCGATCGGGCCTAAATCATCGCCCGCCATCACGCTCATCAGGAACTCTTCTTTGTCCATGTAATCGACGATATCCAGGTCGACTAAATTGGCAAACTTGGTGCCATCCTTCAGATTATCCACCACCAGAATGTCGGTGTGACCGCGATCGTTCAGCGCTTTGACGATGTTGCTGCCAATCATTCCTGCGCCGCCAGTTACGATAATCATGTTGTTACCTTCAACGTTGTGGGGTGAAACAGGAGGTTTCACACACGAATACCTCACATCATAACATTTCATCAGGGTGCAGACAGCCAGATGACTCTGTAACGCTTTGTGCGTACATCCTTGTGGCGTGAACTATGCTGCAAAAATGACATTCTGTTGGGCGATTTATCGTGAAGAAGCGGCCTGTTCAGTAAGATATGCCAGATTTTTGCCATCTGAGGAGAGCAATGATGCCTGCGCAATTTTATCAACAACTTCGTCAGCAACTTGATGATGCACGTCAGGAAGGACTGTTTAAACAGGAGCGGATCATCACCTCTGCCCAGCAGACGGAGATCGCGGTTGGCGATAACCCGGCGGTGATTAACTTCTGTGCCAATAACTACTTAGGTTTAGCGAACCATCCGGCGCTGATTCAGGCGGCGAAAGAGGGGATGGATTCGCATGGTTTTGGTATGGCGTCGGTGCGCTTTATTTGCGGCACGCAGGATAGTCATAAGCAGCTGGAAAAGCGGCTGGCAGACTTTCTCGGCATGGAGGATGCCATTCTTTACTCCTCCTGTTTCGATGCCAATGGCGGTCTGTTTGAAACCCTGCTCGATGCGCAGGATGCCGTCATCTCTGATGCACTGAACCACGCTTCCATTATCGATGGCGTCCGGCTGTGCAAAGCGCAGCGTTACCGCTATGCCAATAACGATATGGCGCAGCTGCGCGCCTGCTTGCAGGAAGCGCGCGATAAAGGCGCGCGTCATATTCTGATCGCCACCGATGGGGTCTTCTCAATGGATGGGGTGATTGCGAATCTGCCCGCTATCTGCGATCTGGCCGACGAGTTCTCTGCGCTGGTGATGGTGGATGATTCCCATGCGGTGGGCTTTGTCGGGAACGCCGGACGCGGAACCCAGGAATATTGCGACGTCATGGGCCGGGTCGACATCATTACCGGCACGCTGGGTAAAGCGCTGGGTGGCGCCTCCGGTGGCTACACCGCCGCAAAAGCAGAAGTGGTGGAGTGGCTGCGCCAGCGTTCCCGTCCCTATCTGTTCTCTAACTCGCTGGCCCCGGCCATTGTTGCCGCCTCGCTGCGGGTGCTGGATCTGCTCAGTGAAGGCGACGGGCTGCGTCAGCGTCTGTGGGACAACGCCCGTTACTTCCGGGAGCAGATGACGGCGGCGGGCTTTACGCTGGCGGGAGCCGATCACGCCATTATCCCGGTGATGCTGGGTGAAGCCAGCGTCGCCCAGGAGTTCGCCCGCCTGCTGCAACAGGAAGGCATCTACGTTACCGGCTTCTTCTATCCGGTGGTGCCAAAAGGTCAGGCACGCATTCGCACCCAAATCTCTGCGGCGCATACCCAGCAACAGCTGGAACGTGCGGTGGCGGCCTTTACCCGTATCGGCAAACAACTGGGCGTTATCGCCTGAGGAGTCCGTCATGAAAGCACTCGCCAAACTCAAGAAGGAAACGGGCATCTGGATGGTGACCGATGCGCCGGTTCCGGAGCCGGGCCACAACGATTTGCTGATTAAGATTCGCAAAACCGCTATCTGCGGTACCGATGTCCATATCTACAACTGGGATGACTGGTCGCGCAAAACCATTCCGGTACCGATGATTGTCGGTCATGAATATGTGGGGGAAGTGGTTGCGATAGGACAGGAAGTGAAAGGCTTTACGATTGGCGATCGGGTCTCGGGCGAAGGGCACATTACCTGCGGACATTGCCGCAATTGCCGTGCCGGGCGAACGCATTTATGCCGTAACACAATGGGTGTAGGCGTTAACCGCCAGGGCTGCTTTGCGGAGTATCTGGTTATCCCGGCCTTCAATGCGTTCAAAATTCCCGACAACATTTCCGATGAGCTGGCGGCAATCTTTGATCCGTTCGGCAACGCCGTGCATACCGCGCTATCGTTCGATCTGGTGGGTGAGGATGTGCTGATATCCGGCGCGGGTCCTATCGGCATCATGGCCGCCGCGGTCTGTCGCCATGTCGGCGCACGTAACGTGGTGATCACGGACATCAATGAGTATCGTCTGTCACTGGCGCGCAAAATGGGCGTCACGCGCGCGGTCAATGTGGCGAATGAGGATCTGCGAGACGTGATGCACTCGCTGGGCATGACGGAGGGATTCGATGTCGGACTGGAGATGTCTGGTGCACCGCCTGCCTTCCGTTCATTGCTGGAGGTAATGAACCACGGAGGGCGGATTGCACTGCTGGGCATCCCGCCGGGTGAAATGGCGATCGACTGGAATCAGGTGATCTTCAAAGGGCTTTTTATCAAGGGCATTTATGGCCGGGAGATGTTTGAAACCTGGTATAAAATGGCGGCGCTGATCCAGTCCGGGCTTGATTTAACGCCGGTTATTACCCATCGCTATGGAATCGACGATTTCCAGCAGGGCTTTGATGAGATGCGCTCTGGACGCTCGGGAAAGGTGATACTGAGCTGGGATTAAAACAACGGCCGCCAGGGCGGCCGCATGATTAGCTTTGTTTTTTCTCTTCATCGGTCAGGTAGCGCACTTTGCGCGTGTAGTCCTGGCCTTTGAAGTTCAGCGGCTGTTGCGGATCGGCGAGGTATTTTTGCCATTCCGACAGCGGAAAGCCGCCATGTGCGCCTACCACTTCAGGCGGGATCACCGCCGACTGACCGCCAATTTTCTTTGAGACCGGCCAGTTGGCCCATTCGCCCAGATTGACGGTTTTAATATCCAGCATGTCCAGCAACACCGCCAGCGGCAGCTGGTCGGTAGGCGGCTGGCTGTCGTTCATTAAATTCCAGGTATCATTAAACAGCGTCAGCCACAGCGGCGAAATGCGCTGCCAGACTTCACGGGTGGCAGCCAGGTAAGCCCCATTCACGTGATCCACCAGCCAGGGCCGGATACTGTGCGCGTAGTAGGCGGGAATCGCCTCTTCCGGCGCATTAGCCAGCTTGGCAATCATTTTCCCCTGACGAAAACTGGAATAGAGATGGCCGGGCTTCATCATAATCTCCGGCATCTTAAGCAGATTGAGGTCGGAATCGATCATCAGAATGCCGTCGCCTTTAGCCTGTAAGGGCGCCTGCAATTTAATCAAACGACTGCGATAGATCTGCTTGTAGCGATAACTCTCTTCCCGATGCGGGACATCCAGCGTCGCCACGCGGGTTTTTACTGGCAGGCTGCCAAAGGCGTGAGCCGGCTGATCGCTGACAATTACGATCTCTTCAGCCTCTGTCGCAAAGCGCGCTGCAAAATCGGCACTGAGCAGGGCTTCTTCGATATAGTCCGCGCCGGTGCAGGGGATCACGACAGAAGTGACCGGTACAGTGCCCTGAACCTCTTTCTGCGAATAAGGCAGGTTATGACTCGCCCTGATATGGCGATAACGGGGATTTAAAAAATTAAGCATGAGGTTTCTTTTTCACGACGCTTTGCAAAATATTCTCGACGCCGCTGATATAAGTTTCAATAGCGTACTGTTCACGTACGCGTTTCGCTGCCGCATTGATCAGGCGTTGACGTAAATCCGCATCCTGCCACAGCGCGGTCAGATGCTGGGTCAGTTGCACCACGTTGCCATAATCAAACAGCAGCCCGGTTTCGTCATGACTGATCAATTCGGCAGTGCCGACCACGCGGGATCCCACTACGGCGGTATTCACCAGCATCGCCTCCAGCACAACCCTTGGTAATCCCTCACTGCGTGAGGCAAGAATAAACGCATCAAAGGCGGTGAGGTAATCCAGCGCGTTGTTCTGAAAGCCGGTAAAGACCACGTGCTGCTGGATGTTCTCTGCGGTAGCGAGTTGCAGCAGATGCTGAAGTTCCGGACCCGCTCCGACCACCACCATCTTCCAGTCGGCATCGGGATTAGCGCGTTTAAAACGGCCCAGCGCCTGCAGAATATGGTGATTAGATTTACGCAATATCAGCGAGCCGATCGTGCCAAACACAAAGGTCGAAGGGGAGAGTTTAAAGCGCTGGCGTACTTCAAGGCGGTCGGGCAGAGGCTGGTGGGTGTCGATAGCGTTATTGACGGTAAAACAGCGTTCCGCATCAACACCATGGCTGCGCAGGGTGTTATTCACGCCCTGTGACACGGCAATGATCGCCTGGCAATCCTGATTGACCATGCTGACCAGCCGCGGCTCCAGTACCGGATCGATACGGCAGTGTTGCACTACCGCAACATCCAGGCTGCGCGCCGCCAGATAACCTTCCACATTGGTGCTGGGCTGGTTATTCATATAGAGCGTGTCAAACTTCCCCAGCTGCAGCAGTGAGTTGATTTTGCTGGCATTGGGCATAATGCGCCAGTGTGTATCAATCTGATCGATGGCGCGCTTCTTGAGCTTTTTATTAAAAAACAGCAGTGCCCGCGCGACTTCTTTAACAAACTTTGCCCAGCGTGGTTGCCTGATTTGCGGAATAAAAAAGACCGGGATAGCCAGCGCATTCAGCGTGGCCTCAATGGTTTCGTCGTTGCCACGGCTGTAGTTGTGATAGAAGCAGCAGGTGATATCAAACTTTTGACGATCGATACGCTTCAACAGCTCCAGCATACTGTTGGTGCCGCCGCCCCACTCTCTGCCGTTATCCAGCAGCAGGATTTTTTGTTTAATAATCGTCATCCCTATCACTGTTCCCGCACAGCACGTTATCGCCCGACCCAGGATTATAGTAATTTCTGCGTATAAATGAACGCTAAGCTGAACACTTAGCATTCATAGCAAATTCAGAACAGATTTTTTAGCGTGTTAAACAGCGGGCTGTTATTCACACTTTCAGCTATTACCGTTAAGGCTCGGGTGGCAGGAACCGGCGCCAGCGGCTGTTTCGGTTTACACAGGTCTGCAGGCTGGAAGCGCGGTGTCACCGGTTTTGCCGGCGCCACAGGCGGCCGTGAGCCGCTGTGGAGTGATTCGTTCAGCAGCTGGCTGGGGCGAACCAGCGTAACGTCGGCTGGCAATGTGGGTAACATCTGCTGCAGCACCCGCACTGTGTTAGGGTGGGGATGACCAATGGCAATGGCGTAACCGTCGCGCTGCGCCAGTTTCACCGCCCGACTGAACTGCTGGCGGATGGCATTAATATCCTGGCTGTCATCCAGAAATACCCGACGTTTTAATACCCTGACCTGGGTGCCCTGCGCGGCAGGAACAGCCTGACTGTTAGCGATGGTCATGCTATCCAGAAAGTAGAGATTGTAGTGGTTCAGCGCCTGCATCACTTTCTGCATGCCGGGCAGGCTGGAGGTCATCCTGCTGCCCATATGGTTGTTCAGACCTACGGCATAAGGCACGTTGTTAACCGCATTGCGCATGATGCGGGTAACTTCTTCGCTGCTCATCTCCGGCGTTAAGGTATCTTTTTCCAGCGGCTGTTTGCTCAGCGGTGCCATGGGCAGATGGATCAACACTTCGTGACCACTCTGGTGCGCTTTGGTGGCCATTTCACGGGCATGTGGCGCGTTGGGCAAAACCGCCACTGAAATGGCCTGCGGCATCTGCAGGACCTTGTTCTCTTCGGCAGGGCGATAGCCTACGTCATCGATGACAATGGCCAGTTTGCCCGCCTGCGCAGCGTAGCTGAACAGCAGGGCGCTCAACAGAACGGGGATTTTTCGAAGTTGCAGCAAAACCTATTTTCCTAACCACGGGAGTGGATTGACGGCCTGTCCCTGACGTCGGATTTCAAAATAGAGCGACGGAGTACCGCGGCCACCACTGGTGCCCACCAGTGCGATAGGCTGTCCTGCCTTCACCTGCGTACCCACGCTCACCAGCGCACTTTGGTTGTAGCCATACAGGCTCATATCGCCTTTACCATGTTCCAGCACGACCACCAGGCCGTAGCCCTGTAACCAGTCGGCCATCAGCACGCGGCCATCGGCAATAGCTTTCACCTCAGTACCTTCGCGCGCATCAATCACCAGTCCTTTCCAGCGCAGTTCACCCTGCAGCTGTTCACCAAAGCGATGTTCAATGCGTCCGCGTACCGGCCACAAGGCCTGCCCGCCGGCGCGACCGAGTCCACCGGTGCGCGCCACCAGTTCGCGTTCGCTCTGGGTCGGCTGATAGCTGGAGCCTTTGGCTTTCGCCTGCGCCTGACGCTGACGCACTTTTTCCGCCTCACGCGCTTCACGGGCGGCGCGCTCGCGCGCCTCGCGTTCCGCACGGGCAATCTTATCCTGCAGACGGCTTTCGTTCTGACGCATCTCGACCAGATCGGCCTGATCTTTTTCCAGCGCGCTTTCCAGTGTCGTCAGGGTTTTTTTCCGCGCTTCGCTCGCCTGTTGCAGCTTCTGCTGCTGGCCCTGCTGCTGCGCTAATAATCCTTTCTGCTGCTGTTGCTTCTGCTCCAGCGTGGCGCGTTGCTGAGCTAAGTCCTGACGCGTCTGTTGCAGCGATTCGATACTTTTCTGGCGCGCCGCATTCAGATAGCCGAAATAGGCCAGAATACGCTCGCTGCGCTGGCTCTCTTCACCGCCCATCAACAGCTGTACACCGTTGTGCTTACCCTGACGAAACGCCGCATCAAGCTGCTCTGAAAGCAGGTTTTCCTGTTGGGTTTGCTGTTTTTCAAGGCGGGCGATGGAGGTGGCAAGCTGTTTGATTTCGTCATTCAGGGCGTTGAGGCTATTGCGGGTGTCACGCAACTGACGGCTCGCCTGAGCGATGATTTTTTCCTGGCTCTGCAACTGATCCAGTAATTTGCTGCGCTGCAACTTTTGCGCTTTAACGCTTTTCTCTTTTTCAGCGATGTTTTGCTGAATAGATTGCAGCTGAGATTTGCTGTCTTCTGCACTAACGGCGGCGGCAGGCAATAACAGTGCCCCCGCACAAAGCAGGCTAAGGGAGAGGCTGGACAAGTGTGTGAACAACGGCAGGTTATCGCCGTTGGGACGGGTCCTTGTGTGCGAAACGGTTGTTTTTCCCTTCATAGGCCAATGATTATTCCACGATGAACCGCCGCTTACCAGTGCTCCCCACTGGCATTTGCTTTTCCAGTTATGTCCACTTTCACAATGACATGGATTAAGCCTTACGCCATTTTTGCTATTCAGCCACTTTTTTTGGAAAATGAAGCACAAATCGATACTCTGGCCGCATAGCATCTGTACATGCGAAGTGGCGCAGGTATACTCAGAACCCTTGTTTTAGCTTATTAGCCCGGTCTGGAGTCGTTACCCCTCATGCAAGAAATTATGCAGTTTGCAAGCAATCACCCCATCCTGAGTCTGGCATGGGTCGTTTTACTCGTTCTGGTGATTGTGACTACCGTTAAAGGAATGTTCTCTAAGGTAAAAACGATCAGCCGCGGTGAAGCAACCCGCCTGATTAACAAAGAGGACGCGGTAGTTGTAGACGTGCGTTCGCGCGACGATTTCCGCAGAGGCCATATTTCAGGCGCGCTGAATGTCGCAGCCGCTGAGATTAAAAAAGGCAACATCGACGAACTGGCAAAGCATAAAGCGCAGCCCATAATTGTGGTGTGTGCAACCGGACAAAGCGCGGGTGATTCTGCTGCGCATCTCAGCGCGGCCGGCTTTGAGCGGGTTTCAGTGCTGAAAGATGGTATCAGTGGCTGGAGCGGCGAAAATCTGCCGTTAGTTCGCGGCAAATAATCTTACAGAGGTGCTGATCATGGCAAATGTTGAAGTTTATACCAAGGCGACCTGTCCTTACTGCCATCGGGCGAAGGCGCTGTTAACGCAAAAAGGCGTATCGTTTCAGGAGATCCCCATTGATGGAGACATGGCGAAACGCGAAGAGATGATCAAGCGTAGCGGCCGCACCACCGTGCCTCAGATTTTTATTGATGCGCAGCACATTGGTGGCTGCGACGACTTATTCGCACTCGATAATCGCGAAGGTTTAGATCCCTTACTGCAGGCGTAATTTTACGCCGGACAATCTCATACATAGGATTTGGTCACATGTCAGAACATAACACCAACGAAATGCAATTCCAGATTCAGCGCGTATTCACCAAAGACATCTCTTTTGAAGCGCCAAATGCACCACAGGTTTTCCAGAAAGAGTGGGAACCGGACGTTAAACTGGATCTGGACACTGCATCTTCTCAGCTGGCTGACGAAGTTTACGAAGTGGTACTTCGTGTGACTGTAACCGCCACCGTGGGCGAAGAAACCGCTTTCCTGTGTGAAGTTCAGCAGGCCGGTATTTTCACCATCAGCGGTATCGAAGGAACGCAGATGGCACATTGCCTGGGCGCATACTGCCCGAACATCCTGTTCCCGTACGCACGCGAATGCATTACCAGCCTGGTATCACGTGGTACCTTCCCGCAGCTGAACCTGGCACCGGTTAACTTTGATGCGCTGTTCATGAACTACCTGCAGCAGCAGCAAGGTGAAGAAGGTGCTGAACCACATCAGGATGCCTGATGACAACTCACGCTTCGATTAGCGTCATCGGTGCCGGTTCATACGGCACCGCTTTGGCGATTACGCTGGCCCGCAACGGCCATCCGGTGCTGTTGTGGGGACATAACCCGGCGCATCTGGCGCAGCTTCAGAGTGACCGTTGCAACACCGCTTTCCTGCCTGATGTCCCGTTCCCCGACCATCTTTCTCTTGAACCTGATCTGACTAAAGCTATTGCTGCCAGCCGCGATTTATTAGTTGTGGTGCCGAGTCATGTCTTTGGCGAGGTGCTGCAGCAGATCAAGCCTCATCTGCGGTCAGACTCGCGTATTGTCTGGGCGACCAAAGGGCTGGAAAAAGAGACCGGACGTCTGCTGCAGGATGTGGCGCGGGAAATTGTCGGCGATGACATTCCGCTGGCTGTAATCTCCGGACCGACCTTTGCGAAAGAGCTGGCAGCCGGATTACCGACGGCTATCGCGCTGGCCGCAACGGATGCGCAGTTTGCTGAGGATCTGCAGCAGAAGCTGCACTGCGGTAAGAGCTTCCGCGTTTATAACAACCCTGACTTCATCGGCGTACAGCTGGGCGGTGCGGTAAAAAACGTGATTGCTATCGGTGCCGGGATCTCTGACGGGATTGGTTTTGGCGCGAATGCGCGTACCGCACTGATCACCCGTGGCCTGGCTGAAATGAGCCGGCTGGGCGCCGCGCTGGGTGCCGATCCCACCACCTTTATGGGGATGGCGGGTCTGGGCGATCTGGTGCTGACCTGTACCGATAATCAGTCGCGTAACCGTCGTTTTGGCATGATGCTGGGCCAGGGCGAGGATGTAGATAGCGCGCAACGCATTATCGGACAAGTTGTAGAAGGCTACAGAAACACCAAAGAAGTCAAAGCATTGGCTGCCCGTTTTGGTGTGGAAATGCCGATCACCGAGCAGATTTATCAGGTGCTGTATTGCGAAAAGCCGGCGAGAGATGCAGCATTGAGTCTGCTGGGACGAACAAGGAAGGACGAAAACAGCACTGGCTAACGCAGGACGCGTAGCATCATCACCTGCAGCGCCCATTCAGGCGCTTTTTTTATCGGGAGAAAACAGCAATGTCGTCTGATGAGTTAGAACTGGTCTGGAATAATATCAAAGCAGAAGCGCGCGCCCTGGCTGATTGTGAGCCGATGCTGGCCAGCTTCTTCCACGCGACATTGCTCAAGCATGAAAATCTCGGTAGTGCACTGAGTTATATGCTGGCCAACAAGCTGGCTAACCCGATTATGCCCGCCATCGCCATTCGTGAAATCGTTGAAGAAGCCTACCGTGAAGATCCGTCGATGATTATGTCAGCGGCGTACGATATTCAGGCGGTGCGCCAGCGTGACCCGGCAGTCGATAAATACTCCACGCCGCTGCTCTACCTCAAAGGTTTTCACGCCTTACAGGCCTACCGCATTGGCCACTGGCTGTGGAATGAAGGCCGGCGCGCGCTGGCGGTTTATCTGCAGAATGAAATCTCCGTCTCCTTTGCCGTCGATATTCATCCCGCCGCCAACATCGGCCACGGCATCATGCTCGACCATGCCACAGGCATTGTGATTGGTGAAACCGCCGTGGTTGAGAATGATGTCTCGATCCTGCAATCGGTTACGCTGGGCGGAACCGGCAAAACCAGCGGCGATCGTCACCCGAAAATCCGTGAAGGGGTGATGATTGGTGCCGGTGCGAAAGTTTTGGGCAATATTGAAGTTGGCAAGGGAGCCAAAATCGGTGCCGGCTCCGTGGTGTTACAGCCCGTGCCGCCGCACACCACTGCAGCAGGCGTACCCGCGCGAATCGTTGGTAAGCCAGGCAGTGAAAAGCCGTCGATGGATATGGATCAGCACTTTAATGGCAGCCTGGCGGGTTTTCAGTTTGGCGACGGCATCTAGTCTTTAATCAGCGCGCCCGCATAATCAAGCTGGCGCCACGCTTCATAGACCACCACCGAGACGGCGTTCGACAAATTCATACTGCGGCTTTCCGCTTTCATCGGGATACGGATTTTCTGCTGAGCCGGTAACGCCGCTAAGATCTCAGCCGGAAGTCCACGGCTCTCCGGGCCAAACAGCAGATAATCGCCAGCCTGATACGCTACGGCACTGTGTGCGGGCGTACCTTTGGTCGTCAGCGCAAACAGACGCTCAGGCGACTCTGAGGCGATAAACGCCTGATAGTCGGCGTGGAATTTAATGGCAGTAAATTCGTGGTAATCCAGCCCGGCGCGGCGTAAACGCTTGTCATCCCAGGCAAAACCAAGCGGCTGAATCAGATGAAGCTGAAAGCCAGTATTGGCACACAGGCGGATGATATTGCCGGTATTCGGCGGAATTTCTGGTTCAAACAAGACAATGTTAAGCATAAGGCCCCCGATGACAGGGGCCGAAGCATAACAAATTATTGGCGAGCGGAGGAGTAGAGCGGCAACCAGAGGGTCAGACGCAGGCCGCCCAATGGGCTGTCATCCGCTTTAACCCAGCCGCGATGTTGCTGCACTGCCGTTTCAACAATTGCCAGGCCAAGACCGGTGCCGCCGGATTCGCGATCGCGTGCTTCATCGGTACGGTAGAAAGGCCGGAAAATCTGTTCACGATCTTCCGGACTCACGCCAGGCCCATCGTCATCAACATGTACCGTGATGCCGGAAATATCGACGGAGAAGCTGACGCTGATATGGGTGTGTGAATAGCGCAGCGCATTGCGTACGATATTTTCCAGCGCACTCTCCAGCGCATGGGGGTTACCATAAAGCGGCCACGGGCCAGGCGGATAGGGAATATCCATCTTCTTGCCCATCTGCTCCGCTTCGAAGCGGGCATCTTCCAGCACCCCATTCCACAACTGATTCGCCTTCATCGCTTCGCTGACCAGCGCATTTTTATGCTGGGTGCGCGACAGCACCAGCAGATCGTTAATCATGCCATCAAGACGCTGTGCTTCCATCTCAATGCGGCCCAGCTCTTTGCCTTCCCCCTGGCGCCGACGCAGCAGCGCGGTAGCCAGTTGCAGACGGGTAAGCGGGGTACGAAGCTCATGGCTGATATCCGATAACAGACGTTGCTGACCGGTCATCATCCGCTCCAGCGCACTGACCATCTGGTTAAAGCTGGAACCCGCCGCCAGAAACTCCTGTGGGCCCGATTCCAGTTCCGGATGCTGACGCAGGTTTCCGCTTGCGACTTCGTCGGCAGCATATTTCAGCTTACGTGCCGGACGAGCCAGGCTCCAGGCCAGCCAGAGCAGCAGCGGTGAGCTGATGAGCATAGTGACGATAAGCAGTAACAGGGGACGGTCAAATAGCAGATTCACGAAATCGAGCTGGGAACTGTTGGCGGGACGAATCATGTAAAGCTGGTAGTTATCTTCGCCATCCCGAACGGCGAAAGGCCCTACCAGCTCAACACGACCATATTTCTTCTTCTGCGGATGATCGGCATTGTCTGACTGGCCGATAAAATTGCGGATAACCTGCATTTCGTTATGTTGCGCGCCGATCACCCGACCTTCACTGGTGACTAACAGCAGCCGCTGACCCGGCGGTGCCCACTTTTCCACTGCCCGAAACAGACGACGCCACCACATCAGATCGTTAGGGGGATCCTGTGACAGCTCTGCTTCGACGTGTTGCTCAATCATGATTCCCTGCCGCTGTTCACTTTCCAGCAGCGAGGTCATCTGTCGTGAATCGAGCTTGGGCACCATTAGCACCAGCATCAACACCAGCGCCAGCGTCAACCAGAAGATGGCGAAGATACGGGTGGTCAGACTTCCAATCATGATGCCGAAACCATCAGATAGCCGCGGCCACGTAAAGTTTTGAACCAGGGATGACCGTCACGGCGTTCAGGCAGCTTGCGACGCAGATTGGAGATATGCATATCAATAGCGCGGTCAAAAGGCGTCAGGCGTTTGCCCAGCACTTCCTGACTCAGGTGCTCACGCGACACCACCTGGCCCAGATGCTGCGCCAGCAGATAGAGCAGGGTGAACTCCGTGCCGGTCAAATCCAGCGTCACATCATCAAAACTGGCCTCCTGACGGCCGGGATTGAGACGCAGGCAGTCCACTTCCAGCGTGGGCGAGCTATTATCGTGTTGCTGCTGCTGTTCACTCCAGTTTGAGCGCCGCAGAATAGCGCGGATACGCGCCACCAGTTCACGATCGTTAAACGGCTTAGGCAGATAGTCATCTGCGCCCAGTTCGAGGCCCAGTACGCGATCCAGCTCGCTGCCGCGCGCCGTTAGCATGATGACGGGGGTTTGATGTTGCTGACGCAGTTCTTTCAGGGTGTCGATACCGTTTTTCTTCGGCATCATGACATCCAGTAAAAGCAGATCAATTGAGTTATCGAGCAGGTTCAGCGCTTGTTCACCATCGCTGGCTACCACCACTTCAAACCCTTCCATTTCTAACAGTTCTTTTAAAAGCGAAGTTAATTCGCGATCGTCATCTACCAACAGGATTTTATTCATTTTTGTAGCCCTCCGCAGGCAAAATACCGTGTTCCTGGCGCACCTATCCATCGCTTTACGTAGTTTTACACCCCCTGACGGATGTTTGCAGCTGTCGCCGTACACTGGCTCTCGTTGAATCGCAAAACGGAACGAACTGGAGTACACGATGCGCAAATTAACCGCCGTCGTCCTTGCCTCAGCGATGGCTCTGAGTGTCGCCAGCGCAGGTGCTAAAGATGCGACGACGATTGACGAGATGCATCATGGCGGATTGCCGACAGGCAGTATGACGCAAAATCCGCAAAGCCACATG
The DNA here is from genome assembly GCF_001598475.1 of Pantoea agglomerans NBRC 102470. GTDB lineage: Bacteria > Pseudomonadota > Gammaproteobacteria > Enterobacterales > Enterobacteriaceae > Pantoea > Pantoea agglomerans. The sequence continues at coordinate 71,970 of NZ_BCZA01000013.1, forward strand.
TTCGATGGCATTGAGCTGACTGAAGAGCAACGTCAGCAGATGCGTGACCTGATGCAACAGGCCCGACATGAGCGCCCGGTCGTCCATATTGACGATATCGCAGCACTACATGAGTTAGTGACTGCAGACCAGTTTAACGAAGCGGCCATCCGCGAGAAGGCGGAAGTGATCGCCAGAGTTCAGGTTGAACAGCAGGTCGAGATGGCGCGCGTACAGAATCAAATGTTCCAGCTGCTAACGCCAGCCCAGCAGTCGGCGTTACAGCAGAATTACCAGCGGCGACTTAATGAGCTGCGACAGTTTTCGAATTTGCAGTCAGCGTCATCGCTGCAGGCAGTGAGTAGTACCAGCAGTAACCAGTAACATAGTATCCCTGTTTTCCTTGCCATAGACACATCCCTGTCTTCCCCCGCCATGATGGTGGGGGTTTTTTTTTATCTTTTTTTCACTTTTTTTATTTTGACTGGAATCATCACCCCGCAATAAAACCCCTGTTTGATTAGCGCTTGTTGAGCTTTTATGGGTAAGCCTCACCGATTCCTTACTATTCAGGTCATGACTTAAATTTAAGCGTGCCGGTAAGGGTTTTACCGCCTGTTAAATATTATAACTCACTGAAAGTGAATGAATTACAGGCAGGAATAGAAAGCTTTAATTATATTTTTCAATGAGATAAATCCCCCGCGTTACGCTTGCCGGTTCAGGCGCACCCTCTACACTTAATCCTGTCACTGCAGGGAAGTTAAGTGTCTTTGCGAAGTCTCAGGGAGCAGCAACCACATTATGTAGTCCTGAATGAATCTATTAACGGAGTAAGTTATGGCAGAGCATCGTGGTGGTTCAGGTAATTTCGCAGATAATCCGCAAAAAGCGTCTGAAGCCGGTAAGAAAGGCGGCCAGAGTAGCGGCGGCGGAAATTTCAAAAACGATCGTGAAAAAGCATCAGAAGCCGGGAAAAAAGGCGGCAAAAAGTAGTCGTCGGCCCTTTCTCAGCCCGGACCAGGGCCTGAATGTGGCCTGGTACTGATGTGTATGACACTTTGCCCCGTCCTCCCACAGAGGCCGGGGCTTGTTTTTTTGTTCCTGTCGCGCCTTCCCAAAAAAGCCTGATCCGTTGATCGACCCGCTAAGCAGTGCCCGCCTCCCGATGTTAAACTTGAGCCATTCATTCATTTTGGTGCGCATCATCACTGATGCCGCACAGGGAACCTGGCATGCAACCCTCTTATGGCCGACTGGTAAAGCGTGCTGCGCTCGGCGCGACCATTCTTGCGTCTGTGCTGTTGCTCGTGAAAATTTTTGCCTGGTGGTACACCGGTTCGGTGAGTTTACTGGCCTCTCTGGTGGATTCACTGGTGGATATCGCCGCCTCGCTGACCAATCTGCTGGTGGTGCGTTATGCACTGCAGCCCGCTGACGAAGATCATACTTTCGGGCACGGCAAAGCGGAGTCGCTGGCAGCGCTGGCGCAAAGTATGTTTATTTCCGGCTCGGCGCTGTTTCTGTTTCTGACCGGCCTGCAGCATCTGGCGACGCCCAATGAGTTGCGGGCGCCCGGCGTCGGTATTGTAGTGACCGTGGTGGCGCTGAGCTCAACGCTGGTGCTGGTGGCCTTTCAGCGCTGGGTGGTTCGTAAAACCCGCAGCCAGGCGATCCGGGCTGACATGCTGCACTATCAGTCCGACGTCATCATGAATGGCGCTATTTTGATTGCGCTGGTGCTGAGCAGCTATGGCTTTGCCCGGGCGGATGCCCTGTTTGCGCTGGGCATTGGTATTTTTATTCTCTACAGCGCACTGCGTATGGGCTACGAGGCGGTTCAGTCATTGCTGGATCGCGCGTTACCGGAAGAGGAACGGCAGCAAATCCTGACGCTTGCGACAAACTGGCCGCAGGTGCAGGGCGTTCACGATCTGCGAACCCGTCAGTCCGGGCCGACCAAATTTATTCAGCTGCATCTGGAACTGGAAGATCAGCTGCCACTGGTGCAGGCGCATCGGGTAGCCGATCAGGTTGAGAAGGCGTTACGCAAAGAATTTCCCGGGTCAGACGTAATTATCCATCAGGATCCCTGTTCTGTGGTACCGTTCGAGAAAGAGGATTCTTTAGGTTTTTAACTTAAATGAATCAAATCGATACGGCAGGGATGACGTAACGCTAACATTGCTGCAAAAAATAGTGAAAAGTTGTCTGACCTGAATCAATTCAGCAGCAAGCCTTTGATATACTATCTGCCATCACGTGTCGCGCGAGTCGTAAAATGAGCTTCAGCAGCGATCGACAGGCAGGATTAACCCTTAGTTTTGAACAATCCAGAGGTTGTCATGATCAAAAAAATTGGTGTATTAACCAGCGGCGGTGACGCCCCAGGCATGAACGCAGCTATTCGTGGCGTGGTGCGTTCCGCGCTGAGTGAAGGACTGGAAGTTTTTGGGATCTATGACGGTTACCTGGGATTGTACGAAGATCGCATGATCAATCTTGATCGCTACAGCGTTTCCGACATGATTAACCGCGGCGGCACTTTCCTGGGCTCAGCACGCTTCCCTGAATTCCGTAATGAAGATGTGCGTCAGGTTGCCATTGAGAACATGAAAAAGCGCGGCATTGATGCGCTGGTTGTTATTGGTGGTGACGGTTCCTACATGGGGGCTAAGCGCCTGACTGAAATGGGCTTCCCGTGCATTGGTCTGCCAGGCACCATCGATAACGACGTTGCCGGAACGGATTACACTATCGGTTATTTCACTGCACTGGAAACCGTGGTTGAAGCGATTGACCGCCTGCGTGATACCTCTTCATCGCATCAGCGTATTTCGATTGTGGAAGTGATGGGTCGCTACTGTGGCGATCTGACACTGGCGGCCGCCATTGCGGGTGGCTGTGAGTTCATCGTACTGCCTGAGTTCCCGTATACTCGTGAAGAGCTGGTAGCGGAAATCAAAGCGGGCATCGCCAAAGGTAAAAAGCACGCTATCGTGGCGATTACTGAGCACATCTGCGATATCGACGATCTGGCGCGTTTCATCGAAACAGAAACCAAGCGTGAAACCCGTTCTACCGTTCTGGGCCACATTCAGCGTGGCGGTGCACCTTGTGCGTATGACCGTATTCTGGCCTCACGCATGGGGGCCTACTCTATTGAACTGCTGATGCAGGGCTACGGCGGCCGTTGCGTCGGTATTCAGAACGAGAAGATGGTGCATCACGACATCGTCGACGCCATTGAAAATATGAAGCGTCCGTTCAAACGCGACTGGCTCGACACCGCGAAAAAACTCTATTAATTCCTCTACGGGGTGTGCGACCTGGTGCGCCCCGGCATCCCGCCTCTATATTCCCCATGGTTATAACAGCTTATTTTTAATTCTTTTAGCTCTGTATTGGTTTATGTCACGCTTAGCCCATAACGACATTGGGAGAGTGCGTAATGAACAAGTGGAGTATCGGCGTTACCCTGTTGCTGGCCTCAACCAGCGTTCTGGCGAAAGACATTCAGCTGTTAAACGTTTCCTACGATCCAACCCGTGAGCTGTACGAACAGTACAATAAAGCGTTCAGTGCACACTACAAACAGGAAACCGGCGATAATGTCGTGGTCCGTCAGTCGCATGGCGGTTCCGGTAAGCAGGCGACCTCCGTGATTAACGGCATTCGGGCGGATGTGGTCACACTGGCGTTGCAATCAGATGTTGATGCCATTGCAGAACGCGGTCGTATTGATAAAAACTGGATTCAGCGTCTGCCGGACAACTCTGCGCCCTACACCTCGACCATTGTCTTCCTGGTTCGTAAAGATAACCCTAAAGGCATCCATGACTGGAGCGACCTGACGAAGCCAGGCGTATCTGTTATCACCCCTAACCCGAAAACGTCCGGCGGCGCACGCTGGAACTATCTGGCGGCCTGGGGCTGGGCGCTGGATCATAACAACGGCGATCAGGCTAAAGCGCTGGCTTACGTCAGAGCGCTGTTTAAAAACGTTGAAGTGCAGGATTCCGGCGCACGCGGCGCAACCAACACCTTCGTTGAGCGCGGGATTGGTGATGTGCTGATCGCCTGGGAAAACGAAGCCTATCTGGCGGTTAACAAGCTGGGCAAAGACAAGTTCGAGATTGTCACTCCGAGCGAATCGATTCTGGCGGAACCGACCGTGTCGGTGGTCGATAAAGTGGTAGATGAAAAGGGGACGCGTAAAGTCGCCGACGCTTATCTGAAATACCTCTACTCGCCAGAAGGCCAGACTATCGCTGCACAGAACTACTACCGTCCGCGTGATGCTGAAGTCGCGAAGAAATTCGCCAGCACCTTTGCGCCAGTGAAGCTGTTTACCATTCAGGACAAGTTTGGTGGCTGGACACAGGCTCAGAAAGCCCACTTCGCCGATGGCGGCAGCTATGACCAGGTCATGAAACCGTAATGCGCTGCGGTCAGCGCATCCCTGTGCTGACCGCTTATCTCCCACAACCACGCCTTTTCTCCTTCTCCGCCCAGCCGCTGGGTTACCTGCCAGAATTCCCCGTGACATTTTTTTCTCGCCAGGCGAGGATGCAGGCTGCTAAGCCATTCAGGAAGCGTTGTTATGCCGACACATCGTCGTGCAACCCGCCTGGTTGCGGTTCTGCTGGTACTGGTCATTGCGGGGATGCTGGCTGCCGCACTGCATTTCAAAAAGAACAGTGATGCGTTGT
>NZ_BCZA01000014.1 GCF_001598475.1 Pantoea agglomerans NBRC 102470
AGGTGGGTACAGCTAAATAAGTTTGCTGTAAATCCGAGCCTGCGAAGGGAACATGGTCAGATCGGAAAGTCGCTTAAGCCATCCATGGCCGCTCGGCCCACGCCGTCCCTGGCGTGGGACGCTTTCCTCTTCTGACCATGCTCCCTGCGCGTTGAGCTTATGCGCTGTGGTCAGATGCATCCGGGTTTAGATCTGTCATTTGTCTGAAGCGTCCTTGTAAGTATCAGATGCGTCTGCCATACGTGAAGCGAAGGGAGCATACGCCTGTAGCAAAGCATCGCGCCGCCCGGATAAAAACGCCGGGAGCGTTTTTGAACAACGCAAAGCGTTGGCCCGACTACGGGCGCACCTCAGGGATGAGGTGCGTAATCGCCCGCGCTGAGGATGGCGTCTTTTGACGTCTTTGCGAAAGGCGTATGCTCCCTGAAGCCCGCACAGCAGTGAGAGCGGGCTGCTTGTTAGCTAATCCTTTGATGCCAGCTCACCCTTGATTTCGCCAGTTTTCAGATAAAGTTGCTTAAACAGGAGCAACAGCGTCGTGAATTGCCGACAAATAAGTCATTGTTATTGTTGATTTCACAGAGAGATTTGCCTTGCTGTCTCCATTCAGAGACAGAGAAAATGCCAGCTGTCGCTGGATACCGACATTTCCCGACAGGCCTGTTGAATGAAGCTTTGAGCTAATTCTTTAACATGCTGATTTATTGTGATTTTAAAAATAATCATAAACCTGGCATGGCTTGTGCAATACTTCTGCTGTAGATGCTCATTCCACCTCTTATGTCTGCTGATGCTACATAAACCTGGGAATGATGCAGAGCCAATTTTAGGTACCTGTTGTCTGCCTGCCTGTATCGCGAAAGCCTTACAGGGTTAACAGACACCACGTTGAGTCAGGTACCTCCCGGTTGTCTTACCGACCTGATCTTACACCTGCCACTGGCAGGTGTTTTTTTTGCCTGCGAAAGCGTGCTGGCAGATTGCGGGCACAAAAAAGCCGGGCAAGCCCGGCTTTATCAGGTATGAAAAGAGGATCAGGCGTTGGGATTGTTCTTCAAGGTGAGCAACAACCCTTCACGACGCATCTTCGCCGCTTCTTCCGGGCGACGCAGACGATCATAAACATCCGCCAGCCATGCATAATCAAACGCGTCAGGACGCTGTGCCAGCGCCTGCTGCAGTGCCTCAGCAGCCTGCTGCCATTCACCATGACGCATCAGCAACTGCCCCAGCGTACTGTGCAGCAGCGGTGTTGCGCCGTGTTGTTTGATTTGCTGGCGCAATACTTTCTCCAGCGCTTCCGGATTACCGCTTTTGATGCGAGGCATCAGCAGTACCAGACGATCGTCATAATGACGCTTGATGCCCTCCAGCACGATCGATTGCGCGGTGTCGTGATCGTTGCATTCAATCAAATGATCCGCCATGGCCACCTGCAGCGTCGTTTCCTGACGGGTTTTGCGGCTCAGATCGTTCCACCAGCGCTTCAGCCCATCGCTGCCCTGGTCGGCCATCGCCTGATTCATCAGACCCAGCCAGGCCTGCTGCTGTAATGCATCACGATGCAGCTCATCGCCGACCTGCGCCTTCTGCATGGCGGGCAGAATATCCAGCAATGCACTCCAGGCACCAGTACGGACATACGCCTGTTCGGCCAGGCGCAGCACTTCAGGATGACGCGGTGCCACTTCCAGCAGACGGTCAATGCTATGACGCGCAGCATGATCTTCGTTACGTGCCAGCTGAATACGTGCGCGGGCAATTTCTACCGGAATAGTGTTGCTCTCCGACAGCTCTGCAGCACGTTCAAGATGCTGATTAGCACGGATTTCATCACCACGCTGTTGCGCAGCTTCTGCTGCCAGCAGGTAGTTCGCCACCGGCACATCAGCGTGATCGGCATCTTTAGAAAGCAGTTTTTCCACCTGACGGTGATCGCCTTCTGCCAGCTTCATCAGCGCCGACTGAGTATGACGCTGGGCGCGACGGCGTTTACGTCCGGTAAACCAGCCACGGGTACGCGCGCCGGTGTGCAGCACGCGGCGCAGCAGCCATTCCACGGCCAGAATCACCAGCAGGCTGAGGATGAGGATAATGACCAGGCCGGTGACGCTGGTTTCGATATTCCAGTTATTGGTCTGAATCAGCACGTAACCCTGATGACCGGCAATCATCGGTCCCAGCACCACGCCAGCAATCAGCAGGATAAAGAGGATAAATACCTTAAGCATGCTTAGCCTCCCTGCTGATTAGCAGCGGCAGAAGGTTGCGCTAACAGGTTCCGGACGCGGGTCTGCATCAGCTGTTCCAGCAACGGCTGACTTTCCAGGTTATCCGGCAGATCCATATTGATGTTCTGCTGGCTCAGCTCATCCAGCTGGGCAAGGAAGGCTTTGGTAGCGGCATCATTGGTGTCGTACCAGGCGCGAACCCACGCGGACACGGTGTCGATAGATTGTTTATAAATCTCATCCTGATGACGCGGTACCGCCTGAGCAGCAATCAGCAGACGCGAGCGGATATTCTCACGCAGGTAAACATCCTGATTAGGTGCCAGCAGCGGCTGGGCGGTGTTATCGCGGCGGCGGATGGTAATAAAATCATCCATAAAGTTATGCCAGCTTTTCACCAGATTCTGACGCCATTCGCGCACGGAACCTGACAGTTCACCGCCATCGCTGTCCATCGGCGCATCATCGCTGTCATTATCGGCCAGACGCAGATTATCAACGTTGTTCGACAACTGGTTCAGTTTGAGGATCACGCCGTCATAATCGACCTGCGTAACCGAAGAGAGGTTACTGATATCCTGGGTCAGCGCACGACGCACATTCATGACGCTGGGATCGTTCATGTCGGCCAGGCTGGCATCGGCGCTTTTCAGCAGAGCAGCGGCGGTGGTGACATCCTGGTCGCTCCAGAGTTTGCGGCCAGCCAGTTTCACCAGATAGTCCGCCTGTGCCAGCAACCAGCTGCGCACGTCGTTGCCAGAAATCACGGCCACTTTTTCACGCAGGGTTTCCAGCTCTTTTGCTGACGCGTTCTGCTGTGTCTGGGCTGTCTGCAACGCGGTTTCAGCGCCGCTCAGTTGCTGAGTCAGCTGCTGTTTGTCGCTGCTGGCCTGCTGTTGCAACGCGCTTAATTGTTCGCTCAGCTTCTGATTGGTTTGTGCCTGTAAATCAGCCTGATGTTTCCCGTTAAGGTATAAACCCGCACCAATCGCCAGCGCAATCACAATCGCAACTGCACCCAGCACCATGCCACCATTTTTCGCATTACGCGGTGGTGTGCTGTTGCTGGAAGGAGAGCGGTCGACCGCTGGGGTGGTTTCTTCAACCATGGCGGAGGAGTCTTTTTGTTCCGTCATATGTGGCACATCCCATTGTTAAAGTTCAGCGTAACGCGCGCAGCAGCGCATCGTTATCGGCACCATCGGCTACCTGAATATCCTGCCAACCCAATCCTGCGGCCAGGGTAGCCAAACGTTCACTGACGACAACCAGTCGGCAGTTGAGCAGCCATTCCTCGCGATCAACTGCGGGGAACAGCGAAAAAAGCTGTTGTAACATTTCACCGCTGGTCACCACCAGCACGGAGACACCGCGATCGCGCCAGCGGCGTCCTTCAACGGGTCCATCATAATACTTCTGGCAGCGCTGATAACAGGCTGCAAACGACACCTCAGCACCTCGCCGGGTTAGCGTCTGAGCCAGCAACTCGCGTCCGGGATCGCCACGCAGGATCAGCGCACGTTTACCCGCAACCTGCTGAAGGGTATTCAGCCGGATCAATTCTTCACTGGTTTCATGCGCATGAGGCCAGGTCACCTGCTGTCCGCTGGCGGTATGAAACGCCAGTGCGGTGCTGCGACCAATTGCATAATAGTCCAGCTCAGCGGGCCATGCTGTGACGGTGTGTTGTGCGTAATGTATAACCTGCTGAGAAAGGATAAAAACCAGGTCGCCAGGGCGAAGTGCGGCGAGCTTTTGTGGCAGAGAGGTGAGATCAGCGCCCGGCGCAAATTCGATCAGCGGCAGGCTCCACGCCTGTTTGCCAAGGGCATGCAGGCGTGACACCAGCTCTGCCGCTGCGGGTTCCGGGCGCGTCACCAGAATGGTCATGCCGGCGGCTGCCCCTGGTAAACTTCCTGCAGGATTTCACGCGCGCCGCCATTCAGCAGTTCATCGGCCAGTGAAATACCCATCTGTTCAGCCTGAGCGCGGGGACCACGGCGTTCGCCGCTGACCATGACCCGGCCATCCGGTGCGCCGACCATGCCGCGCAGCCAGAGGTCATCGCCTTCCAGCACCGCGAAACTGCCGATTGGCACCTGGCAGCCACCCTCTAAACGGGTATTCATGGCGCGCTCCGCTCTGACACAGACTTCGGTATCATCGTGATTCAGCGCCTGCAACAGGCCAATTAAGGTGGTGTCGTCCAGACGGCATTCAATGCCGACCGCACCCTGACCCACGGCGGGCAGGGAAACTTCGGCAGGCATCGCCTGACGAATGCGATCTTCCAGTCCCAGGCGTTTCAGCCCGGCGACAGCAAGAATAATCGCGTCATACTCTCCGGCATCAAGCTTGCCGAGGCGGGTGCCGACATTGCCTCGCAGCGAGCGGATAACCAGGTCCGGACGGCGCGCACTAATCTGGCACTGACGGCGCAGGCTGGACGTGCCGACAATGGCACCCTGTGGCAGCGCGTCAATAGAGTCATAATGATGAGAAACGAACGCATCGCGCGGATCATCGCGCTCGCAGATGGTTACCAGGCCCAGACCTTCCGGGAAATTGACCGGCACATCCTTCATCGAGTGCACCGCCATATCGGCACGGCCATCCTGCATCGCCAGCTCAAGCTCTTTGACAAACAGCCCTTTGCCACCCACTTTTGCCAGCGGCGTATCAAGGATGATGTCACCTTTCGTGACCATAGGCACCAGCTCAACGCGCAGTCCCGGATGGGCACTCATGAGTCGTTGCTGTACATAATGTGCCTGCCATAATGCGAGCGGGCTTTGTCTTGTAGCAATTCTGAAAATTTTGTCTAACATGCTGTTAACCATTTTTATCGTTCACTGAATATCCTATCATCTCTGGGTGAAGACTGTCAGTTTCAACGGATTGAAAACGGCCTGCGTGCGGTTTCAGGCCGGTTTATTAAGCCATAACGTGGGAACCAGAGCTGAAAAGGCGGGAAGCTGGTAAGAACGTGCTAAACTGTCAGGTAGCGCAACTTTCTTTACGGTCAATCTGCAGGGTGTTAGATTGATCACGTTTCCAGCAATTATCTGCCCACTTTTTTACTTTATAAGCGGCAGAGTGTGGAAACAGGGTGCTTAAACACTGGGACAATCAGGCGAAACGTCTTGTACCTCTACATTGAGACACTGAAACAGAGACTGGATGCAATCAACCAGCTGCGCGTTGATCGTGCGCTGGCTGCTATGGGACCCGCTTTTCAGCGCGTCTACAGTCTGCTGCCAACCTTATTACATTATCAACATCCGCAGATGCCGGGTTACCTTGAAGGTAGCGTTCCACATGGCATCAGCTTCTTCACGCCTGATGAAAATCAGCGTCAGCTGCTGGCCGATCTCACCGGCGACAGCGATCTGCGTCATGCCGATGCGCCGAAAGGCGAAATGCCGATCACGGCTATCTATTCTATGGGCAGCACCTCATCTGTCGGCCAGAACAGCGTCTCGGATCTCGATATCTGGGTCTGCCATCAATCCTGGCTTGATAATGAAGAGCGTCTGAATCTGCAGCGCAAATGTACGCTGCTGCAGAAGTGGTGCGTTTCAATGGGCGTAGAGGTGAGTTTCTTTCTGATTGATGAGAACCGCTTCCGCCACAACGAAAGCGGCAGTCTGGGCGGTGAAGATTGCGGTTCAACACAACACATTTTACTGCTGGATGAGTTCTACCGTACGGCAGTTCGTATGGCGGGTAAACGCATCCTGTGGAATATGGTGCCGGGCGAAGAAGAGCACAATTACGACGACTACGTAATGTCGCTCTACGCCAAAGGCGTGCTGACCCCTAATGAGTGGCTCGATCTTGGCGGCCTCGGCACGCTGTCGGCGGAAGAGTATTTCGGCGCCAGCCTGTGGCAGCTCTATAAAAGCATCGACTCCCCGTATAAAGCCGTACTGAAAACGCTGCTGCTGGAAGCCTACAGCTGGGAATACCCGAATACGCAGCTACTGGCGATGGATATCAAACAGCGCCTGCATGACGGTGAAATCATCTGCTTCGGGCTTGATCCTTACTGCATGATGCTGGAGCGCGTTACGCACTATCTGACCAGCGTTGACGATCAGCCGCGTCTTGATCTGGTGCGTCGCTGTTTCTACCTCAAAGTGTGTGAAAAGCTCAGCACCGAAGATCATCAGCACCGCACCGGCTGGCGTCGCGAAATTTTATCGCAGCTGGTCAAAGAGTGGGGCTGGAACGAAGAGAAGATTGCCATTCTGGATAATCGCGCTGAGTGGAAAATCGAGCGGGTGCGCGAAGCCCATAATGAATTGCTGGATGCGATGATGCAGAGTTATCGCAATCTGATCCGCTTTGCCCGTCGCAATAACTTAAGCGTCAGCGCCAGCCCGCAGGATATCGGTGTGTTGACCCGTAAACTGTATGCTGCGTTTGAAGCGCTGCCGGGCAAAGTGACGCTGGTGAATCCGCAGATTTCGCCCGATCTCTCCGAACCCAATCTGACCTTTATTCATGTGCCGCCTGGCCGCGCCAACCGTTCCGGCTGGTATCTCTATAACCAGGCGCCGGACATGGATTCGATTATCAGCCATCAGCCGCTGGAATATAACCGTTACCTGAACAAGCTGGTGGCGTGGGCGTGGTTCAATGGACTGCTGACCCGTAAAACCCGGCTGCATATTAAAGGCAATGAGGTTTGCGATCTGGCGCGTCTGCAGGAGCTGGTTAACGATGTTTCCAGCCACTTCCCGCTGCGTCTGCCCTCGCCGACGCCAAAAGCGCTCTATAGTCCATGCGAAATCCGGCACCTTGCGATTATTGTTAACCTTGAACACGATCCGACGGCGGCCTTCCGCAATCAGGTGGTGCACTTCGACTTCCGTAAGCTGGATGTCTTTAGTTTTGGTCAGCAGCAGCAGTGCCTGATTGGCAGCATCGATCTGCTCTATCGCAACTCCTGGAATGAGGTGCGTACGCTGCACTTCAGTGGCGAACAGGCGATGATCGAAGGGCTGAAAACCATTCTCGGCAAGATGCATCAGGATGCTGCACCGCCCGATACGGTGGAAGTGTTCTGCTACAGCCAGCATCTGCGCGGTCTGATTCGGACGCGGGTACAGCAGCTGGTCTCAGAATGCATTGAGCTTCGCCTCTCCAGCACACGTCAGGAGCCGGGTCGCTTTAAAGCGCTGCGTATGGCGGGTGAGACATGGGGCCTGTTCTTTGAACGCATGAGCGTTTCGGTGCAGAAGCTGGAAAACGCGGTTGAGTTTTATGGCGCGATCTCCAACAACAAGCTGCACGGACTGTCGATCAAAGTCGAAACGAATCAGACGCCGCTGCCACCCGTGGTCAACGGTTATGCCAGCGAAGGCATTATTCAGTTCTTCTTTGAAAACACCACCGATGAGCGCGGCTTCAATATCTACATCCTCGATGAGACCAATCGGGTTGAGGTCTATCATCACTGTGAAGGCAGTAAAGAGGAGCTGGTGCGCGATGTCAGCCGGTTCTACTCCTCATCGCACGATCGCTTTACCTATGGTTCGAGCTTTATCAACTTCAACCTGCCGCAGTTCTACCAGATTGTGAACACCGGTGAGCGATTCCAGGTGATTCCGTTCCGTAGCCAGACGCTGACGCAGCTGTGTACCTCGCAGCCTGACAACGACAACAGCGACTATCAGCCACGCTATCAGGTGCACTGATGCTGACGGGCTGCCTGCGCTCTGCAGGTGGCCGCTATCTTCCCGGCTTGTCACCCGCTTCACGCTATTTGCGGGCATTTCCTGTTGCTTTTCCACCTTCAACTGCGATGATAAGCATCCAGGTAAAGGACATGAAGAGCATAAAGAATGAAGAAAGTAATAAGCCTGTTGGCCATGACACTGGCAGTAATCAGCCTTGCAGGTTGTGGTCTGAAAGGACCGCTCTACTTCCCGCCGAAGGATCAGCCGAAGAAACAACAAGCCCCAACCGACCGCCAGAAAGCGGATGCCTCTAAAGCCGATGTCGGCGGGCTGGTTACCGGCAATTCAGGCGTAAAAGCGAACTAATCTGATGGCTTATCCGGCGGAGCAAAAAATGCAGTTCTCCAAAATGCACGGTCTCGGCAACGATTTTATGGTTGTGGATGCGGTGACACAAAACGTCTTCTTTTCGCCGGAATTGATCCGCCGGCTGGCCGATCGTCATCTGGGGATCGGCTTTGATCAACTGCTGATTGTTGAACCGCCATATGATCCCGATCTCGATTTCCACTATCGCATTTTCAACGCTGACGGCAGTGAAGTCGCACAGTGCGGCAACGGTGCGCGCTGCTTTGCCCGCTTTGTTCAGCTGAAAGGGCTGACCAACAAAAGTGACATCCGGGTCAGTACGCAGAATGGCCGCATGGTGTTGACCGTCACGCCTGACGACCAGGTGCGCGTGAACATGGGCGAGCCAAACTTTGAGCCTCAGCAGGTGCCGTTTCGTGCCAACAAAGCCGAAAATCTCTATCTGCTACGTGTGGCCGAACAGACAGTGATGCTGGGTGCGGTGTCGATGGGCAACCCGCACTGCGTTATCCAGGTTGAAAGTGTCAAAACCGCGCAGGTTGAACTGCTGGGCCCGATTCTGGAGAGTCATGAACGCTTCCCGGATCGCGTCAATGTCGGTTTTATGGAGATCATCAATCCCGAACATATCCGCCTGCGCGTTTACGAACGCGGAGCGGGTGAAACGCAGGCGTGCGGCAGCGGCGCCTGTGCTGCCGTTGCCTGTGGCATTCAGCAGGGCATTCTGGCACCCAAAGTGCGTGTCGACCTGCCTGGCGGAACGCTGCACATCACCTGGAAAGGCGCCGGTCAGCCACTCTATATGACCGGGCCTGCGACACACGTCTACGATGGGTTTATTCATCTATGAAAAATATCGAAGAGCAGGCTGACAGTTCGGTTCTGCTGGACGATCAGGCCGTCAGTGATTATCTGCGGCAGAATCCCGATTTCTTTATCCGCAATGCCCGCGCAGTTGAACAGATGGCCGTGCCGCATCCGGTGCGTGGCAGCGTCTCGCTGGTCGAATGGCATATGGCGCGGCAACGCAACCATATTCAGCGGCTGGAAGAAGAGATCACGCTGCTGATGGAGCAGGCCAGCGCTAACCACGAACTGTTTGACCGTCTGCTGTCGCTGGAAAGCCACCTGGCCGCGGCTGACTCGCTGCAGGATATGCTCAACCGTCTGCATCGCTGGGCGCGTGAGCTGGGCCTGGCGGGTGCCAATGTGCGGCTGTTCAGTGATAAATGGCTGCTGGGCGCGCCCTCCGATTTCTTTCAGCTGAGCCTCTCGCGTCAGGCGTTTGAACCGCTGCGTATTCAGCGCTTCGGTAACCAGCATCACTATCTTGGCAACCTTAACGGGCCGGAACTGCTGCTGCTGTTGCCGCAGGCCAAAGCGATCGGGTCGGTTGCCATGTCGCTAATGGGTGAGGAGGGCGATCTCGGCGTGCTGGTGTTCAGCAGTCGTGACAGCCAGCACTATCAATCGGGCATGGGGACACTGCTGTTGCAGCATCTGTCGCAGATGATGCCTGATCTGCTCTCCCGCTGGGTTGAACGCGCATGAGCAGCGCGCTGCAGGAGGCCGTCGACGGATTTCTGCGCTACCTGAAAGTGGAGCGCCAGCTCAGTCCGTTAACCCAGAGCAGCTATGCGCGCCAGCTTGCCGCGCTGGTGGCGATTGCTGATGAGATGAAGCTCAGCAGCTGGGCACAGCTGGAACCGGCACAGGTGCGCAGCATGGCGGCGCGCAGCCGTCGCGCCGGACTGGCCGCCAGCAGCCTCGCGCTGCGGCTCTCCGCCCTGCGCAGTTTTCTCGACTGGCAGGTGAGCCAGGGTTTGCTTTCCGCCAACCCGGCCAAAGGGGTGATGACGCCGCGTAAAGCGCGCCATCTGCCTAAAAACATTGATGTCGATGAAGTAAATCAGCTGCTGGAGATCGACCTTAACGATCCGCTGGCGGTGCGCGACCGGGCGATGCTGGAAGTGATGTATGGCGGCGGTTTGCGTCTCTCTGAACTGGTGAATATGGATTGTCGCCACGTCGATCTCGATTCAGGCGAAGTGTGGGTAGTCGGTAAGGGCAGCAAAGAGCGCCGGATACCGATTGGTCGCACGGCGGTCGCCTGGATCCAGCACTGGCTGCCGCTGCGTGAAACCTTTGGCGGCCAGGATGATGCGCTGTTTCTTTCGACGCGCGGCAACCGCATCTCGCCACGCAACGTGCAGAAACGCTTTGCCGAATGGGGCATCCGACAGGGCGTGGCCAGCCATATCCATCCGCATAAGCTACGACACTCATTTGCCACGCATCTGCTGGAATCCAGTGGTGACCTGCGCGCCGTGCAGGAGTTGCTGGGTCATGCAAACCTGTCGACGACCCAGATCTACACCCATCTTGACTTCCAGCATCTGGCTTCGGTGTATGACGCTGCGCATCCCCGCGCCAAACGAGGAAAGAACGAATGAAGTTTTATCGTCCGCTGTCGGCCATAAAAGCCATGACCTTCGACCTTGATGACACACTCTACGATAACTACCCGGTCATCCGTCGTACCACCCTGGAGTCCCATGCCGCGTTACAGGCTTTTCATCCGGCGCTGCGTGACTTCACGCCGCAGGATTATCAGCAGTTGCGCGATGAGCTGCTGCAGCGCGAACCTGATATCTATCATGATGTTTCGGAGTGGCGACGCCGTTCGGTTGAGCTGGCGATGCTGAATATCGGCCTCTCTGCCGCTGAAGCTACCGCGGGTGCGGCAGAAGTGATGGCGGTCTTCCATCAGTGGCGGAGTCAGGTCGAGATGCCGGATGAGACGCACCAGACGCTGAAAGCCCTGGCGGAGAAAATCCCGCTGGTGGCGGTCACCAACGGCAACGCCTGCCCGGAAAAAATGGGCATTGCCGAATACTTCCGCTTCACACTGCGGGCCGGGCCAGACGGGCGCGCCAAGCCGTGGCAGGATATGTATCAGCTTGCCGCGCAACGCCTTGATATCGCGCCACACCATATTCTGCACGTGGGTGATGACCTGACCACCGACGTGGCGGGCTCACTGCGCTGCGGGCTGCAGGCCTGCTGGATTAACCTGCGGCAGGGTAACCTGATGCATATCCCGGATGCGCGCCTGTTGCCGCATGTCGAAATTTCGCGGTTGGCATCACTCACCTCACTGCTATAATGGCTGTAAATTTATCCAGTCGTCTCCTCTTTTCTGTTTTGCCGCCGTCCCTTATCCGGCGTCTGTGGCGCCGCCTTACTGGCAGCGATAATGCCTTGCGGCAGGCGGAATAATCAGTGTGACGACGGCGTTTTTTTCTTTGGTAATCGGTGCTTATGGACGTTTCTGAACTGCTCGATGGTTTGAATGACAATCAGCGCGCTGCCGTTGCGGCACCGCGCAGTAACCTGCTGGTGCTGGCAGGCGCGGGCAGTGGTAAAACGCGGGTGCTGGTGCATCGCATTGCCTGGCTGATGTCGGTGGAGAACTGCTCGCCCTATTCGATTATGGCGGTGACCTTTACCAACAAAGCGGCAGCGGAGATGCGTCACCGTATCGAGCATCTGATCGGCACCAGTCAGGGCGGAATGTGGATCGGAACCTTCCACGGTCTGGCGCACCGCTTACTGCGCGCCCACCATCTTGACGCCGGTCTGCCACAGGATTTTCAGATCCTCGACAGCGAAGACCAGCTACGTCTGCTCAAGCGCCTGATCAAATCAATGAACCTTGATGACAAACAGTGGCCTGCGCGTCAGGGCATGTGGTACATCAATGGCAAAAAAGATGAAGGCCTGCGGCCAAAGCATATCGAAAGCTACGGCAATCCGATTGAGCAGACCTGGCTGCGCATCTATCAGGCCTATCAGGAAGCCTGTGATCGCGCCGGTTTAGTCGACTTTGCCGAGCTGTTGCTGCGCGCCCATGAATTATGGCTCAACAAGCCACACATTCTTAATCACTACCGCGAACGCTTTACCAACGTGCTGGTGGATGAGTTCCAGGATACCAACAACATTCAATATGCCTGGATTCGGATGCTGGCGGGCGACAGCGGCCGGGTGATCATCGTGGGCGATGATGACCAGTCGATCTACGGCTGGCGCGGCGCACAGGTCGAGAATATTCAGCGCTTTCTGCAGGATTTCCCCGGCGCGGAAACGATCCGTCTGGAGCAGAACTACCGCTCAACCAATAACATCCTGAAAGCCGCCAACGCCCTGATCGCTAACAACAATGGTCGCCTGGGGAAAGAGCTCTGGACCGAAGGAAGCGATGGCGAACCGATCTCGATCTACTGCGCCTTTAATGAGCTGGATGAAGCACGCTTCGTGGTCAACCGCATTAAGGTCTGGATGGAGAACGGCGGCGCGCTCAATGACTGCGCCATTCTCTATCGCAGCAACGCCCAGTCGCGTGTGCTGGAAGAGGCGCTGCTGCAAAGCAGCATGCCGTACCGTATTTATGGCGGCATGCGCTTCTTCGAACGTCAGGAGATCAAAGATGCGCTCTCCTATCTGCGTCTGATGGCGAACCGCAATGACGACGCGGCATTTGAACGCGTGGTGAATACCCCGACGCGCGGCGTGGGCGATCGCACGCTCGACGTGGTGCGTCAGACGGCCCGTGAACGTCAGATGACGCTGTGGCAGGCAACGCGTGAACTGCTGCAAAGCCGTGCGCTGGCTGGCCGGGCCGCGTCTGCGCTGCAACGCTTCTGTGAACTGGTTGATTCACTGGCAACCGAAACCGCCGAGTTACCGCTGCATGTTCAGACCGACCGGGTCATCAAAGACTCTGGCCTGTGGCTGATGTATGAGCAGGAAAAAGGTGAGAAGGGCCAGGCGCGTATCGAAAACCTTGAGGAGCTGGTGACCGCTACGCGGCAGTTCAGCTATCAGGATGAAGATGAAGATCTGATGCCACTGCAGGCTTTTTTATCCC
The DNA here is from genome assembly GCF_001598475.1 of Pantoea agglomerans NBRC 102470. Taxonomy (GTDB): domain Bacteria; phylum Pseudomonadota; class Gammaproteobacteria; order Enterobacterales; family Enterobacteriaceae; genus Pantoea; species Pantoea agglomerans. Next base: position 13,215 of record NZ_BCZA01000014.1, read on the forward strand.
ACGCCGCGCTGGAAGCGGGCGAAGGCCAGGCAGATAAATGGCAGGATGCGGTTCAGCTGATGACGCTCCACTCGGCAAAAGGGCTGGAGTTCAGCCAGGTGTTTATCGTCGGCATGGAAGAGGGCATGTTCCCGAGCCAGATGTCACTGGATGAAGGTGGCCGGCTGGAGGAGGAACGTCGTCTGGCTTATGTCGGCGTGACCCGTGCGATGCTCAAGCTGACGCTGACCTACGCCGAAACCCGCCGACTCTATGGTAAGGAAGTGTATCACCGGCCGTCCCGTTTTATCGGCGAACTGCCCGAAGCGTGCATAGAAGAAGTGCGTCTGCGCGCCAGCGTCAGCCGTCCGGTAAACCATCAGCGGATGGGTGCCCCGGTGACCAAAAATGACAGTGGATTCGCGCTGGGTCAGCGTGTTCATCACGCAAAATTTGGCGAAGGCACCATCATTAATCTGGAAGGCAGCGGCGAGCATAGCCGTCTTCAGGTGGCATTTCAGGGGCAGGGAATCAAGTGGCTGGTGGCGGCTTACGCGAAGCTTGAAACGCTTTAGCGTGCGGTTGACGGCTTTTTCGTCTCAGCGTAACATGCGCCCACTATTATCATGAGAGGACAATGCCTTGGACACGCCCAGTCGATGCTGGCTCAATGACCTGGATTCCAGGAATAACATCTAAGGCTACCTCTTTACGCGGGTAGCCTTAGCGGTTATCAGCGACCTCCCTTTTTGATTCCGTCGCGAGTCAGCACTGATTTATCTCTGAAACTCTGTTTCCGTGTTCAGGCTGCCCGTTCCATGTTGAGGAACGGCGGACTGCCTTGTCCCATTTAGTCTGCAATGGGGAGTATTGCTATGCTGAGCGCATTTAAACTGGATCACAGCCGCCTGACGCGACTGGAGCTGGAAGACGAAAACGACAAACTGACGACCTCTGTCTGGGTCGATCTGATCGAGCCGGAAGAGGGCGAACGTGATCGCGTGCAATCTGAGCTGGGCCAGAGTCTGGCAACACGGCCTGAGCTGGAAGATATCGAGGCCTCGGCGCGCTTCTTCGAAGATGAAGATGGTCTGCATATCCACTCCTTCTTCTTCTATGAAGACGCTGACGATCACGCCGGCAACTCCACCGTGGCGTTCACCATCCGTGAAGGCCGTCTCTACACGCTGCGCGAACGTGAGCTGCCTGCGTTCCGTCTCTATCGCATGCGCGCCCGTAATCAGACCCTGATCGACGGCAATGCCTTTGAGCTGCTGCTCGACCTGTTTGAAACCAAAATTGAGCAGCTGGCGGACGAAATCGAGAACATCTACAGCGCACTGGAGAAACTCAGCCGGGTGATCATGGAAGGTCAGCAGGGCGAAGAGTACGATCAGGCGCTGTCGCGACTAGCGGAACTGGAAGATATCGGCTGGAAGGTGCGCCTCTGTCTGATGGATACCCAGCGCGCCCTGAACTTCCTGGTACGCAAAGCACGTTTGCCGGGCAATCAGCTGGAGCAGGCGCGTGAAATTCTGCGCGATATCGAATCGCTGCTGCCGCATAACGAATCACTGTTTCAGAAGGTCAACTTCCTGATGCAAGCGGCGATGGGTTTCATCAACATCGAGCAGAACCGCATCATCAAGATCTTCTCGGTGGTCTCCGTGGTGTTTCTGCCGCCGACGCTGGTGGCCTCCAGCTACGGGATGAACTTTGAGTTTATGCCGGAACTGAAGTGGAGCTTTGGTTATCCGGCGGCGATCGGCCTGATGATTCTGGCCGGACTGGCGCCTTATCTCTATTTCAAGCGTAAAAACTGGCTTTAAAATAAGAACGGGCCATCTGAGATGGCCCGTTCTGCTGGCTCCTGTCTCCATTTCTGCGTAATCTTACCCTCCTGTTTTTACAAATTATTAACTTCTTATGGACGCTTTTTCGTTGCGCGCGCAGTGGACACTGCTGCTGCTGATCTCGGTATTGCTGGGCGCGGTGCTGCACTATTTTCATGTGCCCGCTGCGCTGTTACTGGGACCGATGATTGTGGGTGTGGTGATGGGGCTGTCGGGTGCCACGCTGCGAATTGATAAGCGGCTGTTCCTGCTCGCTCAGGCCGTACTGGGCTGCATGATTGCGCAGAGTCTGTCGCCTTCGATTCTGGCACCGCTTATTCAGGACTGGCCGATCGTGCTGACGGTGCTGCTGCTGACGCTGGCGGCCAGCGGCCTGTCAGGTTTTCTGCTGGTGCGCTTCAGTCATCTGCCTGGCCCGACCGGCGCATGGGGATCGTCGCCGGGCGGTGCATCGGCCATGGTGGCGATGGCGGGTGACTTTGGCGCTGACGTGCGACTGGTCGCATTCATGCAGTATCTGCGGGTGCTGTTTGTTGCCTCGGCGGCCGCGCTGGTGGCGCGCATCGGGCTGGGCGATGAGGCGCACAGCGTCTCGCTGCTCTGGTTTCCGCCGCTGAATCATGGCTTTGTTATCACCCTGGTGGTGATGCTGACAGGCGCGTGGCTGGGCACCCGACTGCGCATTCCTTCTGGCGCGCTGCTGCTGCCTGCGCTGGCGGGCGCAGCACTGCACAGTAGCGACATCGCGGTGTTACAGGTGCCAGAATGGCTGCTGGCTGTGGCCTATGCACTGATTGGCTGGAGCGTGGGATTACGTTTCACCCGCCCGATTTTTCTGCTGGCACTGCGCACGCTGCCGCAGATGCTGGCCTCGATCTTCGGGCTGATGCTGTTGTGTGGCGGGCTGGCGTGGATGCTGACGCGAATGCTGGATATCGATCTGATGACGGCCTATCTCGCCACCAGTCCAGGCGGGCTGGACACGGTGGCGATCATTGCGGCGGGAACCCAGGTCAACATGGCGTTTGTGATGGCGTTGCAGACATTGCGTCTCTTTACCATCCTGCTGACCGGCCCGGCTTTAGCGCGCTTTATTTCACGCTATGCGCGAACGGGAACGGAATGAAAACGCCACCGCATCGCAGACAAATACCAGCAGCGCCAGCCAGATGAAGCCAAAGGTCACCATCTTGTCTGGCGTGATGGTCTCACCGTAAAACGCGACCGCCAGCACAAACATCAGCGTCGGGCCGAGATACTGAAAGAAGCCTACGGTGGAAAGTCGCAGACGGCTACAGGCCGCCGCAAACAGCATCAGCGGAATGGTGGTCACGATGCCCGCCGCTATCAGCTTCAGGTTGAGACTCAGTGGGTTGGCGGATAAGTGGCTGGTGGCGCTGTCGGCAAAGCCAAACAGGTAAATCGCCGCCAGCGGAAACAGCCACAGGGTTTCAATCAGCATGCCGCTCTGCGCATCGACCTGAATCTTTTTGCGCACCAGGCCATACAGGGCAAAGCTCAGTGCCAGGCCCAGCGCGATGATCGGTAACGACCCAAACTGCCACAGCTGCACCAGCACACCGACGGTGGCCAGCAGCACGGCGAGCCACTGCAGACGGCGAAACCGTTCGCGCAAAAATAGCATGCCGAACACCACGTTGATCAGCGGGTTAATAAAGTAGCCCAGGCTGGCTTCCAGCATATGCTGATTGTTGACCGCCCAGATAAACAGCAGCCAGTTGCCGCCGATAGTCACGGCCGTCAGCGCCAGCAACAGCACTTTTTTAGGCTGGCGCAACACGCTGCGAACGCCGGGCCAGCTGCGGCTCAGGGTAATCAGTAACAGCATAAACAGTGCAGACCAGATCACCCGGTGCGTCATGATTTCCGTGGCGGGAACCTGCTTTACCAGTTTGAAATAAGCGGGCGCAATGCCCCAGATAAAGTAAGCGCCCAGTGCAAAGCCAACGCCCTGGCGGGTTTGTTGCGTATCCATATGCGATCCATTCAATGGCGTGGTTAGCCGATAAGATAGGTGGCGGTAGCCGTGGCGATATAATCGCCCTGTTGATTGTGCAGTTCCACACGCGCCACGGCGACTTTGTTACCGGCGCGCAGCAGGCTGCTGGTGGCGGTGAAGCGTTCGCCGCGTCCGGGACGCAGATAGTCGACGCGCATATCAATGGTGCCCATGCGTGACAGACGCTGGCGCAGATCCGCTTCGCTGATGCTTTCCTGACGGGTTAACGCATTACTGACGCAGACCATGCCCGCCGCCACATCCAGTACCGACGCGATAACGCCGCCGTGCAGAATCTGCTGCGCCTGGTTGCCCACCAGCATGGTTTTGTTATTGAAGCTGATCTCTGCGTAGTCTGCGTCAAGGCGCATCAGTTCCAGGCCCAGCGCCTGATTAAACGGCATGTGATAAACGAAAATTTCGCCGACCAGCTGGCGAGCGTCCTGCTGTGTCAGCACGGGTGATGACATGATGATGTGTCCTGAAAAAATCGGGCCAGAGGGGCGCGGAATATGAATGAGTTGTGTATTCTATGCCGCCTGCGAGGGTGTTTCCAGTTTAAGAAATCAGCACTCATGCTCACTGCCATTTGCGTGTAGAATGGCCTGCTTTTTACGACACCCTTTCAGTTACTTTGATACGCAGCTGCTCACCGGAGAATTTTATGCGTAAGCATCGCGCCTTGCTGGCGGCAATGTTGATATTTCCTGCGCTGGCGCAGGCGGATGAAGCCCATATTAAAGAGGTTCATGACGCGCCACAGGTTCAGGGCAGCATTATTGCTAACCTGCTGGAGAAGCATGATAACCCGTTTGTTCTCTATCCTTACGAGAACAACTATCTGCTTTATACCTATACCAGCGACCTCAATAAAGAGGCGATCTCCTCCTATAACTGGGGAGAGAATGCCCGCAAAGATGAAGTGAAATTCCAGCTCAGCCTGGCGTTTCCGCTGTGGCGCGGTATTCTGGGCGACAACTCGGTGCTGGCAGCCTCTTACACCCAGCGTTCCTGGTGGCAGCTGTCGAATAGCGCTGAGTCATCGCCATTCCGTGAGACCAACTATGAGCCGCAGATTTTCCTGGGCTGGGCAACCGACTATTCGCTGGCGGGCTGGACACTGCGTGATGTCGAAGTGGGTCTGAATCACCAATCCAACGGACGAAGCGATCCCACCTCGCGCAGCTGGAACCGCGTCTATGCGCGTCTGATGGCAGAGAATGGTAACTTCCTGGCGGAAATCAAACCCTGGTATCGCATCCCTGAAGGGGCGAACAGCGATGATAATCCTGATATCACCAAATACATGGGTTACTACCGCACCCGTCTGGGCTATAAGCTCGGCGACAATATCTTCAGCGTTGAGGGCAACTATAACTGGAACAGCGGTTATGGCGGCGCGACCCTGGGCTGGAGCTACCCTATCACTGAGCACGTTCGCTTCTATACTCAGGTATTTAGCGGTTACGGTGAATCACTGATCGATTACAACCATCGCCAGACGCGTCTGGGTGTGGGTGTAACACTTAACGACTTGTTCTAATCCATAACGAAAGACAGGAATCGCGTGGCAACCTCGGCAGTTCTTAATCAGGAAGCGCTGGCGCAGCAGGTATTGCAGGATACCTTCGGCTACCAGCATTTTCGTCCCGGTCAGCAGACGATCATCAATGAGGCGCTGAGCGGGCGCGATTGTCTGGTGGTGATGCCCACCGGCGGTGGTAAATCGCTCTGTTATCAGATCCCTGCGCTGGTGCGCGAGGGGCTGACGCTGGTGGTGTCGCCGCTGATCTCGCTGATGAAAGATCAGGTCGATCAGCTGCTGGCGAACGGCGTGGCGGCGGCGTATCTCAACTCCACCATGACGCGCGATCAGCAGCAGACGGTGATGGCCGACTGCCGAACCGGTCGGGTTAAGCTGCTCTACATCGCCCCGGAACGCCTGATGATGGATAACTTCCTGGACAGTCTGGCGCACTGGCAACCGGCGATGCTGGCGGTGGATGAAGCGCACTGTATTTCCCAGTGGGGCCACGATTTCCGTCCGGAATATGGCGCACTCGGCAAGATGCGTCAGCGCTTCCCGGAATTACCGGTAATGGCGCTGACCGCGACCGCGGATGAAACCACCCGCAACGACATCGTTAACCTGCTGCATATGCAGGATCCGCTGATCCAGATCAGCAGCTTTGACCGCCCCAATATTCGCTACACGCTGGTGGAGAAATTTAAACCCACCGATCAGCTGCTGCGTTACGTTCAGGATCAGCGCGGCAAGTGCGGCATTATCTACTGCAACAGCCGGGCGAAGGTGGAAGACACCGCCGCGCGACTGCAAAGCCGGGGGTTCAGCGTCGGGGCATACCACGCCGGTATCGACAGCGAGCAGCGTGGCCGGGTGCAGGAAGCGTTTCAGCGTGACGATCTGCAAATCGTGGTGGCGACGGTGGCCTTTGGCATGGGCATCAACAAGCCCAACGTCCGTTTTGTGGTCCACTTCGATATTCCGCGCAACATCGAGTCCTATTATCAGGAAACCGGGCGAGCCGGACGTGATGGTCTGCCTGCCGAAGCGATGATGCTTTACGACCCGGCCGATATGGCCTGGCTGCGTAAATGTCTGGAAGAGAAAGTGCCCGGGCCGCTGCAGGATATTGAGCGTCACAAACTCAACGCCATGGGCGCGTTTGCTGAAGCGCAGACCTGCCGCCGTCTGGTGCTGCTGAACTATTTTGGCGAGGGCCGCCAGCAGCCGTGCGATAACTGCGATATCTGTCTCGACCCGCCTAAACGTTATGACGGCCTGGTTGAAGCGCAAAAAGCGCTCTCCGGCATCTACCGCGTGGGTCAGCGTTTTGGTATGGGCTATATCGTTGAGGTGCTGCGCGGGTCCAACAATCAGCGTATCCGAGAGCAGGGCCATGACAAACTGCCGGTCTATGGACTGGGCAAAGATCAGAGCCACGAACATTGGGTGAGCGTGTTACGTCAGCTAATCCATTTGGGGCTGGTGACGCAGAACATCGCTATGCATTCGGCTCTGCAGCTCACCGAAGCGGCGCGCCCGGTGCTGCGCGGTGAAGTGCCACTGATGCTGGCGGTGCCGCGTTTGATCACCGCAAAAACAAAAAGCAGCAGTCCGGCGAAGTTTCACGGTGGCAACTACGATCGCAAACTGTTCGCCAAGCTGCGTAAGCTGCGAAAAGCGATCGCCGATGAAGAGAATATTCCGCCTTACGTGGTGTTCAATGACGCCACACTGATAGAGATGGCAGAACAGATGCCGGTCAGCGCGTCCGAGATGCTCAGCGTCAACGGCGTGGGTCACCGCAAACTGGAGCGCTTTGGCAAACCTTTCCTGGTGATGATCAAAGAGCATCTTGATGATGAAGAGTAAAGGACACTGATTATGCTGATGTTATTTGCCACTGTGGCGCTGGTGCATCTGGTGGCACTGATGAGCCCCGGCCCCGATTTCTTTTTCGTGTCACAGACTGCCGCCAGCCGCTCGCGCAAAGAGGCGATGATGGGTGTACTGGGCATTACGCTGGGCATTGTGGTCTGGGCGGGTGTGGCGCTGATGGGGCTGCATCTGATTCTGGAAAAAATGGCCTGGCTGCATCAGATCATCATGGTCGGCGGTGGACTTTATCTGTTGTGGATGGGCTGGCAGCTGATGTGCTCGGCACGTCAGCGTCATAAACAGCCGCAGCAGGATGAGCCGGTGGTTGCGTTGCCAAAACGCGGCATGAGCTTTCTCAAAGGCCTGCTGACGAACCTGTCGAATCCTAAAGCCATTATCTACTTCGGCAGCGTCTTCTCGCTGTTTGTTGGCGACGATGTCGGTTCGGCGGAGCGCTGGGGTCTGTTCCTGCTGATTGTCGGTGAAACCTTTGCCTGGTTTACCCTGGTGGCGGCGATTTTTGCGCTGCCGTGGATCCGCGCTAAGTATCAGCGACTGGCGAAATGGGTCGATGGCATGGCCGGCGTACTGTTTGCCGGTTTTGGTATCCACCTGATTCTTTCGCGTTAAACAACGTTTCAGTCCTTATGCCGGCGTGCGCGTTGCGGCTCCGGCAGAAACCTCCCTTGCTGTCGTTTCCTCCAGAGGGTTCGCCTGTGTGACGGATGTCACATTCCAGGGCTCAGGGAGTTTTGCTGTTGCAACCGCAGATAAATCGTCACTCTTTATTAATCATTCATATCCATATCTCCATTAAAGTCGGGAAGCAGGCGCAACGTTTATGGAGAGGATGATGAGAGTGAAGTTCATATTACTGGTGTTGATGACGGCCTGTATCAGCGCCTGCGCCTCGCCTGATGCCGCCCGCAACCCTGCGCCAGAGCCGGGCCAGACCGATGAGGTCACCTCGATCCTGATGCAGACGCTGTCCGATGTCGATCAGACGCAGGGCGAAAGGATTAGCCGGATCTCTGCGACGTTTCTCGGAACACCCTATGAAGCGGATACGCTGATCGGTTCTCCCACGCGTCCGGAAGCGCTGGTGATCAATTTCAACGGTGTGGATTGTTACACGCTGCTTGATTACGTGCAGGCGCTGAGCCGCAGCCACGATCGTGCCAGCTTTGAGGCTAACCTGATTCGGACCCGCTACGCTGGCGGTGAGGTCAGCTACCGGAATCGTCGCCACTTTTTTTCCGACTGGTTTGCCGATAGTCCGCGCAATGCCGATGACGTAACCCGCACTCTTAGCCCGGATACGGTGACGGTGGTGAAGCACCTGAATCGTCAGGCCAGCGGAGCAGAACAGGTGCCCGGTCTGGGTGTGATTGCACGTCCTGTCACTTACATTCCGGCCCGGGCGATCACACCGCAGGTGCTGAACCAGATTCAGACCGGCGATTACGTGGGGGTTTACGCCACCAGTCAGAGCCTGGATGTTACGCATGTGGGGATTGCTGTCCGGCATGATGGCCGCTTGTGGTTCAGGAACGCCTCTTCGCTGGCCGTTAATCGAAAAGTTGTCGATGCGCCGTTCAGGGAATATATGCGCTCGAAGCCGGGCATCATTGTGTTGCGTGCGGTTCCACTGACAGCGCCGTAGCGGGGCCAGGGAAGAAGGGATAATCTTTCGCGCCGAATTCGGCGCGTCAGACGTTAAGCGATTTTCCTGGCACTGGCCAGCAGCGCGCCTACCGCCATAAACAGCCCGCCAAAAATGCGGTTCATTAACTTCATCTGTTTTGGTCCCTTAATCCAGCCCGCAATCCGCGTTGCCAGCGTGGCGTAGCCAATCATCACGATGATATCGACCACAACGGTGGTGACGCCCAGCACCAGATACTGCATAAATAGCGGCTGATGCGGCTGAATAAATTGCGGGAACAGGGCGGCGAGAAAGACGATACTTTTCGGGTTGGTCAGGTTAACCAGCACGGCGCGTTTGAACAGGCGACGACGCGGCATCGCTCTGGCGACTGCATCCAGATCAATGCCACCCGCTGAGCGCCACTGCTGAATACCCAGCCAGACCAGATAGGCCGCACCGGCCCATTTCAGAATCTCAAACGCCAGCAGCGACTGAGAAAACAGCGCGCCCAGACCGATGCCGACCAGCACGATATGCAGCGCCAGGCCGACCTGCAAACCGGAGATAGAGGCCACCGTGCCGCGATAGCCGTGGCTGATACCGGTACTCATGGTGTTGATTGCGCCGGAACCGGGCGACAGGCTGAGAATTGTAGTGGTAAGCAGGTAGGTCAGCCACCATTCGATGGTCATGGGTCAGGCTCTCTTTAGTAGCGGAATTGTGACACAATACGCCAGAAATAAGCGCGGCGCTACGGCCTGCGCATGGCATTCAGGACTCTGTATCCGGTCATCAGGAGGGCGAATGAATCAACACAAAGCCAGCTGGCTGCGACGAGAAAAAGCCTTTGCTGCCTTCGCTACCGGGCCACTGCTCGATTTCTGGCACAGCCGCGAAGAGCTTGAGTTTACCGGCGTGGGTAATCTGACGCTGCGCTACGTCCGCTTCACATCACCGCAACACAAGCGTGTGATCCTGATTGTGCCGGGACGCATCGAGAGTTACATAAAATATCCTGAGCTGGCGTACGATCTGTTTCACTGCGGATTTGATGTGGTGATCCTTGACCATCGCGGTCAGGGGCGTTCCGATCGCCTGCTGGAAGATTCACACCGCGGTCACGTGGCGGAATTTACCCATTATGTCGACGACCTTGAAACGCTCTATCTGAAAGAGATTATCAGCGGTCACTACCAGCAGCGCTATGCGCTGGCTCACTCCATGGGCGGCGCAATCTTAACGCTGTTTCTGGCGCGTCAGCCGCAGGCGTTTCATGCGGTCGCGCTGGTGGCGCCGATGTTCGGCATTGCTTTACCGTTGCCCTCTTTTCTGGCCCATCGGATCCTGGACTGGGCGGAGAAGCGTCCGGCCATGCGCGATGGCTATGCGCTCGGCACCGGCCGCTGGCGTGCGCATCCGTTTGGCATTAACCGGCTGACGCACAGCACCGAGCGTTACCGGCGAAATCTGCGCTTTTATGCGGACGATCCGGCGATTCGCGTTGGCGGGCCAACCTACCATTGGGTACGTGAAGGCATCCATGCAGGTCGCAACATCATCAGTCAGGTCGATAAGATCACCACGCCACTGCTGCTGTTACAGGCCAGCGATGATCGGGTGGTCGACAATCGTTCGCAGGACCTTTTTTGTGCCGCGATGGCGGCGGCGGGTCATCCGTGTGAGGGCAATAAGCCACGGGTGATCGACGGTGCGCGTCATGAGATCCTGTTCGAAAAGGATGAGATGCGCGCCGAAGCACTCAATGCAGTGGTCGACTTCTTTTCCTCGCACCACTGACGTTATTTATCCGACCGGTTAAGGCCGGCAGAACCAGATACCCGAGGTTTTCATGTATCACATCGTTGCATCCGATCTGGATGGCACGCTGCTTTCTCCCGAACATCGTCTGACCCCTTTTGCGCGTGAAACGCTGCAGCAGCTGGTCGCGAAAGATATTCACTTTATATTCGCCACCGGCCGTCATCATATCGATGTCGGACAGATGCGCGACAGCCTGGCGATTCCGGCCTATATGATCACCTCAAACGGCGCGCGCGTGCACAACGCCGAGGGCGAACTGGTGTTCAGTCATAATCTGGATGAGGATATCGCCAGCGATCTGTTTGGCCTGCAATATCATCACAGCGATATCCTGACCCACGTTTACCGCGACGATGAGTGGTTTGTCAGCCGCTCAAGCCCGGCTGAGCAGGACTATTTCCGCGAGTCGGTGTTCAACTATCAGGTCTATGAGCCGGGTCTGCTGCCAACCGATAATATCAGCAAGGTCTTTTTCACCTGCGAAAATCCCGAGCATCTGATCCCGATGGAACAGGCGATTGAAGCGCGCTGGGGCGATCGGGTTAACGTCAGTTTCTCACTGCCTACCTGTCTGGAAGTGATGGCGGGCGGCGTGTCGAAAGGGCATGCGCTGGAAGCGGTCGCGAAAACGCTGGGCCATTCACTGGAAAGCTGTATCGCCTTTGGCGACGGCATGAACGATGTGGAGATGCTGAGCATGGCGGGTAAGGGCTTTATCATGCAGAACGCCCATCAGCGGTTGAAAGATACGCTGCCGGAGCTGGATGTGATCGGTTCAAATGCCGATGATGCCGTGCCGCAGACGCTGCGCACGCTCTATCTTGCTTAAGCCGTCAGCGCAAAAAAAGGGCCGGATATCCGGCCCTTTTTTATTGCCGTCAGGCAGGAGTCTTTTTGTGTTTGTGTTCGCTGACCATGGTCAGTAACAGCAGGATAACCGCCAGCACACAGCCAGCAATCATCACCATGAAGCCGCCGTCCCAGCCGAAGTAATCGACGGTGTAACCGACAATGGCGCTGGCCGCCACCGATCCACCCAGATAGCCGAACAGGCCGGTGAAGCCCGCCGCCGTCCCCGCCGCTTTTTTCGGGGCCAGCTCCAGCGCGTGCAGACCAATCAGCATCACCGGACCGTAGATCAGGAAGCCAATCACAATCATACAGGCCATATCGACGCCAGGATTGCCCGCCGGGTTAAGCCAGTAGATCACGGTCGCGATGGTTACCAGCGTCATAAAGAACACCCCGGTCGCACCGCGATTACCGCGGAACACTTTGTCCGACATCCAGCCGCACAGCAGCGTTCCGGGGATCCCCGCATACTCATACAGGAAGTAAGCCCACGACGATTTATCCAGCGTGAAGTGTTTTACTTCTCTGAGATAGGTCGGCGACCAGTCGAGAATGCCGTAGCGCAGCAGATAAACAAACACGTTGGCCAGCGCGATGTACCACAGCAGCTTGTTCGGCAGCACATATTTCATGAAGATCTGTTTAGCCGTCAGCTCCTCTTCGTGGCTGGCATCATAGTCGGGCGGATAGTCGTTTTTGTACTCTTCAATCGGTGGCAGACCACAGGATTGCGGCGTATCACGCATCAGCGCAAAGGCCAGAATCGCAATGGCGATGGCGCCAAACGCCGGCATATAGAGTGCCGCTTTCCAGTCGTTGAACCACGCCATACCGAGCAGGAACAGCAGAGGCGGAATACCGCCGCCGACATTATGGGCGCAGTTCCAGACCGAAACGATCCTGCCGCGCTCTTTCTGCGACCACCAGTGAACCATGGTACGTCCACAAGGTGGCCAGCCCATGCCCTGGAACCAGCCGCAGATAAACAGCAGCACGAACATCACCATAATGCTGGAGGTGGCCCAGGGAACGAATCCCATGATCAGCATCACTGTCGCAGCCAGAATCAGGCCTGCCGGTAAGAAGACGCGCGGGTTTGAGCGGTCAGAGACCGATCCCATGATGAATTTTGAAAAGCCGTAGGCGATGGATATGCCGGATAAGGCAAAACCGAGATCGCCACGTGAAAAACCCTGCTCTACCAGGTAGGGCATGGCGAGTGCGAAGTTTTTTCTGACCAGATAGTAGGCGGCGTAACCAAAGAAGATCCCGATGAAAATTTGCCAGCGCAGACGACGGTAGAGCGGATCAATGTGATCCTCCGCCACCTGCGGCTGACGTGGTGCAGGTTTAAAAATGCTCAGCATCAGTGAGGCCCTCCAGGGCACATTATGGTTTTTAATTCCCAGCAGGTTGGGGCAGGAAAAGAGCAGAATAAAATGGACGCAGAATGTTCCATTTCGCGCAAAGAATAGTGTTAGTTGCGCAACGTTACTGTGATGAATGACACATTTGTTACAGTTTTATTACATTCTGGAGCGGAAGTGATCATGCGATGGATCATTTCGCGCATTTTATCTGGCTGAAAAATCTTTATGCAGACAGTTATGTCAGGAGGCGAGAGTCCTTTACCGATGGCTATTCTGATCGCCTGTTTTGTAATCAGATGTCAACCAGATTTCACAGCCTGATGGCAGCACATTGTTTACACTGACGGCCTGTTAATTTCGGGGTCGTCACCGTGTTTTTATTGATTATTACCACCATTCTGTGGGCCTTTTCGTTCAGTCTGATTGGCGAATACCTTGCCGGGCAGGTGGACAGTTGGTTCTCTGTACTGATGCGACTGGCGCTGGCTGCGCTGGTATTTTTACCTTTCCTGCGCTGGCGTGGTCATCGCCCTTCAACGCTGTTGCTTTACATGCTGGTCGGGATGCTGCAGCTGGGCGTGATGTATCTGCTGAGTTTCGAAGCCTATCTCTACCTTAGCGTGTCGGAATTCCTGCTGTTTACGGTGATGACGCCGCTTTATGTGACGCTGATTTACGATCTGATCAGCCGTCGTCCACTGCGCATGGGTTATATCTTCAGTGCACTGCTGGCTGTGGCAGGTGCGGCCATTATTCGCTATGACAAAGTCAGCGATCATTTCTGGTTTGGTCTGCTGTTAGTGCAACTGGCAAACATCTGCTTTGCGGCGGGAATGGTGGGCTATAAGCGTCTGCAGGAGACCCGCCCGATGCCGCAGCACACGGCCTTCTCCTGGTTCTATCTGGGTGCGGTGTTGATTGCGGTGATCGCCTGGTGTGCCTGGGGCAATCCGCAGAAGTTGCCGACCACCTCATTGCAGTGGGGCATTCTGGTCTGGCTGGGCATTGCGGCTTCCGGTCTCGGCTATTTTATGTGGAATTATGGTGCGACCCAGGTCGATGCCGGCACGCTGGGCATTATGAATAACATGCACGTTCCTGCCGGGCTGCTGGTGAATCTGGCTATCTGGCAGGAGAAACCGCACTGGCCAAGCTTTATTGCGGGCGCGCTGGTGATCCTCGCCTCGTTGTGGGTGCATAAGCGCTGGGTGGTGGGGCGCAGTGACCGATCATAAACAGGGCTGTTGCATGGGTGCGGCCTCCCGGGCTGGCGCGTCCGATCGCGAAGGAATCTCACATCCCTGTGGATCGGCCGGGCCATCCCTGGCCCGGACGCTTCGCTCTTCAGACGCGCCAGCCCTGGAGACTTAACAGCATCATCGCAGCAGAACCAGGGGCTCAGAGCGAATATGAAGGAGGGGATGGCGCGCTGAAACGTAGAGCATTCGCGTTGGAGTTGGCGTGTGCGATCGCGAAGGAATCTTACAGGATGGTTCAGAAACGCGCCCGGCGCTTTTTCCCCCTGCGACGAACGCTCCACCGATGACCCGCTTTCACTCCCCAGGGCTGGCCTGGTGTTGCTGATTAAAAAGCCATGAAGAAGCTTGAGGGAAGAGGTGGCGCAACTGAGGAGCAAAGCGTCCGAGCCAGGGATGGCGAGGCCGTGCTGCATGGATGCAGGCTTTCTTTGCGATCAGATGCGCCACTTCTGACCACGCAGGTACCCGAAGCGATCAGCCACAGACGTTAAGCAGGCTTCTCACTCTTAGGACGCTGAATCATCGCCAGCCCTTTCAGGAAGTTACGCAGAATCTGATCGCCGCATTCGCGGTAGTTCTTATGATCAGGTTTGCGGAAAATCGCACCAATCTCAGCCTGTGAAACGGTAAAATTCACGCGTTTCAGTACATCAGGAATGTCGGTGGTTTTCAGATCAAAAGCGATACGCAGCTTTCTCATGAAGATGTTATTGGTCATCTTGCGCTCAATCGACGGCGCGGGCGCATCTTCACTTTTGCCGCGACGGTAGAAGATCAGGCCATTCAGGAAATAACCCATCAGCACATCGGGGCAGGGACGGAACGCAGCATCGTCATCTTTTTTCAGCCACGCCTGAATATCCGCCAGCGGCACGTCACATTGCGCCAGCGCAAAAATCTCCACCATTTTGGCATCGCTCAGGTTGAGCATATAGCGCACGCTGCGCAGAATATCATTGTTAGTCATGGTGAAATCTTCTCGTGGTCAGTCGACAGGCTGCGCATTATAGGGGATTTTGCCCGCCTTCGCGCAGGTTTGTGCCCGCCAGATTATCGCTGCAACACCGCACCGGGCAACGCGGCGTCGCGCACAAAAGGCAGATGCTCACAGGCGTGCTGACGGGCAAAGCGGATAAACGCTTCCAGCACCGGCTGACGTTGCTCCCCTTCGCGCACGGCCGCATAAAGACGGCTCCACAGGCCATCGCCCAGCGTGCGGGTGACCACCAGACCCTGCTTCTCAAAACTCTCCACCACCCAATGCGGCAGTGCGGCAATCCCCATACGTGCCGAGACCATCTGAATCATCAGCAGGGTGTTATCCACACTTTTCAGTGCCGGACTGACGCCTGCGGGCTGCAGGAAGTGACGCCAGATATCCAGACGCTGACGCTGCACCGGATAGATCATCAACACCTCATCGGCTAGATCTTCCGGCGAAATCTGCTCAACCTGCGCCAGCGGGTGATCCGTTGCCAGCACCAGCCGCACTTCATAATCAAACATCGGGGAGTAGAACAGACCCGAGCGCGCCAGGATATCGGAGGTCAGCACCACATCCAGCTCACCCTGTTGCAGGGCGGGTTGAGGATCAAAGGTCACGCCCGATTTGAAATCCATCACCACCTGCGGCCAGCTCTGGCGGAATTTATCCAGCGCGGGAGTCAGCCACTGAATGCAGCTATGGCACTCTATCGCCACCCGCAGCGTGGTCTGATGCGGCTCATGGCAGGCCTGCAATGCCTGCTGAATCTGCGGCAGCACCTGCTCTGCCAGCTGCAGCAGAATATCGCCCTGCGGCGTAAAGCGCAGCGGCTGACTTTTACGCACGAACAGGCGGAATCCCAGCCGCTGCTCCAGATCGCTGAACTGATGAGACAATGCCGATTGCGTCTGATGAAGCTGGGCCGCCGCCGCCGCCAGCGATCCCGTATTGCGCAGAGCCTGAAGCGTCCGCAGGTGCTTGAGTTCGATCATGAGAGTCCTTCACATCGAAAATGAACATATTGCGCTTGAGCAATATACAGTACCCGCAGAGTATAGCAGTGTAAACATCTGGACGGCTAAACATCTTTGGCTGCCCATTTCAGCCAAAGTGAAAGATTATCTGGAGAACAGCACATGACTATCCTGAACCATACCCTCGGCTTTCCCCGTATTGGCCTGCGCCGTGAACTGAAAAAAGCGCTGGAGAGTTACTGGGCTGGCGACAGCACGCAGCAGACGTTACTGGCGACGGGCCGTGAGCTGCGTGCGCGACACTGGCAACAACAGAAAGAGGCGGGCGTCGATCTGCTGCCGGTCGGCGATTTCGCCTGGTATGACCATGTGCTGACCACCAGCCTGATGCTGGGCAACGTGCCCGCGCGTCATCAGAACAAAGCCGGCACTGTGGACCTCGACACCCTGTTCCGCCTGGGACGCGGTCGTGCGCCGACCGGCGAGCCTGCGGCGGCGGCAGAAATGACCAAATGGTTTAACACCAACTATCACTACATGGTGCCGGAATTTACCCAGGGTCAGACGTTTAAACTGACCTGGACCCAGCTGCTGGACGAGGTGGATGAGGCACTGGCGCTGGGACACAACATCAAGCCAGTGCTGCTGGGGCCGGTGACGTATCTGTGGCTGGGTAAAGTGAAGGGTGAGCCGTTTGAACGTCTGTCGCTGCTGGAGGGAATTCTGCCGGTCTATCAGCAGGTGCTGGCGGAACTGGCTAAGCGCGGCATCGAATGGGTACAGATTGATGAACCCGCTCTGGCACTGGAGCTGCCGCAGACGTGGCGCGAAGCCTTCCAGCCGGCGTATGACGCACTGCAGGGTCACAGCAAACTGCTGCTGACCACCTATTTTGACAGCATCGGCCAGAACATTGATGTGATTCGTGCGCTGCCGGTGCAGGGGCTGCATGTCGATCTGGTCCATGGCCGTGATGATATTCAGCAACTGAATCAGCAACTGCCCGCCAGCTGGCTGCTGTCGCTCGGCGTGATCAACGGACGCAACGTCTGGCGCGCCGATCTGAGCCGCTGGTTCAGCCGCTTGCAACCGCTGACCAGAGCGCGTGAACAGGTGTGGATCGGCTCCTCCTGCTCGCTGCTGCACAGCCCTATTGACCTGAGCGTCGAGACCCGTCTGGATGATGAAGTCAAAAGCTGGTTCGCCTTTGCGCTGCAGAAATGTGCCGAGCTCTCGCTGCTGAGTCAGGCACTCAACAACAACGATGCGACGGCGCTGGAAGCCTGGAGCGCACCGGTACACGCCCGCGCTCACTCCCGCCGCGTGCATAATGCGGCGGTGGGCCAGCGTATTAAGGCCATTACCCCACAGCACAGTGAACGCCAGAGCGCTTATCCGGTGCGGGCGGTCCTGCAGCGTCAGCGTTTCAATCTGCCAGCCTGGCCTACCACTACCATCGGCTCTTTTCCACAGACCACTGAAATTCGCGGCCTGCGCCTTGACTTTAAACAGGGCAGGCTCGACAGCAACCATTACCGCACCGGCATCGCGGAGCACATTAAGCAGGCGATTCTCGAACAGGAGCGGCTGGGGCTGGATGTGCTGGTGCACGGTGAAGCGGAACGTAACGACATGGTTGAGTACTTCGGCGAACATCTGGAGGGGTTTGTCTTCACACAGAATGGCTGGGTTCAGAGCTACGGTTCACGCTGTGTGAAACCACCTGTCATTATTGGCGATATCAGTCGCCCGGAGGCGATCACCGTTGAGTGGGCCAGATATGCCCAGTCGCTGACCAACAAGCCGGTAAAAGGGATGCTGACCGGTCCGGTAACCATCCTCTGCTGGTCATTCCCGCGTGAAGATGTGTCACGTGAAACCATCGCGAAACAGATCGCGCTGGCGCTGCGTGATGAAGTCGAAGACCTGGAGAATGCGGGCATCGGGATTATCCAGATTGATGAGCCTGCACTGCGTGAAGGTCTGCCACTGCATCAGTCAGAGTGGGCTGCCTACCTGAACTGGGCGGTGGAGGCCTTCCGACTGAATGCGGCGGTGGCGCGGGATGAAACCCAGATTCACACCCATATGTGTTACTGCGAGTTCAACGACATCATGGACGCTATCGCGGCGCTGGATGCCGATGTGATTACCATCGAAACCTCGCGATCTGACATGGACCTGCTGGAGTCATTTGAGAACTTCGACTACCCGAATGAAATCGGCCCCGGCGTCTACGACATCCATTCGCCTAACGTCCCCAGCGTGGAGTGGATAGAAGCACTGTTGCTGAAGGCGGCGAAACGTATTCCGGAAGCGCGTCTGTGGGTTAACCCGGACTGCGGTTTGAAAACACGGGGCTGGACGGAAACGCGTCAGGCGCTGGCGAACATGGTGACGGCAGCGAAGAAATTGCGTGGAGAAACGGCGTAGAGAATCGGGTCTGGTGGGGCGAAAAAATCAGGGGCGCATAAGCGCCCCTTTTTCATTTACTGCGATGCAACACCATACTGCCTGAACCAGGCCAGCATCCGCTGCCAGCCATCATTGGCAGATTCAGCATGGTAGCTTGCACGATAGTCAGCATTAAAGGCATGGCCCGCTTCGGGATAGACGATGATCTCTGCGGTTGCATTGGCGGCATGCAGTGCCTGACGCATCTGCTCGACGCTCTCCAGCGGGATACCCTCATCCTGGCCACCATACAAACCTAATACTGGCGCATTCAGGTCGACCGCAATATCAATAGGATGCTTCTGCTGCTTCAGCGTACGCTCACCGGTCAGTCGTCCATACCACGCCACGGCGGCGCGCAGTTGCGGGTTATGCGCGGCGTAGAGCCAGCTGATTCGGCCACCCCAGCAAAAACCGGTGATGCCCATGCGACGAATATCGCCGCCGTTGCGTGCGGCCCAGTTGGCGGCATGATCGAGATCGGCCAGCACCTGGCTGTCAGGCACTTTGCTGACCAGCTCGCTGAACAGCGTCGGGATATCGTTATACTCAGCGGGATCGCCCTCGCGGAAATAGAGCTCAGGCGCAATCGCCAGATAGCCTTCCAGCGCCAGGCGGCGGCAGATATCCCGGATGTGTTCATGCACACCAAAGATCTCCTGCACGACCAGTACGACAGGCCATGGGCCTTCCGCTGACTGGGGTTTTGCAAAGAATGCCGGCATGTTTTCGCCCTGGCTGGGCACTGAGGTTTCTCCCGCGTGAATCGCCGGGCTGTCGGTAATGATGGTGGTGGAGGCGGTGGGCTGCACGGCAGGGGCAAAGCCGCCCGTCGCCGGTTTTTGTGCCATATTATCACTGGGTTTCATTATTCTCTCCGTGCAAGCATTTGCGCAATCACGTAACTATAGCCTGGCCGGAAAGCGTATGCGCCAGGTGTCGGGTCACAGAATCAGCAGCGAATAAAATCATCCTCCTCTTTAACATTGCGCAGACCCTGACACAGCCCCACCGAGAGCTATCCGCACCAGGAAGATGCTATTGTGTGATTGTTGTCACAATTTATCTTTCGGGAAATGTAACTTTCATTTTCTTAAGTGAATGTTGTCACATATTTATTGGGCGTGCTGGCGTAGAGTGGCGCGCTACCTTCCCTTAACAGGAGTCTGAAAATGACACAGTCTGACGTTTTCCATCTTGGCCTGACTAAAGCCGATCTGCAGGGCGCCACCCTGGCGATTGTGCCGGGCGATCCGGAGCGCGTGAAGAAAATTGCCGGACTGATGGAAGATGCCACGCATCTCGCCTCACACCGTGAGTTTACCTCCTGGCTGGCAAAAATTGATGGTAAGCCGGTCGTGGTCTGCTCAACCGGCATTGGCGGTCCTTCGACCTCGATTGCGGTCGAAGAGCTGGCACAGCTTGGCGTACGTACCTTCCTGCGTGTCGGTACCACGGGCGCTATCCAGCCGCATATCAATGTCGGCGATGTGCTGGTGACTACCGCATCCGTTCGCCTGGACGGGGCCAGCCTGCATTTTGCGCCGATGGAGTTTCCGGCAGTGGCTGATTTCGCCTGCACCACCGCGCTGGTTGCCGCCGCAGAAGCCTGTGGCGCGAAAACGCATATCGGCATCACCGCCTCTTCTGACACCTTCTATCCGGGTCAGGAGCGCTACGACACCGTCTCGGGCCGCGTAGTCAGTCGCTTCCGGGGATCGATGAAAGAGTGGCAGGAGATGGGCGTTCTCAACTATGAGATGGAATCCGCTACACTGTTAACCATGTGCGCCAGCCAGGGACTGCGAGCCGGCATGGTGGCGGGCGTGATTGTGAACCGCACTCAGAAAGAGATCCCGGATGCGGTCACCATGAAACAGACAGAAAGTGACGCAGTGAAGATTGTGGTCGAAGCGGCGCGTCGCTTACTATAACGACCGCGTCTGGCAGCAGGTTTTTTGTCCAGACTCAAAACCTGCTGCCGGTAGTTAACGGCGCGTAACATCAGTGAAACCTGAGAGTTTTTATGCGCAATACTATTCCCGTCCGACGTCCTGCCCCTGGTGCTAATCCGGCCGCACTCAAAGCCATGCTGGAACGCAGTGCCGAACGTTTTCGCGCCGCCATGCAACAGGGCGACTATGCGCTGGCCGCTCAATGCTGTGAAGAGGTATTGCGCACGATGCCCAATCAGATGCAGGTGCTGAGCGACTACGCGCTCTGCCTGCTGCGTCTGGGTCAGTACAATAAATCGTACAAAATCTACCAGAAGATTTATCAGTCACCGCCCGCTGTACAGGCTACCGCCTCTGAAACCTGGCTGGATGGCCTGACCGAAGTGTGTGGCTGGCTGGATAAAAAGGATGAGGTGGCGCGTCATGGGCTGGCCTCGCTGATGCGCTCTGATGCGCGTTTCAGTCAGGGGCAGCGCGCCGCGTTTCCCGCTCCGCAACCGGAGCCTGTCGATCTCACTCATCCGCACCAGAATGTCATCGCTTTCTGCCTCTATGGCGATCAGCCGCGCTACTGTGAAACCTTAATCAAAAACGTTGAAGTGGCGCCTGAACTCTATCCCGGCTGGGTCTGCCGCATCTATCTCGATGACAGCGTGCCGCAGCATGTCTGGCAGCGCCTTGACCAGCCGCACGTCCAGCTGATCGATATGTCCCACGAGAAAACGCTGTTTCCGACCCTGTGGCGTTTCCTGGTAATGGACGATCCGGGCGTGAAGCGTTTTATCGTGCGTGATGCCGACTCGCTGCTCTCGGAGCGCGAAGCGGCAGCGGTAGACGCCTGGCTGGCGTCGCCTTACTGGTTCCACCATATGCGTGACTACTTCTCCCATACTGAGCTGCTGCTGGCAGGGATGTGGGGCGGCTGTCACGGCGTCTTCCGGGATGTGGAACAGGCGATGCGCGATTTCATTGCGCAGTATCAGGGCAGCCAGCGCTTCACCGATCAATATTTCCTCAAGGTGGCGTTGTGGCCGACGGTGCGTGAAAGCCTCCTGAGCCACGATGAGTTGTTTCATTTTCATCAGGCCCAGCCGTGGCCTGACCATGCCCCCGTGCGCTGGCAGACGCCGCATTTCCATGTGGGCAGCAATGCCGGTTTTGCCAGTATGACCGGCAAATCCAGCGCTGCTGAGGGAAGCAGACAGCGCGTCGCGATCACCTCGGGCGGGACAACCTGGCACTATCTGGCGCAGGTTAAAAAGGGTGAATGGCTATTGCCCATGCCGTTTTTCCTGATTGATGAGTGGCAGGCTGGCAAGCTTACGGTGACGGCGCTGTAAGGCGCTGAATCCTGCTAAAATTATCTGGACATTCATACAGTGCGACTCTACCTTTCCCTCAGCAGCCTGAGTCGCGGGGGAAATCATGGATCAGCACATCATTATCAGCGCCTGTCTGGCGCTTGCCGGGTTAGGGATTGGCTGGATGCTGGCACAGTTACGTGCCGGCCATCAGGTCGCCAGTTTCCAGACCGAGCGCCGTCTGCAGGAAGAGGCGCAACAGCGTCAGCAGCAGCAAATCGAACAGCTTCAGCAGCAGACGCAGCAGCGTGAGCAGGAGCTTCGTCAGCTGCACGGCGCGCTGAGCGGCGCCAATGAGCGACTGCAACAGCTTGATTACTGGCGTAATGAAAGTGAGCAGCTTAATCGTGAACTGCGCAATCAGCTGGAGGTCAACAGCGCGCAGGAAGCGGAGCTGCGTGAGGTGACCATTCGCCTTGAAGAGACCCGTTTCGCCGCAGAAGAGAAACAGCGCCTGCTGACCAACAGCGAACAACGCCTTAGCGCCCAGTTTGAAAACCTCGCCAACCGTATTTTCGAAAACAGCGGCCGTCGCGTCGATGAACAGAACCGGCAAAGTCTGGACGGGCTGATAGGCCCGTTGCGTGAACAGCTTGATGGCTTCCGTCGTCAGGTTCATGAAAGCTTTGGCGCAGAAGCGCGTGAGCGACATACCCTGACCCATGAAATCCGGCAGTTACAGCAGCTGAATGCGCAGATGGCGCAGGAGGCGCTTAACCTGACCAAAGCGCTGAAGGGCGATAATAAGATCCAGGGTAACTGGGGTGAAGTGGTGCTGAGCCGGGTACTGGAAGCCTCCGGACTGCGTGAAGGCTACGAATATGAAACCCAGGTGAGCATTCAGTCAGAACAGCAGGGCAGGATGCAGCCGGATGTGATTGTGCGCCTGCCGCAGGGCAAAGATGTGGTGGTGGACGCCAAAATGACGCTGGTGGCCTATGAGCGCTACTTCAATGCGGATGATGAGATCGAACGAGAGCAGGCTATTCAGGAACATGTCGCTGCCATGCGGGCGCACATCCGCCTGCTGGGACGAAAAGATTATCAACAATTGCCCGGGTTACGATCGCTGGATTATGTGCTGATGTTTATCCCGGTGGAGCCCGCCTTTTTGCTGGCCATTGACCGCCAGCCTGAGCTGATTGGTGAGGCGCTGCAGCAGAACATCATGCTGGTCAGCCCCACCACGCTGCTGGTGGCGTTGCGTACCATTAATAATCTGTGGCGCTATGAGCATCAGAGCCGCAATGCGCAGCGTATTGCCGATCGGGCAACGCGGCTCTATGACAAGATGCGGCTGTTTGTCGATGACATGAGCGGCATTGGTCACAGCCTGGATAAGGCGCAGAACAGCTATCGCGAGGCGATGAAAAAGCTGTCGGAAGGGCGCGGCAATCTGATTGCGCAGACTGAAGGATTTCGAGCGCTGGGCGTGGAGATCAAACGACCAATCAATCCTCAGCTGGCCGAACGTGCCATGCCGGAAAACCGGGCGGCTGATGATGCAGATGATGACAGTGATGCGGATGAGAGTGAGATGCATGTGAGGCGCCTCCACGAATAGTATGGGCGCAGCGTGCCTGACTTCCGTGACTCTGATACACTTCGGGAAGTATTGTTTGTGGAGCAGGTAAAACCGATGGCAGATGAATCACAGCAGGAAACTACCCATTTTGGCTTTCAGACGGTCGCCAAAAGCGAAAAAGCTGACAAAGTCGCGGACGTGTTTCACTCCGTAGCGGCAAAATATGACCTGATGAACGATTTGATGTCGTTTGGCGTCCATCGTATCTGGAAGCGTTTTACCATTGACAGCAGCGGCGTACGTCGCGGTCAGCGCGTGTTAGATCTGGCGGGGGGTACCGGCGATCTGACGGCTAAATTTTCTCGCCTGGTGGGCGAAACGGGTCAGGTGGTACTGGCCGATATCAACAGTTCCATGCTGAAGATGGGCCGCGAAAAGCTGCGCAATCAGGGCGTGGTCGGCAACGTGAGTTACGTACAGGCCAATGCCGAAGCCCTGCCTTTCCCCGATAACTATTTCGACTGCATTACCATCTCTTTTGGCCTGCGTAACGTTACGGAAAAAGAGAAGGCGCTGGCCTCTATGTTCCGGGTACTCAAGCCGGGCGGACGCCTGCTGGTGCTGGAGTTCTCTAAACCCGTTCTGGATCCGCTGAGCAAAGCGTATGACGCCTACTCGTTCCACATTCTGCCGCGTATCGGACAGCTGGTGGCGCAGGATGCAGAGAGCTATCGCTATCTGGCCGAATCGATCCGCATGCATCCCGATCAGGAGACCCTGAAAGCGATGATGAACGATGTTGGTTTTGAAAATACCACTTACTCCAATATGACCGGCGGCATTGTGGCGCTGCATCGTGGATTTAAGTTCTGAGTGAGATGGTAATGAACCTGACGCCCTTGATTACCGCGGGCCTGGAAACGGCGCTGAACCGTATTCTCTATCGCGATCGTGGCCTGAAACCGGCGCGGCAACGCCTGAATGGCAAAGTGCTGACGCTGCGCCTGAATGAGTTCTCTCATCCGCTGGTGCTGGTCTTCAGTGAACAGCAGGTCGATGTGTTGGCTGACTGGCAGGATCGCAGTGACTGCACGGTGATCACCTCGCTGAAAACCCTGCCGAAGCTGCGCGATCGCCAGCAGCTGACGCCGCTGATCCGTAGCGGTGAACTGCAGGTTGAAGGTGACCTGCAGGTGGTGCAGCAGTTCTCTGCGCTGATGGATCTGGCTGAGCTGGATCCGGCAGAATATCTGGCTCCCTGGGTCGGCGATATCGCCGCACAGGGGATCAGCCAGCGCTCACAACAGGCATTACGCTTTTTCAAAGGTGAAGTGCAGCGTCGCCAGGATTATCTCGGACAGGCCATAACCGAAGAGTGGCGTGTTGCGCCTGGCTCGCTGGAATTAGCCTGGTTTTCTGAGGAGGTCGACGCGATGGAACGTTCGCTTGAGGCGCTTGATGCGCGTCTGGCGCAGCTGGAGGCAAAATGAGTTTTGGAGAGATCCGCCGCTTATATCTGATCATGAAGGTGTTTCTGACCTATGGCCTTGATGAACTGATTCCTCAGACACGCCTCACTTTCCTGTTTCGCCTGTGGCGTCGCTCTGTTTTCTGGATCCCTAATCTGCATCAGCATGAACCGATCGGCGCACGTATGCGCATGGCGATGGAGCAGCTGGGTCCGGTCTGGATCAAGTTTGGCCAGATGCTGTCGACCCGTCGTGATCTCTTCCCGCCGCTGATTGCCGATCAACTGGCGATCCTGCAGGACCGTGTTGCGCCGTTCGATGGCGTCAAAGCCAAAGCGCAGATTGAAGCCTCAATGGGCGCGCCGATTGAAACCTGGTTTGATGATTTTGATATCAAGCCACTGGCTTCGGCATCCATTGCGCAGGTGCACACCGCCACGCTGAAATCAACTGGCAAGAAAGTGGTGATCAAAGTGATTCGCCCCGATATTTTGCCGGTGATTCGGGCGGACATGAAGCTGATCTATCGCCTGGCCCGCTGGGTCCCGCGCCTGTTGCCGGATGGCCGTCGTCTGCGTCCGGTTGAAGTGGTGCGCGATTATGAGAAAACCCTGCTTGATGAGCTGAATCTGTTACGTGAAGCGGCCAACGCCATTCAGCTGCGCCGGAATTTTGAAGATAGCCGCATGCTCTATGTGCCGGAAGTCTATTCCGACTACTGCAGCGAAACCATGATGGTGATGGAGCGCATCTACGGCATTCCGATTTCAGACGTTGCCACGCTGGAGCGTCATGGCGTTAATATGAAGCTGCTGGCAGAACGTGGCGTGCAGGTCTTCTTCACCCAGGTCTTCCGCGACAGCTTCTTCCATGCGGATATGCATCCTGGCAATATTTTTGTCAGCTATGAACATCCGGAAGATCCACAATATATCGGCATCGATTGCGGTATCGTGGGTTCACTGAACAAAGAAGATAAGCGCTATCTGGCTGAAAACTTTATCGCCTTCTTCAACCGTGACTACCGTAAGGTCGCGGAGTTGCACGTTGACTCAGGCTGGGTGCCGCCCGATACCAACGTAGAGGATTTCGAGTTTGCGATTCGTACGGTCTGCGAGCCGATTTTTGAAAAACCGCTGGCTGAAATCTCCTTCGGGCATGTGCTGCTGAACCTGTTCAACACCGCACGCCGCTTTAATATGGAAGTGCAGCCGCAGCTGGTCCTGCTGCAAAAAACGCTGCTCTATGTTGAAGGCATCGGCCGTCAGCTCTATCCGCAGCTCGACCTGTGGAAGACAGCCAAGCCCTTCCTGGAAGAGTGGATCAAAGATCAGGTGGGATTACCGGCTATTATCCGTGCGGTAAAAGAGAAAGCGCCATTCTGGGCTGAGAAGCTCCCTGAGCTGCCGGAGCTGTTTTACGACAGCATGCGCCAGCACAAACTTTTGCGGCACAGCGTCGATAAATTAGTTGGCGATATGAATGCGCAGCGCGTCCGGCACCATCAGGCGCGTTACCTGTTCGGCGTCGGTGCAACGTTGCTGTTAAGCGGAACGGCTGTGCTGCTCACCCGACCGGATTGGGACTTTTTC
Source organism: Pantoea agglomerans NBRC 102470 (assembly GCF_001598475.1). Taxonomy (GTDB): domain Bacteria; phylum Pseudomonadota; class Gammaproteobacteria; order Enterobacterales; family Enterobacteriaceae; genus Pantoea; species Pantoea agglomerans. The sequence goes on from NZ_BCZA01000014.1 coordinate 39,735, forward strand.
CCGGCGGTGTTGATGGCAGCAGGAATTGTCTCCTGGTTAATCGGCTGGCGTAAGACAAACTGATTGTCACGTCCGTCTAAAAAAAGGTAATGTCGCTGGCTCAGGCCCGGTTGAAAAGGGCACTCTGTGGTGCATTACCTCATCGTTTTCACAGAATATTAGAGGCTATCTCATGGGCGGTATCAGTATCTGGCAATTGTTAATCATTGCCGTGATTGTTGTACTTCTGTTCGGTACCAACAAATTACGTAATCTGGGTTCAGATTTGGGTTCTTCGATTCGTGGCTTCAAAAAAGCCATGGGTGACGAGGACGACAAAAAGGATCAACCGAAAGAGCAGGACGCTGACTTCGCTGCCAAAACGCTGGCGGACAAACAGCAAACTTCGGCTAACAAAGAAGAAGCCAAGAACGACAAGCAGGTGTAAACCGTGTTTGATATTGGTTTTAGTGAACTGGTATTGGTGTTCGTGATCGGGCTGATTGTACTCGGCCCGCAACGTTTACCGGTTGCGGTGAAAACCGTGGTCGGCTGGATCAGGGCGATTCGTTCGCTGGCAGCCAATGTACAACATGAACTGGCGCAGGAGCTCAAGCTGCAGGAGTTGCAGGAGAGCCTGAAAAAGGTGGAAGAAGCGGGCCGTGGCACGCTCTCACCTGAGCTGAAAGAGTCGATGGAAGAGCTGCGTAAAACTGCGGATTCAATGAAACGCTCGGTCAGTCAGAGCATCGACATTGAAAAAGAGGAAGACGAGGCAAACACCATCCATTCGGCTCAGCACAGGCCCGCGCCTGCTCCGGCTGAGCCTTCGGCGACACCGGCTACAGCAGAACATCAGGCCAGTGCCCCGGCACAGACACCGTCTGCGGTTTCAGACTCAGGCCCGGCGGTGCAGCCCTCTGCCGCACCTTCTGCCGTCGCCAATGCTCCTGCACCGGCTTCTTCAGCGGTTTCATCAGGTCCGGCGGTGCAGTCCTCTGCCGCACCAACCGCTGTGGCCAGCGCACCGGCACAGGCGCCCGCTGGCGACGTTGCCAGGCCGGCAGATCCTGCGCGTCATTCCGCTACCCCCTCTTCTGCAAGTGATGAACGATAATGGCCGTTGAAGATACCCAACCGCTCATCAGTCATCTGATTGAGCTGCGTAAGCGACTACTGAACTGCATCATCGCCGTATTAGGGATTTTCCTGGTGCTGGTTTATTTCGCCAACGACATCTACCAGCTGGTCGCGGCACCGCTAATCAGCCAGATGCCGGTGGGCTCCAGCATGATCGCGACCGATGTGGCCTCACCGTTTTTCACCCCGATTAAGCTGACCATTATTGTGTCGGTGTTTCTTGCGGTGCCGGTGATCCTCTATCAGGTCTGGGCATTTGTCGCCCCGGCGCTTTACCGTCATGAGCGCAGGCTGGTTATGCCGCTGCTGTTTTCCAGCACCTTCCTGTTCTACTTCGGCGTGGCCTTTGCCTATTTCGTGGTCTTCCCGCTGGCATTTGGTTTTTTCACCAAGACAGCGCCGATCGGCGTGACTGTAGCAACGGATATCTCCAAATACCTCGATTTTGTCATGACGCTGTTTATGGCATTTGGCGTGGCGTTTGAAGTGCCGGTGGCGATTGTGTTGCTGTGCTGGACCGGTATCACCAGCCCGGAAGAGTTGAAGAAGAAACGTCCCTATATTCTGGTGGGCGCCTTCGTGGTCGGGATGTTGCTCACACCGCCGGATGTTTTTTCCCAAACTTTGCTCGCTATTCCGATGTACTGCCTGTTTGAAGTCGGCGTATTCTTTTCCCGTTACTATGTGGGTAAAGGCCGCCGGTTACAGGATGAAGAAGAGAATACCGACTCCTGATGCGGACAGCTTTACCCGCACTGGCGGGAAGCGATCAATCCAAACCGCCCTGATGGGCGGTTTTTGTTTATAAACTGTGGGAAAAATTATGTTTGATATCGGTGTAAACCTGACCAGCACGCAATTCGCCTCCGACCGGCAAAAGGTGGTTAAACGCGCGCGTGATGCGGGCGTCACCGGCATGCTTATTACCGGCACTAACGCGCTGGAGAGCCAGCAGGCTCAGCGACTGGCTGAAGATCAAGCGGGCTTCTGTTGGTCTACCGCGGGCGTCCATCCTCATCATGCCAGCGAATGGTCAACGGAAATTGCCAGCACCCTGCGTCGCCTGGCTGAAAAACCGGAAGTGGTTGCCATCGGTGAATGCGGACTCGATTTCAATCGCAATCTGTCGGCTCATGAGCAGCAGGAGTATGCGTTTGATGCGCAGCTGGCTCTGGCGGCGGAACTCAATATGCCGGTCTTTCTGCACTGCCGCGAAGCCCATGCGCGTTTCGCCGCAGTACTGGCGCCCTGGCTGCCAAAATTGCCTGGCGCGGTGATCCACTGCTTTACCGGCACGCGTGATGAACTGGAAGCCTGTCTGGGCATGGGATTATCGGTAGGGATTACGGGCTGGGTATGCGATGAGCGCCGTGGTCTGGAGTTGCGCGAGCTGCTGCCACTGATTCCGGCCGATCGCCTGCTGCTGGAAACGGATGCCCCATATCTGCTGCCGCGCGACATGCGTCCACGCCCGACTTCGCGCCGTAATGAACCCTGCTTTTTACCGCATATTGTGCACCAGGTGGCGACATGGCGTGGTGAGAGTGCTGAGGAACTGGCGACCCGCATCGACCATAATGCGCGGACGTTATTCAGACTGGCTTAAATCTTGCGAAACTGCTTGTTGTCGACGCTGCGCATTACCTGCTTGTTCAGCAAATTAAGCAACAGAATTGAGCGCGTTTCACCATCCGGCTCGGCAAAGATAGCGCGCAGCCCTTCAAACGTCCCGTCGGTGATGACCACTTCATCACCGCTTTGCGGCGTTTCAGGGTCAAGCAGGATTTGCGGGACGTCTGTTTCCAGCGCTTCAATCACGGCTGAAGGCACTGTCGCGGGCGTCGTGCCAAAGCGCACGAAGTGGCTGACGCCACGGGTGCTGCTGATCGTCGTGGTGTGAATGGCTTCCGGATCAAACTCGATAAACAGATAATTCGGGAACAGTGGCTCACTCACGGTGGTGCGTTTACCGCGCACGATCTTTTCCAGAGCGATCATCGGGCTGAGGCAATGCACTTCCTGCCGCTCCAGATGCTCCTTCGCGCGCAGTAGCTGTCCACGTTTGCAATAGAGTAAGTACCAGGATTCCATAACTGCTCCCATTGAATGGACGCTAAGAATAGCAAACCTGTTGCCAGAGTTATAGCGCAGGGGCAGGGTAAAGCGTCCCGCAAAGAAAATAAACTGAGACTTTTCTTAAGATGCCCGATGGCAGCAGAAAAGGTGACTGAAAATTGACGTCTGCTATTGCTCTGTATCAGACTCAATGACCATCACATCTGCAAAAGGATCCTCTGATGGAACTCTTTCTGTTGAGCAACGGCAAGCTGGCGGACGATGCTCCGCTGCTGGGCTATGCGCAGCCGCAGCTGCACGCCATGATCGCCCGACGCGCTATCCGCTCGGCGGTACTGATCCCCTTCGCGATTATTCGTGGCGATCAGCAGCAACGCGCCGCCGAACTCAGTGCCTCTTTGGGCATTCAGGTTGAGCGGGTTCAGGCACTCGCCTCACCGGCTGAAGTGATTGCGCAGGCAGAGCTGATTTTAGTCAGCGGCGGCAACACCTGGTTCCTGAATCAGATGCTACATGAGCAGGGTCTGATCGGGGCGATTCAGCGCGCGGTGCGGGAGCGGCAGGTACCTTATGTCGGCTGGAGCGCAGGCTGCAACGTGGCGACGCCCTCAATCCGTACCACGAACGATATGCCGGTGCGCAGCAGCGTGGTGCTGCCTGCGCTGGGACTCTTTCCGGTGCAGATTAATCCCCACTATCTGGATGCCAGCGTCAGCGGTCATATGGGCGAAACCCGTGACGAACGGCTGGCAGAGTTCTGTGCAGTTAATCCGACCGAGTCGGTGATTGCACTGCGTGAAGGCAGTTTTCTGCACGTTCACGACAATCAGCTGCGCTATCACAGTGTGCGAAACGAAGATTTTAAACTGTTTCGCCACGGCGAGCCGATTCAGGGGTATCACGATGCCCGCGCGTTACAACCGCTGGTTCCCTTTCAGTGCGTATGACGCTGCCATATAAACCTCAGCATAACCGCTTAATCAGACCTATAATGGCCGATTCACTCTGGCCGGAAAGCTAAAGCCGCATGAAATATCACGATTTAAGAGACTTTCTCGCGCTGCTCGAACAGCGCGGTGAGCTAAAGCGCATTACCCAGTCGATCGATCCTGAACTGGAAATGACCGAAATCGCCGACCGCACTCTGCGTGCCGGTGGCCCGGCTCTGCTGTTTGAAAACCCGAAAGGGTACGACATGCCGGTGCTGTGCAATCTGTTCGGCACACCAAAGCGTGTGGCAATGGGCATGGGCCAGGAAGAGGTCAGCGCACTGCGTGAAGTGGGTAAGCTGCTGGCCTTCCTGAAAGAGCCGGAGCCGCCAAAAGGCTTCCGCGATCTGTTCGATAAGATGCCGCAGTTTAAGCAGGTCCTGAACATGCCGACCAAACGCCTGCGCAATGCACCCTGTCAGGAAGAGGTTTTCAGCGGCGATGAAGTCGATCTGACGCGGATTCCGGTGATGAAGTGCTGGCCGGGCGATGCGGCACCGCTGATTACCTGGGGGCTGACCGTAACGCGCGGTCCGCACAAAGAGCGGCAGAATCTCGGTATCTACCGGCAGCAGGTGATCGGCAAAAATCGGCTGATCATGCGCTGGCTGTCGCACCGTGGCGGTGCGCTCGATTATCTGGAGTGGACGAAAGTGCATCCGGGTGAGCGTTTTCCGGTCTCGGTGGCGCTGGGTGCCGATCCTGCCACTATCCTTGGGGCCGTAACGCCGGTGCCTGATACGCTGTCAGAATATGCGTTTGCCGGTTTACTGCGCGGCAATAAAACCGAAGTAGTGAAATGCCTCTCGAACGATCTCGAAGTTCCCGCCAGCGCGGAAATCGTGCTGGAAGGGTATATCGAAGCGGGCGATATGGCGCCGGAAGGACCTTACGGCGACCACACCGGCTACTACAATGAAGTAGATAGCTTCCCGGTGTTTACCGTTACGCATATTACGCAGCGCCATAAGCCTATCTATCACTCCACCTATACCGGCCGTCCGCCAGATGAACCTGCGGTGCTGGGTGTGGCGCTGAATGAAGTGCTGGTGCCGATTCTGGTGAAGCAGTTCCCGGAGATCGTGGACTTCTATCTGCCGCCAGAAGGATGTTCATACCGGCTGGCGGTCGTGACGATTAAAAAGCAGTACGCGGGGCATGCCAAACGTGTCATGTTTGGCGTCTGGTCGTTTCTGCGGCAGTTCATGTACACCAAATTTGTTATTGTGTGTGACGATGACGTTAATGCGCGTGACTGGAACGACGTGATCTGGGCGATCACCACGCGTATGGATCCGGCCCGCGATACGGTATTAGTGGAAAATACCCCAATCGATTATCTCGATTTCGCTTCGCCCGTTTCCGGGCTGGGATCGAAGATGGGGATGGATGCGACCAATAAGTGGCCAGGTGAAACGCAGCGCGAATGGGGTACACCTATCGTCAAAGATCCCGCGGTCACCGCGCGCATTGATGCTATCTGGGATGAGCTAGGTATTTTTGATCAGCCGCCACAGCGTTGATGGCGAGCACAACCATAAAGACGACCCGACAGAGGGAACGCATGACAACGTTAAGCTGTAAAGTAACTTCGGTTGAGGCGATTACCGACACGGTCTATCGCGTTCGCCTGATCCCTGAAGCGGAATTCAGTTTTCGCGCGGGACAGTATCTGATGGTAGTGATGGACGAGCGTGACAAGCGTCCGTTCTCACTGGCCTCAACGCCGATGGAAAAAGATATCATTGAGCTGCATATCGGCGCGTCCGATCTGAACCTCTATGCCATGGCCGTCATGGATCGCATCCGTAACGATCGCCAGATTACGGTTGATATGCCGCACGGCGATGCCTGGCTGCGTGAAGAGAGCAGCAAGCCGCTGATCCTGATTGCAGGCGGCACCGGTTTCTCCTATGCTCGTTCGATTCTGCTCACTGCACTGGCGGAACAGCCAGAGCGCGATATCGCCATTTACTGGGGCGGACGTGAGCTCAAGCATTTGTACGATCTGGAAGAGCTGGATGCGCTGGCGGTGAAGCACCCGAACCTGAAGGTGATTCCGGTTGTCGAGCAACCTGAAGCGGGCTGGCAGGGCCGTTCAGGCACGGTACTGACGGCAGTAATGCAGGATTTCAGTACGCTGAGCGAGCATGAGATCTACATCGCCGGACGTTTTGAGATGGCGAAGATTGCCCGCGATCGTTTCTGTGCCGAGCGTGGCGCGGTGGAGTCACAGATGTACGGCGATGCGTTTGCCTTTATCTGATGCGCTGAAGCAGCCTGTAGCAGACAGAAAAAACCCGCCGGTTTACGGCGGGTAAATCTGACAAAGTAAGACTCAACGTATTACAGACGCTCAAATACGGTCGCAATGCCCTGACCCAGTCCGATGCACATGGTGGCGAGGCCAAAACGGGCGTCGCGTCGCTCCATAATATTCAGCAATGTCGTGCTGATGCGTGCGCCGGAGCAGCCCAGCGGATGGCCTAACGCAATCGCGCCGCCATTCAGATTGACCTTATCATCCATCCGTTCCAGCAAACCTAAGTCCTTGATACACGGCAGCGTCTGCGCGGCAAAGGCTTCATTCAGCTCAAACACATCGATATCACTGACGCTCAGTCCCGCCCGTTTCAATGCCAGTTTGCTGGCCGGTACCGGTCCATAACCCATAATCGAAGGATCACAGCCCACCACCGCCATGCTGCGGATGCGCGCACGCGGTGTCAGCCCCAGCTCACGGGCGCGTGATTCACTCATGACCAGCATGGCGGCCGCGCCATCTGACAACGCCGACGACGTACCCGCCGTGACGGTGCCGTTAACCGGATCGAAGGCGGGTTTGAGTGCCGCCAGTCCTTCGGCGCTGGTCTCCTCGCGAATCACCTCATCGAAGTCATAGCGTTTAAGAATGCCGTCGCTGTCGTGACCATAGGTGGCGACAATCTCTGTTGCAAAGTCCCCACGCTGGGTGGCCTGCCAGGCCCGCTGGTGTGAACGCAGGGCAAATGCATCCTGCTGCTCACGGCTGATATGATGCATTCGCGCCAGCATTTCAGCCGTTAAGCCCATCATGCCTGCTGCTTTTGCCACAGTACGGCCCAGACCGGGATGAAAGTCGACGCCGTGATTCATCGGCACATGTCCCATATGCTCCACGCCACCGATCAGACAGCATTGCGCATCACCGACCATAATGGCGCGGGCCGCATCATGCAGCGCCTGCATTGAAGAGCCACACAGTCGGTTGACGGTGGTGGCCGGCACTGAATGCGGGATTTCGGCCAGCAGCGCGGCGTTACGCGCGATATTAAATCCCTGTTCCAGCGTCTGCTGTACGCAGCCCCAGACGATATCGTCCAGTGATGTCGGGTTCACCGCCGGGTTGCGGCTCAGGAGTTCGCGCATCAGGTGCGCAGAGAGATCTTCAGCGCGCACGTGACGAAAGGCGCCGCCTTTTGAACGTCCCATTGGCGTGCGCACCGCATCAATAATCACCACATTTTCCATCTTTTTGCCCTCAGGCGCTTTTCAGCGCGGCTTCATCAATCGGTTTGGCGGCGGGATACCAGCTTTCATGCTGATGGGCTTTCTGCACCAGCAGCGCAGGCAGGGCATATAAGCCACCGAGCGCGCTATAACGCCGGGCCTGATCCACCACATTGCTGTTGCCCAGGGTATCGAGATAGCGGAAAGCGCCGCCACGGAAAGGCGGGAAGCCGAGACCATAGACCAGCGCCATATCCGCTTCCGCTGGCGAGGCAATAATCTTCTCTTCCAGGCAGCGCACTACTTCATTCAGCATTGGCAGCATCATGCGATTCAGGATCTCTTCGTCGCTGAAGACCCGCTTAGGCTGGCAGACCTGCTCCAGCAGCGTATCCACTTCGGTATCAGCCACTTTTGTCAGCTTGCCCTTTTTATCTTCTTCCCAGCGCCAGAAGCCTTTGCCATTTTTCTGGCCAAAACGACCGGCATCAAACAGCAGATCGATCGCATCACGATAGTCATGCTTCATACGATCCGGGAAACCGTCAGCCATGACGCTTTGCGCGTGGTGCGCGGTATCGATGCCGACCACATCCAGCAGCCATGAGGGGCCCATCGGCCAGCCAAACTGTTTTTCCATCACTTTATCAATCTGACGGAAATCGGCGCCGTCGCGCAGCAGCAGGCTGAAAGCGGCGAAGTAGGGGAACAGCACCCGGTTAACAAAGAAGCCCGGACAGTCATTCACTACGATCGGGGTTTTGCCCATTTTGCTGGCCCAGGCCACCACTTTGCTCAGGGTCGCTTCACTGGTTTTCTCGCCACGAACCACCTCTACCAGCGGCATACGCGGTACCGGATTGAAGAAGTGCATGCCGCAGAAGTTTTCCGGACGCTGCAACGCCTGCGCCAGCTGGCTGATGGGAATGGTCGAGGTATTGGAGGCCAGAATCGCATCCTCACGCAGATGCTGTTCGGTTTCCGCCAGCACTTTTGCCTTGATCAGCGGGTTCTCTACCACCGCTTCAACCACCACATCAGCCTGTTCAAAACCGGCGTAATCCAGCGTGGGCTGGATAGTGGCGATCACACTGGCGAGTTTGTTGCCGTCGATTTTGCCGCGTTCCAGCAGCTTATTGAGCAGCTTGCTGGCTTCGTTCATCCCCAGCGTTAACGCCTGTGGATTGATATCTTTCATTCTGACCGGCACGCCTTTCCACGCAGACTGGTAGCTGATGCCGCCACCCATGATGCCTGCGCCCAGTACCGCTGCCTGAGCGGGTGCGCCGCTTTCGCTGCCGCGCTTTTTCGCCAGACCTTTCACGTACTGGTCGTTGAGGAAGATGCCGACCAGCGCGCGTGCTTCATCAGACTGGGCCAGCGGCACAAACGCTGCGGTTTCAAGCTTCAGCGCGTCATCGCGGCCAAGGCTGGCTGCAGCTTCAATGGTTTTTACCGCCATCAGCGGAGCGGGATAATGCTTGCCTGCGGTTTGCAGCACCATGGCTTTCGCGATAGTGAAGCTCATGGCCGCTTCAATCGGGCTGAGTTTCAGCGGAGCCAGCTTAGGGGCCCGGCGGGCGCGCCAGCTGCCATCAGTGGCAGCGGCCTTAAGCATGGTGATTCCCGCCTCACGCAGTTTCTCGCGAGACACCACGGCATCGACCAGACCGAGTTTAAGAGCGGCATTGCCATCGACATCTTTTCCCGCCGCAATAATTTCCAGCGCACTGTCGGCGCCCAGCAGGCGCGGCAATCGCACGCTGCCGCCAAATCCCGGCATGATGCCGAGTTTGGTTTCCGGCAGGCCAATACGGGCGTCCGCAGTAGCGATACGCAGATCGGTTGCCAGTACGCATTCACATCCGCCGCCCAGTGCATAGCCGTCAATGGCGGCCAGAGTCGGTACCGGCAAATCTTCCAGACGATTGAAGATGCTGTTGGCGTAACTCAGCCACTGGCTCAGTTTTTCGGTGGGTGCATCAAACAGTGAAAGGAACTCGGTGATATCTGCCCCTACAATAAAGGCAGGTTTAGCGGAGCTCAGCAGCAGGCCGCGCAGTTCTGGCTGCTGCTCCAGCACAGCTATTGCCTCGCCCAGGCTGGCGACAGTTTGCGTATCGAGCTTGTTGACCGAGCCCGTAGCGTCAAAAACCAGCTCGGCGATGCCATCGTCCAGCCAGTGAAGAGTAAGGTTAGCGCCTTGGTAGAGCATGTGCGTCTCCTGAAACCGCGAAAGGTGATCTGGTCATACCAGATGATCGTGAGTGTGGGAGCGATGTTAATTTTTTGCAAACTGGTCTTTGCTTATTTGCTAACAAGATCACAGCTGCGCCGACTTCGGCATCTGCGCAAGGGGTATGCTAAACTGCGGCCATTTCGCGACACTGGAGAGACGTCCATGGATTCACTGAAGACCTTGTATCACGCGCACATCGCCACGTTGCAACAACGGGCGCAGCAGGTGCTGGCACGCAATAAACTGGATGCGATGTTGATCCATTCCGGTGAGTTGTTGACGGTGTTTCTGGATGATCACACTTATCCGTTTAAGGTGAATCCGCAGTTCAAGGCCTGGGTGCCGGTGACGCAGGTGCCCAACTGCTGGCTCTGGATTGATGGGGTAAACAAACCGAAACTGTGGTTCTACTCTCCGGTGGATTACTGGCATAACGTTGAACCGTTGCCGGATAGCTTCTGGACCGGGGATGTTGACGTTATCGGCCTGAAAAATGCGGATGAGATTGCGCAGTTGCTGCCTGCACAGCGTGATAACGTCGCCTATATCGGCCCGGTTAACGCGCGTGCATCTCAGCTCGGCATCGCCTCTGGCAATATTAATCCTAAAGCGGTAATCGACTTCCTGCACTTCCATCGCAGCATCAAAACTGATTATGAACTCGCCTGTCTGCGCCAGGCGCAGAAGCTGGCGGTTGCCGGTCATCGCGCGGCGAAAGAGGCGTTCTCGGCGGGCTTAAGTGAGTTCGATATCAATCAGGCGTATCTGACCGCTACCGGTCATCGCGACACCGATGTACCTTACGGCAATATCATTGCGCTGAATGAGCACGCTGCGGTGCTGCACTACACCCGGCTGGATCATCAGCCACCAGTGAAACGCCATAGCTTTTTGATTGATGCGGGTGCCGAGTATCTTGGCTATGCCGCTGATTTGACCCGCAGCTATGCGGCGCAGAGCAGTTCGCTCTATGCCAGAATGGTTGAGGCGATGAACACTGAAGAGCTGGCCCTGATAGCCACGCTGAAACCGGGCGTACGCTACACCGATTACCACCTTCAGATGCATCAGCGTATTGCGAAGATGTTGCTGAAGTTTGAGCTGGTTCAGGGAATCAGCGAAGAAGCGCTGGTGGCTGAAGATCTGACCGGTCCGTTTATGCCACATGGCCTGGGGCATCCGCTGGGTCTGCAGGTCCATGACGTTGCCGGTTTTATGCAGGATGAGCAGGGCACCCATCTCGCCGCGCCAGCGCAATATCCTTATCTTCGCTGCACCCGCGTGCTGCAACCGGGCATGGTATTAACCATTGAGCCGGGCTTCTATATTATTGACTCGTTACTGACGCCGCTGCGTGAAGGCCGTTTCAGTCAGCACTTTAACTGGCAGGCCATTGATGCGCTTCGGCCTTATGGCGGGATTCGTATCGAGGATAACGTGGTGATCCATGCGCATCGCGTTGAGAACATGACCCGCGATCTGCATCTGACCTGATGGAGGCCTTTGATATTCCCGCTGTGCCAGTAAGCAGCAGTGAGGAGACAATCAAAAAGAGTCGCTTCATTACGCTACTGGCGCACACCGAGGGTGCAGAGGCGGCGCGCGCGTTTGTCCAGCAGGTTAAAAGCGAGCATCCCACTGCCCGGCATCACTGCTGGGCCTGGGTAGCGGGCGCGCCGAATGATTCTCAGCAACTCGGTTTCTCTGATGATGGTGAACCTTCGGGTACGGCAGGGAAACCGATGCTGGCGCAACTGATGGGCGCGGATATTGGCGAGATTACCGCTGTGGTGGTGCGTTACTACGGTGGCATCATGCTGGGAACCGGCGGCTTAGTGAAAGCGTATGGTGGTGGCGTCCAGCAGGGGCTTAAGCAGCTGCCACGGCAGCGCAAAGTACCGATGAAGCTGTTCACTTTGCAATGTGACTATGCACAGCTCAGTGATATTGAACGGCTGGTACAGCGTTTTGAAGGTAAGGTGACCGACAGCCAGTTTCAGGATCGTATTGCATTGACGCTGGCTGTACCTTACGGACAGATCGACGGGTTCAAAAAAAATCTGTCAGACTTTAGTCGGGGCGCGTTATCGCTGATCCCGCTCACACCATGATGTTCATCTCTTTTATTTAAAGGAACGGCTGAATGCACTTTCGCGCCATTACCCGCATAGTCGGTCTGCTGGTGATCCTCTTTTCAGTGACGATGATTTTGCCCGGCCTGGTCGCCTTAATTTATCGCGATGGCGCAGGGCGGGCGTTTAGCCAGACCTTTATGATGGCGCTGGTGATCGGCTCGCTGCTGTGGTGGCCGAATCGCAAAAAGAAAACCGAACTCAAACCGCGGGAAGGGTTTCTGATTGTGGTCCTGTTCTGGACGGTGCTGGGCAGCGTAGGGGCGATGCCCTTTATCTTTGCCGAACAGCCGCATCTTTCGGTGACGGATGCGTTCTTTGAATCTTTCTCTGGCCTGACAACCACCGGTGCCACCACGCTGGTGGGGCTGGACTCGTTGCCTAAGGCGATTCTCTTCTATCGGCAGATGCTGCAGTGGCTGGGCGGTATGGGGATCATCGTATTAGCCGTGGCGATACTGCCGATTCTGGGCGTCGGGGGCATGCAGCTCTATCGCGCTGAAATGCCGGGGCCGCTGAAAGATAATAAAATGCGACCGCGTATCGCCGAGACGGCTAAAACACTCTGGCTGATCTACGTCCTGCTGACGATAGCCTGTGCGCTGGCATTGTGGCTGGCGGGAATGCCAGCGTTTGATGCTATTGGCCACAGTTTCTCGACTATCGCCATTGGCGGCTTCTCAACCCATGATGCCAGTATCGGCTATTTTAACAGTGGCACCATCAATACCATCGTGGCGGTGTTTCTGCTGATCTCAGGCTGTAACTACGGCCTGCACTTTGCCATGTTAAGCGGACGCAATCTGCGTGTGTACTGGCGCGACCCTGAGTTCCGCATGTTTATTGGCGTTCAGCTGACGCTGGTGTTGATCTGTACCCTGGTGCTCTGGTTCCATAATGTCTATGAAAGTGGCTGGCAGACGCTGAACCAGGCCTTTTTCCAGGTGGTCTCCATGGCGACGACGGCGGGATTCACGACCGACAGCATCGCACGCTGGCCATTGTTCCTGCCGGTACTGCTGTTGTGCTCCGCCTTTATCGGCGGCTGTGCCGGTTCAACCGGCGGTGGTCTGAAGGTGATTCGCATACTGCTGTTATGCAAGCAGGGTAACCGTGAGCTTAAGCGTCTGGTTCACCCCAATGCGGTCTACACCATTAAGCTGGGCAACCGGGCGCTGCCGGAACGTATCCTTGAAGCCGTATGGGGATTCTTCTCGGCTTATGCGCTGGTGTTCCTGATCAGCATGCTGGCGATCATCGCCACCGGCGTTGACGACTTCTCGGCTTTTGCTGCCGTTGCCGCGACGCTCAATAACCTCGGCCCTGGCTTAGGGGTCGTAGCTGATAACTTCACTTCAATGAATGACGTGGCGAAATGGATTCTTATTTCCACCATGTTATTCGGGCGTCTCGAGGTATTCACCTTGCTGGTGCTGTTTACGCCTACTTTCTGGCGTGAATAATTAATAAGGATGCTGACATGAAAGCGCTGATTCTCTATTCCACTCGCGACGGACAAACCAGGAAGATTGCCTCTTCTATTGCTGATGTGATCCGTCAGCAGCAGCAGTGTGATGTACTGAACATTCAGGATGCCACTCTGCCTGACTGGGCACAGTATGATCGCGTGTTAATTGGCGCATCTATCCGCTATGGCCATTTTCAGCCGGTCGTCGATAAGTTCGTTAAACAACACCTTCATGAGTTGCAGCAGCGTACCAGCGGTTTCTTTTCGGTGAACCTGACGGCGCGCAAACCTGAGAAGCGCTCTCCTGAAACCAATGCCTATACGCAGAAGTTCCTGGCACACTCGCCGTGGCAGCCTGATTGCTGTGCCGTGTTCGCAGGCGCGCTCTATTATCCGCGCTATCGCTGGTTCGATCGCGTCATGATCCAGTTGATTATGCGCATGACCGGTGGTGAGACAGATTCGACGAAAGAAGTGGAGTACACGGACTGGCAGCAGGTAAGCACTTTTGCCAATGATTTTGCACAGTTACCAGGCAAATCGTAGCGAAATAGCGCGATTTGATGAAAATTACTGCGAACGATAATCTTTTCGTAATAAACACTTGTCAGCCCGCGCGAACTCCCTATAATGCGCCTCCATCGACACGGAACACCGGCAACGGGAAGCGGGTTGAGAGGCACAGGAGACTGCGCCGCCGGAGAAAAACTTCTGAGAAAGA
>NZ_BCZA01000015.1 GCF_001598475.1 Pantoea agglomerans NBRC 102470
AGTGCGTTAGCGTCCTGTCGCGAGGTGGCGTATATTACGCTTCCCTCCTGCAGAGTCAACCTCTTTCTCAGAAGTTTTTCTCCGGCGGCGCAGTCTCCTGTGCCTCTCAACCCGTTTTCCGTTTCCGGTTTGCCGTGTCAGTGGAGGCGCATTATAGGGAACGGCTCAGATAGCGCAAGTGCAAATTGAGACTTTTTTTCTGTTCGTCTGAAATTTGCACAAAAGCGCCGTTTTACCCCTTTTTAATGCGCGCCGGGAGCTCTGCCAGGCTATTAATCACCCAATCTGCTGCTGCTTCACCTTCAGCGGTGACCGGTTTGCCGCTGCGCACCAGGACTTTCATGCCGACACCGGCAGCCTGCCCTGCCAGCATGTCTTCCAGCTTGTCACCCACCATATAAGAAGCGGCCATATCAATATTCAGTTCTTCCTGTGCCGTCAGCAGCATACCTGGCTGAGGCTTGCGGCAGTCACAGGCCTGACGGAACTCTGCTACTGTTGCTTCAGGATGGTGAGGACAGAAATAGATGCCATCAAGATCAACATCGCGATCGGCCAGCGACCAGTCCATCCATTCTGTCAGCCGCATAAAGGTATCTTCAGTAAACATACCGCGCGCGATGCCAGACTGATTGGTCACAACCACCAGCGCAAAACCCATTGCCTTTAGTTGTTGCAGCGCTTCAATCGTGCCGTCAATAAACTGGAAGTCATCGATCTCATGGACATAGCCATTGTCGACATTAAGGGTGCCATCACGATCAAGAAAAATAGCGGGGACTTTATTCGCCACGTAGAAACTCCTGCTGTAAAAATTGCCGATCAGTATCGCATGATTGCTATAAAAGGGAGAATGTCAGATTGAATCACTTCCATTGATTTAGACGTCTGGATGCCTTAACATCCATCCAGCTTTTATACCGAATAAAAGCGACGAGGCTTCCCACACCACGGACAACGCAACACGATAATAAATAACATAATGATTAAACTAGAAAATATTACCAAGGTGTTTCAGCAAGGTACGCGGTCTGTTCCGGCGCTAACGGATGTCAGCCTGCACGTGCCTGCCGGACAGATTTATGGCGTTATCGGTGCTTCCGGTGCCGGTAAAAGTACGTTGATTCGTTGCGTTAACCTGCTGGAGCGCCCTACTTCGGGCCGCGTACTGGTAGACGGTGCTGATTTAACCGCACTCAACGAACGTCAGTTAACCCAGGCGCGCCGCCAGATCGGCATGATCTTCCAGCACTTTAATCTGATGAACTCCCGTACCGTCGCGGGTAACGTCTCTCTTCCACTGGAACTCGGTAATCTCTCCCGCGCTCAGATCACGGCTCGCGTAACTGAACTGCTGGAACTGGTGGGATTATCAGATAAGCATGATGCCTGGCCTGCGAATCTCTCGGGCGGTCAGAAGCAGCGTGTCGCGATTGCCCGCGCCCTGGCCAGCAATCCCAAGGTTCTGTTGTGTGATGAAGCTACCAGTGCACTGGATCCCGCGACGACCCGCTCTATTCTGGAATTGCTTAAAGACATTAACCGCCGGCTTGGGCTGACGATTCTGCTGATCACCCATGAAATGGATGTAGTGAAACGCATCTGCGATCAGGTTGCGGTCATCAGTCACGGTGAGCTGATTGAGAAAGATAGCGTCAGTGAGGTCTTCTCTCATCCTAAGACACCGCTGGCGCAGCAGTTTATTCAGTCTACGCTGCATCTGGATATTCCGGATGATTACCAGCAGCGCCTTTCTGCCACCGCCGCTGAAGGCACCGTGCCCCTGCTGCGACTGGAATTCACCGGTAAATCGGTTGATGCGCCGCTGCTGTCTGAAGCTGCCCGCCGTTACAACGTGAATAACAACATTATCAGTGCCCAGATGGATTACGCCGGTGGCGTGAAGTTCGGCATTATGCTGGCCGAAATGCACGGCACAAAAAGCGATACCCGCGAGGCGATAGCCTGGCTGAAGGAGAATCATGTGAAAGTAGAGGTGTTAGGTTATGTCTGAAGCGATGATGTGGTTGCTGGGACGGGGCGTGTGGGAAACGCTGATGATGACCTTCGTCTCGGGCTTTTTCGGTTTTGTGCTGGGTCTGCCGGTCGGCGTTTTACTCTATGTCACCCGTCCGGGCCAGATTCTGCAGAATCAGGGACTTTATCGCGTGCTCTCCGCGCTGGTGAATATCTTCCGCTCCATTCCTTTCATTATCTTACTGGTCTGGATGATTCCTTTTACTCGCGTAATCGTCGGCACCTCAATCGGACTGCAGGCGGCCATCGTGCCGTTGACCGTTGGCGCGGCACCGTTTATCGCACGTATGGTTGAAAATGCCTTGCTGGAACTGCCAACCGGACTGATTGAAGCGTCACGAGCTATGGGCGCCACGCCAATGCAGATCATCCGTAAGGTTCTGCTGCCGGAAGCGATGCCTGGCCTGGTGAATGCTGCGACCATCACCCTGATTACCCTGGTTGGTTACTCCGCCATGGGTGGCGCGGTGGGTGCCGGTGGTCTGGGCCAGATCGGTTATCAGTATGGTTATATCGGATATAACGCCACTGTGATGAATACGGTATTGGTGTTGTTAGTGGTTTTGGTGTATCTCATTCAATTCTGTGGCGACCGCATCGTGCATGCGGTGTCCCATAAATAAGCCAGCAATATCACATTATTAAGAAGGAAAGGATATGTCTTTCAGATTCAAGAAAATTGCCGCTGTGGGTGCACTGATTGGCGCGATTGCGCTGGCAGGATGCGATCAAAAAGAGAAAGACCCTAACCACATCAAAGTGGGTGTGATTGTCGGTGCTGAGCAGCAGGTTGCTGAAGCAGCGCAGAAAGTTGCCAAAGAGAAATATGGTCTGGACGTTGAGCTGGTCACCTTCAACGATTACGTACTGCCGAATGAAGCGCTGAGCAAAGGCGATATCGACGTCAACGCTTTCCAGCACAAACCGTATCTGGATCAGCAGATCAAAGATCGTGGCTACAAGCTGGTTTCAGTGGGTAACTCCTTCGTCTACCCGATCGCGGGCTATTCGAAAAAGATCAAGTCACTGGATGAGCTGCAGGATGGCGCTCAGGTTGCCATTCCAAACGACCCGACCAACCTGGGCCGTACGCTGCTGCTGCTGCAGAAAGTGGGTCTGATCAAGCTGAAAGATGGCGTGGGCCTGCTGCCAACCTCACTGGATATCACTGAAAACCCTAAGCATCTGAAAATTGTTGAGCTGGAAGCGCCGCAGCTGCCACGCTCACTGGACGATCAGCAGATCGCGCTGGCGGTTATCAACACCACCTACGCCAGCCAGATTGGCCTGACGCCAGCCAAAGATGGCATTTTCGTCGAAGATAAAGATTCACCGTACGTGAACCTGATTGTGGCGCGCGAAGATAATAAAGATGCGGAAAACGTGAAGAAATTCGTCAAGGCTTACCAGTCTGACGAAGTCTACGATGCCGCTAACAAAGTCTTTAACGGCGGCGCGGTTAAAGGCTGGTAATTCAGCTGTTCATCTCCTTAAGGGCGGCGCTATGCCGCCCTTTCTGTTATTGGGTGCCCTGCCCGACTTGTTATTTATTCTTGTCCTTGTTTCAATAACGCCACTTTTTGAAACCTGAGGATGTTGCCATGCGTTTTTTACCGCTCTGCTTGTTAGCATTGATGCTGACAGGGTGTGTTCATGAGTATCACCCGATAAGCAGCGCACCGTCCCGGCCGCAGCAATCCAGTGAACCCACCCGCAAGCCTGTGTCACGACCGGCACCGGTTAAGCTCTATACTGATGCCGCCGATCTGGTCAGCAAGCCGTTCCGCGATCTGGGTGAAGTCTCCGCTGAAGATTGCCAGATGAGTAATCAGAACTCCCCAGCCAACATCGCTACTGCACGTAAACGTCTGCAGATCAAAGCGTCACAGATGAAAGCCAATGCGGTGCTGCTGCATCAGTGTGAAATCGTCACCGGCACGCCAGGCTGCTATCGTCAGGCGGTGTGTCAGGGTTCGGCACTGAAAGTCAGCAATCAATGAGTGAATTTGCCTTTGCGCAAATTGGGGTAATCCGCTCACCATGGAAGGAGAAGTTTGCCGTGCCGCGCCAGCCAGGGCTGGTGCAGGATGGCGGCGGCGAACTGCACCTGCAGCCACCTTACAATCAGCCGGAAGCGGTGCGTGGACTGGAAGCGTTCAGCCACCTCTGGCTGCTGTTTGTCTTCCATCAGACGATGGAGGGCGGCTGGCGTCCCACGGTTCGCCCTCCCCGGCTGGGCGGCAATGCGCGCATGGGTGTATTTGCGACACGTTCAACGTTCCGTCCCAATCCCATTGGCATGTCGCTGGTTGAGCTAAAAGGTATCAGGATTGAAAAACAGCAGGTGATCCTGCAGCTTGGCAGTCTGGATCTGGTCGATGGCACCCCGGTGGTGGATATCAAACCTTATCTGCCCTTTGCCGAAGCATTGCCCCATGCCCAGGCGGGTTTTGCTCAGGCGGCACCTGCGGCTGATATGCCGGTTCGCTTCTCCGCGCTGGCACAACAGCAGCTTCACCAGCAGTCGCGCTACCCCAATCTGGCTCGCTTTATCAGTGAAGTGCTGGCACAGGATCCCCGTCCCGCTTACCGTCAGGGCGAGACACAGGCGCGGGAATATGCGGCCTGGCTGATGGATTTTAATGTACGCTGGCGCATTGACGATGCCGGTACTGAAGTGATCGCCATCGACCCGCGTTAAAACCCGCTTTTGAGCCGGTGATCTCACTGGTACACTAGCCGCCAGCAAAATTCTGTCTGTGACTTTCCGATCAACTGGAACCGTAATCAATGCGTACTACTCAATATCTGCTCTCTACTCAGAAAGAGACGCCTTCCGACGCTGAAGTGATCAGCCACCAGCTGATGCTGCGCGCCGGTATGATCCGCAAACTGGCTTCTGGCTTGTACACCTGGTTACCGACCGGGGTTCGCGTGCTGAAAAAAGTCGAAAACATCGTGCGCGAAGAGATGAACAACGCGGGCGCGGTTGAGATTTTAATGCCGGTTGTGCAGCCCGCCGACCTGTGGCAGGAGAGCGGTCGCTGGGAGGAGTATGGCCCGGAACTGTTACGTATTGCAGATCGCCACGAGCGTCCGTTCGTGTTGGGTCCGACGCATGAAGAGGTGGTCACTGACCTGATCCGCAATGAGCTGAGCTCTTATAAGCAACTGCCGCTCAACCTCTATCAGATCCAGACCAAATTCCGTGATGAAGTCCGTCCGCGCTTTGGCGTGATGCGTTCACGTGAATTCATCATGAAAGATGCTTACTCGTTCCACGTTTCGCAGGAGTCGCTGCAGGAAACGTATGACGCGATGTACCGCGCCTATAGCCAGATCTTCAGCCGTATGGGTCTGGATTTCCGCGCCGTGCAGGCCGACACCGGCTCGATTGGCGGCAGCGCCTCCCATGAGTTCCAGGTTCTGGCGCAGAGCGGTGAAGATGATGTGATCTTCTCTACCGATTCTGATTACGCGGCCAATATTGAGCTGGCCGAAGCCGTCGCACCCGCCGGTGAGCGCGCAGCGCCGTCGCAGGAGATGCAACTGGTCGAGACGCCAGACGCAAAAACTATCGCGGAGCTGGTTGAGCAATTCAGTGTGCCTGTTGAAAAAACAGTGAAAACGCTGATTGTTAAAGGTGCCGAAGAGAGTGGCCACGCGCTGGTTGCCCTGCTGGTACGCGGCGATCATCAGCTTAATGAGATCAAAGCGGAGAAGTCAGAGATCGTTGCGTCACCGCTGGTGTTCGCGACCGAAGAAGAGATTCGCGCTGCAGTGGGTGCCGGACCGGGTTCAATCGGCCCGGTTGGTCTGCAGATGCCTGTTATTGCTGATCGTACCGTGGCGAAGATGAGCGACTTCAGCGCCGGTGCCAACGTCGATGGTAAGCACTACTTCGGCATTAACTGGGAGCGCGATCTGCCGCTGGCCAGCGTTGCGGATATCCGTAACGTGGTCGAAGGCGATTTAAGCCCGGATGGTAAAGGTACGCTGCAGATTAAGCGCGGCATCGAAGTCGGTCATATTTTCCAGCTCGGCACCAAGTATTCTGACGCGCTGAAAGCGTCTGTTCAGGGCGAAGATGGCCGCAATCAGGTGATGAGCATGGGCTGCTACGGCATCGGCATCACCCGCGTTGTTGCGGCAGCCATTGAGCAGAACCATGACGACCGCGGCATTATCTGGCCAGCCGCACTGGCACCTTTCGAGGTTGCGATTCTGCCAATGAATATGCAGAAATCGTTCCGGGTTAAAGAGCTGGCGGAAGAGCTGTATGCCACCCTGCGTGCCAAAGGCGTTGAGGTTATTCTGGATGACCGTAAAGAGCGTCCGGGCGTGATGTTCGCTGATATGGAACTGATCGGCGTGCCACACACCATCGTCATTGGTGACCGCAATCTCGATAATCAGGAGATTGAGTACAAATCACGTCGTGCCGGTGAGAAGCAGATGATTAAGCAGGATGAAATTGTTGAATTCCTGCTGAAGGCTCTGAATAAGTAAGTTCTTAGCGTTAATCAAAGCGGGCTGAATCTGGCCGCAACAGATGAGCTCAACGCGAAGGGAACCGGGTCAGGAGAGGAAAGCGTCCCGCGCCAGGGACGGTGCGGGCCGAGCGGCCATGGATGGCTTTAGCGACTTTCCGATCTGACCCCGTTCCCTGAGCAGGCTCGAACTCTTCGCCGCTCGCCCCTGACGTTGTAAGTACTCAAACGCCCCGCCTGCGGGGCGTTTTTTATTGCACCTTGCCGCGCATCGATTTAGTTGAACTGCGGCGGGCTTTTCCTTCAAGACGGCGCTCTTTTGAGGCGCGGGTCGGCCGCGTGGCGCGCCGGGCTTTTTCCACGGTACTCAGCTCCTGGATCAGATTAACCAGACGTTGCAGCGCTGCTTCACGATTCATCTCCTGACTGCGATACTCCTGCGCCTTGATCACCACAACGCCATCACCGGTAATCAAATGATGAGTGGCGGTGAGCAGCCGCTCTTTATAAAACGCGGGCAGTGAAGAGGCAGCAATATCGAAGCGCAGATGAATGGCGGTGCTGGCTTTATTGACATGTTGTCCGCCTGCGCCCTGAGAACGAATCGCCGTCAGCTCGATCTCACTTTCCGGAATCTCAACCGAACGGGATAGCATAATCATAAGCTCGCTCCCCACACCTTAACCACGTTGACCTCCGATAACCTGTTCATCAAATTAACCTTTTGTGCTCTGATTTATTCCGCCTCAGACAGCGGAATCTGTCACTTTAGCAGTGATTCGCGCACTGTTCCTGCTTTACGCAGGCTGATTTCCTCTAAATGGCTATGATATAGTCGCCAGTTAACCAGAGTATTTACGCTCTGCCGAGGAGGGCCACGTGCAAAATTATTGTGAGTTAGTTCGCCGGAAGTATGCCGAAATCGGCAGCGGGGATTTAGGTTACATACCGGATGCGATTGGCTGCGCATTGAAGGCACTTAATGATGTTGCCGCAAATACTGAGCTAAACTCTTCTGTCAGGGAACAGGCGGCCTACGCCGCTGCTAACTTATTGGTGAGCGACTATGTTGATAAATGAAGCGTACCAACCTATCAATTGCGATGATTACGATAATCTGGAACTCGCCTGCCAGAACAACTGGATGCTGTCGCTGGAAATGAAAGATGGCGAGCAGCTTAAGGCAAAAGCCAAAGAGATCTTTTCACGTAAGAACGTTGAATATCTGGCTATCGATCTTTCCAGTGAACATCGCGAATTACGTCTCGACCATATCGCCAGCTTCACCCATCCCGAGTTGGGTACGGTGGTTGTCAGCGCAGAGTAACCTACGCATTCAGGGCGGGACCTTTCCGCCCTGTTAAACTTCAGGGCTGCAACGAACTGTAGTACGCCGCTAAATCCGCCATATCGCTGTCACTCAATCCCGCCACAAACGCCTTCATGACTTCAGCCTGACCGCCACTGCGTTCGCCCTTTTTATAGGCCTGCAGCGCATGTTCCAGATAAGGTGCGTGCTGCCCGGCCAGGTCAGGATAGAGCGGCACCGCCGCTTTTCCCGCTGCGCCATGACAGGCCATGCAACTGCCCGCTTTCTGTGCGCCGCGCTGCACATCACCCGCTGCCCATGCCGGTAACACGGTGACCGCTAAACAGGCGATAAGCCACTGTTTCATTATGGTTGTTCTCCTGTGCCGGATGCCCCATCCCAGACTATCTGCCAGCCCTGCTGATCAGTGGCCGCGCCATCACGGGTGACAAAGAGAGTCGGAACGCAGACCAGCGTCTGGTTATAAAAAATTAACGGCAGCCGTTCACGCTGCCACGGTGGTATCTGTAATTCCTGCCACAGTTTTTTCATTTCCCTTCCGCCACGACGGCCCACCAGATGGACATGACCCTGTGCGTGGAACCGCACGCTGACCTGCTCATCCGGCTCAGGATAGCGCAACAGGCTCTCTGACTGGCTGGCACGCAGCGTGCCAAGGTTCTGCGGTAACGCCAGCGGCTGGCAGAGATCGGGCCATGCCAGCTCGGTGTCGCGCAGTGAACTGAACAACGGCAGCCAGTAGAGCTGCTGACGGTAACGACGGAGTTCAGCCTGACCGAATCGCAGCCGGGGCTGCGCATCCTCCCGGCTCGCCATCACTTCGTCGTGGATGCGTTTCAGCGCTTCACGGGACGGCATTGCCCTCCCCTGTCCGGCGATCCAGCGCCGCAACAAGGCATTAGCACGCAGCTCACTCATGATCATTAAGGGTGGAAAGTACAGGCTGCCATCAGGCTGGATCAGCTCTGCCAGTTGCCCTGCGAGCAGTTCATCCAGCAACTGCTCCTGCTCACTGCATAACGCCGCACTGCGGGCCGCTGCCTCGGCAAAATGGGGCCAGCGCTGGTGAAGCTCAGGCAGCAGCCGCTGACGCAGAAAGTTGCGGTCGTAGCGAAGATCCTGATTGCTCTCATCTTCAATCCACGCCAGCTGATGCGCGTCGGCATAGGCTTCAAGCGACTGTCGCGTCTGATTCAGCAGCGGACGCACCAGCTGATGAGAACCCAGCGTGCGTGTCGCGGGCATCGCTGCCAGCCCGGCGGGACCACTGCCGCGCTTCAGCGCCAGCAGGAATGTTTCGCACTGATCGTCGAGGTGCTGCGCTGTGAGTAACACTTCGCCCGGCTGCAGTGCCGCACTCAGCGCCTGATAACGGGCAGTGCGGGCGGCTGCTTCAATGCCGTTTTCCCGGCCATCAACGTTAACGCGGAGCACTTCACAGGGCAGCTGCCACTGCGCGCAAATCGTCTGGCAATGGGTTGCCCAGCGATCGGCATTCGGGCTAAGCCCATGGTGAACATGCAGTGCCCGCAGGCGCAACTGAGGATGCTGCTGCTGCCAGCCGCGAAGCTGATGCAGCAGCACGGTTGAATCCAGTCCACCGCTGAATGCGACCACCAGGGCGGCATCAGATTGCAACAGAGTGTCAAAAGCGGGCAAAGACATGGCAGAATCCAGAAAATCGGGCCACTGAATGTCGCCCGCTGAGCGCGCTATTTTACGCCTGATAAAGCTCCAGCGGCAAACCATCCGGATCGGCAAAGAAAGTGCATTGTTTACCGGTCAGGTCATCAATGCGAATCGGCTCGCAGATAACGCCTTTATCGGCCAGCGTCGCGACGGCAGCGGCAACATCCGGCACGGTAAAGGCCAGATGACGCAGGCCACACGCTTCGGGATGACTGACCCGCGCCGGCGGCTCAGGAAAAGAGAACAGCTCAATGGTATAGCGATCCTGTAGGGCAAGGTCGCCTTTCCAGGAGTCCCGCGCTTCGCGGTAATACTCGCCCATCAGACGGAAACCCAGTACATCACAATAGAATGCTTTGCTGCGCTGATAGTCAGAGGCGATGATGGCGATGTGGTGAATAGCGGTTAACTGCAACATGTTCAATTCCCTGATTCGGGCAGGCTGTCCGCAGACACCCTGCCGCTGATAGTCGTTTAAAGGTTTATGCGAGGTCGTTTTTCAGCACGCGGACGCGATACTCGCCCTCTTCGGTCAGGCTGGCACCGTGAATATCCGTTTCGAAGCCCGGATAATGCCGTCCAATGCTGCACAGCATCAGCAGAAAATCGAGCACCGCGCGGCTCTTCTCAGTAATCATCTCGCCTGGCATCACCAGTGGAACGCCTGGCGGATAAGGCAGAATCATATTGGCTGACACCCGCCCGACCAGCTCGCTGAGTTCCACCGTTTCGATATTGCCCTTCACCTGCTGCTGAAATGCCTGATGCGGCGTCATCTTCATTTCGGGCAGGACATCAAATGCCTGCAGCATCAGACGCGGCAGATCGTGATGACGGATCAACTGATGGATCCCCTGCGCCAGTGTCTGAATGCGCATATTGCGATAGAAGTCAGGATCTTCGGCATAGAGATCCGGCAGCATGTTTTTCACCCGCAGATTAAGATCGTAGGCGCGTTTGAACTCGGTCAGTCCGCGCAGCACGCTCATTGCTTTGGTTTTGTCGATGCCGATGCTGAACAGGAACAGCAGGTTATAGGGACCGGTTTTCTCCACCACGATGCCGCGCTCATCCAGAAACTTCGCCACCAGCGCCGCCGGGATCCCCTCTTCCGCCATCTTCCCCAGTTCGCTCATGCCCGGCGTCAGAATGGTGACTTTGATCGGATCCAGGTACATGTGATCGCGATCGGCCTGAGTAAATCCGTGCCACTCTTCGTCGCCGGGCTGGATCGGCCAGCATTGCGCTTCGTCAACCTCTTCCGGTTGCCAGATATCAAAGAACCAGCTGTCGGACTCTTCGCGCAGGCGCTGGATCTCCCGACGGAAGTGCAGCGCGCGCTCCACCGAGCGATTGATCAGTCGTTTACCGGGATTGCCACGCAGCATGGCAGCAGCAGTTTCAATAGAGGAGACGATGGCGTAATTGGGCGAGGTGGTGGTGTGCATCATGTAGGCTTCGTTAAACGTCTGTTCGTCGTAGTCGCCCTTAATGTGAATCATTGATGCCTGCGAAAACGCCGCCAGCAGTTTGTGGGTCGATTGCGTCTCATACACCACTTTTCCCGGGATGCGGTCGCCACTCATGCCACTTTTACCGGCGTAGATCGGATGGAAATTAGTGTAAGGCACCCAGGCTGAATCGAAATGAATCGACGGTACATCCAGTGTCTCTTTGATGTACTGGGTATTGTAGAGCAGCCCATCATAGGTGGAGTTGGTGATCACCGCATGAACCGGCCACGTGGCACGGTCGGTGGCAGCCACCTTGAGCGAAATACTCTCGCGGGTGAACTCCTGCTTCGGGATACCGCCGAGAATACCCAACGCATTGCGGGTCGGCTTCAGCCAGATGGGGATAAGATCGCTCATCATCAGCAGATGGGTCAGTGACTTGTGGCAGTTGCGATCGATCAGCACGGTGCTGCCCGCCGGTGCGGCATACATGCCGACAATTTTGTTCGACGTTGAGGTCCCGTTGGTCACCATGTAACTCTGCTCGGCGCCAAAAGTGCGTGCAATGTACTCCTCCGCTTCAAGGTGCGGACCGGTGTGATCAAGCAGCGAACCCAGTTCGGTAACGGAAATTGAGATGTCCGATTTCAGGGTATTGGCCCCGAAGAAATCGTAGAACAGGCAGCCCACCGGGCTCTTCTGAAACGCGGTACCCGCCATATGGCCCGGCGTGCAGAAGGTGTACTTGCCCTCTTTCACATAGGTGAACAGCGCTTTAGTCAGCGGCGGCGTAATGTGGTCGAGATAGTCATCGGTATATTGCCGGATATGCAGCGCGATATCGTCAGCGGCATTCAGCGCGTACTCAAAAAAGTGCAGCGGCATACGCATCTCATTGACGCTGATGTCCATCTGCGAGTGGGTGTTGATAAAGGCGTACAGCGGCAGGTATTCGTTGAGCTGATTAATCTCACCGCAGAGTTCCGGACTGTTGTGCGCGTCCCAGTCGAAGATGACGCCGCTGATACGCGGATTGTGCTCGATCAGTTTCAGCAGATCGTCACTGTTTTTCGGGTAAAGCAGCCTGAAGCCTTGCAGATTTAACGCCGCGTCGAGTTCGCGTAACGGTTCATCTTTATAAAACACGCCGTGCGCGCCCATGATCGCCAGAATATTCAATGCCCATCTCCCTGATTATTGTGGAACCGGACAAGCATAACCGCTAACCCGCGGAAGGTGTAGCAAGGCGGCTATCGGATGGCGCTGAAAGAGAAGGGAATAGCGTGCGGAGATAAACCGGCGGCATAAAAAAAGCGGACCGGAGTCCGCTTTTATTGATGGGGCTAAATCAGGCGTAGCCGTAGCTCATCAGGCGCTGATAACGACGATCCAGCAGCTCTTCAGTGCTAAATCCATCGAGATCGGCCAGATCGGCCAGCAGCTGCTGCTTCAGTGACTGCGCCATATCAACCGGACGGCGATGCGCGCCACCCAGCGGCTCAGGGATCACGGAGTCAATCAGCTTCAGCTCTTTCAGACGGTGAGCGGTAATGCCCATCGCTTCAGCGGCCAGCGGCGCTTTGTCAGCGCTTTTCCACAGAATAGATGCACAGCCTTCCGGCGAGATCACTGAATAGGTGCTGTACTGCAGCATATTCACTTTGTCGCCCACGCCAATCGCCAGCGCACCACCTGAACCGCCCTCACCGATGACCGTACAGATCACCGGCACTTTCAGGCCAGACATTTCACGCAGGTTGCGGGCAATCGCTTCAGACTGCCCACGCTCTTCCGCGCCCACACCCGGATAGGCACCCGGTGTGTCGATGAAGGTGATGATTGGCATTTTGAAACGCTCAGCCATCTCCATCAGGCGCAGCGCTTTGCGATAGCCTTCCGGTGCTGGCATGCCGAAGTTACGGCGAATTTTCTCTTTGGTTTCACGGCCTTTCTGGTGCCCGATGATCATCACCGGACGTCCATCAAGACGTGCAATCCCGCCCACAATCGCTTTGTCATCGGCATAAGCACGGTCGCCCGCCAGCTCATCGAAATCGTCGAAGGCGTTGCGCACGTAGTCAAAGGTGTAAGGACGCAAAGGATGACGCGCCAGCTGAGCGATTTGCCATGCGCCCAAATCGGCGAAGATCTTACGGGTCAGCTCAACGCTTTTCTCACGCAGACGCTGAACTTCTTCATCCAGATTAACGTGTTTATCATCCTGACGACCAATTGAGGTCAGCGAATCGATCTTCGCTTCCAGTTCTGCAATTGGCTGTTCAAAATCCAGGTAATTAAGACTCATAATGTTCCTGTTCTAGTCAAACTCCAGTTCCACCTGCTCCGATCCAATCAACGAGCGCAGATCGTTAAGTAAACGATCGCTGGGCGAAATTCGCCACGCTGCACCAAAGCGCAGCTTCGCTCGCGCGTCGGCTCTCTGATAGTAGAGATGCACCGGAATAGTCCCTGATCGATGAGGTTCCAGAGACTGACGGAGTCGGTTTAATAGCTGGTCATCAATTTGCCTGTCCGTCAGCGAGATAGCAAGTCCGCGCGCGTATTTTTCGCGAGCTTCGTCGATGTCCATGACTTCACGAGCGGTCATTTTAAGGCCACCACTGAAGTCATCAAAGCTGACCTGTCCGCTGACGATCAGAATTCGGTCTTTCTCCAGCAACTGCTGGTATTTATCTAACGCATCGGTAAATAACATCACCTCAAGACGACCGGAGCGATCGTCCAGAGTACAGATACCAATTCGGTTGCCGCGTTTGGTGACCATTACCCGTGCCGCGATCACCAGACCGGCCGCCACGGTAATTTTACCCCGATCGGTAGGATGCATATCTTTCAGCCGCACCCCGCCAACGTAACGCTCAATTTCTTTCAGGTACTGATTAATCGGGTGGCCGGTAAGGTAAAGACCCAGCGTTTCCCGTTCGCCATCCAGCTGCACCTGCTCAGGCCACGGCGTGACGCTGGCGTACGATTTCTCAACCTGTTCCGGCTCTTCCGCCAGTACGCCAAACATATCAGCCTGGCCAATCGCTTCCGCTTTCGCGTGCTGATCGGCCGCTTTTAACGCGTCACTGAGTGAACTCATCAGCGCAGCACGATGCGGTCCAAGGCGATCAAAGGCCCCGGACATGATCAATTTTTCCATTACCCGACGGTTGATCTTTTTGGTGTCGGTACGGGCGCAGAGATCAAACAACTCGCGGAAATAACCGCCTTCGTTACGGGCGTCGATGATCGCTTCGATCGGGCCTTCACCGACGCCTTTGATCGCGCCGATACCGTAAACGATCTCGCCCGCGTCATTAACATGGAACTGATAGAGACCGGAGTTGATATCAGGCGGCAGGACTTTCAGTCCCATCCGCCAGCACTCATCGACCAGGCCAACCACTTTCTCGGTGTTATCCATATCGGCGGTCATGACCGCAGCCATAAACTCAGCCGGATAGTGCGCCTTCAGCCACAACGTCTGGTAGGAGACGAGTGCGTAGGCAGCAGAGTGTGACTTGTTAAAGCCATAACCTGCAAATTTTTCTACCAGATCGAAGATCTTCATCGACAGTTCCCCGTCGATGCCCATACTTTCGGCACCGTCGCGGAATACAGAACGCTGTTTAGCCATCTCCTCGGGTTTCTTTTTACCCATGGCGCGACGCAGCATATCCGCACCGCCCAGCGTGTAACCGGAGAGAACCTGGGCGATCTGCATCACCTGTTCCTGATAAAGGATGATGCCGTAGGTCGGTTCCAGCACCGGTTTCAGGCTTTCGTGCTGCCACTGAATGTCGGGATAGGAGATCGCTTCACGGCCATGCTTACGGTCAATGAAGTTATCCACCATGCCGGACTGCAGTGGGCCAGGACGGAACAGCGCCACCAGTGCGATCATATCTTCGAAGCAGTCGGGCTTCAGACGCTTAATCAGATCTTTCATGCCGCGCGATTCAAGCTGGAACACCGCAGTGGTTTCCGAGCGCTGCAGCATATCGAAGCTTTTCTTATCGTCCAGCGGGATAGAGGCGATATCGATCGGCTCCAGCCCCTGCTTTTCCCGGCGCGGGTTGATCATCTTCAGCGCCCAGTCGATGATGGTCAGCGTACGCAGACCCAGGAAGTCGAACTTCACCAGGCCGGCATATTCCACATCATTTTTATCGAACTGAGTTACCGGGAACTGCCCATGCTCATCGCAATAGAGCGGCGCAAAATCGGTGATCTTCGTTGGCGCAATGACCACGCCGCCCGCATGTTTACCGGCGTTACGCGTGACCCCTTCCAGCTTGCGCGCCATGTCGATCAGCGCTTTAACCTCTTCGTCCGCGTCATACATGGCGGGAAGCTGCGGTTCAGCAATAAAAGCTTTTTCCAGCGTCATGCCGGGATCGGGCGGGATCAGTTTTGAAATGCGGTCAACGAAGCCGTAAGGATGTCCCAGCACGCGGCCCACATCGCGAATGACCGCTTTCGCCGCCATGGTGCCGAAGGTAATAATCTGGGAAACCGCTTCACGTCCGTACATATCTGCAACGTGTTCGATCACCTGATCGCGCTTCTCCATGCAGAAGTCGACGTCGAAATCGGGCATCGAGACGCGTTCCGGGTTCAGGAAGCGTTCGAACAGCAGGTCAAATTCCAGCGGATCGATATCGGTGATTTTCAGCGCATAGGCCACCAGCGAACCGGCACCGGAACCACGCCCCGGCCCGACCGGCACGCCGTTGTCCTTGGACCACTGGATGAACTCCATTACGATCAGGAAGTAGCCGGGGAAACCCATCTGGTTAATAACGTTGAGTTCAATCTCCAGACGTTCATCATATTCCGGGCGTTTCTCAAGGCGTTCGGCTTCGTCCGGGAACAGGAACTCAAGACGCTCTTCCAGACCCTCACGGGATTTCACCACCAGATAATCTTCGGTGGTCATATCACCGGTCGGGAACTGCGGCAGGAAGTACTCGCCCAGCCGGACCGTGACGTTACAACGCTTAGCAATCTCTACGCTGTTTTCCAGCGCTTCCGGGATGTCCGAGAAGAGCTCGCACATCTCCTCTTCGCTGCGCATATATTGCTGAGGACTGTAGTTACGCGGACGCTTGGGATCATCCAGCGTATAGCCGTCATGAATGGCGACGCGAATTTCGTGCGCATCGAAATCTTCTGCATTGATAAAGCAGACTTCATTGGTGGCAACGACCGGTATTCCCTCTGCAATCGCCAGTTCAACTGCCGCATGCAGATAGCTCTCTTCGTCCTGACGGCCGGTACGAATCAGCTCCAGGTAGTAGCGATCGGGGAAATGTTGCTGGTAAAACGACAGGCATTGCGAAACCAGGGCATTGTTGCCGCGCAGCAGGCTGCGACCCACATCGCCGCGCCGTCCGCCCGACAGCAGGATTAATCCTTCCTGCAATTCAATCAGCCAGTCGCGGTCGATGATCGGTCCGTCCACGCCATACCCACGCTGATAGGCACGGGAGATCAGCAGCGTCAGGTTCTGATATCCGGTATTACTGGACGCCAGCACAGTAAGCTGTGTCAGTTCATCCCCCATCAGTTCACTGGCAACGTTGAAATCGGCACCAATGACCGGCTTTATCCCTGCGCTATGTGCGCCACCGTAAAATTTCACCAGGCCACAGAGGTTAGTGAAGTCGGTAATCGCGATAGCCGGCATGCCAAGGGCAGCCGCCTTCTTGATTAACGGCCCGGTTTTCGCCAGGCCATCAATCATCGAATAGTCACTGTGGACACGCAGATGTATAAAACGGGGTTCAGCCATATCAGTTTCCGGTTAAAACAGCGTCAGGCTATTAAAGCGTAAGGGTCTGGCGTGCAGCCAGTACTTCAGCATCGAGCAGCGCATTGCGTACGGGCGCAAAACTGCGACGGTGGTGCGGCGTGACGCCATACTGCGTCAGTTTTTCCATATGCAGCGCCGTCGGATAACCTTTGTGCTGCGCAAAACCATACTGCGGGAACAGCAGATCGAGTTCGGTCATCTCCTGGTCACGCGACACTTTGGCGATGATCGATGCTGCACTGATTTCGGCAACCAGACTATCCCCTTTAACTACCGCCTGTGAAGGCATTGGCAATGCCGGGCAACGATTACCATCAATCAGCACATAATCGGGCTGAATGCCAAGGCCAGCTACGGCGCGCTGCATCGCCAGCATAGTGGCATGCAGAATGTTGAGCTGATCGATCTCTTCAGGCTCTGCGCGTCCCAGACTCCATGCCAGCGCTTTCTCTTTGATTTCGTC
Source organism: Pantoea agglomerans NBRC 102470 (assembly GCF_001598475.1). Classification (GTDB taxonomy): domain Bacteria; phylum Pseudomonadota; class Gammaproteobacteria; order Enterobacterales; family Enterobacteriaceae; genus Pantoea; species Pantoea agglomerans. The sequence continues at coordinate 17,285 of NZ_BCZA01000015.1, forward strand.
ATACAACGCGAGGCGGCGCTTTTCAGACAGTTTCTTCGAGTCGGCCAGGCCGGTAATCGGGTTTGCCGGATCGAGGATCACCGCAGCAGTAACGACCGCGCCAACCAGCGGACCGCGTCCCACTTCGTCCACACCGGCAATCAGTCTGGCTACAGGATAGATAAAATCAGGCATTCACCAGCTCCAGTACCGCATCCGCTGCCTGCTCATCGGCGTTCCAGCGGATCTGTTGATGTAATTCATGAAACGTCTGCAGGAGTGTTTCTCGCTCAGGCCCGGCATGCAGCAGCGGATCTAACGCTGCGGCCAGGGCTTCAGGCTGACACTCATCCTGCAGTAACTCTTTGACCAGCTCACGCCCTGCCAGCAGGTTTGGCAGCGAGACGTAAGGGGTTTTGACCAGCCGTTTTGCCAGCCAGAAGGTGGCCGGCTTCATGCGATAACCGACGACCATTGGGCATTTTGCCAGCATACACTCCAGTGCGGCAGTGCCTGACGCCAGGAGTGCGGCATCGCTCGCAATCATCGCCTCACGTCCCTGACCATCAAGCAGATGCATCGGCAGTTCGGGGGCGGTTTCGGCTTTAATCTTCTCAAACTGTTCGCGGCGACGGGCGTTGACCAGCGGCACCACGATTTCCAGTGCCGGATAGTGACGACGCAGCAACTGAGCGGTTTTCAGAAAATCGGCGCTGAGCATTTCCACTTCCGCACCCCGGCTGCCGGGCAGCAAGGCCAGGCAGAGCGCATCATCGGCAATGCCCAGATGACGGCGTGCAGCCAGCTTATCGGGTTGCAGCGGCATGGCATCCGCCATGGTGTGACCGATAAAACGACAGGGAACGTTATAGCGATCGTAAAAAGCTTTTTCAAATGGCAGGAACGCCAGCACCAGATCGGTGTTACGACCAATCTTAAAGACACGCTTTTGCCGCCATGCCCACACCGAGGGGCTGACATAGTGGATAGTGCGAATGCCAGTGCGTTTAAGATTGCCTTCCAGCGTGATATTGAAATCGGGCGCATCAATCCCGACAAAGACATCGGGTCGGAGTTCGGTAAAACGCCGGGTGAGATCGCGACGGATTGTCAGCAGGCGTCGCAGGCGACCGAGCACCTCGACAATGCCCATCACCGCCAGCTCTTCCATCTCATACCAGGCTTCACACCCTTCTGCCTGCATCAGGGGACCCGCCACGCCGACAAAGCGTGCATCCGGATGACGGGCTTTCAGGGCACGGATCAGACCTGCACCAAGAATATCGCCGGAGGTTTCTCCGGCGACCAGGGCAATCGTTAAGGGACGCGCTGACATGGATTAACGAATTAATCCACGGGTTGAACGGGTGAAGAAATCGTAGAAAGGTTGCACTTCGCTGTGCTGCTGTGCGATGGCTTCGATCTCCGGTTTCACTTCCTCCAGCGTTCTGCCGCTGCGATAGAGCAACTTGTAGGCGTTGCGGATAGCGTGCAACGACTCTTTGCTGAAGCCACGACGCTTGAGACCTTCGATATTGATCCCGAACGGCGTAGCGTGGTTGCCCTGCGCAATAACGTAAGGCGGCACATCCTGCGCCACGCCCGAACAGCCGCCAACCATCACGTGAGCACCGATGATGCACCACTGATGTACCGCTGTCATGCCGCCAATAATGGCGAAATCATCGACCGTCACGTGACCACCCAGGGTGGCGTTGTTGGCGAAGATACAGCGGTTGCCAATCACGCAGTCATGCGCGATGTGAGCATTAACCATCAGCAGATTATCGCTGCCCACTGTGGTGACCTGGCCACCCTGCGTGGTGCCGCGATGAATCGTCACGCTTTCACGGATGCGGTTACGATCACCGATCTCAACCCGTGTTGGCTCACCGGCATATTTCAGATCCTGATTCACTTCGCCAATTGAGGCGAACTGATAAATCTGATTATCTTTTCCGATGCGCGTGTGGCCGTTCACCACAACATGTGACTTCAGTACCGTTCCTTCACCGATCTCAACATTCGCACCAATAAAGCAAAACGGGCCAATGTGAACGCGGGCGCCAATAATAGCGCCCTCTTCGATGACAGAACTGGGATGGATAGTGGCTGTTGGATCAATCACGAATTATGCCTCCCGGCTGCGGGCACACATCATGGTCGCTTCACAAACGATTTTACCGTCGACGGTCGCCACGCCTTTAAAGCGGGTCAGACCACGGCGGGTTTTCTCGAAAGTGACTTCCATGATCATTTGGTCGCCTGGTACCACAGGGCGCTTGAAACGGGCACTGTCGATACCGGCAAAGTAGTAGAGTTCGCCTGGCTCCAGTTTACCTACGCTTTTAAACGCCAGAATACCGGTAGCCTGCGCCATCGCTTCCAGGATCAGAACGCCAGGAAAAATCGGTTTACCAGGGAAATGCCCCTGGAAAAACGGTTCATTAACAGAAACGTTCTTCACTGCACGCAGGTATTTGTGCTCTTCAAATTCCAGCACGCGGTCTACCAGCAGAAACGGATAGCGGTGCGGCAGCAGCTCTAAAATCTCTTCAATTTTCAGAGTATGAGTTTCAGTAGTCAAAATACTCTTCCTGTCCTAAAAATCTGATGACATCAATAACACGGCCTGCACAGATCAAAATGATCTTCCGCAGGCCGCAAATAGGTTCTGTGGCGCCGGGCTTCCCTGCTTAACATTTTTATTATGAAAGCCGGTCAGTTTTGGGATGGCGGTTAGTCGTCTTTGCCGACCTTGCGCTCGATGGCTTTTAAGCGTTTGCTCATGTCATCGATGTTCATCACCAGCGCTGCAGTTTTGCGCCAGGTTTTGTTGGGTTGCAGCGGAATGCCTGATGAATAGACACCAGGCTCTGTGATAGGACGCATGACCATACCCATACCGGTCACCGTTACTTTGTCACAGATTTCCATATGGCCGTTAATGACGCTGGCACCGCCAATCATACAGTAACGCCCAATTTTCAAACTACCCGCCATGATCACACCGCCTGCAACCGCAGTATTGTCGCCAATAACTACGTTGTGAGCGATCTGGCACTGGTTGTCTATGATAACACCATTGCCGATCAGAGTGTTATCCAGCGCACCGCGATCGATAGTGGTGCAGGCACCTATTTCTACGCGATCGCCGATTATCACCGCGCCTAACTGCGGGATTTTCACCCAGTTACCACGATCGTTGGCATAGCCGAAACCATCAGAACCGATGACGGTACCTGACTGAATCAGGCAATCCTGACCGATTTCAATTTCGTGATAAACAGAGACGTTGGCCCAGAGACGGGTACCGCTGCCGATACGGGTTTTTTTGCCAACAAAACATCCTGCACCAATGACCACGTTATCGCCCAGCTCAACATCCGCTTCGATCACCGCATTGGCGCCAATGGCGACGTTGCTGCCGAGTCGGGCTGAGGGATCGATCACTGCACTGGGGGCAATATTTTGCGCTGGCTGTGGCGTGGTATCGAGTATTTGTGCCATACGCGCATAGGTCAGGTAGGGATCTTTCACCACCAGCGCTGCGGTATTGCACCACTCCAGATCCGCTTCCGTCAGCACCACGGCTGAGGCCTTAATCAGGGCGAGTTGCTCGCGGTAACGGCTGTTTGCAAGAAAAGTGATTTGGCCAGTTGTGGCGGATTGCATAGAAGCAATGCCGGAGATGACGATATCGCCATCTCCGTGCAATTCTGCATCCAACTGCTGGGCTAAATCAGCCAGTCGAATAGATGACATGAATTATTTAACCTGTTTCAGCACGTCAGCAGTGATGTCTTTTGCGTTTGACGCATAAGCCACCGCGTTAGCGTCGATCACGACGTCGTAACCATCGCTGTCAGCGACTTTCTTCACGGCATCCTGAATACGGCTCAGCAGCTTGTTACGCTCTTCCATCTGACGACGGCGATTATCCTGCTCAAAAGACTGGGCTTTTGTAGAGAAAGCTTCACGCTGAGACATGACATCTTTTTCCATACGGCTGCGTTCGCTCGCCTTCATGGTAGAACCGTCACGCTGCAGACGCTGCATTTTGGTTTGCAGATCGCGCTCCTGGCTCTGCAACTCAGTTGCACGGCCTTTGAACTCGTTTTCCAGCTGTTTAGCAACAGTCGCACGTTGCGGTAACTGTTGGAAAATGCTGGACACGTTTACCACTGCAATTTTGTCGGCAGCCTGAACACCAGCGGAGACCGCTAAAGCAAGACCCAGACCTGCGGCACACAACAACTTTTTCACTATAAACTCCTTACCATCAACGTTTGTGTCAGCGACACAGTGTTTGCCCCGGAACAGCAACAGGTGCTGTCCGGCAGCAATACTTCAGCTATGCATCCATGCTCAGAACATTACCAGGTTTTACCAATGTTAAACTGGAACTGCTCTGACTTGTCTCCATCGACTTTCTTCATCGGCTGGGCGTAAGAGAACACCAGCGGGCCGAGCGGTGACATCCACTGTAGCGCAACACCGCTGGATACACGGATATTGTTTGGATCGCTGTAGTCAGGAATGCCCGCCGCACGCGTTTCTGCGGTATTTTCCCAATGGGTATCCCACGCTGTACCGGCATCGACAAACACCGAGGTACGAACCGAGTTAGCATACTTCTCGCTCAGGAACGGCGTTGGCGTAATCAGCTCAAGGCTGGCAATCGCCATGGCGTTACCGCCCACCGCATCGTCAGACTTACAGACGCCATTTGGATCGGCGATTCGGCAGTTCGACGAGTTGTTATTTAAGTAGGCTGCTTTCGGTCCAATGGTGTTGGACTGGAAGCCGCGCACGGTGCTTGAACCACCGGCGTAGAAGTTCTCGTAGAACGGCATCTCTTTGCCGTCGAGACCATCGCCATAACCTACGCGACCACGGCCTAACAGCACCCAGGTACGATCCTGGTTAATCGGCACATACTGCTGAGTATCCAGCGTGGCCTTATAGAAGCTGTTATCCGAGCCCGGAATCGTCACCTTACCGTTCAGGTTGGTACGGTTACCGGACGTCGGGAAGAAGCCGCGGTCAAGGGTGTTATAAGTCCAGCCGTAGTTAAAGGTGAAGTCATCTGCTGAGAAATCACCTTCATCATTGAGCTGCTGCGGCTTGCCGACCGAGTCAAGATAACGCCACATCGCCACCTGCGGCTGCATGTTTGACAGGTCATTGTGGACATAGCCCAGACCGACACGCAGGGTGTTGTTTTCGTTAACCGGGAAGCCAAGCGTGCCATCCAGACCATAACTTTTGTTGGTATAGTCAGAAAGGTCCGCGTTATCTGCTTTAAAGTCGTTGTAGAACAGACGACCACCCAGACTGACACCATCAACGGTGAAGTAAGGGTCAGTCAGCGAGAATTCAGCATAGGTCTGGTAATCGTTCTTGGTCCCGCTGATGCCCACGGTATTACCGGTGCCCAGCCAGTTATCCTGCGTGACGCCGACCTGGAAGCTCACACCACTTTCGGTGCCGTAGCCGACGCCGAAGTTAAAGGTACCGGTGTTACGCTCTTTAACCTTGTAGACCACGTCAACCTGGTCCGGCGAACCTGGCACACGCTGAGTATCCACATCAACGGTTTCAAAGTAACCGGTACGGTTCAGGCGCTCTTTACCCTGTTCAACCAGATCGCTGCCCAGCCACGCGCCTTCCATCTGACGCATTTCGCGACGTAACACGGAGTCTTTCGACGTGTCATTGCCTTCGAAACGGACGTTACGGACATAATAACGGTTACCCGCATCCACATTGATATGCAGTTTTACGGTTTTATCGGCGTCGTTGATTTCTGGCTGTGTTGCCACGCGCGGATAGGCATAGCCGTAGCGGCCCAGCAGTTTCTTGATGTCATCTTCCATTTTCGTGACTTTGGCGCCGTTATAAAGCTCGCCCGCCGGAATCTTGGTCAGATGTTCAATTTCTGCTGAATGGCCCGCCATGCTGCCATTGACGATCACGCCAGCGATTTTGTACTGGTCACCTTCGGTGATGTTCACCGTGATGTAGATGCCTTTTTTATCAGGCGTCAGGCTGACCTGCGTCGAATCGATGTTAAAGCGTGCATAGCCACGATCCAGATAGAAGCTGCGCAGGGTCTCGAGGTCACCCGCCAGTTTCTGCTTCTGATATTTACGATCGCCGACCACGTTCCACCATGGCACTTCATCGCGCAGCTGGAAGCGGGAAATCAGCTCATCGGAGCTAAAGGCTTTATTACCGACGATGTTGATCTGCTGAATTTTTGCAGAGACACCTTCAGTAAAGACCAGCTTCAGATCCACACGATTACGCGGCAGTGGCGTGACCACGGCTTTCACGTTGGCGGTATATTTACCTACGCTGTAGTAGAAATCCTCAAGCCCCTTCTCGATAGAGGAGATGGTGGTACGGTCCAGCGCTTCGCCGACACGGACACCTGAGGCTTCCAGATTTTGTTTGAGCTGATCCTCTTTCACCGCTTTGTTACCGGTGAAGGTAATGCTGGCAATGGTAGGACGTTCTTTGACCTGGACAATCAGCGTTGTACCGTCTCGCAGGACCTGAACATCCTCAAAGTTGCCAGTAGCGAACAGCGAGCGAATGGTATTTCTGACATCATCGTCATTCACCGTATCGCCAACCCGTACTGGCATGCTCAGCAGAGCCGCGCCGACGGCGACTCGCTGCAGCCCTTCGAAATGAATATCCTTCACTACGAAATCGTCTGCACCGTAAACGGTGGCGCTGCTAAACAGCAGCGACGCTATGAGCAACTTTTTCATCGCCATCGTTGTTATGCGTTTTCCTAACACATCCCTCGAATGTTCGCGTTCCAGCGGTTACAAACGTGAGAAATCATTGAAAAGTGCAAGCCCCATTAACAGCACCAGTAAAATTGAACCGATGCGATAACTAAAGTCCTGAACTCGCTCGGACACCGGTCCACCCTTGATCTTTTCGATCGCCAGGAAGAGCAAGTGCCCACCATCTAAAACCGGCAGAGGGAACAGGTTGATGATGCCCAGGTTGACGCTAATCAACGCCAGGAACATCAGGTAGTAAATCAACCCATACTCTGCTGACAACCCTGCACCCTGCGCAATCGAAATTGGCCCGCTCAGGTTGTTCAGCTTCACATCACCGGTTATTAACTTGCCCAGCATGGAGACGGTGAGCTTCATCAGTTGCCAGGTTTTTACACTAGCTTCACCGATAGCCGCAAACGCGCCATACTGTCTTACCGTCTTGTACTCTTCTGGCAGAGGAACAATGCGCGGAATGACACCCGCAAATCCCGCTTTACTGCCAGATTTCGCTTCTGGCGTCATCGTCAGCGCAATAGACTCACCGCCGCGATCCACCTCAAGCGCCATGCTTTTGCCGGGGTTATCCCGGACCTGCATGACAAAAGTCTGCCACTGCGATAATGGCTGACCATCGACTTTAACGATCCTGTCGCCTGCTTGCAAACCGGCTTCACTGGCTGGCGAGTTCGCCTGCACTTCTGCCAGCGTGGTCTCAATCTGCGGACCGCGTGGCTGAATCCCTAACGCGACGACCGGATCCTGCTTATCAGGCTCAAACTGCCAGTTACGCAAATCCAGCTGTTTCTGCTGGGTCGCGTCCTCGCCAAATCGAGCCACCGTTAAGGTGGTGCTGCTGTCGCCGATTTTACCCACCAGCGCCATACGCACAGCATCCCAGTCAGGCGTTTCGATACCGTCAACAGCCTTAAGTTCCATGCCGGGCGTAATTTGAGCTTCCGCAGCCACCGAACCGTTTAAAATTTCACCGATTACCGGGCGCACGCCGGGCACGCCGTGAATAAACACAACCCAGTAGGCAAAGATGGCAAAGATGAAATTAGCGACAGGACCTGCCGCAATGATGGAGGCGCGTTGCCAGACGGCTTTGTTGTTAAAAGCCTGATTACGAAATTCGGCTGGCACGCTTTCAACACGCTCGTCGAGCATTTTAACGTAGCCGCCAAGGGGAATCAGCGCGATGACAAATTCGGTGCCGTGGCGATCACGGCGCTGCCAGAGCGACTTACCAAAACCAATGGAAAAGCGCTCAACTTTGACGCCACAGCGACGAGCGACCCAGAAATGTCCAAACTCATGAACGGTAATTAATACGCCCAGCGCAACGATAAAGGCGACGAAACTCCAGAGTATGCTCAACATCTTTGCCTGTCCTTAAAGGGTGCGAAACACCAGCAGCAATAAACAGGCAAACACCGGCACCGCCGCAGTCAGACTATCAATACGATCAAGAATGCCGCCGTGACCAGGAATCAGATTACCACTGTCTTTGATGCCCGCTTCACGTTTAAACATGCTCTCAGTGAGGTCGCCCAGCACAGAAGCCAGCGTCGCGATAATCGCGCAAATCACCAGCGTACCGGTGGAAACCGTCAGTGGCGCCAGCGTCGCAAACAGCACTGCAATCAGCGCCGAGGTGACCAGACCGCCCAGGAAGCCTTCCCAGGTTTTGCCTGGTGAGACCTTTGGCGCCAGCTTGTGCTTGCCGAACATCTTGCCAAACATATAAGCACCTGAATCCGCTCCCCATACCAGCAGCAACACAAACAGCAGCCACCAGGCACCGGCGAAGTGGTCGGTGTCATAGTGATACTGGCGCAACGCCACCATGCCCCAGAAAAAAGGGACCAGCGTTAACACGCCAAACAGTAAGCGAAGGGGACGCGAATGGCGCCAGAAGGCCGCAGAAGCGGGATAGGAGAGCACTAGCAGCAGTGCAACGACCCACCACACCAGCGACGCCCAAAGCGATGTCGCGATCTGTGGCAGATGCACCGTGTGTTGATAAGGTGGCAGCGTAAACTGCATCAGCGCCAGCAGCAGACCACAAAGTACAGCCAGCCAGACGCGCTGTTGCCGTGATGCCATCCCTGCAAACTGACCCCATTCCCAGGCTGCCAGCATGCAGATAACGATTGTTGTCAGGGCGAAGCCAACAGGCGGTAACCAGAACAGTGCAGCTATTACCAGCGGAATTAATATCAACGCGGTAATCAGACGAGACTTCAGCAAAGGTTACCCCCAGATTGCTCAGGCGCCGCCTGGTGCAGCGCCGCCAAAACGACGCTCCCGCAGAGAGAATGCATTCAGTGCACCTTCAAAAACGTGTTCATCGAAATCCGGCCAGAGCACATCGGTAAAATAGAATTCAGCATAGGCAATCTGCCACAGCAGGAAGTTGCTAATCCGATGCTCTCCCCCGGTCCTTATCACTAAATCCACTGGCGCCAGCTCCTGCATACAGAGCTGCGACGTCAGGCTCTCTTCGGTAATCTGGTCAGGTCGCAGTAATCCTTCCTGAACCTGTTCAGCCAGTTTTTTCACGCCTTCGATAATATCCCAACGGCCGCCATAGTTGGCAGCAATGTTGAGCGTCAGGCCACTATTATTTGCGGTCAGCGTCTCAGAACGGCGAATACGTTCCTGAATACGCGGGCTGAAACGGCTGGTATCGCCAATGACGCGTAAGCGAACATTGTGTTTGTGCAGGCTCTTCACTTCACTATCAAGCGCCCAGACAAAGAGTTCCATTAATGCGGTGACTTCCTGCGGCGGACGACTCCAGTTTTCACTGCTGAAGGCGTAAAGCGTCAGGGCTTCAAGATTGTTACTGACCGCAAAGCTGACGGCACGGCGTACCGATTTAACGCCAGCTTTGTGGCCTGAAATGCGCAATTTTCCCTGATTTTTGGCCCAGCGGCCATTGCCATCCATGATGATAGCGACGTGGCGCGGACCGTTTCCCTGCTGGTCATCAGTGTTGTTGTGATTGTTAGACGACATAACGCTTAACCAATTCCTTTCATCAGAAATGCTGTGGTTTCTGAATACATTGCGCCCGATTCAAATCCCGACACACTCTCAGTGCCGGGCCACACCGAATTCGGTGACAGACCGTGAAACGCGAGCCAGCGACTATATCATTTTCACCTGAAGCGAACAAATGGCCTCATAACGATCGGCATCACGACGTGAAACGCGGCAACATTTCTGTCGCCAGCGCGCGCGCAGTGCGATCGATTTCAAGGACAGCGTCCACCGAATCCGGCTCCGGACACACTTGTGCCGCCATCACCTCACTATTAAGCGCGGCAATGTCGGTGAAGCGGATCTGGTGATTCAGGAAAGCCGCGACGGCAACCTCGTTGGCTGCATTCAGCGTGGTGGTCGCCGCCTGCCCTGCATCACAGGCATCAATGGCCAGTTTCAGACAGGGGTAGCGACTAAAATCAGGTTCTGCAAAGGAGAGCGCCGACATGCGGGTAAAATCCAGCGGCGTCACGCCTGCATTGATGCGCGAAGGCCAGGCCATGCTGTGGGCAATCGGCGTACGCATATCAGGAGAACCTAATTGAGCCAGCACGCTGCCATCGCAGTATCGCACCATGGAGTGAATCACCGACTGTGGGTGGAGTATCACTTCCATCTGCGCTGCGCTGGCATTAAACAACCAACGGGCTTCAATGTACTCAAGACCTTTATTCATCATGGTGGCCGAATCGACAGAGATTTTTCTCCCCATCGACCAGTTCGGATGTGCACAGGCCTGATCTGGCGACATGGCGCTGAGATCCGCTAAATCTGTGTCACGAAAAGGACCACCCGATCCCGTAAGGATAATCGACTCAATGCCATTATCCCGCAGGTCAGCGTAACCTAACTGATGCTGGATGGTAGCCGGTAAACTCTGAAAAATGGCGTTATGCTCGCTGTCGACCGGTAGTAACTGTGCGTTATGATGACGCACGGCCTCCATAAACAAACGGCCGCAGGTGACAAGCGATTCTTTGTTGGCCAGCAGCACCGTTTTTCCGGCGCGAATGGCCGCCAGCGTCGGCAGCAAACCCGATGCGCCAACGATCGCCGCCATCACCTGATCCACCTCATCCAGCGCGGCCAGCTCACAGGCTGCCTGAACGCCGGAGAGCACTTCAGTATTGACCCTGATTGCTCTCAGTCGCTCACGCAACGCAGCGGCGGATGCCTCGTCTGCCATGCAGGCGAAGCGCGGTGTAAAGGCCGCACACTGCTCGGCCATCAGCGCCACGTTATGGCCGGCAACCAGCGCCGTAATCTGATAAAGCGCCGGGTTGGCGCGCACCACCGCCAGCGTACTGGTGCCGATAGAGCCGGTGGATCCCAGCAGAGTTAATCGCTTCATGAAGCTATCCGTGTGAAGTCAGCGTGCCCACAGGCACAATGTAAAACGCCGCCAGATGTCGCATTCATACGAATACCTCTCTGTACGGCGTTTTGTCCGGCAGTGATGGGATTAGAAATCCATCAGCTCCGTCTCTTTTTCTGACAGTGCAGCATCAACTTTCTTGATGTACGCATCGGTCATTTTTTGCACTTCATCCTGCGCACGACGTTCGTCGTCTTCGCTGATCTCTTTATCTTTCAGCAGCGCTTTGATTTTATCGTTGGCATCGCGACGGACGTTACGTACCGACACACGGCCCTGCTCGGCTTCGCCGCGCACGATTTTAATCAGATCTTTACGACGCTCTTCTGTCAGCGCAGGCAGCGGAACACGGATGTCGGTACCGGCTGAACTTGGGTTCAGACCGAGATCGGACTTCATGATCGCTTTTTCGACTGCCGGACTCAGTGAACGATCAAACACGTTGATTTTCAGCGTGCGTGAATCTTCCACAGTGACAGAAGCCAGCTGACGCAGTGGCGTCGGCGTGCCGTAATATTCGACGACGATGCCGTCGAGCAGCGAAGGTGAAGCACGACCGGTGCGCACTTTGCTGATGGTGGTTTTGAATGCTTCAACGCATTTTTCCATGCGCGTGTCAGCATCTTTTTTGATGTCGTTAATCACGTTGAAACCCTTGGATTCGGTTTGACCTGGCCAGTTCCGGCGTAACCGGAAGCGGGATCGATAATCATCGATAATCCTGACTGGTGCGCGATGCATTATCATCGCGCTGACAGAATATACCTTATTTTATCTCGCCTCGGGTATTAATGCGTAATCAGGGTGCCTTCTTTTTCACCCATCACTACGCGACGCAGTGCGCCAGGCTTATTCATGTTGAAAACACGGATAGGTAATTTGTGGTCACGCGCCAGGGTAAAGGCCGCAAGATCCATCACTTTCAGCTCCTGATCCAGCACTTCAGCATAGGTCAGTTGCTCATACAGCGTTGCGTCCGGGCTTTTCACCGGATCCGCAGAGTAGACGCCGTCCACTTTGGTCGCTTTCAGCACGACGTCCGCTTCAATCTCAATGCCGCGCAGACACGCTGCAGAGTCAGTGGTGAAGAACGGGTTACCGGTACCGGCGGAGAAGATCACCACGCGGTTGTTACGCAGCAGGCTGATTGCTTCTGCCCAGCTGTAGTTGTCACAGACGCCATTCAGTGGAATCGCTGACATCAGGCGTGCATTCACATAGGCGCGGTGCAGTGCATCACGCATCGCCAGGCCGTTCATCACGGTTGCCAGCATACCCATGTGGTCACCCACAACGCGGTTCATGCCGGCCTGCTGCAGGCTCGCTCCACGGAACAGGTTCCCTCCGCCAATCACCACGCCAACCTGGATGCCCAGTTCAACCAGCTCTTTTACCTCTTGTGCCATGCGGTCAAGCACACTCGCGTCGATACCAAAACCTTCAGCGCCTTGCAGGGCTTCGCCGCTGAGTTTAAGCAGGATACGTTGATAAACAGGTTTTGCGTTGGTCGCCATGGTCAGTTCTTCCTGGAAGATTGGGTGTAAAGGAGAAGTAAATTCTGATCGATCATCCGCTTACCGCAATGAAATTGCTATTGGGATGAAACTGAAAACGTATCTGTTGCGATTCACAGACAAAAAAGAACCGCCATCTGGCGGTTCTTTCAGAGCATTAAGACTGTTTGGACATTGCTGCAACTTCTGCAGCGAAGTCAGACTCAACTTTCTCGATGCCTTCACCAACTTCGAAGCGGATGAAGTTGATAACGTCAGCGCCCTGCTCTTTCAGAGCCTGGCCAACGGTTTTGCTTGGGTCGATAACGAAAGCCTGACCAGTCAGAGAGACTTCGCCGGTGAATTTCTTCATACGGCCTTCAACCATCTTCTCTGCGATCTCTTTTGGCTTGCCAGACTGCATCGCGATGTCCAGCTGAACCTGGTACTCTTTATCAACCACGTCAGCAGAAACGTCTTCTGGCTTAACGAATTCAGGCTTGCTTGCGGCAACGTGCATCGCGATCTGTTTGATCAGATCTTCGTTAGCGCCTTTGGTTGAAACCAGAACGCCGATACGTGCGCCGTGCAGGTAGCTGCCCAGCTCTGCGCCTTCCAGGATAGCAACGCGACGGATGTTGATGTTCTCACCGATTTTAGCAACCAGTGCAACGCGCTCTTCTTCGAACTGCGCTTTCAGAACTTCAACGTCGGTAACGCGATCAGCTGCAGCCACATCCAGAACTTTGTCTGCGAACGCCTGGAAACCGCCATCTTTTGCAACGAAGTCAGTCTGGCAGTTTACTTCCAGAATCACGCCGTAGTCGCCAACGATCTTGGTTTTGATTACGCCATCAGCAGCAACGTTGCCTGCTTTTTTCGCTGCTTTGATTGCGCCAGACTTACGCATGTTCTCAATCGCCAGCTCAATGTCGCCATTCGCTTCAGTCAGCGCTTTTTTGCAATCCATCATGCCAGCGCCAGTACGCTCACGCAGTTCTTTTACCAATGCAGCGGTAATGTCAGCCATTCCAGAATCCTCGGTTCGTGCCTGTGTACGTTTGCACCAGCAGACACTTATTTGCGGAAAATTTACTCTGTCCCGCCGTCCGGTTGGGGGCGTAACAGACTTAGATAAAATAAAGGGGCCAGTATAGGCCCCTTACAGATCACATCTGAATGCTAAGGGCTCTTATGCAGAGCAAACCTTATTAAGCGTTTTCTAAAGACGCTTCTTCAGCTTGCTCAGCCAGGTCCTGAGAGCGGCCTTCGCGAACGGTGGTCGCAACGGCAGTCAGGTACAGGTTTACAGCACGGATCGCATCGTCGTTACCTGGGATAACGAAATCAACGCCATCTGGATCTGAGTTGGTATCAACGATAGCAAATACCGGGATACCCAGGTTGTTTGCTTCTTTGATTGCGATGTGTTCGTGGTCAGCATCGACAACAAACAGCGCGTCTGGCAGACCGCCCATATCTTTGATACCGCCCAGGCTGTTTTCCAGCTTGGCCAGCTCACGCGCACGCATCAGCGCTTCTTTTTTGGTCAGTTTGTCGAAAGTACCATCCTGAGACTGAATCTCCAGATCTTTCAGACGCTTGATTGACTGACGCACGGTTTTCCAGTTAGTCAGCATGCCACCCAACCAGCGGTGGTTTACGAAGAACTGGTCGCAGCTCAGTGCAGACTCTTTTACCGCCTGAGCAGCAGCACGCTTAGTACCTACGATCAGGATCTTACCTTTACGGGAAGAGATCTTGTTCAGTTCAGCCAGAGCTTCGTTGAACATAGGTACAGTTTTTTCCAGGTTGATGATGTGAACCTTGTTACGAGCACCAAAGATGAATGGCTTCATTTTTGGGTTCCAGTAACGGGTCTGGTGACCGAAGTGAACACCAGCCTGGAGCATGTCGCGCATGGAAACAGTTGCCATGATAAAACCTCTAAAGTTTGATTGGGGTTGGGCCTCCATGTATCCCATACGACCGACCTCTTTCAAGGCACCCCGGCGTATGTGTCGATACATGTGTGTTTTATTACACATAATGAGAGTTATGCGTTTCCTGCTGACCGAAACGGCCATACAGAGAATCGTCGGCGCGCTTTATACCACAACCAGCCCAGGGACGCCAATAAATGATCGCTGACGGAGGTCAGCGCGTTCTCTATTTGGCAGCCCATTTGCTGGCTGCTAACATGACAGCACAGAACTTATTATTGTCGAAAATTTCGACAACTGCGGATTAATTTAATGGCAATTTCAATTAAAACCCCTGAAGAAATCGAAAAAATGCGCGTCGCGGGCCGACTGGCCGCCGAAGTGCTGGAGATGATCGAGCCTTACGTAAAACCGGGTGTGACCACCGGTGAACTGGACCGCATCTGCCACGATCACATTACTCAAAAGCAACAGGCTGTCTCCGCCTGCCTCGGCTATCACGGCTTTCCGAAGTCAGTCTGCATCTCGGTGAATGAAGTGGTGTGCCACGGGATCCCCAGCGATGATCGTCCGTTAAAAGATGGCGATGTAGTGAATATCGATGTCACCGTAATTAAAGATGAATACCACGGCGATACCTCAAAGATGTTTATCGTCGGTAAGCCGACCATTCAGGGCGAACGCCTGTGCCGTGTCACGCAGGAGAGCCTCTATCTCTCACTGCGTCTGATCAAGCCCGGCATCCGCCTGCGCGAACTGGGCCGCGCCATCCAGAAATATGTTGAAGCCAACGACTTCTCTGTGGTGCGCGAATATTGCGGTCACGGTATCGGCAAGGGTTTCCATGAAGAGCCTCAGGTGCTGCATTACGATGCCGATGATGGCGGCGTGGTACTCCAGGCGGGCATGACCTTTACGGTAGAACCGATGGTCAATGCCGGGGATTACCGCATCCGCACCATGAAAGATGGCTGGACGGTAAAAACCAAAGATCGCAGCTTGTCCGCGCAGTATGAGCATACTATTGTGGTGACGGAGAACGGCTGTGAGATTTTAACCCTGCGCAAAGACGACACGCTGCCCGCTATGCTTGTCGCCGAAGGGTAATTCCCCCATTACAGATCAAGCCGGCGCTGAGCCGGCTTTTTTTTGGCTAAAAAAGAGAAGAGCTGTATGAGCGTGAGTCTGTCAGAAGATGTGAAAAACGGTCTGGTCGATTCGCCAGCCGAATGGGGTGACGACCAGCTGACACGTGACATTCTGAAGCCGCGGCTGGAGCAGTTTCAGCAACATCTGGCCGCCGCGTTTGATGCCGGTGAACCCGTTGAGCCGCTGATTGATGCCCGCACGCTGTTTATCGATCGGCTGCTGCGTCGCCTGTGGCGCTTTTTTGGCTTTGATGAGATGCCGGCTATCGCGCTGGTCGCCGTTGGCGGCTATGGCCGTGCCGAGCTGCATCCACTCTCTGATATTGACGTCCTGATCCTGAGCCGCCAGCCGCTGAATGAACAGGCTGCGCAGCGCACCAGCGATCTGTTAACGCTGATGTGGGACCTTAAGCTGGAAGTGGGTCACAGCGTCCGCACGCTGGAAGAGTGCCTGCTGGAGGGGTTATCTGACCTGACCGTTGCCACCAATCTGATTGAGTCACGCATGCTGACCGGCGATGTGGCGCTGTTTCTGGAATTACAGAAAAACATCTTCAGCGATGGTTTCTGGCCCTCATCCTGCTTTTTCGCCGCCAAAATTGAAGAGCAGCAGGAGCGCCACAAGCGTTATCACGGCACCAGCTATAACCTTGAACCGGACATTAAAAGCAGCCCCGGTGGCCTGCGGGACATTCATACGCTGCAGTGGGTCGCCCGACGCCATTTTGGCGCCACCACGCTGGATGAGATGGTCGGCTTTGGTTTCCTCACCGACGCGGAGCGCAGCGAACTCAACGAATGTCAGGCATTTCTCTGGCGCATCCGCTTTGCCCTGCACCTCTCCCTGCCCCGCTACGATAATCGCCTGCTGTTTGATCGCCAGCTCAGCGTGGCACAACGCCTGAATTATCAGGGCGAGGGCAATGAGCCGGTCGAGCGGATGATGAAAGATTTCTATCGGGTCACGCGGCGTATCGGCGAACTGAATCAGATGCTGCTGCAGCTGTTTGATGAGGCGATTCTGGCGCTCTCCACCAACGAAAAGCCCAGGCCTATTGATGACGATTTCCAGCTGCGTGGCGATTTGATCGACCTGCGCGACGAAACGCTGTTCCGGCGAGAGCCGCAGGCAATCCTGCGCATGTTCTACGTCATGGTGCGTAATGACAGCATCAAAGGGATCTACTCCACCACCCTGCGTCACCTGCGCCATGCGCGTCGTCATCTTAAACAGCCGCTGTGTCAGATTCCGGAAGCGCGCCGCACCTTTATGTCGATTCTGCGCCATCCCGGCGCGGTCAGCCGGGCGCTGGTGCCGATGCATCGCTATAGCGTGCTGTGGGCTTATACGCCGCTGTGGGGCCATATCGTCGGACAGATGCAGTTCGATCTGTTTCACGCCTACACCGTAGATGAGCACACCATTCGGGTGTTGCAGAAGCTGGAAAGTTTTGCCAATGAAAGCACCCGCCCGCAGCATCCACTGTGCGTCGAGTTATGGCCGCGCCTGCCGCAACAGGAGCTGTTGCTGATGGCCGCGCTGCTGCATGACATTGCCAAAGGGCGCGGCGGCGATCACTCTATTCTCGGCGCGCAGGATGCGCTCGACTTTGCTGAAATGCACGGTCTCAACTCACGTGAAACCCAGCTGGTGGCCTGGCTGGTGCGTCATCATCTGCTGATGTCGGTGACAGCACAGCGGCGCGATATTCAGGACCCGACGGTGATACAGCAGTTCGCCGAGGTGATGCAGAATGAGAACCGGCTGCGCTATCTGGTTTGCCTGACCGTAGCCGATATCTGCGCCACCAATGAAAGTCTGTGGAACAGCTGGAAGCAGAGCCTGTTACGCGAGCTCTTTTTCGCCACCGAGAAGCAGTTGCGACGCGGCATGGAAAACAGTCCGGATCTGCGTGAGCGGGTGCGTCATCATCGCCTGCAGGCGCTGGCGCTGCTGCGGATGGACAACATCGATGAAGAGCGTCTGCACCAGATCTGGAATCGCTGCCGCGCTGACTACTTCCTGCGCCATACGCCGAATCAGATCGCCTGGCATGCCCGCCACCTGCTGGTTCACGACCTGAAAAAACCGCTGGTGCTGGTCAGTCCGCAGGCCACGCGCGGCGGGACCGAAATCTTTATCTGGAGTCCCGATCGCCCACACCTGTTTGCCGCCGTGGCAGGTGAACTCGATCGCCGTAATCTCAGCGTGCACGATGCGCAAATCTTTACCAGCCGCGACGGCATGGCGATGGATACCTTTATTGTGCTGGAGCCGGATGGCAGCCCGCTCTCTCCGGATCGCCATCCGATGATCATTCAGGCGCTGGAGCAGGCGATAACCCAGTCAGAGTGGGCGCCCCCGCGTACCCGCCGTCCGTCGGCCAAACTCAGGCATTTCAGCGTCGATACCGAGGTCAATTTCCTGCCGACGCATACCGATCGTCGCAGCTATCTGGAACTGGTGGCGCTGGATCAGCCAGGCCTGCTGGCGCGGGTCGGTGAAGTCTTTGCCGATCTCGGAGTCTCACTGCATGGCGCACGCATCAGCACCATCGGCGAGCGGGTCGAAGATTTGTTTATTCTGGCCAACAGTGAACGTCAGGCACTGGACGAAGAAATGCGAAAAGCGTTGCGACAACGGTTGACAGAGGCCCTTAATCCAAACGATAAAGTGTGACCAGACTCGATTTGTAAACATTAATCTCTTTACTTGTGTCGGGGTATTGCCCGGCATCGCACATGACAGATCAGGAAAAAAATATGCAACAGTTACAGAGCGTTATTGAATCCGCCTTCGAACGTCGCGCTGACATCACACCCGCCAGCGTCGACAGCGAAACCCGTGATGCCATCAACCAGGTGATCGCCCTGCTGGACAGCGGTGCACTGCGCGTTTCTGAGAAGATCGACGGCGAGTGGGTAACGCATCAGTGGCTGAAGAAAGCCGTACTGCTCTCTTTCCGCATCAATGACAATCAGGTGATGGAAGGTGCAGAAACCCGCTTTTACGACAAAGTGCCGATGAAGTTTGCTGGCTGGGATGAAGCACGTTTCAAAGAAGCCGGTTTCCGCGTCGTGCCGCCTGCGGCTGTGCGTCAGGGTGCCTATATCGCCCGCAACACGGTGCTGATGCCTTCTTACGTCAACATTGGCGCCTTTGTGGATGAAGGCACCATGGTGGACACCTGGGCGACCGTTGGCTCCTGTGCGCAGATTGGTAAAAACGTTCACCTTTCTGGCGGCGTGGGTATCGGTGGCGTGCTGGAGCCGCTGCAGGCGAACCCGACCATCATCGAAGATAACTGCTTCATTGGCGCGCGCTCTGAAATCGTTGAAGGCGTGATTGTTGAAGAAGGTTCCGTGATCTCAATGGGCGTTTACATCGGTCAGAGCACCAAAATCTATGACCGCGAGACCGGCGAAGTGCATTACGGCCGTGTTCCTGCGGGATCCGTGGTGGTCTCAGGTAACCTGCCCTCTAAAGATGGCAGCTACAGCCTCTACTGTGCCGTGATCGTGAAGAAAGTGGATGCGAAAACGCTTGGCAAAACCGGTATTAACGAGCTGCTGCGCACCATCGAATGATTTAAGCGACGGGCTGGTTTCCAGCCCGTCATCTTTTCTTTACAGTGATTCCCAAACAACATGCTTCGCGTCGCGAATTAACTGGTGCGTTTAGTTTTTATCCAGGTCATAATCCGCGCCAGTTAAATCCTGTCGCGCAATGTTCATCCCGCTTATTTATGTCTACAGTTGACGGACGTCATGAACAAGTCTGCGCGCTTCTCACTTTCGATGGAAACAACGCTATGTATGACAATCTGAAAAGCTTAGGTATCAGTAACCCGGACGACATTGACCGCTATAGCCTGCGTCAGGAAGCCAATAACGACATTCTGAAAATCTACTTCCGCAAAGATAAAGGTGAGTTTTTCGCGAAGAGCGTCAAATTCAAATATCCGCGCCAGCGCAAAACGGTTGTTGCCGATCATGCGACCCAGGGCTACAAAGAAGTTCAGGAAATCAGCCCGAATCTGCGTTATGTCATCGATGAACTGGACCAGATTTGCCAGCGCGATCAGGTTGAAGTGGATCTGAAACGCAAAATTCTGGATGACCTGCGTCACCTGGAAAGCGTGGTTTCTCACAAGATCACTGAAATTGAATCGGATCTGGAAAAATTAACCCGTAACGGTCGTTAATTTCCTGCCCGACCAGAGAGGCCAGCATTGCTGGCCTTTTTTATGCCGCAAATCTTCACTTCAGCCCTGCTCATCCAGTTGCAAAGCAACATAGAGCAACAGCCTGTCATCAAAATGGCCAAGATTCAGTCCGGTCAGTTCAGAAATCCGGTTCAGCCGGTATTCCAGCGTATTACGATGAATGAACAGCGCACGCGCGGTGGCGCTCGGCTGGACGTTATGGGTGAACCAGGCGATCAGCGTGCGGCGCAGCAAGCCGTTGTTATCCATGCTCTTGAGCTTCGCCAGTGGCCGGGCGAGCTCATTGGCCTGCCAGCCACCCCGCAGGCTGTCGAGCAGCACGGGCAGCACCAGATCCTGATAAAAATAGCTGCGCACCTCGGGCATACGTTGCTTGCCCACCATCATCGTGGTGCGCGCCGTCCGGTAAGAGCGTGCGATGCTGCCGGGTCCGGTAAAGAAGTTGCCCAGCGCGATACGCATCCGAAGATGACCGCTCTCTTTCATCCGCTGTAGTAACTGCTCTACGCGGCGGCGATGATCTTCCTGATCGTGACGCCCATGCCCATTAAGGGCCGGTTTTAGCACCACCATTTCGGTCAGTGACACAATCGCGATCAGATTGTCCCGCTCCGGCGTGGTCAGCAGCGTTTGCAGCTGCTGTAGCTCTGACATCGCGCTGTCGACGCCGAGCTGACCACTATCCACTTCCACCACGGCGACCACACGCGGCTGATTGAGATCGATACCGAGCCGCTGCGCCCATTCGGTCAGCTGTGGCGACAGGGTATCGCTGCGGATCAGGTTCAGCACCAGCTCTTCACGCAGACGGCTGTCCTGCGCCAGCATATGCAGCAGCCGGGCCTGCTCCAGCATCATCTCTGCGGTCATGCAGACCAGCTCGCCATAATGCCGCAGCGCCAGCGGCTCACCGGTCAGGCCGATCACCCCAACGATGTCACCATCGATGCGCAGCGGCAGGTTAATGCCAGGCCGCACGCCATGGAGATGTTTAGCCACGGCCTCATCGATGTCGACAACGCGCCCCTGAGAGAGCACCAGCAATGCACCTTCGTGCAACTCCCCAATACGTTCCCGGTCACCGCTGCCGATAATCCGGCCCCGCGCATCCATCACGTTGACATTGCTGTCAATAATTTTCATGGTGCGCGCCACGATATCCTGTGCCAGCCGGGCATCAAGGTGATAGGTAGCCATCCATTACTCCTGAAAAAGAGGGGGAGAAACAGAATACGCATGCACAGCACGCAGAACATTGTGCAATTGCACAGAGCCAGGCCGTCATTTGCCGAATTTGCGGTGAGCATCACACTCTGAGGAGGCAGAGAGTGGACATAAAAAAGGCGGACCGCAGTCCGCCTCTTCATCCGTTGCTGTTCGCTTACTGCATCAGCAGATAGATACTGCTGTCGCCGCGTTTCACATTCAGCGCCAGAACGGACGGCTTGCTGTCGAGAACTTTGCGCAGCTCACCCAGGTTGGTCACTACCTGCTGGTTAACGCCCTGGATCACATCGCCCTTTTTCAGGCCGATACGCGCCGCGGCACTGCCCGGTTTCACGTTATCAACCCGGACACCTTTGGCACCCGCTTCGATATTACTGAGATCGGCGCCTTCAATACCGGTGTAGATGGTCGCGGACTGCACTTTTGACTGGCTGCTCTGCTGCAACTGAACAGAGACATCGACCGGTTTGCCGTCACGCAGCAGTCCCAGTTTCAGGGTGGTGCCAACCGGCAGTGAGCCCACTTCCGCACGCAGCGAAGCAAAGCTGCTCAGCGGTTTACCGTTCATCGACACAATGACGTCGCCCGCCTTAATACCGGCTTTGGCGGCCGCTGAGTCTGGCAGCACCTGGCTGACAAAGGCACCACGTTGTGCGTCGACCTTCATCGCTTTTGCCAGCTCGGAGTTCAGCTCAGTCCCCTGCACGCCCAGCTCGCCGCGTTTCACCTGACCAAACTCGACCATCTGTGCCGTCAGGTTTTTCACCATGTTGCTGGGGATAGCAAAGCCGATACCGATGTTGCCGCCATCGGGCGCCAGAATGGCGGTGTTAATCCCGATCAGTTCACCGTTGAGGTTAACCAGCGCACCACCGGAGTTGCCCCGGTTAATGGCCGCATCTGTCTGGATAAAGTTTTCGTAGTTTTCCACGTTCAGGCCACTGCGTCCCAGCGCGGAGACGATACCTGAGGTGACCGTTTCACCCAGACCATAAGGGTTGCCGATCGCCACGGTATAATCGCCGACGCGCAGGTTGTCAGAGTCAGCGATTTTGACTGCGGTAAGATTTTTGGCTTCCTGCAGCTGAATCAGGGCAATGTCAGAGCTGGGATCTTTACCGATGACTTTGGCGTCATAGCGACGACCGTCGCTGAGCTGTACCTGAATTTTGGTGGCATTATTCACGACGTGGTTATTAGTTACCACATAGCCTTTTTCAGCGTTAATGATGACGCCCGATCCCAGAGCACGGAATTTTTCCTGCTGTGTATCAGGCACTGGCGCGCCGCCGTTACCGCCTGCACCGTCGCCGTTCTGGCACATCGGTGAACCCTGGAACGGGGAACCATCCTGGCAGAATGGCGAATTGTCGCCAAAGAATTGCTGAAATTGCTGCGGCATACGCGGGGTTTTCACCGTGGTGGTCCCCTCGACGCTGATACTGACCACAGACGGCATCACCTTCTCCAGCATCGGTGCCAGACTTGGCTGTTGCAGGCTATCGGAAGAGGCCGTTTGCGCAGCAGAAACAGTAACAGGGGCGAGCGCCATGCTCAGGCTCAACGCCAGCGCACTTAACATTAAGGTCTTTTTTTTCATTTTTCGTTTCTCAATAAGATTACTGTTCAGACCATTGCTGTGGTCGAAAGGTGAGATAAATGTTTTAGCGCGAAGTTCCTTTAAAAGTTTAAGGCAAAAGTAAAAATTTATTCGCGCTCTTTACAATTGGCTGCTTATTCTACCGCCATCAGTCGTCGGTACTCATCCCAGGCATAGAGATCGGTCATACCACTGATATAATCCTGAATGAGCCGGAAGCGATAATAACGTTCCCACAACAGACGCTGATATTTATGTTCTACCACAAGATTACGCATCTTATGCAAATAGGCTTTACGGTGTTTACCCGAGAGCTTATGAAAAAGCCGGGTTTCGATCGGATGCTGACGCAGGAAATCTTCATTTATCAGCGTGGTAAAGGCTTCGTAATTAAGGCGCATCAGCGGCTGATAGATCTCCAGCAGCCCTTTAATCACCCGGTAACCCTGCAACTCCAGCTGCTCTACTTCAGAATGATTAAAGACCTGCTGGCGCGCAACGGTTTTAAACAATTGCAGTAAGCGGCCCTCTTCACCCTCATCTTCCAGTAGCGCATGGTTAAAACTTCCATCGAATATAGCAGGAAGATTATCAACAAAACGTTTCACCGCATAGCTTACCAGCACGCTCTGAACATTTACGCGGAGTGACATAAAAAATTGATCGCTGCGGCTTCGGCGTTTTTTACTGCAGGCTTCACGCCAGGCTTCGCCAATAGTCCGGCTGAAAGCGTCATTATTTTTAACCGGCCCCCAGGCTTTATTGAGAAACTCATACAAACTTTCAACATTAAAGATATCTTTTTCTACAGCGTCGTCCAAATCGGCAATACAATAGGAGATATCATCCGCAGCTTCCATTATATAAGTCAGCGGAAAACGGTGGTGTTCTTCCATATTGGTGGCAGCACGCAGGTCGGCAATATAATCCTGCTCAGAGAGATAAAACCCAGGCTTCTTCATGAGTACGCTAAATTCGGCGGGCTTTTCCCCCTGCCACCAGGCAGGCGCGGTATATTTCAGGATGCAGGCGACCTGAGAATAACTGAGATTCAGTTGCAGCAGCGTATGCACCATCCGGATCGCCTGCGCATTACCTTCAAAGTGGCAGAGATCCTGGCGGATCATGTCGTTGAGTTGATCAAAGGCTTTACGCTGTGCTTCTCCTTCCACGCCGGCCACCAGCGGATCCACCAGCTCGGCAGAGAGGTTCTCTTCAAACCAGTCGTTAATCGCCGCCTCGCCAAAATGGCCAAAAGGCGGATTACCGACATCATGCATCAGACAGGCCATCTCTATCAGACTTTCAAACGCGCCTTCCAGCTCATCAAGACCATACTGCGCCAGCCCGCCCTGCATCTTCAGGGTTTGCAGGATCTCTTTGGTGATGTAACGCCCGGTCTGCTGCACCTCCAGCGAATGCGTCAGGCGGGAACGAACGGCAGCGTTACGCTCCAGCGGAAACACCTGCGTTTTTTGCTGCAAACGCCGGATTGCGGCGGAGTTTATAATCCGTCCGCGATCGCTCTCAAAATGGCGCGTAATGTAATATTCGCCTTCCGGTTCCTTGCGGCTGTTATAAGGGCGCGAGAAGCTGATCTTCTTCCTGAAATTGATCGCTGACATGGATTACCCCTTATTTTTTCGTGAATTAATCCCCTGAATGCCATGGTAGACTATGCCCTAAATTTTGATTCTTTACATTAGCGGAACTCACTATGAAAGCAGGCATTATTGGCGCGATGGAGCAGGAAGTCACACTGCTGCGCGACAAAATTGAAAACCGTCAAACGCTGTCGCTGGCGGGTTGTGAAATTTATACCGGCACCCTGCAGGGCGTTGAGGTGGCTCTGCTGAAATCTGGCATCGGTAAAACCTCTGCCGCGCTGGGTACCACGCTGCTGCTGCAGCTCTGCAAGCCGGATGTGGTGATCAACACCGGTTCGGCTGGCGGTTTAGCGCCGTCGCTCAGCGTCGGTGATATCGTGGTGTCAGAAGAAGTGCGTTATCACGATGCTGACGTCACCGCTTTTGGTTATGAGCCGGGTCAGATGGCGGGTTGTCCGGCGGCGTTTGTGGCAGACAGCAAGCTTATCGCCGCTGCAGAAGCCTGTATTCAGCAGCTGGATCTGAATGCCGTACGCGGTCTGGTGGTCAGCGGTGATGCCTTTATCAATGGTGCCGAACCGCTGGCGCGCATTCGTAATCTGTTCCCACAGGCGATTGCCGTTGAGATGGAAGCCACCGCTATCGGCCATGTCTGTCATCAATTCCAGGTGCCTTTTGTAGTAGTCCGCGCCATTTCCGACGTGGCCGATAAGCAATCTCACCTCAGCTTTGATGAGTTCTTAAGCGTTGCGGCGAAGCAATCTTCGCTGATGGTGGAGAACCTGCTGGCGCATCTGGCGCGTGGCTAAAACGCTACTCCTCTGCTGGCTGCTGCTGTTAAGCGGCAGCCTGCTGGCTTCACCGCCACGCGTGATTACCCTCTCCCCTCACCTTACCGAACTCGCCTTTGCTGCCGGGATTACCCCGATTGCGGTCAGCGCCTGGTCCGACTATCCGCCGCAGGCGAAACAGATTGAGCAGGTCGCAAACTGGCAGGGCATCAAGGCTGAACGTATTCTGCAGCTTAAGCCGGATCTGGTGTTAGCCTGGCGAGGCGGTAATCCGCAGCGGCAGATTGACCAGCTACAGCAGCTCGGCGTGCCGGTTAAATGGATTGATCCGCTGACGCTGGATGAGATGTTCACGGCGCTGGCCGATCTGGGCCACTGGAGCCCCAGACCGGAGCAGGCAACTCGCGCTGCCCGCCAGTTACGTCAGCAGGAAGCCGCGCTGCGTCAGCGCTATGCTCATCTGACTGCGGTTCCGCTTTTTTTGCAATTTGGTCAGCAGCCCCTGTTTACCGCCGCCAGAGCCACGCTGCAGAATGAAATTATTACGTTATGTGGCGGCAGGAACATCTTTGCTGACAGCCGCGTCAGCTGGCCGCAGGTCAGCCGTGAGCAGGTGCTGATGCGCCATCCTCAGGCCGTTGTGACGGGTGGCAGTGCGCAGCAGGCGGAAAACATCCGGGTGTTCTGGCGACCGCAGCTGGATGTACCGGTGATTGCCATCAACGAGGACTGGCTTAGCCGGCCAGGCCCGCGACTGCTGCTGGCCGCGCAGCAACTCTGTGCGGCCCTGCATCCCGATGAATAAATCGGCGAATTGATTAAAGTCACTGCGATTTTTGCCGTTGATCAATACCAGAGACGAACGCGCCACGTATGCTCGCCGTCCTTTTAGCGCCCCGGCGCTTTTTTAAAACACCAGGAACCTTATATGACCAGAGCACTGCTGCTGGCCATAGGGCTGTCGATCGCCGGTTCTGCCTTTGCAGGATCGATAAATGGCTCTATTGGCGCCAGACTTGTCATCTATTCACGCTGTGAAATCAACACGGCTAACGGCCAGCCCGCACCGCAGATCAACTGCGGCAGACAGGCAAGCGCGCAGCCGCGCGTAACAAACGGCCAGATTCAATCGCAGGGAAGTGTGAAGCAAAGTAACCGGCTGGTCACAATAGAATGGTAAACGAGGCCGTCTGTATGACGGCCTGCATTATCAGATACTGAAGGAAGAGCCACAGCCACAGGTGGTTTTGGCATTCGGGTTGGTCACGATAAAGCGTGAGCCTTCCAGACCTTCCGTGTAATCCACTGAACCGCCCACCAGATATTGCAGGCTCATCGGATCAACCACCAGTGAGACGCCCTGCTTTTCAATCGTCATGTCGCCATCATTCATCTGGTCATCAAAGGTGAAGCCGTACTGGAAACCACTGCAACCGCCACCGGTGATATAGACGCGAAGTTTCAGCGCCGGGTTCTCTTCGTCGGCAATCAGGTTCTTCACCTTGGTGGCTGCGGCGTCGGTAAACTGCAACGGCAGTGCTACTACTTCATCACTCATGTTTTACTCCGGTAAACGCCCAGGTCAGAAAACGACCTTAATTACGCTATTATCAGCCAGCACCTCAGCGCAATCAAGCTCTGCCCTTCGCACTCTGTGCCGCTTTCACTCCTGTTAAGGGCACAGGGGGTGAATCCACCTTTCGTCTGCTGCCCCTCTTCCGTAGAATGGCGCAATATTTTTATGAACCGCTGGAGCCGAAAATGAGTAAGTCCGAACAACTGTTTGCCGAGGCACAACGCCTGATCCCGGGTGGGGTAAACTCGCCAGTACGCGCATTTACCGGTGTGGGCGGCGTTCCGCTGTTTATTGAACACGCTGATGGCGCCTATCTCTATGACGCTGACGGCAAAGCCTATATCGACTATGTCGGCTCATGGGGTCCGATGGTGCTGGGTCATAACAACGCGGCGATCCGTAACGCCGTGATTGAAGCGGCACAGCGCGGCCTAAGTTTTGGCGCACCGACCGAAATGGAAGTGACCATGGCACAGCTGGTGTGTGAGCTGGTGCCGAGCATGGAGATGGTGCGGATGGTCAATTCCGGCACCGAAGCGACTATGAGCGCTATCCGTCTGGCGCGTGGCTTTACCGGCCGCGATAAAATCATCAAGTTTGAAGGCTGCTACCACGGCCACGCCGATCATCTGCTGGTGAAAGCCGGCTCCGGTGCGTTAACACTGGGTCAGCCGAACTCGCCGGGCGTACCGGCCGATTTCGCTAAACATACCCTGACCTGCACCTTTAACGATCTCGACTCAGTGCGCAGCGCTTTTGAGCAATATCCCGAGTCGATTGCGGCCATCATCGTTGAGCCGGTGGCTGGCAACATGAACTGCATCCCACCGCAGCCAGAGTTCCTGACGGGTCTGCGTTCACTGTGTGATGAGTTCGGCGCACTGCTGATTATTGATGAAGTGATGACCGGTTTCCGTGTCGCGCTGGGTGGCGCGCAGGCTCATTACAATGTGCGCCCTGATTTGACCTGCCTTGGGAAAATCATTGGTGGCGGGATGCCGGTCGGTGCGTTCGGTGGCCGTCGCGAAGTGATGGCGGCGCTGGCTCCGACCGGTCCGGTTTATCAGGCGGGAACGCTCTCTGGTAACCCAATCGCCATGGCGGCGGGTTTCGCCTGCCTGACGCAGATCGCGCAGCCGGGCACCCATGAGAAGCTGGATGCCCTGACCCGCAAGCTGGCAGAGGGTCTGCGTGAAGCAGCACAACAGCAAAATATCCCGCTGGTAATTAACCATGTTGGCGGGATGTTCGGCCTGTTCTTCACTGATGCTGACAGTGTGACCTGTTACGCCGATGTGACCCGCTGCGATGTGGAGCGCTTTAAAACCTTCTTCCACCTGATGCTTGAGGAGGGCGTTTACTTTGCGCCTTCAGCCTATGAAGCGGGCTTTATGTCGCTGGCGCACAGCGAAGAGGATATTCAGCGCACTGTCGACGCCGCGCGTCGTTGTTTCGCGAAGCTGTAATTGCGGCAGCGTTAAAGATGAAGACCGGCAGCAGCCGGTATTTTGTTATTGATGAGGCTTGCCCCGCTCTGTTGTGAGAGGGTGCACGCACAGGAAACAGGGTCAGATCGGAAAGGCGCGAAAGCCGTCATCCA
>NZ_BCZA01000016.1 GCF_001598475.1 Pantoea agglomerans NBRC 102470
TAGCCCTTTCAGCAGCAGAGGCGCTCAGGCCTCCACTCTCGTGCCCTTTTTAACAATTCACACTGAAGTTTCAGAGCAGGCCGGGGCCGGGCAGGGGCAGGCAATCCGCAGCGCTGAACAGAATGAGTCTGCCAGGAGAGCCCGCAGGACGCGGGCGAAAGGCGGGGCGGCACGGGATGTGCCATCCCCGGCGGTCCGTCAGGCAGAGGCATGACGTGAAGGAACCGCGCAGCGGCGCGAGGACCGCCAGCCCCTGCCCGGCACCAGACTGCGTTATCACCTGTCGCTTAACTGACTGACATTACCGCTGTGCGGGCCTTTTTTATGGGAAAGATGCTGATTTGCGAGGCGTCTTGCGTTAGCCGATGAGCAGCGCTTCCAGTTCGCCCAGTGATTTGACCTGCCAGGTGGGCTTAATATGTTCCGGCAATGGCCGGGTGCCATGATCGAGCCAGCAGGTTTTAATACCGGCATTCATGCCGCCCAGAATGTCTGACTCTGGCGTATCACCCACCATCAGCACCCGCTCACGATCCGGGTTGCCCATCAGATTCAGTGCGTAATCAAAAATCTCTGGCGCCGGTTTTGGCTGGCCGACCTGCTCGGAGATTACCAGCGCCGAGAAGTAATCACGAAAACCGGTGCGCTCCAGACGCGTCTGCTGCAGCGCAGTAAAACCGTTGGTGATGATGCCCATTTTCACCCGGCCATGCAGTTGGTTCATCAGGCTGACCGCGCCCGGCAGCGGCGTGCAGATCTCTCCCATTGCGCTGAGGAAGCCGCTGTTGAGGATCTCCGGCGCAACGCTGAGCTTTTCGCTCCAGTGATTGAAACGCTGAGTCTGCAGCTGTAACGCGGAGATAGCACCGTTCTGATAATCGACCCACAGCGGCTTGTTTATCGCCTGATAATCGCTGTAATCCTGGTCGGTGAACTGCACGTCATAACCGGCGAACAGGCGCTGCAAACCGGCATAGGCGTCGAAATGAAAAAGGGTATCGTCGGCATCAAACAGGATGCAATCCCAGTTATCAATCATTAAAGCTCCTTAACACCGCTACGGCGTCAGTGCCATGAGAATGGCATCTTCACGGCCGCTGGCGGTGGGATAATAGTTGGGGCGACGACTGACCTGATTGAATCCAAGCTGCTCATAGAGCGCGATGGCGGGCAGGTTCGAGGCCCGCACTTCCAGCCACAGCGTCAGCACGTCGCGTTTGATCAACTCATCGATCAGATGCTGCAACAGCTGGCGGCCCAATCCCCGGCGCTGAAAAGCGGGATCGACCGCGATGTTAAACAGCGAGGCTTCGTCCAGTACCACCTGCGTAATCGCAAAGGCG
Source organism: Pantoea agglomerans NBRC 102470 (assembly GCF_001598475.1). Classification (GTDB taxonomy): domain Bacteria; phylum Pseudomonadota; class Gammaproteobacteria; order Enterobacterales; family Enterobacteriaceae; genus Pantoea; species Pantoea agglomerans. The sequence goes on from NZ_BCZA01000016.1 coordinate 1,344, forward strand.
GCCATTTGGCCGTCAACGTCGAGACGTAAATTGATAAAGCGCTCGCCCTGATTGCTGGCAAACGTCTTTTCACTCCAGGGAAACGCGTGACTACGACACTCAATGGCGAAGGCCTGCGCCAGATCGTCAGGGGTGAGTAAAGAGATGGCTGTCATGGTTACACATCTGTTGCCAGAGCGCGCGTTTGGCGACGCCGCTGCTGATCAGTTCATTGAAAGAGGCGCTGGTTAATGCCACGCCATTGAAAGTCTGTTCGCTCTCTACGCCGAGCAGCCAGCCCGCGCAGTTCAGCGTCTCCGGCAGCATTTGCAGCTGATCCGGTGTCACGGTCATTACCTGAGCGGGTTGCAGATTGAGGGCATGCAGCACATCGCGCATCAGCGGTTCATGCAAACCGGGGGGCGCGTCAGCGACAATAATTAACTGCGTGTCCGGTGCCAGCGTGACGGCAATTTCGCCCTGAAGCACGCGCGGGCGGCGCAGTTGGTACTGCGTAATTCCCATTTGCTGTAAAAGCCAGTCGCGCCTGGACGTCATGGTGTTACCTGTTCTGCTGCCTGAATGCGACGCTATGCTAGCAAACCCATCGAACATGCGCCAACAAACCACTATAATCCCCGCTCAGATCTTACAGGAGCCCTACATGTCTGCTTTTACCCCGGCCAGCGAAGTCATTCTGCGCCACAGTGATGAATTTACCGCCCGCCATGTTTTATTTGCTGGCGATCTGCAGGATGACCTGCCCGCTCAGCTGGAAACCGCCTCGTCGCGCGTTCACACCCAGCAATATCATCACTGGCAAAACCTGAGCCGCCGTATGGGCGAGCAGGCGCGTTACGGAATGGTTGCGCAGGCCGAAGATGTGCAGGGCTGCGATACCCTGGTCTACTTCTGGACCAAGAATAAGCCGGAAGTGCAGTTCCAGCTGCAGAACCTGCTGTCGCTGCTGCCGGTGGGCTGCGACGTGTTCGTGGTCGGTGAAAACCGCAGCGGCGTGCGCAGCGCCGAAGGCATGATGGAGTCATGGGTGAAGCTGGAGAAGATCGACAGCGCGCGTCGCTGTGGTCTCTACCACGGTCGCCTCGACAAACAGCCTGAATTCGATGCCAGCACTTTTGGTCACCAGTATCAGCTTGATGGTCTGACGATTCATACCCTGCCTGGCGTCTTCAGCCGTGACGGTCTGGATAGCGGCAGTGCCCTGCTGCTGTCGACCTTTACCCCACACACCAAAGGTAAAGTGCTGGATATGGGCTGTGGCGCGGGCGTGATTGCCGCCTCGCTGCCTGCCCGTTCGCCTAAAGTGCGTCTGTGGCTGTGTGACGTGCACGCAGCGGCGATTGAAGCGAGTAAAGCGACGCTGGCCGCCAATGGCATCGAGGGCGAAGTCTTCGCCAGCAACGTCTTCTCTGACGTGACCGGTCGTTTCGACATGATTATCTCTAATCCGCCCTTCCATGAAGGCACTCAGACCAGCCTCGACGCCGCACAGGCGCTGATTCGTGGTGCGGTGAAGCACCTGAATACCGGCGGCGAACTGCGTATCGTTGCCAACACCTTCCTGCCCTATCCGCAGGCGCTGGATGAAGCCTTCGGCAGCCATGAAGTCATCGCGCAAACCGGCCGCTTTAAAGTTTACCGTGCCGTCTATGGTCGCGGTGCCAAAACGCGCTAAGGGTTTTTCCTGCCGTTAACTGCTTTGCCGGGCTGAAAACGTTGCTTTTTACAGCGATCGTTTCAGCCCGACGAAATAGTTGTTGACGCAAAGAGTAAAATCTCTAGAATGCGCCTCCGTGGTTGTAACATTCTCAAGGTGTTACGGGTATGCGAAGGTGGCGGAATTGGTAGACGCGCTAGCTTCAGGTGTTAGTGTCCTAACGGACGTGAGGGTTCAAGTCCCTCTCTTCGCACCAAAATCACAAGTTTCATATCGCGAGCACTGCGCGAAGGTGGCGGAATTGGTAGACGCGCTAGCTTCAGGTGTTAGTGTCTTAACGGACGTGAGGGTTCAAGTCCCTCTCTTCGCACCATTGCGGTGATATGAACAGACAACTCGATGCGAAGGTGGCGGAATTGGTAGACGCGCTAGCTTCAGGTGTTAGTGTCTTAACGGACGTGAGGGTTCAAGTCCCTCTCTTCGCACCAACGTTGTCATCTTCAGGCCTTTCCCGCTCATCTCTTCTGTTCCCCTGTAGTTTCGTTTTACCCCCTGCTCGTTTTACCTTTTCCAGTTGTTCTGTTTTCCGGTCGCTTTACCTTTTCCAGCCGCTTTACCCCGTTCGCCGGTTTTAACCACTCCGCTTATGTTAATTCAGATGAAAATTCACAGAGACAGCCGCCAGTCCGCCCGCTAACGCCAGACAGGATGGCAGCAGCAGATAGTGACGCAGCCGCTGGTTAAACAGCATCACAACTGTCAGCAGCAGCGCAACCGTCATCACCATCCGCCACTGGCTGAAGCTCGGTTCCCATAAGGCGAACAGCGGCAGCGCAATGCACGGCAGCAACACGCCCCACGCACTATCCAGCTTTTTACCCAGTGCCCAACTGACTCCCCACAGGCCGCAGGCCGCGATAATCGCTATCCCCATGACACCAACCTCAAATGATAAGCATTCCCATTATCATATGACAGTTTTGCCTGCTCTGCAGCCTGTTTTTGTCACGCCCGGCAACGAAGATGACAGACCAGTTGGAAAATGCTAGATTGCGGCCGATAACACCTTTAATAACAGCAACAGCAATAATTTGCTCATTGTCTGGCAGAACCTGGTTTTGCTGGCGTGCGCTTTGGTATTTCAGGGTCGTCACGAGTACTTATAATGAAATTACAATCTTATGAAGAACTGAAACAGAGTAAATACCGGCTTTCAGTGATGCTTTTTCTGTTTCTGAATATCGCCGTTTCGCTATTTCATCTGCTGCCAATAATGAACAGTGAGCAAAGTGAGACGACCCTGCCGGTAATGAGTGTCGCGGCCTTTAGCGGCATCATGTTAATTGCTCTTTTAATATGGCCTAAAGTAAAACTTCCCCTGTTAAATCCTGTGGCGCTGCTGCTGGGAATGCTCTGGGCCTGGCATATTAATTATCGCTTTCATCAGGTGTTCTATTTTGATGGTGGCTTTCTTATTATCAGTTTGATTAGTGTGTTATTTATCAGTGCCATCGCCCTGAGCGACTATCTGGGGGCTTTTTGTCTGCATGTCACGCCACCGGTGCTCACCGTTTTATTGCTCGACAATGCGCAGCACCTGCCACTGATCCTGCTGACCATTACGCTGCCGCTGATTGGTTTTTCACTACAGCATCTGATGCGCCGCCGTGCCGACAACTTTACTCTGCGCCTGATGCATCAGCTCTACGAAGAGAAAGAGACATTCAGCGACCTCAGCATGCTCGACCCGCTGACCGGGCTTTATAACCGTCGTGGTCTTAAGAACCGGCTCGATAATATTCTGGAAAACCATGCTGGCAGCCACTATGTGCTGCTGCTGGATATCGATCACTTTAAGTCCTATAACGATAATTACGGGCATGCGATGGGCGATCAGGCGCTGGCGCGGGTCTCTGTCGCAATTCGTGATGCGGTGCGTTCACGCGATGTTGTCACCCGCTATGGCGGCGAAGAGTTTCTGGTATTGATGACCAATGTGAACGGCTCGATCGCCATGAAACTGGCAGAGCGAATCCGTCAGTACGTGCTGGATTTAGAAATTCCTCATCTTTTCAATGAAACCGTTTCAACCCACGTCACCATCAGTGCCGGCATCGCGCCTATTTATGATAATGAATTTGACCTGGCGGTCGCCAATGCTGACAGCGCATTATATGTGGCTAAAAATCAGGGCCGGAATACCATTCTCGCCTGGGAAGATTTACCCCGAAAACAGCATCAGACCGCCAGTGAACATGCATAATTAAACGTAACGCCATCGGTAATCACTGAAGCTTCGGCGCGATATGCCCGGCTCTCTGCTGCTCTGCCCGATCGGATAACTGACCTCAACCCCGCCGTTTTCCCACCCGCAACGACGATTTTTTACACGACTTGTAGAGTTAATCAATAACGATTATCATTTGCTTTCTTATCTACACTTTTCGCGAGTCGTCATGGCAACCGTTTCAGCTCAGGAACAGCGTTTTAACGCTCAGTCGATGATCTTCCGGCAGAATGACCGTCCACTGGCGGAAAGTCTGCATGAGCGGCTGCAACAACAGCGCAGCTATCTGCTTGAATCGACGAAGCTCAGCCAGCCTGCTCCGCGCGACACGCTGCCCCTCGCCGCCTGGTCACAATCAGAAGCCTTTACCCCAATTATTCAGCGCTACAGCGATTATCTCTATCGCGATCATCCTGATGCGGTTCGTGAAGCGAAACCGGTGCTGTCACTCTGGGCGCAATGGTATTTTGGCCTGCTGCTGCCAACACTGATCATGGCGCTGTTGCAGGAGTCGCGTGCGCTGGACTGCTCGCCAGAGCATATCCGCGTCGGTTTTCATGAAAATGGTCATCCGGCCACTTTCTGGATCGATGTGCAGGAGGATGAAGAAGCGCGCTACCTTAACCCTCAGCAGCGTATCGATCGGCTGATTCAGCAGCATCTGATCCCGGTGGTCAATGGTATTACGCAGCATGGTGATATCAACGCCCGACTCATCTGGAACAATATGGGCTACTCATTCCAGTGGTTCCTGGGTGAACTGAAAAGCCAGATCGATGAATCGCTGGTGCTGCAACTGGAGCAGGCGCTGTTCTTCAACCAGCGGCTGCTGGATGGCAGCGAAAACCCGCTCTACCGCACCATGATCCCGCGCAACGGCGAACTGGTCCGGCGCAGCTGCTGCCAGCGTTATCGCATTCCCGATGTCGAACAATGCGGCAACTGCACCCTGAGCGGCAGCTAAAAAGACTTAATTACGCTGAATTCTCCGTTTATCTCGTTTACAGGCACTGAGGCTTGTGGCAATTTTTACGCCTTCGATCAGCCTGGAGATAAAGATGAGCCTGGAGTCCGTGCGCCAGTTCTTCGCCGAACACGCCCCTGAAATTGAAATTATTGAACTGGCCGAAAGCACTGCGACGGTCGGGATGGCTGCCCGCGCCCATGGCGTGACGCCAGGAGAGATTGCCAAGACCCTGTCACTGAAAGTAAAAAACGACGTGGTGCTGATTGTGACACGAGGCGATGCCCGGCTGGATAATCGCAAGCTGAAAGCGGCGCTGGGGGCGAAAGCACGAATGCTGAGCGTGGACGAGGTGATTAACTGGACCGGCCATCCGGTGGGCGGCGTCTGTCCTTTCGGACTTGAGAACCCGCTGACCGTTTACTGTGATGTCTCACTGCGCAGTTTCGAGGAAGTCCTGCCCGCCGCCGGCGCTATCCACAGCGCCGTCCGCATTACCCCACAGCTGATGGCTGAACTGACTAACGCCCGCTGGATCGACGTGTGCGAAGCAATGTAATGCCGGGTATCAGCTCACACAAGCCCTGCACCTTCTGCCCGCGTCCTGATGCTGCTGACAAACTGACGGATACTGTCAGCGTTTGATGGCCACAGCGATCTTCAGGAAACCGATCCGCCGCCGCCAGCACGCGGGCGAGTGAATCGCCCACGACATCAGGATTTCAGGCGCTTAAATGCCTGTTCAATAATCGATAACAGCAGCGTGTTGTCGACACGATGCAGCACATGCACCGATGCGCCGCACTGCTCAGGCACGCCGACAGTGAGCCGAAGGGGCTGACGATAACGCCAGCTTTTGCCGCGCGTCGCACCGGGACGCAGTTCAATATCCACCCGATAATCGATGCCTGACGCAACCCGCTGATTCAGCAACCAGGCGACCACCAGCGCATCGTGGATCCAGCATCCCGCCAGCTGCCTGGTCGCCATCGAATAGTCGATCCACGGACGCAGCGTATCGCGCACAAATTCGGTCAGCGGATGATCGACGGCGGTCAGGCGGGTCAAATCCTGCTGGGTCAGCAGCGTCTGCGTGGTGACATCCATCGGAACCAGCGTTACTGCTGCACCACTGTGCAACACCTGATGGGCCGCTTCCGGATCCAGTCCAAAATTGGTGTCTTTGATATAATCATCCAGCGTAAACACACCGCCCATGATGACAATTTCCGCCACAGAATCGGCCATGGCGGGATAGCGCTGCATTGCCAGCGCCACATTCGTCAGCGGGCCAATCGCCACCAGGGTAATCTCGCCCGGATTGTCGCAAATCAGTTTGCCGATAGCGTCAGCAGCATCAAACGCATCCGCCGCGATATCCGCTGGCTGGCGCACGCCCTGCCACATCTTACCCAGCGCAAGCTGATTGACCCGGTTATCCAGCGTCTCGCGCCACGGCGCAGGATCTTCCTGTAGCGCCTGCGTCGCCCCCTGGATTACCGGGATAGATAATCCCAGCCGGACGATCAGATCTTTGGCGACGCGCGCGCCAACTTCACATGGCGTGTTACCGGCCACGGTGGTGATCAATTCCAGCGACAGTGCAGGTGAAGCTAAGGCCAGCGCAATCGCCAGCCCATCATCGGTGTTGGCACCCGCGATACCGTTGCCGGGATCGCAGTCAATAATAATTCTTTTCATATTTTTATAGGCTAACTCTGGCTTTGCGGCTCACAGCCGCAGGATTCACCGATTTCAAGGTAGTGTGGAAACTCCTTTAATTGCGCTTCGCTCTGTCCCTCTTTCAGCATATGAATCGCAGAGCGAGCCATCTCACGCAGTGGCTGGCGCACGGTCGTTAATGTCGGGACGTGAAACGACGAGTGATTGGTACCGTTAAAACAGACCAGCGCCACATCCTGCGGCACACGAATCTGATGTTCGGAAAAGGCGCGAAGCGCGCCAATCGCCTGACCTTCGTTGCTGGTAAACAGCGCACGAGGCACACGACCCCGGGCGATCATGGTTTGTGCCGCAGCGTATCCGCCCTGTGGGGTGTAGCTGGCGGGAAACATCAGCGATTCATCAATCGGCAGCCCGCGATCCTGCATGGCATCACGCCAGCCCTGAATACGATCCTGCGCGTTAAGCATATCGACCGGGCCGCTGATTATGCCGACCTGCTGATAACCATGACTCAACAGATGTGCCGTCACCTGCCAGGCGGCCTGACGCTCATTGACCCGCAGCATGTTAACGCCCGGCTGAGGCTCAACCCGTTCCAGCATGACCAGTGGCGTACCGCTGGCTTTAATCAGGTCAATGTAAGGATGGCGATCGACGCTGTTGTAAAAGAGTCCATCGACCTGCCGATTCAGCAGTCCCTGAATTAACTCCAGTTCGCGCTTGCGGTCATCACCTGCATCACCCAGCAGCATGACGTGGCCGTGATTCATCGACTCCTGCAACAACACGTGCGCCATTGAGGCCACAAAAGGATTGCCGATGTTGGGCACCACCAGTCCGAAGGTTTTGGTGTTGCCGGATGCCAGTGCGCGTGCTGCCGCATTTGGCCGGTAACCGGTGGCTTTAATCGCCTCCAGTACCCGCTGACGGGTCGCCTCGGCGACCGGACGAGGCCCGTTATTGATGACATAACTGACAACTGCCACTGAGGTGCCTGCCGCTTTCGCAACTTCACTGCGGGTCACTTTTCCCGTTAACGACTTAGGCACATCACGTTCCTCCATAAAAAAACAGGCCGCTTTACACGGCCTGCTGCTTTTCGCGCTATCCTGGCAGATGGCATCCTCAGGCAAAGCTAGATGGCATCTTCAGGCAGATTGAGATCCCGCCCTCGCGTTTCAGGCGCGACAAAGGTGGTAAAGAACCCAATTGCGGCCATCGCCGAGAAATAAACCGCAATCGGCCACCAGTGACCGGTATAAGAAAGCATAGCAGCGGCAATAAGTGGTGCGGTTCCGCCGGACAAAATGGAACCCAGTTCTTTAGCCACTGCCATTTTGGTGTAGCGATGATGAACGCCGAACATCTCCACGCCCCATGCCGCCTGCACACCAAAAATACCCAGCGACGCCAGCGCCATACCGACCACGATAACCGGGATCACCAGCATCGGTTCACGCGTGTCGAGCAGCGTAAAGGCGGGCCAGGCGTAGAACATCAGTAACAGACAGAACACGCGATAAACCACCCGGCGACCAAAGCGGTCAGAGAGCCAGCCCGCTAAAGGAATGATCAGGAAACCCAGCAACGACGCGAGGAACACCGCAGTGGTTGGTACGGACTTGTCGACCATCAGCACCTTCGCGACGTAACCGACGATGAAGCCCTGCGCCAGATAGGAGGGGCCATTTTCGCCGATACGCAGGCCAACCATGGTCCAGAAGGCACGGGTACGCTGGAAGAAAGGCCGCTGATCCACCACCGGAGCGGCCAGCACGCCTGCGCGTTCCGCTTCCATCTCCGCTTTTCTGCGCTCAAACACCGGCGTTTCGCGCAGATGACGTCGAATCCACAAGGCAACCAGCGCAATCAGCGCACTGCTGAGGAACGGAATACGCCAGCCCCACTCCAGCAGGCTTTGCTGATCCATTTGTACCACCAGCAACCAGACCAGCGAAGCCAGCAGTGTGCCGCTGTTAGAACCCAGTGCGATCACGGAGGAGATCAGTCCGCGACGCTCTGTCGGCGCATATTCGCCCAGCATCACCGTGCCGCCCGATAACTCCGCGCCAGCGCCGAAACCCTGCGTAAAGCGCAGCAGAACCAGACAGGCAGGAGCCCAGACGCCAATAGAGGCATAGCTCGGGATTAGGCCGATCAACGTCGTGGAAGCGCCCATCAGAATGATGGTGGAGATCATCACCACCTTTCGGCCTTTGCGGTCACCGAGCCAGCCGAAAAAGAGTGCGCCGATAGGCCGGGCAACAAAGCCGACTGACCAGGTAGCAAAGCTGGAGAGCAGTGCCATTGCAGGGGTTGATTCCGGAAAGAAGACGTCGCCGAAGATAATACCGGCCGCCAGGCCATAGAGCGCGAAATCCGCGTACTCCATTGCCGTTCCGAGCCAGCATGAGAAAGTGGCGCGCCAGAAATCTTTGCGGCCTGAAGGGGTATTAAACCGCTCATCGGCGGCTGAAGTGGATGACAGTGATGCCTGCTGATTAACGGAGTTGTGTGCCGTCATAACCCTATCCCTGAATGAGTATGCAGATCGATAAACGCCCGTCCATGGGTCGATTCCCTGATAAAAGCGGAAATTCCCCGGTGACGACGTTCAGTTGACTAACCATGATGAAAGGTTAAAGGATTCCCTGGTGTTGGAATCTTGTTCTTCGCCCCATTTCGCCGGTGTATTTTTCACCGGTCGCTTAAACTGAGCGAATGTAACTTAACAATCGATGGGTCTACTGTGCATCGGGCACCGTGAGCAATCACTGGGGACCTAGTGTATCTACGCGCGTAGATAAATCAATAGATCCTGATGAAAATTATTAGTAAAACTTCACTATCACATCCCGTCATCACGCATTTTTAGCGCAAATTCAGCCAGTTACCCGCAACACATCGCCTGAAAAAAATCACCATCGACTATAAGTTACCATTTTCTCTTATGATTAAGCGTTATAAGACTGACTAAAATCCTTTCATCGGGCTCTGTTGTCGCACACGCCTGTGACCATGAGATGACACGGGTATTTATTCTGAAAAATCGCTGTAAGCGCAGACAATACGTTACCCTGACAAAAAGGGCGGACAGAGATGCTATGAAAATTATCCTGATGCGACACGGTAAACCTGACCACCAGGCTGCGGGTCGCCAGAGCGTGCAGGCGCTGGCAGACTGGTGCGAAGCCTACGATCAGTCACAGGTCAGTGACGGGCCGCCGCCGCGCAGTATTGAGATTGCACGTCAGGCCGCGGTGATTGTCTGTAGTCCCCTGCCCCGCGCACAATCCTCCCTGAGCCAGCTCGGTCTGCAGCCCCATGAGGTTGATGCCGTGTTCAGCGAAGTCGCCGTGCCACTGCTGCGAACCGGCGCGGTGCAGTTGCCTACCCTGTGCTGGCTGGCCCTGTTGCGGTTATTGTGGTTCTGCGGGTATGCGGGTGAAGCGGAGTCGCTGCAACATGCGCGCAGCCGCGCCTCCGCGGCGGCAGAGAAGCTGATCGATCACTCACGGCATGGCACGGTGCTGCTGCTGGGCCACGGCATCATGAATAAGATGATTGCGCGCGAATTACGTAAACGCGGCTGGCAGGCGGAGAAGCACGCCAGCAGCCGCCACTGGAGTTCCGCGATCTATCATCGTCCGTTTATCTGACCGATCGGAAAATAACCCAGCACCTCACAGCCCGTTCCAACACGCGGCGTGGCAATCACTTTACGCTGCGCCAGATCGATCACGCTCAGCGTGCCATCATCCTGATTGGCAATCAGCAGCTGTTGCCTGTCTGGCGTAAAACAGCCGTCCATCGGCATGTTACCTACCCGGATGTCGCCCAGCGGATTCAGCAGATCGTCAAACAGCGTCACCAGCGGTTCCTGATCCCCTATCGCCACCAGCTGCTCGCCATCGGCGCTGAAGCGTACCACCTGACAGGGCCGCTCATGACCCGGCAGCGTCAGGCGCTGGCGAATGCGGTGGCTTTGCCGATCAATCACATAGAGCAACGGTGCATCAGCGGCGCTGGCGACCAGATAGGGGTGTTTCGGAGAGGCAGCGATGCCCGCAATCGGCCCGGGCAGCAGGATGGTGTCGATGACCCGCCCCTCTGCTTCACAGAGATCCACCACGGTGATGGTCGCATCCTCTTCGTTATCGGTGAACAGCTTGCGGCCGCTGGGTGACAGCGTCAGGCGATGCGCGTTGTGAGAAGGAACTGGAATGATTTTTTCCACTTTGTCGCTCTGCGGATCGATCACCGCCACTGCGGCACTCTGCTCACAGCAGAGATAGACTTTGCCATCGCGGCCCAGCTGCCCGCTGTGGGGTGCCCGCAGCGGCGACAGATCGATAAAGCCGCTGATCTCCCGACGCTGTAAATCGATAATCGCCACTTTGTGACCCGGATGCGGGTTATTACCATGAACGCCGTCGCCAAAAATGGGTACATAGGCTTTACCCCAGGGGGCCAGCATCAGGAGTTCATGCGGCCGCGGTGGAAAAGCGTTCAGTTCCCGCTCGACCGCGAAGGTTTCCGGATTAAGAAACAGGACGCGATTGCCCTGCTTATCAACCGCCAGTAACCCGTAAGATTCACTCTGCATGCGCGCTCCTTTCTCAGTAAGTTCTTCTTAAGCGTAGACAATCCTCTTCAGGCTGTCTGATTCCGCGGATTGATGAGCCGGGCTTACACCACCAGTTAAGTACAATAGCCACTGTTCCTGTGGCCCGGGCCGCAGGATAATGCGCAGGTTAAGAATAATATTCAGATATTCCTTAAGTGCGTTTATTCCCGCATTTAAATAATGATTAACAGTGACGACATTATTATTTTCATAACGTGACCGGATTATTTCCGTATTATCCTAAAGTCAAAAAAAGACATAGCTAATGTGTAAATAATGTTTTATTAAAAAGGTGCAGTGCAATTAAACAGCCGTGAGGAAACTATCGCGCGCTCCAGCACTGCGTCGCCACCAGGGAAAACTATTCATTAATTCCCGCACTCATCGGGATTGCAGTCAGTATGTAATTCCGGCCGTTCCCGCCGCTGGCGGAACGGGCAGAGCCTGCACTATGACGGGAAAATAAAAATAACAGGTGTACCATGACTTCACATCGCCAACGTCCAGCGCATAAAATCTGGCGTAACTGGAAAAGAATATCGTTCAGTAGCCAGATGTTATGGAATAGAAAACAGCAGAAACTCTGTCAGGCTCCGGAATATGATCCGGGTCAGGAGGATAATGTTGTATTGATCGCGCAGCAGAAAGATCTGCCGGAGATTCCAAAAATCGTCTGGATGGTCTGGCATAACGATCACCTGCCTGCCTCAATGGCGCTGAATATCAGTAAAATCCGGCGGGACAACCCCGACCACCAGGTTTATCTGATTACGCAGCGCACCCTGTCGCAGTGGCTGCCCGATCTCAACTTTATCTCTTCCGATCTGACGCTGGCACATAAAAGTGAAATCATCCGGCTTGAGCTGATTCACCGTTATGGCGGCATCGGCATCGATTGCAGCACATTGCTGTTTGAGAATCTCGCCTGGGTGCATCGCGTTCACGAAGCGCGATCAATGGATCTCATTGGTTACTATAACGAGCAATCAACGCTGAACCTGCTTGCGCCGATCACCGAGAGCTGGTTTCTTGCTGCCGCCCCGCAAAATCCGTTTATCCGCGAATGGCTGAAACAGCTGGCACCGGTTAAAAACGTCGGTATCCGCAACTATTTCCATGAGCTGAAGAAGCGTGATGATTTTCCGCTGATTGTGCAGAATATGGAGAATCCGTCTCGTCAGCTCCTGTCGCTGGCGCAGCAGATTGCGATGCGGGAATACCGGCGGGCGAATCTCTATCTGCGTAAAAGTGAAGCCAGCGCCTGGTTCTATCAGCGCCTGCACGCCGACAGCAGCAGCGCCTTTGCGCAGTCAGTGATGTTTCAGCAGCGGCCACAGACGCCGCCACCCATTATAAAATTAACCGGCAACGAGCGGCTGCATCTCGACTTCAATCTGCGGCTTGGTTTATATAACCGCAGCAGCCTGATTGGCGAGATGATGCACACCACGCCACCTGCGCTGGCATTGCCTTCAACGGTCAAAGCGCGCGCGTAGCCAGTGTGTAAACGTGGTGACCGCGCGGGGCACCTGCGCCGCCCAGGGTCGTACGATCCACAGGCGGGCGGCAAAGGCCTCAACCGGCTGCCACGCAGGCAACACCTGCTGCAATGACCCTGCTGCCAGCGCCTCCCGGGCGCTGAAATCGGGCAGCATAGCGATCCCTAACCCCTGCAGGGCCGCATCGCGTATCGACTCGCTGTTGTTAGTGGCAAAGCTGCCCTGGATCCGTATCTGGACCTGCTCGTTATCCGCGGAGGTGGTAAACCGCCAGCGCGGTGATTCGACGCCGCGTGGATAGTAAAGGCAGTTATGCTGCGCCAGATCCTGCGGCGTACGCGGTATCCCCTGTTCGTTGAGATAGGCGGGTGATGCCACCAGTAATGTCCGCGTGTCACAGAGCGGCAGTGCCACGTGGGTTTCCGGCAGGGTGTCGCTGTGTCGAATGGCCAGATCAAATCCCTCGCTGCTCAGCGACACAATGCGGTCAGTCACATCCAGCTGCAGACGCACCTGCGGATAATCACGCAGAAACTCACCGATAATCGGCACCAGTTGCTGACGGGCAAACGCCACCGGTGCGGTAATGCGCACCAGGCCACGCACCGGCCCGGCGGTGTCCCGCACGCTGAAAAAACTCTGTTCAATGCGGGCAAAAGGCTCGCGTAGCTCCTCCACCAGCTTCTCACCGGCAGAGGTCAGCCGCACGCTGCGCGTAGTGCGTTGTACCAGCAACACACCGGCCATCTCCTCCAGCTCTTTAATTTTCTGACTCATCGCCGCCTTGCTGACGTCGAGCCGCTCTGCCGCGCGGGTAAAACTGCCCTGCTCTGCCAGTACGGTCAGCCAGTGCAGATGATCCCAAAGCGTATCCGTTTTCATCTCTTTCATCACGATTGTTCACTATAGTGAATAATCATTTCAGGCTACGCGCTTTTTCCCGCCGGATAAAGGGGTCACCATAGGGTTCTTAATCACCGGGAGGAGTTCGCTATGCCACTGCTGCAATTTGATGTTATCCAGGGTCGTTCAGAATCAGAGCTTCGTACACTGCTGGATGCGGCACACCGCGCCGTGCTCACGGCCTTTAAGGTGCCGGAACGCGATCGCTACCAGATTGTTCAGGAAAACAAGCGCTATCAGATGGTGTTCCAGGATACCGGACTGGGATTCAGCCGGAGCGATAATCTGGTGATGGTGCGGGTCTATACCAGCCCACGCAGCAGTGAACAGAAACAGCTGTTCATGGCCGAGCTGGCGCGTGAGCTGCGTGAGCATTGTGGTGTGCAGGGCAACGATTTAATGATCAGCTTTATCACCAACGACAAAGGTGACTGGAGTTTTGCCGACGGCGAAGCACAATATCTCACCGGCAAACTCTGAAAATCGCCCTGACTTCTGCTCTGCTGACGGTGCGCGCCAGCCACCGTCATGCCTGATAACCTCACTTCTGAAATGACAATAAACCAATCTGCTCTTCACCGCACAAATCGGGCCGGATATGTTGCAGCCGGATTACAGCCAATATAGATTGTCGAAAAACCATCCCCCGAAGGTGGCCGGTTGCGTGAAGCCTCGCGTAGCCCTGAAGAGAGGATTTGCCGTTGTCCGAATTGGTGTCCGTCGCGTTGTTTCTGGCCGCTATTGCAATCTATTCCTGTAAAGCCGGGCGTAACAAATTCTGGTTTATTGTCGTTCTTATTCTGCTGGTGCTTTTCGTTGTGCTGAACGCCACCCTCTATGCCAGCAACTATTTTACCGGTGATGGCATCAACGATGCGGTGCTCTATACCCTGACCAACAGTCTGACCGGCGCGGGTGTCAGTAAATATGTGGTGCCGGCGATTGGGCTGATCATCGTGCTGTTTCTGCTGTTCTGCCTGCTGTCGTGGATTCTGCGGCGGCGTAAGCGTCCGCATCACATGGGCTGGTCGCTGCTGGCCGCCGCCTGTGCACTCGGCTCGGTGCAGACTACCCCGGCCTTTCGCCAGGTCGCGACCCTGATTGTGTCGCATACCCAACTGGCAGATTCTGACTTCGACAACTTCTATAAAGTGCCGCGTAATCGCATTGAACAGCCGCACCTCAACGTGGTTTACATCTATGGTGAAAGCCTAGAGCGCACCTATTTTGACCCTATCGCCTTTCCCGGCTTAGCGCCGGAGCTGAGCCGGCAGAAAGAGCAGAGCATCGACTTCAGCGAAACCGAACAGCTGCCAGGTACCGATTACACCATTGCGGGCATGGTCGCCTCACAGTGTGGCATTCCGCTGTTTGCCCCATTTGATGGCAATGCGTCAGCATCGCTCTCCAGCTTCTATCCACAGAACGTCTGTCTGGGCGACATCCTGAAGAACTCTGGCTACCAGAACTGGTTTATTCAGGGTGCCGATCTGCGTTTCGCCGGGAAAGATGTCTTCCTGAAATCACACGGTTTTGATCCCGCTAACCTTTATGGTTCGCAGGAGCTGAAAAGCCGCGTCGCCGATCCCACCTACCGTAATAACTGGGGTTATTACGACGATACGGTAATGGATGAGGTGTTTGAGAAGTATCAGGAACTCTCTCAGGCCGGTAAACCTTTTGCGCTGTTTACGCTGACCGTCGACACCCATCATCCTGACGGATTTATCTCACGCAGCTGCGATCGCAGGAGCTACAGCATTGAGGGCAAACCGAATCAGTCATTCAGTGCGGTCGCCTGCTCGCAGGAGCATGTGGCGCGCCTGATTGCGCGCATTAAAGCGTCGCCGTGGTTCAAAAACACCGTGATTGTGGTGAGCTCGGATCATCTGGCGATGAACAACACTGCGCATCCGTGGCTGGTCAAACAGCCTCGTCGCAATCTTTTCATGGTGATCCGTGGTGACAAGCCGCAGGCGGAGTTGATGGAGGCGAAGCGCAGCACGCTGGATAACGGCGCCACGCTGCTCGATATTCTCGGCGGCGATAACGCGATTGGCCTGGGCCGCAGCAGCCTCTCATCGCTTTCACTCTCCACCCAGTTCGACGATATGAAGAGTAAGGTGGCGAGCTGGAAGCCCGACATTATCCAGCTGTGGAACTTCCCGAAGAAGATAGACAACTTCACGGTGGATCAGGCGAAGAATATCTTCAGCTTCTCGGGAACCACCTTCAAATTGCCGATTCTGTTCCGCATCAGTGATAAGCATGTCGAGCCGATGCCGGAGGGGGAATATTCGGCACCGCTGCGCTATCAGCTGGCGGATTTCGCCTCAGCCGATAAATTCCTCTGGGTGGATCGCTGTTTTAAAATGGCGCGACTCTGGCAGCCTTCGCTGGCACTTTCCGGCGATCTCTGTGTGGCGATGGGACAGCTCGGCGGCACGCCGTCGGTGACGCATGTCGACAAACCGCAGTGGAAAGGCAAAGTCCGTTTCCCGGAGGGCGCTATCAGTGATGCGCGTTACCAGCAGAACCTCGCGCAGATCCGTATTGAAGATAACAACATTCGCTACAGCGCTGACAGCTTCCGGCTTGACGTGCCTGGCGCACCGGAGAGTGTTAAAAGCTTCAGCGGCATCTCACGGCCAGAGAGCTGGGGACGCTGGTCTAACGCTAATCTCGCGCCCGAGGTTCATATCGACTATATCGATGCGCTGCCCGCGAAGTTCGATCTGGTGATCACCGCGCGCGCGTATGGCCCCAACGCACACCGGGCGATTCCGGTTCGGGTCGGCGATCAGCAGCAACTGCTGTCGCTGAGTGAAGAGATATCGACACATACCCTGCATTTTGATAACCCAGGCGCCAGCCATCGTCTGGTGATTGCACCACCTGAACCACAGCTGAGTAACACCGGCAATATCACCGGTCAGGATCCGCGCAAACTGGGCATCGGCATGGTTGAAATTAAAATCGTGCCACAGCCCTGACGCCCGCTTTTTCTCTTTCCGACTCTGCGGATTTCCGCAGAGTCGCCTCATCCTGCCATCAGCTAAATGTTGCGAGACAGCCCGCACTCTGTTGCACGTTACTTGTTGTACTAATTGATATTTTTCGGCGATGCGCGCAAAATATAACCGGCTTAGTGGCGATACGTCTTTTGCCTGTCATGATGCCGTTATCGCTGAAGTGCACAGGGAGGTGTCGTGATGACAAGCACAATGATGAGTACCCACAAAGCCTTTAAAGCGCTGCAACAGGCAGGGATCGACGATCAGCAAGCGGAGGCGATGGTGGAGGTGTTTACTGATATGCAGCAGAGGCAGCCAGGCGGACAGGTTGGAAAGCAACTCGGTCAGATTCAGACCAAAGCCAACCATATAGACATTCGGCTCGGCCAGCTTCAGGCAAAAGCCGACCAGATAGACGATCGGGTCAGTCAGCTCAGGACCAAAGTCGACGAAACAAACGATCGGGTCAGACACCTTACAACAAAAGTCGACGAAACAAATGATCGGGTCAGTCACCTTACGACCAAAGTCGACGAAACAAACGATCGGGTCAGCCACCTTACAACCAAAATCGACGAAACAAACGATCGAGTCAGCCACCTTA
Source organism: Pantoea agglomerans NBRC 102470 (assembly GCF_001598475.1). GTDB lineage: Bacteria > Pseudomonadota > Gammaproteobacteria > Enterobacterales > Enterobacteriaceae > Pantoea > Pantoea agglomerans. The sequence continues at coordinate 18,585 of NZ_BCZA01000016.1, forward strand.
CGACTAAAATCGACGAAACAAACGATCTGGTCAGCCATCTTACGACCAGAGTCGACGAGACAAACGATCGGGTCAGTCACCTTACGACCAAAGTCGACCTGATGGATGATCGACTCGGCAATCTTACATTGAAAGTCGACCAGACAGCCGGGTCAGCCAGCTTTCAATAAAAGTTGATCAGATAGACATTCGGCTCGGCCAGCTTACAACCAAAGTCGATCAGATAGATGGGCAGCTTGGTCAGCTCACAACAAAAGTACATCAGATAGACGAGCGGCTTGGCCATGTTGAAAGAAAAACAGACAAACTGGCCATCCGTTTTAATCAGTTAGAAGCCAAGGTAGATAAGCTGGATGTCGCTCTCAGTGAAATGAATTTCCGATTAACTTCGGCTGTGGACAGCCTCAGAAATGACGTTGTTACCCTGACCACCGATATGCGCTGGATCAAACGGTTATCTATTCTCATGACCACCACCCTGCTGGCGGCGGTCCTGAAAGATATTTTAATGTGATCCCGTTATCACCCTGTCAGGGTCTGTCGCGCAGCGCCTCCAGCTTTTCGCGCTGCTGACCGTCGGCGGTAAAGTTATCCTCCGCCAGCCAGCGCTGCAGGCCCTTTTTCACCTGCGGCCATTCGCTATCGATAAGCGAGAACCAGCTGGTGTCACGTGAACGCCCTTTGTAGATGATTGCCTGACGGAAATCGCCTTCATAACGAAAACCGAGACGTGCCGCTGCCTTACGGGAAGGGGCATTACAGCTATCGCATTTCCATTCATAGCGGCGATAACCCAGCGTCTCAAAGGCGTAACGCATCAGCAGGAAATGCGCCTCCGTTGCCATGCGGGTCTGTTTCAGCCGGGCCGAAAACATGACATGCCCGACTTCCATCACGCCATGTTCCGGCTGGATGCGCATTAACGACAGGCTGCCTACTGCCTGGTCGGTGGCCAGATCGATCACGGCAAAATGCAGCGGATCGCGGCTCACTTCAAGCTGTGCGGCATACGCCTGCCATGCCGGACGTTCGGTAAAGGGACCGGCAGGCAGGTAAGTCCAGTCACGCCCATCTTCAGCCAGCGCCCATGCCTCAAACAGTGCCTCAGCATGACGCGCCACACTGAACGGCTCCAGCCGACAAACTTCGCCAGTAAAAACCTGATGCTGGGGCAGAGGTCGGGGCTGCCAGTCTGGCATTGGCTCACCGACCGGCTGTCCGAACTGATTGGTATGTTGTGGCATGTTGTCTCCTGGCTACAGATTATCTCTGCAGATTGCCACGATCATAATTGATTAAAAAGGACCAAAACTGGCGAAAATGATAGAACCATTGCCTGCGAACGCATCAGCCAGGCGATATACCGGTTACCGGGCTGGCCGGGTTAACCGCATCATTCCGCACTAATGAGGCTGGCCGGTGCGGCAATGGACTGGCGAATCATCAGACGGGCATCAAAGCGCGGCATCGGTCCGACGGCTTCGCCGCGTATCTCCGCGATCAGGCGTCGTGCCGCTTCACGGCCCATCTCATACACCGGTTGCGCTACCACCGTCAGCGGTGGCGTGACAATCTCACTCCACGGAAAATTGTCATACATCACGAATGAGAGATCAGCAGGGATTCGCAGTCCGCGCTGCGTCACTTCGCGCAGCAGCCACATCGCCACCACGCTGTCAGAAGCCACCAGCGCAGTGGGCGGCTGCGGACGCTGCCACAGCTCGGCCACGATACGGGCAATCTCCGCTTCGTCCAGCGCATTCACTTTCACCATCGTCGGATCAAATTCCACGCCCGCGGCAGCAAATGCCTGCATCATGCCGCCCACGCGCTGGGCGACCGGCGTCAGGCCAAAATCACCTGGCGTGCTGTAGTCGGTTGCCAGTGCCATGCTGGTGATATAGGCGATGTGGCGATGGCCCGCTTCCAGTAACTGCGAGGTTGCTTCTGCAGCCACTTCGGTAAATTCGCAACAGATCGCCTCCACATCAAGGTCAGTTACTGCGCGATCAAATAATTTCAGCGCTCTGCCCTCTTCCAGTACCTGAGTCAGGTGACTGTTGTGACGGTGTTCTGAACAGCAGGGCGCAACGATGATGCCGTCGACCCGCTTTTCCAGCATCACCCGCACCGCATCCTGCTCAGCCTGCAACTTCTCATCGCTGTTACTGAGCAGCAGATGGTAACCGGCAGTGCGCGCCACATCCGCCATGCCGCGCAGCGCAAGACCAAAATGGGGATTCTCAATGTCGCCGACAATCACACCGATGGTATTAGAACGACCGGTGTTCATACTGCGGGCCAGGGCATTCAGACGATAGCCCAGCGCGGAGGCCGCGCTGTTGACCCGCTCCTGCACCTCATCACTGACCGCCCCATAGCCACCCAGCGCACGCGCCGCCTGGGCTTTGGATACTTTTGCTGCGCGCGCCACATCCGCTACGGTGGGCGCTTTAGATTGTCGTTTCTGGCTGGTCATAATTATTTTGAATCACAGGTTGATGACAGGAATATTGACGCCGAAAAAAGGCTGTGCTTAAACTCATTGTAACCCCTTGAGACCGGTCTCACAACATCAGTGTCTTAAGGTGCCACCTGTGTTGAGACCGGTCTCAATTATAACCGCTGGCTCAACAGTCTCTGATGTTTAAACCTGCAAAAACGGATGAGCTATGAAATCGCAAACCACCCTGGGCAAACTGCTCGGCACCACGCTCGCACTCTGTTCACTGTCGTTCTGTACGCTGGCTGCCAGCGATAACAATCCCTATGGGCTGATCGAACCGGGTCAGCTACGCATCGCCAGCGTCGGCGACTCAAAACCTTACACCTTCACGGATGCCAGCGGTCAGTTCACCGGCTTTGACGTCGAATTCTTCAAAGATGTCGCCCATCGTATCGGGATCGATAAGGTCGATTTTATTGGACAGGACTTCTCGGCCATCATGCCGGCGGTGGCCAACGGTCAGTATGACGCGGCGGTGGCGGCCATCGGCATCACCCCTGCGCGTGAAAAGACGGTGGATTTTTCAACCGGCTATCTGGCGGGATTTCTCACCGTGCTGACCCGCCACGACAGCGGCGTGAAGAATGTCGCCAGCCTGGCAAAACACCGGCTCGGGGTGGTTCAGGGTACGCTGCAGGAGAGCTATGCCGTCGAACACTTCACCCAGACCGATCTCGTACGCTTCCCGGATAACAACAGCGCAGTCTCTGCGCTCAACAACGGTACGCTCGACGCGATCTTCCTCGACTACGAGGCGGCAAAAAGCTACGCCGACCGCTTTAAGCTGGTCTCTGCCGCCGACATCCCCTCGTTTGATGCACCGGCCGGCATTGCCATTGCCAAAGGCAAACCCGCCTTCAAGGCCGCGCTGGACAGCGCCATTAAAGCAGCCATGCAGGATGGCACCTGGCAACGGCTCTATCAGAAGTGGTTCCCCGGATCGCCGATGCCAAAACAGTATCTGCCTGGCGGGCAGTAAAGATGCGGACGTTCGCGTCCTGAGTTAACCGGGGGATCCCCCACCCTGCATGGAGACGGCGATGGACTTGCTCACGATTCTTTCCCGCACCTTCTTTGATTTTCCATCAATGATGGAAGTACTGCCGCAGATGCTGACCACCGGGCTGGTCAACACGGTGATTATCTCGCTGGCGGCAACGCTGCTCGGCACGCTATTCGGCCTTCTGCTGGCGCTGATGGGCATCTCGCCCTCACGCTGGCTGCGTCTGCCTGCCCGGCTCTATACCGATCTGTTCCGCGGTCTGCCATCGATTCTGACCATTCTGCTGATTGGTCAGGGCCTGGCGCGCTTCAGCTATCAGCTGTTCGGTCCTACGCCCTATCCGCTGGGGATCTTCGCCCTCAGCCTGATCGCCAGCGCCTACATGGGCGAGATTTTCCGCGCCGGTATTCAGAGTATTGAACGCGGCCAGATGGAAGCCTGCCGTGCGCTGGGGATGAGTTATGGCCGGGCAATGCGACTGGTGGTGATCCCGCAGGGGATCCGCCGCGTACTGCCCGCCATCGTTAACCAGTTCATCGCCATCATTAAAGATTCCTCGCTGGTTTACCTGCTGGGCCTGATGACCCAACAACGGGAACTGTTTCGCGTGGGCCAGGATGCGGCGGTGCTCACCGGCAATCTCTCGCCCCTGATGCTGGCAGGGCTGTTCTATCTGATTATCACTGTGCCGCTGACGCACATGGTCAACTATGTCGATGTGCGTTATCGCACCGGCCGACGTCGCCTGACTGCCCCGCAAAGTGGCTTAAAAGAGGTGGAGGAAGTCAGAGCGCCCGGCGGCGCACTGGTCACTCATCCCCGGATCGGAGGCAACCATGAATAACCTGAACAGCACCACTGCCGCGAGCTGGCACGGTGCCAGCCTGGAGCTGCGCGATCTGACTCTGGCTTATGGCCCGATTGAGGTGTTGCGTAACGTCTCGCTGCGGGTCGCGCCCGGCAGCACTACCTGCATTATCGGGCCATCCGGTTCGGGTAAGTCGACGCTGCTGCGCGGCATCAACCGGCTGCATGAACCGCAATCGGGGGATGTACTTCTGGCTGATCGGTCAGTGTTGCGCGACAAGCCAGATGCGCTGCGGTTACGGATCGGCATGGTGTTTCAGCATTTCAATCTCTTCCCCGATCACAGCGCGCTGGAGAACGTGGCGCTGGCACCGTGGCGGGTTAAAGGCCTGCCCAAAGCGCAGGCGATGGCGATTGCGCGTCAGCGGCTGGAAGAAGTGGGTCTGGGTCAGCGCGCCGATCACCGGCCACGCGATCTCTCCGGCGGCCAGCAGCAGCGTGTCGCGATTGCCCGCGCGCTGGCGATGGATCCCGAGGTCATGCTGTTTGATGAGGCGACCTCCGCGCTCGATCCCGAACTGGTGAAAGGTGTCCTGACGCTGATGGCAGATCTCTGTCGTCGCGGCATGACGATGGTTGTGGTGACACATGAAATGGGCTTTGCGCGCAAAGTGGCGGATCAGGTGGTGTTTATGGACGAAGGCGAGATTGTTGAAGCCGGGCCGCCGGGCGCCATTTTTGATACGCCACAGTCGCCGCGACTGCAACGTTTTCTCTCTGAAGTGCTGTAACTGAGCAAGGAACCTGATAATGGCGGTAAAAACTGAAATGAAAGTGGTTGTTCTGGGCGGTGGCGTAATAGGTGTCTCGACGGCGCTGGAGCTGACAAAACGGGGAGCGGCGGTGACCCTGGTGACCGAAGCCGCGCTCTGTTCTGGCGCATCGGGACGTTCACTCTCCTGGCTCAACTCGGCGGGTGAACGCTCCCGCCCCTATCACGCGCTGCGCATGGCGGGCATTGATCGCTATCGCACCCTGTTTGCTCAACAACCCACCCTCGACTGGCTGCGTTTTGATGGCGGCGTTTGCTGGTTCAGCAATGATGCAGCCGGCACGCAGGCGCGGCACGCCTATGAGAAAGCACACGGCTACGACTCACAACTCATCACCCCTGATAACGTGGCACAGGCGGATGCGACGATCGATCCCGACGCGCTGCCGTCGCAGGCGATTTTTAACCCCGGTGAAGGCTGGGTCAGTCTGCCGCACCTGTCAGAGTATCTGGTGAATCAGTTCCGGGCGCGGGGTGGTGAAGTGATTGAACACGCCGGTAAAGCCAGTGTGATCACCGATCAGGGCCGGGCCTGCGGCATTCGCAGTGAGCTGGGTGAACTACAGGCAGATGCGGTGGTGGTCGCCTGCGGGCCCTGGACACCGGATGTGATTGCGCCACTGGGCGTGACGATTCCCAACGGATCGCCCGTCTCCATGCTGGTGATCACTGAGCCGGGCAAACATGAACTCAAGGCGGTGCTGAACACGCCTCGCGCCGCCATCCGGCCAAACCCCGGCAACCGTTACGCCCTGGATCATGACTGGTACGAGGCTGATATCCAGAAGCTGGCCGGAGGCGATTACCATATTGATAAGCAGGTTGTAGCAAAGCTGGCCGAGGAAGCGAGTCAGCTGTTACGGGGTGACGAGCCGCTCAGCGTCCAGAGCTGGAAAATTGGCCTGAAGCCGATTCCGGGCGATGGCGATCCGGTGCTGGGGCAACTGCAGAAGGTGCCGGGCTGTTATGTGGCGTTCACGCATTCGGGTGCAACCCTGGCGCTGATTGTCGGTGAATTGCTGGCGGAGGAGATTGTAAGCGGTGAAAAGCATCCGATGCTGGCAAGCTTTGGTGCTGAGCGTTTCAGCTAAAAAAAGCCGGTCATCACGACCGGCTGATTTTTACCGCTTATTTTAACCGCGGAAGAAGATATCGCCCGATTTACCCATGACGATTTTACCGGTGTCATTGGTAATAAGAATGTAATTGGCGTTGATATAGGCCCAGTGGGTATTTTCCTGCGGAGCAGGCAGATTACGCTTTTGCCACTCATTGATGGTGTACGTTTTATCGGTGTACTTCTCTGGCACTGTGTCACCGATTTGGTACTGTTTGTAGTCGATGATGATGGTGCTGAGGTCGTAATTAGGGTGCGCGCCATTGGAAGGTGCCGGCGTGGTCGGCGTAATACCATCATTAGATTGTGAGCTGGTCGGCGCCTGGCTTTGCGCGGCACCGGCATCCGGCTGAACGCTGCCCGTATCAGGCGTAGCGGGCTGCGCATCCGGATTAGCAGGCTGAATCTGCGGCGGTGGCGGAACGGTATCCGTTGCTTCGCCAGCGGCTTGTACAGCGGGGATCAGGCTCAGCGAGCCAACCAGTAATCCCATTGATAAAAGTACACGTTGAGTCCTGCGCATAATGATTTCCACGTTGAATTTTGACAGTCAGGCTAAAGACAATGTTTATCGCACTTCAGTTCCGGCGCACTGACGCTATGTGTAAGGAAAAACAGCGCTATTCACTTTACTGCACACAGGCCAGGTAGCGGATCACTGTCCGACCACTTTATCCTGAGTTGCCAGATCGACCAACAACGCAATGCCTAAATAGTTACTCCAGTTAAAGCCGTTCTGCAGCACCACAATCGCATTGCCGTTACGTTTATCGTAGCCGATAAAACTGGCATAGCCGCCGATATAGCCCACCTGATAGGTGATCTGCTGCTGTTCGAAAGTGTCGGTCACCCAGGCGATATTCTGCGCCTGCGCGCCCTGCTGATACCACGCCTGATCTACCGCCGCGAAAGCCCGGTCCCGCGCAGCATCACCGGTAGCGCTGAGATGTGCGCGCAAATAAGCACTCAGATCGCGCGCGTTACTGTAGAGACTGGCCGCGGCCACCATGTTGCCGTGAAAATGCCAGTCAGGCGTCAGCGTGCCGCGGCGGATTAATTTTGGCTGATCACCTGCATGGCCCAGCGCACGCAATGGATAGCCCGCCAGCGTTTCCGGTACAAAGCTGCTTTGGTTCATTTTTAACGGTGTGAAGATAAGCTGTGACGCCAGCGTCTGAATATCCTGATGACAACGCGTGCGCAGGATATAACCGAGCAGCGCATAGCCGAGGTTGGAGTAGTGTGGCATGCGTACCGCGGGTGCAGAGAAGTCCGCCAGATAACTCAGCAGCTTGTCGCTATCAAGATTGCCATAGAAGTTCTCGCCGGTGTCCAGATAACGAACGAACTGCTGCAGCATCGTCAGATCCATATCCTGTCGCGGCAGACCCGAGGTGTGCGTCACCAGCTGCAGCAGCGTGATGCGCTGCGCGTCAGCGCTGAGGCGAACGCCTTCCGGCAGAAGATCGGCCAGTGTATCGCTCCAGCGCAGCTTACCCTGATCAACCAGCTGGATAATCACTTCTGCCGTCACGCCTTTACTCAGCGATCCCAGTGCAAACAGGGTATCGGGCGTGATCGGATAGCGATGCACACGATCGGTGACGCCAAAAGCGTAATAGCGGGTCGGCCCACCGCGATGAATGACCGCAATGCTGATGCCGGGAACCTGCTTCTGTTGCATGTAATGCTGCACGATGTCGTCGACATTTTCATGAAAGGTGGCGTGTGTCAGATAAACGCGGTCGCCCACCGGGGCGGAGGTTTGCGACAGGGTTCCACATCCCGCCAGCAGGAAGATAAAGGCTGGCATGAATCGCGTCATTAATCTGCTGATCCACTGGCCGCCAGGGGTCAGCCGTGCAAGGGAGACTGCAACAGCCGGCCTGCCAGTAAATCCATTTTTCATATATTAATCATTAACTTATTATTATTTAACACGCAACTGTCTGGCTGGAGCGCAAAAATGTACCATAAAGTGCTGTGGGCTATCGCCTGCACAACGGGGTGAAAGTGGTGCTAAACGCGGTTTAATCACCGCAGCTCGCCCGAACAGGGTTAGCTGTGTTGCAGTCCACAAGAGTGTACACTGCTGCGGTTTTAAGGCTCAACGCCGCTGAAATTTTGAAATGCCCGGGAGGCAACCGCATGAAAGAAGGCCCACTGTCCGAAAAAGAGCTGCAATGGCTGGAAGATATGCTGGAAAAATATGGCAGCGAAGCATCGATTATTGATGTCTCCGAGCTCGACGGCCTGCTGACTGCCGTTCTCTCCGGTCCCGTCACCGTCGAGCCAAGCCAGTGGCTGGTGGCACTGTGGGGTGGCGAGAAGCAGATCCCAAAATGGAGCAACGAGCGTGAAATGACGCGCTTTATGTCGCTTTGCTTCCAGCATATGAATGATGTGGCTGACCGCTTATCTGAATTCCCTGAGCAGTTCGAACCGCTGTTTGGCATCCGCGAAATGGAAGGTCTGGAATTTACCGTGGTGGAAGAGTGGTGCTTCGGCTACATGCGCGGTGTCGCGCTGACCGACTGGTCTGCCCTGCCGCAGGACCTGCAACCCGCGCTGGACGCCATCGCTCTGCACGGCGTGGAAGAGAACCTTGAAAAGATCGATGCCATGACGCCGGACGAGATGGAAGCCAGCATTGAAGCTATCCGTCCTGCTGCGCTGGCGCTGCACGATCACTGGATCTCCCAGCCTGAAGCGATTCCCGTTCCCCAGAAGCCTGTCGCGGCAGAGAAACTGCCCGGCCGCAACGATCCCTGCCCGTGCGGCAGCGGCAAAAAATATAAGCAGTGCTGTCTGCACTGATCGGCTGCTTAGCCTCACGATCTGCCGGGCGGCGATTCAGCCCGGCATGCTTCTCTCACGATCCACGACAGTTTGACCTGCATCACTCTGCCCACTCCCTTACCTGAATAGACTGCTCACGACTTGAACAGCTTCGTGCTTATCGCTAAGGTAAGCGCGATTTTACCCGCCAGGAATAAACATGATCACCATCGCGCTTATTGACGATCACCTTATCGTCCGCTCCGGCTTTGCCCAGTTGCTGGGCCTGGAATCGGATTTCCAGGTCGTAGCGGAATTTGGTTCTGGCCGTGAGGCGCTGGCAGGTTTACCGGGCCGGGGCGTTCAGGTCTGTATCTGCGATATTTCGATGCCGGATCTCTCCGGGCTGGAGCTGCTGAGCAAGCTGCCGACGGGCCTGGCCACCATCATGCTGTCAGTCCATGACAGTCCGGCCCTGGTGGAGCAGGCGCTTAATGCCGGTGCGCGCGGATTCCTCTCTAAACGCTGTCGTCCCGATGAACTGATCGCGGCGGTGCGCACGGTCTCCACAGGCGGCTGTTATCTGACGCCAGAGATTGCGATCAAGCTGGCCGCTGGTCGGCAGGACCCGCTGACCCGACGCGAACGTCAGGTGGCGGAAAAACTGTCACAGGGCATGGCGGTAAAGGAAATTGCCGTTGAGCTGGCGCTGTCACCGAAAACCGTACATGTCCATCGCGCGAATCTGATGGAGAAGCTCGGCGTCAGCAATGATGTGGAGCTGGCGCGCCGCATGTTTGATGGCTGGCAATGAGCCCCTGTGTTTCGCGGCTGATCTCCATTGTCGCCAGCTTTTTCATCTTCTCGGCGGCCTGGTTCTGCCTGTGGAGTATCAGCCTGCACCTGGTGGAACGCCCGGAGCTGGCGGTGCTGCTATTCCCGTTTGGCCTGCGTCTGGGGCTGATGCTGCAATGTCCACGCGCTTACTGGCCGGTGTTGCTGGTAGCTGAGTGGATCATGCTGATCTGGCTGGCGAAGGTGGTCGCGCTGGCGCATCTGCCGCTGTTAATGGCAGGCAGTGTACTGACGCTGCTGCCGGTCGCGCTGATCTCCCATTACCGCCATCAGCGTGACTGGCGCACGCTGCTGAGCCAGGGCGCGGCTCTGATCGCCGCGGCGCTGCTGCAGTCCCTGGCGTGGGCGGGACAGCAGGAGATGCTGAACGCCCTGCTGCTGACGCTCACCGGTGGTCTGACGCTGGCCCCGACCTGCCTGGTCATCTGGCACTACCTCACCAGCACCCGCTGGCAGCCGCTGGGGCCGGCGCTGGTCTCGCAACCGGTCAACTGGCGCGCCCGGCATCTTATCTGGTATCTGCTGCTGTTTGTCATCAGTCTGTGGTTGCAGCTTGGCCTGCCCGCTGAACTGTCGCGCTTTACGCCATTCTGTCTGGCGCTGCCGATTATTGCGCTGGCCTGGCACTACGGCTGGCAGGGTGCGCTGATCGCGACGCTGATGAACGCAATCGCGCTGATCGCCAGCCAGACCTGGCACGATCATCCGGTCGATCTCCTGCTCTCGCTACTGGCGCAAAGCCTGACCGGACTGCTGCTGGGTGCCGGTATCCAGCGGCTGCGCGAGCTGAATCAGTCGCTGCAGAGTGAGCTGGCACGCAACCGGCGCCTGGCGGAACGGCTGGTCGAGACAGAAGAGAACGTGCGCCAGGAGGTGGCGCGCGAACTGCACGATGATATCGGTCAGACGATTACGGCAATCCGCACCCAGGCGGGCATTGTGCAGCGCCTGGCGCCGGATAATGGCCGGGTGATCCAGAGCGGCGTCCATATTGAGCAGCTCTCTCTTGGCGTCTACGATTCAGTGCGGCGACTGCTGGGACGCCTGCGACCCCGCCAGCTAGATGACCTGTCACTTGAACAGGCAGTTCGCTCCCTGATGCGTGAAATGGAGCTGGAGGATTGCGGCATCGTCAGTCACCTTGAGTGGCGTATTGATGAGACGCTACTGAGCGAAGCGCAGCGCGTCACGCTGTTTCGCGTCTGTCAGGAGGGGCTGAACAACATTGTGAAACACGCCAGCGCCAGCGCCGTGACGCTCAAAGGCTGGCAACAGAATGGTCGCGTTTTGCTGGTGATTGAAGATGATGGCTGCGGTCTGCCGCCAGGTTCCGGTCAGCAGAGCTTTGGTCTGGTCGGGATGCGCGAACGCGTGAGTGCGCTGGGCGGATCGCTGACTATCTCCTGCACCCATGGAACCCGCGTCAGCGTGCATCTGCCGCTGCGTATGGCCTGAGGAACCACCGTGTTTAACTTTCTGAAAACGCCCGCTAACGCCGCTCCGCTGCAGGACAAAAGTGAGATTGACAGCCGCTATCGCTACTGGCGACGGCACATCATGTCGACCATCTGGATCGGCTATGCCCTGTTCTACTTTACCCGCAAAAGCTTCAACGCGGCAGCGCCGGAAGTGATCGCCAGCGGCGTGATGATGCGCACCGATATCGGCCTGCTGGCGACGCTATTTTACATCACCTACGGCCTGTCGAAGTTCTTCTCCGGCATCGTCAGTGACCGCTCCAACGCCCGTTACTTTATGGGGCTGGGGCTGATCGCTACCGGCGTGGTCAATATCCTGTTTGGCTTTTCCACCTCACTGTGGGCCTTTGCGCTGCTGTGGACCATCAACGCCTTTTTCCAGGGCTGGGGCGCGCCGGTCTGCGCGCGCCTGCTGACCAGCTGGTATTCACGTAACGAGCGCGGCGGCTGGTGGGCATTATGGAACACCGCGCACAACGTTGGCGGTGCGGTTATCCCGATCGTTATCGGCGCAGTGGCGCTGCACTATGGCTGGCGAATCGGGATGATGATTGCGGGCAGTTTAGCGATCCTCGCCGGACTGTTTCTCTGCTGGCGTCTGCGCGACCGGCCTCAGACTGTCGGACTGCCCGCGGTAGGCGACTGGCGACAGGATGAGATGGAGATGGCGCAGCAGCAGGAAGGCGCAGGTCTGAGTCGCAAAGCGATCCTGACCCGCTACGTGCTATTCAACCCCTACATCTGGCTGCTGTCGTTGTGTTACGTGCTGGTCTATGTGGTTCGCGCGGCGCTCAATGACTGGGGAAATCTCTACATCTCCGACACGCTGGGGGTGGATCTGGTGACGGCCAACTCGGTAGTCACCCTGTTTGAACTGGGCGGTGTGATAGGCGCACTGGTCGCGGGCTGGGGCTCGGACAAGCTGTTTAACGGCAACCGTGGCCCGATGAACCTGATTTTTGCAGCCGGGATTTTACTTTCCGTCGGCTCACTGTGGCTGATGCCGTTTACCAGTTACGTGATGCAGGCAGCCTGCTTTTTTACTACCGGTTTCTTTGTCTTCGGCCCGCAGATGCTGATTGGTATGGCGGCAGCCGAATGTTCCCATAAAGATGCGGCGGGCGCGGCAACCGGCTTCGTCGGCCTTTTCGCCTATCTTGGTGCGTCACTCTCCGGCTGGCCGCTGGCGTGGGTTATCGACGTCTGGCACTGGAGCGGCTTCTTTGCGGTCATTGCCACGGCGGCGGGGATCTCCGCCCTGCTGCTGCTGCCGTTTTTAAATGCTCAGGCACCGCGCCCCCTGCCTGAAGCGTGATACGCCTCTCCTTTTTGCCCCGAGTGGGGCAAAACTAAGAAATTTTCCTGGTTTCGCCTGGATGCTGTCTCAGGCCAGTCTGGCGGCAGGTTTTTACAATGCCAGCCATTCGCTGCCCATTGCAGCTATTCCAACCAGGAGAATCCCCTTCCATGCTGGCATTCCTCAAACAGGTGCGCAGACCGACGCTGGATCTGCCCATCGAACTGCGGCGCAAGATGTGGTTCAAGCCGTTTATGCAGTCCTATCTGGTGGTCTTTATCGGCTACCTGACCATGTATCTGATCCGCAAAAACTTCAATATCGCGCAGAACGATATGATCACTACCTACGGACTGAGCATGACGCAGCTGGGGATGATCGGTCTGGGCTTCTCCATCACCTATGGCGTCGGGAAAACCCTGGTCTCCTATTATGCTGACGGCAAAAACACCAAGCAGTTCCTGCCGTTTATGCTGATCCTCTCGGCCATCTGTATGCTGGGTTTCAGCGCCAGCATGGGCACCGGATCCGTCAGCCTGTTCCTGATGATCGCCTTCTATGCCTTAAGCGGATTCTTCCAGAGTACCGGCGGCTCCTGTAGCTACTCCACCATCACTAAGTGGACGCCGCGCCGCAAACGAGGTACTTATCTTGGCATGTGGAATATCTCCCACAACCTCGGCGGTGCCGGTGCAGCGGGCGTTGCGCTGTTTGGCGCCAATGTGCTGTTCAACGGCCACGTGATTGGGATGTTTATCTTTCCGTCTATTATCGCGCTGATTGTTGGTTTTATCGGCCTGCGCTACGGCAGCGACTCCCCGGAGTCTTATGGCCTGGGCAAGGCCGAAGAGTTGTTTGACGAAGAGCTGAGCGATGAGGACAAAGAAGCCGAAGATGAGTCGATGACCAAATGGCAGATCTTTGTTGAGTACGTACTGAAGAACAAGGTGATCTGGCTGCTCTGCTTCGCCAACATCTTCCTCTATGTGGTGCGCATCGGGATCGATCAGTGGTCAACGGTTTACGCCTTCCAGGAGCTGAAGCTCTCTAAAGAGGTGGCGATTCAGGGCTTTACCCTGTTTGAAGTGGGCGCACTGGTGGGCACGCTGATGTGGGGCTGGTTATCCGATCTGGCCAATGGCCGCCGTGCGCTGGTCGCCTGCGTCGCGTTAGCGCTGATTATTGCCACGCTCGGGATCTATCAGCATGCCAGCAACCAGTATGTCTATCTGGCGTCGCTGTTCGCCCTGGGCTTCCTGGTCTTTGGCCCGCAGCTGTTAATCGGCGTCGCCGCGGTCGGCTTTGTACCGAAAAAGGCAATTGGCGCAGCGGATGGTATCAAAGGCACTTTCGCCTATCTGATTGGTGACAGTTTTGCCAAGCTGGGCCTGGGCATGATTGCCGACGGCACGCCGATATTTGGCCTGACCGGCTGGGCGGGCACCTTTGCCGCACTGGATGCCGCTGCTATCGCCTGTATCTGCCTGATGGCGCTGGTTGCCGTGATGGAAGAGCGTAAGATTCGCCGCGAGAAACGGCTACAGCGTTTGAAGATGGCGTAAAGATAAAACCGGGCCCGGCGTAAGCCGGGCTTTCCCGCCAGGTTCTGCCCTCAGCCATTGATGTAGCCCCACCAATCTGATCACTGCCAGTCAGCCCGCCAAACCCTCCCACCCCCTTTCACTTATTCTTTCATCTCGTCCCCGATTATTTAAGAAATTCACTGTCAGGTGGTCAGCCTGACCACCAGGTTGTGGCCATGTTTTAATATTTACATGGCATAGTGCCTTTGTTTAGATGATAACTGACAAGGCGAATAACGGATTAAGCGGAACCTGATGATGATGAAGGCGCTGACTGAACGGCAACTGACGATTATGCGACAGCTTATTTCTCATAACAGTTATGTGAGCCTGCACGCTATTTCAGAAAAAACGTCTATTACACCCAGAACTCTACGCCGCGATATTGCCGACATTAACGAAAAACTTTCTGACCAGGGAATCAATCTCAGCGGAAAAAGTGGGAGAGGGATCACAATTAAATTCGCTGATGCGCAGTCGGAAATAGCCGCGCGCCGGATTTTCTCAACCGAGGTGGATGATTTCAGCAGCAACTTCAGGATGCTGAAAATAGCGTCGGATTTATTAATGCTGTCACCAAAAAGTTCATCCATCAGCGAACTGGCGGATAAATATTTTATCAGTCGCGCCTCGATAGTGAATGATTTAAAAACATTAGAAGCATGGTTACATCAGTTTGATTTAACCTTGTTAAAAAGTCGGGTCGGGACCAGCATAAAAGGCAGCGACCATAATATTCGCATGGCGATGAAAGCGCTGGTGTTAAAATCGATTTATAACCGTCAGGACATGATGGAAAGCCGTCTGGATGAAAGCACGCTGCAGGAGCTTTCAGAGAAGTTTGGTCAGCAGGCTGTCCATTTTACCCTGCAATTAATTAATTTTATTGAACAGCAACTGCAATATACGATAAGCGATCCTTACTACATCAATTTATTTACGCATATTCTGGTACTGATCCACCGCAGTCACTCGCCGATGCACAGGACCGACGCCCGCGCGGTGTCGATGAACCGGGTCAGCGACCATCACGCCTGGCAGGTGTCACTGGCGGTGATAGAGCGCATTGAGACTGCCTACAACACGGTACTGGTGGCCGAGGAGTCTCACTCCATCTATCAGTATCTGGTCTCCTCCGGTAAGGCGGGCGGTGAGTCACCGCAGCACGATGACTCGCTGATTTCAGAGCGTGAAACCCGCTTTGCTGAGGCGCTGATTGCCCGGGTGGCGCAGCGTATCAACATTGAAATCACTACCGACCAGAACCTGCAGGCGTCATTGTCCTCGCATATCAAACCGATGCTTAACCGCCTCAGATATCACATCCGGATTAAAAATCCGCTGCTGCATGATATTCAGACCGAACTGGGCACGGTGTTCGCCGCCGTTAAAGCGGTGATCAGCCAGCTGACGCAGGAGTACAGCCTGGATGAAATCAGTGACGATGAGGTGGCTTATCTGACGGTGCACATTCAGGCAGCCATCGAAAACAGCATCAAGGTAAAACGGGTCTTGCTGGTCTGCTCCAGCGGTCTGGGCACCTCGCAGCTGCTTTACGGACGGATCATCCGTGCCTTTCCCGACTGGAAAATTATCGACATCGTTCCAGGGAAAAATATTGCTGACTCCCTGAAACGACATGAGTGTGACGTGGTGATTTCCACCATCCGGCTGGAACCGCTGGAAAAACCGGTGGTGTATGTCTCTGCCCTGTTCTCGGCGAAAGATATCGCTCGGGTAACGGAGTGTCTGGTATCGAATTCAATTAATTAATGATAATGGAGAAGCAAAATGACGACAGCCGTGGCTATTAACGAAGTATTAAAAGAAGAGTGCATTATTCTCGATGTCGATTGCCAGACCAAAGAGCAGATTATTTCTCAACTGACCGATCTGCTCTGCCAGACCGGGGCCGTCACTGATAAAGCCGCTTTCCTGGAAGATGTTTATCTGCGTGAGGAATTAGGCTCCACCGGATTTGAAAATCATATTGCTATTCCGCACGGCAAATCTGCCGCCGTCGCTAAAACCCGCATTGCCGTGGGTCGTTTACGCCGCGACATTCCGTGGGAGACCATCGACGGCACCAAAGTCCGGCTGGTTATTCTGTTCGCGGTAAAAGAGTCCGATAAAGATGTGGGCCATATCAAAATGCTCGCCAAAATATCCATCGCGTTAGGCGATGAGGATGTCGTCGAGCAATTACTTAATGTCCCGCATCGCGAAGAGATGTTTCATTTACTGTTATCCCGATCGGGAGCCTGAATAAACCGGAGAGCAACATGAATTAAAAAATTAAGGAGGTATTCCAGGTTGTAGCCATCCCTTCAGACAGAAAAACATAAATATAAAATTTTCACTGGAGAACATTTATGAACATTATTGCCATTACCGCCTGTCCTACAGGTGTCGCCCACACCTACCTTGCCGAAAGTAATTTAAAAAAAGCGGCTAAAAAACTGGGCCTGAATGTATTAGTTGAAACCCAGGGTGCGATTGAAAGCGAATATATTTTCAGCGAAGACGATATTCATCGGGCGGACGTCGTGTTGATCGCCGCAGATAAAAAAGTTGAGATGGCACGCTTCCAGCATAAAAACGTGATTGAGGTGCCCGTTACCCGTGCCGCGAAGGACGCTGAAGGCCTGTTAAATGCCATTGTTAACGGCGAGCTGGCTCCCAGGCTGGCCAACTCCGCTCCGCAGGCCAGTGCATCTGAACCGGCTAACAGTGCCCGCGAGGCGTCGGGTTCCCGCTCCTGGATTTCAGAGATTTATGTGCACCTGATCACCGGCGTGAACCTGATGATCCCCTTTGTGGTGGCGGGCGGCATTCTGATCGCGCTGAGTTTTTCATTCGGGATTACGGCGGCCACACCAGGGGACGCTAATTTCAGCCCGATAGCGAAGATGCTCTCTGACATCGGTGGCGGTTCCGCGTTTGCCCTGATGCTGCCGATTCTGGCGCTGGGGATCAGCCAGTCTGTCAGCGGCAAAGCGGGCATCGTGGCGGGCGCCGTGGGCGGGATGATGGCGATCCACACCGGCTCCGGCTTTCTCGGCGCGCTGATTGCCGGCTTCCTGGCCGGATACATCACGCTGCTGATCAATAACCATATCCATCTGCCCAAAGCGGTCGCCGGACTGAAACCTATTTTAATCGTGCCTCTGTTAAGCGTGCTGCTGACCGGCGCACTGATGGCGCTGCTGATTGGTGAGCCGATCAAAATGCTGCTCGGCTGGCTGACCGACTTCCTCAGTTCGCTGGGTAACACCAACGCGGCCATTCTCGGCCTGCTGTTCGGCATGATGGTGGCCTTTGATATGGGCGGCCCGCTCAATAAAACCGTCTGTATGTTTGCGATTGGCCTGATGTCGAGCGGGGTCTACGGGCCGATTGCCGCCTGTATGGCGGCGGGCATGGTGCCACCACTGGGCATCGCGCTGGCAACCACCCTCTTCCGCCGCAAATTTACCGAGCAGGAGCGCGAGACCGGCAAGGTCACCTACATTCTCGGTCTGTCATTTATTACCGAAGGCGCGATCCCTTACGCGGTCGCCGATCCGCTGCGGGTCATCCCGGCTATCGTGGCGGGCTCCGGGTTAGCAGGCGCACTCTCAATGATGCTGGGCTGTGCTTCCCGCGCTCCGCACGGCGGCATTTTCGTCATCTTCATTCCTAACGTGATCAGCAACGTCATGGGTTATCTGTTTGCGATTGCCGCAGGCAGTCTGCTGACGGCGCTGATCCTGCTGTTCCTGAAAAAAGATATCTCCGTTCCTGCAAAACAAGGATAAAACCTATGCTTTACAACATGAAAGATCTGCTCAGCGTTGCCCGACAGCATCAGTTTGGCGTTGGTGCGTTTAACATCGCCAGCGCGGAGTTTGGACGTGTGGCGGTTGAGACTGCCGAGCGACTGGATTCACCGCTGATTCTGGAGATCCATCCTGAAGAGATGGCCTTCACCGGCCCGGAATTTATCGGCTATCTGCGGACGCTGGCGATTCAGGCGCGCGTGCCGGTGGTGATCCATCTGGACCATGGCCGTTCGCTGGAAGAGGTGATGAAAGCGATCTACGCAGGTTTTACTTCAGTGATGATTGACGCCTCCTCTCACCCTTTTGAGCAGAACATTGCGCTGACGAAGAAGATTGTCGAGATAGCGCACACGATTAATGTCTCTGTGGAAGCGGAGCTGGGCACCATCGGCGTGGCAGAAGGCAGCGGCGAAGGCGGCAGTAATGAGATTCTCTTTACCGATCCGCAGCAGGCCGAGACCTTTGTGCGCGAGACCGGCACCGACACGCTGGCGGTCGCCATCGGCACTTCGCATGGTCTCTACCCCAAAGGGAAGCAGCCGAAGCTGGATATCGAGCGCCTGCAGCAGATCCGTAAGGTGGTCGATATCCCGCTGGTGCTGCATGGCGGTTCAGGCAACAAAGACAGTGAGGTCGCGGAATCGATCCGTTATGGCGTCGGTAAAATCAATATCTCCAGTGATATGAAGAAGGCGTTCTTTGTGGCGCTGGAGCAGGAACTGAAGCTAGGGGGACATGAACCTAATGCTCTGTTTGTTAAACCGATGCAGGCGGCAAGTGAAGTGGTCGCGGCGAAGATGGCGCTGTTTAGTTCGGTGGGGAAAGCGGCGTTGTATCGGTAAGGGGGTGTGTGGCGTGGATGGTGGCTTGAAGACTGGTAGGGAGGCCGGGAAAAGGCACCGATGAATAGGTGCCTTTTTTAGATGTTGTACAACCGGATAACGCGGTCGTAACGTTTTTCGAGCATGCATGGAGGTCGTCACTAAATCCCCCATTACACCCCGGTAACGTTTTAATTAGTGCTTCACTGCCAGGGAGAACTTAGCTATACCACAGGAAACAGGATTTTAATCTCAGGACCGAACATTCCAGTCATCCGTATACTGCACATTACCATCAACGTAACGCCAGGTGATTTTGTCGTACATCAGGGAAAGGCTTTCCATATGGTTGATCTGCGAGTTTCCTGCCATTTTAGCATTTGGCATCCCCGGATTAATGCCAGTCACCTTCACCCCTTCGATAATCATAACAAAATAGCATTCCTCTTGCCCGGCATGGTTAATGCGATACCAGCGAATCTCCGCACTTTTCAGCGTCTGACCAGTAGCAACGGCTTTGTATAAGTATGGGCTGGCGCTATCAAACTCTTTTTCAATCATAATGGGAGAGTGTGATCGCTTGCCGGTGATTTTACCGTTGGCACTATCCACTGGAATATTTAAACCGTGACTGAAGCCAACAATTTCGATAGAACCATCACGATCCTGAACGTCTACAGATCCCTTAATATCTGCACCGCCGTCATCTTTAAGCCACATGTAAGCTGGAATAGGCATTTTACAAACTCCTTTTGAATGTGCATTTCTTCATAATAAAGTAATAGCAGAAAATGGCTAAAATCAGGTTGAAAGCCATAAGTGCAGCCATAGCAACATCTGAAAATTTTTCTATGTCCGGAAAAACAGCCTGGTAAGGTACAAAGCGGACGAATAACCAAAGCAGCATTACAAAAATGATTATTTTTATCAATCGTCGCACGGTAGAGAAAGCCCACTCTTTAGGGAGGCAAGATGGGTTCACTTTGTGAGTAAGGCCGTTAAAAAGGGTGATAATCGCACTCATAACCGGAATGCTGATTAGAGTATTAATTAAAATAGAAAAGTAATCTCGCAACGACTCCCAGGCCTCTAAGTCAGGTTCACCCAGAATGAAATGGGTAACGTTCAGAGCGCTTTGGAAATCAAATAAGGCTGTTATAGAGTCAACTAATCCATCATAGGGAACTTCTTTAGCAACGAACAGCATAATCACAGTAAAGAGCGCTAATTTTATAAAGAGACTAAGGACATGTTTTGCCATTGGCAATTACCTCAATCGTTCCATAGGCCTTTAACTTCCTCATACAAGGAACCTCTATTTTCTGGGTCCTTAATAATGCATTGCGTAACAGGGAAAAATCAGAATCATGCGGAAGTGTGATACAACCCTCAGAAAGAACGCCGGGGTGCAAACGAGAGTTACCACGCTTAACGCTATCAACCCAGGTGTAATCATCAATTGCCCAATCATCCCGCCATATTGCAAACCATTCGGAATGCCTGAACGTAGCACCGCTGGCAAAATGATTATAAATATCCCTTACACCGGCATTTAGTTGTGATCGGAGGCCTCCCTCAGGACGGTCAACAATCCAGTATTTACCCGCTGGTACAGGCCCCTCTTTAGGAATCATTCCACAGGCACCACGATTACGATAAGCACCATTGCCAGAGAACGCTAAAAACGTTCCCACACCCGGAAAGGATAACGGTGAGTAGTCAGCATCATTAATAACAAACTTTCCATGTAGAGCCATTGATAATCCTTGCATCTATAATCCTTTGTGCGCTTATCCTACGCTGGTGAAAAGAAAATGAGCAATAATTCTCCCTGGAAAAAGTCTGAATTTAAGAAATAGGATGATTATGTTAGCAATAAGTCACTTAACAGATGTAATTAATATGCGTTTATGGCTTGTTATTTAACCTGAGAGTAACAGAGATGTTT
>NZ_BCZA01000017.1 GCF_001598475.1 Pantoea agglomerans NBRC 102470
GCCTTTAATCGGTACGTTTACTGCTTAGGCGCTTTTTGCAGCCGCTGCAGCTTTAACGATCACAGCGAAAGCGTCCGCTTTCAGTGAGGCACCGCCAACCAGCGCGCCATCGATGTCGGGCTGGGTGAAGAGCTCAGCCGCATTTTTATCGTTAACTGAGCCGCCGTACTGAATGATGACCTGTTCTGCGATAGCCGCATCTTTCTTCGCGATATGGTCACGAATGAATTTGTGAACGGCCTGAGCCTGAGCAGGGGTGGCAGATTTGCCGGTACCGATGGCCCAGACTGGCTCATACGCGATGACCGCATCTTTAAACGCTTCGGCGCCCTGAGTTTCCAGAACGGCATCCAGCTGACGAGCGCAGACCTCTTCGGTTTTACCCGCTTCGTTTTCCGCTTCGGTTTCACCAATGCACAGCACCGGTACCAGGCCCACTGACTTCAGCACCGCGTATTTCTTCGCGATGAATTCGTCGCTCTCTTTGTGGTAAGTGCGGCGCTCTGAGTGACCGATAATGATATATTTCGCGCCGATATCTTTCAGCATCTCTGCGGAAACTTCACCGGTAAACGCACCAGACAGGTTAACGTCTACGTTCTGCGCACCCAGTGCGATGTGGCTACCGGAGATGGCGTGTTTTGCCTGCTCGAGATAGAGAGCTGGCGGTGCAATGGCGACGCCACAACCCTCAACGCCAGACAGTTCCTTGCGCAGACCGGCGATCAGTTCAGCTGTGATCTGCTTGCTGCCATTCAACTTCCAGTTACCCATAACCAGTGGATGTCGCATTCTATCCTCCGCATAAAGCGATACATGAAAAATCGCTGCCAGCTGGCAGCGTTGTCTGCCAGACAGTATAGAGATCAAATGTAGCGATGGCTTTGCTTTTCGTCATTTTCGGCCTCATCATCAGGGGCTGGCGAGCGCCAGTTTGACCGGCTCAATGGCGAAGGTCAGCCCCTTGTCGCCGTTGTCAGCCACCACAAAACGCAACGCGCCCTCGACCTGTGCAAAGTAGGGTAAATCCTTACCTTGCTTCAGCAAACCCTCCAGCTTTTTACGTCCCTCATCGGCGCTCAGTCCCGGTACAAAGAAGCGCAACATGGCGGTCATGTAGGCCAGCGCTTTTTGCTGTGAGGCGTTCTGATCCGGACCTGGCAACGGTAGCCAGGTAATCTGCAGCGTCTTAATTTTGCCGGTACCGGGCTCCAGCGCGGTAGACGCATAGAGAGTTTCATTGATTTTGCTGGCGGCGCGCGTCAGGGTGCTTTTGTCACCCCGATTATCAATGGCGCGATATTCCGGCAGCATCAGCGCCCCGTTGGCCTGATTATACTTTTCGCGGAACTGGCCGATAGTCATATCAAAGGTGGGAGCGCCCGCCAGCAGATAGGGGGCGGTGGGCAACGCATCGGCCCGATCCTGCGGTGGCGGATCGGCGGCAAAGACCGGAACCGTCAGCGCAAACGATAACAGCAGTGCGCCAGGCAAATTCTTCATTTTGTCGATCCTAACCCGTAAACTCAGGCGCAAATTAAAACGGTTTTTATCCGCGAGGTCAAAACCGCAGCGGTTCTCTTCTCTCTGGATGATAATGCATGACGTTACAACAATGGTGTTTTTCCTGGCGCGGCCGGCTGGGACGACGTGATTTCTGGATCTGGCAGGCGGTCTGGTTGCTGACAACAACCCTGTTATTCGCGTTAGCGGCTAACGACTGGCTTGATACTCAGATGGCGGCCTTTGGCGTGGTCTGCCTGCTGTGGCCCGCCAGCGCGGTTATCGTTAAACGGTTGCACGATCGTAATCGCCGCGGCTACTGGGGATTTCTGGTGATTGTTGCCTGGCTGCTGGTGGCAGGGAACTGGAGCATGCTGGACGGCATACTGCCCTGGCTGTTGGGTCGCGCCATTCCGTTTGTGTTACTGGCTGGCCTGCTGCTCGATCTCGGTCTCTTTCGCGGTACCCCCGGCGCTAACCGGTTTGGTACCGCGACTCAGCCGGTGAGATACCGGCAAACGGCTCACCAGTAATGTTCGCTGGTGATATGGCCCGGCTTACGCTTCAGGTGCTTGCGCATCTCGCGCGTCTCTTTCAGTAATTGCTGGGTATCACGCACCATCTGCGGGTTGCCGCACAGCATCACATGGCTGCTGTCGGCATCCAGGCTTAACCCGGTAGCGCGCTCCAGCTCACCGTTTTCGATCAGCGCCGGGACCCGGCCAGTCAGCGAACCGGCGATCTCTTCGCGACTCACCACCGTCTGGATGTGCAGCTTGCCTTGATAATGTTGTTGCAGCTGCTGCATCAGCGGCAAAAAGCTCAGGTCGGCCGCATAGCGGGCAGCATGGACCAGCACGATGTTTTCAAAGCGATCCAGCCCTTCGCCCTGCTGTAGCATCGACAGGTAGGGGCCAATAGCGGTGCCGGTTGCCAGCATCCATAAGGTTTTGCACTCAGGGACCTCATCCATCACAAAGAATCCTGCCGCTTCTTTAGTGACCATCACCTGATCGCCAGGCCGAAGTGTCTGCAGATGTGGACTCAGTTTGCCCTCTGGCACGGTGACCAGGTAGAACTCCAGCAGATCATCTTTCGGCGCATTGACGTAAGAGTAAGCGCGCTGTACCCGCTCACCGTCGATTTCCAGTGCCAGCTTGGCAAATTGCCCGGCGATAAAGGGATCGATGGGCGCTTTTACCCGGAGACTGAACAGCGCATCCGTCCAGTTTTTCACTTCCTTTACTTCAGCATTGACCCACTCAGCCATAATCACTCCCTGGTTGTTGATTATTCAGGCAGGTCACTATTTTCGCGGCTGCCCGGTGAGATTGCCAGCCTGCGCCGGGGCAAAGGCTCTAATCGACAAACTGTTACTTTGTCTTTACAGGCTGGCCCATAAACTTGACAGGCGCAAGCCGGGACCTTTTCGCTTACCTCTCGCTTTGTCATCTAATCCTGATATTTTGCCCGCCATAACAAGATGACTGGCGGGTGAACCGCTGTTTTAACCTCCTTTCACAGAAAGAAATTTTGCATAATCATGATGACTAAACTCGAAAATCGCCCGCTGCTGGTGATGCTCATTGTGCTGGTGGCAGTAGGGCAGATGGCACAGACTATCTACGTCCCGGCGATGTCGGTGATGGCGGATGCTCTGAATGTGCGGGATGGCGCGCTGCAGCGTGTGATGGCGGCCTATCTGATGACCTATGGCGGATCCCAGCTGATCTATGGCCCGCTGTCAGACAGCATCGGTCGTCGTCCGGTGATTCTGGCGGGCATGATGATCTTTATGATCGGCGCAATCACGGCACTGATGGCGACGTCGCTCGATATGCTGGTGTTCGGCAGCGCTGTTCAGGGACTGGGCACCGGCGTAGCTGGCGTGATGGCCCGCACCATGCCGCGCGATCTCTACGAGGGGCACGCACTGCGCCGCGCTAACAGCCTGCTTAATATGGGCATTCTGGTCAGCCCGCTGCTGGCGCCGGTGATTGGTGCACTGCTGACGCAGCTCTTTGGCTGGCACGCCTGCTTTGCCTTTCTGCTGCTGCTCTGTCTGGCGGTAACCGTTTCAATGGCACGCTGGCTGCCGGAGACCCGACCGCAGAGTGCGGAAGTGACCCCTTTCTTTAAACGCTACGCCCGCCTGCTCAGTGACGCGAATTTCGTTCGCTACATTGTGCTGCTGATTGGCGCTCTGGCCGGGATTGCGGTATTTGAGTCGAGCTGTGGCGTTCTGCTGGGCGGCGTGCTCGGCCTGCATAGCCTGACCGTCAGCATCCTGTTCATCCTGCCGATTCCGGCAGCATTTTTTGGTGCCTGGTTTGCCGGTCGCGAGCAGGGTTCATGGCACAGTCTGATGTGGTGGGGCGTAAATAGCTGCCTGCTGGCGGGCATCCTGATGTGGATCCCGGCATGGTTCGGCGTGATGAATATCTGGACGCTGCTGGTTCCGGCTGCGCTGTTCTTCTTTGGGGCTGGCATGCTGTTCCCGCTGGCGACTTCAGGCGCGATGGAACCTTATGCCTGGCTGGCGGGTAGCGCGGGCGCGCTGATTGGCGGGATGCAGAACCTGGGATCGGGCCTGGTGGCGTGGCTGTCAGCCATGATGCCGCAGCGCGATCAGTTCAGCCTTGGCATGCTGATGTTTTTCACGGCGCTGGTGATGCTGCTCTGCTGGTTGCCGCTCTCACGTCAGCCGGAGCGCGGCAACCAGCCGGTTACAGGATAAAGGGATGTAGCGCCGGATCTTTACGGTCGAGATAGTGAATCGACTGAATACGGCGGATGGTGCGTGATTTACCGCGAATCAGCAGGGTCTCGCTGGTGGCGATATTGCCCTGACGCGTAATGCCTTTCAGTAGTTCGCCACTGGTAATGCCGGTGGCGGCAAACACCACGTTGTCATTGCGTGCCATCTCATTCAGCATCAGCTTTTTGCCCGCTTCAATCCCCATCTCTGCGCAGCGCTGCAGCTCCAGCTCACCCAGCAGACGGTTTTCCGCGCTGTCGCCTTTCACGTGGTGACGCGCCAGTAACCGGCCCTGCATATCCCCATCCAGCGCGCGGATCACCGCCGCAGAGACCACGCCTTCCGGTGCGCCGCCGATGCCATACATCACATCCACTTCGCTGTCCGGCATGCAGGTCAGAATGGAGGCGGCGACATCGCCATCCGGGAAGGTAAACACCCGCACGCCCAGTTGCTGCAACTGACTGATCACTGCGTCATGACGCGGCTTTGCCAGAATCGATACGGTTAGCTGTGATAGCGGCTTATTCATCGCGATGGCGATATTACGCAGGTTGGTTTCCAGCGGCAGGTCAAGATCGATCTCTCCACGCGCTGCGGGGCCAACAATCAGTTTTTCCATGTACATGTCGGGTGCGTGCAGAAAGCTGCCCTTATCGCCTACGGCCATCACCGCCAGCGCGTTAGCCTGGCCAAGCGCCGTCATGCGGGTGCCTTCAATCGGATCGACCGCAATGTCGACCGCATCGCCGCGGCCGGTACCGACTTTTTCACCGATATAGAGCATCGGAGCTTCGTCGATTTCGCCTTCACCGATCACAATCTGACCGTCGATTTCAATGGAGTTCAGGACATGACGCATGGCATGGACAGCCGCGCCGTCAGCCGCATTTTTGTCGCCGCGTCCTAACCAGTGATAGCCTGCCAGGGCGGCAGCTTCGGTTACGCGGGAAAATTCAATGGCAAGTTCTCGTTTCATGGCATCTACCTGACAAAAAACAGGCGGGCAGTGTAACACAGCGAGGCAGTGGAGCGGGGAAAAGGCCCGCGACAGCAAGGGTCGCGGGCATTGATATTACTCTTGTTCTTCCCACGCCTGGGCGCGGGCTACGGCTTTTTTCCAGCCAGCATAACGGAAGTTACGCTCGGTGGTTTCCAGGCTTGGACGGAATTCACGCTCAATAACCGCTTTAGAGCGGACTTCATCCAGATCCTGCCAGAAGCCGACGGCCAGACCTGCCAGATAAGCAGAACCCAGCGCGGTGACTTCACGCACTTCCGGACGCTCAACACGGGTGCCGAGGATGTCAGACTGAAACTGCATCAGGAAGTTGTTGGAAACCGCGCCACCATCGACACGCAGCGCCTGCAGGCGGGTGTTGGCATCGTTCTGCATCGCTTCCAGCACGTCGCGCGTCTGATAAGCGATAGACTCCAGCGTCGCACGGATGATGTGGTTAGCATTAGCACCACGGGTCAGACCGAAGATAGCACCACGGGCATACGGGTCCCAGTAAGGGGCGCCCAGGCCGGTGAAAGCAGGCACCATGTAAACGCCGTTGGTGTCTTTCACTTTCATCGCAAAATATTCAGAGTCAGCAGCTTCACTGATCAGCTTCATCTCATCGCGCAGCCACTGAATAGAGGCGCCACCGATAAACACAGCCCCTTCCAGTGCATAGTTCACTTCACCGCGCGGGCCACAGGCGATAGTGGTCAGCAGGCCGTGCGTCGAGGTTACCGCTTCAGTACCGGTGTTCATCAGCATAAAGCAGCCGGTGCCGTAGGTGTTTTTCGCCATGCCAGGCTGAACACAGAGCTGGCCATACAGCGCAGCCTGCTGGTCACCGGCAATACCGGCGATTGGAATACGTGTACCGCCTTTACCACCGATGTTGGTCTGACC
Source organism: Pantoea agglomerans NBRC 102470 (assembly GCF_001598475.1). Taxonomy (GTDB): domain Bacteria; phylum Pseudomonadota; class Gammaproteobacteria; order Enterobacterales; family Enterobacteriaceae; genus Pantoea; species Pantoea agglomerans. Next base: position 6,168 of record NZ_BCZA01000017.1, read on the forward strand.
ATAGACTTCAGAAGAGGACTTCACTTCTGGCAGCATTTCACGCGGGATATCCAGGATATCCAGCATACGCTGATCCCACTCCAGCTTATGGATGTTAAACATCATGGTGCGGGAGGCGTTGGTATAGTCGGTGATATGCACCCGGCCCTGGGTCATTTTCCAGACCAGCCAGGTATCAACGGTACCAAACAGCAACTCGCCGCGTTTTGCACGCTCACGAGAGCCTTCAACGTGATCCAGGATCCACTTCACTTTGGTTCCGGAGAAGTAAGGGTTAATCACCAGACCGGTGGTGTGCTGGATATACTCTTCCAGACCCTCTTTCTTCAGTTTGTGACAGTAGTCGGCGGTGCGGGGATCCTGCCAGACGATGGCGTTGTAGATCGGCTTACCGGTCTCTTTTTCCCAGACGATAGCGGTTTCGCGCTGGTTGGTGATACCGATTGCCGCAATCTCATCAGAGCGGATGTCGGCATGGGCCAGCACTTCAACCAGCGTTGAGCTTTGTGAAGCCCAGATATCCATTGGATCATGTTCAACCCAGCCCGCTTTCGGGTAGATCTGGGTGAATTCGCGCTGCGATACCGCGACGATATTAGAGTCGTGGTCGAGAATGACGGCGCGGGAGCTGGTTGTGCCCTGATCGAGCGCGACAATATATTTTTTATCTGTGGTAGTCATAAATTCTGTCCTGATGATAAAAGGTGAAACTTACGCTTTACGCTGCTGAGCGCGTGCAACCGGTTTGTCTGCTGGAACGCTTGCAGGTTCCTGGGCGGTACCTGGCAGGTAGCGACCAATCAGTGTGCGATAACCTACTGCACCCAGGCAGGCACCGACCAGCGGGCCAAAAATCGGCACGAGGAAGTAAGGGATGTCACGACCACCGGTAAAGGCAACGTTACCCCAGCCTGCCAGCCATGCGAAGATCTTCGGTCCGAAATCACGAGCCGGGTTAAGGGCGAAGCCGGTCAGAGGACCCATGGAGCCACCGATAACCGCAACCAGCAGGCCAATCAGCAGTGGAGCCAGTGGGCCACGTGGAATGCCGTTGCCGTCATCCGTCAGACCCATAATGACCGCCATTAATACTGCAGTGATGACCATCTCAACCAGGAAGGCCTGGCCGACACCGATATGTGGATTAGGGTAGGTTGAGAAGATGCCTGCCAGGTCGAGACTTTCAACCGTGCCGCGCACCATCTGGTGGCTCTGCTCATAATCAAAAAACAGGCTGTAGTAGAGACCGTATACCAGCGCCGCGGCACAGAAGGCACCGGCAATCTGCGATACGATATAAGGCAGAACTTTACGTCCTTCAAAATTAGCAAACAGGCAGAGTGCAACGGTAATTGCCGGGTTCAGGTGCGCGCCCGAAATGCCTGCGGTGAGGTAGGCGGCCATGGAAACGCCAAGACCCCAGATGATGCAGATCTCCCACTGACCGAAGGCGGCACCGGCGAGTTTCAGTGCAGCCACACAGCCTGCGCCAAAGAAAATAATCAAGCCTGTCCCCAGAAATTCGGCAATACACTGACCTTTGAGCGTGTTAGTTGTCTGACTCATAATAGTGGTTCCTGAAGCGAGGTTAAATTTTATCAGTTTTTGTTCTCATTCCATGAGGCACCCAGCTTTAATGTAGGGCTGGTGTGAATTTATCGTTAACGAACATAAACGAGAAATAGCGAAATCGTTTTTTGTGTACTGCGTCATAAAAATGCGCGTTTTCGCGTATTCTGGCTTTCCTTAGCCAATATTCGCGCCTGATGACGGGGATAACGCACCCGTACCAGAAAGCCGTCGCAGTCAGCGCAGCGTAAATTCAGGGATTGGCTGAAAAGTGTTACAGACTACGCCCGCAGCGGCCGCGTTGCTGGACTTGCGGGGTGAGGCTACATACAATCGGGACAACGTTGCTGGCTTAAGCTGGCATCATCAACGCCTTGCAGGAATTTAGGAGAGGTCAGAAAGATGTCATTTGAAGTGTTTGAGAAACTGGAAGCGAAAGTACAGCAGGCGATTGATACCATCACCCTGTTGCAGATGGAAATCGAAGAGCTGAAAGAGCAGAACAACTCACTGCGTAACGATGCGCAACAAGTCGCGGGCAACCACGATGCGCTGATGCGTGAAAATCAGCACCTGAAAGAAGAGCAACACGTGTGGCAGGAACGTCTGCGTGCATTGCTGGGAAAAATGGAAGAGGTTTGAAGCCTCAGCTGATGTGAAAAACGGGTGCTCAGGCACCCGTTTTCATGTCTGGCCTATTCGAGGTCCAGCGCATCCTCTGACAGAATGATACCGGTGTTGTCGGCATAGAGATGGTCGCCGGAGAAGAAGGTGACGCCGCCGAAATTAACGCGCACATCGCTTTCGCCAATCCCTTCACCCGCAGCGCCTGCCGGAATCGCGGCAATTGCCTGAATGCCAATCTCCAGCTCTTCCAGCTCATCAACCTGGCGTACCGAACCGTAAATCACCAGACCTTCCCACTCGTTGGTTGCCGCCAGACGTGCCAGCTGCGCATCCACCAGTGCACGGCGCACTGAGCCGCCGCCATCAATCACCAGTACCCGACCCCGGCCATTCTCTTCCAGCAGATCGTAAAGTAAGCCGTTGTCTTCAAAGCATTTCACTGTGGTAATCTGACCACCGAATGAAGTGCGCCCACCAAAATTTGAAAAAAGCGGTTCAACAACATTCACTTCTTCATGGTAGATATCGCAGAGTTCAGATGTATCGTATTTCATAAGGGTTTCGTCTGTTTGCCACAGGAAGGGTAAGTATATCGCTATATGCAGATTGTTGGCAAAATCATCAGTATGAAAAAAGCATCGTTCGATCAAGAACATGCATAAAAAAGCCCAGCCGGGTTGGCTGGGCTTCTGAAAAGCGCTGAATCAGTGGATCAGAGAATGAAGCGGCTAAGGTCTTCGTCAGCCACCAGTTCATCCAGATGTTTACCGACATAATCAGCATCGATGGTAACGGATTCACCATGACGATCGCTGGCGTCATACGAAATATCTTCCATCAGACGCTCCAGCACAGTATGCAGACGGCGCGCACCGATGTTTTCGGTGGTTTCGTTGACCTGCCATGCGGCTTCAGCGATCCGGCGAATACCCTCTTCGGTGAACTCAATGTTCACGCCCTCGGTATTCATCAGGGCTTTGTACTGCACGGTAATCGAGGCATTCGGCTCGGTCAGGATGCGCTGGAAATCGTTCACGGTCAGCGCCTGCAGCTCAACACGGATGGGCAGACGACCCTGCAGTTCCGGGATCAGATCGGATGGGCTGGCAACCTGGAACGCGCCTGAGGCGATAAACAGAATGTGGTCTGTTTTCACCATACCATGCTTGGTGGAGACGGTGCAGCCTTCCACCAGCGGCAGCAGGTCGCGCTGAACGCCTTCGCGTGAGACATCCGGGCCGCCGGCATTCTGGCCGCCGCGCTTACAGATTTTGTCGATCTCATCGATAAACACGATACCGTGCTGCTCAACGGCATCAATCGCGTCCTGCTTAAGCTCTTCCGGGTTAACCAGTTTGGCCGCTTCTTCTTCGATCAGCAGCTTCATCGCTTCTTTGATCTTCAGCTTGCGGGCTTTCTGCTTCTGGCCGCCGAGGTTCTGGAACATCGACTGCAGCTGGCTGGTCATCTCTTCCATGCCCGGAGGGGCCATGATTTCGACGCCAGGGCTGCTGGCGGCCAGGTCGATCTCAATCTCTTTATCGTCCAGCTGGCCTTCGCGCAGCTTCTTGCGGAACGACTGGCGTGCTGCAGAGGGTTCAGCGCTCTGCTCTGACTGGCCCCAGTTGTTTTTTGCTGGTGGAATCAGCACATCAAGAATGCGCTCTTCCGCCATCTCTTCGGCACGATATTTGTTCTTTTCAATCGCCTGACTGCGCACCATCTTAATGGCCGAATCGGTCAGGTCACGAATGATAGAGTCCACTTCCTTACCGACATAACCGACTTCGGTAAATTTGGTCGCCTCTACTTTGATAAACGGCGCATTGGCCAGCTTAGCCAGACGACGCGCGATCTCGGTTTTACCGACACCGGTCGGACCGATCATCAGGATATTTTTAGGGGTCACTTCATGGCGCAGCTCTTCGTCGAGCTGCATGCGGCGCCAGCGGTTACGCAGTGCAATAGCCACGGCGCGCTTAGCGCTCTCCTGGCCGATGATAAAGCGGTTCAGTTCGCTGACGATTTCGCGAGGAGTCATCTCAGACATATTTATACCCTTACGACTTAGACGTTAATTCTTCGAAATTAACGTTGTGGTTAGTGTAGATGCAGATATCACCCGCGATATTCAGCGACTTTTCGACGATGTCGCGCGCGCCCATCTCGGTATTCTCCAGCAGCGCACGTGCCGCTGCCTGGGCGAAAGGCCCACCGGAGCCGATGGCGATCAGATCGTTTTCAGGCTGGATGACGTCACCGTTACCGCTGATGATCAGTGAAGCTGATTCATCTGCGACGGCCAGTAAGGCTTCAAGGCGACGCAGCATACGGTCAGTACGCCAGTCTTTAGCCAGTTCCACCGCAGCTTTCACCAGATGGCCCTGATGCATTTCCAGTTTACGTTCGAAAAGTTCAAACAGGGTGAAGGCGTCTGCGGTGCCGCCAGCAAATCCGGCAATCACTTTATCGTTGTATAAACGACGCACTTTTTTAACGTTGCCTTTCATCACGGTATTGCCGAGCGTAGCCTGGCCATCACCGCCAATCACTACCTGGCCGTTGCGTCGTACACTTACTATTGTTGTCACGGGCAGACCCCTTGTTGCAGTCGGAAAAGGACTCCGCGCACCGGGCGCGGAGTATCATGCAACAGATATGGGGCGGGTTTGACGGGTTTCAACCCCCGACGGAGAGCGGAATACAGCTGGAGTGTCCGGAACTGCGCAGGCGCTTCAGGGTGCTGTCAGCGGAGGCGCGGTCTTTATAAGGACCGATAACCACACGATTCCAGCCGCCACCGGTGGTAATACGGCTTTCAAATCCTTCAAAGGCTAAGCCTGCGCGCACCGATTCAGCCTGGTCAGTGCCTTTAAACGAACCACACTGCACCATCCAGCGCTGCGAAGAGGCTTTCTCCGCCGGTTTCGCCTTCGCGGTCTCCTGCGGTTTTGGCTGCACTTCCGGTTCACGCGTAACAGGTGCTGGCTGCGTCTGGCGCTGTACGTTTTGCTGCTGCTGCTGCTGCTGCTGCTGCTGACGTTGCTGTTGTTGTAATTGCTGCTGTTGCTGGCGCTGTTGTTGTTGCTGCAACTGCTGCTGGCGTTGCTGTTGCTGCTGAGCCTGCAACTGCTGACGTTGCTGCTGAACCTGTTGCTGCTGCTGTTGTTGCTGAACCTGCTGCTGCTGACGTTGCAGTTGTTGCAACTGCTGCTGATGCTGCAGTGTCTGCTGACGTTGCGCCGGCGTCTGTTCGTTCCACGGCACTTCGTTGAGCTGCGTCGGCTGCTGACGCATATCCGCCTGCATCTGCTCCAGCAACTGGCGCTGCTCGTCGGTCAGCTGTGTCTGCGACTTCACTTCGCCACCCGAAGAGGGTTCGATAGGTGTCGGCACAGTGACCTGACGGTTCTCCAGCTCTTTAATATATTTCCAGCGCTCTTCTGGCTTCGGCGGCAGGCCATTGCCGTTGGCTTTATGATCCGTAATGACCGGCACGTCCTCTTTTTTGTGATGCGCCAGGAACCATAAACCACCGGCAAAGGTCACCAACACTGCGACCGCCAGTACAATCATCAATTTAGATGTTCCCGAACCGCCTTTGCTCTTCTTGCCACGGCTGGGGCTTTTTTTGCGACGCGTCCCTGTTGAACGCCCGCGGCCTACGTAATCTTTTTGTGCCACTCTCGTTCTTATACCCTTCAAAAATAGTGCCAGATGGGCGAAATGATGATTTTTACGCGCCCGGCAAGGAGTCCGCCATGTTACTTAAGGGTCGGAACTTTGACCAGCAGTGTTCGCCTTAAGAATCTACTGAAAAAATCAGACAAATACGCTTATTTTTCACGCTTTTTTGCTCGCGCCGTGCTGCCACGAATGGTTAAACCGGCATCCAGCAGCCGCGATCCGCTGATGACTCGTTTGCCATTTAACTCATCCAGCAGCAGAAGCATCGCTTCCCGGCCTATCTGGTAACGTGGCTGCGTGACCGTGGTCAGCGGCGGCTCGCAGTAACGTGATAGCTCAATGTCATCGAATCCGACCACAGAGAGGTCCTCCGGTATCCGCAGTCCGCAGCGCCGGGCCTGATTCATCGCCCCAAGTGCCATAATATCGCTGTGGCAGAAGAGCGCGCGCGGCGGTTGCGGCAGGGTCATCAGCTGATTCATGGCGGCAACGCCCGCTTCAAATGTGAAGTCACCGCGCACAATATAGGTAGGATCGACCGTCAGCCCGCTGCGACGCATCGCCTGGACATACCCCTGCAAACGATACTGGCAGAGCGGCATCTCTTCCGGCCCGGCGATACAGGCGATATGTGTGTGACCCAACTGCAGTAAATGATTTACCGCTTCAAATGCGGCGGTCAGGTTATCGATGTGGACAGTGGGCAGTGACATTTCCGGCGCAAACTCATTCGCCATTACCATAGGCGGCAAGTTGCGTTGCTCATCAATGCTGGCATCAAAAGGCAACTTTGAGCCGAGCAGCACCATGCCATCGATCTGTCGCGTCACCATCAGGTTGAGAAAAGTTCTCTCCTGCTGATTCTGATGCGCGCAGTCACCAATCAGCACCAGATAGCCCTCTTCGGCTGCCGTAACTTCAACGCCTCGGATGATTTCACTAAAGAAGGGATCGCAGATGTCAGGGACAATGACCAGGATGGTACGCGTCTCATTACGACGGGCGTTGCGCGTGGGGCCATGTGCCGTGTAGCCGACGGCGGCAACCGCCTGCTCGACTTACTGGCGGGTGGCCGCAGAAACCTTCTCCGGATTCATCAGCGCACGCGATACGGTGGCGGTTGAGACGCCCGCATGTTCCGCAACATCTTTCATCGTGGCGGCGGGCGGTTGTTGATTCTGCTCCAACACATGCTCCTGACGCGTTATGGCGCGTTCAATTCTGTTTCTGCCTGACCTGAAGGCAAACCGGGCAACATTGTTAACGATTGCCCGGCTGGTTGTTACTTAATTTGCATAAAAATTGTGACTTATGCGACATTTTTCGATCTGGCTCGCAGTGTCAGCTTAAATCAGCTCTCGGTAGGGTCGATATCCAGCGTCCATTTCACTTTGCGCGCCGCGGGCAGGGTTGAAACCAACGGCAACGAACTGCTCAGCAACTGTTGCAGACGCTGCCGGGAGGGATGCTGCAGCAGCAGTTGCCAGCGCCAGCGTCCACTGCGTTTTGGCTGCAGTGCAGGCAACGGACCCATAAACCACATCGCCTTATCGTTCAGCGTGCTTGCCTCCAGCAAATTACGGAGTTGTTGCAGGAATTCCACTGCCTGCTGGTTATCCATATCTTCAGCGCGGAACAGCGCATGGCGGCTCCAGGGCGGCAGATGGACTGCCTGTCGCTCCAGCAATGCCTGCTGGGCGAACGCCGAATAGCCCTGGTGCAACAGCGTCTGCAGCAGCGGATGTTCCGGATGGTGAGTCTGCAGCAACACCTCGCCCTGTTTGCCGGCACGGCCAGCACGACCGGCGACCTGGGTGTAGAGCTGAGCAAAGCGTTCCGCCGCACGAAAATCGGCTGAGAACAGCGCACCATCGACATCCAGCAGCGACACCAGCGTAACATCGGGGAAGTGGTGGCCTTTGGCCAGCATCTGGGTGCCGACAAGGATTCGTGCACCGCCGCGATGAACGTCAGCCAGATGCTGCTCCAGCGCACCTTTGCGGCTGGTGGTATCACGATCGATTCGCGACACCGGCACGCCAGGGAAAAGTGTGCCGAGCTGCTGCTCCAGCTGCTCAGTCCCGACGCCTACCGGTAGCAAATGGGTTGAACCACACTGCGGGCATTGGTTAGGCAGCGGACGCTGGCTGTCGCAATGGTGGCAGCGTAGCTGGCGATGGTGCTGATGCAGCGTGTAGTAGCGGTCACAGCGGGTACACTCAGCAATCCAGCCGCAATCATGACAGAGCAGAGCGGGCGAAAAGCCGCGGCGGTTAAGAAACAACAGCACCTGATTATCGGCCTGCAGATGCTGGCGCATTTTACCAATCAGGCCCGGTGCCAGACCGCCGATCAACTGCACGCCTTTTAAGTCGATAAGCTGTTGCAGTGCCGGTCTGGCATTGCCGGCGCGTTTTGTCAGGTCGAGCTGGCGATACTTGCCGCTGCGGACATTGTGCAGTGTCTCCAGAGCAGGGGTCGCCGATCCCATAACAATCGGGATATCCTCTTCATGTGCGCGGAAGACGGCCAGATCGCGCGCCTGATAGCGCCAGCCTTCCTGCTGTTTATAGGAGCTGTCATGCTCTTCATCGATAATAATTACGCCAGGACGGGCCAGCGGCGTAAACAGCGCCGATCGGGTGCCAATCACAATCGCCGTTTCGCCGCGCCGCGCACGTAACCAGACCGCCAGCCGCTCACTGTCATTTAATGCGGAGTGCAGCACATCAATGGGCGCATCAAAACGTTCGCGAAAACGGGCGATAGTTTGCGGGGTCAGGCCAATCTCCGGCACCAGCACCAGCGCCTGTTTACCGCGTGCCAGCACATTTTCCAGCACGCTGAGGTAAACCTCGGTTTTGCCTGAACCCGTGATGCCCGCCAGCAGCCAGGCTGCGTAATGTTCATCATCTGCCCGAATCGCACCTACGGCCATCGCCTGATCGGTATTCAGCCGCAGACGTTCGCCTTTTACGGCATAAGTGGTACGCCAGTCGTGCATCTGCGGCTGATGCTCATGCAGTTCGCATAACCCTTTAGCGCGCAGCGCCTGCAGCGTCGCATCCGTGAGGTCATGTTCACTGACCTGATGACGATAGAGCGGTTGCTGACGCAGTGCAGCCAGCGCCTGCTGCTGTTTCGGTGCCCGCTTTAAACTTTCCGGCGCAGTCGCCCGACCCTGCTCGGTGATTTCCCAGCGCCATAAGGGATTGTCCTGCGCCGCTTTGCCCTGACGCAGCAGTACCGGAATAGCATGGCTCAGTACCTCTCCCTGCGGCGAATGATAGTAACTGGCGGCCCAGTTAAGGATGCGCCACAGCGACGCTGGATAGAGGGATTCACTATCCAGTACCTCGATCACGCGCTTGAGTTGTGCTTCCGGCAGATCGCTGCTCTCACGAAAGGCGACCACAATTCCGATCATCCTGCGATTGCCAAAGGGCACACTCACGCGACCACCAATGACCGGCTGCGCGCCCTGTGGCGGCAGATAATCAAACAGGCGGGGCAAGGGGACGGGCAGGGCGACCTGGACTACGGGCATAACTCTCTCTTTCCGGCTCAATGATCGGGGAAGCTAGTGTACACGCTGACCCTGATGGCGGGTATCTCAGCAGATATTTGCAGCAATCGAAACTTACCTGTATAATATGCCGCCTTCGGTGAGAAATATCTGGCCGGAGTACACCCTATAATGTTCAATCGCGTGTGGTGCTGTGCAGGTTAAAGCCTGGCACGGAGAGCGACACGGCCTTCAATGAGGTTTCCCATGAAACAAGGTATTCACCCGAAATACGAAGCAGTTACTATCAAATGTACCTGCGGCAACGAGATCCACACCCGTTCAACACTGACTCACGAACTGAACCTGGACGTTTGTGGCAAATGCCACCCGTTCTATACCGGTAAGCAGCGTGAAGTGGCAACTGGTGGCCGTGTTGACCGCTTTAACAAGCGTTTCAGCGTGCCAGGCGCTAAAAAATAAGATTAAAAGGCACCTGAACCTGCGGGTTCGGCGGCAAGAAAAAACCCAGCTTCGGCTGGGTTTTTTTATGGCTGAAAGATCAATACTCCCAGGTATCCGGATCGACACCCATCTGGCGCATGATTGCTTTTGCTTCTTCCGGAATCTCATCACTACGCTCTTTGCGCAGGTCGACGTCATCCGGCAGCGGTTGGCCCGTAAAGGCATGTAAAAAGGCTTCGCAAAGCAGCTCGCTGTTGGTGGCGTGACGCAGGTTGTTCACCTGACGACGGGTACGCTCATCCGTTAAAATCTTCAGCACGCTCAATGGGATTGATACTGTGATCTTCTTGACCTGCTCGCTCTTCTTACCGTGCTCAGCGTACGGGCTGATATATTCGCCGTTCCATTCAGCCATGGGTTACCTTAATTAATAAACGTTAAATGTTAGGAAATCAGCGGATTATGCCTGATTTTTTCCTGCCTGACCCCTGATATGGCGGGTTTTCTTCGCTCACTGCCTCTGTCTCACAGAGGGGAACGCCAGGCGATGACGCATAATTTTAGCGGTTATTGCGGTTTTGCTCAATCTATACGCAAAGACATTTAGATGTCCAGATGTATTGACGTCTAATTAGAGGGTGATATCCTGTGGCCTACATTTTATTCACTCTTCAGGAACAATTCGCTCATGACGCGTAAACCGGCAACCATCGCAGTGCGCAGCGGTTTGAATGATGACGAGCAATATGGCTGCGTTGTCCCGCCAATCCACCTCTCTACGACCTATAACTTCCTGGATTTCAATGAGCCTCGTGCGCATGACTACTCCCGTCGTGGCAACCCCACTCGTGATGTCGTACAGCGTACCCTGGCAGAACTGGAAGGGGGAGCAGGCGCGGTATTAACCAATACCGGGATGTCGGCGATTCACCTGGTCACGACGGTGTTTCTGAAGCCTGGCGATCTGCTGGTCGCGCCACATGACTGTTATGGCGGCAGCTATCGGCTGTTTGACAGCCTGAGCCAGCGCGGCGCCTATCGGGTGAAATTTGTCGATCAGGGTGATCCGGTAGCGCTGCAGGCCGCTCTGGATGAAAACCCAAAACTGGTGCTGATTGAAAGCCCCAGCAATCCGCTGCTGCGCGTGGTAGATATCAGCGCGATTTGCGCCGCTGCGCGTGCTGCGGGTGCCATCAGCGTGGTGGACAACACCTTTATGAGTCCGGCGCTGCAGAATCCTCTGGCGCTGGGTGCGGACCTGGTGATCCACTCCTGTACCAAATACCTCAATGGCCACTCCGATGTCGTGGCGGGCGCGGTCATCGCCAAAGATCCGCAACTCGCTACCGACCTGGCCTGGTGGGCAAATAACATTGGTGTGACCGGTGCAGCGTTTGACAGTTATCTGCTGCTGCGCGGGATTCGTACGCTTTCACCGCGGATTGCAGCCGCACAACGCAACGCACTCGCGATTGTAGAGTATCTGAAGCAGCAGAAACTGGTGAAAAAGTTGTATCATCCTTCGCTGCCGGAAAACGCCGGACACGAACATGCCGTACGTCAGCAGCGCGGCTTTGGCGCGATGCTGAGTTTCGAGGTCGACGGTGATGAGGCGCTGCTGCGTCGCTTCCTGAAAGCACTGCAGCTATTTACGCTGGCGGAATCGCTGGGCGGAGTAGAGAGTCTGATCTCCCATACCGCCACCATGACGCACGCGGGGATGTCGGCAGAAGCACGCGCGGCAGCGGGCATTTCCGATACGCTGCTACGGGTTTCTGTCGGTATTGAAGATCACGAAGATTTAATTGCCGATCTGGATAATGCATTCCGGGTCGCAGCCGAGGGTTAAGCATGACGATTTCAGCAGGCGCGGGAACGCCGAACATCAGGCAGTTGCATAAGTTTGGCGGCAGCAGCCTGGCCGATGCGCGCTGCTATCAGCGCGTTGCCGGTATTATGGCGGACTACAGCCAGCCGGGCGACCTGATGGTGGTCTCTGCGGCAGGCTCAACCACCAACCAGCTGATTAGCTGGCTGAAGCTGAGCCAGAGCGATCGGCTCTCTGCGCATCAGGTGCAACAGGCCTTACGGCGCTACCAGAGCGAACTGATCAGTGCGCTGCTGCCTGCTGAGGTCGCAGAACCTTTAATCACCGCGTTTATCCGCGACCTGGAAAAGCTGGCCGCACTGCTGGATGCGCCGATTACCGATGCGGTCTATGCCGAAGTGGTCGGTCATGGTGAAGTCTGGTCGGCACGCCTGATGTCAGCGGTACTGAGCCAGCGTGACCTTCAGGCCTGCTGGCTGGATGCGCGTGAGTTTCTGCGCGCTGAACGTGCCGCACAACCGCAGGTAGATGAAGGGAAGTCCTGGCCACTGCTACAGACTCTACTGGCGCAGCATCCGCACAAGCGCATCGTGGTGACCGGATTTATCAGCCGCAACGACGCCGGTGAAACCGTCCTGCTTGGCCGCAACGGCTCCGACTATTCTGCCACGCAGATTGGCGCACTGGCGGGTGTCGGGCGGGTGACCATCTGGAGCGATGTGGCGGGTGTCTACAGTGCCGATCCCCGTAAAGTCTCTGATGCCTGTCTGCTGCCGCTGTTAAGGCTGGATGAAGCCAGCGAGCTGGCGCGCCTGGCTGCACCGGTTCTCCACACCCGTACTCTGCAGCCGGTTTCAGGCAGCGATATCGACCTGCAACTGCGCTGCAGTTATCAGCCGGAGCAGGGCTCAACCCGCATTGAGCGCGTGCTGGCCTCCGGGACGGGCGCGCGTATCGTCACCAGCCATGATGATGTTTGCCTGATTGAGATTCAGCTGCCAGAGCAGCATGACTTCGCCATCCTGCACAAAGAGATAGACCTGTTGCTGAAGCGCGCGCAGCTGCGTCCGCTGGCGTTTGGCGTTCATCCCGATCGTCAATTGCTGCAGCTCTGTTACACCGCCGAAGTGGTAAACAGCGCCTTTACGCTGCTACAGGATGCCGGTTTACCGGGCCATCTGCAGCTGCGCGACGGCCTGGCGCTGGTGGCGCTGGTTGGCGCAGGCGTTACCCGCAATCCGCTGCATACCCATCGCTTCTGGCAGCAGTTAAAGGATCAGCCAATTGAGTTCATCTGGCAGTCAGAAGAGCACATCAGCGTGGTCGCAGTGCTGCGCGTCGGCCCGACTCAGCATCTGATTCAGGGATTGCATCAGTCGCTGTTCCGGGCAGAAAAGCGCATCGGTCTGATGCTGTTTGGCAAAGGCAATATCGGTTCACGCTGGCTGGAGCTGTTTGCCCGCGATCAGGAAACGCTGTCAGCGCGTACCGGCTTTGAATTTGTGCTGGCGGGCGTCGCGGACAGCCGTCGCAGCCTGCTGAGCTATGAAGGGCTGGAAGCCAGCCGGGCACTCGCCTTCTTTGATGATGAAGCGGTAGAGCGCGATGAAGAGTCGCTGTTCCTGTGGATGCGTGCTCACCCGTTTGATGACCTGGTGGTGCTGGATGTCACTGCCAGCACACCGCTGGCGCAGCAGTATCTCGACTTCGCCAGTCACGGTTTTCACGTTATCAGCGCCAATAAGGTCGCGGGAGCGTCTGACAGTCAGACCTGGCGCCAGATCCGCGATGCCTTTACCAAAACCGGGCGTCACTGGCTCTATAACGCCACCGTTGGCGCAGGTCTGCCGATCAACTATACGGTGCGCGATCTGCGCGACAGCGGCGATACCATCCTGGCGATCAGCGGGATCTTCTCCGGCACGTTGTCGTGGCTGTTCCTGCAGTTTGATGGCACGGTGCCCTTTACCGAGCTGGTGGATCAGGCGTGGCAGCAGGGTTTAACCGAGCCCGACCCGCGCGCCGATCTCTCGGGTCAGGATGTGATGCGCAAGCTGGTTATCCTGGCGCGTGAGGCAGGCTACAACATCGAGCCGGATCAGGTGCGGGTGGAATCGCTGGTGCCCAGTAACTGTCAGCAGGGATCTGTCGACCACTTCTTTGAAAATGGCGAAGAGCTGAATGAGCAGATGCTGCAGCGGCTCGAAGCCGCGCAGGAGATGGACCTGGTGCTGCGTTACGTTGCCCGGTTTGATGCTAACGGCAAGGCGCGCGTGGGTGTTGAAGCGGTGCGTCCGGAACATCCGCTGGCCTCACTGCTGCCGTGCGACAACGTCTTTGCGATTGAGAGCCGCTGGTACCGCGATAATCCGCTGGTGATCCGCGGACCGGGCGCAGGCCGGGATGTCACCGCAGGCGCTATCCAGTCAGATATTAATCGCCTCGCACAACTGCTGTAACTCCTCCTCCTCAGGCGCTTCGGCGCCTGTTTTCAATGCGTTATCGCTTCCCTGTTGAATCGCCTTCATGTTGATTGAAAATTGATCACGACTGTCGACCATTTTTAAGTTGACGGCACAGTCAGATTACGTCATTTTGAACATCTGGACGTCTAAACGTGTAGATGTTCACAGGCCGATTGTTAATCGATGAGGGTGCAGGATGAGTTTCTTTCATGCCAATCAGCGCGAAGCGCTAAACCAGAGCCTGGCTGAGCTGAACGGGCAAATTAATGTTTCATTTGAGTTCTTCCCGCCTCGTACCAGCGACATGGAAGAGACCCTGTGGACCTCTATCGATCGCCTGAGCAGTCTGAAACCGAAATTCGTTTCTGTGACCTACGGTGCGAACTCAGGTGAACGTGATCGCACCCATAGCATTATCAAAGGCATTAAAGATCGCACCGGTCTGGAAGCTGCTCCCCATCTGACCTGTGTCGATGCCACGCGCGATGAACTGCGTACCATCGCTCAGGATTACTGGAACAACGGCATCCGTCACATTGTGGCGCTGCGCGGCGATCTGCCTCCTGGCAGCGGTAAGCCAGAAATGTATGGCAGCGATCTGGTTTCGCTGCTGAAAGAGGTGGGTGATTTTGATATTTCGGTTGCGGCCTATCCGGAAGTCCATCCCGAAGCGAAAAGCGCCCAGGCCGATCTGATTAACCTGAAGCGAAAAATCGATGCAGGTGCCAACCGGGCTATTACCCAGTTTTTCTTCGACGTTGAAAGTTATCTGCGTTTCCGCGATCGCTGTGTCGCGACCGGCATTGACGTGGAAATTGTGCCGGGCATTCTGCCGGTCTCTAACTTTAAACAGCTGCAACGCTTTGCCACGCTGACCAATGTGCGCGTGCCGGGCTGGATGAGCGCGATGTTCGCCGGTCTGGATGATGATCCGGAAACGCGGAAAATGGTGGGAGCCAATATCGCGATGGATATGGTGAAAATCCTGTCACGCGAAGGGGTGAAGGATTTTCATTTCTACACGCTGAACCGTGCCGAAATGAGTTACGCCATTTGTCACACCCTGGGCGTGCGTCCTGCTGCTGCTGCGGCTTAACCGCTCTGCTTCAGCCAATAAAAAAGTCGGGAGAGTCCCGACTTTTTTTGTTTTTACTGCACCACCGTTAACCGGTATTGCGCATGCCTGCCGCGACACCAGCAATGGTCACCATCAGCGCCTGCTCAACGCGGGCATCCGGTTCATCACCATTCGCTTCCCGCGCGCGCGAACGATGCAGCAGTTCGGCCTGGAGTACGTTGAGCGGATCGGTATAGACGTTACGCAGTGCAATTGACTCGGCAATCCACGGCTGATCGGCCATCAGGTGTGAGTCATTGGCAATGGTCAGTACCGCTTTGATATCCGCATCAAGCTGATCGCGCAGCTGTTTGCCCAGCGGCCAGAGTGATTTCTCGACCAGACGCTGATCGTAATATTCCGCCAGCCACAGGTCCGCTTTTGAGAATACCATCTCCAGCATACCCAGACGGGTAGAGAAGAATGGCCAGTCGCGGCACATCGCTTCCAGCTGATCCTGATGACCGGCGGCCATCGCCTGTTGCAGGGCCGCACCGGCACCCAGCCACGCAGGCAGCATCAGACGGTTCTGCGTCCAGGCGAAAATCCATGGAATCGCACGCAGCGACTCTACGCCGCCGGTAGGTCGGCGCTTGGCGGGACGTGAGCCCAGCGGTAATTTACCCAGCTCCTGCTCCGGCGTCGCTGAGCGGAAATAGGGCACGAAGTCAGCATTTTCACGCACATAACCGCGATACATCGCACAGGAGTCGGCGGAGAGCTGATCCATAATGTCGCGCCATTCGCGTTTTGGCTCCGGCGGCGGCATCAGGTTCGCTTCCAGAATTGCGCCGGTGTAGAGCGACAGGCTGGCGATGGTGACGGCGGGTAAACCATATTTAAAGCGGATCATCTCGCCCTGTTCGGTCACGCGCAGACCGCCGCGCAGGCTGCCTGGTGGTTGCGACAGAAGCGCTGCATGGGCGGGTGCGCCGCCACGGCCAATGCTGCCGCCGCGTCCGTGGAACAGCGTCAGTGAAATCCCGGCCTTCTCACACGTTTTAATCAGGGCATCCTGTGCCTGATATTGCGCCCAGCTGGCGGCCATCACACCGGCGTCTTTCGCCGAGTCAGAATAGCCAATCATCACCATCTGTTTGCCCTGAATTAAGCCGCGATACCAGTCGATGCTCAGCAGCTGGCTCATCACGTCATTGGCGTTATTCAGGTCATCAAGCGTTTCAAACAGCGGTGCAACCGGCATGGCATAGCCGATGCCTGCTTCTTTCAGCAGCAGATGCACGGCCAGCACGTCAGAAGGGGTTTTCGCCATGGAAATAACATAGGCGGCGATAGAACCCTGTGGCGCTTCAGCCGCGACGCGACAGGTCTCCAGCACTTCACGCGTTTCATCGCTGGGCTCCCAGCTACGAGGCAGCAGCGGACGCTTGGAGTTCAGTTCACGGATCAGGAAGGCCTGCTTGTCCGCTTCGGACCAGCTTTCATAATCGCCGAGGCCCAGATAGCGGGTCACTTCAGCAATCGCTTCGGTGTGACGGGTACTCTCCTGACGCAGATCGATACGCACCAGCGGCACGCCGAAACATTTCACGCGGCGCAGCGTATCAAGCAACTGACCGTTGGCGATAATGCCCATGCCGCACTTTTGCAGTGACTGATAGATGGTAAACAGCGGATCCCACAGCTGATCGTTGGAGACCAGCAGATCGGCCGGGCGCGGCAGACGTTCACCTTTCAGGCGGCGTTCCAGGAATGACTGGGTAGTCATTAACTGGCTGCGCAGGCGTTTCAGGATCATACGATAAGGTTCAAGTGCTTCCGGATCGCCGCTGAGTTCCCGGATCTCTTCAGTGCACTCTGACATCGACAACTCAGAGATCAGTACGCCGATATCGCGCAGGAACAGATCAGTGGCTTTCCAGCGACTCAGCTGCATAACGTGGCGGGTAATCGCCGCCGTAACGTTAGGGTTACCGTCGCGGTCGCCACCCATCCATGAGGTGAACTGAACCGGCACGAAATCGACCGGCAGCTTAATGCCGAACGCCTCTTCTACCTGCTCGTTCAGCTCACGCAGGAAAGCGGGTACGCCTTCCCACAGGCTGTTCTCCACCACGGCAAAGCCCCATTTGGCTTCGTCGATAGGGGTCGGACGATATTTGCGGATCTCATCGGTGTGCCACGCCTGTGCCACCAGCTGACGCAGACGGCGCATAATCTGGTTGCGTTCGTAGTCGGAGACGTCGCTGTGATCGAGCTGTTTCAGGCAGCTGTTAACTTCGACCAGCTTGTGAATCAGCGTACGGCGGGTGATTTCAGTCGGGTGAGCCGTCAGCACCAGTTCCAGCGACAGCGACTCAATGGCCGCAAGGATGTCGCTTTCGCTGATATCTTTCTGCTGCTTCAGGGTATCAAAGGTCTTTTTCAGCAGTTCGGGATGGTTCTCACCCTCGCCACTTTGCGAGATGGTCTGATACTGCTCAGCCACGTTGGTGAGGTTCAGAAACTGGCTAAAAGCGCGTGCAACCGGCAGAAGCTCCTCGTTGGAGAGGTTCTGCAGCGTATTGAGCAGTTCTTTACGATGAGTGTCATTTCCTGCACGGGATGACTTGGAGAGCTTACGGATGGTTTCCACCTGGTCGAGGATGTTCTCTCCCAGTGCATCCTTAATCGTATCCCCGAGCAGTTTGCCGAGCATACTGACATTACTTCGCATTGCGGAATATTGTTCGTTCATTGGACCCTGACACCCTTATCGTCTTGAAAAACTTCTACACCCGACCTTTCAGGCAGCAGAAAAATCAGCAACGCCATGTTCCCCCTAATCTACAGGGAACCGGCTCCGTTGCCGCCTGTCCACATTCTGAAACGCTCTGGATAATCACCCGGTGGGCATAACATCGTCTTTTATCTAGCCACGTAATGTTGCGTTCGTCAAATGCGTTAAAGTGCGCTGAAGGTGTGGCTAAATAACGGAAATTCGTAGAATTTATCGGGAACAAAGCGGGATAAGTTATTCTTATTGCTAAATCCCGCAGAATGAAGGGGCATTTTACTGTTAATGCAGTGAAATGCCCCATTTGCTGTTAATCAGTGGCAAAAATGCTGCACAACCTGAGTGATAAGCGCCCTTGTCGGCTTAATAAATGCAGTATCAATAAATTCGTCTGGCTGATGTGCCTGCTCAATCGACCCCGGACCCAGTACCAGCGTCGGGCAGAGCTGCTGAATAAAAGGCGCTTCGGTGCAGTAGTTCACCACCTCAGTGGGTATACCCAGCAATTTCTCGACCACACTAACCAGTTCATGATCTGCCGGACACTCGTAGCCAGGAATCGGCGGATGCAACTCGGCAACCGTGACACGGCCCGGCCAGCGCGCACTGACCGGTGCCAGCGCCTCGTTCAGTAGCCCATCGAGATCGTTCAGCGACAGGCCCGGCAGCGGACGAATATCCATATGCAGTTCACAGCAGGCGCAGATACGGTTAGCGGCGTCACCGCCATGAATATGGCCGAAGTTCATGGTGGGATAGGGGATGGCAAAGCCGTCATGGTGATAACGCTCCTGCAGCGTATGGCGCAGTTGCATCAGATGGGTGATCGACTCATGCATCAGTTCAATGGCGTTAACGCCTCGCGCGGGATCGCTGGAGTGGCCCGATTTTCCCTCGATGCGGATCACATTCGACAGGTGACCTTTGTGCGCACGCACCGGTTTAAGCGAGGTTGGTTCACCGATGATGGCGCAGTCGGGACGCAGCTGCGTCGACTCAGAAAAATATTTGGCGCCAGCCATGGTGGTCTCTTCATCGGCCGTAGCGAGGATATAGAGCGGCTTGCTCAGCGTGCTGACATCCACATCGCGCAGCGTATCGAGAATAAAGGCGAAGAAGCCTTTCATGTCTGCCGTGCCCAGGCCATAGAGCTTGTTGTCGTGCTCGGTCAGGGTAAAAGGATCGCGTGTCCAGCGGCCATCGTCAAAAGGAACGGTATCGGTATGACCTGCTAGCAGCAGGCCGCCCGCACCGCTTCCGGTACGCGCCAGCATATTAAATTTATTGCGGGTGCCGGGCACTGGCTGTACTTCAACGCTGAAGCCGAGGTCGCGGAACCAGCCGGCCAGCAAATTGATTAAAGTTTCATTACTCTGATCCAGTGCGGCATCGGTTGCGCTGATCGACGGTGTGGCGATTAACTGGCGGTACAGTTCAATAAAAGGCGGTAATTTTGTCTTCACTGTTGGCGGTCCTTGGGTTAGGATGTATCCATATTCATGCAGTAATAGTGAATAAAAATACATTAACGTCCTCTGCAAGGGAACCTTAAATCACTGCAGATGACAGGGCGGGTAACGGGGCAAGGCCGCGACCCGGAACGTGCGACTGTAAAAAGGGTTACAGCCTGATGTTGAATACGCTGATCGTTGGTGCCAGTGGTTATGCTGGTACAGAGCTTGCCACCTTCCTGAATCGCCATCCACATATCAACATAACCGCTTTGGCGGTTTCGGCGCAAAGCCCTGATGCCGGCAAGCGCCTCTCCGATCTCCATCCGCAGCTGAAAGGTGTGGTGGATTTGCCGCTGCAGCCGCTGAGCAGCGCGGCCGAGTGGGCAGACAAGGTGGATGTGGTGTTCCTGGCGACGGCCCACGAAGTCAGCCACGATCTGGCGCCGGAATTTCTCAAGGCTGGCTGTGTGGTGTTCGACCTGTCGGGTGCGTTCCGCGTGAATGACGCTGATTTTTATACCCGCTTTTATGGCTTCACCCATCAGCATGGCGACTGGCTGGACAAAGCCGTTTACGGCCTTGCCGAATATCAGCATGAGAAAATCCAGCAGGCGCAGCTGGTGGCTGTGCCAGGTTGCTATCCGACCGCTGCGCAGCTGGCGCTGAAGCCCCTTGTGGATGCCGGACTGTTAAACGAGGCGCAGTGGCCGGTAATCAACGCCACCAGCGGCGTGAGCGGTGCCGGACGTAAAGCCAATGTCGGCACCAGCTTCTGCGAAGTGAGCCTGCAGCCTTACGGCCTGTTCAATCATCGTCATCACCCGGAAATCGTCGCGCACCTTGGTACGCCGGTGATCTTCACTCCGCATCTGGGTAACTTCCCGCGCGGTATCCTGGCGACGATTACCTGCCGTCTGAAAGCAGGTGTCAGCCGTGAAGATATCGCCGCAGTTTTCCATCGCGCCTATGACAACAAGCCACTGGTGCGGCTCTACGAACAGGGCGTACCGGCGCTGAAAGCCGTTGTAGGTCTGCCTTATTGCGATATCGGTTTTGAAGTGCAGGGCGAGCATCTGATTGTCGTGGCAGCCGAAGATAATCTGCTGAAAGGCGCGGCATCGCAGGCGGTACAGTGCCTGAACATCCGGTTCGGCTTCCCTGAAACGCAGTCACTGATTTAACGGACAAATATACCATGACCAATCCATTGATTATCAAGCTGGGCGGTGTGTTGTTAGACAGCGAAGAAGCGCTGGCCCGCCTGTTTGAAGCGCTGCTGACCTACCGCAGCGCCCATCAGCGTCCGCTGATTATTGTCCACGGCGGCGGTTGCCTGGTGGATGAACTGATGAAAAAGCTGGCGCTGCCGGTGAAGAAGAAAAATGGCCTGCGTGTCACGCCAGCCGATCAGATCGACATTATTACCGGTGCGCTGGCGGGAACCGCGAATAAAACGCTGCTGGCCTGGGCAAAAAAATCGGGCATCAACGCGGTAGGCCTCTGCCTGGGCGATGCGGGCATCGTGAATGTCACACCGTTTGATGAAGAACTCGGCCACGTTGGCCACGCAATGCCGGGCGATCCGGCATTACTGAACACCCTGCTGGCGGCCGGTTATATGCCGGTGGTGAGCTCAATTGGTATAACTGACAGCGGCGACCTGATGAACGTCAACGCTGACCAGGCGGCGACCGCACTGGCCTCGACGCTGGGCGCTGATCTGGTCCTGTTGTCAGACGTCAGTGGTATTCTCGACGGCAAAGGTCAGCGCATCGAAGAGATGACCGCCGACAAAGCTGAGCAGCTGATTACCCAGGGCATTATTACCGACGGCATGATTGTGAAAGTGCACGCTGCGCTTGATGCAGCGCGTACCCTGGGCCGCCCGGTGGATATTGCCAGCTGGCGTCACGCTGAGCGGCTGCCTGACCTGTTTAACGGCGTGTCGATTGGCACCCGGATTCTCGCTTAACGACTCTGATTCAAGGATTACGAAATGCAAACGCAAAACATCAAAAAAATCGTTCTGGCTTACTCCGGTGGTCTTGATACTTCGGCCATCATTCCATGGCTGAAAGAGAACTACGGCGGCTGTGAAGTCGTCGCTTTTGTCGCAGATATCGGTCAGGAGCGCGGCGATCTGGAAGGTGTAGAGAAGAAAGCCCTGCAGTCCGGCGCATCTGAATGCCACGTGGTTGACCTGCGTGAAGAGTTCATCAGCGACTATGTCTATCCGGTGCTGCAGACTGGCGCCCTCTATGAAGGCACTTATCTGCTGGGCACTTCAATGGCGCGTCCTATCATCGCTAAAGCACAGGTTGAGCTGGCGCTGAAAGTGGGTGCGGATGCGCTGTGTCACGGCGCTACCGGTAAAGGGAATGACCAGGTGCGTTTCGAAACCACCTACACCGCGCTGGCACCGCAGCTGAAAGTGGTGGCACCGTGGCGTGAATGGAACCTGCGTTCACGTGAAGCGCTGCTGGACTACCTGAAAGAGCGCAACATTCCGACCACCGCGTCACTGGAGAAAATCTACAGCCGCGACGAAAACGCCTGGCACATCTCCACCGAAGGTGGCGTGCTGGAAAGCCCGGCCAATGCACCGAATAAAGATTGCTGGGTCTGGACTGTCGATCCGCTTGAAGCGCCTGACCAGCCTGAAGAAGTGACCGTAACCGTTGAAAAAGGTCGGGTCGTGGCGGTTAACGGCGAAAAACTGAGCCCGTTCCAGTGCCTGGAAAAACTTAACGTGCTGGGCGCAAAACATGGCGTCGGCCGTATCGATATCGTTGAAAACCGTCTGGTAGGGATTAAATCGCGCGGCTGCTACGAAACCCCTGGCGGCACCATCATGGTCAATGCGCTGCGTGCGGTTGAGCAGCTGGTGCTGGATCGCGATAGCTTCAAATGGCGTGAGCAGCTCGGCCACGAGATGTCCTATGTGGTTTATGACGGTCGCTGGTTCGCCCCGCTGCGTAAGTCGATTCAGGCCGCTGCCGAATCGCTGGCGGAAGAGGTTAACGGTGAAGTGGTACTGCAGCTCTACAAAGGCCAGGCGACAGCCACCCAGAAGCGTTCCGCGAACAGCCTCTACTCGGAAGAGTTCGCCACCTTTGGTGAAGATGAAGTGTACGATCACCGTCATGCGGGCGGCTTTATCCGTCTGTTCTCGCTCTCTTCGCGTATCCGCGCCCTGAACGAGCAGAAGAAGTAATTTTCAGGCGAGGTGCGCCTCGCCTCACAGTTTCATTTCAGGGGCGGCATTTATGCCGCCCCTTGTTTAACGATTCAGAGGAGTTTTCACATGGCACTTTGGGGTGGACGGTTTACTCAGGCAGCGGATCAACGTTTTAAACAGTTCAATGACTCGCTGCGCTTCGATTACCGCCTGGCAGAGCAGGACATCATTGGCTCTGTTGCCTGGTCCAAAGCGCTGGTGACGGTAAATGTCCTGACTCAGGATGAGCAGCAGCAGCTGGAAGCGGCCCTGAATACGTTACTGGATGAAGTCCGTGAGGATCCTGAGCAGATTCTGCAGAGCGACGCCGAAGATATCCACAGCTGGGTTGAAGGCCAGCTGATCGACAAGGTGGGCGCGCTGGGCAAAAAACTGCACACCGGACGTAGCCGTAACGATCAGGTCGCGACCGATCTTAAGCTGTGGTGCAAGGTGCAGATTGAGGCGCTGCTGGGTGCCACCCGTGATCTCCAGCAGGCGCTGGTGGTCACCGCTGAAGCCAATCAGGATGCGGTGATGCCGGGCTACACGCATCTGCAGCGTGCGCAGCCGGTGACGTTTGCGCACTGGTGCCTGGCCTACGTTGAAATGCTGGCGCGTGACGAGAGCCGTCTGCAGGATACGCTGAAGCGGCTCGATGTCAGCCCGCTGGGCTGTGGCGCACTGGCCGGTACCGCGTATGAGATCGATCGTCAGCAGCTGGCAGGCTGGCTGGGCTTTGCTTCCGCCACGCGCAACAGTCTGGATACCGTATCAGACCGCGATCACGTGCTGGAGCTGCTTTCTGACGCTGCCATCGGCATGGTGCATCTGTCGCGCTTCGCCGAAGATATGATCTTCTTCAACACCGGTGAAGCGGGCTTTATCGAACTGTCAGATAAAGTGACCTCCGGCTCATCGCTGATGCCGCAGAAGAAAAATCCGGATGCGCTGGAGCTGATTCGCGGCAAGTGTGGCCGGGTGCAGGGCGCGCTGACCGGCATGATGATGACGCTGAAAGGTCTGCCGCTGGCATACAACAAAGATATGCAGGAAGACAAAGAGGGGCTGTTTGACGCGCTCGACACCTGGCTCGACTGTCTGCATATGTCAGTTCTGGTGCTGGATGGCCTGCAGGTTAAACGCCCGCGCTGCCAGGAAGCGGCTGAACAGGGTTACGCAAACTCCACTGAACTGGCTGACTATCTGGTCGCCAAAGGCGTGCCGTTCCGTGAAGCACACCATATCGTCGGGGAAGTGGTGGTGGCCGCTATCGGTCAGGGTGTGGCGCTGGAAGCGCTGTCGCTGGCACAGCTGCAGCAGTTCAGTGCGGTGATTGGCGAGGATGTCTATCCCATTCTGGCGCTGCAATCCTGTCTGGATAAGCGTAATGCGCAGGGCGGCGTCTCGCCACAGCAGGTTGCGCGTGCCATCGGTGACGCAAAGCAGCGTCTGGCGTAATTAACAGGCAAAAAAAAGCGGGCACATTAAATGCCCGCCAACCTCTAGCTTCAGAATTACTCATTTTTATAGGCACATCATCAAAGCGCCTGCTCTCCCGGCCGACGCTCAGATTCTCTTACGCTGACAGCAGATATTGCTGCAGATCCTCACTGCCGCCAATGTGACGACCTCCCATGAAGATCTGCGGTACCGTCGCCCGGCCTGAAACGGCGCGCAGACTCACGGTTGTTGCATCCTGTCCCAGCACGATCTCTTCGTACTGAATACCATGATCCATCAGCATCTGTTTTGCCTGGGTGCAGAAGGTGCAGCCAGGTTTAGTGAAGATTGAGACCGACTCCTGAGCTTTACACTCGGGCGCCAGATAGCGCAGCATGGTGTCGGCATCAGAGATCTCAAATGGGTCGCCCGGCTTGTTTGGCTCAACAAACATTTTCTCTACCACGCCGTTACGCACCAGCATCGAGTAGCGCCATGAACGTGGGCCAAAGCCGAGATCGGCTTTCTCAACCAGCATCTCCATGCCGCGGGTAAACTCGCCGTTGCCATCAGGGATAAAGGTAATGTTGTCTGCGCGCTGTTCTGCTTTCCAGGCGTTCATCACAAACGTGTCATTCACCGAGACGCACAGAATGCTGTCCACACCCTGCTGGGCAAACAGACCCGCTAATTCGTTGTAACGCGGCAGATGGCTGGAGGAGCAGGTTGGTGTGAATGCACCCGGCAGTGAAAAAACGATGACCGTTTTGTCTTTAAACAACGCTTCAGTGGTGACATCGACCCAGCGATCGCCCTGACGTGTATGAAAAGTCACTGACGGAATAGCTTTACCTTCCTGACTTGCAAACATTTTTTTCTCCTGACATACCGCGTTCCATTTGATGTGCGCATTATTCCCAACCACCCTTGATAGGGCCAATCGTTCATTGCTATTCTATCTATCGCCACGGGCTATCGTGGCTTGGAGGGTAATAATGAATATTCGTGATCTTGAATATCTGGTTTCGCTTGCTGAACACCGTCATTTCCGCCGTGCCGCGGATGCGTGTCATGTCAGTCAGCCGACGTTAAGCGGGCAGATCCGTAAGCTGGAAGATGAGCTGGGTGTGATGCTGCTGGAGCGCACCAGCCGTAAAGTGCTGTTCACCCAGGCAGGTTTGCTGCTGGTGGATCAGGCGCGTACGGTGCTGCGTGAAGTGAAAGTGCTGAAAGAGATGGCCAGTCAGCAAGGGGAAGCGATGTCAGGTCCGCTGCATATCGGCCTCATCCCGACTACCGCGCCCTACTTATTGCCACAGATTATCCCGACGCTGCACCAGACATTCCCGAAACTGGAGATGTATCTGCACGAAGCGCAGACGCAGCAACTGCTGGCACAGCTCGATAGCGGCAAGCTGGACTGCGCGATTATCGCGCTGGTCAAAGAGAGCCAGGCCTTTATCGAAGTGCCGTTGTTTGATGAGCCGATGAAGCTGGCAGTCTATGCCGATCATCCCTGGTGCGATCGCGACCGGGTGCCTATGTCCGATCTGGCAGGCGAGAAATTGCTTATGCTGGAAGATGGGCACTGTCTGCGTGACCAGGCGATGGGGTTCTGCTTTGAGGCGGGCGCCGATGAAGATACCCATTTCCGTGCGACCAGTCTTGAGACGCTGCGCAATATGGTGGCGGCAGGCAGCGGGATTACGCTGTTACCGGCGCTGGCAGTCCCACCGGAGCGTATCCGCGATGGCGTCTGCTATCTCACCTGCTACAAACCGGTGCCACAGCGTACAATTGCGCTGGTCTATCGTCCGGGTTCACCTCTGCGCAGCCGTTATGAACAGCTGGCAGAGGCGATTAAAACCCACATGCAGCACTATTTCGACGCCGCGTTAAAACAGGCGGTTTAAGCCGTTTAACGCCGCAACGCGATAGGCTTCGGCCATGGTCGGATAGTTAAAGGTGGTATTCACGAAGTACTCAATCGTGTTGCCACCGTTTTTCTGCTCCATGATCGCCTGACCGATATGAATAATCTCGGCGGCACGTTCACCAAAGCAGTGAATTCCCAGAATCTCTTTGGTTTCCCGATGGAACAGAATCTTCAGGCTGCCAACGTTCATGCCAACGATCTGCGCTCGCGCCAGATGTTTGAACTGCGCGCGGCCTACTTCGTAAGGCACCTTCATTGCCGTCAGCTGCTGCTCGGTTTTACCCACGGAGCTGATTTCCGGAATGGTGTAAATCCCGGTTGGGATATCTTCAATCAGGTGCGCTGACGCTTCCCCTTTGATAATCGCCTGAGCGGCAATACGGCCCTGATCGTAGGCGGCTGAGGCCAGGCTTGGATAGCCAATCACGTCACCAACGGCATAAATGTGCGGCTGAGCCGTCTGATACATGCTGTTCACTTTCAGCAGGCCACGACCATCCGCTTCCAGACCCACATTTTCCAGCGACAGCGAATCGGTGTTGCCGGTACGGCCGTTGGCGTAAAGCAAGCAGTCGGCTTTCACTTTCTTACCCGACTTCAGATGCATGATGACGCCATCTTCCACCCCTTCGATCTTCTCAAACTCTTCGTTGTGACGAATCACCACGCCGCTGTTCCAGAAGTGGTAAGAGAGAGAGTCAGACATCTCCTGATCAAGAAACGCCAGCAGGCGATCGCGGGTGTTAATCAGGTCAACTTTGACGTTCAGTCCACGGAAAATCGACGCATATTC
This sequence comes from Pantoea agglomerans NBRC 102470, assembly GCF_001598475.1. Taxonomy (GTDB): domain Bacteria; phylum Pseudomonadota; class Gammaproteobacteria; order Enterobacterales; family Enterobacteriaceae; genus Pantoea; species Pantoea agglomerans. The sequence continues at coordinate 33,011 of NZ_BCZA01000017.1, forward strand.
ACAGCCAATCACGCCCGCGCCATAAATTATGACGTGGCCTGGTTCGTGGTGCAGATTGAGAATAGAGTCGGAGTCATAAACGCGTGGATGGGTAAAGTCGACATTGTCAGGATGGTAAGGTCGTGAACCACAGGCGATAACAAACTTCTCTGCCGTCAGCGTCTCACGCGTGCCATCCGGTTGCTCAATCTCAATGGTGTTGGCATCAACAAAATGCGCATCGCCCTGATAAAGTTCACAACGGTTACGCTCGTAGAAGCCCTGACGCATGGCTGTCTGCTGGCTGATCACGTTTTCAGTGTGATTGAGTATGTCGGCAAAAGAGGAGCGAAGCAGTCGGGTATGATCGCTGTAGAGCGGATTTTGGTTGAATTCAATAATGCGACTGACGGCGTGGCGAAGGGCTTTAGAAGGGATGGTGCCCCAGTGCGTACAACCGCCGCCGATGTTGTGGTAGCGTTCAATCACGGCGATGCGCGCTCCCTGTTTTACCAGCCCCATCGCCGCCCCTTCACCGCCGGGCCCTGAGCCAATCACAATGGCATCGTAATCGTAAGACTTTTGCATACCGATACGTCCTATTATTTATACATTTTTACAACGAGATTCTAACATCTCGTCGCGCACTTCTGAATTCTATCAGCGATTTTCATCACATTTTGACAAAGAGTGAGGTTCACAGGCGGTGACAAAGATTGCCAATCTGTACGCTGAAAATTTTGATATAGTGCCTGCTTAACACCGCTAAAGGCAGAGAGAATGGGCGTCAGAGCGCAACAAAAAGAACGTACACGACGTACACTGATTGAAGCCGCCTTCAGTCAGCTCAGCGCCGAGCGCAGTTTTGCCAGTCTTAGTTTGCGGGAGGTTGCCCGTGAAGCAGGGATTGCACCTACCTCCTTTTATCGTCATTTCAAGGATGTTGATGAGCTTGGCCTGACGATGGTAGATGAAAGTGGGCTGATGTTGCGACAGCTGATGCGCCAGGCGCGCCAGCGTATTGCCAAAGGCGGCAGCATCATTAAAACGTCGGTGTCGACCTTTATGGAGTTTATCGGCAACAATCCCAACGCTTTCCGCCTGTTACTGCGTGAACGTTCCGGCACCTCTGCCGCTTTTCGTGCCGCCGTGGCGCGTGAAATTCAGCACTTTATCGCTGAACTGGCCGATTATCTTGAGGTCGAAAATCGCATGCCGCGCAGTTTTACCGAAGCGCAGGCTGAAGCGATGGTGACCATTGTTTTCAGCGCCGGTGCAGAAGCACTGGATGTTGATGCTGAGCAGCGACGTAAGCTTGAGGATCGGCTGGTGTTACAGCTGCGTATGATCGCCAAAGGCGCTTATTACTGGTACCGCCGGGAGCAAGAGCGACTGGCGGCCACCCTGGAAAAACCCGAAGAGCAATGAGTAAGGATCAGTCCATGACCCACCCAGGTACTCGCGATAAAAGCACACTGGTACTGGCTTTTATTACCGGCTTAGCAATTAACGGCTCGTTTTCTGTGCTGTTCAGCGCCTTTGTTCCATTTTCGATTTTTCCGCTGATTGCGCTGGGTCTGGCGGCCTGGTGTCTGCATCAGCGTTACCTCAACACCAATATGCCGGACGGCATGCCAGGACTGGCAGCGGCGTTTTTCCTGCTGGGGATTCTGGTTTATAGCGCGCTGGTGCGGGCAGAATACCCGGATATTGGCTCCAACTTCGTTCCCACCGTTCTGATGGTAGCGCTGGTGTTCTGGATTGCGACGCGTTTTAAGCGCAAGCGTAATCAGTAGTGATAAAAAAACGGGAACCTCAGGGTTCCCGTTTTTGTTTACGCTTTACGTGTCAGCAGGACACCGCATTCCATATGGTGGGTATAGGGGAACTGATCAAACAGCGCCAGCCGCGTCACATCGTGCGTTTCCGCCAGCGTCTGCAGATTGTCGCTGAGGGTCTGCGGATTGCAGGAGATATAAAGGATGCGCGGATACGCCTGCACCATTTTCACCGTCTCTTCATCCAGTCCGCTGCGCGGCGGATCGACAAAAATCGTCTCGCATTCGTAGCTGGTCAGGTCAATCCCTTCCAGACGATTAAAGCTGCGCACGCCATTCATCGCCTGGGTAAACTCTTCCGCCGCCATACGAATGATCTGCACGTTATCAATCTGGTTCGCGGCAATATTGTATTGTGCTGACGCAACAGAGGGCTTGGCGATCTCAGTCGCCAGAACGCGGCGGAAATTGCGTGCCAGCGCCAGCGAGAAGTTGCCATTACCGCAGTAGAGTTCCAGCAGGTCGCCCTGTGAATCCTGCGTCACATCCAGCGCCCACTCCAGCATCTGAATATTCATCGCCGCATTAGGCTGGGTAAAACTGTTTTCGACCTGACGATAGATAATCTCGCGACCCGCTACCGGCAGACACTCATCAACGTAGTCGCGATCCAGACAGATTTTGGTCTTGGTGGCGCGACCAATCAGCTGCACATCCAGCCCTTCTGCGCGAAGCTGGTCACGCAGCGCCATGGCTGCCTGCTGCCACTCATCATCCAGTTTGCGGTGATAGAGCAGCGAAATCACAATCTGATTGCTCAGGGTCGACAGATAGTCGATCTGGAACAGTTTATGACGCAGGGTACGGTTATCACGGATCGCGGCGATCATCTTTGGCATCAGCTGATTGATCAGCTGGCTGGCCGCCGGGAACTGATCAACACGGATCCGCTCGCGTGTCTGCTGATCAAAGATGATGTGATAGATATCATCGCCGTCGTGCCACAGGCGGAATTCGGCGCGCATCCGATAGTGGCTGACCGGTGAACGGAACACCTCCACGTCGGGCGCAGCAAACGGCGTCATCATCGTCTCTAAACGACTGACTTTTTCCGCCAGCTGTGCGTCATAGTCTTCAATGGGGAGATGTTCGGGTGTCATGAGCAATCCTGATTAATAGCTTACCAGCGGGCGATTGTAGGCATTCACTTGCTGATGTCCAGTCCTGCAATGAGAAGATGTTTGGCAGTCTGGACTTCCGTATCTCCACTCCGTAGACTGCAGACGCCGGCCTCAAGCCCGAGTTAATAGGGAATCCAGTGTGAATCTGGAGCTGACGCGCAGCGGTAAGGAATGTCGTGATGAGTGCAATTGCAGACACTGTCCTGTGGGATGGGAAGTCATCATCACTTATGGTTCCCAGCCCGAAGACCTGCCGGTGTAACGTCGCTACTCGTACAATCATCGCGTGCTATTGATTGTCGGCCTGCGGCATCCTGCTTCGTCTTATGGATGCGATAAAAATGACAAAAAAAACTGCTTCGCTGTTCGCTCTGAGCGCAACGGCGATTTCTCTCTGGGCGCAATACGGTTTTGCTCAGGGGAATGATGATACGCAAATAGTCACCGCCAACCGTTTTGCTGAACCTGTTTCAGGTGTGCTGGCACCCACCACCGTTGTCACACGTGATGAGATTGATCGCTGGCAGGCCAAAAGCCTGACGGATGTGATGCGCCGCCTGCCGGGTGTCGATGTTGCGCAAAGTGGCGGGTTAGGGCAGCAGAGTTCGCTGTTTATTCGGGGCACCGAATCGAGACATGTACTGATCCTGATTGATGGTATCCGGCTTAATCAGGCGGGCATCACCGGTTCGTCTGACCTCAGCCAGATCCCGCTGTCACTGGTGCAACGCATCGAATACATTCGCGGTGCGCGTTCTGCAGTCTACGGTTCCGATGCGATTGGCGGCGTGGTGAATATCATTACGGGCCGATCGCAACCGGGCACCACGCTGACGGCGGGCGTCGGGTCAAACGGCTATCAATCCTACGACGGCTCAACCCAGCAGATGCTGGGCGATGCGACAAAGCTCACTCTGGCAGGCAACTACACCTATACCAAAGGGTATGACGTGGTGGCGGGTTATCCCAATGACTATGGCCCGGCGCAGCACGATCGCGACGGCTTCATGAGCAAAACCCTGTATGGCAACCTTGAGCATCAGTTCAGCGATGAACTCAGTGGTTTTGTGCGCGGCTACGGGTTTGATAACCGCACCGCCTACGACGGTTCATACACCTATGATAATAATTTCAATATTATCGGGCTGGCGGATACCCGCCAGCTCTACAGCCAGACCTGGGACACCGGGTTACGCTTCAATCGTGACTTCTACTCTACCCAGCTCATCGCCAGTTATGGCCATACCAAAGACATCAACTACGATCCACGCAATGGCCGCTACGGTGCCGCGTCCACCTTTGATGATGTCACCCAGTACAATCTGCAGTGGGGCAACACCGTGCAGGTGGGGCAGGGGGCGATCAGCGCGGGTGTCGACTGGCAGAAAGAGACGACCGAGCCGGGCACGAACTATTTGTCAGATAGTTATGAGCAGCGTAATACCGGTCTCTACCTGACCGGCCAGCAGCAGTTTGGCAGCGTCACCCTTGAAGGTGCGGTACGCGGTGACGACAACAATCAGTTTGGCTGGCATAACACCTGGCAGACGGCGGCCTCATGGGAGTTTATCTCCGGCTACCGCGTGTTCGCCTCTTATGGCACCGCTTTTAAAGCGCCCAATCTGTCGCAGGTTTACAGCCCGTTTTATGGCAACCGTGACCTCGATCCTGAAAAAAGTAAGCAGTGGGAAGGCGGCTTTGAAGGGCTGAGCGGACCGGTGAACTGGCGTGTGTCGGGCTATCGCAACGACATCGATAATCTGATTGATAATGACCCGGCGACTTTCCGTTACTACAACATTAAGCAGGCTCGCATTAAAGGCGTTGAAGCGACCGCAGGATTCGACACCGGGCCGCTGGCGCATCAGCTCTCTTATGATTATGTCGACGCACGGGATGGCAGCACCGATCAGCCGCTCGTACGCCGGGCTAAGCAGCAGGTGAAATACCAGCTCGACTGGACGCTGTATGAGTTTGACTGGTCAGTCACCTACCATTATCTGGGTGACCGTTATGATACGGACTTTAACAGCTCTCCCAGCCGTCGTGTGAAGTTAGGTGGCGTCAGCCTGTGGGGTCTCGCCGTCTCATATCCTGTCACTTCACAACTCACGGTTCGTGGTAGAATTGCCAACCTGTTCGATAAAGATTACGAGACAGTGTATGGCTATCAGACACCAGGACGAGAGTATTACCTCAGCGGCAGCTACAACTTCTGATTTGCGTCCCACCGTGCTGGTGTTTGATTCCGGCGTCGGTGGGCTTTCTGTCTATGATGAGGTCCGTCAGCTGTTGCCGGATCTTCATTATCTTTACGCCTTCGATAACGCTGGCTTCCCTTACGGTGAGAAAAGCGAGACTTTCATTGTGGATCGGGTGGTCGCTATCGTTGAGGCCATTACCCGCAGCTATCCTCTCTCGTTAGTCATCATCGCCTGTAATACGGCCAGCACCGTTTCATTGCCCGCTTTACGTGAACGTTTTGCCTTTCCGGTTGTGGGGGTGGTTCCGGCGATTAAACCGGCCGCGCGCCTGACGCGAAATGGCGTAGTGGGCTTGCTGGCGACGCGTGCCACGGTGCGCCGTCCTTATACCCATGAGCTGGTGTCGCAGTTTGCCGGTTCCTGCAAGATAGAGATGCTGGGATCAGCGGAGCTGGTTGAACTGGCAGAAGCGAAGCTCCATGGTGCGGAGGTGGCTCTGGATGAGGTGCGCCGTATTGTTCAGCCGTGGCTGCGGATGACGGAACCACCGGACACGGTCGTTTTAGGCTGTACGCACTTTCCTTTACTGCGCGAAGAGTTGCAGCAGGTGTTACCGGAAGGGACGCGTCTGATTGATTCCGGTGCGGCAATTGCACGACGCACAGCCTGGCTGCTGGAGCATGAAGCACCTGAAGTGCATTCATCGCAGCAGAACGTTGCATTTTGTACGGAGCTGGATGGCGAAGCAGTACAATTATCACCCGTTTTACGGCGTTATGGCTTCCCGTTGCTGGAAAAACTGGCGCTTTAGCGGCTTTTAGCTGAAAAAATCAGCACTCGGAATTTTATTTGAAATTAGCACTTGTCACCCTCCGAGAACTCCCTATAATGCGCCTCCACTGACACGGCACAACGGCTTACGAAGCGCCGGGTTGAGTAGGTTCGAAATCATACGAACCAGTGAGTTAAGCGAAAATAAATGCTTGACTGACAATGCGGAAAGCGTAATATACGCAGCCCGCGCCGCAGTAAATCGCGGCATGCTCTTTAAT
>NZ_BCZA01000018.1 GCF_001598475.1 Pantoea agglomerans NBRC 102470
AAGCGTTGCTGAATGTATTGCACGAGCTCAGGGACCGTTAGGAACAAATGCTGATTATCTGCATCGTCTTAATAACGCGCTGGATGAGAACAATATTACTGATGAGTACATTATTAAGTTATCTGAAAAAGTTGCAAGAATGCATGCCAGCAAGAAGCACCTGCAGTGATTGATAACTTCGGCGAATTTCACACTCTCAGAAGCTCTTTAACAAGAGCATCTGAGAGTGCGGCTGAATTGGTTAAAAGGAATTTTTTAGCTTTACCTTGTCACTCCCTTATTAATAAATATATAAAACAATTACTTATCAATGTATTGCAAAAGACTGCTTTTCCGGGTTTGATTGGTATCAAATTTAATAACTTAGTATGATCAAATCTCTGTCTTCTGACCTTTAGAGCAAGCGGATATATTTCTCTCCACGGAAATGATTCCGACCCTAAATATGAGAGACATTATGAGTACTATTAAAAAACCTGCGCGTGATTTTTCTTCCCTTGAGCAGTCGGCTGGATTTCAGCGTCGTATCCTGGGTAATTACACTATTACTGCACTTTATGATGGCATTGTAGCCATTAACCCTGAAGCATTCGCAGGGGTTACTGCTGATAAACGCCAGGCTGCCCTGCAGCGTCAATTACATCCTGTCACCGGTGAAATTGATACTTCGGTTAATGCATTCATTGTCGATACCGGTTCAAAGATTGTTCTGATCGACGCGGGCTCAGGTAATAAATTCGGGCCGACCATGGGCCGTCTTGAAGGTAGCATCAGGGCCTCTGGTTATTCCCCTGAAGACATTGATGCAGTTCTGATTACTCATCTGCATCCGGATCATGTCGGCGGCATTTCTGATGATAATGGTAATGCAACCTATCCGAACGCAACTGTCTGGGTGCCAAAGGCTGATGCTGAATTCTGGCTGGATTCAGCAACAACTGTGAAAATTCCGGAAATTCAGCACTGGTTCATTGATGTTGCACAAAATGCTACTGCGCCCTATATCAAAGCTGGCCGTTTTCAGACATTTGAAAATGGAGACGACCTGTTAATTGGGCTGGTGAAAGTGATTGGCCTGCCAGGGCACACTCCTGGACATTCCGGCTTCCGTATTGAATCTGCTGGTGAAACTATTTTGTTCTGGGGTGACATCACTCACTTACCAGCAGTGCAGTTGTCTCATGCTGAAGCGACGATTGACCTGGACATTATTCCGGAAAAAGCGGTGAGTTCACGAGAGTGGGCGCTGAAAGAAACGTCGTCAACGGGTATCTGGATCGGCGCAGCACATCAGGCATTTCCGGGTATTGGGCGTCTGCGCCAGGACGCAGAGGGTTACACCTGGATTGCCAGTGAGTACACCTATCTGACCGCTCGCGGCTAAGTATTTATCAGACACAGTTATGTTTAAGCAAAGGGCCCGTCTGTGTGGAGATGGTGCCCTTTTTTGCATAAAGAACAGGGTAATTGTTATTGTTAATATAGATAGTAAACGGCAGTAAAATTACTGCTGTAAAATGGCGTTTTACATCTTCTTTGCTTCCTTCATATGTCCGGCTAATGCAAAACTGTTTAACTTATCGGGAAGTTTAAAGACGCTAACATCCAGAAGGCTACCAATGTTCCCCCAACGTGTCCGCTTCGTCAGCACTGCTACGCTTACTGTCAGGATCCTGACTGAGCACCGGCAATTGCACCCCGCAGCTTTTAATCCTCGCAAAGCCCTCCCTATAGCCACTGTTAAGAGAAATCACCTGATTGCTTCATTGCTTTAAGCAGGTTCGGGATGTGCAGGAAAAATTTTGAAATGCAGGATTTTAACATCTGTAACCGGGTGCATCGGACGTGAAGCGCCGTACAGCCTCAGATCTACCTTTGGTGAGTTTCCAACCGTTAACTAAATTTATCCCTATACGATTTATTGCTTAGAGAAGCACGGTTAGAATAGCGAATATGATTTATAAGAAGGACAGACTGCAATGACGCTGACACAAAAATCCGGTCATCTGGCCTGGTGTGCTCTTGCAGCCCTTGCACTTGCCCGTCAGGACGGGACCGTTAGTTCTGCTGCTCAGGAAAATCTCTTTCTGACACGCTGGCTGGCAACCGCACTTAAGCAGCGCCGATTTTCCCGTGAGGTGGCGCCCGACATTGAGTGGCTGCTAAGGCAGGGGCGCCAGTATGGCGTCGGCGCAAAGCTTGCCGGCAAGCTGGACTACCTATGGCGTTCATGTACAGGCGAATTGTTCCGGCAGAATGACCTGTTCCGGCTGACATATGCACTGGAGATGGCGAAATATATGTGCTGGGCTTACCGGTTGCTCAGCGATCGGGAGTGGTCGGGAAGACATGCCGCTGTCCTGAACGCTGGCGTAAACGGAATTTATCTGTCCCGGAGCAGCCTGGATGCTGCGTTTGACGATGACGGCCAGCAGCTCACACCGGTGATGGCGCGAATGACCGGGCGCGTGCAGGGGCTGGAAACGCTTCTTAACCGCTGTGGATGGCAGATGGCTATTGATGGGCCTTCCGGGTTTTATGTGCTGACGGCAGAAAAATATGAACTAACGATGGAGCAGTGAGACCCTGGGCGGCTGTACCTGGCGGATCAGCAGTGCGGCCGGAGAGGCCGCTAAATAAGTCAGTGGCGGATCTGCGTCAGGTCGTCTTCAGTCAGTCCGGTCATTTTCATGACGGTATTACGGTCAATACCGTTCTGCAGCATGGTACGGGCAACTTCCAGCTTGCCTTCCAGCATGCCCTCATTTCGGCCTTCCTGCCTGCCTAACTGGATACCCTTCTGGATGCCCTTCTGGATGCCCTTCTGTTCGAGCTGCTGTGCGATGGTCATAAGTGCGTCTCCGTGTTGCGGCACACGCTGTGCCAGTTCGCGTACAAAGCCTTCGGCGTCGGCTGTTTCGCCTGCCTGTACAATATAGTGTACCAGCGATATCACCTGTGATGAAGACAGATAGCCGGCCAGTAGAATGGGCGCCAGTCGGTCAGTCAGTTCTGCCAGGTCCCGCTGATGAATATGTTTCTGCAGCAGGGTCAGGGCGGCCATGCTGCGATGGCCGGCGATTTCATCATCAGGAATGACGGTAACGTCAACCAGCGGGAAAGCGCTGCTGTAGAGTTTGCCTGCCAGCGCCGGATCATCAAACTCATTCAGCCACCGGGTGGAGTAAGGATACGGGCTGCGTTTACCCGTATAGAACAGCACGGGTATCACCAGTGGCAACTTCTTATGGCCCGCCTCAAGGTGGCGCTGCATGGCAGCCACCGCATAACGCATCAGGCGAAAAGCCATGTGTTTATCGGGTGAAGACTGGTGCTCAATGAGCACGTGAACATAACCCTCACCGGCTGTGGTTTTCAGACTGTAGAGCACGTCGCTAAAGTACTGCCTCAGGTCATCCTCGACGAACGAGCCGGATTCCAGCTTTAGCGTACTGAGGTCACAGATAGCACGCAGCTCTGCGGGCAAGTGCAGTTCCATGAAATCACGGGCGACATCCGGGTGAGTCAGAAACTGCCGGAACGTGGCATCGTGAGGAGTTGGTGTGCGGTTTTTCTTCTTCTTCATCAGTCCCGGCTCTGAAAAATAACCGCTGTATGTTACCACAGGCAGAAAACCGTCTGTATTGATGGCGAAGAGATCTGCAATGCCTGCAGGTAGCCGTTCGGATTATTTTTAATTTTTTCGGATACACTGCTTCATCGTACGATCTCTAATAATCGAAGCATAATCATTCTTCGTCGCAGTTCGCACAGCCAGATGAGTGATGGAATCATAAATCACCGTCAATACAGCTGGGAGATGTGGCTATCTCTGCTACCATTTAACATAAATTACATTATGCGCACTTCTGCAGATGGCCAATTTGGTAGTGTCACTTGATAGCAGAAACGGCAAGCTATCAGCGTCAGATGGGAAGGGATGAAGACGGTCAGGTGAAAGGGTATAGCCGGTGCATCAGCACCGGGTTTATCCTGCCCCGAAGGGGCTACCGTCCTGGCAGTTCGCGCGATGCAAAAAGGCAGCTCAAGCTTCCTCTGGTTCGCTTATCTCAATACTGGTTATGTGCAGTCCGGCATGTGACATCATGCTGACCAGCTTATCAATTGAAAAGCAGTTGATCCGACCTCCTGCCAGCTCGGACACTCTGGGCTGTGAAACGCCCAGCGCAGCAGCAGCAGTGGCCTGATTCAGGCCATTACGTTTAATCCAGCTATTCAGGCGGCCTACTAACTCGGCGCGGAGTTTCATATTTTCCGCCTGCTCTGGCGTTTCGCTAAGAGCGTCCCACACATTATCAAAAGTCTGAATATTCATTTTTTACGCTCCTCAACCAATCGGCGATAACGATTTCGGGCAAGTTCTACGTCACTCTGGCTGGTCTTTTGTGTCTTTTTCTGGAAACAGTGCAGCACATACACGGCTTCTTCAAATTTGGCGACATACATGATCCGGAAAATGCCGTCATTACCCCGGATTCGGATTTCACGTGCTCCCTGACCTACCGTAGCAAAATGCTTCCAGTCGTCCGGCTCCAGTCCCTGCTGGATCAGGTCAAGCTGATACCCTGATGCGGTCCGGGCCTCTTCCGGGAAAGCCCGTAGTTCCTCAAGACTGCTGTCAATAAAACTGATTTTCTTACGCATCATCACCTCATTATACGAAATTTCGTATATTGTGCAATTTCTGCATTACTCATGCACCCATACAAACCCGTAACCACTGCTTCCCTACCATGTAGTTTCCTGCTGTTTTGTCCATGGCCTACATTGCCCTGATAAAATCCAGCATCGCCTTGATCCGGCGCTGGCTTTGAGACATTCTTCAAAATCGTTGAGATAGTAAGCCGGTGTATAGCGCACCCGGTTAAACTCCAGCGTCAGCGTATTACCGGTGACAACCTCAGCTGCAATGCCCAGCAGGGAAAGCTGTATAAACGCCATATCCACCGTGACAGGATCAATATCAAATCAACTGACGGACATCTGAACTGATGGATTAAATCCGGCTTCAATCAGGCAATCTGCATAAGGTAGCATCGGTCATGTGGGTGTAATTAAGCAGGCGGAAGTAACGCACACCGATACGGGCATAAATGTCCGTTATCCCGCCGCAGTACATTTCTGCAAACATGAACGTTTCACAGTCCCCGTTCTCATTGCATGCCTGTTTCAGCGGATAGAGTCTCCCCAGCGCATCAGTAAGCGATGAAAGAGATGGGCAAGCCCGTCTCAGAGTGCATGATGGTGGCTGCGCATGGCTGGGATGTGGGTGGAGCAAAACGTGCAGGCATGAAAACTGCATTTGTTACCCGCAAAGGGCAGGTACTGTATCCGCTGGCGCCTGTGCCTGATCTGATCGTCAGCGATATTGGCGAGCTGGCTGCAAAGATAAAACCGCTTTGCTGACCCGCCGTTTACCGCAAATACTTTAATGCCGCGAGAGTTACTCGCTGCACGAAAAGGCTAATAAAAGGCGCAGTTGATGCGCAAACGCTAACGTCATTCTTAAATCAGGGCTTAACCACAATACACAGCAGGCCGATGACAATAATCACTACGCCCGCCAGGCTGTGCCAGCTGAACGCCTCATGGAATACCGGCAGACAGACAGCCACCAGCCACACCAGCACATAACTGAGGCTGAGCAGCGGATAGACGCGGTTCAGCGGAAAATAGCGCAGCGCCCTAATCCAGCAGAGCATCGAAATTCCATAAGCACCCAGCCCGGCCAGCAGCAGCAATGCGGGCAGCAGGGCAACAGCAGGCAGCGACGTTATGCTGCTGACATCGGGCAGTCGCGGCATCGCCCAGCGCATCATCAGCTGTGCCGCTGAGACCAGCAGCACGCTGCATGCGACCCATCCATACCCTTTCATAGCTGGCTCGCCATCAGCGCCACACCCGTCACCACCAATAGCGTGCCGGCGATCTGGCGCAGCGTCAGGCGCTCGCGCCAGAGGATGCGTCCTGCCAGCGCAACGAAAATGAAGTTAAGGCTCAGCATCGGATAGGCCTGGCTGACAGGCACCCGCTGCAGGACCAGCAGCCAGAGAAGCATCGCGACACCCAGCAACAGCACGCTCACCCCAATCCAGCTTAAGCGGACCCGGCGCGATGCCGCGTGAGTCGCCTGTTTCTGGCACAGTTGCGCGCTGCAACTGAGCAGACTGACCAGTACAATCAGCAGCAGCATCACTTCATCTGACTGTAATAGAGGCAGACCAGCCTGCCCTGGCGATAGACGGCGTCCGGCACCGGAACATCCTCGCCGATATCACTGTGTACTGAATCAACCAGCAACAGCAGTGATACGCTTCCCGTACGGCGATGATCGGCAAGCCAGCCGCCGAAGTCCGCCTGAGAGACAAAGCGGGATTGCGCATCAGGGTAGCCCAGCCCATATTCCAGCTCGCCTTTGGTGTCATAGAAGCCGATATCGCTACGTTGCAGATGCCAGGCTGCGGCAGATGCCACGCCGGGATTGTCCGCCAGGATAAAGTGACTTGAGGCCAGACGCTGGCTGATCGTCGAGACAAAACGCTGCGGCTGTTTGGCGTCGCGGATTTTATCCGGGATTGCCGTGCCAATAAACAGCGCGACGCCCAGCGGGCAAAGCGCGGCCGCCAGCCAGCGGCGCTGTGCAGAGCGGCAGCTATATGCGCCCACCAGCCCCCAGATGAGAAATGCCAGTGCCCCCAGCGCAAGCTTCAGCATCTCGTGCGTGGCGAACAGCGGATGATGCGTCACACTCCAGGGAGCGAGCACCAGCACGACCGTTGCCAGGGTAATGATGCCGAAAATCAGGTTGAGCCCGCCATTGACTGTTAATGCGCGCCCTGCCCGCTGTGCGGCGTTCAGGCCATAGTGCGCCATCAGCAGCGACAGCGGCACAAAACAGGGCAGGATATAGGTTGGCAGCTTGCCTTTTGCCAGGCTGAAAAACAGCAGCGGCATCACCGTCCAGCTCAGCAGATAGAGCGCACCGGGATGCTGCTGACGCTCGCGCCAGCCGGTCATCAATGCGCCCGGTAACAGCGCCAGCCACGGCAGCGTTCCCAGCAGCAGAACCGGCAGGTAATACCAGAAAGGCGCTTTGTGCTGGGCATTGTCCTCAGCAAAGCGCTGAATATGCTCAACCCAGAAGAAGTAGTGCCAGAAATCCGGTGCCTGATGATAGATCGCCAGCGCCCAGGGTGCGCTGATCGCCGCGGCTGAGAGTAGAGCCAGCGGACCGAAGCAGAGCAGTTCGCGCAGTCGCTGCCGCCAGATCGCCCAAGGCAGAATCGCCAGCACAGGCACTGCCAGCGCCAGAAAGCCTTTGGTCATAAACCCCATGCCGCAGGCGAGACCCAGCAGCAGATAGCCGCCCGCCCGCCCGGCGCGTCCGCTGGCCTCCGTCGCCAGCCAGAAGCTGCACATCGCGGCAGCCAGCCAGAGCATCAGCATCGGATCGAGCACCGCATAGGTGCCAACGCCATAGACCAGCAGCGAACTGAGGAAAATAATCGTGCCGACGGCAGCCGTGCGTGCCGAACCAAACAACCGCCTGCCGAGCCAGTAGATCAGCACGGCGGTCATCGCCGTAGAGAATATCGATCCCGCCCGCACGCCAAAGTTGTTGTGGCCAAACAGCCACTGACCCAGCGAGTTGACCCAGTAACCCGCAATCGGTTTTTCAAAATAGCGCAGACCGAAGAAGTGTGGCGTCACCCAGTTACCGGTTGCCAGCATCTCCCGGCTGATCTCCGCATAACGGGTCTCATCCGGCTGCCAGAGATCGCGGAACATCGGCGGAAGCAGGTAATAGAGAATAAAAAAGCTGAAAAAAAGTAGCCACTTCGTGTTGTTACGTATCCGCACTAGTTCGCCTCTTTAGTCAGTTTCTGGCAGCCCAGCCACCCTTCCCGTCCGGGGATTTCGCCTCTGACCACCCTGCCCACCGGCAAGGTACTTAGATCGTCGGGCAGCAGCTCGCTTAACGGACAGAACTGAATGCCGTGACGGGCCGCAGCAGCCAGCAGCTGGTCAAAGTCCGGGTAGCCGATAATCCCTTCGACTTCGGCATGCACGGTGTAGACCGCCCCATCATCAGAAGAGAGCATTTTCGCCAGAATGTAGTCGTTATAGCCTTCTGCGCTGACCTCGCGGCCAACCACTTCATCCCATGTGGGCAACGTCACCGGAATCTGTACGGTACCGATCTGTCCATCCGGCAGCATGGGCCGGAACGGGCCGCTGCCGCGACAGTCGCTGTTGTAGTGAAAGCCAAAGTCCTGTTTGGCGGCGATCACCCGGCCATCGGCTCGCCAGCCCGCGGCGGCCGAACAGCTGACAGGATGACCGAGTATCTCACTCAGCGTTTCGGTGCCGCGTGCTATCTGCTCAACCAGCTTATCCTGCGGCCAGACGCCGGCCCAGGTCTGCCAGGCAAAATGGTCCCAGGCGTGCAGACCGACTTCGTGCTGACGAGTGGCGTCCTGCATGATGTGCCGCAATCTCCGTCCCATCTGCTTTCCCGGCCACGCCGTTCCGGCGAGCAGGATGTCCCAGCCATAGAGCGACGCGGCACGGGAGCGCAGCATCTTCATAAGAAACGCCGGTTTCACCAGCCGCCAGAGATGGCGGCCCATGTTGTCTGGTCCCACGCTGAAGAAAAAGCTGCCCCGCACCGCATGACGCCGGAACAGCTCAAGCAGCGCCGGCACGCCCTGCTTCGTGCCGCGCCAGGTATCTACGTCAATCCGCAGACCGATCTTCTTCATCACTTATCAGCCTGTGGCTCAACGGTGCGCAGGAAGAAGTCGAGCGTGTTGTCGATAGTGACATCCATCGTCACGGTCGGTGTCCAGCCGAGCAGGCGACGCGCATTGCGGATAGCCGGTTTACGGTGCTCCACATCCTGATAGCCTTTGCCGTAGTAGCTGCTGCTTTCTACTTCGCGGAAACCGGCAAACGGCGGGAACTGGCTGCGCAGCGGATGACGTTCAAAGCTGGCCAGCAGCTGCTCGGCCAGCTCTTTGATACTGGCTTCGTTGTCCGGATTACCGATATTGATGATCTGACCATCACAATTCAGCTGTTTGTTTTCGATAATGCGGAATAGCGCCTCAACGCCATCCTGAATATCGGTAAAGCAGCGCTTCTGTTTGCCGCCGTCAATCAGCTTAATGGGCGAGCCTTCTACCAGGTTAAGAATGAGCTGGGTTATCGCGCGGGAACTGCCGATGCGCGCTGCATTAAGGTTATCCAGACGCGGTCCCATCCAGTTGAACGGACGGAACAGGGTAAAACGCAGCCCCTCTTTTTCGCCGTAGGCCCAGATAACGCGGTCCAGCAGCTGTTTGGATACCGAGTAGATCCAGCGCTGTTTGTTGATCGGCCCGACGACCAGATTAGAGCAATCCTCATCGAAGCTGTCATCGGTACACATGCCGTAAACTTCTGAAGTGGATGGGAAAATGATGCGCTTCTGATACTTCACACAGTCGCGAATGATTTTCAGGTTCTCTTCGAAATCGAGCTCAAACACGCGCAGTGGATTGCGGGTGTACTCAATTGGCGTGGCGATGGCTACCAGCGGCAGGATGACGTCGCATTTTTTGATGTGATACTCAATCCATTCGGAATGGATAGCGATATCCCCTTCGACGAAATGGAAGCGCGGATGATCCAGGAAGCGGCTGATCGCGTCTGAACTGATATCCAGGCCATAGACCTCGAAATGCTCATCCTGTAACAAACGCTCAGTGAGATGATTACCGATAAAGCCGTTAACGCCAAGGATCAGCACGCGGGTACGACGTTGCAGCGCCGACTGCGGTTTTGAATAGAGCAGCGCGCCAGGGACGATGCCCAGACTCTGCGCCAGCTGACTGCCATTCATGTAAACGCCATGCTCGGACTGGCCGGTCTGGATTTCCAGCGCACCTTCGCCACAGGCGATCAGGAAGGGCTGCTTAGAAAGTACCGTCCCTGGCTTTGCCTGATGCTGCTGCGGATGAACCCGGCTCTTCCAGACGATAAATTTAACCGAACCGGCAAAGGCGAATGCCCCAGGCCACGGATCGGTAACCGCTCTGACCAGATTGTGAATCGTCTGAGCAGGCTGATTCCAGTCAATGCGGCCATCTTCGGCCGTGCGACGGTCAACCCGGGTCGCCTGACGCTCATCCTGTGGCCATTCACTCACCTCACCCTCGCGCAGACGAGGTAAAACGTCGCCGAGCAACTGCTCTGCAGCCTGGGTCAGTTTACGATGCAGTGTCAGCGCGTTGTCCTGATCCTCAATAGCGACCTTCTGCTGCGCCAGAATATTACCGGCATCCGCGCGCTTTACCATGCGATGTAGCGTAACGCCCGTTTCAGTTTCGCCGTTGACCAGCGCCCAGTTCAGCGGTGCCCGGCCGCGATATTTTGGCAGCAGCGAGCCGTGCAGGTTAAAAGCACCCTTTTGAGCGCATTGCAGGATCTCATCACTCAGCAGATGGCGATAGTAGAAGGAGAAGATCATCTCTGGTGCCATGGTACGGATGCGGTCAAGCCAGATCGGGTGATTCGCCTCGTCAGGTGCATAGACCGGAATGCCATGCTCTGCCGCCAGACGGGCCACTGAGCCGAAAAAGTGGTTTTCGGTCGCCACATCGTTGTGAGTAAAAATGGCGGTGATCTCATAGCCTGCACTTAGCAGCGCATTGATGCCGACACAGCCCATGTCGTGATAGGCGAAAACAACGGTCTTCATGATTGAATATCCTGTACTGAAGGCTCTTCTGGAGCGTGAACAATGCGTTGAACGAAATAGCGCGGACGCGCCCGAACGTCGTTGTAAATGCGCCCGATGTACTCCCCGAGCAGTCCCATACCCACAAACTGGGCGCCGATAAACATGAACAGCACGGCGAACAACACGAAGACGCCGTCACCCGCCCAGGCCGCACCAAAAAAGAGTCGCAACACGATCAACACCAAAGAGAAGGCGAAGCCTGAGAGCGCAATCAGGCTGCCGACCACGCTGAGCAATCGCAGCGGCGTGGTGGTCAGACAGGTCACCAGGTCATACATCAGGTTAATCAGGCGCATAAAGCTGTATTTCGAATCGCCAAAAGCGCGCTCGGCATGGATCACCGGCAGCTCAATGGTGTGTCGGGCAAAGGTGTTGGCCAGGATCGGAATAAAAGTGCTGCGTTCGTGACAGTTGAGCATCGCCTCGACGATGTGGCGACGGTAGGCGCGCAGCATGCAGCCGTAATCGCCCATCGCCTTGCCGGTGACCCGCTGAATCAGCCGGTTGAGCGTGCGTGAGGCTTTACGACGGAACCAGCTGTCCTGGCGCTGCTGACGGACGGTACCCACCACGTCATAACCCTGACGCGCGGCGTCAACCAGCCGCGGGATCTCTTCCGGCGGGTTCTGCAGATCGGCATCCAGCGTAATAATCAGATCGCCACGAACCTGGCTGAATCCGGCCATGATGGCGGAATGCTGACCGTAGTTGCGGTTGAGCAGCACGCCGGTTATCCGGCTGCCGGGAACGGTGGCGGCCTGTTCAATCAGTTCGGCAGAACGATCGCTGCTGCCGTCATCCACCAGCAGAATTTCATACTCAATCTTAATTGAGTCACAGGCGGCGCAGGTGCGCTGAAGCAGCTCCGGCAGACTCTCCTGCTCGTTATAGACCGGGATGACCACGGAGAGCATGTTGATCGGTTTGATATCGCGCATCTCAGGCTCCGGCAATGTCATGTAAAGCCTGAATCACACGTTCGACATCCTGATCCGTCATTGACGGAAACAGTGGAATCGAACACATCTGCTGGCTGTTAAGTTCACTGGCGGGAAGACGTAAATCGGGATAGTGCTCGCGATAATATTTATGGGTATGCGCCGCACGGAAATGCAATCCGCTGCCGATATCCCGCGTCTTCAGTGCCTGCATAAAGGCATCGCGCGACAGACCGCAGCGCTGTTCATCAATGCGAATAATAAACAGGTGCCACGCATGCTGATGTGGCCAGGCGGGCAGTGACAGCGGCGTGAACGGCAGCGTGCGCAGCGCTTCAAGATAGCGTTCGGCAATCTCACGGCGGCGGGCAATAAAGCCCGGCAGTTTCTGTAACTGCACCAGCGCAATCGCCGCGCTGATATCGGGCAGATTATATTTAAAGCCCGGCATCATGACTTCCGCCTGCGGCAGACGCCCCTGGGTATGACGATCAAACGCATCCACCGCCAGGCCATGAAACTTCAGGCTGCGTATACGTTCGGCGAGAGTGGCGTCATCGGTCACCACCAGGCCCCCTTCCGCGCAGGTGATATTCTTGATGGCGTGGAAAGAGAAAATCGCCGTACCGCGCTGCCCGACCGGTTTTTGGTAATAAGTGGTACCCACCGCGTGAGCCGCATCTTCAATGATGGCAATCCCACGCTGCTCAGCCAGTTGATAGATTGGCGCGAGATCGGCAGGTGCACCAGCGTAATGCACCGGAATAATGGCGCGGGTGCGGGGCGTAATCGCCTGCGCTATCCGGTCCGGCGTGACCATCAGGTTGTCGGGATCCACATCAATCATCACCGGCGTGGCACCCAGAAGCGTGATCAGGTTCAGGGTAGAGACCCAGGTCATGGACGGCGTGATCACCTCATCGCCAGGCCCGATCCCCATCGCCATCAGCGTGACATGCATTCCGGCAGTGGCAGAGCTTACTGCAATGGCGTGCTGGTTGCCGGTCATCTGAACAAAGGCCTGCTCCAGTTCGGCGCATTTTGCGCCGGTCGTTATCCAGCCAGAGTCAAATACCGCTTTAACAGCAGCCAGCTCTTCATCACCGAATGAAGGCCGGGAAAATGGCAAAAAACCCATGCTAAAACTCCTGCAGATCAAACCCATAAGCTGTCGCGCGTTGTTAATCAGGCACAACGCCGGAAAATAATTGAAATAGCGAATGACTCACAGTCGGCCAGGATGTTATCGACACCACGCTTTCCCGTTCTGGAATTAAGGTTACCGGACTGCTAATACAAACTACCGTATGAAAGTTAACTGAACATTAAATGAAGAGTGTGAATTGAAATAAAATCAAGGGAGAGCAAGTTAAGGATTTCAGAAAAAGTTCACTATTAAATGGCTAATAATAGCTCTGGCATCAACTCTTTTTGATTTATTGATATTTTGTTTAAAATCAGCAGACTCTGTCAGTCACCAGAGCAGGGTTCAGCTCATCCGGATGAAGTCACTTCTGGAGGGAAAAATTAACACGCTGATATTGCTGGGCTAAATTCAGCCTGCTACTCACAGTATCACATCGAAAAAAATAGCGCTCCGCTCATCTCAGGATGAATCACAGATTAATAAAGCCGTCTTAATGTATTCTTAATATTTTTCGTTATTAATGTCCTGCCCTTGCAATAATCATTACACTTTGGTGATTCTCAGGTGACAGTCAGTTAATATCTGTCAGATTATCTGTGCCTGTAAGGTAAAAACAGTGCTAAAAAAAGTGAATAGGATCGCGGTTTCAGGCGTTAACGTTGGGTCTGCCTAAAAAAGAGAAAATAGTGATGATGCGTGCCGCCTGTTTATGCACTCTGTTAGCCCTGCTCAGCCCGGTGCTTTACGCCGCGCCGGTAACCTATGCCATTACCCCCGATAAAACGTCGATAGGCCTTTCATGGCGCGCCTTTGGTCACCAATTTTCGCAGGCCAGACTGCAGGGTGTGACCGGTACGGTGACACTCAATCCTGATGAAGACCGTGACGATCATATTGAAGTGACTATTCCGGTAGGGACGCTGGTGGCCTCGAACAGCCTGTTAACCTGGCAACTGAAAAGTAACCTGTTTTTTGATGCAGAGCGTTACCCAAACATTCACTTTGTCAGTAGTCGCGTGGCCTCACTGGGTGGCGGCAATTATCGTATTTTTGGTGTGCTGACGGTTAAAAATGTCAGCCGGCCAGTCGTGATGCTGGCCTCGCTGGACAGCGGAAAGACAATTGATCCGGCTTCAGGTTCGCTGGCGCTACATGCCTCCACCGCCATCTCCCGCTCAGCCTTCGGAATGGATCGGCTGGTCGGGGTGGTTGATGATCGCGTCAACATTGCGCTGGCCATTGCCGCGCAGGGCAGAAAGCCGCTGTAGCGGTAACCGCTGAAGGGTCCGATTAACTGAGTGCTGTCTGCAATGTTTCCGCTGTGGCAGCCAGTTGAGCCGGTGGGTTGCGGCCAATCAGCACATATTGATAGCCGTCACGCTTCCACCATGCCAGTTGCATGCCATGGCGCTTTTCATGGGCGATGGGATTCGCGCTGTCCGGCTCAGGCGAGATACAGAGCGCCATCGGGCCATAATCAGCATGCAGCCAGGCGATTTGTGCAATCGACGTCCGTTCGTAGCGCAGGATCCGCACCATTTTTAGTTCAGCCCCTGGCAGGCTGAGTTGCTGAGGATGCAGCTGCAATCCTAAATCGAGTCGGGTACGGTCCAGCCCCCTTTGCAGCATGGCGGCGTCATCAGGCGTATCGGCCAGCGTTTCAGCACTGTAGAGCGACATATAACGCGCCTCCAGATCGCGGATATTCTGGCTTTCATCTTTCTCATCATCTTCCGGTCTTGCCAGGAAACCGATGCCACTGCCCACCAGCAAAAAGCTGACAGACGCAGCAATCAGTGCCCGACGGCTGTAGCCTTTGGCTGGCATTGACTCTGGTGCCGTGATGGCTGCCAGTTGCTGTGCCATTCTGGCCTGCGGTGCCTGTTCCAGCAGCGGCGCAAAAGCCTGTTCAAAATCGAGATTACTTTGCTGTAAATGCTCAACCCGTGCCGCCAGTTCGGGATCCCCTGCCATCGCCTGCTCAAACTGCACGGCTTCCTGTGGCGTCATCTCACCATCCAGCCAGGCAACGATTGCCTCATCGCGCCACGGTGGCGTAAAAGTTTCCCTGTTCATCTCCGTTTCTCCTGCGGTGCGGGCGAGGTCGCCGGCTGTCTGGCCAGCGTGGCACGTGCGGCGGCCAGACGGCTCATAATCGTGCCAATCGGAACCGAGAGCGTCTCTGCCGCCTCCTGATAGGTCAGACCTTCGACATACACCAGAAACAGCGCATTACGCTGGGCCTCGGGTAAAGCGTTAACCTGTAGCATAATGCGCTGGAAATGGCGGTTGTCGTCGCTGTTGGTGTGGTTGTCTGCGGCCAGCAGCGCATCGGGATCCACGAATCCCTGTCCCTGCCGGACCTTTCGCGCCCGTAAATCACTGGCCCAGATGGAGTGAAGGATCGAAAAAAGCCATCGATCAATGCGTGTGCCCGGCGTGAACTGCGCGCTGCGTTCCAGCGCGCGTACGCAGGTTGACTGCACCAGCTCTTCTGCCATGTCACGGTTGTGTGACAGCACATAGCCGTAACGCCAGAGCCGCGTCAGATGTTCCGCAAGGTGCTGACGGATGTCACTGTGAGTGATTTTTCGCTCCTCCCTGCCGCATCAGACCTCGGGGTGGCCATTGATCGCGGCCTGCAGATCGCGATATTCCTCGCAGTCTGTGCCACAAATCCCGGCAATGGTTTTTAACTGTTCGCGCGCCAGATCCGGACGCCCTTTGATCATCCAGGCTTCGCCCAGATATTCACGCACTTTAGCGTAACGGGGATCAAGTGCAATGGCGCGCTGATAATAGCCAATGCCCTCGTCCGTGCGGCCCAGTTTACGGGTGGCGTAACCACGATAGTTCCAGGCTTCACGGGTATCCTGATTTTTCAGCGTATCCAGCAGGTTCAGCGCCGCCTGATATTCGCCCTTTTTCGCCAGATGCAAGGCATAGCGGGTTTTATCGTCGTCACTCAGCTTGCTGGTCTTCTCAGGCACACAACTTTTAGTGTGACTGTCATAGACCTGACCTTTGGGGCAGTCAGGCGTCTTTTTATCACTGTCATTGTCGCCCATCGCCATACTCAGCGGAGAGTGCAGCATCAGCAGAAGTGCCGGAACGGCAAGCAGAGAAAAACCAGAACGCGTTGTCATAATTTATCCTTATCGGGTCTGTGAGACAGGCGATAAAGCCCGCCGGATGCAGTCCGCTAGCGCGGCGCTGTACGGTAAACAGCTCAGCGCCGGTTTCTATTCGATAAAAATAAAATTATTTTTTGCCAGGGTGCCACGCTGAATCAGAACGGTAGTTTTTCCACCGCACAGAAACGCCGTTCCGCCAGGGAGATCACCGCAGCTTCCGCAATCGCCTGGGCTTTCAGTCCATCCTCAAGGCCAGGAAGATCGTCAAACTGCTCACCGTTCAGCGATCGGATAAACGCATCCAGATGAGCATAATAAGTTGGCTGCACCCGGCTGAACCAGTCGGGCAATAAGCCTGGCTGCTGAATCTGCGCACCCTGATAGCAGCTGACGCCGCGCTGTGGCTGAGAGGCTGATTCCAGCATCCCGTGCGGTCCCATCACACTGATGCGTTCATCGTAGCCATAGCCGGTGCGGCGGACATTATCGAGCTGTGCCAGCGCCCCGCCCTGCAGCCGCAATAGCAGCGTGCTGGTGTCCACGTCGTCAAATTCCCTGATCGAGGGCAGAGCCAGCGCTGCACCCATCGCAGCCACCTCTGTCACCTCCTCTTCAGTCAGCCAGCGCAACAGGTCAAAAAAGTGGATAGCCTGATCGCGCATCTGTCCTCCGGACGCCTGAAGATAGGCCAGCGGCGGCATGGCTGAGGAGCGGCAGACCATCTGAATCAGTTCCGCCGGGCCGATCCGCCCCTGGCGGAGTTGTTGCTTCAGCTGCTGATGGCTGACATCAAAACGGCGATTAAACCCTACTGTGACCGGCACGTTGTAAGGAAGAACATTAGCCACGGCAGAGCGGGCCCGCTCAAGAGAGAGATCGACCGGTTTTTCACAGTAAATAGCTTTACCGGCGCGGGCTGCGGCTTCCAGTAAGTCAGCATGTGTCGGCGTCGCGCTGGCGATCAGCACCATATCAATCTGCTCATCATTTATCGCCTCGGTGACAGACGCGGCCCGGGCACCAAAGCGGGTCGCAAAGACGGCGGCGCGCGCGGGATCCGCATCCGCAACCCATACCAACTCAACTCCGGGGTGCGCCTGAAGATTCGCGGCATGAACTTCACCAATAAAGCCACACCCCAGCAGGGCAACACGTTGCTTTTTATTCATTTTTTTGAACTCCATCATAGTCCGGCAGAAAGATGCATCTGCAGGATAACGCTGCGTTTTACACTGGCGGCACGGTGTTTTGAGGTGTTTACCTCACAGGAGATCGGCATGTCGCTGAAAGAGGTCGCCCGACGGGCAGGTGTGGGACTGGCAACCGTGGATCGGGTGCTCAATGAACGTGGCGGCGTCGCGCCGGAGACGGTTCACAGGGTGCTGCAGGCAGCACGTGAAGTCGGGCTGAAGCGGATCCTGCCGGAGGAGCATCGTCATCCTTGGCAGATAGAACTGCTGCTGAGCAGCAACGATTCGTTTTTCTTTAAGCAGCTGGCACAGGATTTTACCGAGGTCGCCTCGCATCTGGGCTATCGCCGGTTAACGCTGCGCCGCACTTTTGTCCCCGAGGCTCAGCCAGAACGACTGGCAAAGCTTATCAGGCAGGGCGGTGAGACGCGGGATGGTTTGATCGTTTTTGCCCATGAACATCCGGCGATCTATGAGGCGCTGGACCATTGCCAGGTGCGTGGCGTACCGGTGATCTCGCTGGTCACCGATTTACCCGGTGCCGCCCGGCTCTGTCATGTGGGGATCAATCAGTTGCAGGCCGGACGTACAGCCGCTCAGCTGATGGGCAAAATGCTGCATCAACCCGGTGAGGTGTTGATGGTCAGTGGGCACCGGGATTACAGTGCGCATCGTCAGCGTATTGAAGGGTTCCGTGACCTGATAACCAGTCGGTTTCCCCATCTTCAGTTACGTGAAGTTCTGGCCGCCCAGGAAAATCGCGACACCCTCAGTAAGTTGCTGGAGAAGCAGCTGGTACAGAGCGGTCATCTCCAGGGCATTTATAACACCGGGCTGGGGAATACCGAGATCGGGCAGGCGCTGGCACGACATCGTCGGCTGAATCAGTGCATCTGGATTACTCATGAGCTTTACGCCACCACCCGCACGCTGATGGCGCAGCAGAGCGTTGCGCTGACACTGGATCAAAACACCCGGCAGCATGCCCAGCTCGCGCTGCAGCTGATGCTGAATTATCTGGAGCAGAGAGAGAGACCCGATATCTACATTAACGGAAAAGTGGATTTCATCATTTATACGGCAGAAAACTGTCTGTAAAGATTGCCCGTTGTGTCATATCCACCGGTAAAGAAATATGCTTTACCTGCCGTCGATCATTGCATTCAGCACTATTTCCCGCGCGAAGCAGTGCCCGGGAAAGTGGCTCACTGGCTCAGAAGTGCATAGAAAATAGCCTGCCACAGATAATCTGATCGCAGTGACAAGCTGAAACCGCCCCTTTATGTCAGATAAAAAATCTAACTATCATCTAAATATTAAAATATAAATCTAAATACGCATTTTTTATGGTTTTAATATTCAGATGCAGAGTAATGACGTTAATATCGTATCCGACTGAACAAACAGCGAAGTGAAACGGGTGAATTAATGTGCGACAGAGGTGCGGAAACAGAGCAGGAATAACACTCGCAGTCCTGAACGGTTAGCCATTAAAAGCGTACTTTGCAGAGTTGATCAATATCAAAACCTAATGGGTTTTTATCGTCATATTCCTATTGGGTTTCACTTTCTGCCAGGTTGATGCTAAGTTCTCGTCGGTTTAAAAAAGGGCAGTATGAAGAACCGTTTCACTGATATTACGGCCACCCTGAATTTTTCCTGCGCCAGTACGGTGCCCGACTAATTAATGAGCGTATGATTTGGAAAAGTGTTTATATCCGGTGCGTACCAGAACTGAGAGAGTGCTGCACGCGGTGGTATTCGAAGTTGTCGCTAATGTGCTGGTTTTCTTTATCCTGATTATTTTTACCTCCGCAGCACCATCGCAGTCGTTGTTGCTTACATTGGTCTCATCAACTTTGGCTATGGGATGGAACTACCTGTTCAACCTGATGTTTGACAGTGTTCAGCTAAAAACAGGATTTAAAAAGAACTTGCGAGTGAGATGCCTCCATGCCGTTCTGTTTGAGGCGGGTCTGTTATTAGTGTTAATCCCCTTTGCAGCATGGTGGCTGGATATTACGCTATTCTCAGCGTTGAGACTTGAATCCGGACTGGTGCTATTTTTTCTGACCTATGCTTTTCTGTTCAATTTGTTATGGGATTGGGGAAGATCAGCAAAATCAATGAAGATATTAAATTAATGTATCATGTCATTAAAATTTACTTTCAGAAATTAACCTTTCGCTTAGCCGGCTAATGGAACTTCGCGTGCGAGTGATCGCGCCCGAATGTATCCGATGCGTAAGGAAACAAGTATATCTGGTGTCAGGAGCCGCTTACTCTCGCCTGGCAGCATTGATATAACGGCGCGTCTGCTTAAATTAAGTTCAGACTGCGTATAAGCTCATTTCACAGGTTAAATCAGCAAGAATATTATGGACAAAGTCTACTATCTGAATAAGTTAAGGAACTGCCCGTCAACCGATATTCTGGATATCGTAACAAGCTATATGCGGAAAAAACTGCCTGGTGACGACCTCTCTTCATTTGAAGGCGCTTACGATCATCGTAAAGCCGAACTAATAATGAATGAAACCTACAGTGAAGTTCCTTCAGAAGTATGGAGACTGGTGTGCTGAGGTGAAAAAAGGAGGGCAGGATCACTCATAACCCATTATCTGCTGAGGGCTGATCACCCTGCAGATCATCAATTCCTGATAATCCTGGCGCGATGCATTTTGATCTCCGTCGGGCAGAATCGGTGAACAGATAAATCAGAGCATCACCTTTAGTGCTGTGATGCTCTGTCATTCTCAACAAACGCACGACATAAAGCGCTGTAAGAAATAGTAAGACAAACCTGCCAGACCACTGTAAACCGTTTTAAATATGACGCCAAAACTGGCTTCATCTGTTGTATTCAGAAAAGCTCGTACAAATAATGCCTTCCGGACTCACACGACTACGATAATGATTATCTTTTCAGGCGATATGCTGCCAATTTAGCTCATGCTCCACCAGCACCGATCCCGGAACGGCAAATCGTGTCAGGGTGATTAAAAAGGCTGCTCAGTCGTTAAGCAAGGGTGTATTAAGCACATTCAGATGATGCAATACCATTAAATTTAAATGTTGTTCGCCCGAACAGGGAGCATGCAGGCGAACAAAACGGGAATTCATTTCAGATGGTCACGATGATACAGAGCCCACTGCTCAATCCTTTCTCCAGAGGGTAGCAGGCAATAGGTTGTTATACCTGCCGAAGATTTTTCCTGGACCTGCTGACCACCGCGATTAACGCAATATTCACTGGCTGGATTACGCATTGTTAAACGCTGCGGTTCCTTGCTGTGCGGTGTGCAGGCGATAAGTAGTGAAGCCAGTAACATCAGTGAAACTCCTGCTAACCTGTTTGTGACGGTCATAAAACCTCTCTTAACCTTATTTTTGTGAATTAAGCATTTACCCTCCAGTGGTGTGATTAAGTCTGATAGCACAACAACGACTTTATCAGGAATCCTCCTTTCTCCTGCCACATGTTAACCTCAGGGGTGACAATCATCATGTTTCCATTCTGCACTCACCACTGCGGGTAGCGATACATAATTATAGCGTGCTGCCACTAAACCCGCGCTTAACAACCTCACGCGACACATAAGCAGATAGACCTTTAATGCAGTGATTAAAAAATGAATAAAGCCAAAATTAGAATGCATGTGAAGATAATTAACAAAAACCCCATTATTACAATCGATGCATTATCTTAATTTTTAATGGAAATTCATCGCGGATACGGCATCGCCTTTAACGTTTACTTAAAACAGGCACACTTGCGATGCCTTTACATAAATCCTTTTCCCGCTGCATAATCCCGCAACATTTGTATGCGCACTGCCATTAATGGGATCAATAAAACCTACAACTTATTGGTATCGCTTAAATATCGCTGCTGCTTAACACCTGAATAACAACTCACGATTCAGGTGCCATTTAACGATCAGACTATCAATAAATTCTTAAGGAAGAGTGACTGAGATGAATAATAAATTCCCGCGAAATAAAATCGCAAAAGCATTAATGCTGGCAAGTGGGATGGGGGTTGTGCCTCTGATTAGCTATGCTGCAGTCATCGGAAGCCAGACAGGCAATGAGATCATCTTAACTGATGGCACCACGCTGATTGCCGACCAGTCATCTGGCGACGGTTATTATGGCATCCTGGTTAATGGCGCTACCGCCGCAACGGTTACCATCGGCAGCGGCAGCACAGTTCGCGTGACAGATGCTGAACGTTATGCAAAAGGGATTTTTATTGAAGCGGCAAACAGTGAATTTACTGCAGATAAGTTAACCCTCAACGTTTCCGGTAAAACAGCGGTCGGCATTGAGTTCGGCGGAAAAAATGTAACCGCCAGTTTAGGATCCGGTTCCTCGGTCACCACGGTAGCATCAGGTGATTCTTTCGCCGAGGGCGTCGTTGTCAGCAATAGTTCCTCGCTGCAGGCAAATAACCTGCAAATAAGCACCCAGGGCACTGGCGGAACGGCTCTGCGCGTCAGTGGTTACGGAAGTCACGCCAGTCTGGGCGACGACAGTAATTTACAGACGAATGGCCTTAACAGTAATGCCGTTCAGGTTGATAACCTGACCGGTGAGTCGATTAATGGCGTGGCCACGTTGAAAGCAAATGCATTGACGATCAACACCCTTGGCAATAATTCGCAGGGTATTAATATCCAGGATAATGGTTCTGTTGATCTGGGCAGTAACTCGACCATTATTACCACTGGGGATCTTTCTGCTGGCATCTGGAGCTGGGGTGAGCTGAAGGCCGATCATCTGACAATCAGTACTGCGGGTGAGACCTCTGCAGGTCTGTCAGGCCGTGACAACAGCCTGTCAAACATTGGTGCTGGTAGCGTGATCTCCTCTGATCAGACTGGCGGCATTGTGGCTATGGGCGACAATGCCATCGTTAACTTCATTGGCAGTGAAGAAGAACGCAATACGGTCTATTCAGCAGGTTTTTATGGCGTATCCGCACAGTCAACCGGCGCAACCATTAATCTGCAGAACACCGATATTATGATGAAAAATGTGGATACCATGACCCTGGGTATTTGGTCCACAAGCGGTGGCACAGTTAACGGTGATGCAGTGACCATTACCGGCCCGGAGAATGCTACAGGTGTCTACGCCATGGCTGGTGGTAAAGCGAATCTTACGGGTGATTTGACCATTGATATGAGCTCCCCGGATGGGATAGCCATGGCTACGCGATATGATGAAGGTTATACAGCAGGTGTCATCACCACCGACGGAAAAGCGCAGATCGTTGGTAGCGTTTTTTCCCGGGCCGGACTCATCGACCTCAATCTGACATCGGGTTCACTCTGGTCTGGCAGCGCCAGCAGCGATAACGTCAATAATGGCCATCTGAACGTTAATCTGACCGACAGCACCTGGAATGTATCGCGAACATCCAATGTCGATAATCTGACATTGAGTAACTCGCTGGTTGACCTCTCTGCAGCCTCGGATGACGCAACCTATTCAACATTGACTATCGCCAACCTCAGCGGCAGCGGCGACTTCGCCTTGCGCACCAATCTGGCAGGCGATGGTGCTGGCGTGAATAACATTGGCGATAAAGTTGTGGTGACAGAGAGTAGTTCCGGTGATTACGGTCTGACCATACAGAACCGCGGCAGTGCCGTCACCACTGGCAACGAAGTACTGACTGTGGTTGAAACGACTGATGGCATCGCCACCTTTAAAGGTAACGCCGACGTGGAACTTGGTGGCTATGTTTACTCGGTCAATAAGCAAGGCAACAACTGGGTACTCTCCTCACCTAAAGCACCAGAAACCCCTGAAGCAGATGATCCGGCCGTTATCCCTGCGGATGAGCCTGCCGCGAATCCTGCCAATGAGCCTGCCGCGACTCCAGCCGATAACGGTGGCACGGCGCCTGCCGGGCAAGACAACGCAACTTCCCCTATTACCAGCACGGCCAACGCAGGGGCTAACTTCCTCAACACTGGCTATCTGATGAACTATGCCGAAATGCAGACGCTGATGCAGCGTATGGGTGATGTTCGTCAGGGTAAGACAGCCGGGAATGTCTGGCTGCGCGCTATAGATGGACGGTTCAGCGGCTTTGATAATGGCAAGCTGAGCCGTTTCAGCCTGAACTACACCGGTTATCAGTTTGGGGTCGATAAACGTTTGTCCGATGAAATTCCGATCTATCTGGGCCTGTTCATGGGGGTAACTGAAGGATCGCCTCATTACCAAAATGGTAACGGCAACATCCGTTCTGAGCATTATGGCTTCTACACCACCTGGGTAAATGATGCCGGTTTCTATGTTGATGGCGTTGTGAAAGTCAACCGGCTAAGGAATCAGTTCAATGTTCACGATACACAGAATAACCAGGTATCCGGTAACGGTGTCTCTTCAGGTCTGAGCGGATCGCTTGAGGCGGGCAAAAAGTTCAGCTTCTCTGATCGGCTGGCAGGTTTTTATCTTGAACCACAACTACAGCTGACAGCAGGTCATCAGGATGGTGCTTCCGTAGGTGCGTCTAATGGTCTCAATATCACACTTTCAAGCTACAAATCACTGATGAGCCGGGCAAGCGTGCTGGCAGGGTATGAAATCAATCAGAGCAATTACAAACTCAACACCTATGTAAAAACGGGTGTAATGCGCGAGTATGCCGGGGATGCTGCTTATGCTCTGAACGGATCAAATGAACGTCTTTCCTTTAAAGGAAATGGCTGGAATAACGGCGTCGGCCTGAGTGCCCAAATCAGCAGCCATACGCTCTTCCTGGAGGCCGATATGGTAGACGGAAAACGTTTTAACCAACGTCAGGTTAATGCTGGCTACCGTTTTAGTTTTTAGAATCAACGTGCAGCAAGCGCTCGTATAACAGGAGGTGTTAATGAAAAAAACATTATGGATGCTGCTGGCCTTGATCTGCTCAGGATCCGCTTTCGCACGGCAGGAGTCCACCATCGCAGAAGCAAAAAACATGCGAGACGAACGTCATGTTACCCTTACCGGTACGATTAGTGGACGGGCTGACGATGACCACTACTGGTTACAGGACTCAACGGGTCGTATACGTATTGATGTCGACGAGGATGACGAAGACGACGACGGCTTCCTTATTGGTAAAAAGGTACGGATAACGGGTGAGGTAGATCGCGATGACGGGCATAGCGAAATCGATGTTGATCGGCTCTTCATTCTGAAATAATTCCGGACTTCTGTGTAAAAAAGCCAGCTATAGCGCTGGCTTTTTTACATTCAGGGCAGGTTTTACTTTTCGCGAAACGCTTCCTGTACGCGCAACAGAGGACGCAAGAGATATTGCAGCAGGCTCTTCTCGCCCGTACGAATATCAACGGTGGCCGTCATACCGGGAATAACCCGTAGTTCCTGACTGCCGCTTTTCGTCAGCGTATTATTTTCCGTTAATACCATCACCCGGTAATAAGTATCATCGACGCCTGGCCTGCGGGCAGCCTTACTTTCCTCATCTTTTAGCGCGCCCGAACTGATACTTTGAACATGTCCGGTCAGGCCGCCATAAATCGAATAGTCATAGGCAGAAATTTTTACCACAGCTTCCTGACCGGGCGCCAGAAAAGCCACATCAGAGGGCCGGATACGGGTTTCCACCAGCAGCTGGTCATCCAATGGTGTCACCTCCATTATTGCGGCACCAGGCTGGATCACACCGCCAAGCGTATTGATTTTAATACTGTTAACAATGCCTCGTACTGGCGTGCGAACTTCAGTACGCTCAAGCGTATCATGGCGGCCATGGGCAGTTTCCTGCAGGCTTGTCATCTCAACATCGACTTTGGACAGTTCATCGTTAGCCTCGTTACGGTAGCGGTTTTTTCGCTCGGTAATTTGCAATTCGGCATCATTCATCTGACGCTCAAGTTTCAGAACCTCAGTTTTTGACAGCAGCGATCTGGCTGAGAGCTGTCGCGCCATTTCAAGCTCTTTCTGCAGCAATGTTTTTGACTTCAGATAGCCTTCAATTGACTCATTTACCGCCCTTTTACGTAGTTTCCAGGCATCGGTTTCACGGGTAACCAGTTCAGGTACTTTCATGACCTCTGGCGGGAACACAAGCTCGCTGCCGGTCGCTTCTGCTTCAAGACGCGCGGCCTGGGCTTTCAGTGCCAGCAGGCGGTTAGCGCTTTCGCGGAAGGAGGCTTCGGCGCGCGTGGGATCGATTTTGGCCACAACCTGACCTTTTTCAACCGTATCGCCTTCATGCACCATTAACTCCTGCAAAATACCGCCCTCAAGGCTTTGCAAAACCTGTTCGCGGGAACTGGGAACAATTTTGGCTGACCCGGTTGTCACCTCTTCGATGTTGAAATTGGCGGCCCAGACGATTACCAGCACCATTAACGCCACGCTGCCCCAGGCAATAAATAGCCAGCCTTCCCAGCGATCCTGACGGGCGGCCCTCACCATGTCACTGGCTGTATGTTCGGTCAGGCGCTTTTGATCAACGTTTTTATCAGGGGACAGGCTGCTCATACTGTTACCTCGCCAGATTGTGGCTGACGCTCTGTGCTTATCTCAACGCCAGCATGTTTCGCTGCGTTACGCAGCACCGATGCGGCCGGGATCTTCCCGCTGTTTAATAAACCGATAATCTCTTCACGCGGCCCATCAGCTACTTTGATGCCTTCATCCATCACAATCACCCGATCAACGTATTTCAGCACTGCCGGACGGTGGGTCACGATAATCACGGTTCGGCCTTCCATTGCCGGGATGAGCGCCTGCAGGATAGTGCGTTCCGACCCCATATCCATCCCCGATGTAGGTTCGTCCAGTAGCAGAACATCCGGATTCGACAGAATGGCGCGAGCCAGGGCTATCGCCTGCTTTTGTCCACCGGAAAAGTTTTCACCACGCTCACTGACAGGCATACCAAAACCCATGGGATGGGCCGCGACAATATCACTCACCCCGGTCATTTTTGCAGCGGCCATCAGTTCTTCGTCGCTGGCATAGGGTGCTCCCATCACCAGGTTGTCACGCAGCGAACCATACATAAAACGTGGTTCCTGATTGACCAGCGCGATACGAGTCCGTAATTCCACCGGCTCGACCTGGCCTATATCTACGCCAGCAATGGTGATCGTGCCTGTTGTGGGTGGATATAGCCCAACCAGCATGCGCAGCAGCGAAGATTTACCGCTGCCCATTTTGCCCAGTATGGCAACCCGCTCGCCCTGACAGAACCGGACATCTAGCTGCTCAACGATGGCCGGTAAATCGTCTTTATAACGTAATGAAACGCCCTGACAGACAATCCCGGTCTGGCTGCCCTGGGGAAGCTGCACATAAACCTTCTCATTATCGCGTTCAGCAGGGGCCTGCATCACTTTATTGAGGATGGCCAGCGAGGTTTTTGCCTGCTGAATACGCAATCCCAGCGCGGCAAGCGTTGCTATTGGCATTATGGCGCGCCCCATCAGGGTCATAGTGGCAATGATGCCTCCCATTGAGATATCACCATCACCGACCAGATAAGCACCCCAGACCAGCAGAATAACGGTGCCAAACTGCTGGGTCGTCTGAATGACGCTTGAGCCCATAGTGGCAAGGAACCGCGATTTCATATTCACTGCAGAGAGTTTTACGCTGGCAACATCGTGTTTAGAGGCGACCAGGTTTTCAGCACGCAGAACTTTGATGGTCTCAAGATTATCCAGTGATTCAATAACCAGACCGTAACGGTTACTGCCTATTTTCATTGACTCTTCAGCGTGGCGTTTCAAAGGGATCTGCATCAGCAGCACCATCGCCACGATGACCACTAATATCAGGATCACACACCAGACCAGTGGCCCGGCAACCAGATGGATTACAACCAGGAAGAGTAAAACAAAGGGTAAGTCAGCAACCGTCGTTAAAGCGGCTGACGTAGTAAGCTCGCGGACGCTGTCAAAGCTTTGCATGACATTGCCAAATGCACCGCTGGATTGGGCTCGACCCGACATTTTGCCGTTCAGCACGTGACGAAAAAGTTGTGCGCCCAACACCAGATCGATCTTTTTACCGGCGCGATCGGTAATCCAGGCCCGACCCAGCCGTGCAGCCAGTTCAAACAACAACGCCAGACTCACGCCGATAGCCATCGTCCAGAGTGTTACGTAGGTCTGGTTAGGCAGTACCCGGTTATAAACCGTCATGGTGAATACGGACATCGCCAGAACGAGCAGGTTAATAACGACTGACAATGCGGCGGCTTCAAAGATATAACGTTTGAATCCCCACAAAGTATTCCAGAACCAGTGCCCTTTACCGACATGGACAATGTCATCGGCACGATGATCAAGATAAGACTTAGGTCGCAGCAGCAGCAACTCGCCGCTATAGTGCTGAGCCAGGCGAGCGAAATCGACCTCAACAGGCTGGCTGCCCAGTGCGGGATCGATAATGGCGCACTTCTTTTCGCTACACTGTGTCAGCACGCAGTAGCCCGTTTCCAGACGCATGATGGCGGGGAGAACAAAGCTTTTCACATCCGTCAGGTCAATCTTCTGCCAGGCAGCACTCATGCTGCGGCTCTGCAGCGTGCGCAATGCCCAGTCATTCTGGGCGCTGATATCAGCGTCTGGTGGAAATGCAGGCATACCCACACGTAAAGCATTTAGCGTAAGCCGGACGTCAAACAGGCGCAGTGCGCTTTGCAGTGCAACCAGCAAAGTCTCCTGCGTATCTGATGGCGATCTGGATAACACTCTGTTTTCAGCATTCAGTTCAGAGCCAGCAGGCTCAAATTGTATATCAGTCACAATGGCGTCCCCTGGACAACTAATTCATTCTGGTCTGGCGGCAAAGCATGACAGCGGCCAGAAATACTCGTTTTTTACGTCAGCGTGATTAGTGCACCGCTTCGATGGTATTCGCTGGTAAAGCGTTAACCTTCTGCACCAGTTGGCTGGTTTTACCCAGTGCCGCAACGATGTTCCATTGCGCAGCCAGATACTGCATCTGCTGCTCCTGATAACTTGCGAGACTGGTGTAATAGTCGGTAGCAAACGAGATTAAATCCGTTAACGGACGCTGCCCCGCGAAGAACTGTACTTCCCCCGCTTTCCAGGTTTTCAACGCGGTTTCTGACTGTCTCTGTAATGCATTGAGCTGGCGTTCACGAAGCGGTAAGGAGACCCACAGCTGATCCAGCTGCTGTTTCAATGTCCGGAGTGTTGCATCCTGATCCGCCTCTGCGGCAATGAGTCGCTGAGTTTCAGCTTTGGCATTTGCCCTGCCA
Organism: Pantoea agglomerans NBRC 102470; assembly: GCF_001598475.1. Taxonomy (GTDB): domain Bacteria; phylum Pseudomonadota; class Gammaproteobacteria; order Enterobacterales; family Enterobacteriaceae; genus Pantoea; species Pantoea agglomerans. Next base: position 28,483 of record NZ_BCZA01000018.1, read on the forward strand.
GCCCCACCATCCCAAAGATTGATATCGCTGCTCACCTGTAACGTCACCGCTTTAAACGGTTCCATTTCACCGTTGCGCTTTGGACTGTCCATACTCAGTTGCACACTCCATTTCGGCCTGTTCCACTTAGAGGCCAGATCCACTGCGGCTCTCGCCTCCTCTTTACGCTCGCGTGAGACCGCCCAGTTGGGATTTTCTTTCAGTACCTGTTGTGCCTGTGCCAGTGACGCGGGCAACAGACCCGCTTTTTTCAGATCGGGCAGGCCTCTGGTGATAACAATCTCGTGGTTCAGCAGCGAGCTGAGTTGCTGCTGCGCTTGTATATAGGTGGTGTAGCTCATTTCACGACTGGCAATCACCGAATTGAGGCGAGTCGCAACCTGATTGATCTCAGAAGCTCTGCCGCTATCAATACTGGCAATATTCTTTACCCGATTAAGCAGATCCTGCAGTGCGTTAATTTCTTTATCCAGCACAGCGACAACTGTGGCATTAGTGGCTGCAGAGGTAAAAAGAGAAAGCACCTGCTCGTTGAGATTTTCGCGCGTGACATTTACCTGAGCCTGCTGCATGGAATAAGCTGCCTGCTTTCCGGCAACGCTCGCATCAGTACGTCCGTGATCGTAAAGTAATTTACTTACAGTGATATGCGGGGAGACCGGGTTATTCTCATAACCGGGTTGACCTGAATATCCTGATGCGCTGATACCCGTGCTGACCTGAAAACCATCAGCGGCTTTTGCCTGATCGATATCATACATAGCACCGGTGCTGTTTGATAAAGCAGACTTTACCGACGGATGGTCGGCTGTCATACGAATCATTTCAATAAAGTCCGTTGCATGGGCATTTAACAGGGGATTAAAAAATAGCAATCCCGCAATTAAACCATGCAGCGAACATCTGGATTTTGTAGTAAACAAGTTTTTTTTCATAGTTAACTCAAAATAACAAATAAAGTGGGATGGCTAATTTTCTCTGTCGCTAATTCAATCCTGCGACCGGAACTGTTTTAACCGTCCGACATGTCATATGGCAACGTTAATTCTGCTAAAAAGAAATATTTAGGTTTTACATGCTGCTCACATGCCTTTATTTATTTTTTTCATCTGCGCAATCAGATCTGGGGCTCACCTGATGGGCCTGCCTTAAACAGGCCCATCAGGTGAGTTTGATGTGAAAAAAAGCTGGCGATGACCGAAGTCATCGCCAGTTCTATCAGATAACGTTTAAGCCATGCTGGATTAACAGCTTGACAGTGGTGTCATCATTATTGGTATAGACGTCATAATTAACGCCATTTTCAGTTTGTGCGGCCGAAGCCGTCCATTCTGACTTTCCAATATTAACGGTATCAGTTGCATTACTATTGTTTGAGCTTCCCACATCTCCCGTAATATGTAATGTGTTCGCTTCACCACCATTATCTTTAGTAATTTCGAGCACATCGCTGGCGCTGATAAATAATGTCTGCGCCGTGTTATTACCCAGATGGATAGCTTCAATTCCACTAATTTTGCCTGATACCGTTCCGAGTTCTAAATCGTTATTAGAATCCCAGACCAGCGTATCGTGACCTTCTCCTCCTTTCACACTGCTAAAATGAGTACTGTTAATGACGATAGTATCATCGCCCTCTTTTGCATCGACGGAATTCGCGCCGCGTGCATCCAGTACATCATTACCTGAAGTGCCATTAAGATCGTACTGAGCAGGTTGATACTCAATATGCGTCGATCCCGTTTCAGACGTCAGTCCCAGTGTCTCGTTCAGATCAACTAAGCGGCCTTTGATTGCTGAGCCATCGCCGTCGCCCACGCCCTGATCGGTCCAGGTCACGTAGAGCTGACCGCCCGCCAGGAAGGTCGCATCGACTTCAACCTGCTCACCATAGGTCAGCTGGTTGATCTGGATCTGCTGACCCACTTTATTACCCGCAGCATCAAAGTACTGTGCGTAGATACCGCTGGTACCTGCACCCGGCGCGATGTCGGTTGTTGACAGGAAAACGGCAATAAAGCTGCCGTCAGCCTGACTGACCACCCTCGCCATGTGCTGATCGCCAGCCGTCGTGGTGTTGATCAGGAACTCGCTGGTCAGCGCCGTACCGTCTGCCGCGTAGATGCGGCCCCAGACGCTGTAACCATTCTGATCCGGTCCGCTGGTATCGTTAGAGTCCCAGGTCACCACGTAGTTACCGTTTTGCAGCGCACTGACTGCGGATGACGCCTGATTGTTAGTCAGGGTCTGGTTCGCTACGAAGCTGCCTGTTACAGCATGCGTTGACGGATCATAAACTGACACACCAACATCATATCCGGTGGCTTTAATCGCATAAGTAATCGCAACCTGGCCATTTTCCAGCGTTGTAACAGATGGTAACGGCTCCCATTCAGGAATGATGGCATTTGCGTTCAGGGTCGTGGTTGCCAGCACGGTCTCCGCCGTGACCGGCGTGCCGTTTGCGTCATACTGACGGCCATAGACCGTCCAGTTGCCGTTCAGGCTCGCTTCCCAAACCACCAGATAACCGCCGTCTTCCAGCGAAGTGATCACCGGAACGCGCATTTTGCTGGCGGCGGTGCTGGAGTCCACATTGTACTCTGCGCCATTAGTCACGACGCCGTTCACGTTACCCGCACCGTCGTAGCTGTAGGTATAACCCTGACCCTTGATATGCGCACCGGAATCCGTGCTCCACACCACCTGGAAAGTGCCATCTGACAGCACGGTAACCTGCGGCGTGATCTGGTCGCCCGCTGTGGTGGTGTTCACCGTGAACTCCGCCCCGACCGGCTGGCCTTTCGCATCCAGCAGCTGGCCCTTGACGCAGCTGCCGGAGCCGTCTCCGCTCGCCGACTGCCACACCACGATGGCGCCGCCGTCCGGCAGGCTGGCTACCGACGAGACCGTCTGCGCTCCCGTGGTGGTGGTGTTCACCGTGTACTCGGAGTAGAACGCCGCATCCACGTCAATCACGATACCTTCAATGCCGGTTCAGTGTGATGCTGTCCGCCACTAAACCCGATGTCTGGTTATCCGGCACCGAGGTGTCAACGGTAAAGCTCCAGTCGCCGTCTGCCTGCGGGCCCTCATTGCCCGCCGCGTCCACCGCCGCAACCGTCAGGTCGTGGGAGGTGCCGTCCGCCATATCCTGCTCCGGCGTCCAGCTCCACTTGCCGTCCGCCTCCACCGCTGCGCTGCCGACGAGCTCGCCGTTGTCATAGATGTTGACGTGATCGATGTCGGCGGTTGCGTCGCCGGAGAAGGTCGGCCGCGCGTCGTCGGTGACCGAGCCGCTGGCAATCTCGCCGGTGATCGCACCGACGTCGTCCGTCAGGGTGATGCTGTCGATGACCAGGCCC
>NZ_BCZA01000019.1 GCF_001598475.1 Pantoea agglomerans NBRC 102470
TTCTTTCTCAGAAGTTTTTCTCCGGCGGCGCAGTCTCCTGTGCCTTTCAACCTGTCATCCCGTTGCCGGTGTGCCGTGTTGATGGATGCGCATTATAGGGAGTTGTCTGAGAGGCGCAACCCATAAATTGCATAAAAAAGAGCGTTCGCTGCATTCCACAGCAAAAGCGGCTGTTATACGCAGTTACACACAATGTTATCCACATTAGTCGGGCCAGATAAATTTAGGCGAGCATCACGCAAACGTTTTCGCTACAATGCCGGGCGAAGTTCCGGACACCCCTTTTCGGGGCGTTACCTGAGGTTTTTGATTTTTTCTTCCTATATAGAGAAGAGAAAACCGCTGTAAAGCCTGATGTAACGCTCTTATATACGCGAAACAAAGCCAAGGGATAAACCACCATGCAACAAACTCGTCCTGTACGCCGCGCATTGCTCAGTGTCTCTGACAAAGCCGGTATCCTCGAATTTGCTCAGGCGCTCTCAAGTCGCGGTGTCGAACTGCTCTCCACAGGCGGAACAGCTCGCCTGCTGGCGGATGCGGGTCTGGCTGTCACAGAAGTCTCTGACTACACCGGTTTCCCGGAAATGATGGATGGACGCGTCAAAACCCTGCATCCGAAAGTGCATGGCGGCATTTTAGGTCGTCGCGGCCAGGATGATGCCATTATGGCGCAGCACGACATCAGCCCAATCGACATGGTGGTCGTTAACCTCTATCCCTTTGCACAGACCGTCGCCCGTGAAGGATGTTCACTGGAAGATGCAGTGGAAAATATCGACATCGGTGGCCCGACCATGGTGCGCTCTGCTGCCAAGAACCATAAAGATGTGGCAATCGTGGTCAGCAGCGGCGACTACGATGCGATCATTGCCGAAATGGATGCTCATGAAAATGGCCTGACGCTTGAGACCCGTTTCGATCTGGCAATCAAAGCGTTCGAACACACCGCCGCGTATGACAGCATGATCGCTAACTACTTTGGCAGCCTGGTGCCCGCCTATCACGGTGATCGTAATCAGCCCGCCGGCCGTTTCCCGCGTACTCTGAATCTGAACTTCATTAAGAAGCAGGATATGCGCTACGGTGAAAACAGCCATCAGGATGCTGCCTTCTATATAGAAGAGAATATCACTGAAGCTTCAGTGGCGACTGCCCGGCAGGTTCAGGGCAAAGCACTCTCCTATAACAACATTGCTGACACGGATGCTGCACTGGAGTGCGTAAAAGAGTTCAGTGAACCCGCCTGCGTCATCGTCAAACATGCAAACCCTTGTGGCGTAGCGACCGGTGACTCTCTGCTGGCAGCCTATGAGCGTGCTTACCAGACCGATCCGACCTCCGCATTTGGCGGCATCATCGCCTTTAACCGCGAGCTGGATGAAGCAACTGCGCAGGCCATTATCAGCCGCCAGTTTGTTGAGGTGATTATCGCGCCAGCGGTTTCCGAGGCCGCGCTGAAAATTACCGCCGCGAAGCAGAACGTCCGTGTCCTGATCTGCGGCCAATGGCAAAATCGTACTGCTGCACTGGATTTCAAACGCGTCAACGGGGGTCTGCTGGTACAGGATCGCGATCTCGGCATGGTCGATGCCAGCCAGCTGCGCGTCGTCAGTAAACGTCAGCCAACCGAACAGGAACTGCGTGATGCGCTGTTCTGCTGGAAAGTAGCGAAGTTCGTTAAGTCTAACGCCATTGTTTATGCACGCGACAACATGACCATCGGTATCGGTGCCGGACAGATGAGCCGTGTCTATTCCGCTAAGATTGCCGGCATTAAAGCAGCCGATGAAGGGCTGGAAGTAAAAGGATCAGCCATGGCGTCGGATGCCTTCTTCCCGTTCCGTGATGGCATTGATGCGGCAGCCGCGTCAGGCGTGAGCTGCGTCATCCAGCCTGGCGGCTCCATCCGCGATGAAGAGGTGATTGCGGCGGCTGATGAGCACGGCATTGCCATGATCTTCACCGACATGCGTCACTTCCGCCATTAATCGTTCTGGAGAGAAACAGATGAAAATTTTAGTAATCGGTAATGGCGGACGTGAACATGCTCTGGCCTGGAAAGCAGTCCAGTCGCCGCTGGCGGAAACCGTATTTGTGGCACCGGGTAACGCGGGCACCGCATTAGAGCCTGCGCTGCAAAATGTCGCGATTAGTGCAACTGATGTCCCTGCCCTGCTTGAGTTTGCCCGGCGTGAAAAGATCGATCTGACGATTGTCGGCCCCGAAGCGCCGCTGGTGATTGGCATCGTGGATGCCTTCCGTGAGGCCGGGCTGGCTATCTTTGGTCCGACTCAGGCCGCTGCGCAGCTGGAAGGCTCTAAAGCTTTCACCAAGGATTTCCTGGCGCGTCATCAGATCCCGAGTGCGGAATACCAGAACTTCACCGAGGTTGAGCCCGCTCTCGCGTATCTGCGTGAGAAAGGCGCCCCTATCGTCATCAAAGCCGACGGTCTGGCCGCAGGTAAAGGCGTAATTGTGGCGATGACGCTGCAGGAAGCTGAGGATGCGGTTCAGGATATGCTGGCCGGTAACGCCTTTGGCGATGCCGGACACCGTATTGTGATTGAAGAGTTTCTGGATGGCGAAGAAGCCAGCTTCATCGTGATGGTGGACGGCGAGCATGTGCTGCCCATGGCCACCAGCCAGGATCACAAACGCGTGGGCGATGGCGATACCGGTCCGAACACCGGCGGAATGGGTGCCTACTCTCCGGCTCCGGTTGTCACCGATGAGATCCACCAGCGCGTTATGGATCAGGTTATCTGGCCGACCGTGCGCGGCATGGCGGCTGAAGGCAACGTCTATACCGGTTTTCTCTATGCCGGTCTGATGATCGATCACACCGGGCAGCCGAAAGTGATCGAATTCAACTGCCGCTTCGGCGATCCGGAGACTCAGCCGATCATGCTGCGCCTGCAGTCGGATCTGGTCGATCTTTGCCTGGCCGCCTGTGACGGTAAGCTGGATCAGAAAACGTCACAATGGGATCCCCGTCCTGCGCTGGGTGTGGTGCTGGCGGCGGGCGGTTATCCGGGTGACTACACTCAGGGCGATCAGATTCACGGTCTGCCACTGGAAGAAGTTGCTGACGGCAAGGTATTCCACGCCGGAACACGGCTGGAAGAGGACCGGGTGCTGACAAACGGTGGCCGCGTATTGTGCGTAACCGCGCTGGGCGACGATGTGGCCGCGGCACAAAAGCGGGCTTACGAGCTGACAAAGCCAATCTCATGGCAGGGCAGCTTCTGTCGCCGCGATATCGGCTACCGCGCCATTAATCGCAAATAAGTTCAGGGGGCACCAGGTGCCCCCTTTTCAATTCACATATCTTCTTCTGTCGGCTGCTGTGAGCAGTCATCTTGCTGACTGACCCGCAATAGCTGTATCCCTTCCGGCGCTTCAAGCCATGACACCATCAGCGGTGCCGATGCGCGGCGTTGCTGCTGTGTCAGCATCTGCAGAGCGTCGGCGTCAAAAGCGGGTCTGACCTGCTGGCCTTCGCAACTCTCCAGCACATTGTTTCCCAGCCAGTGTCCCTGTCTGAGGAACACCTGACCGCTTAATAGCGCATCGCTGAGATTACGCATCCGCTCGGCATCAAACTTATAGAGCTCAACCGCATCCGGGCTGACAGCTTCACGCCGGCCTGAAAGCTGGCGCTGCATAAAGTTAAGACCGCCAGCCTGGTCAAAGCGCAGGGTCACATCATCAGGCTGGTTGCCCTTCACCTGACGCTGGATGCTGATCAACGACTCTTCCAGCCAGACATAATCCGTCACTTCACCCTCACCCCCACTGAACGGCGTATAGAAGGTGCGGATATGGACCGACTGGTGGTCGCTGTTTTTACGCCAGATACGAACAACACCACGATCGGCAAGATAGCCACTGGCAGAAAAGGGGGGAATATCCGGAGTAGAGCTGCAACCGAAAAGAAACAGGGAGAGAAACAGAACAGATAAACGCTGAAACAGCGGGGTCATGATGGCTGGCCTCTTAAACAAAAGGGGCGAAACGCCCCCTGTTTTAAAGCTTAACCGCAGTGCGACGTCTTACTTAACGGCGTCTTTCAGCGCTTTACCAGACACGAATGCCGGTACATTTGCTGCAGCGATTTTGATCTCTTTGCCAGTCTGCGGGTTACGACCGGTACGCTCAGCGCGGTGGTTCACTTTAAAAGTACCAAAACCAACCAGTTGTACAGCATCACCATCTTTCAGAGACTCAGTGATCGCAGCCAGAGTAGATTCCAGCGCTGCCTTTGCCTGGGTTTTAGACAGGTCAGCTTTTTCTGCGATCACATCAATCAGTTGAGTCTTGTTCATAAGTTATCCTTAAAGTGTATTTATCGCTTGCTAAGCAACGAGTGCGAGGGAAAAGCCATATTCTGGCACTCTTCTGCCTGCACGCACCGATAGCCACAATTTTCAGCCCCCCAAATGTAGACCAGACAGGGGGCCAATGTGAAGCCTCCAGGCGCGCTAATTCGGGCCTGAAGTCACGTTTTATCGCCTTACTGCTGGAAATTTATACCGATGTTGCTAATTCCCGCTTCACGCAGGTCAGATCGCAGACCTTTAATCAATTCAAGGTCGCGCTCTTCACACTCCGCCAGCAGGCGGAAAATCTCCCACTGAAGGTCCCACTCATCGATGATAGCCGGGTTTTCACGCAGCTCTTCGTCGGTCATTTCGCGTCCAGCCTGGGTCATTTCCAGCATGGCGATAGTGGTAATTGAGGTCTCGCTGACTTCAATTGCATGCTCAAGAGTTTCACCGCTCAGCTGCGCATGTACGACTTCGCTTAATGCCACACAGGCATCGATAGCCGGATAAACGCCGTAAACCTCAAACGCATCACCATCCGGAATGGCGGCTTCGAGCTTTTCCAGCTGGCTGTCGAAGTTAATCTTCGCATCTTTGACCGTCAGGTTTTCCCAGATCAGATCAAGGATACGGCGATAGAGTGCCGGATCGGCAAATTCAGTCTGCTCGCAGAACGCGCGATAGTTGGGATACATGCGCTCGCACAGGCAGGCCATAAAAGTAAGGTGCTGCCAGCTTTCCAGCTTCGCCAGACGCAGATGAACGGGATTTTGTAACATAAAGGTGGCTCTTATTCGTTTCGCTGGCCGCAGTGTAACTGCAAAACCGCAGCACAAACAGTGTTAAAGCGCGTTTTGCCAGCGCTGGAAAGCGGTTCGGTTCGAGGCAACCGCGTCGGCCCAGCGGGTCGGTTCCGGCAGCCGGTAACCACGCGTACAGTTTTCGACCCACTGCAGCGCGGTATCCAGGCTGACACGATGACCGGTGGCGACAAACAGCGGATTACAACGAAGCTTGCTGCGCCATACCCAGCCTATCTGCTCGCCTTTGTCGATCAGTGGCTGACGACTGCCAGGCTGCGCATCCAGATCGGCAAACCGGCCACACAGGCGACTTTTCGCGACACCAATGGTGGGCACATCGACCAGCAGGCCAAAATGTGACGCGACGCCAAGTCGTCGTGGATGCGAAATACCGTGTCCATCCACAAACAGCAGGTCCGGCTTTTGCTCCAGCATCTGCCAGGCGGCCATCAGCGCTGGATATTCACGGAATGAGAGAAAGCCCGGAATATAGGGCATGGTGGTCTCAACGCGTGCGATGCGATGCTCCACCAGCTTTAAGGAGGGATACTCCAGTATCACCATCGCCGCCCGGGTGATGGTGCCTTCCTGCTCAAATCCAACGTCCGCCCCGCCGATAAAGCGGGGTGGCAGCACATCAAAGTCATCTTCACGCACCACATCAGCGGCGCGTTGTAACTGCTCAGCGCGAAGTGCGGCAATATCCATGATTACTCCTGATGCCAGGGACGTGATAAACGGTGTACCGCCTCAACAAAGACGCCCGCATTTTCCGGTGGCACATCCAGATGAATACCATGACCCAGATTAAAGACATGCCCGGTGCCCGAGCCAAAGCGCTCCAGGATCCCAGCCACTTCCTGTTCTATGCGCTCAGGTGCCGCATAGAGCATAGAAGGATCCATGTTGCCCTGCAGGGCGACTTTGTCGCCCACGCGACGGCGTGCATCATCAATATCGGTGGTCCAGTCGAGACCCAGCGCGTCACAACCGGTGGCGGCCATCGCTTCCAGCCACTGTCCGCCGCCTTTGGTGAAGAGCGTCACCGGCACGCGGCGACCGTCGTTTTCACGCAGCAGGCCATCGACAATTTTGTGCATGTAATGGAGTGAGAATTCGCGGTAATCACGACCGGTCAGCACGCCGCCCCAGGTATCAAATACCATAACGGACTGCGCACCGGCGCGGATCTGAGCATTGAGATAGAGGATGACGCTGTCGGCCAGCTTATCCAGCATCGCGTGGAGCGTAGCGGGATCGGCATACATCATCTTCTTAATTTTGGTAAACGCCTTGCTGCTCCCGCCTTCCACCATATAGGTGGCCAGCGTCCACGGACTGCCAGAGAAGCCAATCAGCGGCAGGTCGCCGTTCAGGTTCTTACGGATGGTACGGACAGCATTCATCACATAGCCCAGCTCCATTTCGGGATCGGGCACCGGTAAACGCTCAACGTCAGCGCGGCAGGTCACAGGGTTTGAGAAACGCGGGCCTTCGCCGGTTTCAAAGTAGAGACCCAGTCCCATCGCATCCGGAATGGTCAGGATGTCACTGAAGAGGATGGCGGCATCCAGCGGATAACGGCGCAGCGGCTGCAGGGTGACTTCACAGGCCAGCTCGGCGTTTTTACACAGCGACATAAAGTCACCCGCCTGGGCGCGTGTCGCTTTGTACTCCGGCAAATAGCGCCCGGCTTGTCGCATCATCCAGACCGGCGTGACATCAACCGGCTGACGTAACAGGGCACGCAAATAACGATCGTTCTTCAGTTCACTCATCTCAACACTCTCTCAATAACAGGCGTGTAGTGTAGCACTTTCACACTTCGGCGCGGCACAGGGCGACGGTATCTTCAATCAGGCGGCGCGCCACGGTGCCTGGCGGTGGCAGCAACGGCAGCTCATCAAAACGGAACCAGGCCGCATCCAGCAGCTCTTTACCGTCGTGCTGCAGATCGCCGCTGTCATACTCCGCCATAAAGGCTGTCATCAGCGATTGCGGGAAGGGCCACGGCTGGGAGGTAACGTAACGGACGTTTTTGACGCGGATATTGCTCTCTTCCATCACTTCGCGGGCAACGGCCTGCTCCAGCGTCTCGCCCACCTCCACAAAACCCGCCAGCACGGTGTAGACCTTGTTGCGATGGCGGGCATGATTCGCCAGCAGGATTTCATCACCGCGACGGATAGCCACAATGATGCAGGGTGCGATCTGCGGATAGTAACGCTCGCGACAATGGCTGCAGAGACAGGCAAATTCATGTTTGCTTTGGTGCATTTCATGGCCGCAATAGCCGCACCAGCGATGAGAACGGTAGAATTCCGCCAGTTGCACACCGCGACCCACCAGCTGAAACAGCGCCACATCCTGATCGATCAGCTGCCGTACTGAGAACATATCGGCAGAACGCGGCTCACAAATCAGCCAGACTTTTTCGCCCTGCCACTCACCGATGGTCCGGGCTTTACTGCCGGTCAAACCAAATTTTTCGGCGTTTCCGTGGGGTAAATCACCTTGTGGCAACCAAAGTTTCTGTTCATGGCTGACAATCCACCATCCAGCGTCTACGCTTGAGATTTCGCATTGCATTTATTTCGTCATCCTTAGCGTCAACTCGCACGCTGAAGCCCTGATGTTAAGTGTGTAGATAAACAACTATAACTCACATGGAGTTAGATATGCTTAACCAGTTAGACGTCCTGGCTGAACGCGTAGGTGGCAGTAATGAACTGGTCGATTCGTGGCTTGAAGCCCGTCGTCAGCTACTGGTGACCTATTATCACCTGGTCGGACTTAAACCAAACAAAGAGGCGCTGACGCGTCTTGATGAGCAGGCTCTGGACAACTTCTGTCACGGTCTGGTCGATTATCTTTCTGCGGGTCACTTCAGTATCTATGAACGCGTGATCAGTGAAATGAGTGGCGACAGCCCGATGATTGCCGCCGCACAGATCTATCCACCGCTGGAAGCCAATACTGAGCGTCTGATGCAGCTGTATGACGGCCACCTGCAGCAGGCGATCGACGACGAGAACTGCATGACCTTCCAGCAGGCACTCTCCGAAGTGGGTGAAGTGCTGGAAGCACGCTTTACGCTGGAAGATAAGCTGATCCAGCTGGCATGGGATAACCAGCTTGTCCCCCCGCCGGTTGCCAATGACAGCCATATCGCGCGTCCGGCTTAATTATCATCTCCGGCAAAGGGGTTGAGATTATCCCGTAGCCCTTTTATGCTGAACAGGTTCTGAGGAGAGCGCTCCAAAGAACCTTTTTTATTTTTGCTTTGAAATATAAGGTTTTTACGCCTGGCTCTGTTATCAGACGCCAGCGTATAAACCGCTTCTTGTCGGAGTGCCCAAGTTGGGCTGAGACCGTTAATTCGGGATCCGCGGAACCTGATCAGGTTAGAACCTGCGAAGGGAACAAGAGTAAATATTCTCTGTATACCAGCATGCTTACGCTGTCTATACGGTTACTCCTTCCGAACTCCGGACAAGCATCGTTCCCCCTTAACAGGAAGATTGCTATGTCTGACCAAAAAACAACCCGTCGTGAACAGCGTGCCCAGGCGCAGGAATTTATCGATTCCCTGCAAAGCGGCAGTGCATTTCCCCAGTCCCGCCGCATCTGGATTACCGGCAGCCGCGAGGATATCCGCGTTCCCATGCGTGAAATCGTGCTAAGCCCGACCCACATCGGCGGCAGCAAAGAACAGCCTCTCTATGAGCAGAACGAAGCAGTACCGGTCTATGACACGGCGGGTGCCTATGGCGATCCCGCGGCACAGATCGATGTTCATCGTGGCCTGGAAAAGCTGCGCGCCCGCTGGATTGCTGAACGCGACGACAGCGAACTTCTCGAACAGAACAGCTCAGGCTATACCCAGCAGCGGCTGGCTGACGAGGGGCTGGATCATCTGCGTTTCGATCAACTGCCGACACCGCGCCGTGCCCGCGCAGGCTGCTGCGTCACGCAATTGCACTATGCCCGCCAGGGGATCATCACCCCGGAGATGGAATTTATCGCACTGCGGGAAAACATGGGCCGTGAGCGAATCCGCAGTGAGGTATTGCTGCAACAGCATCCCGGCCACAGTTTTGGCGCGCATCTGCCAGCCAGTATCACGCCCGAGTTTGTGCGTCAGGAGGTCGCTGCCGGACGCGCCATTATCCCTGCCAATATCAATCACCCTGAATCGGAGCCGATGATCATTGGCCGCAACTTTCTGGTTAAGGTCAATGCCAACATCGGTAACTCGGCGGTGACCTCTTCTATTGAGGAAGAGGTGGAAAAACTGGTCTGGTCGACTCGCTGGGGTGCCGATACGGTGATGGATCTCTCTACCGGTCGTTATATTCATGAAACGCGCGAATGGATTTTGCGAAACAGCCCGGTGCCAATCGGTACAGTGCCGATTTATCAGGCGCTGGAAAAAGTGAATGGCGTGGCCGAGGCGCTGAACTGGGAAATATTCCGCGATACGCTGCTTGAGCAGGCGGAACAGGGTGTCGATTATTTCACTATCCACGCTGGCGTGCTGCTGCGTTATGTCCCGATGACGGCGAAACGTCTGACCGGAATTGTATCGCGGGGTGGATCTATCATGGCGAAATGGTGCCTGTCGCATCATCAGGAGAGCTTCCTGTATCAGCACTTCCGGGAGATTTGTGAAATCTGCGCCGCCTATGATGTCTCCCTGTCGCTGGGCGATGGCCTTCGTCCGGGTTCCATTCAGGATGCCAACGATGAGGCGCAGTTTGCCGAACTGCGTACCCTGGGCGAACTGACCCGTATTGCCTGGGAATATGACGTTCAGGTCATGATTGAAGGCCCGGGGCACGTCCCGATGCATATGATCCGCCGCAACATGACCGAACAGCTCGACCTGTGCGATGAAGCCCCCTTCTACACCCTTGGCCCGCTGACCACCGACATCGCGCCCGGCTATGACCATTTCACCTCCGGTATCGGTGCTGCCATGATTGGCTGGTTTGGTTGCGCCATGTTGTGTTACGTCACGCCCAAAGAGCATCTGGGTCTGCCGAACAAAGAGGATGTGAAGCAGGGATTGATCACCTACAAAATAGCAGCGCATGCCGCCGATCTGGCGAAAGGCCATCCGGGTGCGCAGATCCGTGATAACGCCATGTCCAAAGCGCGCTTTGAGTTCCGCTGGGAAGATCAGTTTAATCTGGCGCTGGATCCCCATACGGCGCGGGCTATGCATGATGAAACCCTGCCGCAGGAGTCGGGCAAAGTGGCCCATTTCTGCTCGATGTGTGGCCCTAAGTTCTGCTCGATGAAAATTTCACAGGAGGTGCGCGAGTTCGCAGCACGTCAGGATACGCGCGCCGAGCCCGTTGAAGTGGGCATGGCGCAGATGTCAGACCGTTTTCGTCGGCGCGGCGGTGAGCTTTATCATCCCGCCGATGCCATTAAGGAGGAGTAACGATGCCCGCATTTCCCGCTACCGCCCCGCGCCTGGGGCTTTATCCGGTGGTTGATAGCCCCGACTGGATTGAGCGCCTGCTGAAGATGGGCGTTCGTACGCTGCAGCTGCGCATCAAAGATCAGCCCGATGAGATCGCCGAACCCGCCATCGCTCAGGCGATTGCACTGGGTAAACGCTATGACGCGCGCCTGTTTATCAATGACTACTGGCAGCTGGCGATAAAGCATCAGGCTTATGGCGTGCATCTGGGTCAGGAGGATCTCGATGTCGCCGATCTTGCCCGGATTCATCAGGCAGGATTGCGTCTGGGGCTCTCCACCCATGACGATGCTGAACTGGACCGCGCACTGGCAATCCAGCCTTCTTACATCGCGCTTGGACATATTTTCCCGACGCAGACCAAAGAGATGCCTTCCGCGCCGCAGGGCATTGAGCAGTTGAAGCGGCATCTGACGCGCCTGACGCATATCCCCACCGTGGCAATTGGCGGTATCTCAATTGCTCGGGCACCTGACGTGCTGGCAACCGGCGTAGGGAGTATTGCGGTGGTGAGTGCGATTACCCAGGCAGATGACTGGCGTGAAGCAACACGTACTTTGCTGGCGCTGGCAGAGCTTCACCAATAAGGATTTGTGGAAGCTGTCCCGCATAGCGGCTGCAAAACCAGTAACGCCAGCGTTTCTGCCGGGAAAGCGGTGCGCAAAAGCGTAAGTTGCCGCTGGCGTGCTCTGATCCAAAACCTTAACGTGGCCTCCGTCAGGTTAAGGTTATCTGACCAGGGCCGGTTCCCTCCTCTTGCCGGCCCTGCTTCTTCTTTTCGCTATGCGAGAGTTGAAGCTGAAATCTGCGTTTCATGCTGGCACGAGAGCATGGCGCGTTCGACGGCTGCACCCACCAGCGCCAGCGCCTTTTCAGTCTGCTCGTTGATCGGCAGCCCGTAGTTTAAGCGCAGACAGTTACGGTATTTACCCGAGGCCGAAAAGAGTGAGCCTACGGCTATCTGAATTTTTGACTCGCGCAATTCGCGGTTGAGCCGGACCGCATCAAACGCTTCGGGGAGCTCTATCCACATCAGAAAACCGCCCTGAGGACGGGAAACGCAGATGCCGCAGGGAAAGTAGTGGCGCACCCAGCAGCTAAAGGTTTCATAGTTACGATGATAGATTTGCCGCATCCGGCGCAGATGGGGCTGATAATGGCCCTGGCGGATAAACTCGGAGACCGCATGCTGAGGCTGTGTGGCGGTGGAACCTGTGACGATATATTTCATGTGCAGTACACGGTCGCGATAGCGGCCGGGTGCAACCCAGCCGACACGCAAACCTGGCGCCAGCGTTTTGGAAAAGGAGCTGCACAGCAGAACCCGGCCTTCGAGATCCAGCGCTTTAATGGTCGCTGGGCGCGGATATTCCCAGGCTAACTCACCATAAACATCATCTTCAATGACCGCCGCGTCAAACCGCTGCGCCAGGGCAAGCAATGCCCGCTTACGCGGCTCAGGCATGATAAATCCCAGCGGATTATTACAGTTCGGTACAACAACGGCTGCTTTAATCGGCCATTGATCAAACGCCAGTTCCAGCGCTTCCAGGCTGATGCCGGTTACCGCATCAGTCGGGATCTCAATGGCACGAATGCCAAATCCGCGCAGGGTTTGCATGATCCCGTGAAACGAAGGCGACTCAACAGCAATGATATCGCCCGGCTCGCAGACCGCACGCACGGCTACCGATAAGGCTTCATGGCAGCCGGTGGTAATAACAATGTCATCGGCGGTGAGCTGGCAACCGCTATCTATCGCCAGTCGTGCAACCTGTTGCCGCAGTGCGAGAACACCATAGAGGTTGTCATAATTGAGCAGCGCGATGTCCTGCTTCTGAGCCTGTCGGCTGAAGGCTTTCCACAGCGGCTTAAGCGTCGGTTGGGTCAGATCGGGCATACCGCTTCCCAGCTGCAACACATCATCTTCCAGACGGCTGTTAATCAGCTCCAGCACCGCATCCCACTGCGTTACCTCAACCGGCCGCTGTGCGGGACGGGTCAGCGCAGGCATCGGGGGCGTCGCCTTACGCGAGGCCACAAAATAGCCAGAGCGCGACTGCGGCGTAATCATCTGCTTCTCTTCCAGCAGATGATAAGCCTGCTGCACGGTGCTGATACTGACGCCATGTTCGGCACTCAGACTGCGTACCGAGGGCAGGCGCTCACCACTGCGATATAAACCTTGTTCGATACGCTGAGCCAGCAGCGTGGCCAGATGTTCATATCGCGTCATTGTATTTCCTCTGACTCAGTAGCTGAGCATTAACCGGTACAGTTATGCCTCTTTTTTACCATTCAGATCGCCATTACCGCAATCTGTATGTTAAAGAAAGGTGATTTTTGCGTCTGTATCATACAGAGCGATCCGCTGAGAATAGTCCTCAGACAATTCACTGAGGGCACTATCATGGGATACGACGAGAATCGCGCAGCTAAACCGTTTACAGGCACGCCTTACCAGTTGGTTCGCTATCTTTGGCGCAGTTATAAACGCTGGCAGCTGAGGCGTGAGACGCGCGTCATCCTGTCGAAGCTGAGTGACAGTCAGCTGAAAGACATTGGCCTTGGCCGCAACGACTGGAATGTCTGAATCAGAGACAAAAAAAAACCCTGCCGAGGCAGGGTTTTTATCAGGCAAAGGACGATTAATCGTCTTTGTTGCCGCCGAGACCGGCGTTCAACAGTTCAGCCAGGCTGGCTGAGGCTTCATCCGCAGTAACCTGCGGTGCAACCGGAACTTCACCTGCCGCTTTGCGGCGCATACGATCCTGATGGTACGCATAACCGGTACCGGCCGGGATCAGACGACCCACGATTACGTTCTCTTTCAGGCCGCGCAGTTCATCGCGCTTACCTGCTACTGCTGCTTCGGTCAGGACACGCGTGGTTTCCTGGAACGATGCTGCAGAGATGAACGATTCGGTAGCCAGTGACGCTTTGGTAATACCCAGCAGGTCACGCATGAAGGTTGCGCCAACTTTTCCGTTCGCTTCCAGATCACGGTTAGAGATCTTGATGCGAGAGAATTCAGCCTGCTCACCTTCCAGGAAGTCTGCACTTCCTGCGCTCACGATGGTTGCTTTACGCAGCATCTGACGAACGATGACTTCGATGTGCTTATCGTTAATCTTAACGCCTTGCAGACGGTAAACTTCCTGCACTTCGTTAGTGATGTAACGGGTCACCGCATGCACGCCACGCAAGCGCAGGATGTCATGTGGAGACTCTGGGCCATCGGAAACCACGTCACCGCGCTCAACACGTTCACCTTCGAACACGTTCAGCTGACGCCATTTCGGAATCATCTCTTCGTACGGCTCACTGCCATCCAGCGGAGTGATGACCAGACGACGCTTACCTTTGGTCTCTTTACCGAAGGAGATGATGCCGCTGATCTCCGCCAGAATAGCTGGCTCTTTCGGACGACGCGCTTCGAACAGGTCAGCAACGCGTGGCAGACCACCGGTAATATCCTTGGTACCGCCAGATTCCTGCGGAACACGCGCCAGCGTGTCACCAGCACTGATCTTCACGCCATCTTCCAGCTGAACAATCGCTTTACCAGGCAGGAAGTACTGAGCCGGCATGTCGGTGCCCGGGATCAGAACGTCGTTGCCGTTGGCATCAACAATTTTCAGCGCAGGACGCAGATCTTTACCGCCCGCAGTACGTTCAGCACTGTCCAGAACCACCAGCGAAGAAAGACCGGTTAAGTCATCTGTCTGACGGGTAATGGTCTGGCCATCAACCATGTCCGTGAAGCGAATGAAACCGCCCACTTCGGTGATGACTGGCATGGTATGCGGATCCCAGTTTGCGACGGTTTCGCCCGCTGCAACCTGCTCACCATCACCTTTCGCCATGGTAGAACCATAAGGAACTTTATAGCTCTCTTTGGTACGACCAAATTCGTCGATCATTTTCAGTTCAACGTTACGCGAGGTGATCACCAGCTTACCTGCCGAGTTCGTTACCGACTTAGCGTTGGTCAGCTTGATGGTACCTTTGTTCTTCACCTGAATGCTGGATTCAGCAGCCGCACGTGATGCCGCACCACCGATGTGGAACGTACGCATCGTCAGCTGTGTACCTGGCTCACCGATGGACTGTGCCGCGATAACACCGATCGCTTCACCTTTGTTGATGATGTGACCACGTGCCAGGTCGCGACCATAGCAATGCGCACACACACCAAAGTCGGTTTCACAACCTACTACTGAGCGGACTTTCAGGCTATCGACTGAGTTCAGTTCCAGCACGTCACACCAGTGCTCATCGAGCAGCGTGTTGCGTGGAACCAGAATGTCAGCAGTACCCGGCTTCAGAACGTCTTCAGCGGTCACACGACCCAGTACACGTTCACGCAGTGGCTCTTTAACATCGCCACCTTCGATGACAGGTGTCATCATGATGCCTTCGTGTGTACCACAGTCATCTTCGGTAACAACCAGATCCTGTGCAACGTCAACCAGACGACGCGTCAGATAACCGGAGTTCGCCGTTTTCAGTGCGGTATCCGCCAGACCTTTACGAGCACCGTGGGTTGAGATGAAGTACTGGAGTACGTTCAACCCTTCACGGAAGTTCGCCGTGATTGGTGTTTCGATGATGGAGCCATCTGGCTTCGCCATCAGACCACGCATACCGGCCAGCTGACGAATCTGTGCAGCAGAACCACGCGCACCGGAGTCAGCCATCATAAAGATGCTGTTAAAGGAAACCTGTCGCTCTTCTACGCCGTCACGGTTAATAACGGTTTCGGTTGAGAGGTTTTCCATCATCGCCTTGGCAACACGTTCGTTGGCCGCTGCCCAGATATCGATGACTTTGTTGTAACGTTCGCCGGCGGTTACCAGACCAGACTGGAACTGCTCCTGGATCTCAGCCACTTCTGCTTCCGCTTCGGTGATGATTTCCACTTTCTTCTCTGGAATAACCATGTCGTCGATGCCGACAGACGCGCCTGAACGGGCTGCGTAAGCGAAACCGGTGTACATGGTCTGGTCAGCAAAGATAACGGTCGGCTTCAGGCCCAGAATGCGGTAACAGGTGTTCAGCATTTTGGAGATAGCTTTTTTGCCCAGCGCCTGGTTAACGATGGAGAAAGGCAGACCTTTTGGCACGATCATCCACAGGATGGCACGGCCAACAGTGGTGTCGATGATGCTGGTTTTAGCAACCCACTCATCCTGCTCATTTTTCTCGTGTTCGGTGATACGCACCTTAACGCGAGCATGCAGCGATGCGAGGCCAGCGCGATAAATACGCTCAGCTTCTTTCGGGCCAGTCAGCACCATGCCTTCGCCTTTGGCGTTAACACAGTCACGGGTCATGTAGTACAGACCCAGTACAACGTCCTGAGAAGGAACGATGATTGGCTCGCCGTTCGCAGGTGACAGGATGTTGTTGGTCGACATCATCAGCGCACGCGCTTCCAGCTGGGCTTCCAGCGTTAGCGGTACGTGAACAGCCATCTGGTCACCATCGAAGTCGGCGTTATATGCCGCACAAACCAGCGGGTGCAGCTGGATTGCTTTACCTTCGATCAGAACCGGTTCAAAGGCCTGAATACCCAGACGGTGCAGCGTAGGCGCACGGTTCAGCAGAACCGGGTGCTCACGGATCACTTCGTCGAGGATATCCCAGACAACCGCTTCTTCGCGCTCAACCATTTTCTTCGCGGCTTTGATGGTGGTGGCCAGGCCACGCAGTTCCAGCTTGCCGTAAATGAACGGTTTGAACAGTTCGAGTGCCATTTTCTTCGGCAGACCGCACTGATGCAGGCGCAGGTATGGACCTACGGTGATAACCGAACGACCAGAATAGTCGACACGTTTACCCAGCAGGTTCTGACGGAAACGACCCTGCTTACCTTTGATCATGTCAGCCAGCGATTTCAGCGGACGCTTGTTGGAACCGGTGATCGCACGACCGCGACGACCGTTGTCCAGCAGTGCATCGACCGCTTCCTGCAACATACGCTTTTCGTTGCGCACGATGATATCTGGCGCAGCCAGATCCAGCAGGCGTTTCAGGCGGTTGTTACGGTTGATCACGCGACGATAGAGATCATTCAGATCCGACGTTGCGAAACGGCCACCATCCAGCGGTACCAGCGGACGCAGATCCGGTGGCAGAACAGGCAGCACGGTCAGGATCATCCACTCTGGCTTGTTGCCAGACTGTACGAACGCTTCCAGCAGCTTGATGCGCTTGGTCAGTTTTTTACGTTTGGTTTCGGAGTTAGTTTCGTTCAGCTCTTCACGCAGCTGCTCGCACTCCTGCTCCAGATCCATGTTTTTCAACAGGGCCTGGATCGCTTCGGCGCCCATTTTGGCGTCGAACTCGTCACCGAACTCTTCCAGAGCGTCAAGGTACTGCTCTTCAGTCAGAATCTGACGCTTCTCGAGGTTGGTCATGCCACCTTCGATTACCACGTAAGATTCAAAGTAGAGCACGCGCTCGATGTCACGCAGTGGCATATCCAGCAGTAAGCCGATACGCGATGGCAGTGACTTCAGGAACCAGATGTGCGCAGTCGGCGACGCCAGTTCGATGTGGCCCATACGCTCACGGCGTACTTTAGTCTGGGTCACTTCAACGCCGCACTTCTCACAAATCACACCACGGTGTTTCAGGCGCTTGTATTTGCCGCACAGGCACTCATAGTCTTTTACCGGCCCGAAGATACGGGCACAGAACAGACCATCGCGCTCTGGCTTAAAAGTACGGTAGTTAATGGTTTCTGGCTTTTTCACTTCACCAAAAGACCAGGAACGGATCATGTCTGGCGAAGCCAGCGCAATTTTGATCGCATCAAACTCTTCGGTCTTAGTTTGCGCTTTCAGAAACTTAAGTAAGTCTTTCACGGATTAGCTCCCGTCGGAGTGAGACTCAGAGGGCGTCCAACCGAAATTGAACGCCCCGTAACCAGTACAATTGCGAGCGCTTTAAACCCTGCGCTTTCAGGCGGCGGCGAACCGCAGCCTGAAAAGGGGGTTACTCGTCTTCCAGCTCGATGTTGATACCCAGCGAGCGAATCTCTTTCAACAGTACGTTGAAGGATTCCGGCATGCCCGGTTCCATCTGATGGTTACCGTCAACGATGTTTTTATACATCTTGGTACGGCCGTTGACGTCATCAGACTTAACGGTAAGCATTTCCTGCAGGGTATACGCGGCACCATATGCTTCCAGTGCCCATACTTCCATCTCACCAAAGCGCTGACCACCGAACTGTGCCTTACCACCCAGCGGCTGCTGAGTAACCAGGCTGTAGGAACCGGTTGAACGCGCATGCATCTTGTCATCAACCAGGTGGTTGAGTTTCAGCATGTACATGTAGCCAACGGTTACCTGACGTTCGAACTGCTCACCGGTACGGCCGTCAAACAGGGTAATCTGACCGGAAGAAGGCAAGCCGCCGAGCTGCAGCAGCTCTTTGATTTCGCTCTCTTTCGCGCCATCAAACACCGGAGTGGCGATTGGCATACCTTTCTTCAGGTTCTCAGCCAGACGCAATACTTCGTCGTCGGAGAAGGTGTTCAGGTCAACTTTCTGACGCAGATCGCTACCCAGGTCATAGGCGCGCTGGATGAATTCGCGCAGTTTCGCGACGTCTTCCTGCTTTTTGAGCATGGCGTTGATCTTCTCGCCGATGCCTTTCGCTGCCATACCCAGGTGGGTTTCCAGAATCTGACCGATGTTCATACGCGATGGTACGCCCAGCGGGTTCAGAACGATGTCAACCGGCGTGCCGTTTTCATCGTAAGGCATATCTTCGATCGGGTTGATCTTAGAGATAACACCTTTGTTACCGTGACGGCCTGCCATTTTGTCACCCGGCTGAATCTGACGCTTAACAGCCAGATAAACCTTAACGATTTTCAGCACGCCTGGTGCCAGATCATCGCCCTGGGTGATTTTACGACGCTTACCTTCGAGTTTTTTCTCAAACTCGTGCTTCAGCTCGTCGTACTGCTCTGCCAGCTGCTCCAGCTGGTTTTGCTTGGCTTCGTCAGTCAGACCCAGTTCCAGCCAGCGCTCGCGCGGCAGCTTGTCCAGTTTGTCTGCTTCAACGCCACCAGAAATCAATACGTTCTGGATACGGCTGAACAGGCCCGCTTCCAGAATCTGCAGTTCTTCAGACAGGTCTTTCTTGGCCTGCTTCAGCTGCATCTCTTCAATTTCCAGCGCACGCTTGTCTTTTTCCACGCCATCGCGGGTAAAGACCTGAACGTCGATCACGGTGCCTGACACGCCATTCGGTACGCGCAGTGACGAATCTTTCACGTCAGAGGCTTTTTCACCGAAGATAGCGCGCAGCAGTTTCTCTTCTGGCGTCAGCTGGGTTTCACCTTTTGGCGTAACCTTACCAACCAGAATGTCACCACCGGTCACTTCAGCACCGATGTAGACGATGCCTGACTCATCCAGTTTAGAGAGTGCAGCTTCACCCACGTTCGGGATATCAGCGGTAATCTCTTCCGGCCCCAGTTTGGTGTCACGCGACACGCAAGCCAGTTCCTGAATGTGGATAGTCGTAAAGCGATCTTCCTGAACCACACGCTCGGAGACCAGGATGGAGTCTTCGAAGTTGTAACCGTTCCACGGCATGAACGCTACGCGCATGTTCTGGCCCAGTGCCAGTTCACCCAGATCGGTGGACGGGCCATCTGCCAGCACGTCGCCGCGCTCAACCGGCTCACCCAGAGAAACACATGGCATCTGGTTGATGCAGGTGTTCTGGTTAGAACGGGTATATTTGGTCAGGTTGTAGATGTCGATACCGGCTTCGCCAGCATGCATTTCGTCTTCGTTAACTTTGATAACGATACGTGATGCGTCGACGTACTGTACGGTACCGCCACGTTTGGCAACGGCAGTTACACCGGAGTCAACGGCAACAGCACGTTCCATACCCGTACCAACCAGCGGCTTATCAGCACGCAGAGTCGGAACGGCCTGACGTTGCATGTTCGCACCCATCAGGGCGCGGTTAGCATCATCGTGTTCCAGGAACGGGATCAGTGACGCACCGACAGAAACGATCTGTTGAGTCGAAACGTCCATGTAGTCAACCTGATCGCGGCTGAACAGACTTGATTCGCCTTTGCTACGGCAGGTGACCAGGTCATCAACAAACGCGCCGTTATCATCAAGAGGGGCGTTCGCCTGAGCGATAACGTAGTTACCCTCTTCGATAGCAGAGAGGTAGTGAATCTCGTCAGAAACCAGACCGTCGATAACACGGCGGTAAGGCGTCTCAAGGAAACCGTACTCGTTGGTCTGTGCATACACAGACAAGGAGTTGATCAGACCGATGTTCGGGCCTTCAGGGGTTTCGATTGGGCAGACACGACCGTAGTGCGTTGGGTGTACGTCACGCACTTCGAAGCCGGCACGCTCACGCGTCAAACCACCCGGGCCGAGAGCAGAGATACGACGTTTGTGCGTAATCTCTGACAGCGGGTTGTTCTGATCCATAAACTGAGAAAGCTGGCTGGAACCAAAGAACTCTTTCACCGCGGCCGAAATTGGCTTCGCGTTGATCATGTCCTGTGGCATCAGGGTATCAAGGTCGCCCAGTGACAGACGCTCTTTCACCGCACGCTCAACACGGACCAGACCGACACGGAACTGGTTCTCAGCCATTTCACCGACTGAACGAATACGACGGTTACCGAGGTGGTCGATATCGTCCACTTCGCCTTTACCGTTACGGATGTCGATCAGCTTCTTCATCACTTCGATGATGTCATCTTTGCTCAGGATGCCTGAACCTTCGATTTCATCACGCAGCAATGAACGGTTGAACTTCATACGACCCACAGCAGAAAGATCGTAACGATCTTCAGAGAAGAACAGGTTCTCAAACAGGTTCTCTGCTGCTTCGCGTGTTGGCGGCTCACCAGGACGCATCATGCGGTAGATCTCAACCAGTGCGCTCAGACGATCGCTGGTTGGGTCGACACGCAGGGTCTCGGACATATATGGACCGTGGTCCAGATCGTTGGTGAACAGCGTTTCGATGCGCTTGTGACCGGACTGGCTCAGTTTGGCCAGCAGATCCAGTGACAGTTCCATGTTCGCTGCAATGATCAGCTCACCGGTGCTCTCATCGATGTAGTCTTTAGCGACCACTTTACCCGCGATATATTCAACCGGAACTTCGATGTGCTGAATGCCATCTTTTTCCAGCTGACGGATATGGCGCGCAGTAATACGGCGTGCTTTTTCGACGTAGACGGTGCCGTTCGCTTCGATATCGAAGGTCGCAGTTTCACCGCGCAGGCGCTCAGGCACCAGCTCCATCTGCAGCTTGTTGTCGCGAATTTCAAACACCACTTTCTCGAAGAAGATATCGAGGATCTGAGGTGTAGTGAACTGCAACGCACGCAGGATGATAGTGGCCGGCAGCTTACGACGACGGTCAATACGGACAAACAGGTTATCTTTCGGGTCAAACTCAAAGTCGAGCCATGAACCGCGGTAAGGGATGATACGTGCGTTGTAGAGCACTTTACCCGATGAGTGGGTTTTACCCTTATCGCTATCAAAGAACACGCCAGGACTACGGTGCAGCTGAGAAACGATAACGCGCTCGGTACCATTGATAACAAAGGTACCATTGTCGGTCATGAGCGGAATTTCGCCCATGTAGACTTCTTGTTCTTTAATGTCTTTTACGGTGCCTTCTGGCGCTTCGCGCTCATAGACCACCAGACGCAGTTTCACGCGCAGCGGTGCCGAATAGGTCACGCCACGGATCTGACACTCTTTCACGTCAAAGACAGGTTCACCCAGGCGATAGCTGACATACTGCAACTCAGAGTTGCCGCTGTAGCTCGCAATAGGGAATACAGAGCGGAATGCAGCTTCCAGTCCGTACTGACCTTCTGGATCTTGCTCGATAAACTTCTGGAACGAGTCGAGCTGGATGGAAAGGAGATAAGGTATGTCCAGTACTTGCGGACGTTTACCAAAATCCTTACGAATACGTTTTTTCTCGGTATAGGAGTAAACCATAGGGTTCCTCAGCTAGCTGACAAGTCGACCCACGCTGTCCGTCCTGACAGGACAGTTCATGCAACACGATTTTGTTTGATTCACTGGCTGCGCAGCAGCAGTGCAATACCTCTTTCTATCACGCTTAAATCATTTCATCGCTGTTGCGAGGGCAGGGAACCCGCACAGGTAGAGCGGTATATTAAGTCGTCGATAGAGAAAGATATTGAAGAGTAACAATGGACAAACAGTGTGAAACCCCATTGAGACCCTGTAGCGCAAAAAGGCTGGTGACCAAAAAGTCACCAGCCATCAGCCTGAAACTACTCAGACTGCAACCCGAAGGCTGTCTTACTTAACTTCAACTTCAGCGCCAGCTTCTTTCAGAGCAGCTTCAAGTGCAGCTGCGTCATCTTTGCTGATCGCTTCTTTGATTACGCCAGTTGCTTCAACCAGATCTTTGGCTTCTTTCAGGCCCAGACCAGTTGCAGTACGTACGGCTTTGATTACTGCAACCTTGTTCGGGCCAACAGCTTTCAGGACTACGTCGAATTCAGTTTTTTCTTCAACAGCTTCAGCCGGGCCCGCAGCAACAGCTACAGCAGCAGCAGCAGAAACGCCGAATTTTTCTTCCATAGCAGAAACCAGCTCAACTACTTCCATTACGGACATCGCTGCAACAGCTTCCAGAATTTGGTCTTTAGTAATAGACATGACAATTGTTCCTAAGAATCAGAAAAAGTTTATACGTAAGCAAGTACGAAGAAAAGAAGATGGCCTTAAGCCGCTTCTTTTGCATCGCGTACAGCAGCCAGAGTGCGGACCAGTTTGCCGGCAGCGGCTTCTTTCATGGTCGACATCAGACGTGCCAGTGCTTCTTCGTAGGTCGGCAGCGTTGCCAGACGGTCAATATTGGCCGCCGTGATCAGCTCACCTTCAAAGGCTGCAGCTTTGACCTCAAATTTTGCATTCGCTTTCGCGAAATCTTTGAACAGACGAGCAGCAGCGCCCGGGTGTTCCATAGAATATGCAATCAGGGTCGGACCAACAAACGTGTCTTTCAGGCACTCAAACTGAGTTCCTTCAACGACGCGGCGCAGCAGGGTGTTACGAACAACACGCATGTAAACGCCAGCTTCACGGCCTGCTTTACGCAGTTCGGTCATTTTATCAACGGTAACGCCACGGGAATCCGCAACAACCGCTGAAAGCGCACCTTTGGCTACTTCGCTGACTTCAGCAACAATCGCTTGTTTGTCTTGAAGATTTAATGCCATTAGCTTTTGCTCCTGGATTTGACCGGGAAAGGATTTCCCCGGAACTCACTTCACTTACTCACCCCAAGGGGAAATAAGCGCTCGAACACGGTGAGCAGAATCCAGCTAAGAAAAAATTCTTTTGGTTCTGTCACCGTCTACGCAGGGTATTAAGCGGAATATCCGGAGATAAGCAGCTCCTGCGGTCTTGGACGGAGGCCAGGATAAGGCCTGGCTCCAACCTAAATTCTGTGCGACGCAGCAGAGTCAGAGGGAAAGGCGATACACGCAACAATCAGTTCTGGCTCTCTGGTGTCCTGTTCCGTTAATAACAGAACAACGGGCGTAAGATTCTAGGTGAATTTTTCGCCCGTTTCAAGCAGCAATTAGTTTGCTGTTGCGTTCAGACCAGCCTGGTCAACGGCAACGCCGGCGCCCATGGTGGTTGAAAGGCTAACTTTCTTGATGTACACGCCTTTCGCCTGAGATGGTTTTGCTTTTTTCAGCGCAACCAGCAGAGACTCCAGGTTTTCTTTCAGTTTGTCAGCGTCAAAGTCCACTTTACCGATGGTAGTGTGGATGATGCCGTTTTTGTCGTTACGATAACGAACCTGACCCGCTTTAGCGTTCTTAACCGCTTCAGCAACGTTAGGCGTTACAGTACCGACTTTCGGGTTTGGCATCAGGCCACGTGGACCCAGAATCTGGCCCAGCTGGCCAACAACGCGCATTGCATCCGGAGAAGCAATAACAACGTCAAAATTCATTTCGCCTTTCTTGATCTGATCAGCCAGGTCTTCCATGCCTACCAGCTCAGCGCCTGCTGCTTTAGCAGCTTCAGCGTTGGCGCCCTGGGCGAAGACAGCAACACGTACTGAACGACCAGTACCGTGTGGCAGAACGGTCGCGCCGCGAACGTTCTGATCAGATTTACGTGCATCAATGCCGAGGTTGACAGCAACGTCAACGCTTTCAACGAACTTGGCAGTAGCCAGTTCTTTCAGCAGAGCAACAGCTTCAGCAATATCATACTGCTTGGTCGCGTCAACTTTGTCGCGAATTACGGTCATGCGCTTGGTCAGCTTAGCCATTTCTTAGTCCTCTACTACCAGGCCCATGGAACGAGCAGTACCTTCGATTGAGCGAGTCATCGCTTCAACGTCAGAACCAGTCATGTCCGCAGCTTTGGTTTCTGCGATTTCACGTACCTGAGCACGAGTCACTTTACCGACTTTATCTTTGTTCGGCTTACCAGAACCAGACTTGATGCCCGCTGCTTTTTTCAGCAGTACGGCAGCCGGGGGCGTTTTGGTAATGAAGGTAAAAGAACGGTCGCTGTATACGGTGATAACAACAGGAGTCGGCAGACCTTTTTCCAGAGATTCGGTCTTAGCGTTGAACGCTTTGCAGAATTCCATGATGTTAACACCCTGCTGACCCAGAGCTGGACCAACCGGTGGACTTGGGTTCGCCATACCAGCTGCAACCTGCAGCTTGACGTAGGCTTGGACTTTCTTAGCCATGATATTTCCTCAATTGGGTTATAGCGCCTGTAAAGGCTCCCCGTGATAACGATTTACACGCTGTTGCCAGCGCATAAAAACAAAAGGCGCGAAATTGTAGTTAAATTTCGCGCCTGCTGCAACAGCTAATTTGTGAGCGGAAAGAGGTTAACCTTTCTCTACCTGACCGAAGTCGAGCTCAACCGGCGTCGCACGTCCAAAGATGGAAACGGATACCGTCAGGCGGCTCTTCTCGTAATCCACATCTTCAACCACACCGTTAAAGTCAGCAAAAGGACCGTCATTAACGCGAACCATTTCACCTGGCTCAAACAGCGTTTTCGGACGAGGCTTGTCGCCGACCTGCTGCAGACGGTTCATGATCGCATCAACTTCTTTATCGCTGATAGGTGCCGGACGGTCAGATGTACCGCCGATGAAACCCATCACGCGTGGGACGCTGCGTACCAGGTGCCAGCTGGCGTCATTCATCACCATCTGAACCAGTACGTATCCCGGGAAAAACTTGCGCTCGCTCTTACGACGCTGGCCACCACGAATTTCAACGACTTCTTCAGTCGGAACCATGACGTCGCCAAACAGCTCTTCCATGTTGTGCAATTTGATATGCTCGCGCAGCGATTGTGCTACGCGGCCTTCAAAACCGGAAAACGCCTGTACGACGTACCAGCGTTTCTTTGGAGCTTCAGACATCTCAGAACCTCAGGCCAGTGATAAACGATACCAGACGGACCAGAATACCATCCAGCCCCCACAAAATCAGTGACATCACGGCAGTAACCGCGGCAACGATTAACGTGGTGTGCAGCGTTTCCTGGCGGGTTGGCCAGATAACCTTACGCATTTCTGTTCTTGCTTCACGAGCAAAAGCCACGGTCGCTTTGCCTTTGGTCGTTAAAAGCGCAATGCCGCCAGCCGCTGCAATCAGTACAACTACGGCTAAAGCACGCAGTGGCAGTGACACATCACGATAGAGGTAGTTACCTACAATCGCTGCAAGCAGCAGTAACACGACTACTACCCACTTTACCGCTTCCAGGCCACGCCCGCTCCCTTGAGCTTCGGTATTCGCACTCATAAACCAACCTGCCACAATAATTCAGAAACTATTCTGCCCCGCAGTGCGAGGCGTCCAAACCGAATGAGCTTTTGGGGCGTAACTCGGTATCCAACGCCGCATAACAGAGCCTGTCTCAGCAATGATTATGATTCAAAAAATCACTGATGAGCCAGGTTCTATGAAACAGCGTGCAAAAAGGGCATCAAATGATGCCCTTTCCGTGTGCATTGCGTCAAACGTTATCGGTAATTATGCGATAACTTTAGCAACAACACCCGCGCCAACGGTACGGCCACCTTCGCGGATTGCGAAGCGCAGACCTTCGTCCATTGCGATTGGGTGGATCAGGGTAACAACCATTTTGATGTTGTCGCCTGGCATGACCATCTCAACGCCTTCTGGCAGCTCTACTGAACCGGTTACATCAGTTGTACGGAAGTAGAACTGTGGACGATAGCCTTTGAAGAACGGAGTATGGCGGCCACCTTCGTCTTTAGACAGAACGTAAACTTCTGACTCGAACTGGGTGTGCGGCTTGATTGAGCCTGGCTTAGCCAGAACCTGGCCACGCTGGATGTCTTCACGCTTGATACCGCGCAGCAGAACACCACAGTTTTCGCCTGCCTGACCCTGGTCCAGCAGCTTACGGAACATCTCAACACCGGTACAGGTTGATTTCGCAGTATCTTTGATACCCACGATTTCAACTTCGTCGCCGACTTTAACGATGCCGCGCTCAACACGACCGGTAACAACGGTACCACGGCCAGAGATTGAGAATACGTCTTCGATTGGCAGCAGGAACGGCATGTCGATCGCACGGACTGGATCCGGGATGTAGTTGTCCAGGTGTTCAGCCAGCTCAACGATTTTTGCTTCCCACTCAGGAACGCCTTCCAGCGCTTTCAGAGCAGAACCACGAACGATCGGGGTGTCATCGCCTGGGAAGTCGTACTGTGACAGCAGGTCACGTACTTCCATCTCTACCAGTTCCAGCAGCTCTTCATCATCAACCATGTCACACTTGTTCAGGAACACGATGATGTAAGGAACGCCAACCTGACGACCCAGCAGGATGTGCTCACGGGTCTGTGGCATTGGGCCATCAGTCGCAGCAACAACCAGGATCGCGCCGTCCATCTGCGCAGCACCGGTGATCATGTTTTTCACATAGTCGGCGTGGCCTGGGCAGTCAACGTGAGCGTAGTGACGTGCAGCAGTCTCATACTCAACGTGTGCGGTGTTGATGGTGATACCGCGGGCTTTTTCTTCAGGCGTGCTGTCGATCTGATCGAATGCACGAGCCTGGCCGCCGTTGGTTTTAGCCAGTACGGTAGTGATAGCTGCAGTCAGGGTGGTTTTACCGTGGTCAACGTGACCGATGGTGCCCACGTTTACGTGCAGTTTGTTACGTTGAAATTGCTCTTTAGCCATCGCTAGTCCCTCTAAGACACGGATATATCAATGATATCATCACATTAACCAGGCAATGCCTGACTGCAAGGAAGTTACAGAGAAAATCAGGAGGGAGATTAAAGGAAGTGGTGCTGATACCCAGAGTCGAACTGGGGACCTCACCCTTACCAAGGGTGCGCTCTACCAACTGAGCCATATCAGCACATCTGGAGCGGGCAGCGGGAATCGAACCCGCATCATCAGCTTGGAAGGCTGAGGTAATAGCCATTATACGATGCCCGCATCCTGGAACTCGGCTACCTGTTCTTTCTGTAGCTTGCAGATAACAGAGATGTTTCTCTATTATCTACTGCCTGTCAGCGAAACTGACCGACTTTGACTTCGCTAACGCTCAGTCTGAATTCAGGGTGATAAGTGACTCACCTGACAGATAAACAGGTTGTTTATCTGCGTACCCAACCGCGAGGTTGAGATGGTGGTGGGAGAAGGATTCGAACCTTCGAAGTCTGTGACGGCAGATTTACAGTCTGCTCCCTTTGGCCGCTCGGGAATCCCACCTACTTGATGGTGCCGGCTACCGGAATCGAACTGGTGACCTACTGATTACAAGTCAGTTGCTCTACCAACTGAGCTAAGCCGGCATCAAGTGGAGCGCATTCTAGGAAGGTCGGGCTCTGGATGCAACTAAAAAATCGCTTATTTTTTTCTATCGCTTACTATTTGTGCAAATCATCGCATTTTAGTGTTTTTGTGCAGAATATTTGTGCAATCTGGTCCTGTTTTCATAGGATCAGTCGACTCGCGCTAATGCCGCACGCCTCTCCCTGGGTCGTTCTTCAGCAGGTAAATGATCTGCGGGCAGCATTTTTATTTCAGACACTTGTACCGAACGATGCTTTTTTGACCTCGCCTGCGCTTTTTTATCAGGTGCAGGCGCTTTTCTGTAGAAAGCAGGCCTGTTTTGACATGCGTGTCCCTTATGTCGGTACGACGATGACCAGGCGTGGAGCCTTTCAAAATGACTCTACGCCGTTTGTTCTTTTGCTGAAGTTCTTATGGGACATATTGAATCTGTACCGCCTAAGCCTCTCTCTATGCCCTTATGGCGGCGTTTTGTCATTCAGACGCTGTCAGGAATGTAAAAAGCAGATGAAAGCCGCACATGCGCTGTGATGAACTGCAATATCATAAACAACGATAAAGCAGTAAAAATTAAAGCCACCATGATGTTTTGTGGGTATGCCGACGAAAGCGAGATCACGTTTATCTTTTTACTTCTGTTAAAAGCCATACTGGTGATACCCTCCAGCCCATTGTTCTCACTGATAAACCAGCGATTCGTGATTCACTTCACCTGTGCTGTCCTGCTTATCGGATAACACGCGGTTGATAGCCGTGAATTTGCGGTCAGATGCATGCTTATGGATAAAACGACCCCCCTGACAACGCCTTATTTAGAGTTCACTCGTGAGCAATGGGCTGCATTACGTGATTCCGTACCTATGACGCTGTCAGAGGAAGAGATCGCGCAGCTGGAGGGCATCAACGAGGATCTCTCGCTGGAGGAAGTAGCGGAAATTTATCTGCCACTTTCGCGTCTGCTTAATTTTTATATAAGTTCAAACGTTCGCCGGCAGGCTGTACTGGAGCAATTTCTGGGCACCAATGGCCAGAAAATCCCCTATATCATCAGTATTGCGGGTAGCGTAGCGGTCGGTAAAAGCACTACTGCGCGCGTCTTGCAGGCTTTGCTCAGCCGCTGGCCTGAACATCGCAAAGTCGAATTGATCACTACTGATGGCTTCCTTCATCCTAATGCCGTGCTGAAAGAGCGTGGGTTAATGAAGAAAAAAGGATTCCCGCAATCCTACGATATGCACCGGTTGGTCAATTTCGTCTCCGATTTGAAGTCGGGAGCCAGTCAGGTCACCGCACCGGTCTATTCACATCTGATTTATGATGTCATCCCTGATGGCGATAAAGTGATACAGCAGCCTGATATTCTGATTCTGGAAGGTCTGAATGTATTACAGAGTGGAATGGACTATCCCCACGATCCCCATCATGTCTTTGTTTCAGACTTCGTCGATTTTTCTATCTATGTTGATGCAGAGGAAGATCTCCTGCAAAGCTGGTATATCAATCGATTCCTGAAATTCCGCCAGGGCGCATTTACCAATCCGGACTCCTATTTCCATCATTACGCCCAGCTTTCAGAGGCAGAAGCGATTGAAATCGCCGGTAATTTATGGAAAGAGATTAACTGGCTTAACCTGCAGGAAAATATCCTGCCGACGCGCGAACGAGCCAGCCTGATTATGACCAAAAGTGGCGATCATGCAGTCGATAAGGTTCGCTTGCGTAAATAACTGCTGTCATAAAAAAGCCTGCGCTGCTGCAGGCTTTTTTTACTCAGACAGGACGCAGTGATATTTCTCCACCCACCCAGGCTTTTATTTCGCCATCCTGTTCCAGTAACAGGCCACCCTGGCTGTCTACGCCTCGCGCAATACCATGGACCTCACGTTCACCGATAAGCAGCTTAACCGGCCGGTTAATAAAGTTATCCAGCGCAGCCCAGCGTGCGACAAACGGGGTTAATCCCTCCTGCTCAAAGAGCGGCAGAGCTTCGCGCAGACTGTTGATCAGACGTGCCGCCAGCTCATTGCGGTTTACCGTTACCCCGGCCTCCTGCAGGTTAATCCAGCCCTGATTAATCTGTGATGCATCGGCTGTTCGCATCGCCAGGTTAATCCCTGCACCAATCACGATCTGCGCAGCATCGCCGGTTTTACCTGTCAGTTCGACCAGAATACCCGCCAGTTTACGATCGTTAAGGTAAATATCATTGGGCCATTTTACGCGGACATCATCGGCCCCTAATGAACGTAATGTCTCAGCCATGATAATGCCAATTACCAGGCTCAGACCCATCGCCGCTGCCGGCCCCTGCTCCAGACGCCAGTACATAGACATGTAGAGGTTCGCGCCAAAGGGCGAAAACCACTGACGGCCACGACGGCCTCGACCCGCCTGCTGATATTCCGCAATGCAGGCAGCACCCGACTCCATTTCATGCATACGTTCCAGCAGATACTGATTTGTGGAATCAATCACCGGGATTACCGAGACGTTACCCTGCGTAACCTGTGAGAGTATCGCCTGCTCATCCAGCAGCTGTATCGGGGCAGAGAGACTGTAACCTTTACCTGTCACGGTATAGACATCAAGACCCCAGCTTTTTAACGTCTGGATATGCTTATTTATGGCTGCGCGACTCATGCCCAGCGTTTCACCCAGCTGCTCACCGGAATGGAACTCACCATCAGATAAGATATCAACCAGCTTTAGCGGAACATTATGGTCTTTCATGCGATCACCCCGACGGCATTACACTCACCCTGCGCCTGAATAAAGCGCACTTCGGGCTCAAGCCAGACATCAAATTTTTCACCAACCTGAGCGCGTACGGTTTTTGCCAGCGCAACGATATCGTCGGGAGTGGCATTTTCAGCGTTGATCAGCACCAGTGCCTGTTGCTGGTGAACTGCCGCGCCCCCGATGCGATAACCTTTCAGCTGGCACTGATCGATAAGCCATCCTGCTGCCAGTTTGATTTCACCATTTGGCATCAGATAGTGTGGCATAGTCGGAAAATGCGTCAGTAGTGAGCTGCACTGCGCCTCGGTGACGACAGGATTTTTAAAAAAGCTGCCTACATTACCGGTGACTTTCGGATCGGGTAATTTGCTCTGCCGCATCTGGCATACCGCGTGATAGACATCCCAGGCATTGGCCGTCACCGGATTGAGCGTTTTCAGATCGCCGTAGGTTAATACCGGTTGCCATTGCTTAGGCAATATTATCCCGACTGCGACGATGACATAGCCTGACTGGTAGTGATGTTTAAAAATGCTGTCACGATAGCCAAACTCACAGGCTTCACGATCGAGACGTTCTGTCTGACCACTGTGCAGATTAAGTACATCCACGTATTCGCAGACGTCTTTTAATTCCACGCCATAAGCACCTATGTTCTGAATCGGTGCCGAACCGGTCATACCAGGGATCAACGCCAGATTTTCCAGGCCTGTGATTCCTTTTTCCAGCGTGCTTTTAACCAGCTGATGCCAGTTCTCACCTGCCCCGACGTGCAATTTCCAGCACTCATATTCATCCTGAATTTTGATGCCTTTGATGCGGTTCAGCACCACTGTACCGGCAAAATCTTCCAGGAAGAGGACATTGCTGCCTTCACCGAGCACGAGGAAAGGCGTTTGATCACTCTGGCTGGCCTGCCATGCTGCCAGAATGGCGGCTGGCGTCTCGGCGACGATGCGTTTCTGTGTATGTACTTCAAGCCCAAGCGTATTGTCGGCTTTTAAGGAGGGATGCTGGCTGGACATTTGACGGCCTTTACTGAGTTATCTGGCCGTAGTTTACCGTATCAGAGAGGGGTTCTCAGGCTGTTTTCGGGGGTTATGATGAGGTTTTTCACGATCTGCGGACGTAAAAAAGCCCCGCACTTTC
>NZ_BCZA01000020.1 GCF_001598475.1 Pantoea agglomerans NBRC 102470
AAAAACGCCTCTGGCGTTGTAAGGTTAAGCCTCACGGGTCATTAGTACCGGTTAGCTCAACGCATCGCTGCGCTTACACACCCGGCCTATCAACGTCGTAGTCTTCAACGTCCCTTCAGGACTCTCAAGGAGTCAGGGAGAACTCATCTCGGGGCAAGTTTCGTGCTTAGATGCTTTCAGCACTTATCTTTTCCGCACTTAGCTACCGGGCAATGCCATTGGCATGACAACCCGAACACCAGTGGTGCGTTCACTCCGGTCCTCTCGTACTAGGAGCAACCCCCCTCAATTCTCCAGCGCCCACGGCAGATAGGGACCGAACTGTCTCACGACGTTCTAAACCCAGCTCGCGTACCACTTTAAACGGCGAACAGCCGTACCCTTGGGACCTACTTCAGCCCCAGGATGTGATGAGCCGACATCGAGGTGCCAAACACCGCCGTCGATATGAACTCTTGGGCGGTATCAGCCTGTTATCCCCGGAGTACCTTTTATCCGTTGAGCGATGGCCCTTCCATTCAGAACCACCGGATCACTATGACCTGCTTTCGCACCTGCTCGAGCCGTCACTCTCGCAGTCAAGCCAGCTTATGCCATTGCACTAACCTCACGATGTCCGACCGTGATTAGCTGACCTTCGTGCTCCTCCGTTACTCTTTAGGAGGAGACCGCCCCAGTCAAACTACCCACCAGACACTGTCCGCAGCCCGGATCACGGGCCTACGTTAGAACATCAAACATTAAAGGGTGGTATTTCAAGGTTGGCTCCACGCAGACTGGCGTCCGCGCTTCAAAGCCTCCCACCTATCCTACACATCAAGGCTCAATGTTCAGTGTCAAGCTGTAGTAAAGGTTCACGGGGTCTTTCCGTCTTGCCGCGGGTACACTGCATCTTCACAGCGAGTTCAATTTCACTGAGTCTCGGGTGGAGACAGCCTGGCCATCATTACGCCATTCGTGCAGGTCGGAACTTACCCGACAAGGAATTTCGCTACCTTAGGACCGTTATAGTTACGGCCGCCGTTTACCGGGGCTTCGATCAAGAGCTTCTCCTTGCGGATAACCCCATCAATTAACCTTCCGGCACCGGGCAGGCGTCACACCGTATACGTCCACTTTCGTGTTTGCACAGTGCTGTGTTTTTAATAAACAGTTGCAGCCAGCTGGTATCTTCGACTGGCTTCGGCTCGGGGAGCAGGTCCCTCCACCTACGCGCCAGCGTGCCTTCTCCCGAAGTTACGGCACCATTTTGCCTAGTTCCTTCACCCGAGTTCTCTCAAGCGCCTTGGTATTCTCTACCTGACCACCTGTGTCGGTTTGGGGTACGATTCTGTGTTACCTGATGCTTAGAGGCTTTTCCTGGAAGCTGGGCATTTATCACTTCAGCACCGTAGTGCCTCGTCGTCACGCCTCAGCGTTAACAAGCGTCCGGATTTACCTGGACACTCCGCCTACACGCTTAAACCGGGACAACCGTCGCCCGGCTGATATAGCCTTCTCCGTCCCCCCTTCGCAGTAACACCGAGTACAGGAATATTAACCTGTTTCCCATCGACTACGCCTTTCGGCCTCGCCTTAGGGGTCGACTCACCCTGCTCCGATTAACGTTGAACAGGAACCCTTGGTCTTCCGGCGAGCGGGCTTTTCACCCGCTTTATCGTTACTTATGTCAGCATTCGCACTTCTGATACCTCCAGCATGCCTCACAGCACACCTTCGACGGCTTACAGAACGCTCCCCTACCCAACAACGCCTAAGCGTCGCTGCCGCAGCTTCGGTGCATGGTTTAGCCCCGTTACATCTTCCGCGCAGGCCGACTCGACCAGTGAGCTATTACGCTTTCTTTAAATGATGGCTGCTTCTAAGCCAACATCCTGGCTGTCTGTGCCTTCCCACATCGTTTCCCACTTAACCATGACTTTGGGACCTTAGCTGGCGGTCTGGGTTGTTTCCCTCTTCACGACGGACGTTAGCACCCGCCGTGTGTCTCCCGTGATAACATTCTTCGGTATTCGCAGTTTGCATCGGGTTGGTAAGCCGGGATGGCCCCCTAGCCGAAACAGTGCTCTACCCCCGAAGATGAGTTCACGAGGCGCTACCTAAATAGCTTTCGGGGAGAACCAGCTATCTCCCGGTTTGATTGGCCTTTCACCCCCAGCCACAGGTCATCCGCTAATTTTTCAACATTAGTCGGTTCGGTCCTCCAGTTAGTGTTACCCAACCTTCAACCTGCCCATGGCTAGATCACCGGGTTTCGGGTCTATACCCTGCAACTTAACGCCCAGTTAAGACTCGGTTTCCCTGCGGCTCCCCTATACGGTTAACCTTGCTACAGAATATAAGTCGCTGACCCATTATACAAAAGGTACGCAGTCACCCCCATAAAGAAGGCTCCCACTGCTTGTACGTACACGGTTTCAGGTTCTGTTTCACTCCCCTCGCCGGGGTTCTTTTCGCCTTTCCCTCACGGTACTGGTTCACTATCGGTCAGTCAGGAGTATTTAGCCTTGGAGGATGGTCCCCCCATATTCAGACAGGATACCACGTGTCCCGCCTTACTCATCGAGCTCACAGCTTGTGTGCTTTTGTGTACGGGAGTATCACCCTGTACCCTGCGACTTTCCAGACGCTTCCACTAACACACAAACTGATTCAGGCTCTGGGCTGCTCCCCGTTCGCTCGCCGCTACTGGGGGAATCTCGGTTGATTTCTTTTCCTCGGGGTACTTAGATGTTTCAGTTCCCCCGGTTCGCCTTGCAGCACTATGTATTCATGCTGCAATGATGCACAGAGTGCACCGGGTTTCCCCATTCGGACATCGACGGCTGTAGCGGTTCATATCACCTTACCGTCGCTTTACGCAGATTAGCACGTCCTTCATCGCCTCTGACTGCCTGGGCATCCACCGTGTACGCTTAGTCGCTTAACCTCACAACCCACAGGCGTTTTACAACGCTGCGAATTGCAAGCATTTGAGAGACTCGAACGCATCGC
>NZ_BCZA01000021.1 GCF_001598475.1 Pantoea agglomerans NBRC 102470
GAATCGCCACGGGTTTAACAGACACCTCAGAGTCATTTAAGATGGCTTAAAGAGAGGTGTCCATGAGCGGTAAGCGTTATCCCGAAGAGTTTAAAATTGAAGCAGTCAAACAGGTTGTTGATCGCGGTTATTCTGTTGCCAGCGTTGCAACACGTCTCGATATCACCACCCACAGCCTTTACGCCTGGATAAAGAAGTACGGTCCAGATTCTTCCACTAATAAAGAAGAGTCAGATGCTCAGGCCGAGATCCGCCGTCTCCAGAAAGAGCTGAAGCGGGTTACCGACGAACGGGACATATTAAAAAAAGCCGCGGCGTACTTCGCAAAGCTGTCCGACTGAGGTACGCCTTTATCCGTGACAACATCTGTTGCTGGCCTGTTCGCCTGCTCTGTCGGGTGCTGGATGTTCATCCCAGTGGTTTTTACGCCTGGCTTCAGCAGCCGCATTCACAACGCCATCAGGCAGACCTAAGACTGACAGGACAGATTAAACAGTTCTGGCTGGAATCGGGATGCGTCTATGGTTATCGCAAAATCCATTTGGATCTGCGGGACAGCGGGCAACAGTGCGGAGTGAACAGAGTCTGGCGACTGATGAAACGTGTCGGGATAAAGGCTCAGGTCGGATACCGGAGCCCGCGGGCACGTAAAGGCGAGGCCAGTATCGTGTCGCCCAACAGGCTCCAGCGACAGTTCAATCCGGATGCTCCGGATGAGCGTTGGGTAACGGACATAACCTACATCAGGACCCACGAAGGCTGGCTGTATCTTGCCGTGGTTGTTGATCTGTTCTCACGCAAAATTATCGGCTGGTCCATGCAATCCCGGATGACAAAGGACATTGTCCTGAACGCACTGCTGATGGCTGTATGGCGGCGTAATCCCCAAAAACAGGTGTTGGTTCATTCGGATCAGGGCAGTCAGTACACAAGCCATGAGTGGCAGTCGTTCCTGAAATCACACGGCCTGGAGGGCAGCATGAGCCGTCGCGGTAACTGCCATGATAATGCGGTTGCAGAAAGCTTTTTCCAGTTGTTGAAACGCGAACGGATAAAGAAAAAGATCTACGGAACGCGGGAAGAAGCCCGCAGCGATATTTTTGATTACATCGAAATGTTTTATAACAGTAAGCGTCGGCATGGTTCTAGCGATCAGATGCCACCGACAGAATATGAAAACCAGTATTATCAACGGCTCGGAAGTGTCTAGATTATCCGTGGCGATTC
>NZ_BCZA01000023.1 GCF_001598475.1 Pantoea agglomerans NBRC 102470
ATCGCCGTCATGGCGCTGAGATACAGTTTAGCCCGTAAATCGGCCGGACCCGTTTTGGTCAGGCGTGAACGGCCGTTCACTGAACTGCCTGACCGTTTCTCCCGCGGAACCAGACCCAGCCATGCCGCCGCCTGTTCCGGGCTGCTGAAGGCGTTTCCACGCAGCACTGCCAGCATATTCGAGCCCACCTGCTTACCAATGCCTTTCACCGACGTCAGGTACTTCATGTCCTGCTTCAGGTCCGGATGGTTATCAATATGGTCGTCGATCTGCTGCTGGACCGAAAGCAGCTCTGCATCCAGCGCCGCTATCATTTTTGTTACTGAAGCTTCAACGCGTGTGGAAAAGCGGGTGACGTGCAGTTTTTCCAGCCGGTTCTGCTCACGCTGCAAATCTTCCCGCAGCGCATCGCGCCTTTTCAGCAGCGCTTTCAGTTCCCGGATGGCCGGTGGCGGGGGCACCCATGCTTCCGGCTGGCGCAGTGCGCCATAGAGCGCCAGAACATGGGCATCTACGTGGTCGTTTTTCGTCAGAATGCCCATGCCTGTAGCAAAAGACCGCACACGGACCGGACTGGCAACCACCACGCGAAGTCCTTTTTCATGCAGACCATAAGCAAGATGCTCATGATAGGTTCCCGTCGGCTCCAGGATGACCTGTAGCTCAGAAAGAGCGACTTTTCTGACCGCCAGCCACTCAAGCAACTGCCGGGCCACGTCCGGTCCGTTAGAAAGCACTTTGGTTTTTTTCCTGCCCCCGGGGCCTTCCGGAAGCAGGCAGACATCAATTTTACTTTTCCCGACATCAACACCGAGCTGAATCATTTTGCGTCTCCTTTCACCTGATACCATCACGCCCGTTTCCCTTGTGCATGCGGAGTCGCTGCTCCTGGCAACCGTTCAAAGTTAATGCTGGCGTGAAAGGGGAAGCAGGAGATCTAGGCTGACACACAGGATCGAATCCTGATGGATGACACAGATTCATCCTGCTTCCTGTAGTGGGAGCTAACCACTACAGAAAACAAGATACAA
>NZ_BCZA01000024.1 GCF_001598475.1 Pantoea agglomerans NBRC 102470
AAGGTTATTAACCCCATCGCCTTCCTCCCCGCTGAAAGTACTTTACAACCCGAAGGCCTTCTTCATACACGCGGCATGGCTGCATCAGGCTTGCGCCCATTGTGCAATATTCCCCACTGCTGCCTCCCGTAGGAGTCTGGACCGTGTCTCAGTTCCAGTGTGGCTGGTCATCCTCTCAGACCAGCTAGGGATCGTCGCCTAGGTGGGCCATTACCCCGCCTACTAGCTAATCCCATCTGGGTTCATCCGATAGTGAGAGGCCCGAAGGTCCCCCTCTTTGGTCTTGCGACGTTATGCGGTATTAGCCACCGTTTCCAGTGGTTATCCCCCTCTATCGGGCAGATCCCCAGACATTACTCACCCGTCCGCCACTCGTCACCCAAGGAGCAAGCTCCTCTGTGCTACCGTCCGACTTGCATGTGTTAGGCCTGCCGCCAGCGTTCAATCTGAGCCATGATCAAACTCTTCAATTTAAGTTTGATTTGCTTAAACAAGTTAAGCGGTGCTCATCTGTAAAACGTCATAATGAATTTCATTATGTGTTCACTCGTGAGGCTTGATATTTTTTACGTCCGGAGACGCTGATATCAATCCTGCGAGTGCCCACACAGATTGTCTGATAAATT
>NZ_BCZA01000025.1 GCF_001598475.1 Pantoea agglomerans NBRC 102470
GACGCGCGGCCGACTCTTTCCGGCGACGCAACCGCCGACATCGATCACGTCAACATCTATGACAACGGCGAGCTCGTCGGCAGCGCAGCGGTGGACGCGGACGGCAAGTGGAGCTGGACGCCGGAGCAGGATATGGCGGACGGCACCTCTCACGACCTGACGGTTGCGGCGGTGGACGCGGCGGGCAACGAAGGCCCGCAGGCAGACGGCGACTGGAGCTTTACCGTTGACACCAGCACGGCGGCTCCGGAAATCACGAACAACACCGAGGACGAGCTGGCCGGTAACGCCGAGCCGGGCGCGGTGATCGTGATCACCGATCCGGTCAGCGACAGCGTGACCAGCACGGTGGCGGACGCGGACGGTCACTGGAGCATCCAGCCGAATCCGGCGGGCGTGGACGCCAAAGACGTCGTGGTGGAAGCCACCGACGAGGCGGGCAACAGCAACAGCGTTGTGATCGACGGCCCCGGCGACAGCACGCCGCCGGATAACCAGACCTC